>NZ_JAEUWZ010000001.1:0-4118251 GCF_016925765.1 Pantoea sp. 1B4 | reverse complement strand
GTTTCCGCGGGCTGACAAGCGTTTCTTTGAATTAATTTGCTGAGCGCATCTTTTTTTAAACGAACGGCTTAAAAAGAGACGTTTCATGACGGAATAACGCACAAAAATCGCCATTAAACGTTGTAAAGAGACCTGCCGTTGCTTAATGCGGGTGCTATTATTTTGCTTCTTCTCGCAGGATAACCCCAGGAAGGATACTCAATGATAAAATCCGCGCGCAGCATGGCTGGTTTGCCATGGATAGCTGCCATGGCCTTTTTCATGCAGTCACTCGACGCCACCATACTGAATACTGCCCTGCCCGCTATCGCCACCAGCCTCGACCGTTCTCCTCTGGCCATGCAATCCGCCGTCATCAGTTACACCCTGACTGTCGCTATGTTGATTCCGGTCAGCGGCTGGCTCGCCGATCGCTACGGCACGCGCAAGGTATTTATCGTTGCCGTTTCGCTGTTCACCCTCGGCTCGCTGGCTTGTGCACTTTCTCCCACACTCCAGGTACTGGTCATCTCGCGCATCATACAGGGCGTCGGTGGCGCAATGATGATGCCGGTCGCGCGACTGGCGCTGTTACGCGCCTATCCGCGCAGTGAGCTCTTGCCGGTGCTCAACTTTGTCACCATGCCGGGATTAGTTGGCCCGATACTGGGGCCAATGCTGGGCGGCGTGCTGGTGACCTACGCGACCTGGCACTGGATTTTCCTGATTAATATCCCGATTGGCATTCTCGGCATTATCTACGCACGCAAATATATGCCGGACTTCACCACGCCGAAGCGCCGCTTCGACTTTTTCGGCTTCTTACTGTTTGGGGCCGGACTGGTGATGATCTCGATTGGGATTGAGCTGTTTGGCGAGCGGATTGTTTCCGCCTGGCTGGCGGGCGGGATATTACTCAGCGGGATTGTGCTTTTGCTTCTTTATATAGTGCATGCCCGAAATCACCCTTCGCCACTGATCAATCTGCCGATGTTTAAAACCCGGACGTTCTCAGTGGGCATCGGTGGCAACATCGCGTCACGTCTTGGCACCGGTTGTGTGCCCTTTTTTGATGCCGCTCATGTTGCAGGTCGGCTTTGGCTATTCAGCGATTATCGCGGGCTGCATGATGGCACCCATCGCCATTGGTTCAATACTGGCGAAGTCGACGGTGACGCAACTGCTGCGCTGGCTGGGTTACCGCCGCCTGCTGGTTGGCATTACCGCCATTATTGGCATTCTGATCGCCGGCTTCTCTCTGCAGTCGCCCGCTGAAAGCATCATTGTGCTCTTACTTCCGCTGTTTATTCTCGGCATGGCCATGTCTACGCAGTTTACCGCCATGAATACCATCACCCTGGCCGATCTGAATGATGATAACGCCAGCGGCGGTAACAGCGTGCTGGCCGTGACTCAGCAGCTAGCGATCAGTTTTGGTGTGGCCGTCAGCGCCGCGGTGCTGCGCTTCTACCAGGAGTTTGAAACCAGCACCATTTCACAGTTCCACGCCACGTTTATGACCATGGGCGTGGTAACAGTACTGTCGGCGCTGACCTTTATGCTGCTGAAAAACGGCGATGGCCGTAATCTGATCAGTAATCGCGACAAAAAAGAAAAAGCGCTAAACCGATCCACGCACCACCAGTTCCGGCGTCAGCACCAGCGTTTGCTGACTGGCGTCGGGATTGCTGAGACGATGGAGCAGGGTGTCTATCGCCAGTTCACCCAGCGCATCTTTCGGTTGATGAATGGTACTCAGTGGCGGAGTGAGATAGCGCGCCAGTTCGATATCGTCATATCCCATTACCGCCATCTGCTGCGGAACCTGCATGCCGGCCTGGTAAAGTGCGTGATAAACGCCCACCGCCATGGCATCGTTGCTGGTGAAAACCGCTTCCGGCGGCGTTTCCAGCGCCAGCAGTTCGACCATCCCGTTGTAGCCTCCCTGGAATTCAAAGTCACCATTCACCACATAGCCGGGCAGAATCGCCAGGCCACTCTTTGTCATGGCGTTGCGATAACCTTCCAGGCGCATACGAGCCGGGGTTTTATCCTGTGGACCGGCGATACAGGCGATGCGGGTATAACCACTGTCGATAAGATGCTGAGTCGCCAGCTCCCCGCCCAGCAGCGCGTTATCCTGAATAATGTCACCACGGCCTTCAAACGGCGCCCAGTCCATCATGACGGCAGGTATAGAGGGATAACGGTTCAGAATGTCGGCCGAGGGCAGGTGACTTTCCGTACACATGATCAATAAACCGTCGACGCGCTTCTGCATCAGCGTTTCCAGGCTGCGGTTCATCCGCTGTTCATCACCTGCCGTGTTACAGAGAATCAGGCTGTAGCCACGCTGATAGCAGCTCTCCTCCACACCCCGCACCACTTCGGCATAAAATGGGTTACTACTGGTGGTCAGCAGCATACCAATCGTGTGCGTCTGATTGATTTTCAGACTGCGCGCCAGCGCAGAGGGGGCGTAATTCAGATGGCGGATGGCCTGCTCAACTTTTTCGCGCACGCCTTCACTAACAAAGCGATTGTTATTGATAACGTGCGAGACAGTGGAGGTAGAGACGCCCGCCAGGCGAGCGACATCTTTCATGGTGCTCAAATGCTTAGCCCTGCTGCTGCAAAAATTCATCGATCTCCGCGCGCCACGGCACGGAGGGCTGCGCTCCCGAGCGGGTAACGGCGATAGCAGCGGCGGCATGGGCAAACCGCACCGCGTCATACATCGTTTTCTGCTCCAGTCGCGCGGTGATAAAGGCGCCATTAAAGGTGTCGCCCGCCGCGATGGTGTCGATAGCTTTAACACTGAAGCCAGTAATACGCTGACCTTCTCCCTGCTCGCTCAGCCAGACACCGCGGCGACCCAGAGTAATCAGAACCGTGCCGATACCTTTCGCATGCAGTACTGCCGCAGCGCGGGCGGCATCTTCATCGTTGCTGACCGCAATGCCGGTCAGACTCTCGGCTTCGGTTTCATTCGGGGTAATAATGTCGATCAACGCCAGCAGTTCATCTGAGAGCTGGGTGGCGGGTGCAGGATTGAGAATAACCTGCGTCTGATGCTGTCGGGCAAGCGTCGCGGCGGCCAGCACACTTTCCAGCGGTGATTCCAGCTGCATTAATAGTGCATCGGCGTCGGCGATAACCTGCTGATGGCGCGTCACGCAGGCGGGTGTTAACGCCGCGTTTGCACCGGAGTAGATGCCGATGTTGTTCTCACCGTCACCATTGACGAAAATCATCGCCACGCCGGTTGACTCACCCTCGACCACTTCGACCGGCGTAGTATCAATATTGTCCTGGGCCAGTTGCTGACGAACACGTTCACCAATGTCGTCAGCGCCCACACAGGCGATAAATGCGATATCGGCACCAGCACGACCGGCGGCGACAGCCTGATTCGCACCCTTACCGCCAAACGCAATCTGATAATTCTGCCCGATCACCGTTTCACCGGGACGAGGAAAGTGCGCCAGATTAAGGATGTGGTCAGCGTTAATGCTGCCAAGAACGGCCAGTTTTGCGTTTTTGCTCATTAGGGGAGTCCGGAATAAGTGCGCCACCAGGAGGGTGGCGCAGTGCCCTGCTTTTCTTTGAGTTATTGAGTGACCAGCTTCAGGTCGACCGGGTTGATCGCCTTCACTTTTTCACCCTTCAGCACTTTATCAGCGGTATCTACGCCGATCATGCCAATTTTGTCTGGCATCTGTGCCACAGTCGCGGACAGTTTGCCACCTTCTACCGCTTTAACGCCATCAGCAGTACCGTCAAAACCAACGACGATCACACCAGTTTTACCGGCGGTCTGCAGCGCACGCAGTGCACCCAGCGCCATTTCGTCGTTCTGAGCGAATACGGCCTGAACGTCCGGGTGTGCCTGAAGCAGGTTCTGCATGACGTTCAGACCTTTGGTACGGTCAAAATCGGCTGGCTGGCTGGCGAGAATCTGGAATTTATGCGCATCAGCGGCCTGTTTGAAGCCTTCGCCACGCTCACGGGCGGCAGAAGTCCCGGCAATGCCCTGCAGTTCGATAATTCTGGCGTTTTCGCCGACTTTTTTGGCGATGAAGTCGCCGGCCATTTTACCGCCGAAACGGTTATCGGAGGCGACGTGGCTGACAACGGTGCCCTGTGCCGCAACGCGATCCAGCGTGATAACCGGGATGTTCGCCTGGTTAGCCATCTTCACCGCATTGCCCACAGCATCAGAGTCGGTTGGGTTGATCAGCAGCAGTTTGGTGCCGCGAACCGTCAGATCCTGCACGTTAGCCAGCTCTTTCGCCGGGTTGTTCTGTGAATCAAGCACCACCAGGTTGTAGCCCAGTTTGTCCGCTTCTTTCTGCGCGCCCTCTTTCAGCGAAACAAAGAACGGGTTATTCAGGGTTGAAACCACCAGCGCGATAGTATCTTTAGCCATAGCGCTGGTACTGAGCGTTGCGCCAAGGATCACGGCCAGTGCGGTTAACTTTTTCATCATGTCATCCTGTGTAAGGTCAGAGTTATTTACTGCTTTTATTATCTACCAGCACCGCCAGCAGGATTACTACCGCCTTAACGATCATCTGGTAGTACGAAGAGACGCCCATCAGGTTCAGGCCGTTGTTCAGGAAGCCGAGGATCAGCGCGCCAATCAGGGTGCCGAAAATACGGCCCTTACCGCCGGCCAGGCTGGTTCCGCCCAGCACGACCGCAGCAATCGCATCCAGCTCATAGCCGGTACCCGCTGTCGGCTGTGCCGAAGAAAGGCGCGCCACTTCAATGGTGCCTGCTAGCGCTGCCAGCATGCCACTCAGTGAATAGACGATGATTTTGACGCGATTCACATTGATGCCGGAGAGACGCGTTGCCGCTTCGTTACCGCCAAGCGCATAGATATAGCGACCCAGACGGGTGTGCTGCAGCATGTACCAGGCAGCAATAAAGACCAGCGCCATCAGCCAGACCGGCGCAGGGATACCCAGCGGACGACCGATACCAAACCAGCCCAGCAGATCGGCATTGGCATTAAAACCCGTGTTTACCGGACTGCCATCGGTGTAGACCATGGTGACACCACGCAGCAGCAGCATCATGACCAGCGTGGCGATAAACGCCTGCACTTTGCCGCGCGCCACAATGGTGCCGGTCAGGGCACCGATTGCCGCTCCCAGCGCCAGCGACGCCGCCACCGCGACCAGGGCATTGACCTCCATACCCACCAGCGATGCACCCACCGCGCCCGTCAGGGCCAGCAGCGATCCTACAGAGAGGTCGATACCAGAAGTCAGGATCACCAGCGTCATCCCGACCGCCATAATGGCGTTAACCGAGGTCTGCTGCAGAATGTTGAACAGGTTCGCCACGGTAAAGAAGTTCGGGCTCTGGCTGGCCACCACGGCGATCAGCACCATCAGCGCAATCAGCGACTTCTGTTCCAGTAGCCAGCTTTTGCTAAACCAGCGACGGCTGGCAGGTAAAGTTTGGGTCGTCATACCACTAAATCCTCGCTGTGTTGCTTGCCTACGGCGGCTGCCATCAGGCTCTCCTGAGTGGCTTCTTCTCGGGTAAATTCGCCGCTGATACGGCCTTCATGCATCACCAGAATCCGATCGCTCATGCCCAGCACTTCCGGCATTTCCGAGGAGACCAGAATGATGCTCAGCCCTTCGGCTTTAAACTGGTTAATCAGTTGATAGATCTCTTTCTTCGCGCCGACATCCACACCGCGTGTCGGTTCATCCAGAATCAGTACGTTAGGCCGGGTCATCAGCCCGCGGGCAATCGCCACTTTCTGCTGGTTGCCGCCCGAAAGCAGACCAATGGGCTGCTCCATTGAAGGCGTTTTAACGTTAAACAGCCGGATAAAGTCGCCCACGGCCAGCTGCTCTGCCGCATGTTTCAGCGTGCCGCTGCCGTGACTGAAATAGCCTAACGCTGTCAGCGACATGTTCTCTTTTACTGACATGCCCAGCACCAGGCCATCGCGCTTACGATCTTCGGAGATATAGACGATGCCGTTAGCCAGCCCATCCTGCGGTGAGCGCGTCACCACTTCCCGACCATTGAGCCACAGTGTGCCTTCGCGACGCGGCAGGGCGCCGTAAAGCACCTTCATCAGTTCGGTACGGCCCGCGCCCATCAAGCCAGACACGCCGAGAATTTCACCTTTGCGCAGGCTGAAACTGACGTTATCCACGCCCGGTCCGCTGACGTTTTCCACTTTCAGCCGCACGTCGCCTGGCGCCTGATCAATATGGGGATATTGATCTTCCAGCTTACGGCCGACCATCATTTCGATCAGGCTCTCTTCGGTCAGTTCGCTGACCGGGCGTTCAGCAATAAACTGACCGTCGCGGAACACCGTGACGTCATCGCAGATCTCAAAGATCTCTTTCATGCGATGCGAGATATAGACGATGCCGCAGCCCTGCGCTTTCAGTTCGTTGATCACCCGGAACAGCGACAGCGTTTCGGTATCAGTCAGCGCATCGGTCGGCTCATCCATGATGATCACCTGCGACTCAAAGCTCAGGACTTTGGCGATTTCGACCATCTGCTGATCGCCAATCGACAAATCCCCCACCAGCTTGTGGCTGTTGAAGCGCAGATTAAGCCGTTTAAGCAGCGCATCGGCTTCGGCATACATACGCGGCCACTGGATACGGCCAAAACGGCTGACATATTCGCGGCCGAGAAAAATATTCTCCGCCACGGTTAATTGAGGGATCAGGTTCAGTTCCTGATGAATGATGCCAATACCCGCTTCCTGAGACGCTTTCGGCCCGCTGAAACGGGTCTCTTTGCCCAGCCAGCGCAGCGTACCGGCATCATATTGATAGATGCCGGTCAGCACTTTCATCATGGTGGACTTGCCTGCGCCGTTCTCGCCCACCAGCGCCATCACGCGTCCTGCCCGGACATTCAGCGACGCCCCCTTGAGGGCTTTCACACCCGGAAAGGATTTTTCAATGCCGTCGAGTTGCAGTAAAAGTTGCATAGCGGCCTCAGAAGGTCACACCGGCGCTGAGGATGACATTCGCAAACGGAGAGCACTCTCCGCTGCGAATGACCGCCTGACTACGCTGCGTTTGTTGTTTGAATTGTTCATGACTGGTGTAGCTGATGGTGATGATATTCCCCTGGTGCTGTTGCAAGGCTTCGAGCACGGCGACAAGCGCGCTATGAAGTTGCGGATTATGCTGCTTAATCTCTTCCGCGATCAGGGCGCTCTCTACCTGCATCTCCAGTGCGACAGCATTAACCACCTGCATAAAATCGGGCGTACCCGGCGTGAGCGCTAAATCGATGCGCTGCGGTCCGGCCGGAATCGGCAAGCCTGCATCGGCAATCGTCAGCGTATCCGTGTGTCCCAGGCGGGCAATCACATGAGAGAGTTCAGCGTTTAACAAGCGACCTTTTTTCATCTTTTCACTCCACAGCGAAACGTTTCGCTGTCAGGAGTGTATGAAAAGCCGCCATCAACTCAACCAGCAAAGAAGAAATCTGTGATCGCTATCGAAACGTTTCGCTCACGCGGGGAGAAATTTGTATTAAGTCGGAGAACGGGCAGAAAAAAGGGCCGCGAGCGCGGCCCCGGAGGAGAGGATTAAGGCAGTTTCTTAACCTGCTTAACGTCCATCTCAATGCTGTTGAAATCTTTATCCAGTTCACCCGTCAGCTCGACGTTGTCTTTAGGTGAGATAGTCTGGCCGTTCCAGTGCTTGTGGTCGATTTCGACTTTCATGGTGCCGGTCTGGTCGCGGAACAGATAATCTTCGTTGCCGATCTGTTTCTCCAGCTTACCGCGCACGGTGACCCAGCTGTCATCTTTCATCTCTTCAGCCTGCTTTACGGTCACCACACTGGTGTGATCGGCACTGAAACCGCCCTGACCGGCTGCTGCCTGCGTCTGTGCGGCTGGCGCACTGGGATCAACAAACCCACCCTGCTGTACAGCGAAAACCGGGGCAGAAGCCAGCATTACGACGGCCAGAATTGCAGCGTGCTTTTTCATTTTGTCACCTCTTTTCCATGATGTGGTTCGTCTTGTTGAGCTTAGTTGACCATAAAGTTCTTAACAGCTTCTTAAGAGGCAAAAATAAGCTATTTTCGCCGAAATCAGCTGTACAAGCAGGAAGTTGCTTCGTATAAAGCGCTATCGGAACAGGGAGACGTGATGCGTATTTTACTGATTGAAGATGATCGTTTAATTGGCGACGGTATCAAGGCGGGGCTGAGTAAACTGGGCTTCAGCGTTGACTGGTTTACCTCTGGTGAGACGGGGTTTAACGCGCTGGAGGCCGCGCCCTGGGATGCGGTGATCCTGGATCTCTCACTGCCCGAGCGGGATGGGCTCGATATTCTGCGGCAGTGGCGACAGCAGGGGAAAGATGTACCGGTACTGATACTGACCGCACGCGATGCGCTCGATCAGCGGGTCGAAGGCCTGCAACTGGGAGCCGACGACTATCTGTGTAAACCCTTTGCCTTAACCGAAGTGGCTGCTCGCTTACAGGCGCTGATCCGCCGCCGTCATGGCCAGCTGCAGCCCGAACTCCGGCACGGTAATGTGGTGCTGATCCCCGGCAGCCATAGTGTGATGCGCGAAGGTGAGGCGATTGCGCTGAAAAGCCGTGAACTGGCGCTGCTGGAACTGTTTATGCGAAACCCGGACCGGGTGCTGACACGCAGCCAGCTGGAAGAGAAGCTCTACAACTGGGACGCCGATGTCTCCAGCAATGCGGTAGAGGTTCACATTCATCATCTGCGTAAAAAACTGGGCAGCCAGTTTATCCGCACGCTGCACGGCGTCGGTTATACCCTGGGAGCGGCTGAATGCGATCAATGAGCCTGTTTCTGCGGCTGGGTATCGGTTTTGTGCTGCTGCTCGGGATCTGCTGGGCCAGCGCCAGCCTGAGTGCCTGGCATCAGACACGTGAAACCCTTGATGAGCTCTTCGATACCCAGCAGATGCTGCTGGCAAAGCGTCTGCTGACGCTGGATTTCTCCTCGCTGGACAACGCCACTCTGCCTAAAACCAAAGAGATACTGCGCCACCATCGCGGCGATCAGGATGACGACGCCCTGGCCTTTGCCGTCTTCACGCGTGACGGCCGGCAGGTGATGAATGATGGTGACAATGGCCGCTACCTGCCGTTTGAGGCGGAGTATCAGGGATTTCATGAGGGCCAGCTCACCAATGATGACGATCGCTGGCGGTTTGTCTGGCTGACTACGCCCGACCAGCAGTTCCGGGTGGTGGTGGGTCAGGAGTCCGAATACCGTGACGACATGACGCGGGATCTGATGAAAGCCAGCATGCTGCCCTGGCTGATCGCGCTGCCCTTTATGTTGCTGCTGCTGATCGGTCTGGTCTGGTCTGAACTGCGCCCCCTGAAGACGCTGGCACAGCAGCTGGCTCAGCGCGCACCCGATGATGATACGCCGCTGCAGGCAGACCGCGTGCCGAAAGAGGTGCAACCGCTGATGGTCGCGCTCAATGGTCTGTTCAGCCGCATCAGCGCAATGATGCAGCGTGAACGGCGCTTTACCTCTGATGCCGCACATGAGCTGCGCAGTCCGCTGGCGGCGCTGCAGGTGCAAAGCGAGGTGATCCAGCTGACTGCGGATGATGAAGTGATGCGAAGCCATGCGCTACAGCAACTGGATGCCGGCATTATCCGCGCAACCCGGCTGGTGGATCAGCTGCTGACGCTCTCACGGGTTGAAGCTGATGATGCACGCAGCGCCTTCGAAACGGTGGCGCTGAAACGCACGGTCCAGGAGACGCTGGCTGCACAGCTGCCGCTGGCGGATAAAACGGGTGTCACGCTGCGGCTGCATGCTGACGCCGATCCGCAGATTCAGGGGCATCCGCTGTTACTGTCACTGCTGGTGCGTAATCTGCTGGATAATGCCATTCGCTATACGCCAGCGGGCAGCGAAGTTGATGTGCGGCTTCAGGCGAATAGCCTGTCGGTAGAGGATAACGGCGAAGGTCTGAGTGCAGCCGATCTGCAACGGCTTGGTGAACGTTTCTGGCGACCGCCAGGTCAGGAGAAAAGCGGAAGCGGGCTGGGATTATCGATAGTCCGCAATATCGCCCAGTTGCACGGGATGCAGGTCAGCTTCAGCCAGCGCTCGGGCGGCGGATTATGCGTTATGCTGCGCTGGTCAGCGCCCGCCCCGTAAGGCGGGCGCTGCAGATTAAATCTCGACCTGGGTGCCCAGCTCAATCACCCGGTTTGGCGGGATCTCAAACTGGTCTGGCGCACGGAGCGCATTGCGCTGCAGCGCCAGGAAGAGTTTGCCACGCAGGCGCAGATACCACGGCCGTTTGCCGATAATCAGCGACTCATGCGACATGAAGAACGATGTCTCCATCATGCGGCAGTTGAGCCCTTCCAGCCCGCAGCGGTGGAAAATCTCCTCGACGTTTGGCGTTTCGCGCCAGCCGTAGCTGGCCACCACCCGCCAGAAGGTGGGCGACAGCTGCTCAATCGTCACGCGACGCACGTTGTGCACGTAAGGCGCATCTTCTGTCCGCAACGTCAGCAGCACCACCCGCTCATGCAACACTTTGTTGTGTTTGAGGTTATGCAGCATGGCAAACGGAATCACATTCAGCGCACGCGACATATAGACCGCCGTACCCGGCACGCGAACCGGCGGCGATTTCTCCAGTGACGCGATCATCGCCTCCAGTGAGTTGCCATGCTCGTGCATGCGGCGCAGCAGGCGGAAACGTTCGCTTTTCCACGTCGTCATAATGATAAACATCACCAGGCCGAGACAGAGCGGCAGCCAGCCACCGGAGAAGATTTTCACCAGGTTGGCGGTAAACAGCGGCACATCGATACAGAGCATCAGTACCAGGATGACGGCAACCGCCAGCTTATTCCAGTGCCAGTTTTTAACCGCCACGGTACAGGAGAGCATCGCGGTCAGCACCATGGTGCCGGTGACGGCGATACCGTAGGCCGCAGCCAGATTACTTGAATGCTCAAAGCTGATAATCACAATCAGCACGGCGAAGTAGAGTACCCAGTTAATCACCGGAATATAGATCTGGCCCGATTCGCGCTCAGAGGTGTGGATGATACGCATCCCCGGCAGATAACCCAGTCGCACCGCCTGACGCGTCAGCGAGAAGACGCCGGAGATCACCGCCTGCGAGGCAATCACCGTGGCCAGCGTCGCCAGAATCAGCATCGGGATCAGCGCCCAGTCCGGCGCCAGCAGGAAGAAGGGGTTTTTAATCGCTTTGGGATCGCTGAGTAACAGCGCGCCCTGACCAAAGTAGTTCAGGACCAGCGACGGCAGCACCACCGAGAACCAGGCCAGTCGAATCGGCACTTTACCGAAGTGACCCATATCGGCATACAGCGCTTCAACCCCGGTAATCGCCAGTACCACCGCGCCAAGCGCGAAGAATGAGACAGATTTATAGTGCAGGAAGAACTCGACCGCATAGGCGGGATTCAGCGCATGCAGCACTTCCGGGTTTTTCATGATGCCACTGACCCCCAGGATCGCCAGCACCAGGAACCACACCAGCATCACCGGCGCGAAGAGTTTGCCCACCATGCCGGTACCATGTTTCTGAATCGCAAACAGCAGCGTCAGCACCGCAATCGACATCGGCACAATAAAGGGATCCAGCGACGGCGCGGCAATCTCCAGACCTTCAATGGCTGACATCACCGAAATGGCCGGCGTGATCACCACTTCCCCATAGAAGAAGCTGCCGCCAATCAGGCCCATGATCACCAGCACTGCCGTGGCGCGTGCACCCGTATGGCGGCCCGCCAGCGACATCAGTGTCAGAATACCGCCTTCACCGGCATTGTCGGCGCGCATCACATAACTGATGTACTTCAGTGATACCACCAGCACCAGCAGCCAGAAAATCAGCGACAAAAAGCCAAACACCGCTTCCCGCTCAACGCCGAAGCCGAACTGTCCGGAGAGACATTCACGCAAGGTATACAGCGGACTGGTGCCGATATCCCCGTAAACAACACCAATAGCGGCCAGCGTTAATCCGCGAAGTGACTGCTTATTATCCGAGCTCATAGAGTTATCTTTTGTTGGAGTCTAAGAGGCGCAACAACCCCTCGCTCAGGCCATCAAAAAGCGCACAGTATGCACGGTTTGCCGAAAATTCCTATACCCGCTTCGCCTGTCTGCCAGGGTAACGGGGTGGTTTCAGGCATTAAAGCGTTTATCAGCGCCGCTTTCAAAGCAGGCAAACCTTATGAAACAAAAAAAGCTGACAGCTATCAACGCTTTCACGCATGATGATCTATAGAGTAAGGCGCTTGCTGAAGCGCGGCGGCCCGACGATCGTAAGGACATTGAAGTGATTATGGCTCAACCCCATCTTTTGGCAGAAAGAATTTCTCGCCTTAGCAATGCGTTAGAAAAAGGATTGTATGAGCGACATCATGCCATCCGCCTTTGCCTGCTGGCAGCGCTGAGCGGTGAAAGCGTATTCCTGCTGGGACCGCCCGGCATCGCCAAGAGCCTGATTGCCCGCCGCCTGAAATATGCCTTTCAGCACGCCCGCGCCTTTGAATATCTGATGACCCGTTTCTCCACACCGGAAGAGGTGTTTGGCCCGCTATCTATTCAGGCACTGAAGGATGAAGGGCGCTATCAGCGCCTCACTAAAGGTTATCTGCCCGACGCGGAGATTGTTTTTCTGGATGAGATCTGGAAAGCCGGCCCGGCGATTCTGAATACCCTGCTGACCGCTATCAACGAACGCCGCTTCCGCAATGGCGACAGCGAAGAGGCCATTCCGATGCGTCTGCTGGTCACCGCCTCCAATGAAATGCCGGAAGCGGACAGCGGCCTTGAAGCGCTCTATGACCGGATGCTGATCCGCCTGTGGCTGGATAATGTGCATGAGAAGCAGAACTTTCGCAGCATGCTGACCCATCAGCAGGATGAGCACACCAATCCGGTCGCGGAATCCCTGCGCATCAGTGATGAGGAGTATGCGCAGTGGCAGCTCGGCATCAGTCAGGTCAGCCTCCCGGATGCGGTGTTCGAGCTGATTTATCAGCTGCGCCAGCAACTGGAAAGCCAGCCCGCCGCGCCCTATATTTCCGATCGTCGCTGGAAAAAAGCTATTCATCTGCTGCAGGCCAGCGCCTTTTACAGTGGCCGCAGCGCCATTGCGCCGATAGACCTGATCCTGCTGAAAGATTGCCTCTGGCACGACGTCGCATCCATGCAGCTGCTGGAGCGCGAAATCGATCAGCTGATGACACAGCACGCCTGGCAGCAGCAGCCGATGCTGCTGAAACTGCATCAGATAAAAGCGCGTCGTATGGCTCTGCAGCAGCAACAGAGCATCGCACAGGCGATCACCCTGGAAAAACACAGTGGGATGTTCAGTCGCAAACCCCATTACGATCTGCCGGAAAGCTTCACTGATGAGCAACTGACGCTGATGCTGCAAAAGCCGCTGATGCTGCATGACATGCAGGTGACACATCTGGTGATCGCGCGTGATGCACTGAATCAGTGGCTGCAGAAAGGGGGCGAGGTTCGCGGCAAGCTCAATGGAATTGGCTTTGCGCAGAGTCTGGATTTACAGGTGGATGCGCAGCACTGCCTGGCTATCCGTGATGTCAGCCTGCAATCGTCGCGTCTGACACTGCCTGGCGTTAGCAACAGCGAGCCGCTGCCCGGTGAGATCACCGAAGCGCTGGATGCACTGGAGAGTGAACTGCGGTCGCAGCGTCATCTGTTCAGCCAGCACCAGCGCTGCCTGTTTATCAGTGATGACTGGCTGGCGCGCGTTGAAACCAGCCTGCAGGATGTGGCGGAACAGTTGAAACAGGCGCGTAAATGATCCCACTGGAGACGCTCAGCACACTGCTCTCCGTGGGTGAAACCGAACTGATTGAAGAGCTGATTATTGCCCTGCTGGCGTCTCCACAGCTGGCGCTGTTTTTTGAAAAGTTTCCCGGGCTGAAAAAAGCACTGTTGCGCGATGTGCCACGCTGGCGAGCGGAGATCAACGCTGAGCTCAAAGCCACGCCGGTTCCGGCCACGCTGGCCGAAGAGTTTCAGCTGTTCCAGCGGGTACAACTCCTCAGCGATCGTGAATTCAGCCACCAGCTGAATGCCACGCTTCAGGCGCTTGAAAGCCTGCCTTCCCCTTTTCTGGATGAAGCCAACCGGCTGCTGCAGCACACCGATATCAGCCATCTCAGCAGCGCGCAGCACCAGCTTTTTCTACAGCGCTGGCGGCTGAGCCTGACCTTACAGACCCTGACGCTGAATCAGACGTTGCTGGAACAGCAGCGCGAACGCCTGCTGGCGGAACTGCAGCAGCGTATGGCGCTGAGCGGTCAGCTGGCACCGATTCTTGGCGACGATGACGAAGCCGCCGCTGGCCGGCTGTGGGACATGAGCAAAGCGTCACTGCAGCCTGGCGACTATCAGCTGATGCTGCAATATGGCGACTTTCTGGCGCAGCAGCCGGAGTTGCTGAAACTGGCCCAGCAGCTGGGTCGCAGCCGCGAGGCAAAATCGGTGCCGTCGCAGGATGCCCCTATGGAGGCCTTTCACCATATGGTGCAGGAACCTGCGGCCGTGCCGGAGGAGGTCAGCGGCATTCACCAGAGCGATGACGTGCTGCGTCTGCTGCCGCCGGAGTTAGCTGCGCTGAGTATCAGTGAACTGGAGCTGGAGTTTTACCGGCGGCTGGTAGAGAAACGGCTGCTGACCTACAAGCTGCAGGGCGATGCCTGGCATGAAAAGGTCACGATGCGTCCGGCCAGCCACCAGCAGCATGAAGAGCAGCCACGCGGGCCTTTCATCGTCTGCGTCGATACCTCGGGTTCGATGGGTGGCTTCAATGAGCGCTGCGCCAAAGCGTTTTGTCTGGCGCTGCTGAAAGTCGCGCTGGCCGATCGCCGTCGCTGCTACATCATGCTGTTTGCGCATGAGGTGATCGGCTATGAACTGACCGGTGATGACGGGCTGGAACAGGCGATTCGCTTTCTCAGTCAGCGCTTTCGCGGCGGCACCGATCTGGCAGCCTGCCTCTCTTCCGTTGTGACCCGAATGGAAGGCGTCCTGTGGCAGGAAGCCGATGCGGTGATCGTCTCCGATTTTATTGCCCAGCGTCTGCCGGAAGAGGTGATCGGGACTATTAAAACGCGTCAGCGAAATAATCAGCAACGTTTTCACGCCGTGGCTATGTCGGCCCACGGGAAACCAGGCATTCTGCGCATCTTCGACCATATCTGGCGTTTCGATACCGGCATGAAAAGCCGTCTGCTGCGTCACTGGCGGCGTTAAGTCATCGGGCAGAAATGCATATTTGCTATAGTAAATTACCGTTTCACTTACTCAGCAATCTGGAGCTTCCTGTGACGCTTGCTCAACCTCATCGCGATCTGCCTGCGCCGACGCGAACGCTACTGCTCTCCGGCCATAACATTGAACAAAAACGTGCCGAATTGCTGGCCTATTTCCACCAGACCTGGGAACAGTATGAAAGTCTGTTTACCTGTCTGGCCGATTCCCAGGCCTGGTTTACCAAAGCCATTCCGCTGCGCCATCCTTTAATCTTCTATTTTGGCCACACCGCTACCTTCTACATTAATAAGCTGATGGCCGGACGCCTTATCGACGCGCGTCTGGACGATCGTATCGAAGCGATGATGGCGATTGGTGTGGATGAGATGAGCTGGGACGATCTCAACGACAGCCACTATGACTGGCCCACTGTCGAAGAAGTCCGCGAATACCGCGGGCGCGTTAAAGCGCTGGTCAGCGATCTGATCCAGACCCTGCCGCTGACTCTGCCGATCACCTGGGAGAGTCCGGCCTGGGTGATCCTGATGGGCATTGAGCATGAGCGTATTCATCTGGAAACGTCCAGCGTACTGATACGCCAGTTACCGGTCGGGTGGGTGAAACCCCAGCCCGCGTGGCCGGTCTGCCCGATGGCGCGCCACCAACGCGAGGCTGTTCCGGCCAATACCCTGCTGCCGATGCCCGGCGGCACCGTCACGCTGGGTAAAACCGACGATACCTATGGCTGGGATGTCGAATATGGCCGCCAGCAGATCGCGCTGCAGCCGTTCAGGGCGAGCAAAATGCTGGTCAGCAACGCGGAATTCCTGGCGTTCGTTGAGGCGGGGGGGTTATCAGGACGCTCGCTGGTGGGATGACGAAGGCTGGGGCTGGTGTCAGTTTGCTAAAGCGGAGATGCCCACCTTCTGGGTCGGCACGCCTGCGATGCCCGATCAGCTTAAACTGCGTCTGATGTGTGAAGAAGTCGCGATGCCGTGGGACTGGCCAGCCGAGGTTAACCAGCTGGAAGCGGCGGCCTTCTGCCGCTGGAAAGCGGATCAGACCGGAATGAGTGTTCAGCTCCCCTGTGAAGCGGAGTGGGCTCAGCTGCGCGAACAGGTCGCGGGCGATCAGCCGGATTGGGATCGGGCACCGGGTAACATTAACCTGGCGTACTGGGCTTCCTCTTCACCGGTCGATCTCTTCGCCCAGGGTGACTTCTTCGATATCGTCGGTAACGTCTGGCAGTGGACGACCACGCCGACCAACGGCTTTGAAGGTTTTAAAGTCCACCCGCTTTACGATGATTTCTCTACCCCGACCTTTGATGGTAAACATTCGCTGATCAAAGGCGGTAGCTGGATATCGACCGGCAACGAAGCGCTGAAATCGGCACGCTATGCGTTCCGCCGCCACTTCTTCCAGCATGCCGGTTTCCGCTACGTGGTTTCCAGCCATCAGGAAACCATGGCGCTGAACCCGTATGAATCTGACGCCATGGTGTCGCAATACCTCGACTTCCAGTATGGCCCGCGCTATTTCGGCGTGGATAACTATGCCGAAAGCCTGGTAAACCTGGCGCTGAACTACACCACAGCACGCGGCGAGGCACTGGATATCGGCTGTGCCACCGGACGCGCCAGTTTTGAACTGGCCCGCCACTTTGAACGTGTCACCGGCATGGACTACTCGGCGCGCTTCATCGATGTGGCGCTTCAGCTGGCCAGCGGCGAAGACTTCCGTTATCTCCTGCCACAGGAAGGCGATCTGGTGGAGTATCGCCAGGTTCGCCTGAAAGATTTCGCGCTGGAGAGCGAACTGGCGCAGCGGATTCAGTTTGTTCAGGGCGACGCCTGTAACCTTAAGCCGCAACCAGCCCGTTACGATCTGGTACTTGCATCCAACCTGATCGATCGCCTGCGTCAGCCCGCACGCTTCCTGCGGGATGTCACGCCGATGCTGCGTCAGGGCGGCATTCTGGTGCTCTCATCGCCCTATACCTGGCTGGAGGATTTCACGCCGAAGGAGAACTGGCTGGGCGGCGTGCGTGAAAACGGTGAGGCACTGACGACGCTGCAGGCACTGCAACGTCTGCTGGCGGCCGACTTCGACCTGGTCGATGAACCGCAGGATAAACCGTTTGTGATCCGCGAAACGGCCCGCAAGTTCCAGCACACGCTGGCGCAGGTCACCGTCTGGCGCAAACGCTAAGTGAACCGGCAGCGACGCCCGTCGCTGCCGGGAGTTGCCTGAACCACTATTTTGCTGCACATTCATCCTTGTTTACTTAAGCAGACCAATAACGAGGATGGCCATGGCCGAACATCTGCAGCTCGATAACCTGGATCGCGGCATTCTGAATGCCCTGCTCGACAACGCGCGCACTGCTTACGCCGAGCTGGCAAAACAGTTTAACGTCAGCCCCGGCACCATTCATGTCCGCGTGGAGAAGATGAAGCAGGCGGGCATTATCCTGGGCACCCGGGTTGATATCGATCCGCGCCAGCTGGGGTTTGATGTCTGCTGTTTTATCGGCATCATCCTTAAGAGCGCGCGTGACTATCCGGCGGCGCTGAGCAAACTGGATGCGCTGGATGAAGTGGTTGAAGCCTGGTACACCACCGGCCACTACAGCATCTTTATTAAGGTGATGTGCCGATCCATTGATGCCCTGCAACAGGTGCTGATCAACAAGATCCAGACCATAGATGAAATTCAGTCGACGGAAACGCTGATCTCGCTGCAAAACCCGATCATGCGCACTATCAAGCCCTGATCCTTCTCCGCCTTGTGCATAATCTTATCCCTGACGAATGTGGCGGCTGGCAACGGCTGCGTTCGCTTCTCTTAATCTATTAACCCTGTTGTCCACAGGTGGATCACCGCTTGATCACAGCGTACAATGCTCGCCTTAATGTCCGGGAGAGCAAGATGGCCGATATTACCTTAATCAGTGGCAGTACTCTGGGTAGCGCAGAGTATGTGGCTGAACATCTGGAAGAAAAATTACAGGAAGCGGGCTTCTCAACGCAGATGCTGCATGGCCCGGAGCTGGATGAAGTGCCACATGAGGGTATCTGGCTGGTGGTCTGTTCAACTCACGGTGCAGGCGATATTCCCGATAACCTGCTGCCGCTGTTCGAAGCCATCACGGAAAGCCAGCCCGATCTCTCGCAGGTCCGGTTTGGTGCCATCGGACTCGGCAATCATGAATATGATCTCTTTTGTGGCGCGATCCGCCAGATTGAGGCCCTGTTAATTGCTCAGGGTGCCCGCCAGATCGGCGATCGTCTGGAGATTGATGTGCTGGAGCATGAGATCCCTGAAGATCCCGCGGAAGCCTGGCTGGAAAGCTGGAAAAAGGCGATCTGAAGGGGGCTGGGGATCGCGAAATAGTGACGATCCCCAGTGGAAGATGCTGATTTTATCCTTTTCCGCTCGTTTATTTTGTGGATAACTACCCTCTTTTACTGCGTATAACCGGTAGTTATCCAAAGAACAACCGTAGAATGAATTTTGAGCTGTGGATAACATGCCATTTTGATCCCAGCTTATACGGATCAGGATCACCGATCACTAACAGGTAGTGATCCTCTTCATCCTGTTGTTTCTGCTGTGCTTCTGGCACATATCCACAGAAAAGCGGGATCCTAATAAGAGATCTAACAGAAAGATCATATACAGATCTAAGATCCTTTCTTTTAAAACCGGACGATCCCGCGGCTTTCACCCCAGACGGAATTTGAGTAGAATCCACGCCCCAGGACGACGATCCTGCAAGTTCATCAACCGAGGTACCACTTCATGTTTTATCAGGATCCTTTTGACGTCATCGTAATTGGTGGTGGTCATGCGGGCACCGAAGCCGCAATGGCGGCAGCCCGAATGGGTCAGCAAACCCTGTTACTCACCCATAACATTGATACGCTTGGACAAATGTCCTGTAACCCGGCGATTGGTGGGATTGGCAAAGGACATTTGGTGAAGGAAGTGGATGCCCTGGGTGGTCTGATGGCCAGTGCGATTGACCAGGCGGGTATTCAGTTCAGGATACTAAACGCCAGCAAAGGTCCGGCAGTGCGGGCAACCCGTGCTCAGGCGGATCGCGTGCTCTATCGCCAGGCAGTGCGTACGGCACTGGAGAACCAGCCCAATCTGATGATCTTCCAGCAGGCGGTCGACGATCTTATCGTGGAAAACGATCGTGTGGTGGGTGCAGTCACCCAGATGGGACTGAAGTTCCGCGCGAAAACAGTCGTACTCACCGTCGGCACGTTTCTTGACGGCAAAATTCATATCGGTCTGGATAATTACAGTGGCGGTCGCGCAGGTGATCCCCCGTCCATTCCGCTGGCAAAACGACTGCGTGCGCTGCCGCTGCGGGTAGACCGCCTCAAGACTGGTACGCCACCGCGTATCGATGCGCGCACCATCGATTTTTCAGTGCTCAGCCCGCAGCACGGCGATAACCCGATGCCGGTGTTCTCGTTTATGGGCAATGCGTCTCAGCATCCGCAGCAGGTACCATGCTGGATCACTCACACCAATGAGAAAACCCATGAGGTGATCCGCAATAATCTGGATCGCAGCCCGATGTATGCCGGGATCATCGAGGGGATCGGTCCACGCTACTGCCCGTCTATCGAAGACAAAGTGATGCGCTTTGCCGATCGTAACTCGCATCAGATCTTCCTGGAGCCGGAAGGGCTGACCAGCAATGAGATCTACCCGAATGGCATCTCAACCAGTCTGCCATTTGATGTGCAGATTCAGATCGTTCGCTCCATGCAGGGCATGGAGAATGCGAAGATCGTGCGTCCGGGCTATGCCATCGAGTATGACTTCTTCGATCCACGCGATCTCAAACTGACGCTGGAGAGCAAATTTATTCACGGCCTGTTCTTTGCCGGCCAGATCAACGGCACAACCGGCTACGAAGAAGCCGCTGCACAGGGGATGCTGGCGGGGCTGAACGCCGCCCGTCAGTCTGCGGACAAAGAGGGCTGGGCACCACGTCGTGACCAGGCTTATCTGGGCGTACTGGTTGATGACCTCTGCACGCTCGGTACCAAAGAGCCGTACCGGATGTTTACCTCCCGTGCTGAATATCGTCTGATGCTGCGCGAAGACAATGCCGATCTGCGTCTGACCGAAACCGGTCGTGAACTGGGTCTGGTGGATGATGCGCGCTGGGCGCGTTTCAATCAGAAGCTGGAAGCGATTGAACAGGAGCGTCAGCGCCTGCGCGATATCTGGGTCCATCCGAAGTCAGAGCACGTGACGGAAGTGAATACGGTACTCAGCGCGCCGCTGACTAAAGAAGCGAGCGGCGAAGATCTGCTGCGCCGTCCTGAGCTGACTTATCTGAAGCTGATGACGCTGGATGCCTTTGGTCCGGCACTGGCTGATGAGCAGGCCGCTGAGCAGGTTGAGATTCAGGTCAAATATGAAGGTTATATCGCGCGTCAGCAGGAAGAGATCGATCGCCAGCTGCGTAACGAAAACACGCTGTTACCGGTGGAGCTCGACTATCGCCAGGTGAACGGCCTCTCAAATGAGGTTATCGCCAAGCTGAACGATCACAAACCGAGTTCGATTGGTCAGGCGACGCGTATCTCCGGCATTACGCCGGCGGCCATCTCAATTCTGCTTATCTATCTGAAAAAACAGGGTCTGCTGCGTAAAAGCGCCTGATCTGAAAACGGGGCGAGGAGACTCACCCCCCGCTGAATGGACTTATGCTGTGATCAACACACTCACGTCGCTGCTACAGGCAGCCGGTATTTCCCTCTCCGATCAACAAAAACAGCAGCTGGTTGCCTATGTCGGCCTGCTGGATAAGTGGAACAAAGCCTACAATCTGACATCAGTGCGCGATCCGCAGCAGATGCTGGTACGCCATATCCTCGACAGCATCGTGGTGGCGCCGCATCTGCAAGGCTCACGTTTCATTGATGTGGGAACCGGACCAGGACTGCCTGGCATTCCGCTGGCTATCGTGATGCCTGATGCGCACTTTACGTTGCTCGACAGCCTGGGCAAGCGGGTGCGTTTCCTGCGTCAGGTTCAGCATGAGTTAGGACTCACTAACATTACTCCGGTGCAGAGCCGGGTTGAGGCGTTCCCGGCTGAGCCGCCCTTTGATGGCGTGATCAGTCGTGCATTTGCCTCGCTGACCGACATGGTGAACTGGTGTCATCATCTGCCGGGAAGAGAAGGGCGCTTCTTCGCGCTGAAAGGCGTGCGTCCGGACGATGAAATTGCGGAGTTACCGGCAGGCTACGTCTCTGATGCTGTGATTAAGTTGCAGGTACCGCAGCTGGAAGGTGATCGCCACCTGGTCATTCTTCGTCACCAATAGGCTTTCGACTGGCAGAGATTTAGCGTTTATCTGCCAGTGATTTTCGTCAGTTCCGGGATGAAAAAAGTGCAGATGATGCGCTATCAATAAAAGATTTTGATTAAGCCCTGGCTGACCGAAGGTTAAAACGCTGACGGAAATTATCCGAAAAGCTCTGTTACATTTAACGTTTAATTCACATTCAGTTATCAGAAATATCACTTGTATAGGCGGGTCGCTGAATAAAAGTAGTCACGGCAGAAAATATATCGCGGTAATAACTTTGCGTGCGTAATATCAATTACACGATTCTTAAGCACAGTTCGATGTCAATAGCGTGTTTTCTGTGAAAATAGTCTTGCAGATGCATTTTTATAATTTTAATTCTTTGATTTTATTAAATATATCTGTAATACAGATTGTTCTTAAATAGCGCGAAGATAAAACTCAGTGTAGCGAAAGTGCTTATTATGTGATCTAAAGCACGCTTTAAAAGCAAGTTGCGAGAGAATTTTCAGTCAGATTAGGGTGAATCTCTGCAGGGTAATCTTTGGAAAAATAGCCCTCCGGAAAGAAATTTAAATAATTGTTCACCTTTTCGCTACTTACCGATTGAAATCGCAGGTGCGGCCCGTATAATTTGCACGGCTTTTGCTGCTTGACTCAACTGCGCAAAGGCAGTCTTATACGACACGCGACATACCCCTAACGGGGCAGGAGAGTATCAGCGTCATGTCAGTGTCTCTTTACAGTGTAAAATACGCCCGAACGGTGCTGATGATTCAGCTGGTGACGATAGTCATCATCGGTGCACTCTTTGCTCTTAAAGATGTCATCTGGGGTCTCTCTGCTCTTGCTGGCGGTGCGGCAGCCTGGCTGCCAAACGTATTGTTTTTGTTTTTAGCCTGGCGCCTGCAGGGGCAAACCCCAGCTTCGGGGCGAGTCGCGTGGAGCTTCGCTTTGGGTGAAATAGCCAAAGTGTTTGCGACCATCATTTTGCTCATTGTGGCGTTGGGTCTATTCGGAGCGGTTTTCTGGCCGGTCGGAATAACCTGGTTATCGGTGCTGGTGGTACAAATGCTGGCACCGGCGGTAATTAACAACAAAGGGTAAGAGGCATCATGGCTGCAGGAGAAATCTCTACTCCGCAAGAGTACATTGGTCACCACCTGACTCATCTTCAGTTGGACCTGCGTACCTTCGAGATAGTGAATCCGCACGACGCTCCCGCGACGTTCTGGGTATTAAATATCGATTCCATGTTTTTCTCTATGGTGCTGGGAATCATCTTCCTGGTGTTGTTCCGTAGCGTGGCAAAATCTGCCACCAGCGGTGTGCCAGGGAAAATGCAGGCGGCTATCGAACTGGTTGTCGGTTTCGTCGATAGTAACGTGCGCGACATGTATCACGGTAAGAGCAAACTTATCGCCCCGCTGGCTCTGACAATCTTTGTCTGGGTCTTCCTGATGAACTTCATGGATCTGCTGCCAATCGACTTGCTGCCATATATTGGCGAGCACGTATTGGGGTTACCGGCGCTGCGCGTCGTACCATCTGCAGACGTGAACATCACGCTATCTATGGCGTTGGGCGTATTTATTTTGATTCTGTTCTACAGCATCAAAATGAAAGGCATTGGCGGCTTCACTAAAGAGCTGACGCTGCAGCCTTTTAACCACCCGATCTTCATCCCGATCAACCTGATTCTGGAAGGTGTGAGCCTGCTGTCTAAGCCTGTATCACTGGGTTTACGACTGTTCGGTAACATGTATGCGGGTGAACTGATCTTTATCCTTATTGCCGGTCTGTTGCCGTGGTGGTCGCAGTGGGTGCTGAATGTGCCGTGGGCCATTTTCCACATCCTGATCATTTCGCTACAGGCTTTCATTTTCATGGTCCTCACGATTGTCTATCTGTCGATGGCATCTGAAGAACATTGATTTTTTTCTCAACACTACTTTCCCTCTTGATTTCGGGTTGCAGCGCACACCGCTGAAGCCCGGAAGATGAAGGGAGCATTTAACTGAAACAAACTGGAGACTGTCATGGAAAACCTGAATATGGATCTGCTGTACATGGCTGCCGCTGTGATGATGGGCCTGGCGGCAATCGGTGCTGCGATCGGTATCGGCATCCTCGGAGGAAAATTCCTGGAAGGCGCTGCTCGTCAGCCTGACCTGATTCCTCTGCTGCGTACGCAGTTCTTTGTTGTAATGGGTCTGGTGGATGCAATCCCGATGATCGCTGTTGGTCTGGGTCTGTACGTGATGTTTGCTGTCGCCTAAAGCCCTGTGTTCACTCAGCGCACAATGTGCAAGGGTGAACGGATTCTGCCGCTTATCGTTGATAACGGCAGAAAAGTTAAATACTCAATCTAGAGGCATTGTGCTGTGAACATTAATGCAACAATCCTCGGCCAGGCTATCGCGTTCATCCTGTTTGTCGCGTTCTGCATGAAGTACGTATGGCCGCCGCTCATGGCTGCTATCGAAAAGCGCCAGAAAGAAATTGCTGAAGGCCTTGCTTCTGCTGAACGTGCAAAGAAAGATTTGGATCTCGCGCAGGCTAATGCGACCGACCAGCTGAAAAAAGCCAAAGAAGACGCTCAGGTCATTATCGAGCAAGCGAACAAGCGTCGCGCGCAGATTCTGGACGAAGCCAAAACCGAAGCTGAAAACGAACGTAATCGCATCGTGACACAAGCGCAGGCTGAAATTGACGCTGAACGCAAACGTGCGCGTGAAGAACTGCGTAAGCAGGTCGCGTTGCTGGCTATGGCTGGCGCCGAGAAGATCATCGAACGCTCCGTGGATGAAGCTGCTAACAGCGACATCGTTGATAAACTGGTCGCTGAACTGTAAGGAGGGAGGGGCTGATGTCTGATCTGATTACTGTAGCTCGCCCCTACGCCAAAGCAGCTTTTGACTTTGCTGTTGAGCATCAAAGTATTGAACGCTGGCAACAGATGCTGGCGTTTGCCGCAGAAGTGGCTCGCAATGAACAGATGGCTGATCTTCTCTCAGGTGCATTAGCACCCGAAGCGCTGGCAGCGTCGTTTAACGCAGTCTGTGGTGATCAACTGGATGAACCCGCGCAGAACCTGATTAAGGTGATGGCGGAAAACGGACGTTTGACAGCGCTTCCGGCTGTACTGGCCCAATACATCGAACTGCGTGACGCTCATGAAGCCACCGCTGAAGTTGATGTTATCTCCGCCAGTACGCTGAGTGACGACCAGCTGAATAAAATCAGCGCCGCGATGGAAAAACGTCTGTCACGCAAAGTTAAGCTGAATTGCAAAATTGATAAGTCTGTGATGGCAGGCGTGATCATCCGTTCGGGTGATCTGGTTATTGATGGCAGCGTACGCGGCCGTCTTGACCGTCTGGCTGACGTCTTGCAGTCTTAAGGGGACTGGAGCATATGCAACTGAATTCCACCGAAATCAGCGAACTGATCAAGCAGCGCATTGCTCAGTTCAATGTCGTGAGTGAAGCTCACAACGAAGGTACGATTGTTTCTGTAAGTGACGGTATCATCCGCGTACACGGCCTGGCCGATGTCATGCAGGGTGAGATGATTGCCCTGCCGGGCAACCGTTACGCTATCGCCCTGAACCTCGAGCGTGACTCGGTTGGTGCAGTGGTGATGGGCCCTTACGCTGACCTCGCCGAAGGCATGAAGGTTAAGTGTACTGGCCGTATTCTTGAAGTACCGGTTGGCCGTGGCCTGCTGGGCCGCGTAGTGAACACCCTGGGTGCTCCTATCGACGGTAAAGGCGCAATCGACAACGACGGTTTCTCACCGGTTGAAGTCATTGCACCTGGCGTTATCGACCGTCAGTCAGTCGACCAGCCGGTTCAGACCGGTTATAAGTCGGTCGATGCGATGATTCCAATCGGCCGTGGCCAGCGTGAGCTGATCATCGGTGACCGTCAGACCGGTAAAACCGCAATGGCGATCGATGCGATCATCAACCAGCGCGACTCAGGCATCAAGTGTGTCTACGTTGCGATTGGTCAGAAAGCCTCAACCATCTCTAACGTGGTTCGTAAGCTGGAAGAGCATGGCGCACTGCAGAACACCATCGTTGTTGTGGCGTCTGCTTCTGAATCTGCTGCACTGCAGTATCTCTCTCCGTACGCAGGCTGTGCGATGGGCGAATACTTCCGTGACCGCGGTGAAGATGCGCTGATCGTATACGATGACCTTTCTAAGCAGGCTGTCGCGTACCGTCAGATTTCTCTGCTGCTGCGCCGTCCACCAGGTCGTGAAGCATTCCCTGGCGACGTGTTCTATCTCCACTCCCGTCTGCTGGAACGTGCATCACGCGTAAGCGCTGATTATGTAGAGCGTTTCACCAATGGCGCAGTGACAGGTAAAACCGGTTCACTGACCGCGCTGCCGATCATCGAAACCCAGGCGGGCGACGTTTCTGCGTTCGTTCCGACCAACGTAATCTCGATTACTGATGGTCAGATCTTCCTGGAATCGAACCTGTTCAACTCCGGTATTCGTCCGGCCGTTAACCCAGGTATTTCGGTATCCCGCGTAGGTGGTGCTGCACAGACCAAGATCATCAAGAAACTGTCCGGTGGTATCCGTACCGCGCTGGCACAGTATCGTGAACTGGCGGCATTCTCGCAGTTCGCCTCTGATCTGGATGATGCAACCCGCAAACAGCTGAGCCACGGTCAGAAAGTGACCGAGCTGCTGAAGCAGAAACAGTATGCGCCGATGTCTGTCGCACAGCAGGGTCTGGTTCTGTTCGCTGCAGAGCGTGGCTATCTGAACGACGTTGAACTGGCAAAAATTGGCAGCTTCGAAGCTGCACTGCTGGCCTTCGCCGATCGCGACCACGCTGAGCTGATGGCTGAAATCAACCAGTCGGGTAACTTTAATAACGATATCGAAGCCAAGCTGAAAGGCCTGGTCGAGACGTTTAAAGCAACCCAGTCCTGGTAATGTCTGGCGGCTTGTCTGAAAAGGCAGGCCGCAAGGCTTTGAGGAGAAGCTAATGGCCGGCGCAAAAGAGATACGAAGCAAGATTGGAAGCGTGAAAAACACGCAGAAGATCACCAAAGCGATGGAAATGGTCGCCGCCTCCAAGATGCGTAAAACGCAGGAACGCATGGCGGCCAGCCGTCCGTATGCAGAAACCATGCGCAAAGTGATTGGTCACCTTGCGTTGGGTAATCTGGAATACAAGCACCCTTACCTGGAAGAGCGCGACGTGAAGCGCGTCGGCTACCTGGTCGTTTCAACTGACCGCGGGCTTTGTGGTGGTTTGAACATTAACCTGTTCAAAAAGTTACTGGCGGATATGAAGTCCTGGTCCGATAAAGGCGTGCAGAGCGATCTGTCGATTATCGGTTCTAAAGGGGCGTCATTCTTTAATGCTGTGGGTGGCAACATTGTGGCGCAAGTCAGCGGCATGGGCGATAAACCTACCCTGTCTGACCTGATTGGCCCGGTAAAAGTGATGTTGCAGGCTTATGATGAAGGCCGCATCGACAAGCTGATGATCGTCAATAACAAATTCAATAACACCATGTCTCAGACTCCGACCATCACCCAACTGCTGCCGTTACCGCCAGCGGAAGGTGAAGAAGAGATGAAGGCGAAGACCTGGGATTACCTGTATGAGCCCGATCCGAAAGCGCTGCTGGATACCCTGCTGCGTCGTTATGTCGAATCGCAGGTTTATCAGGGTGTGGTGGAAAATCTGGCCAGTGAGCAGGCCGCACGTATGGTAGCGATGAAAGCCGCAACCGATAACGGCGGAAATCTGATCAAAGAGCTGCAGTTGGTGTACAACAAAGCTCGTCAGGCCAGCATCACCCAGGAACTTACCGAGATTGTCGGTGGAGCCTCCGCGGTTTAACCAGGTTTGGAATTAGGTAGAGGATTCAAGATGGCAACTGGAAAGATTGTCCAGATTATCGGCGCCGTTGTTGACGTCGAATTCCCTCAGGACGCGGTACCGCAAGTGTACAGCGCCCTCGAGGTTATGAATGGTGATGCGCGTCTGGTGCTGGAAGTTCAGCAGCAGCTCGGCGGCGGCGTAGTACGTACCATCGCAATGGGTACGTCTGACGGCCTGAAGCGTGGTCTGAGCGTCAACGACCTGCAGAAACCGATTCAGGTACCCGTCGGTAAAGCGACCCTGGGCCGTATCATGAACGTTCTCGGCGAGCCAATCGATATGAAAGGCGAGCTGAAAGAAGAAGATGGCAGCGCAGTAGAGATCGCCTCTATTCACCGCGCAGCCCCTTCTTATGAAGATCAGTCTAACTCGCAGGAACTGCTGGAAACCGGCATCAAGGTTATCGACCTGATGTGTCCGTTTGCTAAAGGCGGTAAAGTCGGTCTGTTCGGTGGTGCGGGTGTAGGTAAAACCGTCAACATGATGGAACTGATCCGTAACATCGCGGCTGAACACTCAGGTTACTCAGTGTTTGCCGGTGTGGGTGAGCGTACTCGTGAGGGTAACGACTTCTACCACGAAATGACTGACTCTAACGTTATCGATAAAGTTGCACTGGTCTATGGCCAGATGAACGAGCCGCCGGGTAACCGTCTGCGCGTAGCACTGACCGGTCTGACCATGGCGGAAAAATTCCGTGATGAAGGTCGCGACGTTCTGCTGTTCATCGATAACATCTACCGTTATACCCTGGCCGGTACAGAAGTTTCTGCACTGCTGGGACGTATGCCATCTGCGGTAGGTTACCAGCCAACGCTGGCAGAAGAGATGGGTGTATTGCAGGAGCGTATTACCTCCACCAAGACCGGTTCAATCACCTCCGTACAGGCCGTTTACGTCCCTGCGGATGACCTGACTGACCCATCACCAGCAACTACCTTTGCGCACTTAGACTCAACGGTAACGCTGAGCCGTCAGATCGCCTCTCTGGGTATCTACCCGGCCGTTGACCCGCTGGATTCTACCAGCCGTCAGCTGGATCCGCTGGTTGTCGGTCAGGAGCACTATGATGTTGCACGTGGCGTTCAGTCACTGCTGCAGCGTTATCAGGAACTGAAAGACATCATCGCCATCCTCGGTATGGATGAGCTGTCTGAAGAAGACAAACTGCTGGTGGCACGTGCGCGTAAGATTCAGCGCTTCCTGTCTCAGCCGTTCTTCGTTGCAGAAGTATTCACCGGCTCACCGGGCAAATACGTGACGCTGAAAGACACTATCCGTGGCTTTAAAGGCATCATGGAAGGTGAGTTTGATCACCTGCCAGAGCAGGCCTTCTACATGGTTGGCGCCATCGAAGAAGCCGTGGAAAAAGCGAAGAAACTGTAATAACGGTTTCCCGGGAGGAAGATTATGGCTATGACTTATCACCTGGATGTGGTCAGCGCAGAGGAGCAGTTGTTCTCTGGTCTGGTACAGAAAATTCAGGTGTCAGGTAGCGAAGGTGAACTGGGGATTTTCCCTGGCCATGCGCCGCTGCTGACTGCCATTAAGCCTGGAATGATCCGTATCGTGAAACAGCACGGCGAAGAGGAGTTTATCTACCTCTCTGGCGGCGTGCTGGAAGTGCAACCGGGCAGCAGCACCGTTCTGGCCGATACCGCTATCCGCGGTACCGATCTGGACGAAGCGCGCGCTCTGGAAGCAAAACGCAAAGCAGAAGACCATATGAACAGCAGCCACGGCGACGTGGACTATGCTCAGGCCTCTGCCGAGCTGGCGAAAGCCATTGCTAAACTGCGCGTGATCGAACTGACCAAAAAAAGCGATGTAATCCAGCTTTATGCGTCATGAAATGCCAGCCCTCGGGCTGGCATTTTTTTTGTCTGCTGCGCCTGATCTGCCTGTCCGCCTAATTTCGGCCTGAGAAAAATGTAGTAATCTCAATCCCAAACCGTTTTACTTTCACCCGTAAAAATTCACTCAGGATAGTTATGTCTAACAGTGCGATGAGTGTGGTGATCCTTGCTGCTGGCAAGGGCACCCGTATGTATTCCGATCTGCCTAAAGTTCTGCATACGCTGGCAGGCAAACCCATGGTTCAGCATGTGATTGATGCGGCTAAAGGGCTGGGCGCACAGCAGGTCCATCTGGTTTATGGTCACGGCGGCGATCGCCTGAAGGCGACCCTCACTGACAGCTCGCTCAACTGGGTGCTGCAGGCCGAGCAGCTCGGCACTGGCCATGCGATGCAGCAGGCAGCGCCCGCATTCGCTGATGATGAAGATATCATGATGCTTTACGGTGACGTGCCGCTCATCTCTCAGGCGACACTACAGCGGCTGCGCGAAGCCAAACCGCAGGGCGGCATTGGCTTACTTACCGTGGTACTGGACGACCCAACCGGCTATGGCCGCATTGTGCGTGAGAACGACACCATCACCGGCATTATCGAACAGAAAGATGCCAGTCCGGCGCAGCTCACCATTAAAGAGATCAACACCGGCATTCTGATCGCCAACGGCGGCGATTTAAAACGCTGGCTGGCGCAGCTCACCAACAATAATGCGCAGAGTGAGTATTACATCACCGATATTATCGCGCTGGCGCATCAGGAAGGTCGGGTGATCAACGCGGTTCATCCGGCACGCATCAGTGAAACCGATGGCGTCAATAACCGGCTGCAGCTGGCGACATTAGAGCGCACTTACCAGGCTGAACAGGCGGAAAAACTGCTGCTGGCTGGCGTGATGCTGCGCGATCCGGCCCGTTTTGACCTGCGCGGGACGCTGACGCACGGGCGGGATGTTGAAATTGACACCAACGTCATTATTGAAGGCCAGGTCACGCTGGGCGCACGCGTCAGAATCGGCGCGGGCTGCATTATCAAAAACAGTGTGATTGGCGATGACTGTGAAATCAGCCCCTATTCGGTGATCGAGGATGCGAATCTCGCCACTGCCTGCACTGTCGGACCTTTTGCCCGTCTGCGTCCTGGCAGCGAACTGGCCGATGCCGCCCACGTGGGCAACTTCGTCGAAATGAAGAAAGCGCGTCTGGGCAGAGGATCGAAAGCGGGGCACCTCTCCTATCTCGGTGATGCGGAGATTGGCGACAACGTAAATATCGGTGCAGGCACCATTACCTGCAACTACGACGGTGCGAACAAATTCAAAACCGTAATTGGCGATGACGTATTTGTGGGCTCAGATACCCAGCTGGTGGCGCCGGTCAGCATCGCGGCAGGGACCACCATTGCGGCGGGCACGACCATCATGAAAGATGTGACCCAGGCCGGTCTGGTCTATAACCGTAAAGAGCAGAATCACAAAGCGGACTGGCAGCGCCCACAGAAGAAAAAATAAATTTTTAACGGCCCGCTTTAATGCGGGCCGATGCAGTGCAGTGCCAAAACTATAATCCCCACTCTCTACAAGGCTCGGGGAACCGGCAAAGCCGGATATCAGGTCGCATGACAACAGAAGTGGCGAAAAGCCATGTAGTCAGGAAAACATCATTATGTGTGGAATTGTTGGTGCAGTAGCGCAACGTGATATCGCAGAGATTCTGCTGGAAGGTCTGCGTCGTCTTGAATATCGCGGATATGATTCGGCCGGTCTGGCCGTGGTCGATCGTCAGGGGCACGTCACGCGCCTGCGGCGTTTAGGGAAAGTGCAGAAACTGGCGGAAGCCGCTGAGCAGCAACCGCTGATTGGTGGCACCGGCATCGCGCACACGCGCTGGGCAACCCATGGCGAGCCGTCGGAAGCGAACGCGCATCCGCACGTCTCAGAGCACATCATCATCGTGCACAACGGCATCATTGAAAATCATGAGCCATTGCGTGCTGAACTGATCGCGCGCGGTTATGTCTTTGCCTCTGAAACGGACACCGAAGTGGTGGCGCATCTGGTTCACTGGGAGCAGAAGCAGGGCGGTTCGCTGCGTGAAGTCGTACTGCGTGTGATTCCGCAGCTGCGCGGTGCCTATGGCATGGTGATCATGGACAGCCGCGATCCGTCACTGCTGGTGGCGGCCCGTTCCGGCAGCCCGCTGGTGATTGGTCGTGGCATGGGCGAAAACTTTATCGCCTCGGATCAGCTGGCCCTGCTGCCAGTGACCCGTCGGTTCATCTATCTGGAAGAGGGTGATATCGCCGAGATCAGCCGTCGCGATGTCACGGTGATCGACCGTGAAGGCAACACCGTGACCCGTGCCGAGATCGAGTCGAACCTGCAATATGATGCCGGTGACAAAGGCATTTACCGTCACTACATGCAGAAAGAGATCTACGAACAGCCCATGGCGCTGAAAAGCACCCTGAGCGGTCGGTTCAGCCAGGGTCAGGTTGATCTCAGCGAACTGGGCGCGGGCGCAGAAGCGCTGCTGAGCCAGGTTGAGCATATCCAGATTATCGCCTGCGGCACCTCCTACAACTCCGGCATGGTGTCACGCTACTGGTTTGAGTCGCTGGCAAACCTGCCCTGTGATGTCGAGATTGCCTCGGAGTTCCGCTACCGCAAATCAGCTGTTCGCAAAAACAGCCTGCTGATCACCCTGTCGCAGTCGGGTGAAACGGCAGATACCCTGGCGGCGCTGCGTCTCTCTAAAGAGCTGGGCTACCTGGGATCGCTGGCGGTCTGCAACGTGGCCGGTTCGTCACTGGTGCGGGAGTCTGACCTGGCACTGATGACCAAAGCGGGCACCGAAATCGGCGTCGCCTCTACCAAAGCGTTCACCACCCAGTTAGCGGTGCTGCTGATGCTGGTGGCGAAACTGGGCCGTCTGAAACGGATGTCAGCCGAGACTGAGCATGAGATCGTTCATGCACTGCAGGCGTTGCCGAACCGGATTGAGCAGATGCTGGCGCAGGATAAGCTGATTGAGAATCTGGCGGAAGGCTTCTCTGACAAGCATCACGCACTGTTCCTGGGTCGTGGCGATCAATATCCGATTGCCATGGAAGGGGCGCTGAAGCTCAAGGAGATCTCCTACATTCATGCGGAAGCCTACGCCGCAGGCGAGCTGAAACATGGCCCGCTGGCGCTGATTGATGCGGACATGCCGGTGATCGTGGTGGCACCTAACAACGAACTGCTGGAGAAGCTCAAATCCAACATCGAAGAGGTACGCGCACGCGGTGGCCTGCTTTATGTTTTTGCCGATCAGGATGCGGGCTTCAGCGACAGTGACGGAATGAAGATTATCCCGTTGCCGCATGTCGAAGAGGTCATTGCGCCCATCTTCTACACGGTGCCGCTACAGTTACTCTCCTATCACGTCGCCCTGATCAAAGGGACCGACGTCGATCAGCCACGTAACCTGGCAAAATCGGTTACTGTGGAATAACCGGGTGGGCCCCGTCGCGGGCCCACTTTGCACTGGCCCTCTGTCATATAACTGTCATATTTCGTACATTTCACTGTCATCAAACTGTCCTATTTTCCCTCCTGCAGCAATCACAGATTCTTACTAAAACGGCCCCAAGCCTGACTTTTCTCCCCTGGAGGGAATATGACACTGATGCGTAGCACCGTAGCCCGAATCCTCGCCACCACCTTCGCCGTAAGCGCGGTATCTGCTTTTGCGGCAACCGATCTCACTGGCGCAGGCGGGACGTTCCCGGCGCCGGTTTATGCCAAGTGGGCAGCAGAATATCAAAAAAGCCACCGGTAGCAAAGTTAACTACCAGGGTATCGGTTCATCTGGCGGCGTGAAACAGATCATCGCCAAAACCGTCGATTTCGGTGCGTCCGATGCGCCAATGAAAGATGAAGATCTGCAGAAAAATGGCCTGTTCCAGTTCCCTACCGTGATCGGTGGCGTAGTACTGGCGGTTAACCTGCCGGGTATCAAGTCAGGTCAGCTGACGCTGGATGGCAAAACCGTCGGTGATATCTACCTCGGCACCATCAAAAAAGTGGAACGACCCGGCGATTGCCAAACTTAACCCAGGCGTGAAACTGCCAGAGACCAACATCAACGTGGTACGTCGCGCTGACGGTTCAGGCACCTCGTTCGTCTTCACCAGCTATCTGGCGAAAGTGAACCCGGACTGGAACAGCAAAATTGGTAAAGGTAACACCGTCAACTGGCCGGTCGGTCTGGGCGGCAAAGGCAATGACGGCGTCGCCGCGTTTGTTCAGCGTCTGCCGGGTTCAATCGGCTACGTGGAGTATGCCTATGCCAAACAGAACAACCTGACCTACACCAAACTGATCGATGCCGATGGCAAAGCGGTCGCCCCAAGCGAAACCAGCTTCAGTAATGCCGCGAAAGGCGCTGACTGGAGCAAATCGTTCGCGCAGGATCTGACCTTCCAGAAGGGCGCTGATGCCTGGCCAATCTCGTCAACCACCTTTATTCTGATCTACAAGGATCAGGCTAATGCGGCCAAAGGCGCTGAAGTACTGAAATTCTTCGACTGGGCTTACAAAAGCGGCAGCAAAACCGCCACAGCGCTGGACTATGCTGCGCTGCCAGAGAGCGTGACTGAACAGATTCGCGCCGCCTGGAAAGCCAACATCAAAGACAGTTCTGGTAAAGCGCTTTATCAGTAATTGACCGACCCTGACCGGATAGCAGTCCGGTCAGACTCAACGGGCGGCGTCATGCCGTCCTGATAACTTCTGAAGACTGAGACTTCTATGGCTGCAACGAAGCCGGCATTCAAAGCCCCAGGCAAACAAGGTGACAGAATTTTTGGCGCGCTGGTCAGGCTGGCTGCGCTGATTGTCCTGTTACTGATGGGCGGCATTATTGTCTCCCTGATCATCTCCTCGTGGCCCAGCATCCAGAAGTTTGGTTTCGCCTTTTTGTGGACCAAAACCTGGGATGCGCCCAACGAACAATTTGGTGCACTGGTACCGATCTACGGCACCCTTGTGACCTCCATTATTGCCCTGATTATCGCAGTACCGGTGAGTTTTGGTATCGCGCTGTTCCTGACCGAACTCGCGCCAGGCTGGCTGCGTCGCCCGCTGGGCACCGCCATTGAGCTGCTGGCGGCCATTCCCAGTATTGTTTATGGCATGTGGGGTCTGTTTGTTTTCGCGCCGCTGTTTGCCGAATACTTCCAGACACCGGTCAATGACGTGATATCGGGCATTCCGATTGTCGGCGAGCTTTTCTCCGGCCCCGCTTTCGGTATCGGCATCCTCGCGGCGGGTGTGATTCTGGCGATCATGATCATCCCTTACATCGCCTCGGTCATGCGCGACGTCTTTGAGCAGACCCCGGTGATGATGAAAGAGTCAGCCTACGGCATCGGCTGCACCACCTGGGAAGTGATCTGGCGCATCGTACTGCCCTTTACCAAAAATGGCGTGATTGGCGGTGTGATGCTCGGACTGGGTCGTGCGCTGGGTGAAACCATGGCGGTGACTTTTATTATCGGCAACACCTACCAGCTCGACAGCCCGTCACTGTTTATGCCGGGTAACAGCATCACCTCGGCGCTGGCCAACGAGTTCGCTGAAGCGGAATCGGGCGTGCACGTCGCCGCGCTGATGGAGCTGGGACTGATCCTGTTTGTGATTACCTTTATCGTGCTGGCGATTTCAAAGCTGATGATTATGCGGCTGGCGAAAAGTGAAGGAGCGCGCTCATGACCACAATTGAAATTCAGGCGCGCGCTGAACTGGACGCATCACGCCGTAAAATGCAGTCCTGGCGCAGCACTAAAAATAAAATTGCGCTGACGCTGTCGCTGCTGACCATGGCTTTTGGCCTGTTCTGGCTGGTGTGGATCCTGTTCACCACCGTATCGCGCGGCGTGGATGGGCTCTCCTGGTCCCTGTTCACCGAATCAACGCCACCACCCAATACCGCGGGCGGCGGGCTGGCTAACGCCCTGGCGGGCAGCGGATTACTGATTTTCTGGTCTACCTTCTTCGGCACACCGCTGGGCATCATGGCGGGTATCTATCTGGCGGAATATGGGCGCAAGTCGCCACTGGCAGAAGTGATCCGCTTTATTAACGACATTCTGCTTTCGGCCCCCTCGATTGTGGTCGGCCTGTTCGTCTACACCCTTGTGGTATCGCAGATGCAGCACTTCTCCGGCTGGGCCGGGGTGATTGCGCTGGCGCTGCTGCAGGTGCCGATTGTGATTCGTACCACCGAAAACATGATGCGACTGGTGCCAGACAGCATGCGTGAAGCGGCTTACGCGCTGGGTACGCCCAAGTGGAAGATGATCGCGTCTATCACCCTGAAAGCGTCGGTCTCCGGCATCATCACGGGTGTGCTGCTGGCGATTGCCCGCATTGCAGGTGAAACGGCACCGCTGCTGTTCACGGCGCTCTCGAACCAGTTCTGGAGCACCGACATGATGCAGCCGCTGGCGAACCTGCCGGTCACCATCTTTAAGTTCGCCATGAGCCCGTTCGCCGAATGGCAGAGCCTGGCCTGGGCGGGCGTGCTGATTATCACCCTGTGCGTGCTGGTGCTGAACATCGTGGCGCGGGTGATTTTCGCCAAAGGTAAACACGGTTAATTTCCGGCGCGGCCCTGTGCGGCGCCGTATAAGAGAGATGAATTATGAGTATCGCGACAGCATCAGCCGATAAAATTCAGGTCCGTAATCTGAACTTCTATTACGGCAAATATCATGCGCTGAAGAACATCAATCTGGATATCGCTAAGAATCAGGTGACTGCGTTTATCGGGCCATCGGGCTGTGGTAAGTCGACCCTGCTGCGGACCTTCAACAAAATGTACTCGCTCTATCCGGATCAGCGGGCTGAAGGGGACATTCTGCTGGATGGCGAAAACATTCTGGCGACTCAGCAGGATATCGCGCTGCTGCGCGCCCGGGTCGGCATGGTGTTTCAGAAGCCTACGCCGTTCCCGATGTCGATCTATGACAACATCGCCTTTGGCGTTCGCCTGTTTGAAAAGCTGTCGCGTGCCGATATGGATGCGCGCGTACAGTGGGCGCTGACCAAAGCCGCGCTGTGGAATGAAACCAAAGACAAGCTGCATCAGAGCGGTTACAGTCTCTCCGGCGGCCAGCAGCAGCGTCTGTGCATTGCCCGCGGTATCGCGATTCGCCCGGAAGTCTTGTTGCTGGATGAGCCCTGCTCCGCGCTTGATCCCATCTCTACTGGCCGTATTGAGGAGCTGATCACCGAGCTGAAACAGGATTACACCGTGGTGATCGTGACGCACAACATGCAACAGGCTGCACGCTGCTCTGACCATACGGCTTTCATGTATCTGGGCGAACTGATTGAGTTCAGCGATACCGACACGCTGTTCACTAAACCCGCCCAGAAGCAAACCGAAGATTATATAACTGGCCGCTACGGCTGATCTGACAGGAGATCGACATGGATAATCTTAATCTGAATAAGCACATCTCCGGTCAGTTCAATGCCGAGCTGGAGCATATCCGTACCCAGGTGATGATCATGGGCGGTATGGTCGAGCAGCAGCTGACCGATGCAATTACCGCCATGCATAATCTGGATGGCGAACTGGCGCAGCGGGTGATCGACGGCGACCAGAAGGTCAATATGATGGAAGTGGAGATTGATGAAGCCTGTGTGCGCATCATCGCCAAACGTCAGCCAACCGCGATCGATTTGCGACTGGTGATGGCGATCATCAAAGCCATTTCTGAGCTGGAGCGCATTGGCGACGTGGCGGAGAAGATCAGCCGCACGGCGCTGGAGAAGTTTGGTCAGCAGCATTTGCCGCTGCTGGTCAGCCTTGAGTCACTGGGTCGTCACACCGTGCAGATGCTGCATGATGTGCTGGACGCTTTTGCACGCATGGATCTAAATGAAGCGATCACTATCTACCGTGAAGATAAAAAGGTGGATAAAGAGTACGAAGGCATTGTGCGCCAGCTGATGACCTACATGATGGAAGATCCGCGCACCATTCCCAGCGTGCTGACGGCGCTGTTCTGTGCCCGCGCCATTGAGCGTATCGGCGATCGTTGCCAGAATATCTGCGAAATCATCTTCTATTTCGTCAAAGGTCAGGATTTCCGTCACGTTGGCGGTGACCGGCTCGATGAATTACTGTCGGGCGATGACGGCAGCAACAGACCTTCCTGATAAATCTTCTTCCTGCGCCTGATCGGCGCAGGGATAAGCCTTTTCAATTGGTCACATCCTGAACTCTCTCTATAATTGCGGCACTTTTCTTTATGAGGTGCGCAACGATGTCCCCTTCTCCCCAATCTAAGCCCGGCGTAACGCCAGGCAAAGCGATGCTGGCTGCGGTCAGCGGTTATGCCATGGATGGATTTGACCTGCTGATACTCGGCTTTATGCTGCCGGCTATCAGTGTTTCGCTGGCGCTCAATCCATCACAGGCGGGATCGCTGGTGACCTGGACGCTGATTGGCGCGGTTATCGGTGGCATCGTATTTGGTCATCTCAGCGACCGCTATGGTCGCATCCGCATGCTCACCGTCACGATTCTGGTCTTCTCGGTCTTTACCGGGCTGTGCGCGGTGGCGCAGGGCTACTGGGATCTGCTCGCCTGGCGAACGCTGGCGGGTGTCGGTCTGGGTGGCGAATTTGGTATCGGCATGGCGCTGATTGCCGAAGCCTGGCCGGCGGAGAAGCGCAATCGCGCATCAGCGTGGGTCGGTATCGGCTGGCAACTCGGGGTGCTGATGGCGGCCTTTATCACACCGCCGCTGCTGACTATCATCGGCTGGCGCGGCATGTTTCTGGTCGGCTTGTTGCCTGCGCTGGTCTCGTTTGCCATTCGTCGCGGCATGGGTGAACCGGAGGCGTATCAACGGCAGGTTAAACATGTGCCGTCACTCTCTTTTCCGGCGCGCCTGAAACTGCTGGTGCGCGATCGCGCCACCGCCAAAGCCAGCCTGGGCATTTTTATTCTCTGTTCAGTACAGAACTTTGGTTACTACGGGCTGATGATCTGGATGCCGAGTTACCTCTCCTCCAGCTTTGGCTTCAGCCTGACGAAGTCGGGCCTCTGGACCGCGGTGACCGTGGTCGGGATGACCTTTGGCATCTGGCTGTTTGGTGTACTGGCCGACCGCTTCGCTCGCTGGAAAATCTTCCTGCTCTATCAGTTTGGCGCAGTAGTGATGGTGGTGGTTTATGCTCAGCTGCGCGACCCGAACATCATGCTATTTACCGGCGCGATCATGGGGATGTTTGTTAACGGCATGATTGGCGGTTATGGCGCGCTGATTTCCGATACCTTTCCGCCGCAGGTGCGTGCCACCGCGCAAAACGTCCTGTTCAACCTTGGTCGCGGTGTGGGCGGCTTCGGCCCGGTGGTAATTGGTCTGCTGGCGAGCCAGTTCTCGTTTACGGCGGCGATTACCCTGCTGGCGCTGATTTATCTGCTGGATATTGCGGCGACGCTGTTCCTGCTGCCGAAGAAACAGGGTCAGGAAGATACGCTGGGCGCGATTGGCTGATGCTGCCGTGATGGTATGGCTGGAGTAAGTATCATTCCGGCCATTCCGGGTCAGTAATATGGCTCACGATCACCTGTTCTGCCTTCATTACCCCCTGGCATTACATGGCAGGGGGGATCCGTTAACAGGCGATTTAAATTCATAACAGGCAGAGCGTTCTCGCAGGTTTACTTCATCAGCGGCAGGAGCTGTTGATAAAGCGTCGCAAAGGTCTCCCGACGCGGCTGGTAGTGCGCTACCCGGGCCGGATCCGGCTGGTGTCGCTGCACCAGAACCGGGGTCGGCACGGTGACCTCTGCATCCAGCGCCTGCTGCGCCAGCCTGGCGGCCCCCAGCGCCGGGCCAACCTCCCCCGCCATGGCAGTAATCCAGCGTCTGGCCGCTGATGTCTGCCAGCATCTGACGCCACAGTGCACTGCGTGCGCCGCCGCCGATCAACATAATGCTCTTTGGCTGAACGCCACAGTCGTGCAGCGCGTCCATGCCCTCCGCCAGCGCAAACCCGACGCCTTCCAGCACCGCTCTCGCCAGCTCGGGACGGCCATGCTGGTGGGTAAAACCAAAGAAAGCACCCCGGGCATTCGGGTTATTGTGCGGCGTGCGCTCACCGGAAAGATAGGGCAGAAACCACAGGCCGGGCACGTCATCGCGCGCGCGTTCAGCCTCAGCCAGCAGCTCAGGAACATCTCTGCAACCGGTCAGCGTCGCTGCCCAGTCCAGACAGGAGGCTGCGCTGAGCATCACCGACATCAGATGCCAGCGCTGGGGTAACGCATGACAGAAGCTGTGTACCGCGCGCTGTGGATTGCTGAGATAGCCGTCGCTCACCACGAAGTAGACACCCGACGTACCCAGCGACAGCATGCCCTGGCCCGGTTCGGTCATGCCGACACCAATCGCACCCGCAGCATTGTCGCCACCGCCCGCCGCCAGCGGCACGGCGTTCATCCTCCAGCGTGTGGCCAGTTCGGCATGTAAGCGGCCGGTCAGGGCATTGCCCTCATAGAGTTGCGGCATCTGATAGCGGCTGAGGTCGCAGGCGCGCAGCATCGCATCGCTCCAGTCACGCCGCGCCACATCCAGCCACATCGTGCCTGCTGCATCTGACATATCAGTGGCGAAGTCGCCACTCAATCGCCAGCGCAGGTAATCTTTGGGCAACAGCACGTGAGCGATCTGACTGAATATTGCCGGTTCATGTTGCTGAACCCACAGCAGCTTGGGAGCCGTGAAGCCGGGCATCATCAGGTTGCCGGTGATCGCCCGCGAATCCGGCACCTTTTGTTCCAGCTCACGGCACTGCGCCTCGCTGCGCCCATCATTCCAGAGCATGGCCGGTCGTAATACCTGGTTTGCACTGTCGAGCAGCGTTGCACCATGCATCTGTCCGCTCAGCCCGATGGCCTGCACCGCGCGCAGATCCTGCTGCGCGCTCAGCGCCTGCATGGCCAAATCCAGCGCCTGCCACCAGCTTTCGGGATCCTGCTCGCTCCACAATGGCTGCGGACGCGAAACCTGCAGCGGCGCTGTTTCCGTCGCCACCACGTTGCCTTGTGCATCCATCAGCACCACTTTGACGCCAGAGGTGCCTAAATCGATCCCGATAAACATGCTCTGCTCCTGAAGGGTTAGAAATCAAACAGGTAGTGATTCACCAGATTTTCCAGCTGCTCCTGACGTCCGCTCTGATGCTGCGGATTGAGCTGCTGCTGCTGAGCATGCGCCGCCAGTGCCTCCAGTGAAAACTCACCTTTCAAAATTTGCTGGCCGAACTCACCATTCCAGCCGCTGTAGCGCTGTGCCACACGCTTATCGAGTTCACCGTCGCTGATCATGCGAGCGGCGACTTTCAGCGCCAGCGCCATGGTATCCATCGCGCCAATATGACCGTAGAACAGATCGTATTTATCAGTGCTCTGACGACGCACTTTGGCATCAAAGTTTAAGCCGCCTGTGGTAAAGCCGCCCGCTTTGAGAATTTCGTACATCACCAGCGCATTCTCTTCCACGCTGACCGGGAACTGATCGGTATCCCAGCCGCACTGCGGATCGCCGCGGTTGGCATCCACTGAACCAAAAATGCCCAGCGCAATGGCCGTCGCAATTTCATGATGGAAAGAGTGACCCGCCAGCGTGGCGTGGTTCGCCTCAACGTTAACCTTGATCTCTTTCTCCAGTCCGAACTGTTTCAGGAAGCCATAAACCGTCGCGACATCATAGTCATACTGATGTTTGGTCGGCTCCTGCGGTTTCGGTTCGATCAGCAGCGTTCCCTGGAAGCCAATTTTGTGTTTGTGCTCGACCACCATCTGCATAAAGCGGCCAATCTGCTCGCGCTCCTGGCGCAGATCGGTATTCAGCAGAGTTTCGTACCCTTCGCGTCCGCCCCACAACACATAGTTTTCACCGCCCAGGGTTTTGGTCGCCTGCATGGCGCTGCAGACCTGCGTCGCTGCCCAGGCAAAAACTTCAGGATCGGGATTGGTGGCAGCCCCGGCTCCGTAGCGCGGATGGGTAAAGCAGTTGGCCGTGCCCCACAGCAGTTTCACGCCGGTCTCCTGCTGTTTCTCCAGCAGTTTATCGGTCATGGCGGCAAAATTCTCTTTGTAGCTGTGCAGCGAATCGCCTTCTGGTGACACATCAACGTCATGGAAGCAGTACCACGGCACATTCAGCTTGTGGAAAAACTCAAAGGCCACATCCGCTTTCAGTTTTGCCTGCTGCAGCGCATCTCCGCTTTTCTGCCACGGACGATCAAAAGCGCCGACACCAAACATATCCGCGCCATTCCAGCAGAAGGTGTGCCAGTAACAGGCGGCAAAGCGCAGATGCTCCGCCATGGTCTTGCCGAGGATCACCTCATCGGGATTGTAGTGGCGGAAAGCGAGAGGATGAGTCGACTGGGTGCCTTCATAACGAACCCGATCGATCTGATCGAAATAAGCGTGCATGGTTTGCTCCTTAGCATCAGTACCCGAATGGCCTGCGTTGAAGCAATATTTGATATTGGCTGCTGCCTTAGCTCAATTACGATATTTCACTACGGGTGTCAGATAATTATTATTTGTGCGCTGGCTCGCAAAATAATGTTATTTACGGGATGGTTTATCATTATCGCTCTCTTGTCCGAAAAAGATGAAACCTCGATCGCGCTCATAAAAAAATGAAATAAACCAAAAAACGTAATAGCCGGATAAAAATCAGTAATTGCTGTAACAGGAAAATAAGGGCAACAATTCATCCGCCTGGTTTATAGGCCTGAAACGACAATAGCCTCAACCTACAGGATGATCACAATGAAGATGAAACATGCACTGCTCGCCGCCTGTGCGGCGCTGGCGCTGTTCAGCCAGACCAGCGTGGCAAAAGAAGTGAAGATCGGCATGGCGATTGACGATTTGCGACTCGAACGCTGGCAGAAAGACCGCGACATTTTCGTAAAACAGGCTGAGACGCTGGGCGCGAAGGTGTTTGTTCAGTCAGCCAACGGCAACGAAGAGACACAGATGTCGCAGATTGAAAATATGATCAATCGCGGTGTCGATGTGCTGGTGATTATTCCTTACAACGGTCAGGTATTGAGTAATGTTGTCGCTGAAGCGAAACGGGAAGGCATTAAAGTGCTGGCGTATGACCGAATGATAAATAATGCCGATATCGACTTTTATATCTCTTTCGATAATGAAAAAAGTGGGCGAACTGCAGGCCGAGAGCATTGTGAAACAGGTGCCTAAGGGCAACTATTTTTTAATGGGCGGATCGCCTGTGGATAATAACGCACGCCTGTTCCGTGCCGGACAGATGAAGGTGTTAAAACCCTATATTGATAACGGCAGCATTAAAATTGTTGGCGACCAGTGGGTCGATGCCTGGCTGCCGGAAAATGCCTTGAAAATTATGGAAAATGCCCTGACCGCCAACGGCAACCATATCGATGCGGTGGTGGCCTCTAACGATGCCACCGCAGGCGGCGCGATTCAGGCGCTGAGCGCGCAGGGGCTGGCAGGAAAAGTGGCGATCTCCGGTCAGGATGCCGATCTGGCAGCCATTAAGCGTATCAAAGCGGGCACCCAGACCATGACGGTTTACAAACCGATCACTGAGCTCGCCACCGAAGCGGCGAAAATTGCCGTCGAGCTGGGCGAGGGCAAAACACCTGCCAGCAACAGCACGCTGAATAATGGTCTGAAAGAGGTTCCATCACGGCTGCTGAAGCCGATTCCGGTCAACAAAGACAATATTGAAAGCACCGTGGTGAAAGACGGTTTCCACAAACAGAGCGAACTCTGACTGCGCATAGTGTGAGGGAGAACAGTCGATGCTGCTGGAAATGAAAAATATCACCAAGCGTTTCGGTGCCGTGAAGGCGCTGAATGATGTCAGCCTGCAACTTGAGGCGGGCGAAGTGATGTCGCTGTGTGGTGAGAATGGATCAGGCAAATCGACGCTGATGAAAATCCTGTGCGGACTCTATCCGCACGGCGATTTTGAAGGGCAGATTCACTTCTCTGGCGACGACATTCAGGCGCAGACCATTCGCGATACCGAGCGTAAAGGCATTGTGATTATTCATCAGGAGCTGGCGCTGGTGCGGCAACTGACGGTGATGGAGAACATTTTCCTCGGTGCCGAACTGAGCCGTTTCGGCATGGTGGATGATGAAACCATGACCCTGCGCTGCCAGCAACTGCTGGCGCGGGTCGGGCTGAACGTCTCTCCCGCCACCCGGGTCGGTGAGTTAGGCCTTGGGCAGCAGCAACTGGTGGAGATTGCCCGCGCACTTAACAAACAGGTCCGGCTGCTGATTCTGGATGAGCCGACCTCTTCCCTGACGGAGCAGGAAACGGACGTGCTGCTCGGCATCATCCGTAATCTGCGTGAACACGGCATCGCCTGCATCTACATCTCGCACAAGCTGAATGAGGTTAAGGCGATCTCCGACACCATCTGCGTGATTCGTGACGGTCAGCATATTGCTACCCGTCCGGCAGCGGGCCTGAGCGAAGATGACATCATCACCATGATGGTGGGGCGTGAGCTGACCGCGCTCTATCCCCACGCGCCGCATCAGATTGGCGACGTGATACTGAAAGTTGAAAACCTCACCGCCTGGCATCCGGTTAACCGCCACATCCGCCGCGTTAACAATGTCTCGTTCTCGCTCAGACGCGGTGAAATCCTCGGCATCGCCGGGCTGGTGGGCGCGGGCAGGACTGAGACAGTCCAATGTCTGTTTGGCGTCTGGCCGGGGCGCTGGCAGGGCGATATCTGGATCAATGGCAAACAGGTCAACATCACCGATTGCCGCGCCGCCATTGCGCACGGCATCGCGATGGTGCCGGAAGATCGTAAAAAAAGATGGCATCGTGCCGCTGATGGCGGTGGGCAAAAATATTACCCTGGCGGCGCTGGACCAGTTCAGCCACCGGCTCTCAACGCTGGATGAAGCGCAGGAGCAGCAGGCGATCAATGACGCGATCGGTCGGCTGCGGGTGAAAACCTCCTCATCAGAACTGCCGATTGGCCGTTTAAGCGGCGGCAACCAGCAGAAAGCGATTCTGGCGAAATGTCTGCTGCTCAATCCAAAAATCCTGATCCTTGATGAACCGACGCGCGGCATTGATGTGGGCGCACGTCAGGAGATCTACCTGCTGATCAATGCACTGGTTCAGCAGGGTATCGCGGTGATTGTGATTTCCTCTGAGCTGCCGGAAGTGCTGGGCCTGAGCGATCGGGTGCTGGTGATGCATGAAGGGCAGATCAAAGCCGATTTGATTAACGATAACCTGACTCAGGAGCAGGTGATGGAAGCTGCCCTGCGGAGTGAACATTATGCTTAAAAGTGAAAGTACCCAAAGCCGCCTCTCCGTCACGCCGGGCAAACCGTCACCGGGCAGGTTCACACTGCCTAATCTGCAGGTTCTGGTGATGCTGGGCGCAATTGTGCTGATTGCCCTGTTCTTTACCTGGACCACAGACGGCTCGTGGCTCAGTGCGCGTAACGTCTCCAACCTGCTGCGTCAGACCGCCATTACCGGCATTCTGGCCGTGGGTATGGTGTTCGTAATTATCTCGGCGGAGATCGACCTGTCAGTAGGTTCCATGATGGGCCTGCTGGGTGGCGCGGCGGCGATATTCGACGTCTGGCTCGGCTGGCCGTTGCCGCTGACCATCGTGGTGACGCTGGTGATGGGATTGCTGCTTGGCACGTGGAATGGCTGGTGGGTGGCCTACCGTAAAGTGCCTTCGTTTATCGTGACGCTGGCGGGAATGCTGGCTTTCCGCGGTGTTCTGGTCGGAATTACCGATGGCACTACGGTTGCGCCGATCACGCCAGGCATGTCGCAGATTGGTCAGAGTTATCTGCCGGGCGGCGTCGGTTTCGGCTTTGGCTTTGCCGGTCTGGCGTTGTTTATGTTGTGGCAGTGGCGGCTGCGGCTGCGTCGTCAGCAGCTCGGACTGGCGCAGGGCGCAGCCAGCGGCACCGTCGGGCGTCAGGCGATCATCGCCATCTTAGTGCTGGGTGCCATCTGGTTGCTCAACGACTATCGCGGCGTGCCGACCCCGGTGTTACTGCTGGCCGTGCTGTTGCTGGCGGGCATGTTTATGGCAACCCGCACCGCGTTTGGCCGTCGTATCTACGCCATCGGCGGCAACATTGATGCTGCGCGCCTGTCTGGCATTAACGTGGCGCGCACCAAGCTGGCGGTGTTTGCCATCAACGGTGTGATGGTGGCGATTGCCGGGCTGATCCTCAGTTCACGACTGGGCGCAGGCTCGCCGTCGGCGGGTAATATTGCGGAACTCGACGCTATCGCCGCCTGTGTGATCGGCGGCACCAGCCTGGCGGGTGGTGTGGGTTCGGTTGCGGGCGCGGTAATGGGGGCGTTTATTATGGCCTCGCTGGATAACGGCATGAGCATGATGGATGTGCCGACTTTCTGGCAGTACATCGTTAAAGGCGCGATTCTGCTGCTGGCGGTGTGGATGGATACGGCAACGCGGCGTCGGGTGTAATCGCGCGGGCGATCACATTGTGGCGCAAACAATTTTTTTGCCCCTTTCAGCCGTGTTATGCAATGCGCTGAGGATTTAAGGGAACGCGCCATCATGCATGAGAAACGCTATCGCATTACCCTGCTGTTTAACGCCAACAAAGTGTATGACCGTCAGGTTGTGGAGGGCGTCGGTGAGTATCTGCAGGCGTCGCAGACTGACTGGGATATCTTCATCGAAGAAGATTTCCGCTGCCGCATCGACAACATCCGGGAGTGGCTGGGCGATGGGGTGATCGCCGATTACGACGATCGCTCCATCGAAACCCTGCTGTCGAATGTTTCCGTGCCGATTGTCGGCGTTGGCGGCTCTTATCATCGGCAGGAGGATTATCCGCCGGTGCACTACATCGCGACTGACAACGCCGCGCTGGTGGAGAAAGCCTTTCTGCATCTGAAAGAGAAGGGCATTAATCGCTTTGCCTTTTATGGTTTACCGGCCTCCAGCGGCAAGCGCTGGGCACAGGAGCGTGAACAGGCGTTTCGCCAGCTGGTGGGACGTGAGCGCTATCAGGGCGTGGTCTATCAGGGCATGGAAACCGCGCCGGAAAACTGGCAACACGCCCAGAACCGTCTCGCCGACTGGCTGCAGACGCTGCCGCCGCAAACCGGCATTATCGCCGTCACGGATTCACGGGCGCGACACCTGCTGCAGGCGTGCGAACACCTGAAAATACCGGTGCCGGAGAAGCTTACGGTGATCGGGATTGATAATGAGGAGCTGACCCGCTATCTGTCACGCGTGGCGCTCTCGTCCGTGGCGCAGGGCTCACGGCAGATGGGCTATCAGGCGGCCAAACTGCTGCATCGGCTGCTGGATAAGCAGCCCTTACCGCTTCAGCGTATCCTGGTGCCGCCGGTGAAAGTCATCGCCCGGCGCTCTACCGACTTCCGCTCGCTGCGCGATCCGGCGGTGATTCAGGCGATGCACTACATCCGCTTCAACGCCTGTAAGGGGATCAAAGTGGAGCAGGTGCTGGATGCAGTCGGGCTGTCGCGCTCTAATCTGGAAAAACGCTTTCGGGATGAGACCGGCGACACCCTCCATGCGATGATCCACCGTGAAAAACTGGAAAAAGCGCGCGAACTGCTGGCCTCTTCATCGCTCAACATCAACGAGATCTCGCAGATGTGCGGCTATCCTTCGTTGCAGTATTTCTACTCAGTCTTCCGCAAAAGCTACGACACCACGCCAAAAGAGTATCGCCAGCATTTTGGGGAGAATGTGTTGTAGCAGGAAGCGTTCAGTCTGAGGTGGATGGATACCGGATGAATCAGGGCGGCTTGAGCCACTAGATCATCCGCTGCTCACTCTGCTCCAGCACCGCCAGCGCCAGCCCGTTGGCCGGATCGATCCGCTGCTCAGGAAAGTGCAGCAGGGTATGTGCGGCGGTAAAGGCCAGCGCGTTGCCGTGTGCGGTAGTGCGCACCGCCTTGCAGAAGACTTCACTGGCGTTCCACGGACAATCAATGATGATGGTGGCGGGATTGAGCAGCAGCATAATCTGACTCAGCGCCGCACCCAGATAGCCACCCGCCTGCGCCATCACCTCATCCACCACCCGTGGCGCGCTGTCGCGGTTCTGCCAGCTCAGGCCAGGCTGACGCTGCGCCAGCTGCTGTTTAACCGCAGGCTGGCTGACCAGCGCTTCCAGGCAACCGCGGCGGCCACAGCTGCAACGCGGGCCGTCGGGCTGGACAACCAGATGTCCCGCCTCGCCCGCCGTCCAGCTGTGCCCGGTAAATACTTCACCATGCTGTACCAGTGCGCCGCCAATTCCCTCGGAAATACGCAGATAAAAGTGACCGCTCTCCACTGATAATCCACGCAGCTGTACCGCCAGCAGCGCAGCGGCTTTGACATTATTCATAATGCGGATGGGGAGACTGACGTGCTTACTCAGCGCGCCCAGCAGGTCAACATCCTGCCATTCGAGGGGCAATGAAATATGCATCCAGCCGCGCCGGGGATCGACGATACCGGGAAAACCCAGGCCAATGCCGAGCAAATCAGGATAGCTTTTCACCAGTTCCCGGCACAGCATCGCCAGCTCAGCCAGCAGTCGGGTCGGGTTACTGGTATCGGTGCGCAGCGTCTTTTCAGCCAGCACCTGTGAAAAATAGTCGCAGACCCGCCAGTGGATAACGTTGCGTTCCACCATGATGCCTGCGCTCTTGAGCTTTTCCGGTCGCAGGGTAATCCCGATTTTAGGCCGTCCGGCGGACGCGACGCTGACCGGCCCCAGCTCCTCTATCAGGCCCTGCTCCAGCAGGTCATCAATGATTAATGAGACGGTGTTTTTGCTTAGTGTCAGCGCCTCCGCCAGATCCTGACGCGACGTCACGCGCAGCTTACGCAGCTGAGTCATCACCCGTTTCTGGTTATTCAGTCGCAGTAGTGCCGGGCCTTTGCCGTTCGTTTTCATTACGGGTTCACTCAACAGAGGAGTAAGAATTGAGTGTATCAGCCCATACGTATTCCACATCCCACACTTTTGCGGGCGGTTTCACACAACCCGATCGCCTGTGGCTAAGATCGTGACCGCGATCAGATCGTGGGATTAATGCCGGGTTTTCTGCTGCACCAGTGGCCGGACGTCGGAATGATCCTGACTCAGCGCGTCCGGCTGCGCCGGGCATGGGCGGAAAGGCAAAGGCGGTATAGCTCGTCGTTATGACGAGGGGCTTCAGGCCCGATGAGCGCAGTGACCCGGCGCTGCCGGGTCACTGTTTAATATTCGTCGCCGCGTACCCGACTGCGATAGCTTTCCCAGTCGAAGCGCACCCACAGGCTGTTGCCGAGGCGCATACGGTCCATGACACGTTCGCCCAGCAGCGTATTCATGCCCGCATGGTCGAGGTTAGATAACATGCCGGTCGGGCGTTTCGAGGAGGATCGGCGATCGACAATCTGGTTAATAATCACTTTTTCGTAGCGCGATTCACTCTGCATACCGATCTCATCAATCACCAGCAGATCAACACTGCTGAGATCCTGAATCAGCCGCTCTTCGGTAATGCCGCTGCTGCCGCTGAAGGTGCCCTTCATGCTCGACATCAGATCGGCAACTGTCACGATCAGCACGCTTTTACCGCGCAGGATCAGGTCGTTGCCAATCGCGGCGGCCAGATGGTTTTTACCGGTGCCGGGACGGCCTGAAAAGACAAAACTGGCGATGCTGCCATCAAATTCAGCGGCATACTGACGCGCCAGTTCCAGCGCCTTGCGCTGTCCCTCATTCTCTACCCGGTAATTATCAAATGAGCAGTTCATATGCAGCTCTCGAATGCCGGAACGGCCCATTACGCGCTGCATTTTCATTGCGCGATTCTCACGCACAATCGCCTCTGATCGCAGACGACCCTGCTCCTGATTCCACGCCAGTAGCTCTTCGCCATTGGCAAATTTAGGACGGGTGCCTGCGGGCATCATTTTTTTCAGACGGTTAAAGAGATCGTTTGGCGTTTTCATCATTCACCTCGGAAACCATCGGGAATGGTACGGTCAGGATCGGGCAACTGCGTGATATCACGCTTCGGTTGCCCGCCGTTTGCGGCACGGTTCATCTGAATGCTGCGTGCCAGTTTCTGTTGCCACTGTACATGATGGAACATCCGGCCTTCCGCCTGCCAGTAAGCCACAAAGGCCGCCAGCTCGCTGGGGGTCACCGGTTCGCCCAGCGACACACCCCAGATCGCGGCCTGGCGCGTAAAGTCGGCATCCGGCTGCCAGCCCTGATACATGGCGAACTTACCTGCCGGCGTATGGATCGCGGCGGGGGGAATCGTCATACAGGCTGTCATCCAGCGCCACATCATTCGGCTGCCGGGCGGCGGCTTCCAGCGCCAGCAGCTCAGCCAGACGCTTAGGTGTGATGGCGTACATCACCGGCGCATAATTATCTAACACCGCCAGCGTGCCCTTTTCCGCCTGCTGCAGGGCAGTCAGCGGATCCTGTCGGAAGGCATCCAGGCCAATGAGCGTTGAAGTTAAGATTTTAGCTGACATGAAAAGACCTGAGGTTAACGAACACCTTGCGCCGGGAACCCGTCGCCGACGCAGAAGTGTTTATTGTACCTTTTTTAATGATGCGGATCGCTTAAAAAGCAAGAGTGCGGATCAGTGCGAGGTGACCGGAGAAGTGGCGTGACGGGCCGGTGCAGATTCGGTGGCGTGCACGCTGACGGCGACAGCGGCCGGACGGGTCTGCCATAGATAGCGAACCGAGGCCAGCCAGCACAGGCCGTAACCCAGCAGTTCGGTACCCTCTTCGGCCATGTTTTTCACCACGCGGTTGTAATCCCCCCAGCATCAGGTGCTGCCACAACGCATGAATACCAAACAGTCGTGAGAAGACCAGCACCACTAAAAAGCCGGAGGCCATCACCGGCCAGCTGCGGTGTTGCAGCAGCCTGGCCAGCGCATGCAGGGTTTTTTTCGGCGTCCGCAGCGCGACGGCCAGACAACCGGCCGTCACCGCCAGGGCGAACCAGATCCAGCTGCCATGCTGGATGGCATCAAACACAAAGTCGAGCTCACGGATCAGCATACAGCTATAGAAGCCCGCCACTAAGGTCAGCGCGCCGCGCTGAGCCGGACGGCGCTGGGCCGCAATAAAGAACAGGGCGGCAATCACCGCCAGCATGATTTCCTGGGTGGTTTCAGTAAAAGAAGTTTCGTGCAGCGCATCATTCATCCAGGCCACATCAATATAGATGGGCAATATCATCAGAGCGAGAAAGAGTGCTGCCAGTATGAAGACCGTCATTTCACGGCCAATAATTGTCAAATCGTTGCGCATAGTGTTACCAGTATAATGATTAGCGGACTCATTATATTTTAAACGCCCGATTCCCTTTCTCTTTTCATGCCCCGGTCAGAAGCTGGCGCTGAAGCCAAAGGTATAAAGTTGCTGCTCCTGGTTATTCAGCGCTTCGCTTTGTGAAAACGCGGCGAAAGCCGCCAGATTATCGTTCAGAGGCACTTGTGCACCGATGCTCAGATCGATGCCTTCGGACTGATCGGTGCCGTTCGTCGCCTCACGCCGGGAATTCTGCGGCGTGTCTGCCAGCAGATAGTGATAACTCAGCTGCGCCCAGGGCGATATCCATCCCTGCTGTGAATCGATGCGCCAGCCGACGCTGGCGCTCTGCTCACGACTCTGTTGATCGCTGTAGTCACATTGCAGACAGTTCATCTGCTGCGGATCAACGGCATACTGCGCCACCGGCCCGGTGGTAAATGACGGGGCAATGGGCAGGTCAACCCCAGCCCGATAGCGTTTTCCCAGCGGGGTAGTGCCTACGCTGCCGGTTTCACTGTGGACGGCGATGGGGGGCGCGGTGGGAGAGTTGATGGCGGCTTCAAACAGGGCGCGGCTCTCATCGCTGAAGGCGAGTGGCGTCAGGGCGATCTTCTCCGCCAGAATCGTATCGTAGTCGGGCAGAAAGTCGGGATGTTGAGGCGCAGAGATGCCGCCGCGCGCAAAAGTCGGTTGCGTTAAGATTAACAGCCATACAGCACAGCAGATCCGCAGACCTTTCCAACCGCTTCTCGGCAACATCGCTTCTCCAGGCAAGGCTGAAGTTATTATCCGGCGTTTAAATTAAATTTCGGCCCGTCTCTGTTATTTAACCGGTGATCGTTTAACTATCAACCGATTAATTCTAAGATCAAGCGGACCGCTAAAATATTCTTGTTATAAAGGAACAAAGCGATGCAACGATGTGGTTGGGTAACGCAGGATCCCCTCTATCTGGCTTATCACGACAGGGAGTGGGGTGTGGCACAGAGAGACAAGCGTGCGCTGTTTGAGATGCTCTGTCTGGAAGGACAGCAGGCGGGGTTATCCTGGATTACCGTGCTGAAAAAGCGGGAAAACTATCGGGCGGCGTTTCACCAGTTTGATCCGCAGGCCATAGCGTTGATGGATGCGGCAGAGATCGACACGCTGATGCTCAACAGCGGTATTATCCGCCACGCCGGTAAAATCGCGGCGATTATCGCCAACGCCCGTGCTTGTCTTCAGATGGAAGCAAAAGGAGAGGATTTCAGCCACTTCGTCTGGCAATTTGTCGATAACGTGCAAATCGTTCACCATTATCCTGACTATAGCCAGGCTCCTACTACCTCAGAGCAGGCCATTGCGCTCTCGAAGGCGCTAAAGCAGCGTGGTTTCAAATTCATCGGCCCCACAATCTGCTACTCCTTTATGCAGGCCTGCGGGCTGATAAACGATCATCAGAGCAACTGTTTTTGCCATCCTGACAACCAAAAGGCGTAATTCCCGCTAAATCAGGATTTTTCCTCACTACATTCCCGGCCACCAGGCGGCATAATCGTGCCACTTATGGGAAAGGTTTTCCCCTGTGTGTCGAATGTAAGGGAACAAAAATGCAGAAGAAATTAATCGCCATCACCTTGTTATTAAGCGGCAGTCTGGCCCTGCCAGGTTGTACCACCAATCCTTACACCGGCGAATCTCAGGCGGGTAAGTCAGGTGTGGGCGCAGGCCTGGGTGCGTTAGTGGGTGCCGGTGTCGGTGTACTCTCCTCGTCAAAGAAAGATCGCCGTAAAGGTGCGCTGATTGGTGCTGCTGGCGGAGCCGCACTGGGCGGTGGCGTGGGCTACTACATGGATGTGCAGGAAGCGAAACTGCGCGACAAGATGCGCGGAACGGGCGTCAGCGTGACCCGTAATGGCGATAACATCGTCCTGAATATGCCAAACAATGTCACCTTCGACTCCAGCAGCAGCAATCTGAAACCTGCCGGCGCGAACACCCTGACAGGTGTTTCAATGGTGCTGAAAGAGTATCCGAAAACCGCGGTAAACGTAGTGGGTTATACCGACAGCACCGGCACCCGCGCGCTGAACATGCGTCTGTCACAGCAGCGTGCTGAAAGCGTCGCCAGCGCGTTGATCGTGCAGGGTGTTGCCAGCGATCGCCTGCGCACCCAAGGTGCAGGCCCGGATAACCCGGTTGCCAGCAACAGCACCGAAGCAGGCAAAGCGCAAAATCGTCGTGTTGAGATCACGCTCAGCCCGCTGGGATAAACGCGGTCGCCCCCGCCCGGGGGCGCCTTTTTTCTGTAAAGCATCGCGTTAAAAGTATCAGTAATGTTTCTGCGAATAGAGCCAGCAGAGGCTTTATGGTAGTCTGATCAAAAATTGATCAATGGACGCCTTCCCATGTCTCTTAAAGCCATCGCTGCGGTTTTAGGTCTTTCCGTAACGACCGTCAGCCGCGCCCTCAACGGTTATCAGGATGTCGCTCAGGAGACGCGTAAACGCATCGAAGAGGAAGCGCAGCGGCGTGGCTACCGGCCTAATGCGGCGGCCCGGCGTCTGAAAACCGGCCGTGCTAACGCGGTGGGGTTCGTCTACCCGATCGGTGCCTCTCCCCTGAATGGCAGCGACTTCAGCGACATGCTGCTGGCGCTGGAGCATCACCTTGCCCGTTATGACATTAACCTGCTGTTGCTGGCGGATAAGCAGCAGAGTCAGGCGACGCTGACACGCCTGCTGCGCAGTGGTGCCGTTGATGCCCTGATCGTCGGCCACACCACGCCAGAAGACAGTCGGCTTCATGCTCTGCTCCAGACCAATTTTCGTTTTCTGGCGCTGGGCCGCAGCGATCTGCCATCGACCTATGCGTGGTTTGATGTTGATCACCTTGCCGGTTCACAGCTGGCGGTGGGCTGGTCGCTGGCGCAGGGACGGCAGCGGATAGCCTGGCTTGGCAGCAATGAAAACAGTACGCGGGTGCGTGACCGGCGTCAGGGTTATCTGACGGCGCTGGGGGAAGTTACGCCTTACGCGATGGCGGCACCGTCGCGTCGCGCCGGCTATCAGCAAACCCGGGAGTGGCTGGCAGAGGGGCCAGCACCGGAAGTGATCATCACCGACTGCGCTGCGCTGGCTGAAGGCGCGGCTCTGGCGCTGCAACTGGCCGGGCGTGCAGCGGGCGAGGGTGCCATTCTGCTGGCGGGCTGGGAAGGATTGCCGCGAGATGCGATTCTCGATCATCCCATTGTCGCCATTCGTCAGGCGACGCCGCATCAGGCCGGTGAACAGGTGGCTGAAATGGTCATCCGGCTGATTGATGGTGCACCGCCGGAAACGTTACAGACCCTGTGGCAACCCTGGCTGCAATTACCGGCGTAGCGCTTTTTGCGCCGGGCTTTGCTTGTGCTAGTCTCTGCCGGGTTTCTTATTACGCAGGATATCTCATGAAAATCAGGCCGCCTCGCGCCACCATCAGCGATGTTGCTCACGCGGCACGAACCGGTAAAACCAGCGTTTCACGCTATCTCAATGGTGAACTGCATCTGCTCTCTGCCGGTCTGAAAGCGCGGATCGAACAGGCTATTGCTGATCTCAGCTATCGCCCGAGTCAGATGGCGCGTGGCCTGAAGCGCGGACGTACCCGCCTGATCGGGCTGATTATCGCCGATATTACCAATCCCTATTCTGTTGATGTCATGAGCGGTATTGAAGCCGCCTGCCGCGAGCAGGGCTTCACGCTGCTGATGTGTAATACCAATAACGAAGTGGATCTGGAGCAGCACTATCTGCAATTGCTGAGCAGCTATCAGGTTGAGGGCATTGTGGTTAACGCCGTCGGGATGCGCGAAGAGGTGCTGAACCATCTGCAACAATCCCTGCTGCCGATGGTGCTGATTGACCGTAAAATCCCCGATTTTCCCTGCGATGTGGTAGGCCTGAATAACGCCGAGGCAGCTGAAACGGCAACGCGGCATCTGGTCGACAATGGCTATGATGCGCTGCTGTTTCTTAGCGAGCCGCTGGGCAGCGTCAACACGCGCCGTGAGCGCCTGCAGGCCTTCCGCCAGCTACTGGCAGAGCATCCGCAGGTTGAGCATGAGAATACCGAGGTGGCGCTGCATCAGCCCGCCGCGCTGGATCAGGCGCTGCTGGCCTTTCATCAGCGTCACACCGGCAAACGTTGCGCAGTGATGGTCGCCAACGGGGCGCTGACCCTGCAGGTAGCGCGATCGCTACAGCGACTCAATCTGCACTGGGGCCGCGATATCGGCCTGCTCGGTTTTGACGAACTGGAGTGGGCGGCGCTGGCCGGTGTCGGTATCACCACGCTGAAACAGCCCACCTGGCAGATTGGCTACAGTGCGCTGGAACGCCTGATTGCGCGCATCGAAGGCAGCGGATTGCCGGTTGCCGAGCAGGTCTTCTCTGGCGAACTTATCGTTCGCGGCTCCAGCCAGCCTCTTAACTGAATTTCAGATTTAACCTTCCGTTTACGTGCTCGCTTCGTGAGCACGATCATAATTTCACAGTTTGCTGCTTTGCTTTGGAACCGGTTCCATTTAGGGTTTTTGTATTCGTTATGAGCAGAACCCTGCCATGGAGTAGAACATGAAACCTGACATCATCGTGGTGACCGCCGCATATGGCCACGCACAGATCGCCGCTCTCGGCGGTCAGCGTGCGCTGCTGCCGATTATCCAGCAGGCGGGCGCAGAAGGGGTCGAAATCCGCCGCGAACTGCTTGATGACGCGGCACTGGCCGATCTGCCGGCACTGGCCCGGGCGGTGGCGCAGCATCAGCTGCACAGCAGCTATTCGGTGCCCGATACGCTGTTTTGTGACGGCGGCGAAATCAATCCCCGTATAACCCACTACGTTGAAGAAGCACGCCAGTTAAACGCTCAGCGGCTAAAAGTGGCGCTGGGAGAGTTCACCGGTGCGCTGCCTCGCGAAGCGTTGCAGGCGCTGCTGGCGGATCTGCCATTTCAGCTGACGGTAGAAAACGACCAGACTGAGCATGGCCGACTGGCTCCGTCAGTCGCCTTTTTCACGGCGGTCAGGGAAGCGGATCTGCCGATCAGCATGACCTTTGATATGGGTAACTGGTGCTGGACCGGTGAGGATGCCGATCAGGCGGCGCAACAGCTGGCTGCGCAGGTGGGCTATGTGCATGTCAAAGCCGCCGTGGCGCACCAGGATAGCTACCGCGCGATTGCGCTGGATGAGGCTGATGACCACTGGCGCACACTGCTGCAACAGTTGCCCGCACAGGCACCGCGCGGTATTGAATTTCCGCTGGAAGGCGACGATCTGACTGCGGTGACACGCCACTACGTGTCGCTGCTGCGTAACGTGTAAGGAGTGAAGATGACCACGCATCACACTATGCATCACAACGGTCCGCTTGATGTTGTCACTATCGGTGAAGCGATGGCGATGTTCATCGCGCGTGAAACCGGCGACCTGGCCGCAGCAGAGACCTTTGTTAAACGCGCGGCGGGCGCTGAACTCAATGTGGCGACCGGCCTGGCTCGTCTTGGCCTGAAAGTGGGCTGGGTCAGTCGTATTGGCGATGACGCTTTTGGCCGGTTTATCTGCCAGCAGCTGGAAAAAGAGGGTATCGACCACGCCCGGGTGACGGTCGATAAGCGCTATCCCACCGGTTTTCAGCTCAAGTCCAAAGTTGATGACGGCTCTGATCCGCTGGTGGAATATTTTCGTAAAGGCTCGGCGGCCAGCCATCTGTCGGTCGACGATTTTGACGCGGACTATTTTGGTTCGGCGCGTCATCTGCACCTGAGCGGTGTGGCGGCGGCGCTTTCAGAGAGTTCGCTGGAGATGCTGAAGCACACCGCCAAAGAGATGCGTGCGCGCGGTAAAACTATCTCGTTTGACCCTAACCTGCGGCCGGTGCTGTGGCGCAGCGAAGAGGAGATGCGTAAGCAGCTCAATCTGCTGGCGGAGTATGCCGACTGGGTACTGCCGGGCGAAAAAGAGGGGCTGATTCTGACCGGCTATCGTCAGCCAGAAGCGATCGCGGATTTCTATCTCGATAAGGGCGTGAAAGCGGTCGTGATTAAAACCGGTTGTGACGGTGCCTGGTATAAAACGGCGCAGGGCGAGCAGGGCCAGGTTGAGGCGATAAAAGTCGACAACGTGGTGGATACCGTAGGCGCCGGAGACGGCTTTGCCGTTGGCGTCATCAGCGCCCTGCTGGAAGGTCAGTCGCTGCCGCAGGCGATTCGTCGCGGCAACAAAATTGGTTCGATGGCGATTCAGGTCATTGGTGACAGCGAAGGTCTGCCGACGCGTCAGCAACTGGGCGACGTGTAGTTCGCGCCCCTCTACAGTCACAGGAGTTCCCGATGAAAAAGCAGACAATCGCGCCAAAACGCTGGTGGTTCATCATGCCCATCGTGTTTATCACCTACAGCCTGGCGTATCTCGATCGTGCAAATTTTAGCTTCGCTTCTGCTGCCGGGATTAATGACGATCTCGGCATCACCAAAGGTATGTCCTCGCTGCTGGGTGCGCTGTTCTTCCTGGGTTACTTCTTTTTCCAGATCCCGGGTGCAATTTACGCCGAACGCCGCAGCGTCAAGAAACTGATCTTCTGGTGCCTGATCCTGTGGGGCGGCTGTGCCTCACTGACCGGCGTGGTCAGCAACATTCCGATGCTGGCGGCCATTCGCTTTATTCTGGGCGTGGTGGAAGCCGCGGTGATGCCCGCGATGCTGATCTACATCAGCAACTGGTTTACCAAGTCGGAACGTTCACGCGCCAATACCTTCCTGATCCTGGGTAATCCGGTCACGGTGTTGTGGATGTCGGTCGTGTCAGGCTATCTGATCGAATCGTTTGGCTGGCGTGAGATGTTTATCTTCGAAGGGATTCCGGCGGTGGTCTGGGCGATCGCCTGGTGGTTCCTGGTGCAGGATAAGCCGGCGCAGGCGCGCTGGATGAGCGATGCCGAGAAAGCGGCATTGCAGGCTGAACTGCAGAAAGAGCAGGAAAATATTAAAGCGGTGCGCAACTACAGCGAAGCGTTCCGCAACCGCAACGTGATCATTCTCTGCCTGCAATATTTTGCCTGGAGCATCGGCGTCTATGGCTTTGTGCTGTGGCTGCCGTCGATTCTGCGTAACGGCACGCAGATGGGTATGGTAGAGGCGGGCTGGCTCTCTGCGGTGCCTTATCTGGCGGCGACCATTGCGATGGTGGTGGTCTCCTGGGCGTCGGATAAAACCCAGAACCGTAAGCTGTTCGTCTGGCCGCTGCTGCTGGTGGGCGCGCTGGCGTTCCTCGGCTCTTATCTGGTGGGATCGAACAATTTCTGGATGTCCTACACCCTGTTAGTGATTGCCGGTGCCGCGATGTATGCGCCTTACGGACCGTTCTTCGCCATTATTCCTGAGATGCTGCCACGCAATGTCGCCGGTGGCGCAATGGCGCTGATCAACAGTATGGGTGCGCTGGGGTCGTTTATCGGTTCATGGATTGTCGGCTATCTTAATGGAGCCACCGGCAGCCCGTCCGCGTCCTACATCTTTATGGGATCGGCCCTGCTGGTTTCGGTGTGGCTGACGCTGATTGTGAAACCGGCGCAGAACAAAGCGCCGCCGCTGCAGGGTGCGAAACCCGCCTGAAAGCGTAAACGTTAGCCTCTATTTCTCCGGGCGGCCTGCAAGCCGCCCGCTACTTATTGACCGGGAGCCACCGAATGAAACCCGCTGTAATTCTCTATAAAAAAACTGCCCGACGATCTTTATGCTCGCCTGGCTGAACAGTGTGACGTGACGGAAATCAGCGATCTCTCGCCGGAAAGCCAGCAGGAACATGCTGCGGCGTTCCAACAGGCAGAAGGTCTGCTGGGATCGGGCGGTAAAGTGAATGGTGAGCTGCTGGCGAAGATGCCCAATCTGCGCGTCTGCTCCAGCGTCTCTGTAGGCTATGACAATTTTGATGTGGATGCGCTGAATCAGCGTCACGTGGTGCTGATGCACACGCCGACCGTGCTGACCGAAACCGTGGCGGACACCATGATGGCGCTGGTACTGAGTACCGCGCGTCGGGTGCCGGAACTGGATGCCTGGGTCAAAGCGGGCAACTGGCAGAAGAGCATCGGTCCGGCACAGTTCGGCATCGACGTGCACCATAAAACGCTGGGTATTCTCGGCATGGGACGTATCGGGATGGCGCTGGCGCAGCGCGCCCACTTTGGCTTCGGTATGAAAATCCTCTACAACGCCCGCCGCGAGCATGAAGAGGCGCAGTCGCGCTTTGGCGCACAGCGTTGTGAGCTGGAGGCGCTGCTGAAGCAGAGTGATTTCGTCTGCATCAGTTTGCCGCTGACTGAAGAGACGCACCATCTGATCGGTGCCGCCGAGCTTGAACTGATGAAGCCGGATGCGGTGCTGATCAACGCCGGTCGCGGGCCGGTGGTGGATGAGAATGCGCTGATCGCCGCGTTGCAGGCGGGCAAACTGCATGCCGCCGGGCTGGATGTGTTTGAGCAGGAGCCGGTCTCTGCCGACTCTCCGCTGCTGTCGCTGCCCAATGTGGTGACGCTGCCGCATATCGGTTCTGCCACCCACGAAACCCGCTACGGCATGATGCAGGATGCGGTAGAGAATCTCCTCGCTGCACTCGGTGGAAGCGTCGAGAAAAACTGCGTGAACCCGCAGGCGCTGAAGTAATCCCCTCGCCTTTCCATTGCGCCCGCCCATGGCGGGCGTTATGGTGGACCCCCGATTCGCTATCACAAATATTTAACCGCTATGTCTTTTTCTCAGTTCGGCGACAAATTTACCCAACATTCCGGCATCTCACGTCTGATGGAAGATATGGGCGCGGGCCTGCGAACGCCCGGCACCATCATGCTGGGCGGCGGTAATCCGGCGCAGATCCCGGCCATGAACGACTACTTTCAGCAACTGCTGCAGCAGATGCATGAGGAAGGCAAACTCAGCGAGGCGCTGTGCAATTACGATGGCCCGCGCGGTAAAGCGACGCTGCTGGCGTCGCTGGCCGGGCTGCTGAGCGATGAGCTTGGCTGGCCTATCACCGCACAGAACATTGCGCTGACTAACGGCAGCCAGAGCGCCTTCTTCTATCTGTTCAATCTGTTCGCCGGTCGTCGGGCCGATGGCAGCAAAAAGCGGGTGCTGTTCCCGCTGGCGCCTGAGTATCTTGGCTATGCGGATGCCGGCCTGGAAGAGGGGCTGTTTGTGTCGGCGAAGCCGAACATTGAGCTGCTGCCGAAAGGCCAGTTTAAATATCATGTCGATTTTGAGCATCTGCCGATGAATGAAGAGGTCGGGCTGATCTGCGTATCGCGCCCGACCAACCCCACCGGCAACGTGATCACCGATGATGAGCTGATGCAACTCGATGCGCTGGCACAGCAGCATGACGTGCCGCTGCTGATCGACAATGCCTATGGCGTGCCGTTCCCCGGCATCATCTTCAGCGAGGTGCGCCCGCTGTGGAACCCCAACATCATTCTCTGCATGAGTCTGTCGAAGCTCGGCCTGCCGGGTGCGCGTTGCGGCATCATTATCGCTGACGAGAAGACCATCACCGCGCTGAGCAATATGAACGGCATCATCAGTCTGGCGCCCGGCAGTATCGGTCCGGCCATTGCCAATGAGATGATCCGTCGCGGCGATCTGTTGCGGCTCTCCGAAGAGGTGATTAAGCCGTTCTATCAGCAGAAGGTGCAGCAGACCATTGCGATCCTGCGGCGCTATCTGCCGGAAGACCGTTGCCTGATCCACAAGCCGGAAGGGGCTATTTTCCTCTGGCTCTGGTTCCGCGATCTGCCGATCACCACCGAATTGCTTTATCAGCGGCTGAAAGCGCGCGGCGTGTTGATGGTGCCGGGCCACTTCTTCTTCCCGGGACTGGAACAGGCGTGGCCGCACACCCATCAATGTATGCGGATGAATTACGTGCCGGATGCAGAGAACATTGAGCGGGCGGTGCAGATTCTGGCGGAAGAGGTTGAGAACGCCTGGCGCGACAGCTAATCCTGCGAATCGGTTAACGACAGCTGGCACCACTGTGCCAGCTGCTGAATCGCCTGTTCCACCTCTGCATTCCAGCCAAAACCGGCATTCAGCCGGAAACAGTGATCGTAGCGCTGGTCGGTGGCAAAAATGTGGCCCGGCGCAATGCCGATGCCCGCGTTGCGCGCTTTCAGAAACAGCTCGCGCACGTTCAGCCCCTGTCGGGGCATCTCAACCCACAGCACATAGCCTCCTTCCGGATCGGACACCCGGGTTCCCGCCGGAAATTCCCGCAGCACCGACTGACGCATTTCACGGATTTGTCGTGCCAGCTCACGCCGCAGCTTACGCAGATGAGCATCATAGCCGCCGCTGCGCAGCAGTTCCGCCACCGCCGCCTGCGACAGCACCGAGGTGCCCATGGTTGAGGTATATTTCAGTGAGGCGATTTTGCGCATGTAGTTGACGCTGTGAACCCAGCCGATACGAATGCCTGGCGCCACGGTTTTAGAGAAGCCGCTGCAGAGAATGGCGTTGGGGCTGAAGGCGCGCATCGGGAAAGGGCGGCGTTCACCAAAGGCAGTATCGCCAAAAATATCATCCTCAATAATCACCACGTCGTTTTCATCCGCCTGCCGCGCAATATAGGCCTTATGCTCGTTGGGAATGCTTTTTCCCAGCGGATTGTTGACGTTGCACAGGGTGAGAAAGACCCGCACCGCCTTGCGCTGAAACAGCCCGGTGAGCTTCGCGACATCGACATACCCTTCCGGCCCGGCTTCCACTTCAATCACCCGTAAATTGAGGTTATGCAGCATCTGCAGCAGCACGAAATAGCAGGGTGATTCCACGGCGACCACATCGCCCGGCTGGGTCGTGGCGCGCAGCGACAGCGAGATCGCCTCAATGCAGCCGTTGGTGATCAGAATATCGTCAGCGCTGATATTACAGCCGTAACCCACTGCCCGGCGGGCAATCTCTGTTTTCAGCGGCGCATAGCCGGTGCCCTTCACCGTATTCCCGAGCAGGGCCGGTTTGCTGTAGCCCATCTGACGCATCAGCAGGCCGATGCGCTTGACCGGATAGAGCGCACTGTCGCCGTTGGCCAGATCGAGACGCACCCGGCAGTCTGAGCCAAGCATCGCCAGATGGAGCTCTGTCTGCTCATCAAGCGGCGCGATGGCGCGCGGCTGTTCACTGACGGCGGGCAGCTGACGCGAAGAGGGCCGCTGCGGGGCAACAAAAAAGCCCGATTTGGGGCGGGCAACGGCGTAGCGCTCATCTTCCAGCGTGCGCAGTGTCTTCAGGGCGGTGGTAAGGCTGACATTGTACTGCGTCGCCAGCGTGCGCACCGACGGCAGACGGCTGTCAGGTGCCAGCGAACCGGCATGAATGGCCTGCTTGATCTGTTCTGCGATCTGGCGGTAACGACTGCTCTGACTCTCCTGTTCCCCGATAATATCGGCCATCTGTTCCACCCCATATCGCGCTGATCTGTGCATATTCAACAGAGTACATTCAAAGTACTTTAGGCTGCATCTCTTAATTATTCATAACGCTAAACGGCCCGGCGACCCCGTCAGCCCCGGGCTTCAGACCATAAAGTGATTCTTTTCACCTGAGGAAAACGTGAGAAATGAATAATCTGTCCGCCATGATGAAGGAGATGGAAGCGTATCTGTCACCCGCCATCATTGAGTCCGCTCAGCGCTGTTCTCTTCGCCTGCTGGCAGCGTTGCCGGATCAGCAGCTGCTGGAGAATAACCGTGTGCTGCTCGCCTATGGCGGGGGAAAAGACAGCAGCTACATGGTGGCTTACGTGCGTTACATTCAGGGACTGATCTGGCAGCAGCAGGGCAGCACCTTTCATCTGCGGATCAGCACCAATCGCCATGCGGCGATGAATCAGAGCGTAATGGAGAATATCCACCGCGTTTATCAGTCGCTGGCGATGCATGACGATGAACGGGTGGAGTGCCTGGTGGTGGATGGCCTGCTTATCCGGCCGTTTGACCGCGACCTGCCGATGCCGGAGAGCGTGCGGCAGCAGAACCGTAATGATGTGCTGATGAATGGCCACCGGTTTCGCGCCGACGCGCGCTCGACCTTCTGCAACGCCTGTAATCTCAGCATGGTGAACTCCTTTGGCCTGGCGGCAGACTACAACGGTGGCGTGGATCTGATTGTTACCGGCGATTCGCCACAGGAGCAGGCCGCCTATGTCGCCTGGGCGCGGCACCTCTCACGGCTGTTTGATGCGCCAGTGGCGGACAAAACCCGGGGCTTCAGCGGGTTTCTGCAGACGCTGGATGGCGTGGCAGAGCGCTACTTCAGCGATGTTTATGGCGCCGAGCAGCTGACGCCTGCGCACCGCATCACCCACCAGCTGGCGCGCAATCCACTGTTCTTCAACATCTATCAGGACACCGCCTATGAAGCGGGCGCGCACTGGGCACTGCTCAGCGAATTTATGCGCTTCCGTTTTGATGCGCTGATGTTCAGTTTTTCCGAATCCGACTGCGGTAATCCGACGCTGATGGCGCACCTGCGCGGATTGCGGGCAGAAACGCTGCTGCAGCGCCACTATGCCGAAGGGATCCGCGAATATGTGCGCTTTGCGCTGGGACTGATGGTGAAGAAAGATTTTCCGCCCGCGCTAATCGATGAGATGGCGGCGCGCTATCAGGATGACGCCGCGATCCAGCGGCAGCGGCAGCGCGCGGCGGACTTCGCCATACAGGCGTTTGACCTCAGCGAAGATCAGCTGATCTGCATGATCTACTCCCCGTTCCTGGCGCAGGGAGAGCAGCTCGGACACTGGCTGATGCAGCAGCAGATTACGCTGGATGAGGCGGCCATCCGCGACCTGCTTGAGCAACGCAGTGAAGATCGCGCGCTGGCACAGCAGTTAACCCGGCTCTCCGGCATGACGCTGACGCAGATGCGGCACTGTTGGCAGAGCAAGCCGGTCAGTTCGCTGCTGGAGGGCAAAAGCGCCGATCCGCTGTCGCGCGTGCTGCGTTTTGATCCCCACAAAGCGGTGATTCAGGTCAATAACGGTGTGCTCAATGACATCGTGACAGAAATCATTTCCGGGCGATAACCCGGTAAGGCGAGGCGATGAAAAAGATTTTTCTGCAAATTGGCGCCACCCGCGACGGGCAAAATCCTTACTGCGCGGTGGCGAAGCGCGACGGCTATTTTACCGTGCTGGCTGAAATGGGTGATTTCGTCGATTACCAGTCGTTAAGCCTGGCTCTGCCGTTTGATCTGATCATTCGCCTCGATCGCCCTGAGAATCCCTGGGAGGTGATGCAGGCCTATCTGCACGCCGGTTTACTGGCGCATCCGCTGGTGGTGCTGGCGGGCTTTGAAGCCTACAACGCCAGCGCCGGACGACTGCGCGAGATGCTGGCCGGGCCGGATGCGCCCGCCGCCTTTATTCCGCTGGATAAATATGCGCAGCGCATGGCGCTGAAAAAAGCGTGGCCGCGCTTCCCGCAGCCGGAGTTCCGCTTTTTCGCCTCGCCGCTCAGCATTCTGGATGCCGGACAGGCGCTGATCTATCCCTGCGTCGTAAAACCGGTGGATGGCGGCGGCGGCCTGGGCATCTGGCTGATTGAGCATGCCGATCAGCTGCATAGCGTAGTGAAACAGCTGGTGCAAACCATGAACTACGGCGGACGCGGCTTCAGCGGCTTTATTGTGGAAAGCGCGCTGATCGGCGATGAGTTTTCATTACAGGGCGTGGTGCATCAGGGACATCCCCAGGCGCTGACCTGCTGCCAGAAGGTGATTGAGCAGCACCGGGATGCTGAGGGCTGCGTCAGCTTTTATGAGTCGGGGCATGTGGCGATGGCGGCAGTGGCCCTGCCGGTCTCGTTCAGCAGCCTGATGACATTCTGTTGCGAAACCTTTGGCTACCGTCAGGGTGCATTTCATATCGATTTTATTGTGGTCAACGGCGTGCCGCATTTCCTGGAGATGGGGTTCCGGCTCTCCGGCATGGGTGTGGCGACGCTGGTGCAGGAGGCGACCGGCATCAACTGGGCGGAAGTCACCTTCCGGCTGGAAGCGGGTGGCGCATTGCCCGCGTTTGCCTTCACCACACCCGGTGCGGTCGGCCAGCTGCGGTTGCGGCAACCGGCGCAGCTGCAGGCTGCCGAACGCTGGATCGATCAGCATCAGCAGGGCGCGTTGTTACCGCCACTCAGATTGCCTGCGTTACAGGTTTCGTCACGCTCATCGCTCTATGCCGACCTGACGCGTCACGCGGGCATTCTGGCCACTTTCAGCCTGACGGCCACAGCGCGTGAGCCGATTATGACCACTTTTCAGCAGGTGATTGCCGCGCAGCCGGTGGCGGCCGGGAGAGATAAAGTATGTGCAGGATGATTCTGGCGCATGGCCGGTTCGACAGCGCAGAAATTCTGGAGGCGGCGCGCGCCATGAGCTGCGGTGAAAGCGCCGAACACGATGGCCCGATCAAATCACACCCTAACGGCTGGGGCTGTCTGTGGCTCGAAGAGGGCGAGATTCGTACCCTGCACGGCACCGGCGCGTTCGCAGAAGCGCTGCCGGGTATCGATGTGGATCGCCTGCGCAGCCGGTTTCTGGCGGTGCATGTGCGGCACGCCACGCTGAGTAAAAATCAGGGACTGGCGTTTTCTCATCCGCTGTGGCGCAACAGCGCCGGACATCAGTGGTACATGATGCATAACGGCTTTCTGCCGACGATTTACCGTCAGCTCGGTCTGGCCGAATCGCGCTTCGATTCAGAAGAGTATCTGCGTTATCTGGTAGATCAGACCACGCCTGCCGATTTCACCCGCGACTATCTGCGCGCAAAGATGGCGCAGGTAGAGCCGGGCGGCAGCGCAGGGAATGCCATTTTCGTCACCCGTGACAAAGCCTGGGCGTGGCAGTGGTATCCGCACGACACGCCCTGGCCCGACTATTTTACGATGCATTTTCAGCAACAGGATGGTTGCACGCTGATCGCCTCTGAACCCGTGGCAATACCAGGCAGCGCTGGCAACTGGCGGCGAATGAACAATCATGAACTCTATGAAATACCGTTTAGGGAGTGATAAACATGGCAATTTTCAATCAGTTCCGCGTGATTAATCCCAACATGTTTGTGGAATCGACCTGGCTGGATGACATCGTCACCGCACGGGTGCCGCTGCTGGTGCTGCGTAATTTCCTGACGCCAGAGGTGCGGGAAGCGGTGGTGACTGACCTGCAGAGCTGCCGGGAAAAGATCCGTGTCTCCCACTATCCCAATGGCGCGCTGACCACGCTCGGCCCCTATCTGGCGCGTCATACTGCGGCTCCCGATAACTACTTTACCGAGCTGCGCGATATCCAGCCGGCGTTGCCGCCCTCGCTGAATACGCTGCGCGAACAGATTTACCGCTGGGTTCAGCATGCGCTGCGGCTGGAAAGCTTACGCATCGCCCACGAACCGGGTTGTGGAGACTACGCCGGTTCTATCGTGCGCTTTCATGCCAATGGCGTCGCGAACCCGCTGCATAACGACAATATCGTGCGCGACGCCGCAGAGACTTCGCTGGTGGTGACGCAAATCCTGCATCAGCTCAGCTGCGTGGTCTGCCTGCAGGAGTGCAACGCGGGTGGGGCACTGCGCATCTACAACAAAAAAGTGGTCGCCAGAGGATGAGCAGTTCAAAACCGCCGGGGAGCTGGGTTATCGCAGTGGGGTGATTGAAAACAGTGAGATCTGCGAATTTTCACCACGCAGTGGCGATATCTATCTGTTTAATCCTGCGTTTTATCATGAGATCGATCGGGTCGAAGGCGATACCCGTATCACCATGGGTTTCTTTTTCGGGCTGACCGATAAAAAAATGAAACACGCTATCGCCTGGAGCTAAGCCGGGCTGTGCCAGAACAGGAGAAGGGAATGACGACGTTTGAAAAAATTACTGCGCTGCTGGATCAGCAGCAGGCCAGCTACCGCGTGGTGGAACATGAGGCGATAGGGCAGACCGAACAGATCAGCCAGATACGCGGTAACCTGCTGGGTCAGGCGGCCAAAGCGATGGTGCTGGAGGTCAGCATGCCGGACGGTGCGCCATCGCGTCAGCTGCTGGCGATAGTGCCGGGCGACTGCCGGATCAATTTCAAAAGTGCGGCGCGCGCCATCGGCGGCAAAAAATCCTCTTTCGCCGCTCCGGAGCTGGCGCAGGCGTTGACGGGCTGTGTGATGGGCGCGGTACCGCCGTTTAGTTTTGATGACCGGCTGGCGCTGCGGGTGGATACCCGGCTGCAACAGGTCGGAACATTATGGTTTAACGCGGGCGAGCTGGATAAGTCGATCGCGCTGGCTGCAGATGATTATTTTCGGATCGTGGGTGAAGGCTGCTGTGCCGATATCGCGACCCCGATTGCGGTTACCGCCTGACGGCAGGACAAGGAGTTTCTGATGTCGGTAAAAGATATGCTGTTAGCGCTGTGCGTGGTGGTGGCGTGGGGCGTCAATTTTGTGGTGATCAAGCTGGGGCTGCAGGGTATGCCGCCTTTTTTGCTCGCCGGGCTGCGTTTTACCCTGGTCGCCTTTCCCGCCATTTTCTTTGTGCGTCGCCCGCCGATTCCGCTGCGCTGGCTGGTGGTTTATGGCATGACCATCAGTTTTGGTCAGTTCGCCTTTCTGTTCCTGGCGATCAAGCTCGGCATGCCTGCCGGTCTGGCCTCGCTGGTGCTGCAGGCGCAGGCATTCTTTACCCTGTTGCTGGGCGCGCTGTTGCTGGCGGAGAGGCTGCGCTGGAATCATATTGTCGGGATTATCATCGCTACGCTGGGGATGTTTTTGCTGGCGACGGCAGGCATGGAAGGGCAGACCAGCGCCGGTATTACGCTGACCACCATGATGCTGACGCTGTCGGCGGCGCTCTCCTGGGGACTGGGTAATATCACCAATAAGATTATTATGCGGAACCGCAGCGTGCCGATCATGTCACTGGTGGTCTGGAGTGCGCTGGTGCCGATCGTTCCTTTCTTTGCCTGTTCGCTGCTGTTTGATGGTCAGGCCGCCATCGTTAACAGCCTGCTGCATATCGGCCTGCAGACCGTGCTGGCGCTATTCTATCTGGCATTTGTCGCCACCATTGTGGGTTACGCTATCTGGGGGGAATCTGCTGAGTCGCTACGAAACCTGGCGCGTCGCGCCGCTGTCGCTGCTGGTGCCGGTGGTGGGGATTATTACCGCCGCGCTGGTGCTGGATGAGCATCTCTCCGGGCAGCAGATGCTGGGTGCGGTGGTGATTATACTGGGGCTGCTGGTCAACGTATTTGGTGGCGTGCTGGGTCAGCGCTTAGCGATGCGAACGCAGCCGTAAGGACAAGTCCGCCTTCAGATATAAGGGCAAAAAAAACGCCGCTAACGCGGCGTTTTTAATGACTGTTTCAGAACCTCAATATTACTTCAGAATCTCAATACGGCGTGGTTTCGCCTCTTCCGGCACCAGTCGTTCAAGATCGATGCTCAGCAGACCATTCTCGAGACGGGCATCGCGCACCACAATGTGGTCGGCGAGCTGGAATTTACGCTCGAAGTTACGCTCGGCGATACCCTGATACAGGTATTTACGCTCGGTCTGCTCTTCAGGATGGGCACCCCGCACGATCAGCACGTTATCGTGCGCCGTGATATCCAGTTCGCTCTGAGCAAAACCGGCCACCGCAATAGTAATGCGATAGTGATTTTCATCGACCAGTTCAACGTTATAGGGAGGATAGCCGCCATTGCTCTGATTCTGATTAGATTCGAGCAGGTTAAACAGGCGATCAAAACCGATAGCAGAGCGATAAAGTGGGGTGAGATCAAAATTACGCATATTAAGACTCCTGAATTTCAGCAAGTTTTGGCAACCTTCCACTACTGGACAGGCTGGATACGGCACCCCACTGTCCCTTGCGGCAACGGTGAGTGCGTCCGTAAACTAAAAATGGGTGCCACAAGACCATTTTCAAGAGGGTGAAATGCAATTTTTTTCGCCAATTTGAGGAAATGACATACACTCAGGACTACATTTGCCAGACCCAGACGGACTTCGCCCCAGAGTGTTGACGTTGTCTGGCAAGCAAACTCAGCCAGGCTTATGCCATGACTGAAGGGATGATGATGATGAAATTGATGAAGACCTTACCTCTGGCTGGAGTGGTGTGCTGCGCAATGGCAACAACCGGCTGTTCCAGCGTGATGTCTCACACAGGTGCGAGTCAGGGCTACTATCCAGGCACCCGTGCCAGCGCTGATATGCTGTCCGATGGTGATACCAGCTGGGCGCTGAAGCCGCTGGCGTTAATCGATCTTCCTTTCTCTGCTGTGCTGGATACGCTGCTGCTGCCGTGGGACTACTACCGCAGCGACAAAGATAAATCTCTCGACTCTCCACGTGAACGCATCCTGCAGAGCGAAAGACTGGCGCATACGCAGGAAAGCCTGGCGCAGGCGCAGCCTATGCCTCCTATGCGGTCACTGCCGCAACCGTAAAGAGTTGCCGCCAGCCATTCACCTCACGCATATAAGCAATCTGTGTACCATCAGGTGACCAGACCACCGCGTCACCTGATGGCGCCTCTTCCGTTCTGCGGGTCAGACGCTGACACGCGCCGCTCTCAACGTCACATCGCATCACGCTGTTATCGCAGACAAAAGCGATCGCCTGGCCGTCAGGATGCCAGCTAAAGGCGGACTGAATGCTGTGGCTGAGTCGGGTGATCTGACGCGGTTCGCCGCCGTTGGGGGAGACCGTCCAGAGCTGGATCACCTCTGCGGCATCCGCCATCAGAAACGCTATCTGGCTGCCATCCGGTGCGGCGCGCAGCCAATGGCGAGGTTGCAGAGCCACACCACGGCTGTGCGTCAGGCGACGCTGCTGCACGCCAGCCGGTGGCGCAGGTAACTGCTGGCTGCTGCCCTCCAGCGGCATCTCTCCGGCGCGGGCGTAATCCTCCAGCGCATCAGGCAGATCAACAATAAAAACTTCAGGCCGTTTTTCGCCCTGCGCCGTCAGCGTGTCGCCAATAAAGGCGATCGCCCAGCGCTGCCAGCTGCCGTCCGGCTTCTGGTAGCCACGCTCACCGACCCAGCACTCCTCACAGGCACGATTAATCTGGTCACTGCCTGGCAGCGGTTCCGCATGCGTCTGGCTCACCAGCAGGCAAAAAAAGGTGCCGTCATATTCGCGCGGATGCTGCTTTTCGGGCGTTACAGCGCAAAGGGGCACCGCGATGCCGATGTTGCGCAGATCGAGCCGGCTATCCAGTTCGTGCATTACGTGGTCATTGTAGGTAAAGCTCAGGCGAGAACCGTCGGGACTGAAGATATGTACATGCGAGCCGCCACGCAGCGCGCCAGGGGTAAACGGTGGCGTGATATCGCAGGCATCCAGATTCACCGCCGCACCGTTCTGAACGATCACCCCGCGCCGGTGGTGGAAGTCATACTGCCAGCTGGCATCGGGATGTTCCGGGCCATGAATGCAGACGTAGCGCGGTGGCAGATCGGGACTGACCGTGACGACGCCAACATGGGCACCATGCCGGGCCTGATAGAGCGCCTCCACCTCACCGGTCATCACATTGACCCGCTCAATGGTCTGACTGGTAAACGACGCGCCCGATGGACGAACGTCAAACGCCAGCCACTGGCTGTCGGCAGTCCAGACATTAATATTGGTGAGCTGATGCTGACGGGCAGCAAAGGTGATCTGTTTTTCTGACATGATGAAACCCACGGAGAAAGAGTTGCCCGACAAATTACGCGATTCTGTTTTGCGGTGCAGCATTTTTGCCGGGTTAGGGGATCCGGGCCGAAGCGGCCCGGCAGAGAACAGGCCGTTACAGCACTAACTCTTCGATGGCATGCGCGACGCCATCTTCCATATTGGTTTTGGTGATGAACTGAACAATTTTCTTAACAGAGTCAATGGCATTCCCCATTGCGACTCCCGTTCCTGCGTATTCGATCATCGCCAGGTCATTCTCCTGATCGCCAATCGCCATCACTTCTTCCTGCTTCAGGCCGAGCTTCTCAGCCAGCATTTTGACGCCCTGGCCTTTATTCACCCGACGATCGAGGATTTCGAGGTAATAAGGCGCGCTCTTCAGGATGGTGTAAGTCTGCTGAGCATGCCCGGGCAGGCGGGCAATCGCTGCGTCGAGCAGAGCGGGCCGGTCGATCATCATCAGTTTCGGGAAGCGCATGGCACGATCCATCTCCTCCACCGCGCGGTAGCGCACCGGAATGCCGGTCAGGCTCGCTTCATGGATGGTGTATTCGCTGATGTCTTTGTTAGGGGTATAGAGATGGGTTTTGTCGAATGCCTGGAAATGTACGCCAAGCTCACGTGCCAGGTTCTCAATGTAGAGGTAGTCGTCAAAGGTCAGCGTCACTTCCGCCACGCACTCACCATCTTCGGCCTGATGAACCAGCGCACCGTTGTTGCTGATCGCGTACTGGCCGGGCGTCTGCATATCCAGTTCCATGAGATAGCGCTGGATACCCACAAACGGCCGGCCGGTGGTCAGAACAATCGACACCCCTTGCTGACGGGCGCGATCCAGGGCGGATTTCACCGCCGGTGTGATCTCATGTTGCGGGTTGAGCAGGGTGCCATCCATGTCGATAGCGATCAATTTAATAGCCATAGAGTCCTCGTAGCGTCTGGGTTTTGTTCAATGCTAGCGCGATTCAGCGCACATTGACCAGTTTCATGGCAGGCGAGAACGGCCAGCTGACCGCCAGCTTCAGGCGGTAAAGAGATCGCGGTGGATTTTAATCACGGCTTTTCGGATTGTTGCGGGTTCGCCAGGGGCGCAGCAGGGACGATGGATATCGTGCGGGAAAAAGAGCGCGAACATGCCGGGCATCAGCGTAATCACTGACTCATTCAATATCTTCTGATAAAAAACGACGTCTCGCTGCTGGGCAAAATCTTCGGTGATGTGCTGGTCGGGATGGGCGCGGGCCACGCCAATATTTTCGGTGCCTGCCAGCAGATACTGAATATCGATGTAGTTGAAGTGGGACTCCGCTTTGCGTGCGCTGGCCGGTTCGGTCATCATCTCCTGCACCAGACAGAACATTTTGTTGTCGGGCAGGATCTCATATTTGCCGGTTTCCAGCTGGCTGAAATCTGTGCTGGCAATCCAGCTTATCGCCTGATCGACTACCGGATGAAAGGCGTGACGTTCTCTGTCCCAGTCGTGACGATCGCAAACAATCATGGTGTAACTCCCTGTGTGGAATAGTGCGCGGTAAATGCGCAAAGAGGGGCAAGAGTAAGGGAGCTGACCGGGTTAAAACGTGATCGGGATCGCAGCATGCGGGCAGGAAGGCACGCCCTGGCGTGTTTTCCGCCCGGACGGCACAAAAAAAAGGCCATCACCTGGGTGATGGCCTTTCATCTCTGATGCCGGTTAAATATCGATATTGGCGGCTTTCAGCGCATTTTCTTCGATGAAGGCGCGGCGCGGTTCAACCGCATCGCCCATCAGGGTTGTGAACAACTGATCAGCGCCAATCGCATCTTTAATGGTAACGCGCAGCATACGACGGCTGTCTGGATCCATGGTGGTTTCCCACAGCTGCTCCGGGTTCATCTCGCCCAGACCTTTGTAGCGCTGGACCGAGAGGCCGCGACGCGACTCTTTAATCAGCCACTCAATCGCCTGTTCGAAGCTTGCCACTGGCTGACGACGCTCGCCACGCTCGATGTAAGCATCCTCTTCCAGCAGACCACGCAGTTTGCTGCCCAGGGCGCAGATTTTGCGATACTCAGGACCCTGAATGAAATCAGCATCCAGCGGATAGTCAGTATCTACACCGTGGGTACGGACGCGCAGTACCGGCTCGAACAGGTTTGATTCGCGGTTTTCACGCACCTGTGCCAGATAGGTGCTGCCGTGCGCTTCGCGTTCAGTCAGATAGCTCACCAGACCATTCAGCCAGGTTGTAACCTCTGCTTCGCTGGTCAGGTCGCTCAGCGTGTCGTGATAAATCATCGCACGCAGCATGGCCATCGGATAACGGCGCTCCATACGCTTGATCATCTTCTGGGTGCTGTTGAAGTCAGTGACCAGCGTCTCCAGCGGCTCACCGCCCAGCGCCGGCGCGCTGGCATTGGTGTGCAGCGTCGCGCCATCAAGCGCGATAGCGATCTGGTATTGATCCATCGCCTCGTCATCTTTGATGTACTGCTCCTGCTTGCCTTTCTTCACTTTGTAGAGTGGCGGCTGGGCGATATAAACGTGGCCGCGCTCAATGATTTCAGGCATCTGACGATAGAAGAAGGTCAGCAGCAGGGTACGGATGTGCGAACCATCGACGTCGGCATCGGTCATGATGATGATGCTGTGATAGCGCAGCTTTGTCCGGGTTGTACTCGTCGCGACCAATACCGCAGCCCAGCGCGGTGATCAGCGTGGCCACTTCCTGGGAGGCGAGCATCTTATCGAAACGCGCTTTTTCAACGTTAAGAATCTTACCTTTCAGCGGCAGAATCGCCTGGTTTTTACGGTTACGGCCCTGTTTGGCCGAGCCGCCTGCGGAGTCACCCTCCACCAGGTAGATTTCAGACAGCGCCGGGTCGCGCTCCTGGCAATCCGCCAGTTTGCCTGGCAGACCGGCCAGGTCCAGCGCGCCTTTACGGCGGGTCATTTCACGGGCGCGGCGTGCCGCTTCACGGGCACGGGCGGCGTCGATGATTTTGCCGACTACAATTTTGGCGTCTGAAGGGTTTTCCAGCAGGTATTCAGCCAGCAGTTCATTCATCTGCTGCTCAACCGCTGTTTTCACCTCGGAGGAGACCAGTTTATCTTTGGTCTGCGATGAGAATTTAGGATCCGGCACTTTCACCGAAACCACAGCGATCAGACCTTCACGGGCATCATCACCGGTGGCGCTGACTTTGGCCTTCTTGCTGTAACCCTCTTTTTCCATGTAGGCATTCAGGGTACGGGTCATCGCTGAACGGAAACCGGCGAGGTGTGTACCGCCGTCGCGCTGTGGGATGTTGTTGGTAAAGCAGTAGATATTTTCCTGGAAGCCGTCGTTCCACTGCAGCGCCACTTCCACACCAATGCCATCTTTCTCGGTAGAGAAATAGAACACGGTAGGATGAATCGGGGTTTTGTTTTTGTTGAGGTACTCAACAAACGCCCGGATGCCGCCTTCATAGTGGAAGTGATCACTTTTACCATCACGCTTATCATCCAGACGAATCGACACGCCGGAGTTCAGGAATGAGAGTTCACGCAGGCGTTTCGCCAGGATGTCATACTCAAAATCGCGCACGTTGGTAAAGGTTTCGTGGCTCGGCCAGAAACGCACACGGGTCCCGGTAATATCGGTCTCACCCGTCACCGCCAGCGGTGCCTGCGGTACGCCATGGACGTAAATCTGCTGATGCACTTTGCCTTCGCGACGAATGGTCAGCTCCAGCTTCTGCGACAGGGCGTTAACCACGGAGACGCCCACGCCGTGCAGGCCGCCGGAGACTTTATAGGAGTTATCATCGAACTTACCGCCAGCATGCAGCACGGTCATGATCACTTCAGCGGCAGAGATGCCCTCTTCTTCGTGAATACCGGTAGGAATGCCGCGTCCATCATCCTGCACCGATACGGAGTTATCGGCATGGATGGTGACCACAATGTCACTACAGTGACCAGCGAGCGCTTCGTCGATTGCGTTATCCACGACCTCGAATACCATGTGATGCAGACCGGTACCGTCATCGGTATCGCCGATATACATGCCCGGGCGTTTGCGTACCGCATCAAGTCCTTTCAGGACTTTAATACTTGAGGAGTCATAAGAATTCGACATCAACGTTTCTCGCTCATTTTAATCTTCAGGTTGAACCGCTATTTTACCCTGTTCCACGCGGAACATCTTGCCCTTTTCGTCGGTCATGTCGATTACATGTCCGGCAGAAATTGCGCTGACAAATACCTGAGCCTGAGTGGCTTTTAACCGTTCCGCCAACAGGCGTCGGCGGCTCTCATCCAGCTCAGAAGCAAAGTCATCAATGAGGTAAATACAGCGGCGTCCGCTCTGGCTTGTCAGGAACTCGCCCTGTGCCAGACGCAATGCACACATCAGCAGTTTTAACTGCCCGCGTGAGAGTAAATCTTCTACCGGCGTCCCTTCAGCCCGAATACGAAAATCCGCTTTATGGGGGCCGCTGGCGGTATAGGTCAGTGCGCGATCGCGCTCGAAGTTACGTTCCAGCAGTTCGGCGTAATCGCTCTCTTTGTCCCAGCCACGCTGGAATGAGAAGCGCAGCTCAAATTCCGGCAGAAACTGGCCACAGGTGGCGGTGATCTCCGCTGAAATCGCCGCACTGTATTCCGCCCGCCACTGGCTGATCTGTTCAGCCAGCGGAACCAGCTCCTGATCCCAGGGACGAATCTGGCTGTAACGTGAGACCTGGCGCAGCGCCGCGTTCCGCTGTTTAAGCAGGCGGCGCATGTTGTTCCAGGCGTTAAAAAAGCCGGGGGTGTTATGAAAGCAGCCCCAGTCGACATAGGCTCTGCGATATTTGGGGCCGCCATTCAGCAAACTAAAGCCTTCAGGGGTGATTAACTGCATCGGCAACAGCTGCGCCAGCTCCGCGACCTTGTGACCATCGCTGCCATCAATGCGCACTTTGCTGTCACCGGCACGGTTTTTGGTCAGCCCGACTGAAATTTCCCGCTCTTTGTTTTCCAGACGCCCATGCAGCACAAACGCCGCCTCGTCGTGACGAATCACGCGTCCCGCCTGCAGGCTGCGAAACGAACGGCCATGCCCCAGAGTATGAATCGCTTCTAAAACGCTGGTTTTACCACTGCCGTTGGCGCCGACCAGGAAATTAAAGCCGGGTGCCAGCTGCAGGTCAGCCTGCTCAATATTACGAAAATCTTTGATAAGAAGGCGGGTTAAAGCCATGAATCAGTCCAGCGTGAAGGGCAATAAAGTTTTGGGCCTGGCGATCCAGGGCGTCAACGGCAAAGCAGGTTTGCCCGATACCTCAGTCACCAGGCCGTCGGCGTCGCAGCTACGTTGTGCCCCGCCAGCGCACAACCACCGGAGCGTACTGAAGTACGTGAGGATGGCGAGCACTGCCGGGGCACAACGTAGCAAGTAAGCCAGGCCGATATATTCTACAAGAAGCGCGCAGGCCCTGGGAGCATACTGAAATATGTGACCAGGGGCGAGCACTGCCCGGAATCAGAATGGCAAGTAAGCCAGGCCGATATATTCTACAAGCGCATGGGCATGACGACATAGGCCGCTGCCGGACTCGCCACATCCTCAATCTGCACGCTCGACACTGAATCGGTCAGCAGCAGACGGACGTTTTCGCACTTCAGCGCGTTCAGCACATCCAGCACGTAACTGACGTTGAAGCCAATCTCCAGTTCCGTGCCGTTGTAGCTGACATCCAGCATCTCTTCCGCTTCTTCCTGTTCAGGGTTATTGGCGGTGATCTTCAGCTGATTTTCGGTGATATAGAGCCGAACACCGCGGAACTTCTCGTTAGAGAGGATAGCGGCGCGGGCAAAGGCCTGTTTGAGCAGATCGCAGCCCGCTTCCAGCGCTTTGTCGGGATTCTTCGGCAATACGCGACGATAATCGGGGAAACGGCCATCAACCAGCTTAGAGGTAAAGATGTAGTCGCCGACATGCGCACGGATATTGCTGCCGCCAATCTGAACCTGCAGAGGTGTATCGCCGCCATCCAGCAGACGCAGCAGTTCAATCACGCCTTTACGCGGCACAATCACCGAATGACTCGGCAGCGCCTGACCAATCGGCATGGAGCAGACGGCCAGACGGTGACCGTCAGTGGCTACGGTGCGCAGCTCTTCCCCTTCGGTTTCAAACATCATGCCGTTGAGGTAGTAACGCACATCCTGATGCGCCATCGAAAACTGGGTCGCTTCAATCAGCCGTTTCAGCGTCGCCTGCGGCAGGGTAAATTCAACTTCACTCTGCCAGTCGTCAAGATTCGGGAAGTCACTGGCGGGCAGGGTCGACAGCGAAAAACGGCTGCGGCCAGAGCGCACCAGCATGCGATCGCCTTCCAGTGCCAGAGTAATTTCTGCGCCATCCGGCAATCCGCGGCAGATATCGAGGAATTTGCGCGCCGGAACGGTGGTGGATCCAGGCTCATGTGCCTGAGTCAGCGCCACGCGTGCGACCATCTCCATTTCCAGATCGGTACCGGTCAGCAACAGCGAACCTTCAGTTACCTGCAGCAGCAGGTTTCCAAGGATCGGCAGCGTCGGACGACCACCCAGGGGACCACTTACTTGTTGCAGCGGCTTCAGCAACTGCTCACGTTCAACAATAAATTTCATAGCGTCAGGAAGATAATGTTCTGATGAGATTAGAGAAATCTTCTTTGATATCGTGGCTCTCTTCACGCAGCTGCTCAATCTTGCGGCAGGCATGAAGCACCGTTGTATGGTCGCGACCCCCAAAAGCATCGCCAATTTCTGGCAAGCTATGGTTGGTTAACTCTTTCGCCATCGCCATCGCCATCTGGCGCGGACGTGCCACCGAGCGCGAACGGCGCTTGGAAAGCAGATCCGCCACCTTAATTTTGTAGTACTCAGCCACGGTCTTCTGAATATTATCGATGGTGACCAGCTTTTCCTGCAGCGCCAGCAGATCGCGCAGCGCTTCGCGCACGAAGTCGATGGTAATCGCCCGGCCAGTAAAGTTGGCATTGGCGATCACGCGATTCAGCGCGCCTTCCAGCTCACGCACGTTAGAGCGTAACCGCTTGGCAATAAAGAAGGCGACTTCACCAGGCAGACGGATGTCGTTCTCATCCGCTTTTTTCATCAGGATCGCCACACGCGTTTCCAGCTCAGGCGGCTCGATCGCCACCGTTAAACCCCAGCCGAAACGTGATTTAAGACGATCTTCCACCCCGTTGATCTCTTTTGGATAGCGATCCGAGGTGAGGATGATCTGCTGATTGCCCTCTAATAAGGCATTAAAGGTGTGGAAGAACTCTTCCTGCGATCGCTCTTTATTAGCAAAGAACTGAATGTCATCGATCAGCAGCGCATCTACCGAACGGTAGTAGCGTTTGAACTCTTCAATCGCATTGTTCTGTAGTGCTTTAACCATGTCCTGCACGAAGCGCTCGGAGTGCATATAAACCACTTTTGCATTGGGTTTTCGGGCAATGATGCCGTTGCCCACCGCATGCAACAGGTGCGTTTTACCGAGACCGGTGCCGCCATACAGAAACAGCGGGTTGTAAGCGCCGCCTGGATTATCCGCCACCTGACGTGCCGCCGCGCGCGCCAGCTGGTTAGATTTACCCTCGACGAAGTTATCGAAGTTATGACGGTTGTTCACATTTGAGCGATAGGTGACGTCGGCCGGAGCCGGGACATTATCCCAGCTGGGACGCATGATCTGCGTCGGGGCCGGACGAATATGGCTCTGTACGGGCATCACGGGCGCGCTGACGCTGGCCATTACAGGCTGGCTGACCGCTGCCGCCTGCTGCTGAACCGGGCGCGTTCCCACTTCAAAACGCAGCGTGGGCACGTTTGGACCGCAGAATTCATTCAGCAGTGCATTGATACTATTAAGGTATTTGTCCCGAACCCAGTCGAGTACGAAGCGATTTGGAGCATACAAGGCAAGCGTATTGTCGTTTAACTCAGCCTGCAGTGGACGGATCCACATGCTGAATTCGGTGGCAGGAAGCTCATCCTGCAAACGGGCAAGACACTGTTGCCAAAGCGTAAGTGACACGGCGGACTCCACTCGTACAAATTCGAAAAGAATAGTAGGCGTTACTCTAAGAAACGTTCATTTTTGACACAGACGCTAAGAAAGCGCCTGCGACCGCTATCAGCGGTTTTCCGTCCTGCAATCACCGGAGGATCGTCAGCGGAAGGGCGGATCATAGCGCAAAGCGAGGCAGAGATCTTCCCTTTCTACACAGTTTTGATCCTTTTTATCCACAGGCCAGAGGCGCGCAAAGAAGTTTACGCCAGTTGCGGGAAAAACCAGCAGGGATCTGGCGCAATCCATTAAAATTTCGGGCGACATCTCATTTTATCCCCAGGATCCGGCAAGCCGATCGCAATAAGATCCCGTGCGATCCTTGCGCTTTAGTGCGGAGCCCGTATAATTCTCCACCCGACATTGAGCCATCAGGCGCAAAGTCGGGACTCTGCGGGCTGTATGCGGGTTTTCAGGCACTATGACACGCGAAGTAAATTGACTCGGGACTGTACAATTATTACAATCCCGCCTCTTTATTAAAGACACATTGAGGCGTAGGTCGATTTTCTGGCCCGAAACGCGTCACCCAGTGAAAATTTTCAAGTTTAGGTAGAAACCGCCATGAAACGCACTTTTCAACCGTCCGTACTGAAGCGCAACCGTTCACACGGTTTCCGTGCTCGTATGGCAACAAAAAATGGTCGTCAGGTTCTGGCACGTCGTCGTGCTAAAGGCCGTTCTCGTCTGACCGTTTCTAAGTAATAAAGCAAGCCCTGATGGGTAAGCTCGCATTTCCCAGGGAGTTACGTTTGTTAACTCCCATTCATTTCACTTTCGTCTTCCAGCAGCCACAACGGGCTGGCACGCCGCAAATTACTATTCTCGGCCGCCTTAACGCGCTGGGGCATCCCCGCATCGGTCTCACCGTCGCTAAAAAACATGTGAAACGCGCTCATGAACGCAACCGGATCAAGCGATTGACCCGCGAAAGCTTTCGTCTGCGTCAACATGAACTGCCGTCGATGGACTTCGTGGTGGTCGCGAAGAAGGGGGTTGCCGATCTGGATAACCGTATGCTGGCGGAAGCGTTGGAGAAATTATGGCGTCGTCACTGTCGCCTGGCGCGCGGCTCCTGATCGTCCTGATACGCGTCTATCAACGCGGCATCAGTCCATTACTGGGACCACACTGTCGGTTTCACCCGACCTGCTCTCATTACGGAATTGAGGCATTACGCAGGTTCGGCCTGATAAAAGGCAGTTGGTTGACATTAAAACGCGTATTAAAATGCCACCCCTTGAACCCGGGTGGTGACGATCCTGTGCCGCCAAAAACCTTTGATACCAGAGAACATTAACGATGGATTCGCAACGCAATCTCTTTCTCATCGCTTTTCTGTTCGTGACCTTTATGATCTGGCAAGCCTGGCAGACGGACCACGCTCCGCAGCCACAGCAGACGCAGACCACACAAGGCACAAACAGCGTAGCGGGTGATACCGCCAGTCAGGGTGTACCGGCCAGCGGTCAGGGCCAGACGATCACCGTTAAGACTGATGTCCTGTCATTGAATATCAACACCCGAGGCGGTGATGTTGAACAAGCACAGCTGCTGACTTTCCCGGACAAACTGGGTTCTAACCAGCCGTTCCAGCTGCTTGAAACAACGCCAGCGTTCCTTTATCAGGCTCAGAGTGGTTTGACCGGTCGTAATGGCCCGGATAACCCGAACAACGGCGCGCGTCCGCTGTTCAACGCTGCGCAGGATCACTTCGAGATGGCTGATGGCCAGTCCGAACTGCGTGTGCCGATGACCTACACCGCTGAAAATGGCGTGGTTTACACCAAAACCTTCATCTTCAAGCGTGGAGAATATGCCGTTAATGTCGATTATCATGTCAACAACACCACCCAGCAGCCGCTGGAAGTGTCGCTGTTTGGCCAGCTGAAGCAGACCATCGATCTGCCTAAGCATCGTGATACCGGCAGCAACAACTTTGCTCTGCACACCTTCCGTGGCGCGGCCTACTCCACCAGCGAGTCGAAATATGAGAAGTATAAATTCGACACCATCGCGGATAACGAGAACCTGAACGCCACCACCAGCAATGGCTGGGTTGCGATGCTGCAGCAGTACTTTGCAACAGCATGGGTTCCGCGTACTGAAGGCACCAACACCCTTTACACCAGCAACCTGGGTAATGGCGTGGCGGCGATTGGCTATAAATCTGCACCGGTCACCATTGCCGCGGGCGCACAGCAGAATCTGGGTGCAACGCTGTGGGTCGGCCCGGAAATTCAGGACAAGATGGCAGCGATTGCGCCGCACCTTGATCTGACCGTAGATTACGGCTGGTTGTGGTTTATCTCTCAGCCGCTGTTCAAACTGCTGAAATTTATCCACAGCTTCATCGGTAACTGGGGCTTCTCCATTATCGTGATCACCTTCATCGTGCGCGGCATTATGTACCCGCTGACCAAAGCGCAGTACACCTCGATGGCGAAGATGCGCATGCTGCAGCCAAAAATTCAGGCGATGCGTGAGCGTCTGGGTGATGACAAGCAGAAGCAGAGCCAGGAAATGATGGCGCTGTATAAAGCAGAGAAAGTGAATCCGCTGGGTGGCTGTCTGCCGCTGGTGATTCAGATGCCAATCTTCCTGGCGCTCTACTACATGCTGTCAGGCTCGGTTGAACTGCGTCATGCGCCATTTATTCTGTGGATCCATGACCTGTCAGCGCAGGACCCGTACTACATCCTGCCGATTCTGATGGGCATCACCATGTTCTTCATTCAGAAGATGTCACCGACCACCGTGACCGATCCGATGCAGCAGAAGATCATGACGTACATGCCGGTGATTTTCACCGTGTTCTTCCTGTGGTTCCCGTCAGGTCTGGTGCTGTACTACATCGTCAGCAACCTGGTCACCATTCTCCAGCAGCAGCTGATTTATCGCGGCCTGGAAAAACGTGGTCTGCATAGCCGCGACAAGAAGAAAGCGTAAGCGATCCAGAGCGGGAGTAATCCCGCCCTAAAATAGTCTATTCTCAGGCGGTCAAAGCGACCGCCTGTGTTTTTTGTAGCGAGAGAAAATTTATGAGCCACAGCGATACCATTGTTGCCCAGGCGACGCCGCCCGGACGCGGCGGCGTAGGCATTCTGCGCGTCTCTGGCGCCCAGGCGGCAGAGGTCGCCCGCCAGCTGCTGGGCAAACTGCCTAAGCCGCGTTACGCCGATTATCTGCCGTTCACCGATAGCGATGGCCGCGTGCTGGATCAGGGCATTGCGCTGTGGTTTCCTGGTCCTAACTCCTTTACTGGTGAAGATGTGCTGGAGCTGCAGGGCCACGGCGGCCCGGTGATCCTGGACCTGCTGCTGAAGCGCATCGTGGCGCTGCCTGGCGTGCGTATCGCTCAGCCGGGTGAGTTTTCAGAGCGTGCGTTTCTGAATGACAAGCTCGATCTGGCGCAGGCCGAAGCGATTGCTGACCTGATTGATGCCAGCTCTGAGCAGGCGGCGCGTTCGGCAGTGAACTCCCTGCAGGGCGTCTTCTCCACCCGTATCAATCATCTTGTGGAAGCACTCACTCACCTGCGGATCTATGTCGAAGCCGCTATCGACTTCCCGGATGAGGAGATCGATTTCCTCTCTGACGGCAGAATCGAAGCGCAGCTGAATACGGTGATCGGCGACCTGGATGCCGTCCGTGCCGAAGCACGTCAGGGCAGCCTGCTGCGTGAAGGGATGAAAGTGGTGATTGCGGGCCGGCCTAATGCGGGCAAATCGAGCCTGCTGAATGCGCTGGCGGGCCGTGACGCCGCCATCGTCACGGATATCGCAGGCACCACCCGTGACGTGCTGCGTGAGCATATTCATATTGATGGCATGCCGCTGCATATCATCGACACCGCCGGTCTGCGTGAAGCCAGCGACGAAGTGGAGCGCATCGGGATTGAGCGCGCCTGGCAGGAGATCGAACAGGCTGATCGCGTGCTGTTTATGGTGGACGGCACGACGACCGATGCCACCGAAGCGGCGGCTATCTGGCCCGATTTCGTCTCCCGTCTGCCGCCCGAACTGCCGATTACCGTGGTCCGCAACAAGGCGGATGTCACCGGGGAGTCTCTCGGTCTGACAGAAGTAAATGGTCACTCACTGATTCGCCTGTCGGCACGCACCAGCGCGGGCGTGGACGAGCTGCGCGATCACCTGAAGCAGAGCATGGGCTTCGCCGGCGATATGGAAGGCGGCTTCCTGGCGCGTCGCCGTCATCTGCAGGCGCTGGAGCTGGCGGCAACGCACTTACAGCAGGGTAAAGCGCAGCTGCTCGGTGCCTGGGCCGGTGAGCTACTGGCGGAAGAGTTACGTCTTGCCCAGCAGGCGTTAAGCGAGATCACCGGCGAGTTCACTTCTGATGATTTGCTGGGTCGCATCTTCTCCAGCTTCTGTATCGGTAAATAACCGTGCTGGCCTGATAGCGACCTGCTGTCAGGCCAGATTTCCTGCCACGCTGCCTCCCTGTTATTCCCGCCTCTGCGTTGATTCTTGCTGATATGTTATTTTGCGGCGGCACGGCATTGCCGTATAACGGTTGAAGCGCCGATCTGACGTGCGGCGACGGATTGCGGTGAGTGATCCCCGCCTCATCCCGCCGCGCCGGACCGGACGCAAACCCACTACGTGAACACCGTTGGGCGAACTTTTTCGCCTGAAACAGGAGAGTTGCATGAGTACACCGCTCGACACTGCCGCACTGGACACGCTGTTTAATGACGCCCGCACCCACAGTTACTGGCAGGCTAAGCCCGTCGATAACGCCCTGCTGGAGCAGCTCTATGCTTTAACGGCACTGGGCCCGACCTCGGCGAACTGCTCGCCTGCGCGATTTGTTTTCGTGACCTCGGCGGAAGGCAAAGAGAAGCTGAAACCGGCACTCTCTTCCGGCAATCTGGAAAAAACCATGAGCGCGCCGGTCACGGTGATTGTGGCCTGGGACCGCGAGTTCTATGAGCAGCTGCCCGCCCTGTTCCCCCATGCTGATGCGCGCAGCTGGTTTACCGGCAGCCCAGAAGCGGCAAAAGAGACCGCTTTCCGTAACAGCAGCCTGCAGGCGGGCTACCTGATTCTGGCGGCGCGTTCGCTGGGTCTGGATGCCGGTCCGATGTCCGGTTTTGATCCGGCCAAAGTCAATGACGCCTTTTTCCCCGACGGTCAGTATCAGGTTAACCTGCTGATTAACCTTGGCTATGGTGACGCATCAAAACTGCATCCGCGCCTGCCGCGACTGAGCTTTGAGCAGGCGAGCCGTTTCGCCTGATGCTGCCCGCGTCGCGATTCGAATCGCGATGCGGATGACCTTATAAACAGCGTGTCACAGCGGCGCAGCATTTTCTGCAGGCGTCCCCTGATGAAACACCATTCGCCAGTTCTGACCCTCGCACAGCCAGTGTGAGGCGCGCAGTGCGGCCCGACTGCCATCGGCATCACAGCTCTGGTAGTGCAGTATCAGACTCCTCTCGCCCGTGCTCACCAGCTGAAAGTTACTACTAAGCATATCGGGCATCGCATCTTCTTTTATCAGCGCCGCGATGGTCTGCGCGCGAGTCACAAAGCGTCCTGAACGGGTTATCTCACAAAAGTCAGGATGGAGTATCTGCTCCAGCCACGCCAGTTCCCGTCGCCTGGCACTGTGCAGGCTGCGCTCTCGTTTCACCATTTCGTCCAGCAACATGGCTGACCCTCCTGTTATTCTGTGCTGACAGGCAGCGGCAATAATTCCTTTAAGCTGTTGAAGATGGGCATCGTGACGCTTCTGTCCGGTTAGCTCTCCCTCGCGACTCTGCTCATCCTAATCCGAATTTACCCCAATCTGTGCGTTGCCAGGTGCATTAAGGTAAGAAAATTCCTACAATGCTTCTGATGATTATCTGACCATTTTCACGGAGCGACAGATGGCTGGTCATTTTGTACGCTGGACGGGCGATCCCGGCTTCCCGGCTAATGATTTACGCATTCCCCAGGCTATCACCGACACGGCACAGCAGTTTGCTGACAAACGCCGTGGGCGATTTCTTGCCGCCCGTACCCTGCTGGCACAACTGATGCTACGGGTTTATGGCATTGGTGAGCTGCCGCGCCTGCTTATCCAGAGCAACGGACGCCCCGTTTTTGCTGACAGCGATCTGCCCGATTTCAGCATCGCCTATGCGGGTAATACGGTGGGTGTGCTGCTGGCCGAAGAGGGTGGACGTGCCGGTCTGGATATGGAGATTGTGCATGCCAGAAGCCGTCAGACTCAGGAGCAGCTGATTCAGGGATTAACCTCGGGCGAGATCGCCTGGATCAATGCCCAGCAGGATGCCATGGAGGCGGTGACGCAGATCTGGACATTACGCCAGAGCATTCTCAAGCTGACGGGAGAGGGCGATCGGGGACTGGATTCGCTGCGCCTGTTGCCCGGTGCGGGTCGGCTGCGATCTTCACTCTATCCCGATATTCAGGTGGTGTGTGATGCGGAGCCCATGCTGGTCTGGTCGTGTGCGCTGTCGTCTGCGACTCAGCGTCTGCATCTGTGGGAGATGGATAACGCCTTTCAGTGGCACGCATTACGCGAAATAGAGATGGGTAAGCCCAACATCGGGCCTCATGCTCTGCGGCTGACCAGCCTGCCCAGCGAGCGCAGCCTGCATCCTGAAATGTAAAAAAGCCGCAACCCGGAGGTTGCGGCCCTGAATGCGCTTAGTGCGCGTCTACAAAGACAATCTTCAGCACAAACAGCAGAGCAACAATCACTACGCAGGGGCTGATTTCACGCCAGCGGCCAGTACCCAGCTTCATGACGCAGTAAGCGATGAATCCCAGCGCAATGCCTTCGGTGATGGAAAAGCTGAAGGGCATCATGGCGGCGGTCACAAACGCCGGAACGGCTTCGGTCAAATCATCCCAGCGAACGCGCGACAGGCTGGCGGTCATTAACACCCCAACGTAAATCAGCGCGCCCGCAGCGGCGTAGGACGGCACCATCGCGGCCAGCGGTGACAGGAAGGTCACCAGCAGGAACAGCAGGCCGGTGACCACGGCCATCAGGCCGGTACGGCCACCAATCGCCACGCCCGAGGTGCTTTCGATATAGGCGGTCACGGATGAAGTGCCCGCCAGCGCGCCACTCACTGAACTGATGCTGTCGACATAGAGCGCCTGCTGCATCCGCGGGAAAGTGCCGGTTTCATCAGTCAGTCCCGCTTTATCGGTGACGCCGATCAGCGTGCCGGAGGAGTCGAACAGATTGACCAGCATAAAGGAGAAGATCACGCCCGCCATGCCGATGTTGAACGCGCCTTTAATATCCACCTGGCCGACCACAGAAGTAATGGAAGGCGGCGCAGAAAACAGGCCGACAAACTTCACGTCACCCAGCATCCAGCCGATAGCGGTAGTAACCACCATCGAGATCAGCACTGCCGCGTGGATATTGCGTGATGCCAGAATGGCGATGATAAAGAAGCCCAGCGCGCCCAGTAGTACGCTGTGCGAGGTCAGGTTCCCCACGGCCACCAGAGTATCGGGATTCGGCACGATAATGCCGGCATTCTTCAGCCCCATCATGGCGATAAACAGGCCGATACCGGCGGTAATGCCGACGCGCAGACTCAGCGGGATATTGGCAATCATCCAGTAGCGAACCCGCAGCAGCGTCAGGATCAGCAGGCCGACCGCACCCCAGAAGATCGCGCCCATACCCACCTGCCACGAATAGCCCATCGCGCCAACCACCACAAAGGCGAAAAAGGCGTTCAGCCCCATTGCGGGCGCCAGCGCCACCGGCAGATTGGCAAACAGTCCCATCAGAATGCTGCCGAAAGCGGCAATCAGACAGGTGGTCACAAACACCGCCTGGGTATCCATGCCGGCGACGCCGAGGATCTGCGGATTGACGAAGACGATGTAGACCATCGTCAGAAAGGTGGTGATACCCGCGATCACTTCGGTGCGCACCGTGGTGCCATGTTCCTGCAGCCTGAAGATGCGCTGCAAAACGCCTTGCTTGCTCATGCCATCCATCCAGAAGAAAAAATCATCGGCGCGTATCCTGGCGATTTTACCGGGGCAATACAATGATTTTTCGCAACCGATTGCCAGTCTCGCAATCTGCGCTGAGTGCGGTAGAGTGTGGAGCACACCCCTGAATCGAAGGATAGAGTCTGATGTCAGTAGAATGCGTCTTTTTTGATTGTGATGGCACGCTGGTGGACAGTGAGTTGCTCTGTACCCAGGCCTACGTCAACACCTTTGCCCGTTACGGCCTGGAACTGTCGCTGCAGCAGATGTTTGAAAAGTATAAGGGCGTCAAACTCTACGACATTATTCGTGACGTCGGCGACGCGCATCAGGTGACGCTGCCGATGGAAGAGGTGGAGACCGCCTATCGCGCAGAGGTCGCGCGGCTGTTTGATCAGCAACTGCAGCCCATCCCGGGCGCGAAAGCGCTGGTTGAGCAGATCAAGGTACCGATGTGCGTGGTTTCAAACGGGACGGTAAAAAAAGATGCAGCACTCGCTGGGCTTAACCGGCATGCTGCCGCTGTTTGCGGAGCACCTCTACAGCGGCTATGACATTCTGCACTGGAAGCCTGATCCGGAACTGATGTACCACGCGGCGGAACAGATGCAGGTGCCGATTGAGCGCTGCATTCTGGTGGATGACTCCGAAGCGGGCGCCCGCGCCGGTATCGCCGCTGGCATTCCGGTCTACTACTACTGCGCTGATCCGCACAACCCTGAACTGGATCACCCGCTGGTGACGCGCTTCGACGATATGGCGCAACTGCCTGCGCTGTGGCGCGCCCGTGGCTGGGATCTGGTGTAGCGCGGGCCAGCATGACACACACCGTCTGGTTTTTAACCCTGCCCGGCGTGATGGCGCTGGATCTCACCGGACCGGCCGAGACGCTGAAGCTGGCGGGCGATCACTTTACGCTGCGCTACATCGGCCCGCAGCCGGAGGTGGTCTGCTCCACCGGCATGACCATTGGCGGCATCGAACCGTTACCTGAACAGTTGCCCGCCGGGAGTCTGCTGGTGGTGCCAGGCGTCTATGACTCGCAGGTCTGTTACGCCACGCCGCAAGCCGGAGAGGCTCGCGACTGGCTGATGCGCCAGCACGCCGCGCTGCGCGCGCAGACCTTTATGCTGGTCTGCGTCTGCTCGGGAGCGCTGCTGGCGGCGCAGGCAGGCATGCTGGATGACGTGCTCTGCACCACCCATCATGATGTGATTGCCCGCCTGAAAGCCGCGGCCCCGCGCGCACGGGTGCAGGAGAACCGGGTGTTTGTCGGGCATGAGAATATCTGGACCAGCGCAGGCATCACGGCGGGAATTGATCTGGCGCTGCATCTGATTAATCAGCTCTGTGATACGCAAACCGCGCTGGCGGTAGCGCGGGAGATGGTGGTCTGGTTCCGCCGTGCCGGTGACGATCCGCAACTTTCGCCGTGGCTGCGTTACCGCAACCACATGCATCCGGCCATTCATCGGGCGCAGGATCTGATGATTGCCCATCCTGAGCACGGCTGGACCCTGACCGAGCTGGCCGGACGCACGCATGTCAGCAGCCGCCATCTGGCGCGGCTGTTTCGCCAGCATCTGGGGATTAGCGTGCGTGAATACCATGAGCAGCTGCGGGTTGGCGTGGCACGCCAGCGTCAGCAGCAGGGTGAATCTGCCGAAAAAGCGGCGCTGGCGGCGGGGTTTTCATCGGCGCGCCAGCTACGGCGCGCCCGCCAGCGTGAAGCCAATCAGCTGACAAAGTGACGGGTATCGACGCGTTTCAATGCCATACCCAGCAGCAGGCTGCCGCCCAGCGTCAGCCCGAATACCCAGGGCAGGTCGAGCCACGGACGCGACATATCATCGTAATGATGCGTTCGCAGGTAGTGAATGAACAGCGCATGAAAGCCGTAGATCGGCAGTGAATAGCGCGCAATCACCGTTAAACCGGGCAGCGTGCGCTGGTTCAGGCTGTTTTTAAACACGATGAGCAGGCTGATCGCGGCGATAAACACCAGCGGTCCGCAGTAGAGATACCAGGTGTCATTAAACGCCCCGTTGACGATCAGCGCCTGTTTCGTCCCTAACGTAATGCCAATCACACAGGCGATAAACAGCCCGGCAGCCAGCGGCGTCAGGCCGCGCCGGGTCGTCTCCATGGTGCCGATAGCCCGTCCCAGCAGCGCATAGAGCAGGTAGTAGATACTGTCACCGCTGACATAGAGATTAACCGGCAGAAAGTGAAACGGCCCCAGCGACTGGCTGACCGTATTGGGGTTGGCGAGCACCGCCAGCACCAGCACCAGCAGCGCCACGTAGCGCGCCTGCACGGTTTTTACCTGGATCAGGGGCGACAGCAGATAGATGCCGATCAGCGCAAAGAAGAACCACAGGTGATAAAACACCGGCTTCTGCAGCATCTTCAGGATTGATCGCCCTTCGCTGATGGGGGTCAGCCAGGTGATATAGGCCAGCGATACCGCGCTGTAGAACAGCAGACAGAGCACCAGCCGGAGCATATGGCGCGGCTGGGCGCTGCGTTCGCCGAAAAACAGATAGCCGGAGATCATAAAGAACAGCGGAACACAGACGCGTGATGCTGAGTTCAGCAGATTAGCCGCATCCCAGGTGATGCCAGTCACCGCCATCGGCCCGGTGATATACCAGGTGGTGGTGTGAATCACGATCACCATCAGGCAGGCAACCGCGCGTAAATTATCGATCCAGTAAATCTTATGCGGCATGGCATCCTCTTGCGCATCGCGTCCGTGCGCAAAAGGGTAGCCAAATGCGACCAGAGCAACAACTGCTGCCAGCAGGATTCGGAGCCATCTGTATGCCAGCGCCCTGAATCACCGCGAAAACGCGCCGGTAGCGCCTGGGATTTACGGCTGCACATCGCGCGGTCAAAGGGTATACTGTCGGCCTCTTTTTTTTAATCTAACCGAAGCGCGTGCACACTCAACATGCAAAAGTTTGATACCAAAACCTTTCAGGGGCTGATCCTGACCTTGCAGGATTACTGGGCGCGTCAGGGCTGCACCATTGTCCAACCGCTGGACATGGAAGTGGGCGCTGGCACTTCACACCCGATGACCTGCCTGCGCGCACTCGGCCCGGAGCCGATCGCCGCCGCTTACGTGCAGCCATCACGCCGTCCTACCGATGGCCGCTACGGTGAAAACCCGAACCGCCTGCAACACTATTACCAGTTCCAGGTGATCATCAAACCCTCACCGGACAACATTCAGGAGCTCTATCTTGGCTCGCTGAAAGAGCTGGGTATGGACCCGACGGTGCATGACATTCGCTTCGTGGAAGATAACTGGGAAAACCCGACGCTGGGTGCCTGGGGACTCGGCTGGGAAGTGTGGCTCAACGGCATGGAAGTGACGCAGTTCACCTACTTCCAGCAGGTTGGCGGCATGGAGTGTAAGCCGGTGACCGGCGAGATCACCTACGGTCTGGAGCGTCTGGCGATGTACATCCAGGGCGTCGACAGCGTTTACGATCTGGTGTGGAGCGACGGTCCGCTGGGCAAAACCACCTACGGCGACGTGTTCCATCAGAACGAAGTGGAGCAATCCACCTATAACTTCGAATACGCCGACGTTGATTTCCTCTTTACCTGCTTCGAGCAGTATGAGAAAGAGGCGCAGCATCTGCTGGCGCTGGAAAAACCGCTGCCACTGCCCGCCTACGAACGCATTCTTAAAGCGGCACACAGCTTCAACCTGCTGGATGCCCGCAAAGCGATCTCGGTAACAGAGCGTCAGCGCTATATTCTGCGCATTCGTACCCTGACCAAAGCCGTGGCTGAAGCTTACTACGCCTCTCGCGAGGCAATGGGCTTCCCGATGTGCAATAACAAAAAGTAAGAGGCAGCCATGACTGAACAAACCTTCCTGGTGGAGATCGGCACCGAAGAGCTGCCACCAAAAGCCCTGCGCAGCCTGGCAGAAGCCTTTGCCGCGCAGGTCACTGCTGAACTGGATGCCGCTAACCTGAGCCACGGCGAGGTCAGCTGGTTTGCTGCGCCGCGTCGTCTGGCGCTGAAAGTCGCAAACCTGAGCGCCTCACAACCCGATCGGGAAGTAGAGAAGCGTGGACCGGCGATCTCTGCTGCGTTTGACGCTGACGGCAATGCGACCAAAGCCGCTGAAGGCTGGGCGCGTGGCAACGGCATTACCGTCGATCAGGCTGAACGTCTCGCCACCGATAAAGGCGAATGGCTGGTTTATCGCGCTCAGGTCAAAGGCGAAGCGGCCCAGGCGCTGCTGCCCGCAATGATCGCTACCGCGCTCAGCAAGCTGCCGGTGCCAAAACTGATGCGCTGGGGCAACAGCGATGTGCAGTTCGTTCGTCCGGTTCACACCGTGACGATGCTGCTGGGCGATGAGCTGATCCCTGGCACCATTCTGGGCATTAAGTCAGATCGGGTTATTCGTGGTCACCGCTTTATGGGTGAAAGCGAAATCACGCTCGACAACGCCGATCAGTACCCTGATGTGCTGGAAAAACGTGGCCAGGTCATTGCCGACTATCAGGTCCGCAAAGCGATGATCAAAGCCGATGCTGAAGCGGCAGCACGCCGTTTAGGCGGCAACGCTGATATCAGCGACAGCCTGCTGGAAGAGGTAACATCGCTGGTGGAGTGGCCGGTGGTCCTGACCGCGACCTTTGAAGAGAAATTCCTCAAGGTGCCTGCGGAAGCGCTGGTCTACACCATGAAAGGCGATCAGAAGTATTTCCCGGTGTATGACAATGACGGCAACCTGATGCCGAACTTCATTTTCGTCACCAACATCGAATCCAGCGATCCGCGTCAGATTATCTCCGGCAACGAGAAGGTGGTACGTCCACGCCTGGCCGATGCGGAGTTCTTCTTTAATACCGACCGCAAAAAGCGTCTGGAAGATCACCTGCCGCGTCTGGAGACGGTGCTGTTCCAGAAAGAGCTGGGCACGCTGCGTGATAAAACCGATCGCATTCAGGCCCTCGCGGGCTGGATTGCCGGTGAAATTGGCGCAGATGTGAATCACGCCACCCGCGCGGGCCTGCTGTCGAAGTGTGACCTGATGACCAACATGGTCTTCGAGTTCACCGACACCCAGGGCGTGATGGGCATGCACTACGCGCGTCACGACGGCGAAGCCGAAGATGTGGCGGTGGCGCTGAATGAGCAGTATCAGCCGCGCTTTGCCGGTGACGATCTGCCGTCCAGCCCGGTCGCCTGTGCGCTGGCGATTGCCGATAAAATGGATACGCTGGCCGGTATTTTCGGCATTGGTCAGCATCCAAAAGGCGACAAAGATCCGTTCGCACTGCGTCGTGCGGCGCTGGGCGTACTGCGTATCATCGTTGAGAAGAACCTGCCGCTCGATCTGCAGACTCTGACCGAAGAAGCGGTGCGCCTGTATGGCAGCAAGCTGAGCAACGCCCGCGTGGTGGATGATGTGATCGACTTTATGCTGGGTCGCTTCCGCGCCTGGTATCAGGAAGAGGGTCACAGCATCGACACGCTGCAGGCGGTTCTGGCGCGTCGTCCGACCCGTCCGGCTGACTTTGATGCACGCATGAAAGCGGTGTCGCACTTCCGTACGCTGGAAGCAGCCGCAGCACTGGCGGCGGCGAACAAGCGCGTCTCTAACATTCTGGCGAAATCGACCGAAACGCTGAATGAAAGTGTGCAGGCGTCGCTGCTGAAAGAGAACGAAGAGATCCAGCTGGCGACCTTCGTCACTGCGCTGAGCAGCAAGCTGCAGCCTTACTTTGCTGAAGGCCGCTATCAGGATGCGCTGGTCGAACTGGCACAGCTGCGTACTGCGGTAGACAACTTCTTCGATAAAGTGATGGTTAACGCCGACGATCAGGCGGTGCGGGTTAATCGCCTGACGCTGCTGTCAAAACTGCGTGAGCTGTTCCTGCAGGTCGCGGATATCTCGCTGCTGCAGTAATGCTATTTGTTGTGCGAAAAAGGGACGAGCAATCGTCCCTTTTTTTTATGGGATTTTTTGGCCTGATGTCTTCGACTCATACCTGAGTGTGACCGCTATAGCGGCCATTTTTTAGGGTGCAAATGAATACGCTAAAGTGCTTAAACTGCCATTGCCGGTCATCAGGAATCGGCTGTTGTGATGCGCAAGATTATAAATGTTTCATATATATCAAATGGTTACTTGTTAATTTTTCTTCGGTCATACTCTAAAGTTTTTCATCAATCCGGTGGTTAAGAAACCGCCCTAAAAATAGCCAGCCCTCTTGTTTTTCCCCTTTCCTGATGGATAATTCGCCAGAATTTACACCCGGTTACATTTAGTGAAATGGAATTTTCATGAAAAGGATTTGTTTATCGCTCTGTCATCCGCCAGTGCGTCTGCTCGCCATGGTGGCAGGCGCGCTGATCTGCTCTGCTTTCCCGGTGATGGCAGCTCCGCCAGCCGATAACCTCCGTGAAGAAGGCCAGGCGATTGATGCCCGCGAACAACTGCGTCAGCAGACGCGTGAAAATAATCCTAAAAGGTGTTTAGATGAATGTCTCAAATATGGATATGCAGCAAAAACTTGAAGTTTCCATCACTAAGGCTGCAAAAATTCTGCCTGGTGATGTCGGTCAACAGTTGTTGGCAATGCTTACCCCTCAAGCGTTGGCCACAATGGCTGCAATAACTGGTTTATGGGCTGGTGCACACTTTTTGGGTATTGGTGAGTTAGCTGACCTCATTCTGATTGTGGCGGGTTGGGTTGCCGTAGGTGGTGTGGCTGTTGAGGCTTCAAAAAAGCTCTACGAATTCGGTAAGACAACATACAAAGCCAGAACCGAAAGTGATCTTGATGATGCGGCTGCCTTTTTAGCTGCAGCCATTACCATGATTGGCGTAGATACTGTGATGGCGATTTTACTGAAAAAGAACCCTCGCGACGCCTTCAGGCATTCATACAGAAATATACGTATGCCTAAATACAGCGCATCAGTGGGCCGCGCAATGAATTGCCCCCCGAAACACTTCTTCATCCTGGCGGTATCGCCCAAAAATCCGCTTTACTGATAAGCAAAATGCCGGGTTAGGTTCAACTAATTTATGGGGTGACATTACTATTGGCAGAGCCTACGACCGCACATTAAAAACAGCGGAACAAGCGGCTGAGGATGTTCTGGCGGCCATATATCATGAGCGGGTACATTCCTCCATTGCGCCAAAGTTTTATCTGCTTCGGGAGCTTAGAGCCTTTATGCATATTAGCTCCTACAACAGGTCATATCTTTTACGGTATCTGGAAGAAGCATTTGCCGAGATGGTTGGGCTAATGAGAGCGAAAGGGATGTCAACACGTTATGTTATTGATGGTTTCAAATTTCCGTTAACCAATAACTATGAGATTACCTTTACCGCACTTCGACATGAAGCAGCTGGCGTGCTTCTTGGGCCGGTTGTTGTAGGCGGTGCTATGTACAATGTCTATTATGGACTTCAGCAATGATAAACCTAGAAGACGCTAAGAACGCCGCTCGTGACTATGCATCCCGACATAAAGTGGGATGGAGTGAGAAATTTACTTTCATTAAAACGGCTTTTTATGATGGTGTTGAATGCTATATCGTTGAGACTTCTAGCGAAGATGTAGAAAACAAGTCATGGATGGAGATTGAGACCTCTACTCCCGTGAATATTTACGTCGATATGAAAACTGGAAAATGTTTTGGGCATCAGTTTGGTAATAGGGGTTTTAACAAGGGTATTTAATATCCTCAATCATTGACCAGCTAATACCGTGTGGCTTGGCCTTTACCGTGGACGGCGTTGCCCGCCATGACGGCGACACAGAACTTACGACGGGTGATAACACATCGGGTCGCCCACTGTTACCGGCTGAACTGGCCCTGACGGCGCTACAACAGCTGGAGAAAGTCGCCACAACCATCCCCAATAATGGTCTGTTCAGCCAGCATACCGCGGCGGGCAGCCCGTATCTGATCGTGACTGACGAGCGTTTTACCAGCAAGAGCAAATTTATCAGCAGCGACTATCTGCTTGAACGGGTGGGTTACGATCCGTCACAGGTGCATAAACGCCTGGGCGATGGGTTCTACGAGCAGCGGCTGGTGCGCGAGCAGGTTCTGAAACTGACCGGCAGGCCCTCTATTAATGGAGGGGATGTGATGGAGCAGTATCAGGATTTAATGAACAACGGCACCAGAGTGGCGGAGGATTTCCATCTGGTGCCGGGCATGGCGTTGACGCCGCAACAAATCGCGGCGCTGCAGCAGGATATCGTCTGGCTGGTCAGCGAAACGGTTGATACGGCAGATGGACCTCAGACGGTGTGGGTGCCGAAGGTTTATCTGGCCCAGAACACGCTGCGCCTGACCGGCGCGGGCGCGGTGATTGGCGGCGGTAACCTGCAGCTCTCGGCGGACAGCGTGACCAATGCCGGTAATCTGTTTGCAGACCAGGCGCTCTCTATAGACAGCGGGCAGTTTCAGCACCTGGGCGGCGATATTAAGGCGGGCAGCATCGACGTGCAGGCGGAAAGCCTCACGATCAGCACCGATCTGCAGAATGCCCTTCGTCAGGCAACGATGAGTGCTGACGATATCAGCCTCAGCGGGGCTGATATCCGGCTGCAGGGCGCGAAGCTGGATGCCACCGATAATCTCAGCCTGAGCGCACGCAATAACCTTGAGATCGGTACCGCAAAAAGCAGCCACAGCGGCAGCCTGGAGGTTATCTCCGGGGCAATGGGCAACCGCACCAGAGACGGCCTGGAAGAGGCGGGTAAGCGCATGGCGCAGGTCAGCGGTGAGTGGCAGCAGGCGCAGGGCAGCGAGCTTAACGCCGGTGGCAATCTTCTGCTCTCGGCCGGTCGTGATCTGACGCTGACCGGTAGTCAGGCCAGCGCCTCCGGCTCCGCCCGGGTTCAGGCTGGCGGAGACATTCGCATCGGTGCTGAAACCACCACCAATACCACCCATCTTGAGGCCGACAGCCGGACCTCGTCGGTCAGCAATAGTCGCCAGGAAGATCGTCTGTTGCTCAGCACCCTGAGCGGCGCTCAGGGTGTGACGCTGGTGGCGGGTAATAACCTGCTGGCCGAAGGCGCGCAGGTTGACAGTACAGAGGGCCGCATTGGCGTCAGCGCGCAGAACGTTACCATTAAAGACGCACGCGCCAGCCTGGTAGCTCAGGACAGCGAAAACAAGCGCGAGGGTAATACCCGCACCCACCGTGAAGAGGAAACTGCACGTGAGAGCAGCACCGGCAGCACCTTCAGCGGGCAGCTGGGCGTGACGGTGATCGGGCGCGAGGGCGACGTCACCGTTACCGGCAGTACGCTGCACAGCGAACAGGGCGCGGTCGGGTTGCAGGCAAAACAGGACGTGGTACTGAACACCGCCACCGAACGTGAGTCGCTCTACAGTGAAGAACGCTCAGAGAATAAAGGTCTGCTGAACAAAAGCAGCGGTCACAGCGTGACGCGGGACGTCACCACGCGTGAGAACGCTAGCCTGCTGAGCGGCGAAAGCGTCACGGTCATCGCCGGACGCGACCTGACGGTGACCGGATCGGCGGTGGCTGCCGACCAGGACGTCAGTCTGCGGGCCGGGCGCGACGTGGAGATCGGCGCGGCGACCGAGACCGACAGTCACTACCAGCTGCAGGAGAACAAAAAGAGCGGCCTGCTGGGCAGCGGCGGCATCGGCTTCACGGTCGGCAAGCAGTCGACCCGCCATGAAATCGATGAGAAGGGTACCACCCAGAGTCAGAGCGTCAGCACCGTCGGCAGCAGCCAGGGCAGCGTGAACGTCACGGCGGGCAACCGGCTGCACGTCGGCGGCGCAGACCTGGTGGCGGGTAAAGACATGAACCTGACGGGCGACAGCGTGAGCATCGATCCGGGTGTTGACCAGCGGACCCGCACCGAGAAGACCGAGTCGAAGCAGAGCGGATTGACGCTGGCGTTGTCGGGTACGGCAGGCAGCGCGCTCAACACGGCGGTGAGCAGCGCGCAGCAGGCGAGGAAGTCGGGCGACGGGCGGGTCAGCGCGCTGCAGAACACCCAGGCGGCGCTGAACGGGGTGCAGGCGGCGCAGGCGGCTCAGATGGACGGGCTGAATACTGCCGCCGCAAACGCACACAATGCCGCCGGCGACCTGAAGCCGGGGCAGGACGGCTATCAGGCGGGCTCGACCAACACCATCGGCGTCAGCGCCTCGTACGGCAGTCAGTCGTCGAAAAGCGAAACGCGTACCGAGAGCAGTCAGTCGAAGGGCAGTACGCTGACGGTGGGCCGGAATCTGACCGTCACGGCAACCGGCAAAAACGGTACGGCGCAGAGCGGCGACATCAGCATCGCCGGCAGCCAGCTGAAGGCGGGCGGCGACCTGAGCCTGGATGCGTCGCGGGACATCCTGCTGCAGTCGGCGCAGAACACGCAGAGCACCGACAGTAAGAACAGCAGCAAGGGCGGCAGCGTCGGGGTCGGTATCGGCGTGGGGTCGGGCGGGTACGGCATCACGGTATCGGCGAGCGTCAATGCGGCGAAGGGCAGCGAAAAAGGCAACGGGCTGACGCACAGCGAGACCACGCTGGACGCGGGCAACCGGCTCAGCCTGACCAGCGGGCGCGACATCACGCTCACGGGCGCGCAGGCCAGCGGTGAGAGCGTGAAGGTGGACGCGGGCCGCAACCTGACGCTGACCTCAGAGCAGGACAGCGACCGCTACGACAGCAAGCAGCAGAGCGCCAGCGCGGGCGGCAGCTTCACCTTCGGCTCAATGACCGGGTCGGCGAACGTGAACGTGAGCCGGGATAAGATGCACAGCACCTGGCAGAGCGTGGCGGAGCAGACGGGGATTTTTGCCGGGAAGGGCGGCTTTGACGTCACGGTAGGTGAGCATACGCAGCTGAACGGCGCGGTTATCGGTTCCACCGCTAACGCCGATAAGAACCGGCTCGACACCGGCACGCTGGGCTTCGGCGACATAGAGAACCACGCGGAATATGAGGTGGAGCATCAGAGCGCGGGCATGAGCACCGGCGGCAGCATCGGCGGTCAGTTCGCCGGGAACATGGCGAACGGCATGCTGGCGGGGCTGAACGACAGCGGCAGCGCGAACTCCACCACGAAGGCGGCGGTGAGCGAAGGCACTATCGTTATCCGCGATAAGGAAAAGCAGAAGCAGGACGTGGCGGACCTCAGCCGCGACGTGGCGAACGCGAACCCGGGGCTGGACGTCATCTTTGATAAGGAGAAGGAGCAGAACCGGCTGAAGGCGGCGCAGCTTATCGGGGAAATCGGGGCTCAGGCGGGAGATATCGCGCGGACGCAGGGCCAGATAGCGGGCCTGAAGGCGAAGGACGACCCGGCGGCTCTTCAGGCGGCGCGTGAGCAGCTGGCGGCAAGCGGTAAGCCTTATACGGAAGCCGATATATCGCAGCGGGCGTATGACAACGCGATGAAGCCGTTCGGCACGGGTTCGTCGCTGCAGCAGGGCATCAGCGCGGTGACGGCGGCGGTGCAGGGCCTGTCGGGCGGGAACGTGGCGCAGGCGATAAGCGGCGCGTCGGCACCGTACCTGGCGGAAAAGATACACGAGCTGACGACGGATGCGAACGGTAAGGTTAATACCGAAGCGAACCTGATGGCGCACGCGGTGCTGGGTGCGGTAACCTCGTACGCGGCGGGCAATGCTGCGCTGGCCGGCGCCTCGGGGGCGGTGATGGGCGAGTACATCGCGCAGCAGCTGTATCCGGGCGTTAAACGTGAAGACCTGTCTGAGGAGCAGCGGCAGACGATAAGTGCGCTGGGGACGCTGGCGGCGGGTCTGGCGGGCGGCGTAGTGGGTGACAGCACGGCGGATGTTGTGGCGGGCGCGCAGGCGGGTAAGAACGCGTTTGAAAACAATAATCTTGCACTGGTTGCGCGTGGTTGTGCCGCACTTTCACCGTGCCGGAATAAGGTTGCAGAGCAGTTGCTGGAGATTGGTGCGAAAGCCGGAATCACAGGGCTTGCCGGACTGGCCATTAAAGATGTAGCTGATAAAATGACCTCCGACGAACTGGAGCATCTTGTTACCCTGCAAATGATGGGTAACGACGAGATCACCGGGAAGTATCTCAGTTCGCTTCAGGATAAATATGCTCCTTCGCATACCGGTGGCAATCAACAGGCGGGTACAGAGAGTTTAGGTAAGCTGGAAAATCCTGTGCAGGACGTGAATAAGGGAACTGCGCTAGTTACGCCAAATCAGACAGTTAAGAATAGTCCCCTTATAACTATATCTCCTGAAACCCAGCCAGGAAAAAATGATGGAATATTCATCAATCCTAAACCGACAGAGAATACTAGTACTGGTTATATATCTGAGTCATCTGATAAAAACAGTCCTATTAGTGCAAGTGATTTTTTCAAGGGCACGGCGTACACAGATAAAGTCAAACAACAAGCTTCTTCTGGGGACTTCCATTCGTTCCCAGAATCAGTAGATGGTCATGCTGATCTGGGAAAAATATCAGTAATTACAGGGGGGTTATGGTGTGGAGCGTCTGAAGTTAGAGATATCTGGCAGTTATCGCGGGAAGGAAGGTGTGTTCGAATATATCCGTGAACCAAGTGGTGCCATAAATCATCGCCTCTTTGTACCTAAATAATAAATGGAAATGGTTTGAAAAATGCTAAATAAAATATTGGAATTGTATTCGCGTTGTGGAAAAAGCCTTTTAGATAACGGACTTAATGATGCCGTCCTACCAATGTCTGTAGCTAATCAGGCTTTGGAGTTATTTTTAGAGGCTAAATGGACGGTACTGGGAGGGGACGTTTATCAGTATGAAGATAATAAAATGAAGAATTTTTATGCTGACTGGTACTGTAATCTAACTGATTCCTCTGATAGCTGCGATTACGCTAAAGAACATTTAAGTAAATTAAAGGGGGGATAACATCTATATCTCTTTCACAATAAAAAGCTGAAATAATCCCGGCCAACTGGCCGGGATTATTGCTTTAAGCCCTGAATCTCCTCTTACCGCCGCTGCAGCCGCAACACATCTGCTGCGGCAATTTCGATCTGTCCCGCATCCGTGATACCAAACTCGGTCAGCCAGCTGCCGCCGATAATTACCTCGCCGTTCTCCCGCACCCAGTCCGCGCCCAGATCCTGGCACTGCTGGCTGGCTTCGCAGAGTTCTTTCCAGCCTGCTTCATCAGTCACGGTTGTCACCGACAGCGTGTTATCCCGCAGCATCAGCCGGATCGGCGCGTCGGTGGTAAATCCGAGCGCGGCTAGCTGGCCGCCTGTGATAGTCAGCTCCGGGATGGGTTCCGGGGTAAAAATGATCTTCATACATTCTCCTCCGTGACGTGCACGATGCGGATAATCAGCTGGCCCTGTTCGGCGATGATGCTGACGGGCTGGCCTTTAATAAATCCCCACTGTTCCAGCCATCGTCCTTTGATGGTGAGTCGAGGCAAGGGATTTGGTCTGCCGCCGTTGGGGCGGTAACCAACGATGCTTTTGCGTGCTTGGGGTACAGCGGCTTCTGACGTAGAATCATCTCTAGCCATAATTAACTCCAATCCAGTTAGTTGTGGTCAGCGGCTGTTGCGGGTTGGCGCTCGCTTCAGCCGCGCTAAAAATCTCTCGTTACGTTCTTCCTTTTCTGTTTTCTCCTGTTCAAATATACACCGCCCGCTTTGTAAACTCGCTGAAAGCCAGGTAATAAACTGCGAAGCGTCTCTGAAAAAAGGTTTTTTTCCGGTCTGTCACCATTACCTCTGAAAGCGTTTACCCTGGCGCTATGTCCGTAATAAGTATTCGGGAAGTAATGTTAAAAATAGCTGATTCTATTCAATGATTACCTTTGAGTGGGTTATTTATCAGAGCTTGCCATTAGTGAAATTTCAGTGAGTAACTTATATTTAGCAACCTGAGTTGTCATATCACGGCGCATGATGCAGTAAGGTTAATGGGAACGATAATGGCTGGGTGTTTTTAGCAAAAATCCAATCAGTGATGTTAATTGAATGATGATCCTGCAGAACGATTAAATATTATTGTATAGCGTAAGCGTTTCAGGATGTTGTAGAATTACATGATTATTAAAAGGTTAATATAAATAAAAGACGATTGATTTAAGTGATTTTTGTATCAAATAAAAGATCTTATCAGGAAGCAGGAAGGGTGAAATGAATAAGGATGTGAGGATCACCGTATCAAAGGGACCATTCAAAAAAATACGCGAATGGAATCGAAGAAAAAACTACTATCTTAAAGAGGTGAAACTCGAGGCAAGAATCTCTATTGCAAAGCTTCTGTGGGATAAACGGAAAAAAGTCTCCTTTGAACCTGACTCCGTGAAAACTGTACTGCTTGTTCGCAATGAAGGAAAAGTGGGTGATATCATCGTTTCGATGCCACTCATCAGGTCCCTTCATCAGGCTGGCTATGCAGTAGATTTGCTGGTAACTGAAGCCTGTTACGACATAATAAAATACAGCCCTTTTATCAGGCATATTTATAAGGCAGGAAATTGCAGTTATAACCATTACCTGAAGTCTTTTTATCATACCGTTTCACAAGCAACGATGAAAATGCTAAATAGAAATAAGTATGATCTGATTATCGATCCTTGCTTATCCGAAACGCCGGTGCATCGAATGAAGTTATTTCGGGATATCAATGCCAGATTCGTTATTGGCCTAAATAAGCAATCTGATATCAGCCATTACACAGTTTCGGTTCCCTATAAAAATGAAAAGCAGCATGTTACAGAGTTACTTTCTTTGATAAGTAAAAGCATTGGCGTTAAAGCGACAGGCAATTTCACTTACAGTCTTCATTTTCCTGATGTTGTGCTTGATGAGGTGAGGCACTTTCTTAGTCCCTGGGAAAATAAGAAAAAAATTCTTATTAATGCTTTTGCTGGCACGCCGGAAAGGAACTTCTCACAACAGCAATTGCTGGAAATCATTAATATGATTAGTAATAACAGCAGGGAGGTGAAAATCATCACTCTGGATCATCGTAATGAAATAGCGGTGCCGCTTCCTGAAAATGTTGTGAAAAATCCCTTTTATACTTTGCATCATGTGATGGCATTAATTAAAGAATCGGATATGGTGATAACGCCAGATACATCAATTGTACATATCTCTGCTGCGTGGAAAAAACCTCTTATCGCCGTTTACAAAAATGCGCCTAATAATGATATGTGGGCGCCAGGCTATGAAAACGCAAGCCACATCATTGTTCATGATGATAAAACATCCGATGCTGAGAATATCCCTGAGCGTATTTTTAAAGAGATAATCCGAAGGAATTTATTGGGCAAGCGTGAGATGAAATTTCAGGAATCCGTATCGGTGATCGAGTTGAAAGAACCTGTTCGTACGCACGGTTATCATGCTCCCGACTGCTGTATCGCCTCCTCTGATCAGCTCTGCTGCTGACCAGCAGATAAATCGTCCTGCCGTGCCATACACCATTGTCCTTCTTAAGTGGCTGGCTTAGAAAAAGCTCTCACGCCGCAACGGCACCATATCTTGCAGAGCAGATACATACGCTGACTATCACGAAAGGGGCTGACAGAAAAGATGTGGTGAAATACTGAAGCAAACCTGATTGTGCATGCGGTGGTGGGTATGCTCGTAGGTAAAAATTTGCCTGAAAACAATAACCTTTAATCCCAAAAAGCCAGGTAATAAACTGAGAGGCGCCTCTGAAAAACCCATTGTTTTTCCGGCAGATTTTGTGTGGTTTTCTATTCCTGAATCCCTCTTCAGCTCCTTTAAACAGCCAGCTATTCAATCTTTAAGTCCAGGTTATGCACATTATAATCTGTATGGTTTTTACACTGTCCGATAATGACAGTGCCTGAATCGCTGATAAGATGTGCTATCGCGCTGTTGAAAACCGGATACCCTCGACGACATCTGTAAGTCCCCAATTCTCAGGAGAGAGCGACACAACAGAGTGTGAAACTGACAGCTGCCAGAAAGGTGAGTATGATTAAATCCTATCAGGCAGAAGAAAGAGGTTACCCATGAGAACAACACAGCAGATGAGTATCACGCTGCCCAATGAAATGGCAGCACAGGTTAAGGCACGTGTTGCCAGCGGCGAATATGCATCGGAAAGCGAAGTGATCCGTGAAGGATTGCGTGCGCTGATGGCACGGGATCATGCCGTGGAACAATGGCTGCATGAAAAGGTAGTGCCCGCCTGGGAAGCACTTCAAAGTGGCGAAACACAAAGCCTGAGCGCTAACGACCTCAGGAACAGACTGAAAGCGGAACACAGGAAGGCGACCGGGGAGGAGTAATGGTTTACAGGGTGGTGTTCGCACCAGAGGCGCAGGAACAACTGGCAGAACTTTACCGTTATATCGCGCAAGCAGCGACACCCTATACCGCTTTAAACTTTACGGAAAACGTCATCGATTATTGTGAGTCTCTTGCACAGTTCCCACATAGAGGGAACTGTCGTGATGATCTTCTGCCAGGACTGAGAATCACCAATTACCGCAGACGGACAATAATTGCTTTCATGCTGTCTGAGAAAACAGTGAGTGTTTTAGGCATATGGCATGGCGGGCAGGATTATGAAAATGACCTGTCTGGAGACGAAATTGACTGAGTTGTCAGACCAGCAGGCCGATTATATTTTTCCTGTGCAGCGTAACAAAATGTCGCTTCCATGCCTGCCCGGGGCGCTTTGATAGTTATTTCGCCTGACCCATCACGCCGCAGGCGGCGTCGTCCGCGCAAAAGCTCTCACGCTGAAACAGTGTTTCCGCCAGTTTCACCAGCGCCGGTCGTTCAACACACCAGTTCGGCACTACGCGACGGAAATTGAGGTAGCCGATCATGCAACCGGTGGCGATATCCGCCAGATTGAGCTGGCCGTTGTTAAGCCATTTCCCCTCTGCCGCCTTCGCTTCCAGCATGTCGAGGCTGCGCTGAATCTTTTCACGATTGCGCAGCAGCACCTCTTCCGACTGTAAATTTCCCGGACGCATCTGCTCGCGCACGATCACCAGCGCGGCATCGCTGACGCCATCCGCCAGCTTCTCCAGCTGACGGATGTTAAGCGATTCAAGCGGATCGGCAGGCAGCAGAGCAGGCTCCACGCCACGCAGTTCCAGAAACTCCGCAATGATGCTGGAATCGAACCAGATTTGCTTATCGTCAGCGACCAGCGCCGGAACTTTGCCCAGCGGATTGTAGTGCGGCACATGGCTGTCATCGCTGTAAGGCGATGCGTTAACGAATTCAAAAGTAATGCCTTTTTCCAGCATGATAATCGAAATCTTACGCACAAACGGGCTGGTATAGCTGCCAATCAGTTTCATCGGGTTCTCCAGAGTCAGTGACTATTCGCCAGGAAACATAAAGGGATTGAGACTGCTGCGTGCGAAGCCTTCCTGCTCCATTTTGGCATCCAGTATCAGCGATGCCAGGTCATCTGCCACCGGTTCAATGGCCGGATCTTTCTCCTGATAGAGCATCTTCAGGTAAGTGCCGCAGTCGCCACAGCTCTCTGCTTTCACCGCCGCCCGTTCGCTGTCGATCGACCAGTAGTGCAGATCACGGGACTGTTCGCACTGGGTACATTTGCTGCGCACCACATGCCATTCACTTTCGCATAGATTACAGTGCAGATAGCGCGCGCCTTCATGACTGCCCATATGCACCACGCTGGCGACTGGCATACTGGCGCAGACCGGACAGAACTGGCGCTGATCGCCCATCTCAGCGCGTGCTTTGCCTGGGATCAGGGCCGCCATCTGCGCCCAGTAGAGCGAAAGCGCCGCCCAGATAAAGGGTGCTTTGTCGCTGCTGACCAGCGCATACTCGCCGGTAAACAGCGCGCTGGCCAGCGTTTCCAGCTCGGTAGCGGACGCCTTCTCCAGATTCTCCAGCACCGCCAGTGCCTGACCGCTCATCTCTGGCTTCAGCTCGGCAATCAGTGAATGCAGCAGTCGCTGCCAGTGGGGATCGCGCGGCAGGGTATGAATATTCAGCGGCGGCTTGCCCTCGCTGGCGCTCTGCGTCAGGCGGGCATGCAGGTCGATGTGCAGCGGATGGTCATACAGCACAATCTCCTGCGCTTCAGCGATCACCGCCGCAAAGCGCAGGTAGTCGCCGAGTGGGTTTTTCGCCGCCAGGTCACGCAGTCGCGCAGCACGACGGCTGTATAAATTTTTCAGCCGTGGAAAAAGTAACGGCGGAATCATCTCCGCCGTTGTCTTTTCGCCTTTCTCCAGCTGATCTTGCGGGATTATGCGAATACTCATCAGGGGCGTTTTTCCTGTTTTATTGGCGGATTACGCTGCTCGCGATACCAGCGAGGATGGTGCTGCCTGGCCCATTCGGCGCTGACCCAGCCTTCTACCATCGCGGTCAGTGTGCCTTTGACCCACAACGCAGCATAAATGTGCACCATAATGACGATGATCAGCGCCACCGCTGACACCGAATGTACCACCAACGCCAGACGAATCAGCGGAATGGCGAAGGCATCGGCAAAGTAAGGTCGCCAGATCACGATGCCACTGGCAAGCAGCAACACTAAGCTGATAATAGCAGCCCAGAACACACACTTCTGACCAAAGTTATATTTACCGGTATCACCTACCTCTTCATTCAGCGCAATCAGGTGAATGTTTCTGGCCCAGTAAAGGTCATCGCGATTAATCAGGTTGTGTTTCCAGTAACGCAAAAACATCAGCATAAAAGCAACGAACATCACCACGCCGACAAAAGGATGCAGAATACGCGCCAGCTGTGGTGTGCCAAATATCTGCATCAGCCAGTTGAACGACGTAAAGAAAAACCCTAATCCGCTTAACGCGGCCATGACAAAGCAAATCGCGACAATCCAGTGATTGATGCGTTCGGGTGCGCGGTAACGCACCAGATGATCGGGTTTTTTCATTATTTGCGCTCCTCAGGATGATCGTCGTTGTCGTCGTGCTCTTCAGTGACGCGATTCGGGCCAACGCCAACATAGTGAAAAATAGAGGCGGCGAACGTAGCGGCAAAACCCACCGCCGCCAGCGGTTTCCAGATCCCCTTCCAGAAGGTCACCGTCGGGCTGATGCCCGGGTTAGCAGGCAGACCGTGGTAGAGCTGAGGCTTGTCGGCATGATGCAGCACATACATTACATGGGTGCCGCCCACGCCTTCCGGGTTGTAGAGGCCAGCCTGCGCAAAGCCGCGCGACTTCAGCTCCGCTACACGTTCCTCCGCCAGCGTCAGCATGTCGCTTTTGCTGCCGAAATGAATGGCACCGGTCGGACAGGTCTTCACACAGGCAGGCTCCTGGCCGACGCTGACGCGATCCACGCACAGGGTGCATTTGTAGGCGCGGTTATCCTCTTTGTTGAGCCGCGGCACGTTGAACGGGCAACCCGCAATGCAGTATCCGCAGCCGATACACTGCTCAGACTGGAAATCGACGATGCCGTTGGCGTACTGAATAATGGCACCTGCCGACGGACAGGCTTTCAGGCAGCCGGGATCGGCGCAGTGCATGCAGCCATCTTTGCGAATCAGCCAGGCCAGCTTGCCATTCTCTTCAACTTCCGAGAAGCGCATCACCGTCCAGGATTTGGCGGTCAAATCGGTAGGGTTGTCATAGACCCCGATGTTATGACCGACTTCATCGCGGATGTCGTTCCATTCGGAGCAGGCGACCTGACAGCCTTTGCAGCCAATACAGGTGGTGACGTCAATGAGCTTCGCGACTTCACGCTGGTGATCGCGCGCCTGTGGCGGTGGGGTGAAGCCGTTGGTCGCTGAGCGACGGATAATATCTTGTGATTGATAAGCCATTGTCATCTACCGTTACGCTTTTTCCACTTTTACTAAAAATCCCTTGTATTCCGGGGTCTGCGAGTTGGCATCGCCAACCGACGGCGTCAGCGTATTGGCGAGGAAGCCTTTGCGCGTGGTGCCTTCAAAGCCCCAGTGACAGGGAATACCCACGGTATCAACCGGCTTGCCGTCAATCATCAGACGCTGCAGACGACGTGTTACCACCGCTTTGGCTTTGATATAGCCACGGCGCGACGAGACTTTGACGCTGTCTCCGGCCTTGATGCCTTTCTCCTCTGCCAGTTCGGTGCCGATTTCAACAAACTGCTCCGGCTGCGCAATCGCGTTCAGCAGGGCATGTTTGGTCCAGTGCCGGAACAGTTCGGTGATGGAATAGGTGGTGGCGACGCAGGGATAGTCAGCGGCCTCGCCCAGTTGCGCGGCGTCGCTGCTGAACAGTCGAACGACCGGACTATGACGCTGCTGCGGATTCATAGGATTGTTGGCGAGCGGGCTTTCCATCGGTTCGTAATGTTCCGGGAAGGGGCCGTCGGCCATCTTATCGAGCGCAAACAGATGGCCAAGACCATCGGGCTGCATGATAAACGGACCGGCCTGCTGCTGCGGCGACAGCGTTACCGGATAATCCGGCACGTCGATGCCGTGCCAGCGAGTGCCATCCCACTCAATCAGGCGGCGATTCGGATCCCAGGCTTTACCCTGCGCATCGGCGGAGGCGCGGTTATAAAGAATGCGGCGGTTAGCCGGCCACGCCCAGGCCCAACCGGAGACCGCGCCCAGCCCCGATGGGTCGGCGTTGTCGCGTCGTGCCATCTGGTTGCCTTCCGGCGTCCAGCTGCCGCTGTAGATCCAGCAGGCGCTGGCGGTGGTGCCGTCGTTACGCAGCTCTGAGAAGCCGTTGAGCTGCTGGCCTTTTTTCAGCAACAGCTTGCCGCTGGCGTCGTAAATGTCGGCAAGCGCCTGACCGTTGTTCTCCTGCGCCACCTCTTCCGGCTCAGGATTAGACGGATCGCGGTAGTCCCAGCGCATTGCCATCAGCGGTTCAGGGTTTGCTCCGCCTTCCAGGCGATAGCGCGCGCGCAGACGCATGAACAGATTGCCGAGGATTTTACCGTCGTGCAGCGCTTCAGCGGGCGGCTCCGCGGCCGCCCAGTGCCACTGCAGCCAGCGCGACGAGTTCGCCACCGATCCCGACTCTTCAGCGAAGCAGGAAGAGGGCAGACGGAATACTTCGGTCTGGATTTTCGACGGATCGACATCGTTGAACTCGTCGTGATGCTGCCAGAAGCTGGCGGTTTCGGTGCGAAGCGGATCGATCACCACCATATATTTGAGGCGGGACAGTGCCCGGACCGCTTTATTTTTGTCCGGGAAGGCGGCCAGCAGGTTGAAGCCCTGAATCAGGCAACCATTGAGCGCGCCCTGTTCCATCATCTCCGCCTGCGCCATGCAGTCGTAGCTCTTATCCCACTTCGGCAGCCAGTCGTAGCCCCACTGGTTTTCCGCTGTGGCCTTATCGCCGTAGAAACTCTTCATCAGGCTGACGAAAAATTTGTCGGTGTTCTGCCAGTAGTTGACCTGATCCGGCAGTGTCGCGACCGGCGTGGCCTGCTGCAGGTAGGTTGCCAGCGTGGTCATCTTCTCTGAGGGCAGTGGCAGATAGCCCGGCAGACTCTGCGCCAGCAGGCCGAGATCGGTATAGCCCTGCACATTGGAGTGGCCGCGCAGCGCGTTAATACCGCCGCCTGGCATCCCGATATTACCCAGCAGCAGCTGAATCATCGCCGCCGTGCGGATAATCTGCGAACCGTTGGTGTGGTGAGTCCAGCCCAGCGCATAGAGAATAGTCGCGGTGCGATTCGGCACACAGGTGGAGGCCAGCTGCCTGCACACCGCAATAAAGGATTCCTGCGAAGTGCCGCACAGGCGCGTCACCATTTCCGGGGTGTAACGGCTGGCATGGGTTTTCAGCAGGTTCAGCACGCAACGCGGGTGAGTGAAGCTCTCATCGCGTTTCGCATGGCCGTTTTCATCCAGCTCATAGTGCCAGCTCTGACGATCGTACTGACGGGTTTCAGCATCGTAACCGCTGAACAACCCGTCGCTGAAGCTGAAACCTTCGCTGACAATCAGTGCGGCATTGGTGAAGGCGCGAACATACTCCTGCTGAATCTGATTGTGTTGCAGCAGATAGTTGATCACTCCCATCAGGAAAACCACGTCGCTGCCGGCACGCAGTGGCGCGTAGAGATCGGCGACCGCCGCAGAGCGGTTAAAGCGTGGATCGACCACGATGACCTGCGCATTGTTATGGGTTTTGGCTTCAATCACCCATTTAAAGCCAACCGGATGCGCCTCGGCGGGGTTGCCGCCCATGATCATCACCACATTGGCATTTTTGATGTCGTTCCAGTTATTGGTCATCGCACCGCGACCAAAGCTGGGGGCCAGCGCGGCCACGGTCGGGCCGTGACACAGGCGCGCCTGGTTTTCCAGCGCCAGAATACCCAGCGAGCGGGCAAATTTCTGATCGAGCAGGCCGGTTTCATTACTGGCGGCGGAAGAGCAGAGCATGGCGGTGGTCGGCCAGCGGTTTACCGTCACGCCAGCGGCGTTGGTGGCCTGGAAATTGGCATCGCGATCCTGCTTCATCAGGCGGGCTATGCGGTCAAATGCCTCATCCCAGCTGATGCGCTGCCATTTATCCGAGCCTGGCGCGCGGTATTCCGGGTATTTCAGGCGCTGTTCACTGTGAATAAAGTCGAGCACGCCCGCGCCTTTGGGGCAGAGCGATCCACGACTGACAGGATGGTCAGGATCGCCTTCAATATGGTAAATCGAGGCGCGGGCATTTTTAGCGCCATCACCCAGGCTGTAAATCAGCATGCCGCAGCCGACTGAGCAGTAGGTGCAGTTATTACGTGTCTCTCTGGCGCGAATGAGTTTGAACTCTCTGACGCTGGCTAAGGCTGTGGTGGGGGCAAAACCGAGTAACGCCGCGCTGGTGCCCGCCAACCCGCCAGCACAGATTTTGAAAAAACTCCGTCTGTTAATTTGCATTTTATCGTTCTACTTTATTGGCTCCATTGCGAAGCCTTGCAAAATAGCAGCCCTATCTGCCTGTAAGTTGACCAGGGTCAACAGGTTAGTCATTAGTAATTCTTTTTCTAAATTTTGTTAAAAATCCTCGGCAACCAATCCCCGGCGCAAGCAGATTTCACGTAGCGGCAGATAATTACTGTTGTTTTATGCTTACCGATGTTAAAGCCTGAAAGATACCCATTCTCATTCTGCCCGCCAGCAGGCGTGGCTGCGCCTTTCCCGGTGAGAAAACCGCATGAATTGCCCCGCTGTTTATTTGCGCCGCACCGGGCCAGAAGGCAAAATTAGTCTGCGTCTGATAGCCGTTGTGCAGCCGCACTGACTGTCGCATTTCATTATTTATTAACAACAGGTCGTACTTTTTGAAAGCTATCCAGCCTGACTCAGGCGAAGATTTAACAATTCAGGCCGGCGTCAGCAGAACGCAGGTATGGCAGCGTGCCGATTTGACCGCAGCAGAGTCTGACTGGCTGGCGGACGAGGTGCCGGTGGCGCTGGTTTACAACGGCATCTCTCACGTGGTGATGATGACCACGCCCAAAGATCTGGAGGCGTTTGCGCTGGGTTTTTCGCTGTCAGAGGGCATTATCGACGCGCCAGGCGACATTTTCGGCATGGACATCGTGCCGGGCTGTCACGGCATTGAGGTTCAGATTGAGCTTTCCAGCCGTCGTTTTATGGCGCTGAAAGAGCAGCGTCGTGCGCTGGCAGGCCGTACCGGCTGCGGCGTGTGTGGCGTTGAACAGCTGGACCAGATTGGCAAGCCGCTCTCTCCGCTGCCGTTTACCCAGACCTTTGCGCTGGATCAGCTGGATCGGGCGCTGGGCCAGCTGAAAGCGTATCAGCCGGTCGGACAGAAAACCGGCTGCACCCATGCTGCCGCGTGGATCCAGCCTGATGGTCAGCTGGCCGGTGGCTGTGAAGATGTGGGTCGCCATGTGGCACTGGATAAGCTGCTGGGCTATCGCAGCCAGGCTGAGTGGGGGCCAGGCGCGGTGCTGGTCTCCAGCCGCGCCAGCTATGAAATGGTGCAGAAGTCCGCCATGTGCGGGGTTGAGATCCTGTTCGCAGTCTCGGCAGCGACCCGCCTGGCGGTTGAGGTGGCTGAGCGCTGCAATCTGACGCTGGTCGGGTTCAGTAAACCTGGACGCGCTACGGTTTACAGCCATCCTCAGCGGCTGCGTTAAACCACCATCACCTCTGGCAGCGTCTGCTGCAACGCCTCAAGGGCGGCACTGTTGTCGCCGCCACTATCCGTAATCAGCAGGTTGATCGCCGGTGACGGCGCGTAAACCGTGCGGCTGACTACCCCCAGTTTGGTGTGATCGGCCAGCAGATAGCAGGAAGTGGATTGCTGCACCATCGCCCTGGCGATGGCCGCTTCGTGCGGATGAAAACTGCTGGCACCGCAACCCGCCTCAATGCCGACCGGTGACAGCAGCGCCACATCGGCGCGATAGCGGATAATCTCACCTACAGTGATTTCGCCACGCGTCTGTTGCGCACCCGCCGACATCATCCCGCCCAGCAAAATGATCTGATTATTCAGCGGCTGATCTTCTTCTCCGGCGCTCAGCGCCAGCGCGGCCTGCAGGCTGTTGGTCACAATCGTCAGGCCGGAAAGGGCGTGCAACTCCTCTGCCAGCAGCGTGGTGGTGCTGCCCGCATCCAGAAACAGCGTTTGTCCGGGCTGCAGCAACTGCGCAGCGGCGCGGGCGATGGCGCGCTTCTCCCGGGTCTGGGTACTGCGGCGTTCCGTCAGCGGGGGTTCAGCCCGCGTTTCAATCGCCACCAGCCCGCCGTGAACGCGGCGCGCCAGACCCAGCGCTTCCAGCTCAATGATATCGCGGCGCGCGGTTTCGCGTGAGACCCCCAGCTCCCTGATAATGCGCTCGGTACTCACCTGGTTAAGCCGGGTCAGTAAGGCACGGATGCGATGAAGGCGCGTTTCCTGCAGCATAGAGGTTTCCTTTTAAAGCGCGAAGATCACGGATGATACGCCAGTGAAGCGAAAGATTCCGTCTGAATCAGTGAGCAAGCTTAGCGCGGCGATCTGCCTGCGTCATGTGTATTTTATTGTATTTGTGTATTTGGTTGCATTTTAGATTCAGGCAGGCATGATAAAGGCGTCAGCTCTTCCTCCTTCATCCTTGTAACGGGAGTCATTATGGCCACGCGTTCCACCATTATGGATACCAACAGTTTCCGTGCCGAACATGCCGATGCGCTCGACAGCGATACGCGCAAACTGACCGATAAACGCAGCAAAGTGCTTGGCGAATCTTATCGCCTGTTCTATCGCAAACCGGTGCATCTGGTGCGGGGTGAAGGGCAATATCTGTGGGATGCGGCGGGCGATAAATATCTCGACGTCTACAACAACGTGGCGAGCATCGGGCACTGCCATCCGGCCGTGACTGAGGCGGTGACGCAGCAGATGAAAATGCTGAATACCCACACCCGTTACCTGCATGAAAATATTCTGGACTACAGCGAAGCGCTGCTGGCGACCACGCCCACGGCGATCGATCGCGCGATGTATATGTGCACCGGATCGGAAGCTAACGACCTGGCGATTCGCGTGGCGCGCGCCTTTAGCGGCGGCAGCGGGATTATTGTCAGTAAAGAGGCCTATCATGGCACCAGTGAGCTGACATCCGGCGCTTCTCCGGCGCTGGGCAGTGGACAGCCGCTGGCGCCCACCACGCGGCTGGTGATGCCACCGGATGCGTATCGTGTGGACGCGCCTGACCTGGGTGACTGGTTCGCTGGCCAGATTCAGCAGCAGATTGATGATATGGCGGCGCACGGCATTAAATTTGCCGGCTTCCTGGCGGACTCAATCTTCTCCTCGGACGGCGTGTTGCCCGATCCGCGCGGCTTCCTGAAAAAAGCGGTCGAGGTGGTGCATGCCAACGGCGGCATCTTTATTGCCGATGAAGTGCAGCCTGGTTTTGGCCGTACCGGCGACGCGTTCTGGGGCTTTGGCCGCCACGATGTGGTGCCTGACATCATTACCACCGGCAAGCCAATGGGCAACGGCATTCCGGTTTCCGGCCTGCTGGCAAAAAGTGAAGTGCTGGCCGCCTTCAGCGACTCAATTCCCTACTTCAATACCTTTGGTGGTAATCCGGTCGCGATGGCGGCGGCGCAGGCGGTACTGAAAGTGATCACCGAAGAGGGGTTACAGGAACACAGCCGCGTGGTCGGCGCGAAGCTGCTGGCGGAGCTGCGAACCCTGATGGATCGCTATGAGTGCGTGGGGGGATGTGCGCGGTGCCGGACTGTTTATCGGTTTTGAGCTGGTCACCGATCGTCACAGCAAAACGCCGGACAAAACGCTGGCGCTGGATTTAATCGAGAAGCTGCGTGAACATCGCGTGCTGACCTCGGTCGCCGGCCCGTATGGGAATGTGCTGAAACTGCGTCCGCCACTGGCGTTCCAGGAAGGGGATATCGACTGGCTGGTCGGCGCGCTCGACAGCGGGCTGCGCGAACTGGGCAGGTAACGCGCAGGGCAGGGCAGATGCGGCGTTCGGGCGGGATGAGTGCCTGCTGGTGGTGCTGGCAGAGTGCTTCGCTCTCCCTGTCTGATAAAGCTGAAAAGGCGGAGTCAGCAGCAGCATGCTGTAAAAACAACGGGTTGCTTTTGCCAGATTTCTCAAATCCTTATGGTTAATAGGGCATTGATTACCCTTTTACGCTACATGAATTTAACTATAATGATTCGACTGCTTACGCGGCACGTCCCGAATTCGTCGTGCTGCTCAAACTAAATGGAGAGGAAGAACATGAGTTATTCACTGCCATCCCTGCCTTACGCATACGACGCACTGGAACCGCATTTCGACAAGCAGACGATGGAAATCCATCACACCAAACATCACCAGACCTACGTGAACAACGCTAACGCGGCGCTGGAAGGCACTGAATTTGCCAATCTGCCGGTAGAAGAGCTGATCACCAAACTGGATCAGCTGCCAGCAGACAAAAAAGGCCCACTGCGTAATAACGCAGGCGGCCACGCTAACCACAGCCTGTTCTGGAAAGGCCTGAAAACCGGCACCACGCTGCAGGGCGACCTGAAAGCGGCTATCGAGAAAGATTTCGGTAGCGTGGAAAAATTCCAGGAAGAGTTCGAGAAAGCGGCTGCGACCCGTTTCGGCTCAGGCTGGGCGTGGCTGGTTAAAAAAGGCGACAAACTGGCTGTGGTATCTACCGCAAACCAGGACAACCCGCTGATGGGTGAAGCGGTTGCTGGCGTTTCTGGCTTCCCAATCATCGGTCTGGACGTGTGGGAACACGCCTACTACCTGAAGTATCAGAACAAACGTCCTGACTACATCAAAGCATTCTGGAACGTGGTCAACTGGGACGAAGCAGCAGCCCGCTTCGCAGCTGCCCAGTAAGTTAACCCAGTGTTAACGTGATAACGATAAACCGGTGGAATTTATTTCGCCGGTTTTTTTTATCTTTAAATTCTGTCGTCCCAGATTAAACCAAAAATAAACGGATCTCGCTTTTTAACCGCCGCGCTTTTAACCTTCTGCCACATTAACACGCCGTTGATACTCGTTGTTTTATGCTCAGTGACATTCCTGCTCACTGTGTGTCGATGACTATGTCAATTATAACTACTCACGAAACCACGACCGATTCTTCTGCATCGCTTTTTTTCAGTTAATTAGCGGAAAATACGTTCCGAATAAACTCTGGATAAGTAAACGTTTCCGGCTGAAATTTGTGTTAAGAACCTTAATATCGCCACTGACTACGCTGCGTTATCTGGATGAGCTGTCGCATTTACCGCAACTTCCTCTGTTGATGAGTACCCAGGGATTGCTGCCAGCCAAGCTGCACCGGCCCTATCTGCGCTCAGGGTTGAGCATTGCTGCGCGCGCGCAGGCGATACTTGATCATTACAGCCTGATGAATAATCTGGAAAACCCTGCGCTGCGTCAGCTGCTGCAAAGCGCCACGGATAATCCGCTGGCTACGCTGACCGGTAAAAATGGCGAATCCTTTTTTACTTTCCTGCAGTTCCGGTTATTTCGATCGGGAAGGGGAAGTGACGCTGGTATTACGTTATAACGACGAAGTTATTGCTTCACTTTCATTTTCAATTCTCAATGAAAATAACCAGCGCACATTATTAATTGGCGGATTACAGGGTCCGCGGAAACATATCAATAATGAGGTGATCCGCGAGGCGACCAAAGCGGCGCAGGGTCTCTTTCCGAAACGCCTGTTAATGGAAGCGGTATTTATTGTGGCGAAGCAGTGCGGTGTGGAGAATATTCTGGCGGTTGGCGATGAGACTCATGTCTTCCGCAGCCTGCGCTATCGCCACAGCAAAGGGGATAAGTTCTTTGCCAGCTACAGTGAATTCTGGTTGTCGCTGAGTGGCGAGGCGCGCAGGGATGGGATGTTTATCCTGCCGCTGAGCCTGCCGCGCAAAACGCTGGAGGAGATTGCCAGTAAGAAGCGGGCTGAATATCGTCGCCGCTATGAATTGCTGGATGCGCTGGCGGAGCAGGTCTATGCCGCCGCCGGCGAACGCAAAGCCGATGTCGATCAGGCTGCTGCCTGATCGACCCGTCAGAATGCGGTTTTGGCGAAGCCGGTCATTGCTGTCAGCCCCATCTCACGTCCCAGCGCGGTCATTGGATGCACCACGACCAGGCCGCGCACGCGTTTCTTCAGCGCGCCCAGATTTGCCTGCTCTTTCTTAGTAATTTCGCGGCTGAAGCCCATTTTTTGCAGCTTCTGCGCCTCGGCACTGAGTTTTTCAACCCGCTGACCGCGCAGACGCTCAATCTCAATGACCAGCGCTTCTTTCTCTTTCAGCAACGCGCCCAGTTTCTCGACATCACCCGATTCCAGTAACTGCGGCTCTTTGCGGTTCAATGCGTCCAGCTTATCGCTGAGAAGTTTGATTTCGTTCTTTTCTTGCTCTTTCATGACAACAACTCGTTGAGGAAAACAGGCCAAGGATACACCAAATCTGGCGCATATTCCCGCTCAGGTTAAGACGAAAAAGGCGCCGTGATGGCGCCTGACAGGATTAGCTGCCGGACTTTTTAAACGCCTGCTTCATACTGATGCGGGCGATCAGCTCGGTTAGCGACAGGACCATGGTGGATCGCACCATCTGCAGATAGCGCTGCTGCTGCATGCTGCGCAGCTCTGCATCTTCGGTGTGAAACACCGGCGCGGGTGGCCAGGCGGTGACGCAGTGCAGTTCACCAAACGGACCAAGGATCTCATCGTCGGTAAAACGATAATCACCGCTGTCGTGATTCAGCTCTTCGCGCAGCGCCAGCAGCAGTTCACCATCTTCATATTCGTGCCGGCTGATAACGCCAAGACCGTAAATCAGCTTCAGACGAACCGAGAGTTCGCCCAAAGGACCATCGCCCAGCAGCAGCGGTTCTACGGCATATTTCACCGCGTAGTCATCTTTACGGAAGACCTGCAGCACCAGCAGATTGACGGCTTCAGCCAATAGCTCAACGGCGGCGATCAGAAAGCTTCTCACCGAACGACCGGCGTTCAGGCGCTCAAGCACCCGGTTTTCAAAAGCCTGCTTCTCTTCCATTATTGCCTGCATGGGTTCAATACCGCCGTTGGGCGCAGGCGAACTGCGCCCGGCTTGCGTCACTAACACGCGCGCATTATGCCATAGCGTGCCAGGCGCTCACCACCGAAGCCACCACTTCGCTGTCAGCATCCAGACCTGAAACCTCAGCCAGCGTCGCCTGTGGGCCTTTTTCTGCCAGCAGCGTGGCCAGCTCCTGCGCCTGTGGGTCCTGGTCGCTGCGATAGTGCATCGCAGCGGCAATGCCCTGCACCAGGCTGGCGTGCGGTAAACCATACTCCAGCGTGCCCAGCGTCGGCTTGATCAGGCGATCGCCCGCGCTGAGTTTACGCAGCGGCTGACGACCCACACGCTCAACATCATCTTTCAGATAAGGGTTCTCAAAACGGCCAAGAATTTTCTGGATGTAGGCCGCATGTTTATCCGCCTCAAAACCGTAGCGCTTAATCAGCACCGCGCCGCTCTCTTCCATCGCCCCTTTCACCACGGCCCGGATTTTTTCATCGAGGATGGCGTCACGAATGGTCTGGTGACCGGCCAGCTGGCCGAGATAGGCGGTAATCGCGTGACCGGTGTTCAGTGTGAAGAGTTTACGCTCAACAAATGCCATCAGGTTATCGGTCAGTTCCATACCCGGAATCGCAGGCAGGTCGCCTTTAAACTGAGTTTTATCGACGATCCATTCGCTGAAGGTTTCAACGGTCACTTCCAGCGGATCGGTGCTGCCCGCTTCAGACGGTGGCACGATGCGATCGACAGCGGAATCCACAAAGCCGACATGCTGCTCAAGCCAGGCGTGATACTGCTCCGGCAGCGCCTTCAGCACATGCTGTTTCAGCTGGCTGGTGCCGCGCACCATATTCTCACAGGCGATAATATTTAGCGGGCGGGTATTGCCGTTATCGCTGCGTTTTGCCAGGCCTTTAGCCACACTGCCGGCAATACGCTCCAGAATCTGCGGGCCCACGGCGGTGGTAACGAGATCGACTTCAGAAACCAGGGTGATGATCTCATCGCTGGTGCTGTTTACCGCACTGACGCCTTTAACGGTTTCTGTTTTGGCCTGCTCGCCAACTACATGAACGGGATACTCATGACGCGCGTTCAGTGCATCCAGCACCGTCTGATTCACATCAGCAAAAACCAGTTCGATACCTGCATCAGCCAGTAACTTGCCGATAAAGCCGCGACCAATGTTTCCTGCTCCGAAATGTAACGCTTTCATAATTTTTGACCCATATCAAATGACGATGGGGCGGGCAAACCCGCCCCAGGAAATCGGGGCGGGCATGACCGCCCCAGGGAAAATAATTGCTATAAATTACGCGATTGCAGGCTTACCTGACAGCAGATCCAGCACTTCCTGCACGCTGGTGGTGTTCGCCAGCTTCTCAATCACGCTGTCATCATCCAGCGCATTGGTCAGACTGGTGATCACCTGGATGTGCTCGTTGTTACGGGCAGCAATACCAATCACCAGGCGCGCCACATCGTCGGGCTCTTCACCGAACAGGACGCCTGCCGGATACTGACAGAACACCACGCCGGTTTTCAGCACGCGATCTTTCGCTTCGACCGTACCGTGCGGCACGGCAATCGACTCACCGAGATAGGTCGGTGTCAGTTTTTCACGCGCCAGCATCGCCTCAACGTATTCAGGCTCAACGTAACCGCCTTTCACCAGCTGTTCGCCCGCAAAGCGAATCGCCTGCTCTTTGTTACTGGCGGTCAGGCCGAGGAAAACGTTATCCGCACCCAGTTTAAACAGGTGTGCGTTGCCTTCATCGTAGCTGTCAGAGAGCGCGGTGTTTACCGTTTGACGATGCACGTCGCTGCGGTTAGCCGCCACCAGACGCTCGGTCAGGGTGCTGTAGAGCGCGCTGTCGAGGAAGTTGTTCAGCGAGATATGCTGCGCATGCGGAGCCTGGCGGATGGCGCGTTCAGTCAGGTCACGGTGGGTAATCACCAGATCGACATCACCCGGCAGGGCGTTGATCGCGGTATTGGTCACCGATACATTGCTCAGCCCGGCGTCCTGCACTTTCTTGCGCAGTACGCCTGCACCCATCGCGCTGGAACCCATACCGGCATCACAGGCGACGATGATTTTACGCACGTGATGCAGTTCAACGCTCATGGCATCGCTGGCGACTGGCGCACCCGCGCCGCTCTGGCCTTTAGACTGCGCTTTCATCTCATGCATGCGCTGGGTCGCGGCTTCGATATCGTCATCTTCTTTGACTTTGCTGGTTTTCAGCAGGATAGCGGACACCACGAAGGAGACGGCGAAGGCGGCAGCGATAGCAGCGATGTTCGCGAAGTAGGCCCCTTTTGGCGTCATTGCCAGCACCGCCAGGATTGAACCCGGTGAGGCAGGAGAGACCAGGCCACCGTTCAGCACCGTCAGCGTGAAGACGCCGGTCATACCGCCAAGGATAACCGCCAGCAGCAGACGAGGAGCCATCAGCACATACGGGAAGTAGATCTCATGGATGCCGCCAAGGAAGTGGATGATTGCCGCACCGCCCGCAGACTGTTTAGCACTGCCACGACCAAAGAACATATAGGCCATCAGCACGCCCATACCCGGACCCGGGTTGGCTTCGATCAGGAAGAAAATGGATTTGCCGGCTTCACTAGCCTGCTGGATACCGAGCGGCGAGAAGATACCGTGGTTAATGGCGTTGTTCAGGAACAGGATTTTCGCGGGTTCGACGAAGATCGAGGTCAGTGGCAGCAGGTTGTTCTGCACCATCAGATTCACGCCCGCGGCGAGAATGTGTGACAGACCTTCTACCAGCGGACCGATCGCCAGGAACGCCAGCAGTGCCAGTATCATCCCGATAATACCGGCCGAGAAGTTGTTGACCAGCATCTCGAAGCCGCTTTTGATTTTGCCGTCAATCGCCCGGTCAAACGACTTGATTGCCCAGCCGCCCAGCGGACCGGCAATCATCGCACCGAGGAACATCGGCATATCCGCACCGACAATCACACCCATGGTGGTAATGGCACCGACCACGCCGCCGCGATCGCCGCCCACCAGACGCCCACCGGTGAAACCGATCAGCAGTGGCAGCAGGTAGGTGATCATCGGGCCAACCAGTTTGGCCAGCGTTTCGTTAGGGATCCAGCCAGTTGGAATAAACAGTGCGGTGATGATACCCCAGGCGATAAACGCCCCGATGTTTGGCATCACCATATTACTCAGAAAGCGACCAAAGCTTTGTACTTTGACCTTCACTGATGAGGACATAAACCCACCCCTTATTGAGACGCGCTGCAATAGGAGAGCGCGCTTGTTTTTGTTTAGCCACCCCGACCCAAAGCCGGTGGTATTACTGTATGCACGCGGACTCTATCACGCGAATTTGACGCTGCGTAGCGTGCGGGGTAAGTGTGATCTACATCACTGATTAAGGGTGGTGGCAGGGGTGATTAGCGTGATTTTGATCACACTTTAAGGCGTAGCTCAGGCTCAGTTGGCTGATTTTTAGACGGGGTGGCCGGTTATCTGTGAGGTGAATCACACTTGTTTGACGTTGATTTGTTATATATCTGTGACCTAGATCACAAACTATTTTTGGTCGAAAATGCGCCAGATCACACTTCATTCAGCAGGTGATTGGGTGGGAGGAGAAAAGAGAGTGGGACGGGCAGACGATTAGCGCCTGCCCGTAAAGCGGATTTACTGCAGACCACCCTGGACGGCAGCCTGTGCCTGAGGAAGCGCCTGCGAATTGGCGGATAAAGTGCTCATCAGCGCGTTATATTGCGAAGCCTGATCCTGAGTCGGGAACTGCACGCCGCCATCATTGAAGCTGACACGGGTTCCCTGCGTTTGCAGGAAATCGCCGGTCTGCACTGCACCCTGACTCAGCGCCTGGAGTTTTGGCAGCAGAGGAATCAGCTGATTGGCAGGCACCGTCACCACTTTGTTATAGGCGGTGTCGTAGACTTTTTTCAGGTCATCCGGCTGCTTCAGGGTCGCCTTGCTGCTGTCCGCCTGCATTTTGGCGCTTTCAATCTGCTGGGTGACGATCACCAGTGCGCTGGTCGCCTGACGCAGGGAATCACGACGGCTGAGATAATCCTGCGGAACGCGAATGGCAGAAAGCTCATCCACCACCGGACGCATACCCTGTTCAACCGCTTTGTTCGCCTGCTGCGAGAAGCCATACATAATGGCGTAATCGCTGGCGAAGTTGCCAAAGCTCTGCTTCTGGTTTTCGCTGAGGCTGGGCAGATGCTCGCCGCTGCGCATCACAGTGTTCTGGAGAAAATCGATAAATGCTTTGCGCTGCTCGCCTTCTTTATCACCGCATGCGGTGAGTTGCAGCACGATCAGCGCGCCAGCGAGCATAATGCCGCCACGTGCCATAAGGCGTGTAAGTCCTGAAGCCATAGGGTCAACTCCTGTCGGTGATACTGTCAGATGTCCAGGTAGGAATGGCCTAAAGAATAGAACAAACCCGAGCCACGGCACAACGTGAAACCACCTGTGAAACAGATGCTTTCTGAAACGCCGGTTACAGAATGGGGCCGCCTGCGCCTCAGGGCGTGTTGCGTTCCCTGCCATTGCAGGCTTCAGCGCGCAGAGATGAAGTAGGGGTTGAGCAGCCTGACGCTCACTGCCGCGACCTTAAAACACCACCGCCTGACCATCTTTGCGACTCTCACTGGCCGCAATGTAGAAGCCCTGCGGATCGCGCACTATCGCCTGCGCGCCACCAAAATTGTAATTACTCAGGGGATCTTCCAGTACCACGTTGTGGCCCATACGGCGCAGTGTGCTCAGGGTATTGCGATCGAGGGTTGATTCAAATACCACCTCGCGTCCCTGCACCACGCGCCAGCGCGGCGCATCAATCGCGGCCTGCGGATTCTGCTGGTGCAGCATAATGCGCAGCGCCAGCTGGAGGTGCCCCTGCGCCTGCATCGGGCCGCCCATCACGCCAAATGCCATCAGCGGCTGGCCCTGCTGATCCCGCGCAAAGGCTGGAATGATGGTATGAAACGGCCGCTTACCGCCTGCCACGACGTTGGGATGGTCTGGATCGAGTGAAAAGCCCGCCCCCCCGGTTCTGCAGGCTGATGCCGGTATCGGGTACCACCACGCCGGAGCCAAATCCCATGTAGTTAGACTGAATGAATGAGACCATCATGCCGCTGGCATCACCGGCGGCGACATACACTGTGCCGCTCTGCTGCGGTGATCCAAAGCGGAAATCTCCCGCCTTGTCAGGATCAATTAACGCTGCCCGCTGGCGAATATAGTCGTTGCTGAGCAGGTGTTCCGCCGGAAATTCGAGGTGATCTTCATCGGTGACATAACGGTCCAGATCAACCAGCGCCAGTTTCATCGCCTCGATGGAGAGATGCAGCCACTGCGGCGAATCCGGTGCATAGCGGTTGATTTCCCACTCTTCCAGAATGCCAAGTGCAATTAAGGTCGCAATGCCCTGACCATTCGGCGGCAGCTCCTGCACCGATCCTCCGGCAAACGGACGCGACAGCAGAGTAACCCAGTCGGCACGATGGTATTTCAAATCCTCCAGCGTCAGGGCTGCGCCATGCTCACGGGCGAAGGCTGTCATCTTTTGCGCCAGTGCGCCGCGGTAAAAGCTTTCGCCCTGAGTCTCAGCGATTTCCTGCAAGGTGCGGGCCTGAGCCGGGTTGCGGAATAGCTCGCCAGCACGCGGCGGACGACCCTGCGGCGCAAAGCAGTCGCTAAAGCCAGGTTGATCCCGCAGCTTGTCATAGCCGCGCTGCCACAGCTGACCAATCAGCGGTGAAACCGGAAAACCGTCGCGCGCATAGTCAATTGCCGGTTGTGCCAGGGTGGTCAGCGGTAAGGTGCCAAAGCGCTGTGCCAGTGTGACCCATGCCGAGACGGCCCCTGGCACAGTGACGGATTCCCAGCCGGTTTCAGGCATCGCACTAAAATCGGCAAAGCGTTCGGGATGCCACGCGGCTGGCGATCGGCCTGAGGCGTTTAACCCATGCAGCTCGCTGCCATCCCAGACAATGGCAAACGCATCGCTGCCGATGCCGTTTCCGGTTGGCTCCAGCACGGTTAAGGCGATGGCGGTGGCGATAGCCGCATCCACGGCGTTTCCACCCTGTTGCAGCATCCGTAAACCCGCCTGCGCCGCCAGCGGTTGAGAGGTTGCCACGGCATTACGACCCATCATCGGTACACGATGAGAAGGGTATCCGACGTTAAAATCTGTTTCACGCATCGCTTTTCCTTACAGAGGTCAGGTATAGGTTTGGCCTGTCGTCAGTGCGTTATCACGGGGCTGCACTTTTACCGCGCATCAGGTCGATAGTTGCCGGGTAACTGCACCGGCATGAGGCGTCAGCCGTTTCGTTAAGATGACTGTTGATTAATCTGGCGACAGATCGCCGTTAAGAATAAAAGATCTACCCGCTCTGCACTGTGAGCCGCCGCGCGCCAGTCCTCAGGCCCAAACCAGGACTATTCTTAATTTAATAAGAACAGTGAATATATGTGTTCAGGAAGTAAACCATTGGCGTATATTTTGCACTCACTACCTGAAGAGGTGTATTGCCTCACAGAAATGAGAATATGCCAGCAAAAAGCTTGATGGCATCCACATAAATAGCAAACACCATTTGATTTTTCTGCCCACACCGAAGGCACAAAACTCAACTGCCTCAGCGGGTTAGAGGCGCTGGAACTTTTCCGGCAAACCATAGTTAAAAAAATAATTATAAATTGCGCGGCAAATAGTCAGGTCTCTATCCATACTTAGTCTCCCGGCATTTGTTGCATTGACCTGACATCTTTAAAGCAGTGCACCGCAGGCTGTGTCCCGTAATGGTTTCTCTCATAACAAAAATAAACCCTTGCGGGATCCAGCCTGAAACAGGCCCGGTTTCAGAGTCCTGACTTCAGGCTCGTACCTCTCTACTTTCACGTGCTTCATAGCGAGTTTTTAAGGAGTTCTCTATGGAATTAAAAGACCCGATGTTTGAATTGCTCAGCAGCCTTGAGCAGATTGTTTTGACACGTGATGATCGCGCCGCCGAGTTACTTATTCAGCGTCAGCAACCCGCCCAGCCAGAGCCGCAGCGTCTGCGTGAAATGACCGGCATGCAGGTTGATGAGTTTGCAAAAGTAATGGGCGTGAGCGTTTCTTCCGTGAAAAGCTGGGAAGCCCGGCGTACCCGTCCTTCCGCGACGGCGCAGAAACTGATGAAGTTATTACATGCCAATCCCTATCTGGGACGGCAGTTGCTTGAATAAACTGATATCACGAAAAGAACCCGCCGCTGGCGGGTTTTTTATTAGCGTAATTCGCTGTATTTAGCCGCCTGTCTGGCAAACCAGCTCTCCGGCACGCTATAGGGCGGCTCCCGCAACTGTGCGAGTCCGCTTTCAATAATCATTGAAGCCTGCTGCCATAACTGCGCATCTCCCTGCTTCAGCAACTCAATCTGTATCTGCTTTTCAACCAGGTAGACCCGCGCAAAGTCGGGATCAAAACGCACAATCGCGCGGGTGTTATCGATGATGTCAGCCAGTTTGATGGTTTGTGCCTCAGGACTGGCGCTGGCTGTATGGCGGAAGTGCGCCAGTTTACGGGCCGTCCGATTTTTTGCCCCAGCGGGTGCGCTGTTGGTCAGCATCTCTACCAGGCTTGCCACGCGCGTACCAAAGTGGGTTTCGATATCGCTCTGTGTGGTTGCGGTATCTTCCACGGTATCGTGCAGCCAGGCCGCCGCTAACAACGCGTCGTCATGGCTGACGCTGCGCACCAGTTCCACCACCGCTGCCGGATGAACAATATAAGGCTCATCGGTATATTTGCGGCGCTGTCCGGCACTGGCATGTGCCTCGGTGGCGAAGCGACGCGCCTGTTCTTCCAGTGAATCCTGCATGCCTTTCCCCCTGACAAAAAGTTTGCTTGCAATTATCTAGCGCGCTATCTATATTATTAACCATGAACTGTGATCAAGATGACAAAAAAGTGAAAACGATGCCACTGTTGGTCGATCAGCACCTCTGCTTTGCGCTTTATTCTGCCAACCTGGCGATGAATAAAGTCTATCGTCAGTTGCTGAGCCAGCTCGACATCACCTATCCTCAATATCTGGTCATGCTGGTGTTGTGGCAGAAAGATGATGTCACGGTGTCAGAGATTGGCGAGCAGCTTTTTTTAGACTCGGCAACATTAACGCCACTTCTGAAGCGACTGGAAAGTGCAGGCCTGATTAACCGGCAGCGAACCCGTCAGGATGAACGCCAGGTAGCGGTGACGCTCACCGAAGCCGGGCAGGCGTTACGGGCCAGGGCTGAAGCCATTCCTGAAGCGGTTAAGTGTGCCACAGCCTGTGATGATGACGCTCTGCTGGCGCTGAAATTACAGCTGGATGGGTTGCGAGATAACCTGAATAAGTCACGATAAATATTGCTGACGGGTGCGCGGCACCCGTTAAACCTCACCGCCTGATTACGGCTGTATAAGTAGTGGGCGATTAAATAGCGTAACGGAGAAATGTCATGTCTTTAGAACAAGTGGTTTACCGCGCCAAAGCCAAAGCAACCGGTGGTCGTGATGGTCGTGCAACCTCTTCTGACGGTGTACTGGACGTGAAACTGGGCGTGCCAAAAGAGATGGGCGGTGCAGGCGGCGAAGTGACTAACCCTGAGCAGCTGTTTGCTGCGGGCTATTCTGCCTGCTTCCTGGGCGCGATGAAGTTTGTGGCGGGCCGTGACAAGATCACCATGCCAAAAGACGCCTGGATCGAAGGTGAAGTGGGTATCGGCCCTATCCCTGATGGTTTTGGTATTGAAGCGACCCTGAACATTCACCTGCCAGAGATGGATGAAGCAGAAGCGCAGAAGCTGGTTGATGCGGCACACATCGTTTGTCCTTACTCAAATGCCACCCGCAACAACATCGATGTCACGCTGAACATTATTCGCTAAGCGTGCTGCGGGCCTGAAATGATCAGGCCCGCACTTTTCTTCCTCTGTCATTTTCTCTCTCCTGCTGCTGTCTGCAACAGCCCACCCGGCCGTTCCTGTCCGATGTGTACAAAAAATGTGCTAATCAGGTCGGCAACGATTATTTTCTGGTCTATCAAACGCGACCATGTTTTACTGAGCCACCTCGCGTTATAGCCTATAAATCCGTTCAGAATTTTCCTTCATCTTGTCCGGTCCGCTTATTCAGCGAACTCTGCCGCGTTTCGGCAGTCACATAAAAGATTTGGTCAAGCGCTTCACACCGGAGAAACACCTTTTTTCATGAATTACATTAAAACCCTGACTCAGCAGAAGTTATCGCTCTTGCTGGCGCTCTATCTCGGTATCTTATTGAATTTGCCGATTTTCTATCGTCGTTTTGACGGTTTTCTCAGGCACTCTACGGTTACGAACTGGCTGACTGCCGTCACCGAGGTAGTGGCCATTGTGGTGCTGACTTTCTTCCTGATGCGTCTGCTGTCGCTGGGAGGAAAGTGGTTTTATCGCGTGCTGGCCACGCTGATTGTTCTGATTTCGGTTGCCGCCGCCTATTACATGGCGTTTTTTAACGTGGTGATTGGCTACGGCATTGTGGCTTCGGTGATGACGACTGACACCGATCTCTCTAAAGAGGTGATTGGTTACCATTTCATCCTGTGGATGGTGCTGGTCAGCGCGCTGCCACTGCTGATGATCTGGCGCAATAAGCTGAGCATGACGCTGAATGAACAGCTGCGTACGCCGGGACAGCGCCTGAAACCTACCCTAATCATGCTGCTCTGCGTGGCACTGGTCTGGCTGCCGATTCGTTTTTTCGACAAGCTGCAGAAGCATAACGAAGAGATCACCAACATCGATCTGCCGAGTTACGGCGGTGTGGTGGCGCACTCTTATCTTCCTTCGAACTGGCTGGCGGCTGTGGGCCTGTTTGCCTGGACCCGTGTGGATGAGTCGCTGAACAGCCAGGAACTGCTGGATCCGGCGAAGAAGTTTACCTACGTCGCGCCTGCCGGGCTTGATGATACCTATGTGGTGTTTGTGATTGGCGAAACCACGCGCTGGGATCACATGGGGATGCTGGGCTATGAGCGTGACACTACGCCGAAGCTGTCGAAAGAGAAGAACCTGGTGGCATTCCGGGGCGAGTCCTGTGATACCGCGACCAAGCTGTCACTGCGCTGCATGTTCGTGCGCGAAGGCGGCACTATGGATAATCCGGGCCGCACGCTGAAAGAGCAGAATGTGTTTGCGGTGATGAAAGAGCTGGGCTTCACCTCTGAGCTGTTTGCGATGCAGAGCGAAGTCTGGTTCTACGACAACATCAATGCCAACAATTTTGCCTTCCGTGAGCAGATTGGTTCAGAGAAGCGTAATCAGGGCAAAGCGGTGGATGACATGCTGCTGGTGCCGGAGATGAAAGCGTCACTGGATCGTTTCCCGAAAGGTAAGCATCTGATTGTGTTGCACACCAAAGGTTCGCACTACCTCTATTCACAGCGTTATCCGCGCAGCTTCGCGAAATATCAGCCGGAGTGTATGGGCGTGGATGAGACCTGCAGCAAAGCGCAGTTGATCAACGCTTATGACAACTCGGTGCTGTATGTCGATAGCATGCTGGATAGCGTGCTGGATCAGCTGCGTGATAAGAAGGCGATCGTCTTCTATGCCGCCGACCATGGTGAGTCGATTAGCGAGAATATGCACCTGCACGGCACGCCGCGTGAGATGGCTCCGCCTGAGCAGTTCCGTGTGCCGATGATGGTCTGGGCGTCAGATAAGTATCTGGAAGATAGTCAGAACCGCAGCAACTTTGAGCGTCTGCAGGCGCAGCAGCGCGTGGGCCGGACCCATCGCCACGTTGAGTTGTTCGATACCATCCTGGGCTGTCTGGGTTACACCTCGCCAGATGGCGGCATTAACCCGGCCAACAACTGGTGTCAGGCACCGGGTAATGGTCAGGCTAAACCGCTGTAATAGTGGTCGAAAAGTGTAAAGCAGGCGGCTGATTCCCAGTAACCGCGTGCTTTCCAGGCGATTGGCGGCAAAAGCATAAAAAGCGGTTGACGCTGATCGGGGGTAGCAGTAACATGCGCCCCCATCGGCGAGTAGCGCAGCTTGGTAGCGCAACTGGTTTGGGACCAGTGGGTCGGAGGTTCGAATCCTCTCTCGCCGACCATATTTAAGAAACCTGTCTGAAAAGACAGGTTTTTTTTCGTCTGAAGAAAAGTGGATGAAAGGTACGGATTTACCGTTGAGCGGGCTTCAGGGAGCATACGTCTGGCAGACGCATCAGGTACTTACAGAAGCATCTCAGACAGCTGACAGATCCAAACCAGAGTGACGCTGACAGCAATCAACAATCTTAAGGCGAAGGGAACAGGGGCAGAGGAGGAAAGCGTCCCACGCCATGGACGGCGTGGGCCGAGCGTCCAGGGATGGTTTAAGCGCCTTTCCGATCTGACCGTGTTCCCGAAGCAGTCTCGATCTGACAGCCATTCATGCCACATCCTCTTCCCTGAACCTTCCCTCGCTTTCAGCCTCTGGCTATGATTTTCCAGAAAGTTCCAGTAAACCCCATCCACCGCGCATTCCGTTTACCAGCCGTTGTTATCATCACTTACCCGCTGGCAGGCCTTGCCATATAAGAGATGCGATCATAATTCGCGACACATTCTTCTTATGACCGAAAGCGGCAACATGCTGATTTCTTATGCTTCTTTACCAGCATATTCCGCTGGATGAACGTCATAACGCACGGTGAATCGTTCAGTTATTCAACATTTGCCGGTAAAAGTTTTAAGTTTTTTAGCGGTGAGAATCACTAGCGATAGAACAACCATCCAGCACAATGCACGGAAATCAGACCAGCAGCGCTGTGCATTGTATGGCTTTTAGGCCGAAAGGGTTTTTATTACCGTTGCATGCTATCCCTCACACTCTGTGTAAATAAGTAACCGTTGTATTGACGTTCTTTGCAACTGTTGACAAATTGATGCGTCAATAAACGCACAGTTACGGAATTTTCTGAATGCACCATCTGCATAAGAAAAAACAAAAAAAACGTAGCGTGCTTTAACCACCTGTTCGGTGGTACGCCTGAACCGCATAAAAAAATCAGAGGTCGGGCAATACACACAACATCACATCACAATGGAGCAAAAGCATGATCAACTCCCTGGCTAAATCCGGGATGCTGAAGGTCGGTCTGAGCCTGATTGCTATGACTGTCGCCGCCGGTGTTCAGGCAAAAACCCTGGTCTACTGTTCTGAAGGTTCTCCGGAAGGCTTTAACCCGCAGTTGTTCACCTCGGGCACCACCTACGATGCCAGCTCACGTCAGATCTACAACCGACTGGTTGAGTTCACTATCGGCACCACCGAACTGCACGCTGCGCTGGCAGAGAAGTGGGATGTCAGTGAAGACGGTAAAACTTACACCTTCCACCTGCGCAAAGGCGTGAAGTGGCAGACCACCAAAGATTTCAAACCGACGCGCGACTTCAATGCGGATGATGTGGTGTTCACCTTTGAGCGCCAGCTGGATAAAAACAACGCCTATCACGGCGTCTCCGGCGGCAGCTACGAATATTTCGAAGGCATGGACATGCCGAAGCTGATCAGCAAAATTGAAAAAGTGGACGAGAACACCGTGCGCTTTGTGCTGACGCGTCCTGAATCGCCGTTCCTTGCAGACCTCGGCATGGACTTCGCCTCGATTCTGTCGAAAGAGTACGCTGACAACATGCTGAAAGCGGGCACCCCGCAAAACGTCGACCTGAATCCGGTCGGTACCGGTCCGTTCCAGCTGCTGCAGTACCAGAAAGATTCGCGCATCCTTTACAAAGCTAACCCGGATTACTGGGGCACCAAGCCGAAAATCGATCGCTTAGTCTTCTCCATTACCCCGGATGCTTCAGTGCGTTACGCCAAGCTGCAGAAGGGCGAGTGTCAGGTCATGCCCTATCCAAACCCGGCTGACATCGCGCGTATGAAGCAGGACAAAAACATCAACCTGTATGAGCAGGCTGGCCTGAACGTCGGCTATCTGTCGTACAACGTTGAGAAAAAACCGCTGGATAACCTGAAAGTGCGTCAGGCACTGACCATGGCGGTCAACAAAAAGGCGATTATCGAAGCCGTTTATCAGGGTGCAGGTCAGCCTGCTAAAAACCTGATCCCACCAACGATGTGGGGCTATAACGACGACGTAAAAGACTACGCCTACGATCCTGAGAAAGCCAAAGCGTTGCTGAAAGAAGCGGGCATGGCAGACGGCTTCTCAATTGACCTGTGGGCAATGCCGGTTCAGCGTCCTTACAACCCGAATGCGCGCCGCATGGCTGAGATGATCCAGAGCGACTGGGCGAAGATTGGCGTCAAAGCCAAAATCGTCACCTACGAGTGGGGCGAATATCTGAAGCGCGCCAAAGCAGGCGAGCACCAGACCGTCATGATGGGCTGGACCGGCGACAATGGGGATCCGGATAACTTCCTGGCCACCCTGTTCAGCTGTTCAGCGGCAAAAGATGGCTCTAACTACTCGCGCTGGTGTGATAAATCCTTTGAGGATCAGATTCAGCCAGCTCGCGCCACCGCCGATCAGGCGAAGCGCATCGAGTACTACAAGCAGGCACAGGTTGTGATGCATGACCAGGTACCGGCGCTGATGATCGCGCACTCAACGGTATACGAACCGGTCAGCAAGAAAGTCTCCGGGTACAAAGTCGATCCGCTGGGCGGACACTACTTTGCTCAGGTAGACATTAAAGAATAATTGTCGCCTTTTCCGGGGCGGCTGCGCGTCGCCCCGGCTTTATCTCCCTGTTTTACTGGAAACGGTAGAGGCGCAGCCTGTCTGCGTCGCGGTCGGGCCTACCCGATCGTCAGATGTAAGCAATAACTACCCTCGCGGCGACGGTCGCGCGGACAAGAGAGAACCCGGATTATGCTGCAGTTCATACTCCGACGTCTGGGCCTTGTCATCCCAACGTTTATCGGTATTACATTACTCACCTTCGCATTTGTTCACATGATCCCCGGCGATCCGGTACTCATCATGGCGGGCGAACGCGGTATTTCTCCTGAACGCCATGCACAGTTAATGGCGCTGTTAGGTCTGGATCAGCCGCTGTGGAAACAGTACCTGAACTACATTAACGGCGTATTACATGGTGACCTGGGCATTTCACTTAAGAGCCGCATCCCGGTCTGGGATGAGTTTGTTCCGCGCTTCAAAGCGACGCTGGAACTCGGCATCTGCGCCATGATATTTGCCGTGGCCATTGGTATCCCGGTTGGGGTCATGGCTGCCGTGAAGCGGGGGGTCGATTTTCGATCACACCGCCGTGGGGATCTCACTGACCGGCTACTCCATGCCGATCTTCTGGTGGGGCATCATGCTGATCATGCTGGTCTCGGTACAGCTCAACCTGACGCCGGTTTCCGGGCGGGTCGGCGACACCGTCTTCCTGGATGACACCATGCCGCTGACCGGCTTTATGCTGATCGATACCTTCTTCTGGGGGGGAGCCGGGCGACTTCCACGATGCGGTGATGCACATGATCCTGCCTGCCATCGTGCTCGGCACCATTCCGCTGGCGGTGATTGTGCGAATGACGCGATCGGCGATGCTCGAAGTGCTGGGTGAAGATTACATCCGTACTGCGCGTGCCAAAGGCCTGACGCGGATGCGCGTGATCGTGGTGCATGCGCTGCGAAACGCCATGCTGCCGGTGGTGACGGTAATCGGCCTGCAGGTCGGCACCTTGCTGGCCGGGGCGATTCTGACCGAAACCATCTTCTCGTGGCCGGGCCTGGGTCGCTGGCTAATTGAAGCGTTGCAGCGCCGTGACTATCCGGTGGTGCAGGGCGGGGTGCTGCTGACAGCAGTACTGATTATTGTGGTCAACCTGCTGGTTGATCTGCTGTATGGCGTGGTTAACCCGCGCATACGTCATAAGAAATAAGGGGGGCATCATGTCTGTTGTTGATCCCGGCAGCGTTACCGTTGCACCCAAGCCGATGACCCCGTTTCAGGAATTCTGGCACTACTTTAAACGTAACAAGGGCGCCGTTGTGGGCCTGGTCTACATCATCATTGTGTTGCTGTGCGCCATTTTTGCCGATGTGCTGGCCCCGCATGCCCCTGCTGAGCAGTTCCGCGATGCGCTGCTGCATCCGCCGGTCTGGCAGGAAGGCGGCAGCTGGAGCTACATTCTGGGCACCGACGATGTAGGCCGCGATGTGCTGTCGCGTCTGATGTACGGCGCGCGCCTGTCGCTGCTGGTTGGCTGTCTGGTGGTGGTGCTGTCACTGATTTTCGGCGTGATATTTGGCCTGCTGGCCGGTTATCTCGGCGGCGTGGTCGATGCCATCATCATGCGTGTCGTCGATATCATGCTGGCGCTGCCCAGCCTGCTGCTGGCGCTGGTACTGGTCGCCATCTTTGGCCCTTCGATCGTTAACGCCTCTATCGCGCTGACCTTTGTGGCGCTGCCGCACTATATCCGTCTGACCCGCGCGGCGGTGCTGGTGGAAGTGAACCGCGACTATGTGACCGCCTCCGGCGTGGCCGGTGCCGGTATGCTGCGCCAGATGTTTGTGAATATTCTGCCTAACTGCCTTGCACCATTGATCGTGCAGGCTTCATTAGGTTTCTCCAACGCCATTCTCGATATGGCGGCGCTGGGCTTTCTCGGTATGGGTGCGCAACCGCCAACGCCGGAGTGGGGCACGATGCTCTCCGACGTCCTGCAGTATGCGCAAAGTGCCTGGTGGGTAGTGACCTTCCCTGGATTGGTCATTCTGCTTACCGTGCTGGCATTTAACCTGATGGGCGATGGTTTGCGTGATGCACTCGACCCGAAACTCAAGCAGTAAAGAGGCACCGAGATGGCGTTATTAAATGTAGACAAACTATCGGTGCATTTCGGCGACGATAAAGCACCGTTCCGTGCGGTTGACCGCATCAGTTATCAGGTTGAGCAGGGCCAGGTCGTGGGTATCGTGGGTGAGTCCGGCTCCGGTAAATCGGTGAGTTCCCTGGCGATCATGGGGCTGATCGATTTCCCCGGCAAGGTGATGGCTGAGAAGCTGGAGTTTAACCAGCGCGACCTGCAGAACATCTCCGAACGTGAGCGCCGCCAGCTGGTGGGCGCCGAAGTGGCGATGATTTTTCAGGACCCGATGACCAGCCTGAATCCCTGCTACACCGTAGGTTTCCAGATCATGGAAGCGATCAAGGTGCATCAGGGTGGCAATAAACGCACCCGGCGTCAGCGGGCGATCGACCTGCTGAATCAGGTTGGTATTCCCGATCCCGCGTCACGGCTCGATGTCTATCCGCACCAGCTGTCGGGCGGCATGAGCCAGCGTGTGATGATTGCCATGGCGATCGCCTGTCGGCCTAAGCTGTTAATCGCCGATGAGCCGACCACGGCGCTCGACGTGACCATTCAGGCGCAGATCATCGAACTGCTGCTGGAGTTGCAGCGGCAGGAGAACATGGCGCTGATCCTGATTACTCACGATCTGGCGTTAGTGGCAGAAGCGGCGCACCACATTATCGTGATGTATGCCGGTCAGGTGGTGGAAAGCGGGAAAGCGACCGATATCTTTAAGGCGCCGCGCCATCCTTATACGCAGGCGCTGCTGCGTGCGCTGCCGGAGTTCGCGGCCGATAAAGCACGCCTGGCCTCGCTGCCTGGCGTGGTACCGGGCAAGTATGACCGCCCGATTGGCTGTCTGCTTAATCCACGCTGCCCCTATGCGACTGACCTTTGTCGTCAGGAAGAACCTGAACTGCGCACCATTCCAGGACGCCAGTCCAAGTGTCACTATCCGCTGGACGATGCCGGGAGACCAACTTATGAGTCATGAAACCACTAAAGATCAGTTCCTGCTGCAGGCGATTGATCTGAAGAAGCACTACCCGGTGAAGAAGGGGCTGTTTGGTCAGGAGCGTCTGGTCAAAGCGCTGGATGGCGTCTCTTTTAATCTGGAACGCGGCAAAACGCTGGCGGTGGTAGGCGAGTCAGGCTGTGGTAAATCCACGCTGGGCCGCCTGCTGACGATGATTGAAACCCCGACCGAAGGGCAGCTTTACTGGCACGGTCAGGATCTGCTGAAACATGATCCCCAGGCGCAGAAGCTGCGTCGCCAGAAAATCCAGATCGTGTTCCAGAACCCGTACGGCTCACTCAATCCACGCAAAAAAGTAAGCCAGATTCTGGAAGAGCCGCTGGTGATTAATACCCAGCTGACCCGCGCGGAACGCCGCGAGAAGACGCTGGAGATGATGGCAAAAGTCGGCCTGAAAACCGAGCACTACGACCGCTACCCGCACATGTTCTCAGGCGGGCAGCGTCAGCGTATCGCCATCGCACGTGGGCTGATGCTCGATCCGGACGTCCTGATTGCCGATGAGCCGGTTTCGGCGCTCGACGTGTCGGTGCGTGCCCAGGTGCTTAACCTGATGATGGATCTGCAGCAGGATATGGGGCTTTCTTATGTCTTTATCTCGCACGATTTGTCGGTGGTGGAACATATTGCCGATGAGGTGATGGTGATGTATCTCGGCCGGTGCGTTGAGAAGGGCAGCAAAGAGGCGATTTTTGCCAACCCGCGCCATCCTTATACTCAGGCTTTGCTGTCAGCGACGCCGCGTCTGAATCCTGACGACCGTCGTGAGCGCATTAAGCTGACCGGCGAGCTGCCCAGCCCGCTTAATCCGCCGCCGGGCTGCGCCTTTAATGCGCGCTGCCACCGACGTTTTGGCACCTGCGTGCAGCTGCAGCCGAAGCTGAAAAACTATGGCGGACAGGAGATTGCCTGCTTCGCGGTTGATCAGGATGAGAATCAACCGGTCGGCGTGGCAGAAAAGGTCAACTGAGGATTGGCAGCGCATTCTGGTGTTTACAGACCGCACAAAATTGAAAGCGATGGGAGCACAGGCCTGTAGCAAAACATTGCGCTCCCCGGACAAAAACGCCGGGAGCGTTTTTGAACAACGCAACGCGTTGGTCCGGCTACGGGCGCACCTCAGGGATGAGGTGCGTACTAAAAACACCGGGAGCGTTTTTGAACAACGCAACGCGTTGGCCCGGCTACGGGCGCCCCTCAGGGATGAGGTGCGTACTAAAAACGCCGGGAGCGTTTTTGAACAACGCAACGCGTTGGCCCGGCTACGGGCGCCCCTCAGGGATGAGGTGCGTAATCGCCCGCGCTGAGCCTGCCAGGGATGGCGTCTTTTGCGTCTTTGCTTAAGGCGTATGCCCCCCTGAGCCTGTTCGCGATCTTAACTCCCCAGCCGAAGGCTCCTTTCTGGAGCCTTTTTTTTATCTCAACTCAGCTGCAAGCCGCACTGCTGGCAGGTCAGCGAGCACTTTCTGGTTATTCCTCCTCTTTTTCCGTTATCAGTCTTAACCTGTTTTTCTTCTGGCGATATTTGCAGTGAAAAAAGATAAATAGCCTCAATCACTTATGGCAGAAGTGCGATTTTTTTTGCGCCTGCGGCAGCCTGAACGCTCTTTGAAACGCTGTTTACAGGAGTCAGCCTGGCAGTGCCAGAGGTTGTAAGAGCGGTATTTTCTGAAAAATTATTAAAACAGTGCTAATGAATTTAACTTAAGTATTACTTATTAATTATCAGCGGCAATGACTCAGCAGAGGCTTTATTCCGCCACTATTGAATCTTTATGATTAAACAATTTGATTGAAATTGCTTTTTTTGTAATCAGGTTTTTCTGACTGATATTAAAGGGATGTGTTATATTCCAGGAAAATTCCCACCTTGTTGCAGGCCATGGCCAATGAAGAATAATTACGATGATTTGCAGCGTTTTAAAGAGAAAACGCAAACGCTCGACATCGACTTTAAAGATATGTCTGGCCAGACGCAGGAAGCGGCGGAACACAGTAAATGGGCATTGATTCGCCAGCTGGCGAAAGAAGAACATCAGACACCGTTTGGCGGCGGCGAGCGTATTGACCTGCCGCAACCTCAGCCGCTGCGTGGTGATGAGTTTACGGCTCCACCGCCTGGGGCACCGGCACGACATACCGCACTCACTGCGCAACCGGCAATGGCAGCTCGCACCTCGATTCTCGATAGCCTGTCAGGCAGTAACCTGCCAGCAACCAGCACGACTGAACGCGGCCCTTCATCACTCTTTCCGCCACCGCCGCCACTGCAAAAAGTGGCCGTGGCTGAGCCTGCGACCCCGCTGCGTGCTGAGCCGGTCCGGCCTGCCACCGTGGCGGAGCTACAGCCCGTCGTCGCACCTACCGCCACCCATTCTGAGCCAGGACGATTTGGTGCGCTGTTCCGCTCGCGCGAGATTAATCTGCCGAAAGAAACCTTACTCAAACCGTTACTGGAGAAGATTGCGCTATGCCATTAGTTTGTGTGTGCTCGCCGAAGGGGGGGCGTGGGGAAAACCACGCTGGCGGCGAATCTGGCCTGGAGTCTGGCGCGTTCCGGTAGCAAAGTTCTGGCGATTGATTTTGATGTGCAGAATGCACTGCGTCTTCACTTTGGCGTGCCGCTTCATGATGGCCGCGGATTTGTGGCGCGCTCAGAAGAGCAGGCGGACTGGAGCCAGTCGATTCTTACCACTGGCGGCAATATCTTTGTGCTGCCCTATGGCGACGTCACGGAGCCGCAGCGCGAACGGTTCGAAGAGAACCTGATGAAAGATCCCCACTTTATTAAGCGCGGTCTGGATACGGTGCTCAATTATCCTGGTCTGGTGATCGTGGCTGATTTCCCGCCGGGCCCGGGCCCCGCCCTTAAAGCAATGACGGCGCTGGCCGATATGCATTTAGTGGTGATGTTAGCCGATACCGCATCAGTATCGTTATTACCGCAGATTGAAGAGAACCGGATGATCGGTAAGCCTCTCAATAATAAGCAGGGTCACTATTTCATCCTTAACCAGTGTGACAACCGCCGGAATATCAATCGCGATGTCACCGCGTTTATGCAGCAGCGCCTGGGCGATAATTTACTGGGCGTGGTTCACCGTGATGAAAGTGTAGGTGAAGCCAATGCTTCGCAGCAGTCTGTTTATGATTTCAGTCCCGCCTCGGCAGCGGCATTTGATATTGAACTGATCGCGAAAAGGGTCAGCAGCATTCTGAATATCACCGTGGGTAATGGCGAAGTTCAGGCTCCCATCCGCACAAACCACTTTTAGTCGGCTTCTGCCAGGCGACTGACTTACACAGCTCTTCTCAGGGTGAATCATGAGTAAAATCGGGTTTTACCTGCTGCTGCTGGTGCTTGCACCCGTTGCGGCGGTGATCATCATTACGCCAATGGACAGCCAGAAACAGTATATTTTTGGTCTGATCAGCATCGGCATGATGTTTTTATTGGGTTTCAGCAAGAGCCGCAAAATAACGGTGGTGATGGTGGTTCTCTCTGCGCTGATGTCCAGCCGCTATATCTGGTGGCGGACCACCGAGACGCTGCACTTTAATTCCGAAGTTGAAGCTATCTTAGGCATTGGCTTATATCTGGCGGAGCTGTACGTCTGGCTGATCTTAATTCTTGGCTTCCTGCAAACCACCTGGCCATTAAAACGCACCATCGAACCCTTACCGGACGACACCAGCCTGTGGCCGACGGTCGATATTTATGTGCCTTCCTACAATGAAAGTCTTGATGTGGTGCGCGACACCGTACTCGCAGCGCAGTGTATCGACTACCCGCGTGACAAAATCAGGGTCTATCTGCTGGATGATGGCAAGCGCAGCGAGTTTGCCCGCTTTGCGGCGGATGTCGGCGTGGGTTATATCACCCGTGACGACAATAAACATGCCAAAGCCGGGAACCTCAACCATGCGATGAAAATCACCAAAGGTGAGCTGATTTGCATCTTCGACTGCGACCACGTGGCGACGCGCACCTTCCTGCAGGCGACGGTCGGACCGTTCCTGAAAGATCCGAAGCTGGCGCTGCTACAGACGCCGCACTACTTCTATTCTCCCGATCCCTTTGAGCGTAACCTGCGCGCAGCACGCAGCATTCCAAACGAAGGCTCGCTGTTTTATGGCCCGGTGCAGCAGGGTAATGATAACTGGAATGCCACTTTCTTCTGTGGCTCCTGTGCGGTGATCCGTCGTTCAGCGCTGGAAGAGATTGGCGGTTTTGCCGTTGAAACCGTGACCGAAGATGCACACACCGCCCTGAAAATGCAGCGACTGGGCTGGGGCTCAGCCTTTTTTGTCGATCCCGCTGGCTGCCGGTCTGGCAACAGAACGTCTGGGCCTGCATATCATTCAGCGTACCCGCTGGGCGCGTGGCATGACACAGATTTTCCGCGTCGATAACCCGCTGTTTGGCCGTGGCCTGAAGTGGCAGCAGCGTCTTTGCTATCTCAACGCCATGCTGCATTTCCAGTTTGGCCTGCCACGCGTTGCCTTCCTGACCGCACCGCTGGCTTACCTGCTGTTTAACCTGAATATTATTCACTCATCGGCCTCGCTGATCTTTGCCTATGTGCTGCCCCATCTGGTGATGTCGCTCTACGTTAACTCACGGATGAATGGCCGTTTCCGTTACACCTTCTGGGGTGAAATTTATGAGACGGTGATGTGCTTCCATCTGGTGATCCCGACCATTCTGACCCTGCTGTCGCCAAAACATGGCAAGTTTAACGTGACCGATAAAGGCGGCGTGCTGGATCAGGGCTTCTTCGATTTCCACATTGTGCGTCCGCATGTGATTGTGGCGCTGCTGCTGGGCATTGGCATTGTAGCCGGCGTGGTGCGCGCCGTGATGCATGACTATTTTGGCGTCGATCCTTACGTTATCGCGCTCAACGTCGGCTGGGCGATCTTCAGCCTGATCATTCTGATGGCGGCGATTGCCGTGGCGCGCGAAACCAAGCAGGTGCGTAAAACCATCCGTGTTGAAGTGCAAATCCCGGCGATTATTCATTACGCCAGCGGCATTTCATCGCGCACCCAGACCAGCAACCTTTCGATGGGCGGCGCGCAGCTTGATGCACCCGATGGACGTCATGAAACTGATGAGATTGAAGAGATTGATCTGCTGCTGAAATCCGGCGCGATCACTATCCCGGTCAGTCAGATTTCCGGCGATGATGAGAGCATCCGTCTGCGCTTTGAGGCGATGCCGCTGGCGCGTCGTCGCGAACTGGTCCGTGTGGTGCTGGCTCGTGCTGATGCCTGGATTCAGCCGGAGTATAAGCAGGACAACCCGCTGATTTCGCTAGGCACTATTATCCGTACCGTCTTTGAGCTGTTCTGGCTGACCTGGAAAGGCCGCCACGATAAACGTAAAAATGTCGACCCGGTTGCTGCGGCGGCGAAAGAGGATGGGGCGGCATGAAGATCCTGACGCAAATTCTGCTGGCCAGTTCACTGACCGCAGCGTTATGGCTGACGCCCGCTGGCGCGGAAACGCCGGTTGCTACTGATAACAGCAGTGCTGCGCCGGTAAACAGTTCAGCTCCGACGCCGCCTGATGCTGTTTCCAGCACACAGCCTGCCAGTGCGCCGGTAAACAGTCCGGCTCCGACGCCGCCTGATGCTGCTTCCACCACGCAGCCTGCCAGTGCGCCGGTAAACAGTCCGGCTCCGATGCCGTCTGATGCCGTTTCCGCCACGCAGCCTGCCGATGCCACCGTCAGTGCACCCGCGACAAATCAGGCTCCGGCCAGCGATGCGGCATCTGTGGCACCCATAAATAATGGTTCCACCCAGACGGCAGGTTCAGACCAGGTAGCCGCCCCGGTCAGCGGTGGAGAGTCTGCAATGCCGTCAGTGTCACCTGCGGCAAATGCGCCATCTGCGACACCGTCCGCAGAATCTGCACCGGCATCGGCGCTTCAGAGTGCATCACCCAATGCCATGGCACCCCCGGTGAACGCCTCTTACGCCCCAGGTAGCGAGGCGACATCACGAACTCAGCCATCTTCAGTGACCGGTGACGCGGCCTCAACGCCTCAGACCGCGTCATCGACCGGTGAGGCGGCGGCTTCTGCCCAGACCACCGCGCCGATGGCCGCCACCGGCGCGGTGACCCAGGACAGCAGCGCGCTGTCCGCGGTGCCCCTGCCGCAGGGCCTGAGCAGTGCCGATCCCGCGCTGGAAGCGGCCGCCAGTGCGCTGCCCTACGCGCCAGGTCAGGTAGCTGCACCGGTTGCAGAAGCGCAGCCGCCGATCGCGGCTGCCATCAATCAGCCAATCAGTAGTGTTATTTCAGTGGCCCAGATGGGCCAGTCGCGCGGCATCACGCTGACCGGCGGCCAGCTTCAGTCGGGCATCACCTTTACCCTGCCCGGCGATGAAGTCATCACCAATGCGCGACTTAATCTGACGCTGCGCGTCTCAGCTGCGCTGGCGGCACGCAATACGTCGCTGCAACTGATGCTGAATGGTCAGCCGCTCGGCACGCTGCCGCTGGGTGCGACGGACAGCGATGTCAGCGACTATGAGCTGGATATTCCGGCGGCGATGGTGGTGTCGGCGAACAATCTGAGTTTTAAAATCAATGATGCGGACAAGTTGCTGTGTGAAAGAGAGAGCGCACAGCAGTATCAGGTCACCATTCTGCCGAACACATCGCTGCACCTTGAGGGTCAGAAGCTCAATATCGGCACCAGCCTGCGTAATTTCCCGCGCCCCTTCCTGGATCCTCAGCGGATGACGGCGTCCACCGTGACGGTGGGCTTTGCCAGTCATGTTTCAGCCGATGCTGTCAGCGCGGCGGCACTGGTGACATCCTGGCTCGGCATTCAGAGTGATTATCGCGGCATCCGTTTCCCGGTGGTGCGCGGCGAACTGCCGGAACACAACGGCATCCTGTTTGGTCATCCTGGTGACCGGATCGGCACCCTGACTTTCCCGGCCAGTAACGGTCCGATGTTGCAGGTGGTGGATAATCCCAATAATCCGGTTTACAAATTGCTGCTGGTCAGTGGCAACAATGAGGAGCAGTTGCGTCAGGCGGCGAACCGTCTGACGACGCAGCCACTGACGACGGATGAGAGTCATCTGCAGGTCCCCGCACAGACTATTGCAAACCGCAAACCTTACGATGCCCCGCGCTGGATTAACACTGACCGTCCGGTACGACTGAGCGAACTGCTGCGTAAAGATCAGAGTCTGACCAGTAGCGGCATCTGGCATGATGCGCTGCGTGTTAACTTCCGCGCCGCGCCTGATTTGTTCCTGTGGGATGGCGACACAGTGCCGGTCAATCTGCACTACCGCTTCCCGTCTGAAAGCTGGATCGATGAGGATAATTCCTTCCTTAACGTCATGCTCAACGGTACTTTTCTGCGCAATCTGACGGTGAACAAAGTCGGCCTGCTGGAGAACGCCTGGCACCGTCTGGGCGGTGATGCGCGTCAGGAGCAGTATCAGCTTAATCTCGAACCCTACCTGATCTATGGCGATAACCAGCTGGCGCTCTACTTCAATATCAAACCGCGGGCTGATGCGCCCTGCGGTGTGTTACTGAACAACAACATCAAGAGCCGGATTGAAGAGGATTCATGGATCGATCTGAGCCATACCCGTCACTTCAGCATGCTGCCGAACCTCTCTTACTTTGTGGGTGCCTCTTTCCCGTTCTCACGTCTGGCCGATTTCAGCCAGACCACGCTGCTGCTGCCGGAAACGCCCAGCGATGCTGAACTGTCAACGCTGCTGGATCTGGCGGCGCGGGCTGGTAAAGCCACCGGTCTGGCGCTGACACAGAATCAGGTACTGTTTGGCCTGCCGACTGGCGGCACCCATCTGGCGCGCATACAGCAGAGCGATCTGCTGGCGGTGAGCACCACCGGCAACAGCGCCTTTAACCAGGCGATGCTGGCGGCTTCCCCTTATGACGCGACTGGCAGCACCTTTGGGGTGAAAGAGCCCGATACGCTGGAAAAATTACGCGGCTGGCTGACCGGTGACTGGAGTCGTCAGCAGCTGGATGCCGATCGTTATTTCTCCTCCAACGAAGCGTGGCGAGGCTTCCTCAGCTATCGATCGCCATGGAACCGCGATCGGCTGGTGGTGATGACGGTGGCAACCAGCGACGATCAGCTGTTGCGACTGCATAACGATTTGAGTTCAGCGCAGATTAACGCCGGCATTCGTGGCGATACCGCGATTATTACCGATGAAAACGGCATTCGCAGTTTCCGCGTCGGCGCGCAGTTCCCCAGCGGTGAGTTGCCCTGGTACATGATGGTGGTGTGGTATGCCAACCAGCACTCGGTGCTGCTGGCGGTGGCGGCGATGCTGCTCTCCGCGCTGATGGGCAGTGCGGCCTGGGTGATGCTGAAGCGTCACGCCTGGCGACGTCTGAACCCTAAGCAGGACCGTGATTCCGGCAGGAAGTAAGGATAATAATAATGAAAAAAAATCTGTTAAGTGCCGGTATCCGTAAGGCGTTGCTGCTGGGCAGTGCGCTGGCCCTGTCACAGCCGCTGCTGGCGGCGGAAAGCGCCAACCCGGCGTTGCAGGCGCTGTTCGATCAGGCCTCTTACTGGCATCAGAAAGCGCATGACGACCTGGCGACAGCCTCACTGCAAAAGGTGCTGATGGTTGAACCCAACAACACTCAGGCGCTCTACCTGCTGGCGCTCTATTCACAGCAGGGTGGCGACACTGCGGCGGCGGCGCAGTATCGCGCCCGTCTGAGTCAGGTCTCCCCCAACGATCCGCATCTTGGCGAGCTGGATAACGCGCGCCAGATGCAGACCATTCCGCAGGCGCAGCTTGCGCTGGCGCGTCAGCAGGCGCGCAGCGGCAATATTCCGGCGGCGTTACAGACCTGGCGCAACACCTTCAGCGGCAATGCGCCACCACCCAGCGTCGCGGCAGAATATTATCTCACTATGGCGGGCGACCGTACGCTGCTGCCGCAGGCGGTTGAGGCACTGCGCCAGTTTGCGGCTCAGCATCCGCAGGACACCGGCGCACGGCTGGCGCTGGGTAAAGCGCTGACCTATCAGGAAACAACCCGTCGCGAAGGCATTGAGGTGCTGAGTTCGCTGGCGAGCGGTAATCAGGATGCCGACCGCTCACTGCGTCAGGCGCTGCTGTGGCTCGGTCCGCAGCCGTCAGATGCGGCGCTCTATCAGACCTGGCAGCAACGTCATCCGCAGGACTCCGCCGTCATCGACTACTACCGTAAAAACGTCGGCGGCGCAGAAAAAGGGGCCGGATTCAGCGCGCTGAACAGCGGTGACGTCGGCGGTGCGCAGTCCAGCTTTGAAAAAGTACTGGGTGCGAATCCGCAGGATGCCGATGCGTTAGCGGGCATGGGCTATGTGGCCCAGCGAGCCGGACGTTATCAGGAAGCGGCGGATTATCTGCAGCGGTCTGCTCAGCTCGGCGGCGATCAGGGTTCATCGCGTCAGCAGCAGGCTGACGATGCGCGTTTTTATGCACAGCTGGCCAGCGCCCAGCAGGCACTGAAAAGCGGAGACACGGCGCAGGCGCTGACATTAAGCGAACCGCTGGTGCAGGCTGACGGCGAAAAAGGGCTGGCCGCCAGACTGTTCCGCGCCGACGTGCTGCGCCGCACCAATCAGCCACAGCAGGCGGAGCAACTCTATCGCACTATTCTGCAAAGCGATGCGGATAACCGCAGCGCCAAAGAGGGACTGTTCTACGTTCTGCGTCAGCAGAATCGGGGCACCGAAGCTAACACGCTGCTGGGTGCATTGCCGGACAGCGTACGCCAGAGCGTCACGCCACGGGCCAATGAAGCCGATGCGCTGCGTCAGCAGGCGAAGCGTCAACTGGCGGCCGGTAACAATGCCGCTGCCATCGCGACGCTGCAGCAGGGTATTCAGCGTTATCCCACGGATGGCTGGCTGCGGCTCGATTTAGCCCGGCTCTATCGTCAGCAGGGCGACACGCTGCTGGCGGCCAACGTGATGCAGCCGGTGATGCGCAACGGGGCCAGCACCAGCGAACTGTATGCCGGTGCGCTTAACGCCAGCGAAAGCGGCGGCTGGCAGCAGGCCAGCACGTTGCTGTCGCGTATTCCCGCTAACGCGAAGACGGCGGCGATGCGTGAACTGGCGCAGCGGGTTAATTTCAATCTGCAGATGAGCACGGCCGACCAGTATCTGGCGCAGGGCGCGACGGCTGCCGCCGCCAATACCCTGAAGGCGCTCACGGTTAATCCACCCACCAACCCGGTTGATGCCGGAAACCTGGCGCAGAAGCTGGCGCAGGCGGGCGATCTCACCAGCGCCGTTTCGGTGGTGCGGACTAACCTGCAGCGTGGCGTGCAGGGCAATGCGGGCGATTATGCCGCGCAGATGACGGTACTGAATCAGGCGGGCCTCGGCAGTGAGGCGCAGCGCTTCCTCAGCAATCCGGAACTGCAGGCGCGCAGTACGCCAACGCAACTGGCCGGTATTCGCAATGGCTATCTGATAAACGAAGTGGATCGTCTGCGGCAGCAGCGTCAGTACGCGGTGGCGTATGACAAGCTGATTGGTGCACTGCAGCAGGATCCGCAGAACCGCGATCTGATGTTCGCGATGGCCCGTCTCTACCAGGACGGCAAGATGAACCGGGATGCGGGCGTGGTCTATGACTACCTGATGACCCAGGATACGCCGACGCAGGATGCGCGCGTCGGGGCCATCAACGTCGCGCTGGCGCAGAACAATGTGCAGCGCGCTAATGAGCTGAGTCGCGGCCTTAACAGTACGACTCAGACACCGGATCGTCTGCTGCTGCTGGCGCGGGTCGCGGAAGCCAATGGCGAGCATTCTCAGGCGATGGCTTATCTGCGTTCAGCGCGCGGTCAGCTGATTGGCCTGCAGGGCGCGCAGCCTGGCAGCGTGCCGACCGTGGGCGGACTGGCGCTGGCGGATAATCCGTTTATCAACCGTGATACTTCGCCGGTGGGACGTTCACCATCCAGCTACGGCACCGTGCTGCCTTGGCAGGCGGCACCGGCGGGCGTTGCCGCTGGCGTGAAGACGCAGGGCGAACCGGCCGCGGGCAGCGAAACCGTTGCTCAACAGTCACAGATTCTGCACGACGTCGACACCATGATGGATTCGCTGCAGGAAAAAACCGGCAGCTGGAGTCAGGGCATGGTGCAGGTGCGCGGGCGTGATGGCGAGTCGGGCCTGAGCAAGCTGACGGAAGCCAAAGCGCCGCTGACCTTCTCTACCGTGCCGTTTGAAACGGCGCGCCTCGACTTTACCGCCACGCCGGTCTCACTTACGGCGGGCAGTGGCGCAGCCGATGCCTGGCGCCGTTTCGGCACTAATGCGCTGAGTCAGGGCAGGGTGGTGGCTGCAGGCGGTGCAACGGTGAATGACCTGCCGAACGCCACCACCGATTCGCAAACCGCTTCGGGCGTGGAGCTGAATCTGGCGCTGAAGGGCGACAGCTATAAAGTGGATATCGGCAGTACGCCGCTGGGCCAGGATCTCAGTACTCTGGTCGGGGGCGTACAGTGGTCACCGAAACTCACCGACTTCCTGACGCTGATCCTGACCGGTGAGCGCCGCGCGATTACCGACAGCCTGCTCTCTTACGTCGGCGCAGAAGATAAAACCAGTGGCAAACGCTGGGGACGCGTCACCAAAAACGGCGCTAACGCCCTGTTAAGCTACGACAATGGCGATGCCGGCTTCTATGCTGGTGCGGGCGCGTACAGCTATCTCGGCGAGAATGTCGCCAGCAACAACAACCTGCAGGCAACAGCCGGCGCCTACGTCCGTCCGTTCCACACTGAGGATCGCGAGCTGAAAGTCGGCATGAGCCTGTCGTGGATGGACTTCTCAAAGAACCTCAGCTACTTCAGCTACGGTCAGGGCGGCTACTTCAGCCCGCAGAACTATGCGTCGGTCTCGTTCCCGATAGAGTTCTCACGCAAGTTTGACGATCTGAAAGTGAATATTGGCGGTGCAGCCGGTTATCAGACCTACAGTCAGGATAAGAGCGCGTACTTCCCGTCGGATGCCAGCCTGCAGTCAGAGCTGGAATCCCTTGCCGCCAGCGGCAGCGTGAAAGACGCTTACTACTCCGGCGGCAGCAAAAACGGCATCGGCTACAACCTGCACGCCGGGGCGGACTACAAACTTAATAAAGATGTGACGATTGGCGGCCAGCTGGGTTATGACACCTTTGGTGACTACAACGAAAGCAGCGCACAGCTCTATGTCCGTTACCTGTTCGGAGAGAAGTAATGAGTGAGCATTCGGGGGTATCGCATCCTTATCAGCCAGGCTGGTTTGACCTGGTCAGCGTGCTGATTGACGGGATGATCGCCAACGCCGGTCAGCAGGAGGCGGAAACCTTTCTCTATAAGATGGGGGGAATCGCTGGCGACCCGCTATCCTTTGCCAGAGTCGCGTACCGTGCAGGATCTGGAGCGCGAGTGCAATCTGCAACTGGCGCGGTTTAACTGGGGCTTTGTGCAGCTTCAGCCGGAAGAGAAGGCGCTGCTGATTGCCTGTCACGCCTTACCGGCAGGCGACAACATCCACTCTCCAGCTGACTGGCAGGCGGCGTTTGGTGCGGTGATGGCCGGACTTTTTTCGGGCTGGTTGCAGGGCCAGGGCGGCAGCAGCATTGTGCCGGTTACGCTTGAACTCAACGATGGCAGCACGCTGCACTATCGATATCAATAGGATCGGAAATGAAACGTAATCCACTCTGGCGGGTCTGGCTCTGCTCTGTTTTACTGCTGGCCTGCAGCGCGCAGGCGAGTGCCAGCGGCTGGGAGACTTTTAAAAGTCGCTTTGTGACCTCAGAAGGGCGGATCACTGACACCGCCAATAACAACGTCAGTCATACCGAAGGCCAGGGTTATGGCATGTTGCTGGCGGTGGCCAACGACGATCGCGCCACCTTCGATCGGCTGTGGCAGTGGACGCGCAGCCAGCTGCGTAATCCGCAGACCGAGCTTTTTTACTGGCGCTACGTGCCGGGCAGTGACAACCCGGTCGCCGACAAGAATAACGCCGCGGATGGCGATGTGTTGCTGGCCTGGGCACTACAGCGTGCTGCACAGAAATGGCAGGTGGAGAGCTACCAGCAGGAATCTGACCGTATTCAGCGCGCCATTATCAGGCTGGATGTCACGAGCTTTGGCGGCCACACCGTGATGCTGCCGGGTGCGCAGGGCTTTAACAAAGTCAGTTATGTGGTGCTCAATCCCTCTTACTTCCTGTTTCAGGCATGGCGCGAGTTTGGTGAACACAGCCATCTTCAGGTCTGGGATAAGCTGATTAACGATGGCTTTGATCTGCTGGGTAAGCTGAGCTTTGGCAAAACCGGGCTGCCAATGGACTGGGTCGCACTGAATGCCGACGGTTCGGTTGCCCCGGCCGTCGGCTACTCGAACCGCTTCAGTTACGATGCGATTCGCGTGCCGCTGAACATCTGGTGGTATGACCCGCACAGTCTGGCACTGGTGCCGTTTCAGCGCGTCTGGCAGGGTTACAGCCGCATGCTGACACCCGCCTGGTTCGACGTGCTGGCGAATGCCCCAGCACCTTACCATCTTGAGGGCGGGCTGCTGGCGGTACGTGACCTGACGCTGAATGAAACCGGCTATCTGAGCGATAAGCTGGCTGCGGATCAGAACTACTTTTCTGCCAGTCTGCAGTTGCTGACCTGGCAGGCGTTTCAGGAGAAGCGCTAATAACTGGCAGAATGGCGGCACTGGCCGCTATTCTGCCATCGACAGCCACGCGCTCAACAGGGAGCAGGCGCCGCGCCTGACCCGCCTTTAACTGCCGGGTCACGGCTCTGCAACCCGGCGGTTACGCGTTACTGCGGATAGGCGACCCAGTCGCCGCCGTTCAGCCTGATCCAGGGTTTGCCCTGATACATTATCACCACTGCACCGTCATTTTCCGACACCACCGGCGTCTGCGGCAGCTTGTCAGTCAGCACCGACATATTCACATTCGGGGCATTAAATACCTGCCCATCTACGACGCGCGACACAATCTCTGACAAGGCCAGCAGGCTGGTCGGCGCATCAATGTTCAATGGCTGAGCCTGATGCGGCGCCTTCATTCCGACGAACTTAATGCCCACCGGTACGTGAGTAATATCCGGGCTGGGAATATCGCGCAGGCCGGACATCTGCATTTTGTCTCCCTGCAGCGCGGCACCGTGCTCGGGCACTACCAGTACCATGACGCGGCGGCCCGACTTCTCCAGCTGCGTCATAAAGGCATCAAGCTGATCGAATAGTAGTTGCGCGCGCGGTTTCCACGGTGCCGTTTTGGTGCTGCCGAGTTCACGGGTGCCGTCGTGCAGCGGGATCAGATTGTAGAAGGTGGCGCTGCGTGCATCGCTGCTTTTGCTGCGGTCGTCCAGCCAGCGCTGCATCAGTTGCGCATCGTTGAATACCGGCGAGCCGTCGAATGATGTCAGTTCTGGTGCGATACCCGCCTGTGACATCAGCGGTGCCTGAATATCGCCGCCCTCGCGCACCTCCTTCAGGTAGTTACCGAATACCCCAGTGTGATCCATCATCAACTGCTCTTTAAAGCCCAGCTTCGCCAGATTGTCGAACAGATAGCAACGCGGATCGGCAGGTTTATAGAGATCGCTATGCGAGGTCTGGCCACAACTGGCACGCAGCAGTCGGATACCCGCCGGTCCGCTGTAGCTGGTTGCGGCGTTGTAATTGCTCAGCATGATGTCGAAATGCTGCCACAGCGGATGGTTACGCAGCTGAGAAGCATCCATATCAGACCAGGCGAGCGAACAGATATTGATCACCAGGATGTCGAAAGGCTGCGAATCGGCAGGCAGATTGTCGGGAAAATGCGTCACGCGCTGGCGTTCACTTTCATGAAAGCGGTTCAGCCAGGCGGTGAGATTCGCGCTGGTCGGCGGCGCAGACTGCTCCAGTCCATCCGGCGTGGCGGCTGGCTGGCCGCCGCTGGGTGTCTGATTCAATACGACCTGTGGCGTGGCCGTCCGGGTCGGCAGCAGCGACATCGCCGGGCCAGCAATCGTCAGCACGTTAAGCCAGATCAGCATCAGTGAAACCAGCACTGTGATGCGAACCCATTGTGAAACAAACAGATAGAGAACCAGCAGCACAAAGGCGGCCCCCACCATTTGCCAGTTAATAAAGCGATCGGCCAGGTCGAGCAGATAGGCCGCAGAGAAGCCCGCCAGCTGATCGCCCTGGCTGAGTATGCTGCTGAGCCCTGGCAGCCAGGTGTCGTGCCAGAACAGCGCGATGCCAACCGGAATCGAGATCAACTGGCGGATGCGATGCAGGCGCGCCGAGGGTAACGGAAAAAGCAGCCAGGCGAGAAACACCAGATTGCTCAGGGCGTGAAAATTGAGATAGCCATACCACAGCAGGCCGAACTTCAGTAAAAAGTAGAAATTCCAGCCGCCCAGTCCGCGCCAGGAGGACCAGAAGCGGGAAGAGGAGGCCGCCGCGGGTTGATCAGTATTCATTAATTTTTTCTATCCGTTTCAGAGGATTGACGCTGCCAGTGACCTTCCGATTTAAGCGCGCGCGCTGGCAACAAACGATTCATGATGCCGTTCCAGCGACGGGGTAGCCATTTTTGATATAATGGCTTTAAAAACAGCAAGATAACCAGAATAAGTAGCGCAATTTGTACCCAGTCCATCAGATTCATCAGGCTTTGTTCTCCGGCAGTAAAGTGATGGGCTGCGGTGCAGAGCGTTCATGTGTTTCAGGCCGGCTCTCAACGGCGGCGCGGGCCGTCTCTGATACCGGAGCCAGATCCTGAATTGCCATCGGCGTCAGTTTCTTAATATTGCTGACTTCCGCGAGGATCTGATTATCTTCAAACCAGACCATCCGGTTAGCAAACAGCTCGTCGTGAGGCAGAGAAAAGATATATTTCAATGCCTTATCAAGGTCGTTATAGCGGCAGGAAGAGAGGAAAAGGATGACACGATCTTCCAGTACCGTGACCAGGTCGCCAAAGCGGCGCGGTTTACAGAGCGTCAGGATTTGCTGAGGCTTAAGCTGTGGCACAGGCCGCAACGCGACCAGCAGGCCCTTATCATTTTCCGGCAGCAGGGTATTGCTGATCAACTGGCCGACTGACTGACAGAAGGCATCGAGACGCAGGTAGCCTTTCTCATGCAGAGGCTGCAACGAAGCGGTTAACGCCTCAAGACTGGCGGGAACGCGACGGTTAAACACCTGTCCCTGAAGGCCCTCCAGCGTGGTCAGAAAGCGCGACAGTGTGGCGTTGGTCTGGACGATGGCGTTTACACCGCAGGCCAGCAGCAGACGTTCGTCGCTATAACGCAGGCTGGCACCCATCTCGCGCACCACAATTTTCAATCCGTTGCCGCGTGTACGACGCAGGCTGTGCACCATCTTCGCCAGTTCGTTGATATATTCGCTGCGGGTCAGGCTGAAAATCACCGTTGCGGCATTGGCCTGCTGCGCCCGCAACCAGACCTGCTCATTATCCTCGAACAGTTGCCACTGGCGTGAAAGCGGCGGCGCGCCCTCGAGCACGATGTTGTCCGCAAGATAATGCTGCTCATCGTTGAGGCTCAGTGGTTCCTGCTTTTCATTTAAGGTAAAAAATCGCTCATTTTCACAGCCCAGACGTATTGCCCGATCGGCAAGCAGGCGTTCCGCGGCATACCACCAGTTAATTCGATACTGCCAGCTATCCTGCTGAAAGCTCAAATGCGCAACGCCATCCAGCTGACGAAAATAACGCTGAAGATGATTACTCAGATTTATTATTGTGGTGCCGGAGGTCACGATTAAAAGGGTGAGCTTTCTTTTATGCAGCGTCTGACGCATGCCCTTTATCCAGCGGGATAATTCTGCGTCATCAAGCTTATCCCATTGCGCTGCGCTGCTATTAAATATCACCAACCCATTTTTACTGCCGAGCGTGCGCAGAAAATCACTTTCCAGCTGCAACAAACTGCCTTTGCTTTTGGAAAGAGAAAACAGCGGAATACGATCGGGTCCGCCAGGTGGGTCGGGCGTCAGCAAATCACGCGGCGGCTGGTCAGCGCTGATCAGCGTTACGGCCTGCTGATGTGAAATTACCTGTCGAATAAAAGTGCGGGCGTCATCCTGCCGCGCACAGGTCACCCAATAACAGCCAGGCGTTTGCAATGCCGTTAATTCAGGCTGAACATGCAACAGCCCCAGCGAAAAAGAATTTTTCATATTGAATTCGTTATTTTTCCAGTCCAGGCTAGCTTATTATAGACAGGCCGGGATGTAACCTGAGAAATTTAAACATTGCTAATCACAGGCCGGCTCACATTGTTCTGCAATTGCCGCGTTTCTGGAAATATTTTTCAACTTTCCTTTACGCGTACGCGCAGTCGGTCATCCTGAGTGTGACGTTGTTTTATTTTTGGCGAACAGTAATGAAAAACCACAATCTCTATAACCCTGTTGCCGCTGATGGCGATCGTCAGGATGATATTAGTGCGTTACGTGATGCGTTTTCTTTGCACTCTTTCCGCTATGTCGACATTGCGCGGGAAGAGCGTCTGAAAGCGATCGTGTCGCGCTGGCCGCTGTTAGCGGAAACCCTTGCCAGCCAGTCTGAGACCGATCGCTGATGCCGCAGATCGCGCTTCAGGGCGTACGGGGCGGCGTCGGCACGACTTCTCTTTGTGCCGGATTAGGCTGGGCGCTGGCGGCACTCGGCGAACGAGTATTGTTGATCGATGGCTCCCCGGTCAGCCAGCTCGGCGTGCATTTTAATCTGCCCGCTCAGCAGGATAATGGCTGGATGAAAGCACTGTGTGAGGGCGGTGACTGGCAGCACAGCGGGCTTCGCTATCCCGATGGTCCTGATTTGCTGCCTCACGGGGTGCTGTCCCATCAGCATGCTTTGACTATTGCCAGACAGAATGAGGCGATCGCCGCGCCGCTGCTCCAGGCATTACCGGACCTGCGGGCGCGCTATCAGTGGATTATTTTCGATCTGCCTGCCGATACCCTGCCCTGGCATGAAACGCTCTATCCGACGCTGGACAGCCTGTTGTGCGTCACTCAGCCAGACGCGAATTGCCATTTACGGCTTAGCCAGCGCCAGTTTCCGGCGCGCACCCGGTTTATTATCAATCAGTTTAATGCCAACAGTCGTCTGCAGCAGGATCTGCATCAGCTCTGGATGGCCTCGCTGAATCCGCTGATACCGCTGCTGATCCACCGGGATGAGGCGCTGGCAGAAGCGCTGATGATGAAGCAGCCGGTCGGTAAATACCGGCCACATGCGTTGGTCAGTGAAGAGATCATCACGCTGGCAAGCTGGCTGCTGCTCAATCTGAATGGAGTGAGCTCTTGAATCCGTTGTGCTGGCTGTTAACAGCGCCCGCCTGGCAATCGCTGCACAGGGGCTATACCACAGCGCGAGGCAATGGCGCGTCCCGCTTCGCCAGTGCGCTCCATCTGTTCTGGTCGGTGCTGGGCCTGATGCTGCTTCGCTTCGAAACGCCGGGCTGGCAGCGGATTATTCAGCAGCGCCGCCGGCTCTATCCGCACATTTCGCCGGAGCGGCCGCGACCGCTGGATATCCTGCGTTATCTGATCCAGACGCTGTGGCTTTTGGTGATCCTGCCGCAGAGCGATCGCGCTCGTGGCGGTTTGTGTGGCCTCGGTGCGCTGTCTGGCTGGCGCCACCATGGCTACCGCTGGCTGGACAAGGCCGTTGCCCACTCACAGACCCAGGGAATTGATGTGCGCATCGAACACTGGCTGAAGCGGCTGTCGCCGCTGGTGCGACGCAGCCTCTTCGCCGTCACTGCCCTGTTTGCCACGTTGCTGGCGCTGCTCTGTATCAGCCAGCCGTTTGGACTGATGACGCAGTTTATCTTTGTGGTACTGCTCTGGAGTCTGGCGATGCTGGTACGACGCATCCCGGGGCGTTTCCCGACCATGATGCTGATTGTGCTGTCGCTGACCGTATCGTGCCGCTACCTCTGGTGGCGCTATACCTCGACGCTGAACTGGGACGATCCGCTGAGTCTGGTGTTTGGTCTGCTGCTTATTGCGGCAGAGACCTACGCCTGGGTGGTGCTGGTGCTGGGCTATTTTCAGACGCTCTGGCCGCTTAACCGTCAGCCAGTGTCGATGCCTGTCGATCGGGATCAGTGGCCAGGCATCGATCTGCTGGTGCCAACCTACAACGAACCGCTCAGCGTGGTCAGACCCACCATCTACGCTGCCATGGGCATCGACTGGCCGAAAGACCGCCTGAATATCTATCTGCTCGACGACGGCGACCGGCCGGAATTCCGCGACTTTGCCGCCAGCGTGGGTATCAACTATGTCGTCCGTCCCACCCATGAGCACGCCAAGGCCGGCAATATTAATCACGCGCTGAAAAAGTACTGCCGCAGCGAATTTGTGGTGATTTTCGACTGTGACCATGTGCCGACGCGCGCCTTTTTGCAGATGACCATGGGCTGGTTTATTAAAGATCCCCGGCTGGCGATGATGCAGACGCCGCATCACTTCTTCTCGCCTGATCCGTTTGAGCGCAATCTCGGGCGGTTTCGTCGTACGCCCAATGAGGGTTCGCTCTTTTATGGGCTGGTGCAGGACGGTAATGATACCTGGGATGCCACCTTTTTCTGCGGCTCCTGCGCCGTGCTGCGCCGCAGCGCGCTGGATGAAATTGGCGGTATTGCGGTGGAAACCGTTACCGAAGATGCCCATACCTCGCTGCGGCTGCACCGGCGCGGCTACACCTCGGCCTACATCCGCATTCCTCAGGCGGCCGGACTGGCGACCGAAAGTCTGTCAGCGCATATCGGACAGCGCATCCGCTGGGCACGCGGTATGGTGCAGATCTTCCGCCTTGATAATCCGCTGTTTGGTAAGGGGCTGAAGTGGGTACAGCGGCTCTGTTATGCCAACGCCATGCTGCACTTTCTCTCTGGCATTCCGCGGCTGGTCTTCCTGCTGGCGCCGCTGGCGTTTCTGCTCTGTCATGCCTACATCATCTACGCGCCTGCGCTGGCGATCGCCATTTATGTTTTGCCCCATATGCTGCATACCAGCCTCACCAACTCGCGTATTCAGGGACGCTGGCGACACTCTTTCTGGAGCGAGGTCTACGAGACGGTGCTGGCCTGGTATATCGCCCGGCCTACCACTGTGGCGCTGTTCAATCCTCATAAAGGGAAGTTTAACGTCACCGCAAAAGGCGGGCTGGTGGAGGAGGAGCATCTGGACTGGGTGATAACCAAGCCCTATATGCTGCTGGTGCTGCTCAACCTCGCAGGGGTTTTGATGGCGTTCTGGCGCATGCAGCACGGTCCGGCCAATGAGGTACTGACGGTATGGGTGAGCCTGATTTGGGTGCTCTACAACATGATTATTCTTGGCGGTGCGGTAGCGGTTTCGGTTGAAGCACGGCAGATCCGTGAGGCGCACCGGGTGGAGATCGCCATGCCGGCCGCCATTGCACGCGAAGATGGTCATATGCTGCCCTGTACGCTGCGTGACTACTCTGACGGCGGCGTCGGGCTGGAGATGCGCGAGCCGGATGCGCTGCGGGAGAATGAAAAAGTGTGGCTGCTGCTGCGTCGTGGACAGCAGGAGTTCAGCTTCCCGTGCCAGGTGCAGCGTGTCTTTGGCCACCGGGCTGGCGTGCGTCTCCATCAACTGACCACTCAGCAGCATATTGAATTTATCCAGTGTACCTTCGCCCGCGCCGATACCTGGGCGCTGTGGCAGGACGGTTTTCCGGAAGATAAACCGGTCCAGAGCCTCGCCGATATCATGATCCTCGGTTTCAAAGGTTACCTGCGCCTGGCGGAATATGGCCCGCCGCAGTTACGTCGGCTGTTTAACCTGCTTACCGTTGGGGTGAGCTGGCTGGCTTCGCTGTTGCCGCAAGGCATCGGACGTGTGCCAGCTTCAAAAAACGCATTGAGTTGATGATATGACGATACCGAGAGTAAACAGGTGGTTTGCCGCTCTGCTTCTGGGCAGTGCAACGTTAAGCTGTGCCGCCGCGCAGGAGGACGCGCCCGCAAACATCAATGGTGTAACACCTGTGCAATTTTTACCGCAGGATAACGGCGCACCGCTGCGGAACAGCCAGCTGAGCTTTGCCCAGCTGGCACCGCCGCCTGGCAGCATGACGCTGCGTGGCACCCGCACTACCGGACAGATTGAGTTCGGTGTGCGCAGCGATGAGGTGGTGACGCGCGCGTTGCTGAACCTCAGCTTTCGGCCTTCGCCCGCACTGCTGCCGACGCTGTCGCAGCTGAAGATTTATCTCAATGATGAGCTGGTCGGTCTGATCACTCTGACGCCGGAACAGCTGGGTAAAGAGATCCAGACGCAGCTGTCGATCGATCCGCGTTACATTGCCGACTTTAACCGCGTGCGTTTCGAGCTGGTGGGCCACTACGCCAACGTCTGTGAAAATCCTGCCAATAGCGCAATCTGGCTGGATATCGGCAAACAGAGCGGCATCGATCTGACGCTGCAAAAACTGCCGCTGAAAAATGACCTCTCCCACTTCCCGGAACCCTTTTTTGATTCGCGGGATACGCGACCGCTGACCCTGCCGATGGTGTTCAGCGCCCAGCCGGATGTCACGCAGCAGCGGGCTGCCGCCATTCTTGCTTCCTGGTTTGGCAGCAAAACGGGCTGGCGCGGGCAGCGTTTCCCGGTGCTGTATAACCAGCTGCCGCAACAGCAGCATGCGGTGGTGTTTGCCACCAACGAAGCGCGCCCGGATTTCCTGAAAGATCTGCCGCCGGTGACAAAACCCACAGTAGAGATTGTCAGCCAGCCCGATAATCCGTATGAAAAAATGCTGCTGATTCTGGGACGCAACAATGAGGACCTGCTGACGGCGGTTCAGGGTATCGCCCAGGGTGAGCTGCTGCTGCGCGGCGATACCTCAACCATCGACAGCGTTAAGCTGCTCTCCCCGCGCCAGGCTTATGACGCCCCTAACTGGGTGCGGACCGATCGCCGCACCACTTTCGCCGAACTGACGCAATATGAGAATCAGTTGCAGTCTGATGGGGTGCAGCCTAATCCCGTCAGCCTGACCCTCAATCTGCCGCCCGATCTCTTCCTGGTTCGCGCGCGCGGTATCGACATGGATCTGAGCTATCGCTATACCGCGCCTTTCCAGTCGGATGGCTCACGGCTGGCGGTCAACCTGAATAATCAGTTCATTCAGGATTATCCGCTGCCGCCTAAAAATACGACGGGTCAGCAGCTGCTGCATATTCCACTGATTCAGGGAATGCTGGACAAGAGCCATGAGCTGCTGATTCCGGCGCTGCGCCTCGGGGTGGTGAATCAGCTGCGCTTCGATTTTGATTACGCCAACATCACCATCAGCGGCAACGCGGATGGACGCTGCGAAACTGTAACGCCGATAACGCATCATGTGGTGGTGGACGACAATTCCAGCATCGATTTTTCCGGCTATCGCCACTACATCGAAATGCCGTCGCTGCGCGCCTGGGCGAATGCGGGCTTTCCGTTCAGCCGCTACGCCGATCTGGCGCAAACCCTGGTACTGATGCCGCCAAAACCCGATGCAGAGCAGGTCAGCACGCTGCTGAACACGTTGGGCAATATGGGTGCGCAAACCGGCTATCCGGCGCTGCGCGTTCAGTTGACCGATGACTGGGCCACGGCGAAGAAGCAGGATGTGGATCTGCTGATGATCGGTGTCATCCCCAAAGATCTTCAGGATGACCAGCGGATCCCGGCGCTGGTCGACGCCACCGCCAGCTGGCTGAAAGAGCCTGTGCGACAAATCACTCCGGAAGTGAACCCGCAAAGTCAGCGCGAGCAGGCGGCAGAAAGCACGACGACTATCAGCTCCCGCGGCCCGCTGGCAACGGTGATTGGCTTCCAGTCACCTTTTTACGATCAGCGCAGCGTTGTCGCGTTGCTCGCCGATGGCACGCCGCGCAGCTGGCAGTTGCTCAACGAGGCGATGGGTGACAGCGGCAAGCGTGGCACGATGTCTGGCTCCACCGTGGTGATCCGCGAGTCAGGGGTTAACAGTCTGCGCGTGGGAGAGAGCTACTACGTTGGTCATCTGCCGTGGTGGGAGCGTCTCTGGTCGCTACTCTCCGTCCATCCCTTCTGGCTGGCACTCTGCGCACTCTTTGTAGTGGTGCTGTTTGCGCTGATGACCTGGCGTCTGATGCGAATTATTACCCGTCGTCGTTTACTGGATGAAGATGAATAACGCACAGGTGCTGCGGGCAGGCATGCTGCTCGGCGCACTGAGTGCGCTGCCGGGGCTGGCTGCACCGGTCGACGGATCGGAGGTGTCGCCGGTTGAATGGTTGCTGTCACAGGTACGCACCGGCGAGTCGACCAACAAATATGATCTGGTGCAGCAATCGCTCTACCGGCTTGAGAAGATCGATCCCGATAATCCGCAGGTGCTGGCGGCTCGCCTGCGGCTGGCGCTGCGTCAGGGCGATATCCCTAAAGCGCAGATGCTGCTGGAGCAGCTGAAAAAAGGTTGCGCCCGACTCCGCCGCGACGCGTGAATCCGCCGTCGGCCTGACGCTGATGTCGTCGGATGGGCGTCAGCAGTTGCAGCAGGCGCGCCTGCTCGCCACCTCGGGGCGCCTGTCGGAGGCGAAAAGTGCTTACGATGCGCTGTTCGGAGGGGTTTTTCCGGATGCGAACACGGCGCTGGAATACTGGCGGCTGCTGGCACGCACTCCCGGTCAGGAGAGCGTCGCTTACCAGCAGCTGCAGGCGCTGGAGCAGCGCTACCCGGGCAATATCGGGATTGAACTGCAAATTGCACGCATGGCATTTGATCAACAGCAGCCGGAGCAGGCGATAGCGCAGTTGAAAAAGCTGGCAAACAGCAACGGCGGACGCGCCGCCGCCGCCGATCTCTGGCTGCAGCAGATCAACGATCAGCCGGTCAGCGACAGCAGCGTGGCGCAGTTAAAGGATTATCTGGCTGTTTTTACCGACGGCGACGCGCACCAGCAGGGCGCGGAAGTGCTGGCGAAGCAGCAGGCGCAGCTCGCCGATCCCGCCTATCGCGAGCGGATGCGTGGCCTGGCGCTGGTCGAGGCGGGCGATGTGAATAATGCGATGGCAGCGCTTAGCCGGGCACTGAAGGATAACCCCAACGACGCCGAATTGATGGGTGCAATGGGGCAGACTCAGGCACGCGCCGGCCATCGTGACGCGGCGGTGCTCTGGCTGGAACGCGCCGTTGAGGCGGGCAAGCAGAGCACGCTGATCGGCAAATGGCAGTCACTGCTGCAGACTAACCGTTACTGGCTGGCGGTCGAACAGGGCGACAAGGCGCTGGCGCAGCATGACGTTGAGGGAGCCGAACGCGCCTACCGCGCCGCACAGAAAATTGATAGCACCGACAGCTATGCCCTGATTGGCCTGGGCGATGTGGCGATGGCGCGCAAAGATGCGGCAGGTGCCGAACTGTTCTGGCAGCATGCGCTGCGGCTGGACGCGACCAACACCACCACCGTACGTCGCCTGGCCGGGCTTTATCAGGCCGAGTCGCCTGCCCGCGTCATGCAGTTTATCAGTACGCTACCCGCCGGGCAGCAGCGCGAGATGGCGGGAACGTTGCGCGCGCTGCGCAGTGACAGCCTGCGCGCCGAGGCCGATGCGCTCGCCCGGCAGAATAAATGGCCGCAGGCGGCAGAGAAGTATCGGGCGGCGCTGGCGCTGCAGCCGGATGACGTCTGGCTCAGTTATCGGCTGGCGAGCGCGCTACGCGACGGTGGGGCCATCCAACAGGCGGATGCGCAGATCGCGACGCTGCAACAGCAGCATCCCGGAGATGCGACCGCGCTCTACGCCGCCGCGCTCTACCTTTCCAGCCGGGATAATGATGACGCCGCACTGGCAACGCTGCATCGCCTGCCTGAAACGCAGTGGAACAGCAATATGCATGAGCTGGCTGACCGGCTCGGGCAGGATAAAATTTTTGCCAGCGCCGAAGCGCTTCGTGCGGCAGGGCAGGAGCGGGCAGCGGTGACGCTGCTTTACCAGCAGCCGGTTTCCAGCCGACGCGACCTGACGCTGGCCGACTGGGCGCTGGCTCGCGGGGACGCGCAGCAGGCACTGGAGATCTATCAGCAGGTGCTGTCAGGTGAAGCTGACAACAGCGACGCAGCGCTGGGACGAATCGAAGCGCTGGTTGCCCTCCAGCGCAACAGCGAAGCACGACAGGCACTTGAGCAGCAGCCAGCCCAGCCCAACACTCTTAATGCCGATCGCCGCGCCGCGCTGGCATGGCAGGCGGTGGGCGAAACCACGCAGGCTGCCGTGCGCTTTGCCAGCCTGAAGCAGCGCGCTGCGTCACTGCCGCCTTCGCAGGATAAGGCACTGGTGTTTCGTGATGCGGCACGGCTGGAGCGCGCACAGCAGCAGCCAGAGATCGCGCTGGCGGATTATCGTCAGGCGATGACGGCCAGCGGTATCGGCAGCGGCGAAAGTATCAGCCGCGCGACACGTTCTCAGGAACAGGATGACTGGCTGAAGCGCAGTATTCGCAGCGACACCGCAGATCTCTATCGTCAGCGTGAGACCACGCTGACGGTGCAGCAGGACTATTCACGTAATAAGGGTACGGCTGGGGTCTCCGACTTTACTGCCCATACCACCATGCTGCAGGCGGAAAGTCCGTTTGCCGACGGACGCGGCTTTTTCCGTCTCGACCAGGTGGACGTCTCGGCAGGAAGTTTTACCACCCGCAACGGCAGCTTCGACGAGCAGTTTGGTAGCTGCGACGACGCCAGTTCCGGCGGATGCAGCCGCGATGCCAGTCAGCGCGCCGAGGGCACTGCGCTGGGCGTCGGCTGGCATAATGACCGCTGGTCAGCGGATCTGGGTACCACGCCGCTGGGCTTTGAGGTGACCAACTGGACCGGCGGCCTGAGCTGGAAAACTGACGTCAGGGATCTTGGCGTGACGCTGACCGCCTCGCGACGGCCGATCGCCAGTTCGCTGCTTTCCTACGCGGGCGCGCGCGATCCATCAGCCAACGGTGGAAAAAGCTGGGGCGGCGTAGTGGCAACGGGTGGCAGCATCGGGCTGAGTTACGATCAGGGCGGCGCACACGGTGTCTGGGGCGACATCAGCGCGCATCAGATCACCGGTAAAAACGTTGCGGATAACAGTCGCGAGCGCTTAATGGCCGGCTACTACTACAAGCTCATTAATAGCGATAATCGCCGTGCCACCGTCGGGCTGAACAGCATGCTCTGGCACTATCAGAAGGATCTCAGCGATTACACCTTCGGTCAGGGTGGCTACTACAGTCCGCAGCAGTATCTCTCCTTTTCCGTGCCGGTCACCTGGCGACAGCGGACAGAAAACTGGTCGTTCGACCTGGGCGGCTCGGTTTCCTGGTCACATTCGAAAACCGATGCGCAGCAGCGCTATCCGGTCAATCCCGGCTTTACCCTGGCCAGCAATCCCGTTTCCGCCAGCAGCACCGGTAGCGGCACGGGGTATACGCTGCAGGGCGTGGTTGAACGTCGTATCACGCCCGACTGGTTTATCGGGGTGGGCGTCGATATTCAACAGGCGAAAGACTATACCCCAAGTCACGGGCTTATCTACGTGCGTTACTCTGCCGCAGGCTGGGAAGGGGATCTGGATATGCCGCCACAGCCGCTGACCCCTTACGCAGATTTCAAATAATCCCGGCCGGGAAAAAGCCGGACTTTTCAGACGGTAAAAAAAGTCAGTTTATGGGATATACTGGCGGGCATTGTACTGTCTGCTATCTGGGCTTTTTTCATCGTCAGGAGAATATTTTTGCGCGTAAGCCGGTCACTTACGATAAAGCAGATGGCGACAGTTTCGCTGGTTGCGGTTATCACCATCAGCATCTTTATCGTCATCCAACTGTTTCATTTTGTGCAGCAGCGCAGGATTGACTACGCCCAGCAGATGGAGAATATCGCACACACCGTCCGCCAGCCGCTGTCGGAAGCGGTACTGCGCGCCGATATTTCTCAGGCCGAACGCATTCTCCATTCACTGAAACCTGCCGGTATTTTATCGCGCGCCGATGTGGTGCTGCCGAATGCGTTTCAGGCTCTGCATGCCGACTTCGAAACGGAGAAACCGGTGCCGCGTCTGGTGGCGCGACTGTTTGAGCTGCCGGTGCAGATTACCCTGCCGCTCTACTCAGTGGAAAATACCGGGATGCCGAAACCGCTGGCCTATCTGGTGCTGCAGGCTAACTCGACGCGCGTCTACCAGTTTATTCTCAGCACGCTCTCGACCATGATTATTACCTATCTGCTGCTGGCACTGATCCTGTCAGTGGCGATCAGCTGGTGTATCAACCGGCTGGTGGTGCATCCGCTGCGCAATCTCTCGCGGGAGCTGCAGGAGCTGCCGCCGCAGTCGATTCTGACGCATAAGCTGTCACTGCCGCAGAGCCACCGCGATGATGAAATCGGCATGCTGATCCGCAGCTACAACCGCAATCAGCAGGTGCTGGAGTCGATACATGATGAGATGAGCCGGCTGACCACCCATTTTCCCGTGACCGATCTGCCCAACCGTACCCTGTTTCTGGCGCTGGTCGAGCAGTTCATGAGCAGCCCGGAACAGCCGCTGGGGCTGATGGTGATCCGCATTGAAACCCTGCAGGAAGCCAACGGCGTATTGAGCGATGAGCAGCGCGATACGCTGATGCTGACGCTGGTGGAGAAGATCCGTAATACGCTGGATGACCATACTCTGCTGGCGCAGACCGGGACCAGCGACTTTGTTCTGTTAATGAAGCGTGCCAGCAATCCGTTCCGCGCCCTGCGTCTGGCCCGTAACCTGATGATTCGCCTTAATCAGCCGGTCAACCTTTATCAGCTGCAGCTGCGTCCTAACGTCAGCATTGGTCTGGCGCTGCGCGATGATCAGCCGCTGAGCGCCAGTGATCTGCTTGGCCGCGCGACCTCAGCGATGATGTCGGCCCGTCATCAGGGCAAAAATCAGATCCTGTTCTTTGACGCCGCGTTAACCGAGCGCGCGCAAAAACGTCTGACCCAGGAGCATGACATTCTGCAGGGGCTGCACAATGAGCAGTTCGCCCTCTATCTGCAACCTCAGGTCGATATGCGCACCGGCACGTTAGTCGGCGCGGAAGCGCTGCTGCGTATGCGCCAGCCAGACGGCAGCTACGGTCTGACCGAAGAGTTTATTGCCAGTGCCGAAGAGATTGGCGTGATTAGCGCGATTGGCCGCTGGGTGTTTGAAGAGGCGTGCCGCATTCTGGCAGGCTGGCAGCGACAGGGCATTATGTTGCCGCTGAGTGTGAATATTTCCGCTGTGCAACTGCGTGACACGGGCATGGTCTCTCATCTGCAATCCCTGCTGACGCGCCACCGCATCGCACCTGGCACCTTCGTGCTGGAAGTGACAGAAACGGCTCAGCTTGATGATGCTGAACAGGCGATATCGATGCTGCGGATGTTGCAGCAGACTGGCGTGGCCGTGGCTCTGGACGATTTCGGCATGGGCTACTCCAACCTTAACTACCTCCATCAGCTGAAAGCGTTGCCGGTTAACAAGCTGAAGATGGATCGCAGCTTCGTGGCGGCGCTGCCGCATGACGACACCATGGTCTGCATCGTGGCGGCCATCGCCGAGATTATCCATCTGGAGGTGATTGCCGAAGGCGTGGAGACAGCGGAACAACGTGACTGGCTGCTGGCGCGCGGCATCTCTATCGGACAGGGCTATCTGTATGCTGAAGCGCTGCCTCTGACCCGATTCAATCAGGCATGGATCGAAAACTCCTCACTACCGCAATAATTGCCTGATTCATTGATTTTGCGAGAATTTTAGTTACAAAACCCCCCTGCTGAAGCGTTTCAGTTCAGAATTACGATCCCCGGGTTTCCTGGGCGTTTGTCACCCTGTATTAATCACGTAAACAGAGTGTTATTTTCGGGTTACTGTCAGGCGCCACCTCTGTTGCCCGCCAGTCACAATAACGAATCCGACAACATCACCTCACGGCGTTAGTGGACACCTGTTTATGAAAACCTCACTTTTTAAAAGCCTTTATTTCCAGGTGCTGATGGCGATTGGCATCGGCGTTTTGTTAGGCCATTTTTACCCGGAGTTAGGGACCCAGATGAAGCCGCTGGGAGATGGCTTTGTTAAGTTAATCAAGATGATTATCGCCCCGGTGATTTTCTGTACCGTGGTGACTGGCATCGCTGGCATGGAAAGCATGAAAGCGGTAGGACGGACCGGCGCGGTTGCACTGCTCTATTTTGAAATTGTCAGCACCATCGCGCTGATTATCGGCCTGATCGTGGTTAACGTGGTGCAGCCAGGTGCCGGGATGAACGTTGATCCTGCCACGCTGGATGCCAAAGCCGTGGCGATTTACGCGCAGCAGGCAGAACAGCAGGGCATCGTCGCTTTCCTGCTGGATGTCATCCCCAACAGCGTGATTGGCGCCTTTGCCAGCGGCAATATTCTGCAGGTGCTGCTGTTTGCCATTCTGTTTGGTTTTGCCCTGCATCGTCTGGGTAACACTGGCACGCTGATTTTCAACGTGATTGAAAGCTTCTCAAAAGTGATTTTCGGCATCATCAACATGATCATGCGTCTGGCACCGATAGGGGCATTTGGCGCGATGGCGTTCACTATCGGCAAGTATGGCGTGGGCTCACTGGTGCAGCTCGGCCAGCTGATTATCTGCTTCTACATCACCTGTATTCTGTTTGTGGTGATCGTGCTGGGGCTGATTGCACGCCTGTTCGCCGGATTCAGCATCTTTAAGTTCATCGCCTATATCAAAGAAGAGCTGCTGATTGTGCTGGGCACTTCCTCTTCCGAGTCTGCGCTGCCGCGCATGCTGGATAAGATGGAGAAGCTGGGCTGTAAGAAATCGGTGGTAGGGCTGGTGATCCCCACCGGTTACTCCTTTAACCTGGACGGCACCTCGATTTACCTGACCATGGCGGCAGTATTTATCGCTCAGGCGACCAATGCGCACATGGACATTTTCCATCAGATTACGCTGCTGGTGGTGCTGCTGCTCTCCTCCAAAGGCGCGGCGGGGGTAACCGGGAGCGGATTTATCGTGCTGGCGGCGACGCTCTCTGCGGTGGGACATCTGCCGGTGGCGGGTCTGGCGCTGATTCTTGGTATCGACCGCTTTATGTCCGAAGCCCGTGCGCTGACCAACCTGATCGGTAACGGTGTGGCGACTGTGGTGGTGGCGAAGTGGGTCGATCAGCTGGATCATAAACAGCTGACCGACACGCTGGCAGGCCGGAATAAGGAGAATAAAGCGTCTGAATCTTCAATTTAATCATTGAATTTCACTTAAATCCCCACAAATGCCCGCTGTCGCTTGCCCTGACAGCGGGCATTTGCATAATAAACCCCACTTGTTTTTTTTGACGTTTTTCACTTCGTTACGCGACATCCTGAGCTTCCTGTGGTCAAACACTTTGTTGTTGGATAACAGCGCGATTCGGCGCCAGCCGATTCGTTAATAACAGCGGCAATATGCGCCAGTGATAACGATATTTGAATTATTTGAGTAGGGGTTCACATGCAGGGCACCAGAATTCGGCTTTTGGTTGGTGGATTAGTGCTGGCAAGCAGCTTTGGTCTCCAGGCAGAAACGCTGCAACCGGATCCGGCCTGGCAGGAAGGCAAGCTGGATAATGGATTTAACTGGCAGTTACTGGCCACACCGCAACGCCCCAGTGACCGTATTGAACTGCGGCTGGTGGTGAATACCGGCTCGCTGGTAGAGAGTGCGCAACAGGCCGGCTTCAGTCATCTGCTGCCGCGTCTGGCGATGGTGCACAACACCGCGCTTGATAACCATCAGCAGCGCGCGCTATGGCAACAGGCGATGGATCCTCAGCATCCGCTGCCACCTGTGATCACCTCCTATGACTCCACCCAATATAATCTGAGCCTGCCGAATAACCGCCCCGAGTTGCTGAAAGAAGCGCTGAACTGGCTGGCGGCCACGGCGGGCAATATGGCGATCACCGAACAGGTGGTTAATACCGCGCTGGCGGCATCGGATCCGGTGGCGACCTGGCCGAAAGATACCCAGGATGTCTGGTGGCGCTACCGCCTGAAAGGCTCCGCGCTGCTGGCGCATGACCCCGCAGCGCAACCACGCGCGCCGGTTGATTTAACCCAGCTCAATGATTTTTATCATCAGTGGTACACCCCGGATGCGATGACGCTCTACGTGGTGGGGAATGTCGACAGCCGCAACCTCTCTGAGCAGATCAATAAAACCTTCTCGGCGTTAACCGGCAAACGTGAAACGCCTGCGCCACTGCCCACCCTGTCGCCGCTGCCGCACGAGCCGGTAAATCTGGTCAGCAGCAACATGACGCAGGATCGCCTCTCGCTGGTATGGGATACGCCGTGGCAACCGATTCGTGACTCCCAGAATCTGCAGCGTTACTGGCAGGGCGATCTGGCGCGTGAAGCGCTGTTCTGGCATGTCCAGCGTGCGCTCAGTGACAGCAAGGCACAGGGCATCCAGGTGGGATTTGATTGCCGTGTGCTTTATCAGCGTGCGCAGTGCTCCATCAACCTGGATGGACGCAACGAAAATCTGGCGCAGAATATGAATCTGGTGGCGCGTGAGCTGGCAAACGTGCGTGACAAAGGCTTGCCGCAGGAGGAGTTTGATGCGCTGATGGCGCAGAAGCTGCTGGAGCTGAACAAGCTGTTTACCACCTATGCCCGCACCGATACGGATGTGCTGATGAGCCAGCGCCTGCGCTCCCAGCAGAACGCCGTAGTTGATATCGCACCTGAGCAGTATCAGAAGCTGCGTCAGACTTTCCTGGCCGGCCTGACCCGCGAACAGTTAAACCAGGAGCTGCGTCAGCAGCTGACGCAGGAACTGATGATGGTACTGATTCAGCCGGAAGGCGAAGCGGAAACCAACGTGAAGAGCCTGCAAAACAACTGGGACAAAGTGATGGCACCGCCAGCGGCACCGGCGACCAGCAATGAAGCCAGTCCGCCGGATAGCAACGTCAAAGACGTTCCGCCAGCCGCATAAAGTCAGGTTTTTGCCCTGAGCCACTCGGTCACTAACATCGGCCAGCTGGCGAGGGGCAAATCTGCCACGCCGCGGATCCCAAATCCGTGCCCGCCTTTCTGATAGAAATGCACCTCTGCCGGGACCTTATGCTCACGCAGTGCGCCAAAAAACGCCATGCTGTGATTCACTGATACATCATCATCGTCGGCTGCGTGGATCAACAGCGTTGGCGGCACCAGCGGATGAACCCGGGTTTCCATTGAATAAGCGTCAATGGTTTTCTGATCGGGCCAGGCACCCAGCAGGCGGGTTCTGGCTCCTTCATGGGCGATGCCGTCCCGCATGCTGATTACCGGATAGACCAGGACCATCGCATCCGGACGCGGCGAGAAGTTTTCTGCGCCATCCTGCACCGGATAGAGTTTCTCTGCGAAACGCGTACCCAGACTGGCAGCCACGTGACCACCCGCCGAAAAGCCCATCATGACGATATATTTACCATTCAGGCCGCGCTGCGCCCGTTCACGCAGGACGCGTACCGCGCGCTGAGCATCGGCCAGCGGCGCGTCGGGGCCTTCGTGATGTCCATCATAGGGCAGACGATAGGTCATCACCGCCAGGGTGTAACCCATTGAGGTAAAGAATGTCGCCAGGGCGCTGCCTTCACGATCGATCATCACGCGCTGATAGCCACCGCCCGGTGCGACCAGCAGGGTAATCCCGTTTGATTCGACCGGATGCCAGATCGCCATCTCCGGGCAACGTACGCCGGTAGCGGCCCGATCGTAAGGCTCATACTCTTTTGCCATGTCGACAATCTGCGGCTGTGCGCGCGAATCGCTGGCGCCTGGCGCATCACCGTGTGGCCAGATATTAATAATTTCTGTGTGCATAAATAGATCCTGATGCGGGGAATATTTTAATTGTTTTGTTCGCGGCCGGAGAGAACAGCGTCCTGCTGTCTTTTGATTAAAAGATGGTCTTTTTTCAGGCAGTCGTCCATCCGAAAAGGGGGGGATCTGACCAGATTCGGACTATGCCTGGTGGTGGATCTGTTTGTTTAACTTATTAATTTTAATCAATAAATTATAAGATAGATTGAAGGGGGCGACCGCAGGGGATCTGTTATTAACCACAATTTTTCCGCTTAAGGTAAATAGCTGGCACGGCCCGCTTTATTAGCCGCAATTTACCGGATATCACGCTGTGCGTTCTTAAGGCGACATAATGATTTTAGCGTCAGGATCACACCGCAACGCTGCAGGGGCTAACGTGCCAGTCTCATCTGGGAACGGATAGCATCGGTTACAGTCACGCAGCCAGACGTTACCAGCAGCCTAAAAAAATGCGCCCGAGGGCGCATTTTCTGGCATCGGCACGATCAGTGCCTGTATCAACGACGCTGGCTGCCGCTCTGTCAGTCAGGCATCGCCTCTGCCGGAATAATCGCGCCGCGATGCTGAATCACGGTGCTGGCAGTCAGGTGTCCGCGCTGCGCGGCGACCTCTGCAGAGGCGCCGGTCAGACGGCGAGCCAGATAACCGGCACTGAACGAATCACCGGCTGCGGTGGTATCGATCACTTTCTCTTTCGCCAGACGTACCGCAGGTACATCAATCAGCGGTGCGTCGCCGGTGACCACCAGGCAGGAGTCTGCACCGCGCTTAATCACGATTTCGCTGGCACCCGCCTGACGGGTACGCGCGATAACGTCATCCAGCGGCTCTTCGCCCCAGAGCAGATGTTCATCGTCCAGTGTCAGGAAGGCGATATCGGTGCAGTTGAGCATGGCGCGATAAGCGGCCTGTGTGCTGGCCCGATCGGCCCATAAACGCGGGCGGTAGTTGTTATCAAAAATCACTTTGCCGCCATTAGCCCGGCAGCGCGCCAGCAGCACCATCAGCTTTTCACGACTGGCAGGCGTCAGAATCGCCAGGCTGATGCCGCTGAGGTAGAGATAATCGTAGTGCGACAGCTGTTCAGCTATCTCTGCTGATTGCGGACTGTCGAGCCAGTAACGCGCGGCGGCATCACTGCGCCAGTACCAGAAGGTGCGCTCACCGTCGGCATCGGTTTCAATGAAATACAGGCCCGGCATTTTATTATCGAGCCGCTGAATCAGGTCGGTATTGACCTTCTCCTGCTGCCAGGCCGCGATCATTTGATCGCTGAACGAATCCGTACCCAGCGCAGTGACATAATCGACCCGTAACTGCTGCTCATCAACCTGGCGGGCGAGATAAACGGCCGTATTGAGCGTATCGCCGCCAAAGCCACGTTTAATGTTCTCACCCTTTTCGGACAGCTCAATCATGCATTCGCCGATGATGGCGATTTTTTTCTGCGTCATGGTTTCAGACCTGTAGTGAAATATCGCCTTAGTCTCGCGTCTGGTATGGCAGACGTCAATGGTTTTAAAACAGTGTTTTAATTTACATTTAAAGGTGGCCATTAGCCCTGGTCTCGGGGATAAACGTCGGGAATGGCGGCTTTTTTTTACCGCTTATGCTAACGAAATGGCTGAGAAACCCCTTTTTCTGAATTGAATCATCTTACTATCCCGCTTCCCTGATGCTGTTGCCCGCGGTCTCGACTATCTTTAACGCAGACCGTGAATGTGCAAGGAGAAAGCGTAATGTCGCGTACCGGGAAAATAGTCAGCTGGGTAGCAGGAATTCTGGTGTTGTTGATCGTGGTGATTATCGTCGTCATCGCGACCTTTGACTGGAATCGCCTGAAGCCCACCATCAATCAAAAAGTTTCAACCGAGTTAAACCGTCCCTTTGCGATACGCGGGGATCTGGGTATCGACTGGGCACGAAATCGCGACGAAGCAGGCTGGCGGCGCTGGGTGCCGTGGCCGCAGATCCATGCGGAAGATATCATGCTGGGGAATCCGCCTGACATTGCCGACGTCACCATGGTACATCTGCAGCGGGTCGATGCCACATTGTCACCGCTGTCGCTGCTGCACAAAGAACTGTTCATCCCGTGGATTAAATTGCAGCGGCCGGATGCGCGTCTGATCCAGACCGCGGATAAAAAGAACAACTGGACCTTTACCCTTGCTGATAGCGGCAAGGATGAGAAGAGTGCTACGCCATCGGCCTGGTCATTCCGTCTGGATAATATTCTGTTCGATCAGGGCCAGATTCGTTATCGCGACGCCATTAACCGCGCAGATGTCACGGTGCAGGTTAATCCGCTGGGTAAACCGGTGCCGTATACGCAGATTGCCGGAGGCAATGACCAGCAGAGGGGCGCAGGCGACTTCGTCTTTGGCTGGCAGGCGAAGGGCACTTATAACAATGAGTCACTCAGCGGCGACGGTAAGATTGGCGGCATGCTGTCACTGCGTAGTCAGAACACCCCGTTCCCGATTCAGGCCGATCTGCGCAACGGCACCACCCGCGTTCAGGTGACCGGCGGTCTGCAGGATCCAATGAACCTCGGCGGGCTTAACGTGCGACTGCGCTTCTCGGGCGATACGCTGGCCAATCTCTATGGCCTGACCGGCGTCCTGCTGCCTGACACGCCACCTTATGAAACCGACGGCCATCTGATTGCTAAATTCAGCGGCGAAAAGGGCGCGGTCTACCGCTATGAGAAATTCAACGGACATATTGGCGACAGCGATATTCATGGGTCGCTGATCTACAGTCAGGTTAAACCCCGCCCGACACTCAGCGGCGAGCTGACCTCTGAGCAACTGCGCATGGCCGATCTGGGGCCGCTGATTGGCGTCGACTCTGGCAAAGGTAGTGAAAAAACGGCGCAGGCCAAAGCCCGGCGCGGGGAGAAATCGAATCAGCCCGCAGACCGCGTGCTGCCACACGATAAATTCGAAACCAAAAACTGGGACGTGATGGATGCCGACGTGAAGTTCAGCGGCAAACGGATCGAACATAGCAATTCACTGCCGTTAAGCGATCTCTATACCCATTTACAGCTGAAAAACGGTGATCTGCTGCTGGACCCGCTGCGCTTTGGTGTGGCGGGCGGCAATCTCAACAGCACTATCCGGCTGGAGGGCGATCACTCGCCGATGCGTGGTCGGGTTGATCTTCATGTCCGTAAGCTGCAGCTGCGTCAGCTCTTCCCGAATGTGGAGGCGATGAAGAACAGCCGTGGCCAGCTCAATGGCGATGCCAGCTTTACCGGCACCGGTAACTCCGTAGCCGATCTGCTGGCGACCAGCAACGGGCAACTTAAGCTGCTGATGAATGATGGTCTGATCAGCCGCAGCCTGATGGAGATTGCCGGACTCAACGTCGGTAACTACGTGGTGGGCAAACTGTTTGGCGATGACCAGGTGCGCATCAACTGCGCCGCCACCGATCTCAAACTGCAGAACGGTGTGGCGACGCCTAACCTGTTTGTGTTTGATACCGAGAACGCGATTATCAATGTGTCAGGCAACGCGAACTTCGCCAGTGAGCGGCTGGATCTGTCGGTGAATCCGGAGAGTAAGGGCGTCCGCATCGTAACGCTGCGCTCCCCGCTCTATGTGCGTGGCACCTTTAAAAATCCTGATGCGGGCGTGAAAACGGGACCACTGCTGGCACGTGGTGCCGCTGCAGTGGCTCTGGGCGCAGTAGTCGGCCCGGCGGCGGCGCTGCTGGCACTGATCTCTCCTAGTGATAACGAAGACAACCAGTGCAGCACCGTCCTGCAGCAGATGAAGCAGAAGAAATAACTAGTTGCGATAGAGTACTTTGATAATGTGATAACCAAAGCCGGTCTTTACCGGCCCGTAAGGCGTCAGCAGCGGGCAGGTAAAGACCGCTTTATCAAAGGCCGGCACCATCTGTCCCTGCCGGAACTCGCCCAGATCGCCGCCATTCCGGCCGGAAGGACAGGTTGAGTGCTTCTTTGCCAGCTGCTGGAAATTGCCACCCTTCGCCAGTTTCGCCAGAATCTCTTTTGCCAGCGCTTCCTCTTTGACCAGGATGTGTAAAGCCGCCGCGGTTTTCGCCATGTTGGTATCTCGGTTGTGTATAATTGCCGCCCAGTATAAACCCCTTTCTTTTGATTCAATCAGGCGATTTCTCCTATGCGTTTAAACCCCAGCCAACAACGTGCCGTCGAATTTGTTACCGGTCCCTGTCTGGTGCTGGCGGGCGCGGGATCGGGCAAAACCCGCGTGATTACCAATAAAATCGCCCATCTGATCCGTGAATGCGGCTATCAGGCGCGCCACATCGCCGCAGTGACCTTTACCAATAAAGCCTCGCGCGAAATGAAAGAGCGTGTGGCGCAGACGCTGGGCCGCAAAGAGGCGCGCGGCCTGCTGATCTCCACCTTCCATACGCTGGGGCTGGAGATCATCAAACGCGAAACCGCGGCGCTGGGCATGAAGTCAAACTTCTCGCTGTTCGACGATCAGGATCAGCTCGCCCTGCTGAAAGAGCTGACAAAAGAGTGGCTGGAAGAGGATAAGACGCTGCTACAGCAGCTCATCTCCACCATCTCGAACTGGAAAAATGATCTGATCGATCCGCAGGGCGCCGCCGCGCTGGCGCGATCGCAGCAGGATAATATTTTTGCTCACTGCTACGCCCTCTACAGCCAGCATCTTAAGTCGTGCAACGTGCTCGATTTCGACGATTTGATTCTGCTGCCGACGCTGCTGCTGCAGCGTAATCAGGAGGTGCGTGAACGCTGGCAGCAGCGTATCCGCTATCTGCTGGTGGATGAGTATCAGGATACCAACACCAGCCAGTATGAACTGGTTAAGCTGCTGGTGGGCGCTCGGGCGCGCTTCACGGTGGTGGGCGATGATGATCAGTCTATCTACTCCTGGCGCGGCGCACGCCCGCAGAATCTGGTGCTGCTGAATCAGGATTTCCCGGCGCTGGAGGTGGTGAAGCTGGAGCAGAACTACCGCTCTTCGCAGCGCATACTGAAAGCGGCAAATATCCTGATTGCCAATAACCCGCACGTCTTTGAGAAGCGGCTCTTTTCGGAGCTGGGGCAGGGCAGCGAGCTGAAGGTGCTTACTGCCAACAGCGAAGAGCATGAAGCGGAGCGGGTCACTGGCGAGCTCATTGCGCATCACTTTATCAACCGGACGCAGTACAAAGATTACGCGATTCTTTATCGTGGCAACCATCAGTCCCGAACCTTTGAAAAGTTTCTGATGCAGAACCGCATCCCTTATCGCATCTCTGGCGGTACTTCGTTCTTCTCACGGCCCGAGATCAAAGATCTGCTCGCCTATCTGCGCGTGCTGACCAATCCTGAGGATGACAGCGCGTTTCTGCGCATCGTCAATACGCCGCGCCGTGAGATTGGCCCGGCCACGCTGCAGAAGCTCGGTGAGTGGGCCAACCTGCGCAGCAAGAGCCTGTTTAACGCCAGTTTTGATGTCGGTCTGGGGCAGACGCTGAGTGGCCGTGGTCTGGAGCATCTGCAGCGCTTCACCCACTGGCTGAATGAGATTATCCAGCTGACCGAACGTGAGCCGGTAAACGCAGTGCGTGATTTGATTCGCGGCATCGACTACGAAAGCTGGCTGTTCGAAACCTCCGGCAGCCCGAAAGCCGCAGAGATGCGGATGAAGAACGTCAACACGCTGTTTCAGTGGATGACAGAAATGCTGGAGGGCAGCGATATTGATGAGCCGATGACGCTGGCGCAGGTGGTGACGCGCTTTACCCTGCGCGACATGATGGAGCGCGGTGAAAGCGATGAAGAGCTGGATCAGGTGCAGCTGATGACGCTGCACGCCTCCAAAGGGCTGGAGTTCCCCTATGTATTCCTGGTGGGCATGGAGGAGGGGCTGTTACCGCATCAGAGCAGCATCGATGAGAATAATATCGAAGAGGAGCGTCGCCTGGCCTATGTGGGGATCACACGGGCGCAGAAAGAGCTGACCTTTACCCTGTGTCGCGAACGCCGGCAATATGGCGAATTAATCCGGCCGGAGCCGAGCCGTTTTCTGCTGGAACTGCCGCAGGACGATCTGCAATGGGAGACCGAGCGCAAAGTGGTCAGTGCGGAGGAGCGGATGAAAACCGGTCAGAGCCGGGTGGCCGGTCTGAGAGCGATGCTGGATAAGGCGAAAAAGAGTTAAACCAGTGCAGGAGGCGAAAGAGATTCGCCTCACGCGACGGCAATTACGACAGGGTTAATAACCAGTGGACGTAAGACTGATAATGGCTTTCCTGCTCCAGCAGCTCACTGCGCAACGGATGGGCCTCCAGCCAGCCCGCGGGCAGGGTCAGATGCAGGGCATCATCGTCTGCCTGTAGCCGCACCGCAGGCAGGGTGTCATCGCGACGGCGGGTGGAGAAAATAATCGCCAGCCGCAGCAGACGGCACATCCGTTCCGCCAGCCGCGGCGGCAGGGCATTCTGCTGAGTCAGCAAAGCCAGATCGATGCTGCCGCTCTGGTTTTGCAGTAAACAGGCCAGTAGCTTCTTCTGTGCCGGTGTGAAACCAGGAAGATCGAGGTGACGCACCAGATACGCCGCATGCTGCGGCGCATGACGGAAGTCAACGCTCAGGCCGATTTCGTGGATCGCGCAGGCGCTGAGCAGCAACTCACGACAGCGCTGATCCAGCTTCCACAACGTGGAAACCTGACGGAAAAAGCTCTCCGCCAGCTGACGCACGCGATCCGCCTGCTCGACATCAATGCTGAAACGGCGCTGGACGTTATGCAGCGTACGGGTTCGGATATCCCGGTCGATGGGCAGATGCAGCATGCCGTAGACCAGTCCTTCACGCAGTGCGCCGCCCGCCAGCGTCATGCTATCGATACTGAGCTCCTGGAAGATGGCGATCAGAATCGACAGGCCGCTGGGAAACACCAGCGCCCGCTCCAGCGTCAGCCCTTCGATTTCCAGCTCTTCCAGTTTGCCGCACTGAATGGCGCGCTGCTTCAGCTGCTGCAGCTTATTCAGCGTGATGCGCTCATCCATGCCCTGCGCCACCATGATCTCCTGCAGCGCCTGAACCGTGCCAGAGGCACCAACACAGGCCTGCCAGCCCTGCTCACGCAGTTGCGCTGCAATAGGCTGGATCATTTCACGCGCCGCCAGCTCGGCCTGGTCAAAGTTCTCTTTTGCCAGATGACGATCGCTGAAGAAGCGCTCCAGCCACGTCACACAGCCCATCGACAGACTGAACAACACCGACGCGTGCGATCCATCGCCGGTAGCCAGCTCGGTGCTGCCGCCGCCGATATCGACCACTAAACGCTGGTCGGAACCGCCAGTAGTGTGGGCCACGCCCTGATAAATCAGGCGCGCCTCTTCTTCACCGCTGATGACGTTGATAGTACAGCCAAGGATCTGTTGGGCGGTGTCGAGGAAGGTCTGCGCATTGGCAGCCAGACGCAGCGTGGCGGTCGCCACCACGCGGATCTGATCGGGGGGGAATATCCTGCAGTTGTTCAGAGAACAGTCTGAGGCATTGCCAGCCTCGCGACATCGCGTCGGCTGACAACAGGTTATTTTTATCCAGACCGGCAGCAAGGCGAACCTTGCGCTTAATTTTTGCAACGGTCTGGATACTGCCAGAGACCTCGCGCACCACCAACATATGAAAGCTGTTAGACCCTAAATCAATCGCTGCATAAAGTGACGATGCGCTTAGCATGGTGGCCTTAACCTGAACGTTTACGGTTGTTGTTGCGTGGAGCACCGCGACGATTGGCGTTATTCCCTCCGCGACGTGGGCCATTGCCGGAACGGCTGCGTTGCAGACGCTTAGGCGGCGGTAAATCCGTTAACAACGCTTCGCTGCTGTACTTGCTGACCGGGATGCTGTGGCCGATGTACTCTTCAATCGAAGGCAGATTCAGCGCGTATTCTTCACAGGCCAGGCTGATTGAATGACCGCTGGCGCCTGCACGACCGGTACGGCCAATACGGTGAACGTAATCTTCACAGTCATCTGGCAGATCGTAGTTAAAGACGTGGGTAACAGCCGGGATGTGCAGACCGCGAGCAGCCACGTCAGTGGCGACCAGAATATCCACATCACCTTTGGTGAAGTCATCCAGAATGCGCAGGCGCTTCTTCTGAGCAACGTCGCCGGTCAGCAGGCCGACACGATGTCCATCGGCAGCCAGGTGGCCCCAGATATCTTCACAGCGGTGCTTGGTGTTGGCGAAAATAATGGCGCGATCGGGCCACTCTTCTTCCAGCAGGGTCTGCAACAGGCGCATTTTCTCTTCGTTAGACGGATAGAAAAGCTCTTCCTGAATGCGATGGCCGGTTTTCTGTTCCGGTTCCACTTCCACATATTCAGCACTGTTCATGTGCTCGAACGCCAGTTCACGGACGCGGTAGGAGAGGGTCGCCGAGAACAGCATGCTCAGACGCTGAGTCGCCGGCGGCATGCGACGGAACAGCCAGCGAATATCTTTAATAAAGCCGAGATCAAACATGCGATCGGCTTCGTCCAGCACCATGACCTGAATAGCACCGAGGTTGACGTGATTCTGTTTCGCGTAGTCGATCAGGCGACCGGTGGTAGCCACCAGAATATCAACGCCCTGCTCCAGCACTTTCAGCTGTTTGTCATAACCGTCTCCGCCATAGGCGAGACCCAGTTTCAGGCCGGTTGAGGCGGTAAGGGGTTCTGCATCTGCATGAATCTGCACAGCAAGTTCACGCGTCGGCGCAAGAATTAATGCCCGTGGCTGGTTAACCTGACGACCTTCCGCCGCAGGATGAGAGAGAAGATGATGAAACGTTGACGTCAGAAACGCCATCGTTTTGCCGGTACCGGTTTGCGCCTGGCCTGCAACATCACGCCCTGAAAGCGTAAAAGGCAGAGCTAACGCCTGAATCGGCGTGCAGTATTGAAAGCCTTTAGTATCAAGGGCTTCCACCACTTTTGGGTGCAGGGCGAAGTCGGAAAACTTCTGTTCAGTTAAGTGTGTTTTGCTCATAGTGTGGTAGAATATCAGCTTACTATCGCTTTACGAAAGCGTATCCGATGAAATAAAGTCAACCAACATTGGTATATTTTACGCCAATTCGCCAGGCATAATCTTGTGGAGTAAAACATGAGCAGCGATAAAATCGTTCATCTGACTGATGACAGTTTCGACACCGACGTGCTGAAAGCCGACGGCGTTACACTGGTAGATTTCTGGGCTGAATGGTGCGGTCCTTGCAAAATGATCGCGCCAATCCTTGATGAAGTTGCAGAAGAGTATGATGGCAAGCTGACCATCGCTAAGCTGAATATTGATGATAACCCAGGCACGGCACCGAAGTATGGCATTCGTGGTATCCCGACGCTGCTGCTGTTTAAAAATGGCGAAGTCGCCGCGACCAAAGTGGGCGCGCTGTCTAAAGGCCAGCTGAAAGAGTTCCTGAACGCCAATCTGGCGTAATTCAGGGCTGAATGTCCGGCAGTGGTGAATTTATCTCCTGCTGCTGGACGTTCGCTTTCAGGCGTGCTAATTTACCAGCACTGCATTACGAACTTACCTTGTAGTTAGCATCTAAAAGTTTTCCCTTGTTGAACCCTGTCGCCCTGTACCTTATAAAGATAGAACGGTTCAGCAATCTTACGGTTAGCTCCAACTCTGGCATCACATTCGGACATCTCCCTGCATACCGATCGCCATTCCATACGATGATCGTCAGGAAGAGCCGAAAAGAGCCATTAACGGCATGGATTAGTTGCCATACCATTCACGACAAACATTCCGAGTATTACCCCGAGTTTAAGAACCCATCACTATGAATCTTACCGAATTAAAGAATACGCCGGTTGCTGAGCTGGTTACTCTCGGCGAAAATATGGGACTGGAAAACCAGGCTCGTATGCGCAAGCAGGACATTATCTTTTCAATCCTGAAGCAGCACGCGAAAAGCGGCGAAGACATCTTCGGTGATGGCGTGCTGGAGATCCTTCAGGATGGATTTGGATTCCTCCGTTCCGGAGACAGCTCCTACCTCGCCGGCCCTGATGATATCTACGTTTCCCCTAGTCAAATCCGCCGCTTCAACCTCCGCACTGGTGACACCATCTCTGGCAAAATCCGTCCACCGAAAGAGGGTGAACGTTATTTTGCGCTGCTGAAAGTTAACGAAGTTAACTACGACAAGCCGGAAAATGCGCGTAATAAGATTCTGTTCGAAAACCTCACGCCGCTGCACGCAAATAAACGTCTGCGTATGGAGCGGGGTAATGGCTCAACGGAAGATTTAACCGCTCGCGTACTGGATCTGGCATCGCCAATTGGTCGTGGCCAGCGTGGTCTGATTGTTGCACCACCGAAAGCCGGTAAAACCATGCTGCTGCAGAACATCGCGCAGAGCCTGGCGCACAACTATCCGGACTGTACCCTGATGGTACTGCTGATCGATGAGCGCCCGGAAGAAGTCACCGAGATGCAGCGTCTGGTGAAAGGCGAAGTTATCGCCTCAACCTTCGATGAGCCAACTTCACGCCACGTTCAGGTTGCTGAAATGGTGATCGAGAAGGCCAAGCGTCTGGTTGAACACAAGAAAGATGTCATCATCCTGCTCGACTCCATTACACGTCTGGCACGTGCTTACAACACCGTGGTTCCTGCTTCAGGTAAAGTCCTGACCGGTGGTGTGGATGCCAACGCCCTGCATCGTCCAAAGCGTTTCTTTGGTGCTGCACGTAACGTGGAAGAGGGCGGCAGCCTGACCATCATCGCGACTGCGCTGGTTGATACCGGTTCGAAGATGGATGAAGTGATTTACGAAGAGTTTAAAGGTACCGGTAACATGGAACTGCATCTCGCCCGTAAAATCGCTGAAAAACGCGTCTTCCCGGCGATTGATTACAACCGCTCTGGTACGCGTAAAGAAGAGCTGCTCACCTCTCAGGAAGAGCTGCAGAAGATGTGGATCCTGCGTAAGATTATTCACCCGATGGGCGAAATCGACGCAATGGAATTCCTCATCAACAAGCTGGCGATGACCAAAACTAATGATGAATTCTTCGATATGATGAAGCGTTCTTAATCCGATACTGCCTGGCCGAACCACAGATTCGGCTTTTTTAGTCCAGATGCGCAGAAAATCGACCTCACGCCACGTCTCAACGTGGCGTTTTTCATTTGTGAGCTATAGGATTGAACACTGGCAGGAGCATTTATAATGACTGTGGTAGCGATGGCGAACTTTTGACCGTTCGTCTGTCTCTTTATGCAGAATTCGGAATCCGACACAGCGATAGGCGCGTTTTTTCGCGTATTGTTGTGCGGGATGTTAGCTGAGAGCGTTTAACGTGAATTTACTCACTATGAGTACTGAGCTTGGTTTAATTTTTCTCTTTTCCCTGGCTTTCCTCTTTTTTTGCTCGAAAAGCAGCTAAAAAAATTGGTTTAGTTGATAAGCCTAACTCACGTAAACGCCATCATGGCGCGATTCCGTTGGTGGGCGGCATTTCTGTGTTCGCAGGTATCTGCTTTACGTTTGCCATTACCAACTACTATCTGCCTCACGCGCTGCTCTATCTGGGCTGCGCCGGTGTTCTGGTGCTGGTTGGCGCACTGGATGACCGTTTCGATATCAGCGTCAAGATCCGCGCGGTGGTGCAGGCGATTGTCGCGCTGGTGATGATGTTTGGCGCAAAACTCTATCTGCTTAGCCTGGGCTTTATCGTCGGCCCGTTCGAGCTTATCGTGGGGCCCTTCGGCTATGTGCTGACGCTGTTTGCCGTCTGGGCCGCGATCAACGCCTTTAATATGGTGGATGGGATCGACGGTCTGCTGGGTGGGCTCTCCTCGGTCACTTTTGCCGCCATGGGGATCATCCTCTACTTCGACGGCCAGACCAGCCTCGCGATGTGGTGTTTTGCGATGATTGCCGCCACGCTGCCCTATATCCTGCTTAACCTCGGCTTCCTTGGCCGTCGCTTCAAAGTCTTTATGGGCGATGCCGGCAGCACCATGATCGGGTTCACCATTATCTGGATTCTGCTGGAAACGACGCAGGGTCTGAGCCATCCCATCACGCCCGTTACCGCACTGTGGCTTATTGCCATTCCTCTGATGGATATGGTGGCGATTATGTATCGTCGCCTGCGTAAAGGCATGAGTCCGTTCTCGGCTGACCGTCAGCACATCCACCATCTGATTATGCGTGCCGGCTTTACCTCCCGTCAGGCCTTTGTACTGATTACCGTTGCGGCGGCCATTCTCGCCGGTATCGGTGTGCTGGGTGAATATCTGGCATTTATCCCGGAGTGGGTGATGCTGCTGCTGTTCCTGGGCGCGTTTATGGTTTACGGCTACTGCCTCAAACATGCATGGCGCGTGGCGCGACGTGTCCGCCGCATTAAGCGCCGTCTGAGCCATCATCGCGAAGCAAAAAACAAATTACCCTGAAAAGAGCTGATAAAGGATACCTCTGCCATGCCTTCTGACGTTGTGGACAACGAACTGGATATTCGCAGCTTTTGCTGCCGTTTATGGCGTGGCAAGCGCTGGATTATCGGGCTGGCGCTGCTGTTTGCTCTGGTCGCCTGGCTGGCCACGCTGCTGCTGAAACAGGTCTGGAGCACCACGGCGATCACCGATCGTCCGACGGTGAACATGCTGGGTTCTTACTATGCGCAGCAGCAATTCCTGACCAATCTGGATGTGCGCAACAACGCCTTAACCCTGGCCGCACCTTCACCTACGGTGATGGATCAGGTTTATCAGGAGTTCACCATGCAACTTGCCTCCTGGGATACGCGTCGTGAGTTCTGGCAGCAAACGGATTATTACAAGAGTCGTAAAACCGGCAATGCGCATAATGATGCCGCGCTGCTCGACGATATGATCGGCAATATCCTGTTCACGCCCGCTGACGCGGCACATAACCTGCCCGATAACGTCAAACTGAAAGCGGAAACCGCTGGCGACGCCAATAATCTGCTGCGTCAGTACATCGCTTATGCCAGTGAGCGCGCCGCGCGTCATCTGAATGATGAGCTAAAAGGTGCCTGGCGGGCGCGTACCGACCAGTTGCAGGCGCAGGTGAAACGTCAGGAAGATGTGGCTAATGCGGTGTTTCAGCGCCAGCAGCATCGACTGGAGCAGGCGCTGAAGATCGCCAGCCAGCAGGGCATCAATGAGAAACAGACGCGTGAAGCGGGTGAAAATCTGGCAGACAGCGACCTGTTCCTGCTGGGCCAGCCCGTTTTACAGGGACAGCTGGATACGCTGCGCGCTACCGGTCCGGAGTTTGATATCAGCTATGATCAGAACAGAGCAATGCTGACCACGCTGCAGACCGGGCCAAAACTGAACAGCCAGTTCCAGACCTACCGTTATCTGCGTACGCCGGAAGAGCCGGTATCACGTGACAGTCCGCGACGTCTGTTCATGATGATTATGTGGGGTGCCATTGGGGCATTAACAGGCGCGGGAGTGGCGCTGGCACGTCGTCCGCGTCTGATGTCAGACACGCATGAGTGAGAGAAACAGTGTGAAAGTTCTGACGGTATTTGGTACTCGTCCCGAAGCGATCAAAATGGCACCGCTGGTTCAGGCGCTGGCGCAGGATCCCGCTTTCGAATCGCGACTGTGCGTCACCGCACAGCATCGCGAAATGCTCGATCAGGTGCTGCGCCTGTTCAAGCTGCAGCCGGACTATGATCTCAATATTATGCGTCCCGAGCAGGGGCTGACCGAGATCACCTGCCGCATTTTAGAGGGCATGAAAACCGTCCTGCTCGACTTCAAACCGGACATCGTGCTGGTGCATGGTGACACCACCACCACACTGGCGGCGAGCCTGGCGGCATTTTATCATCAGATTCCGGTCGGGCATGTGGAGGCCGGTCTGCGTACCGGCGATCTCGCCTCGCCATGGCCGGAAGAGGGTAACCGTAAACTTACCGGTCATCTTGCCCATCTGCATTTCACCCCCACCTCCCGATCGCGTCAGAATCTGTTGCAGGAAAATCTGCCCGATGCGCGCATTATCGTGACCGGCAATACGGTCATTGATGCGCTGCTGTGGGTTCGCGACAGGGTGCTGGATGACAGCAATCTGAATGCACAACTGGCGGCGCGCTATCCGTTTCTCGACCCGGATAAGAAACTGGTGCTGGTCACCGGACATCGTCGCGAAAGCTTTGGTGGCGGCTTTGAACGTATCTGCAGCGCGCTGGCGCAGATTGCCCGCCAGCATCCCGAGGCGCAGATTGTCTATCCGGTGCACCTTAATCCCAATGTCAGCGAGCCGGTAAACCGGATTCTCAGCGGCATTGAGAATATCATTCTGATTGAACCACAGGAGTATCTGCCTTTTGTCTGGCTGATGAACCGCGCCTGGCTCATCCTCACTGACTCCGGTGGCATTCAGGAGGAAGCGCCTTCGCTGGGTAAACCGGTGCTGGTGATGCGTGACACCACCGAGCGGCCTGAAGCGGTCGACGCCGGCACCGTCAAACTGGTGGGGACCGATATCGCCCGAATCGTGGCGGAGGTCAGTACCTTGCTGACTGACGACGCTGCCTGGCAGGCGATGAGCCACGCCCATAATCCGTATGGCGATGGCAAAGCCTGTGGTCGTATTTTACAAGCCTTAAAAGATAACCGAGCCGAATTATGAGTTTTGAAACCATCTCCGTGATTGGACTGGGATACATTGGGCTGCCGACGGCAGCCGTTTTTGCCTCAAAGGGAAAAAAGTGGTGGGCGTGGATATCAATGCGCGCGCCGTTGAAACCATCAATCGTGGCGCGATCCATATCGTGGAACCCGATTTAGATCAGGTGGTGCATGCGGCTGTTACGCGTGGCGATCTGCGCGCCACCACGCAGCCGGAAGCCGCCGACGCTTTTCTTATCGCCGTACCGACCCCTTTTAAAGATGAGCATCAGCCCGATCTGCGCTTTGTGAAAGCCGCGGCGGAGTCGATTGCGCCGGTACTGAAAAAGGGCGACCTGGTGATTCTGGAGTCGACCTCACCGGTGGGCAGCACCGAACAGATGGCCGACTGGCTGGCGGCGGCGCGTCCCGACCTGCGCTTTCCTCAGCACGGCGATACGCCCGATATTTTTGTTGCCTACTGTCCGGAGCGCGTGCTGCCTGGTCAGGTGATGGTTGAGCTGATTAACAACGACCGGGTGATTGGCGGCATGACGCCAGCCTGTTCCGCCCGCGCCAGCGAGCTTTATCGGCTGTTTTTAAAAGGCGAATGCGTTGAAACCAACGCCCGAACCGCCGAGATGTGTAAGCTGACAGAAAACAGCTTCCGTGACGTGAATATCGCCTTTGCCAATGAGCTGTCGCTGATTTGTGCCGATCAGGGGATTAACGTCTGGGAGCTGATTGCGCTGGCGAATCGCCATCCGCGCGTCAACATTCTGCAGCCGGGTCCAGGCGTCGGCGGTCACTGTATCGCCGTCGATCCCTGGTTCATCGTGGCGCAGAATCCTGAATTAGCCCGGCTGATCCGCACCGCGCGCGAGGTCAATGACGCCAAGCCGCAGTGGGTGCTGGACCAGGTGAAAACCGCGCTGGCGGACTGCCTGACACAGACCGGCAAGCGCGCCAGCGATATCACCATCGCCTGCTTTGGCCTGGCCTTTAAACCCAATATTGACGACCTGCGCGAAAGCCCGGCGGTGGGCGTGGCACAGAAAATTGCAGAGTGGCACAGCGGCACCACCTGGGTGGTTGAACCTCATATTGAGCAGCTTGCTGACGCACTGGCCGACAAAGCCGTGCTGGTCTCTGCCGGGCAGGCGCTGGAACAGGCCGATATTCTGGTGATGCTGGTCGATCACCGCGCCTTCCGCGCCATTGATGGTGCCAGCGTTCAGCAGAACTGGATTGTCGACACCAAAGGTGTGTGGCGATGAGGCGTTTTCTGATCACGGGCGGTGCCGGGTTTATCGGTTCTGCACTGGTGCGCTTTACCGTATAAACGGCTTACATGTGTGGGTGCCTGGCGCAACAGCTGGCTGAGTGATGACCAGCTGCGGGCCGCGGGTGAAGCGCTGACAAAAACCGGCTACGGCCAATACCTGCTGGATTTATTACATGCCCGTCCACGTCAATATTAATCCCCTTAGCTGGGAGAGCGCATTCTTCGGTGTTGATACCGTGCGGCTGGAGCCGCAAGGTGACATTCCGCTGGAACAGGCGCTGCGTCATCCCTGTGCGCTGATGCAGATAAAAGTCGCTGCCAGCGAGACGGCGCTGATTGATACGCTGCAGCAGCACCAGTTCCGGCTGGCAGAAGGCGAGGCAGATCTGACGCTGGCGGTGAAACAGACTGAACGGCAGGCGGGAATTCGCATCGCGCGCGAAGCCCAGATTCCGCTACTGCGCGATGCTGCCTCACAGCTCTTCAGCCAGAGTCGTTTTCGCGCGCCCTGGTATGCGCCGGACGCCAGCGGACGCTTCTATGCGCAGTGGATTGAAAATGCGGTACGCGGGGCGTTTGACGATCAGTGTCTGGTGGCAAGCGATGCCGCGGGTCAGCTGCAGGGATTTGTTTCGCTGCGCGCGGTGGATGGCTATGCCCGCATTGGCCTGCTGGGCGTACTGCCCGACGCGCAGGGCCAGGGGCTGGGTCAACGACTGATGCTGGCGGCGGCAGACTGGGCGCGGGTACGACAGCTGGCTCAGCTTCGGGTTGCTACCCAGCTCAGCAATCTCACGGCGATGCGCCTCTATTTACGCAGCGGTGCCCGGCTCGACAGCACCGCGTACTGGTTTTACAGGAAAGGTCATGATTCCATTTAATGCGCCCCCCGATTGTGGGCACAGAAATTGAGTATATGCAGTCGGCGATGAACAGCGGCAAGCTGTGCGGCGATGGTGGATTTACCCGTCGCTGTCAGCAGTGGATGGAGCAGCGGTTTGGCAGCAAAAAAGTGCTGCTGACCCCCTCCTGTACCGCTTCGCTGGAGATGGCGGCGCTGTTAATCGATCTGCAGCCCGGCGATGAAGTGATTATGCCGAGCTACACCTTTGTCTCTACCGCCAACGCCTTTGTGCTGCGCGGCGCCCGCATTGTGTTTGTCGATGTGCGCCCGGACACCATGAACATTGATGAAACGCTGATCGAAGCGGCCATCACTGAAAAAACCCGCGCCATTGTGCCGGTCCATTACGCAGGCGTGGCCTGTGAAATGGACACCATTATGGCGCTGGCGGCAAAGCATAAGCTGTTTGTGATTGAAGATGCGGCGCAGGGCGTGATGTCACGCTACAAAGGTCGTGCGCTCGGCACCATCGGTCATATTGGCTGCTTCAGTTTCCACGAAACCAAGAACTACACCGCCGGCGGCGAAGGTGGCGCGACGCTCATTAACGACGCCAGCCTGGTCGAGCGCGCCGAGATCGTGCGGGAAAAAGGCACCAACCGCAGCCAGTTCTTCCGGGGTCAGGTCGATAAATACACGTGGCGCGATATGGGATCGAGCTATCTGATGGCCGATCTGCAGGCAGCCTATCTCTGGGCGCAGCTGGAAGCCGCTGAAGGTATCAACCAGCAGCGGTTACGCATCTGGCAGCGTTATTACGATGCGCTGCAGCCGCTGGCGGCTCAGGGACGCATCAGTCTGCCGGTGATGCCCGCCAGCTGTGAACACAATGCGCACATGTTCTACATCAAACTGCGCGATCAGGACGATCGTCAGGCGCTGATAAACTGGATGAAAGAAGCCGAGATACTGACGGTGTTTCACTATATTCCGCTGCACAGTTCGCCCGCCGGTGAGCGGTTCTCGCAGTTTGTCGGCGACGATCGCTTTACCACGCGGGAAAGTGAACGCTTGCTGCGTCTGCCGCTGTTTTATAACCTGTCGGATAATAATCAGAGCACGGTTATCAGCTCACTGCTGAGCTTCTTTTCCTGATGTCATTAGCCAGAGCCTCAGTGTGGACCGCATCGTCCACGCTGGTAAAAATTGTGGCCGGCCTGCTGGTCGTCAAACTGCTGGCGGTCAGCTTCGGACCCGAGGGTGTCGGCCAGGCGGGGAACTTCCGTCAGTTGATCACCGTGCTGGGCGTGCTGGCGGGCGCAGGCATCTTTAATGGCGTTACCACCTATGTGGCGCAGTATCAGCAGCAGCCCGAACAGTTGCGGGCGATGGTGGGCACGGCATCAACCATGGTGCTGGGCTTTTCCGGTGTGCTGGCGCTGCTGTTTCTGCTGGCGGCGGCACCCATCAGTATCGCGCTGTTTGGTCACGACCGCTATCAGGGCGTCATCCGCGTGGTGGCCTTTCTTCAGCTCGGCATCGCCTGGGCCAACTTTACCCTGGCGCTGCTGAAGGGCTATCGCGACGCGCTCGGTAATGCGCTGGCGCTGATTCTCGGCAGCCTGATTGGTGTAGCGGGCTATCTGCTCTGCTGGTGGCTGGGCGGCTATCAGGGCGCGCTGACGGGGCTGGCGCTGGTGCCGGCTTTGCTGCTGCTGCCTGCACTCCTGATGCTGAAACGCCGTGCGCCGCTGCCGCTTAGCTGGCTGCGACCGCAATGGCATCCTGAGCTGGCCCGTAATCTGGCAAAATATACGCTGATGGCGCTGATCACCGCCGTGACCCTGCCGGTCGCCTGGGTGTTGATGCGTAATCTGCTGGCGGAGCAGCAGGGCTGGGCACAGGTCGGATTATGGCAGGGCGTCACCAGCATTTCCGATGCCTATCTGCAATTTATTACCGCGACGTTTAGCGTCTGGCTGCTGCCGACGCTGGCGCGGCTGGATAACAAACGCGACATCGCGCGCGAGATTGGCCGTGCACTGCGCTTTGTCCTGCCCGCCGTGGCGGTTGCCAGCCTGGGTGTCTGGGTACTGCGCGATTTCGCCATCAGCCTGCTGTTCTCTGAAGCGTTTCGCGGGATGCGCGATCTCTTTGTCTGGCAGCTGTGCGGCGATGTTTTTAAGGTCGGCGCCTATGTTTTCGGATATCTGGTTATCGCCAAAGCCTCGCTGCGCTTTTATGTTCTGACTGAGATCAGCCAGTTCCTGTTGCTGACCCTGTTTTCACGCTGGTTGATCCCGTTACATGGCGCGACGGGTGCGGCGCAGGCCTATATGTTTACCTATATGGCTTACTTTGCCCTGTGTTGTGGCGCTTTTATTGTTTACTGCCGGAAAAAATGACTTTAATTCACGTTTTGGGATCGGACATTCCCCACCACAATCTTACGGTGCTGCGCTTTTTCAACGACGTACTCAGCGTTGAGCAGCCTGCGGCTGCGCCACGCCATTTTATGGTGGTGACGCAGCAGCCCGAGAGCCTGGCGCCGTTCAGTGCGTTGCAGATCGAGTGCTTTACCAGCAAGAAAGCGCTGGCGCAGGCGGTACTGCAGCGCGCCAGAAATCGTCAGCAGCGTTTTTTCTGCCACGGACAGTTTAACCCGTGGATCTGGCTGGCGTTACTCAGCGGTAAGCTGCGTCGTTCACAGCTGTTCTGGCACATCTGGGGCGCCGATCTTTATGAAGATTCGCGCAGCCTGAAGTTCCGTCTGTTCTATCTGGTCCGCCGGATAGCGCAGGGGCGGGTTGCACAGGTTTTTGCCACCCGGGGCGACCTGCATCACTATCAGCAGCGCCATCGGCGCGTACCCGGTTCACTGCTCTATTTTCCCACCAGAATGCCCGCCGCAGCCGTTGAATCTGTCCCGTCGGAGCCTTTTACGCTGTTGCTGGGCAACTCGGGCGATCCGAGTAACCGGCATATCGAAGGTTTAAAAGCGATTCACGCGCAGTTTGGCGAGCAGGTGCGTATCGAGGTCCCTTTGGGCTATCCGCCAGGTAATGAGGCTTATATCAGCCAGATTCAGGCCGCTGCCGATCCGCTGTTCCCAAACGGTCAGGTGAATCTGATGCGTGAAAACCTGGCGTTTGATGATTACTTAGCCCTGCTGGCGCGCTGCCATGTCGGCTATTTTATGTTTGAACGTCAGCAAGGGGTGGGAACACTCTGCCTGCTGATTCAGGCCAATGTGCCGTTTGTCCTGACCCGCAAAAATCCATTCTGGCGTGATGTGGCAGAGCAGCAGCTTCCGGTATTGTTCAGCGAAGATACGCTGTCGCCTGCGGTGATCGCCGAGGCACGTCGTCAGCTGATGAGCTGTGATAAACAGGCTATCGCCTTTTTTGCGCCGGGTTATCTGGCGGGCTGGCGGGCCGCGTTACAGCTCAGCGAAGGGGGAGTTGTCATGAGTCTTATGCAGTTTGGCGGCCTGCTGGTGGTCTATTTGCTGTCGCTGGTTTTTATTCTGACCCTGACCTGGCGGGAGTTTAAGCGCGTCCGTTTTAACTTTCATCTGTTCTTCACGCTGCTGTTCTTACTGACCTTTTACTTCGGCTTCCCGCTGACCTCCGTGCTGGTGTTTCGCTTTAATGTCGAAGTGGTGCCGGTTGAGAACCTGCTGGAGGCGCTGCTGTCGGCCACGGCGTTTTACGCCATTTATTACGTCAGCTATAAAGTGCGACTGAAACCCGCCAGCGCGTCTCCGGCGAAGCCCTGGCTGCAGATGAATCGCGTCGAAACCCATCTGACCTGCGTGATACTGGCGCTGGTGGCGCTGGGTACCGTGACGGTGTTCTTCATTCATAACGGTTTTCTGCTGTTCCGCCTGACCGCCTATAACCAGATTTTCTCCAGTGAAGTGTCGGGTGTAGCGCTTAAGCGCTTCTTCTATTTCTTTATTCCGGCGATGCTGATCCCCTACTTTTTTGAGCCCGACGCGCCGCAACTGGCTGCTGTTCCTGGTGGTGACCGTTGCCTTTGGTTTACTGACCTACGCGCTGGTGGGCGGTACCCGAGCCAATATCATTATTGCGTTTGCCCTGTTCCTGTTTATCGGGATTACCCGTGGCTGGATCACTTTGTGGATGCTGGCAACGGCGGGCGTGCTGGCGATTGCAGGAATGTTCTGGCTGGCACTGCGCCGCTATAACCTCGACGTTATGGGCGATGAAGCGTTTTATACTTTCCTCTATCTGACGCGTGATACCTTCTCGCCGTGGGAGAATCTCGCCTTGCTGCTGGATAACTACGCCAGAATTGAGTTTCAGGGGCTGGCACCGCTGTGGCGTGATTTCTACGTTTTCATTCCGACCTGGCTCTGGCCGGATCGGCCGCTGGCAGTGTTAAACAGTGCTAACTACTTCACCTGGGAAGTGCTGAACAACCATTCTGGCCTGGCGATTTCACCCACGCTGATAGGGTCGCTGGTGGTGATGGGCGGCGTCTGGGCGATTCCGATCGGTGCGGTCGCGGTAGGGATGATTATAAAAGCCTTTGATGCAATCTATCAGCGTGGCTGTCTTGAGACCAACCGTTACACCGGCGCCATCCTGCAAAGCTTCTGTTTTGGCGCGGTCTTTAACATGATCGTGCTGGCACGCGAAGGCCTTGATGCGTTCGGTTCACGCGTGGTGTTTTTCTGCATCATTTTTGCTGCCTGTCTGGGCATGGCTAAATTACTTTTCTGGTTACTGGATCGCGCAGGTTTGATTCGCGACCGCAGCAGGCGGGTGTTGCACAGCCCGCTCTGAGTAGCCTCTGGGATTGACGGAAGATATGACAAAGTTAACTGAGACGCCGCAGTACCGGATTCGCGGCGTTGAGTTGTATGGCTTCGAAAACATGCCGTCGGCGGTGAATTTTCTGATGCCGCCGCACAGCGTACGCAGCGGTATTTTAGTGGCGATTAATGCGGAGAAGATCCTGACCGCTGAGCGGGATGAGGGATTACGTACGCTGTTAGCGCAGGCGGAATATGCATACGCCGATGGCATCAGCATTGTGCGCTCGATTCGTAAAAAAGTATCCACACGCGTCGGTGCAGCGCATTGCGGGTGCTGATTTATGGGAAGCGCTGATGGAACGCGCCGGGCGGGAAGGGACACCTGTATTTCTTATCGGCGGTCGTCAGCAGGTGCTGGATGAAACCTGCGATAAGCTACGTCGTCAGTGGAATGTGAATATTGTCGGGGCGCAGGATGGCTATTTTGCGCCAGCCGATCAGGATGCGCTGTTTGCCCGGATTGCGGCCAGCGGCGCGAAGCTGGTGACTGTAGCGCTGGGGTCGCCCCGTCAGGAGCTATTGATGCTGGCGTGCCGTGCGCACTGGCCTGATGCGCTCTATATGGGCGTGGGTGGAACGTACGATGTTTTCACCGGCCATGTGAAGCGAGCGCCTGAGATCTGGCAGCGGCTGGGGCTGGAGTGGCTCTATCGTCTGATTCGGCAGCCTGGCCGCCTGCGCCGGCAATTAAAACTGCTTAAATATTTGCGCTATCACTGGCGTGGCGATCTCTGATATTGCTGATAAATGCCGCATTTTTACGCGTTGTGAGAGAGGAAATGCACTATTTGTCGACAAAATGCACAAAGCGTAATCAAACACGTCTTTTTATTTAAAAAGCACTAGACACGATGGGCGCTTATCTCTAGTATGCACATCCGCAACGGCGCTACGCGCCCGTAGCTCAGCTGGATAGAGCGCTGCCCTCCGGAGGCAGAGGTCTCAGGTTCGAATCCTGTCGGGCGCGCCATATCGTTTGTGCGCATGAGCTTCGGTGGTTGATTTACCGCGGTTGGCAGTAGAGATTTAAATGCTGCAGGTTTTTAACTTGTGACATTAAGTATTGTGGTGGCTATAGCTCAGTTGGTAGAGCCCTGGATTGTGATTCCAGTTGTCGTGGGTTCGAGTCCCATTAGCCACCCCAGATTTTGCTGGGAAACGCGAAGGTGGCGGAATTGGTAGACGCGCTAGCTTCAGGTGTTAGTGTCTTAACGGACGTGAGGGTTCAAGTCCCTCTCTTCGCACCAGGCAAAACAGTTAAAAAAATCGGCGAGTAGCGCAGCTTGGTAGCGCAACTGGTTTGGGACCAGTGGGTCGGAGGTTCGAATCCTCTCTCGCCGACCATTTTAGAAACCTGTCTGAAAAGACAGGTTTTTTTTTCGTCTGCAGAAAAGAGGATGAGAATTTCTGCGGGAGATTTGGGTAGGGTGCAGAGGGGCAGCGTAGCTGTAAATCCGAGCCTGCGAAGGAAATACGGTCAGATCGGAAAGGCGCTAATGCCATCCATGGCCGCTCGGCCCGCGCCGTCCCTGGCGCGGGACGCTTTCCTCCTCTGACCGTATTCCCTGCGCGTTGAGCTTATGCATTGCGGCCAGATTGACTCTGGCTTGGGCTATCAGCCGTCTTAAGCGCTAATGTAAGTACCTGATGCGTGTGCCAGACGTGAAGCGAAGGGAGCATACGCCTGTGGTCAGAGCATCGCGCCGCCCGGATAAAAACGCCGGGAGCGTTTATGAACAACGCAAAGCGTTGGCCCGGCTACGGGCGCACCTCAGGGATGAGGTGCGTAATCGCCCGCGCTGAGCCCGCCAGGGATGGCGTCTTTTGCGTCTTTGCGAAAGGCGTATGCTCCCTGAAGCCCGCACAGCGGTGAGAGCGGGCAGCGTGTGAGCTTATCCGTTGCAACCAGAGTTACTATGCTTTGATTCCGTTCGCAATATAAGCAGGAGCAACAGCGTCGTGAATTGCCGACAAATAAGTCATTGTTATTGTTGAGTTCACAGAGAGATTGACCTTGCTGTCTCCATTCAGAGACAGAGAAAATGCCAGCTGTCGCTGGATACCGACATTTCCCGACAGGCCTGTTGAATGAAGCTTTGAGCTAATTCTTTAACATGCTGATTTATAGTGATTTTAAAAATAATCATAAACCTGGCACGGCTTGTGCAATACTTCTGCTGTAGATGCTCATTCCACCTCTTATGTCTGCTGATGCTACATAAACCTGGGAATGATGCAGAGCCAATTTTAGGTACCTGTTGTCTGCCTGCCTGTATCGCGAAAGCCTTACAGGGTTAACAGACACCACGTTGAGTCAGGTACCTCCCGGTTGTCTTACCGACCTGATCTTACACCTGCCACTGGCAGGTGTTTTTTTTGCCTGCGAAAGCGTGCTGGCAGATTGCGGGCACAAAAAAAGCCGGGCAAGCCCGGCTTTATCAGGTATGAAAAGAGGATCAGGCGTTGGGATTGTTCTTCAGTGTGAGCAACAACCCTTCACGACGCATCTTCGCCGCTTCTTCCGGGCGACGCAGACGATCATAAGCATCCGCCAGCCATGCATAATCAAACGCGTCAGGACGCTGTGCCAGCGCCTGCTGCAGTGCCTCAGCAGCCTGCTGCCATTCCCCATGACGCATCAGCAACTGCCCCAGCGTACTGTGCAGCAGCGGTGTTGCGCCGTGTTGTTTGATTTGCTGGCGCAATACTTTCTCCAGCGCTTCCGGATTACCACTTTTGATGCGAGGCATCAGCAGCACCAGACGATCGTCATAATGACGCTTGAGGCCCTCCAGCACGATCGATTGCGCGGTGTCGTGATCGTTGCATTCAATCAAATGATCCGCCATGGCCACCTGCAGCGTCGTTTCCTGACGGGTTTTGCGGCTCAGATTGTTCCACCAGCGCTTCAGCCCATCGCTGCCCTGGTCGGCCATCGCCTGATTCATCAGACCCAGCCAGGCCTGCTGCTGTAACGCATCGCGATGCAGCTCATCGCCAACCTGCGCCTTCTGCATGGCGGGCAGAATATCCAGCAATGCACTCCAGGCACCAGTACGGACATACGCCTGTTCGGCCAGGCGCAGCACTTCAGGATGACGCGGTGCCACTTCCAGCAGACGGTCAATGCTATGACGCGCAGCATGATCTTCATTACGTGCCAGCTGAATACGTGCGCGGGCAATTTCTACCGGAATGGTGTTGCTCTGCGACAGCTCTGCAGCACGTTCAAGATGCTGATTGGCACGGATTTCATCACCACGCTGTTGCGCAGCTTCTGCTGCCAGCAGGTAGTTCGCCACCGGCACATCAGCGTGATCGGCATCTTTAGAAAGCAGTTTTTCTACCTGACGGTGATCGCCTTCTGCCAGCTTCATCAGCGCCGACTGAGTATGACGCTGGGCGCGACGGCGTTTACGTCCGGTAAACCAGCCACGGGTACGCGCGCCGGTGTGCAGCACGCGGCGCAGCAGCCATTCCACGGCCAGAATCACCAGCAGGCTGAGGATGAGGATAATGACCAGGCCGGTGACGCTGGTTTCGATGTTCCAGTTATCGGTCTGAATCAGCACGTAACCCTGATGACCGGCAATCATCGGTCCCAGCACCACGCCAGCAATCAGCAGGATAAAGAGGATAAATACCTTAAGCATGCTTAGCCTCCCTGCTGATTAGCAGCGGCAGAAGGTTGCGCTAACAGGTTCCGGACGCGGGTCTGCATCAGCTGTTCCAGCAACGGCTGACTTTCCAGGTTATCCGGCAGGTCCATATTGATGTTCTGCTGGCTCAGCTCATCCAGCTGGGCAAGGAAGGCTTTGGTAGCGGCATCATTGGTGTCGTACCAGGCGCGAACCCACGCGGACACGGTGTCGATAGATTGTTTATAAATCTCATCCTGATGACGCGGTACCGCCTGAGCAGCAATCAGCAGACGCGAGCGGATATTCTCACGCAGGTAAACATCCTGATTAGGTGCCAGCAGCGGCTGGGCGGTGTTATCGCGGCGGCGGATGGTAATAAAATCATCCATAAAGTTATGCCAGCTTTTCACCAGATTCTGACGCCATTCGCGCACGGAACCTGACAGTTCACCGCCATCGCTGTCCATCGGCGCATCATCGCTGTCATTATCGGCCAGACGCAGATTATCAACGTTGTTCGACAACTGGTTCAGTTTGAGGATCACGCCGTCATAATCGACCTGCGTAACCGAAGAGAGGTTACTGATATCCTGGGTCAGCGCACGACGCACATTCATGACGCTGGGATCGTTCATGTCGGCCAGGCTGGCATCGGCGCTTTTCAGCAGTGCAGCGGCGGTGGTGACATCCTGGTCGCTCCAGAGTTTGCGGCCAGCCAGTTTCACCAGATAGTCCGCCTGTGCCAGCAACCAGCTGCGCACGTCGTTGCCAGAAATCACGGCCACTTTTTCACGCAGGGTTTCCAGCTCTTTTGCTGACGCGTTCTGCTGTGTCTGGGCTGTCTGCAACGCGGTTTCGGCGCCGCTCAGTTGCTGAGTCAGCTGCTGTTTGTCGCTGCTGGCCTGCTGTTGCAACGCGCTTAATTGTTCGCTCAGCTTCTGATTGGTTTGTGCCTGTAAATCAGCCTGATGTTTCCCGTTAAGGTATAAACCCGCACCAATCGCCAGCGCAATGACAATCGCAACTGCACCCAGCACCATGCCACCATTTTTCGCATTACGCGGTGGTGTGCTGTTGCTGGAAGGAGAGCGGTCGACCGCTGGGGTGGTTTCTTCAACCATGGCGGAGGAGTCTTTTTTGTTCCGTCATATGTGGCACATCCCATTGTTAAAGTTCAGCGTAACGCGCGCAGCAGCGCATCGTTATCGGCACCATCGGCTACCTGAATATCCTGCCAACCCAATCCTGCGGCCAGGGTAGCCAAACGTTCACTGACGACAACCAGTCGGCAGTTGAGCAGCCATTCCTCGCGATCAACTGCGGGGAACAGCGAAAAAAGCTGTTGTAACATTTCACCGCTGGTCACCACCAGCACGGAGACACCGCGATCGCGCCAGCGGCGTCCTTCAACGGGTCCATCATAATACTTCTGGCAGCGCTGATAACAGGCTGCAAACGACACCTCAGCACCTCGCCGGGTTAACGTCTGAGCCAGCAACTCGCGTCCGGGATCGCCACGCAGGATCAGCGCACGTTTACCGGCAACCTGCTGAAGAGTATTCAGCTGGATCAATTCTTCACTGGTTTCATGCGCATGAGGCCAGGTCACCTGCTGTCCGCTGGCGGTATGAAACGCCAGGGCGGTGCTGCGACCAATTGCATAATAGTCCAGCTCAGCGGGCCATGCTGTGACGGTGTGTTGTGCGTAATGTATAACCTGCTGAGAAAGGATAAAAACCAGGTCGCCAGGGCGAAGTGCGGCGAGCTTTTGTGGCAGAGAGGTGAGATCAGCGCCCGGCGCAAATTCGATCAGCGGCAGGCTCCACGCCTGTTTGCCAAGGGCATGCAGGCGTGACACCAGCTCTGCCGCTGCGGGTTCCGGGCGCGTCACCAGAATGGTCATGCCGGCGGCTGCCCCTGGTAAACTTCCTGCAGGATTTCACGCGCGCCGCCATTGAGCAGTTCATCGGCCAGTGAAATGCCCATCTGTTCAGCCTGAGCGCGGGGACCCCGGCGTTCGCCGCTGACCATGACCCGGCCATCCGGTGCGCCGACCATGCCGCGCAGCCAGAGGTCATCGCCTTCCAGCACCGCGAAACTGCCGATTGGCACCTGGCAGCCACCCTCTAAACGGGTATTCATGGCGCGCTCCGCTCGGACACAGACTTCGGTATCATCGTGATTCAGCGCCTGCAACAGGCTGATTAAGGTGGTGTCGTCCAGACGGCATTCAATGCCGACCGCACCCTGACCCACGGCGGGCAGGGAAACTTCGGCAGGCATCGCCTGACGAATGCGATCTTCCAGTCCCAGGCGTTTCAGCCCGGCGACAGCAAGAATAATCGCGTCATACTCTCCGGCATCAAGCTTGCCGAGGCGGGTGCCGACATTGCCTCGCAGCGAGCGGATCACCAGGTCCGGACGGCGCGCACTAATCTGGCACTGACGGCGCAGGCTGGACGTGCCGACAATGGCACCCTGTGGCAGCGCGTCGATGGAGTCATAATGATGAGAAACGAACGCATCGCGCGGATCGTCGCGCTCGCAGATGGTTACCAGGCCCAGACCTTCCGGGAAATTGACCGGCACATCCTTCATCGAGTGCACCGCCATATCGGCACGGCCATCCTGCATCGCCAGCTCAAGCTCTTTGACAAATAGCCCTTTGCCACCCACTTTTGCCAGCGGCGTATCAAGGATGATGTCACCTTTCGTGACCATAGGCACCAGCTCAACGCGCAGTCCCGGATGGGCACTCATGAGTCGTTGCTGTACATAATGTGCCTGCCATAATGCGAGCGGGCTTTGTCTTGTAGCAATTCTGAAAATTTTGTCTAACATGCTGTTAACCATTTTTATCGTTCACTGAATATCCTATCATCTCTGGGTGAAGACTGTCAGTTTCAACGGATTGAAAACGGCCTGCGTGCGGTTTCAGGCCGGTTTATTAAGCCATAACGTGGGAACCAGAGCTGAAAAGGCGGGAAGCTGGTAAGAACGTGCTAAACTGTCAGGTAGCGCAACTTTCTTTACGGTCAATCTGCAGGGTGTTAGATTGATCACGTTTCCAGCAATTATCTGCCCACTTTTTTACTTTATAAGCGGCAGAGTGTGGAAACAGGGTGCTTAAACACTGGGACAATCAGGCGAAACGTCTTGTACCTCTACATTGAGACACTGAAACAGAGACTGGATGCAATCAACCAGCTGCGCGTTGATCGTGCGCTGGCTGCTATGGGACCCGCTTTTCAGCGCGTCTACAGTCTGCTGCCAACCTTATTACATTATCAACATCCGCAGATGCCAGGTTACCTTGAAGGTAGCGTTCCACATGGCATCAGCTTCTTCACGCCTGATGAAAATCAGCGTCAGCTGCTGGCCGATCTCACCGGCGACAGCGATCTGCGTCATGCCGATGCGCCGAAAGGCGAAATGCCGATCACGGCGATCTATTCTATGGGCAGCACCTCATCTGTCGGCCAGAACAGCGTCTCGGATCTCGATATCTGGGTCTGCCATCAATCCTGGCTTGATAATGAAGAGCGTCTGAATCTGCAGCGCAAATGTACGCTGCTGCAGAAGTGGTGCGTTTCAATGGGCGTAGAGGTGAGTTTCTTTCTGATTGATGAGAACCGCTTCCGCCACAACGAAAGCGGCAGTCTGGGCGGTGAAGATTGCGGTTCAACACAACACATTTTACTGCTGGATGAGTTTTACCGTACCGCGGTTCGTATGGCGGGTAAACGCATCCTGTGGAATATGGTGCCGGGCGAAGAAGAGCACAATTACGACGACTACGTAATGTCGCTCTACGCCAAAGGCGTGCTGACCCCTAATGAGTGGCTCGATCTTGGCGGCCTCGGCACGCTGTCGGCGGAAGAGTATTTCGGCGCCAGCCTGTGGCAGCTTTATAAAAGCATCGACTCCCCGTATAAAGCCGTACTGAAAACGCTGCTGCTGGAAGCCTACAGCTGGGAATACCCGAATACGCAGCTACTGGCGATGGATATCAAACAGCGCCTGCATGACGGTGAAATCATCTGCTTCGGGCTTGATCCTTACTGCATGATGCTGGAGCGCGTTACGCACTATCTGACCAGCGTTGACGATCAGCCGCGTCTTGACCTGGTGCGTCGCTGTTTCTACCTCAAAGTGTGTGAAAAGCTCAGCACCGAAGATCATCAGCACCGCACCGGCTGGCGTCGCGAAATTTTATCGCAGCTGGTCAAAGAGTGGGGCTGGAACGAAGAGAAGATTGCCATTCTGGATAATCGCGCTGAGTGGAAAATCGAGCGGGTGCGCGAAGCCCATAATGAATTGCTGGATGCGATGATGCAGAGTTATCGCAATCTGATCCGCTTTGCCCGTCGCAATAACTTAAGCGTCAGCGCCAGCCCGCAGGATATCGGTGTGTTGACCCGTAAACTGTATGCTGCGTTTGAAGCGCTGCCGGGCAAAGTGACGCTGGTGAATCCGCAGATTTCGCCCGATCTCTCCGAACCCAATCTGACCTTTATTCATGTGCCGCCTGGCCGCGCCAACCGTTCCGGCTGGTATCTCTATAACCAGGCGCCGGACATGGATTCGATTATCAGCCATCAGCCGCTGGAATATAACCGTTACCTGAACAAGCTGGTGGCGTGGGCGTGGTTCAATGGACTGCTGACCCGTAAAACCCGGCTGCATATTAAAGGCAATGAGGTTTGCGATCTGGCGCGTCTGCAGGAGCTGGTTAACGATGTTTCCAGCCACTTCCCGCTGCGTCTGCCCTCGCCGACGCCAAAAGCGCTCTATAGTCCATGCGAAATCCGGCACCTTGCGATTATTGTTAACCTTGAACACGATCCGACGGCGGCCTTCCGCAATCAGGTGGTGCACTTCGACTTCCGTAAGCTGGATGTCTTTAGTTTTGGTCAGCAGCAGCAGTGCCTGATTGGCAGCATCGATCTGCTCTATCGCAACTCCTGGAATGAGGTGCGTACGCTGCACTTCAGCGGCGAACAGGCGATGATCGAAGGGCTGAAAACCATCCTCGGTAAGATGCATCAGGATGCTGCACCGCCCGATACGGTGGAAGTGTTCTGCTACAGCCAGCATCTGCGCGGTCTGATTCGGACGCGGGTACAGCAACTGGTCTCAGAATGCATTGAGTTGCGCCTCTCCAGCACACGTCAGGAGCCGGGTCGCTTTAAAGCGCTGCGTATGGCGGGCGAGACCTGGGGCCTGTTCTTTGAACGCATGAGCGTTTCGGTGCAGAAGCTGGAAAACGCGGTTGAGTTTTATGGCGCGATCTCCAACAACAAGCTGCACGGACTGTCGATCAAAGTCGAAACGAATCAGACGCCGCTGCCACCGGTGGTCAATGGGTATGCCAGCGAAGGCATTATTCAGTTCTTCTTTGAAAACACCACCGATGAGCGCGGCTTCAATATCTACATCCTTGATGAGACCAATCGGGTTGAGGTTTATCATCACTGTGAAGGCAGTAAAGAGGAGCTGGTGCGCGATGTCAGCCGGTTCTACTCCTCATCGCACGATCGCTTTACCTATGGTTCAAGCTTTATCAACTTCAACCTGCCGCAGTTCTACCAGATTGTGAACACCGGTGAGCGATTCCAGGTGATTCCGTTCCGTAGCCAGACGCTGACGCAGCTGTGTACCTCGCAGCCTGACAACGACAACAGCGACTATCAGCCACGCTATCAGGTGCACTGATGCTGACGGGCTGCCTGCGCTCTGCAGGTGGCCGCTATCTTCCCGGCTTGTCACCCGCTTCACGCTATTTGCGGGCATTTCCTGTTGCTTTTCCACCTTCAACTGCGATGATAAGCATCCAGGTAAAGGACATGAAGAGCATAAAGAATGAAGAAAGTAATAAGCCTGTTGGCCATGACACTGGCAGTAATCAGCCTTGCAGGTTGTGGTCTGAAAGGACCGCTCTACTTCCCGCCAAAGGATCAGCCGAAGAAACAACAAGCCCCAACCGACCGCCAGAAAGCGGATGCCTCTAAAGCCGATGTCGGCGGGCTGGTTACCGGCAATTCAGGCGTAAAAGCGAACTAATCTGATGGCATATCCGGCGGAGCAAAAAATGCAGTTCTCCAAAATGCACGGTCTCGGCAACGATTTTATGGTTGTGGATGCGGTGACACAAAACGTCTTCTTTTCGCCGGAATTGATCCGCCGGCTGGCCGATCGTCATCTGGGGATCGGTTTTGATCAACTGCTGATTGTTGAACCGCCTTACGATCCCGATCTCGATTTTCACTATCGCATTTTCAACGCCGACGGCAGTGAAGTCGCACAGTGCGGCAACGGTGCGCGCTGCTTTGCCCGCTTTGTTCAGCTGAAAGGGCTGACCAACAAAAGTGACATCCGGGTCAGTACGCAGAATGGCCGCATGGTGTTGACCGTCACGCCTGACGACCAGGTGCGCGTGAACATGGGCGAGCCAAACTTTGAGCCTCAGCAGGTGCCGTTCCGCGCCAACAAGGCCGAAAATCTCTATCTGCTGCGCGTGGCCGAACAGACGGTGATGCTGGGTGCGGTGTCGATGGGCAACCCGCACTGCGTTATCCAGGTTGAAAGTGTCAAAACCGCGCAGGTTGAACTGCTGGGTCCGATTCTGGAGAGTCATGAACGCTTCCCGGATCGCGTCAATGTTGGTTTTATGGAGATCATCAATCCCGAACATATCCGCCTGCGCGTCTACGAACGCGGAGCGGGTGAAACGCAGGCGTGCGGCAGCGGCGCCTGTGCTGCCGTTGCATGTGGCATTCAGCAGGGCATTCTGGCAGCCAAAGTGCGTGTCGACCTGCCTGGCGGAACGCTGCACATCACCTGGAAAGGCGCCGGTCAGCCGCTCTATATGACCGGGCCTGCGACACACGTCTACGATGGGTTTATTCATCTATGAAAAATATCGAAGAGCAGGCTGACAGTTCGGTTCTGCTGGACGATCAGGCCGTCAGTGATTATCTGCGGCAGAATCCCGATTTCTTTATCCGCAATGCCCGTGCAGTTGAACAGATGGCCGTGCCGCATCCGGTGCGTGGCAGCGTCTCTCTGGTCGAATGGCATATGGCGCGGCAACGCAACCATATTCAGCGGCTGGAAGAAGAGATCACGCTGCTGATGGAGCAGGCCAGCGCTAACCACGAACTGTTTGATCGTCTGCTGTCGCTGGAGAGCCATCTGGCCGCGGCTGACTCGCTGCAGGATATGCTCAACCGTCTGCATCGCTGGGCGCGTGAGCTGGGCCTGGCGGGTGCCAATGTGCGGCTGTTCAGTGATAAATGGCTGCTGGGCGCGCCCTCCGATTTCTTTCAGCTGAGCCTCTCGCGTCAGGCGTTTGAACCGCTGCGTATTCAGCGCTTCGGTAACCAGCATCACTATCTTGGCAACATTAATGGGCCGGAACTGCTGCTGCTGTTGCCGCAGGCCAAAGCGATCGGGTCGGTTGCCATGTCGCTAATGGGTGAGGAGGGCGATCTCGGCGTGCTGGTGTTCAGCAGTCGTGACAGCCAGCACTATCAATCGGGCATGGGGACACTGCTGTTGCAGCATCTGTCGCAGATGATGCCTGATCTGCTCTCCCGCTGGGTTGAACGCGCATGAGTAGCGCGCTGCAGGAGGCCGTCGACGGATTTCTGCGCTACCTGAAAGTGGAGCGCCAGCTCAGTCCGTTAACCCAGAGCAGCTATGCGCGCCAGCTTGCCGCGCTGGTGGCGATTGCTGATGAGATGAAGCTCAGCAGCTGGGCGCAACTGGAACCGGCGCAGGTGCGCAGCATGGCGGCGCGCAGCCGTCGCGCCGGACTGGCCGCCAGCAGCCTCGCGTTGCGGCTCTCCGCCCTGCGCAGTTTTCTCGACTGGCAGGTGAGCCAGGGTTTGCTTTCCGCCAACCCGGCCAAAGGGGTGATGACGCCGCGTAAAGCGCGCCATCTGCCTAAAAACATTGATGTTGATGAAGTAAATCAGCTGCTGGAGATCGACCTTAGCGATCCGCTGGCGGTGCGCGACCGGGCGATGCTGGAAGTGATGTATGGCGGCGGTTTGCGTCTCTCTGAACTGGTGAATATGGATTGTCGCCACGTCGATCTCGATTCAGGCGAAGTGTGGGTAGTCGGTAAGGGCAGCAAAGAGCGCCGGATACCGATTGGTCGCACGGCGGTCGCCTGGATCCAGCACTGGCTGCCGCTGCGTGAAACCTTTGGCGGCCAGGATGATGCGCTATTTCTTTCGACGCGCGGCAACCGCATCTCGCCACGCAACGTGCAGAAACGCTTTGCCGAATGGGGCATCAGACAGGGCGTGGCCAGCCATATCCATCCGCATAAGCTACGACACTCATTTGCCACGCATCTGCTGGAATCCAGCGGTGACCTGCGCGCCGTGCAGGAGTTGCTGGGTCATGCAAACCTGTCGACGACCCAGATCTACACCCATCTCGATTTCCAGCATCTGGCTTCGGTGTATGACGCTGCGCATCCCCGCGCCAAACGAGGAAAGAACGAATGAAGTTTTATCGTCCGCTGTCGGCCATAAAAGCCATGACCTTCGACCTTGATGACACACTCTACGATAACTACCCGGTCATCCGTCGTACCACCCTGGAGTCCCATGCCGCGTTGCAGGCTTTTCATCCGGCGCTGCGTGACTTCACGCCGCAGGATTATCAGCAGTTGCGCGATGAGCTGCTGCAGCGCGAACCTGATATCTATCATGATGTTTCGGAGTGGCGACGCCGTTCGGTTGAGCTGGCGATGCTGAATATCGGCCTCTCTGCTGCTGAAGCCACCGCGGGCGCGGCAGAAGTGATGGCGGTCTTCCATCAGTGGCGGAGTCAGGTCGAGATGCCGGATGAGACGCACCAGACGCTGAAAGCCCTGGCGGAGAAAATCCCGCTGGTGGCGGTCACCAACGGCAACGCCTGCCCGGAGAAAATGGGCATTGCAGAATACTTCTGCTTCACGCTGCGGGCCGGGCCAGACGGGCGCGCCAAGCCGTGGCAGGATATGTATCAGCTTGCCGCGCAACGCCTTGATATCGCGCCACACCATATTCTGCACGTGGGTGATGACCTGACCACCGACGTGGCGGGCTCACTGCGCTGCGGGCTGCAGGCCTGCTGGATTAACCTGCGGCAGGGCAACCTGATGCATATCCCGGATGCGCGCCTGTTGCCGCATGTCGAAATTTCGCGGTTGGCATCACTCACCTCACTGCTATAATGGCTGTAAATTTATCCAGTCGTCTTCTCTTTTCTGTTTTGCCGCCGTCCCTTATCCGGCGTCTGTGGCGCCGCCTGACTGGCAGCGATAATGCCTTACGGCAGGCGGAATAATCAGTGTGACGACGGCGTTTTTTTCTTTGGTAATCGGTGCTTATGGACGTTTCTGAACTGCTCGATGGTTTGAATGACAATCAGCGCGCTGCCGTTGCGGCACCGCGCAGTAACCTGCTGGTGCTGGCAGGCGCGGGCAGTGGTAAAACGCGGGTGCTGGTGCATCGCATTGCCTGGCTGATGTCGGTGGAGAACTGCTCACCCTATTCGATTATGGCGGTGACCTTTACCAACAAAGCGGCAGCGGAGATGCGTCACCGTATCGAGCATCTGATCGGCACCAGTCAGGGCGGAATGTGGATCGGAACCTTCCACGGTCTGGCGCACCGCTTACTGCGCGCCCACCATCTTGACGCCGGTCTGCCACAGGATTTTCAGATCCTCGACAGCGAAGATCAGCTACGTCTGCTCAAGCGCCTGATCAAATCAATGAACCTTGATGACAAACAGTGGCCTGCGCGTCAGGGCATGTGGTACATCAATGGCAAAAAAGATGAAGGCCTGCGACCAAAGCATATCGAAAGCTACGGCAATCCGATTGAGCAGACCTGGCTGCGCATCTATCAGGCCTATCAGGAAGCCTGTGATCGCGCCGGTTTAGTCGACTTTGCCGAGCTGTTGCTGCGCGCCCATGAATTATGGCTCAACAAGCCACACATTCTTAATCACTACCGCGAACGCTTTACCAACGTGCTGGTGGATGAGTTCCAGGATACCAACAACATTCAGTATGCCTGGATTCGGATGCTGGCGGGCGACAGCGGCCGGGTGATCATCGTGGGCGATGATGACCAGTCGATCTACGGCTGGCGCGGCGCACAGGTCGAGAATATTCAGCGCTTTCTGCAGGATTTCCCCGGCGCGGAAACGATCCGTCTGGAGCAGAACTATCGCTCAACCAATAACATCCTGAAAGCCGCCAACGCCCTGATCGCTAACAACAATGGTCGCCTGGGGAAAGAGCTCTGGACCGAAGGCAGTGATGGCGAACCGATCTCGATCTACTGCGCCTTTAATGAGCTGGATGAAGCGCGCTTCGTGGTCAACCGTATTAAGGTCTGGATGGAGAACGGCGGCGCGCTCAACGACTGCGCCATTCTCTATCGCAGCAACGCCCAGTCGCGTGTGCTGGAAGAGGCGCTGCTGCAAAGCAGCATGCCGTACCGTATTTATGGCGGCATGCGCTTCTTCGAACGTCAGGAGATCAAAGATGCGCTCTCCTATCTGCGTCTGATGGCGAACCGCAATGACGACGCGGCATTTGAACGCGTGGTGAATACCCCGACGCGCGGCGTGGGCGATCGCACGCTCGACGTGGTGCGTCAGACGGCCCGTGAACGTCAGATGACGCTGTGGCAGGCAACGCGTGAACTGCTGCAAAGCCGTGCGCTGGCTGGCCGGGCCGCGTCTGCGCTGCAACGCTTCTGTGAACTGGTTGATTCGCTGGCAACCGAAACCGCTGAGTTACCGCTGCATGTTCAGACCGACCGGGTCATCAAAGACTCTGGCCTGTGGCTGATGTATGAGCAGGAAAAAGGTGAGAAGGGTCAGGCGCGTATCGAAAACCTTGAGGAGCTGGTGACCGCTACGCGGCAGTTCAGCTATCAGGATGAAGATGAAGATCTGATGCCGTTGCAGGCTTTTTTATCCCACGCCGCGCTGGAAGCGGGCGAAGGCCAGGCAGACAAATGGCAGGATGCAGTTCAGCTGATGACGCTCCACTCGGCAAAAGGGCTGGAGTTCAGCCAGGTGTTTATCGTCGGCATGGAAGAGGGCATGTTCCCGAGCCAGATGTCACTGGATGAAGGTGGCCGGCTGGAGGAGGAGCGTCGTCTGGCTTATGTCGGCGTGACCCGTGCGATGCTGAAACTGACGCTGACCTACGCCGAAACCCGCCGACTCTATGGTAAGGAAGTGTATCACCGCCCGTCCCGTTTTATCGGCGAACTGCCCGAAGCGTGCATAGAAGAAGTGCGTCTGCGCGCCAGCGTCAGCCGTCCGGTAAACCATCAGCGGATGGGTGCCCCGGTGACCAAAAATGACAGTGGATTCGCGCTGGGTCAGCGTGTTCATCACGCAAAATTTGGCGAAGGCACCATCATTAATCTGGAAGGCAGCGGCGAGCATAGCCGTCTTCAGGTGGCGTTTCAGGGGCAGGGAATCAAGTGGCTGGTGGCGGCTTACGCGAAGCTTGAAACGCTTTAGCGTGCGGTTGACGGCTTTTTCGTCTCAGCGTAACATGCGCCCACTATTATCATGAGAGGACAATGCCTTGGACACGCCCAGTCGATGCTGGCTCAATGACCTGGATTCCAGGAATAACATCTAAGGCTACCTCTTTACGCGGGTAGCCTTAGCGGTTATCAGCGACCTCCCTTTTTTGATTCCGTCGCGAGTCAGCACTGATTTATCTCTGAAACTCTGTTTCCGTGTTCAGGCTGCCCGTTCCATGTTGAGGAACGGCGGACTGCCTTGTCCCATTTAGTCTGCAATGGGGAGTATTGCTATGCTGAGCGCATTTAAACTGGATCACAGCCGCCTGACGCGACTGGAGCTGGAAGACGAAAACGACAAACTGACGACCTCTGTCTGGGTCGATCTGATCGAGCCGGAAGAGGGCGAACGTGATCGCGTGCAATCTGAGCTGGGCCAGAGTCTGGCAACACGGCCTGAGCTGGAAGATATCGAGGCCTCGGCACGCTTCTTCGAAGATGAAGATGGTCTGCATATCCACTCCTTCTTCTTCTATGAAGATGCTGACGATCACGCCGGTAACTCCACCGTGGCGTTCACCATCCGTGAAGGCCGTCTCTACACGCTGCGCGAACGTGAGCTGCCTGCGTTCCGTCTCTATCGCATGCGCGCCCGTAATCAGACCCTGATCGACGGCAATGCCTTTGAGCTGCTGCTCGACCTGTTTGAAACCAAAATCGAGCAGCTGGCGGACGAAATCGAGAACATCTACAGCGCACTGGAGAAACTCAGCCGGGTGATCATGGAAGGTCAGCAGGGCGAAGAGTACGATCAGGCGCTGTCGCGATTAGCGGAACTGGAAGATATCGGCTGGAAGGTGCGTCTCTGTCTGATGGATACCCAGCGCGCTCTGAACTTCCTGGTACGCAAAGCACGTTTGCCGGGCAATCAGCTGGAGCAGGCGCGTGAAATTCTGCGCGATATCGAATCGCTGCTGCCGCATAACGAATCACTGTTTCAGAAGGTCAACTTCCTGATGCAGGCGGCGATGGGTTTCATCAACATCGAGCAGAACCGCATCATCAAGATCTTCTCGGTGGTCTCCGTGGTGTTTCTGCCGCCGACGCTGGTGGCCTCCAGCTATGGGATGAACTTTGAGTTTATGCCGGAACTGAAGTGGAGCTTCGGTTATCCGGCGGCGATCGGCCTGATGATTCTGGCCGGACTGGCGCCTTATCTCTATTTCAAACGTAAAAACTGGCTTTAAAATAAGAACGGGCCATCTGAGATGGCCCGTTCTGCTGGCTCCTGTCCCCATTTCTGCGTAATCTTACCCTCCTGTTTTTACAAATTATTAACTTCTTATGGACGCTTTTCCGTTGCGCGCGCAGTGGACGCTGCTGCTGCTGATCTCAGTATTGCTGGGCGCGGTGCTGCACTATTTTCATGTGCCCGCTGCGCTGTTACTGGGACCGATGATTGTGGGTGTAGTGATGGGGCTGTCGGGTGCCACGCTGCGAATTGATAAACGGCTGTTCCTGCTCGCTCAGGCCGTACTGGGCTGCATGATTGCGCAGAGTCTGTCGCCTTCGATTCTGGCCCCGCTGATCCAGGACTGGCCGATCGTGCTGGCGGTGCTGCTGCTGACGCTGGCGGCCAGCGGCCTGTCAGGTTTTCTGCTGGTGCGCTTCAGTCATCTGCCTGGCCCGACCGGCGCATGGGGATCGTCGCCGGGCGGTGCAACGGCCATGGTGGCGATGGCGGGTGACTTTGGCGCTGACGTGCGGCTGGTCGCATTCATGCAATATCTGCGGGTGCTGTTTGTCGCCTCGGCGGCCGCGCTGGTGGCACGCATCGGGCTGGGTGATGAGGCGCACAGCGTCTCGCTGCTCTGGTTTCCACCGCTGAATCAGGGCTTTGTTATCACCCTGGTGGTGATGCTGACGGGCGCGTGGCTGGGCACCCGACTGCGCATTCCTTCTGGCGCGCTGCTGCTGCCTGCGCTGGCGGGTGCGGCACTGCAAAGTAGCGACATCGCGGTGTTACAGGTGCCGGAATGGCTGCTGGCCGTGGCCTATGCACTGATTGGCTGGAGCGTGGGATTACGTTTCACCCGCCCGATTTTTCTGCTGGCACTGCGCACGCTGCCGCAGATGCTGGCCTCGATCTTCGGGCTGATGCTGTTGTGTGGCGGGCTGGCGTGGATGCTGACGCGAATGCTGGATATCGATCTGATGACGGCCTATCTTGCCACCAGTCCAGGCGGGCTGGACACGGTGGCGATTATTGCGGCGGGAACCCAGGTCAACATGGCGTTTGTGATGGCGTTGCAGACGTTGCGTCTGTTTACCATCCTGCTGACCGGCCCGGCTTTAGCGCGCTTTATTTCACGCTATGCGCGAACGGGAACGGAATGAAAACGCCACCGCATCGCAGACAAATACCAGCAGCGCCAGCCAGATAAAGCCAAAAGTCACCATCTTGTCTGGCGTGATGGTCTCACCGTAAAACGCGACCGCCAGCACAAACATCAGCGTCGGGCCGAGATACTGAAAGAAGCCTACGGTGGAAAGTCGCAGACGGCTGCAGGCCGCCGCAAACAGCATCAGCGGAATGGTGGTTACAATGCCCGCCGCTATCAGCTTCAGGTTGAGACTCAGTGGGTTGGCGGATAAGTGGCTGGTGGCGCTGTCGGCAAAACCAAACAGGTAAATCGCCGCCAGTGGAAACAGCCACAGGGTTTCAATCAGCATACCGCTCTGCGCATCGACCTGAATCTTTTTGCGCACCAGGCCATACAGGGCGAAGCTCAGCGCCAGGCCCAGCGCGATAATCGGTAACGACCCAAACTGCCACAGCTGCACCAGTACGCCGACGGTGGCCAGCAGCACGGCGAGCCACTGCAAGCGGCGAAACCGTTCGCGCAAAAACAGCATGCCGAACACCACGTTGATCAGCGGGTTAATAAAGTAGCCCAGGCTGGCTTCCAGCATATGCTGATTGTTGACTGCCCAGATAAACAGCAGCCAGTTGCCGCCGATAGTCACGGCCGTCAGCGCCAGCAGCAGCACTTTTTTAGGCTGGCGCAACACGCTGCGAACGCCGGGCCAGCTGCGGCTCAGGGTAATCAGTAACAGCATAAATAGTGCAGACCAGATCACCCGGTGCGTCATGATTTCCGTGGCGGGAACCTGCTTTACCAGTTTGAAATAAGCGGGCGCAATGCCCCAGATAAAGTAAGCGCCCAGTGCAAAGCCAACGCCCTGGCGGGTTTGTTGCGTATCCATATGCGATCCATTCAATGGCGTGGTTAGCCGATAAGATAGGTGGCGGTAGCCGTGGCGATATAATCGCCCTGTTGATTGTGCAGTTCCACGCGCGCCACAGCGACTTTGTTACCGGCGCGCAGCAGGCTGCTGGTGGCGGTGAAGCGTTCGCCGCGTCCGGGACGCAGATAGTCGACGCGCATATCAATGGTACCCATGCGTGACAGACGCTGGCGCAGATCCGCTTCGCTGATGCTTTCCTGACGGGTTAACGCATTACTGACGCAGACCATGCCCGCCGCCACATCCAGTACCGACGCGATAACGCCGCCGTGCAGAATCTGCTGCGCCTGGTTGCCCACCAGCATGGTTTTGTTATTGAAGCTGATCTCTGCGTAGTCTGCGTCAAGGCGCATCAGTTCCAGGCCCAGCGCCTGATTAAACGGCATGTGATAAACGAAAATTTCGCCGACCAGCTGGCGAGCGTCCTGCTGTGTCAGCACGGGTGATGACATGATGATGTGTCCTGAAAAAATCGGGCCAGAGGGGCGCGGAATATGAATGAGTTGTGTATTCTATGCCGCCTGCGAGGGTGTTTCCAGTTTAAGAAATCAGCACTCATGCTCACTGCCATTTGCGTGTAGAATGGCCTGCTTTTTACGACACCCTTTCAGTTACTTTGATACGCAGCTGCTCACCGGAGAATTTTATGCGTAAGCATCGCGCCTTGCTGGCGGCAATGTTGATATTTCCTGCGCTGGCGCAGGCGGATGAAGCCCATATTAAAGAGGTTCATGACGCGCCACAGGTTCAGGGCAGCATTATTGCTAACCTGCTGGAGAAGCATGATAACCCGTTTGTTCTCTATCCGTACGAGAACAACTATCTGCTTTATACCTATACCAGCGACCTCAATAAAGAGGCGATCTCCTCCTATAACTGGGGAGAGAATGCCCGCAAAGATGAAGTGAAATTCCAGCTCAGCCTGGCGTTTCCGCTGTGGCGCGGTATTCTGGGCGACAACTCGGTGCTGGCAGCCTCTTACACCCAGCGTTCCTGGTGGCAGCTGTCGAATAGCGCTGAGTCATCGCCATTCCGTGAGACCAACTATGAGCCGCAGATTTTCCTGGGCTGGGCGACCGACTATTCGCTGGCGGGCTGGACACTGCGTGATGTCGAAGTGGGTCTGAATCACCAATCCAATGGACGAAGCGATCCCACCTCGCGCAGCTGGAACCGCGTCTATGCGCGTCTGATGGCAGAGAATGGTAACTTCCTGGCGGAAATCAAACCCTGGTATCGCATCCCTGAAGGGGCGAACAGCGATGATAATCCTGATATCACCAAATATATGGGTTACTACCGCACCCGTCTGGGCTATAAGCTCGGCGACAATATCTTCAGCGTAGAGGGCAACTATAACTGGAACAGCGGTTATGGCGGCGCGACCCTGGGCTGGAGCTACCCTATCACTGAGCACGTTCGCTTCTATACTCAGGTGTTTAGCGGTTACGGTGAATCACTGATCGATTACAACCATCGCCAGACGCGTCTGGGTGTGGGTGTAACACTTAACGACTTGTTCTAATCCATAACGAAAGACAGGAATCGCGTGGCAACCTCGGCAGTTCTTAATCAGGAAGCGCTGGCGCAGCAGGTATTGCAGGATACCTTCGGCTACCAGCATTTTCGTCCCGGTCAGCAGACGATCATCAATGAGGCGCTGAGCGGGCGCGATTGTCTGGTGGTGATGCCCACCGGCGGTGGTAAATCGCTCTGTTATCAGATCCCTGCGCTGGTGCGCGAGGGGCTGACGCTGGTGGTGTCGCCGCTGATCTCGCTGATGAAAGATCAGGTCGATCAGCTGCTGGCGAACGGCGTGGCGGCGGCGTATCTCAACTCCACCATGACGCGCGATCAGCAGCAGACGGTGATGGCCGACTGCCGAACCGGTCGGGTTAAGCTGCTCTACATCGCCCCGGAACGTCTGATGATGGATAACTTCCTGGACAGTCTGGCGCACTGGCAACCGGCGATGCTGGCGGTGGATGAAGCGCACTGTATTTCCCAGTGGGGCCACGATTTCCGTCCGGAATATGGCGCACTCGGCAAGATGCGTCAGCGCTTCCCGGAATTACCGGTAATGGCGCTGACCGCGACCGCGGATGAAACCACCCGCAACGACATCGTTAACCTGCTGCATATGCAGGATCCGCTGATCCAGATCAGCAGCTTTGACCGCCCCAATATTCGCTACACGCTGGTGGAGAAATTTAAACCCACCGATCAGCTGCTGCGTTACGTTCAGGATCAGCGCGGCAAGTGCGGCATTATCTACTGCAACAGCCGGGCGAAGGTGGAAGACACCGCCGCGCGACTGCAAAGCCGGGGGTTCAGCGTTGGAGCCTACCACGCCGGGATCGACAGCGAGCAGCGTGGCCGGGTGCAGGAAGCGTTTCAGCGTGACGATCTGCAAATCGTGGTGGCGACGGTGGCCTTTGGCATGGGCATCAACAAGCCCAACGTCCGTTTTGTGGTCCACTTCGATATTCCGCGCAACATCGAGTCCTATTATCAGGAAACCGGGCGAGCCGGACGTGATGGTCTGCCTGCCGAAGCGATGATGCTTTACGACCCGGCCGATATGGCCTGGCTGCGTAAATGTCTGGAAGAGAAAGTGCCCGGGCCGCTGCAGGATATTGAGCGTCACAAACTCAACGCCATGGGCGCGTTTGCTGAAGCGCAGACCTGCCGCCGTCTGGTGCTGCTGAACTATTTTGGCGAGGGCCGCCAGCAGCCGTGCGATAACTGCGATATCTGTCTTGACCCACCTAAACGTTATGACGGCCTGGTTGAAGCGCAAAAAAGCCCTCTCCGGCATCTACCGCGTGGGTCAGCGTTTTGGTATGGGCTATATCGTTGAGGTGCTGCGCGGGTCCAACAATCAGCGTATCCGTGAGCAGGGTCATGACAAACTGCCGGTCTATGGACTGGGCAAAGATCAGAGCCACGAACATTGGGTGAGCGTGTTACGTCAGCTAATCCATCTGGGGCTGGTGACGCAGAACATCGCTATGCATTCGGCTCTGCAGCTCACCGAAGCGGCGCGGCCGGTGCTGCGTGGTGAAGTGCCACTGATGCTGGCGGTGCCGCGTTTAATCACCGCAAAAACAAAAAGCAGCAGTCCGGCGAAGTTTCACGGTGGCAACTACGATCGCAAACTGTTCGCCAAGCTGCGTAAGCTGCGAAAAGCGATCGCCGATGAAGAGAATATTCCGCCTTACGTGGTGTTCAATGACGCCACACTGATAGAGATGGCAGAACAGATGCCGGTCAGCGCGTCCGAGATGCTCAGCGTCAACGGCGTGGGTCACCGCAAACTGGAGCGCTTTGGCAAACCTTTCCTGGTGATGATCAAAGAGCATCTTGATGATGAAGAGTAAAGGACACTGATTATGCTGATGTTATTCGCCACTGTGGCGCTGGTGCATCTGGTGGCGCTGATGAGCCCCGGCCCCGATTTCTTTTTCGTGTCACAGACTGCCGCCAGCCGCTCGCGCAAAGAGGCGATGATGGGTGTACTGGGCATTACGCTGGGCATTGTGGTCTGGGCGGGTGTGGCGCTGATGGGGCTGCATCTGATTCTGGAAAAAATGGCCTGGCTGCATCAGATCATCATGGTCGGCGGTGGACTTTATCTGTTGTGGATGGGCTGGCAGCTGATGTGCTCGGCACGTCAGCGTCATAAACAGCCGCAGCAGGATGAGCCGGTGGTTGCGTTGCCGAAACGCGGCATGAGCTTTCTCAAAGGCCTGCTGACGAACCTGTCGAATCCTAAAGCCATTATCTACTTCGGCAGCGTCTTCTCGCTGTTTGTTGGCGACGATGTCGGTTCGGCGGAGCGCTGGGGTCTGTTCCTGCTGATTGTCGGTGAAACCTTTGCCTGGTTTACCCTGGTGGCGGCGATTTTTGCGCTGCCGTGGATCCGCGCTAAGTATCAGCGACTGGCGAAATGGGTCGATGGCATGGCCGGCGTACTGTTTGCCGGTTTTGGTATCCACCTGATTCTTTCGCGTTAATCTCCGTTTCAGTCCTTATGCCGGCGTGCGCGTTGCGCCTCCGGCAGAAACCTCCCTTGCTGTCGCTTCCTCCAGAGAGTTCGCTTGTGTGACGGATGTCACATTCCAGGGCTCAGGGAGTTTTGCTGTTGCAACCGCAGATAAATCGTCACTCTTTATTAATCATTCATATCCATATCTCCATTAAAGTCGGGAAGCAGGCGCAACGTTTATGAAGAGGATGATGAGAGTGAAGTTCATATTACTGGTGTTGATGACGGCCTGTATCAGCGCCTGCGCCTCGCCTGATGCCGCCCGCAACCCTGCGCCAGAGCCGGGCCAGACCGATGAGGTCACCTCGATCCTGATGCAGACGCTGCCCGATGTCGATCAGACGCAGGGCGAAAGGATTAGCCGGATCTCTGCGACGTTTCTCGGAACACCCTATGAAGCGGATACGCTGATCGGTTCTCCCACGCGTCCGGAAGCGCTGGTGATCAATTTCAACGGTGTGGATTGTTACACGCTGCTTGATTACGTGCAGGCGCTGAGCCGCAGCCACGATCGCGCCAGCTTTGAGGCTAACCTGATTCGGACCCGCTACGCTGGCGGTGAGGTCAGCTACCGGAATCGTCGCCACTTTTTCTCCGACTGGTTTGCCGATAGCCCGCGCAATGCCGATGACGTGACCCGCACTCTTAGCCCGGATACGGTGACGGTGGTGAAGCACCTGAATCGTCAGGCCAGCGGAGCAGAACAGGTGCCCGGTCTGGGTGTGATTGCACGTCGTATCACTTACATTCCGGCCCGGGCGATCACACCGCAGGTGCTGAACCAGATTCAGACCGGCGATTACGTGGGGGGTTTACGCCACCAGTCAGAGCCTGGATGTTACGCATGTGGGGATTGCTGTCCGGCATGATGGCCGCTTATGGTTCAGGAACGCCTCTTCGCTGGCCGTTAATCGAAAAGTTGTCGATGCGCCGTTCAGGGAATATATGCGCTCGAAGCCGGGCATCATTGTGTTGCGTGCGGTTCCACTGACAGCGCCGTAGCGGGGCCAGGGAAGAAGGGATAATCTTTCGCGCCGAATTCGGCGCGTCAGACGTTAAGCGATTTTTCTGGCGCTGGCGAGCAGCGCGCCTACCGCCATAAACAGCCCGCCAAAAATGCGGTTCATTAACTTCATCTGTTTTGGTCCCTTAATCCAGCCCGCAATCCGCGTTGCCAGCGTGGCGTAGCCAATCATCACGATGATATCGACCACAACGGTGGTGACGCCCAGCACCAGATACTGCATAAATAGCGGCTGATGCGGCTGAATAAATTGCGGGAACAGGGCGGCGAGAAAGACGATACTTTTCGGGTTGGTCAGGTTAACCAGCACGGCGCGTTTGAACAGGCGACGACGCGGCATCGCTCTGGCGACCGCATCCAGATCAATGCCACCCGCTGAGCGCCACTGCTGAATACCCAGCCAGACCAGATAGGCCGCACCGGCCCATTTCAGAATCTCAAACGCCAGCAGCGACTGAGAAAACAGCGCGCCCAGACCGATGCCGACCAGCACGATATGCAGCGCCAGGCCGACCTGCAAACCGGAGATAGAGGCCACCGTGCCGCGATAGCCGTGGCTGATACCGGTACTCATGGTGTTGATTGCGCCGGAACCGGGCGACAGGCTGAGAATTGTAGTGGTAAGCAGATAGGTCAGCCACCATTCGATGGTCATGGGTCAGGCTCTCTTTAGTAGCGGAATTGTGACACAATACGCCAGAAATAAGCGCGGCGCTACGGCCTGCGCATGGCATTCAGGACTCTTTATCCGGTCATCAGGAGGGCGAATGAATCAACACAAAGCCAGCTGGCTGCGACGAGAAAAAGCCTTTGCTGCCTTCGCTACCGGGCCACTGCTCGATTTCTGGCACAGCCGCGAAGAGCTTGAGTTTACCGGCGTGGGTAATCTGACGCTGCGCTACGTCCGCTTCACATCACCGCAACACAAGCGTGTGATCCTGATTGTGCCGGGACGCATCGAGAGTTACATAAAATATCCTGAGCTGGCGTACGATCTGTTTCACTGCGGATTTGATGTGGTGATCCTTGACCATCGCGGTCAGGGGCGTTCCGATCGCCTGCTGGAAGATTCACACCGCGGTCACGTGGCGGAATTTACCCATTATGTCGACGACCTTGAAACGCTCTATCTGAAAGAGATTATCAGCGGTCACTACCAGCAGCGCTATGCGCTGGCTCACTCCATGGGCGGCGCAATCTTAACGCTGTTTCTGGCGCGTCAGCCGCAGGCGTTTCATGCGGTCGCGCTGGTGGCGCCGATGTTTGGCATTGCTTTACCGTTGCCCTCTTTTCTGGCCCATCGGATCCTGGACTGGGCGGAGAAGCGTCCGGCGATGCGCGATGGCTATGCGCTCGGCACCGGCCGCTGGCGTGCGCATCCGTTTGGCATTAACCGGCTGACGCACAGCACCGAGCGTTACCGGCGAAATCTGCGCTTTTATGCGGACGATCCGGCGATTCGCGTTGGCGGGCCAACCTACCATTGGGTACGTGAAGGCATCCATGCAGGTCGCAACATCATCAGTCAGGTCGATAAGATCACCACGCCACTGCTACTGTTACAGGCCAGCGATGATCGGGTGGTCGACAATCGTTCGCAGGACCTTTTTTGTGCCGCGATGGCAGCGGCGGGTCATCCGTGTGAGGGCAATAAGCCACGGGTGATCGACGGTGCGCGTCATGAGATCCTGTTTGAAAAGGATGAGATGCGCGCCGAAGCACTCAATGCAGTGGTCGACTTCTTTTCCTCGCACCACTGACGTTATTTATCCGACCGGTTAAGGCCGGCAGAACCAGATACCCGAGGTTTTCATGTATCACATCGTTGCATCCGATCTGGATGGCACGCTGCTTTCTCCCGAACATCGTCTGACCCCTTTTGCGCGTGAAACGCTGCAGCAGCTGGTTGCGAAAGATATTCACTTTATATTCGCCACCGGCCGTCATCATATCGATGTCGGACAGATGCGCGACAGCCTGGCGATTCCGGCCTATATGATCACCTCAAACGGCGCGCGCGTGCACAACGCCGAGGGCGAACTGGTGTTCAGTCATAATCTGGATGAGGATATCGCCAGCGATCTGTTTGGCCTGCAATATCATCACAGCGATATTCTGACCCACGTTTACCGCGACGATGAGTGGTTTGTCAGCCGCTCAAGCCCGGCTGAGCAGGACTATTTCCGCGAGTCGGTGTTCAACTATCAGGTCTATGAGCCGGGTCTGCTGCCAACCGATAATATCAGCAAGGTCTTTTTCACCTGCGAAAATCCCGAGCATCTGATCCCGATGGAACAGGCGATTGAAGCGCGCTGGGGCGATCGGGTTAACGTCAGTTTCTCACTGCCTACCTGTCTGGAAGTGATGGCGGGCGGCGTGTCGAAAGGGCATGCGCTGGAAGCGGTCGCGAAAACGCTGGGCCATTCACTGGAAAGCTGTATCGCCTTTGGCGACGGCATGAACGATGTGGAGATGCTGAGCATGGCGGGTAAGGGCTTTATCATGCAGAACGCCCATCAGAGGTTGAAAGATACGCTGCCGGAGCTGGATGTGATCGGTTCAAATGCCGATGATGCCGTGCCGCAGACGCTGCGCACGCTCTATCTTGCTTAAGCCGTCAGCGCAAAAAAAGGGCCGGATATCCGGCCCTTTTTTTATTGCCGTCAGGCAGGGGTCTTTTTGTGTTTGTGTTCGCTGACCATGGTCAGTAACAGCAGGATAACCGCCAGCACACAGCCAGCAATCATCACCATGAAGCCGCCGTCCCAGCCGAAGTAATCGACGGTGTAACCGACAATGGCGCTGGCCGCCACCGATCCACCCAGATAGCCGAACAGGCCGGTGAAGCCCGCCGCTGTCCCCGCCGCTTTTTTCGGGGCCAGCTCCAGCGCGTGCAGACCAATCAGCATCACCGGACCGTAGATCAGGAAGCCAATCACAATCATACAGGCCATATCGACGCCAGGATTGCCCGCCGGGTTAAGCCAGTAGATCACGGTCGCGATGGTTACCAGCGTCATAAAGAACACCCCGGTCGCACCGCGATTACCGCGGAACACTTTGTCCGACATCCAGCCGCACAGCAGCGTTCCGGGGATCCCCGCATACTCATACAGGAAGTAAGCCCACGACGATTTATCCAGCGTGAAGTGTTTTACTTCTCTGAGATAGGTCGGCGACCAGTCGAGAATGCCGTAGCGCAGCAGATAAACAAACACGTTGGCCAGCGCGATGTACCACAGCAGCTTGTTCGGCAGCACATATTTCATGAAGATCTGTTTAGCCGTCAGCTCCTCTTCGTGGCTGGCATCATAGTCGGGCGGATAGTCGTTTTTGTATTCTTCAATCGGTGGCAGACCACAGGATTGCGGCGTATCACGCATCAGCGCAAAGGCCAGAATCGCAATGGCGATGGCGCCAAACGCCGGCATATAGAGTGCCGCTTTCCAGTCGTTGAACCACGCCATACCGAGCAGGAACAGCAGAGGCGGAATACCGCCGCCGACATTATGGGCGCAGTTCCAGACCGAAACGATCCTGCCGCGCTCTTTCTGCGACCACCAGTGAACCATGGTACGTCCACAAGGTGGCCAGCCCATGCCCTGGAACCAGCCGCAGATAAACAGCAGCACGAACATCACCATAATGCTGGAGGTGGCCCAGGGAACGAATCCCATGTTCAGCATCACTGTCGCAGCCAGAATCAGGCCTGCCGGTAAGAAGACGCGCGGGTTTGAGCGGTCAGAGACCGATCCCATGATGAATTTTGAAAAGCCGTAGGCGATGGATATGCCGGATAAGGCAAAACCGAGATCGCCACGTGAAAAACCCTGCTCTACCAGGTAGGGCATGGCGAGTGCGAAGTTTTTTCTGACCAGATAGTAGGCGGCGTAACCAAAGAAGATCCCGATGAAAATTTGCCAGCGCAGACGACGGTAGAGCGGATCAACGTGATCCTCCGCCACCTGCGGCTGACGTGGTGCAGGTTTAAAAATGCTCAGCATCAGTGAGGCCCTCCAGGGCACATTATGGTTTTTAATTCCCAGCAGGTTGGGGCAGGAAAAGAGCAGAAGAAAATGGACGCAGAATGTTCCATTTCGCGCAAAGAATAGTGTTAGTTGCGCAACGTTACTGTGATGAATGACACATTTGTTACACTTTTATTACATTCTGGAGCGGAAGTGATCATGCGATGGATCATTTCGCGCATTTTATCTGGCTGAAAGATCTTTATGCAGACAGTTATGTCAGGAAGCGAAAGCCCTTTTCCGATAGACATTCTGATCGCCTGGTTTGTAATCAGATGTCAACCAGATTTCACAGCCTGATGGCAGCACATTGTTTACACTGACGGCCTGTTAATTTCGGGGTCGTCACCGTGTTTTTATTGATTATTACCACCATTCTGTGGGCCTTTTCGTTCAGTCTGATTGGCGAATACCTTGCCGGGCAGGTGGACAGCTGGTTCTCTGTACTGATGCGACTGGCGCTGGCTGCGCTGGTATTTTTACCTTTCCTGCGCTGGCGTGGTCATCGCCCTTCAACGCTGTTGCTTTACATGCTGGTCGGGATGCTGCAGCTGGGCGTGATGTATCTGCTGAGTTTCGAAGCCTATCTCTATCTTAGCGTGTCGGAATTCCTGCTGTTTACGGTGATGACGCCGCTTTATGTGACGCTGATTTACGATCTGATCAGCCGTCGTCCACTGCGCATGGGTTATATCTTCAGTGCACTGCTGGCTGTGGCAGGTGCGGCCATTATTCGCTATGACAAAGTCAGCGATCATTTCTGGTTTGGTCTGCTGTTAGTGCAACTGGCAAACATCTGCTTTGCGGCGGGAATGGTGGGCTATAAGCGTCTGCAGGAGACCCGCCCGATGCCGCAGCACACGGCCTTCTCCTGGTTCTATCTGGGTGCGGTGTTGATTGCGGTGATCGCCTGGTGTGCCTGGGGCAATCCGCAGAAGTTGCCGACCACCTCATTGCAGTGGGGCATTCTGGTCTGGCTGGGCATTGCGGCTTCCGGTCTCGGCTATTTTATGTGGAATTATGGTGCGACCCAGGTCGATGCCGGCACGCTGGGCATTATGAATAACATGCACGTTCCTGCCGGGCTGCTGGTGAATCTGGCTATCTGGCAGGAGAAACCGCACTGGCCAAGCTTTATTGCGGGCGCACTGGTGATCCTCGCCTCGTTGTGGGTGCATAAGCGCTGGGTGGTGGGGCGCAGTGACCGATCATAAACAGGGCTGTTGCATGGGTGCGGCCTCCCGGGCTGGCGCGTCCGATCGCGAAGGAATCTCACATCCCTGTGGATCGGCCGGGCCATCCCTGGCCCGGACGCTTCGCTCTTCAGACGCGCCAGCCCTGGAGACTTAACAGCATCATCGCAGTTGAACCAGGGGCTCAGAGCGAATATGAAGGAGGGGATGGCGCGCTGAAACGTAGAGCATTCGCGATGGAGCTGGCGTGTGCGATCGCGAAGGAATCTTCCAGGATGGTTCAGAAATGCTCCCGGCGCTTTTTTCCCCTGCGACGAAGGCTCTACCGATGACCCGCTTTCACTCCCCAGGGCTGGCCTGGTGTTGCTGATTAAAAAGCCATGAAGAAGCTTAAGGGAAGAGGTGGCGCAACTGAGGAGCAAAGCGTCCGAGCCAGGGATGGCGAGGCCGTGCTGCATGGATGCAGGCTTTCTTTGCGATCAGATGCGCCACTTCTGACCACGCAGGTACCCGAAGCGATCAGCCACAGACATTAAGCAGGCTTTTCACTCTTAGGACGCTGAATCATCGCCAGCCCTTTCAGGAAGTTACGCAGAATCTGATCGCCGCATTCGCGATAGTTCTTATGATCAGGTTTGCGGAAAATCGCACCAATCTCAGCCTGTGAAACGGTAAAATTCACGCGCTTCAGTACATCAGGAATGTCGGTGGTTTTCAGATCAAAAGCGATACGCAGCTTTCTCATGAAGATGTTATTGGTCATCTTGCGCTCAATCGACGGCGCGGGCGCATCTTCACTTTTGCCGCGACGGTAGAAGATCAGGCCATTCAGGAAATAACCCATCAGCACATCGGGGCAGGGACGGAACGCAGCATCGTCATCTTTTTTCAGCCACGCCTGAATATCCGCCAGCGGCACGTCACATTGCGCCAGCGCAAAAATCTCCACCATTTTGGCATCGCTCAGGTTGAGCATATAGCGCACGCTGCGCAGAATATCATTGTTAGTCATGGTGAAATCTTCTCGTGGTCAGTCGACAGGCTGCGCATTATAGGGGATTTTGCCCGCCTTCGCGCAGGTTTGTGCCCGCCAGATTATCGCTGCAACACCGCACCGGGCAGCGCGGCGTCGCGCACAAAAGGCAGATGCTCACAGGCGTGCTGACGGGCAAAGCGGATAAACGCTTCCAGCACCGGCTGACGTTGCTCCCCTTCGCGCACGGCCGCATAAAGACGGCTCCACAGGCCATCGCCCAGCGTGCGGGTGACCACCAGACCCTGCTTCTCAAAACTCTCCACCACCCAGTGCGGCAGTGCGGCAATCCCCATACGTGCCGAGACCATCTGAATCATCAGCAGGGTGTTATCCACACTTTTCAGTGCCGGACTGACGCCTGCGGGCTGCAGGAAGTGACGCCAGATATCCAGACGCTGACGCTGCACCGGATAGATCATCAACACCTCATCGGCTAGATCTTCCGGCGAAATCTGCTCAACCTGCGCCAGCGGGTGATCCGTTGCCAGCACCAGACGCACTTCATAATCAAACATCGGGGAGTAGAACAGACCCGAGCGCGCCAGGATATCGGAGGTCAGCACCACATCCAGCTCACCCTGTTGCAGGGCGGGTTGAGGATCAAAGGTCACGCCCGATTTGAAATCCATCACCACCTGCGGCCAGCTCTGGCGGAATTTATCCAGCGCGGGGGTCAGCCACTGAATGCAGCTATGGCACTCTATCGCCACCCGCAGCGTGGTCTGATGTGGCTCATGGCAGGCCTGCAATGCCTGCTGAATCTGCGGCAGCACCTGCTCTGCCAGCTGCAGCAGAATATCGCCCTGCGGCGTAAAGCGCAGCGGCTGACTTTTACGCACGAACAGGCGGAATCCCAGCCGCTGCTCCAGATCGCTGAACTGATGAGACAACGCCGATTGCGTCTGATGAAGCTGGGCCGCCGCCGCCGCCAGCGATCCCGTATTGCGCAGAGCCTGAAGCGTCCGCAGGTGCTTGAGTTCGATCATGAGAGTCCTTCACATCGAAAATGAACATATTGCGCTTGAGCAATATACAGTACCCGCAGAGTATAGCAGTGTAAACATCTGGACGGCTAAACATCTTTGGCTGCCCATTTAAGCCAAAGTGAAAGATTATCTGGAGAACAGCACATGACTATCCTGAACCATACCCTCGGCTTTCCCCGTATTGGCCTGCGCCGTGAACTGAAAAAAGCGCTGGAGAGCTACTGGGCTGGCGACAGCACGCAGCAGGCATTACTGGCGACGGGCCGTGAGCTGCGTGCACGACACTGGCAACAACAGAAAGAGGCGGGCGTCGATCTGCTGCCGGTCGGCGATTTCGCCTGGTATGACCATGTGCTGACCACCAGCCTGATGCTGGGCAACGTGCCCGCGCGTCATCAGAACAAAGCCGGCACCGTGGACCTCGACACCCTGTTCCGCCTGGGACGCGGTCGTGCGCCGACCGGCGAGCCTGCGGCGGCGGCAGAAATGACCAAATGGTTTAACACCAACTATCACTACATGGTGCCAGAATTTACCCAGGGTCAGACGTTTAAACTGACCTGGACCCAGCTGCTGGACGAGGTGGATGAGGCACTGGCGCTGGGACACAACATCAAGCCAGTACTGCTGGGGCCGGTGACGTATCTGTGGCTGGGTAAAGTGAAGGGTGAGCCGTTTGAACGTCTTTCGCTGCTGGAGGGAATTCTGCCGGTCTATCAGCAGGTGCTGGCGGAACTGGCAAAGCGCGGCATCGAATGGGTACAGATTGATGAACCCGCTCTGGCACTGGAGCTGCCGCAGACGTGGCGCGAAGCTTTCCAGCCGGCGTATGACGCACTGCAGGGTCACAGCAAACTGCTGCTGACCACCTATTTTGACAGCATCGGCCAGAACATTGATGTGATTCGTGCGCTGCCGGTGAAGGGGCTGCATGTCGATCTGGTCCATGGTCGTGATGATATTCAGCAACTGAATCAGCAACTGCCCGCCAGCTGGCTGCTGTCGCTCGGCGTGATCAACGGACGCAACGTCTGGCGCGCCGATCTGAGCCGCTGGTTCAGCCGCTTGCAACCGCTGACGAGAGCGCGTGAACAGGTGTGGATCGGCTCCTCCTGCTCGTTGCTGCATAGCCCTATCGACCTGAGCGTCGAGACCCGTCTGGATGATGAAGTCAAAAGCTGGTTCGCCTTTGCGCTGCAGAAATGTGCCGAGCTATCACTGCTGAGTCAGGCACTCAACAACAACGATGCGACGGCGCTGGAAGCCTGGAGCGCACCGGTACACGCCCGCGCTCACTCCTGCCGCGTGCATAATGCGGCGGTGGGCCAGCGTCTGCAGGCCATTACCTCACAGCACAGTGAACGCCAGAGCGCTTATCCGGTGCGGGCGGTCCTGCAGCGTCAGCGTTTCAATCTGCCAGCCTGGCCTACCACCACCATCGGCTCTTTTCCGCAGACCACTGAAATTCGCGGCCTGCGCCTCGACTTTAAACAGGGCCGGCTCGACAGCAACCATTACCGCACCGGCATCGCGGAGCACATTAAGCAGGCGATTCTCGAACAGGAGCAGCTGGGGCTGGATGTGCTGGTGCACGGTGAAGCGGAACGTAACGACATGGTTGAGTACTTCGGCGAACATCTGGAGGGGTTTGTCTTCACACAGAATGGCTGGGTTCAGAGCTACGGTTCACGCTGTGTGAAACCGCCTGTCATCATCGGCGATGTCAGTCGTCCGGAGGCGATCACCGTTGAGTGGGCCAGATATGCCCAGTCGCTGACCAACAAGCCGGTAAAAGGGATGCTGACCGGTCCGGTAACCATCCTCTGCTGGTCATTCCCGCGTGAAGATGTGTCACGCGAAACCATCGCGAAACAGATCGCGCTGGCGCTGCGTGATGAAGTCGAAGACCTGGAGAAGGCGGGCATCGGGATTATCCAGATTGATGAGCCTGCGCTGCGTGAAGGTCTGCCACTGCATCAGTCTGAATGGGCCGCCTACCTGAACTGGGCGGTGGAGGCCTTCCGACTGAATGCGGCGGTGGCGCGGGATGAAACCCAGATTCACACCCATATGTGTTACTGCGAGTTCAACGACATCATGGACGCTATCGCGGCGCTGGATGCCGATGTGATCACCATCGAAACCTCGCGATCTGACATGGACCTGCTGGAGGCGTTTGAAAACTTCGACTACCCGAATGAAATCGGCCCCGGCGTCTACGACATCCATTCGCCTAACGTCCCCAGCGTGGAGTGGATAGAAGCACTGTTGCTTAAGGCGGCGAAACGTATTCCGGAAGCGCGTCTGTGGGTGAACCCGGACTGCGGTTTGAAAACACGTGGCTGGACGGAAACGCGTCAGGCGCTGGCGAACATGGTGACGGCAGCGAAGAAATTGCGTGGAGAAACGGCGTAGGGAATCGGGTCTGGTGGGCGAAAAAATCAGGGGCGCATAAGCGCCCCTTTTTTTATTTACTGCGATGCAACACCATACTGCCTGAACCAGGCCAGCATCCGCTGCCAGCCATCATTGGCAGATTCAGCATGATAGCTTGCACGATAGTCAGCATTAAAGGCATGACCCGCTTCGGGATAGACGATGATCTCTGCGGTTGCATTGGCGGCATGCAGTGCCTGACGCATCTGCTCGACGCTCTCCAGCGGGATACCCTCATCCTGGCCACCATACAAACCTAATACTGGCGCATTCAGATCGACTGCAATATCAATAGGATGCTTCTGCTGCTTCAGCGTGCGCTCACCGGTCAGTCGTCCATACCACGCCACGGCGGCGCGCAGTTGCGGGTTATGCGCGGCGTAGAGCCAGCTGATTCGGCCACCCCAGCAAAAACCGGTGATGCCCATGCGACGAATATCGCCGCCGTTGCGTGCGGCCCAGTTGGCGGCATGATCGAGATCGGCCAGCACCTGGCTGTCAGGCACTTTGCTGACCAGCTCGCTGAACAGCGTCGGGATATCATTATACTCAGCGGGATCGCCCTCGCGGAAATAGAGCTCAGGCGCAATCGCCAGATAGCCTTCCAGCGCCAGGCGGCGGCAGATATCCCGGATGTGTTCATGCACACCAAAGATCTCCTGCACGACCAGTACGACTGGCCACGGGCCTTCCGCTGACTGGGGTTTTGCAAAGAATGCCGGCATGTTTTCGCCCTGGCTGGGCACTGAGGTTTCACCCGCGTGAATCGCCGGGCTGTCGGTAATGATGGTGGTGGAGGCGGTGGGCTGCACGGCAGGGGCAAAGCCGCCCGTCGCCGGTTTTTGTGCCATATTATCACTGGGTTTCATTATTCTCTCCGTGCAAGCATTTGCGCAATCACGTAACTATAGCCTGGCCGGAAAGCGTATGCGCCAGGTGTCGGGTCACAGAATCAGCAGCGAATAAAATCATCCTTCTCTTTAACATTGCGCAGACCCTGACACAGCCCCACCGAGAGCTATCCGCACCCGGAAGATGCTATTGTGTGATTGTCGTCACAATTTATCTTTCTGGAAATGTAACTTTCATTTTCTTAAGTGAATGTTGTCACATATTTATTGGGCGTGCTGGCGTAGAGTGGCGCGCTACCTTCCCTTAACAGGAGTCTGAAAATGACACAGTCTGACGTTTTCCATCTTGGCCTGACCAAAGCCGATCTGCAGGGCGCCACCCTGGCGATTGTGCCGGGCGATCCGGAGCGCGTGAAGAAAATTGCCGGACTGATGGAAGATGCCACGCATCTCGCCTCACACCGTGAATTTACCTCCTGGCTGGCAAAAATTGATGGTAAGCCGGTCGTGGTCTGCTCAACCGGCATTGGCGGTCCTTCGACCTCGATTGCGGTCGAAGAGCTGGCGCAGCTTGGCGTGCGTACCTTCCTGCGTGTCGGTACCACGGGCGCTATCCAGCCGCATATCAATGTCGGCGATGTGCTGGTGACCACCGCATCCGTTCGCCTGGACGGGGCCAGCCTGCATTTTGCGCCGATGGAGTTTCCGGCAGTGGCTGATTTCGCCTGCACCACCGCGCTGGTTGCCGCCGCAGAAGCTTGTGGCGCGAAAACGCATATCGGCATCACCGCCTCTTCTGACACCTTCTATCCGGGTCAGGAGCGCTACGACACCGTCTCGGGCCGCGTAGTCAGTCGCTTCAGGGGATCGATGAAAGAGTGGCAGGAGATGGGCGTTCTCAACTATGAGATGGAATCCGCTACACTGTTAACCATGTGCGCCAGCCAGGGTCTGCGAGCCGGCATGGTGGCGGGCGTGATTGTGAACCGCACTCAGAAAGAGATCCCGGATGCGGTCACCATGAAACAGACAGAAAGTGACGCAGTGAAGATTGTGGTCGAAGCGGCGCGTCGCTTACTATAACGACCGCGTCTGGCAGCAGGTTTTTTGTCCAGACTCAAAATCTGCTGCCGGTAGTTAACGGCGCGTAATATCAGTGAAACCTGAGAGTTTTTATGCGCAATACTATTCCCGTCCGACGTCCTGCCCCTGGTGCTAATCCGGCCGCACTCAAAGCCATGCTGGAACGCAGTGCCGAACGTTTTCGCGCCGCCATGCAACAGGGCGACTATGCGCTGGCCGCTCAATGCTGTGAAGAGGTATTGCGCACGATGCCCAATCAGATGCAGGTGCTGAGCGACTACGCGCTCTGCCTGCTGCGTCTGGGTCAGTACAATAAATCGTACAAAATCTACCAGAAGATTTATCAGTCACCGCCCGCTGTACAGGCTACCGCCTCTGAAACCTGGCTGGATGGCCTGACCGAAGTGTGTGGCTGGCTGGATAAAAAGGATGAGGTGGCGCGTCATGGGCTGGCCTCGCTGATGCGCTCTGATGCGCGTTTCAGTCAGGGGCAGCGCGCCGCGTTTCCCGCTCCGCAACCGGAGCCTGTCGATCTCACTCATCCGCACCAGAATGTCATCGCTTTCTGCCTCTATGGCGATCAGCCGCGCTACTGTGAAACCTTAATCAAAAACGTTGAAGTGGCGCCTGAGCTCTATCCCGGCTGGGTCTGCCGCATCTATCTCGATGACAGCGTGCCGCAGCATGTCTGGCAGCGCCTTGACCAGCCGCACGTCCAGCTGATCGATATGTCTCACGAGAAAACGCTGTTTCCGACCCTGTGGCGTTTCCTGGTAATGGACGATCCGGGCGTGAAGCGTTTTATCGTGCGTGATGCCGACTCGCTGCTCTCGGAGCGCGAAGCGGCAGCGGTAAACGCCTGGCTGGCGTCGCCTTACTGGTTCCACCATATGCGTGACTACTTCTCCCATACTGAGCTGCTGCTGGCAGGGATGTGGGGCGGCTGTCACGGCGTCTTCCGGGATGTGGAACAGGCGATGCGCGATTTCATTGCGCAGTATCAGGGCAGCCAGCGCTTCACCGATCAATATTTCCTCAAGGTGGCGTTGTGGCCGACGGTGCGTGAAAGCCTCCTGAGCCACGATGAGTTGTTTCATTTTCATCAGGCCCAGCCGTGGCCTGACCATGCCCCCGTGCGCTGGCAGACGCCGCATTTCCATGTGGGCAGCAATGCCGGTTTTGCCAGTATGACCGGCAAATCCAGCGCCGCTGAGGGAAGCAGACAGCGCGTCGAGATCACCTCGGGCGGGACAACCTGGCACTATCTGGCGCAGGTTAAAAAGGGTGAATGGCTATTGCCCATGCCGTTTTTCCTGATTGATGAGTGGCAGGCTGGCAAGCTTACGGTGACGGCGCTGTAAGGCGCTGAATCCTGCTAAAATTATCTGGACATTCATACAGTGCGACTCTACCTTTCCCTCAGCAGCCTGAGTCGCGGGGGAAATCATGGATCAGCACATCATTATCAGCGCCTGTCTGGCGCTTGCCGGGTTAGGGATTGGCTGGATGCTGGCACAGTTACGTGCCGGCCATCAGGTCGCCAGTTTCCAGACCGAGCGCCGTCTGCAGGAAGAGGCGCAACAGCGTCAGCAGCAGCAAATCGAACAGCTTCAGCAGCAGACGCAGCAGCGTGAGCAGGAGCTTCGTCAGCTGCACGGCGCGCTGAGCGGCGCCAATGAGCGACTGCAACAGCTTGATTACTGGCGTAATGAAAGTGAGCAGCTTAATCGTGAACTGCGCAATCAGCTGGAGGTCAACAGCGCACAGGAGGCGGAGCTGCGCGAGGTGACCATTCGCCTTGAAGAGACCCGTTTCGCCGCAGAAGAGAAACAGCGCCTGCTGACCAACAGCGAACAACGCCTTAGCGCCCAGTTTGAAAACCTCGCCAACCGTATTTTCGAAAACAGCGGCCGTCGCGTCGATGAACAGAACCGGCAAAGTCTGGACGGGCTGATTGGTCCGTTGCGTGAACAGCTTGATGGCTTCCGTCGTCAAGTTCATGAAAGCTTTGGCGCAGAAGCGCGTGAGCGACATACCCTGACCCATGAAATCCGGCAGTTACAGCAGCTGAATGCGCAGATGGCGCAGGAGGCGCTTAACCTGACCAAAGCGCTGAAGGGCGATAATAAAATCCAGGGTAACTGGGGTGAAGTGGTGCTGAGCCGGGTACTGGAAGCTTCCGGACTGCGTGAAGGCTACGAATATGAAACCCAGGTGAGCATTCAGTCAGAACAGCAGGGCAGGATGCAGCCGGATGTGATTGTGCGCCTGCCGCAGGGCAAAGATGTGGTGGTGGACGCCAAAATGACGCTGGTGGCCTATGAGCGCTACTTCAATGCGGATGATGAGATCGAACGAGAGCAGGCTATTCAGGAACATGTCGCTGCCATGCGGGCGCACATCCGCCTGCTGGGACGAAAAGATTATCAACAATTGCCCGGCTTACGATCGCTGGATTATGTGCTGATGTTTATCCCGGTGGAGCCCGCCTTTTTGCTGGCCATTGACCGCCAGCCTGAGCTGATTGGTGAGGCGCTGCAGCAGAACATCATGCTGGTCAGCCCCACCACGCTGCTGGTGGCGTTGCGTACCATTAATAATCTGTGGCGCTATGAGCATCAGAGCCGCAATGCACAGCGTATTGCCGATCGGGCAACGCGGCTCTATGACAAGATGCGGCTGTTTGTCGATGACATGAGCGGCATTGGTCACAGCCTGAATAAGGCGCAGAACAGCTATCGCGAGGCGATGAAAAAGCTGTCAGAAGGGCGCGGCAACCTGATTGCGCAGACTGAAGGATTTCGTGCGCTGGGCGTGGAGATCAAACGGCCAATTAATCCTCAGCTGGCCGAACGAGCCATGCCGGAAAACCGGGCGGCTGATGACGCAGATGATGACAGTGATGCGGATGAGAGTGAGATGCATGTGAGGCGCCTCCACGAATAGTATGGGCGCAGCGTGCCTGACTTCCGTGACTCTGATACACTTCGGGAAGTATTGTTTGTGGAGCAGGTAAAACCGATGGCAGATGAATCACAGCAGGAAACTACCCATTTTGGCTTTCAGACGGTCGCCAAAAGCGAAAAAGCTGACAAAGTCGCGGACGTGTTTCACTCCGTAGCGGCAAAATATGACCTGATGAACGATTTGATGTCGTTTGGCGTCCATCGTATCTGGAAGCGTTTTACCATTGACAGCAGCGGCGTACGTCGCGGTCAGCGCGTGTTGGATCTGGCGGGGGGGTACCGGCGATCTGACGGCTAAATTTTCTCGCCTGGTGGGCGAAACGGGTCAGGTTGTACTGGCCGATATCAACAGTTCCATGCTGAAGATGGGCCGCGAAAAGCTGCGCAATCAGGGCGTGGTCGGCAACGTGAGTTACGTACAGGCCAATGCCGAAGCCCTGCCTTTCCCTGATAACTATTTCGACTGCATTACCATCTCTTTTGGCCTGCGTAACGTTACGGAAAAAGAGAAGGCGCTGGCCTCTATGTTCCGGGTACTCAAGCCGGGCGGACGCCTGCTGGTGCTGGAGTTCTCTAAACCCGTCCTGGATCCGCTGAGCAAAGCGTATGACGCCTACTCGTTCCATATTCTGCCGCGTATCGGACAGCTAGTGGCGCAGGATGCAGAGAGCTATCGCTATCTGGCCGAATCGATCCGCATGCATCCCGATCAGGAGACCCTGAAAGCGATGATGAACGATGTCGGTTTTGAAAATACCACTTACTCCAATATGACCGGCGGCATTGTGGCGCTGCATCGTGGATTTAAGTTCTGAGTGAGATGGTAATGAACCTGACGCCCTTGATTACCGCGGGCCTGGAAACGGCGCTGAACCGTATTCTCTATCGCGATCGTGGCCTGAAACCGGCGCGGCAACGCCTGAATGGCAAAGTGCTGACGCTGCGCCTGAATGAGTTCTCTCATCCGCTGGTGCTGGTCTTCAGTGAACAGCAGGTCGATGTGTTGGCTGACTGGCAGGATCGCAGTGACTGCACGGTGATCACCTCGCTGAAAACCCTGCCGAAGCTGCGCGATCGCCAGCAGCTGACGCCGCTGATCCGTAGCGGTGAACTGCAGGTTGAAGGTGACCTGCAGGTGGTGCAGCAGTTCTCTGCGCTGATGGATCTGGCTGAGCTGGATCCGGCAGAATATCTGGCTCCCTGGGTCGGCGATATCGCCGCACAGGGGATCAGCCAGCGCTCACAACAGGCATTACGCTTTTTCAAAGGTGAAGTGCAGCGTCGCCAGGATTATCTCGGACAGGCCATAACCGAAGAGTGGCGTGTTGCGCCTGGCTCGCTGGAATTAGCCTGGTTTTCTGAGGAGGTCGACGCGATGGAACGTTCGCTTGAGGCGCTTGATGCGCGTCTGGCGCAGCTGGAGGCAAAATGAGTTTTGGAGAGATCCGCCGCTTATATCTGATCATGAAGGTGTTTCTGACCTATGGCCTTGATGAACTGATTCCTCAGACACGCCTCACTTTCCTGTTTCGCCTGTGGCGTCGCTCTGTTTTCTGGATCCCTAATCTGCATCAGCATGAACCGATCGGCGCACGTATGCGCATGGCGATGGAGCAGCTGGGTCCGGTCTGGATCAAGTTTGGCCAGATGCTGTCGACCCGTCGTGATCTCTTCCCGCCGCTGATTGCCGATCAACTGGCGATCCTGCAGGACCGTGTTGCGCCGTTCGATGGCGTCAAAGCCAAAGCGCAGATTGAAGCTTCAATGGGCGCGCCGATTGAAACCTGGTTTGATGATTTTGATATCAAGCCACTGGCTTCGGCATCCATTGCGCAGGTGCACACCGCCACGCTGAAATCAACTGGCAAGAAAGTGGTGATTAAAGTGATTCGCCCCGATATTTTGCCGGTGATTCGGGCGGACATGAAGCTGATCTATCGCCTGGCCCGCTGGGTCCCGCGCCTGTTGCCGGATGGCCGTCGTCTGCGTCCGGTCGAAGTGGTGCGCGATTATGAGAAAACCCTGCTTGATGAGCTGAATCTGTTACGTGAAGCGGCCAACGCCATTCAGTTGCGCCGGAATTTTGAAGATAGCCGCATGCTCTATGTGCCGGAAGTCTATTCCGACTACTGCAGCGAAACCATGATGGTGATGGAGCGCATCTACGGCATTCCGATTTCAGATGTTGTCACGCTGGAGCGTCATGGCGTTAATATGAAGCTGCTGGCAGAACGTGGCGTGCAGGTCTTCTTCACCCAGGTCTTCCGCGACAGCTTCTTCCATGCGGATATGCATCCTGGCAATATTTTTGTCAGCTATGAACATCCGGAAGATCCACAATATATCGGCATCGACTGCGGTATCGTGGGTTCACTGAACAAAGAAGATAAGCGCTATCTGGCTGAAAACTTTATCGCCTTCTTCAACCGTGACTACCGTAAGGTCGCGGAGTTGCACGTTGACTCAGGCTGGGTGCCGCCCGATACCAACGTAGAAGATTTCGAGTTTGCGATTCGTACGGTCTGCGAGCCGATTTTTGAAAAACCGCTGGCTGAAATCTCCTTCGGGCATGTGCTGCTGAACCTGTTCAACACCGCACGCCGCTTTAATATGGAAGTGCAGCCGCAGCTGGTCCTGCTGCAAAAAACGCTGCTCTATGTTGAAGGCATCGGCCGTCAGCTCTATCCGCAGCTCGACCTGTGGAAGACAGCCAAGCCCTTCCTGGAAGAGTGGATCAAAGATCAGGTGGGATTACCGGCTATTATCCGTGCGGTAAAAGAGAAAGCGCCATTCTGGGCTGAGAAGCTCCCTGAGCTGCCGGAGCTGTTTTACGACAGCATGCGCCAGCACAAACTTTTGCGGCACAGCGTCGATAAATTAGTGGGCGATATGAATGCGCAGCGCGTCCGGCACCATCAGGCGCGTTACCTGTTCGGCGTCGGTGCAACGTTGCTGTTAAGCGGAACGGCTGTGCTGCTCACCCGACCGGATTGGGACTTTTTCCCGGCGGTTTTGATGGCAGCAGGAATTGTCTCCTGGTTAATCGGCTGGCGTAAGACAAACTGATTGTCACGTCCGTCTAAAAAAAGGTAATGTCGCTGGCTCAGGCCCGGTTGAAAAGGGCACTCTGTGGTGCATTACCTCATCGTTTTCACAGAATATTAGAGGCTATCTCATGGGCGGTATCAGTATCTGGCAATTGTTAATCATTGCCGTGATTGTTGTACTTCTGTTCGGTACCAACAAATTACGTAATCTGGGTTCAGATTTGGGTTCTTCGATTCGTGGCTTCAAAAAAGCCATGGGTGACGAGGACGACAAAAAAGGATCAACCGAAAGAGCAGGACGCTGACTTCGCTGCCAAAACGCTGGCGGACAAACAGCAAACTTCGGCTAACAAAGAAGAAGCCAAGAACGACAAGCAGGTGTAAACCGTGTTTGATATTGGTTTTAGTGAACTGGTATTGGTGTTCGTGATCGGGCTGATTGTACTCGGCCCGCAACGTTTACCGGTTGCGGTGAAAACCGTGGTCGGCTGGATCAGGGCGATTCGTTCGCTGGCAGCCAATGTACAACATGAACTGGCGCAGGAGCTCAAGCTGCAGGAGTTGCAGGAGAGCCTGAAAAAGGTGGAAGAAGCGGGCCGTGGCACGCTCTCACCCGAGCTGAAAGAGTCGATGGAAGAGCTGCGTAAAACTGCGGATTCAATGAAACGCTCGGTCAGTCAGAGCATCGACATTGAAAAAGAGGAAGACGAGGCAAACACCATCCATTCGGCTCAGCACAGGCCCGCGCCTGCTCCGGCTGAGCCTTCGGCGACACCGGCTACAGCAGAACACCAGGCCAGTGCCCCGGCACAGACACCGTCTGCGGTTTCAGACTCAGGTCCGGCGGTGCAATCCTCTGCCGCACCTTCTGCCGTCGCCACTGCTCCGGCACCGGCTTCTTCAGCGGTTTCATCAGGTCCGGCGGCGCAGTCCTCTGCCGCACCAACCGCTGTGGCCAGCGCACCGGCACAGGCGCCCGCTGGCGACGTTGCCAGGCCAGCCGATCCTGCGCGTCAAACCGCTACCCCCTCTTCTGCAAGTGATGAACGATAATGGCCGTTGAAGATACCCAACCGCTCATCAGTCATCTGATTGAGCTGCGTAAGCGACTACTGAACTGCATCATTGCCGTATTAGCGATTTTCCTGGTGCTGGTTTATTTCGCCAACGACATCTACCAGCTGGTCGCGGCACCGCTAATCAGCCAGATGCCGGTGGGCTCCAGCATGATCGCGACCGATGTGGCCTCACCGTTCTTCACCCCGATTAAGCTGACCATTATAGTGTCGGTGTTTCTTGCGGTGCCGGTGATCCTCTATCAGGTCTGGGCATTTGTCGCCCCGGCGCTTTACCGTCATGAGCGCAGGCTGGTTATGCCGCTGCTGTTTTCCAGCACCTTCCTGTTCTACTTCGGCGTGGCCTTTGCCTATTTCGTGGTCTTCCCGCTGGCATTTGGTTTTTTCACCAAGACAGCGCCGATCGGCGTGACTGTAGCAACGGATATCTCCAAATACCTCGATTTTGTCATGACGCTGTTTATGGCATTTGGCGTGGCGTTTGAAGTGCCGGTGGCGATTGTGTTGCTGTGCTGGACCGGTATCACCAGCCCGGAAGAGTTGAAGAAGAAACGTCCCTATATTCTGGTGGGCGCCTTCGTGGTCGGGATGTTGCTCACACCGCCGGATGTTTTTTCCCAAACTTTGCTCGCTATTCCGATGTACTGCCTGTTTGAAGTCGGCGTATTCTTTTCCCGTTACTATGTGGGTAAAGGCCGCCGGTTACAGGATGAAGAAGAGAATACCGACTCCTGATGCGGACAGCTTTACCCGCACTGGCGGGAAGCGATCAATCCAAACCGCCCTGATGGGCGGTTTTTGTTTATAAACTGTGGGAAAAATTATGTTTGATATCGGTGTAAACCTGACCAGCACGCAATTCGCCTCCGACCGGCAAAAGGTGGTTAAACGCGCGCGTGATGCGGGCGTCACCGGCATGCTTATTACCGGCACTAACGCGCTGGAGAGCCAGCAGGCTCAGCGACTGGCTGAAGATCAAGCGGGCTTCTGTTGGTCTACCGCGGGCGTTCATCCTCATCATGCCAGCGAATGGTCAACGGAAATTGCCAGCACCCTGCGTCGCCTGGCTGAAAAACCGGAAGTGGTTGCCATCGGTGAATGCGGACTCGATTTCAATCGCAATCTGTCGGCTCATGAGCAGCAGGAGTATGCGTTTGATGCGCAGCTGGCTCTGGCGGCGGAACTCAATATGCCGGTCTTTCTGCACTGCCGCGAAGCCCATGCGAGTTTCGCCGCAGTGCTGGCGCCCTGGCTGCCAAAACTGCCTGGCGCGGTGATCCACTGCTTTACCGGCACGCGTGATGAAATGGAAGCCTGTCTGGGCATGGGATTATCGGTAGGAATTACGGGCTGGGTATGCGATGAGCGCCGTGGTCTGGAGTTGCGCGAGCTGCTGCCACTGATTCCGGCCGATCGCCTGCTGCTGGAAACGGATGCCCCATATCTGCTGCCGCGCGACATGCGTCCGCGCCCGACTTCGCGCCGTAATGAACCCTGCTTTTTACCGCATATTGTGCACCAGGTGGCGACATGGCGTGGTGAGAGTGCTGAGGAACTGGCGACCCGCATCGACCATAATGCGCGGACGTTATTCAGACTGGCTTAAATCTTGCGGAACTGCTTGTTGTCGACGCTGCGCATTACCTGCTTGTTCAGCAAATTAAGCAACAGAATTGAGCGCGTTTCACCATCCGGCTCGGCAAAGATAGCGCGCAGCCCTTCAAACGTCCCGTCGGTGATGACCACTTCATCACCGCTTTGCGGCGTTTCAGGGTCAAGCAGGATTTGCGGGACGTCTGTTTCCAGCGCTTCAATCACGGCTGAAGGCACTGTCGCGGGCGTCGTGCCAAAGCGCACGAAGTGGCTGACGCCACGGGTGCTGCTGATCGTCGTGGTGTGAATGGCTTCCGGATCAAACTCGATAAACAGATAATTCGGGAACAGTGGCTCACTCACGGTGGTGCGTTTACCGCGCACGATCTTTTCCAGAGCGATCATCGGGCTGAGGCAATGCACTTCCTGCCGCTCCAGATGCTCCTTCGCGCGCAGTAGCTGTCCACGTTTGCAATAGAGTAAGTACCAGGATTCCATAACTGCTCCCATTGAATGGACGCTAAGAATAGCAAACCTGTTGCCAGAGTTATAGCGCAGGGGCAGGGTAAAGCGTCCCGCAAAGAAAATAAACTGAGACTTTTCTTAAGATGCCCGAGGGCAGCAGAAAAGGTGACTGAAAATTGACGTCTGCTATTGCTCTGTATCAGACTCAATGACCATCACATCTGCAAAAGGATCCTCTGATGGAACTCTTTCTGTTGAGCAACGGCAAGCTGGCGGATGATGCGCCGCTGCTGGGCTATGCGCAGCCGCAGCTGCACGCCATGATCGCCCGACGCGCTATCCGCTCGGCGGTACTGATCCCCTACGCGATTATTCGTGGCGATCAGCAGCAACGCGCCGCCGAACTCAGTGCCTCACTGGGCATTCAGGTTGAGCGGGTTCAGGCATTCGCCTCACCGGCTGAAGCGATTGCGCAGGCAGAGCTGATTTTAGTCAGCGGCGGCAACACCTGGTTCCTGAATCAGATGCTGCATGAGCAGGGTCTGATCGGAGCGATTCAGCGCGCGGTGCGGGAGCGACAGGTACCTTATGTCGGCTGGAGCGCAGGCTGCAACGTGGCGACGCCCTCAATCCGTACCACGAACGATATGCCGGTGCGCAGCAGCGTGGTGCTGCCTGCGCTGGGACTCTTTCCGGTGCAGATTAATCCCCACTATCTGGATGCCAGCGTCAGCGGTCATATGGGCGAAACCCGTGACGAACGGCTGGCAGAGTTCTGTGCAGTTAATCCGACTGAATCGGTGATTGCACTGCGTGAAGGCAGTTTTCTGCACGTTCACGACAATCAGCTGCGCTATCACAGCGTGCGAAACGAAGATTTTAAACTGTTTCGCCACGGCGAGCCGATTCAGGGGTATCACGATGCCCGCGCGTTACAACCGCTGGTTCCCTTTCAGTGCGTATGACGCTGCCATATAAACCTCAGCATAACCGCTTAATCAGACCTATAATGGCCGATTCACTCTGGCCGGAAAGCTAAAGCCGCATGAAATATCACGATTTAAGAGACTTTCTCGCGCTGCTCGAACAGCGCGGTGAGCTAAAGCGCATTACCCAGTCGATCGATCCTGAACTGGAAATGACCGAAATCGCCGACCGCACTCTGCGTGCCGGTGGCCCGGCTCTGCTGTTTGAAAACCCGAAAGGGTACGACATGCCGGTGCTGTGCAATCTGTTCGGCACACCAAAGCGTGTGGCAATGGGCATGGGCCAGGAAGAGGTCAGCGCACTGCGTGAAGTGGGTAAACTGCTGGCCTTCCTGAAAGAGCCGGAGCCGCCAAAAGGCTTCCGCGATCTGTTCGATAAGATGCCGCAGTTTAAGCAGGTCCTGAACATGCCGACCAAACGCCTGCGCAATGCACCCTGTCAGGAAGAGGTGTTCAGCGGCGATGAAGTCGATCTGACGCGGATTCCGGTGATGAAGTGCTGGCCGGGCGATGCGGCCCCGCTGATTACGTGGGGGGCTGACCGTGACGCGCGGCCCGCACAAAGAGCGGCAGAATCTCGGTATCTACCGGCAGCAGGTGATCGGCAAAAATCGGCTGATCATGCGCTGGCTGTCGCACCGTGGCGGTGCGCTCGATTATCTGGAGTGGACGAAAGCGCATCCGGGTGAGCGTTTTCCGGTCTCGGTGGCGCTGGGTGCCGATCCTGCCACTATCCTTGGGGCCGTAACGCCGGTGCCTGATACGCTGTCAGAATATGCGTTTGCCGGTTTACTGCGCGGCAATAAAACCGAAGTAGTGAAATGCCTCTCGAACGATCTCGAAGTTCCCGCCAGCGCGGAAATCGTGCTGGAAGGGTATATCGAAGCGGGCGATATGGCGCCGGAAGGACCTTACGGCGACCACACCGGCTACTACAATGAAGTAGATAGCTTCCCGGTGTTTACCGTTACGCATATTACGCAGCGCCATAAGCCTATCTATCACTCCACCTACACCGGCCGTCCGCCAGATGAACCTGCGGTGCTGGGTGTGGCGCTGAATGAAGTGCTGGTGCCGATTCTGGTGAAGCAGTTCCCGGAGATCGTGGACTTCTATCTGCCGCCAGAAGGGTGTTCATACCGGCTGGCGGTCGTGACGATTAAAAAGCAGTACGCGGGGCATGCCAAACGTGTCATGTTTGGCGTCTGGTCGTTTCTGCGGCAGTTCATGTACACCAAATTTGTTATTGTGTGTGACGATGACGTTAATGCGCGTGACTGGAACGACGTGATCTGGGCGATCACCACGCGTATGGATCCGGCCCGCGATACGGTATTAGTGGAAAATACCCCAATCGATTATCTCGATTTCGCTTCGCCCGTTTCCGGGCTGGGATCGAAGATGGGGATGGATGCGACCAATAAGTGGCCAGGTGAAACGCAGCGCGAATGGGGTACACCTATCGTCAAAGATCCTGCGGTCACCGCGCGCATTGATGCTATCTGGGATGAGCTAGGTATTTTTGATCAGCCGCCACAGCGTTGATGGCGAGCACAACCATAAAGACGACCCGACAGAGGGAACGCATGACAACGTTAAGCTGTAAAGTAACTTCGGTTGAGGCGATTACCGACACGGTCTATCGCGTTCGCCTGATCCCTGAAGCGGAATTCAGTTTTCGCGCGGGACAGTATCTGATGGTAGTGATGGACGAGCGTGACAAGCGTCCGTTCTCACTGGCCTCAACGCCGATGGAAAAAGATATCATTGAGCTGCATATCGGCGCGTCCGATCTGAACCTCTATGCCATGGCCGTCATGGATCGCATCCGTAACGATCGCCAGATTACGGTTGATATGCCGCACGGCGATGCCTGGCTGCGTGAAGAGAGCAGCAAGCCGCTGATCCTGATTGCAGGCGGCACCGGTTTCTCCTATGCCCGTTCGATTCTGCTCACTGCACTGGCGGAACAGCCAGAGCGCGATATCGCCATTTACTGGGGCGGACGTGAGCTCAAGCATTTGTACGATCTGGAAGAGCTGGATGCGCTGGCGGTGAAGCACCCGAACCTGAAGGTGATTCCGGTTGTCGAGCAACCTGAAGCGGGCTGGCAGGGCCGTTCAGGCACGGTACTGACGGCAGTAATGCAGGACTTCAGTACGCTGAGCGAGCATGAGATCTACATCGCCGGACGTTTTGAGATGGCGAAGATTGCCCGCGATCGTTTCTGTGCCGAGCGTGGCGCGGTGGAGTCACAGATGTATGGCGATGCGTTTGCCTTTATCTGATTCCCTGTAGCAGCCTGTAGCAGACAGAAAAAACCCGCCGGTTTACGGCGGGTAAATCTGACAAAGTAAGACTCAACGTATTACAGACGCTCGAATACGGTCGCAATGCCCTGACCCAGTCCGATGCACATGGTGGCGAGGCCAAAACGGGCATCGCGTCGTTCCATAATATTCAGCAATGTCGTGCTGATGCGTGCGCCGGAGCAGCCCAGCGGATGGCCTAACGCAATCGCGCCGCCATTCAGATTGACCTTATCATCCATCCGTTCCAGCAAACCTAAGTCCTTGATACACGGCAGCGTCTGCGCGGCAAAGGCTTCATTCAGCTCAAACACATCGATATCACTGACGCTCAGTCCCGCCCGTTTCAATGCCAGTTTGCTGGCCGGTACCGGTCCATAACCCATTATCGAAGGATCACAGCCCACCACCGCCATGCTGCGAATGCGCGCACGCGGTGTCAGCCCCAGCTCACGGGCGCGTGATTCGCTCATGACCAGCATGGCGGCCGCGCCATCTGACAACGCCGACGATGTACCCGCCGTGACGGTGCCGTTAACCGGATCGAAGGCGGGTTTGAGTGCCGCCAGTCCTTCGGCGCTGGTCTCCTCGCGAATCACCTCATCGAAGTCATAGCGTTTAAGAATGCCGTCGCTGTCGTGACCATAGGTGGCGACAATCTCTGTTGCAAAGTCCCCACGCTGGGTGGCCTGCCAGGCCCGCTGGTGTGAACGCAGGGCAAATGCATCCTGCTGCTCACGGCTGATATGATGCATTCGCGCCAGCATTTCAGCCGTTAAGCCCATCATGCCTGCTGCTTTTGCCACGGTTCGGCCCAGACCGGGATGAAAGTCGACGCCGTGATTCATCGGCACATGTCCCATATGCTCCACGCCACCGATCAGACAGCATTGCGCATCACCGACCATAATGGCGCGGGCCGCATCATGCAGCGCCTGCATTGAAGAGCTACACAGTCGGTTGACGGTGGTGGCCGGCACTGAATGCGGGATTTCGGCCAGCAGCGCGGCGTTACGCGCGATATTAAATCCCTGTTCCAGCGTCTGCTGTACGCAGCCCCAGACGATATCGTCCAGTGATGTCGGGTTCACCGCCGGGTTGCGGCTCAGGAGTTCGCGCATCAGGTGCGCAGAGAGATCTTCAGCGCGCACGTGACGAAAGGCGCCGCCTTTTGAACGTCCCATTGGCGTGCGCACCGCATCAATAATCACCACATTTTCCATCTTTTTGCCCTCAGGCGCTTTTCAGCGCGGCTTCATCAATCGGTTTGGCGGCGGGATACCAGCTTTCATGCTGATGGGCTTTCTGCACCAGCAGCGCAGGCAGGGCATATAAGCCACCGAGCGCGCTATAACGCCGGGCCTGATCCACCACATTGCTGTTGCCCAGGGTATCGAGATAGCGGAAAGCGCCGCCACGGAAAGGCGGGAAGCCGAGACCATAGACCAGCGCCATATCCGCTTCCGCTGGCGAGGCAATAATCTTCTCTTCCAGGCAGCGCACTACTTCATTCAGCATTGGCAGCATCATGCGATTCAGGATCTCTTCGTCGCTGAAGACCCGCTTAGGCTGGCAGACCTGCTCCAGCAGCGTATCCACTTCGGTATCAGCCACTTTTGTCAGCTTGCCCTTTTTTATCTTCTTCCCAGCGCCAGAAGCCTTTGCCATTTTTCTGGCCAAAACGACCGGCATCAAACAGCAGATCGATCGCATCACGATAGTCATGCTTCATACGATCCGGGAAACCGTCAGCCATGACGCTTTGCGCGTGGTGCGCGGTATCGATGCCGACCACATCCAGCAGCCATGAGGGGCCCATCGGCCAGCCAAACTGTTTTTCCATCACTTTATCAATCTGACGGAAATCGGCGCCGTCGCGCAGCAGCAGGCTGAAAGCGGCGAAGTAAGGGAACAGCACCCGGTTAACAAAGAAGCCCGGACAGTCATTCACTACGATCGGGGTTTTGCCCATTTTGCTGGCCCAGGCCACCACTTTGCTCAGGGTCGCTTCACTGGTTTTCTCGCCACGAACCACCTCTACCAGCGGCATACGCGGTACCGGATTGAAGAAGTGCATGCCGCAGAAGTTTTCCGGACGCTGCAACGCCTGCGCCAGCTGGCTGATGGGAATGGTCGAGGTATTGGAGGCCAGAATCGCATCTTCACGCAGATGCTGTTCGGTTTCCGCCAGCACTTTTGCCTTGATCAGCGGATTCTCTACCACCGCTTCAACCACCACATCAGCCTGTTCAAAACCGGCGTAATCCAGCGTGGGCTGGATAGTGGCGATCACACTGGCGAGTTTGTTGCCGTCGATTTTGCCGCGTTCCAGCAGCTTATTGAGCAGCTTGCTGGCTTCGTTCATCCCCAGCGTTAACGCCTGTGGATTAATATCTTTCATTCTGACCGGCACGCCTTTCCACGCAGACTGGTAGCTGATGCCGCCACCCATGATGCCTGCGCCCAGTACCGCTGCCTGAGCGGGTGCGCCGCTTTCGCTGCCGCGCTTTTTCGCCAGACCTTTCACATACTGGTCGTTGAGGAAGATGCCGACCAGCGCGCGTGCTTCATCAGACTGGGCCAGCGGCACAAACGCTGCGGTTTCAAGCTTCAGCGCGTCATCGCGGCCAAGGCTGGCTGCAGCTTCAATGGTTTTTACCGCCATCAGCGGAGCGGGATAATGCTTGCCTGCGGTTTGCAGCACCATGGCTTTCGCGATAGTGAAGCTCATGGCCGCTTCAATCGGGCTGAGTTTCAGCGGAGCCAGCTTAGGGGCCCGGCGGGCGCGCCAGCTGCCATCAGTGGCAGCGGCTTTGAGCATGGTGATTCCCGCCTCACGCAGTTTCTCGCGAGACACCACCGCATCGACCAGACCGAGTTTAAGAGCGGCATTGCCATCGACATCTTTTCCCGCCGCAATAATTTCCAGCGCACTGTCGGCGCCCAGCAGGCGCGGCAATCGCACGCTGCCGCCAAATCCCGGCATGATGCCGAGTTTGGTTTCCGGCAGGCCAATACGGGCGTCCGCAGTAGCGATACGCAGATCGGTTGCCAGTACGCATTCACATCCGCCGCCCAGTGCATAGCCGTCAATGGCGGCCAGAGTCGGTACCGGCAAATCTTCCAGACGATTGAAGATGCTGTTGGCGTAACTCAGCCACTGGCTCAGTTTTTCGGTGGGTGCATCAAACAGTGAAAGGAACTCGGTGATATCTGCCCCTACAATAAATGCAGGTTTAGCGGAGCTCAGCAGCAGGCCGCGCAGTTCTGGCTGCTGCTCCAGCACAGCTATTGCCTCGCCCAGGCTGGCGACAGTTTGCGTATCGAGCTTGTTGACCGAGCCCGTAGCGTCAAAAACCAGCTCGGCGATGCCATCGTCCAGCCAGTGAAGAGTAAGGTTAGCGCCTTGGTAGAGCATGTGCGTCTCCTGAAACCGCGAAAGGTGATCTGGTCATACCAGATGATCGTGAGTGTGGGAGTGATGTTAATTTTTTGCAAACTGGTCTTTGCTTATTTGCTAACAAGATCACAGCTGCGCCGACTTCGGCATCTGCGCAAGGGGTATGCTAAACTGCGGCCATTTCGCGACACTGGAGAGACGTCCATGGATTCACTGAAGACCTTGTATCACGCGCACATCGCCACGTTGCAACAACGGGCGCAGCAGGTGCTGGCACGCAATAAACTGGATGCGATGTTGATCCATTCCGGTGAGTTGTTGACGGTGTTTCTGGATGATCACACTTATCCGTTTAAGGTGAATCCGCAGTTCAAGGCCTGGGTGCCGGTGACGCAGGTGCCCAACTGCTGGCTCTGGATTGATGGGGTAAACAAACCGAAACTGTGGTTCTACTCTCCGGTGGATTACTGGCATAACGTTGAACCGTTGCCGGATAGCTTCTGGACCGGGGATGTCGACGTTATCGGCCTGAAAAATGCGGATGAGATAGCGCAGTTGCTGCCTGCACAGCGTGATAACGTCGCCTATATCGGCCCGGTTAACGCGCGTGCATCTCAGCTCGGCATCGCCTCTGGCAATATTAATCCCAAAGCGGTAATCGACTTCCTGCACTTCCATCGCAGCATCAAAACTGATTATGAACTCGCCTGTCTGCGCCAGGCGCAGAAGCTGGCGGTTGCCGGTCATCGCGCGGCGAAAGAGGCGTTCTCGGCGGGCTTAAGTGAGTTCGATATCAATCAGGCGTATCTGACCGCTACCGGTCATCGCGACACCGATGTACCTTACGGCAATATCATTGCGCTGAATGAGCACGCTGCGGTGCTGCACTACACCCGGCTGGATCATCAGCCACCGGCGAAACGCCATAGCTTTTTGATTGATGCGGGTGCCGAGTATCTTGGCTATGCCGCTGATTTGACCCGCAGCTATGCGGCGCAGAGCAGTTCGCTCTATGCCAGAATGGTTGAGGCGATGAACACTGAAGAGCTGGCCCTGATAGCCACGCTGAAACCGGGCGTACGCTACACCGATTACCACCTTCAGATGCATCAGCGTATTGCGAAGATGTTGCTGAAGTTTGAGCTGGTTCAGGGAATCAGCGAAGAAGCGCTGGTGGCTGAAGATCTGACCGGTCCGTTTATGCCACATGGCCTGGGGCATCCGCTGGGTCTGCAGGTCCATGACGTTGCCGGTTTTATGCAGGATGAGCAGGGCACCCATCTCGCCGCGCCAGCGCAATATCCTTATCTTCGCTGCACCCGCGTGCTGCAACCGGGCATGGTATTAACCATTGAGCCGGGCTTCTATATTATTGATTCGTTACTCAAGCCGCTGCGTGAAGGCCGTTTCAGTCAGCACTTTAACTGGCAGGCCATTGATGCGCTTCGGCCTTATGGCGGGATTCGTATCGAGGATAACGTGGTGATCCATGCGCATCGCGTTGAGAACATGACCCGCGATCTGCATCTGGCCTGATGGAGGCCTTTGATATTCCCGCTGTGCCAGTAAGCAGCAGTGAGGAGACAATCAAAAAAGAGTCGCTTCATTACGCTACTGGCGCACACCGAGGGTGCAGAGGCAGCGCGCGCGTTTGTCCAGCAGGTTAAAAGCGAGCATCCCACTGCCCGGCATCACTGCTGGGCCTGGGTAGCGGGCGCGCCGAATGATTCTCAGCAACTCGGTTTCTCTGATGATGGTGAACCTTCGGGTACGGCAGGGAAACCGATGCTGGCGCAACTGATGGGCGCGGATATTGGCGAGATTACCGCTGTGGTGGTGCGTTACTACGGTGGCATCATGCTGGGAACCGGCGGCTTAGTGAAAGCATATGGTGGTGGCGTCCAGCAGGGGCTTAAGCAGCTGCCACGGCAGCGCAAAGTGCCGATGAAGCTGTTCACTTTGCAATGTGACTATGCACAGCTCAGTGATATTGAACGGCTGGTACAGCGTTTTGAAGGTAAGGTGACCGACAGCCAGTTTCAGGATCGTATTGCGTTGACGCTGGCTGTACCTTACGGACAGATCGACGGGTTCAAAAAAATCTGTCAGACTTTAGTCGGGGCGCGTTATCGCTGATCCCGCTCACACCATGATGTTCATCTCTTTTATTTAAAGGAACGGCTGAATGCACTTTCGCGCCATTACCCGCATAGTCGGTCTGCTGGTGATCCTCTTTTCAGTGACGATGATTTTGCCCGGCCTGGTCGCCTTAATTTATCGCGATGGCGCAGGGCGGGCGTTTAGCCAGACCTTTATGATGGCGCTGGTGATCGGCTCGCTGCTGTGGTGGCCGAATCGCAAAAAGAAAACCGAACTCAAACCGCGGGAAGGGTTTCTGATTGTGGTCCTGTTCTGGACGGTGCTGGGCAGCGTAGGGGCGATGCCCTTTATCTTTGCCGAACAGCCGCATCTTTCGGTGACGGATGCGTTCTTTGAATCTTTCTCTGGCCTGACAACCACCGGTGCCACCACGCTGGTGGGGCTGGACTCGTTGCCTAAGGCGATTCTCTTCTATCGGCAGATGCTGCAGTGGCTGGGCGGTATGGGGATCATCGTATTAGCCGTGGCGATACTGCCGATTCTGGGCGTCGGGGGCATGCAGCTCTATCGCGCTGAAATGCCGGGGCCGCTGAAAGATAATAAAATGCGACCGCGTATCGCCGAGACGGCTAAAACACTCTGGCTGATCTACGTCCTGCTGACGATAGCCTGTGCGCTGGCATTGTGGCTGGCGGGAATGCCAGCGTTTGATGCTATTGGCCACAGTTTCTCGACTATCGCCATTGGCGGCTTCTCAACCCATGATGCCAGTATCGGCTATTTTAACAGTGGCACCATCAATACCATCGTGGCGGTGTTTCTGCTGATCTCAGGCTGTAACTACGGCCTGCACTTTGCCATGTTAAGCGGACGCAATCTGCGTGTGTACTGGCGCGACCCTGAGTTCCGCATGTTTATTGGCGTTCAGCTGACGCTGGTGTTGATCTGTACCCTGGTGCTCTGGTTCCATAATGTCTATGAAAGTGGCTGGCAGACGCTGAACCAGGCCTTTTTCCAGGTGGTTTCCATGGCGACGACGGCGGGATTCACGACCGACAGCATCGCTCGCTGGCCATTGTTCCTGCCGGTACTGCTGTTGTGCTCCGCCTTTATCGGCGGCTGTGCCGGTTCAACCGGCGGTGGTCTGAAGGTGATTCGCATACTGCTGTTATGCAAGCAGGGTAACCGTGAGCTTAAGCGTCTGGTTCACCCCAATGCGGTCTACACCATTAAGCTGGGCAACCGGGCGCTGCCGGAACGTATCCTTGAAGCTGTATGGGGATTCTTCTCGGCTTATGCGCTGGTGTTCCTGATCAGCATGCTGGCGATCATCGCTACCGGTGTTGATGACTTCTCGGCTTTTGCTGCCGTTGCCGCGACGCTCAATAACCTCGGCCCTGGCTTAGGGGTCGTAGCTGATAACTTCACTTCAATGAATGACGTGGCGAAATGGATTCTTATTTCCACCATGTTGTTCGGGCGTCTCGAGGTATTCACCTTGCTGGTGCTGTTCACGCCTACTTTCTGGCGTGAATAATTAATAAGGATGCTGACATGAAAGCGCTGATTCTCTATTCCACTCGCGACGGACAAACCAAGAAGATTGCCTCTTCTATTGCTGATGTGATCCGTCAGCAGCAGCAGTGTGATGTACTGAACATTCAGGATGCCACTCTGCCTGACTGGGCACAGTATGATCGCGTGTTAATTGGCGCATCTATCCGCTATGGCCATTTTCAGCCGGTCGTCGATAAGTTCGTTAAACAACACCTTCATGAGTTGCAGCAGCGTACCAGCGGTTTCTTTTCGGTGAACCTGACGGCGCGCAAACCTGAGAAGCGCTCTCCTGAAACCAATGCCTATACGCAGAAGTTCCTGGCACACTCGCCGTGGCAGCCTGATTGCTGTGCCGTGTTCGCAGGCGCGCTCTATTATCCGCGCTATCGCTGGTTCGATCGCGTCATGATCCAGTTGATTATGCGCATGACCGGTGGTGAGACAGATTCGACGAAAGAAGTGGAGTACACGGACTGGCAGCAGGTAAGCACTTTTGCCAATGATTTTGCACAGTTACCAGGCAAATCGTAGCGAAATAGCGCGATTTGATGAAAATTACTGCGAACGATAATCTTTTCGTAATAAACACTTGTCAGCCCGCGCGAACTCCCTATAATGCGCCTCCATCGACACGGAACACCGGCAACGGAAAACGGGTTGAGAGGCACAGGAGACTGCGCCGCCGGAGAAAAACTTCTGAAATAGAGGTTGACTCTGCAGGAGGAAAGCGTAATATACGCCACCTCGCGACAGGACGCTAACGCACTGTTCGCACTGCTCTTTAACAATTTATCAGACAATCTGTGTGGGCACTCGCAGGATTGATATCAGCGTCTCCGGACGTAAAAAAATATCAAGCCTCACGAGTGAACACATAATGAAATTCATTATGACGTTTTACAGATGAGCACCGCTTAACTTGTTTAAGCAAATCAAACTTAAATTGAAGAGTTTGATCATGGCTCAGATTGAACGCTGGCGGCAGGCCTAACACATGCAAGTCGGACGGTAGCACAGAGAGCTTGCTCTCGGGTGACGAGTGGCGGACGGGTGAGTAATGTCTGGGGATCTGCCCGATAGAGGGGGGATAACCACTGGAAACGGTGGCTAATACCGCATAACGTCGCAAGACCAAAGAGGGGGACCTTCGGGCCTCTCACTATCGGATGAACCCAGATGGGATTAGCTAGTAGGCGGGGTAATGGCCCACCTAGGCGACGATCCCTAGCTGGTCTGAGAGGATGACCAGCCACACTGGAACTGAGACACGGTCCAGACTCCTACGGGAGGCAGCAGTGGGGAATATTGCACAATGGGCGCAAGCCTGATGCAGCCATGCCGCGTGTATGAAGAAGGCCTTCGGGTTGTAAAGTACTTTCAGCGGGGAGGAAGGCGATGGGGTTAATAACCGCGTCGATTGACGTTACCCGCAGAAGAAGCACCGGCTAACTCCGTGCCAGCAGCCGCGGTAATACGGAGGGTGCAAGCGTTAATCGGAATTACTGGGCGTAAAGCGCACGCAGGCGGTCTGTTAAGTCAGATGTGAAATCCCCGGGCTTAACCTGGGAACTGCATTTGAAACTGGCAGGCTTGAGTCTTGTAGAGGGGGGGTAGAATTCCAGGTGTAGCGGTGAAATGCGTAGAGATCTGGAGGAATACCGGTGGCGAAGGCGGCCCCCCTGGACAAAGACTGACGCTCAGGTGCGAAAGCGTGGGGAGCAAACAGGATTAGATACCCTGGTAGTCCACGCCGTAAACGATGTCGACTTGGAGGTTGTTCCCTTGAGGAGTGGCTTCCGGAGCTAACGCGTTAAGTCGACCGCCTGGGGAGTACGGCCGCAAGGTTAAAACTCAAATGAATTGACGGGGGCCCGCACAAGCGGTGGAGCATGTGGTTTAATTCGATGCAACGCGAAGAACCTTACCTACTCTTGACATCCAGCGAACTTAGCAGAGATGCTTTGGTGCCTTCGGGAACGCTGAGACAGGTGCTGCATGGCTGTCGTCAGCTCGTGTTGTGAAATGTTGGGTTAAGTCCCGCAACGAGCGCAACCCTTATCCTTTGTTGCCAGCGATTCGGTCGGGAACTCAAAGGAGACTGCCGGTGATAAACCGGAGGAAGGTGGGGATGACGTCAAGTCATCATGGCCCTTACGAGTAGGGCTACACACGTGCTACAATGGCGCATACAAAGAGAAGCGACCTCGCGAGAGCAAGCGGACCTCACAAAGTGCGTCGTAGTCCGGATCGGAGTCTGCAACTCGACTCCGTGAAGTCGGAATCGCTAGTAATCGTGGATCAGAATGCCACGGTGAATACGTTCCCGGGCCTTGTACACACCGCCCGTCACACCATGGGAGTGGGTTGCAAAAGAAGTAGGTAGCTTAACCTTCGGGAGGGCGCTTACCACTTTGTGATTCATGACTGGGGTGAAGTCGTAACAAGGTAACCGTAGGGGAACCTGCGGTTGGATCACCTCCTTACCTGAAGATACCTTCCCGCGCAGTGTCCACACAGATTGTCTGATAAAAAAAGTAACGAGCAGAAAAAACCTCTACAGGCTTGTAGCTCAGGTGGTTAGAGCGCACCCCTGATAAGGGTGAGGTCGGTGGTTCAAGTCCACTCAGGCCTACCAAATTCGCACTCACGCTGCGTTATGTCTCCGGCTCGCATAGTTCACTATGCTTCGCGGAAACATGCCTTGCCTGAGCACGAATTGCATTTCTCACGAAGTGTACTCGGTTGAGTGGTAGTAGTGGTCTCTGCAGTAACTGTATGGGGCTATAGCTCAGCTGGGAGAGCGCCTGCCTTGCACGCAGGAGGTCAGCGGTTCGATCCCGCTTAGCTCCACCATACCGTTTATCTGTTTTTTTCTGAAATACCTCAGAGCATACCGGCAACGGTGTGCTGCGACGTATTATGCTCTTTAACAATCCGGAACAAGCTGAAAATTGAAACGACGCAGCGCGTCATTCCTCCGTAATAAGGAATGATTTGGCGATGCGTTCGAGTCTCTCAAATGCTTGCAACACGCAGCGTTGAAAAACGCCTGTGGGTTGTGAGGTTAAGCGACTAAGCGTACACGGTGGATGCCCAGGCAGTCAGAGGCGATGAAGGACGTGCTAATCTGCGTAAAGCGACGGTAAGGTGATATGAACCGCTACAGCCGTCGATGTCCGAATGGGGAAACCCGGTGCACTCTGTGCATCATTGCAGCATGAATACATAGTGCTGCAAGGCGAACCGGGGGGAACTGAAACATCTAAGTACCCCGAGGAAAAGAAATCAACCGAGATTCCCCCCAGTAGCGGCGAGCGAACGGGGAGCAGCCCAGAGCCTGAATCAGTTTGTGTGTTAGTGGAAGCGTCTGGAAAGTCGCAGGGTACAGGGTGATACTCCCGTACACAAAAGCACACAAGCTGTGAGCTCGATGAGTAAGGCGGGACACGTGGTATCCTGTCTGAATATGGGGGGGACCATCCTCCAAGGCTAAATACTCCTGACTGACCGATAGTGAACCAGTACCGTGAGGGAAAGGCGAAAAGAACCCCGGCGAGGGGAGTGAAACAGAACCTGAAACCGTGTACGTACAAGCAGTGGGAGCCTTCTTAATGGGGGTGACTGCGTACCTTTTGTATAATGGGTCAGCGACTTATATTCTGTAGCAAGGTTAACCGTATAGGGGGAGCCGCAGGGAAACCGAGTCTTAACTGGGCGTTAAGTTGCAGGGTATAGACCCGAAACCCGGTGATCTAGCCATGGGCAGGTTGAAGGTTGGGTAACACTAACTGGAGGACCGAACCGACTAATGTTGAAAAATTAGCGGATGACCTGTGGCTGGGGGTGAAAGGCCAATCAAACCGGGAGATAGCTGGTTCTCCCCGAAAGCTATTTAGGTAGCGCCTCGTGAACTCATCTTCGGGGGTAGAGCACTGTTTCGGCTAGGGGGGCCATCCCGGCTTACCAACCCGATGCAAACTGCGAATACCGAAGAATGTTATCACGGGAGACACACGGCGGGTGCTAACGTCCGTCGTGAAGAGGGAAACAACCCAGACCGCCAGCTAAGGTCCCAAAGTCATGGTTAAGTGGGAAACGATGTGGGAAGGCACAGACAGCCAGGATGTTGGCTTAGAAGCAGCCATCATTTAAAGAAAGCGTAATAGCTCACTGGTCGAGTCGGCCTGCGCGGAAGATGTAACGGGGCTAAACCATGCACCGAAGCTGCGGCAGCGACACTATGTGTTGTTGGGTAGGGGAGCGTTCTGTAAGCCGTCGAAGGTGTGCTGTGAGGCATGCTGGAGGTATCAGAAGTGCGAATGCTGACATAAGTAACGATAAAGCGGGTGAAAAGCCCGCTCGCCGGAAGACCAAGGGTTCCTGTTCAACGTTAATCGGAGCAGGGTGAGTCGACCCCTAAGGCGAGGCCGAAAGGCGTAGTCGATGGGAAACAGGTTAATATTCCTGTACTCGGTGTTACTGCGAAGGGGGGACGGAGAAGGCTATATCAGCCGGGCGACGGTTGTCCCGGTTTAAGCGTGTAGGCGGAGTGTCCAGGTAAATCCGGACGCTTGTTAACGCTGAGGCGTGACGACGAGGCACTACGGTGCTGAAGTGATAAATGCCCAGCTTCCAGGAAAAGCCTCTAAGCATCAGGTAACACAGAATCGTACCCCAAACCGACACAGGTGGTCAGGTAGAGAATACCAAGGCGCTTGAGAGAACTCGGGTGAAGGAACTAGGCAAAATGGTGCCGTAACTTCGGGAGAAGGCACGCTGGCGCGTAGGTGGAGGGACTTGCTCCCCGAGCCGAAGCCAGTCGAAGATACCAGCTGGCTGCAACTGTTTATTAAAAACACAGCACTGTGCAAACACGAAAGTGGACGTATACGGTGTGACGCCTGCCCGGTGCCGGAAGGTTAATTGATGGGGTTATCCGTAAGGAGAAGCTCTTGATCGAAGCCCCGGTAAACGGCGGCCGTAACTATAACGGTCCTAAGGTAGCGAAATTCCTTGTCGGGTAAGTTCCGACCTGCACGAATGGCGTAATGATGGCCAGGCTGTCTCCACCCGAGACTCAGTGAAATTGAACTCGCTGTGAAGATGCAGTGTACCCGCGGCAAGACGGAAAGACCCCGTGAACCTTTACTACAGCTTGACACTGAACATTGAGCCTTGATGTGTAGGATAGGTGGGAGGCTTTGAAGCGCGGACGCCAGTCTGCGTGGAGCCAACCTTGAAATACCACCCTTTAATGTTTGATGTTCTAACGTAGGCCCGTGATCCGGGCTGCGGACAGTGTCTGGTGGGTAGTTTGACTGGGGCGGTCTCCTCCTAAAGAGTAACGGAGGAGCACGAAGGTCAGCTAATCACGGTCGGACATCGTGAGGTTAGTGCAATGGCATAAGCTGGCTTGACTGCGAGAGTGACGGCTCGAGCAGGTGCGAAAGCAGGTCATAGTGATCCGGTGGTTCTGAATGGAAGGGCCATCGCTCAACGGATAAAAGGTACTCCGGGGATAACAGGCTGATACCGCCCAAGAGTTCATATCGACGGCGGTGTTTGGCACCTCGATGTCGGCTCATCACATCCTGGGGCTGAAGTAGGTCCCAAGGGTACGGCTGTTCGCCGTTTAAAGTGGTACGCGAGCTGGGTTTAGAACGTCGTGAGACAGTTCGGTCCCTATCTGCCGTGGGCGCTGGAGAATTGAGGGGGGGTTGCTCCTAGTACGAGAGGACCGGAGTGAACGCACCACTGGTGTTCGGGTTGTCATGCCAATGGCATTGCCCGGTAGCTAAGTGCGGAAAAGATAAGTGCTGAAAGCATCTAAGCACGAAACTTGCCCCGAGATGAGTTCTCCCTGACTCCTTGAGAGTCCTGAAGGGACGTTGAAGACTACGACGTTGATAGGCCGGGTGTGTAAGCGCAGCGATGCGTTGAGCTAACCGGTACTAATGACCCGTGAGGCTTAACCTTACAACGCCAGAGGCGTTTTTGAGAGACACAATTTTCAGCCTGTACCGGATAAAAATTAGCGGAAACGAAAGATTTTGCGGCGTGACAAGGCGCAGAGCGAGGACGTCAGCGGGAGCATACTGAAGTATGTGACCGGTGCGGCCGGGCGATGGCAACGCGGTCATGGCGTAAAAGATTCGTTTCGTGCACCAAGATTTGCCTGGCGGCTTTAGCGCGGTGGTCCCACCTGACCCCATGCCGAACTCAGAAGTGAAACGCCGTAGCGCCGATGGTAGTGTGGGGTCTCCCCATGCGAGAGTAGGGAACTGCCAGGCATTAAATAAGTGAAGAAGCCCCGCACGGAAGTGCGGGGCTTTTTTTACGTCTGCAGATCGTGAAAAACCTCATCATAACCCCCGAAAACAGCCTGAGAACCCCTCTCTGATACGGTAAACTACGGCCAGATAACTCAGTAAAGGCCGTCAAATGTCCAGCCAGCATCCCTCCTTAAAAGCCGACAATACGCTTGGGCTTGAAGTACATACACAGAAACGCATCGTCGCCGAGACGCCAGCCGCCATTCTGGCAGCATGGCAGGCAAGCCAGAGTGATCAAACGCCTTTCCTTGTGCTCGGTGAAGGCAGCAATGTCCTATTCCTGGAAGATTTTGCCGGTACAGTGGTGCTGAACCGCATCAAAGGCATCAAAATTCAGGATGAATATGAGTGCTGGAAATTACACGTCGGGGCAGGTGAGAACTGGCATCAGCTGGTTAAAAGCACGCTGGAAAAAGGAATCACAGGCCTGGAAAATCTGGCGTTGATCCCTGGTATGACCGGTTCGGCACCGATTCAGAACATAGGTGCTTATGGCGTGGAATTAAAAGACGTCTGCGAATACGTGGATGTACTTAATCTGCACAGTGGTCAGACAGAACGTCTCGATCGTGAAGCCTGTGAGTTTGGCTATCGTGACAGCATTTTTAAACATCACTACCAGTCAGGCTATGTCATCGTCGCAGTCGGGATAATATTGCCTAAGCAATGGCAACCGGTATTAACCTACGGCGATCTGAAAACGCTCAATCCGGTGACGGCCAATGCCTGGGATGTCTATCACGCGGTATGCCAGATGCGGCAGAGCAAACTACCCGATCCGAAAGTCACCGGTAATGTAGGCAGCTTTTTTAAAAATCCTGTCGTCACCGAGGTGCAGTGCAGCTCACTACTGACGCATTTTCCGGCTATGCCACACTATCTGATGCCAAATGGTGAAATCAAACTGGCAGCAGGATGGCTTATCGATCAGTGCCAGCTGAAAGGTTATCGCATCGGGGGCGCGGCAGTTCACCAGCAACAGGCTCTGGTGCTGATCAACGCTGAAAATGCCACTCCCGACGATATCGTTGCGCTGGCAAAAACCGTGCGCGCTCAGGTTGGTGAAAAATTCGATGTCTGGCTTGAACCCGAAGTGCGCTTTATTCAGGCGCAGGGTGAGTGTAATGCCGTCGGGGTGATCGCATGAAAGACCATAATGTTCCGCTAAAGCTGGTTGATATCTTATCTGATGGTGAGTTCCATTCCGGTGAGCAGTTGGGTGAAACGCTGGGCATGAGTCGCGCAGCCATAAATAAGCATATCCAGACGTTAAAAAGCTGGGGTCTTGATGTCTATACCGTGACAGGCAAAGGTTACAGTCTCTCTGCCCCGATACAGCTGCTGGATGAGCAGGCGATACTCTCACAGGTTACGCAGGGTAACGTCTCGGTAATCCCGGTGATTGATTCCACAAATCAGTATCTGCTGGAACGTATGCATGAAATGGAGTCGGGTGCTGCCTGCATTGCGGAATATCAGCAGGCGGGTCGCGGCCGTCGTGGCCGTCAGTGGTTTTCGCCCTTTGGCGCAAACCTCTACATGTCTATGTACTGGCGTCTGGAGCAGGGGCCGGCAGCGGCGATGGGTCTGAGCCTGGTAATTGGCATTATCATGGCTGAGACATTACGTTCATTAGGGGCCGATGATGTCCGCGTAAAATGGCCCAATGATATTTACCTGAACGATCGTAAACTGGCGGGTATTCTGGTCGAACTGACAGGTAAAACCGGCGATGCTGCGCAGATCGTGATTGGTGCGGGGATTAACCTGGCGATGCGAACAGCCGATGCATCACAGATTAATCAGGGCTGGATTAACCTGCAGGAGGCCGGGGTAACGGTAAACCGCAATGAGCTTGCGGCACGTCTGATCAACAGTCTGCGCGAAGCTCTGCCGCTCTTTGAGCAGGAGGGATTAACCCCGTTTGTCGCACGCTGGGCTGCGCTGGATAACTTTATTAACCGGCCGGTTAAGCTGCTTATCGGTGAACGTGAGGTTCATGGTATTGCGCGAGGCGTAGACAGCCAGGGTGGCCTGTTACTGGAACAGGATGGCGAAATAAAAGCCTGGGTGGGTGGAGAAATATCACTGCGTCCTGTCTGAGTAAAAAAAAGCCTGCAGCAGCGCAGGCTTTTTTTATGACAGCAGTTATTTACGCAAGCGAACCTTATCGACTGCATGATCGCCACTTTTGGTCATAATCAGGCTGGCTCGTTCGCGCGTCGGCAGGATATTTTCCTGCAGGTTAAGCCAGTTAATCTCTTTCCACAAATTACCAGCAATTTCAACCGCTTCTGCTTCTGAAAGCTGGGCGTAATGATGGAAATAGGAGTCCGGATTGGTAAATGCGCCCTGGCGGAATTTCAGGAATCGATTGATATACCAGCTTTGCAGGAGATCTTCCTCTGCATCAACATAGATAGAAAAATCGACGAAATCTGAAACAAAGACATGATGGGGATCGTGGGGATAGTCCATTCCACTCTGTAATACATTCAGTCCTTCCAGAATCAGAATATCTGGCTGCTGTATCACTTTATCGCCATCAGGGATGACATCATAAATCAGATGTGAATAGACCGGAGCAGTAACCTGACTGGCTCCCGACTTCAAATCGGAGACGAAATTGACCAACCGGTGCATATCGTAGGATTGCGGGAATCCTTTTTTCTTCATTAACCCACGCTCTTTCAGCACGGCATTAGGATGAAGGAAGCCATCAGTGGTGATCAATTCGACTTTGCGATGTTCAGGCCAGCGGCTGAGCAAAGCCTGCAAGACACGCGCAGTCGTGCTTTTACCGACCGCTACGCTACCCGCAATACTGATGATATAGGGGATTTTCTGGCCATTGGTGCCCAGAAATTGCTCCAGTACAGCCTGTCGGCGAACGTTAGAACTTATATAAAAATTAAGCAGACGCGAAAGTGGCAGATAAATTTCCGCTACTTCCTCCAGCGAGAGATCCTCGTTGATGCCCTCCAGCTGCGCGATCTCTTCCTCTGACAGCGTCATAGGTACGGAATCACGTAATGCAGCCCATTGCTCACGAGTGAACTCTAAATAAGGCGTTGTCAGGGGGGGTCGTTTTATCCATAAGCATGCATCTGACCGCAAATTCATGGCTATCAACCGCGTGTTATCCGATAAGCAGGACAGCACAGGTGAAGTGAATCACGAATCGCTGGTTTATCAGTGAGAACAATGGGCTGGAGGGTATCACCAGTATGGCTTTTAACAGAAGTAAAAAGATAAACGTGATCTCGCTTTCGTCGGCATACCCACAAAACATCATGGTGGCTTTAATTTTTACTGCTTTATCGTTGTTTATGATATTGCAGGTCATCACAGCGCATGTGCGGCTTTTATCTGCTTTTTACATCTGACAACGTCTGAATGACAAAACGCCGCCATAAGGGCATAGAGAGAGGCTGATGCGGTACAAATTCAATATGTCCCATAAGAACTTCAGCAAAAGAACAAACGGCATAGAGTCATTTTGAAAGGCACCACGCCTGGTCATCGTCGTACCGACATTAGGGACACGCATGTCAAAACAGGCCTGCTTTCTACAGAAAAGTGCCTGCACATGAAAAAAAAGCGCAGGCGAGGTCAAAAAAAGCATCGTTCGGTACAGGCGTGTGAAATAAAAATACTGCCTGCAGATCATTTATCTGCTGAAAAGCGTTCCAGAGAGAGGCCTAAGGCATTAGCGCGAGCCGACTGATCCTATGAAAACAGGACCAGATTGCACAAATATTCTGCACAAAAACACTAAAATGCGATAATTTGCACAAATAGTAAGCGATAGAAAAAAATAAGCGATTTTTTAGTTGCATCCAGAGCCCGACCTTCCTAGAATGCGCTCCACTTGATGCCGGCTTAGCTCAGTTGGTAGAGCAACTGACTTGTAATCAGTAGGTCACCAGTTCGATTCCGGTAGCCGGCACCATCAAGTAGGTGGGATTCCCGAGCGGCCAAAGGGAGCAGACTGTAAATCTGCCGTCACAGACTTCGAAGGTTCGAATCCTTCTCCCACCACCATCTCAACCTCGCGGTTGGGTACGCAGATAAACAACCTGTTTATCTGTCAGGTGAGTCACTTATCACCCTGAATTCAGACTGAGCGTTAGCGAAGTCAAAGTCGGTCAGCTTCGCTGACAGGCAGTAGATAGTAGAGAAACATCTCTGTTATCTGCAAGCTACAGAAAGAACAGGTAGCCGAGTTCCAGGATGCGGGCATCGTATAATGGCTATTACCTCAGCCTTCCAAGCTGATGATGCGGGTTCGATTCCCGCTGCCCGCTCCAGATGTGCTGATATGGCTCAGTTGGTAGAGCGCACCCTTGGTAAGGGTGAGGTCCCCAGTTCGACTCTGGGTATCAGCACCACTTCCTTTAATCTCCCTCCTGATTTTCTCTGTAACTTCCTTGCAGTCAGGCATTGCCTGGTTAATGTGATGATATCATTGATATATCCGTGTCTTAGAGGGACTAGCGATGGCTAAAGAGCAATTTCAACGTAACAAACTGCACGTAAACGTGGGCACCATCGGTCACGTTGACCACGGTAAAACCACCCTGACTGCAGCTATCACTACCGTACTGGCTAAAACCAACGGCGGCCAGGCTCGTGCATTCGATCAGATCGACAGCACGCCTGAAGAAAAAGCCCGCGGTATCACCATCAACACCGCACACGTTGAGTATGAGACTGCTGCACGTCACTACGCTCACGTTGACTGCCCAGGCCACGCCGACTATGTGAAAAACATGATCACCGGTGCTGCGCAGATGGACGGCGCGATCCTGGTTGTTGCTGCGACTGATGGCCCAATGCCACAGACCCGTGAGCACATCCTGCTGGGTCGTCAGGTTGGCGTTCCTTACATCATCGTGTTCCTGAACAAGTGTGACATGGTTGATGATGAAGAGCTGCTGGAACTGGTAGAGATGGAAGTACGTGACCTGCTGTCACAGTACGACTTCCCAGGCGATGACACCCCAATCGTTCGTGGTTCTGCTCTGAAAGCGCTGGAAGGCGTTCCTGAGTGGGAAGCAAAAATCGTTGAGCTGGCTGAACACCTGGACAACTACATCCCGGATCCAGTCCGTGCGATCGACATGCCGTTCCTGCTGCCAATCGAAGACGTATTCTCAATCTCTGGCCGTGGTACCGTTGTAACCGGTCGTGTTGAGCGCGGCATCGTTAAAGTCGGCGACGAAGTTGAAATCGTGGGTATCAAAGATACTGCGAAATCAACCTGTACCGGTGTTGAGATGTTCCGTAAGCTGCTGGACCAGGGTCAGGCAGGCGAAAACTGTGGTGTTCTGCTGCGTGGTATCAAGCGTGAAGACATCCAGCGTGGCCAGGTTCTGGCTAAGCCAGGCTCAATCAAGCCGCACACCCAGTTCGAGTCAGAAGTTTACGTTCTGTCTAAAGACGAAGGTGGCCGCCATACTCCGTTCTTCAAAGGCTATCGTCCACAGTTCTACTTCCGTACAACTGACGTAACCGGTTCAGTAGAGCTGCCAGAAGGCGTTGAGATGGTCATGCCAGGCGACAACATCAAAATGGTTGTTACCCTGATCCACCCAATCGCAATGGACGAAGGTCTGCGCTTCGCAATCCGCGAAGGTGGCCGTACCGTTGGCGCGGGTGTTGTTGCTAAAGTTATCGCATAATTACCGATAACGTTTGACGCAATGCACACGGAAAGGGCATCATTTGATGCCCTTTTTGCACGCTGTTTCATAGAACCTGGCTCATCAGTGATTTTTTGAATCATAATCATTGCTGAGACAGGCTCTGTTATGCGGCGTTGGATACCGAGTTACGCCCCAAAAGCTCATTCGGTTTGGACGCCTCGCACTGCGGGGCAGAATAGTTTCTGAATTATTGTGGCAGGTTGGTTTATGAGTGCGAATACCGAAGCTCAAGGGAGCGGGCGTGGCCTGGAAGCGGTAAAGTGGGTAGTAGTCGTGTTACTGCTGCTTGCAGCGATTGTAGGTAACTACCTCTATCGTGATGTGTCACTGCCACTGCGTGCTTTAGCCGTAGTTGTACTGATTGCAGCGGCTGGCGGCATTGCGCTTTTAACGACCAAAGGCAAAGCGACCGTGGCTTTTGCTCGTGAAGCAAGAACAGAAATGCGTAAGGTTATCTGGCCAACCCGCCAGGAAACGCTGCACACCACGTTAATCGTTGCCGCGGTTACTGCCGTGATGTCACTGATTTTGTGGGGGCTGGATGGTATTCTGGTCCGTCTGGTATCGTTTATCACTGGCCTGAGGTTCTGAGATGTCTGAAGCTCCAAAGAAACGCTGGTACGTCGTACAGGCGTTTTCCGGTTTTGAAGGCCGCGTAGCACAATCGCTGCGCGAGCATATCAAATTGCACAACATGGAAGAGCTGTTTGGCGACGTCATGGTTCCGACTGAAGAAGTCGTTGAAATTCGTGGTGGCCAGCGTCGTAAGAGCGAGCGCAAGTTTTTCCCGGGATACGTACTGGTTCAGATGGTGATGAATGACGCCAGCTGGCACCTGGTACGCAGCGTCCCACGCGTGATGGGTTTCATCGGCGGTACATCTGACCGTCCGGCACCTATCAGCGATAAAGAAGTTGATGCGATCATGAACCGTCTGCAGCAGGTCGGCGACAAGCCTCGTCCGAAAACGCTGTTTGAGCCAGGTGAAATGGTTCGCGTTAATGACGGTCCTTTTGCTGACTTTAACGGTGTGGTTGAAGATGTGGATTACGAGAAGAGCCGCCTGACGGTATCCGTTTCCATCTTTGGACGTGCCACGCCGGTTGAGCTCGACTTCGGTCAGGTGGAGAAAGGTTAACCTCTTTCCGCTCACAAATTAGCTGTTGCAGCAGGCGCGAAATTTAACTACAATTTCGCGCCTTTTGTTTTTATGCGCTGGCAACAGCGTGTAAATCGTTATCACGGGGAGCCTTTACAGGCGCTATAACCCAATTGAGGAAATATCATGGCTAAGAAAGTCCAAGCCTACGTCAAGCTGCAGGTTGCAGCTGGTATGGCGAACCCAAGTCCACCGGTTGGTCCAGCTCTGGGTCAGCAGGGTGTTAACATCATGGAATTCTGTAAAGCGTTCAACGCTAAGACCGAATCTCTGGAAAAAGGTCTGCCGACTCCAGTTGTTATCACCGTATACAGCGACCGTTCTTTCACCTTCATTACCAAAACGCCTCCGGCTGCCGTACTGCTGAAAAAAGCAGCGGGCATCAAGTCTGGTTCTGGTAAGCCGAACAAAGATAAAGTCGGTAAAGTGACTCGTGCTCAGGTACGTGAAATCGCAGAAACCAAAGCTGCGGACATGACTGGTTCTGACGTTGAAGCGATGACTCGCTCAATCGAAGGTACTGCTCGTTCCATGGGCCTGGTAGTAGAGGACTAAGAAATGGCTAAGCTGACCAAGCGCATGACCGTAATTCGCGACAAAGTTGACGCGACCAAGCAGTATGATATTGCTGAAGCTGTTGCTCTGCTGAAAGAACTGGCTACTGCCAAGTTCGTTGAAAGCGTTGACGTTGCTGTCAACCTCGGCATTGATGCACGTAAATCTGATCAGAACGTTCGCGGCGCGACCGTTCTGCCACACGGTACTGGTCGTTCAGTACGTGTTGCTGTCTTCGCCCAGGGCGCCAACGCTGAAGCTGCTAAAGCAGCAGGCGCTGAGCTGGTAGGCATGGAAGACCTGGCTGATCAGATCAAGAAAGGCGAAATGAATTTTGACGTTGTTATTGCTTCTCCGGATGCAATGCGCGTTGTTGGCCAGCTGGGCCAGATTCTGGGTCCACGTGGCCTGATGCCAAACCCGAAAGTCGGTACTGTAACGCCTAACGTTGCTGAAGCGGTTAAGAACGCTAAAGCGGGTCAGGTTCGTTATCGTAACGACAAAAACGGCATCATCCACACTACCATCGGTAAAGTGGACTTTGACGCTGACAAACTGAAAGAAAACCTGGAATCTCTGCTGGTTGCGCTGAAAAAAGCAAAACCATCTCAGGCGAAAGGCGTGTACATCAAGAAAGTTAGCCTTTCAACCACCATGGGCGCCGGCGTTGCCGTTGACCAGGCTGGTCTGAACGCAACAGCAAACTAATTGCTGCTTGAAACGGGCGAAAAATTCACCTAGAATCTTACGCCCGTTGTTCTGTTATTAACGGAACAGGACACCAGAGAGCCAGAACTGATTGTTGCGTGTATCGCCTTTCCCTCTGACTCTGCTGCGTCGCACAGAATTTAGGTTGGAGCCAGGCCTTATCCTGGCCTCCGTCCAAGACCGCAGGAGCTGCTTATCTCCGGATATTCCGCTTAATACCCTGCGTAGACGGTGACAGAACCAAAAGAATTTTTTCTTAGCTGGATTCTGCTCACCGTGTTCGAGCGCTTATTTCCCCTTGGGGTGAGTAAGTGAAGTGAGTTCCGGGGAAATCCTTTCCCGGTCAAATCCAGGAGCAAAAGCTAATGGCATTAAATCTTCAAGACAAACAAGCGATTGTTGCTGAAGTCAGCGAAGTAGCCAAAGGTGCGCTTTCAGCGGTTGTTGCGGATTCCCGTGGCGTTACCGTTGATAAAATGACCGAACTGCGTAAAGCAGGCCGTGAAGCTGGCGTTTACATGCGTGTTGTTCGTAACACCCTGCTGCGCCGCGTCGTTGAAGGAACTCAGTTTGAGTGCCTGAAAGACACGTTTGTTGGTCCGACCCTGATTGCATATTCTATGGAACACCCGGGCGCTGCTGCTCGTCTGTTCAAAGATTTCGCGAAAGCGAATGCAAAATTTGAGGTCAAAGCTGCAGCCTTTGAAGGTGAGCTGATCACGGCGGCCAATATTGACCGTCTGGCAACGCTGCCGACCTACGAAGAAGCACTGGCACGTCTGATGTCGACCATGAAAGAAGCCGCTGCCGGCAAACTGGTCCGCACTCTGGCTGCTGTACGCGATGCAAAAGAAGCGGCTTAAGGCCATCTTCTTTTCTTCGTACTTGCTTACGTATAAACTTTTTCTGATTCTTAGGAACAATTGTCATGTCTATTACTAAAGACCAAATTCTGGAAGCTGTTGCAGCGATGTCCGTAATGGAAGTAGTTGAGCTGGTTTCTGCTATGGAAGAAAAATTCGGCGTTTCTGCTGCTGCTGCTGTAGCTGTTGCTGCGGGCCCGGCTGAAGCTGTTGAAGAAAAAACTGAATTCGACGTAGTCCTGAAAGCTGTTGGCCCGAACAAGGTTGCAGTAATCAAAGCCGTACGTACTGCAACTGGTCTGGGCCTGAAAGAAGCCAAAGATCTGGTTGAAGCAACTGGCGTAATCAAAGAAGCGATCAGCAAAGATGACGCAGCTGCACTTGAAGCTGCTCTGAAAGAAGCTGGCGCTGAAGTTGAAGTTAAGTAAGACAGCCTTCGGGTTGCAGTCTGAGTAGTTTCAGGCTGATGGCTGGTGACTTTTTGGTCACCAGCCTTTTTTGCGCTACAGGGTCTCAATGGGGTTTCACACTGTTTGTCCATTGTTACTCTTCAATATCTTTCTCTATCGACGACTTAATATACCGCTCTACCTGTGCGGGTTCCCTGCCCTCGCAACAGCGATGAAATGATTTAAGCGTGATAGAAAGAGGTATTGCACTGCTGCTGCGCAGCCAGTGAATCAAACAAAATCGTGTTGCATGAACTGTCCTGTCAGGACGGACAGCGTGGGTCGACTTGTCAGCTAGCTGAGGAACCCTATGGTTTACTCCTATACCGAGAAAAAACGTATTCGTAAGGATTTTGGTAAACGTCCGCAAGTACTGGACATACCTTATCTCCTTTCCATCCAGCTCGACTCGTTCCAGAAGTTTATCGAGCAAGATCCAGAAGGTCAGTACGGACTGGAAGCTGCATTCCGCTCTGTATTCCCTATTGCGAGCTACAGCGGCAACTCTGAGTTGCAGTATGTCAGCTATCGCCTGGGTGAACCTGTCTTTGACGTGAAAGAGTGTCAGATCCGTGGCGTGACCTATTCGGCACCGCTGCGCGTGAAACTGCGTCTGGTGGTCTATGAGCGCGAAGCGCCAGAAGGCACCGTAAAAGACATTAAAGAACAAGAAGTCTACATGGGCGAAATTCCGCTCATGACCGACAATGGTACCTTTGTTATCAATGGTACCGAGCGCGTTATCGTTTCTCAGCTGCACCGTAGTCCTGGCGTGTTCTTTGATAGCGATAAGGGTAAAACCCACTCATCGGGTAAAGTGCTCTACAACGCACGTATCATCCCTTACCGCGGTTCATGGCTCGACTTTGAGTTTGACCCGAAAGATAACCTGTTTGTCCGTATTGACCGTCGTCGTAAGCTGCCGGCCACTATCATCCTGCGTGCGTTGCAGTTCACTACACCTCAGATCCTCGATATCTTCTTCGAGAAAGTGGTGTTTGAAATTCGCGACAACAAGCTGCAGATGGAGCTGGTGCCTGAGCGCCTGCGCGGTGAAACTGCGACCTTCGATATCGAAGCGAACGGCACCGTCTACGTCGAAAAAGCACGCCGTATTACTGCGCGCCATATCCGTCAGCTGGAAAAAGATGGCATTCAGCACATCGAAGTTCCGGTTGAATATATCGCGGGCAAAGTGGTCGCTAAAGACTACATCGATGAGAGCACCGGTGAGCTGATCATTGCAGCGAACATGGAACTGTCACTGGATCTGCTGGCCAAACTGAGCCAGTCCGGTCACAAGCGCATCGAAACGCTGTTCACCAACGATCTGGACCACGGTCCATATATGTCCGAGACCCTGCGTGTCGACCCAACCAGCGATCGTCTGAGCGCACTGGTTGAGATCTACCGCATGATGCGTCCTGGTGAGCCGCCAACACGCGAAGCAGCAGAGAACCTGTTTGAGAACCTGTTCTTCTCTGAAGATCGTTACGATCTTTCTGCTGTGGGTCGTATGAAGTTCAACCGTTCATTGCTGCGTGATGAAATCGAAGGTTCAGGCATCCTGAGCAAAGATGACATCATCGAAGTGATGAAGAAGCTGATCGACATCCGTAACGGTAAAGGCGAAGTGGACGATATCGACCACCTCGGTAACCGTCGTATTCGTTCAGTCGGTGAAATGGCTGAGAACCAGTTCCGTGTCGGTCTGGTACGTGTTGAGCGTGCGGTGAAAGAGCGTCTGTCACTGGGCGACCTTGATACCCTGATGCCACAGGACATGATCAACGCGAAGCCAATTTCGGCCGCGGTGAAAGAGTTCTTTGGTTCCAGCCAGCTTTCTCAGTTTATGGATCAGAACAACCCGCTGTCAGAGATTACGCACAAACGTCGTATCTCTGCTCTCGGCCCGGGTGGTTTGACGCGTGAGCGTGCCGGCTTCGAAGTGCGTGACGTACACCCAACGCACTACGGTCGTGTCTGCCCAATCGAAACCCCTGAAGGCCCGAACATCGGTCTGATCAACTCCTTGTCTGTGTATGCACAGACCAACGAGTACGGTTTCCTTGAGACGCCTTACCGCCGTGTTATCGACGGTCTGGTTTCTGACGAGATTCACTACCTGTCTGCTATCGAAGAGGGTAACTACGTTATCGCTCAGGCGAACGCCCCTCTTGATGATAACGGCGCGTTTGTTGATGACCTGGTCACCTGCCGTAGCAAAGGCGAATCAAGCCTGTTCAGCCGCGATCAGGTTGACTACATGGACGTTTCGACTCAACAGATCGTTTCTGTCGGTGCGTCACTGATCCCATTCCTGGAACACGATGATGCTAACCGCGCCCTGATGGGTGCGAACATGCAACGTCAGGCCGTTCCGACTCTGCGTGCTGATAAGCCGCTGGTTGGTACGGGTATGGAACGTGCTGTTGCCGTTGACTCCGGTGTAACTGCCGTTGCCAAACGTGGCGGTACCGTACAGTACGTCGACGCATCACGTATCGTTATCAAAGTTAACGAAGACGAAATGCATGCTGGCGAAGCCGGTATCGACATCTATAACCTGACCAAATATACCCGTTCTAACCAGAACACCTGCATCAACCAGATGCCATGTGTTTCTCTGGGTGAGCCGGTTGAGCGCGGCGACGTGCTGGCAGATGGCCCGTCCACCGATCTGGGTGAACTGGCACTGGGCCAGAACATGCGCGTAGCGTTCATGCCGTGGAACGGTTACAACTTCGAAGACTCCATCCTGGTCTCCGAGCGTGTGGTTCAGGAAGATCGCTTTACGACTATCCACATTCAGGAACTGGCTTGCGTGTCGCGTGACACCAAACTGGGGCCGGAAGAGATTACCGCTGATATCCCGAACGTGGGTGAAGCTGCACTCTCTAAACTGGATGAGTCAGGCATCGTCTACATCGGTGCTGAAGTAACCGGTGGCGACATTCTGGTTGGTAAGGTTACGCCAAAAGGTGAAACCCAGCTGACGCCAGAAGAGAAACTGCTGCGCGCTATCTTCGGTGAAAAAGCCTCTGACGTGAAAGATTCGTCACTGCGCGTACCGAATGGCGTGTCAGGCACCGTGATCGACGTTCAGGTCTTTACCCGCGATGGCGTGGAAAAAGACAAACGTGCGCTGGAAATTGAAGAGATGCAGCTGAAGCAGGCCAAGAAAGACCTGTCTGAAGAACTGCAGATTCTGGAAGCGGGCCTGTTCAGCCGTATCCAGAACGTATTGATTTCTGGTGGCGTTGAAGCAGACAAACTGGACAAGCTGCCGCGCGAGCGCTGGCTGGAACTGGGTCTGACTGACGAAGCCAAGCAAAACCAGCTGGAGCAGCTGGCAGAGCAGTACGACGAGCTGAAGCACGAGTTTGAGAAAAAACTCGAAGGTAAGCGTCGTAAAATCACCCAGGGCGATGATCTGGCACCAGGCGTGCTGAAAATCGTTAAGGTTTATCTGGCTGTTAAGCGTCAGATTCAGCCGGGTGACAAAATGGCAGGCCGTCACGGTAACAAAGGTGTTATCTCTAAGATCAACCCGATCGAAGATATGCCTTACGATGAAAACGGCACGCCGGTTGACATCGTTCTGAACCCGCTGGGCGTACCATCGCGTATGAACATCGGTCAGATTCTGGAAACCCACCTGGGTATGGCAGCGAAAGGCATCGGCGAGAAGATCAACGCCATGCTCAAAAAGCAGGAAGACGTCGCGAAACTGCGCGAATTCATCCAGCGCGCCTATGACCTGGGTAGCGATCTGCGTCAGAAAGTTGACCTGAACACCTTCTCCGACGACGAAGTATTGCGTCTGGCTGAGAACCTGAAGAAAGGTATGCCAATCGCCACTCCGGTGTTTGATGGCGCGAAAGAGAGCGAAATCAAAGAGCTGCTGCAGCTCGGCGGCTTGCCTTCTTCCGGTCAGATTACCCTGTTTGACGGCCGTACCGGTGAGCAGTTCGAACGTCAGGTAACCGTTGGCTACATGTACATGCTGAAACTCAACCACCTGGTTGATGACAAGATGCATGCGCGTTCAACCGGTTCCTACAGCCTGGTTACTCAGCAGCCGCTGGGTGGTAAGGCACAGTTCGGTGGTCAGCGCTTTGGTGAGATGGAAGTATGGGCACTGGAAGCATATGGTGCCGCGTATACCCTGCAGGAAATGCTTACCGTTAAGTCTGATGACGTCAACGGCCGTACCAAGATGTATAAAAACATCGTTGACGGTAACCATCAGATGGAACCGGGCATGCCGGAATCCTTCAACGTACTGTTGAAAGAGATTCGCTCGCTGGGTATCAACATCGAGCTGGAAGACGAGTAACCCCTTTTCAGGCTGCGGTTCGCCGCCGCCTGAAAGCGCAGGGTTTAAAGCGCTCGCAATTGTACTGGTTACGGGGCGTTCAATTTCGGTTGGACGCCCTCTGAGTCTCACTCCGACGGGAGCTAATCCGTGAAAGACTTACTTAAGTTTCTGAAAGCGCAAACTAAGACCGAAGAGTTTGATGCGATCAAAATTGCGCTGGCTTCGCCAGACATGATCCGTTCCTGGTCTTTTGGTGAAGTGAAAAAGCCAGAAACCATTAACTACCGTACTTTTAAGCCAGAGCGCGATGGTCTGTTCTGTGCCCGTATCTTCGGGCCGGTAAAAGACTATGAGTGCCTGTGCGGCAAATACAAGCGCCTGAAACACCGTGGTGTGATTTGTGAGAAGTGTGGCGTTGAAGTGACCCAGACTAAAGTACGCCGTGAGCGTATGGGCCACATCGAACTGGCGTCGCCGACTGCGCACATCTGGTTCCTGAAGTCACTGCCATCGCGTATCGGCTTACTGCTGGATATGCCACTGCGTGACATCGAGCGCGTGCTCTATTTTGAATCTTACGTAGTAATCGAAGGTGGCATGACCAACCTCGAGAAGCGTCAGATTCTGACTGAAGAGCAGTACCTTGACGCTCTGGAAGAGTTCGGTGACGAGTTCGACGCCAAAATGGGCGCCGAAGCGATCCAGGCCCTGTTGAAAAACATGGATCTGGAGCAGGAGTGCGAGCAGCTGCGTGAAGAGCTGAACGAAACTAACTCCGAAACCAAACGTAAAAAGCTGACCAAGCGCATCAAGCTGCTGGAAGCGTTCGTTCAGTCTGGCAACAAGCCAGAGTGGATGATCCTGACCGTGCTGCCTGTTCTGCCACCGGATCTGCGTCCGCTGGTACCGCTGGATGGTGGCCGTTTCGCAACGTCGGATCTGAACGATCTCTATCGTCGCGTGATCAACCGTAACAACCGCCTGAAACGCCTGCTGGATCTGGCTGCGCCAGATATCATCGTGCGCAACGAAAAGCGTATGTTGCAGGAAGCGGTCGATGCACTGCTGGACAACGGTCGTCGCGGTCGTGCGATCACCGGTTCCAACAAGCGTCCGCTGAAATCGCTGGCTGACATGATCAAAGGTAAGCAGGGTCGTTTCCGTCAGAACCTGCTGGGTAAACGTGTCGACTATTCTGGTCGTTCGGTTATCACCGTAGGTCCATACCTGCGCCTGCATCAGTGCGGTCTGCCGAAGAAAATGGCACTCGAACTGTTCAAACCGTTCATTTACGGCAAGCTGGAACTGCGTGGCCTGGCCACCACCATCAAAGCCGCGAAGAAAATGGTTGAGCGCGAAGAAGCGGTTGTCTGGGATATCCTCGACGAAGTGATCCGTGAGCACCCGGTTCTGCTGAACCGTGCGCCTACGCTGCACCGTCTGGGTATTCAGGCCTTTGAACCGGTTCTGATCGAAGGTAAAGCGATCCAGCTGCACCCGCTGGTTTGTGCGGCATACAACGCCGACTTCGATGGTGACCAGATGGCTGTTCACGTACCGCTGACGCTGGAAGCCCAGCTGGAAGCGCGTGCGCTGATGATGTCGACCAACAACATCCTGTCACCTGCGAACGGCGAGCCAATCATCGTTCCTTCTCAGGACGTTGTACTGGGTCTGTACTACATGACCCGTGACTGTGTTAACGCCAAAGGCGAAGGCATGGTGCTGACTGGCCCGAAAGAAGCTGAGCGTATTTATCGCGCTGGCCTCGCATCGCTGCATGCTCGCGTTAAGGTGCGTATCACCGAACACGAGAAAAATGAGCAGGATGAGTGGGTTGCTAAAACCAGCATCATCGACACCACTGTTGGCCGTGCCATCCTGTGGATGATCGTGCCAAAAGGTCTGCCTTTCTCCATCGTTAACCAGGCGCTGGGCAAAAAAAGCTATCTCCAAAATGCTGAACACCTGTTACCGCATTCTGGGCCTGAAGCCGACTGTTATCTTTGCTGACCAGACCATGTACACCGGTTTCGCTTACGCAGCCCGTTCAGGCGCGTCTGTCGGCATCGACGACATGGTTATTCCAGAGAAGAAAGTGGAAATCATCTCTGAAGCGGAAGCTGAAGTGGCTGAGATCCAGGAGCAGTTCCAGTCTGGTCTGGTAACCGCAGGCGAACGTTACAACAAAGTCATCGATATCTGGGCAGCAGCCAACGAACGTGTTGCCAAGGCGATGATGGAAAACCTCTCAACCGAGACCGTTATTAACCGTGACGGCGTAGAAGAGCGACAGGTTTCCTTTAACAGCATCTTTATGATGGCTGACTCCGGTGCGCGTGGTTCTGCTGCACAGATTCGTCAGCTGGCCGGTATGCGTGGTCTGATGGCGAAGCCAGATGGCTCCATCATCGAAACACCAATCACGGCGAACTTCCGTGAAGGGTTGAACGTACTCCAGTACTTCATCTCAACCCACGGTGCTCGTAAAGGTCTGGCGGATACCGCACTGAAAACGGCGAACTCCGGTTATCTGACGCGTCGTCTGGTTGACGTTGCACAGGATCTGGTTGTTACCGAAGATGACTGTGGTACACACGAAGGCATCATGATGACACCTGTCATCGAAGGTGGCGACGTTAAAGAGCCACTGCGTGAACGTGTTCTGGGTCGTGTGACCGCTGAAGACGTTCTGAAGCCGGGTACTGCTGACATTCTGGTTCCACGCAACACGCTGCTCGATGAGCACTGGTGTGACGTGCTGGAACTGAACTCAGTCGACAGCCTGAAAGTCCGCTCAGTAGTAGGTTGTGAAACCGACTTTGGTGTGTGTGCGCATTGCTATGGTCGCGACCTGGCACGTGGTCACATCATCAACAAAGGTGAAGCGATCGGTGTTATCGCGGCACAGTCCATCGGTGAGCCAGGTACACAGCTGACGATGCGTACGTTCCACATCGGTGGTGCGGCATCACGTGCGGCTGCTGAATCCAGCATTCAGGTGAAGAACAAAGGTACCATCAAGCTGACCAACGCTAAGTCGGTAACGAACTCGGCAGGCAAGCTGGTGATCACCTCGCGTAACGTTGAACTGAAAATGATCGACGAATTTGGTCGTACCAAAGAGAGCTATAAAGTTCCTTATGGTTCTACCATGGCGAAAGGTGATGGTGAGCAGGTTGCAGCGGGCGAAACCGTCGCAAACTGGGATCCGCATACCATGCCAGTCATCACCGAAGTGGGCGGTTTCATTCGCTTCACGGACATGGTTGATGGCCAGACCATTACCCGTCAGACAGATGACTTAACCGGTCTTTCTTCGCTGGTGGTTCTGGACAGTGCTGAACGTACTGCGGGCGGTAAAGATCTGCGTCCTGCGCTGAAAATTGTTGATGCCAACGGCAACGACGTTCTGATCCCGGGCACCGACATGCCGGCTCAGTACTTCCTGCCTGGTAAAGCGATTGTTCAGCTGGAAGATGGCGTGAAGATCAGTGCTGGTGACACGCTGGCGCGTGTTCCGCAGGAATCTGGCGGTACCAAGGATATTACCGGTGGTCTGCCACGCGTTGCTGACCTGTTCGAAGCGCGTCGTCCGAAAGAGCCAGCTATTCTGGCGGAGATCAGCGGCATCATCTCCTTCGGTAAAGAGACCAAAGGTAAGCGTCGTCTGGTCATCACTCCGCTGGATGGCAGTGAGCCGTACGAAGAGATGATTCCGAAATGGCGTCAGCTGAACGTGTTCGAAGGTGAACGTGTTGAGCGCGGTGACGTGGTTTCCGATGGCCCAGAGTCTCCACATGACATCCTGCGCTTGCGTGGCGTGCATGCGGTGACCCGTTACATCACTAACGAAGTGCAGGAAGTTTACCGTCTGCAAGGCGTTAAGATTAACGATAAGCACATCGAAGTCATCGTTCGTCAGATGCTGCGTAAAGCAACCATCGTGAGCGCAGGAAGTGCAGACTTCCTGGAAGGTGAGCAGGCTGAATTCTCTCGCATCAAGATCTCTAACCGTGATCTGGAAGCGAACGGAAAAGTTGGCGCAACCTTCATGCGTGACCTGCTGGGTATTACCAAAGCGTCACTGGCTACCGAATCGTTCATCTCTGCAGCATCGTTCCAGGAAACCACGCGTGTCCTGACCGAAGCAGCAGTAGCAGGTAAGCGCGATGAACTGCGCGGCCTGAAAGAGAACGTAATCGTGGGTCGTCTGATCCCGGCCGGTACCGGTTATGCGTACCATCAGGATCGTATGCGCCGCAAAGCGGCAGGTGAAGTTCCGGTTGCACCGCAGGTTACTGCGGATGAAGCCTCAGCCAGCCTGGCTGAACTGTTGAACGCCGGTCTCGGCGGCAACAAAGACGATTAATCGTCCTTTACCTGATAAAAACCCTGCCTCGGCAGGGTTTTTTTTGTCTCTGATTCAGACATTCCAGTCGTTGCGGCCAAGGCCAATGTCTTTCAGCTGACTGTCACTCAGCTTCGACAGGATGACGCGTGTCTCACGCCGCAGCTGCCAGCGTTTATAACTGCGCCACAAGTAACGAACCAGCTGGTAAGGCGTGCCTGTAAACGGTTTAGCTGCGCGATTCTCGTCGTATCCCATGATAGTGCCCTCAGTGAATTGTCTGAGGACTATTCTCAGCGGATCGCTCTGTATGATACAGACGCAAAAATCACCTTTCTTTAACATACAGATTGCAGTAATGGCGATCTGAATGGTAGAAAAGAGGCATAACTGTACCGGTTAATGCTCAGCTCCTGAGTCAGAGGAAATACAATGACGCGATATGAACATCTGGCCACGCTGCTGGCTCAGCGTATCGAACAAGGTTTATATCGCAGCGGTGAGCGCCTGCCCTCGGTACGCAGTCTGAGTGCCGAACATGGCGTCAGTATCAGCACCGTGCAGCAGGCTTATCATCTGCTGGAAGAGAAGCAGATGATTACGCCGCAGTCGCGCTCTGGCTATTTTGTGGCCTCGCGTAAGGCGACGCCCCCCGATGCCTGCGCTGACCCGTCCCGCACAGCGGCCGGTTGAGGTAACGCAGTGGGATGCGGTGCTGGAGCTGATCAACAGCCGTCTGGAAGATGATGTGTTGCAGCTGGGAAGCGGCATGCCCGATCTGACCCAACCGACGCTTAAGCCGCTGTGGAAAGCCTTCAGCCGACAGGCTCAGAAGCAGGACATCGCGCTGCTCAATTATGACAACCTCTATGGTGTTCTCGCACTGCGGCAACAGGTTGCACGACTGGCGATAGATAGCGGTTGCCAGCTCACCGCCGATGATATCGTTATTACCACCGGCTGCCATGAAGCGTTATCGGTAGCCGTGCGTGCGGTCTGCGAGCCGGGCGATATCATTGCTGTTGAGTCGCCTTCGTTTCACGGGATCATGCAAACCCTGCGCGGATTTGGCATTCGTGCCATTGAGATCCCGACTGATGCGGTAACCGGCATCAGCCTGGAAGCGCTGGAACTGGCGTTTGATCAATGGCCGATTAAAGCAGTCGTTGTTGTACCGAACTGTAATAATCCGCTGGGATTTATCATGCCTGAGCCGCGTAAGCGGGCATTGCTTGCCCTGGCGCAGCGGTTTGACGCGGCGGTCATTGAAGATGATGTTTATGGTGAGTTAGCCTGGGAATATCCGCGCCCAGCGACCATTAAAGCGCTGGATCTCGATGGCCGGGTTCTGCTGTGCAGCTCCTTTTCCAAAACGCTGGCGCCAGGTTTGCGTGTCGGCTGGGTTGCACCCGGCCGCTATCGCGACCGTGTACTGCACATGAAATATATCGTCACAGGTTCCACCGCCACACAGCCTCAGCATGCGGTCTCCGAGTTTATCCGCCAGGGCCATTATCAGCCCCATCTGCGCCGGATGCGGCAAATCTATCATCGTAACTATGAAACCTTTAGCTGCTGGGTGCGCCACTACTTTCCCTGCGGCATCTGCGTTTCCCGTCCTCAGGGCGGTTTTCTGATGTGGATAGAGCTCCCCGAAGCGTTTGATGCGGTCCGGCTCAACCGCGAATTGCGCGAGTCAAAAATTCAGATAGCCGTAGGCTCACTCTTTTCGGCCTCGGGTAAATACCGTAACTGTCTGCGCTTAAACTACGGGCTGCCGATCAACGAGCAGACTGAAAAGGCGCTGGCGCTGGTGGGTGCAGCCGTCGAACGCGCCATGCTCTCGTGCCAGCATGAAACGCAGATTTCAGCTTCAACTCTCGCATAGCAAAAAGAAGAAGCAGGGCCGGCAAGAGGAGGGAACCGGCCCTGGTCAGATAACCTTAACCTGACGGAGGCCACGTTAAGGTTTTGGATCAGAGCACGCCAGCGGCAACTTACGCTTTTGCGCACCGCTTTCCCGGCAGAAACGCTGGCGTTACTGGTTTTGCAGCCGCTATGCGGGACAGCTTCCACAAATCCTTATTGGTGAAGCTCTGCCAGCGCCAGCAAAGTACGTGTTGCTTCACGCCAGTCATCTGCCTGGGTAATCGCACTCACCACCGCAATACTCCCTACGCCGGTTGCCAGCACGTCAGGTGCCCGAGCAATCGAAATACCGCCAATTGCCACGGTGGGGATATGCGTCAGGCGCGTCAGATGCCGCTTCAGCTGCTCAATGCCCTGCGGCGCAGAAGGCATCTCTTTGGTCTGCGTCGGGAAAATATGTCCAAGCGCGATGTAAGAGGGCTGGATTGCCAGTGCGCGGTCCAGTTCAGCATCGTCATGGGTGGAGAGCCCCAGACGCAATCCTGCCTGATGAATCCGGGCAAGATCGGCGACATCGAGATCCTCCTGACCCAGATGCACGCCATAAGCCTGATGCTTTATCGCCAGCTGCCAATAGTCATTGATAAACAGGCGCGCGTCATAGCGTTTACCCAGTGCAATCGCCTGAGCGATGGCGGGTTCGGCGATCTCATCGGGCTGATCTTTGATGCGCAGCTGCAGCGTACGAACGCCCATCTGCAGCAGGCGCTCAATCCAGTCGGGGCTATCAACCACCGGATAAAGCCCCAGGCGCGGGGCGGTAGCGGGAAATGCGGGCATTGTTACTCCTCCTTAATGGCATCGGCGGGATGATAAAGCTCACCGCCGCGCCGACGAAAACGGTCTGACATCTGCGCCATGCCCACTTCAACGGGCTCGGCGCGCGTATCCTGACGTGCTGCGAACTCGCGCACCTCCTGTGAAATTTTCATCGAGCAGAACTTAGGGCCACACATCGAGCAGAAATGGGCCACTTTGCCCGACTCCTGCGGCAGGGTTTCATCATGCATAGCCCGCGCCGTATGGGGATCCAGCGCCAGATTAAACTGATCTTCCCAGCGGAACTCAAAGCGCGCTTTGGACATGGCGTTATCACGGATCTGCGCACCCGGATGGCCTTTCGCCAGATCGGCGGCATGCGCTGCTATTTTGTAGGTGATCAATCCCTGCTTCACATCCTCTTTGTTCGGCAGACCCAGATGCTCTTTGGGCGTGACGTAACACAACATGGCGCAACCAAACCAGCCAATCATGGCAGCACCGATACCGGAGGTGAAATGGTCATAGCCGGGCGCGATGTCGGTGGTCAGCGGGCCAAGGGTGTAGAAGGGGGCTTCATCGCACAGGTCGAGCTGTTCGGTCATGTTGCGGCGGATCATATGCATCGGGACGTGCCCCGGGCCTTCAATCATGACCTGAACGTCATATTCCCAGGCAATACGGGTCAGTTCGCCCAGGGTACGCAGTTCGGCAAACTGCGCCTCATCGTTGGCATCCTGAATGGAACCCGGACGAAGGCCATCGCCCAGCGACAGGGAGACATCATAGGCGGCGCAGATTTCACAAATCTCCCGGAAGTGCTGATACAGGAAGCTCTCCTGATGATGCGACAGGCACCATTTCGCCATGATAGATCCACCCCGCGATACAATTCCGGTCAGACGTTTCGCCGTCATCGGGACATAACGCAGCAGCACGCCAGCGTGGATAGTGAAGTAATCGACACCCTGTTCCGCCTGCTCAAGCAGCGTATCGCGGAATATTTCCCAGTTCAGCGCCTCGGCCACGCCATTCACTTTTTCCAGCGCCTGATAAATCGGCACTGTACCGATTGGCACCGGGCTGTTTCGCAAAATCCATTCGCGCGTTTCATGAATATAACGACCGGTAGAGAGATCCATCACCGTATCGGCACCCCAGCGAGTCGACCAGACCAGTTTTTCCACCTCTTCCTCAATAGAAGAGGTCACCGCCGAGTTACCGATGTTGGCATTGACCTTAACCAGAAAGTTGCGGCCAATGATCATCGGCTCTGATTCAGGGTGATTGATATTGGCAGGGATGATGGCACGTCCGGCAGCGACCTCCTGACGCACAAACTCGGGCGTGATACTGGCTGGCAGATGCGCGCCAAAACTGTGGCCAGGATGCTGTTGCAGCAATACCTCACTGCGGATTCGCTCACGGCCCATGTTTTCCCGCAGTGCGATAAATTCCATCTCCGGGGTGATGATCCCCCTGGCGGGCATAGTGCAATTGCGTGACGCAGCAGCCTGCGCGGGCACGGCGCGGTGTCGGCAGTTGATCGAAACGCAGATGATCCAGCCCCTCGTCAGCCAGCCGCTGCTGGGTATAGCCTGAGCTGTTCTGTTCGAGAAGTTCGCTGTCGTCGCGTTCAGCAATCCAGCGGGCGCGCAGCTTTTCCAGGCCGCGATGAACATCGATCTGTGCCGCGGGATCGCCATAGGCACCCGCCGTGTCATAGACCGGTACCGCTTCGTTCTGCTCATAGAGAGGCTGTTCTTTGCTGCCGCCGATGTGGGTCGGGCTTAGCACGATTTCACGCATGGGAACGCGAATATCCTCGCGGCTGCCGGTAATCCAGATGCGGCGGGACTGGGGAAATGCACTGCCGCTTTGCAGGGAATCAATAAATTCCTGCGCCTGGGCACGCTGTTCACGACGGGTTGTTTTTTGGTCAGACATAGCAATCTTCCTGTTAGGGGGGGAACGATGCTTGTCCGGAGTTCGGAAGGAGTAACCGTATAGACAGCATAAGCATGCTGGTATACAGAGAATATTTACTCTTGTTCCCTTCGCAGGTTCTAACCTGATCAGGTTCCGCGGATCCCGAATTAACGGTCTCAGCCCAACTTGGGCACTCCGACAAGAAGCTGTTTTTACGCGGGTGTCTGATAACAGAGCCAGGCGTAAAAACCTTATATTTCAAAGCAAAAATAAAAAAGGTTCTTTGGAGCGCTCTCCTCAGAACCTGTTCAGCATAAAAGGGCTACGGGATAATCTCAACCCCTTTGCCGGAGATGATGATTAGGCCGGACGCGCGATATGGCTGTCATTCGCTACCGGCGGGGGGACAAGCTGGTTATCCCATGCCAGCTGGATAAGCTTATCTTCCAGCGTAAAGCGTGCTTCCAGCACTTCACCCACTTCTGAAAGTGCCTGCTGGAAGGTCATGCAGTTTTCGTCGTCGATCGCCTGCTGCAGGTGACCGTCATACAGCTGCATCAGACGCTCAGTATTGGCTTCCAGCGGTGGATAGATCTGTGCGGCGGCAATCATCGGGCTGTCGCCACTCATTTCACTGATCACGCGTTCATAGATACTGAAGTGACCCGCAGAAAGATAATCGACCAGACCGTGACAGAAGTTGTCCAGAGCCTGCTCATCAAGACGCGTCAGCGCCTCTTTGTTTGGTTTAAGTCCGACCAGGTGATAATAGGTCACCAGTAGCTGACGACGGGCTTCAAGCCACGAATCGACCAGTTCATTACTGCCACCTACGCGTTCAGCCAGGACGTCTAACTGGTTAAGCATATCTAACTCCATGTGAGTTATAGTTGTTTATCTACACACTTAACATCAGGGCTTCAGCGTGCGAGTTGACGCTAAGGATGACGAAATAAATGCAATGCGAAATCTCAAGCGTAGACGCTGGATGGTGGATTGTCAGCCATGAACAGAAACTTTGGTTGCCACAAGGTGATTTACCCCACGGAAACGCCGAAAAATTTGGTTTGACCGGCAGTAAAGCCCGGACCATCGGTGAGTGGCAGGGCGAAAAAGTCTGGCTGATTTGTGAGTCGCGTTCTGCCGATATGTTCTCAGTACGACAGCTGATCGATCAGGATGTGGCGCTGTTTCAGCTGGTGGGTCGCGGTGTGCAACTGGCGGAATTCTACCGTTCTCATCGCTGGTGCGGCTATTGCGGCCATGAAATGCACCAAAGCAAACATGAATTTGCCTGTCTCTGCAGCCATTGTCGCGAGCGTTACTATCCGCAGATCGCACCCTGCATCATTGTGGCTATCCGTCGCGGTGATGAAATCCTGCTGGCGAATCATGCCCGCCATCGCAACAAGGTCTACACGGTGCTGGCGGGTTTTGTGGAGGTGGGCGAGACGCTGGAGCAGGCCGTTGCCCGCGAAGTGATGGAAGAGAGCAATATCCGCGTCAAAAACGTCCGTTACGTTACCTCCCAGCCGTGGCCCTTCCCGCAATCGCTGATGACAGCCTTTATGGCGGAGTATGACAGCGGCGATCTGCAGCACGACGGTAAAGAGCTGCTGGATGCGGCCTGGTTCCGTTTTGATGAGCTGCCGTTGCTGCCACCGCCAGGCACTGTGGCGCGCCGCCTGATTGAAGATACCGTCGCCCTGTGCCGCGCCGAAGTGTGAAAGTGCTACACTACACGCCTGTTATTGAGAGAGTGTTGAGATGAGTGAACTGAAGAACGATCGTTATTTGCGTGCCCTGTTACGTCAGCCGGTTGATGTCACGCCGGTCTGGATGATGCGACAAGCCGGGCGCTATTTGCCGGAGTACAAAGCGACACGCGCCCAGGCGGGTGACTTTATGTCGCTGTGTAAAAACGCCGAGCTGGCCTGTGAAGTTACCCTGCAGCCGCTGCGCCGTTATCCGCTGGATGCCGCCATCCTCTTCAGTGACATCCTGACCATTCCGGATGCGATGGGACTGGGTCTCTACTTTGAAACCGGCGAAGGCCCGCGTTTCTCAAACCCTGTGACCTGTCGCGCTGACGTTGAGCGTTTGCCAGTACCCGATCCGGAAATGGAGCTGGGCTATGTGATGAATGCTGTCCGTACCATCCGTAAGAGCCTGAACGGCGATCTGCCGCTGATTGGCTTTTCCGGCAGTCCGTGGACGCTGGCCACCTATATGGTGGAAGGCGGGAGCAGCAAGGCGTTTACCAAAATTAAGAAGATGATGTATGCCGATCCCGCTACGCTCCACGCGATGCTGGATAAGCTGGCCGACAGCGTCATCCTCTATCTCAATGCTCAGATCCGCGCCGGTGCGCAGTCCGTTATGGTCTTTGATACCTGGGGTGGCGTGCTGACCGGTCGTGATTACCGCGAATTCTCACTCCATTACATGCACAAAATTGTCGATGGCCTGCTGCGTGAAAACGACGGTCGCCGCGTGCCGGTGACGCTCTTCACCAAAGGCGGCGGACAGTGGCTGGAAGCGATGGCCGCCACCGGTTGTGACGCGCTGGGTCTTGACTGGACCACCGATATTGATGACGCACGCCGTCGCGTGGGCGACAAAGTCGCACTGCAGGGCAACATGGATCCTTCTATGCTCTATGCGGCACCTGAGCGCATCGAACAGGAAGTGGCTGGGATCCTGGAGCGCTTTGGCTCGGGCACCGGGCATGTCTTTAATCTGGGGCATGGTATTCATCTGGATGTGCCACCGGAAAATGCGGGCGTCTTTGTTGAGGCGGTACACCGTTTATCACGTCCCTGGCATCAGGAGTAATCATGGATATTGCCGCACTTCGCGCTGAGCAGTTACAACGCGCCGCTGATGTGGTGCGTGAAGATGACTTTGATGTGCTGCCACCCCGCTTTATCGGCGGGGCAGACGTTGGATTTGAGCAGGAAGGCACTATCACCCGGGCGGCGATGGTGATACTGGAGTATCCCTCCTTAAAGCTGGTGGAGCATCGCATCGCACGCGTTGAGACCACCATGCCTTATATTCCGGGCTTTCTCTCATTCCGTGAATATCCAGCGCTAATGGCCGCCTGGCAGATGCTGGAGCAAAAGCCGGACCTGCTGTTTGTGGATGGACACGGTATTTCGCATCCACGACGACTTGGCGTCGCGTCACATTTTGGCCTGCTGGTCGATGTGCCCACCATTGGTGTCGCGAAAAGTCGCCTGTGTGGCCGGTTTGCCGATCTGGATGCGCAGCCTGGCAGTCGTCAGCCACTGATCGACAAAGGCGAGCAGATAGGCTGGGTATGGCGCAGCAAGCTGCGGTGTAATCCGCTGTTTGTCGCCACCGGCCATCGTGTCAGCCTGGATACCGCGCTGCAGTGGGTCGAAAACTGTACGCGTGGTTACCGGCTGCCGGAACCGACCCGCTGGGCCGACGCGGTTGCCTCGAACCGAACCGCTTTCCAGCGCTGGCAAAACGCGCTTTAACACTGTTTGTGCTGCGGTTTTGCAGTTACACTGCGGCCAGCGAAACGAATAAGAGCCACCTTTATGTTACAAAATCCCGTTCATCTGCGTCTGGCGAAGCTGGAAAGCTGGCAGCACCTTACTTTTATGGCCTGCCTGTGCGAGCGCATGTATCCCAACTATCGCGCGTTCTGCGAGCAGACTGAATTTGCCGATCCGGCACTCTATCGCCGTATTCTTGATCTGATCTGGGAAAACCTGACGGTCAAAGATGCGAAGATTAACTTCGACAGCCAGCTGGAAAAGCTCGAAGCCGCCATTCCGGATGGTGATGCGTTTGAGGTTTACGGCGTTTATCCGGCTATCGATGCCTGTGTGGCATTAAGCGAAGTCGTACATGCGCAGCTGAGCGGTGAAACTCTTGAGCATGCAATTGAAGTCAGCGAGACCTCAATTACCACTATCGCCATGCTGGAAATGACCCAGGCTGGACGCGAAATGACCGACGAAGAGCTGCGTGAAAACCCGGCTATCATCGATGAGTGGGACCTTCAGTGGGAGATTTTCCGCCTGCTGGCGGAGTGTGAAGAGCGCGACCTTGAATTGATTAAAGGTCTGCGATCTGACCTGCGTGAAGCGGGAATTAGCAACATCGGTATAAATTTCCAGCAGTAAGGCGATAAAACGTGACTTCAGGCCCGAATTAGCGCGCCTGGAGGCTTCACATTGGCCCCCTGTCTGGTCTACATTTGGGGGGCTGAAAATTGTGGCTATCGGTGCGTGCAGGCAGAAGAGTGCCAGAATATGGCTTTTCCCTCGCACTCGTTGCTTAGCAAGCGATAAATACACTTTAAGGATAACTTATGAACAAGACTCAACTGATTGATGTGATCGCAGAAAAAGCTGACCTGTCTAAAACCCAGGCAAAGGCAGCGCTGGAATCTACTCTGGCTGCGATCACTGAGTCTCTGAAAGATGGTGATGCTGTACAACTGGTTGGTTTTGGTACTTTTAAAGTGAACCACCGCGCTGAGCGTACCGGTCGTAACCCGCAGACTGGCAAAGAGATCAAAATCGCTGCAGCAAATGTACCGGCATTCGTGTCTGGTAAAGCGCTGAAAGACGCCGTTAAGTAAGACGTCGCACTGCGGTTAAGCTTTAAAACAGGGGGGCGTTTCGCCCCTTTTGTTTAAGAGGCCAGCCATCATGACCCCGCTGTTTCAGCGTTTATCTGTTCTGTTTCTCTCCCTTTTTCTTTTCGGTTGCAGCTCTACTCCGGATATTCCCCCCCTTTTCTGCCAGTGGCTATCTTGCCGATCGTGGTGTTGTTCGTATCTGGCGTAAAAACAGCGACCACCAGTCGGTCCATATCCGCACCTTCTATACGCCGTTCAGTGGGGGTGAGGGTGAAGTGACGGATTATGTCTGGCTGGAAGAGTCGTTGATCAGCATCCAGCGTCAGGTGAAGGGCAACCAGCCTGATGATGTGACCCTGCGCTTTGACCAGGCTGGCGGTCTTAACTTTATGCAGCGCCAGCTTTCAGGCCGGCGTGAAGCGGTCAGCCCGGATGCGGTTGAGCTCTATAAGTTTGATGCCGAGCGGATGCGTAACCTCAGCGATGCGCTATTAAGCGGTCAGGTGTTCCTCAGACAGGGACACTGGCTGGGAAACAATGTGCTGGAGAGTTGCGAAGGCCAGCAGGTCAGACCCGCTTTTGACGCCGACGCTCTGCAGATGCTGACACAGCAGCAACGCCGCGCATCGGTACCGCTGATGGTGTCATGGCTTGAAGCGCCGGAAGGGATACAGCTATTGCGGGTCAGTCAGCAGGATGACTGCTCACAGCAGCCGACAGAAGAAGATATGTGAATTGAAAAGGGGGCACCTGGTGCCCCCTGAACTTATTTGCGATTAATGGCGCGGTAGCCGATATCGCGGCGACAGAAGCTGCCCTGCCATGAGATCGGCTGTGTCAGCTCATAAGCCCGCTTTTGTGCCGCGGCCACATCGTCGCCCAGCGCGGTTACGCACAACACGCGGCCACCGTTTGTCAGCACCAGGTCCTCTTCCAGCCGTGTTCCGGCGTGGAATACCTTGCCGTCAGCCACTTCTTCCAGTGGCAGACCGTGAATCTGATCGCCCTGAGCGTAGTCACCCGGATAACCGCCCGCCGCCAGCACCACACCCAGCGCAGGGCGGGGATCCCATTGTGACGTTTTCTGATCCAGTTTACCGTCACAGGCGGCCAGGCAAAGATCGACCAGATCCGACTGCAGGCGCAGCATGATCGGCTGAGTCTCCGGATCGCCGAAGCGGCAGTTGAATTCGATCACTTTCGGCTGCCCGGTGTGATCGATCATCAGGCCGGCATAGAGAAAACCGGTATAGACGTTGCCTTCAGCCGCCATGCCGCGCACGGTCGGCCAGATAACCTGATCCATAACGCGCTGGTGGATCTCATCGGTGACAACCGGAGCCGGAGAGTAGGCACCCATTCCGCCGGTGTTCGGACCGGTATCGCCATCGCCCACGCGTTTGTGATCCTGGCTGGTGGCCATGGGCAGCACATGCTCGCCGTCCACCATCACGATGAAGCTGGCTTCTTCGCCATCCAGAAACTCTTCAATCACAATGCGGTGTCCGGCATCGCCAAAGGCGTTTCCGGCCAGCATATCCTGAACCGCATCCTCAGCTTCCTGCAGCGTCATCGCCACAATCACGCCTTTACCTGCGGCCAGGCCGTCGGCTTTGATGACGATAGGGGCGCCTTTCTCACGCAGATACGCGAGAGCGGGCTCAACCTCGGTGAAGTTCTGGTATTCCGCACTCGGGATCTGATGACGCGCCAGGAAATCCTTGGTGAAAGCTTTAGAGCCTTCCAGCTGCGCAGCGGCCTGAGTCGGACCAAAGATAGCCAGCCCGGCCTCACGGAAGGCATCCACGATGCCAATCACCAGCGGCGCTTCGGGGCCGACAATCGTCAGATCGATCTTTTCACGCCGGGCAAACTCAAGCAGGGCAGGGACATCAGTTGCACTAATCGCGACATTCTGCAGCGCAGGCTCTAATGCGGTGCCCGCGTTACCCGGTGCCACAAACACGGTTTCCGCCAGCGGCGACTGGACAGCTTTCCAGGCCAGAGCATGTTCACGTCCGCCATTGCCGATTACTAAAATTTTCATCTGTTTCTCTCCAGAACGATTAATGGCGGAAGTGACGCATGTCGGTGAAGATCATGGCAATGCCGTGCTCATCAGCCGCCGCAATCACCTCTTCATCGCGGATGGAGCCGCCAGGCTGGATGACGCAGCTCACGCCTGACGCGGCTGCCGCATCAATACCATCACGGAACGGGAAGAAGGCATCCGACGCCATGGCTGATCCTTTTACTTCCAGCCCTTCATCGGCTGCTTTAATGCCGGCAATCTTAGCGGAATAGACACGGCTCATCTGTCCGGCACCGATACCGATGGTCATGTTGTCGCGTGCATAAACAATGGCGTTAGACTTAACGAACTTCGCTACTTTCCAGCAGAACAGCGCATCACGCAGCTCCTGTTCGGTTGGCTGACGTTTACTGACGACGCGCAGCTGGCTGGCATCAACCATGCCGAGATCGCGATCCTGTACCAGCAGACCCCCCGTTGACGCGTTTGAAATCCAGTGCAGCAGTACGGTTTTGCCATTGGCCGCAGATCAGGACACGGACATTCTGCTTCGCGGCGGTAATTTTCAGCGCGGCCTCGGAAACCGCTGGCGCGATAATCACCTCAACAAACTGGCGGCTGATAATGGACTGCGCAGTTGCTTCATCCAGCTCGCGGTTAAAAGCGATGATACCGCCAAATGCGGAGGTCGGATCGGTCTGGTAAGCACGCTCATAGGCTGCCAGCAGAGAGTCACCGGTCGCTACGCCACAAGGGTTTGCATGTTTGACGATGACGCAGGCGGGTTCACTGAACTCTTTTACGCACTCCAGTGCAGCATCCGTGTCAGCAATGTTGTTATAGGAGAGCGCTTTGCCCTGAACCTGCCGGGCAGTCGCCACTGAAGCTTCAGTGATGTTCTCTTCTATATAGAAGGCAGCATCCTGATGGCTGTTTTCACCGTAGCGCATATCCTGCTTCTTAATGAAGTTCAGATTCAGGGTACGTGGGAAACGGCCGGCGGGCTGATTACGATCACCGTGATAGGCGGGCACCAGGCTGCCAAAGTAGTTAGCGATCATGCTGTCATACGCGGCAGTGTGTTCAAACGCTTTGATCGCCAGATCGAAACGGGTCTCAAGCTTCAGACCATTTTCATGGGCATCCATTTCGGCAATGATCGCATCGTAGTCGCCGCTGCTGACCACGATTGCCACATCTTTATGGTTCTTGGCAGCAGAGCGCACCATGGTCGGGCCACCGATGTCGATATTTTCCACTGCATCTTCCAGTGAACATCCTTCACGGGCGACGGTCTGTGCAAAGGGATAGAGGTTAACGACCACCATGTCGATTGGGCTGATGTCTTGCTGCGCCATAATGGCATCATCCTGGCCGCGACGACCTAAAATGCCGCCATGCACTTTGGGATGCAGGGTTTTGACGCGTCCATCCATCATTTCCGGGAAACCGGTGTAGTCAGAGACTTCTGTGACAGCCAGACCCGCATCCGCCAGCAGGCGAGCTGTTCCGCCTGTGGAGAGCAGTTCGACACCGCGACTTGAGAGCGCCTGAGCAAATTCGAGGATACCGGCTTTGTCAGAGACACTGAGCAATGCGCGGCGTACAGGACGAGTTTGTTGCATGGTGGTTTATCCCTTGGCTTTGTTTCGCGTATATAAGAGCGTTACATCAGGCTTTACAGCGGTTTTCTCTTCTCTATATAGGAAGAAAAAATCAAAAACCTCAGGTAACGCCCCGAAAAGGGGTGTCCGGAACTTTGCCCGGCATTGTAGCGAAAACGTTTGCGTGATGCTCGCCTAAATTTATCTGGCCCGACTAATGTGGATAACATTGTGTGTAACTGCGTATAACAGCCGCTTTTGCTGTGGAATGCAGCGAACGCTCTTTTTTATGCAATTTATGGGTTGCGCCTCTCAGGCAACTCCCTATAATGCGCATCCATCAACACGGAACACCGGCAACGGGAAACGGGTTGAGAGGCACAGGAGACTGCGCCGCCGGAGAAAAACTTCTGAGAAAGAGGTTGACTCTGCAGGAGGAAAGCGTAATATACGCCACCTCGCGACAGGACGCTAACGCACTGTTCGCACTGCTCTTTAACAATTTATCAGACAATCTGTGTGGGCACTCGCAGGATTGATATCAGCGTCTCCGGACGTAAAAAAATATCAAGCCTCACGAGTGAACACATAATGAAATTCATTATGACGTTTTACAGATGAGCACCGCTTAACTTGTTTAAGCAAATCAAACTTAAATTGAAGAGTTTGATCATGGCTCAGATTGAACGCTGGCGGCAGGCCTAACACATGCAAGTCGGACGGTAGCACAGAGAGCTTGCTCTTGGGTGACGAGTGGCGGACGGGTGAGTAATGTCTGGGGATCTGCCCGATAGAGGGGGGATAACCACTGGAAACGGTGGCTAATACCGCATAACGTCGCAAGACCAAAGAGGGGGACCTTCGGGCCTCTCACTATCGGATGAACCCAGATGGGATTAGCTAGTAGGCGGGGTAATGGCCCACCTAGGCGACGATCCCTAGCTGGTCTGAGAGGATGACCAGCCACACTGGAACTGAGACACGGTCCAGACTCCTACGGGAGGCAGCAGTGGGGAATATTGCACAATGGGCGCAAGCCTGATGCAGCCATGCCGCGTGTATGAAGAAGGCCTTCGGGTTGTAAAGTACTTTCAGCGGGGAGGAAGGCGACGGGGTTAATAACCGCGTCGATTGACGTTACCCGCAGAAGAAGCACCGGCTAACTCCGTGCCAGCAGCCGCGGTAATACGGAGGGTGCAAGCGTTAATCGGAATTACTGGGCGTAAAGCGCACGCAGGCGGTCTGTTAAGTCAGATGTGAAATCCCCGGGCTTAACCTGGGAACTGCATTTGAAACTGGCAGGCTTGAGTCTTGTAGAGGGGGGGTAGAATTCCAGGTGTAGCGGTGAAATGCGTAGAGATCTGGAGGAATACCGGTGGCGAAGGCGGCCCCCCTGGACAAAGACTGACGCTCAGGTGCGAAAGCGTGGGGAGCAAACAGGATTAGATACCCTGGTAGTCCACGCCGTAAACGATGTCGACTTGGAGGTTGTTCCCTTGAGGAGTGGCTTCCGGAGCTAACGCGTTAAGTCGACCGCCTGGGGAGTACGGCCGCAAGGTTAAAACTCAAATGAATTGACGGGGGCCCGCACAAGCGGTGGAGCATGTGGTTTAATTCGATGCAACGCGAAGAACCTTACCTACTCTTGACATCCAGCGAACTTAGCAGAGATGCTTTGGTGCCTTCGGGAACGCTGAGACAGGTGCTGCATGGCTGTCGTCAGCTCGTGTTGTGAAATGTTGGGTTAAGTCCCGCAACGAGCGCAACCCTTATCCTTTGTTGCCAGCGATTCGGTCGGGAACTCAAAGGAGACTGCCGGTGATAAACCGGAGGAAGGTGGGGATGACGTCAAGTCATCATGGCCCTTACGAGTAGGGCTACACACGTGCTACAATGGCGCATACAAAGAGAAGCGACCTCGCGAGAGCAAGCGGACCTCACAAAGTGCGTCGTAGTCCGGATCGGAGTCTGCAACTCGACTCCGTGAAGTCGGAATCGCTAGTAATCGTGGATCAGAATGCCACGGTGAATACGTTCCCGGGCCTTGTACACACCGCCCGTCACACCATGGGAGTGGGTTGCAAAAGAAGTAGGTAGCTTAACCTTCGGGAGGGCGCTTACCACTTTGTGATTCATGACTGGGGTGAAGTCGTAACAAGGTAACCGTAGGGGAACCTGCGGTTGGATCACCTCCTTACCTGAAGATACCTTCCCGCGCAGTGTCCACACAGATTGTCTGATAGAAAATAACGAGCAAAGTGTCTTTCGAAGACAGACTTAATTGTCCCCTTCGTCTAGAGGCCCAGGACACCGCCCTTTCACGGCGGTAACAGGGGTTCGAATCCCCTAGGGGACGCCAAAGCTTGGTGACAGGTGAAAGATGTTACCCACATATCTTAAAGATGACTTACGAGTCATGTTTAAGATATTGCTCTTTAACAATCCGGAACAAGCTGAAAATTGAAACGACGCAGCGCGTCATTCCTCCGTAATAGGGAATGACAAAGCGATGCGTTCGAGTCTCTCAAATGCTTGCAGCACGCAGCGTTGAAAAACGCCTGTGGGTTGTGAGGTTAAGCGACTAAGCGTACACGGTGGATGCCCAGGCAGTCAGAGGCGATGAAGGACGTGCTAATCTGCGTAAAGCGACGGTAAGGTGATATGAACCGCTACAGCCGTCGATGTCCGAATGGGGAAACCCGGTGCACTCTGTGCATCATTGCAGCATGAATACATAGTGCTGCAAGGCGAACCGGGGGGAACTGAAACATCTAAGTACCCCGAGGAAAAGAAATCAACCGAGATTCCCCCCAGTAGCGGCGAGCGAACGGGGAGCAGCCCAGAGCCTGAATCAGTTTGTGTGTTAGTGGAAGCGTCTGGAAAGTCGCAGGGTACAGGGTGATACTCCCGTACACAAAAGCACACAAGCTGTGAGCTCGATGAGTAAGGCGGGACACGTGGTATCCTGTCTGAATATGGGGGGGACCATCCTCCAAGGCTAAATACTCCTGACTGACCGATAGTGAACCAGTACCGTGAGGGAAAGGCGAAAAGAACCCCGGCGAGGGGAGTGAAACAGAACCTGAAACCGTGTACGTACAAGCAGTGGGAGCCTTGATTTATCAGGGTGACTGCGTACCTTTTGTATAATGGGTCAGCGACTTATATTCTGTAGCAAGGTTAACCGTATAGGGGAGCCGCAGGGAAACCGAGTCTTAACTGGGCGTTAAGTTGCAGGGTATAGACCCGAAACCCGGTGATCTAGCCATGGGCAGGTTGAAGGTTGGGTAACACTAACTGGAGGACCGAACCGACTAATGTTGAAAAATTAGCGGATGACCTGTGGCTGGGGGTGAAAGGCCAATCAAACCGGGAGATAGCTGGTTCTCCCCGAAAGCTATTTAGGTAGCGCCTCGTGAACTCATCTTCGGGGGTAGAGCACTGTTTCGGCTAGGGGGGCCATCCCGGCTTACCAACCCGATGCAAACTGCGAATACCGAAGAATGTTATCACGGGAGACACACGGCGGGTGCTAACGTCCGTCGTGAAGAGGGAAACAACCCAGACCGCCAGCTAAGGTCCCAAAGTCATGGTTAAGTGGGAAACGATGTGGGAAGGCACAGACAGCCAGGATGTTGGCTTAGAAGCAGCCATCATTTAAAGAAAGCGTAATAGCTCACTGGTCGAGTCGGCCTGCGCGGAAGATGTAACGGGGCTAAACCATGCACCGAAGCTGCGGCAGCGACGCTTAGGCGTTGTTGGGTAGGGGAGCGTTCTGTAAGCCGTCGAAGGTGTGCTGTGAGGCATGCTGGAGGTATCAGAAGTGCGAATGCTGACATAAGTAACGATAAAGCGGGTGAAAAGCCCGCTCGCCGGAAGACCAAGGGTTCCTGTTCAACGTTAATCGGAGCAGGGTGAGTCGACCCCTAAGGCGAGGCCGAAAGGCGTAGTCGATGGGAAACAGGTTAATATTCCTGTACTCGGTGTTACTGCGAAGGGGGGGACGGAGAAGGCTATATCAGCCGGGCGACGGTTGTCCCGGTTTAAGCGTGTAGGCGGAGTGTCCAGGTAAATCCGGACGCTTGTTAACGCTGAGGCGTGACGACGAGGCACTACGGTGCTGAAGTGATAAATGCCCAGCTTCCAGGAAAAGCCTCTAAGCATCAGGTAACACAGAATCGTACCCCAAACCGACACAGGTGGTCAGGTAGAGAATACCAAGGCGCTTGAGAGAACTCGGGTGAAGGAACTAGGCAAAATGGTGCCGTAACTTCGGGAGAAGGCACGCTGGCGCGTAGGTGGAGGGACCTGCTCCCCGAGCCGAAGCCAGTCGAAGATACCAGCTGGCTGCAACTGTTTATTAAAAACACAGCACTGTGCAAACACGAAAGTGGACGTATACGGTGTGACGCCTGCCCGGTGCCGGAAGGTTAATTGATGGGGTTATCCGTAAGGAGAAGCTCTTGATCGAAGCCCCGGTAAACGGCGGCCGTAACTATAACGGTCCTAAGGTAGCGAAATTCCTTGTCGGGTAAGTTCCGACCTGCACGAATGGCGTAATGATGGCCAGGCTGTCTCCACCCGAGACTCAGTGAAATTGAACTCGCTGTGAAGATGCAGTGTACCCGCGGCAAGACGGAAAGACCCCGTGAACCTTTACTACAGCTTGACACTGAACATTGAGCCTTGATGTGTAGGATAGGTGGGAGGCTTTGAAGCGCGGACGCCAGTTCGCGTGGAGCCAACCTTGAAATACCACCCTTTAATGTTTGATGTTCTAACGTAGGCCCGTAATCCGGGCTGCGGACAGTGTCTGGTGGGTAGTTTGACTGGGGCGGTCTCCTCCTAAAGAGTAACGGAGGAGCACGAAGGTCAGCTAATCACGGTCGGACATCGTGAGGTTAGTGCAATGGCATAAGCTGGCTTGACTGCGAGAGTGACGGCTCGAGCAGGTGCGAAAGCAGGTCATAGTGATCCGGTGGTTCTGAATGGAAGGGCCATCGCTCAACGGATAAAAGGTACTCCGGGGATAACAGGCTGATACCGCCCAAGAGTTCATATCGACGGCGGTGTTTGGCACCTCGATGTCGGCTCATCACATCCTGGGGCTGAAGTAGGTCCCAAGGGTACGGCTGTTCGCCGTTTAAAGTGGTACGCGAGCTGGGTTTAGAACGTCGTGAGACAGTTCGGTCCCTATCTGCCGTGGGCGCTGGAGAATTGAGGGGGGGTTGCTCCTAGTACGAGAGGACCGGAGTGAACGCACCACTGGTGTTCGGGTTGTCATGCCAATGGCATTGCCCGGTAGCTAAGTGCGGAAAAGATAAGTGCTGAAAGCATCTAAGCACGAAACTTGCCCCGAGATGAGTTCTCCCTGACTCCTTGAGAGTCCTGAAGGGACGTTGAAGACTACGACGTTGATAGGCCGGGTGTGTAAGCGCAGCGATGCGTTGAGCTAACCGGTACTAATGACCCGTGAGGCTTAACCTTACAACGCCAGAGGCGTTTTTGAGAGACAGGTTTTCAGCTTGTTCCCGGATACAGTTGTGTCCTGCGGACTGAAGTCCGAAGGATTTTGCGCTGAGGCAAGGCGGCAACCGAGCGATACGAAGGAGCATACTGAAGTATGTGACGGAGTAGCGCGAGGGCGGCCAACGCAGCATCAGCACAAAAGACACAGGACAGAGCACAAAGAATTTGCCTGGCGGCTTTAGCGCGGTGGTCCCACCTGACCCCATGCCGAACTCAGAAGTGAAACGCCGTAGCGCCGATGGTAGTGTGGGGTCTCCCCATGCGAGAGTAGGGAACTGCCAGGCATCAAATTCGTTCCTTTTCCCCTGACAAGGAAAATAACAGGAACAGACGGCCATCAGCCAGTTGCTGACAGCTGTGAAAGAATCGGTGGAGCGGTAGTTCAGTTGGTTAGAATACCTGCCTGTCACGCAGGGGGTCGCGGGTTCGAGCCCCGTCCGTTCCGCCACCCTATTAGGGGCGTAGTTCAATTGGTAGAGCACCGGTCTCCAAAACCGGGTGTTGGGGGGTTCGAGTCCCTCCGCCCCTGCCAGAAAACGATCCTTTGCTTCGGCAAAGGATTTTTTTTGCCTTTAAAAAAGCAAAAAAGAAAAACCAGCTAAATCTAACTGGCCTCTGATCTTCCCTGCCTACTGTCCTGCCTGCAAATTCAGCTATTTTGCCTGACCAGAATCGGGAATTTAAGCAACTGACGGATATGTGCCTGCTGATCGCTGTTCTGCAACCAGACAGCATAGAGCGGACGCACGGCGACGGGCGTATCCGGAATCACCATCAACTCACTGTACACACTCTGCCAGAAGTCCGGCAGAAATGCGCACGCTCCGGTGGTATGCAGCAGTTCACGGGTGACATGTGCCGACGTGGTGGTCAGTACCGGTACATCATCAGCCCCGGAGAGATAGCTCTGATGCTGATGAAAATCTGCTCCCCATTCCAGCTTAATATAATCATATTTTTCACGCTTCTCGCTCTGCCGGGCGCAGAAAAGCGCCAGTGAAATATGACCAATCTGCTGACTGGTTAACTCATCCATCTTAGGTGCTTCAGTGGTAATCAACAGATCCAGCTGGCGCTCATGGAGTTGCTTAACCAGCAGATGTCGTTGTGCCACGCGCGCTTCTAAGTGCAGGCTCTCCCGATTCTCGTAGAGCGTCTGTAGCCATGGCGTCAGATAAGCCTCCCATAGTGATGCACTGGCACCTATTGAAAGCTCATGGTGCTGCTGAGTGTGAGAGACCTCCTTCTTCGCCATCATCCAGGTGCTCATCAGGCTTTCAGCATAGGGGAGCAGTCGCTCTCCGGCCGCCGTCAGACGTATGTTATTGCGATGCCGTGTAAAAAAGGTTAACGCCAAGCTGATTCTCTAACTGACGGATGCGAAAACTGACAGCAGATTGCGTGAGGTAAAGTGCTTCTGCAGCACGCCCGAAATGGCGAGTTCTGCTCACTTCCAGGAAAGTTTTCAGTAATTCCGTATCCACAGCGTTCTCCCAAAAAATGTTTGTCGTATAGATTTAAATGTTTTGTTTTACACTCTGTCAAGCCTATCTAATACTCCGCGCCATTAACAGCACGGCATTAGAAAATCAGGAGCGTGTAACATGGCGGAAAGCTTCTCAACAGAGAATCGTTTCTTTGATAACAAACATTACCCGCGTGGTTTCTCACGCCACGGTGACTTTACTATTAAAGAAGCTCAGCTTCTTGAACGCCACGGTTTTGCCTTTAATGAGCTGGATTTATCAAAGCGTGAGCCTGCAACCGAAGAAGAACGTTTGTTTATTGAAGTGTGTCGTGGCGTGCGTGAGCCGCAAACGGAAGCTGAACGTGTATGGTCTAAGTATATGACCCGCATTAAGCGTCCTAAACGTTTTCATACGCTGTCTGGCGGTAAACCGCAGATGGACACCGTTGAAGACTTCACCGACAGCGACGATTAACAGAGAAGGGGCGAAAGCCCCTTTTTTATTGCAGGCTGTTATGCAGATGGATCATTAATCGATCTATCGTGCGATAGCTGACCGCTTCCTGCAGATGATGCCGGGTGATGTCTGTTTCCCCAGCCAGATCGGCCAGGGTACGCGCCACTTTTAAAATCCGCTGCCATGCCCGTACAGATAAACCCAGTTTCTCCAGCACTGACTCCAGCCACTCCGCATCCTCTTTAGCAGGCTGACACCAGCGCATAATCTCTGCATTGTTTAAATGCGCATTTATTTTTCCTGCACGGGTCAGCTGAATGTCACGTGCTGCGACCACCCGATGACGAACCTGCTCAGATGCTTCCGCTTTGGCGCGCTGACCGCTGAGCATGCCGCTGGGGAGTAGCGGCACCTCCAGCGAAAGATCAAAACGATCAAGAAAAGGGCCGGATAGCTTACTGAGATAACGCAGCACCTGCTGGGGTGAGCAACGGTTATGCTGTCCCTGATAGTGTCCGGTTGGACTTGGATTCATCGCAGCAATCAGCTGAAACCGTGCCGGGTAGGTAACTTTTGCCCGTGCGCGTGAAATAGCGATGATGCCCGACTCTAATGGTTCGCGCAGGGAGTCCAGCACCTTGCGATCAAATTCCGGTAATTCATCCAGAAACAGCACGCCGTTATGCGCCAGGGAGATCTCACCGGGCCGTGGCAGTGAGCCGCCGCCAATCAGAGCATAGAGAGAGGCGCTGTGGTGAGGTGATCTGAAAGGCCGGGTGCGCCACTGTCGATGCAGGGTATTGCTGTTCACCAGGCTGGCGATTGCCGCACACTCCAGTGCTTCCTGATCGCTTAAGGAGGGCATGATGCCGGGCAACCGGGTAGCGAGCATGGTTTTACCGGTGCCAGGGGGCCCGATCAGCAACAGGTTGTGCCCGCCAGCCGCAGTGATCTCCAGTGCTCTGCGTCCCTGTTCCTGACCAATGATATCAGCGAGATCGTCAGCAGGTGCATCGCCCTGATGCTCAGGATATTGGGCTGTCGGTAATGTGAGTTCATTGCGCAGAAAGGCGCACACTTCGCTGAGGTGAGAGGCAACCAGCGACGAGCCCTGACGGATTAGCCCGGCATCACACTGATTCTCAGCGGAGAGGACCAGCTGTCGTCCAGCCTGAATGGCTACCATGGCCGCTGGAATCGCGCCCTGTACACCGCACAGTGCACCGTCGAGTGCCAGCTCACCCAGAAACTCATAGTGCGTCAGCTTGTCGGCAGGAAGCTGCTCAGAGGCCACCAGAATGGCAATCGCCATGGGTAAGTCATACCGCCCGCCCTCTTTGGGTAAATCTGCGGGTGCCAGATTGATGGTGACGCGTTTTGCCGGGAAGGCAAAACCGCTGTTGATAATGGCGCTGCGTACCCGCTCACGCGCCTCTTTCACCGTGGTTTCAGGCAGCCCCACCAGCGTTAACGCAGGCAGTCCGTTACTGATGTGTGCCTCGATGGTCACCAGCGGAGCTTCCACTCCCAGCGCTGCCCGGGTCAGAACTTTTGACAATGACATACTCGCTCCTTGTTACCGTCAGTCTGGTGACAGCATCAAAGGAAAGCCAGGGTATCATCAGCACTATTCGGGTCATTGCACAACCTATCAGAAGTTTTTTCACAACCTGTTAAAACGCTGCGTGTCTGCGCGCAAATTCACCAAAAAATTATTACGTCAGTAAAGTGATGAATAATTATCATCATGTAATTATTTCTTGTATTACAAATTGATAGACCGCGATTTAGCGCCAGGCGCTAAAAAAAGTCTGTAAAAAAAGTTGTGTCATGCCCCCTGACTATGATAACTCTGTAGGCATTACTTCGAACAAGCGAAAGAATTGAACAACACATGAAAGCCCTTCTACAAGTGATTAGCCTTGTCGTGATTAGCGTGGTGGTGGTTATTAACCTACCGTGCGGGGCAACGCTTGGAGAAAGAAAGGCTTAGAAATCAAGCCTCGAATCCGAAAAAACCCCCCCGCACCGAAAGGTCCGGGGGTTTTTTTTCGACCAGAGGAAATATCAGTAAATCCACAAGGAACAAACAATGAACAGTAGCATAAAATTCTGTTGTTCCGGTCAGGACACAGGAGAATAGCGATGACAGGTGCACAGTGGGTAGTTCAGGCTTTACGCGCGCAGGGTGTTGATACCGTATTCGGTTACCCTGGCGGCGCAATCATGCCGGTTTACGACGCGCTCTACGACGGCGGCGTGGAACACCTACTGTGTCGTCACGAGCAGGGCGCTGTGATGGCGGCGATCGGTTATGCGCGCTCAACCGGCAAAACCGGCGTCTGTATCGCCACCTCTGGCCCTGGCGCGACAAACCTGATTACCGGCCTGGCAGATGCCATGATGGATTCGGTTCCGGTCGTGGCAGTAACCGGTCAGGTCACCTCGGCCTTCATCGGCACCGACGCCTTTCAGGAAATCGACGTGCTGGGCTTATCGCTGGCCTGCACCAAACACAGCTTCCTGGTTGAATCGCTGGATGAGCTGCCCGCCATCATGGCAGAAGCCTTTGCGCTGGCGCAGTCGGGCCGTCCGGGTCCGGTACTGGTGGACATTCCTAAAGATATTCAGATTGCGCAGGGAGAACCTGCCCCGCATCTGGTTCCGGTAGAAGAGGGAAGCGCGCTGCCGCATCAGGCGATTCAGGAAGCACGCGCACTGATGGCGCAGGCCAGAAAACCAATACTCTATGTTGGTGGAGGCGTTGGCCTGGCACAGGCTGTTCCGGCACTGCGCGCGCTGGCAGAAGAGACCGGCATCCCGGCAGTGGCCACCTTAAAGGGGCTGGGCAGCGTAGACCCCCACAGCGAGGTGTATCTCGGCATGCTGGGGATGCACGGTACTAAAGCTGCCAACCTGGCGGTGCAGAGTTGTGACTTACTGATTGCGGTCGGTGCCCGTTTCGATGACCGCGTGACCGGCAAGCTGGACACCTTTGCCCCCCATGCCAGCGTAATTCATCTCGATATCGATCCCGCTGAGTTAAACAAATTACGTCGTGCACATGTCTCTCTGCAGGGTGATCTCAACGAACTGTTGCCCGCCCTGAGTCAGCCTCTGCATATCAACGCCTGGCGCGATGAGATGAAAGCGCTTAAGGCCAGTCACCCATGGCGCTACGACCATCCGGGCGAAGCGATCTATGCACCGCTGTTGCTGAAGCAGCTTTCCGATCGCAAACCGGCCAATACCGTAGTGACCACCGACGTCGGTCAGCACCAGATGTGGACGGCGCAACACATGGCATTCAGCGCGCCGGAGAACTTCATCACCTCCAGCGGCTTAGGCACCATGGGCTTTGGTTTACCCGCCGCCATCGGTGCGCAGGTTGCACGCCCGGAAGATACGGTTATCTGTGTCTCGGGCGATGGCTCCATCATGATGAACATCCAGGAGCTGGGTACCATCAAGCGCGGCAAGCTGCCGGTCAAAATCGTGCTGCTGGATAACCAGCGTCTGGGCATGGTGCGTCAGTGGCAGCAGCTGTTTTTCGATGGCCGCTACAGTGAAACCAATCTGTCCGACAACCCCGACTTCCTCACGCTGGCCAGCGCTTTCAATATTCCCGGCCAGCGCATTACCCGTAAAGATCAGGTCGACGCCGCCCTTGATGCTCTGCTGAACAGCGAAGGTCCTTACTTCCTGCATGTTGCAATTGATGAGCATGAAAACGTCTGGCCACTGGTACCGCCGGGTGCCAGCAATGCAAACATGATGGAGAAAACTGTATGAACCAGCATCAATTGTCTATCGAAGCCCGTTTCCGCCCTGAAATATTGGAGCGCATTTTACGCGTAGTGCGTCACCGCGGTTTTCAGGTCTGTTCTATGAACATGGCCTCAGTCGCCAACGCAGAAAACATTAATATTGAAATGACCGTTGCCAGTCAGCGTTCCGTCGATTTACTGTCTTCGCAGTTAAGCAAATTGATCGACGTTGCATGCGTTCAGATTCAACAACAGACAACACAACAAATCCGCGCTTAGCCGCGAGAGGGAATAACAATGAGCACGAAGAAAGCAGACTTTATTTGGTTCAATGGCGAGATGGTTAAGTGGGAAGAGGCGAAGGTCAGCGTCATGTCCCACGCGTTGCACTACGGTACGTCGGTATTTGAAGGCGTGCGCTGCTACGACTCTCACAAAGGACCGGTTGTGTTCCGCCATCGCGAACACATGCAACGTCTGCACGACTCCGCCAAAATCTATCGCTTCCCGATTAAAAGCAGCGTTGATGAGCTGATGGAAGCGTGCCGCGAAGTCATCCGCGTGAACAAACTGAAAAGTGCTTATATCCGTCCGCTGGCCTTTGTCGGCGATGTGGGCCTGGGCGTGAACCCGCCAGACGGCTTCACCACCGATGTGATCATTGCGGCGTTCCCGTGGGGCGCATACCTGGGCGCTGAAGCCCTTGAGAACGGCATCGATGCCATGGTCTCCTCATGGAACCGCGTAGCACCGAACACCCTGCCAACCGCCGCTAAAGCGGGCGGTAACTACCTCTCCTCACTGCTGGTGGGCAGCGAAGCCCGTCGTCACGGCTATCAGGAAGGGATTGCGCTGGATACTAATGGCCTGATCTCAGAAGGTGCAGGCGAAAACCTGTTTGAAGTTAAAGATGGCGTGCTCTTTACCCCGCCATTTACCTCTTCAGCACTGCCGGGCATCACCCGCGATGCCATCATCACGCTGGCGCGCGATATGGGCATTGAAGTGCGTGAGCAGACCCTGTCGCGTGAATCTCTCTATCTGGCTGACGAAGTCTTTATGTCTGGCACCGCGGCAGAAATTACACCGGTGCGCAGCGTTGACCGCATTCAGGTTGGCGAAGGCAAACGTGGCCCGGTGACCAAACGCATCCAGGAGGCCTTCTTTGGCCTGTTCACCGGCGAAACCGAAGACAAATGGGGCTGGTTAGATCCGGTTAACCCATAATCAGATACAGCGCGGGCGTCATCTGACGTCCGCGAGCTTATTCTTACTGGAGTAAATAGAGTATGCCTAAGTACCGTTCCGCCACCACCACCCACGGCCGCAATATGGCGGGTGCCCGTGCCTTATGGCGCGCGACAGGAATGACCGACGACGATTTCGGCAAGCCGATTATCGCTGTGGTTAACTCATTCACCCAATTTGTGCCGGGCCACGTTCACCTGCGTGATCTTGGTAAACTTGTCGCCGAGCAGATCGAAGCGGCAGGCGGTGTGGCTAAAGAGTTCAACACCATTGCGGTGGATGACGGTATTGCCATGGGTCATGGCGGCATGCTGTATTCACTGCCGTCGCGTGAGCTGATTGCTGACTCGGTCGAGTACATGGTCAACGCCCACTGTGCTGACGCCATGGTCTGCATCTCTAACTGCGACAAAATCACCCCGGGTATGCTGATGGCGTCATTGCGCCTCAATATTCCGGTGATCTTCGTTTCAGGCGGACCGATGGAAGCGGGTAAAACCAAGCTTTCTGACCAGATCATCAAGCTGGATCTGGTAGATGCGATGATTCAGGGTGCCAACCCGAACGTCAGCGATGCCGACAGCGAGCAGATCGAACGCTCTGCCTGTCCGACCTGCGGCTCCTGCTCCGGTATGTTCACCGCCAACTCGATGAACTGCCTGACTGAAGCACTCGGTCTGTCGCAGCCTGGCAACGGTTCACTGCTGGCTACGCATGCCGATCGCAAAGAGCTGTTCATCAATGCCGGTAAGCGCATCGTAAGCCTGACCAAGCGCTATTACGAGCAGGATGATGTCAACATGCTGCCGCGTAACATCGCGAACAAGGCCGCTTTTGAGAACGCCATGATGCTGGATATCGCCATGGGTGGCTCCACCAACACCGTGCTCCACCTGCTGGCAGCCGCACAGGAAGGCGATATTGACTTTAATATCTCCGACATCGATCGCCTGTCACGCAAAGTGCCTCAGCTCTGTAAAGTGGCGCCAAGCACTCCGAAATACCATATGGAAGATGTGCATCGCGCGGGTGGCGTGTTCGCCATTCTCGGCGAGCTGGATCGTGCCGGCCTGTTCGACAGCAGCGCCCGTAATATCCTGCAGCAGACCATGCGTGAAACGCTGGATCAGTACGACATCATGCTGACCAAAGATCAGGCGGTAAAAGATATGTTCCGCGCGGGTCCGGCGGGTATTCGTACCACCCAGGCGTTCTCACAGAACTGCCGCTGGGACACGCTGGATGATGACCGTGCCGAAGGCTGTATCCGTACCCGTGAAAATGCTTACTCGCAGGATGGCGGTCTGGCCGTGCTCTACGGCAACATTGCGGAAGATGGCTGTATCGTAAAAACTGCGGGCGTAGACAAAGAGATCCTGACCTTCACCGGTCCGGCCAAAGTCTATGAAAGCCAGGATGACGCCGTTGAAGCGATTCTGGGCGGCAAAGTCGTTGCGGGCGATGTGGTCGTCATTCGCTACGAAGGTCCAAAAGGCGGGCCAGGCATGCAGGAGATGCTCTATCCGACCACTTATCTGAAATCGATGGGGCTGGGCAAAAGCTGCGCGCTGATCACCGATGGTCGTTTCTCTGGCGGTACGTCGGGCCTCTCTATCGGTCACGCCTCGCCTGAAGCAGCCAACGGTGGCACCATTGCGCTGGTCAAAGATGGCGACACCATCGAAATCGATATCCCTAACCGCGGTATCAAACTCGCCGTACCGGATAACGAACTGCACGCCCGTCGTGAAGAGCAGCAGGCACGTGGCGATGCGGCGTATACGCCGGTCAATCGTCAGCGTGAAGTCTCCTTTGCGCTGCGTGCCTACGCATTACTCGCGACCAGTGCTGACAAAGGCGCCGTCCGCGATAAGAGCAAGCTGGGAGGCTAACGATGGCCGAGTCTCAACCGCTACCCGAGGCGCCTTGTGGCGCCGAGTATTTGCGCGCAGTGTTGCGTTCACCGGTGTATGAAGTGGCACAGGTGACGCCGCTGCAGGTTATGGAAAAAATCTCATCGCGTCTCGGCAACACCATTCTGGTGAAGCGGGAAGATCGTCAGCCGGTGCACAGTTTCAAGGTGCGCGGTGCCTACGCGATGATTGCCGGTCTGAACGAAGAGCAGAAAGCGCGCGGCGTGGTGACGGCGTCAGCCGGTAACCATGCGCAGGGCGTGGCGCTCTCCGCCACTAAGCTGGGCATCAAGTCACTGATTGTGATGCCGCTGGCGACGGCAGACATCAAGGTTGATGCGGTGCGCGCATTTGGCGGTGAGGCTTTCCTGTTCGGGGCCAACTTTGACGAGGCGAAAGCCAAAGCGATAGAACTCTCTGAACAGCGCGGTTACACCTTCGTACCGCCGTTTGACCATCCGGCCGTCATTGCCGGACAGGGCACGCTGGCGATGGAGCTGCTGCAACAGGATGCGCATCTCGACCGGGTCTTTGTCCCGGTTGGCGGTGGAGGTCTGGCAGCCGGCGTCGCGGTGCTGATCAAGCAGCTGATGCCGCAAATCAAAGTGATCGCGGTGGAGTCAGAAGATTCAGCCTGCCTGAAAGCAGCGCTGGAGGCGGGTCATCCGGTCGATCTGCCGCGCGTCGGGCTGTTTGCCGAAGGGGTGGCGGTGAAACGGATTGGCAGCGAAACCTTCCGGCTCTGTCAGGAATACATCGATGACATCATCACCGTCGACAGCGATGCCATTTGTGCCGCAATGAAAGATCTCTTTGAAGATGTCCGTGCTGTGGCGGAGCCCTCTGGCGCGCTGGCGCTGGCGGGCATGAAAAAGTATATCCAGCAGCACGGGATCAAAGGCGAGCGGCTGGCGCATGTGTTATCCGGGGCCAACGTCAATTTCCACGGCCTGCGCTACGTTTCTGAGCGCTGCGAGCTGGGCGAACAGCGTGAAGCGCTGCTGGCCGTAACGATCCCGGAACAGCAGGGCAGTTTCCTGCGTTTCTGCCAGACGCTGGGTGGACGGTCGATTACCGAGTTCAACTACCGCTACGCCGATGCGGACAAAGCCTGCATCTTTGTTGGCGTACGACTGACGCGCGGCGTGGAAGAGCGCAGCGAGATCATCAGCGAGCTCACCAGCGGCGGTTATCAGGTGGTCGATCTCTCGGATGATGAGATGGCGAAACTGCACGTGCGTTACATGGTGGGCGGACGTCCTTCTAAACCACTGCGTGAACGCCTCTTCAGCTTTGAATTCCCGGAGGCACCCGGCGCGTTGCTGAAGTTCCTGCAAACGCTGGGCACCCACTGGAATATCTCGCTGTTTCATTATCGCAGCCACGGCACCGATTATGGCCGTGTGCTGGCCGCTTTTGAACTTGGCAGCGATGAGCCACGCTTCGAAGAGCATCTCACCGATCTGGGTTACGACTTTCATGACGAAAGCCAGAACCCGGCGTTCCGCTTCTTCCTGTCAGGCAGCTGATTACAGCTGGCTCCAGAAAGCACTGATCAGCGGCTCTCCGAGCCGCTTTTTTTGCACGCAGATGCCGAGTTCGAACGGCGCAACCGAGTCAATATTCTCCAGTAGCAGCACGCGGTTACGCACCGGGTCCGGGCTGTTCTCCAGCACCACATCCGGCAAAAGTGCGATGCCGCAGCCCAGCGCCACCATCGAAACAATCGCCTCATGACCTGAGACCGTGGCGTAAATTACCGGATTCGGGATGCGCTGGCGGCGAAACCAGAGATCGATACGTCGCCGTGCCGGTCCCTGCACCGGCAGGATAAACGGAATTTTTGACCAGTCGGGCTGCGGCTGTGTTGCCTGAGTACGAACGGCACAGGGCAGTGCAGGCGCGATCAGCACCAGCGGGATCAGCCCCAGTGGCATAAAATCAATGCTGGCGGGCAGCGTTTCAGGACGGCCGGCAATGGCCAGATCGGCATCGCCGGAGTGCACTTTTTCCACCGCATCCGCGGCATCGCCGGTATCCAGTTTGATTTCGACCTGCGGATGTTCAGCGCGAAAGCGGTCGAGGATGGGCGGCAGATGACTGTAGGCCGCCGTCACTGAGCAGAACAGGCGCAGCTCGCCGCTGAGCGACGGACCGTTAAGATCCATCACATGGCGCAGTTGCTGATACTGCAACAGCGTCTGCTGGGCAAACTGGCGCAGGCGTTCGCCCGCTTCTGTCAGCGTCACGGTGCGGTTATCGCGCAGAAACAGCGCATGGCCGACATCTTCTTCAAGCCGCTGGATCTGGCGTGACAGCGTGGAAGGGCTGACGTGCATAGCACGCGCAGTGCGCCCGAAGTGGCAGCTTTCTGCCAGATGAAGAAACAGTTTCAGATCCCGTAAATCCATGTGCGCGTCGCCTCTGGGTGGTGTTGCATTTATTGCAATGTGACGTTGTTAATATATCAATTTAAGCAACAGAATTCCTGTCATATGATGGGGTCATTCGCGGCGCTACATGACACGCCGTTCCTGAACAAAAAAAGCAAACACAACCTTACCGGAGTACCCATGGCTAACTATTTCAACACATTGAACCTGCGCAACCAGCTGGCGCAATTAGGTAAATGCCGTTTCATGGCGCGCGATGAATTCGCGGATGGTGCCAGTTTCCTGAAAGGCAAAAAAAGTCGTTATCGTTGGCTGTGGTGCGCAGGGCCTGAATCAGGGTCTGAACATGCGTGATTCCGGTCTGGATGTGGCCTATGCACTGCGTGCTGAAGCAATTGCGGAAAAACGCCCTTCATGGCGCAAAGCGACCGATAACGGTTTCAAAGTGGGCACCTACGAAGAACTGATCCCGCAGGCTGATCTGGTGGTTAACCTGACGCCAGACAAGCAGCACTCCGCTGTAGTTCAGGCTGTTCAGCCGCTGATGAAAGATGGCGCTGCGCTGGGCTACTCGCACGGTTTCAACATCGTTGAAGTGGGCGAAAGCATCCGCAAAGACATCACCGTGGTCATGGTGGCACCGAAGTGTCCGGGTACAGAAGTTCGTGAAGAGTACAAACGTGGCTTTGGTGTACCGACGCTGATCGCGGTTCACCCGGAAAACGATCCAAAAGGCGAAGGCATGGCGATTGCCAAAGCCTGGGCAGCAGCAACTGGCGGCGATCGTGCTGGCGTGCTGGAGTCCTCTTTCGTTGCTGAAGTGAAATCTGACCTGATGGGTGAGCAGACCATCCTGTGCGGCATGTTGCAGGCTGGTTCACTGCTCTGCTTCGACAAGCTGGTGGCTGAAGGCACTGACCCGGCTTACGCAGAAAAACTGATCCAGTTCGGCTGGGAAACCATCACCGAATCACTGAAGTTTGGCGGCATCACACTGATGATGGATCGCCTCTCTAACCCGGCTAAACTGCGCGCTTATGCGCTGTCAGAGCAGCTGAAAACCATCATGGCACCCCTGTTCCAGAAACACATGGATGACATCATCTCCGGCGAATTCTCTTCCGGCATGATGGCGGACTGGGCTAACGATGATAAAAACCTGCTGACCTGGCGTGAAGAGACCGGCCAGACCGCGTTCGAAACCGCTTCACAGTATGAAGGCAAAATCGAAGAGCAGGAGTACTACGACAAAGGTGTGGTGATGGTTGCGATGGTTAAAGCGGGCGTTGAGCTGGCGTTTGAAACCATGGTGGACGCCGGCATCATTGAAGAGTCTGCTTACTACGAATCACTGCATGAGCTGCCGCTGATCGCGAACACCATCGCCCGTAAGCGCCTGTATGAAATGAACGTGGTGATTTCCGATACCGCCGAATATGGTAACTACCTGTTCTCCTTCGCTGCGGTGCCGCTGCTGAAAGAGTTCATGACCACGCTGCAGCCAGGCGATCTGGGTAAAGCGGTTGAAGGCACGCAGGTTGATAACGCGCAGCTGCGTGACGTTAACGAAGCGGTTCGCCAGCACCCGATTGAAACCGTTGGCCGCAAGCTGCGTGGCTACATGACCGACATGAAGCGTATCGCTGTCGCGGGCTAATTACCGTCATCACAGTTTTCAGCAAAACAAACCCCGGCTTGCCGGGGTTTTTTTGTTGATGAACAACGGCTGGACGGTTCTCTGTGAGACCGTGCCTGCACAGGCAACACGGTCAGATCGGAAAGGCGCTTAAGCCAATCCCTGGCCGCTCGGCCCGCGCCGTCCCTGGCGCGGGACGCTTTCCTCTTCTGCCCGTGTTGCCTGTGCCCTCAAGCTTCTTAATTGCTGTAAGAATTACCCCGCCTCAGGTTTTATACATTTAAACGCGATTCAGCTTTTTCGAACAGACAACTAATCCACTCCAAACGATGGGAGCATACGCCTGTAGCAAAGCATCGCGTGCCATGGACAAAAACGGCGGGAGCCTTTTTTGAACAACGCAAAGCGTTGGCCCGTTTACGGTCGCGCCTCAGGGATGAGGTACTTAATCGAACGCGCTGAGCCCGCCATGGATGGCGTCTTTTGCGTCTTTGCGAAAGGCGTATGCTCCCTGAGCCTGTCGCCTGATATTGCTTAGCCCTTCAGAGCGGTTGTACTCTGTGAGCCTGCTCCATAAAAAAACCCGGCAGCCGCCGGGTTTTCACTGACCTTCATCCAGCCGGATTAAACGTCATACAGCGTCTGATTACGCGTCTCTTTACAGGCGAGCAATGCAATCAGCGTCAGCACGGCCATCGACGCCAGATAAAGTCCCACCGCCTGCAAACCATAATGCGCATTCAGCCAGGTCGCGATATAAGGCGCAACAGAGGCACCCAGAATCGATGAGAGGTTATAAGAGAACGATGCGCCGGTATAACGCACTTCGGTCGGAAACAGCTCCGGCAGCAGCGCGCCCATCGGACCAAAGGTCAGGCCCATAATGCTCAGACCCAGCAACAGAAACGCCATCACCAGCACCTGCGATCCGGAACCGAGCATCGCCGGGAACAGGAACGAAAACGCGATAATCATCAGCGTAATGGTAATCATCGTCTTGCGGCGACCAAAACGGTCAGCCAGCAAACCGGCAATCGGCACCATCACTCCAAAGCCAATCACCGCCAGCATCAGCATCCACAACATACTATTACGCGGAATACCCAGACCGGCCGGTGCTGCCGTGGTGCCGTAGCTCATCGAATAGACGGTCATGATATAGAACAGCGTATAGGTCGCCAGCATGATAAAGGTGCCGAGAATGGTGGCAGTCAGATGCTTGCTCAGCAGCGCCGCAATGGGCACCCGAACCTGCTTCTTCTCTTTCTGTACTTTGGCAAACACCGGACTCTCATGCAGCGAAACGCGCACATACAGGCCAATCAGCACCAGCACGGCAGAGAGAATAAACGGCACGCGCCAGCCCCACTGCATAAACTGCTCGTCGGTCAGCAGCCACGAAAGCAGCAGAAAAGTGCCGTTAGCGAAGAAAAAGCCAATCGGCGCACCCAGCTGAGGGAAGGAGCCGTAAAGCGCACGCTTCTTCGCCGGGGCATTTTCCGTCGCCAGCAGCGCCGCGCCACCCCATTCACCACCCAGTCCCAGTCCCTGACCAAAACGCGCCAGCGCCAGCAGCAGCGGAGCCATCACGCCGATGGTTTCATAGCCGGGCAGCAGACCAATCACCACGGTGGAGATCCCCATGGTCAGCAGCGAGGCAACCAGCGTGGCTTTGCGACCCACGCGATCGCCAAAGTGACCAAACACGGCGGAGCCAATCGGACGCGCGATAAAGGCGATAGCAAAGGTGGCCAGCGACTGTAGCGTCGCGACCGTGGCATCACCCTGCGGGAAGAAAATGTGCGGGAAAACAATCACCGCAGCAGTGGCATAAATATAAAAGTCGAAGAACTCGATGGCCGTTCCGACCAGCGAGGCAATCACCACTTTACTGCGTGAGTTAACCGGCGTGGGATCCTGCTGTTTGTCGAGCGTGTCTGTGAGGGAGGCTTGCATAACTGTTTCTTATTTGTAAATACAGACAAAGAATCTTACGCATCTGCCAGAGCGCATTCAATGAAGAAAACCCGCGCCGCGTCTGGCTTCAGCGGGCAAAAAAGAGGATAATTTCTGAGGTGCGACGAATGTCGGGGGATACCGGGGTAATCCGGACGATATCTGGCGGGATACTCTACGAAAGGGCTAAATAAAAGTGACCCCTCAGCTATTCATCCTGTTATCTGGTTAAAAAATAGCCGAGGGGTAATATTTTCCGCTGTTGTTAACGGATTACGATGATTTGTGTCGTGACGCGCTGCCCGCTTCAGGCATTTGTGGGTCGTCTTTATATTTGGCGGTGGCGATCCACGCCGCACAGAACAGCGTCAGACGGGCGAAGAAGTAGAAAAACGCCATCAGGCCGAGCACGGAACCAAAGGCCGCACCGGAAGGCGAGGTCGCCAGCTTCGGCAGCGTTAGCGTCATCACAAACTTGATCACCTCAAAACCGATTGCCGCCAGCAGCGTGCCGCGGAACAGTGCTTTCTTACGCGGCTTATGACGCGGCAGGATCCAGAAAATCCACAGGAACAGCAGATAGTTAGCCATAACGGAAATCGAGGTGGCAATAATGGTCAGGGCGGGCCGTAACCAGTCGATGCCATCCAGCCCCAGTGCGCTGACGATCATTGCCTGCGCCGAACCGGCTACCGAGGTCAGCGACAGCGTAATCACCAGCGCCAGCATCAGACCGGTCAGCGACAGGAAATCGCGAATATAACGCTTCCAGATCTTCTCTTTGTCATCCGGTTTGCGTTCCCACACGTCGCGCGACTGGGCACGAATCGCTTCGCGCAGGTTACCCATCCAGTTAAGACCGGAGTAGAGCGCCAGCAGTAAACCGGTAATACCCACGGTGGCACGCTGCTGAATGGCGGTATTTACCGTATTCTTCAGCGTGGTGGCCAGCGTCGGGTCGCTGATGCTGCTGACGATTTTGTTGATGATATCGGTCAGCAGATCCTGGTTCGATGCCAGCACAAAACCCACGGCGGCAAACGACACCATCAGAATGGGGATCAGCGATAAAAAAAGAGAAATAGGTAATGGCCGCGCCAAACTGGCTGCCGAGCCGATCGTTAAAGCGGTCAAGGGCGCGAATAAAATGCGCCACTGCCGGGATCGCCTGAAACCAGGCGGCAAAACGCGACACGCGCACTATCGAATGATCAACCGTCTCGTTGCCGGTTTTAATATCGATAAGTGGCTTTTGCGGCTGCGTATCCTGCGGGTTTTCCTGCTTGTCTGTCATAGACCTTCACTGTCCTGTTTATCATTAAAATCAAAGTATAGCCGCTCAGGTGACGTACTCCTGTAACACCTGACTCAGCCACTCCATAAAAACCCGCACGCGACGCGCCACATTGCGCCGGTGCGGATAGAGCAGGTGGATCGGCATCGGTCTGGCGGGAAAGCGATGCAGCACTTCTACCAGCTCGCCTCTTTCCAGTAATGTCTGAATCCCGGCGGCTGGCACCTGAATAATGCCTAACCCCGCCAGACAGGCGGCGCGATAGGTTTCGGTGCTGTTCACGGTGACCACACCGCCGGTGTGAACATAGTGACACTGCCTGCCATCAAAATATTCAAAACCCGGTGAGGCCTGACCCAGTTGCTGGCTGTAATGCACCATCGCATGCTGCGACAGCTCTTCCAGCCGGATCGGCATGCCGAAACGCGAAAGGTAGCCAGGGCTGGCGCAGTTGATCAAGGTATGGGTACCAATTTTTCGCGCAATCAGGCCAGAATCTTTGAGCTCACCGACGCGGATTACGCAGTCAAACCCTTCCCGGATCACATCCACCTGACGATCGCTGCTGCTCAGCTCAATCTCTACGCCGGGGTAGTGCTGCAAAAATTCCGGCAGCCGTGGCAGGATAAAACTGGTGGCCATGGCCACAGACATATCAATCCGGAGTTTACCGCTGAGCGAGGCAGGCTCGTGCTGGAACAGGCTGTCCATATCGTCAATCATCGACAATAAATCCAGACAGCGATCGTAATAGACCAACCCATCCTGGGTTAGTTGCACCCGGCGCGTGGTGCGATGCAGCAAACGTGTTGCCATTTGATTCTCCAGCGCCTGTATCTGCCGCGAAACGCTGCCTTTAGGGACACCTAAACTCTCTGCCGCGCGGGTAAAACTGCCCATTTCGGCCACCCGCACAAACACCTGCATTGCGTGAATTTTGTCCATGTTGTTCACCGATTGTTGTTTTTATTGAAACAGTGATGCGCATTTAACACTGTTTATAGATCAATAATTCGCGAATATCCTTAACCTGTGTTCAATTTTTCAACAGGTGCGAGAGATGAATCAGAAAGTGGCGTTAATTACCGGTGCAAACCGCGGTTTAGGCCGTAATGGCGCGTTAAAACTGGCGGCCAGGGGGGACAGACATTATCCTGACTTACCGCAGCCATGCCGATGAGGCACAGACGGTGGTGAAGGAGATCGAGGCGCTGGGACGGCGTGCAGTGGCACTGGCGCTGGACGTCGGCGAAACCGGTCAGTTCGATCGCTTTGTCGGCCAGGTGAAAGAGGCATTGCAACAGCAATGGCAGCGTGAGCGCTTTGACTATTTAGTGAACAACGCCGGACACGGACACTACAAGCCATTTACCGACACCACCGAGGCGGAATTTGATGCGCTGGTTAACGTGCATTTCAAAGGACCTTACTTCCTGACCCAGAAGCTGCTGCCGCTGATCAACGACGGTGGCCGCATCCTGAATATCTCCAGCGGTCTGACCCGGCTGATCTATCCTGGCTCCTCGACCTATGCGTCAATGAAAGGGGCGATGGAGGTACTGACGCGCTATCAGGCGAAGGAGCTGGGCGAACGGCGCATTCGCGTTAATATCCTGGCACCTGGCGCGATAGAGACCGACTTTGGCGGTGGCCGGGTGCGCGATACCCCCGAGATTAACCATCAGATTGCCGGGCTGACGGCGCTGGGCCGGGTCGGACTGCCGGATGATATCGGCGACGCCATCAGCGCGATCCTCAGTGACGAAACCGGCTGGATCACCGCTCAGCGTATTGAAGCCTCAGGCGGGCAGGGGATTTAACCGCTGGTGGCGTCGCGGAAAGCACCCCGCGACGTCGCCGCCTTTTACAGCGTAATGGTGCCATCAATGACGGTAACGGTATTACCGCCAATCCAGATGGTTTCACCATTAAAGGTTACGTTCACCCGACCGGCACGCTGCAGAGCAGTACCCTGACGCACGCGATAGGAGGTGGTATGGCCTGCGGCTGCAAAATACCGCGCCAGACAGGCGTTGGCGCTGCCGGTCACCGGATCTTCGGTCAGGCTGCCATTTTCCACCAGCAGGCCACGCACTTCATACTGTTCATGCTCGCCCGAGGGCAAACGGCCAAAGGGCATCACGCCCGAGACACCCGCATGTTTAATCAGGCGCTGCAAATCGCTGACATTGGGCTGCAGCGCCAGCACGGCCTCGGCGCTGACCATCGGCACCAGCAGCCAGCGGATACCCATATCCACTACGGTGGGGCTTTGCGTCAGATCGAATGCATCGCTGTTTAAGGCGTTACCCATCAGCGCATCCTGCCATGGCATCAGGGTGGCAGCTGGCGCGGCAAAGGCCAGTCCGCCCGTCTCATTAATCTTCACCGTCACGTTACCGACGCCGCACTCCTGCACGATTTCACCCGGCGTACGGGTTGGCCAGCCCGCCTCCAGCAGCGCGTGTGCGGTGCCCAGCGTTGGGTGACCGGCAAACGGCAGTTCGCCTTCAACGGTAAAAATACGCACCCGGTAGTCCGCCTCTTCATGTTGTGGCGGCAGCACAAAGGTGGTTTCCGACAGGTTAGTCCAGCGGGCAATCGCCGCCAGCTGGCTGTCGCTCAACCCCTGAGCATCCATAATCACCGCCAGCGGATTGCCATTAAAGGCTGCTGAGGTAAACACATCGACTTGCTTAAACGCGACCTTCATGGTGACTCCTTGCGATTGGGTTCAGTGCGGCCTTTTCTCTGCCGGATGATTGCTTATAACAGCTAACAGCGTTATCAATAAGTTAAAGATTTTACCGGAGACTGTGAATGCTAACGATCCTGGGACGCGCCTCCTCAATCAACGTGCGCAAAGTATTATGGCTGTGTGACGAGCTTGACCTTGATTACCAGCGCGAAGAGTGGGGCGATGGATTCCGCTCAACGCACCTGCCCGAATTTATGGCACTTAATCCCAATGCGATGGTGCCGGTACTGAAAGATGATGACTTTGTGATGTGGGAATCCAACGCCATCCTGCGCTATCTGGCGAATGCCTATGGCGGCGAGTGGCTCTATCCTCATCATCCTCAAACGCGTGCGCCTGTCGATCAGTGGATGGACTGGCAGTCCACTGAACTCAACACCTCATGGCGCTACGCATTTATGTCGCTGGTGCGAAATTCACCGGCTCATCAGGATCCACGTCTGCTGGCCGCGGCCAGTAAAGGCTGGGCACACACCATGAGCATTCTCAATCAGCAGCTGGAAAAAACCGGTCGCTACGTTGCCGGACGTAATTTCACGCTGGCAGACATTCCGATTGGTCTGGCGGTGAACCGCTGGTTTGAAACGCCGCTCGAACACCCTGATTATCCGGCGGTACGCACCTATTACGAACGCCTGACTGAACGCCACGGCTATACCGTCTGGGGCCGCAACGGTACACCCTGAGCCTCGCCGCAGGATACTCCCGCCAGTTCACAGGCGATTTCGCCCGCGCGTCTGATCGCCCAGCTGTAGCGCGCATCAAACGGATAGCAGCAGGAGAGGCGCAGTGCATGGTTGTAGCGCTCGCTCAGCGAATAGAGCGCGCCGGGCGTGACGCAAATCTGCTCCTGCAGCAGCCGATCAAACATCTCGGTGGTATTTACGCCGCCCGGTAACTCGACCCAGAAGACGAAGCCACCGCGCGGCAGCGTCGCGCGGGTGCCCTCCGGGAAGTAGCGGGCGATCAGTCCCCGCGCCTCATCCAGGTTGGCCGCGTAGCGACGGCGCAGCGTGCGCAGATGGTGGTCATAACCGCCGGAAGCAAGAAACTCCGCCAGCGTTTCAGAGAGCAGGGCGGATTCTGCCATCGACGACACCGCTTTCAGTCGGGCAATCGCATCATGAAAACGGCCAGCGGCGGTCCAGCCAATACGGAAATCGGGCGCCACGGTTTTGGTGAAGCTGGTGCAGTAGATCACCCAGCCGTCGCGATCAAAGGCTTTTACCGCGGGCGAGAGCGGCCAGTCGAACTGTAACTCGTCATACAGCCCATCTTCTATCAGCGGAACGTGGTAAGTATTCACTAACTTCGCCAGCCGCTTCTTGTTCTCCAGCGACATGCCGCAGCCCAGCGGGTTCTGCGCGCTCGGCATCGCAATCAGCGCCTTAATTCGCTGCTCCTGAAGCAGCATCTCCAGCGCATCCAGCGACAGCCCATGCTGCGGATCGGTGGGGATTTCCAGCGCCTTAAGGCCCAGTGAAGCCAGCAGCGGGAAGAGGAAAAAGTAGGTCGGCGACTCCAGTCCGACGCAGTCGCCGGGCTGCGTGACCGCCCGCAGCGCCAGCTGAAGCGCCTCCATGCAGCCGTGAGTAAGAGTGATCTCATCGGCGGTGAGCGTCTGTCCGGCGTGCAGCGCCCGTCGCGCAATCTCCTCCCGTAAGCGCTCACTACCGGGCGGAAGCGCATAGCGCCCAATCATGTTCGGATCACGGCGCAGCAGTGAGGCAGTAATCCGGGCAATACGCGCCGCAGGAAACAGCTCGCTATCCTGGGGGCAGGCCAGGGAAATATTGATGTAGTCGGGATGGTTCTGCGCCGCAAATACCTTATCGATAAGGTCGAGCTTGCTGCTGCTGGGGTCGCGTACCCGGGTTTTATGCTGACCATGGCGGGTCACGGCGGGCAACACGCCGCGCACGTAATAGCCCGACTGGGGACGCGCCTCAATCAGCCCGCGATCTTCCAGTAACTGCCAGGCATTCAGTACCGTATTGACGCTGACCTGATGTGACTGGGCGACGCGGCGGATCGCCGGCAGGCGTTTGCCAGGTTTCAGCGTGCCCTGATGGATAGCCTCAGCGAAGCTGTCTGCCAGCTGCTGATAGAGCGGCCGATCGGAAGTGGGAGCAAGGGACACAGTAGCCTCCGGATTGGATGGGTACAATTGCTGTTAACGGGAACTGTAACCATAACAATAGTGATTTTGTGTCACTGTTACCATCCCTTTTCCCGCCGTAGCATAGAACTCTGTCTGTTTTCAGGAGAGTCATAATGCTCGATCCCTCTTTCTTCAGTTACGTTACCGTCATGTCGATTACGCCAGGCCCGAACAATCTGCTGCTGGCGACCTCAGGCGTCAATTTCGGCATGCGCCGCACGCTGCCGATGGTGTTTGGCATACTGATAGGTTGTGCGCTGCAAACGGTGATCGCCGGCGTCGCACTGGAGGTCTTACTGCACTGGATGGCGGCGATTCGCCTGCCGCTGACGCTGGCAGGCTGTGCCTATCTGTTGTGGCTCTCGTGGAAGATTTTCCGTGCAGCAGCACCTGAAGTGCGCAGCAAGCCGCAGCCCATGACGCTGCTGGGCGGAGCCTGTTTCCAGGCGATCAATCCCAAAGCCTGGCTGATGGCGACCAATGTGGCGCTGTTGTACAGCGCCAGCAGCGGCGTGCTGACGGTGATGATCGGCTTTATGCTGCTGAACCTGCCCTGCATTCTGATCTGGGCTGCGCTGGGCGATCGCCTGCGCAGCCATCTGCAGATTGCCTGGAAGCGTCAGTTATTTAACAGCCTGATGGCGCTGTCGCTGGTGGCGACTACCATCTGGATGCTGACCGACGCCTTGCTGGCCGCTTAATCGGGTGCACCAGGTGCTGTGGCCGACGGCCATTTCCAGTTCTGCACCTCCGGCACATCTTCACCATGTTCACGCACATAGCGATGATGTTCCGCCAGACGCTGCTGTAAATCCTCCAGTAGCTCAGGATGCGCATCGGCCAGGCCAGGCACGCGCAGAATCGCCTCCTGCGCCAGATGATAGCGGTCAAGTTCGTTCAGCACCGTCATATCAAATGGCGTAGTGGTGGTTCCCTCTTCATTGAAGCCGCGCACATGGAAGTTGCGGTGGTTGGTACGCGAATAGGTCAGGCGATGTATCAGCGTTGGATAACCGTGGAAGGCGAAGATTACCGGTTTATCCTGGGTAAACAGCGCGTCGAATTCCGCATCAGATTTGCCATGCGGATGCTGATCCTGCGGCTGCAGCGCCAGCAGATCGACCACGTTCACCACGCGGATACGCAGTTCGGGCAGCATACCGCGCAGCAGATCCACCGCCGCCATCGTCTCCATGGTCGGCACATCACCGGCACAGGCCATCACCACACCCGGCTCCTCATGCTCTGGGGTGGTGCCCGCCCAGCGCCACTCGCCCATGCCCGCTTCACAATGGGTCACCGCACTCGCCATATCCAGCCACTGCGGCGCAGGCTGCTTGCCCGCCACAATCACATTGATGCGGTCCCAGGTGCGCAGGCAGTGATCGCCAACCCACAGCAGCGTATTGGCATCGGGCGGCAGATAGATGCGCACAATGTCCGCTTTTTTTATTGGCAACGTGATCGATAAAGCCAGGATCCTGATGGCTGTAGCCATTGTGATCCTGTCGCCAGACGTGCGAAGAGAGCAGATAGTTCAGCGACGAGATCGGCTTACGCCAGCCCAGTTTACGCGAGACTTTCAGCCACTTGGCGTGCTGGTTAAACATCGAATCGACAATGTGGATAAAAGCTTCATAACAGTTAAACAGCCCGTGGCGGCCAGTCAGCAGATAGCCCTCAAGCCAGCCCTGACACTGATGCTCACTGAGAATTTCCATCACCCGGCCATCACGCGCCAGCTGCTCATCGTAAGGCTCTGTTCGTTCCAGCCAGGTACGGTTGGTCACGTCGAAGACCGGCGTCAGGCGGTTAGAGGCGGTTTCATCCGGGCCAAACAGGCGGAAATTATCGCGGTTGCGCTGGAACAGCACGCTGAGATAGCGGCCCAGATGCTCAGTGGCCTGCGCCATCTGTGCGCCTGGCTCGCTGACATCGCAGGCAAACTCCGCGAGTTCAGGCGCATCCAGCTCACGGCGCAACAGGCCGCCATTGGCATAAGGCGAAGACCCCATGCGTTTATCACCTTCCGGTGCCAGCGCCTGCAGTTCCGGCTTTAAGCGACCCTGTTCATCAAACAGGTCGTCTGGCTGATAACTCCGCATCCACGTCTCAAGGATCTGGCGATGTCCTTCATCTTCACGACAGGCCGCGACCGGCACCTGATGCGCCCGCCAGAAATCTTCCACTTTCTTGCCGTCGACCGTTTTGGGGCCGGTCCAGCCTTTAGGGCTGCGCAGAATAATCATTGGCCAGCGCGGCACCCCGGTGGTGGCTTTGCCCTGGCGCGCCTCGCGCTGATAAGCGGCGATTTTACTGAAGGCACTATCCAGCACCTCCGCCATCAGCGGATGCATTTTTTCAGGCTCATGCCCGCAGACGAACAGCGGCTCATAGCCGTAGCCACTGAACAACTGGTGCAAATCTTCATCGCTGCTGCGACCCAGCAGCGTCGGGTTGGCGATTTTGTAGCCATTGAGGTGCAGAATCGGCAGGACCGCGCCGTCACGTTCAGGATTCAGGAATTTAATGCCGTGCCAGCTGGAGGCCAGTGGACCGGTCTCCGCTTCGCCGTCGCCAATCACGCAGGGTACAACCAGTTCGGGATTATCGAAGGCCGCGCCAAACGCATGGGAGAGCGAATAGCCCAGTTCACCGCCTTCATTAATCGAGCCAGGCGTTTCCGGTGCCGCGTGACTGGGAATGCCCCCCGGAAAGGAGAACTGTTTGAACAGACGCTGCATGCCCGCCGCATCCTGCGTGATGTGCGGATAAATCTCGCTGTAGCTGCCCTCAAGCCAGGTATTCGCCACCATGCCGGGGCCGCCATGTCCTGGTCCGCAGATGTAGATCATATCCAGGTTTTGCTTCCGGATAACGCGGTTGAGGTGGGCATAGATAAAATTCAGGCCTGGCGTAGTGCCCCAGTGACCCAGCAGACGCGGTTTAATGTGTTCAGGCCTGAGTGGCTCACGCAACAGCGGGTTATCCATCAGGTAAATTTGTCCGACGGAGAGGTAGTTTGCTGCCCGCCAGTAGCGGTCGAGCAGCGTGAATTCCGGTGAAGCAGGGGAGTAAGACATGCAGTTTCCTCCTGATCGTGCAGCTAAAAGATGCCTTAACCCTAATAGAGAATGCCCGGATCGACCAGGTAACCGGCCAATAAAAAAGGCCCCGCAGTGCGGAGCCTTTTTTATCAATGGCGCTGAATTATTTGCCGACGACGAACGCGGTTTCCCGTCCTTCATCGTTTGCCGCCATCGGGGTAACCGGCGAATAGTCGAGCTGCAGAATCCGGCTGGTTTCGGCTAACACTTTCTCTGTCAGCGCTACGTCGCCGTTCAGCTTACGTCCCCAGGATGGGATCACCGCACGGATTTTGTTCTGCCATTCCGGCGAAGCCATCTGCTCAGGACAAACCTTGTGCAGCAGCTCCAGCATGATCGGTGCCGCCGTAGAGGCGCCAGGCGATGCACCCAGCAGTGCTGAAATCGAGCCATCCTGTGAGGCGACCACTTCGGTGCCCAGGCGTAACACGGCGCCCTCTTTCTCATCTTTCTTGATGATCTGCACACGCTGACCGGCAGTCACTAAGCGCCAGTCCTCCTGCTTCGCCTGCGGCACATAGGCGCGCAGGGCGTCCATCCGGTCGCGATCGCTTTGCAGCACCTGATCCATCAGGTATTTCACCAGATCAAAACTTTTCAGCCCCACTTTCACCATCGGCAGCATATTGCTGCTGTTCAGTGAGGTGAACATATCCATCAGCGAACCCTGCTTCAGGAACTTAGTCGAGAAGGTGGCGAACGGGCCAAACAGCAGCACCTGCTTGCCATCCAGCACGCGGGTGTCGACGTGCGGCACGGACATCGGCGGCGCACCGACGCTGGCTTTGCCATAGACCTTGGCCATGTGCTGCGCGACGACCTGCGGATTTTCCGTTACCAGGAATGAACCGCCCACCGGGAAACCAGCGTAACCGTTGGCTTCCGGGATGCCAGCCTTCTGCAACAGCGGTAACGCCGCGCCGCCAGCACCGATAAATATTCTACCCGCCGTTAGTGTGCGACGCGTGCCGCTGTTCAGACACTGCAGCGTCACCTGCCAGCGACCGTCGGCGAGCTGCTTCAGCTCACGCACTTCCTGACGCAGACGCAGCTGGAAATTCGCTCTCTTCTCTAGCGAGGCGATCAGCTGACGGGTGATTTCACCGAAGTTCACATCGGTGCCCATCTCCGTCCAGGTCGCGGCCACTTTCTGGCTGCGGTCACGGCCATTCATCACCAGCGGGATCCAGCGGGCAATCTGCTGCGGATCTTCGGAGTAGGCCATGCCACGGAACAGGGTGCTTTTCTGCAGCGCCTTAAAGCGCTTGCGCAGGAAGTCGACATTGTCGTCACCCCAGACAAAGCTCATGTGCGGCGTGCTGTGAATAAAGCTTTTAGGGTTGCGCAGGTTGCCTTTCTGGACCTGATAAGCCCAGAACTGGCGGGAAATCTGGAACGATTCGTTGATCGTCACCGCTTTAGAGATGTCGATGCTGCCATCCGCCTGCTGAGGCGTATAGTTCAGCTCTGCCAGCGCCGCATGACCGGTGCCCGCGTTATTCCAGCCGTTGGACGACTCTTCGGCCACGCTATCCAGCCGCTCCACCATTTCGATGGACCAGTCCGGCTCTAAATCCTGCAGCCACGCGCCGAGGGTGGCGCTCATCACACCTGCGCCAATCAGCAGCACGTCAACGTCTTTGCGCTCCTGCGCGGTAGTAGTGGTGTCCTTTGCCATGGCACTCATCGCGAGTGCAAGGTTTACAGCTGAATTGCACATGAGGCGACATCTCCTCTTCTGTTGACCTGAAGCCCAACAGTTTTGCAGGCGAAATAGTCACGCTTCTTACGAGCGCGTTGCGCTATTTCTCAAAGGTTAAGTCTCAGGTATAGGGTTAAAGCGGTAATAACGCGTTAACTGCACGTTATGCTTTGTCATCTGAATATAACATTCTCGCATCTGAATTAAACATTTGTTTATTTTTTAAATGCAGAAATGATTCAGCATAAGAATTAATCATCAGGGCCAGCGGCGAATTAGGGTTTTTTTAGTGTGAAGTCAGTGGGTTAACGGAAATGGCATGTTGCTGAAAAGCCCCATGCTGGTGCAACGACGGAATGGATATGAACCGTGCGGAATTATTTAATCCGCTGAAATTTAGTGATTTATTATGCAGTAAGGAATAACGGGAATCGGGGGAAGAGAGCCTGAAAGGCTGCTTGTGTAAAAATAATGTTACATTTTTGTGAGTCTGAAAATGCGTGCACACCGGCGCACGCATCGGATTCACTTATGACTGACTGGCGCTGGCGGGCAACTTTTTCAGACTTATCGCCATGCGGTTGTAGGTGTTCATCAGACCAATCGCGATGTTCAGATCGACAATCTCTTTTTCACTGAAGTGCGCTTTCAGTGCGGTATAGCGGTCGTCTGGCGCACCCTGCTGAGCAATCAGGGTCAGGCATTCAGCCCAGTGCAGGGTAGCCTTCTCTTTATCACTGAACAGCGTACCGGATTCCTGCCAGACCGAGGTCAGCACGATCTTATCCCAGCCCATGCCCGCTTTATTCAGTGCTTTGGTATGTAAATCAATGCAGTAGGCACAGCCATTAATCTGCGATATGCGCAGGAACAGCAGTTCCAGTAAAGTGAGCGGCAGATCGGTTTGTGCCAGATAACTGTATACGCCGCCCAGCGCTTTCATGCCTGCCGGTGCTGCACTGTGAAAATCGATACGTTCGCTCATCTTATTGCCTCATTCAGGGTTGATAAGGCGATTTTCAGCCTTTCAATGGAGCAAATAAAGTGCCAAAAAGTGAGAGTCTGACTGGTCCATCGCCGCTTTCCACGCTGACACTGCAGCGCGGCGCGTCACGTGGCCTCAGTGAACAACTGCGCCAGCTGATCGAACAGGCGATTGGTGAAGGACGTTTACAACCTGGCGCACGTCTGCCTTCTTGCCGCGATCTGGCCGCTCAGCTCGGCGTGGCGCGTGGCACCGTTCGCGCCAGTTATGACATGCTGGTTGATGGTCAGTTTCTGCAGGCCAGAGGCGCAGCGGGTACCTTCGTCAGCCCATTACCGCCGTTAAAACCGGTCAATGCCGAGGCTGAACGCCAGCTGCTGGAGGGTGCAGAGGAGTATGAAGCGCCACCGCTGACCTTCCAGATGGGCATTCCTGCCAGCGATGCATTCCCGGCCAAAGTCTGGCTGCGCATTCTGCAGCGTCAGACGCGCATGCAGGTCAGCAGACCGGCCAGCTATCCCGATCCCCGCGGCAGCTTAGCGTTGCGGCAGGCGCTGGTGGCCTACCTGGCGGTGGCACGCGGCCTGCGCTGTCAGGCGGACCAGATTATTATTACCAGCGGCTATGCTGGCGCAATGGGACTGATTGGGCTGGCGATGAATTTTCAGGGTAAAACAGCATGGCTGGAAGATCCCGGATTCTGGGTGGCGCGTCGCGCGGTTGAAGCGCTGCGCGTCACGCCGGTTGCCGTGCCGGTTGATGCCGAAGGGTTGCAGGTTGAGGCCGGGATTGCCCGCGCGCCGGATGCCGCTTTTGCGCTGGTCACACCGGGACAGCAGGCGCCGCTTGGCATGACGATGAGCCTGGCACGCCGCCATGAATTGCTTAACTGGGCCAGCCGCACGCAGCGCTGGATTATCGAAGATGACTATCTCGGCGAGCTTCAGCCCGGCAATCGCGCCGCGCCGGCACTGGCCGCGCTCGACAGCCAGGGGCGGGTGTTGCACATCGGCACGTTCAGCAAGACGCTGACGCCGCAACTGCGTCTCGGTTTTATGGTGGTGCCACCCGCGCTGACGGCCCGGTTCGGTGAGGTCTGCGCGTTGCTTTCGCCTGCCTCCTCCGGATTGCTGCACAACGCGGTAGCGGAATTTCTGCGGGATGGCCACTTTATGCGGCATCTGCGGCGCATGAAGCGCGTCTATCATGAGCGGCTGGAGCAGATGATCGCGGCGCTGCATCCTCACTTTCCTGACCTGCAACGCGCCGGGCTGGCGGTGATTGTCCGTTTACCCGCCGGTTCACCGGATCAGGTGATTGCGCAGCAGGCGGTGGAGTGGGGCATGGCGCCGTCGCCGCTGTCGATCTGGTATCAGCAGGCGGATCAGCGCGGTGCGGGCCTGTTGCTGGGGACGGCACATCTGCCACGTGAAGGTTATGCGCGCAGTGCCGAACGGCTAAAAGCACTGGTCGATGCGCAGGCGGTCAGCCCCTGAACCAGCGACGCCAGACAAAACGGATAACAAAAAACTCCAGTGCGCCCAGCAGCAAAAACCAGACGCAAAACACCACCGTGTAGAGCTGATTCAGGTCCTGCAAATGGAACATCTGCAACAGATGCTGCGCTACCGTCACGCTAAAGGCGGGCGCGGGCAGCAGCAGCGCCGAGAGAAAGCCCAGCAGTAAAATGCTACCAGGCACGATCAACGTTTCAAAAGGGTTATTCATAACCGGTATCCCATATTTATCAGCCCGGCATTTTCCGGTAAACGGCGACACGGTTCAATGGTGGCGCGCTGCTTCGTGCGCATCCTGCATGCTACATGGCCAGAGAAATGGTCAGAAAATGCTTTGCTACCATCGACTTAGCGCGATTCATAGCGGACGATAAGAGTTATAGCCTTTGCTATACTTAAATCCCTGATTTTACTGTCTTTTTATCTTTGGGTTTGCATGGTAGACTGCGCCCACTTTTTCATAACTGAACACTTTGTGTGGTGAATTCAGCGTGAATTGCCGCTTTTTCGCCCCAGGTGAATAAATCATGACCTTTATTGCCACTTTAATTCTTGCGCTGGGCATGTCGATGGACGCGTTTGCTGCTGCTCTGGGCAAAGGTGCCACGTTGCATCGTCCCGGTTTTAAAGAAGCGCTGCGTACCGGTCTGATTTTCGGCTCAATTGAAGCGCTGACGCCGCTGATTGGCTGGGCGCTTGGCCTGGCCGCCAGCCGTTACATCATGGCGTGGGATCACTGGGTTGCCTTCATCCTGCTGGCGTTTCTGGGTGGCCGTATGATGATGGAAGGCTTCCGTCAGACTGCTGTTGCAGAACCCTGTGAAGCCCCGCAAAGCCATGGCTTTATGGTACTGGCGACCACCGCGGTAGCGACCAGCCTGGATGCGCTGGCTGTCGGTGTGGGTCTGGCTTTCCTGCAGGTGAACATCATTACTACCGCGCTGACCATTGGTGCAGCCACCACGGTGATGGCGACGACTGGCGTATTAGTCGGGCGTTTTATCGGTCCGATCCTGGGCAAATGGGCGGAAGTGCTGGGTGGAGTAGTGCTGATTGCCGTCGGCTCTACCATTCTGTTGCAGCATCTCGGCTACACCGCGTAGGGCTTTTGCACATAAAACCGCCATTTTTGTGATCTGGTTCAAATTTATTTGCTGTTAAAACGCACAGGAGCTATACTTTTTCGGTATATGTTCAACTAAATTTGAATCAGGTGTTCCATGAAACGTATTTTTAAACACGTGTTCCGCGCTTACGTTGAGACGTTCAAACACGTACCGCCGGGTGCCATGTACTAAGCACCCCGCAAGAAACCCTCGATAATCGCGGTCAGGGATCGACCTGTGATTATCACCTTTTCTGCTTTTTCTGCCTTTGCTTCTGCTGATTTAAACCCGCGTTTTTGCACTTCGGGTGCATCCTGTTTGTTGCTACTCCTCTCCTTCTGATTTTCCCGTTATGCGTCACTTTGAGCCAGAAAAGACGTTGCTGCAGTGGTCTAATCTGCCCGGGAGATTTCCGGATGCCAGACAAAATGGCGGCATACCTTAAACAGGAAACAAGCACTTTTAATGGGTCACGGGATTGCCTGTGCCGAAACAAAGATTCACGGTTAACCCTGATGATTCTTCCTGAATATTTCAGTAAACCATTCGATAAAGACCCGGACCTTAGGCGGAAGATAGCGTCTGTCAGGGTAGAGTATTGAAACCGGCTTCGTCACAGTCGCATAACCCGATAATACTTCCTTCAGCTGGCCTGTTTCGAGGCAGGGCTTTAATGCCGTATATAATGCGTGAAGCATGCCGAGGCCCGCCACGCCACAGGAAAGAAGGACGTCAGAATTGTTAACTCGTAGGCTGCTTCCCGGATGCCGTGAAACAATTTCGCCATTCATGACAAATTTCCATTCCTGGACGTCCCGACTGTGTTCATTAAAAAAATAAATGGCTTTATGATCTTTAAGGTCATCAGGTGTTAAAGGAGTGCCATATTTATCCAGATAAGAGGGTGCTGCACAGGTGACCATCTGCAGGCTGCCCATTCTGCGCGAAATAAAATTCGAATCAGCAAGCTCACCGAGACGAATAACACAGTCCACACCCTCTGTAATTAAATTGGTCAGGCGATCTGAAGCGGTTAAGACTATTTCAATTTCAGGATATAAAGCCTGAAACTCGCTTAATTGTGGGATCAGGATACTGTGTGCCAGCGCCAGTGGAACATCAATGCGCAGCTGGCCACGAGGTCGCTGATTTGAAGAGTAAGAAGCCATTATATCGCTGGCATCACTCAGTAGCGTTTTAGCCCGCTGATAAATTTCTTCCCCTTCAACGGTCACACTCAGACTGCGCGTGGTGCGGTGCAATAGCTTAACGCCAAGCTTGTCTTCCAGTTGTTGTACGGACTTACTGACCGCAGGGCGATGCAGCTGTAAGGCGTCAGCGGCCCGGGTGAAACTACGGAATTCAACGACGTGAACAAAAATATCCATCAATTCCAGCATGTTCGAGCGCATCATTTAACTCCGCAAAAAATATTCCTGCCGAAATAGTGTATTGCGGATTATATCTCATTCCGATTGTTTCTCCTGCAGTAACACTGAAGTCCTTTTACGTGGCTTTTTACGCCCCCCTTCTTTTTTTATCATCGCCCTATTGGATGCATACACATGGGAAATGACAAAATGAAAGCATGGTTACTGAAAGATTTTGGCCTTGAAAACTTAAAGCTTCAAGAGGTGGAAACGCCTGTACCTGGTCCGGGTGAACTTCTGGTTAAAGTTGGCGCGGTATCTCTGAACTTCAGGGATAAGGCAATAGTAGAGGGCTTCTATGAGCCTCATCTGGTTCCAAAGCCACTGATTCCTGTCTCTGATGCGACGGGTACCGTTGTTGCCACGGGGCAGGGTGTGTCCCGTTTTAGCGCGGGTGATCGCGTTAACTCGCATCTCTATTCACGCTGGTTAGAGGGTGAACCTGCGGCCGATGAGCCAGCATGGTGTATTGGAATGCCGTTACCCGGCGGGCTGGCTGAGTACATGATTATTCATGAGGACAGCGCAGTTAAAGCGCCTGACAGCATGACCGATGAAGAAGCTTCTACACTTCCCATCGCTGCACTTACGGCATGGTACTCGCTAATGGATATCGGCAATCTGCAGCCTGGTCAGACCGTGCTCGTACAGGGAACCGGTGGCGTATCGGTCTTCGCTGCTCAGATAGCGCATGCCTATGGTGCACGCGTCATTGCCACCTCCAGTAACGATGCAAACCTTGAGCGCATTAAATCACTGGGAGCAGATGAAGGGATTAACTATAAAAAATACCCTGAGTGGGAAAGAAAAGTGCTTGAAATAACTGATGGTAAAGGCGCTGACGTAACGATAGATGTCGCCGGGGGGCAATGGCATCAATCAGTCAATTGCTGCGACAAAAGTTGCCGGTACGATTGCTCAGGTAGGATTTCTGACCGGCCAGACAGCACAACTTGATTTGATGCCGTTAATTTTCCGTCAGACAAAAATCCGGGGCATTGCGGTTGCACCACGCTCCTCGTTTGATCGGATGAATCCGTTCCTCAATAAACATAATATTAAACCCGTCATTGAACAGGTTTACAGCTTTAATGAGGCGGTTGAAGCCTTCCGGCACCTCTCCCGTGGTGCATTTGGCAAAATCGTCATCAGAATTAGCGACTGATAACGACTTTTCATTCCTCAATTCTGGCAGTTTTTACTGACTGCCAGATACTTTTGGATCCCAATCTCAACGCGTTAAACCCCTTCTCAAAGCGTACTTATATCCTTTCTGCACATCGTCAAAAGGGCCGCTTTTCGTATCACCACGACCGGCAGCGGTGAGTTACTTTTGCGGGTGGATAAGCAGAAAAATGCGTCAATTTTCGCCCGGCAAAAACGCTCCTGTCTTAAATCGCATCGGCCAAAAATTCAATAAATGTCCGTACTTTCGAATTGAGTGCCGAACGTTCGGTGACACAGGCATAGATATTCATCGGCAGGGACTCAATGGTGCTCTCGCCACTGTGACCTGACCAGGACAAAGGCCTTAGCAGACCGCTGTCTATCAGTGGCTGAGCTACAAAGCTTGCCAGACGGGCAATGCCGCCGCCGTTTACGGCTATTCTGGCGATGATATCAATATCATCGCTGATAAAACTGGGGTTAAGTTTTGCATTAACAGGCTGTCCGTTGACCATAAACGTCCATGGCAGAAACCGTCTGTCGGTGGGATAGCGGAAAACCAGGCAGGCGTGCTGGCTAAGTTCTCCAGGCGTCTGAGGAGTACCAGCGCGATTAAGGTAAGCGGGAGCCGCACAGAATATAAAGGGTAACGATGCAATTTTTCTGGCGATCAGTTGATCATTCAGCTGTGCTTCGATGCGGATACTGACATCGACGCCTTCCAGGCGATGATCGACGTTGCGATCGGTACTGATCAGTTCAATATCTATATCGGGGAAGGACGCTTTGAAAGCGGGCATAAGGGGAGCCAGAACGTACCGACCAAACGCGGCTGTCGTAGCGATACAAAGTGGCCCCTGTGGTTTGGTTTCATTCGCAGCAGCCTGCGAGGCGAGTTCGATATCATGTGGGATGTGACGGACTTTCTCGAAATAGCGTTTACCGTTTTCCGTTAAGGTCATGCTGCGGGTGGTGCGCGATAGCAGTCGCACGCCCAGATGCGCTTCAAGACGGGAAAGACTCTGGCTGACTGCTGCCGGACTCATACCTTTAGCGCGTGCCGCCGCTGCAATACTGCCGTTTTCCACCACGCGGATAAAAGTGCTAATCAGCCCTAAAATGTCCATCGTATCCTCAACCGTTAATTCGTCAATTTTACTTAATAATGATTAAAGCATAACCGCTCTACAACCCCCCGCATAAGCTTGTTAAGTTAGCCGCAGTCTTATCTACTTTTGTTAAACAGGATATTCAGATGACTGATGCTGCAACAAAAAAAGCCTTACGAACCCGCTTGCCGGTGCGCACGACACCTTACATATTTGCGCTTTATATGGCGATCATCATGGCGTTCCTGATGAGTCTGGTCATCACGTTAGCCGAATTCGGAATGGGGCCTCATTACATGACAAATGTGATGAATGCTTATCAGGTCGCCATGCCAGCGGCTTTCTTTTGCATACTGGTTGTCCGCCCTGTTGTTATCCGGCTCGTAGGATTGACCGTTCACGGTCACTGAGACAGTCAGCATGCCCATTACGGGCGCCGGTGTGGTTTAGCCCGCTTCTCGCTCATCGCGGCAGGCTGCTTCTGGGTCAGAATGGTGGCGGGTGGCAAACCTCAAGCATTTCAGATGCAGGGTGAGGGCGGGCAGGTCGTCCGGATACTGACCGGAACCAGGATTAAAGATACCGAAGAGTCGGGCGTACGACATGCAGCAGGTAAAGCTCACAGATAAGGAGGGCGAGGAAACCCCTTCGCTGGCCGTGCGGAAATTTTTAGGCGATGTGACATTACAGGCTCTGTTTATTGTTAAACATCAACGTTAAATCGGCACCGTCATTATGACGGGCTTAACCTGCTCCTCTTCGCACACAGCGGAGCCTGAAGCACTTCCTGAGCAGTCAAAATAAAACAGCCATTCAGCCATCTGAGCGTTTAAATGGTTAAAATAAATAAACTTATACATTGCTAAATTATTATCGCTATGTCTTAATGCGTCATCGGTTTGGAACACAGACCTTATGAAAGCAGTTTTAGTAAAGTAGTCCTCAGTTCAAGTGTTATCCACAGATATCCTTCTTCGAGAGCCTCCTCCTAAGTGCCCAATAAGTAAATCTCTAACTACAGGCCATCTTCGCCGCTCTTAGTGGCTAATCGATTAAGGAAATATCTATGTCTAACAAAATGACTGGTTTAGTAAAATGGTTTAACTCAGATAAAGGTTTTGGCTTTATCACTCCTGATGATGGCAGCAAAGATGTATTCGTACATTTCTCTGCTATCCAGGGTGATAACTACAAAACGCTTGATGAAGGTCAGAAAGTCTCCTTCACCATTGAAAATGGCGCCAAAGGCCCTGCAGCTGGCAACGTCACAGCGCAGTAAGCCGCGCTCATTATCAGCGACGCTTACAATAGCGATGAAGACATAAGTCTGAGCAGATAAGCTCTGCTGATAATAAAAGAAACCCGCTCAGTGCGGGTTTTTTATTGCCTGAAATTCGCATCATTTCTGGTCCGTTGACCTGCTCCGCGTTTATTAGGCTACCCAGATGTTAATCCTCCCTTCATAAGCCCTGCCCGTTATGAAATGTTACGTTAAGCCATCGGGCAAAAGCCATAACGCGCCTTTTGAAATCAGCGATGCTCCCCTGAGGCGTATTACTGATTGCCAGCAAGTAATCCATTTCTTTTGCTAACGCTGGATATCGGGCATTGAATGTAAAGCGATACTCCTCGAGTGTTTCAGGCCACTGTTTGTCATGTTCACTGCGAAGAATATTGGTTGCTCTGATTGCCTTTCGTGCAGCAGCACGCTGTAGCTGCAACTTTTTATTTTCGTCAGCAGATAACTGCATTTGAGTTATTAATTTTTCCAGCACCGGCAGGAAGTCACCATTCACTGCTACAGCAATTTCTTTTGAAGGTTTAAATGCCTGGAATCGTTGGCTCAGGTCCTCTCCGTAAACGCAGACACAGTGATGTTTGAGCCAGTATCCCCAGCTAAGCAGATTATCCGGATGCACTACCTGTTGTAACAGACCACAATCAAAATCGATTTTACTGACAACAGGATTATTTTTTTCAATTTTACTTTGTATTTCAGTAATTTGCACTTTAGCCGCTTCGCCGGGATCAACGCTAAATATGACTGTCATATCCAGATCGGACTTCCCGATTTTTGCCCGGCCTTCAGCCACACTGCCATACAAATAAAGGCTATGTATAAGCTCAGGAAAACTTTGGATTAGCTTTGCCACGACCTGTGCAACAATATTCCGGAACTCTGGCTGCAATTTATTGGTTTCTGGCAGGGCAATAAAGCCGTTGTGATCGATTGCCACCCTGTCTCCCTTTTAATGGCGTCATTCACCGGGTTAATAAGTCCTGGGAATCTGAGATTCTCATGGCGGATTAATTATATCTCTCATGTCCGCTTCTCGCTCACAGCGTACACACATCATTCACTGCCGTCATTGCCTTCCCGCTTACACCAGACAGATCTCCCGCCAGAGTTTATCACCCGTAAAGCCAGCGTCTTCTTAGGCGAAACCCCATACTTTTTCACACCATCACGCGGATAACCCGCCTGCTATCTGATCCCGACCTACACTGAATTATTCTCCCCAAACCAGGAGCAGCGGATGATCCAGAAGCATCGACGAAAACAGGCAGCGATTGTGGCAGGTGTTGGATTGGGTGTGGCGGCCACGTTATGGGGCATGAAACGCTGGCGGCAGCTTAAGGAGACGCCGCCGGTGTCGCCGAACAGTCATCACGCCGGTCTGGCCGGTTATTATCAGCAGATTGGTGACTGGCGCATGTTTACCCGCGTTACGCCCAATGAGGATCAGGGACTGCCGGTCGTGCTGATCCACGGTCTGGTGATGTCGGGCCGGGCGATGGAGCCACTGGCGCTGGCGCTGGGGCGCGACTATCACGTGCTGGTGCCGGATCTGCCCGGTTTTGGCGCCAGCACACTGCCACCTTCTGCGCCGATCATGTCGGTGGATCAGCTGGCGGATGCGCTGTGGCTGTGGTTACAGCATAACGGTTTCCAGCGCGCTATCTGGGTCGGCAATTCGTTTGGCTGCCAGATTCTGGCCGCGCTGGCGGTGAAACATCCACAGGCTGTGGCGGGACTGGTGCTGCAGGGGCCGACGGTCGATCGTCATGCCCGCAGTCTGCCGCGTCAGCTCTGGCGCGACTGGCGTAATGGCCGCCTGGAATCCCGTCGTCCACCGGGGCCACTGGCCCGAATCGATTACGCCAAAGCGGGCCTGCGGCGCGCCTTCGGTACCATGCGCGCCATGATGCGCGACCGCATTGAGCATCGCCTTACTTACATTAACGCACCCACGTTGCTGCTGCGGGGCTCGCGCGATCCCGTCTGTCCGGCCCGCTGGCTGGATGAACTCGCCGCCCTGATGCCGCGCAGCGAACGAGTGACATTACGCGACGGGACGCACACATTGCACTACGTCTACCCGTGGAGTTTCTGTCACGCCATCCGCCCGTTCCTGGCACGTATCCAGCAGGAGGATCAACATGAGTAAACCACCAAGAGGGATTGCCCGCTTTGACTCTGCTGCTGCCATGCTGCTTGCGCTGGCCAATGCGCTGCACGACCGCCCCTTTGACAGCCCCAGCCAGTCACCGACGCTGGATCGCCTGTTGCCCTCACTGAACCGGCTACCGACCGGGCTGCGTGAGTGGGGCTATGCGCTGGGCGGCATGGCAGAAGGCATCAGCCTGCGCCAGGCGGGTGAACTGGATGTGGAAGGGATCGCCGAATGGATGGTGAGTGAATACCCGCAACAGGATTATCCGGCGGCCTTTATCGGTTCATCGAACGGTGCACTGGTGCATCTGGCGGCGGCGATGGGTGTGCCCTGGTTGCCCCAGACTTTTCTTTGCCCGGTGCGGGCCGCGAATAACGATCCCGATGACGCACAGACCAGCTTTGAGCAGGGCAAAGAGATTGCTGCCGCGCTGCTGGCTGCCTGGCCCCGGCTGGCGGTGCACCATATGCAGGACCCGAATCAGGATCGGCTGATGCTCGATCAGATGCGCTACTTCCGGCTAAAACTGCGCGAACTGCCGCTGGCCTTCAACGAATTTCTGATGGGAAGTCTGCCCGCCGGATCAACGCTGTTTATCAATCACTGTACCCGACAGTGGCCGGTAACCCGCACCAGCGATCGCTCGTTTTTCCAGTTTGGTGCGCTCGGCGGCGCAACCGAAAAAGAGTACTTACAGGGCGGCCCGCGGGTGGCGGAATATCTGGCACGCTATGGCATCGATCGCGAGCGCTGGACGCCGCCGGCCATTACTGACCACGTGCCGGAAGCGGAGTGGGGACTGGATGGTTATCTGATTTCGCCGCTGAAAAAACTGGCGGAGGCGCAGAACTGGAAGCTGATGGAGATTCGTTATGAAGATCCGGAGGCGATGAGTTATGTGGTGGCTGAGATCTACCGCGACTGGTATCTGGCGGCGGGGATTTTACCAACCCGGCTGACCGTCGACAGCTTTCTGCTGATGGACCCCTGGTGCAGCATGCATCAGCATGCCATCCCGTTCTGGCTGGTCTTTTGCACAGAGCCTTCGGCTGCGGCACTGCAACGCTTCCTGGAAAAACAGCCGCCATTCCGCAACATCGACATGATGCTCTTTTCTCACGGCACCGACAGTATCGGTCTGGCAGAGATTGATCGCTGGCGGGCGCTGCTCTCCCATGCCCGCGATGAAGGCGTATTCATCGGGGTGGATGAAGAACGTTTCCCGCGTGATTTCGCGACGTTTGCCCGCTTCGACTCGGCGCTGCGTGAACGGGCACCGCTGTTACCGACTCCACCCGCGCTGAGCGCGGAGAAGGTGATGGCAGGTATTCAGCGGTATGGTGCAAAACATGGGGTCACCCTGACGGCGCTGACGTAGCAGTCGCGCCGTCAGCCGTGATTATTCGCCGTCGGTGATCGGCTGGCGCACCAGCAGCAGGTAGGCGAGTGCGCCAACCAGCGTCACGCAGGCACAAATCATCAGCGCCATGCTGAACGATTTGGTGGTGTCGAGCACCCAGCCGGTTATGACTGGCGCGAACGAGGCGAAGATAAAGCTGGCGAAGTTCTGGATGCTGCCGACAGACGCTGTCATACGGGCGGTGACGTTGGCGTGGATCAATCCCCAGCACGACGTTCCGGCGAAGTGGATACAGAACAGCGCCATCCCAATCAGCGTTACGGCGCTGGTGGTGTCGGTCGCGCGGGTTACCACGGCGGTAAAGCCGGCGGACAGCAGCATCCCGCTGACGATACAGACTTTGCGGGTTTTCACCGCGTTAAAGCCGCGACGTACCAGCGAGTCGACCACATAACCATTCAGCAGCATGCCCGCCGCACCGAACAGGAACGGAATCGCTGCCAGCAGGCCGGTACTTTTAAGATCGAGATGATAGGTCGACTGCAGGTAGCCCGGCAGCCAGGCGATATAGAGCCAGGCGGTGTAGTTGATGCCGCTGAAGCCAATCATCATCCCCCCACATGGTGCGCTGCTTAAACAGGCCGCGCCACTCTTTGAAGCTGATCGGCTCTTTACGCGAGGCGACGCTGCCCGCCTGCAAATAGTGGATCTCTTCAGCGCTCAGGGTGTTGTTGTCGCGGTCGCGGTAGATCATATACCAGCCGATAGCGAGGAACATGCCAAGGATACCGATCGTGACAAACATGCCACGCCAGCCCATCACCAGCATCATCGCCGCCAGAATCGGCGGAGCCACCGACAGTCCAATCATCGAAGCCGCATTGAACATCCCCATCGGCATGCCGCGATCTTTAATGTTGAACCAGTCGTTGATTACCTTCACGCCGCACGGGTTCATCGGCGCTTCGCCAATGCCGAGGCCGATGCGCACCAGGATGAACTGGGTAAAGTTATGCACCAGGCCAGAGGCGGCCTGGAACAGCGACCAGATAAACATGCCAATGCCGAGCATAATGCGCGGCCCTTTACGATCCAGCAGCGCGCCGCATGGCAGTTGCGCCAGGCCATAAGCCAGCGAAAAGGCGGAGAGCAGGAAGCCGATTTCGGTAGCGCTCAGCCCCATCTCCTCGCGAATGGTCATATTCGCGACCGACAGCGAGCTGCGATCCAGATAGTTGATGATGGCGGCGAACAGCAACAGCAGCATCGCCGTGATCTGAATCTTGCGGATACGCGGTGTACGCACCACGTCGCTACGCATCGGCACGAAATCCTGGTCTGGTGGCGTGTCGCCAGCTGCGCTGTCGCGGCCGGTTACTGAAGTCTTTTCCATTGCACTCTCCCGAAACTGGGTACTTATCGTTATGGTGAGAAGGGGTCTGCGCGCAGCGGCAAAAGGCCGCCGTGACGTTGCAGTCGAGACTAAGAGCAAAGGGTTAAGGATGTTGCAAAGATGTTTCTGAATCGTGCGGGAGCTAATGCTTTGTGGTTTTTAATCGGTTTTTAATTGTACTGACCGATTGAGCGCACCATCGAGGTTTTAGCGGTTGCCAGATGGTTATGTAATGCACAGAGGGCGTCGACATCCTGACGGCCAATCAGCGCGGTCAGAATCGCCATATGCTCCTCCAGCGCCACAATATTTCGCTGCTTGAGGTCGCTCTCATCCCACTGATAATGCGAGTGAAAGATCACCGAGATAATCTCCAGCGACTGATTGAAAAACGGGTTGTTGGCGGCGGATAAAATCAGCGAATGCATCTGACGATCCAGCGCGGCAAAGTGGCGATAGTTGCTGGCGATGGTATCGCGCATCGATCGGTGACGATCCAGCAGATCCCGCGCCTGAACCCAGCGTTCGTCGCCTGCGGGCAGATTCAGGAAACGGCTCAGGGCATGGGTTTCCAGCATCTCGCGCAGTTCAAACAGCTTCTCGGCGTAATCCTGGGTGAATTTTTTCATCCGCCACTGGCCACGTCTGACCGGCTCCAGCAGGTCATAGCGCATAAAGCGCAGCAGGAATTCGCGCACCACCACCGGACTGACTTTCACCTGCTGCGCCAGTTGCAGCTCGCTGAAGGTATCGCCGGGCACCAGCTGCCGCTGATTAATCATATTAAAAAACATCTGCTCAAAGTGGCTGGCCTGCTGCTCAATTGGCGGCGTTAACGCGCTAAAACTGTCATCTTCGCGCGGATCGCGCACGATGACCCAGGTTTGATCCACCTTATCCAGCACGCCGCACTGATGCAGATAGTGCAGGGTGTGGCGCACCGTAGTCCGGCTGATATTGAACATTTCCGCCAGTGCCGCCTGGGGCGGCAGCGGTGAACGAATATGGCGCTGAGCGATGCTTTCCAGCATCTGGTTGATGACGTTCTGGCGCAAATTCTGGCTGCGGCTCATCTCACTCTCCGGTTTTTTATGCATTAAAAACCATTCAAAGCCCAAAAAAATCGCGGTGCTTCACACTTCCCGCAAACGAACACCGCAGCGCGTGCAGGATTCGCCATAACTGCCTGCAGGACAACCGGAGAATCACCATGACAACAATGAAAGCACTGGTCATCGCTGAACCACGTAAGATGGTATGGACCACCCGCGATATCCCCACGCCCGCCGCTGGCGAGGTAGTGATTAAAATCCTCACCGCGGGAATCTGCGGCACCGACATCCACGCCTGGTCCGGTAATCAGCCATTCTTCAGCTATCCACGGGTGCTGGGCCATGAAATCTGTGCCGAAGTCGTGGCGCCGGGAAGTGATGCGGAGGGCTTTCAGCCGGGCCAGCGGGTAGCGTTAATGCCCTACATCTCCTGCCTGCGCTGTGACGCCTGCCAGAGCGGCAAGACCAACTGCTGTGAGCAGATCTCAGTGATTGGTGTGCATCAGGATGGCGGGTTCTGCGACTACCTGAGCGTGCCGGTCAGCACGCTGCTGGTGGTGGATGATGTCGCGCCGGAAGCGGCTGCGCTGATTGAGCCCTTTGCCATCAGCGCCCATGCAGTGCGTCGTGCCGCAATTGTGGCGGATGAGCAGGTGCTGGTGGTGGGTGCCGGACCGATTGGGCTGGGTGTTGCCGCTATCGCCGCCGCCAGCGGCGCGCAGGTGGTGGTGGCGGATACCAGCGAATTTCGTCGCCAGCATGTTGCTGACCAGCTCGGCCTGGCGGCACTGAATCCGGCTGATGAAGCGTTTTACAGCGCGCTGCGCGAGGAGTTTGGTGGCCGTCTGGCGCTGAAGGTGATCGACGCCACCGGCAGCCCGGCGGCGATGAACAATGCGGTCAACCTGATGCGACACGGCGGCACGATCGTTTATGTCGGCCTGCACAAAGGCGATCTGGTGATCCCGGACAGTGAATTCCATAAAAAAAGAGACCACCCTGATGGGCAGCCGCAACGCCACCCGTGAAGATTTCGATCGGGTGCGTGCGCTGATGGCCAGCGGCCAGCTGCGCGCCGAAATGATGCTGAATCACCATCTGGCCTTCTCCACGCTGGATGAAACCTTTGAGGCGCAAATCATCAACAACCGCGAGCTGATCAAAGGCGTGATTCATTTCGACCGGTAACGCGGCCAGTCGGTTCGCGTGGTTCAGGGCGCGGTGAGAGTCTGAAAGAAGTGCGCCCGCACCGCGTCAGCATCCACGCCAAGTGCGATACGCTGGGCGGTCAGGCCGTTAAAGGGATCCTGGCGGGATGCCAGCGCGCTCAGCTTACGCACCGTCTGACCGCAGGCGATGCCCTCCGTGATCACCCGCAGCGGGCTTTCGGTCAGGGTAAACGCCTGTGGCAGAGTGAGCCACGCCACCGCCAGGGTGTCGTGCAGCGCCATACCCTCGAACCCCTCTTTCTGCAGGCTGTAAGCCAGGTAAGGGCGACAGATCGCACTCAGCACCGGCTGATTCAGACGCTGAACCTCATCGCCGCTGATCAGCACTTTGTGTGTGACATCCAGCGGGATCACCACCACATTCAGTGCCGAGGCGAGCACCTGATCGGCAGCATGCGGATCTTTCCAGATATTAAATTCGCTGAAGGGCGTCACGTTGCCACTGTGCCCGTCGGTGCCAAATGCGCCGCCCATGATCACCAGCTCTTTTACCAGCGGAATAATATCCGGCGCCTGATTAATGGCCGTGGCGATATTGGTCAGCGGACCAATCGCCACCAGGGTGATCTGATGCGGCTGCGCCCGCACGCTGTCGATAATAAACTGCACCGCGCCCGGCGCCTGATCGCTGCAGGCATTATCAAATGCATCGCCCAGCCCATCTTCACCGTGCAGTCTGGCAGGCGCAGAGGGTGGCAGCGCCAGCGGTCGTGAACAGCCGCGATAGACCTCCGCGTTAATCGCCATTTTCCCGCAAAACAGTCGGGCGTTTTTCACCGCCTGACCCACTGCCACGTTGCCGAAGACCGTGGTAATCCCCAGCAGATGCTGCGTCCGCGCCGCATAGGCCAGCGCAAAGGCGTCATCCACGCCGATATCGGTATCAAAAATCAGGGTACGCATAGGGTCTCCGCAACAGGCTGTAAACCATCAGCATTACTCCGTCTGTGGCGTGCGCGTCAAGGTTTTCAGCCGCCATGACCTCACTGTTGCCAGCCTGAAACGGGCGTCGTATTATCACCGGCTCAAGGTGATGGCGTGCCACCTTTCCCAACCGCCGGTGGGCTTTACACCGGCTGATGACGCCTGACACTCAATCCTTTCGCGGGAGCTGAGGTGTCAGGCGCAGTTTATCTCTGCCTTTCCCCCCTCAGCCCGGCGTCAATCTGCAATCAGGAGCAAGACATGTTGAAACCGTTATTGGCTGTGATGATCGGCGGCTCTGCCGGCTGTGTACTGCGCTGGCTCTTTGCGATGCGCTTTAATGCGCTCTTTCCCAATCTGCCACCTGGCACGCTGCTGGTGAATCTGATCGGCGGTCTGGTGATCGGCGGCGCGATGGCCTGGTTTGTTCGCCATCCCGACATCGACCCGATCTGGAAACTGCTGATCGTCACCGGACTGTGCGGCGGGCTGACCACCTTCTCCTCTTTTACGGCGGAATTAATGGGGTTGCTACAATCAGGGAACTATCTCTGGGCGATGACCAGCGCGCTGGTGCATGTGATCGGTTCGCTGCTGATGGCGTTTGCCGGTTTCGCACTGGTCACGATGCTGGGCTGATCCGGCTAAGCGGCGCTTGTCATACTCCTTAAGAGGTAGATACTGTTTCAGGTTTTACGCCCGACCATCCTGCATGAACGGGCGCAGAAGCTGAACGTCACCGATTATTCCGGACGATTAAGGAGCCGAGCAATGCGAACTAACCCCACATTCCTTAACCTGGTGCTGTTAAACGGTGAGCCCGGCCAGAAACTTCAGGCGGCGCGTGACGCCGGTTTCGATCAGGTGGAGATCTGGCGCGAGGATGTCGAGGCGTGCGAGGGCGGCGCGGTGGCACTGGCTGAGATCGCTGCCCGGCAGGGACCTGGCTTTACCAATCTCCAGGTGCTGCGCGATTTCACCGGGGCACCCAGCGCGTTGCGCGGACAGAAGCGCGAAGAGCTGCGCCAGTTTATTCAGATTGCCCAGGCGCTGGGCTGCGACACCATTCAGGCGCCGGCCAGCACCCGCGAGGATTGCTGCGCCGACCAGATTGATGATGACCTGCGCTGGATGGCCTCTGAAGCTGCGCGCTACAACATGCGCATTATGTATGAGCCGATGGCCTGGTGCAGCGTGGATAACACGCTGCCGCTGGCGTGGCAGCGATTGCAGCGGCTCGATCAGCCCAATATCGGGCTGGTGGTCGATCTGTTTCATATCTGCGCACTGGGTGGCGACGCCTCACAGCTGGACGGCATTCCGGCAGATCGCATCTATGAAGTACAGCTGTGTGACATGGCCGCCATGCCGGCGCAGGATAAGCAGAGTCTGATGGCGATGGCGAAGCACCAGCGTCTGCTGCCCGGCGATGGCATTATCGACATTGAACGCTTTGTCGATAAGCTCAAAAGCGCGGGCTATCAGGGGCCGGTGGGCATTGAAGTCTTTAATGATGCGCTGAAACGCCTGCCGCCTGAGGTCGCTGCCCGTCATGCCTGGCAGGCATTAAAGCGCTGCTGGGGTTAATCCTGTAAGCACTGCCCGATAAACGCGGCGGCGTGCATGGCACCCTGAGCGGAAATGGTGTGGCCGGTGGCGGGTTCAAATCGCGCTTCTACCGGCAACAATGCGGCCCTGAGTCGTGCTGCGGCAGATTCGCTCTCCTGCCACGGGATCACCTCATCGGCCTGGCCGTGGATCAGCAGCGCGGGCAGATGAGGCTGTGGCGTCAGTTCACCGTCAACCGCCAGACGACCCGAAAAGGCGACCACGCCCGCCAGCGGATAACGGCCAGATGCCAGCGCATCCAGCGCCATGATCGACCCCTGTGAAAAGCCGACCAGCACCACATCCTGCCAGCGGTCGGCGAAGCCGTGCTGTGCGATAACGTCGCTGAGGGTCGCGTCAAACGCCGCCCGCGCGGCCCGTACCCGACCTGGCCGGTTCTCTGGCGTCACCTCCTCCAGGCTGAACCACTGCCAGCCAAAACCGGCGGTAAAACGTTCGGGCGCATTGGGTGAGGCAAAAATCACATCCGGCAACAGCGTCGCCCAGTGACGGCCAATCGGTGCCAGATCGTCGCCGTTACTGCCTACGCCATGCAGAAAAATTACCAGTGCTTTTGCCATTATTGCTCCTTTAAAGACCGTACTCACTCAGATCCGGGCCTGCCGGAACGATCCCGTTCGGGTTCAGTGCCTTGATTGAGTAGTAACCCTGTTTGATATGATCGATGCTGACCGTCTCACGCACGCCGGAGACTGACAGCATGCTCTTAAGATAGCGATTCAGCAGCGTATAGTCGCGTATCCGGCGCAGGTTGCATTTGAACAGGCCATGATAGGCGACGTCAAAGCGAATCAGGGTGACGAACAGGCGAATATCAGTTTCAGTCAGCCGTTCACCCAGCAGGAAGGTGCGACCATCGCTGAGCAGGGCTTCCAGTTCGTCGAGCTGGCTGAAGACGTCATTAAATGCCTGCTGGTAGCTGATCGATGTGGTGGCGAACCCGGCGCGGTAAACGCCATTATTCAGACGCGGATAGAGACTCTCATTCAGCGCATCAATCTCAGAACGCAGCGCGGCGGGATAGAGGTCGATGCGGTTATCGGCCAGATCGCCAAAGCCGCTGTTGAACATACGCACAATGTCAGCGGACTCGTTGCTGACAATGGTGCCGGTTTTCTTGTCCCACAAGACCGGCACGGTGGCCCGGCCCGTGTAATCGGGCGCGACGCGGGTATAGATTTCATGCAGGTACTGCGCGTGATTCAGCGGGTCCTGCTGTGCGCCGGGAAAATTGCCAAAGCGCCAGCCCTGGGCACCGAGCTGCGGTTCAACCACCGTCACGCTAATCAGCGACTCCAGCCCTTTGAGCTTGCGGGCAATTAACGCGCGCGACGCCCATGGACAGATCAGCGCCACATAAAGATGGTAGCGATCTGCTTCTGCCGCAAATTCAGTGGAGCCATCGCTGCTGATAAAATGCCGGAAACCGGACGTCTGACGGACAAATCCGCCCTGTTTATCGGTCGACTGCACCGGGTGCCAGTCACTACTCCATTTGCCTTCTACTAACATCGCGCGACTCCTCTGTAATGTGAGAAGCAGCTTAACTGATGACTAAACGGCTGATAATCCGGTCATAAAGACAATCATTTCTTCCATTCTGGAAGAAATTACGCGGGCGGAAAACGGGTAAAGTGACTCACCAGGAAGTCGATAAGCAGGCGCGCCCGGTGTGCCAGATGACGGGCGGGCGGATAAACCGCAAACAGGCCAAGCGGTGGCGTGTCGAAATTCTCCAGCAGCCGGACAATCTCACCGCGTTGCAGCGCGGGAGCTGCGATAAAACCGGGCAGCCGCGCAATGCCCAGTCCGGCCATCGCGGCCTGCAGGCAGGCTTCAGTGTTGGCGAAGCGCAGACGTCCGCGGACCGGTACGGTGACAATCTCGCTGCTGCCGTCGCCGTCGCCGCCGGCAAACGGCCAGTGCCAGGGATCGCGAAAATTGGTGTCGATGATGCACTGATGCTGGGGCATCTCGCGCCAGTGCTGCGGCGTGCCAAACTGCTCAAGATAGACCGGCGAGGCGGCGATGCGCACATGCACCTCACCCAGCTTGCGCGCGACCAGGCTGCTGTCGCTGAGGGTGCCGATACGGATCGCCATATCAAAGCCTTCATCGACGATGTTGACGGACCGGTCTGAAAAGCTGACATCCAGTTCAATCAGCGGATAGCGCCGGGCAAACGCCACCAGCACCTCAGACAACACCACAGTACCAAAGGAGCCGGGGGCGCTGATTTTCAGCCTGCCGGTAGGCGTCGTAGCGCTTTCACGCACGCTGGCATCCAGCGTCTCAAACGCATCGAGCAGGTTTTTGACCCGCTCATAATAGCTGCGCCCGACATCGGTGGGTGACAGGGCGCGCGTGCTGCGCTTAAACAGCTGGACGCCGAGCCGCTGCTCCAGCTTTGAAACCAGCTTGGAAGCCTGACTGCTGCTGGTGCCGAGACGTAACGCCGCCGCAGAAAAGCTGCCGGTTTCCAGCACAGTGACAAACATCCGGTCACAATCGAGTCGATCCATGGCGGTGTCCTGTGGAGATAAAGTCGCAGTATAGAAGCTGTGCTCCGCTGATGCAGCCTTCACTTTGCGTGCCTTAACCCTTTCGCTGACGCGGAAAACCTGCTTGACTGACTCTCTGCCCGACGTTCTCTGGAGTAATTCATGTCGCTGATTCACCTGACGTCACTGGCGGAGATCCCGGCCGCCGAGTGGGATGCGCTGTTGCCTGATGACCAGCCCTTTTTGCGCCACGCCTTTCTGCTCACGTTAGAACAGAGCGGCAGCGTACGGTTAGAGGCGGGCTGGCAGCCCGATCATCTGCTATGGCGGGAGGAGGGGGTGACCCGCGCCGCGCTGCCAGGCTACCGCAAACGCCATTCACAGGGCGAGTACGTCTTTGATCACGCCTGGGCGGATGCCAGCCAGCGCGCCGGGATCCGCTACTACCCGAAATGGCTGGGCGCGATCCCCTTCAGCCCGGTCAGCGGCGCGCGCCTGCTGGGTGAAACCGCTGCCGCGGCGCAACTGCTGTCGGCCCTGCCTGAGAGCCTGTTACAGCAGGGCTTAAGCGGGGCACATATCAACTTTACCGATGCGCAGGCTAACCAGCTGCTGGCCGATCAGCCCGACTGGCTCTCCCGGCTCGGCTGTCAGTATCACTGGCATAACCGTGGCTACCGCGATTTTCAGGATTTCCTGGATTCGCTGATGTCGCGCAAGCGCAAACAGCTGCGTAAAGAGCGTGAGCAGGTGATGCAGAGCGGCTTTGAGTTTGACCGCTACCTGGGCTATCAGCTGCGCGAAGATCAGTGGGATTTTGTCTATACCTGTTACGCCAACACCTATGCGGTGCGCGGTCAGCGTCCCTATCTGACGCGTGACTTTTTCAGCCTGCTGGCGGAACGCATGCCGCAGAACATTGTGGTGGTGATCGCCCGTTTACAGCAGCAACCGGCCGCCATGGCGTTTTATCTGCGGGACAGCAACGCGCTCTATGGCCGCTACTGGGGCTGTCTTGCGGAGTTTGACCGGTTGCACTTCGAAACCTGTTTCTATCAGGGAATGGATTTGGCCCTGGATGAGGGGCTGACGCGGTTTGATGCTGGCGCACAGGGCGAGCACAAGCTGGTGCGCGGCTTCGAGCCGCAGATTACCCACTCCTGGCACTATCTGCTGCATCCCGGCCTGCGTGATGCGGTCGCTGATTTTCTGGTGCAGGAGCGGGAAGGCGTGCGCGGCTGGGCGGAAGAAGCCCGCGACGCCTTACCCTATCGACGCGGCGATTAATCGATGCCGACAAAACCGCCGGTCTGATGCTGCCACAGCCGGGCATAGAGACCGTTTTGCGCCAGCAGCTCGTGATGGCTGCCCATCTCGGCAATGCCGCCTTTATCCAGCACCACCAGCCGATCCATCTTCGCGATGGTCGACAGGCGGTGCGCGATGGCGATAACGGTTTTGCCCTGCATCAGTGACTCCAGGCTCTCCTGAATCGCCGCTTCCACTTCGGAGTCGAGCGCCGAGGTGGCCTCATCCATGATCAGAACCGGCGCATCCTTCAGCAGCACGCGGGCTATCGCCACACGCTGACGCTGACCGCCCGACAGTTTCACGCCGCGCTCGCCCACGTGCGCATCCAGCCCGGTGCGACCCAGCGAGTCGGAGAGCAGCGGGATAAACTCATCGGCGCGGGCGCGGTGAATCGCAAGCTGCAGCTCCTCTTCGCTGGCGTCGGGACGACCATACAGCAGGTTTTCACGGATTGAGCGGTGCAGCAGCGAGGTGTCCTGGGTGATCATGCCAATCTGGCTGCGCAGGCTCTCCTGCGTCACGGCGGCGATATCCTGATCGTCGATCACAATCCGCCCTGCGTTCAGGTCATAGAGGCGCAGCAGCAGGTTCACCAGCGTCGATTTACCGGCGCCCGAGGGACCAATCAGCCCAATCTTCTCACCAGGTTTGATGTCAAGATTAAAGCCGTTAATCACCTGACGGCCACCGCCATAATCGAAGCGCACATCCTCAAAGCGGATGTTGCCGCGCGTCACCTTAAGCTGCTTCGCCTGCGGCGCATCCTGCACGCTCAGCGGCTGCGCAATGGTTTTCAGGCCATCCTGTACCGTACCAATATTTTCGAAAATGCCGTTGACCACCCACATGATCCAGCCGGACATATTCACCAGGCGGATCACCAGACCGGTCGCCAGTGCAATCGCCCCGACGCTAATCAGCGACTGGCTCCATAACCACAGCGCCAGCCCGGAGGTCGAGACAATCAGCAGGCCGTTCAGCGCCGACAGGGTCAGATCCATGCTGGTGACCATGCGACCGGCGTTCTGGGTTTTTTCGGTCTGCTCCTGAATCGCCTCACGCGCATACTGCCGTTCCAGATCGCTGTGAGCGAACAGCTTGATGGTGGCGATGTTGGTATAACCATCGACAATGGTGCCCATCAGCTTAGATCGCGACTCTGAGGAGACCACCGAACGCGCTTTAACGCGCGGCACAAAGAAACGCAGCGAGGCGCTGTAGGCCACCATCCACAGAATCAGCGGGATCATCAGCCGCCAGTCGGCACCGGCAAACAGCACCAGTGAAGTCACCGCGTAGATCAGCACGTGCCAGATGGCATCCACCAGCTGCACCGCGGAATCGCGCAGTGAACTGCCGGTCAGCATAATGCGCTGGGCGATGCGACCCGCGAAATCGTTCTGGAAGAAATTGAGGCTCTGGCGCAGCACGTAGTTGTGATTCTGCCAGCGGATCATGCTGGTCATGCTCGGGCTGATGCTTTGATGCACCAGCATGTCGTGCAGGGCGATAAAAATCGGCCGCAGAATCAGCGCCACCGCCCCCATCCACAGCAGTATCGGCCAGTTATCCCGAAACAGGCTGGCGGGCGTGGAGTGATTGACCATATCGATAATGCGGCTCAGATAGCTGAACAGCGACACTTCAATCAGGGCTGACGCCAGTCCCACTACCAGCAGTGCCGCGAAACTCGGCCAGACCTGCCGCAGATAGTAGAGGTAAAACGACCAGACCGTTGAGGGGGGGCGAGTCGGTGGGCGCGTCATGAAAAATATTGATAAAACGCTCAAAACGGCGATACAACATAGCGATACTCTTTCCGTCCGGTAAAGAGCTACAGCTTAGTGCATGAACCCCGTTCGGCTAAAAGGAGAAAATATGGAAATCATTATTCGGGCACGGGAACCGCAGGATGCCGCCGCCTATCAGCGACTCTACAGTCATCCCGATGTCTATCCCTGGACGCTGCAGCTGCCGTTTCCCAGCGTTGCCACCTGGGAGAAAAAAATCGCCAGAATGGATGCTGAGGGGTTTATCGCCTTTGTCGCGGAGATCGAGGGCGTGCTGGCCGGTGAGCTGACGCTGTTTGTGGATAACAAGCCGCGCACCCGCCACTGCATCAGCTTTGGGCTGGGTGTGCATCCCGATTACGCCGGTCGCGGCGTCGGTGAGCGCCTGATCCGCACCGCGCTCGACTATTCCCGTAACTGGCTGGGGATTACGCGTATGGAGCTGGAGGTGTTTCACGACAACGAACGGGCGCTGCGGCTCTATGAGCGGCTGGGCTTTGAGCGTGAAGGGGTGATGCGGCAGGCCGCCCTGCGCGACGGTCAGCTACGCGATGTGGTGATGATGGCGAAACTGCTGCACGAGAAGTGATAACCAGAGCGGCAGCGCTGCCGCTCCGCTTTGCATTACGGATTTTTATTGCTGTATTGCTGCATGTTCTGCTGCGTTACCAGTTCAAACGGGATCCACTGGTGGGAATCGACTATTTCCCCTTTGATCATCTGCTGCGCCACCTCGACCGATTTTTTGCCCTGACCCACGGCATCCTGGAACACGGTGACGGCCAGTTTGCCGCTTGCCAGGGCTTTCAGGCCATCCGGCGTGGCATCAATGCCGCCCACCAGAATGGTTTTCTTCGGTTTCGCCTGGGCAATCGCCATAGTTGCGCCAATCGCCATTTCGTCGTTGTTGGCGGCGACAATATCGATCTCTTCCCCGTTCGACAGCCAGTTGAGCATTAAATCCATGCCCTCATTACGCGAATAGTTGGCGGTCTGCTTCAGCACCACTTTCATGTCGGGATACTTTGCTACCACCTGCTCGACATCTTTGGTGCGCTGCAGCGCACCCGCATCGCTGAGGTTACCGATGATAATGGCGACCTTGCCACGATAACCCGCCTGCTTCGCCAGCGCTTCCATCTGCAACGTGCCCGATTCGCGTTCGTCAGAGCCGACAAACACCACGCCCGGCGGCAGGGTTTTATCGCCCGGCGTGCGGTTAACGTAGACCAGCGGAATGTGAGCCTGCTGCGCCAGTCTGGTCAGGGCAGGGGTGCTGGCGGAGTCGACCGGATCGACGATAATCGCGTCCACCCCGGAACTGATAAAACTCTGCACCTGATCGGTCTGACGGCCCACGTCGCCGCGTGCATCTTCGAACTGCGCATCCAGCTGACGCGCTTTGGCCTCTTTCTCGATCGACTGGCGGATAATGGTCAGAAAGTTCTGGTCGAAATAGGCCATTGAGACGCCAATTTTCTCTGCCAGCGCCGACGTGGAAAGAGAGAGCAGACAGAGTATTGCCCATGCACGTTTTTTCATTGCAGACTCCCGAGGTTAACTGAGTGGAATAGATTTTTCATTTATTATAAAAATGGACAAAGATTATCATTTGCAGCTTATGAACAGTCGCCGGGTTTGACAACCGGCCCTTTTCACTCTTGCTAGCGCCGCCACACTTTGCCGTAAAATCGCCGCGTCATAGCTGCCAGCGCCGATGAAATCCTCGACGTGGCGCACACTCTGCGGCAGTCAGCCGCGGCTTTTTGCGCTTTTGTGCAGCATCGCACTGGCCTTTGTGGTGGTTGTCAGAAAACCGTTGAATCGGGCCTGACGATCTCAACATCCGCACAATGATCCATCGTTAGCCTCCTATCTATATTTCCTTAAGCGGGAAATCTCAGCGTTATTCCTGAAAAAAACCTCGTGGCGCAACCTGCCGCTTTTTAAGGAATTCAGCTCATGCTTAAAGACCAAACGACTCACCGGACGTCTCATGTGCGCATCTGGATCCTCTGCCTGATCCTCTTTCTGTCGGTCGTGGCTTATGCCGACCGTTCGATCCTCTCGATCTCCGGATCGGCGATCAAAGAGGAGTTCGGCCTGTCAGCGATCCAGCTGGGATTGATCCTCTCTGCCTTCAGCTGGGCCTACGTTATCGGTCAGATTCCCGGCGGGCTGTTTCTTGACCGCTTCGGGGCTAAAAAAAGTGTATGGCGTCACGCTGGCGCTCTGGTCAGTCTCGACGCTGGCGATGGGATTCGTTGGCGAGTTCTCCAGCGGCATGACCGGCGCGCTGATGCTGATGTTTGGTCTGCGCTTTATGCTGGGATTGATCGAGGCACCCAGCTTTCCCGCCAATGCGCGCGTGGTGATTATGTGGTTCCCTGGCGCAGAGCGGGGACGGGCTTCATCGCTGTTCAGCTCGGCGCAATATTTTGCCGTCGCCATTTTCTCGCCGCTGTCAGGCTGGCTGGTGTCGCGCTTTGGCTGGGAGTGGCCGTTCTTTGTGCTGGGCGGCATCGGCCTGCTGGCGGTGTTTGTCTGGGCTGCCTGGATGCGCGAGCCGCGCAATCACCCTGGCGTGTCAGAGAGTGAACTGCGCCACATCGTTGACGGTGGTGCGCTGGTGGATATCGACTCGGCGCAGACGCTGAAAGCGCGGCCACCGGTCAGTAAAGCGATGTTCAGAAAGCTGCTCACTAATCGCATGCTCTGGTGCGCCTATCTCGGTCAGTACTGCATCATCGCGCTCAGCTACTTCTTTATTACCTGGTTTCCGATCTATCTGGTGCAGGCGCGCGGCATGAACATCATGGAGGCGGGCTTCGCCACCGTTGCTCCGGCGCTGTTTGGTTTTCTGGGCGGGATCAGCGGCGGCTACCTGTCAGACAAGTTAATCGCCCGGGGCTGGAGCGTCTCCTGGGCGCGTAAAACGCCCTATATCGTCGGCATGCTGATGGCGTCCAGCCTGGTGCTGGCGGCGATTATTCCCGGTAACGGCGGCATTATCGCCATTATGTCCTTCGCCTTTTTCGGTAAAGGTATAGCGGCCGGTGCAGGCACCTGGACGGTGATCAGCGACACCGCACCCAAAGAGGCGGTGGGCCTGGCAGGCTCTATTTTTAACGGCATCGGCAATATTGCCGGTTTCACCACGCCGCTGCTGTTCGGCATCATCGTCGGTCTGACCGGCAGCTACAGCATCGGGCTGGCGTTTGTGGCGGCACACTGCGTGGTAGCGGCGCTGCTGTTCCTGCTGGTGATGGGACCGATTGAACGCGTCGGTGAAGAGAGCGATCGCCCGGCATCCTATAACAATCAGGAGAAAGAAGATGGCATTAAAGCAATGTAAGGTGCTGATCAGAGGGAAATTCCTGCCGCCGCAGCTGATAGAGAACATTGAAAAGACGTTCACCGCGTTCCGTCTGTGGGAGGCGGAAGATGAGGCAGCCTTTCTGGCTGAGCAGGGCGCAGATATCGACATGCTGGTCACCAGCGGCAACGCGGTGATGGGCGCACCGGCCGCGCTGATCGCCGCGCTGCCAAACCTGAAAGCGATCTGCAGTAACGGCGTCGGTTATGACAGCATCGATACGGAAGCCGCCCGATCGCGCGGCATTGTGGTGACCAACACGCCGGAGGTGCTCAATGATTGCGTCGCCGATCTGGGGATGGCGCTGCTGCTGGATGTGGCGCGCCGCATCAGCGAGGCCGATCGCTTCACACGCGCCGGTCACTGGACGCAGGGCCGCTTTCCGCTGAGCAGCAAAATCGGTGGCAAGGTGTGCGGTATCGTCGGGCTGGGCAATATCGGTCAGGCGGTAGCAAGGCGCGCGCAGGCGTTTGATATGGCGATTCACTATTACAACCCGCGTTCACGCCCCGATGTACCCTACACCCGTCATGAGAGCCTGGTGGCGCTGGCGCAGCAGGCCGATTTTCTGGTGCTGACCCTGCCGGGCGGTGCCGCGACGCGCCACATTATCAATGCGGAAGTGCTGCAGGCGCTGGGACCGCAGGGCTATCTGATTAACATTGCGCGCGGCAGCGTGGTGGATCAGCAGGCGCTGGTGGATGCGCTGGAAACCGGGCAGATCGCCGGTGCCGGGCTGGATGTGTTTGAACAGGAGCCGCAGGTGCCTGACGCACTGCGCCAGCGCGACAATGTGGTGATCACGCCGCATATCGCCAGCAGCACCCGCGAAACCATGGCGGCGATGGCTGACCTGGTCTTTGAGAATATGCTGGCGTTTGCCCGTGGCGAGCCGATGCTGACCCGGGTAGTGTAACCACCGCGGCGTCTTAACTCCCTGCTGAAACGGGGGCGAGGCAGGACGCCTCTCCTCTGACCACTCACCAGACCCTCACCTTCGCACAAAACAGCCTGAAGAAAATTTGTCCGGCTGCCGATATCACCTTACCACCCGCTGATATTAAAGAGTGATAGCGTGATAAAGCTGATTACCATTGATGAATTGCGCCCAGGGATGTTTATCCACAAGCTGGAGGTCTGGTGGATAAAAGACCAGCGCATTCATAATGAGATGCTGATCACCGATCCCCGACAAATCGCCATGCTTCGCACTGAAGGGATCCGCCAGCTCTGGATCGACCTCGATCGATCGGTGCAGGCGCCGATCGCCTCCACGGTCGCGAAGAGAACCATTGGCCGCACCCCGTTTTTCCAGGAACTGGATCAGGCACAGCAGATCTTTTTGCAGGGCAAACCGAAAGTGCTGGCGATGTTCAACGAAGCGCGGCTGGGTAACGGCCTGAAGCTCGATTATATGATGGATCTGGTGGATGAAATCGCCGGATCGATCACGCGTGAACCCTCCGCCATGCTGAGCGTGGCGCGACTAAAAAATCATGATGACTACACCTACCTGCACTCCATGGCGGTCTGCGGGCTGATGATTGCGCTGGGTAAAAAACTCGGGCTGGATGAACAGGAACTGCGTCGGGTGGGCATGGGCGGTTTACTGCATGATGTCGGCAAAGCGGCCGTGCCGCTGGCGATCCTGAACAAAGCGGGCAAGCTGACTGAAGAGGAGTTCAGGGTGATGCGTGAGCATCCGGTGGTCGGTGCGCAGATGCTGATAGAAGCCGACGCCGATGACGATCTGCTCGATATCACCCTGCATCATCATGAGAAATATGATGGCAGCGGCTATCCGCACCGCCTGAAAGGCGAGGCGATTTCGCTCTACGCCCGCATGGCGGCGGTGTGCGATGTCTATGATGCCGTCACTTCGACCCGCTCCTATCGCAACGGCTGGACACCCGCCGAGGCGATGCACCAGATGCTGAGCTGGCGCGGCCATTTCGACCCTGGCTTACTGCACACCTTCGTACGGACCATCGGCATCTATCCGGTGGGATCGCTGGTGCGTCTGGCCTCCGGCCGGGTGGCGCTGGTGGTGAAAGCGGGCGAAAAATCGCTGATGCGTCCCTGCGTGCATGTCTTCTGGTCGCTGCACGCCCAGCGTGAAGTGAAACCGGAAGAGCTCGACCTTGGCGACAGCTTCTGCACCGACAGCATTGTGGGCGCAGAGGACAGCACGCTGTGGGGTAACGTCGATCTCAATCGTATCTGGGCGCTGGAAGTCGCCTGATTTTTGGCCATTTTTACACTATTTTTACGCCCGCCCGCTGCATTTTAACCCCTTCTTTATACGCCTCCGCGCAAGCTAAGCCATAAATCCAATCCTCTGGAGGTTCCTGTGAGCGTGGGCGTAATAACCGGCATTGTGCTGGTGGTGTTGTTACTGGGCTATCTGATCTATGCCCTGTTAAATGCGGAGGCCTTCTGATGGCGGCCAATGCTTTTTTACTCATCGCATTCTATCTGCTACTGCTGATGGTGCTGGCGCAGCCGCTCGGACGGGGTCTGGCGTCGTTAGTGGCTGACAAGCCGGTGTTTGCCCGCCTGGAAGCGCCGCTGTGGCGACTGCTGGGCGCGCAACAATCGGACATGCGCTGGCCTCACTACCTGCTGGCCATTCTGCTGTTTAATGCGCTGGGTTTCGTGGTGCTGCTGGCAATATTGCTGATGCAGGGCGCGCTGCCGCTGAATCCGCAGCAGCTGCCTGGCCTGAGCTGGCATCTGGCGCTTAACACCGCCGTGAGCTTCGTCACCAACACCAACTGGCAATCCTACAGCGGCGAAAGCACCCTGAGCTATTTTAGTCAGATGGTGGGCCTGACGGTGCAGAATTTCCTCTCAGCCGCGACCGGTATCGCCGTGGCGTTTGCATTGATCCGTGGCTTCGCTAATCGCAGCTCTGCGACCCTGGGTAACGCCTGGCGCGACCTGACGCGCATCACGCTCTATGTCTTACTGCCTATCAGCCTGCTGATGGCGCTGTTCTTTGTCAGCCAGGGCAGCATCCAGAACTTCGCGCCTTATCACAGTTTCTCCACGCTGGAAGGCGTGCAGCAGACGCTGTCGATGGGGCCGGTGGCGTCGCAGGAAGCGATCAAAATGCTGGGCACCAACGGTGGCGGCTTCTTTAACGCCAACTCCTCCCATCCATTTGAAAACCCGACGGTGCTGACTAACCTGGTGCAGATGCTGAGCATCTTCCTGATCCCGGTGGCGCTCTGCTTCGCGTTTGGCGAAAGCGTGCGTGACCGTCGTCAGGGCCACATGCTGCTGTGGGCGATGACGCTGATGTTTGTGGCGGCGGTCTCGGTCGTCATGTGGGCCGAACTGCAGGGCAACCCGCACTTCCTCCAGCTGGGTGCTGACAGCGCCATCAACATGGAAGGTAAAGAGACGCGCTTTGGCATTCTTAACAGCAGCCTGTTCGCGGTTATCACCACTGCCGCCTCCTGCGGTGCGGTGAATGCCATGCACGACTCCTTTACTGCGCTGGGTGGCATGGTGCCGATGTGGCTGATGCAACTGGGCGAAGTGGTGTTTGGCGGCGTCGGTGCCGGTCTCTACGGCATGCTGCTGTTTGTGCTGCTGGCGGTGTTTATCGCCGGGCTGATGATCGGTCGTACTCCGGAATTCCTGGGTAAAAAAATCGACGTCTGGGAGATGAAGATGACCGCGCTGGCGATTCTGGTCACACCGGCGCTGGTGCTGATCGGTACCGCACTGGCGATGATGACCGACGCCGGACGCAGTGCCATGGCCAATCCCGGCATTCACGGCTTCAGCGAAGTGCTCTACGCGGTCTCCTCGGCGGCCAACAACAACGGCAGCGCCTTTGCCGGCCTGAGTGCTAACACGCCGTTCTGGAACCTGCTACTGGCTGCCTGCATGCTGCTGGGCCGCTTCGGCATCATCATTCCGGTGATGGCGATTGCCGGTGCGATGGCGGTGAAAAAAGTGCAGCCGGTGGGTAACGGCACGCTGCCAACCCACGGTCCGCTGTTTATCGGACTGCTGATCGGCACGGTGCTGCTGGTGGGTGCACTGACCTTTATTCCTGCTCTGGCGCTGGGCCCGGTGGCTGAGCATCTGCAACTTGTTCAGGGACAATCCTCATGAGTCGTCAACAACAGGCGTTATTTGACGCAGCATTGCTGCGTACCTCGGCCTGGGATGCAGTGAAAAAGCTCGATCCCCGGGTGCAGTTCCGTAACCCGGTGATGTTTGTGGTCTACCTCGGCAGTATTCTGACCTCGCTGCTGGCGCTGGCGATGCTGACCGGCCGGATCAGCGGCAGCGCCAGCTTTACCGGTGCGATTGCGGTCTGGCTCTGGTTCACCGTGCTGTTCGCCAACCTGGCGGAGGCGCTGGCAGAAGGGCGCAGTAAGGCCCAGGCCAGCAGCCTGAAAGGGGTGAAAAAGACCAGCTTTGCCAAAAAACTCTCAGCGGCGCGCTATGGCGCCGAGTGGCAGCAGGTCAGTGCCGATGAGCTGCGCAAAGGCGATGCCGTGCTGGTGGAAGCGGGCGACATCATTCCCTGTGACGGTGAAGTGATGGAAGGCGGTGCCTCGGTGGATGAGAGCGCCATTACCGGTGAGTCCGCACCGGTGATCCGCGAGTCGGGCGGTGACTTCGCCTCCGTCACCGGCGGGACCCGCATTCTCTCTGACTGGCTGGTGATCACCTGTAGCGCCAACCCGGGCGAAACCTTCCTTGACCGGATGATCGCCATGGTGGAAGGCGCGAAACGCCGTAAAACCCCGAATGAGATCGCCCTGACCATCCTGCTGGTGTCACTGACCATCGTGTTCCTGCTGGCGACCGTGACACTCTGGCCGTTCTCGGCATGGGGCGGAACGCCGGTCAGCATCACGGTGCTGGTGGCGCTGCTGGTCTGTCTGATCCCGACCACCATCGGCGGCTTACTGTCGGCGATTGGCGTGGCGGGGATGAGCCGGATGCTGGGTGCTAACGTCATTGCGACCAGCGGACGTGCGGTGGAAGCCGCGGGCGATGTGGATGTGCTGATGCTGGACAAAACCGGCACCATCACGCTGGGTAACCGTCAGGCGACCCAGTTCCTGCCCGCGCCGGGCGTCAGCGAAGAGCAACTGGCCGACGCCGCACAGCTCGCCTCGCTGGCCGATGAGACGCCGGAAGGGCGCAGTATCGTGGTGCTGGCAAAACAGCGATTTAATCTGCGTGAGCGCGATCTCAGCAGCATGGGTGCCAGTTTTATTCCGTTCTCTGCGCAGACCCGCATGAGCGGCGTGAACGTGCAGGATCGACTGATCCGCAAAGGCGCGGTCGATGCGGTACGTCGCCACATCGAAGCGAACCATGGCCGTTTCCCGGCCGAGGTCAATGCGCAGGTGGAAGAGGTGGCACGCAGTGGCGGCACGCCGCTGGTGGTGTCAGAGGGCGCGAACGTGCTGGGCGTGGTGGCGCTGAAAGATATCGTCAAAGGTGGCATCAAAGAGCGCTTTGCCGAACTGCGCAAAATGGGTATCAAAACGGTGATGATCACCGGCGATAACCCGCTGACGGCCGCAGCGATTGCCGCGGAAGCGGGCGTGGATGACTTCCTGTCAGAGGCCACGCCGGAAGCCAAGCTGGCGCTGATCCGCCAGTATCAGGCGGAAGGGCGTTTAGTGGCGATGACCGGCGACGGCACCAACGATGCGCCAGCACTGGCGCAGGCGGATGTGGCGGTGGCGATGAACTCCGGTACCCAGGCGGCGAAAGAGGCGGGCAACATGGTCGATCTCGACTCGAACCCGACCAAGCTGCTTGAAGTGGTGCACATTGGTAAACAGATGCTGATGACACGCGGTTCGCTGACTACCTTCAGTATCGCCAACGACGTGGCGAAATACTTCGCCATCATTCCGGCGGCGTTTGCGGCGACCTATCCGCAGCTCAACATGCTTAACGTGATGCACCTTCACTCGCCAGCCAGTGCGATTCTGTCGGCGGTGATCTTTAACGCTCTGGTGATTGTCTTCCTGATCCCGCTGGCCCTGAAAGGCGTCAGCTACCGCCCACTGAGCGCTGCTGCGCTGCTGCGCCGCAACCTGCTGATTTACGGTCTGGGTGGCCTGCTGGTGCCGTTTGTCGGCATCAAAGCGATCGATCTGCTGTTAGTGTTTTCAGGCATGGCCTGAGGAGAGAAAAATGAGTCAGTTACGTCCGGCAATTTTACTGTTGTTGCTGCTTACGCTTGTTACCGGCGTGGTTTATCCTTTGCTCACCACCGGTCTGGGGCAGTGGCTGTTTCCGTCCCAGTCCAGCGGCTCGCTGCTGGAGGAGGATGGCGTGGCGCGCGGGTCGGCGCTGATTGGCCAGAACTTTACCCAGCTCAACTATTTCTGGGGCCGCCCTTCAGCCAGTGGTGATAAACCTTATAATCCGCTGGCCTCAGGGGGGCAGCAATCTGGCCGCCAGCAACCCGGCGCTGGACAAAGCGGTAGCCGATCGCGTCGCTGCGCTGCGGGCCGCGAATCCGCAGGCACCTGCCGCCGTCCCGGTTGAACTGGTCACCGCGTCAGCCAGCGGGCTGGACCCGGATATTTCGCCACAGGCCGCCCTTTGGCAGGCACCGCGTATCGCCGCCAGCCGCCAGTTGCCGTTGCCGCAGGTCGAGGCGCTGATAGATAAGATGACGCATCGTCCGCTGATGCCATTCCTCGGCACACCGACCCTCAATGTGTTGCAGCTGAATATGGCGCTCAACGAACTGTAATGGTGTAAAGGAAGCGATGAACCACGAACCCCAGCGTCCCGATCCCGACGCGCTGCTGCAGGCTAATCGCGAAAGTCATCGCGGGCAGCTGAAAATTTACTTTGGTGCCTGTGCGGGCGTGGGTAAAACCTATGCCATGCTGCAGGAGGCACAGCGGCTGCGCGCGCAGGGTCTGGATGTCTTAATCGGCGTGGTAGAGACCCATGACCGGCCGGAAACCGCGCAGCTGCTGACAGGGTTAACTCTGCTGCCGCGTCGCGCAACCGGCCGCTCGCGTCATGCGGAGTTTGATCTCGATGCCGCGCTGGCTCGCCATCCGGCGGTGATCCTGATGGATGAGCTGGCGCACACCAACGTGCAGGGCTCGCGCCATCCCAAGCGCTGGCAGGATATTGAGGAGCTGCTGGAAGCGGGCATCGATGTACTGACCACCGTCAACGTACAGCATCTTGAGAGCCTCAATGATGTGGTAGGCGGCGTCACCGGCATTCAGGTGCGCGAAACCGTGCCCGATCCCTTTTTCGACAGCGCCGACGAAGTGGTGCTGGTCGATCTGCCGCCCGACGATCTGCGGCAGCGGCTTAAAGAGGGCAAAGTCTACATTGGCGACCGCGCGGAACGCGCCATCGAAAACTTTTTCCGCAAAGGTAACCTGTTCGCCCTGCGTGAGCTGGCCCTGCGTCGCACCGCAGATCGGGTGGATGATCAGATGCGCGCCTGGCGCGATCAGCAGGGACGGGAGCGCGTCTGGCACACCCGCGACGCCATTCTGCTCTGCATTGGCGACGACAGCGGCAGTGAAAAGCTGGTGCGCACCGCCGCCCGACTGGCGGCGCGGCTCGGGAGTGAATGGCATGCGGTCTATGTCGAAACGCCCCGGCTGCACCGGCTGCCGGAAGCGCGGCGACGGGCGATTCTGCGTACGTTACAGCTGGCGCAGGAGCTGGGCGCGGAAACCGCGACCCTCTCTGAACCCGATGAAGCCGAAGCGGTATTGGGTTACGCCCGCGCGCACAATCTGGGCAAAATTGTCACCGGTCGTCGCCCGCTGCGGCGCTGGCGGCGTGACAGCTTTGCCGAACGGCTCGGCCAGCTGGGGCCGGATCTCGATCTGCTGGTGGTGGCGCTGGATGAGCCGCTGAAGGATGCGCCGCATCCGCTGCCGGATGGCCGCGTCACCAGCGAAAAATGGCGTATTCAGCTGCGCGGCGTAATGATGGCGCTGGTGCTCTGTATCCTTGTAACCGCCGCCGGGCAGTCGGTACTGATCGGTTTCGATCCCGCCAACTGCGTGATGATCTATCTGCTGGCGGTGGTGATCGTGGCGCTACGCTATGGTCGCTGGCCGTCGGTGATCGCCACGGTGATGAATATCGTCGCCTTTGACCTCTTCTTTGTTGCCCCCACCGGCACGGTGGCGGTCTCCGATCTGCAATATCTGGTGACCTTTGGCGTGATGCTGGCGGTGGGCGTAATCGTCGGCAATCTTACGGCAGGCGTGCGTTATCAGGCGCGGGTGGCGCGCTACCGCGAGCAGCGGGCGCGCCAGCTCTATGAGATGGCGAAATCGCTGGGCAGTGCGTTAACGCCGCAGGATATCGCCGCCACCAGCCAGCGGGTGCTGGATGCCACGTTACAGGCGCGCTGCCTGCTGCTGCTACCGGATGAGCAGGGCGAACTGCAACCGGTGGGCGATGCGTTACCGGCCAGCGAGCCGGATCGCGCGATTGCTAAATGGAGTTACAGCAAAGGCCAGCCTGCGGGTGCGGGCACTGATACCTTACCGGCGGTGCCTTATCAGATCCTGCCGCTGAAAAGTGGCGCGCACTGCCGGGGTTTGCTGGTGGTGGAGCCGCAGAACCTGCGTCAGCTGATGATCCCCGAGCAGCAGCGGCTGGTGGAAACCTTTACGGTGCTGATTGCTAACGCACTGGAACGGATGGCGCTGTCGCATAGCGAGGCGGCGTCCCGGCTCTCGGCGGAGCGTGAACAGCTGCGCAATGCGCTGCTGTCGGCGCTGTCCCACGACCTGCGCACCCCACTGACCGTGCTGTTTGGTCAGGCGGAAATGCTGATGCTCGACCTGGCCAGCGATAACTCAAAATATGTGCCGCAGGCCAGTCAGATCCGCGAGCAGACGCTGAGCACCATCCGGCTGGTGAGCAACATGCTGGATATGGCGCGCATTCAGTCGGGCGGCCTCAATCTGCGTGAGGAGTGGCTGGCGCTGGAAGAGGTGGTCGGCGGGGCGCTGAGCAGCATGGCACCGTCGCTGAAAGGGCATGAGGTCCGGCTCGATCTGCCGGACGACATTGTGCTGATCAAAGGCGACAGCACGCTGCTGGAGCGGGTCTTCACCAACCTGATTGAGAACAGCCTGAAGTATGCCGGTAACAGCGCACCACGCGGCATTCGCGCCTGGCGTGCGGCATCACGGCTGGAGATCTCGGTCTGGGATAGCGGACCGGGCATTGCCGAAGACGATTTAAGCCGGATATTCGATAAATTCTGGCGGGGCGACAAAGAGTCGGCGGTGCCGGGCGTCGGGCTGGGTCTGGCAATCTGTAAAACCATTATCGAGAGCCACGGCGGTCAGATCTGGGCAGAGAACAGGGCCGAAGGTGGCGCGGCATTTCGTCTCTCGCTGCCGCTGCCGCCGGTCCCTGAAATTTCTGACGAAGGGCTGAAATAACTTCACAGTTGATCGGTTATACTCCCGGACCTGTTTGATTATTCGTGGGATTGTATGGAACGTTTTACCGAAAACCTGATGTATGCATCGCGCTGGTTGCTGGCCCCGGTTTACATTGGACTTTCGCTGGGATTGCTGGCGCTGACCATTAAATTTTTCCAGGAAATTTTCCACCTGCTGCCCAACATTTTCAGCATTGCGGAAAACGATCTGATCCTGCTGCTGCTGTCGCTGGTGGATATGACGCTGGTTGGCGGCCTGCTGGTGATGGTGATGCTGTCAGGTTATGAGAACTTCATCTCTAAGCTCGATAGCGACGAAGATAAAGAGAAGCTGAGCTGGCTGGGCAAGATGGACTCCGGCTCGCTGAAAAACAAAGTCGCCGCCTCCATTGTCGCCATCTCCTCGATTCACCTGCTGCGGGTGTTTATGGAAGCGCGCAACGTCGAAAACGACAAGCTGATGTGGTACGTGATTATCCACCTGACCTTTGTGCTCTCCGCCTTTGTGATGGGCTGGCTGGATCAGATGTCGCGCAGCGATAAAAAACCGAAGTAACCTCTCTGGCGGCCCGCTGAGGCGGGCGCCTGCTTTACCCTTTCCGCTCTGTTCCCCCCTGAACGACCCGCTGGCTGTGAGGCCGGACGCGTGCCCGCCAGCTGCGGCATCACCTCTTTGATCATGGCAAAAAAGTGTTGCAGCCTGGCCGGGTAGTAACTCGCCCAGGGATAGGTCAGCCACACCGGCAGCGGCGGTGCCTGCCACGCGGGCATCAGCTGAACCAGGCCGCCATCCGCCAGATCTTCCTGCACCGCCCAGGACGAGACGATCGCGGCTCCCATCCCCGCCAGTGCCGCTTTGCGCACCGCATATAAACTGTCGCTGCTCAGCCGGGGCGTAATCGCCAGGTTGACCGGCTGGCCGTCGTCAATCTTCTGCAACACCACTTCGTTACGGTAAAAACTGGTCAGTGCCAGCCACGGCAGATCGCGCAGCTGTTCAACCCGCTCTATCGGCGGCTGCTGCGCCAGCAGGTGCGGGGCGGCCACCACAATACGCGGCACTTCTGCCAGCAGTATCGCCACCACCGAAGGATCGGTTGGCGCGCCGACCTGAATGGCGCAGTCCACATTCTCCGCCATAAAGTCGGGCGTGCGGTCATTCAGCATCCACTCAATATTAAGCCTGGGGTAGCGGTGCAGATAGTCCACCAGCGGGGCGATCAGCTGATCCTGACCAAAAGCGTGCGGGGCGCGAACCCGTAGCGTACCCACCGGGTCATCGCTGGCCCCGGTCAGCTCATCTTCCAGCGCATGCCAGGTCGCCAGCAGCTGCCGCGCCTGGGCGTAGCAGCGCTCGCCATCATCGGTAAGCTTCAGCGCATGGGTGGTGCGCAGGATAAGCTTGAGGCCCAGCCGCTGCTCCAGGCTCTGCAGTCGGCGGCTGACGGTGGGTTGTGTCGTGCCGAGCTGCGCGGCGGCGGCGGATAAGCTGCCGCTCTCGACAATACGGATAAAAGTCTGCATCAGATCGATGCGATCGCTGCTGTTAGGATTGTTCATACGCACCACGTATAACGGTTTTGCCTGATGTCAGTCTACCGCGTATAACCGCAATGCGCTTTAATGGCAGGACGAAATGATGAGGATTACAGCATGTCAGCCATACAGACCCAGACTCAAACTCAAAATGAACCGCTCTCTGCGCCGCTGGTGTTTACCCTGGCCGCCGGTGCCGGACTCAGCGTCGCGTCGATCTACTACAGCCAGCCGATGCTGGATATCATCAGCAAGCAGTTTAACGCCGGCATTGGCGCGGTCGGCATGGTGCCGATGCTGACCCAGGCGGGCTATGCGCTGGGCATCCTGCTGCTGGCCCCGCTGGGCGATCGCCATGACCGGCGCACCATTATCTTTATCAAAGGCTTAATGCTGGTGGCGGCGCTGCTGCTGTGTGGTTTTTCCGGTGGACTCAGCGCGTTGCTGATTGCCAGTTTTATCACCGGCCTGACCGCCACCGTGGCGCAGGATATTGTGCCCGCTTCGGCGGCGCTGGCGCCGGAACGCAGCCGGGGTAAAACAGTCGGCACGGTGATGACCGGGCTGCTGGTGGGCATCCTGCTGTCGCGGGTGGTCAGCGGGGTGGTGGCAGAGTATTTCGGCTGGCGCACCATGTATATGATTGCTGCGCTGGCGGTGCTGCTGATTACGCTCACGCTGTGGCGGGTACTGCCGCGTTTCGCGCCAGGCACCTCGGTGAGCTATCCGCGCCTGTTGCTGTCGCTGGTGCACCTGTGGCGTCACCATCAGACGCTGCGTCGTGCCGCACTGGCTCAGGGGCTGCTGTCAGTGGGCTTTAGCGCCTTCTGGTCGACGCTGGCGTTAATGCTCAGCGACCGCTTTCATCTGGACAGTGCTGTGGCCGGGGCGTTTGGTTTAGCCGGTGCGGCGGGTGCCATGGCGGCACCGCTGGCGGGCAGTTTTGCTGACCGCATCGGTCCGGCAAGGGTCACGCAGGCTGGCGCCGCGCTGGTAACGATCTCCTTTGCGCTGATGTTTCTGCTGCCGCTGCTGCCAATGCCAGCCCAGCTGGCGCTGATTGTCCTCTGCACCATCGGCTTCGATTTAGGAGTGCAGGCCACGCTGGTGGCGCATCAGACGCTGGTCTATGGCCTGGCGCCGGAAGCACGCAGTCGCCTGAATGCGCTGCTGTTTACCGTGGTGTTTATCGGTATGGCCACCGGTGCGGCGCTGGGAAGTCTGGCGCTGGCACACTGGGGCTGGAATGGCGTGGTTGCGCTCTCGACCTTAGCCGGTGCCGCCGCGCTGGCGGTCCGCTTCGCCAGTCGTCACCTGAAAAACTGACACCTCGCCCGTCAAAAAATGTGCCAGGCTTATTCATAAACCCGAAATAATCTGGAGTGTTATGGACTTTTTAGCCTGGACAGCAGCGACGGGCGGCCTTCTGCTGCTGATGTCGCTGGCTTCCGGTTGGATTCACCGGGGGCCAGTCACCTCATTTGGTCTGTTCCTTATCGCGGGCATGCTGTGCGGCCCGTGGGGATTTGATGTTATCCACATCGATATCGTCACCCATTCCGAAGCCGTGGCGCACATCACTGAAATCACCATGGCTGCCTCGCTGTTCATCACCGGCCTCAAGCTGCGTCAGCCGCTGCAGAACAACTGCTGGCATACCGGGCTGAAACTGGCTTTTCCCGCCATGCTGCTGACCGTAGCCGCGATGACCCTGCTGTCGCACTTCCTGGTGGGATTAGACTGGCCGATTGCACTGGCGTTTGGTGCCATTGTCGCGCCGACCGATCCGGTGCTGGCGAGCTTAATCTCGGTCAACGATGCGCAGGATGATGACTCGCTGCGCGTGGCAATCTCCAGCGAAGCGGGTATGAATGATGGTTCCGCGCTGCCGTTGCTGATGCTGGCGCTGCTGCTGTTTAATGGCGAAAGCCTGAGCGTGGCGATGCTGGGGCACTGGGGTGCGGTAGAGGTGCTCTGGGCAATTGGCGGCGGTCTGATCATCGGTTTTGTGCTGGGGCAGTTGATTGGCCTGCTGGCGACCCGACTACGCAATGCCAATGGCGATGTGGCGCCCAATGATTTCCTGGCGCTGGCGCTGATTGCGCTGAGTTATTCACTGGTGGAGTGGCTGGGTGCCTCCGGCTTCCTGGCTGCCTTCGCCGCCGGGCTGGGATTACGCCGTGCTGAGATGGGCGTATTCCGTCGCCATCAGCCGGACGATCTCTCTGACGACGAGCGCGTGCTGCCCTCTGAAGCACTGGTGAACCCTAACAAACGCCTGGCGCATCAGGGCGACAACAATATGGTGAAGTCGATAGGGTTTGTGGTAGGCGACGCCCTCTCTTTTGGCGATACTATTGAACGTTTACTGGCGGCTGGCATGATGGTGGTGCTGGGCGTCACACTGGCGCAGCACTGGAACATCTACGGCGTGCTGATCGGCCTGGTGCTGTTTGTGGTGGTGCGGCCACTGGCCGTCTGGCTGGTGACGCTGCGCGCCGGACTGCCGCTGGGGCAGCGTCTGCTGATTGGCTGGCTGGGCATCCGCGGGATTGGCAGCCTGAACTACATCGCCTATGCCTGGACGCACGGTATGGAAGGCCCGCAGATGGAAATTATGACCAATATGGCGTTAACGCTGGTGGTCTGCAGCGTGGTGGTCCACGGCACCACCGTGTCGCCGCTGCTGAACTGGCGTCAGAAACGCCTTGAAGCCCTTCAGCGTAAGGTTTAACCCGAACTAACAGGAGTTAAGAATGAAAGTAACTCAGATAGTGCTGCTGAGCATCCTCGCCACCGGCAGCGCGCTGGCGGCGGACGAGGCTGACACTGAGCAGAATGTTTATGCCAGTCAGCTGTGCCACATTGTCAGCGGCGAGAAAAAGGTCGCCAGTGCGGATCAGTATGTCGAACAGATGAAATCGACCGTGGCGCGCAGTCAGTCGTCATCGGCGATGAATCAGCCCGAGTTCGATGAAGAGTCCGCGCGTGAAGTGGCCAGTGCCTGGCTGCAGCTGGGAGATGATGAGCGTGCCAAACTGCGCGTTAACGAACAGCAGTGTGAGCAGGCCGTGATGGCGCAGTTCCAGCAGGAAGATTAACCGCATCGGATTAAATAAAAACGCGCCTGCCGGGCTAATACTGATCAGTTAAGATTAAATTTGTAAAGGCTTTCACGGTCAAACGTGGCAGCTTTTTTCCGGGCGAGCGAGCCGCAGTGCGGGCCAGCGCACCTCTGCTGCTGCCGGGCCGTCCTCGCGCCGCTCACGCGGTACCTTCGGCTTTGACGTCGTGCCGACGAACCGTTCGGGGATCGGCCCTCCCTGGACGGCCCCGAACTGTCCACGCTTCCCGGCGTGGACTTCTGGCCCGCCGTCACGCCTCAGCGCTGCGGATAGCCCTTTCAGCAGCAGAGGCGCTCAGGCCTCCACTTTCGTGCCCTTTTTAACAATACACACTGAAGTTTCAGAGCAGGCCGGCACCAGACTGCATTATCACCTGTCGCTTAACTGACTGACATTACGCCTGGCGGGCGCGTTTTTTTTATGGCTTTTCAGGGGCCATTGCGTACATAATCGCCAGCCATGGCACCCGACTTGCATCTGTTGATTCTACCGCAGCCTGCCGCAACGGTTTGCTCACTCTTCTGGTATCACATAACAGGCATTATGATTACGCGTCGACGCTTTATTCTCGGCACGGGAGCGCTCGGGCTCTCCATGACCACTGGCAAAATATTTGCCCGCGATGACATTATTCCCCTCTGGCCGGACGATCCGCCCGGCGGCGGCGGCCCATCGGGCCAGTTGCATATTAACAGCACCGGTTCCTGGTCAAATATCGTCAGCCCGGCGATTCAGCGCTTTAAACCGGAAAATCCCAATGGCGAAGCGGTATTAATTGCAGCGGGTGGCGGTTATCGCTGGATCGGCATGGGACGCGAAGCCTGGCCGGTCGCGCGCTGGCTCAATGCCAATGGCTATACCGCCTATGTGCTCAGCTACCGGCTGCCGCATGAGAAGTGGCAGGCGGGGCGGCTGGCACCGCTGCAGGATGCGCAGCGTGCCATCCGGCTGGTGCGATCCTTTGAGCGCAAGGTGCATGTGCTGGGCTTCTCGGCAGGTGGGCATCTGCTGGGGCTGGCAGCGGCGCGACCGGACTTTGAATCCTATCCGGCCATCGATCCGCTGGATGAGGTGGTGCCCAAAGTCGATAGCGTTGGCCTGATCTATCCGGTCATCACCCTGGAAGCACCTTATCAGCACACCAATACCCATCTGATGATGGTCGGCAAAAATGCCACGCCGCAGGATGAGGCGAACTGGTCAGTGCAGAACTACGTAACCCGGCAATATCCGCCGACGTTTCTGGCGCAGGCCGAGGACGATCACACCTCAAATCCATTTAACACCGAGTTGATGCGCGACACCTGCCGCCGTAATCGTGTGCCGGTTGAGCTGATTCAGATCAGCAAAGGCGGGCATGGCTTTGGCCTTGGCAAGGCGGGCACGCCAGCGGCGTTATGGGATCAGGCTTATGTTCGCTGGCTGGATCGCGTGAGCTGAGTTGCACTGGCGCGGTGCACGACTGCACCGGGGGGATCCGTTCTCCCCCTGCCTGGCGCAAGGTCACCAGATCGAAGGTGGCCTTTTGTCCCGGTCCCGGTTAATGCTGCGTCCTCTGTCATCTTAAATCTCCCAAACCCAAACCCAAACCCAGACCCAGCCCCTCAATATTGATATCAGCGGACTATGCTGACAGGTCAGGGCGCATTAATAACTCATTCTTATTTATCACGTTAACGAGGTTATACGGAGCTAAGGGGCACTCACGCTTATTTCTGACTCTGTATACAATAAGATGACAATCTCCTGCCGTTAGTAGGGTACAAAATAGCTAAATAAGGACGCTTCAATAATTATCTTAATAAACAAACGGATCTGATTAATTCTCGGGTAAAGAACATTCCTGTCTCATACCTTTTGCTTCTGTTTTTCCGCCATTACTTTGCTTTTTCCACCGATATATTGCCAGTTGATACAGATCAAAAATTGGCCAGAAATATCAGGTCTTATGGATTATAAAAAAAACTAATGAAAGCGTTGAAGCGGGCGTGTTCGGATGACGCAATCGTCTTTCAATCCAAAGCGATTCTTCTTTTAAGCTTTATTTTGGCTGATTCTGCTACAGATGGTCGTAATAAAACCCGTAAGTTTTGAACTAAAATAAAAATCCCACTTTATTGTCTTCGTTAACGTTAGATGATTTCATAACGGCTACGCATAAGATGAGGCAAATCAGACAGCAATCCATCCTGGTCAGTTTATCGGTGGTTTCTGATTTAACTAAGAAATATTTAAGTTTTCTTGCCGGCGATGATAAGCAACAACAATCTTATTGCATTCTGTCGGATGAGTATTAAGGTCAGTCTGCTTCTCCGCCAGAACAGACTTATTTATTATTACTTTTTATTAACGATGTGGCGAGGTGGATAGTCAGGATTTTAACACACAACAAAGGGTTATATGCATGACGATCATCGAGGCATCGCTATTACAGACCAGGAACAATGGAAAGGCGTGGCCAGGGCTGATTAAAAAGTGATGTACAAATAATGAAGGGATGTTTTTTAAATACCTGAATAAAAGTTATTATCTTGTTTTCATCATTGTTCTGGAGAACATCATGCTACCGGGTAATGAAGTGAATTTTATTGGCTATCTTATTGAAGGGAATGTGGTTTATTTACACAAGACAAAGCGACTAATTTGTCTGAATGGGTATGGTGAAGATATCATCCTGAGAAAAACCATGTCGCACGTATTAGAGTATCTTTTTTGAAAATGCCACCATTGATGTTGTCACGGATTCGGAACTTATGGAGAACGTCTGGGATAAACATGGACTGAGTTCTTCTACGCAGCGGGTCTGGCAGGTTATGTCTAATTTAAAGTCGAAGCTCTTTTTTCTGGGTTTAAGTGATGATGTGATCCTGAGAGTTTCGAAGAAAGGCTATCTCCTCAAAGGCGACAGCGTGGAGAGGTTATTTAGCAGTCGTATCACTTCAGGCATTCATTAAATACAGCGATAAATTCACTAACGATAATCCTCTGGAAATGGACGCCGGGCCTGTGAATATAATCGGTAGTCATTAAATAATTTCATATATAAATGGATTTAATTACTGTCGGTTCGGTTTTTTCGCTGTTAATCAGCCTGGCTCTTGCTGGGTGTTGAAAATATGAAGAGAAACGCAGGTTTTACATTTCGCGTCAGCGGGCGCATTAATTTTCGTTGAGCGAAGTTGCAGGAAAAAACTGGCCCTGATGACCAGTTTTTCCCAATAGTATTTTGTTCGGGGAATTAACGCATCGTCACAAACTCTTCCGCTGCGGTTGGGTGGATCGCGACAGTGTTATCGAAGTCTTTCTTGGTGGCACCCATTTTCAGTGCCACGGCGAAGCCCTGCAGCATCTCATCCATGCCGAATCCGATACCGTGAATGCCGACAATCTTCTCATCTGCACCCACACAGACCAGCTTCATGCGACACGGCTGACGATGCTGGGTTACCGCAGTGTACATGGCGGTAAATGACGATTTATAAACCTTCACCTGGTCGTCGCCATACTGTTCCCGTGCCTGCGGTTCGGTCAGTCCCACGGTACCAATCGGCGGATGACTGAACACCACCGTCGGAATATTGCTGTAATCCAGATGCTCGTCCGGTTTGTTGTTAAACAGACGCTCAGAGAGACGACGGCCCGCCGCGACCGCAACCGGCGTCAGCTCAACCGCACCGGTGTTGTCGCCCACGGCGTAGATGCCTGACACATTGGTGTTCTGGAATTTATCGACTTTGATGTAGCCTTTGTCGTCCAGCGCGACGCCAGCGGCGTCAATATTCAGGGTATCGTTGGCGGGCTCACGGCCAATCGCCCAGACCAGACAATCCACGGTATATTCGCTGCCGTTTTCCAGCTGCAGCGTCAGACTGCCATCGCCGTTTTTAATCACAGCTTTTGGAATAGATTCGGTGTGCAGCGCCGGGCCTTCGCTGTTCATCACTTCGACCAGCGTTTCGGTAAGCAGCGGATCGAAGCTGCGCAGCGGCGCGTGTTTACGGACGAACAGGTGCGTTTCCGATCCCAGCGCGTTAACCACGCCAGCCAGCTCAACCGCAATGTAGCCTGCGCCGATGACCGCAGTGCGTTTTGGCAGCGCGTCCAGCTCAAAGAAACCGTCGGAATCAATGCCGTACTCTGCACCCGGAATAGAAGGGTGGACCGGACGACCGCCGGTAGCGATCAGAATATGGTTAGCCGTAATAATCTCGCCGTTGACTTCAACGCTGTGCGCATCGACAAAGCGGGCAAAGCCTTTGATCACTTCGACTTTGTTTTTACCCAGCACGTTGTCATAGGAGTTGTGGATGCGATCGATGTAGGCGCTGCGGTTTTTCACCAATGTGGCCCAGTCGAAGCGATTCACGGTGGTGTCGAAGCCATAATCCGGTCCGTAGAGATGGATCGCTTCGGCGATTTGCGCGGCATGCCACATGATTTTCTTCGGCACGCAGCCCACGTTCACGCAGGTGCCGCCCAGCTCTTTCGCTTCAATCAGGGCACATTTCTGGCCATACATAGCCGCACGGTTAATTGAGGCGATGCCGCCACTGCCGCCGCCAATGGCGAGATAGTCGAAATGTCGGGTCATTGAAGTATCCATCCGGTTGCATAAAAAATTGGGGTTGAGTGTAACGCTGCGGGTCGAAATGACGCAAAGTTTGCGCCTATGATTGTAATAGGGTTCTGTTTTTTCACTCGCTTACAGGGAAGCATACCATGCACCTTACTTTTCTCGGCACCGGCGGCGGTGCTCCCAGCCTGCAACGTAACGTCACGTCTATTGCTTTTACCCGCGCGCTGAGTGGTGAAACCTGGCTGTTCGACTGCGGGGAAGGCACACAATTACAGTTTATGCGCTCCAGCCTCAAACCGGGCAAGCTGGATAAGATTTTTATCACCCATCTGCATGGCGATCATATTTTCGGGCTGCCGGGATTACTCACCAGCCGGTCAATGGCCGGGCTGACCACACCGATGACGGTCTATGGCCCCAGGGGATTAAAAACCTTTGTTGAGACGGCGCTGTCGATCAGCGGCTCTTACACCGACTACCCGCTGACCATCGTTGAGATTGAGGCGGGCTGGACGCTGGACGACGGTGAGTTTCGTATCAGCGCCTGGCCGCTGAGCCATCCGGTGGAGTGTTTTGGCTATCGCATTGAACAGCATGATAAACCCGGTTTGCTGGATGCTGCGCGGCTGAAAGCGGAAGGGGTGCCACGCGGCCCGTGGTTTCAGCAGCTGAAGCAGGGTGAATGCGTGACGCTGGAAGATGGGCGGGTAATCAACGGTGCTGACTATCTTGGCCCCGCGACACCCGGCAAAACGCTGGCCATCTTTGGCGATACGGCACCTACTGAGGTCGCGCTGCAACTGGCGGCCAATGTTGACCTGATGGTGCATGAAACCACGCTGGAGGCCGCGATGGTGGAAAAAGCCAACGGGCGCGGGCACTCCACCACACTGCAGGCCGCCGAAGTGGCAAAACGCGCCGGGGCAAAACGGCTGATCGCCACCCATTTCAGTTCACGCTATCTGGCAAAAGACATGAATCGCCTGCTGGCGGAGTGCCAGACGATTTTTCCCTGCACCGAGCTGGCCTGGGATCTGGCGGTTTTTAACCTCTAATGATGCAGTGCGGGATAAGTGAAAAACAGCAGATGGGTCAGGTTAAGGCCAAAGTGCAGGGCGGTCGCCAGCCATAAGCGGCCGCTCCAGTGCCACGCCAGCCCATATAACAGCCCGGCCAGGGTGGCGAAGATCACCAGCAACAGGCCGCCGCTCAGATGCACCAGACCAAACAGCAGCGCGCTCAGTAACAGCGCAGGGATGCCGCCCACTACCTGCTTTAATCGCTGCTGCAGATAGCCACGAAACAGGGCCTCTTCCGCCAGCGAAACAAAGAACAGGTTGGCGAGCATAAATGGGCCCAGCCAGCCCGGCGTATGTTGCTCAAACGCTAATCCGCCCAGTAATAGCGCGGAGTACAGCAGCAGCGGAATGGCAGCGATCAGCGCCAGTGCGGCGGGTAGCCGATAGCGTGGTGGCGTGGCAGGCGCGCGAAACAGCGTCGGCAGGCAGGCCAGCAGTACAAAAGGAATAAGCGCTTTATCGAAGTTAAACCCGAAGCTGAAAGGCACGCTGCGCGGTCCGGCCTGCACATCCTCTGCCTTAAGGGGATTATTAAAGCCTGGAAAAAGATGGAGGAGCAACCCGATGGCGATCAGCACCAGCAGCGCTTCGGTCACTATTTGTCGTCGATGATGGTCACGGTCATAAATACGAAGTGCCACCACAGCGGCGGTGCCGGTAAACAGCAGCAGCACCGGCCACGCTAACACGTCCTGATAAAAACCCAGCAGTGTGGCGAGCGCCAGTAATAATAATGCCAGCCGTCGGGCCGGTTGCAGCGCGGCCAGCGCGCCAGCCAGTATGATCCACATGGTAAAGACCTGGTACAACGCCGCCGCACCGGTAGTGAGCGGCGTAGAAGACAAAGAGAGTTATTCGGGTACGATCTGGTTAACCGCGTAGTGGCCGGTACCCGTCGGAACCAGTTTCTGGTGCAGCCACGGCAGCAGGGTATTCATCTGCTGGGCCAGCTTCCACGGCGGGTTAATCACGATCATGCCGGAGGCGGTCATGCCGCGCTGATCGCTGTCCGGACGGGCCGCCAGTTCGATCTGCAGAATATTGCGAATGCCGGTCGCTTCCAGGTCGCGCAGCATATGTTTTATCTGCTGGCGTAAAACCACCGGATACCACAAGGCAAAGACGCCGGTGCCAAAACGTTTATGGCCTTCCTGAATCCCTTTCACCACTGCCTGGTAGTCGCTTTTCATCTCATACGGCGGATCGATCAGCACCAGACCGCGACGCGACGGCGGTGGCAGTTTCGATTTTAACTGCTGATAACCGTCGGCACGATCGACGCGGGCACGGTTGTCTTTGCTGAATTCGTTACGCAGCAGCGGATAGTCGCTGGAGTGCAGCTCAGTGAGTTGCAGTTTGTCATCTTCACGCAGCAGATGGCGGGCAATCAGTGGCGAACCCGGATAGTAGCGCAGCGTGCCGCTACGGTTCAGCGCACGAATCGCATCAAAATAGGGTTGCAGCAATTCCGGCGCATCGGGCTGCTGCCAGATACGTGAGATGCCTTCCAGATATTCACCGGTACGCTCGGCGTGCTCGCCGCTAAGCTGATAGCGACCTGCGCCCGCATGGGTATCCAGGTAGAAAAACGGTTTCTCTTTCTCTTTCAGCGCCGTGATGATCAGGCTCAGAACGGTGTGCTTCAGCACGTCGGCGTGGTTGCCAGCATGGAAGCTATGGCGATAACTCAGCATTGTTTATCCTGTTGAATGTATAAGGTTTTAATTGATGGAAAATCAATTTATACCAATTATTACCTCACGTATTACCCACAGAACGACGCACAGCAACCGACGCAGGAAAAGCATGAGAATCCGCGATTATATCAGGGATGACCTGTTGATGGGCCAGAAGCGTGATAACAAATCGGGATTACCGCAAGCCGCTCAGGGCGGGGCGTGTGGTTCCCGGCACGCAGTCACGGAAAGCGACCGCAAATCTTCCCCGACGCGCCAGCCAGCATCATGTGCATGAGATAAAAGCGTGCATCTTCCGTGCTGCTATTCGCGCGTTTCTTCCCCACCTCATCCTGGCTGCCATTGATTTTCGCTACACTAAGCCGCATGTTACTTAGATTGCGTTGCGCGACCCGCTGCGCCCCATACATCTATAAAGGACTGCGCTATGACCAATCCGCTACTGACATCTTTTACGCTACCCCCTTTTTCTGCCATTAAGCCTGAACATGTGGTGCCTGCCGTGACGGAAGTGCTGAGCCACTGTCGCGCAGAAGTCGAAAAAGTCGTGGCGCAGGGTGCGCCGTATACCTGGGATAATCTGGTTCAGCCGCTGGCGGAAACTGACGATCGCCTGAGCCGTATCTTCTCACCGGTCAGCCACCTTAATGCGGTGAAAAACAGCCCGGAGCTGCGTGAAGCCTATGAGCAGACGCTGCCGCTGCTCTCTGAATACAGCACCTGGGTTGGTCAGCATGAAGGGCTCTATCAGGCGTATCGCAACCTGAAAGAGGGCGATCAGTACGCTGCACTGGATCTGGCGCAGAAGAAAGCTGTCGATAATGCCCTGCGTGATTTCGAACTCTCCGGCATCGGCCTGCCAAAAGATAAACAGCAGCGCTACGGCGAAATCGCCGCGCGCCTCTCTGAGCTGGGTTCGGCTTACAGCAACAACGTGCTCGATGCCACCATGGGCTGGAGCAAGCTGATTACCGATGAAAGCGAGCTGGCCGGTATGCCGGAAAGCGCGCTGGCGGCGGCTAAAGCACAGGCTGAAGCCAAAGAGCAGGAAGGCTGGCTGCTGACGCTGGATATCCCAAGCTATCTGCCGGTCATGACCTACTGCGACAACGCTGCGCTGCGTGAAGAGATGTATCGCGCCTATGCGACGCGCGCCTCCGATCAGGGTCCGAACGCCGGTAAGTGGGATAACGGCCCAATCATGGCGGAAGAGCTGGCGCTGCGTCACGAGCTGGCACAGCTGCTGGGCTTCGACTCCTACGCCGATAAATCGCTGGCGACCAAAATGGCGCAAAGCCCGTCCCAGGTAATCGACTTCCTTAATGACCTTGCGGAACGCGCCCGTCCGCAGGGTGAAAAAGAGCTGGAGCAACTGCGCGCCTTTGCCCGGAAAGAGCACGGCGTGACCGAGCTTAATCCGTGGGATCTCACCTATTACGGTGAAAAGCAGAAGCAGCATCTCTACACCATCAGCGATGAGCAACTGCGCCCTTACTTCCCGGAAGAGCGTGCGGTCGCCGGTCTGTTTGAAGTGGTGAAACGCATTTACGGCATCACGGCGAAGCAGCGTAACGACGTTGAGGTTTATCATCCTGACGTGAAGTTCTTCGATCTGTTCGATGAAACCGGCGAACTGCGCGGCAGCTTCTATCTCGATCTCTACGCCCGCGAACATAAACGTGGCGGTGCCTGGATGGATGACTGCGTCGGCCAGATGCGTAAAGCCGATGGCAGCCTGCAGAAGCCGGTTGCCTACCTGACCTGTAACTTTAACCGTCCGGTGAAAGGCAAACCTGCGTTGTTCACCCATGACGAAGTGATCACCCTGTTCCATGAGTTTGGTCACGGCCTGCATCACATGCTGACCCGTATCGAAGCGCCTGGCGTCTCCGGTATCAGCGGTGTGCCATGGGATGCAGTCGAACTGCCAAGCCAGTTCATGGAGAACTGGTGCTGGGAACCGGATGCGCTGGCCTTTATCTCGGGCCACTTTGAAACCGGCGAACCGCTGCCGAAAGAGCTGCTGGATAAAATGCTGGCGGCGAAGAACTATCAGGCTGCGCTGTTTATCCTGCGTCAGCTGGAGTTCGGCCTGTTCGATTTCCGCCTGCACACCGAGTTTAATCCGGAGAAAGGTGCACAGATTCTGGAAACCCTGCGCGAAGTGAAAAGCCGCGTGGCAGTGGTTCCGGGTCCGGAATGGGGCCGTTTCCCGCATGCCTTCAGCCACATCTTTGCCGGTGGCTATGCGGCGGGTTACTACAGCTATCTGTGGGCAGACGTGCTGGCGGCGGATGCTTACTCCCGCTTCGAGGAAGAGGGCATCTTCAACCGTGAAACCGGTCAGTCCTTCCTGGATAACATCCTGACCCGTGGCGGTTCTGAAGAGCCGATGGAACTGTTCAAACGCTTCCGTGGCCGTGAACCGAAGCTCGATGCGATGCTGGAACATTACGGCATTCAGGGATAAGTCGGTTCGTGAAAATCTGTTTGCTCGATGAATCAGGCGCCGGAGACGGCGCCTTATCACGTTTAGCGCAGCGCTGGCAGCTGGAGCACGATGAAGACGCACTGCTGGCGCTGGTGCAGACCCCGACGCACCTTGAACTGCGCAAGCGTGATGAGCCAAAGCTGGGCGGTATTTTTGTTGATTTCGTCAGCGGCGCAATGGCACATCGCCGTCGCTTCGGCGGTGGACGCGGCGAAGCCGTCGCCAAAGCGGTCGGCATCAAAGGCGGTTATCTGCCGGATGTGGTCGATGCCACCGCCGGGCTGGGACGAGATGCGTTTGTACTGGCGGCGCTGGGCTGCCGGGTGCGAATGCTGGAGCGTCATCCGGTTGTCGCTGCGCTGCTGGAAGATGGATTGCAGCGCGGGTATCAGGATGCGGAAATCGGCCCCTGGCTGCGCGATCGGCTGACGCTGATTCATGCGGCCAGCGCGCAGGCGCTGGGGGATATCACGCCGCCGCCGGATGTGGTCTATCTCGATCCGATGTATCCCCATCGCCAGAAAAGTGCGCTGGTGAAAAAGGAGATGCGGGTGTTTCAGTCGCTGGTGGGGCCGGATGAAGATGCTGACGCATTACTGGAACCCGCTCGCCGGCTGGCGAAGAAACGCATCGTGGTTAAACGGCCAGACTATGCACCGCCGCTGGCGGGTATTGTGACGCAGGCGGCCGTGGTGACCAAAAGCCATCGCTTTGATATTTATCCACCGCTTTAAAGCATAAAAAAAGCCGGCTCTGCGCCGGCTTTAATCATTTATACGGCGAAATTACGCCTCGTCTTCATCGCGCAGCGGCACAATCAGCATGTCGATATGCACGGTGTTGATCAGCTGACGGGCTGAGGACATCAGCTTGCTCCAGAAATCCTGATGATGACCACATACTACAAGGTCAACGTCATATTTTCTGATCGCGTCAACCAGTACCTGGCCGAGGTCGCCACTGCCGCTCAGCGTCTCACTAATCGGGTAGCCCGCCGCATCTGACAACCCTTTCAGCGCCGCATGCGTCTCTTCAGAGATACGCTTCTGCATATCCCCTAAGTTGACATCAATCAGGCCGGTATAGAGGTCGGAGTAATTGACATCAACGTGAATCAGGGAAATTCTGGCATCGTACGGACGAGCCAGCGAGACGGCCTTATCCACCAGCAACTGGCTTTCGGGAGAAAGGTCTACTGCAATCAGGATATGTTTATAAGCCATGATAAAACTCCTTTCACGAGATTAAGGATGGCATCCGGTGTTCCTGCCGCGTCACAGCTTAGCGAAATCCCTTGCGCGAGCGGGCGATGAGCGCCACCAAAGTGTCTACCTGCGTTGCAGGTGATGATGTTGTTATGTTCTCAGTATAGCCTTCTCTCACTGTAAATGCTGCCGTTGCCGCCTGGCTTATGAATAAGATCAAGGCTATGACAGATTTACTCGCGCTGAACGAAAATCATCGTTGGAAAAAATGTAAAGATTTCTCCTACACTGAAAAAAGGCGGTCCGATTCGCAGCCGCTCAGGGGGGTCGAAAAACTTTGCATTCCGGTGATTCAGTGGCTGGTTATTTCTGCAGGTGGACTCAGTGTCTGACGCTGGGCCTGTTGCTGCGATTCCAGCCGGGAGGGGGTGAATATGATCAGCACTATTGCGCTTTTTTGGGCGCTTTGCGTGGTGTGTATCGTGAATATGGCGCGCTATTTTTCATCCCTGCGCGCCCTGCTGGCGGTCTTACGCGGTTGTGATCCGCTGCTGTATCAGTATGTCGATGGGGCGGGTTTTTTCACCTCTCATGGCCAGCCGAGCAAGCAGGTGCGGCTGGTCACTTATATCTGGGCAAAGCGCTATCTTGATCATCATGACGATGAGTTTATCCGGCGCTGCGAGCGGGTGCGGGGGCAGTTTATGCTGACCAGTGCGCTGTGCGGACTGGTGGTCATCAGTCTGGTGGCGCTGGCGATCTGGCATTAAAAAAGGGCGACTTGCGTCGCCCTTTTTTTAGCTGGCATCACACCAGTTTTAAGGCAATCCAGTAGAGCGAACCTGACAGCAGAATACAGACCGGCAGGGTGAAGATCCACGCCATGGCGATGTTCTTGATGGTCCGGCTCTGCAGCCCGCCACCGTCGACCAGCATGGTACCGGCAACCGATGAGGAGAGGATATGCGTGGTGGAGACGGGCATGCCGGTATAGCTGGCGACGCCAATCGACAGCGCTGCTGTCACCTGTGCTGACATTCCCTGCGCATAGGTCATGCCTTTTTTTACCAATCTTCTCACCAATGGTGGTGGCAACACGACGCCAGCCAATCATGGTGCCGATGCCCAGCGCCAGCGCGACGGCCACAATAATCCAGATAGGCGCATACTCGATGGTGCCAAGCAGGTCGCTTTTCAGCTTATTGAGGAAGCGTTTGTCATCTGGCGAGGTTTCCTGCAGACGGGCCGCTTTATCGGCGGTATCGGAGATACACAGCAGCAGACGACGCATCTGACCGCGCTGATCAACCGTCAGCTGATCGTAGCTCTGCAGGTTATTCAGCAACACCTGCGCACCCTGTACCGCCTGTAATGCGCGCGCCTGTCACAATGGAACTCCTGCGGGCTGCTTGCTGGCACTTCTTCCGGCGTGGGCAGCTTAGGCGGTGCCATCTGGATGATGTGGGTCAGCGAGGCGTTATGCTGCTGATAATACTGCTCCAGGTGATTGACTGCATCGCGGGTTCGCGTGATGTCGTAACCGGAGGCATTCATATTCACCACGAAACCAGCAGGTGCCACGCCAATCAGGACCAGCATGATCAGGCCGATCCCTTTCTGACCGTCATTCGCACCGTGGGAGTAACTCACGCCAATTGCCGAAACAATCAGGGCGATACGGGTCCAGAACGGCGGCTTTTTCTTGCCGTCGATCTTCTCACGGTCAGCAGGCGTCATATGAATACGCGCACGCTTTTTGGTATTGCTCCAGTAGCGACGCAGTATAAAGATTAAGCCGCCCGCCATCACCAGACCGACAATCGGCGACAGGATCAGAGAAAGGAAGATGTTCAGCACTTTCGGGATGTTGAGCGCATCCACCACCGAGGTTCCGCTCATCAGGGCATTGGTCAGACCGATACCGATAATGGCGCCGATCAGCGTATGGGAGCTGGAGGCCGGCAGACCGAGATACCAGGTGCCGAGGTTCCAGATAATCGCCGCCAGCAGCATAGAAAACACCATGGCGAGACCGTGAGCCGATCCAACATTTAACAACAGATCGGTGGGAAGCATATGAACAATAGCGTAAGCGACACTCAATCCACCGAGCAGCACGCCAAGGAAGTTAAATACACCCGCCATGACCACAGCAAGCTGGGCACGCATGGCACGCGTATAGATGACCGTCGCAACTGCGTTGGCCGTGTCGTGGAAACCGTTGATCGCTTCGTAAAACAATACAAACAGCAGGGCAAGAACCAATAACAGGCTAGTACTGAGGTCTAGACCAGCAAACAGATGTAGCATAAACGTTACGCCATTTTTGGAGGACATGAACGCGGCGCATTATCCGCGACAACGTGCTGTATGGGAAAGGAAAATATAGCGCTAATTTAACCTTTCGATGTAAGGCGTAAGGGTAACTCAGAGAAAAAGGGTTAGATATTAGTCAGTTACAATATGACACATTTGCGGCATTTTTTTGACGCTGGCGTCTCAGTGAGCAGATCACTACAATCTGCGCCTTTCCAGTTAAGTGAGCGAGTCGTAGTGGAACAGTTTGACGTTATCATCATTGGTGCCGGTGCCGCAGGGCTGTTCTGCGCCGCCCAGGCCGGACAGCGGGGACGCCGCGTGTTACTGCTGGATAACGGCAAAAAGCCGGGACGTAAAATTCTGATGTCTGGCGGTGGCCGCTGCAACTTCACTAATCTCTACACCGAACCGGCGGCGTATCTGTCGCACAATCCTCATTTCTGTAAATCGGCGCTGGCGCGTTATACCCAGTGGGATTTTATCGATCTGGTTAATCGCCACGGCATCGCCTGGCACGAGAAAACCCTGGGCCAGCTCTTCTGCGACGACTCCGCCCAGCAGATTGTCGATCTGCTGCTGGCCGAATGTGACAAGGGCAATGTCACCCTGCGGCTGCGCAGTGAAGTGCTCAGCGTGGCGCGCGATGAAAGCGGCTATACCCTGCAACTTAACGGCAGCACGGTTCAGGCGGAGAAGCTGGTCATCGCCAGCGGCGGCCTGTCGATGCCAGGCCTGGGCGCCACGCCGTTTGGCTATAAAATAGCGGAGCAGTTCGGGCTGAGCGTCTTTCCGACGCGGGCGGCGCTGGTGCCCTTTACCCTGCACAAGCCGCTGCTGGAGCAGTTGCAGACGCTGTCAGGCGTCGCGCTGGAGACCACTATCGATGCGCAGGATGGCACCCGCTTCAAAGAGGCGATGCTGTTTACCCACCGCGGCCTCTCCGGCCCGGCGGTGTTACAAATCTCCAGCTACTGGCTACCCGGAGAATTCGTCACCATCGATCTGTCACCTGCCACGCCGCTTGAGGCGTTTCTGACGGCGCAGCGTGAAGCACACCCGAATCTCAGCCTGAAGAACAGCCTGGCGAAAATCCTGCCGAAGCGTCTGGTGGAAGTATTGCAGGCGCTGAAGGTGGTGCCGGATATCACTCTGAAGCAGCTTAACAGCAAACAGCAAACCGAGCTGGCGCAGACGCTGCACGCCTGGCGCATTCAGCCAAACGGTACCGAGGGATATCGAACTGCTGAAGTGACGCTGGGCGGCGTGGATACCACACAGCTCTCCTCGAAAACGATGGAGGCGCGTGCGGTGCCGGGACTTTACTTTATTGGTGAAGTGGCCGATGTCACCGGCTGGCTGGGCGGCTATAACTTCCAGTGGGCGTGGAGTTCCGCCTGGGCCTGCGCCCAGGCGTTGTAAGGCGCTTACCAGCGCTGATGCACGTGAGGCGCGATCTTCTCCTGATAGATCTGTTTCAGTGCCGCCATCGTATCTGCAGAGAGCGCATCGACATCGCTGGCGCGGGCATTGGCTTCAGCCTGTTCGCGGTTTTTCGCGCCAGGGATCACTACGCTGACATCTTCGTTCATCAGGATCCAGCGCAGGGCAAACATCGCCATGGTGGTGTCGCCAGTGACAAAGCGGCGAATCTCTTCAACCGCCTCCAGCGCCACCTCATAAGGTACTCCGGAAAAGGTCTCGCCTTTATCGAACGCTTCGCCATTACGATTAAAGGTGCGGTGGTCGTCAGCGGCAAACACGCTGTCGGCACGCATTTTGCCGGTCAGCAGGCCCGACGCCAGCGGCACACGGGCGATGATCGCCACATCACGGCGTTTCGCTTCACGCAGCAGCAGTTCAGCCGGACGCTGGCGGAAAATGTTGTAGATCAGCTGAATTGACGAGACGTTTGGAAACTCCAGCGCCTTCAGACCTTCTTCAACTTTCTCAACGGAGACACCGTAGTGACGGATTTTTCCGGCAGCGACCATCTCATCCATCACCGCAAAGACGTCCGGGTTGTAGTAGACCTCGGTCGGCGGGCAATGCAGCTGCACTAAATCCAGCGTGTCGGTTTGCAGGTTCTCGCGTGAACGGTCAATAAAGGCGTTGAGGTTTTCAGCATTGTAACCTTCAGCCACATGTGGCGAGAGGCGACGCCCCAGCTTGGTGGCGACAAACGGACGTTCACCGCCGCGCTGATTCAGCACCTCTGCGATGATTTTTTCGGAACGGCCATCGCCATAGACATCGGCGGTATCAATAAAGGTAATGCCCGCATCCAGCGCAGCATTCAGCGCGGCTTTGGCATCCTCCATGCTCACTTCCCCCCAGGTTCCGCCAATGGCCCATGCGCCAAAGCCAATTTCGGAGACGCGCTGACCGGTACGGCCCAGTGTTCGTAGTTTCATGCAAACATTCCTCGATGCGTTTCAGACAGGGTGACAGAAAGCGGCTAACCAATGAGCTTAGCGCTTCCTGGCAGAGAGGCGATGTGACGTCGTTGCAGACCTGCACGGTAAAAATACGATGCTGCTACGCCATGCTGCTGGTTACGTTGAAGATTTCAGCGGAAAACGGCATGGGCAAGGTGACTACCGCTTCGCTAATTAATTGATTTTAAGAAATTTCACCCGAAATTAAACAGGCGAGAGTGTGGATTCGGTCACATACTTCAATTTTCAGGCCAATAAGTGGATCGCCATGTTTAAATTTGTTAAGTCGGTCTTTGCCAGTCCCGAGAAGTTTTTGCAGATCATGACCCGTCAGGATATCAACGACTCAATCGCTGAAGGTGAGCGCATCATCATTGATGAAAACGGTAATATCTCGGTTAACACGCTGAGCGAGGAAGTCCATGAAGATTTTTCCCGCCACGTGAATACGTTAAAGGGAGTGTGAGGTGGGTACCGCAATATTTATGGTGTTGATGGTCAGTGGTTACTGGTACACCAGCCGTGATTTGAACAGCCGCTTTAAAATCCGTCGTTCGTCGGGCTGGGATGTCTATTTCCTGGTCGCTCTTTACGGTTGTATTTTCGTCCTGCAGGGTGTGTTCGCGACCGGCATCGTCTGGTTACTGCTGCTCTGTATCTCCGGCATAGCCAACGCCGTCCAGATGATCCCCGGCGTTCATCTGAAGTGGCAGGTGGAGTTTATGAACTGGAGCTTCCTGGGCATCCAGGCTCCGGTGGTGATCATGCTCGCCTTTGCCATTCTGCTCTGTCTCTATCGCTCAAACTGGGCAGGCAGCGCACGACTGAACGTTTCCGGTCGTAAAGACCTCTATCAGCGACTGTCACGCTCCAATGGCGTGGAGCAATTATTGTTTCAATGCATGGAAGAGGGCGAACTGGCGTGGATTACGCTGAAGTCGCGCCGCATTTACATCGGCATGGTTCATGCCTCGACCTTTGAATATGAAAGCACCAAAAACATCGTTCTGATCCCGATGCTGAGCGGATATCGCGACAGCAAGACGCTGAAGCTGGCGGTGGAACATAACTACAGCAAGTGGTACGCCGAGCATGGCATCACGCTCGACTCGAAACCCAAAGATGCGATGTCGTTCCGTAAAGTGATCATGGTTGACCAGATAGAAAGTCTGTCACTGTTCGATCCGGCCAGCGCCACGGCGCTTTCGATGGGACATCCGCAGGAAGTGGAGAAGAGTCAGGGTAATGAAGATGCGGACAGCCCGGACGATGAAAGCCGGGATACCGCGGGTTAATTGAGCCCAATCTGTTTCCCTTAATGACAGCGCTTCATCAGGGGAAACAGTTTCCACCTCACACCATATTTTCCGCCGTAAACAGCCGAAAGGCCACTTTGCCCGCCTGATAGACATCCGGCTGATAGCCGGTTTCGAGATGACTCAGCATCAGATCAATCGCTAAACGGGCATGCTGCTGAGCATGCTGATCCAGGGTAAAGGCCACTTCATCGTTCAGCAGTAGCTGGCGGGTGACATCATAAAGCTCATGGGTGATGTAGGTGCATTTACCCAGCAGCTGGTGGGCGCGCAGGGTGTCGCTGACATCACTATTCCCCATGCCGGTGTTATAGACCCCTGCAATCGCCTGCGACGGACGCAGATGGCGGGCCAGCTCACTGCGGATGGTCTCCCGCTGATCCTGACCCGACAGCACTTCCCGCAGATGACGCTGCGGCGCGCGCTGCTCCATGGCCTCACGGAATCCCGCGATGCGCTGACGATGGGCGCGGTAATCAAAACGGCCACTGACCATCATAATGTCGCCGGGCTGGTTCACTGTCTTACTCATCAGCAGTCCGGCTGTGCGTCCCGCCTGATACTGGTCGATACCAACATGACACAAGCGGTCGGCATCGGGCAGATCGGTGACGATGGTGATCACCGGCACATTGCGGCTGCGGCACAGCGCCAGTGCCCGATAGATGGGCGGCGAGTCATGCGCAAAAACAATGATGCCGTCGCGGGTGCTGCTGCGGGCGATAATGCTTTGCGCCAGCTGCTCAGGCTGCGCTTCGGCCACCAGGGTTTTGTGCAGTTTCAGGCGGCGATAGCCAAGCTGACTGGCGACCTCGCTGAAATGGGTGGTGAGCTGCTGAAAAAAGGATGAGCCGTTATTGCTGAGGAACACTTCTATCTGCCACGGATGCTGGTACTCCTCTGGCAGCAGACGCTTCAGCCCCACTTCGCGTGCGGCTTTCAGGACTTTGCGGCTGGTCTCCAGGGAGACGCCGCCGCGCTCATTCAGCACCCGATCGACCGTCGCAATCCCGACGCCTGCCATTTTTGCCACCACCTCTAAGGTGAGCTTTTTCATTCAGACTCCATGCGAAAATGGCAAATTGACTGCTGCCTGCCAGACTGTTTATCTCTTCTAACCGGTTAAAAGTAAAAGATAAAGCGATTTAATGATGGAAAACCATCAACAGCGCTACGCCGTGGGGTTTTACCTGCAGTGCGGTCGTCTGGCTAAAAAGCACAACTGGCCGCTGCCTGGGCAGATTTACCGTTAAGCTTGTGACGAGACAATCAACGAGGAATGAATATGGCTCAGCAAAAAGAGGTTCTGATTATTGGTGCTTCACGCGGTATCGGTCTGGCGGTGGCGCAGGCCTTTGCCGATGAGGGCTGGCAGGTCACGGCCACGCATCGTAGTGGCATCCCGGAGCAGGGTAACCGGCCAGACATTCACTGGCATTCGCTGGATATGACCCACTCATCAGCGGTTCAGCAGTTTGCCAGTCAGCTCAGTGGCAAGTCGTTCGATGCGATTCTGATTAACGCCGGGATTTCCGGGCCTGCGCACCAGAAAGTGTCGCAGAGTGACGATCAGGCGCTGGCGCAACTGTTCCTGACCAATGCGATAGCCCCTGTTCGCAGCGCAGAGATCCTGTTGCCGCTGCTGAAACAGGAAGGCGTGCTGGCGCTGACCTCATCTCAGCTCGGCAGCCTGAATGAAAATCCGGAGGCGCAGATGCCGATTTACTCGGCCAGCAAAGCCGCACTGAATATGCTGAGCCGCACGCTGACTCCGGCAGTGGAAGCGCAGAGCGGGACGCTGTTGACGCTGCATCCCGGCTGGGTGAAAACGGATATGGGCGGCGAGAGTGCGCCCCTGACGGCAGAAGAGAGTGCCGCCGGTATCGTCCAGCAGCTGATCCAGTGGCGCGGTCGCGGTGGTCATCACTATGTCGATTACGCCGGCCAGCAACTGCAGTGGTAGGCTGAAGCGGGGCGGTTACGCCCCGATGTCACGCAGCGCTTTACCCTTCATCAGATTGCGTTCAATGTGCTCCAGCGTCACATGTTTGGTCTCCGGTACCAGCATCAGCGTCAGCACGATAAACACCAGGTTGAGCGCGCCGTAGAACCAGAAGGTGTTGGCATTACCCAGTTGATCCAGCATGGTCAGGAAGGTGGCGCCAACAATCATATTGCCGACCCAGTTAGTGGTGGTGGAGGCGGTAATGCCGAAATCACGCCCTTTCAGCGGCTGAATCTCTGAACAGAGCAGCCAGATCACCGGCCCGGCCGCCATCGCAAAGCCGACGATAAACATCAGCAGCATCGCGACAGCAAAGTATTTGCGGAAATCTGTCTCAACGCCGATGTGCAACAGCGTTCCCAGCACGCCCATGCCAACCGCCATCACCAGAAAACTGGTGGTGAGCATCGGCTTGCGACCCCAGCGATCGACAAAGAAGATCGCAATCAGCGTGGCCAGCATATTAACCAGCCCGACAATCACCGTGCCCCACATCTGCTCACTGGTGCTGGAGAAGCCGGCGATGTTGAAGATTTTAGGCGCGTAATACATCACCACATTCATGCCGGTAAACTGCTGCATAACCTGTAGCAGCATACCCAGCCACACCGCGCGGCGGAAATTGCCATTAGAACGGAACAGCGACCAGCCGCGCTGCTTCACCTGCAGGCTTTCCCGGATCTCTTCCAGCTCCTCCCGGGCCTGTTCGCTGCTGTTACGCAGCCGATCCAGCACCCGCTGCGCCTCGTTAAAGCGTCCGTGCGCCGCCAGCCAGCGCGGACTGTTGGGCAGAAACAGCACGCCGATAAACAGGATCACCGCCGGAATGGCGATCACGCCGAGCATCCCGCGCCAGTTACCGCTGTAGCTGAACGCGGTGTCGGAGAGATAGGCCACGACAATGCCGGTGGTCAGCATCAGCTGGTACATCGAAATCATTGAGCCACGAATACGTTCAGGCGCAATCTCCGCCAGATAGAGTGGCGCGGTGTAAGAGGCGATTCCCACCGCCAGACCCAGCATCACGCGGGCACAGACCAGCGACTCCACATCCGGTGAGAAGGCTGACCACAGCGAGCCAATGACAAACAGCGTCGCCCCCCGCCAGCATACTTTTCTTGCGTCCCAGCTTTGATGACATCCAGCCCGCCGCTAGTGCGCCCAGCGCCGCGCCAAACATCATCGAACTCACTACCCACTCCTGCTGATGGTTAGTGATCTGCAAATCCTTCGCCAGAAACGGCAAGGCACCTGCAATGACGCCGATATCCAGACCAAACAGCAGGCCGGACAGCGCAGCCATAAAACAGACGAACCAGGTAAAGCGGTTCTGTTGATTTCCCAATTTTTTTTGCCGCGACCATGCGAGTCTCCTTGCGGGGTTTCTGTGTCAATATTGTTAATGTTATGTAAACATAGTCGATGCCAGTGTGGGGGCGATCACACTTCCGGCTATCACCGGTGCCACACAGCATTGCTGCGATAAGAAAGCATCAGAGATCAGCGGGTTGGTTCAGGAGAGGGAAACCGCGGCCGGGGCACGATTACGCAAAACAGGGCGCGTCAGGTCAGGTTTTGCAACTGCCCGCCTGCGGCATTACACTGCCGCTTTACTGCTATTGATTGAAGGTGCTTATGTCTGAACCTTTCCAGCGTCAGCCGCTGCCTCTGCCGGGCGGCCATAAAAAAAGTCCTGCTGCACTCCTGTTGCGCACCCTGCTCGGGTGAGGTGATGGAAGCGATGCTGGCATCCGGCATTGAATACACGATCTATTTCTACAACCCGAATATTCATCCGCTCAAAGAGTATGAGCTGCGTAAAGAGGAGAATATTCGCTTTGCCGAAAAATTTGGTGTGCCGTTTATTGATGCGGACTATGACCGGGATAACTGGTTTGAGCGGGCGCGCGGCCTGGAGTGGTCACCGGAACGGGGTGAACGCTGCACCATGTGCTTTGATATGCGCTTTGAACGTACGGCACTCTATGCCCATGAGAACGGCTTTCCGGTGATGACCAGTTGCCTGGGTATTTCGCGCTGGAAAGATATGAAGCAGATTAACAGCTGCGGAGTCCGCGCAGCGGCGGCGTATCCGGATCTGATGTACTGGGATTTTAACTGGCGTAAAGGTGGTGGGTCATCGCGCATGATTGAAATCAGCAAGCGCGAGAGTTTCTATCAGCAGGAATATTGTGGCTGTGTCTATTCACTGCGCGACACCAATCGTCATCGCGTCACCCAGGGACGTGAGCGTATTAAGATTGGTGTGCAATATTATCAGCCGGATGAATCCTGATTAACCTATTTCGCGGAAAGCGTCTGATGGCGCATATCCACGCGCTGAGCGCGTAACAGGCCGGACTGTTACGCCACAGCTCTGCTTTATGCTTTCCGCCCGACCGTAACTGCACAACGCACAGGGATCATCAACGTCGTCCAGCTGCTGCTTTGCCTCGTCCTTCATCAGACGTTTACGGCAGACGCTCGGCGTGCAACCCATAATCTGCTTAAAAGATCGGGTAAAAGATTGCTGGCTTTCAAAATGGTATTTCAGCGCCAGGCTGATGATGGGCGTGCGGCTGTTTTTTAAATCATGAACACTGGCGTTAAGCTTTTTCTTACGAATATATCGCGCCAGGGTTTCATTATGATAACGGGCAAAAAGTTTCTGTAAATACCACTTAGAGTAACCCGCCTTTTCTGCAATATCATCAACGCTTAAACGCTGATCCAGATTATTATTAATCCACTCAGTGATAGAGACGATCACGCTTTCGTTATATTTATTTTCGTTCATAGAACCCCCCTGTTTGATTTAAGAAGATTCTAAAATATTTATCTTAATGTGCTTATTCTTTGCGTAAAGATTTTTCAGGATTTTAATCGTTATCTCTGAAGATATTCATTTGAGGGGGGTGTTATTAATAAAAAAAGATGAATTGTGATTAATCTGTTGGTAATTGTAGGTGAATGAATAAGTGGTTCCGCGGGACGTTAATCAAAACGAGCCGTGAGTCCGCAGCCAGACTCACGGTTTACCTTGCCGGAATCTCTGTAATCACGGCTATAGCACGGCACATCAATAGATTTTTGGCTGCGACATGCCAGGCTTACGGCTCACCTTTAACCTGGAGAACCCCCCCGGATGAGCCCGACATACGCGCTGAAAAAACCGCTTGCCGCCTTGCTCACCTCGCTGGCGTTATTTGCTCATGCACCTGCCAGTGCCGCTGGTGTGTATGGCGAACAGCTGGAAGGATTTCAATACCCCTATCCGTTGCAGCATTTTGATTTTAAATCCCAGCAGCAATCGCTGAGTATGGGCTATATGGATGTGAAACCGGCGCAACGGGCCAACGGCGAAACCGTGGTGCTGATGCACGGTAAAAACTTCTGTGGCGCGACCTGGGAAGAGACCATTCGCGCACTCAGTCAGCAGGGATATCGCGTTATCGCGCCCGACCAGATTGGCTTCTGCAGCTCGACCAAACCAGCCAGTTACCAGTACAGTTTTCAGCAGCTGGCAGATAACACCCATCAGTTGCTCACCCGGCTGGGTGTGAAGAAGGCGGTGATTATGGGTCACTCCACTGGCGGGATGCTGGCAACACGTTATGCGCTGATGTACCCGGAACAGACACAGAAGCTGGTGCTGGTTAACCCGATCGGGCTGGAGGACTGGAAAGCCAAAGGCGCACCGTGGCGATCCGTGGATCAGTGGTATCAGCGCGAACTCAAACTCAGCGCAGAGGGCATTAAGAAGTATGAGCAGCAGACCTACTATGTCGGTCGCTGGAAACCCGAATATGACAAGTGGGTTGATATGCTGGCCGGACTCAACAGTGGGCCAGGGCACCAGAAGGTGGCGTGGAACTCCGCCTTAATCTACGACATGATCTTCACTCAGCCCGTATTTTATGAATTCGGCGATCTGAAAGTGCCCACCACGCTGATGATCGGCACCTCTGACACGACTGCCATCGGCAGTGATATCGCCCCGGCAGAGGTGAAAGCCCGGCTGGGTGATTACGCGGTACTGGGGAAAGAGGTCGCAAAACGCATTCCGGGGGCGCGCTTAATCGAATTCCCCGGTATGGGACACGCGCCGCAAATGGAAGAACCGGCAAAATTTAACCAGACGCTGCTCGACGATCTGGCGCGTCCCTGAACCGTCAGGCGCTGCGGCGCCTGACCTTAGATCGCCACGCGTTTCTGCTTTTTACTGAGGTACATCTGCTCATCGCTGTCGTGCAACAACTGCTCCAGCGATTGCGGATGCGCCGCGTCAAACTCCACGACGCCGGACGAGAATTGCAGGCGGTAACGGCGGTTCAGACTGACTGATTGCTGTTGCAGATAACGGTCAAACTGCAGGAGCAGCGCTTCGCTCTGCTGCTGCTGCAGACCATTAAACAGCACCACAAACTCATCGCCGCCCAGACGGGCAAACAGATCCGAATGCTTGAACACCACTTTCATCGCATCGGCAAAGTCCATCAGCGCCCGGTCGCCTTCGCGGTGGCCCAGCGAGTCATTAATCTGCTTAAATTTGTCGAGATCGAGAAAGGTCAGGCAGGCGGGCCGGTTTTTCAGCCGGCACTCGTTCAGCACCATCTGTCCCAGCGTCATAAAGCCGCGACGATTGGTGATCTGCGTCAGTTCATCACAGGTGGCAGTCTGAAAGGCGACCAGTTCCGCTTCGGCCATGGCGGCCAGGTCGCGCATCGTGGCCTGATCCTCTTCATTAAACTGACGCGGTTCACGACCAATGATACAGAGGGTACCCATTTTAGCGCCGCCCGGTGCCCGCAGCGGACAGCCGGCATAAAAGCGGATGTGCGGTTCGCCGGTAACCAGCGGATTATCATAAAAACGTTCATCTTCTGTGGCATCTTCAACGATCATGATCTCATCCTGTAGGATGGCATGACCGCAAAAGGAGATGTCGCGGGGCGATCCTGCGGGTTCATAGCCCTGAGCGGATTTAAACCACTGATGGTCAGCTTCCAGCAGGCTGACTAACGCGATAGGAACGTCATACAGGCGGCGCGCCAGACGGGTTAAACGATCAAATCGTTCTTCCGCTGGGGTGTTCATTATGTTCAGCGCACGCAACTGCGATAAACGTTGTGCCTCGTCGGCAGCGATTTCAGGTGCTTTCATCACAGAGCCCTTTATTTTTTTAGCTCAAGCCAGGTTCTGGTGTTTGCCTTACGGCGAAGAAGAAGAGCGTGACATAGCCATCACGCTCTTTATAAGGAGGGGATCAGAGCACTTTTTGTTCGGCGAGATCAAGGGCGAAATAGCTGAAAATCAGGTCTGCACCGGCGCGTTTAATCGCACCCAGGCTTTCCAGCACCACATTGCGTTCATCAATGGCACCAGCCTGAGCGGCAAACTTGATCATCGCGTATTCACCACTCACCTGATAAGCCGCCAGCGGCAATTCGGTACGTTCACGGATATCGCGCAGGATATCCAGATAAGCACCTGCCGGTTTCACCATCAGTGAATCCGCGCCCTGCGCCGCGTCGAGCAGCGATTCACGGATCGCTTCACGGCGGTTCATCGGGTTCATCTGGTAGGTTTTACGGTCGCCTTTCAGCGCCGTTCCGGCCGCTTCACGGAACGGGCCGTAAAACGAGGAGGCGAATTTGGTGGAGTAGGACATGATGGCGGTCTGAGTGAAGCCCGCCGCGTCCAGTGCCCGGCGAATCGCCTCAACCTGACCATCCATCGCCGCTGACGGGGCGATGAAATCCGCACCGGCTGCGGCGGCAACGACGGCCTGCTTACCCAGGTTTTCCAGGGTTGCATCGTTATCGACGCCGTGATCACACAACACGCCACAGTGGCCGTGGCTGGTGTATTCACAGAAGCAGGTGTCAGACATCACGATCATTTCTGGCACGGTATCTTTGCAGATGCGGGACATACGTGCCACCAGACCGTTCTCGTTCCAGGCATCGCTGCCGGTGGCATCGGTGTGGTGCGAAATACCGAAGGTCATCACCGAGCGGATACCCGCTTTGGCGATGCGCTCAATTTCATAGGCGAGACGTTTTTCCGGAATACGCATCACGCCAGGCATCGCCTGAATCGCTTTGTAATCGTCGACTTCTTCTTCAACAAAGATGGGCAGAGCCAGATCGTTCAGGCTCAGTGAGGACTCCTGGAACATTTCACGCATTGAGGCGCTGGCGCGCAATCTTCTTGGGCGCTGGATAAGGGAATAATCAGACATTTTCATTCTTACGCAGGTGAAAAAAGTGACAACAGTTTACTCCCTTTGCCCGCGAGGGATGAAGGTTTGTGTGCGGTAAGAGAGGGGGAAAAGAACTCTCCCGCCGGGCGGCGGGAGAGCAGAACGATTACTCGTTGATATCCGGATGCTGCTGCACCAGGTTTTTACGTTTCGCTTCCAGACGGGAGATCTCTTCGTCGATATCTTCGATTTTGTGCTCGATGTTATCGTGATGTTCCTGCAGGATTTCGCGCGCTTCTTCCATATCAGAAGCCGCCGGTGTCGCGCCTTTCAGGGGCTTGTTGGCAGTTTCTTTCATGTACAGACCGGTAATCAGACCAATCACTGCCACCACCATCAGATAGTAGGCTGGCATGTAGAGGTTATTGGTCGTTTCTACCAGCCAGGCGGCCAGCGTTGGCGTCAGACCGGCAACCAGTACCGAGATGTTAAACGCACTCGCCAGCGCACTGTAGCGGATGTGCGTTGGGAACATCGCAGGCAGTGAAGAGGCCATCACGCCAGTAAAGGCGTTGAGGATTACCGCCAGCAGCAGCAGACCACCAAAAATCAGTCCCAGTACGCCACTGTTGATCATCATAAAGGCAGGAATCGCGAAGATCATCAGGGCGATACTGCCGATGATGACAAACGGACGACGGCCGAAACGGTCACTCATCATGCCGATCATAGGCTGGACAAACAGCATACCGATCATGATGGCGATGATAATCATCACACCGTGGTCTTCGCTGTAGTGCAGGTTATGTGACAGGTAGCTCGGCATGTACGTCAGCAACATGTAGTAGGTGACGTTAGTGGCGATAACCAGGCCGACACAGGAGAGCAGGCTGCGCCAGTGTTTGGTCGCAATCTCTTTAAACGATACCTGTGGACCATCCTGCAGGCCTTCGCGGTCGCCCTGTTCCAGTTTGTCCACGTGCTGCTGGAATGCCGGGGTCTCTTCCAGCGCATGACGCAGGTAAAGACCGATAATTCCCAGCGGCAGCGCGACGAAGAACGGCAGACGCCAGCCCCACTCAAGGAAACTCTCTTCTCCGATAATGGAGGAAATCAGCACCACCAGGCCCGCACCGAGCACGAAGCCCGCAATCGAACCAAAGTCGAGCCAGCTTCCCATAAAGCCGCGTTTACGGTCAGGCGAATATTCGGCCACAAAGATTGAGGCACCGGTATATTCACCGCCCACCGAGAAGCCCTGAGCCATCTTCGCTAACAGCAGCAGAATAGGTGCCCAGATGCCGATGGAGGCGTAGGACGGTATCAGGCCGATACAGAAAGTACTGACCGACATGATGATGATGGTGATGGAGAGGATTTTCTGACGACCATATTTGTCGCCCAGCATACCGAAGAACAGTCCACCCAGCGGGCGAATCAGGAAAGGAACAGAGAAAGTGGCGAGCGCCGCAATCATCTGAACGCCTGGTGAAACGTCCGGGAAAAAGACCTTACCCAGCGCATAGGCCACAAAGCCGTAAACACCGAAGTCGAACCACTCCATCGCGTTGCCCAGAGAGGCCGCGGTGATGGCTTTACGTAAACGGGTATCATCGATGATAGTCACATCATCGATCCCAATTGGTTTTACACGCTTCCTACGCAATTTCATAGAATTACCCTGTATTGGAACACGAAAGTCCTCAACGGCGCGAGCCGGGTGTGAGTCGTTCAGACCGCTGCGTTGAGAAATTTAAGCATAGCCGTAAATAAGCACTGTTTATGCGCCGGCAGACACAATAATTACTGTTGTGATTATTGCGAACAGCGACAGAGTATACCGTTTTTGTGTGATATCTGTCATGTTTGGGCTACATCCGGCCTGTTTTTACAACAAATAGAGCTGTTTGCAACCGCAAAAAAATTATCACTGAGCGTGACGACCGCCGTTTTTTTCAGCGAATCAGGGGCAAAGAAGGGAAGATACGGGCCACGCTGGCACCGGAAGCGGCTATCCGCTTTGCATCACAGGGCGGAGAGCAGAAAGATGAGTGAATGTGGCTCGACTGGCGGTTCAGCTGCCATCTGCTCTGGTTCAGACGTCGGGTTCCTGCCGGGTCTGAAGAGCCAGCTCCCGTTCAATCGGCTGTTCGCCCCGATCGGTCAGCCAGGCAACCAGCGCCGTGTTGTCCATCGGGCGGGCATAATAATAGCCCTGGATAAAGACCACGCCGCGCCGTTGCAGATAGCTGAACTGTAACGCGGTCTCAACGCCTTCTCCCAGCACTTCCAGCTCAAGCTCATGGCTGAGCTGGATAATGGCGTCCAGCACCGGCGTTCTGCCTTCCAGGGATTCAATCGCGTTGATAAAGCCGCGATCGATTTTCAGATAATCTATCGTGAAGGTCTGTAAATAGCTCAGCGAACAGTGTCCGGTACCAAAATCATCAATCGCGACCTTCATGCCGCAACCACGTAACTGCTCCAGCTTGCGTGCCACCTCAGCGCCATCTTTGATCAGGCTGCGCTCGGTCAGCTCCAGGGTAATCAAAAACTGCTTATCTTTGATCCGTTCGGCAAACTGCAGCATATCGTCGACAAAGTCAGGATGCTGCAGATGATCCGCCGCCACGTTAATGGCCAGGTGGAAATGGGGCTCAACCTGCCACGCCTGCACATCCTCTGCAATTAAATCGAGCAGATGGCGGGTCAGCGGCACAATCATGCCTTCCGCTTCTGCTGCGCCGATAAAAATATCTGGCCGCACGCCTTTCCCGTCGGGCGTTGTCCAGCGCAGCAGGGCTTCAGCGCCGCTGCAGCGTTGCAGCCGGTTGTCATAGACCGGCTGATAGTGCGCCCTGAACTGGCCGCTGGTGATGGCCCGGCGAATCTCATCGCGCCATGAAATACGCCGTTTCAGCCAGTTCGCCATCAGCATCATCAGCAGAATAGAGAAGATAGCGGCCATCGGCATGATGATAAACATCACCTGACGCCAGGCCGAGATCAGTTCAGAGGGTGAGGCAATGAGGGTGACAGAGAGCGGATAGCGATGGGAGATAGCCTGATAAATCATGGGTTCAAACCAGCTGGACGCGGCGATGTGTGGATCGCCAAACGAGATCGGCGCGCCGCCGCTGAACGTCATGCTGAAATGATAGAGATGGCTGCTGCTGATCGCGCGCATAAAATCGATCAGATACTGGCCATCAATCACTGCCCAGAATCCCTCGCCATCGGGCAGATCGCGCATAAAAATCACGGCCGGACGATTCGGTACGCCCGATGTCCCGGCAATGGACAGACTCCACCAGGCTTTTCCGGTAACCGGCGCGTCGCGCATGATCATCTCTTTCAGCAGGCCTGGGCGTGAACCATACACCGACGAGCAGGCGATGTGATCCTGCTCCATTTTACCGATCGCGCGAAAATAGGGGTTGAGCGAGCCAATGCGCTGCAACTGGTTTTCAATCTGGCTGCAGGGCTGATGATGAAACTGGCGCAGCACGGTAATCATATCCCAGGCGCTGTCGCTCATTCTTTCAGCCTGAGATAACAGCGTATTCGCCGCGGTGACCTGCTGCTGATACACGGTGTGGCGCGCATCCAGGGCGGTGAAAAAAATGCCAATAATCAGAGGCAGCACGCCGGAAATAATAATCACCAGCCTGGCGTAGTCGCGTTTTCGTTTCAGTAGCGGCACCGCTGAATCCTCTGAGTATTATTGGTGTTATGCGGAGGTGCTGATCAGTGGCGCAGCATAGCATCTCTCCGGGCGGTGCAGATTAGCGTTTTTGCGATCAGGAGAACTGACTAAGGTCAATTATCGACCAGACATTGCATTTTTTGACAGGTTGTTTGGTTTTCGTTGCGATGCAGCAAAACAATCAGGTGAAAACGGGAGGCAGGCAGGGTAAAAGGCCGATCCGCCGCAGTGGCCAGGAGAGACCCTGGCCCGTCACAGGGCGGGCGCAGGGCAGGACGTTTTACTTAATCGGCAAAATAGATCTGTTTCAGCGCTACTTCAACGCCGCGCAGTTCGGCAAGGCCTTTCAGGCGGCCAATGGCGGAATAACCGGGATTGGTGCGCTTATGCAGGTCGTCCAGCATCTGATGGCCGTGATCGGGACGCATGGGAATCGCCCGCAGGTTGCCCGCCCGACGGCGGCGCTGCTCTTCCGCCAGAATAACCTTGATCACGCCGACCATATCGACGTCGCCCGCCAGATGCGCCGCTTCATGGAAGCTGGCCGGGTTTGCCTCGCGTTTCGTGGCGCGCAGATGGATAAAGTTAATGCGGTCGGCATAGGTTTCCGCCATCTCAACCAGCGCATTGTCGGCACGCACGCCATAGGAGCCGGTACAGAAACAGAAACCGTTGTGCAGACTGTCCACGGTTTCTTTCAGCCACTGCATATCTTCCTGGGTAGAAATAATGCGTGGCAGGCCCAGAATAGGACGTGGTGGGTCATCCGGATGCACCGCCAGTTTAACGCCCGTTTCCTCCGCAACCGGCACAATGGCGCGCAGGAAGGTCGCCATATGCTCGCGCAGTTTCGCTTTGTCGATGCCGTCATACTGCGTCAGCTGCGCCTGAAACTGCTCCAGGGTGTAACCCTCTTCGGCGCCAGGCAGACCGGCGATAATATTGCGCACCAGGGTGCTTTTCTCTTCTGCGCTCATGGCGGCAAAGCGCTGAGCGGCGGCCTGCTGCTCGGCAGCGCTGTAATCCTGCTCGGCCCCCGGACGCTGCAACAGATAAAGCTCGAAGGCCGCGAAAGCGTCGGCGTCGAAGCGCAGCGCTTTTGCGCCATCCGGCAGCGTCCAGGCGAGGTCGGTTCGCGTCCAGTCCAGCACCGGCATGAAGTTGTAGCAGACGGTATCAATGCCGCAGGCGGCCAGATTGCGTATCGACTGCTGATAATTGGCGATATAACGAAGGTAGTCACCACGCTGGGTTTTAATCGCCTCATGGACCGGGATACTCTCCACCACCGACCAGACCAGACCTTTTTCCGCCAGCAGTGCCTGACGCGCTTTAATCTCCTCAACCGGCCACACCTCGCCGTTAGGGATATGGTGCAGCGCCGTCACAATGCCGGTCGCGCCCGCCTGACGCGCATCATCCAGTGAGACCGGGTCGTTGGGGCCGTACCATCGCCATGTATGTTCCATTTTTACTCCTCAACTGTGATGTGGCCCAGTGGTCAGGCCGCTGGGCCAAGAGTATGATAGTGGACAAAACAGGGCCGTGATCCGGATCGCAGCATGACAAACTGCATCGGTGAAGAGATCGCTTTTACGTGCAATCAGAGGAGAGGGTGATGACGCTGCCAGTAATAAAAACCGAGCGCCTGTACCGTCAGATCGCCAACGTCATCATGGCCGGTATCACGCGCGGTGACTTTGTGGCAGGAGGGTTGCTGCCACCGGAGCGTGAGCTGGCAAAACAGCTGGGTGTCAGTCGTTCATCAGTGCGTGAAGCATTGATTGCGCTGGAGATGACCGGCTGGGTCGATATCCGCACTGGCAACGGCGTTTACGTCGCCCAGCCGCTGCCGCAGGCCGCGGTTCCGCAGGAGAGCGAAACCTGCAGTCTGCAGGATCTGTTGCAGGCGCGTGAAGCTTTTGAGGGGATGCTGGCGGGATTTGCCGCACGTAACGGCACCACCGTTCAGCGGGCGGCACTGCTGGCGCTGACCGCTGAACTGCAGCAGTACAATGAAAACGACGCGGCCTTTCTGGAGCAGGACAAGCGCTTCCATCTGCTGATCAGTGAGATGAGCGGCAATGATGTATTACGCGACCTGCTGGAGCAGTTATGGAACCGGCGCCACAGCCCGCATGTGCAGCGACTGGAGCGCCATTATGCCGATAACAGCTTCGCGCAGGAGATGAACGCTGACCATCAGCAGATCGCCAATGCGATTGTGGCGGGCGATGAAGCAGCAGCCCGTCAGGCGATGGAGAGCCATCTCCAGCACGTGCAGCAGCGGCTACTTGGTTAATGCCCGCGCCCGCTTAGGTCGTCCGGTGCCCAGCATAATCGCCAGACGGCTGCCGCCTGGCGTGGTTTCCATCAGAATTTTAGTAATGCTGGTGAGCGGCACCGAGAGCAGCATGCCGACCGGACCGAGCAGCCAGCCCCAGAACACCAGCGACAGAAACACCACCAGTGTCGATAAGCCAAGACCGCGCCCCATCAGGCGCGGCTCCAGCATATTGCCAAACACCATATGAATCGCGGTAAACAGCGCCGCCACCATCGCGGCATCAAACAGGCTGTTCAGTAACAACGCCTGCAGGAAGGGCGGGATACCGGCGATAATCGGGCCGATATTGGGAATAAAGTTGAGGATAAACGCTACGACACCCCATAACAGCGCAAACTTCACATCCAGCAGATAGAGACTCAGCCAGACCGCGATGCCGGTTATCAGACTCACCAGGGTTTTCAGCGCCAGATAGTGCGTGACGCCTTTCAGCGCTTTATGCAATCCGGCGATGCGGATTTTCGGATTCACCAGCGCGTTGCGCATTTTATAGGGCAGGTGATGGACCTCAAACAGCATAAAGACCACGGTCAGCACCAGCAGCACGGTATTGGTCATCGCGCCGGAAAAGCCGCTCAGTGCCACGGTAGCCAGGTTCATCATGGTATTAGGATCGAAACGCTGTACCAGCGCATCGGTTGAAATATTAAGATGAAAGCCCGCCGCCAGATGTTGCAGCACCGTCATTTTCTGCTCCATGGTGGCGCGCAGTTGCGGATAGAGATCGGAAAACTCGCTCATTGAGCTGGCAATAATGGCACCCAGCAGCACGAGAGCACAGAAGATCACCGTGATCACCAGTCCAATCGCCAGTCCACGGCGGAAGCCACGCCGCATCAGCATCGTCACCAGCGGATTCAGCACAATGGCAAAGAACGCCGCCAGCAGCAGCGGAACCAGAATATCGGACGCTGCCCGAACCCCGGCGAGGATAATGACCAGCATCGCCAGTTTTATCAGAATATTTTGCCCGATCTTTTCCCGTTGCAGCTCGCTCATTCTCTCTCTCATAACGTAATTTGGCTGTTGAAAGTGTAGCTGAAACAAAATTAACAATCTGATTTATCAGAGAAACGGTAAAGCGCGGTGGCAGGTGGGTGATGTAATCAGCGCCACAGCACTCAGCTATCGCGGCATAGCAGCAACTCCCCATTGTTCCGGTTTTTACCCGGCTTTCTGCTGCACGTCCGGGCAGGGGCAGCCGCCCGATAGCCGTGTCATTAAGATGCGCCAGTGGCGAAAGCGGGTATAGTTAAAGGATAAACCTTATCATTCAGCCAAATACGAGCGCGAGGACTCATGCCTGAACAGCCTGCCGCGGAACCGAACATCCCATCCGGAAACCTGCACATCTCTCTGCTGATCCTCTCTATCGTGGCCTACAACTTTGCCAGCTATCTCACTATCGGTCTGCCGCTGGCGGTATTGCCAGGATGGGTGCATGACCAGCTGGGCTTCAGCGCATTCTGGGCGGGCCTGGTGATCAGCCTGCAATATGTGGCGACGCTGCTGAGCCGCCCACACGCCGGACGCTACGCCGATCTCTGGGGGCCAAAGAAAGTGGTGGTGACCGGACTGGTGGGCTGTCTGATCAGCGGGTTATGTATTTTGCTAGCGGCGCTCATCGAATCACCGCTGTTAAGCCTGACGCTGCTCTGCGTGGGCCGCTTGATTCTGGGCGTGGGCCAGAGTTTTACCGGCACCGGCACCTCGTTGTGGGGGGTGGCGCGGGTGGGTTCGCTGCACATTGGCCGGGTTATCTCCTGGAACGGCATCGTCACTTATGGCGCGATGGCGATTGGCGCGCCGCTCGGCGTGGTGATATTCCGGGCGGGTGGCCTGCTGTGGCTGTCGCTGGTCATTGTTGCTATCTGCGTGGTAGGCATCATCTGCGCGGTGCCGCGTCCGGCCGTAAAAGCCAGCCGGGCCAGACCCCTGCCGTTTCGTGCGGTGCTGGGGAAAATCGCCGGTTTTGGTGCGATTCTGGCGATGGGTTCGGCGGGTTTCGGCGTCATCGCCACCTTTATTACCCTGTTCTATCAGGATAAAGGCTGGGAAGGGGCCGCCTTTGCGCTCTCCCTGTTCAGCGGCGCTTTCGTCGGCGCGCGCCTGCTGTTCCCGAATGCGATTAACCGCCACGGCGGTCTGCGGGTCGCCAGCATCTGCCTGGCGGTTGAAGCCGCCGGACTGTTTCTGGTGGCCGCAGCGGGTGATCCCTGGATGGCAAAAGCAGGCGCATTTCTGACCGGTGCCGGGTTCTCGCTGGTATTCCCGGCGCTGGGCGTGGTGGCGGTAAAAGTGGTGCCGCAGCAGAATCAGGGCAGCGCGCTGGCGACCTACACCGCCTTTATGGATCTGTCGCTGGGGATAACCGGGCCACTTGCCGGATTCATCATGACTTATGCGGGTGTCTCACGCGTCTACCTGCTCACGGCGCTGCTGGTCTGCGTCGCTTTTTTCTGCACGCTGCGCATGCAGCGGCGTCAGGCGGTGTTGCCGGCAGCAGACGATTCTTCAGGATAAAAAAAATGGCCCAGCAGCGGGCCAGAACGTCTTTTCAGACACAGATAAACCGATTAATGGTGCGCGCAAAGCGCAGAACAGGATTCAGGCTTGCAGCAGTTCAATACTGTTGCGGATCTGGCGTTCAACCTCCGCAGGGGTCCAGTTGCTGAGCTGACTGGAGAAAGGCTCAAAGGCATAAACGCCCTTATAGCCAAGCATCTCCAGCCGCTTCACCTGCACCACGCTCTTCAGTACATCGTTATCACTCAACATGATGCGTTCTTCATCGGTCAGTTCGGCGGTCGGACGGCGATCTTCCACGCCCGAAAGGTGCACCAGACCGATCTGGTTAACATCAATGCCGGCTGGAAACTCCTGCTCAGCCTGCTCATAGAGATGATGGTGAAAGGTATCCAGCAATAACTTAAAGGGCACGTCCGTCGCGGCGATCAATTGCTGCGCTTGTACCGCCGAACGCAGCGAGCTGACCGGAAAACCCAGTGGCTCCACCAGACCCTGAATGCCATAGTGGGCAAAGCGCGGGGCCAGCTGCTGCATCGCCGCCTGGGTTTGCTGAGGTGACACGGCAATTCCCTCATTCAGCGGACACATGACCAGCGCCTTTGCACCAATCTGTTGTGCTGTCTGTAACAGTGCTTCGGCCCGGGCCAGTAGCGCGTCATCAATGCGGTTAAACGGATAGAGCGCATTAATGGTGATGATATCAATATGATACCTGTCGGTCAGAGCGCGCAGCTGATCGGTGCTGAGATCGTCAGTGACGCTGCCGCCCGGCATGTCATTACGCAGTTCAACCTTGCTCAGCCCCAGACGCTGAACCAGCTGAAAAAATGCCTCCAGCGAGAGCCGGGGCGCAATTTTGCGGTTGATACAGAAACGGGTTGGATCGATGGCCATGCGCTGACTCCGGGACAGGAGGATGATGCGACCAAAGAGAACATTTATTTCATTAATAGTGAATAATGAAACGCAAATTATTAGATCAGCCTCGCATTAATTTCATATTCCGTTTCAGCCCGATGCATAAAGGCTGGATCGACTTCGCAGTAAAACGCCCAAACCACTCCCCGGCTATTACCCTGCTACGCTAAGGCTGGCAGCTATTAGTGGCCTCCCGTCATCGTGATGCCGCGAGAGACTAAGTAGCGGGAAAAATGCGATCTGTGCCGCTAAAATCAAATTTTCCAAAAAAGAACCATTTGAAAAATTTGTTCCACTGTAATAGCTTCATAGCACGCTTTCAGGTTTGCCTGGTCAGGCAGTGTGGCAGGTCGCATGGTCCGTCTGCAGGGAACTTAACCATCTAAAGAGGCAACATCATGACAATCATAGGTAACTTTATTGGCGGTAAAACCACTTTCAGCGCCAGCAACGAAACTATTCCTGTTTACGATCCGGCAACCGGCAAAGTGGTACGTGAACTGACGCAAAGTACCGCTGATGAAGTGGCCCAGGCGATTGGTGTCGCGCATGACGCTTTTGCTGCCTGGTCGAAAACCTCGCCGCTGCGTCGCGCCCGCGTTCTGTTCAACTTTAAAGCCCTTATGGAGAAGCACCGTGATGAGCTGGCGGCGCTGATTGTCTCTGAGCACGGCAAAGTCTGGTCTGATGCGCTGGGTGAACTGACGCGTGGCATCGAAGTGATTGAGTTTGCCTGCGGGATCCCCCATCTGCTCAAAGGCGAATATTCCCCGAACGTCGGTAGCGGCGTTGACAGCTACTCGCTGATGCAACCGGTCGGCGTCGTGGCGGGCATTACGCCGTTTAACTTCCCGGCGATGGTACCGCTGTGGATGTTCCCGATAGCCCTGGCCTGCGGTAACACCTTTGTGCTGAAGCCACCGGCTCTGGATCCTTCCGCGGCAGTGCGTATGGCTGAACTGCTGACCGAAGCGGGCCTGCCCGATGGCGTATTCAACGTGGTGCACAGTTCCAATGAAGATGCTGAGCAGCTCTATAAAGATCCGCGTATTGCCGCGGTGAGCTTCGTCGGTTCTTCTGGCGTGGCTGAGCATATCTATAAAACCGCCAGCGCCCACGGCAAGCGGGTACAGGCGTTTGGCGCGGCGAAAAACCACGCTATCGTTATGCCGGATGCCGACCTGGATGCCACCGTCAACGCCATTATGGGTGGTGCGTTTGGCTCTGCTGGTGAACGCTGCATGGCGCTGCCAGTTGTGGTCGCCGTGGGCGATGATACCGCCGACAAGTTGATCGCCCGTCTGACTCCGCTGGTGAACGCGCTGCGTATCGGCCCTGGCATTAATCAGGGCGCTGATGAAAATGAGATGGGACCGGTCGTTTCGGCGGCGCACCAGAAGAAAGTGCTGGGCTACATCGACAAAGGCGAGCAGGAAGGCGCGAAGCTGGTGGTCGATGGTCGTAACGTGCAGGTTGCAGGTCACGCCGAAGGTTACTACGTCGGCGGCACGCTGTTTGATCATGTCACCTCTGAGATGGTGATCTGGCGTGAAGAGATTTTCGGGCCGGTGCTGAGCATCATGCGCGCGCCGGACTACGACAGTGCGCTGCAACTGGTTAACAGCCATGAATTCGGCAACGGCAGCGCGATTTTCACCAGCAACGGTCACACCGCACGTGAGTTTGTGCAGAACGTTGAAGCAGGTATGGTCGGTGTCAACGTGCCGGTTCCGGTACCGATGGCATTCCACAGCTTCGGCGGCTGGAAACGTTCAGTGTTTGGCGCGCTCAATGTCCATGGGCCGGATGGCGTGCGTTTCTATACCCGCATGAAAACGGCCACCGTACGCTGGCCATCCGGTCAGCAGACTGTGTCTGAATTCAGTATGCCAACCTTAGGCTGATTCATTTCAACGCTGATCCCGGTGCGCGACCGGCAGGATAATCTGCCGGTCGCTTTGTTCGCTGGCACCGCGCCCGCGAGCCCACCGCAGCGTCAATCGTGACAGAGAGGAGTATCAGGATGTCTTTACTGTCGAAAGCACAAGCCCCTGACGCGCAGGGTCGTATTCAGCATGTGACGCCTGAGCGCGCCGGCTGGCGTTATGTGGGATTTGATGCCTATTTGCTGAAGAAAGGGGAAACCCTGCGTCTCAGCAGTGGTGACAAAGAGCTGTGTCTGGTGCTGGTGGCCGGGCTGGCCTCCGTAAAAACCCGCCATGCTGATTTTCCCGGTATCGGTCAGCGCATGTCGCCTTTTGAGCGCGTACCGCCTTATTCCGTTTATGTGCCGCATGATGATGAAGTAGAGGTTTACGCTGACAGCGATCTTGAGCTGGCGGTCTGTAATGCGCCCGGTCAGGGGAATCTGCTTGCGCGCCTGATTGCACCAGCCGATGTTGGTGTTGAGCATCGCGGAAAAGGGCGCAACCAGCGCCTGGTTCACAATATCCTGCCTGACAATGAGCCGGCTGATAGCCTGCTGGTGGTGGAAGTCTATACCAACGAGGGCGATACCAGCTCTTATCCCAGCCACAAGCACGACCAGGAGGAGAGTGAAAACGAAACCTACCTGGAAGAGACCTACTATCACCGTTTCGATCCGGAACCTGGCTTTGCCATGCAGCGCGTCTACACCGACGACCGTTCCCTGGATGTCTGTATGGCACCCTATAATCGCGACGTGGTGATGGTACCGCGCGGCTATCATCCGGTAGCGACGCTGGCGGGATACAATAACTACTATCTGAACGTGATGGCGGGGCCGGTGCGGCTGTGGAAATTTACCTGGGAGAAAGATCACGCCTGGGTGAACAGCGACAGCTATCCGCGGAAAGCGTAAGTCATCGCTGAAAAATAAACAGCAATCACGGTTTATAACCCGCATTCATATCAGTAAAAAAAGGGCAGCCTGTCGCGCTGCCCTTTTTTTGTGTGTGGAACTCAGCTGGTCTTTGCGTTGTTCAGTGCCAGCGAAACCGCCAGCGTCTGTGCCAGGCAGAGTGAAGCGACCTGCGAACGGAAGCCATCGACCTGCGCTTCACGTACTACAAAGCAGACATCGCTGAAGGCGGCCAGCGGACTGACCTGACTGTCGGTAATGGCAATCTGATGCGCACCGCGTTTGGCACCCATTTCAACCACCTCGACCGCTTCACGTGCATAAGGCGAGTAGCTGATCGCAATCACCACATCTTTCGGGTTGACCAGGCTGAGCTGCTCGGTAAACATCCCGCCCAGGCCATCAATCAGGAAAGCGCGGCGCTCAAGATGACGCAGCGCGTAGACCAGGTAGGAGGCGACGCTGAAAGAGCGACGCAGGCCGATAACATAGATATTCTCAGCCTCATTCAGCAGCTTCACCGCTTTGTTCAGCTGCTCAGGATTAACCTGCATCGCCAGCTGCTGCAGCGCCTGGCTGTTAACCATGGTAAAGACGTTGAGGATTTCCGCCGGACTTTCAGGCGCACTGGCGCTGTCGTCCGTGGAGGTCTGACGAAACAGGCGAGCGCGCTCAGTATAGTTGACCGTCTCCTCCATCAGGTGCTGACGAAAAACCTGTTTCATTTCGTTGAAGCCGCTGAAGCCAAAAGCATTCGCAAAGCGGATCAGCGTCGACGGTGGCACATCGGCCTGCTGAGCAATTGAGGCGACGGTATCGAAAGCAATACTGTTACTGTTATCAAGGATGTAGCGCGCAACCTGTTTAAGACGCTTGCTCAGCGTTTCGTAGCGGCGACGAATATCGTCCTGCAAGAGAGAAAGTTGGGTGGGATTATTGTTCATCACTTCTGCCCGTATAATTAGAATAATGGCTGCATAATGAGCGCTATAGTATCAGATGGATGGAAAATTTCATTTCTTTGCGTCAACGACGCGGTTTATTTCATGGCTTTATGAAATGGTTCACAGATTAGCTTTAGCGCCCGATGCATGACTTTTCGCGGGCAATGTCAGGATGAAAGCCGGGATGAAATGCCAGCAGGGATGGAAGTATGCAGTCTTTCACCATTCAGATTGGAATGGCTGCAGATTGCTGAAAAATCGGGTCTGGCAGCAACACATTAGCTAAACGAGCAGTGAACACGGTCAGAAGAGGAAAGCGTCCCGCACCAAGGATGGTGCGGGCCGAGCATGCCATGGATGGCAGCTTTCGCGTCTTTCCGATCTGACCGTGTTCCCTGTGACTGCACGGTCTAAAAGCGGCTTTTTGACAGAGCTGCAAATCAGGCGCGGGCAGCGCGCCAGTACTCAATCAGTCGCAGATAGTTGCCTTTAACCGTCTCAATCAGCGCCTGATCGTCCAGCTCCCCCCTGTAACCACTGGCGGGAAGGCTGACCAAAGATAGTGCGGCCTACCGCAAAACCTTTCACCCAGGGCGCTTTGGCCGCCGCGGTGAAGCCCGCTTTAAGCTTCTCTTCGGGCGCATCCAGACCGAGTAACAGAATGCCGCGACAGTGGGGATCCTGCTGCTCAATCAGACCGCTGATCGCCTGCCAGCTTTCCGCCGACAGCGGTGGCAGTTTCCACCAGTCAGGCTGGATGCCCAGACTGTAGAAATGGCTCAACATATCAAAGTAATACGTTTCATTCTTATCCGGGTTGTTGTCAGGCAGAATCACTTCCAGCAGCAGCTCATGACCGCTTTTGTTACAGCCGTTCCAGACGTCGAGCACCAGCTCATCCTGCTCTTTACGCAGTTCAGCACTGTCATGCGGATGATAGAAGACCAGACATTTCACCACGTGTTCGGCAGGCCAGTCGATCAGCTGCGAGCCGATGTTGCCATGCTCCAGGCGCAGCGGACGCGAGCTCGGCAGCTCAATCGGGCGGCCAATCCACCAGTTCTTACCGGTAATGGCGTTCAGCGCCTTCTGACCGTAAGTTGTATCCGCCAGAATCCCGCTTTTATTCTCTAATCCTGCCTCTCTGGCAGCCTGCTGAGCAGCTTCCAGCAGCAGCAGTTTCAGTTCCGGAATGCGGCTCTCGTCCACGCCCGCTTCCTGCGCCATATCCGCCAGCTGTTTGCGGTGGTCAAAGGCGAAGACATTCAGCTCCGGCCACTGCTGCTTGCGGGTAGTCACGCGGTGCAGATGGTTCAGACGGCTGTCGAGATCGGGACGCTTCACCTCTTTGTCGCGACTCAGGAAATCATCCAGCTCCGCTTTGGTTGGCATGGCGGGTGCGCAACCGTGGCGTGATACCACCAGCGCTCCACAGGCGTTGGCGTAACGGCACGCCTGAGTCCAGCCCTCATCATTCAGCCAGCCGCGCAGCAGGCCAGACATAAAGGCATCGCCCGCGCCCAGCACGTTGAGAACCTCGACGCGTACGCCCGTGTGCAGCTCAGTCTGTTCCCAGCTATCCGGGATCTCACCTTCAAACACCACGCAACCCAGCGGACCACGTTTGCAGACCAGCGTCGCCTGACTCGCCTGACGCACGTTTTTCAGCGCGGTCAGTGTATCGGTGCTGCCACCGGCAATATGAAACTCTTCTTCGGTGCCGACGATCAAATCGAAATAGTGCACCACTTCCTGTAACTGCTGCGTGACCTGTGACGACTCAATGAAACGCGTTTCACCGTCGCCCAGAGAGGTCAGTCCCCACAACACCGGACGATAATCGATATCCAGCGCCGTACGCAGGCCGTTGCGGCGGGCGATATCCAGCGCTTTCAGCACCGCTTCGCGGGTCTGAGGATGGGATAAGTGGGTGCCGGTAACCGCCACGGCGCGCGCAGAGGTAATAAAGGCTTCGTCGATATCGTCCGGAACCAGACCCATATCGGCGCAGTTATCGCGGTAGAAAATCAGCGGAAAAGTCTCTTCATCTTTGATGCCGAGGATCACCAGTCCGGTCAGACGCTGCGGATCGGTGATTAGCGCATCGGTGTTACAGCCTACGCGCTGCAACTCTTCACGCAGAAAGCGACCATTATGCTCATCTCCCACCCGCGCCAGCATCGCCGATTTCAGCCCCTGAATCGCGGTGCCATAGGCGACATTGCCTGACGAGCCGCCCAGATATTTAGCAAAGGAGGTGACATCTTCCAGTCGCGCCCCGATTTGCTGGCCATAAAAATCAACGGCGATGCGCCCGATACAAATCACATCAAGCGGTTTCTGTTGTGTACTCATACCTGTGGTTTCCTTCTGTGATTAGCAGCGCTGGCGGGCGTAAAGACCGACACCAGTTACGCTCTGCTTCCGGGTCTGTAGGTGTCTGACTGGCTATGAGGGGGAGTATGAGGAATAAAAATTCCATATTCAATACGAAATGAAATATCCATCGCAATTTTGTGAACCAGGTAAAACTCCTGATTGCCGCCCGCCTGCGCGAACTCTGCCAGCGTGATGTGCGGTATGTCAGGGTTGTGAAGGGGATCGCAGGAATCCGCACGCCAGTCAGGCAAGCTGCTGCATTGAAATGAATTTTTTCATCAGGCACCACTCTCTGTTAAACGTTCCAGATTTCCCCACTGTAATCGCCCGCCAGACCTGTTGCCGTCATTAAATTTGATCTCACTCGCAAAATGAAATGTTTCTTCTGTAATCGTGTTTTATGAAAAATATATTTGTTTATAATCGCCTCACGTTTCAGTTATTCAGGTCGCCTTTTCCGCCGATGACAACGCCTGGCGTGCTGTCGCGGAAGTCGGGGTCCACCAGCATGTAAGGAAGAATATGGGCACTATCAGACTGACCACGGCACAGGCGCTGGTTAAATTTCTTGATAATCAATTCATTGATGTCGATGGCGTTGAGACGAAGTTCGTAAAAGGCATCTTCGCCATTTTCGGACATGGCAACGTGCTGGGGCTGGGCCAGGCGCTGGAACAGGATAGCGGCGATCTGGTGGTCTACCAGGGCCGTAATGAGCAGGGTATGGCTCATGCTGCCACCGGCTTTGCGCGCCAGTCGCTGCGCCGCCAGATTATCGCCTGCAGTTCGTCTGTGGGGCCTGGTGCGGCCAATATGATCACCGCCGCGGCGACCGCGACCGCCAACCGCATTCCTCTGCTGCTGCTGCCAGGCGACGTCTTCGCCACCCGTCAGCCCGATCCGGTGCTGCAACAGATTGAGCAGAGCTACGATCTCAGCATCAGCACCAACGATGCCTTCCGCGCCGTCAGCAAATACTGGGATCGCGTCAGCCGCCCGGAACAGCTGATGTCCGCCTGTATCAACGCCATGCGTGTACTGACCGATCCGGCAGAAACCGGCGCGGTCACGCTGTCGCTGCCGCAGGATGTGCAGGGCGAAGCCTGGGATTACCCGGACTACTTCTTCCAGAAACGGGTGCACCGTCTGGATCGCCGCCTGCCGGTGGCGGCGCAGCTGGCAGATGCCCTGACGCTGATTAACCGTAAGCGCAAGCCGATGATTATCTGCGGCGGCGGAGTGAAATACTCCGAAGCGGGCGAGGCGCTGCGCCAGTTTGCCGAGCGCTATCAGATTCCCTTTGCGGAAACGCAGGCGGGCAAAGGCACGCTGGTCTCTGACCATCCGCTGAATGTCGGCGGCGTGGGCGAAACCGGCTGTCTGGCGGCTAACCTGCTGGCGAAAGAGGCCGATTTAGTGATCGGCATCGGCACCCGCTACACCGACTTCACCACCGCGTCGAAATGGATTTTCCAGCATCCCGATGTCAGCTTCCTGAACATCAACGTCAGCAACTTTGACAGCTACAAGCTCGATGGCGTGCAGCTGCTGGCTGATGCCCGCGAAGGGCTGACCGCGCTCACCGCCGGGCTGGCCTCTCAGCACTACAGCAACGACTGGGGCAATCAGATTGAGCAGGCGCAGAGCCAGCTGCTGAAAGAGACGCAGCGCGTCTACCAGGTGGAATATCACGATGGCGACTTTGTGCCGGAGATTGCGGATCATCTCGACCGTGAAGCGGTGTTCGCTGAGTTTAACCGCCTGACCCAGTCGCTACTGACGCAAAGCAGCGTGCTCGGCACCTTAAATGAGCAACTGCCAAAAGACGCAGTGGTAGTGGCAGCGGCGGGCAGTCTGCCGGGCGACCTGCAGCGCGTCTGGCGCACCAAAGATTACAACGCCTATCACGTTGAATATGGCTACTCCTGCATGGGTTATGAAGTGAATGCCGCGCTGGGTGTGAAGCTGGCGCAGCCGCAGCGCGAGGTCTATGCGCTGGTCGGTGATGGCTCCTTTATGATGCTGCACTCAGAGCTGGTCACCTCGATTCAGGAAGGGGCGAAGATCAACGTAGTGCTGCTGGATAACATGACCAACGGCTGCATCAATAACCTGCAGATGGAACACGGCATGGACAGCTTTACTACTGAGTTCCGGTTCCGTAATGCGGAAGGCGGCAAGCTGGACGGCGGCTTTATCCCGGTCGATTTCGCCGCTATTGCCGCCGGTTATGGCTGCAAAACCTATCGTGTGACCACGCTGGAGCAGCTCAAGGCGGCGCTGGAAGATGCCCGCATGCAGACGGTTTCCACCCTTATCGACATCAAAGTGCTGCCAAAAACCATGATCCACAAATATTTCAGCTGGTGGCACGTCGGCGTGGCGCAGGCCTCGAAGACCGAACGTTCTCAGGCGGTGGCGGATAAGCTCAACAGCCATCTGGATCAGGCGCGAAAATATTAATTTCAGGGCCGTGCCACGGCCCGTTTTGCTCTTCTCCGTACGAACCCTACACAGGTGTAATTATGACTTTGAAACTTGGCGTCATCGGTACAGGTGCAATTGGTCAGGAACATATTCGTCGCTGCAGCCATGTGCTGCAGGGTGCACAGGTGGTTGCCGTCTCTGACATTAATGTCGAAGGCGCGCGTGCCGCACTGCAACGCCTGAATATTGAGGCGGAGGTATTCGAAAATGGACACGACGTGATTCAGTCTCCGAATGTTGATGCGGTGCTGGTCACCTCATGGGATCCGACCCATGAAGAGTTCACCTTAGCGGCGATTGCCGCCGGTAAACCGGTGTTCTGTGAGAAGCCGCTGGCGATGAGCGCCGAGGGCTGCCGCCGGGTCGTGGATGCAGAGATTCAGGCAGGTAAACGCCTGGTGCAGGTCGGCTTTATGCGTCCTTACGATGCGGGCTACCGTGCACTGAAAAAAGTGATCACCGATGGCGATATCGGTGAGCCGCTGATGCTGCACTGCGCGCACCGCAACCCGACCGTGCCGGAGAACTACACCACGCCGATGGCGATCACCAACACCCTGATCCACGAGCTGGATGTGCTGCGCTGGCTGACAAACGATGACTATAAAACGGTGCAGGTGGTCTTCCCGCGCGTCACCTCGAAGTCACACAGTCAGCTGAAAGATCCGCAGATCGTGCTGTTTGAAACCCAGAAAGGGGTTCGCATTGACGTCGAGATCTTCGTTAACTGCGCTTACGGCTATGACATCCAGTGTGAAGTGGTGGGTGAAGAGGGGATTGCGCGCCTGCCAGAGCCCTCTTCGGTGCAGCTGCGCAAAGAGGCCCGCCTGTCGAATACCATTCTGGTGGACTGGAAAGATCGCTTTATCGAAGCGTATGACGTTGAGCTGCAGGCGTTTATCAACGACATCAAAGCGGGCCAGTTGACCGGTCCTTCTGCCTGGGATGGCTTTGCCGCCTCAGTCGCCGCCGATGCCTGCATTAAAGCGCAGAACAGTGGTGCGATTGAGCCGGTAGAGATGCCGCCGCGTCCTGCTTTCTATAACTGATTTAGCTGTCTATGCGGCATGGCCGCTCTCCGCCTGGGAATAAGATAATGAACAAAGAGAATGTAAAACTGGCGATCGCCCCGATCGGCTGGACCAACGATGACATGCCGGATCTCGGCAGTGAGAATACCTTCCAGCAGACCGTCAGTGAGATGGCGCTGGCTGGCTTTACCGGCAGTGAAGTGGGCAGCAAATATCCCCGCGATCCGGCGATCCTGAAACCGATGCTCGACATTCGCGGCATCGAGATCTGCAACGCCTGGTTCAGCACCTTTTTCGCCAACGGCGACAAACAGAAAACTATCGAACAGTTCATCGAGCATATGAACTTCCTGCATGCGATGGGCGCGCGGGTGATTGGCTGTTCTGAACAGAGTAAAAGTATTCAGGGCACCGGGCTTGCGGTGTTTGAAGAGAAAGCCATTTTCAGCGATGAAGAGTGGCAGTTAACCGCGGAAGGCTACAACGAACTGGCCCGCATCGCGGCGGAGAAGGGGATGCGCGTGACGCTGCATCACCACATGGGCACCGGTATTCAGACCACTGAAGAGATTGACCGATTTATGGAGATGACCGACGAGCAGGTCGGTTTGCTCTATGACACCGGCCACGTCTACTACTCCGAAGGCTCCCAGCAGAAGATGCTGGCGGTACTGGAGAAATATCTGCCGCGCATCTTCCACGTTCATCTTAAGGATGTGCGTGATGAGGTGGTCGCCGAGGTGCGTGAGAACCATCTCTCGTTCCTGGAAGGAGTGAAAAAGGGCACCTTTACCGTACCGGGCGATGGCGTGATCGACTTCAGACCGGTGTTCAAAATCCTGGATGATTACGGCTATAAAGGCTGGATGGTGGTTGAAGCGGAGCAGGATCCGGCACTGGCCAATCCGTTTGAATATGCGGTGAAAGCGCGGAAATATATTCGCGAGAATGCAGGTTTATAAAAAAGCCCTTCTGACCGAAGGCTGGCTTCCCCGCCGTGCAGGGAAGCCAGCCTTTTGTTTTACTTCAGCGTAATGCTTTTCACGATGTTGTCAGCATCGCTCTGCGCCTGCTGCTGATTATCACCTGGCAGTGTAATCTGCAGCGTCACCAGTTTGCCATCCACTTTCGCCAGAACCACTGAAGACCATGAGGTCTGGTTGTTGGCAGAGATCACCGTATCCAGCTGCTGCGCGGGCTGATCTTTCAGCGTCACAGATTTGTTCGACACCACCTGCAACTGCGGATCGCGATTACGCTGCTGCTGTTCCATACGCTGCGACAGCACATCCAGACCATCATTGGTCGGGTCACCGGCAATCACAATAATGGCGCGGGCACCGGTTTCATCCGCATAAACGTGCATGTTAGTGGTCTGCGAACCCAGTTTACCGCTTTTATCGGACATGCCTGGTGGCAGCGAGAAGCTCAGTTTGCCATCCATCAGCGTGACGGTTTGCGCCGACTGACTGGCGCTGACGCCGTTGTCATTCGCCGCTTCATCTTTCTTCTGGTCACAGGCTGCTAAGCCGAGTACCAGTAAACCCATTCCTACATATTTCACCAGGTTGCGCATCAGAATCCCTTTTTAAGTTTCCAGTCAGGCATTAATACAACAGGAATCAGGTTGCAAACGCAACCTGATGATTGTCAGAAGATCTTAGCGGATAGTAGTGGAAACCGTATGGGCGCTTAGCCGAAATTGACCTGGCGGGCGGTCTGGCGTTCAGCCAGACGTTTCAGCGCCGCGTTGAGCAGCACGCCGTAGGCGGGCAGGAAGAAAATCATGCAGATCAGCACTTTGAAGCTGTAATCCACCAGGGCAATCTCAACCCAGTGCTGCGCCATAAACGCATCGGGGCTTTTATAGAAGGCGATAAAGAAGAAGGCCAGCGTATCGCTGATATTCCCCAGGAACATGGCGCAGCCCGGCGCAATCCACCACTGTGGCAGGCGACGCAGACGGTTGAACACGTGAACGTCGAGGATCTGACCCAGCGCGTAAGCCATAAAGCTGGCGCAGGCGATACGGGCAACAAACAGATTCATCACTTCCAGTGCCTGCCAGCCCTGCCATTCACCCTGATAGAACAGCGCCGAGACACTGTAAGAGATAAACAGTGCCGGGATCATCACGGCCAGAATAATGCGTCGGGCCAGCGGTGCGCCAAAAATACGCACGGTGAGATCGGTCGCCAGGAAGATAAACGGGAAGCTGAATGCACCCCAGGTGGTGTGGAAACCAAACACTGAAATAGGCAACTGAACCAGATAGTTACTTGAAGTGATCACCAGCAGGTGAAACAGCGATAACCAGAAAAGCGCATGCATGCGCTGACGCGAAGAAAATGCGAGCATATTCAACCTTTTTAATGTTGGGGTGAGGGAACCCATTGCGGGACGCCGTTCGGGCAGCGCCTGGCAGTTTTATGAGCAAAAAGCGGCGGCATCTTACCGCGTTGTGCTTTTTATGCAATGGTTAATTTTAGCGCAATCGTTATCGCCTTGCTTCACCGCCAGCACGCGCTAGAATGAGCGCCCCTTACCTGAACCGAGTTGATTATGAGCGATGCTTTTTCCTCTGCCGACCATCAGCTGGATGCCCGTGGCCTGCGTTGCCCGGAGCCGGTGATGATGGTGCGCAAAACCGTACGCAGCCTGCAGGATGGCGAGACGTTGCTGATCATCGCCGATGATCCGGCCACCACGCGCGATATTCCCGGCTTCTGCCGCTTTATGGAACATGGCTTGCTGGCGCAGCAAACCGACACGCTGCCCTATCAGTTTCTGATCCGCAAAGGCATGGCGGGTTGACGACAGCCGTACAGGCCGCCGTTAACCTCACTCTTCAGATCAGAAGCCGCCTGCTCAGGCGCGGCGACGCAGTAACCGCAGCGCGTTGGCGGTGACCAGCGCGGTCGCACCCGAATCCGCCAGCACCGCCAGCCAGAGTCCGGTCAGACCCAGCAGGGTTGTGACCAGGAAGATCGCCTTCAGCCCCAGCGCAATACCGATATTCTGGCGGATGATACGCCGTGTCCGGCGTGCCAGCGCAATCATCGGAGCCAGATTGCTGAGCTGATTACGCGTCAGGGCAGCATCGGCCGCTTCCAGCGCCACATCGGTGCCGCTGCCCATCGCAATGCCCAGCGTTGCCGCTTTCATTGCTGGCGCGTCGTTAATGCCATCCCCGACCATCGCCAGCGGCTGTTGCTGACTCAGTTCACGGATCGCCGCGACTTTATCGGCGGGCAGCAGACTGGCGCGATAATCAATATCGAGCTGGCGGGCAATGGTCGCCGCAGCGCGCGGATTGTCGCCGGTCAGCATCAGGCTCTCAATACCCAGCTTTTTCAGCGCCTTTAACGCCTCGACGGCGTCGTCGCGCAGCTGATCGCGCAGAGCCAGCGCACCGAGCGCTTCGCCATCGCGCATCAGCACCACCAGGGTTTCACCTTCAGCTTCCTGTTGCGCTATCTGCGCATTTTGCTGCGGCGTCAGACCGGGTGCATGGCCGGGCGTCAGCAGCTGAATCTGCTGGCCAGCGACTTTCGCGCTGATGCCGCGTCCCGCCTGCACCTGCTGATCCTGCGCGTCAGGAATCACCAGATCACGCGCCTGCGCGGCCGCCACGATAGCGCTGGCCAGCGGATGGGTGGCACCCTGTTCCGCAGCGGCGCTCAGCGCCAGCATCTCTGACTCGCTGGCCGTACCAAAGCGCAGGATCTGCGTCAGCTGTGGCTTGCCCAGCGTCAGAGTACCGGTTTTATCAAACGCCATTCTGCGCACCGAACTCAGCCGCTCCAGCGCCGCACCGCCTTTGATCAGTGCGCCCTGTCGCGCCGCCGCAGCCAGCCCGGAGGTAATGGCGGCAGGCGTGGAGATCACCAGCGCACAGGGGCAGCCAATCAACAACAGTGTCAGCCCTTTGTAGATCCAAGGCTGCCAGTCGCCTGCGCCGAGCAGTGGCGGCACCACCATCACCAGCAGCGACAGCAGCATGACCAGCGGCGTGTAAATACGGCTGAACTGGTCGATAAAGCGTTCGACCGGCGCACGATGCGTTTCCGCTTCTTCAATCAGCTGCAGGATACGGTCGATCGCGCTTTCACCCGGCTTCGACACCACTTCCAGCATCACCAGCCGGTCAACGCTGGTGGCACCGGCAAGAATTTTTTCGCCGCTGGCCCGCGTTACCGGCAGCGATTCACCGGTCAGCGCGCTCTCATCGAAACTGGCAAGCGGGCTGATTAAGCTGCCATCGACCGGCAAGCGGCTGCCCGCCGCGACTTCAATCACATCGCCGGGTTGCAGCGCTGCGAGCGGTACCTCAGTACGTTTGCCCTGTTCAAGGCGGATCGCCGATTCAGGCCGCAACGCCATCAGGCTGGTAACGCCGCTGCGCGCCCTGGAAGCGGCATAGCTTTCCAGCTGTTCGCCCAGTTGAAACAGCACCAGCACCATCGCGGCTTCAGCGTGTGCGCCAATAATCAGTGCGCCAGCTGACGCCAGCGTCATTAATGTCTCAATAGTAAAAGGCGATCCGCTGCGCAGACGCTGCCAGGCGCCGCGCGCCACCGGGACCAGGCCGACCAGCGTGGTCAGCACAAACAGCCGATCGCCCCAGGCGGGCGCGAACTGGCTGAGAATGCTGCTGGCAAGCACCAGCAGTGCCAGCAAAATCAGCATCCGGTTATGCTGCCAGCCCGGCGTAGCGGGGGGATGTGGCCGACGTGGCTGATGGGGTTGCGAGCTGGAAGCCGGCTTTTTTCACCGCCTGTTCAACGGCGTTTTGTACGTCCTGGTCAGCGTTGACCACCAGTTTCTCGCTGCTGAACAAGACACGGGCGTCGGTCACGCCACTTACCTGACGGACAGCGGTTTCAATGGTGCGGGCACACGACGGGCAATCCATGCCGCTGACCTGCCAGCTAAAGGGATAACTGTCGACACCTCGCCGGTCACTTTCCTCAGCGGCGTCGGCGTCGTTGCCAGGGCTGCAGTGACTGTCACAGCAACAACCTGCCGTCTCCGCAGGTACAGGCGTCGCGGCGTGGATAGAAAGGGAGAGGGGGGCGGGCCTGGCGAACCTGGCACAGCGGTTTTGCTGCGGCGTGACTGGCACGGGGTTTGCCGCAGCCACAGGCGTGATGTTGATGCATATGACCTCCAGAGTGTAAGGATAGTGGGATGAGCAACGCAGCCCATCCCTTATCCTACACTCTGGAGTGAACTCCAGAGTCAAGGCTATTTTTTCAGACGACCCACAACGAGCGCACGATCATAAAGTGACCGGTGAAGTAGCAGGCGGCGACAATCGCGCTGTCGGCGGTAAAGCGGCGACGATAGTGTGAGATAAACCAGACGGCGTTTGCCAGCAGCAGCAGACCGGCACCCACCATGATCGAGAAGCTGTAATCGGTCGGGCGGAAGAAGTACTGCTCGGTCGCTATCCAGGTCATCACCAGCGTCATGCCGATAAAGGTGCAGACAGGCCAGCGCAGATCTTCCAGTCGGCTCCAGATGATGCCAATCAGGGCGGCACCGATGATGAGCAGCGTCAGCGGAATCGGCCAGAAGAAGGTCATGGTCATGCTGGCGGCGAAGCAGAGGGTATAAAGCAGGTGCGACAGGAAGAAAGCCCCGATGGCATAGAGCATCTGCTGACGCGGCAGCAGCGTTAACGCATCACCGACCAGCGTCGCGACCAGACCGGCCAGAATCAGGTAGTCCGTAGTCTGCAGCACCGGTGCCTGCCAGGCCAGCCCGACAAGCAGCAGCAGCGTGACCGGCTTAAATAACCAGCGTTGCCATTGCGGGCCGCGATAGGTGGCGTCGACATAGAGCCAGCCGGAGAAAAGTACAGCGAGGAAAGACCAGAGCATTGTTTCTCCCTTTTTTTGTTCAAAATGGTGAAAGATCCCAAAATATCCCTTCCAGTTTAGGTTAAGCCTCTGAGATGTGACAATCAGGCAACTCTGGTTGTATGCTTTGCCGCCTGATTAATCATCCTGCAGGCACCAGATCGCTATGAGCAAACCGCCGCTAATCTTTATCATCGTTCTGGCGATTATCGCCGTGCTGGCGACCCGTCAGTTCATTAAGCAACGCCGGGAAGTGGCGGTGAATGACGCTTCACCCGAGCGTTCTCTGCAGGCTGAGGTCAAAACCAAACGTGAATTTCCTGCACCCAATCGCCGTTCACGGCAGCGGGAAGTGATCGCCGGGGAAGAGATGCGCTACGAGGTGCTGTTTCACCCGCTTAACGGTGCCAGCGACATCAAAGTGCAGCTTAAAGAGGCGGAATATCATCAGCTGGACAAGGGCGCCAGAGGTGAACTGAAGATGCAGGGCACGCGCTTTATCAGCTTCACACCCCGGCAGTAACCGGCGGGCAGTGCGCCCGCCCGGAATTATTTCTTGCGTGGGAAGTTTTTCTTCTGCCAGGCGACCAGTTCGAACACACCGAACAGAAACACTTTGGCCTGGGTGACGCGGTCAATCGGCGGCGCATCTTTGGTCTGCGTGGTGCGCAGTAACACCAGCTGCAGGCCATGCATCAGGATCATGAAAATCAGCGCAACGTTGATAAAATAAGTCAGCGGTTTCGGGTAGGGATGAACCAGGTTAGCCAGTAAAAATCCCCACACGCATAGCATCAACAGACGCCCCAAATTAAGTAACATCCTGCGTCTCCTGTTGACGTTGATACAAACGATAAGCCACTTGTCCGGCTATTTTCTCGCGATAAAGATCCCACTCCGGCGGCACCGGCGGTGCGCCATTTTCCACTTCACTTTCGACGTAAATCAGCGCCTGATCGGCCAGCCAGTGATTCTGCTCCAGCAGCTGTAACGTCTGTTCCAGCAATCCCTGACGAAACGGCGGATCGATAAACACCACATCGAACGGTTCACCTGGCTGTGCCAGCCAGTTTAACGCATTGGTCTGAATCACGGTGCCATTACTGGCGCGCAACGTCTGCAGATTTTTTGTCAGCTGCTGCGCCACCGGCCGTTCCAGCTCCAGCAGCGTCGCCGATCCCGCGTAACGCGACAGGGCTTCCAGTCCTAATGCGCCGCTACCGGCAAAGCAGTCGAGGCAGCGCGCCTCTGGCAGCACCGGGGCCAGCCAGTTAAACAGCGTCTCACGTACCCGATCGGTGGTCGGGCGCAGTCCGGCGCTGTCTGGCACCGGTAACTTGCGTCCGCGCCACTGGCCGCCAATGATGCGAATCTGCCCGGCACCGCCTGTACTGCGGGGGTTTTTATTCATCTTGCTCACAACTCGTCATAATTTGTTGCGTAGTTTAACGGGCGAATCGGTGAGAAGAAACGTTAAAAAAAGGGTGCTGTGGTGAGCTGGCTGGAAAGTGTTAGACTACTGAGTTGCTGAAGTCATGCATTATTCTGCGGTTTACGCCGGTCTGGCGCTGACCAACTTTCATTGATTTACCCCTGGAAACCACGCGCGACCGGGACAAAGCCATCGAGGAGTGTCGTCACACAATGGCAAAAGAGAAAAAACGTGGCTTTTTTTCCTGGCTGGGATTTGGCAAAGAGGAAGAGAAACAACCTGTAGCGGAGGAGCAGACACAAGAGGTCGCAGAACCCGCAGAGCAGCAGGCAGAACAGGACGCCCCGGCATTAAGCCAGGCTGAAGCGCAAGCGGAAGAGACTGTCGTTATCACCGAAACGGTGGCCGGGCAGCAGCGTGAGGCGGAAGTCACCGCGGCAGCGCCGCACGAGTCAGCACCCATGGTGCTGGATGAAGCTGCGCCGATTGAGGCCGATCCTGAAGCGCTACTGGAAATCACCGCACCTGAACATGACGCGACGCCGGTTATTGACGCCGACGACGTGGTAAAACCAGCCGTTGATGCGGAACCCGCCGATGCGCCGTTAAGCGAAGAAGAGCTGACCGCCCTGGCACTGGGCGACGCCCCGATCGTTGAAACCCCGGACAGCGAAGCGAACGCGCCATTAAGCGAAGAAGAGCTGACCGCGCTGGCGCTGGATGACGCCGGGATCGTTGAAACCCCGCACAGCGAAGCCGAAGCGCCGTTAAGCGATGAAGCGCTGACGCCGGACGAAGCTGCGATCGTTGAAATATCGGACAGCGAAACGGAAGCACCGCTCACCGAAGAAGAGCTGACCGCACTGGCACTGGGCGAAGCCGAAGTCACCGACGCGGAACCGGCAGAGACATTATCCGATACCGTCAGCGATCTCCCGCTGGCCGCCGCGCCACTCATCGTGCAGGAGCAGGAGCGTCCCAGCAAAGAGGGCTTCTTTGCCCGCCTGAAGCGCAGCCTGGTGAAAACCCGTCAGAACCTCGGTTCCGGTTTTATCAGCCTGTTCCGTGGCAAAAAGATTGATGATGAGCTGTTTGACGAGCTGGAAGAGCAGCTGCTGATTGCGGATGTGGGTGTGGATACCACTCGCCGCATCATCACGCATCTGACCCAGCAGGCAAACCGCAAGCAGCTGCGTGATGCGGAAGCGCTCTACGGTCTGCTGAAAGCGGAGATGGCCTCGATTCTGGCGAAAGTGGATGCGCCACTGGACGTCTCAGGCAAAACGCCGTTTGTGATCCTGATGGTTGGCGTCAATGGTGTAGGTAAAACCACCACCATCGGTAAACTGGCGCGCCAGTATCAGGCTGAAGGCAAATCCGTGATGTTAGCGGCTGGTGATACCTTCCGCGCCGCGGCTGTTGAGCAGCTGCAGGTGTGGGGCCAGCGCAATAACATTCCGGTGATTGCTCAGCACACCGGTGCAGATTCCGCTTCGGTGATCTTCGATGCTATTCAGGCGGCGAAATCCCGTGGCGTTGACGTGCTGATTGCCGATACCGCGGGTCGTCTGCAGAACAAATCGCACCTGATGGAAGAGCTGAAAAAAATCACCCGCGTGATGAAAAAACTGGATGATTCAGCGCCACACGAAGTGATGCTGACGCTGGATGCCAGCACCGGACAGAATGCGGTCAGCCAGGCCCGACTGTTTAATGAAGCCGTTGGCGTGACCGGGATTGCGCTCACCAAGCTGGATGGCACCGCTAAAGGCGGCGTGATCTTCTCGGTGGCCGATCAGTTCGGTATTCCGATTCGCTACATTGGCGTCGGTGAAGGCATTGAAGATTTACGGCCGTTTAAGGCGGAAGATTTTATTGAGGCACTGTTTGCCCGAGAGGACTAATTAGGATGATTCGCTTTGAAGAGGTCAGTAAGGCATATCTCGGCGGACGTCAGGCGCTGCAGGGGGGTAGATTTCCGTCTGCGTCCCGGCGAAATGGCGTTTCTGACCGGCCACTCCGGTGCCGGTAAAAGTACCTTGCTGAAGCTGATTTGTGGCATTGAGCGCCCGAGTGCCGGAAAAATCTGGTTCAGCGGCCATGACATTTCCCGCCTGCGTAACAGCGAGGTGCCTTTCCTGCGTCGTCAGATCGGCATGATTTTCCAGGATCACCACCTGCTGATGGATCGTTCGGTTTATGAAAATGTGGCGATCCCGCTGATTATCTCCGGTGCCAGCGGCGAAGACATTCGTCGTCGCGTTTCGGCGGCACTGGATAAAGTGGGTCTGCTCGACAAAGCGAAAAGTTATCCGATTCAGCTTTCTGGCGGTGAACAGCAGCGTGTGGGCATCGCCCGTGCGGTGGTGAACAAGCCAGCCGTGCTGCTGGCCGATGAACCGACCGGTAACCTTGACGACGCGCTGTCAGAAGATATTCTGCGCCTGTTCGAAGAGTTCAACCGCGTCGGCGTCACCGTCCTGATGGCGACGCATGACAGCGGTCTGATTGCCCGACGCAACTACCGGATGATGACGCTGAATCAGGGACGTCTGCACGGAGGCCACGATGGTCAATAAACGCATTAAACGTCCGGCTGCGCCGAAAGCGAAGCAGCAGTCGAAGAGCAAAGCGCTGAAAGGCGGCTGGCAGGAGCAGTGGCGCTATGCGCTGCGCGGCACGCTTTCTGATATGTGGCGTCAGCCGCTGGCCACCCTGCTGACGGTGATGGTCATCGCCATTTCACTGACGCTGCCCAGCGTCTGCTACATGGTGTGGAAAAACGTCAGCCAGGCGGCAACGCAGTGGTATCCGGCGCCGCAGTTAACCGTTTATCTCTCAAAAACGCTGGATGACACGGCGGCAGAAAACGTGGTGGCGCAGCTCAAGCAGGTCGAAGGCGTGGATAACGTCAACTACCTGACGCGGGAAGAGGCGCTGAACGAGTTCCGCAACTGGTCAGGCTTTGGCGGCGCAATGGATATGCTGGAGCAGAATCCGCTGCCTGCGGTGGCCATCATCACGCCTAAGCTCAATTTCCAGAACTCAGACACCATGCAAAGCCTGCGCGATCGGGTAACTAAAGTGCAGGGCGTGGATGAAGTGCGGATGGATGATAGCTGGTTTGCGCGGCTGGCGGCGCTGACCGGGCTGGTGGGGCAGATCGCCTCAATGATTGGTGTGCTGATGATCGTGGCAGTGTTCCTGGTGATCGGTAACAGCGTCCGGCTCAGCATCTTTGCCCGACGCGACACCATTAACGTGCAGAAGCTGATTGGTGCCACTGACGGCTTTATCCTGCGTCCGTTCCTCTATGGCGGGGCGCTGCTGGGCTTCAGCGGGGCGGTGCTGTCGCTGCTGCTGTCGGAAGTGCTGGTGCTGCGTCTGCAATCCGTTGTTGCCAGTGTGGCAACCGTATTTGGTACCACCTTCTCGCTGGAAGGCTTCTCGTGGGATGAGGCGCTGCTGCTGTTACTGATTGCGGCAATCATCGGCTGGGTGGCTGCGTGGCTGGCAACGGTACAACATTTACGTCGATTTACGCCGCAGTAAACGCCTGCAACATTTTTTTGTTATAATGGTCCTCTGCTACCGATGGTGGGTGCAGAGGATATTTCCCCTCTTCCCTTCCTGTCATCTGTGTGTAAAATATTCACCGCTATAATTGAACTTGTGGATAACTTTACCACTCTAAGTAGCACAGATTGCTTTCGGATTTCGCGCGACGTTGACGTAATGTATCGTCTGCGCAGGGAAATGTGCGGCAATTCCACTGAATTTGTGAGGGTTTGAATGACCAAAGAAATGCAAACTTTAGCTATTGCTCCTCTTGGCAACCTGGAGTCTTACGTCCGGGCTGCGAATACCTGGCCGATGCTCTCGGCAGAAGAGGAAAAAGCGTTGGCTGAACGGCTGCATTACCAGGGCGATCTGGATGCGGCAAAGACGCTGATCCTGTCTCACCTACGCTTTGTAGTTCATATCGCTCGTAATTACTCCGGCTACGGTCTGCCACAGGCTGACCTGGTCCAGGAAGGCAATATCGGCCTGATGAAAGCGGTACGTCGCTTCAACCCAGAAGTGGGCGTGCGTCTGGTTTCGTTTGCCGTGCACTGGATTAAAGCGGAGATTCACGAATACGTGCTGCGTAACTGGCGTATCGTGAAAGTCGCGACCACCAAAGCACAGCGTAAGCTGTTCTTTAACCTGCGTAAAACCAAGCAGCGTCTGGGCTGGTTCAATCAGGACGAAGTCGAGATGGTTGCGCGTGAGCTGGGCGTAAGCAGCAAAGATGTGCGTGAAATGGAATCGCGTATGGCCGCGCAGGATATGACCTTTGATATGTCTGCCGACGACGAGAGCAGCGAAGGCCGCTCTATGGCACCCGTGCTTTATCTTCAGGATAAAACCTCTGACTTTGCTGACGGCATTGAAGAGGATAACTGGGATGCGCACGCGGCTGACAAGCTGAGCTATGCGATGGAAGGTCTGGATGAGCGTAGTCAGCACATCATTCGCGCCCGCTGGCTGGACGAAGACAATAAAACCACGCTGCAGGAGCTGGCCGATCAGTACGGCGTGTCAGCCGAACGTGTCCGGCAGCTGGAAAAGAACGCCATGAAGAAACTGCGTATGGCGATCGAAGCGTAACGCACTTCGACATCTTAAGGGGCGACTTTATGTCGCCCTTTTTTGTTTTTCTGCGCCTGACTATTCTACCGCCATTATCCAGCCGTCACTCTGCGCCCTGAAGCCACACGCCTGCATAAAGGCTGCCCGCACCTGCTGATCGTCACTGCCATCATCGGCAATCCACCAGTCCGCTATCGACCCATTCTGCCTGATCGTCTCCTCCAGTAAATATTGCCCCACTCCGCGTCGGCGCGTGACATCGCGCACCGACAGCCGGTGAACTTTGCCGTGGATCCCGGCGATTTCCAGCTGCAAACCCGCCAGTAGCCGGTCGTTAAAACGGGCAGCATAGAGACGATGGCGCTCATCCAGCTGCTGCTCCAGTTGTTCAATCTCCAGATCCGGCCAGACTTTGCCAAGATCGATGCGGTCCTGCGCGGTCAGCGTGGTTAAACGCTGGATAGTGAGCTTCATAACAAAAACCTCTGTAACAGGGGAAAGTGCAGCGAAAATGTACAACCAGAGTGCTACCACATTTTCATCAATAAAACAGGTCAAAAGATGGTCGGGATGCCAGGATGATAGTTGTAAACAGGGAGAGCGTGCGATCAATCCAGCATAACGCGCTGGCAAAGCGGTGAAAAACCGGCCGTTGCCTCCAGTGTATTATGCTGTTTCACTCAGTCAATTCTGAATATGTCAGTTGATTTACAGAAGAAACTTCCTGTTTAATAACCTGAAAAATAAAGCCTTATTAATAAAAAATGTCAGAAAAGTACGCTAACTCATTCATGCTTAATCAGTTTTCGACTTTATCTGACAGCACAAACACTCACAACATACACGACAAAACAAATGGGGTAGTCAGGATGAAAATGAAAGGTCGCGCATTACTGGCGGGATGTGTAGCACTGGCGATGAGCCATGCGGCGCTGGCTGAAGATATCAAAGTGGCGATTGTTGGCGCAATGTCTGGCCCGGTGGCGCAGTACGGCGACATGCAGTTCGCCGGTGCGACTCAGGCAATTGAAGATATCAACGCCAAAGGCGGTGTTAACGGCAACAAACTGGTTGCGGTGAAATATGACGACGCCTGTGACCCGAAACAGGCAGTTGCGGTAGCGAACAAGGTGATTAACGACGGCATCCGCTACGTGATCGGCCATCTCTGCTCTTCATCCACCCAGCCCGCTTCTGACATCTATGAAGATGAAGGCGTGCTGATGATTACCCCGGCGGCGACCGCCCCTGACCTGACTTCCCGCGGCTATAAACTGATTATGCGCACCACCGGTCTCGACTCCGATCAGGGTCCGACCGCCGCGAAATATGTGATGAGCGAGCTTAAACCGCAGCGCATCGCCGTGGTGCATGACAAACAGCAGTATGGCGAAGGCCTGGCGCGCTCCGTACAGGAGAGCCTGAAAAAGCAGGGCGCTAATATCGTGATGTTTGAAGGTATCACCGCTGGCGATAAAGATTTCTCTACGCTGGTCGCGCGCTTCAAGAAAGAGAACGTCGATTTCGTCTATTTCGGCGGTTACTACCCGGAAATGGGTCAGATCGTGCGTCAGGCACGTGCTGCGGGCCTGAAAACCCAGTTTATGGGACCGGAAGGCGTGGGTAACGCCTCGCTGTCGAACATCGCCGGTGCCGCTTCTGAAGGCATGCTGGTGACCCTGCCAAAACGCTACGACCAGGTTGAAACCAACAAACCGATCGTTGAAGCGCTGAAAGCGAAGAAACTGGATCCGACCGGACCGTTCGTCTGGACCACCTATGCCGCACTGCAGTCGCTGGCAACCGGCATGGAGCGCAGCAAGAGCGCTGAGCCGGACGCTATCGTGAAAAACCTCAAGGAAGGTGCCGCGGTGCCAACCGTCATGGGCAACCTGAACTGGGATGAGAAGGGTGACCTTAAGGGCTTTGAATTCGGCGTCTTTAAATGGCATGCCGATGGCACCTCGACCGCAGTGAAGTAAACCAGGCTGTTTTGTGGTGAGCGGGAGGCCGGTTAACCGGTTTCCCCTGACCAGCGACACGAACGCCTGGTGCGGGTCTGCCAGGCGTTTTTTGTACCCCGATCGCCCATGATCGGTTAAGTAAGGGTCAAGGTATGTCCGAGCAGTTTCTCTATTTTATTCAGCAGATGTTTAACGGTGTGACCCTGGGCAGCACCTACGCGCTGATCGCCATCGGTTACACCATGGTTTACGGCATTATCGGCATGATCAACTTCGCCCACGGCGAGGTCTACATGATCGGTAGCTATGTCTCCTTTATCGTGATTGCCGCCCTGATGATGATGGGCATCGACACCACCTGGCTGATGATTGCGGCCGGCTTTGTGATGGCGGTAATTATCTCCAGCGCCTACGGCTGGAGCATCGAGCGCGTCGCCTACCGGCCTGTGCGCTCGTCCAAGCGCCTGATTGCGCTGATCTCCGCCATCGGGATGTCGATATTCCTGCAAAACTACGTCAGCCTGACGCAGGGTTCACGTGACCTGGCGCTGCCGAGTCTGATTACCGGACAGTGGACGGTAGGCGAGAGCAACGGCTTTGCCGCTACCATCTCCACCATGCAGATAGTGATCTGGGTGGTGACGTTCCTGGCGATGCTGGCGCTGACCACCTTTATCCGCTATTCACGCATGGGCCGCGCCTGCCGCGCCTGCGCAGAAGACCTGAAAATGGCCAGCCTGCTGGGGATAAACACGGACCGCGTGATCTCGCTGACCTTTGTTATCGGTGCCGCGATGGCCGCGGTGGCGGGCGTATTGCTGGGACAGTTCTACGGTTCAATCAACCCCTTCATCGGCTTTATGGCAGGCATGAAGGCGTTCACCGCCGCCGTGCTGGGCGGGATTGGCAGTATTCCGGGCGCGATGATTGGCGGCCTGGTGCTGGGCATCGCCGAGGCGCTGACCTCGGCCTATCTCAGTACGGAATATAAAGATGTGGTCTCGTTTGCCCTGCTGATTGTGGTGCTGCTGGTGATGCCGACCGGGATTCTGGGCCGCCCGGAGGTCGAAAAAGTATGAAGACTTCCTTTATCAATGCCCTGATCTCCTCGGTGATGCTGCTGGTGCTCGCCACCTTCTTTATGGGGCTGCGCCTGAATCTGGACGGCACTAATCTGGTGGTGCAGAACGCCGGTAGCGTGCGCTGGAACTGGATCGCCACAGGCTGTGCGGTGGTGTTTCTGTTTCCGCTGCTGCGTCCGGTATGGCAAAGCGGCCTGAAGAAAATCTCGGGTCCGGCGCTGGTGTTACCGGGTCTGGATGGCTCGACGCCGAAGCAGAAACTGGTGATGGCGGTGCTGATTATCGCCGCCGTTGCCTGGCCATTCCTGGTGTCACGCGGCACCGTCGATATCGCCACCATGACGCTGATCTACGTGATGCTCGGTCTGGGCTTAAACGTGGTGGTCGGCCTCTCTGGCCTGCTGGTGCTGGGTTATGGCGGCTTTTACGCCATCGGTGCCTACACCTTTGCGCTGCTGAACCACTATTACGGTCTCGGCTTCTGGCAGTGCCTGCCGCTCTCCGGCATAGTTGCCGCGCTGTTTGGTCTGCTGCTGGGCTTCCCGGTGCTGCGACTGCGCGGCGACTATCTGGCGATAGTGACGCTGGGCTTCGGTGAGATCGTGCGTATTCTGCTGCTGAACAATACCGCCCTGACCGGCGGGCCGAACGGCATCAGCCAGATCCCGAAACCGACGCTGTTTGGTCTGGAGTTTGGTCGTACGCCGCGGGAAGGCGGCTGGGATACCTTCCATAACTTCTTTGGGCTGAAGTACGATCCCAGCGACCGCATTATCTTCCTCTACCTGGTGGCGCTGCTGCTGGTGGTGCTGACGTTGTTTGTGATCAACCGGCTGCTGCGGATGCCGCTGGGCCGAGCCTGGGAAGCCCTGCGTGAGGATGAGATTGCCTGCCGTTCACTGGGCCTCAGCCCGACCCGCATCAAGCTGACCGCCTTTACCATCAGTGCCGCGTTTGCCGGTTTTGCCGGCAGCCTGTTCGCGGCGCGTCAGGGCTTTGTCAGCCCGGAATCCTTTACCTTTGTCGAATCCGCCTTTGTGCTGGCGATTGTGGTGCTGGGCGGGATGGGGTCGCAGTTTGCGGTGATTCTGGCCGCCATTCTGCTGGTGGTGTCACGCGAGCTGATGCGCGATCTCAATGAGTACAGCATGCTGGTGCTGGGTGGCCTGATGGTGCTGATGATGATCTGGCGTCCGCAGGGCCTGTTGCCGATGAAGCGTCCGCATCTGAAGCTCAGAACCGGTAAACAAGGAGAGCAGGCATGATTCAGCCTTTATTAGCCGTTGAAGGCCTGATGATGCGCTTCGGCGGTCTGTTAGCCGTGAACAATGTGGCGCTGGAGCTGCGTCCGCAGGAGATCGTTTCGCTGATTGGCCCCAACGGTGCCGGTAAAACCACCGTGTTCAACTGCCTGACCGGCTTTTACAAGCCAACCGGCGGGACGATCACATTGCGTGAGCAGCATCTTGAAGGGTTGCCGGGCCAGAAGATTGCGCGGATGGGCATCGTGCGGACGTTCCAGCACGTGCGTCTGTTCCGTGAGATGACGGTCATTGAGAACCTGCTGGTGGCGCAGCATCAGCATCTGAAAAGCGGCGTATTTTCCGGTCTGCTGAAAACCCCGGCGTTTCGCCGCAGTGAGAGCGAGGCGCTGGATCGTGCGGCGACCTGGCTGGAGCGGGTGGGGCTGCTGGATCTGGCTAACCGTCAGGCGGGCAATCTGGCCTATGGTCAGCAGCGTCGGCTGGAGATTGCGCGCTGTATGGTGACACGCCCGGAAATCCTGATGCTGGATGAACCGGCGGCGGGCCTTAATCCCAAAGAGACGCACGAGCTGGACGCGCTGATTGCGGAGCTGCGTGGTGAACACAAGGTGTCGGTGCTGCTGATTGAACATGATATGAAGCTGGTGATGGGGATTTCTGACCGTATTTATGTGGTCAATCAGGGAACGCCGCTGGCTAACGGAACGCCGGAAGAGATTCGTAATAACCCGGATGTCATTCGTGCCTATTTAGGAGAGGCCTGAGATGGCAAATGCGATGTTAACCATTGAGAACGTCAGCGCCCACTACGGCAAAATTCAGGCGCTGCACAACGTCAGCCTCTATATCAATCAGGGCGAAATCGTCACCCTGATTGGCGCTAACGGTGCCGGGAAAACCACGCTGTTGGGCACGCTGTGCGGCGAACCGCGCGCGACGCAGGGCACCATTACCTTTGATGGTAAAACCATTACCGACTGGCAAACCTCACGCATTATGCGTGAAGCGATCGCCATCGTGCCGGAAGGCCGACGGGTCTTTTCGCGCATGACGGTAGAAGAGAACCTGGCGATGGGGGGCTTTTTTTGCCAGCCGTCCGGACTACCTGACGCGGATCAAGCGCGTTTATGAACTCTTCCCGCGGCTGGAGGAGCGTAAAATCCAGCGCGCCGGGACGATGTCGGGCGGCGAACAGCAGATGCTGGCGATTGGCCGTGCGCTGATGAGCCAGCCGCGCCTGCTGTTGCTGGACGAACCGTCGCTGGGACTGGCACCGATCATTATTCAGCAGATCTTCGACACCATTGAGCAGCTGCGCAGCGAGGGGGATGACGATTTTCCTGGTGGAGCAGAATGCGAATCAGGCGCTGAAGCTGGCGGATAGGGGCTATGTGCTGGAGAACGGGCATGTGGTGCTCGAAGACACAGGTGCAGCACTCCTTTCCAACGAAGCCGTCCGCAGTGCTTACTTAGGTGCCTGATGGGGCACGGCCTGGCTTACTTGCCATTTCGACACCGGGCAGTGCTCGTAATCCTCACGTATGTATATACGCTCCGGTTACTGTGCGCTGGCCGGTGCCGAACTGCCTGCGCCGCCGACGGCCTTGAGCATCTGTGTGGGTGTTGCCGCCAACGGGCTTTGAGTTTGCCCTTAAAAAGCAGGGACAAGTGCTGTCATTGCCAGTATCCGTTACAATTTATGTAAATAAACTCGACTTTGTAATGGTGTATAGCCGCTCAGATTGCTGAAAACCCAAATCAGGGTGAATTTGGCTGCAACGAACAAACTCAACGCACAGGGAACACGGGCAGAGGAGGAAAGCGTCCCGCGCCATGGACGGCGCGGGCCGAGCATGTCATGGATGACGGATTTTGCGTCTTTCCGATCTGACCGTGTTCTCTGTGCAGGGCTCAGTCTTACAGCAACCAAGCCAGACTTTGTCAACAAGCTCAGCTGCAGTTAGTCGCTCTGCCTTTTCCGCTATTCAGTCTGTCACCCGGCTGTCATCTTTCTGTTATTAATCCTTCATTTCCCCGTGTCATGTTACTTCGCGAAACAGAAATCCGTGATTTCACGCGTATTTACCTGCACAGGAAAATTCTATGTCCGTCGTTACCTTTCGTCGTAGCCTGATGAGCGTGCTGCTCGGTCTGACGCTCAGCAGCCATGCCATGGCCGCCACTGAGATCCCTTTCTGGCACTCTATGGAAGGCGAGCTAGGCAAAGAAGTGGATTCGCTGGCACAGCGTTTTAACCAGACGCATCCCGATTACAAAATTGTTCCGACCTACAAAGGTAACTACGAGCAGAGCCTGGCAGCAGGGATTGCGGCAGTGCGCAGCGGCAAAGCCCCTGCGGTGCTGCAGGTTTATGAAGTCGGTACGGCGACCATGATGGCCTCGCAGGCGATTGTGCCGGTGCATCAGGTCTTCAAAGACGCCGGTATCCCCTTTGATGAAAAGCAGTTCGTGCCAACGGTGGCGGGCTACTACAGCGACAGCAAAGGTCAGCTGATCTCTCAGCCGTTCAACAGCTCGACGCCAGTGCTCTACTACAACAAAGACGCCTTTAAAAAAGCGGGTCTGAACCCGGATCAGCCACCAAAAACCTGGCAGGAGCTGGCGACGGATGCCGCCGCACTGCGCAAATCGGGCATGAGCTGTGGCTACGCCAGCGGCTGGCAGGGCTGGATCCAGATTGAAAACTTCAGCGCCTGGCACGCTCTGCCGGTAGCGACCAAAAACAACGGGTTTGACGGACTCGACGCCGTGCTGGAGTTCAACAAGCCGGTACTGGTTCGTCATATCGAGCTGCTGGAAGCGATGAACAAGAAAGGGGACTTCACCTATTTTGGCCGCAAAGATGAGTCCACCGCCAAGTTCTACAACGGCGACTGCGGCATCACCACCGCCTCATCGGGTTCGCTGGCTGATATCCGTCATTACGCCAAATTCAACTTCGGTGTTGGCATGATGCCGTATGACGAGACCGTGCCGAATGCGCCGCAGAACGCCCTGATCGGTGGTGCCAGCCTGTGGGTGATGAAAGGCAAAGATGCGACAACCTACAAAGGCGTGGCTGAGTTTATGCAGTTCCTCGCTAAACCGGAAATCGCCGCGGAATGGCACCAGAAAACCGGCTATCTGCCGATTACCACCGCCGCCTACGAGCTGACTAAACAGCAGGGCTTCTACGATAAGAATCCGGGTGCGGATATCGCTACCCGTCAGATGATGAACAAGCCGCCACTGCCGTTCACCAAAGGCATGCGTCTGGGCAACATGCCGCAGATTCGTACCGTGGTCGACGAAGAGCTGGAAAGCGTCTGGACCGGCAAGCAGTCGCCGCAGAACGCGATGGATAACGCAGTGAAACGCGGTAACGAGTTGCTGCGCCGCTTCCAGCAGCAGGTGAAGTAATCTCTCCTTGCGGGCCAGCTCAGGCTGGCCCCTCTCTCTGACGCCAGGTGCACCATGTCTTCATCTCGTCCGGTCTTTCGCACCAGTCTGTTGCCCTATCTTCTGGTGCTGCCGCAACTGCTGATTACCGCCATCTTCTTTCTCTGGCCTGCCGGTGAAGCGCTGTGGTACTCGCTGCAAAGCCTCGATCCCTTTGGCATCTCCAGCAGCTTTGTCGGGCTGGAAAACTTCAGACGCCTGTTTGCCGATCCTTACTATCTGGATTCGTTCTGGACCACCATAAAATTCAGCGGCATGGTCACGGTGTTCGGCATGGTCTTTTCGCTGCTGCTGGCGGCGCTGGTGGATTATGTGGTGCGGCTGCGCCGTCTCTATCAGACGCTGTTGCTGCTGCCCTACGCCGTTGCGCCTGTCGTGGCCGCGGTACTGTGGATGTTCCTGTTTAATCCGGGCCTTGGCCTGTTCAGCTATCTGCTGAACCACATCGGCTACAACTGGAACTACGCGCAAAACAGCGGTCAGGCGATGTTCCTGATTGTGCTGGCATCAATCTGGCAGCAGATGAGCTACAACTTCCTGTTCTTCTTCGCTGCGCTGCAATCGATCCCCAAATCGCTGGTGGAAGCCGCCGCCATTGACGGTGCCGGACCGGTGCGTCGCTTCTTCAACCTCTCGCTGCCGCTGATTACGCCGGTCAGCTTCTTCCTGCTGGTGGTGAATCTGATCTACGCCTTCTTCGATACCTTCCCGGTGATCGATGCCGCCACCGGCGGCGGGCCGGTGCAGGCGACCACCACGCTAATCTACAAAATCTATCGCGAAGGCTTTACCGGTCTGGATCTCTCCTCGTCCGCTGCGCAGTCGGTGGTGCTGATGCTGCTGGTCATCGGGCTGACGGTGCTCCAGTTCCGCTTTGTTGAACGTAAGGTGCAATACCAATGATTGAGAATCGACGCGGGCTGGATCTCTTCAGCCACATCGTGCTGGTGCTGGGCGTGCTCACCATCCTGTTTCCGCTCTATGTTGCCTTTGTGGCGGCGACGCTGGATAACGAAGCGGTCTATCAGGTGCCGATGACGCTGGTGCCCGGCACGCACCTGTGGGAGAACATCTCGCGCATCTGGACGCATGGCGTCAACGGCAACGGGCCGGCGTTTGGCCTGATGCTGCTCAACAGCATGATCATGGCGCTGGGCATCACTTTCGGCAAAATCACGGTGTCGATGCTGTCGGCGTTTGCGCTGGTCTGGTTTCGTTTTCCGCTGCGCACGCTCTTTTTCTGGCTGATCTTCATCACCCTGATGCTGCCGGTTGAGGTGCGTATCTTCCCGACGGTGCAGGTGATTGCCGATCTCAACCTGCTCGACAGCTACAGCGGATTAACTCTGCCGCTGATGGCTTCGGCGACCGCCACCTTCCTGTTCCGCCAGTTCTTTATGTCGCTGCCGGATGAGCTGGTGGAGGCGGCACGCATCGACGGTGCCAGCGCGATGCGCTTCTTTATCGACATTGTTCTGCCGCTGTCGAAAACCAATCTGGCGGCGCTGTTTGTGATCACCTTTATTTACGGCTGGAACCAGTACCTCTGGCCGCTGCTGATCATCAATGACGCCAGCCTCGGCACGGCGGTGGCGGGGATTAAAAGCATGATCTCCTCCAGCGGATCGCCGACCCAGTGGAATGAAGTGATGGCGGCAATGTTATTAACCCTGATCCCACCGCTGGTGGTGGTGTTAGTCATGCAGCGTGCCTTTGTGCGCGGTCTGGTTGAGAGTGAGAAATAAGATGGCAGGCGTAACCCTTCAGGCAGTAACTAAATCCTACGATGGCAAAAATCAGATCATCCAGCCGCTGAATGTCACCATCAATGACGGCGAATTTATGGTGATGGTCGGGCCATCCGGCTGCGGTAAATCGACCCTGCTGCGCATGGTGGCCGGACTGGAGCGCGTCAGCTCCGGCGATATCTATATCGACGACCGGCGCGTTACTCAGGAAGAGCCAAAAGATCGCGGGATTGCAATGGTGTTCCAGAACTACGCGCTCTATCCCCATATGTCAGTGGAAGAGAACATGGCCTATGGCCTGAAAATCCGTGGCATGGGCAAAGAGCAGGTCCGCCAGCGGGTGCTCGACGCGGCGCGCAGTCTGGAGCTGGATCATCTGCTGATGCGTCGGCCTCGCGAACTCTCCGGCGGACAGCGCCAGCGCGTGGCGATGGGCCGCGCGATCGTGCGTGAACCGGCAGTTTTTCTGTTTGATGAGCCGCTCTCCAACCTTGATGCCCGTCTGCGGGTGCAGATGCGGCTGGAACTGCAACAGCTGCATCGCCGCTTACAGACCACCAGCCTCTATGTCACCCACGATCAGGTGGAGGCGATGACGCTGGCGCAGCGGGTGATGGTGATGAACAAAGGGGTGGTCGAGCAGCTTGGCACGCCGGTCGAGGTGTATGAGCGTCCCGCCAGCCAGTTCGTTGCCTCGTTTATTGGCGCGCCCGCCATGAATCTGCTGAAAGGGCAGTTCAGCAGCGATGGATCACGCTTTGACCTCGACGCCTCGCACGCCCTGCCGCTCAGCGACACAAAAGCGAAATGGGCTAACCGACCGGTGGTGCTGGGCATCCGGCCAGAGCACATCCGGCTCAGTAGCCGCGAGCAGGGCGGCGTGCCGCTGCGGGTCGATACGCTGGAGATGCTGGGGGGCTGATAATCTGGCACATGGCCGCATCGGTGACACGCAACTGGTGGTACGCTTAGCCCACAGTGAACGTCCGCAGCCAGGCAGTACGCTGTGGCTGCATCTGCCGTCAGATGCGTTACACTTCTTCGATTCAACCCATGGAAAGCGTCTGGAATGAGCACACAACACTGGCCCTATCCCCACATCGTCGCCCATCGCGGCGGCGGTAAACTGGCACCGGAAAATACGCTGGTGGCGATCGACACCGGCGCGAAATATGGTCATCAGATGATTGAATTTGATGCCAAATTATCGGCCGATGCGCAGATCTTCCTGCTGCATGACGACACGCTCGATCGCACCAGCAACGGCTGGGGCGTGGCGGGTCAGCTGCCTTGGGAGAAGCTGTCGCAGCTTGATGCGGGCAGCTGGTTTGGCAACGCATTTACCGGTGAAAAGCTGGCGCGGCTGGATCAGGTGGCGGCACGCTGCCGTCAGCATCAGATGATGGCGAACATCGAAATCAAACCGACCACCGGCAGCGACGCTGAAACCGGACGCGCCGTGGCGCAGGCTGCCGCGATACTGTGGCAGGATCAGGTCGCACCGTTGCTCTCTTCGTTCTCTTTTGAGGCGCTGGAAGCCGCGATGAAGGCAGAGCCGCAGTTGCCGCGTGGCCTGCTGTCGCACAGCTGGAACCCGCAGTGGCAGGAGAAAACTGCTGCGCTGGCGTGCGTCTCAATTCATCTTAATCATAAGGTGCTGACCGCTGAGCGGGTCACCGAACTGAAAGCCGCAGGCCTGAAGATTCTGGTTTATACCGTGAACAGCCCGGATCGGGCGCGGGAATTGCTGAAATGGGGCGTCGATGCCATCTGTACTGATGCCATCGACATCATCGGCCCCGATTTTCATTAGTTCTGGTTTAGATTCTGATTCTGCTGGCCCGGCTGCGTGGTAATCACCCGCTGCTGGGCGCTGTTCCGCTGCTCCTGCATTTTACGCTGCGTGTCCTGCGTCTGACGCTGCTGATCCTGGCGCAGCTTCAGCTGTTGCTGTTGCTGCTGGGTCTGCATCTGCGACTGCATCCGCTGCTGGCTGGGGTTATAGCCAGGTTTATTCGGATCGTTAGTGCTGTTCAGCGTGTTCGCCTGACTGGCGAAAGGCAGCAGAGCGGCCAGAATAATCATCCACTTTTTCATCACTCCTCCTTCCTTAAAGCGACAGGGTTTTGGGTGCACAACGGCGTACACCGATATCAGGGTCGTAGCCATAAGTTTACCTGATATCACAGACCTTACTTTCCGATCTATTCCTGATTTGACTTAACCCCGGTTATTTTGCTGTATTTGTAGGCACTTGCAGAAATGATAAAAAAATGTAAATAACAATATGGGATGGTGGCAGGATGAAAATGCAGCAAACAGTGCGTCAGCTTAGCTGGTCGCTGGTGATGAGTTTCACCGTAGTGGCAGGCGCTAACGCCGCGCCAACGCAGGCTCCTCCGGTCTCCTACGGTGTGGACAGTGACACTTTTCACCCGGTAAAAGCGCAGCACGGCATGGTAGCGTCAGTGGATGCGATGGCGACGCAGGTTGGCGTCGAGATCCTGCGTCAGGGCGGTAATGCGGTGGATGCCGCGGTGGCGGTAGGCTTTGCGCTGGCCGTGACCCATCCGCAGGCGGGCAATCTCGGCGGCGGTGGTTTTATGCTGCTGCGCACTGCCTCTGGCCGCGCCACGGCTATCGATTTCCGTGAAATGGCACCGGGACACGCGTCGCGTGACATGTTCCTGGATAAGCAGGGCAACGCTGACAGCAAGCTGTCGCTGACATCACATCTCGCCTCCGGCACGCCGGGCACCGTGGCCGGACTGGCGCTGGCTGCGCAGAAATATGGCACTCTGCCGCTGAGCACGCTGCTGGCACCGGCGATCAAACTGGCGCGTGACGGTATTCCGGTCAACGACGCGCTGGCGGACGATCTGAAAACCTACGGCAAAGAAGTGCTGATCACCCATCCCAACAGCAAAGCGATCTTCTACAAACCGGACGGTACGCCGTGGCAGAAGGGCGATAGGCTGGTGCAGAAAAACCTGGCTCACAGCCTGCAACTGATTGCCCGTCAGGGGCCGGATGCCTTTTACAAAGGTGAAATCGCGGATGAGATCGCCGGAGAGATGGCGCAGCATGGCGGGCTGATCAACAAAGCTGACCTGGCGGCCTATCGTGCGGTCGAGCGTAAGCCAATTAGTGGGACATACCGTGGCTATGAAGTCTTCTCAATGCCGCCGCCGTCATCCGGTGGCATCCACATCGTGCAGATTCTGAATATCCTGGAGAATTTCGATCTGGCGAAGATGGGCTTTGGCAGTGCTGATGCCATGCAGGTGATGGCAGAAGCGGAGAAATATGCCTACGCGGACCGTTCGGAATATCTCGGCGATCCCGATTTCGTGAAGGTGCCGTGGCAGGCGCTGACCAGTAAAGCCTATGCCAAAACCCTGGCGCAGCAGATCGATGTGGCGAAGGCGCGGCCCTCCAGCGAGATCAAACCGGGCAAGCTCGAACCTTATGAAAGCAATCAGACTACCCATTTCTCGGTGGTGGATAAGCAGGGGAATGCGGTCGCGGTGACTTATACGCTTAACACCTATTTCGGCAGCGGAATTGTGGCGGGCAACAGCGGCATCCTGATGAATAACGAGATGGATGACTTCTCAGCCAAGCCCGGCACGCCCAATGTCTATGGACTGGTCGGCGGGGAAGCGAATGCGGTGCAACCGGCGAAACGTCCGTTGTCATCGATGTCGCCGACCATCGTCGCCAAAGAGGGCAAAACATGGCTGGTGACCGGCAGTCCTGGCGGCAGCCGCATTATCACCACGGTGTTGCAGATGGTGGTTAACAGCATCGATTTCGGGATGAACGTGGCGGAAGCCACTAATGCGCCGCGCTTCCATCATCAGTGGCTGCCGGATCAGCTGCGGGTGGAGAAGGGCTTCAGCCCCGATACGCTGCGTCTGCTGGAAACCAAAGGCCAGCATGTGAAGGTACTTCCGTCGATGGGCAGTACGCAGAGCATCATGATCGGGCCGGATGGCATGCTCTATGGCGCTTCCGATCCGCGCAGCATCGATGATTTGAGTGCGGGTTATTGAGATTTAAAACTGCTGACAAACTCAAACCCGGGTGAATCTGACAGCAATAAATAAGCTTAACGCGCAGGGAACTGGGTCAGAATAGGAAAGCGTCCCGCGCCAGGACGGCGCGGGCCGAGCATGTCATGGATGACGGCTTTTGCGTCTTTCCGATCTGACCCTGTTTCCTGCGCAGGCGCTAGCTGACAGCGAACCTTGTCAGTGTTTATCAGCAGAAAGGGCGCCTTCGGTGCTCTTTCTGCTTCCACACGTCAGGCTTTAACCCGCGCCATATAATGCGCGTCGATCAGTTCACCGTGCCGCATTGCGAAGCCTTTAGCCGTTCCCTCAATCTCAAAACCGAAACGCTGATAAAGGGCGATAGCCGGGCCATTATCGACGAATACTGTCAGTTCCATTCGGCTCACCTGTAGCCAGTTTTCGCACAACGCGACCATTTCACGCATGAGTGCGGTTCCGACGCCACGCTGACGATAGCGTTCATCCACGCCCATACCCAGTGAGGCGACATGACGGCGTCTGGCGCGCTCTTCCACATGCAGCGCACACTGACCGACGACGACATCATCGATACAGGCCGCCAGCAGATGCGCATGGGGCTGAGGCGTCGCGAGACGGGTATGCCACATCTGGAGTGATGAGTGGGGCAAATGAAGTGTGCTGGCCTGGGTATCTGGCTGACCGTAAATCCTGTGCAGCGCAGCAGCATCTTCAGGCGTGACGTGGCGGACAACTATTTCATTCATGGTTTCTCCTTTAGCCCATTAAAACCCTTTAAACATCAAGGTATTCACCGCGTTAATCAGGGTAAAAAAAGTGAAAATGACTTTACAGACGCGAATGATAATGATTATTATTGTCATGCGTTCTCGGGAGGTCGCCCGACAGCCTGAGAAAGCACGACATTGCTCACATTGCTTCCAGTATTATTTAGCCAGCTTATCCGCTGGCTTTTTTTTTGCCTGCCCTTCTTCAGTGCTTTTCAGTCACTGCTCAATGCTCATTCAACTATTTTGAACAGAGGCGTGAAGTTTTTCAGCTATCAATCAGACCGCCTCAGGGACAGACTATAAAAAACATTGAGGAGATTTGAACATGATTTATGTACGCAAAGCTGAAGAACGCGGTCACGCAAACCATGGCTGGCTGGATAGCTGGCACACTTTCTCTTTCGCCAGCTATCACGATGCGAACTTTATGGGTTTCTCCGCGCTGCGGGTCATCAATGAAGATGTGATTGATGGCGGCCAGGGGTTTGGTACCCATCCTCACAAAGATATGGAAATCCTGACCTACGTGCTCTCCGGTACGGTTGAGCATCAGGACAGCATGGGCAACAAAGAGCAGATCCCGGCAGGGGAGTTTCAGATTATGAGCGCCGGCACCGGCGTACGTCACTCTGAGTACAACGCCAGCGAAAGCGAGCCGCTGCACCTTTATCAGATCTGGATCATTCCTGAGCGTACCGGTATCGAACCACGCTACGATCAGCGCCGCTTCCCGGATGTGCAGGGACGTCAGCTGGTGTTAAGCCCGGATGCCCGTGAAGGATCGCTGAAAGTCTTTCAGGACATGACCTTATCGCGCTGGGTAATGGCTGCCGGCGAACAGGACAATGTCGCGATTGATGCGGGACGTCGTATCTGGATTCAGGTGGTGAAAGGTGATGTTACCGTTAACGGCAACGCGATCACCACCAGCGATGCTCTGGCTATCTGGGACGAAAGCGCGCTGACCATTGAAGCCAGCTCGGCTGCAGAAGTCCTGCTGTTTGAGCTGCCACCGGTCTAAGCAGATAACGGGCGCGCATCGTCGCGCCCGGTTGGCAATTTTGTGACAGAAAAGTGATAGACTCATCGTACTTTAGCTTTAAGGGCGATCCCAGGCGCTACGATGAAGAAGAAAAGACCGGTATTACAGGACGTTGCCGATCGCGTCGGCATTACTAAAATGACCGTCAGCCGTTACCTGCGTAATCCAGAGCAGGTCTCCGTTGCCCTGCGGGATAAGATTGCGGTGGCACTGGATGAGCTGGGTTATATCCCCAATCGCGCCCCCGATATGCTTTCTAACGCCACCAGCCGCGCCATTGGCGTACTGCTGCCGTCACTCACAAACCAGGTTTTTGCTGACGTATTGCGCGGCATCGAAGCCGTCACCGACGAAGCCAACTATCAGACGCTGGTCGCCCACTTTGGTTACAACCCGCAAAAAAGAGGAGCTGCAACTGCGCTCGCTGCTGGGCTGGAACATTGATGGGGTTATCCTCACCGAACGCACCCATACACCAGGCACGCTGCGCATGCTGGAAGTGGCCGGTATCCCGGTGATTGAGGTGATGGACAGCGTCACGCCCTGCCTGGATATGGCGGTAGGCTTTGATAACGTTGAAGCGGCCCGGCAGATGACGCAGGCGATCCTCAGCAAAGGTCATCGTCATACCGTCTACCTCGGCGCACGCCTGGATGAACGTACGCTGCAGAAGCAGCGCGGTTACGAAATCGCGATGCGCGAAGCGGGGCTGACGCCACGCAGTGTGATGATGGAAGATGCCTCTTCATTCAGCGCTGGTTGTGATCTGCTGCGTGAGGCGCAGCGCCTTTACCCCGAAACAGATAGCCTGTTCTGTACCAATGACGATCTGGCGGTCGGCGCGATGTTTGAGTGCCAGCGCCAGGGATTGCAGGTGCCCTCTCAGATGGCGATAGCCGGTTTCCACGGCCATGACATCAGTCAGGTTGTCACGCCACAACTTGCAACAGTGCTGACGCCACGCGACCGCATGGGGCGCGAAGCCGCGGCGCTGCTGCTGGCGCGCATTGCCGGAGAAACCAGCACCTGCCAGCCGCTGGATGTCGGTTTTGAGATCAGTGAAGGTGGCAGCATCTGATTGTGGCGTTTTTATGAGTCAGCTCACACTTTCATGCATTTCCTGGTAAAAAGGTTGCCAGGCTGTTAAGCGGCCAGGAGAATGAGAAACGATATTGTTATCGGTAACATTGGCAAATTCTCACCTGCCGGAGCAGAAAAATGACAACGCAATCCCCGTCGCATCACGTTTTTATCCTGATGGGCGTTTCAGGCAGCGGAAAGTCTGCCGTCGCCAATCAGGTCTCTCACCAGCTGAATACAGCCTTTCTTGACGGTGATTTTCTCCACCCACGCGCCAACATCCTGAAGATGGCCGATGGTCATCCGCTGGATGACAACGATCGCCAGCCGTGGTTACAGGCACTGAACGACGCCGCGTTTGCCATGCAGCGCACCCAGGCAATTTCCGTGATTGTCTGTTCAGCCCTGAAGAAAAGTTATCGCGACATCCTGCGTCAGGGAAATGACAACCTGCGTTTCGTCTACCTGAAGGGCGATTTCGACACCATCGAAGCCCGCCTGAAAGCGCGTAAAGGCCACTTCTTCAAGCCGCAGATGCTGGTGACGCAGTTTGCGACGCTGGAAGAGCCGGGTAGCGATGAGCCGGATGTACTGGTGGTGGATATCGCGCATTCACTGGACGATGTGGTGGCGGCTACGGTTGCGACTATCCAGGACGCTATCAGCCAGGGTTAGAGATGAATACCGCAACACTCGTTTTGACCGCAGCAGGCTCCGTCCTGCTGCTGCTTTTCCTGGTGATGAAGGCCCGTATGCACGCCTTCGTCGCATTGATGTTAGTGTCCATCGGTGCCGGGCTGTTCTCCGGCATGCCACTGAATCAGATCGCTGAAACCATGCAGAAGGGGATGGGCGGCACGCTTGGCTTCCTCGCGATTGTGGTCGCGCTGGGCGCGATGTTCGGCAAAATCCTGCATGAAACCGGCGCAGTTGATCAGATCGCCATCCGGATGCTGAAAACCTTTGGTCAGAGCCGCGCCCATTACGCGATGGGCATTGCCGGTCTGATCTGCGCGCTGCCGCTCTTTTTTGAGGTGGCAGTCGTGCTGTTGATTAGCATCGCTTTTGCGGTGGCACGGCGTACCGGCGGCAATCTGGTGAAGCTGGTGATCCCGCTGTTTGCCGGTGTGGCCGCAGCGGCGGCGTTCCTGCTGCCCGGACCGGCGCCGATGCTGCTGGCTTCGCAGATGCACGCAGATTTTGGCTGGATGATCCTGCTGGGTCTCTGTGCGGCGATCCCGGGCATGCTGATTGCCGGGCCCCTGTTTGGCAACTTCATTGGCAACCACGTCTCGTTCAGCGCGCCGCCGGAAGATCATCAACCGGATGTCGATGAGAGCAAGCTGCCGTCGTTTGGCTTCAGCCTCTCACTGATTCTGTTTCCGCTGGTGCTGGTTGGCCTGAAAACCATCGGCGCACGCTTCACGACCGAAGGCACCACCCTGTATGAGTGGCTGGAATTTATCGGCCATCCTTTCACCGCAATCCTGCTGGCGCTGCTGGTGGCGATTTATGGCCTGGCTTACCGTCAGGGTATGGATAAAGAGCGGGTAATGCAGGTGTGCGGCAGTGCGCTGCAACCGGCCGGGATTATCCTGCTGGTGATTGGCGCGGGCGGCGTGTTTAAGCAGGTGCTGGTGGACTCCGGCGTGGGTCCGGTGCTGGGCAATGCGCTGACCGGCGCAGGACTGCCGATTGCGCTGGCCTGCTTTATCCTGTCAGGTGCGGTGCGGGTGATTCAGGGATCGGCAACAGTCGCCTGTCTGACCACGGTCGGATTGATCATGCCGGTGATTGAACCGCTGCACTACAGCGGCGCTCAGCTGGCGGCGCTGTCGATCTGCATCGGCGGTGGCTCAATCATTATCAGCCATGTGAACGATGCCGGGTTCTGGCTGTTTGGTCGCTTCACCGGGGCCAGCGAAGCGGAAACGCTGAAAACCTGGACGCTGATGGAAACCATTCTCGGTACCGTTGGTGCGGTGGTGGGGATGATCGCCTTCACACTACTCTCTTAATTACGTCGGTTCTGCGCTTCCCTGTCTTAATGGGAAGCGCAGATACTCTCCTACAGCTTCAGATAAGCCCGAATGCCGTCCAGGAACATCTGAGTTGCCAGCATAATCAGAATCAATCCCATCAGCCGCTCCAGCGCATTGACCCCTTTATCACCCAGCAGACGCAGGAACAGACCTGACATCAGAAGAATACCCACCGTCACGCCCCAGGCGATCAGCAGCGCGCCGACCAGGTGCGACATCTGATGCGGATATTGATGCGACAGCAGCATCAGCGTCGCCAGCAGCGATGGCCCGGCTACCAGTGGGATCGCCAGCGGCACCAGGAAGGGCTCTTCACCCGCCGGTAAACCAGAACTGCTGCTTTCCGCCGACGGGAAAATCATCTTAATGGCGATAAGAAACAGGATTATCCCGCCGGAAATCGACACCGTTTCAGTACGCAGATTCAAAAATGCCAGGATGCGTTCACCGGTAAACAGGAACAGCAGCATGATGATCAGGGCAATCAACATTTCACGGATCAGCACCACTCGCCGCCGTTTCGGCTCCAGATGCTTTAAAACCGACATAAAAATCGGCAGATTGCCCAGCGGATCCATAATTAACAACAATAATATTGTCGCTGAAATCATTTCAGTCATCGGTTTTACGCCATGTTGTTCACGAAAAAGCGGAGTTATTAGTTACGCTGCTGAAAAAGTTAGCGTAATCGAATTAATTCACTTGCTACCCGGCCTGCATTTTGTAGAGTGAAGGGACACAGGTAAATCTTATTATTACGCAGAGCGGCGTGAAAATAGCACGCCGCTCTCTCCTCTGAAATGAAAAGCAGGTGTAACTGCCTTAGACGGACACGACATGAAGAATGTAGGTTTTGTTGGTTGGCGCGGTATGGTCGGCTCCGTGCTGATGTCCCGCATGAGTGAAGAGCGCGATTTTGATGCAATCAATCCGGTCTTCTTCTCGACGTCGCAGCATGGTCAGGCGGCACCCGCATTTGCGGGCAAACAGCAGGGCACACTGCAGGATGCGTTTGATATTGAGGCGCTGCGGGCGCTGGATATCATTATTACCTGCCAGGGTGGCGACTACACCAGTGACGTCTATCCAAAGCTGCGCGCCAGCGGCTGGCAGGGATACTGGATTGATGCGGCCTCCACGCTGCGCATGAAAGATGATGCCATCATCATCCTCGATCCGGTCAACCATGCGGTGATTCGCCAGGGTATCGACAGTGGGATCAAAACCTTTGTCGGCGGTAACTGTACCGTCAGCCTGATGCTGATGTCGCTGGGCGGCCTGTTTGCTCAGGACCTGGTGGAGTGGGCTTCGGTTGCCACCTATCAGGCGGCCTCTGGCGGCGGCGCGCGCCACATGCGTGAACTGCTGACCCAGATGGGCATGCTGCACGATCACGTTGCGCCTGCGCTGCAGAACCCGGCCTCCGCCATCCTCGACATCGAGCGTAGCGTGACCGACTTCACCCGTTCCGGTACCCTGCCGACCGATAACTTCGGCGTGCCGCTGGCGGGCAGCCTGATCCCGTGGATCGACAAACAGCTGGAAAACGGTCAGAGCCGCGAAGAGTGGAAAGGCCAGGCTGAGACCAACAAGATCCTCGCCACCCGTAATGTCATCCCCGTTGATGGATTGTGCGTGCGCGTCGGGGCACTGCGCTGCCACAGCCAGGCCTTTACGCTGAAGCTGAAACGCGACCTGCCGCTGGCTGACATTGAGCAGCTGCTGGCCTCTCACAATGAGTGGGTCAAAGTGGTGCCGAATGACCGCGAACTGACGATGCGTGAACTGACGCCTGCCGCTGTCACCGGTACGCTGACCACGCCGGTTGGCCGGTTGCGTAAACTGAATATGGGGCCGGAATATCTCTCTGCCTTCACGGTGGGCGACCAGCTGTTATGGGGCGCAGCCGAACCGCTACGTCGCATGCTGCGGTTGTTAACCAGCTAAACAGAAAACATCGCCAAAGGCCGGATTTATCCGGCCTTTTTTTGTTTTTGTCGTACACGAAACAATCTGCCGTTTCGCTTACTCAGTGATCAACTTCCCTTTTTTTGCCGGTCGGTAAAGATTATTTTGCTTTAGTCCATGGCAAGTGCCGTGACCAAGCTATGATTTAACCATGATGTGCCACAGGTAACTCTTGTGCTTTCCGGATTAAATGGTTGTGGTACACGGCAAAAACACTTTTCCCACGGAATGGCCTGACTTCTTTGTCGTTGTACGTATGGCTCAATGAAGAGCAGCGCAGGTGAACCGCGACAGGCTGTGTCGCGTTCATTTCGGCTGCCAATTATCACAGGAAGAAAGTCATGTCAGAGCTTCCCGATCGCGATGCGATCAATGCCCTGTTTGCGGGTAATTATGCCGACCCTTTTTCGTTACTAGGGATGCACCGAACTCAGCAAGGCCTTGAAGTCAGGGCATTGCTCCCCGAAGCGCTTGAAGTGTGGGTCATTGAAACCTCCACCGGGCGCAAACTGGCTCAGCTGGTGTGTGAAGATGCACGTGGCTTCTTCAGTGGCGTTATTCCACGCCGCAAAAACCCGTTCCGCTATCAGCTGGCGGTGAACTGGCACGGCCAGCAAAACCTGGTAGACGATGCCTATCGCTTTGGTCCGCTGCTGCAGGAGATGGATCTGTGGCTGCTGGCAGAAGGGACGCACCTGCGCCCTTATGAGACGCTGGGCGCGCACGGTGACGTCATCGATGGCGTCTTCGGCACCCGCTTCTGCGTCTGGGCACCCAACGCCCGTCGCGTGTCAGTGGTTGGCGATTTCAACTTCTGGGATGGCCGCCGTCATCCGATGCGTCTGCGTCAGGAACTGGGCATCTGGGAGCTGTTTGTACCGGGCGCGGTCAACGGCCAGCTCTACAAATATGAAATCATCGACGCCAATGGCGAACTGCGCATCAAAGCGGACCCGTACGCGTTTGAAGCGCAGATGCGTCCGCAAACTGCGTCGATGATCTGTGGTCTGCCAGAGCCGGTTGAGATGAAAGCGGAGCGCAAGGCGGCCAACGCCTTTGACGCGCCGATCTCCATCTATGAAGTGCATCTGGGCTCCTGGCGTCGTCACACCGACAACAACTTCTGGCTGAGCTACAAAGAGCTGGCTGAACAGCTGGTGCCCTACGTCAAAGAGATGGGCTTTACCCATATCGAACTGCTGCCGATCAACGAACATCCGTTTGATGGCAGCTGGGGCTATCAGCCGCTGGGCATGTATGCGCCGACCCGACGTTTTGGTACCCGTGACGAGTTCCGCGCCTTCATTGACGCCGCCCATGAAGCGGGCCTCAACGTGCTGCTCGACTGGGTGCCGGGCCACTTCCCCAGCGACGATTTCGGTCTGGCAAGGTACGACGGCACCGAGCTCTATGAGCACAGCGACCCGCGTGAAGGCTTTCACCAGGACTGGAATACCCTGATTTACAATTTTGGTCGCCGGGAAGTGAGCAACTACCTGTCGGGCAACGCGCTCTACTGGACGGAGCGCTTTGGCATTGATGGCCTGCGTGTGGATGCGGTGGCGTCGATGATCTACCGCGACTACAGCCGCAGCGAAGGGGAATGGGTGCCGAATCAGTACGGCGGCCGTGAGAACCTGGAAGCGATTGAGTTTCTGCGTCACACCAACCGTACGCTCGGCACCGTGGCATCCGGTTCGGTGACCATGGCCGAAGAGTCGACGGACTATCCTGGCGTGACGCGTCCCACCGAAGACGGCGGGCTGGGCTTCTGGTTCAAATGGAATCTGGGCTGGATGCACGACACACTCGACTACATGAAGGTCGATCCCATCTACCGTAAGCACCATCACGATCTGATGAGCTTCGGCATGATGTACAACTACACCGAAAACTTTGTGCTGCCGCTGTCGCATGACGAAGTGGTGCACGGTAAGCGCTCGATTCTCGATCGTATGCCGGGCGATGCATGGCAGAAGTTCGCCAACCTGCGTGCTTACTACGGCTGGATGTGGGGCTTCCCCGGCAAGAAACTGCTGTTTATGGGCAATGAATTTGCCCAGGGTCGCGAGTGGAACCACGACGTCAGCCTTGACTGGCATCTGCTGGAAGGGGACGACAACTGGCACCACGGCGTTCACCGTCTGGTGCGCGATCTCAACCACACCTATCAGTACTACACGCCGCTGCATCAGCTCGACTTCGATCCGGCAGGCTTTGAGTGGCTGGTGGTAAACGATGCGGAACACTCCGTCTTCGCCTTTGTCCGTCGTGACCGTGAAGGCAACGAAGTGATCGTGGTCAGTAACTTTACGCCGGTGCCGCGTCCGGGCTATCGCTTTGGCGTTAACCAGCCTGGCTACTGGCGTGAAGTGCTGAATACCGATCAGCATGAGTATCACGGCAGCGACGTGCGCAACCATCGGGTGCATACCGATGAGCAGGAGAGCCACGGGCGACCGCAGTCGCTGAGTCTCAATCTGCCGCCGCTGGCAACGGTATGGCTGGTGCGGGAGGCTGAATGACCATCACTGCCGGAGATCCCGAACCGCTGGGTGCCAGTTACGATGGCAAAGGCGTTAACTTCACCCTGTTCTCACAGCATGCCGGGCGCGTAGAGCTCTGCCTGTTTGATGAGCAGGGTGCAGAACAGCGTCTTGACCTGCCTGGCCGCAGCGGGGATATCTGGCATGGTTATGTTCCGGCGTTGAAGCCAGGACAGCGCTACGGCTACCGGGTGCATGGTCCCTGGGCCCCGCAGCAGGGACACCGTTTTAATCCGGCGAAGCTGCTGGTTGACCCCTGCGCCCGCGCGGTTGAGGGCGATGTACCGGATGACCCGCTGTTTCATGGCGGCGAGGCGCAGCCCGATCCGCATGACAACGCGGCGATTGCGCCGAAGTCACGGGTAGTCGCGGAGGATTTTGACTGGCAGGACGACGTCGCACCGGGTATTCCCTGGGGTAACACGGTGATTTACGAAGCCCACGTGCGCGGCCTGACGCAGCAGCATCCGGAAATTCCGGAAACGCTGCGCGGGACTTACGCGGCGCTCGGTCATCCTGTTATGGTGAATTACCTGCGCAGTCTGGGGATTACCACCCTTGAGCTGCTGCCGATGGCGCACTTCGCCAGCGAGCCGCGACTGCTGCAGCTCGGCCTCAGCAACTACTGGGGCTATAACCCCTTTGCGCTCTGGGCGGTGGATCCCCGTTACGCCTCCGGTCAGCCGGACGTGACGCCGTTGCAGGAGTTTCAGCAGGCGGTCAAAAACCTGCACGCCGCGGGTATCGAAGTGCTGCTGGATGTGGTGTTCAACCACACCGCTGAACTGGATGAGATTGGCCCGACAATCTCCATGCGCGGCATCGACAACGCCAGCTACTACTGGCTCGATGAGCAGGGCGATTATCAGAACTGGACCGGCTGCGGCAACACGCTGAATATCCATCATCCGCAGGTGATGACGTGGGCTTTAGAGGCGCTGCGCTACTGGGTGCGTGTCTGCCACGTCGACGGCTTCCGCTTTGACCTCGCGCCGGTGCTGGGCCGCACACCGGATTACCAGCGTGATGCGCCATTTTTTGAGGCGATACGCGCCTGTCCGCTGCTCTCTCAGGTCAAGCTGATTGCTGAACCCTGGGATATCGGCCCTGACGGCTATCAGGTTGGTCGTTTTCCGCCGCCGTTTGCCGAATGGAACGATCAGTTTCGCGACACCGCGCGTCGTTACTGGCTGCACGGCGACATAAGCAACGGCGAGTTCGTCCGCCGCTTTGCCGCCTCCAGCGATCTCTACCAGCATGATGACCGGTCGCCACACGCCACGGTTAACCTGATCACCGCCCACGACGGCTTTACGCTGTGGGATGTGGTGAGCTTCGAACGTAAACACAACGAAGCGAACGGGGAAGATAACCGTGATGGTCACGGCGATAACTACAGCCACAACCACGGCAAAGAGGGGCTGAACGTCAGCTTCGACGTGATTGAACGTCGCCGTCGCAGCGTGCGGGCACTGCTGACGACGCTGCTGCTGTCACAGGGCACGCCGATGCTGCTGGCAGGCGATGAGCGCGGCCACACCCAGCGCGGCAATAACAACGCTTACTGTCAGGACAACGCCCTGAGCTGGCTTGACTGGCAGGCGGATGAGAAGGGATTAGTCGGATTCACCGCTGCACTGATCGAGCTGCGCCAGCGCATTCCGGCGCTGACCGCAGATCGCTGGTGGCAGGACGGTGACGGCAATGTGCAGTGGCTCAATGCCGGTGGCCAGCCACTGCAACACGATGAATGGGCACAGGGGATGCACAGATTGCAGATCCTGCTGTCCGGCCGCTGGTTAATAACAATAAACGCCACGGATACGGTGAATGACATCGTGTTACCAGACGGAGAATGGCGCGCCCTTCCTCCTTTCGCCGGGGACGACAACCCCATCCTGCTAACTGTCTGGCATGGTCCCGCACACGGTGTGTGCGTGTTCCAAAAGCAATCATAAGGAGTCAGACATGGTTAAGTTAGATAGAACAGATCACCTGATGCTGGCCCGCCAGCTCCTACACAGACGGTTGCTCTGATCCTCGCCGGCGGACGCGGCACGCGCCTGGTCGATTTAACGGCCAAACGTGCCAAACCGGCGGTGCATTTCGGCGGCAAGTTCCGCATTATCGACTTTGCCCTCTCCAACTGCGTCAACTCCGGTATCCGACGGATTGGCGTGATTACTCAGTATCAGTCTCATACCCTGACTCAGCACATCCAGCGTGGCTGGTCGATCTTCAATGAAGAGATGAATGAGTTTGTCGATTTGCTGCCAGCGCAGCAGCGATTTTCGACCGAACAGTGGTATCGCGGGACGGCCGATGCCGTGACGCAAAACCTTGATGTGATTCGCCGCTATCAGGCGCAGTACATCGTGATCCTTGCCGGGGACCACATTTATAAGATGGATTATTCACGCATGCTGCTGGATCACGTGGTCAACGAGGCGAAATGTACCATCGCCTGTTTACCGGTGCCGGTGCATGAAGCCACGGCGTTTGGCGTGATGGCGGTGGACGAAGAGAACATGGTGATCGACTTCGTGGAGAAACCCGCGAAACCGCCCACCATGCCGGGTGATGACACTCAGGCGCTCGCCAGCATGGGGATCTACGTTTTCAACGCAGACTATCTCTATGAACTGCTGGAAGAGGATCTGCAGACGCCAGGCTCTAACCACGACTTCGGCAAAGATATCCTGCCGAAAATCGTGGCAAGCGGCGAAGGCTATGCGCACTCCTTTGCGCTCTCCTGCGTACAGAACGATGACAATGCGCCGCCTTACTGGCGCGACGTCGGGACGCTGGAAGCCTACTGGCGCGCCAATCTCGACCTGGCATCGGTGATGCCTGAACTCGATATGTATGACGTCACCTGGCCGATTCGTACCCACATGGAGCCGCTGCCGCCGGCCAAATTTGTTCAGGATCGTTCCGGCAGTCACGGGATGACCATGAACTCGCTGGTCTCGGGGGGGCTGCATCATCTCCGGTTCAGTGGTGGTCAATTCGGTGCTGTTCCCGCGGGTACGCGTTAACTCTTTTTGCAATATAGATTCAACTGTACTGCTGCCTGATGTGGTAGTGGGCCGATCGTGTCGTCTGCGTCGCTGCGTCATTGATCGTGCCTGCGAGTTACCGGAAGGCATGGTCATTGGCGAAAACCCGGATGAAGACAGTCGCCGGTTTCACCGTTCGGATGAAGGCATCGTACTGGTAACCCGCGCCATGCTGGCCAGGCTGGCCAAAGCGGGGCTGTAAGCGATAAGCGAAACTTACGCAATCGGCACGCGGAGCGTGTCGGATAACTTAATGAGGTCGAGGATGCAGGTTTTACATGTCTGTTCGGAACTTTTCCCGCTGCTAAAAACGGGCGGACTGGCTGATGTAGTCGGGGCATTACCTCAGGCACAAATTGCGGGCGGCACGGATACGCGGGTACTACTGCCCGCTTTTCCCGCATTGCGCAAAGGCATACCTGATCTCCAGGTCGTGACAGAGCGAGAAACATTTGCCGGTCATGTACGTCTGCTATTTGGTGAATTTAACGGTGTGGGCATCTACTTGATTGATGCTCCCGGCCTCTACGATCGTCCGGGTAGTCCTTACCATGACGAATCGCAGTTTGCGTATGTCGACAACTATCTGCGCTTTGCGCTGCTGGGCTGGGTTGGCTGTGAACTGGCGTGCGGCATGGACGCGATGTGGCGTCCCGATATTGTGCATGCCCATGACTGGCACGCAGGCCTGACCTGCGCCTATCTGGAAGCGCGTGGTCGTCCGGCTAAATCGGTCTTCACCGTGCACAACCTGGCGTATCAGGGGCTGTTCATGGCGCACCACATGGAAGAGATTGGCCTGCCATGGTCATTCTTTAACATGCACGGGCTGGAGTTTTTCGGTCAGATCTCCTTCCTGAAAGCGGGACTTTTTTACGCCGACCATATCACGGCGGTCAGCCCGACTTACGCCCATGAAATTACCTCTGCCGAATATGCTTACGGCATGGAAACCCTGCTGGCACAGCGGATGCGTGAAGGCCGTCTTAGCGGCATTCTCAACGGCGTTGATCCCTCTATCTGGGATCCGGCGCACGATCTGCTGCTCAGCGCGCGTTATAACCGCGACACGCTGGAAGCGAAAGCGGAGAACAAACGCCAGCTGCAAGTGGCGATGGGTCTGAAGGTGGATGATAAAGCGCCGGTGTTCTGCGTGATCAGCCGTCTGACCAAACAGAAAGGGCTGGACCTGGTGCTGGAGGCGCTGCCCGGCTTGCTGGCGCAGGGCGGTCAACTGGTGCTGCTGGGCCAGGGCGATGCTGAACTGCAGCAGGGCTTCCTGGCGGCGGCAGCAGAGCATCCAGGCAGCGTCGGCGTGCAGATCGGCTACCACGAAGCGTTCTCACACCGCATTGTCGGCGGCGCAGACGTGATTGTGGTGCCGAGTCGCTTTGAGCCCTGCGGTCTGACACAACTTTATGGCCTCAAGTATGGTACGTTGCCGTTAGTGCGCCGCACCGGCGGGCTGGCCGATACCGTGAATGACAGCTCACTGGAGAATCTGGCCGACGGCATCGCCAGTGGATTCAGTTTTGAAGATGCAAACGCCTGGTCACTGCTTCGAGCTATCCGGCGCGCGTTTGTGTTGTGGTCCCGTCCTTCGCTCTGGCGCTATGTTCAGCGGCAGGCAATGGCGATGGACTTTAGCTGGCAGGTGGCAGCACAAGCCTACCGTGATCTCTACCAACGTTTGATGTAACGGATTGGGAAAACTGGATATGAATGCACCTTTCACTTACGCCTCACCAACGTTGACGGTTGATGCCTTAAAGCATTCGATTGCCTATAAATTGATGTTTACCATCGGCAAAGATCCCTCTATCGCCAATAAGCATGAGTGGCTTAACGCCTCGCTGCTGGCGGTGCGCGACCGGATGGTGGAGCGCTGGCTGCGTTCCAGCCGTGCTCAGCTTTCTCAGGATGTCCGGCAGGTCTATTACCTGTCGATGGAGTTCCTGATGGGCCGCACGCTGGGCAATGCGCTGCTGGCGATGGGGATTTATGACGATCTCAACCAGGCGCTGGATGAGATGGGACTGGATCTGGCCGAGCTGATGGAAGAAGAAAACGATCCGGGGCTGGGCAACGGTGGTCTGGGTCGCCTGGCGGCCTGTTTCCTCGACTCGCTGGCGACGCTGGGCATGCCGGGCCGTGGCTATGGCATCCGGTATGATTACGGCATGTTCAAACAGAACATTGTGGAAGGTGAGCAGAAAGAGTCGCCGGATTACTGGCTTGAATATGGTAATCCGTGGGAATTCCAGCGTTTCAATACCCGTTACAAAGTGCGCTTTGGTGGCCGCGTCCAGCACGAAGGTGCGAAAGTGCGCTGGCTGGAGACCGAAGAGATCCTGGCGATGGCCTATGACCAGATCATTCCGGGCTTTGACACCGACGCTACCAACACCTTACGGCTGTGGGGCGCGCAGGCCAGCAACGAAATCAACCTCGGCAAGTTCAACCAGGGCGACTACTTTGCGGCGGTGGAAGATAAAAACCACTCCGAGAACGTGTCGCGCGTGCTCTATCCGGATGATTCGACCTACTCAGGCCGCGAGCTGCGCCTGCGTCAGGAATATTTCCTGGTCTCCGCGACGGTGCAGGACATTCTGAATCGTCACTGGCGGATGCATCAGACCTGGGACAACCTGGCGGATAAAATCGCTATTCACCTGAATGATACCCATCCGGTGCTGGCGATCCCCGAACTGATGCGTCTGCTGATCGACGATCATAAATTCAGCTGGGACAACGCTTTTGACGTCTGCTGTCAGGTCTTCTCCTACACCAACCATACGCTGATGACCGAAGCGCTGGAAACCTGGCCGGTCGATATGATCGGCAAGATCCTGCCGCGTCACCTCAGCATTATTTTTGAAATTAACGACTTCTTCCTTAAGACCATTCAGGATCACTATCCCGATGACCTGGATCTGCTGTCGCGCATTTCGATCATCGACGAAAACGATGGCCGCCGGATACGCATGGGCTGGCTGGCGGTGGTGGTCAGCCACAAAGTAAACGGCGTTTCGGAGCTGCACTCCAACCTGATGGTACAGTCGCTGTTTGCCGATTTCTCCCGCCTGTTCCCTGGTCGCTTCTGTAACAAAACCAATGGCGTCACTCCGCGTCGCTGGCTGGCGCTGGCGAACCCGGCGCTGTCAGAGGTGCTGGATGAGGAGATTGGCCGCAACTGGCGCACCGATCTCAGCCAGCTGGGGGAGCTGAAGGCGCAGATCGACTATCCGGCGTTTATTGAAAAAGTGGCGGTCGCCAAGTATCAGAACAAGCGTCGGCTGGCCGACTGGGTGGCGAAGAATCTGGACGTGGTGCTCGACCCGAACGCGCTGTTTGATGTGCAGATCAAGCGCATTCACGAGTACAAACGCCAGTTGCTCAACGTGCTGCATGTGATCACCCGATACAACCGTATCAAGGCCGATCCGCAGGCGGATTGGGTGCCACGCGTCAATATTTTTGCCGGTAAAGCGGCGTCGGCTTATTACGTTGCCAAGCACATCATTCATCTGATCAACGATGTCGCCAATGTGATCAACAACGATCCGCAGGTGAAGAACAAACTGAAGGTGGTCTTCATCCCGAACTACAGCGTGAGCCTGGCGCAGATCATTATTCCGGCGGCTGATCTCTCTGAGCAGATCTCTACCGCAGGGACGGAAGCGTCCGGCACCAGTAATATGAAGTTTGCGCTGAATGGCGCGCTGACCATCGGTACGCTGGATGGGGCCAACGTTGAAATGCTGGATCACGTTGGTGAAGAGAACATCTTCATTTTCGGTAATACCACGCCGCAGGTCGAAGCCCTGCGTAAAGGGGGGCTATAACCCGCGTGACTATTATGAAAAGGATGAAGAGCTGCATCAGGTGCTGACTCAGATTGCTTCCGGTCTGTTCAGTCCGCAGGATCCGGGCCGCTACCGCAATCTGTTCGATTCACTGGTCAACTTCGGCGATCACTACCAGTTGCTGGCGGATTATCGCAGCTATGTGGATACCCAGGATAAAGTGGATGCGCTCTACCGTAAACCGGATGAGTGGCAACGCCGCGCGGCTAAAAACATCGCCGGAATGGGCTACTTCTCGTCGGACCGTACGATTCAGGAGTACGCTGATGAGATCTGGAATATCTCGCCAGTAAGGTTGTAAGGCGCGTGCAGTCAGGTTTCTGACTTTCTTTGCGGCCGAGGGATCGGCCGCACTCTCCTGTGCTCTCTTTGCTCACCGTCTATCCCGCACCTCTTTCAGCAGGTTCAGCCTCTTATCGCCTCTGCCTCCGTAAGTGCCTCTTGTGCGAGCCAGATCATTACACCCTGGCTGAGAATCGCTACTATGCGGGAAAGCAAAATGACCCTACAGGCAACAGCAGCAATGAGTGACAACATCAACCAGGAAATTACCTTCCGTAAACTCAGCGTCTTCATGATGTTTATGAGCAAGGGCAATATCGCCCGTACGGCGGAAGCGCTGGCGCTGAGCAGCGTCAGCGTGCATCGCGCACTGCATACGCTGGAAGAGGGCATCGACTGCCCGCTGTTTATCCACAAGGGCCGCAACCTGGTGCCGCTGCCTGCCGCCTGGACACTGCTGGACTACTGTCGCGATGTGACCACCCTGATGGGCAAAGGCATTGAAGAGGCGCGCAAAGTCGCAGGCATCGGCGGAGGGCGTCTGCGACTTGGCACGCTCTACTCCCTGACGCTGGAGACCATTCCCCGGCTGATCATGGGCATGAAGCTGCGTCGGCCCACGCTGGAGCTCGATCTGACCATGGGTTCTAATCAAATGCTGCTGAATATGCTGGAAGATGACGCGCTGGATGCGATTCTGATCGCCACCGATGACGGCGAACTCAGCGACGCGCATTTTGATGTGATTCCGCTGTTTGAGGACAGGATCTTTCTGGCCACACCGGCCGGTGAGACGCGGGACGGAGCTGGTCCGGTGGATCTGCGTGATTATGCCGACCGTGATTTTGTCTCGCTGGCTGAGGGGTTTGCCACCTATGCCGGTTCGCAGGAGGCGTTCCAGATAGCCGGATTTGAACCGCGCATGGTCACCCAGGTGAATGACATCTTCTCGATGATAAGCCTGGTACAGGCGGGCGTCGGCCTGGCACTGATCCCGGGACGGATGAAGAAGGTGTATGAAAACAACATTCAGCTGCTGACGCTCGCTGAGCCTTACCAGATGCGTCAGCAGATCTCGATTGTCTACTCACATCGCCGCGAACGGGATAATGACCTGCTGGCACTGGCGGCAGAAGGGCGGATGTACGCCCGCAGCCTTACTGACTCAGCCGTTTAACCAGATGGAGTGCAACCTCAACGCTGTTGCGCTCCAGACAAATCGCGTCGCCCTGCCAGCCCGCCTGAAGCGTCAGGCCGGTCAGCACATTGCCAGGCGGCATCTCAATCGCCAGTCGGGCATCGCGCTGATTGGCTGAAACCATCGCATCATTCCACTGCACCGTACGCGCCATATTAAAGGCAAGATCGTCGGCAATCTTCTCCGGCTCCCAAATCACGCGTCCGGTTGAACCGCTGAGGTAAGCGCAATGGGGACGGGAAAGGCTGACGGACCCGAACGCGCGCGCCAGTTCTGCGGCGGGCTTATCCAGCAGCGCGCAGTGCGACGGCACGCTCACCGCGAGTTTAATCGCTTTGCTGGCACCGGCATCCAGCGCTTTCTGCGCGACTACCGCCATATCCTCGTCGCGGCCAGCAATCACAATCTGCGTTTCCGCATTCAGGTTGGCAATATAGGTGTTGCTGCCGGGCAGCAGTTTTTCCAGACGACTCAGCGTCAGGCCGGTGATGGCGGTCAGGCCATATCCCTCCGGATAAGCCTGCTCCATCAGATCGCCGCGCAGCGCCACCAGCCGCAAAGCATCACTGAAATCCAGCGCGCCGGAAATCACCGCAGCAGGAAACGCACCAATCGACAGACCGCTGACGATATCGGGTTTCACCCCACGGCGAATCAGCTCGCGCGCCCAGGCGACACCGCAAATCAGCAGACTGAGCTGCACGGCGCGCGTGTGGCGCAGTGCATCGGCACTGTCGAGCTGGTCAGTCTCGTCGCCCAGCACTGCACGCACGCTGTTTAACAGGGCGTCGCCGTCGGGAAGGTGCTGTAACATCCCGGCACGCTGAGTGCCCTGGCCGGGAAAGGTAAAGAGTATTTTCATTGTAGCTCCCTGCTCCAGGGTGAAGCGGTCAGTATCGGCCCGGTAACGGTTTTAACTAGCGCGCGGCCTTCACGCAGCCATTCGATGAGGGCAAACGCGCCGGACGGCGTTTCTACCTGCGTATCGACCCGGCAGGCCAGCGTGTCGGTTTGCGCCTGCCAGCGTTGCAGCGTATCGCGCGCCAGCGGCTCTGGCGCGCGAATAACTAAATCAAGATCGCTGGCGGCATGCAGCGTGGGTTGCTGAGTTGCCAGTGCGTAACCGGTACTGCCGGTAATGCCCCAGCGCCACGGCCAGTCGTGCTCACTGAGGGCAATCGCCGCGCCGACCGGCGCATAAGCGGTAAACGGCGAGGCAAGCAACTGCGCACGCGCCGCCAGCATCTCCGGCGTGACAACGCGAACGATATCCGCTGCATTGACCCATCCGGCGGCGCGCTGTTCGCGGCGCTCGCCGCGCACACCCACCGGTATCAGCCCGGTTTCGCTCCGGTCGCGCCGAACCACGACCGGAAGGCCGGGATGCCAGAACTGACTGACCCAGCTCTCACTGATGGCGGCTAAGGCGTTGCCGTCTCGCAGCCAGAGCAGATCGTGGGGGCGCGGTACAGAGCTCATATTACATTCCTGATGTCAGCGTAATGAACAGCGGTAATGACAAAATACAGAGAATAGAGCTGAGCAGCAGCACAGCCTCTGCATCCGGCGACTGCACGCCAAAGCGGTTGCCAAACACCACCCCGAAGAAACCGGCGGAGAGCGCAATCATCAGAATGGCGGTAATTGCCACCGGACCGCTGAGACCCAATGCAAGTACCAGACCCCAGGCGATAAAGGGCTGAATCAGCAGTTTAGTTACCGTGCCGACGCCCACCACCGCGTTGAGTTTCAGTTTGCGTGCCGACAGGATGACACCGGTCAGGAAGAGTGCAGCGGCGGTGGCAGCCAGACCCAGCGGTTTGATGGCGGCCAGCACCAGATCAGGCATTTTAACGCCCAGCGCTGATAACACCACGCCAATCAACGGTCCCAGTACGATCGGTTTTTTCACTGAACGCCACATCAGAATCGGCAGCATGGTCAGGGTTGAACCGTGTTCGGTGCCGTCGGCAAACGCTTTTTCACGTTCCAGAATCAGCAGGCAAAGCGGTGTAAGCAGCACTGAACCACAGGCGATGGAGACCGCTACCGAGAGCGAGGTGGCGCCATTTTCACCCAGTACGCTGGCCAGAATGGGCAGGCCCAGCGCGGCGTAATTTGGCAGCGCCACAGTCAGTGTCAGCACAGCCGCATCCTGCGGTGACTTTTTGAAAACTTTTGTAGCCGCGAAATAGACAGCTCCATAGGTAATCCACATTGCGCCGGTAATAACCACAATCAGCGGCCATTGCGCCACGATGCCCGGCCAGGGCGTTTGTACCGTGGCACTGAACAGCGCGGCGGGCAGCGCAAAATCCATGACGAAAATATTCAGCAGAGAGACGTCTTTGTTGTTGACCATTCCGGCCTTACCGGCCCAGAAACCCAGAAGCATGATGACAAAAATCGGAGCAAGGGCATGAACAATTATATAAATCATAAATCACCTGTATTTAAGAAAGAATTTTCTGTTAACAGCGATGTTTATAATTCTGAACACGGCCACTGCCCCGGGGCGCACTTAGCAATGCGCCCCGTCAGACCGGTTTCGGCAGGTTTATTTTTTTATTTAATTACCAAGTTGCGCGCATCCGCTCGCGAACCAGGGAGGAGCTGTGGCGATTGGATGCGCCCAGCCGGTTTTTCAGGCTCGGATCCTGACGCGCATCGCTAATGGCTTTCTGCAAGGCGATCTCGACCATCGCCACATCGGCGTCAGAAGGCGCATCAGGATTAGCCACGTTCAGCAGATCGGAGAGCAGACCCAGCGTATGGAAGTTGCTGACGTCATAGGCCATCGGCGGAATGGTCGCCGCCAGTTTCTCCAGCGCCTCCACGGAACGCAGCGTGATACGCGCGGCGGACTCTTTACCCATCGCGTGCACCAGCACACCCTGATCGTTGAGCGCAATCAGGCGGTTGGCCTGATAACCGTGCGCCAGGAAGGCACCAGACATCGCTTTGCCAACAATCAGCCCAATCACCGGATGACCCGCAAGGCGTGCTTTGGCATAAGCGCCCGCAGCCCCGGCCAGCGCCTGATGAATACCGAACGCCTCTTCGCGACGGCCATAGGCCTGACTCGGCACGTCGATCACCGCCACAATCGGGCGTTTCACGTCGCTGTTCTTGTCCTCTTCCAGCGTTTCATTCACCACTTTCGCCAGCGTCCAGCCTTCCAGCAGACCGACTTCGCCCTGCGCGGCACGCGGATAGTGGTTTTGTGCATCGGGCACCACGGCGATAAAGCGCACGCTTTCGCCATTGAGCTGGCCGTCCGCCACCTGGACAGAGGCGCACAGGCCGCTGAGGCGCTGCGCATCAGGTGCAAGTTTTTCCAGCCAGGTTGCACCGCGGCTGTTTGTCTGGGTCATTATTTATCCTCCCGGGCGAAAAGCTGTTTAATCTGCGCCGTGTCCGCCTGCTGACGGGTGTCGAACTGTGTCAGACGTGGCAGGAAATCGGCATATTTATCGCTGCGGTGCTGCGCCGGAACGCCTTTGGCGATGCAGTCATTCATCGCACTCTTAACCGCATTGACGCCATCACCGACCAGCGCATCGACCAGGCCGCTGGCGTAGCGGATTTCACCGCCAGTCATGCTCCAGATAAACGGGCGATCGCGCGAGTCATACTCTTCAATGCCCGCTTCCTGCTCAATCACCTGCGGACCGTTCAGCCCCAGGCGCGCTTCACGCGTCACAATCAGGTAGCTGCACAGCGCAGCGGCGATGGACATCCCGCCAAAGCAGCCGACGGTACCGGCAATAATGCCGATAACCGGGGTATAGCGGCGCAGATCGACAATCGCGGCATGAATATCGGCAATCGCCGCCAGCCCCAGATTTGCTTCCTGTAAACGCACGCCGCCGGTTTCCAGGCAGAGCACCGCCTGAGTGGGTATTCCATTGCGATTGTCTTCGGCTGCCAGTTCCAGCGCCGCCGCCATTTTGGCACCGGAGACTTCGCCCATGCTGCCACCCTGGAAGGTGCCTTCAATGGCGATAACCACCGCAGGCTGACCGTTCAGCGTGCCGCGTGCCACCACCATGCCGTCATCTGACTGCGGCACCACACCCTGCGGGGCCAGCCACGGCGACATGATGCCTTCGAAAGGATCCAGCAGTTCGCGATAGCTGCCGTCGTCCAGCAGTGCACGGGCGCGCTCACGGGCGCGTAATTCAATAAAACTGGCATCGTTACGCATGGCTCACCTCCTCAAAAACCTGTTCAATACGGATACGCGCTACGCCGGGTGTCGCGCCGAAATCGTGAATAATCAGCTTTCCGGCAGGCAGACCGTTGGTTAAATTCAGGCGGTCAAACAGCGCCTTCCAGCGGGCGTCGCTGTTATCCAGTGAGGTGGTGATATCAATGCTAAGCGTTTGTCCTTCAGTTGCGGTGTACAGCACTTCCATATCACCGGAACCAACGACCCCTGCCAGAGCTTTACCGCTGAGTGAGCGGTTAGCAGGTAAAGATAATGTGATGTGTTCCATAATGGCCTCTAGAAATAAGAATGTTCAGGTGAACAGACCCGATCAATGAACAGCGTCGCGGCCAGCAAATCGGCGGCCCCGCCAGGCGAAGCGTTGAGCGACAGCATGCGCTGATCGAGCTGCGCCAGCGCCTTCTGGCCGCCTGCTGTGCGACAGCCGCCAGACAGCAGCACGGCGCGTGCTCCCTGCTGCATCGCTTTCAGTCCGGTCATACCGGCCCGTGACAGCACGCAGGTATCGCTGAGCGAGGTCATGATCGCCATCAGCGCATCAAGGCGGGCTTCATTTTCACTGGCACCCGTTGCACGACTGGTCATCAGTTGTGGCAGCGCCAGCTTCATCACGTGAGGAAACGCCTGTTGCGCCTCTTCGCGTGCGCCGGGCACCTGATAGCGGTGCGTCGCTTTTAACCCTTTGCTGAACAGTTTTGGTGCGGCGCGGTCGGGCAGGCTGGCCAGCGCGGCTGCGGTGCGGGTCAGCTGGTCGGCACTGGCCGCGCCACCGTGCATGGCTGCAGCACTGACCAGCAGTCCCAGCGCCCAGATCGCACCCCGATGGGTGTTGACGCCGCCGGTTGCCGCCATCATCTGCTGTTCACCGTCACGGCCCAGCCGACCCACCGTTTCGCGCAGGGCAATATCAGCAGGGCGCAGCCAGCTGTGACGGGCCAGCGCCAGAAAGGTCGGCACAAGGCTGTGAGCGGAACGCTCCATCAGCGCCAGCGTCAGATCCTGATGCGCGCCGTTCCCCCCGACTGTCTACCAGACCCGGCTTGGGGCTTAGCCGCGCTTCATCGGTCAGACAATCGCGCGCAATCGTCGCCAGCTGGCTGGCCTGCGCCTCGGTTTGAGTCTGCGACAGAAGTTTCATTACCAGCTCCGGAATTTTGCCGGTGGGTTATAAAGACCACCCGACCATTCCACCAGGTCAGAGACGCTGCTGGCGGCGAGCAGTGAGCGGGTCGCATCTGAACGACGAATGCCCATATCTTCCGGATAGACCACTTTGCCGCTTTTACGCAGGGCCGCCACGCGCGCCGCATCGACGCCAAGGCCGATATCGGTGATGCCGGCTACCGCAGCGACCATCGCACGGCGCTCTTCAAGGCTTTCCGCGCGATAGAGATAGGCAATACCCTCTTCGGTCAGCACGTGGGTGACGTCATCGCCATAGATCATCACGGGTGCCAGCGGCATACCGGTCGATTTCGCCACTTCAACGGCATCAAGCGTTTCAACAAAGGTCGGTTTGGCACCGGCCTGGAAGGTTTCCACCATCTGAACCACCAGTTTTTTACCGCGCTGCATCGGATCCGGTTCGGTGATCATATTGAGCCATGCAGGCGTGGCATGACGTCGGCCGTGCGGATCGTGGCCCATATTAGGCGCACCGCCGAATCCGGAAAGGCGACCGCGGGTCACGGTTGAGGAGTTTGCCAGGCCATCGACCTGCAGGGTGGCGCCGATAAACATATCCACCGCATACTGACCTGCCAGCTGACAGAAGGCGCGGTTAGAGCGCATAGAGCCGTCGCTGCCGGTGAAGAAGATATCGGGACGGGCGCGAATGTACTCTTCCATGCCCAGTTCGCCACCGAAGCAGTGCACGCTCTCAACCCAGCCGCTCTCAATCGCCGGAATCAGCGTCGGATGCGGGTTAAGGGTCCAGTGCTTACAGATTTTGCCTTTCAGGCCGAGTTGTTCGCCGTAGGTAGGCAGCAGCAGTTCGATCGCGGCGGTATTAAAACCGATACCGTGGTTAAGTGACTGCACCTGATGTTCGGCGTAAATGCCTTTAATCGCCATCATCGCCATCAGGATATGTTCCTGCTTAATCAGGCGCGGATCGCGGGTAAACAGCGGTTCGATAAAGAAAGGTTTATCGGCTACGACGATGTAATCGATCCAGGAGCCAGGAATATCGACGCGGGGCAGGTCGGTCTCGTCATCGACCAGCTCATTTACCTGGGCAATCACGATACCGTCACGGAACGCGGCGGCTTCCACCAGGGCAGGCGTATCTTCCGTACTCGGGCCGGTGTAGAGGTTGCCTTTGCGGTCAGCTTTATAACCGGCAATCAGCGCGACGTTTGGACTCAGATCGACATAGAGGCGGGAATAGAGTTCGATATAGGTGTGGATTGCGCCTATTTCCAGCTGACCATCTTCTAACAACTGAGAAATACGCAGACTTTGCGGACCGGAAAAAGAGAAGTCGAGTTTACGCGCAATGCCTTTTTCGAAAATATCCAGATGCTCACTGCGACCCACGCTCGGCATAATCATATGCAGGTCGTGTACTATCGCCGGATTAACCTCAGCCAGGGTACGTGATAAAAAATCGGCCTGCTTCTGGTTATTCCCTTCCAGTACCACCCGGTCGCCCGGTGCAATCAGTTTTTCAAATGCTTCTACAGCTCTTTCAGTAGGAATGACTTTGCCATCAACAGGGAAGGATGCCAGACGACGCGCTTTTTCACTGCGGCGTGTGTTCCATTCCCGGGCAGGCGTTTGGCCTGTGTTCATTTCAACCTCCTGATTAAAATAACGGTTGTTTCGTTTTTACTGAGGAAAGTTTGTGCTTTCTGATGACGTCGTTCAATTAAGCAAAAAGCCTGAACGTTATATTTACAGTAACAATAGGATGTGAACGTTTTGATATGCGAAGCAGAAAGAGTTGAGTTTAGGCGCTGACCAAAAATGTGATCGCATAAACGGATTTCTGTATAAAAAATGGTTTGAGCCTGGCATTTTTAATAAAAAAGTTCGTCCTACAAAAATAAACTCTGCTACACGCTGAAAAGCGCAACCTGTTGGATCAGCACCCGGATTCACCGACCCGCTATCGCAGACATAAAAAAAGCAGGCCGAAGCCTGCTTTCTGATTCTTTAGTTAGTTACTGTCCGTTTATGATGCCAGCGACAGGGCGGGTTTAGCTTTCGCTGCCAGCCACTCGGTGACTCGCGCCTGCTGCTCTTTGGTCAGCCACATGCCCTGTTTGGTACGACGCCAGATAGCATCATCCAGCTCACGAACCCACTCATGCTGCACCAGGTAGCGTAATTCTGCTTCGTAAAACTCGTGACCGAAGTTCTCGCCCAGATCGTCCAGGCTTTTCGCGCCAGCCAGCAGGGTTTCAGTGCTGCTGCCGTAGGTGCGCGAGAAGTGGCGCGCCATATTTTCACTGATAAACGGATAGCGACGACGCAGGCTGGCCGCATAATCTTCACGGGTGCCGGAGATATTTCCGCCTGGCAACACGCAGTTCTTCGTCCATGCCGGGCCCGCGTTCGGGTAGTACTTCGCCAGTTTCTCCAGCGCATGTTCTGCCAGCTTACGGTAGGTGGTCAGCTTGCCGCCAAACACCGACAGCAGCGGAGCCTGACCATTATCGTCGCGCACATCCAGGGTGTAATCACGGGTGATCGCCTGTGGCGAATCGGATTCGTCATCACACAGCGGACGGACACCGGAATAGGACCAGACGATATCGTCAGCGGTCAGCTGCTTTTTAAAGTGTCCGTTGAACACTTTCAGCAGATAGTCGGTCTCGCTGTCATCAATATTGACGTTTTTCGGATCGCCTTTGTACTCGACGTCGGTGGTACCGATGATAGAGAACTCATCCATCCACGGGATGACAAACACGATGCGGTTATCTTCGTTCTGCAGAATGTAAGCCTGCTTTTCGGTATGGACGCGTGGCACCACGATGTGGCTGCCCTTGATCAGGCGAATACCGTAAGGCGATTTCAGCTTCAGGCTGTCGTCGAACAGCTGTTTGACCCACGGGCCGGCAGCATTGACCAGGCCTTTCGCCTGCCAGGTAAAGGTTTTACCGCTGTCGACATCTTCCGCTTCGACCTTCCACAGGCCGCCTTCACGCCAGGCACGGGTCACGCGGGTGCGGGTACGGACTTCGCCGCCACGCTTCACGACTTCCTGTGCGTTCAGTACCACCATGCGGGCATCATCGACCCAGCAGTCAGAATATTCGAATCCGCGCGTAATTTCCGGCTTCAGGGCCGAATCCGCGCCAAATCGCAAACTTTTACTGCCTGGCAGACTGGTACGCTTGCCAAGATGGTCATACATAAACAGGCCGGTGCGAATCATCCACGCCGGACGCAGATGCGGACGGTGCGGCAGACGGAAGCGCATCGGGAACGCCAGATGCGGAGCCATTTTCAGCAGCACTTCACGCTCGGCCAGTGCTTCACTGACCAGACGGAATTCGTAATGTTCAAGGTAGCGCAAGCCGCCGTGAATCAGTTTTGAACTGGCAGAGGAGGTCGCGCAAGCCAGATCCCGCGCCTCCAGCATTAACACCGACAGTCCGCGTCCTGCAGCATCTGCTGCAATGCCGGCACCGTTGATGCCGCCGCCGATCACGATCAGGTCTTTGGTTTCCACGTCATCTCCTCCGATGTTCGGAATAGTTCACTAATGTTCGTTTTCGAGCATAATCATAATCGCAAACCAACATTGACGCCAGCTTTTAACCAGGTAAAAACATTTTTGCGTGATATAGCTAACATTCTGCCCACCAAAAAAAACCGATAGCCGTAACGATTGTCAGGTTATCGGCGTGGATTCTCGGGTTACACTACGCGCTATTGTGACGCTGTTATGAGAGATCCCATGGAAACGTTCGAATGTATTGATGTGCAGCAGGCGCAGGCGCGTCTGGCGCAGGGTGCGCTGCTGGTAGATATCCGCGATCCGCAAAGTTATGCCCTGGGTCATGCGGCCGGTGCGTTGCATCTGACCAACACCAACCTCAGCGATTTTGTCAGTGGTGCCGATCACAGCCTGCCGGTGCTGGTGATGTGCTATCACGGCAACAGCAGCAAAAGCGCGGCACAATATCTGCTGGGACAGGGCTTCAGCGCGGCGTACAGCATTGATGGCGGCTTTGATGCCTGGCGTGCTGCCTTTCCTCAGCAGGTTGCCCTCGGCAGCGAATAGATTGCCGCTCGTCACATGGAGAGTTACTGATGCGCATTACCCAATTTAATCAGCCCCGCATGGCGCAGGCCTTTGTTGACTACATGGCGACGCGGGGCATCACGCTGCGTATTGAGCATGAAAATCACTACGTCATCATGCTGGATGATGAGAGCAAGATTTCACTGGTCGAAAACGAACTTCAGCAGTTTTTGCACGACCCTAACCATCCGCGTTATCAGGCCGCCAGCTGGCACAGCGGAAAAACTGACAGTGGCCTGCGCTATGAGCGCAGCAATATCTGGGCGAATATCCGTGAGCGTGCCGGTCCGCTGACCATGACGCTGATGGTGCTCTGTATCGCGATATTTATTCTGATGCAGGTCATGGGCGATCGTACCGTGATGGCCTGGCTCTCCTGGCCGGATGCCGATCAGCATCTTCAGGTCTGGCGCTGGTTCAGCCATGCGCTGCTGCACTTTTCACTGCTGCACATTCTGTTTAATCTGATGTGGTGGTGGTATCTGGGCGGCGCGGTTGAGAAGCGACTTGGCAGCGGCAAACTCTTTGTCATCCTGCTGATTTCGGCTCTGCTCAGCGGCTGGCTGCAGGCGAAGTTCAGCGGCATCTGGTTTGGTGGCCTGTCGGGCGTGGTCTATGCCCTGATGGGTTACTGCTGGCTGCGCGGGGAGCGCGATCCCGACAGCGGCGTCTATCTTGAACGGGGATTGATCGGTTTTGCGCTGGTCTGGCTGGTGATTGGCTGGTTTGGCGTCTTTGGTCTGGCTATTGCCAACGCGGCGCACGTCGCCGGTCTGGTGGTCGGACTGGCGATGGCGCTGGTGGATACGCGTAAAGTCACGCGTCGTTAGACAGGATTATGCGGGTTAACAGGAGAGGAACGTGAAGCAGACGCAACGTCATGACGCGATTATCGATTTAGTCCGTCGTCAGGGATATGTCAGTACTGAGGAGCTGGTGGATCATTTTGAGGTCAGCCCGCAAACCATTCGTCGCGATCTCAACGATCTGGCCGATCAGAACAAAATTCAGCGTCACCACGGCGGCGCGGCGCTTCCCTCCAGCTCTGAGAATACCGCCTGGCACGACCGTAAAATGATGTGGTCAGCGGAAAAAGCGCGGATTGCCCAGCGCGTGGCCAGCCAGATCCCGGATGGTGCTACGCTGTTTATCGATATCGGCACCACGCCGGAAGCGGTGGCGCATGCGCTGCTCAACCACAGCGATTTGCGCGTGGTCACCAATAACCTTAACGTCGCCATGCTGCTGATGGATAAACCCGATTTCCGGGTCATTATCGCGGGCGGTGAAGTGCGGACCCGCGATGGCGCGGTAATGGGTGAAGCGACGCTCGACTTCATTTCTCAGTTCCGGCTCGACTACGGCATTCTGGGGATCAGCGGCATCGATATGGATGGTTCGCTGCTGGAGTTTGACTATCACGAAGTCCGCACCAAGCGCGCCATCATTGAAAATTCACGCTGCGTGATGCTGGTGGTGGATCACTCGAAGTTTGGCCGTAACGCCATGGTCAACCTCGGCAACATGAGTCTGCTTGACTACCTCTACACGGACAAAACGCCGCCTGCCAGCGTAATGAAGGTGATTGAGCAGCATGAGGTTCACCTCGAACTCTGCTGATTTCTGCCACGCCAGCCTCCCGGCTGGCGTTTTTCTTTGATTGCTGTCGCTTTTTTCCTCACTCCCGTCTTTACTTAACGGTTGCTGGCACCCGGTTGCCAGCCCGTGCGCTTTCTATTTTTGCTTCACCTCATTGCGTAACAGAAGGGAGTGATATGCCGCAGCAAAAATTTAATAAAGCCCGTTTTAATGCCGCCTTTACCCGCCAGTGGCAACAGTTAAGTCTCCGTTCCGCCCAGCAGATGACCCCGCACCAGGCGTGGCAGGCGGTCAGCGCGGCGCTGGCGGAGCTACTGGACGCACAACCGGCACCGCGTCCGGCTGTGCAGCAGCGTCACGTTAATTACCTCTCGATGGAGTTTCTGATTGGCCGTCTGACCGGCAACAACCTGCTCAATCTCGGCTGGTATAACGATGTCAAAGCGGCGCTGGCTGAGCACGAGTTCGATTTAACGGAACTGCTGGAGCAGGAGGTCGATCCGGCGCTGGGCAACGGCGGGCTGGGACGACTGGCCGCCTGCTACATGGATTCGATGGCAACGGTGGGGCAGTCCGCCACCGGCCACGGACTGAACTACCAGTATGGCCTGTTCCGCCAGTCTTTCGATGATGGTCAGCAGATTGAAGCGCCCGATGACTGGCAGCGTGAACGCTATCCCTGGTTCCGCCATAACGCGGCGCTGGATGTGGAAGTCGCGATGGGTGGCCGGGTAGAAAAGCAGGAAAACGGCGGTGTACGCTGGCTGCCCGATTTTACGCTGCGCGGCGAGGCCTGGGATTTGCCGGTAACCGGCTACCGCAACGGCGTTACGCTGCCGCTGCGTCTGTGGCAGGCAGTGAGTGCGCATCCTTTTGATCTCACGGCGTTTAATGACGGCAATTTTCTGCAGGCGGAGCAGCCGGGCATCGAGGCGGCAAAACTGACCAAAGTGCTCTATCCCAATGACAACCATCAGGCCGGCAAGCGGCTGCGCCTGATGCAGCAATATTTCCAGTGCGCCTGTGCGGTGGCGGATATCCTGCGTCGTCACCATCTGGCGGGACGCAGCATTCACAGCCTGCCTGACTTCGAAGTGATTCAGCTCAACGATACACATCCCACCATCGCCATCCCGGAGATGCTGCGCGTGTTGCTGGATGAGCATCAGCTGAGCTGGGATGAGGCGTGGCAGATCACCAGCCGGTTGTTTGCCTACACCAACCACACGCTGATGCCGGAGGCGCTGGAGCGCTGGGATGAGAAGCTGATGCGCAGTCTGCTGCCGCGCCATATGCTGATCATCAAAGAGATCAACCAGCGGCTGAAAAAGCAGGTGAAGCAGCGCTGGCCGGATGACAAAGCGATGTGGCACAAGCTGGCGGTGGTCGCTGACGGTCAGGTGCGGATGGCGAATCTCTGCGTCGTCAGCGGCTTTGCGGTCAACGGCGTGGCGGCGCTGCACTCAAGTCTGGTGGTCAGCGATCTTTTCCCGGAATATCACCAGCTCTGGCCGCAGAAATTCCACAACGTCACCAACGGCATCACGCCGCGCCGCTGGCTGAAGCAGTGTAATCCGGCGCTGGCCGGGCTGATTGATGAGACGCTGAAAACCGAGTGGGCCAATAACCTTGAGGCGTTAAGCGGTCTGGAGGCGTATGCCGACGATCAGGCGTTTCGTCAGCGCTATCGCAGCATCAAACAGCAGAACAAAGCGCAGCTTACGGAGTATATCGCCCGCCACACGGGGATTATCGTGAACCCGGCCGCGCTGTTCGATGTGCAGATCAAACGGCTGCATGAGTACAAGCGCCAGCACCTCAGCCTGCTGCATATCCTCTACTGCTATCAGAAAATCTGTCATAACCCGGAGGATGTCACCTTTACGCCACGGGTGTTCCTGTTCGGTGCCAAAGCCGCGCCGGGTTATTACCTCGCCAAAAATATCATTTACGCCATTAACAAGGTGGCGGAGGTGGTGAACAACGATCCACGCGTCGGTGACCGACTTAAAGTGGTGTTTATCCCGGACTACCGCATCACCGTGGCCGAACTGATGATCCCGGCGGCCGATCTCTCAGAGCAGATCTCCACCGCCGGATATGAAGCCTCCGGCACCGGCAACATGAAGCTGGCGCTGAACGGTGCGCTGACGATTGGCACGCTGGATGGCGCCAATGTCGAGATTGCCGAACAGGTGGGTGAGGAGAATATCTTTATCTTTGGTCACACCGTGGATGAGGTCAAAGCGCTCAAGGCGAAAGGCTATAACCCGAAAAAGGTGCGTAAGCAGAACAAGCCGCTGGACGATCTACTGAAATCGCTGGAGAAGGGCAAATTCAGCAACGGGGATAAACATGCGTTTGACCTGATGCTGGAGAGCCTGACGAAACATGGCGATCCCTGGCTGGTGCTGGCCGATTTCCAGGCCTATATCGAGGCGCAGCAACGGGTGGAAGCCCTGTGGCGCGACCCGGAAGGCTGGACCCGCGCCGCCATCCTCAATACGGCACGAACCGGCATGTTCAGTTCGGACCGGTCAATTCGTGACTATCAGCAACGTATCTGGCAGGCACCGCGCTAAGGAGCAGCAATGAAGCAACATTCACTCGGTCAGGCCGCCCGTGCCGCGGGAATTTCACTGGACTACATCAACGTCAATGGCGAGAAAGAGGCGATCAGCGATGAGACCCTGCAGGCGCTGCTGGCGGTGATGGATGATCCGCAGGACGCAAAAAAATCGCCGCTGCCGCCGGTCGCGGTGTTCAGCGGCAGTGGCAAGCGACAGCTGACGCCACAGGGCAGCGGCGTTTACCGCTGGCAGTTGCAGACTGAAAACGGCAAACAGCACAGCGGCGAGTTAACCGCCAGTGAGCCTTTTACACTGCCTGGCCCGCTGGCGCAGGGGTACCACCAGCTCACACTCAGTAAGGGCAAAAAAAGCTGGCAGACGCGGATTATCGTCGCGCCGCGCCGCTGCTATCTGCCTCCGCCGCTGGAGGCGGGGGAAAAACGCTGGGGTGCGCTGGTGCAGCTCTACACCGTGCGCTCTGAACAGAACTGGGGCATCGGCGACTTCGGCGATCTCGATCAGCTGCTGGTGCAACTGGCTGAACGCGGTGGCGATTTCGTCGGGCTGAATCCGCTGCATGCGCTCTATCCCGCCAGCGCCGGTTTCGCCAGTCCGTATAGCCCGTCGTCGCGCCGCTGGCTGAACGTAATCTATATCGACGTCAGTCAGGTGGCCGATTTTCAGCAAAGCGCGGCGGCACAGAAGTGGTGGAACAGCGCCAGAACCCGGAAGGCGCTGACCAAAGCGCGTGAGGCGGAGCTGGTTGACTACGAGGCCGTAATGGCGCTTAAGCTCGCTGCGCTGCGGCACGCCTGGGCACACTTTCAGACGCGAGACAGCCAGAGCGAAGAGCATCAATCCTGGGCGGCCTTTGTGCATGAAGGCGGCGACAGCCTGCGTTATCAGGCCGCCTACGACGGCATACAGCTGGAGCGGCGGGCAGACAAGGCGCAGCAGGGCGGCTGGCCTGCGTGGCCGGAAGGGTGGCGCAACAGCCAGTTGCCGGAGGTGCAGCAGTGGTGTGCACAGCATGAAGAGGAGATCGCTTTCTGGCAGTGGCTGCAATGGCTGGCGCAGCAGCAGTTCTCTGGCTGCTGGACGCACAGTCAGGCGCTGGGCATGAGCGTCGGACTCTATCGTGACCTGGCAGTGGGCGTGGCGGAAGGCAGCGCGGAAACCTGGCACGACCCGGAGCTTTACCGCCTCAAGGCCTCGGTGGGTGCGCCGCCTGACCGCCTCGGTCCGCTGGGACAAAACTGGGGCTTACCGCCGATGGATCCGCATGTAATGAAGGCGCGCGGCTACCAGCCATTTATCGACATGCTGCGCGCCAATATGCGCGACTGCGGCGCGTTGCGCATCGATCACGTGATGTCACTGCTGCGTCTGTGGTGGGTGCCTGCCGGGGAGACGGCGGATAAAGGCGCCTATGTGGCCTATCCGGTCAACGATCTGCTGGGTATCCTGGCGCTGGAGAGCCACCGGCTGCGCTGCATGGTGATTGGTGAAGACCTTGGCACTGTGCCCCAGGAGATTGTCAGCCTGCTGCGTAAAAGTGGCGTCTTTTCATGGAAGGTGCTCTGGTTTGAGCAGGAGAAGGATGAGCGCTATCGCGCGCCGCAGGACTATCCGCGCCAGTCTATCGCCAGCGCCAGCACGCACGATCTGCCTACGCTGACCGGCTTCTGGGAGCAGGGCGACCTGGCGCTGGGTGAGAAGATTGGCCTCTATCCGGGCGATGCGGTGAAAGCGTTACATCAGCAGCGCGCCGCGCAGAAGCAGGCGCTGCTGGATGCGCTTCATCAGGCGGGCGCCTTACCGGCACGCAGCCAGAAGAAGGCAGAGAAGCTCACCATGACGCCTGCGCTGAATCGGGCAATACATCGCTTCCTGGCGGATACCGACAGTGCGCTGCTTGGCCTGCAGCCTGAGGACTGGCTTGGCATGACCACGCCGGTCAACGTCCCGGGCACGGTGGAGCAGTACCCTAACTGGCGACGCAAGCTGAGCAAAACGCTGGAGGAGATCTTTGCGGACAAGGAAGTGAATGCACTGCTGAAGGTGGTCAGCCAGCAGCGTCAGTCAGGACAGAAAGAGCAATAACAGAAGCGCGGCAGCCAGGCTGCCGCGCTTAATCATCAGTAGAACGAGTGTTCACCGCGCTGATGCTCAGTAATATCCCGCACGCCTTTGAGTTCCGGGAAGGCGGCCAGCAGCTCTTTCTCGATACCATCTTTCAGGGTCACGTCGATCATCGAACAGCCGTTACAGCCGCCGCCAAACTGCAGAATGGCGTAGCCCTCATCGGTGATCTCCATCAGCGACACGCGACCGCCATGGCCGGCCAGCTGTGGGTTGATCTGCGCCTGAAGCAGATACTCAACGCGCTCAACCATTGGCGCATCATCAGAGACTTTACGCATTTTGGCATTCGGCGCTTTCAGCGTCAGCTGTGAACCAAGATTGTCGGTAACGAAGTCAATTTCAGCATCTTCCAGATACGGCTTGCTCAGTTCATCAACGTAAGCAGAGAGCTTTTCGAACTTCAGTTCGGTGTCAGTAGCTTCAACGGCATCGGGCGGACAGTAAGAGACGCCACACTCGGCTGTTGGCGTACCCGGGTTAATCACGAATACGCGAATCTGGGTGCCATCTTCTTGTTTGGATAGCAGTTTAGAAAAATGTTCCTGGGCAGAGTCAGTAATTCGGATCATGTCGATTGCTCAATAGTTGACTAATTTAGTTGGTTATAATACGCCCATCAAAGACGCTCTACAAGGTACGGCACAGGCACCAGACCTGCACGCTGGCGGCACCCTGGGCCATTAACAGGCGGCTGATTTCATCTACCGTACTGCCGGTGGTAATGACGTCATCCAGCAGAGCGATATGGCGTCCCTGCACCACCATTTCAAGGCAGAAAGCACCCCGTAAGTTGGTGCGGCGCTGGCGGGCGCTGAGCTGATGCTGTAATGCGCCCCCCGCGCTTGCGGGAAAGACCTTCGCGCCATTCACATCCCAGCCAGTGCGCCAGCGGTGCGGCCAGCAGTACCGTCTGATTAAAGCCACGCTGCCAGCGTCGTCGCCGATGCAGCGGAACCGGCAGCAGCAGATCGGGACGCGGCACACTGCCACGCCGGTAAACATTAAGCCAGCTTAGCAAAAGCAGCCGCGCCAGCATCACCCTGAGTGCGGTTATGTGAGAAAATTTAAGCTGGTTAACCCACTGGCTGAACGGCGGACAATAGTCATTGACGCAGACCAGCGCCTGCCAGGCGGGCGGTTTAAGCTGGCAGCGGCCGCAGGCGACCTTTGCTGAACCTGCCGGCAATCCGCAGCGTGGACAGAGCAGCGGTAACGGCGGTAATCCGCGCAGACATAAGCTGCAGATGCCGTGCCGGGCTATCCGCAACGGCATCCGGCATAGCCAACACAGGGCGGGCATTGCTAGCATAGCGACCTCCTTATCATTTTCGGGATAGTAACTGATGACGTCGCTCTACTGGCACACCTGCGGAGAAGGAAAACGCGATCTTGTGCTGCTGCACGGATGGGGACTGAATGCCGAAGTCTGGCAAAGCATCATTCCGCGACTCAGCGCGCACTATCGCCTGCATCTGGTCGATCTGCCCGGCTATGGCCGCAGCCAGCATTTCGGTGCGCTGACGCTGGAGCAGATGGCAGCGCAATTGCTGCCTGCGCTGCCACCACAGGCGATTGTGGTGGGCTGGTCGCTGGGCGGACTGGTGGCGACGCAGCTGGCGCTGAGTGCGCCAGAAAAACTGGCTGCACTGATCACTGTTGCCTCGTCGCCCTGTTTCACCGCCACAGAGAGCTGGCCCGGCATTAAACCGGAGACGCTGCAGAACTTTCAGCAGATGCTCAGCAACGATTTCCAGCGCACGGTGGAGCGCTTTCTGGCGCTGCAGACGCTGGGTACCGAAACGGCTCGCGCCGATGCGCGGCAGCTGAAAGAGGTGGTGCTGTCGCAGCCGATGCCGGAGGTGGCGGTGCTGGATGGCGGACTGGATATTCTGCGCCAGGTCGATCTGCGCGACGCGTTACCGCAGATTACGCTGCCGTTCCTGCGGCTCTATGGCGCGTTAGACGGACTGGTGCCGCGCCGGATTGTGGCGGAGATTGATGAAATGTTGCCAGCATCGCCCTCAGTGGTTATCGAAAAAGCCGCACATGCGCCTTTTATTTCCCATCCTGAGCGCTTTTGCCAGCATATTGTTAATTTTATCAGTAATCTGCCGTGATAATGACGCTTTGAACTGGCAAAATCGCAGACAGCAGCAATACTTCTCTCTGTGAGCGAGGCCGTTGCAATTTTATGTGATTAGTCATGGAAATGACTATGCCGTTCCATACTGCCTTACGCGTTTAGCGGCTGCTTACATCTCACAATGGATCATGAATGAGGGTAAACATAATGAAGGTTTTTAAATGGGTTGTGGCTTCAATGATGATGGGCGCGATTTCATTTTCTGCGATGGCAGCGAAAGAAGTCACCCAGGAAGAAGTTAAAACAATGAACCTGCAAAAGATCGGCAACGTTAACACCACGGCGGAAACCACCTCGCCAATGGATGCTAAGAAAGTGTTGTCAAAGCTCGCTGACGAAAAGGGCGGTAAATACTACCGCGTGATCGCAGGCCGCGAACACGGTAAATTCAGCGCAACGGCTGAAGTCTACAAGTAATTAACGTAGCCACATGAACTGCCAGGCATCCAGCTTAACCGGCTGGGTGCCATCAATTTTCTCTCCGCTCACCACATCCTGCAACGTATGCGCCACCGGCAATTGCGTCTCCACTGACCGTCCACTGAGATTAAACACGCACAACAGCCCGTCGCCGCTTTCTGGCTGATGACGTCTGAGCACCAGCACGGCGTTTTCGCTCTCATAAAGCGTCATCGGATAATCCGGGTGAAACGCAGGCTGACGACGACGCAGCTGAATCAGTTGCCCGAGCCGGGTATAGACCTGCTGGCGCAGCCAGTTACCGCCCGCCAGATCTCCCTCAATCTGCTGTAAATCATACTTCTGCCGATTAATCGCCCGGTTGTGTCCGGCGGCGCGCACGCCATCGTAATGGTTACGACCACCCAGAATGCTCTGGATATAGATGGCAGGCACGCCGGGAAAGACCAGCAGAATCGCATGGGCCAGCAAAAAACGTTTCAGCCGCGTGGCGTCATCGTCATCTTCACGGTTGAGCGCATCCAGATAGGTGACGTTGATTTCATAGGGGCTGGTGGTGCCGTCAGGGTTGTTTTTATAGGAGACCAGCGCGCCTTCCAGCGCCAGATCGCGCACCAGCGCCACAATCTCCACTTCAGACAAAATGCCGCGCGCCGGATTAAGGCCGATGCCGTCGTGTGACGCCAGAAAGTTGAAAAAGGTGGTGTCGTTGCTGCTGAGATCCAGAGCGCTCGCCCACTGCCGCAGTGCGCGCGCCGAGCCGGTGTGAATCGCATGCAGCACCAGTGGCGGCAACGAAAACTGATAGACCATCTGCGCCTCATCGTGCCCGTTGCCCAGATAGCTGATGTTGTCCTGATGCGGCACGTTAGTCTCGGTGATAATCACCGTGCCTGGCGCAACCTGGTCGGCAATAGCGCGAAACAGCTTCACCAGCTGATGGGTCTTTTCCAGATGAATACAGCGCGTGCCGGGCGTTTTCCACATGTAGCCGACTGCATCAAGACGCACATAGTCAGCGCCGCGTTTCAGGTAGTCGAGCAGCACATTGACCATGCGCAGCAGCACCTCAGGATTGGCAAAGTTGAGGTCGATCTGGTCAGCGCTGAAGGTGGTCCAGATAAAGCGGGTTTCGCCATCCGCCATTTTAAACGGCGTCAGCAGCGGCGAGGTGCGCGGACGCGTCACGGCGCTGAGATCGGTGGCGGGCGGCATGCTGATAAAGAAATCGTCCCAGCCGGGATCCTGCGCCAGGAAGTGGCTGAACCAGGCGCTGTGTGCCGACATATGGTTGCAGACAAAATCGAACATCAGCCGGGTTTCCTGATGCAGCCGCGCAATGTCCTGCCAGTCGCCGCACAGCGGATCGACCTGATGGTAATCAATCACCGAAAAGCCGTCATCGGACGACCAGGGGAAAAAGGGCAGCAGGTGAACCAGCGGAAACGTGGATTGCAGGTGCTGCTGATAGAACCGGGAAAAGGTGCTGAGCGTGGGTTTATCGGCTTCGCGAAACTGATCGGCATAGGTGATCAGCACCACATCCTGCTCATCCCAGTGTGCCTTGCGCGGCAGCTTAATGGCCTCGCGGGCGGTGGCGATGTCAGCCAGCAGGCGCGCAAAGGTCGCCTCCGGAAATGTGCCAGCATAAATCTTATCAATCAGATCGGTGATCGTTTCCATCGTGAATTGGGTGCCACAGCAGGTGTTGTTTTTATGACAGGCGTCTTTTTAGCGTAGCGCGATGGCGGGGATTTTCAACCGGGGAGAAGGGTGTGAAGAGGGGGCCAGGCAGTGGCCCCCCTGAAAAGCTTAGCGTTTTTTACCGAAAGCCGCAGCCAGCGCATCACCCATCGCACTGTTACCTGCTGACGAGCTGACCGGACGCGGACGACCTTTCGCGGTGTTCTGACGTTTCTCCTCGCGCGGAGCAGCGTTTTTCGCGCCACCACGGGCATTGCCTTCGCCTGGCTGCTCATCAAGACGCATGGTCAGGGCAATACGCTTGCGCTGGAGATCGACCTCCATCACTTTCACTTTGACGATATCGCCCGCTTTCACCACCTGATGCGGATCTTCCACGAAGCGATCGGAGAGCGAAGAGATATGCACCAGGCCATCCTGATGCACGCCGATATCCACAAATGCACCGAAGTTGGTCACGTTAGTGACGGCACCTTCGAGGATCATGCCCGGCGTCAGATCGTTCAGCGTCTCTACGCCTTCAGCGAACTGTGCGGTTTTAAACTCAGGACGCGGATCGCGGCCCGGCTTCTCAAGCTCTTTCATGATGTCGGTGACGGTCGGCAGGCCAAAACGTTCATCAATGAAATCGCGGGCGCTGAGATTACGCAGGCTGCCTGCGTTGCCCATCAGGTCGCTCAGTGCCTGCTCGGTGGCGGCCAGGATGCGCTCCACCACCGGATAGGCTTCCGGATGCACAGTTGAGGCATCCAGCGGGTTATCGCCATGGTTGATGCGCAGGAAGCCCGCACACTGCTCAAAGGCTTTTGGCCCAAGACGGCTCACTTTCAGCAACTGCTGACGGTTCTGGAAGCGGCCATGCTCATCACGCCAGCCGACAATGTTCTGCGCCATCATGCGCGTCAGGCCCGCCACGCGGGTCAGCAGCGGCACCGAGGCGGTGTTGAGGTCAACGCCGACGGCGTTCACGCAATCTTCGACTACCGCGTCGAGTTTCTTCGCCAGCTGGCTCTGACTGACGTCATGCTGATACTGACCCACACCGATCGATTTCGGGTCGATTTTCACCAGCTCTGCCAGCGGATCCTGCAAACGTCGGGCAATCGACACCGCGCCGCGCAATGAAACATCGAGATCCGGGAACTCCAGCGCCGCCAGTTCAGAGGCCGAATAGACAGATGCGCCAGCTTCACTGACAATCACTTTCTGCGCCGTGACCTGCGGGAACTGCTGCTGCAGATCCAGGAAGAAGCGCTCAGTTTCACGTGAAGCGGTGCCGTTGCCAATCGCCACCAGCTCAACCTGATGCTTAATGCAGAGTGCCGCTACGGCGGCCGCGGCTTTCGCGGTCTGGCCGGTATGCGGATAGACGGTATCGGTCGCGACGACCTTGCCTGTGGCATCGACCACCGCCACTTTGACGCCGGTGCGCAGGCCCGGATCCAGCCCCATGGTGGCGCGCATACCGGCGGGAGCGGCCATCAGCAGATCGTGCAGGTTGCGGGCAAAGACGTTAATCGCTTCATCTTCTGCGCGTTCGCGCACCGTGCCCATCAGCTCCGTTTCCAGATGCAGCATCACCTTGATGCGCCACGTCCAGCTCACCACCGCTTTACGCCAGCTGTCGGCAGGAGCGTTATTCAGGCGCAGGTTCAGGTGCTCAGCAATCAGCGTTTCGCCGTGGCTCTCACGCGGTGCTTCATCAAACTGTGGATCGGCATTCAGCGACAGTTGCAGCACGCCTTCGTTGCGGCCACGCAGCATCGCCAGCGCACGGTGCGACGGCACGCCGCTCAGCGCTTCGTGGTGATCAAAGTAGTCGCGGAACTTCGCGCCCGCTTCCTCTTTGCCTTCGACCACGCGTGACACCAGATGGGCATTTTTCCACAGGTAATTACGCACCTTCGCCAGCAGCGCGGCATCTTCAGCGAAACGCTCCATCAGAATGTAGCGGGCACCATCCAGCGCGGCACGGACGTCGGCGACGCCTTTGTCGGCATCGACATACTGTTCGGCAAGCTGCTCAGGAATGTGAGACGGCTCCTGCCACAGCGTCTCCGCCAGCGGCTCCAGACCCGCTTCGATAGCGATCTGTCCACGCGTCCGGCGTTTCTGTTTGTAGGGCAGGTAGAGATCTTCAAGCTCGGTTTTGCTGAGGGTGGTGTTGATCGCGCGGGCGAGGTCGTCAGTGAGTTTCCCCTGATCGTCAATCGACTTCAGAATCGACTGGCGTCGCTCTTCAAGTTCACGCAGATAGCTGAGGCGGGTTTCCAGCTGGCGCAACTGGGTATCATCCAGCCCGCCGGTGACCTCTTTACGATAGCGTGCGATAAACGGCACGGTATTCCCTTCATCCAGCAGGCGAACGGCGGCGTCAACTTGCTCTGGACGCGCCTGGAGCTCACTGGCAATTATCTGGCTCAGAACTTTCATCATCAGGATTGTCTTGCTTTCCGGGTTGAGAAATAGCCGACAGTTATACGGATTGATGGTTAAAATTGCCAGAGACGCGGGCGGCTTTCAGCGATAATCTGAAGGGTTATTGCGGGTAGTCAATCGCGTTGATATACCACAGCGCCGGCCCCACTGGCGTCTCGACGGTGGCGGCATCGCCGACCTCTTTTTTCAGCAGCGCCCGCGCCATGGGCGAGTCGATGGAGATGTAATCTTTGCGGCCAAAAATCTCATCGTAGCCCACAATGCGGAAGCGCTTGAGGTCGCCCTCATCGTTTTCAATTTCCACCCAGGCGCCAAAGAAGACTTTGCCATCCTGCTGGGGTGAATAGTCAACGATACGCAGCTGTTCAAGACTTTTGGTCAGATAGCGAACGCGACGGTCGATTTCACGCAGCCGTTTTTTATTGTACTGATAATCGGCATTTTCACTGCGATCGCCAAGACTGGCAGCCCAGGTGACTTTTTTTGTCACTTCCGGTCGCTCTTCACGCCAGAGATAGTCGAGTTCTGCTTTCAGCTTATCGAAGCCTTCGCGGGTAATGAGTCGGGTTTTCATGCTATACCGGCCAGAGAGATCCAAAGAAGAACAGTGTAAGACAAAGGGGGCGCGGCAAAAAAGGGCGGGGAAAGGGTTTTTAAAGGCTAAAAACCCACGTTGACTTCCCCGGCGGCGAAAGGGTTGGTGCTGAACAACAATCTGAAGCCAGTAATCTGAAGCTGTAAAAGAAGTCGTGATACTTATTTACCGGCGTGAGTCGCCGTGGTGGTCGATGTACCGGTGCTGTGACCGTCACCGCCGCCGCCGCCCATGGTGGCCAGCGCAACGCCCAGCAGGGCTGCGACTGCGCCAACACCGATGGCGTTAGAGTTACCTTGTGCTGTGGTGGTTGCCGCTGCGCCAGCTGCTTCACCGGTGGCTGTGGCAGCATAAGCTGGAGTGACGCTGCTTAATGTCAGCGCGCTCAGCAGTAAAATTGTTTTTTTCATTGTGTGTAATCCCCGTTGAGACATCGAATGTTGCCTGAGCAGTCTGGTTGAAAACGGAGAAGGCGAAAAGTTGGCTTTACTGATTGATTTAACGGACTTTAATTTCAACTGGTCTTGCTGGTGGCATCGCTGAAACTAATCCGAGAGGAGAGTGGGGCGTTACGCAGGTTTGCTGGAATATTATGCTGCCTGGCTACTGTTGAGGTAGATTATCTGGAGCTTATCCACAGTGATGGCTGATCATTAAGTCAAATTGTCTGCTAACTTGCTGAATTCGTTCATCGAATAAAAACTGGCCCGCTTCTGACGCCAGCGATTCAGAGAAACAGAGCCGTTTTTTCAGATTTGCCGTAACAGGGGCCGGGCAGCGCCAGACGCGTTAAAACTGACCCGAAATCGCCTTAAATCAAATATAAGCTCCTGTTTAATATGCTTTGTAACAATTTTGGCTAGAATATAAACCATTAATGACTGTCACTATAAGGCATCTTTTTTTAACAATGTTGGCTCAGGCAATAGCGCCTTTGGGAGTTGAAAATGCAAGAGAACTACAAAATTCTGGTCGTCGATGATGATATGCGTCTGCGTGCACTGCTTGAACGCTATCTCACCGAGCAGGGCTTTCAGGTGCGCAGTGTCGCTAATGCCGAGCAGATGGACCGTCTGTTAACCCGTGAATCCTTTCATCTGATGGTGCTCGACCTGATGTTGCCAGGCGAGGATGGTCTCTCTATCTGCCGTCGTCTGCGCAGTCAGAGCAACCCGATGCCGATTATTATGGTGACCGCCAAGGGCGAAGAGGTGGATCGTATCGTGGGGCTGGAGATCGGCGCTGACGACTATATTCCTAAACCCTTTAACCCGCGTGAGCTGCTGGCGCGCATCCGTGCGGTGCTGCGCCGTCAGGCTAATGAACTGCCAGGCGCGCCTTCGCAGGAAGAGGCGATCATCGCCTTTGGTAAGTTCAAACTTAACCTCGGCACCCGCGAGATGTTCCGTGAAGATGAGCCGATGCCGCTGACCAGCGGTGAGTTTGCGGTGCTGAAAGCACTGGTCAGCCATCCACGTGAGCCACTGTCTCGCGATAAGCTGATGAACCTGGCGCGTGGCCGTGAATACAGCGCCATGGAACGTTCGATTGACGTCCAGATCTCCCGCCTGCGTCGCATGGTGGAAGAGGATCCTGCGCATCCGCGTTATATCCAGACCGTCTGGGGTCTGGGCTACGTCTTTGTGCCGGACGGCAGTAAAGCATGAAGCGACTGCGCTTCTCGCCTCGCAGTTCGTTTGCCCGCACCCTGTTGCTGATCGTTACCCTGCTGTTTGTCAGCCTGGTAACGACCTATCTGGTGGTGCTGAACTTCGCCATTCTTCCCAGCCTGCAACAGTTCAATAAGGTGCTCGCTTACGAAGTTCGTATGCTGATGACCGACCGGTTGCAGCTGGAAGATGGCACGCAGCTGGAAGTGCCACCGGCGTTTCGCCGGGAAATCTACCGCGAACTGGGGATCTCGCTCTACACCAATGCAGCGGCAGAGGAGAGCGGATTACGATGGGCGCAGCACTATGAATTCCTGAGCGAGCAGATGGGCCAGCAGCTTGGCGGTCCCACCGATGTGCGGGTTGAGGTCAACAAAAACTCGCCCGTCGTCTGGCTGAAAACCTGGCTGTCGCCCGATATCTGGGTGCGGGTGCCGCTGACTGAGATTCATCAGGGCGACTTCTCGCCGCTGTTCCGCTACACCCTGGCGATTATGCTGCTGGCGATTGGCGGTGCCTGGCTGTTTATCCGCATCCAGAACCGCCCGCTGGTGGATCTGGAGCACGCCGCCCTGCAGGTCGGGCGCGGGATTATTCCGCCGCCGCTGCGCGAGTATGGCGCGTCAGAAGTGCGATCGGTGACCCGCGCCTTTAACCAGATGGCGGCCGGGGTGAAGCAGCTGGCGGATGACCGCACGCTGTTAATGGCGGGCGTCAGCCATGATTTGCGAACGCCGCTGACCCGTATTCGTCTCGCCACCGAGATGATGAGCGAGCAGGATGGCTACCTGGCCGAATCGATTAATAAAGATATCGAAGAGTGCAACGCCATTATCGAACAGTTCATCGACTACCTGCGTACCGGTCAGGAGATGCAGACTGAGCGCGCCGACCTTAACAGTGTGCTGGGCGAAGTGGTGGCCGCTGAAAGCGGCTATGAACGTGAGATCGAAAATGCGGTGATGCCGGAAGAGTTAATGCTGGATATCAACCCGCTGTCGATTAAACGGGCACTGGCTAACCTGGTGGTCAATGCCGCGCGATACGGTAATGGCTGGATCAGGGTCAGCAGCGGACGGGAACTGCATCGTGCCTGGTTCCAGGTGGAAGATGATGGACCTGGCATCAAGCCGGATCAGCTGGCGCATCTGTTCCAGCCCTTTGTGCGCGGTGACAGCGCCCGCAGCACCAGCGGAACCGGTCTGGGCCTGGCGATCGTGCAGCGTATCATTGATGCCCATCAGGGCTCGCTGGAGATTGGCGAGAGCGAACGCGGCGGTTTACGCATTCGTGCCTGGTTGCCGTTAGTGGAAAGCATGGCGCTGAGCCACAACAACGGCAGCAACAGCGTGTCGGGATGATAAAAACGGCGCGGCAGTTTCATTGCCGCGCCGCTTCTTTTAGCGTTGCGGGCCAGCTTTCACCAGCGCAGCACCTGCGGCGTTATCCGTGTACTTGTCGAAGTTATCAATAAAGCGCTGCGCCAGACCTTCGGCGGCGGCGGTCCACTTCTCCTCACTCTCCCAGCTACGACGCGGATCGAGCGTATCACTATCCAGTTCGCCCAGCGTAACCGGCATCTGCAGATTAAAGATCGGCAGCGTTTCCATCGGCGCATCATCCAGCTCACCCGCCAGAATGGCATTGATAATGGCGCGGGTATTCTTCAGTGAGATGCGTTTGCCGCTGCCGTTCCAGCCGGTATTGACCAGATAAGCCTGCGCACCGGACGCCTCCATCCGTTTCACCAGCACTTCCGCATACTGCGTCGGATGCAGCATCAGGAACGCCGCGCCGAAACAGGCGGAGAAGGTGGGGGTCGGCTCAGTGACGCCACGCTCGGTCCCCGCCAGTTTGGCGGTGAAACCTGACAGGAAATGATACTGCGTCTGCTCCGGTGTCAGACGTGAAACCGGTGGCAGCACGCCAAACGCATCGGCGGTCAGGAAAATCACTTTCTTCGCGTGGCCCGCTTTTGAGACCGGCTGCACGATATTGTCGATGTGATTGATCGGATAGGAGACGCGGGTGTTTTCGGTTTTGCTGCCGTCGTCGTAATCGACGCTGCCATCTTCGCGAACTACCACATTTTCCAGCAGCGCATTGCGGCGAATGGCGCGGTAGATCTCCGGCTCAGCCTGCTCAGAGAGGTTGATGGTTTTGGCGTAACAACCGCCCTCGAAGTTAAACACGCCATCATCGTCCCAGCCGTGCTCATCGTCACCGATCAGCTGGCGGTCAGGATCGGTAGAAAGTGTGGTTTTACCGGTGCCCGAGAGGCCAAAGAAGACCGCCACATCGCCCGCTTTACCCACGTTTGCTGAGCAGTGCATTGAGGCGATGCCTTTCAGCGGCAGCAGGTAGTTCATGATGGCGAACAGACCTTTCTTCATCTCGCCGCCGTACCAGGTTCCGCCAATCAGCTGCATGCGTTCAGTCAGATTGAAGGCGACAAAGTTTTCAGAGTGAAGACCCTGCGCCTGCCAGTCTGGATTGGTGCATTTGGCGCCGTTCATCACCACAAAGTCGGGAGTGAATTCGGCCAGTTCAGCGTCGTCAGGCTGGATGAACATGTTCTTCACGAAGTGTGCCTGCCAGGCCACTTCGGTGACAAAACGTACGCTCAGACGGGAATCGGCATTGGCACCACAGAACGCATCCACCACAAACAGGCGCTTGCCGGAAAGCTGGCGGGTGACGCAGCTTTTCAGCGCGTTCCAGGTCTCCTGCGACAGGGGCTGATTGTCGTTTTTGCCGGTGCCCTGGTCGTTCCACCACAGGGTATCGCGCGTGGTGTCGTCACGCACAATGTACTTATCCTTTGGCGATCGCCCGGTGAAAATCCCGGTGTCTACTGCAATCGCGCCGCTCTGCGTCAGGGTGCCACGAGCAAAACCTTCGAGGTCCGGGCGCGTCTCTTCCTGAAAAAGCGTGTCGTAATCAGGGTTGTAAACCACTTCCGTGGTATCCACGATGCCCAAAGCGGCAAGGTCTTGCGAGGTCAGGCCGTTAACGCGCATTTTACTGCTCCTTAAATCGGTGTCTGTTCTGCAAAGCAGAGATAGGTTGGGATCGTGCCACCGGCTGTTGTATCGGGTGCGGCAAATCACTGACAGTCGACTGCGCTTCGTCACGACAGCCTGCAAAGATCACCGGACTATTCAGGGCATCTGCCTCTGACTTCCGGGCGTTTGCACGATCGCGCGCAGTTTACTCTTCTGCGTTAAGGGAAAAAGAGCAGTGATCTAAAAATGCGACTCAGGGCGCGTTAAGGCTATGTTTCGAACGTTTAAAAGATGTTATGAAAGTAAAAAAAAGATAATTTGTCTGAAAAATTATGGGGATAGGCATGGGCGGCGCGGAAGGGGCGGCAGAAGCCGCCCGATAAATCAGTGAAGCTGGTTATTATTCTCAAGGGAGTGGCTGCGAATACCGGCGATATCGACAGCGTCAAACACGTAGTTTGAGCCGCAATAGTCGCAGTGCATGTCGATTTTGCCATCTTCCGCGATGATCTCATCTACCTCTTCCTGCGGCAGCGTGGTCAGTACTTCGCCACAGCGCTCACGCGAGCAGGTGCATTTGTAGATCACTGGCTGCGGATCGTAGAGAGTGACCTCTTCCTGATGGTAGAGACGCCACAGCGCTTCATTCGCAGGCAGATCGATCAGCTCTTCCGTTTTAATGGTTTCGGTCAGCGTTGCCAGATGGTCGAAAACCTCTTTCTCCGTATCCTGCGCCGGCATCACCTGCAGCAGAATACCCGCGGCGCCTTTGTCGCTGGTGCGGATAAACAGCCGCGTTGGCAGCTGCTCTGAGCGCATGAAGTAATCTTCCAGGCACTCCGCCAGAGTTTCACCTTCCAGTCCCACCACTCCCTGATAACGTTCGCCCTTTTCAGGGGAAATGGTGATCACCAGATAGCCATTGCCCACCATGCTTTTCAGGGTACTGTCGTCCGGGATGTCGCCTTTAATACGCGCTACGCCGCGCAGTTCCTGGTTGTTGTTGCCGTTGATCACCGCCAGCGACAGCGGGCCGTCACCCTGCAATTGCACGGTGATTTCGCCATCAAACTTCAGCGTGGCAGTCAGCAGGCTGGTGGCGACCAGCATCTCACCCAGCAGCGTTTTAACCGGTGCCGGATAGTCATGGTTCTTTACGGTTTCACGCCAGGTGTCAGAGACGTTCACCAGCTCGCCGCGCACGGCGGCATTTTCAAACAGATAACGGTGCAGTTGATCCTGGGCTGACATATTTTTTCTCTCACTGGTACGGGGCGATGGCGCGTCAGCTAAGACGACGTTATTCATCGCCCGATAATTTAAACTTCATCAAATCGCGACGCTCTTTTTTGTCAGGTCGCCGATCGGGATGGGGCATAGTCAGCGCATTCATTTTGCGCGCCTGCGCCATTTTTTCGCGTTTTTCAATGCTGGCATCGGTTTCGCGATAGAGCTGCTGGGCCTCGCTGGCGGGACGGCGCTGAGCGCTGATGTCCGCCACCACTACGGTGCGTTCATCGTTGCCCTGACGCAGTGTCAGTTCCGCATTCAGCTCTACCACCTTGCCGGGTTTGCTGCGCTGGCCGTTGTAATGCACTTTGCCGCCTTCAATCATCTCCCGCGCAATCGCCCGGGTTTTGTAAAAGCGCGCGGCCCACAGCCACTTGTCGAGGCGTACCTCTTCGCTGCTTTTCTCTTTCTTCATTGCTGCTCCTGACTCAGATCAGCGTCCGGTAATCGCCGGTGGCGCGATGACGCTGAAAGATTTGCTCAGGACGACCCGAATCGGGGTTCTTTACGCCTAAGCACTCGCCGATGCCCCATGACGCCGCAGCATCCAGAATCACTTCGCTATCATCGATAAACAGCGTGCGCGGCGCAGAAAAGCCGGTGTGCTGTTGTACCGCCTGCCATAAACGTTGGTCTTCTTTCGGATACCCAAAGGTATGGGTGGAAAGTAATAAATCAAGGTGCGGCGCTAAACCTGTCTGCGCCAGTTTGACGTCCAGATTGTAAGGATGCGCGTTGGTCAGCAGGATAGTGGACTTGCCGGCACGGCGCAGAGCCTGCAAAAAAGGCAGCGTATCGTCACGCAGCGCAATCCGGCTGCGCATCGCCCAGGTCATGGCACGGATGTCCAGCGCCAGCGCTTCTGCCCAGTAATCCAGACAATACCAGTTTAGCGTATGGGCAACGGCCTGATACTTTTCTGCGATGATTGCTTCGGCTTCCGCCCGGGTAATGCCGCGTTGCTGACTGAGTTGTTCAGGCACATGCTCCAGCCAGAAGTGGCGATCAAACGCCAAATCCAGCAGCGTGCCATCCATGTCGAGCAGCACGGTATCAATCTCAGACCAGTTGAGCATGCGGATGTTTTACCCTGTAAAAAAACCGGGCGACAGGGTAGCACAGAAGGGCAGGGCTCAGAATATCGGGCGCACGCTCTGCAAAGTGCCGAGGTTATGATTGAAGCACTTGTCGTAATAGTGCTGGATATCGATCATGCGCTGGCGATTAAGGTGCATACGGCGCAGCGCCAGTAACCCATTGATCACACCGCAGGTTAACAGCACCAGCAGCAGCAATACGGTGCCGAGATAGCGCCACTGCGCCATGGCATCCGGTTCATTGTGCAGCACGATGTGACGCGTGCCGTTGGCATCCGTTGAAATGCTGGTGATGATGCCGCTGGCGCTGAAAGGCGTATGCAGCAGCATGGCGGAGATACGTTGCAGTTCACGCCACTGAGAGGGCGGATCGAGATCAAACAGCGACACGGTTGGCTGAGGCTGATTCACCAGCTGGCGGCCCTCGTCGCTGACGATCAGAAAACCCCCCTGGCGGCGGGCTGTTAAGATTTTCTGCTGCACGACGGGTTTCGCGGAAAAAGAAGGTCGAGGTGGCGGTATTGACCAGGTTTTCCAGGGCTTCAGCACTGACCGGCCGCAGCAGCACATTCATGCCGTTTAGCTGGCCGGAATCTGCGCGACGCATCAGCGCTTCCCAGTCTTTGGCATTGCCCAGGTTCACCAGCGCATTTTTCAGGCGCATACAATCCTGTGGCTGATTACAGAGATCCTGCGTTTTCATCACCAGATCGGAGAAGTCATCCAGCAGGATCATGCCGGACTTCTGAATCGCGGAGGCCAGCTGCGGATTCAGTTTAGGATCGGTATTGGTTTCCGGATGCAGCTGCTTTGTGGTGGTCTCCAGCAGAGCAGCGGCTTTATCAATAATGTCCGATTGTGGCTGCGGCAACGGCGTGGCGTTATTCCAGTAGACCGCCGAGCAGTCGAACGGCATGAAGGCGTAACTTCGGTTGCTCTGATAGTTGTCCGGCACCGAACACATGCCGGTACCGCTCACTTTGAGGTTGTCGCCAATATTCAGGGGCACGCTGCTGAGTTTATCGACGCTGCTGACCTCCAGGCTGTCGGTGCCCCTGGCCCAGGCCAGACTGAGCTTGATCGGCATGCCGAGCGGGATCCAGGTGACCAGCATGGTCAGCACCATCAGTGAACCACAGGCCAGCACCACGTTTTTCCGCCAGCGCTGAATAGGGAAGTTTTTGACTTCATCCTGCAGCGACAGGAAGCGACCCTGACGCACCACCTGACGGTTAAGGTAGATCTCCACATCCGTCACCTGTCCGAGATCGTGCGCGACATAAGGCTGCCAGTGTGGTGGATAGGCGAGGTCAATAATCCCCAGTGTGATATTGCTCTGCTCCTGGTTCGATTCGCTGAACAGGCCCCAGCGCTTTGGCGCGCCGCGCAGGCAGTGTATGTCACGCAGGCCGCGCTCACCCGGAATGCGGTAGAGCAGCCACAGGCTGGCGGCAATCATGACTGCACCCGTCAGCACCAGCCAGATCATCAGCGTTGCGGGGACTAACAGGCTGAAGAAGAAGAGTAAGAAGGCAAGAGAGATGATCACCGCTTCACGCGTGCCATCTGGCCGCGACAGACGATACTCTTCCGGCGTCTCTTTGCGCACCTGCAGCAGTTCGACGTTTTCCGTTTCCGCTTTGCGGATAGAGGCGTTGGTCGACACCGGACGCATCAGCGTCGGCAGCGATTGCTGATCCACGGCGTAATCCACCAGCGAGTGGCCGTTCAGCGAGATCACCAGCGGAATAGATTGGGTGCGGATTAACTCAACGTAGTTTTCGTCGGCGATGTACTGTTCCCACAGCGGCGGCAGATGAACTTCAACTTCATCAAGGTAGTAGCGCCATTTATGGGGATCGTCCGTTGAGAGTCCGTAGCGGGTAATCGCACGGGTAACGGGGTAGACATTGTTGCTTTGTGCCGTCAGCGTCAGTCGTTCGGACGCGCTGCGCTTATCGGTCGTCACCGTGGTACGGGGCTGCTTTTCCAGCGCGGCGACATACTTATCAACCGCCTCACGCTCCTGAGCAGAGAGTTTACGGCAGGGCGGACTGATAAATGGCAGAGGTTTCGCCAACGGCGGACGATGCCGCATAGCGTACCAGAACCCAATGCCTGCCAGGATTGAACAGGTCAGCACTATGGCCAGGATCATCAAGATTGTGCTCATGCTCTGCTCAATTCAGCCAAAATGCTGCCTTCACTTTAAACTTTCGCTTTCGGTTATGCTCACTATAAAAGAGGCATTCCGGAAGATTATATAACCCTGAGGAGTCAGACACCCGATGAAATAGTGCCAGCGTATATCTGATTAGCATTTGTTAAACCCTGCCTTGTCCGAATGGTAACCGGCTCAGACTGGATTAAATATCGGTATTATCTGAAACTTATCGCAGCATATTGACTAATGCAAATTTAGTCTTAACTGATAACCAAAGGCTGTTATTCAATCGATGTAATCTGTGTAACGATAACGTGATTGTCTGACTGTCGCACAATTGCCTGTGGTTAGGTATGCTAATTCGCTCCAGATAGCCGGCGCAAAATAATTTGAGGCTGATATGAAAATTCCAAAAAAACCTGACATCCTCAATATCACCGCCGTGGCACGTTCACGGTTATTCACCATTGAATCGGTCGATCTGACTTTCAGCAATGGTGCGCATCGCGTTTATGAGCGGATGAAGCCCTCAGAACGTGAAGCGGTGATGATTGTGCCGATTATTGATGACCATCTGATCCTGATTCAGGAGTATGCCGTCGGACTGGAAACCTATGAGCTTGGTTTCCCCAAGGGGCTGATCGATTCAGGTGAAACCGTGAATGAAGCGGCAGTTCGCGAACTGAAAGAAGAGGTCGGTTTTGGTGCTGACCAACTGACAACGCTGGGCAAACTCACCATGGCGCCCTCCTACTTTTCCAGCAAAATGAACATTGTGGTGGCGGAAGGTCTCTACGCTGAAAAGCTGGAAGGCGATGAGCCGGAGCCGCTGATTGTCCACCGCTGGCCGCTGAGCGATATGATGTCGCTGCTGGATGAGCCCGATTTCCGCGAGGCACGTAATGTCAGTGCGCTGTTTATGGCGCGCGAATGGCTGGTGAAGCAGGGGCGGCTGAGTTACTGAATATCATCTGTGACTGAATAAAAAAAGGCCGACTGACGTCGGCCTTTTTTTACAGTGCGGTTTCGTGGGTCACATCAGAACAGCTCGTGACTCTCACCGTTATCCATAATGGTGGTACCCACATCATGAACCGAATATTCGGTTGGCTGGGTGCCATTGATGAAGTACTCCTGACGGGTGTTACCCCCTCCATTTGCCAGCTTGCCGGTGCTGCGATCGATCGTCACCGTGACCACGCCATCCGGCGGCGTTAACGGCTGCACCGGTACACCATCCAGCGCACTCTTCATGTACTCATCCCATGCCGGTTGTGCGCTCTTCGCACCGCCTTCATAGCCCGAAATCTGATCGGGAATGGCGCCGGAGAGCGTGCTGCGGCCCAGATTGCGGCGCGCATCATCAAAGCCGATCCAGACTGAGGTGACCACGCCAGGGCCGTAACCCGAGAACCAGGCATCTTTCGAGCTGTTAGTGGTACCGGTTTTACCGCCGATATCATTACGCTTGAGGTCACGCCCGGCACGCCAGCCTGTTCCCATCCAGCCCGGTTCGCCAAAGATGTTACTGTTTAGCGCGCTCTTGATCAGGAAGGTGAGCGGGGTGTTGATCACGTGCGGCGCATATTGCTGCTCACCCTGTTGTGCCTGAGCGGGAACCTGCTCCAGTTCAGGCTGAGGAACGGCCTGATTCTGGTTGTTATTAGAGGCTGCAACGTTCTCGACGCTCTCTTCATTCAGGGCCAGCGCTTTTTTTGGTCTCGCCGTAGATCACCGGCAGATTGCACTGCGGGCAGGCGATCTTCGGTTTCTCTTCAAATACGAGGCCGCCCTGTTCGTTCTCAATCCGGGTGATGAAGTAAGGATCGACCAGGAAGCCGCCATTCGCCATCACGGAGTAGCCGCGCACCACCTGTAACGGGGTAAACGAGGCCGCACCTAATGCCAGCGATTCGGTGTGAACAATGTTCTGAGCCGGGAAACCAAAGCGCTGCAGATACTCAGCGGCGTAGTCCACGCCCATCGCACGCATCGCACGCACCATCACCACGTTTTTCGACTGGCCTAAACCCTGACGCAGACGAATCGGACCATCGTAAGTTGGCGGGGAGTTCTTGGGACGCCAGTCAGCACCCGCACCCGCATCCCAGCGTGAAATCGGCACATCGTTAAGGATTGAGGCGAGCGTCAGCCCGCGATCCATTGCGGCGGTATAGAGGAAAGGCTTGATGTTAGAGCCGACCTGACGCAGCGCCTGGGTCGCACGGTTAAACATGCTCTGGTTAAAGGCAAAGCCGCCTACCAGCGCGCGCACCGCACCATCATTCGGATCCAGCGAGACCAGCGCCGAGTTCACATCCGGCACCTGGCCCAGCCACCACTCATCACCCACTTTGCGCACCCAGATCTGCTGGCCGGCCTGCAATACCTGCGTCACGCTTTTCGGCGTCGGGCCCTGCACGGTGTCAGACTTATAAGGACGCGCCCAGCGCACACCGGCTAATGCCAGCGACACATTGCTGCCATCTTTCAGCATCACCGTCGCTTCATCGCTGCGCGCTTCGGTTACGACTGCCGGATTGAGCGGACCATAGACCGGCAGCGTCTTCAGCGCTTTCTCAATCTTCGTCTGATCCCAGGCCGGTTCACCCACTTTCCACAGCACGCTGGTCGGGCCGCGATAGCCATGACGCATATCGTAGGCCATGACGTTATTGCGAACGGAGGTCTGCGCGGCTTCCTGCAGGCGACGGGTCACGGTGGTGTAGACCTTGTAACCGTCGGTGTAGGCATTCTCACCGTAGCGTTTCACCATCTCCTGACGCACCATCTCGCTGAGATAGGGGGCAGAGAAAGCGATTTCCGGGCCGTGATACTTCGCGACCAGCGGCGTATTACGCGCCTCATCATACTGCTGCTGCGTGATGTAATGCTGATCCAGCATACGCGCCAGCACCACGTTGCGGCGCGACAGGGCACGACTCGGCGAGTAAAGCGGGTTAAAGGTGGAAGGGGCTTTCGGCAGACCGGCAATCATCGCCATCTCACTCAGCGACAGCTGGTCAACCGGCTTACCAAAATAGACCTGTGAGGCTGCGCCAACGCCATAAGCACGGTAGCCGAGGTAGATCTTATTCAGGTAGAGCTCAAGGATTTCATCTTTGTTCAGCAACTGCTCAATGCGGATCGCCAGGAACGCTTCCTTTATTTTACGCATCAGGGTGCGTTCCGGGCTCAGGAAGAAGTTACGGGCCAGCTGCTGAGTGATAGTACTGGCACCCTGCGAGGCGTGACCGGAGACCAGCGCAACGCTGGCCGCACGGAAAATACCCACCGGATCAACACCATGGTGCTCATAAAAACGGCTATCTTCGGTCGCAATAAACGCTTTCACCATCACAGGTGGCACTTGCTGCAGGGTCAAAGGAATACGGCGCATTTCGCCATACTGGGCGATCAGATCGCCATCGGCGCTGTAAACCTGCATAGGGGTTTGCAGACGCACATCTTTCAGCGTGTTTACGTCGGGCAGCTGTGGCTCTATGTATTTGTATAAACCATAAATCGAGCCAGCTCCCAACAGGATGCAACACACTGCAAGGATCAATAAATACTTTACGAACTTCACCTGGAATTTCCCATCTGTTGTCGTTTGAGCAGTTTATAAACAACCGCGCGGTAGTATAAAGGCAAGCCAGACGCTTTGATATGTCCATTTTCCCGGACGATAAGGAGATCGCGCGTATGGCTTTTCATACCTGGCAAATTGGGCTGGATATTCAGAATAGGCAGATTTGCGCCCTGGCCCTCCAGCCTCGTCGTGATGGCTGGCAGCTACGCCACTGGTGGCAGCAGCGGCTGCCGCAAGATACGTTAAGAAACGGCGTGCTGCAATCTTCGCCTGAATTACTGGCGGCCTTAACGACCTGGCGTCAGCGGTTACCACGCCGTTATTCGCTGCGGGTCGGATTGCCTGCCCAGCTGGTGCTGCAGCGCCAGCTCCCCCTTCCTGCGCAGTCGCTGAATGAGCCCGCGCTGGGGCACTACGTGCAGGCGGCCGCGCGCCGTCTCTTTCCGCTGGAGCCCGCTGCGCTGGCGCTGGATTACCGACCGGATGTGCAGAGCGGGCAGCTCTGCGTCACGGCAGCGCGGCTGGAGATTATCGACCAGTGGGCGGCACCCCTGTTGCAGGCGGGTTTAAAGCCGCAGGTGTTCGAATTAACCACTGAGGCGCTGAAGCGGTTAGCCCGGCAGGCAGCGCTGCAGGACGATGCGGTACTGGTTCTGCAGCAGGATAACCGCTGGCTCTGGAGCGATGCGCACACCGCTGCTGACACAGGCGAAGCCGCCACGCTGGAGGCACTGCAACGGCAGGCCTTTCCCGGGGCGCGTTCTGTCGCCTGGTGTACTGCAGAGCAGGCGCCGTTGCCTGCAGACGTTAGCGCGTTTTCCCCTTTTGATCTGTTTCGTTATAAGCAGCCACCTTTGCCGGAGAATCCGGGCGCTTTTGCGCTGGCGGCCGGGCTGGCGCTGCGCGACGGAGATGAGTGATGGTCGCGGTTAATCTGCTGCCCTGGCGGCAGCGCCGTCGGCAACAGCAGCGGCGACAGAGCCTGGTCGTGCTGTCACTGGCGACTGGCGCCCTGTTACTGGTGGTGATGCAGCAAACCTGGCGGATCCAGCAGACGCGTCAGCAGGTGGCACAGGCGAGCAGGACGCAGCAGCAGGCGCTGGAAAGCCTGGGGCAGCAGTTAGCGCAACAAAAGCAGTTACTGGAGCAGCTCGCGGTCGTGCAAAAACAGCAGGCGAAGCATCGCCAGCAGGCTGCACAACTGGCCGCCTGGCAGCAGTTCTGGCTCGATTTACCCGCGTTGCTGCCCGACACCGCCTGGCTGACCCGGCTGGAAAAGCGCGACAACCGTCTGACACTGGAGGGGCGGGCACAGGATATGGCGGCAGTCCGACAGTTCCGCCAGCAATTAACCACTGTGGCCCTGTTTGGTCTGGTGAAGCAGGGCGGGGTTAAGCGTCAGGCTGATGGCCATTATCGGTTTTCACTGCGGGCAGAGATGCAGGAGGTGAACAGTGAGTGAATGGTGGGAGCGCTGGTGGCAGATGGCCGCTATTGCGCGCTATGGCTTGCTCGCCGCACTCTTATCCGGTCTGCTGCTGCTCTCCTGGATCCTGTGGTTACGGCCACAGCAGCAGGCGCTCATTGCTGAACAGCAGACGCTGTTGCAGTTGACCCGCACTCTGCAGCTGCGCCAGCACCAGTGGCGTCAGAACCCCGATAATGCACAGTTGCAGGCGCAGCTGCAGTCGATACAGATCGCGAGATCAGCATCTGCATCGGGCCGTGCAGTGGAAGAGATCCTGGCGGCACGCCGTAGCCAGCTGGAAGAGTGGCAGCCGGACGCCCCCCTCACGCATGCTGACGCTGCATCTGCAGTGGCCGGCGTTCCAGTCGCTTTTTGCCGAGCTGGCCCAGGCCTCCGCACCGTTTCCGGTGCATTTCCAGCTGCTGGCGCAGCCGCAGTACCTGGTGGCTCAACTCTGGCTGGAACCTGACGATGCGCCATAGTCTGCTGATTTTACTGTTGTGCTGTGGCGGCGTGCTGGCGCGCGATCCGTTCCGGCCTGTAGCCGGTTCCGTCTGTGAGGCGACAGTGGAACCGCTCACCGGCTGGCGTCTGCAGGGGATCATTGGCCGGGAGGCGCATTTCCATGCCTGGCTGCTGACCCCGCAGGGAGAGAGTATTACGGCCCGCACCGGCAAGCCATTTCCATTCGCACCCTGGCAACTGGCGGGTATGACCCGCCGCAGCCTCACCTTAGCGGTGCCGAATAGCTGCAACGCACAACAGGCCGCATTTTATTTAAAAGGACGTTCGCATGATAAGGATAACCACTCTGCTGCTACTAAGCTGCCTGCTGCCGGTTTACGCCGTTGATGAGGAGCCTCTCAGCCTGACTTTTGATAACGCCCCGGTAGAGCGTATTTTGCAGGCGCTGGCTGACTATCAGCAGATCAATCTGATGATTGCGCCAGAGGTTGAAGGTTCGTTATCGCTGCGGCTGGATAACCTGCCCTGGCATCAGGCGCTCAACCTGGTGGCGCGCATGGCAAAGCTGACGCTGGTTGAACAGAATAATGTCCTGCTGGTCTATCCGGAAAGCTGGCAGCAGGCTCAGCAGCAGGCACGTGAGGCTGAGCAGCAGTCGCAGTTGCAGCAGGTTCCTTTGCAACAGCGCGCTGTGATATTGCGTTATGCCAGCGCCAGCGAGGTGTATGCCAGCCTGCTGAGTGAGCGTCAGTCGCTGATGACGCCGCGCGGTAGCGTGACGGTCGACAAACGCACCAACGCATTGTTACTGCGCGATAGTGCGGCGGCTTTAAAAGAGACGGAGCGCTGGATACGGGCGCTGGATCTGCCACTGGAACAGATTGAACTGTCAGCCCACATCGTCACTATCAGCGAGGAGCATCTGCAGGAGCTGGGCGTGAAGTGGGGATTGCAGGCGGGGGGACGCCGCCGTAACTGATATCCTGCATCATCCGCGGCTGGATGTTCCGCTGGCGGTGAGTTCACCCGGCATCAGCGTGGGTATGGCGCTGGCGCGCATTGGAGGGCAGCTTCTGGATCTGGAGTTAAGTGCGCTGGAGCAGGAGAACCAGATTGAAATTATCGCCAGTCCGCGCCTCTTTACCTCACATCAGCAGACCGCTTCGATTAAGCAGGGCACAGAAATTCCTTATGAAGTGTCGGCAGGAAACAGCGGGGCCACCAGTATTGAGTTTAAAGAAGCGGTACTGGGTATGGAGGTGACACCGACGATTTCCGGCAATGGCCGCATCCAGCTGAAGATCCATATCAGTCAGAATATGCCGGGTCGCAGCATCAGAACCGGCGATAGCGACATATTATCCATCGATAAACAGGAAATTGAGACTCAGGTCACGGTCAGTGACGGGCAAACACTGGCGTTAGGCGGTATCTTTCAGCAGCAGCGCACCCGCGGACAGAATCAGGTGCCGCTACTGGGAAATGTGCCGCTGATTGGCGGGTTGTTTCGCCAGCAATCTGATCAGCGCAAAAAAAGAGAGCTGGTGATCTTCATTACGCCGCGATTGGTCAGGGAAGCAGCGCTTACGGCTGGATAAAACGGAAAATGCGTCCCTTAAGGCCATCTGCGTTGACGCAGGAGAGGAATTAGCTTACAAGGTTTAGCGATTTTCAATACGGTGTAACCGTCTATGCTGGGTAAATCCCGGCAAACAGATCAGAAAACTCCTCTGTACGCAGCGTTGTAAAGACGCAGCGCTGGCGCGTTACAGTTTCGCGAACACAGGCCAATTCAGAAATGGATGTGCTGAAGGCAATATAATCGGTTGCCAAACAGCCTTGAGTGTTGAGATAATTTTTCATCTGACTCTTGCTAACGCTCATGAGGTCTCAGTTCCTGTCCCGCCAGCAAATGCTGAACGCGGGGTATCATTAACGAATTCTTAGTAATACCGACAAAATGGCAGAGAAACGCAATATCTTTCTGGTTGGGCCGATGGGTGCCGGCAAAAGCACTATTGGCCGTCAGTTGGCTCAGCAACTCAACATGGAGTTCTTCGATTCCGATCAGGAAATTGAGCGACGCACCGGAGCGGATGTGGGCTGGGTTTTTGATGTCGAAGGCGAAGCTGGCTTTCGCGATCGCGAAGAAAAAATCATTAACGAACTGACCGAGAAGCAAGGCATCGTCCTGGCGACAGGCGGTGGTTCCGTCAAATCCCGGGAAACGCGTAATCGTCTCTCCGCCCGCGGTGTTGTGGTTTATCTTGAAACCACCATCGAGAAGCAACTGGCGCGCACCCAACGTGACAAAAAACGTCCGTTGCTGCAGGTGGATTCACCGCCGCGTGAAGTGCTCGAAGCGCTGGCTGGCGAACGTAACCCGCTCTACGAAGAGATCGCCGATGTAACCATTCGCACAGATGATCAGAGTGCGAAAGTGGTGGCGAATCAGATTATCCACATGTTGGAAAAAAGTTGATCCAACGTTCGAAGGCTCCTTAACAGGTATCGGGCATCATGGAGAAGATCACCGTCTCACTGGGGGAACGCAGTTACCCCATCACTATCGCTGCCGGACTGTTTAACGATCCGGCTTCTTTTTTGGCCGCTAACCGCGGGCGAAAACGCCATGGTGGTGACAAACCAGACGCTGGCTCCGCTTTATCTTGACCAGCTGACGGCGCTGCTGACGGCGGCAGGTGTAAAAGTGGATCAGGTGATCTTACCCGACGGCGAGCAATATAAGACGCTGGCCGTGATGGATCAGGTTTTTACCGCGCTCCTGCAAAAGCCGCACGGTCGTGATACGACGCTTATCGCCTTAGGCGGCGGCGTCATTGGCGATCTTACCGGTTTTGCTGCGGCCAGTTATCAGCGTGGTGTACGCTTTATTCAGGTACCGACCACCTTACTGTCGCAGGTCGACTCTTCGGTTGGCGGCAAAACGGCCGTTAACCATCCGCTGGGCAAAAACATGATCGGCGCGTTTTATCAACCCGCGTCGGTGGTGATTGATACTGCCTGTCTGCAGACGTTGCCCGCGCGCGAACTGGCGTCGGGTCTGGCGGAAGTGATTAAGTACGGCATCATCCTCGACGGTGCGTTTTTCCAGTGGCTGGAGCAGAATCTTGATGCCCTGCTGGCGCTGGATGAACAGGCGCTGGCGTACTGCATTCGTCGCTGCTGTGAACTGAAAGCCGAAGTCGTGGCCGCCGATGAACGTGAAAACGGTCAGCGGGCGTTGCTGAATCTGGGCCATACTTTTGGTCATGCGATTGAAGCACACATGGGCTATGGCAACTGGCTGCACGGTGAAGCGATTGCAGCGGGCATGGTGATGGCGGCACGCACGGCTGAACGCCTGGGGCAGTTCCAGGCACAGGAGACGGACCGCATTATTGCTCTGTTCCTGCGTGCCGGTTTGCCGGTACATGGGCCGGAGGCGATGAGTGCGGAGATGTATCTGCCGCACATGATGCGCGATAAGAAAGTTCTGGCGGGCGAATTGCGGCTGGTACTCCCGCTGTCGATTGGCCGCTCTGAAGTGCGTGGTGGCGTGGCACATGATATGGTGCTGGCTGCAATTAATGATTGTCAGCAATCCTGAGATTAAGCAGTTGAGTGGTGACGCGGCGCGCAGGGTGCGCAGTGCGGAATGCCGCTTTACGGAGGAGGCAAAATGGATGAGTTTAAACCGGAAGATGAGTTAAAACCTGACGCCAGCGATCGCCGTCCCTCGCGCCCTCGTAAGTCGTCTCCCGCAGCCAAAATACCGGTTTCGCGCCAGCGCATCATGATGGGTGTCGGGATCCTGGTTCTGCTATTACTGGTACTGGGTATTGGTTCGGCGCTGAATGGCCCGGATGAGAAAAAACCTGCGACTGCGGGCAACACGCCTGCCGCTGGCGGCGGTTCCGGCAGCGAGAAGAACATCGACCTGGCCGGCTCCTCTTCCATGTCAGGTGGACAGACGACGCCAACCGGCGGGCAGACCACGCCAGCTACCAGCGAAAATAACGCGGCGACCAGCGGTAATGCTGCGTCTGACCCGCAGCGCGACGTCTCAATGCCGCCTGTGGCTTCAACGCCTACGCAGGCCGCCCCTGTTGACACGCCAGCAAATCAACAGCGTGTCACACTGCCGGGCGATCTGAACAGCGCGCTGAGTAATCAGCAGCAGCAGGTCGACAGTGCCGCGATGGGCACGCAGGGTGGCAGTTCACTGCCAACAGCCCCTGCCACAGTCAGCGGTAATGCCGGAACGGCTGTGAATCCGGTTACGGCCCCTGCAGGCCGTCAGACGCCAAACAAATCAAACGCTTCTGCCCGTCCGGCGCACGATTCATCGCATAAAACTGCCTCGAAGCCTGCAACCCGTGACAGCAAAACGCATACCACGCCAGCACGTACGCCAGCCCCTTCTGCTCCGGCCACTGCGGCGGCAGGCAGCAGTTCAGCCAGCAAATCATTACCAGGCGGCAGCTATACCCTGCAGCTGAGCGGTGCATCGAAGGCGGAAAGCCTGAATGCCTGGGCTAAGCAGCAGAATCTGAGTGGGTATCACGTCTACAAAACCACCCGTAACGGTCAGTCGTGGTACGTGCTGGTGAGTGGTTCCTATGCCACACCGGCTGATGCCAAACGCGCGGTAGCCTCACTGCCTGCCGAAGTGCGTGCGAAGAACCCGTGGGTTAAACCAGTAAGCCAGGTGAAGAAAGAAGCCAGCCAATAGCGGATGTGGGGCCAGTTTCTGGCCCCGTTTTAAGCGCAGATCTGCTGTCGGTCCAGCCACAGCCTCACAATAAGATGTAATAACCACGACAGCATGAAAAAAAATCGCGCTTTCCTGAAATGGGCAGGGGGAAAATTTCCCTTAGTAGAAGAGATCCATCGCCATCTGCCGCAAGGCGACTGTCTGGTAGAACCCTTTGTTGGCGCGGGTTCGGTGTTTCTGAACACTGAATTTGATCGCTACCATCTGGCTGATATCAACAGTGACCTGATTAATCTCTATAACATTGTTAAAACGCGCACGGCGGATTTCATCCGTGACGCGCAGCTGCTGTTTACGCCGGAAAGTAACAACGAGATCTGTTATTACCAGCGTCGCACCGAATTTAACACCAGCACCGACGCCTACCTGCGCGCGCTGTTGTTCCTCTATCTGAACCGTCACTGTTACAACGGCCTCTGTCGCTATAACCTGCGTGGCGAGTTCAACGTGCCGTTTGGCCGCTATCGCAAACCCTACTTTCCGGAAGCAGAACTGTTATGGTTTGCCGAGCGTGCGCAAAAAGCGACGTTTGTCTGTGAATCGTACGATGTTACCCTGACCAATGCCGGTAAAGGCTCGGTAGTCTATTGCGATCCGCCTTATGCGCCGCTGTCGGCAACGGCCAATTTCACGGCTTATCACACCAACAGCTTCAGCCTGCGTGAGCAGGAGAACCTGGCGGCGTTAGCGGCAAAGCTGGCTTCGTCGGAGGACCGGATTCCGGTACTCATTTCTAACCACGACACTGCACTGACGCGTTTATGGTATCAGGATGCAGAGTTACATGTGGTCAAAGCCCGGCGTTCTATCAGCCGAAGCATAACGGGTCGCACCAAGGTCGACGAACTGCTGGCACTTTATAGCTAGTCTGTTTCGTCCGCGACCAACGCATTACGCCAGCCTGCGTGCTGGCGCACAACAGTGGGAGAATCGGATGAAACAATATTTGCTGGCCCCTTCAATCCTTTCGGCGGACTTTGCTCGCCTGGGCGAAGACACAGCCAAAGCGCTGGCGGCCGGAGGTGACGTGGTTCACTTCGACGTGATGGACAACCACTACGTGCCTAATCTGACCATGGGTCCGATGGTGCTGAAAGCACTGCGCGACTATGGCATCACTGCCCCCATCGATGTGCATCTGATGGTGAAGCCGGTAGATGCGCTGATCCCTGATTTCGCCAAAGCGGGTGCCACCTACATCACCTTTCATCCCGAAGCCAGCGAACACGTTGACCGCACCCTGCAAATCATCAAAGAGCATGGCTGCAAAGCGGGTCTGGTGTTTAACCCGGCAACCCCGCTGAGCTACCTCGATTACGTCATGGATAAGCTGGATATCATTCTGCTGATGTCAGTGAACCCCGGCTTTGGCGGTCAGTCATTTATTCCTGGCACACTGGATAAACTGCGTGAAGCGCGCAGGCGTATCGATCAGAGTGGTTACAGCATTCGTCTTGAAGTGGATGGCGGCGTGAAGATCGACAATATTGGCCAGATCGCTGCCGCCGGTGCCGACATGTTTGTCGCCGGTTCCGCGATCTTCGGTCACCCTGACTATAAAAAAGTGATCGATGATATGCGCAACGAACTGGAGAAGGCCAATGGCTCATTTCACTGATATTCGTGCGCTGGCGTTTGATCTCGATGGGACACTGGTGGATAGCGCACCCGGCCTGGCCGATGCGATTGACCGCACGCTGAACGACCTCCGTCTGCCGCAGGCGGGCCTTGAGCGTGTCTCAACCTGGATTGGCAACGGCGCGGATATCATGATGGCCCGCGCGCTGACCTTCGCGCTGGGCCGTGAGCCGCAGCCGGAAGAGCAGCGTGATGCGCGGGCGCTGTTTGACCGACATTATGCCGATACCGTGGATGCGGGCAGTACGCTGTTTCCACAGGTAAAGCAGACGCTGGCCGCCTTAAAGGCCGCCGGGCTGCCGATGGCGATAGTCACCAACAAGCCGACGCCGTTTGTGGCACCGCTGCTGGAGTCGCTTGGCATTGCTGATGCGTTTTCGCTGATTATCGGTGGCGACGATGTGCCGGTTAAAAAAACCGCATCCTGCGGCAATTTTTATGGTGCTGGGCACCTTTGGTGTGTTGCCGAATGAGTTGCTGTTTGTCGGCGACTCACGCAATGATATCCAGGCGGCGCAGGCGGCGGGCGTACCCAATATCGGCATGACCTTTGGCTATAACTATGGCGAGCCGATTGCCACCAGCCAGCCCGATTTAACCCTCGACTCTTTCGACGAACTTTTGCCCGCTCTGGGGCTGTAAATATCAGGACATAAGTATGAAACCCATCGTTTTCAGCGGCGCACAGCCGTCCGGCGAACTGACCATTGGCAACTATATGGGAGCGCTGCGTCAGTGGGTGCAGATGCAGGATGATTTCCACTGCATTTATTGCATCGTTGATCTGCACGCGATCACCGTGCGTCAGGATCCTGTTGCACTGCGTAAAGCGACGCTGGACACGCTGGCGCTCTATCTGGCCTGTGGTATCGACCCGCAAAAAAAGCACCATCTTTGTTCAGTCGCATGTGCCAGAGCACACGCAGCTGAGCTGGATCCTGAACTGCTATGCCTACTTCGGTGAACTGAGCCGCATGACGCAGTTCAAGGATAAATCAGCGCGTTACGAAGAGAACATTAACGCCGGTCTGTTCGACTATCCGGTGCTGATGGCGGCTGACATTCTGCTCTATCAGACCCATCAGGTGCCGGTGGGTGAAGATCAGAAGCAGCATCTGGAGCTGAGCCGCGACATCGCGCATCGCTTCAATGCGATTTATGGCGATATCTTCAAAGTACCAGAGCCGTTGATTCCGAAGTCTGGCGCGCGCGTGATGTCGCTGCTGGAACCGACGAAGAAGATGTCCAAGTCTGACGATAACCGCAATAACGTGATCGGCCTGCTGGAAGATCCGAAAGCGGTCGTGAAGAAGATTAAACGCGCCGTCACCGATTCTGAAGAGCCGCCAGTGGTGCGCTACGATATCAAAGAGAAAGCGGGCGTCTCTAACCTGCTGGATATACTGTCGGGCGTGACCGGTAAAACCATCGCCGAGCTGGAGCAGGAGTTCGAAGGCAAGATGTATGGCCACCTGAAAGGCGCAGTAGCCGATGCTGTGTCGGGTATGCTCTCTGAGCTGCAGGAGCGTTATCACAGCTTCCGCAACGATGAAGCACTGCTGGAGCAGGTGATGCGTGATGGCGCGGCCAAAGCACGCGCACAGGCGCAGGAAACGCTGAAGAAGGTGTATCAGGCGGTAGGCTTTGTCGCGATGCCGTAATGGCTGAGCAGACAACCAGGACGGCGGGCATTGTGCCCGCCGTTTTTATTTGCCGGACTCAGAACCAGCGCAGGCTGTCACGCAGACTTACCACGCTGCCGATGATCATCAGGCTGGGACTGGTCACCTGACCGGCTAATGCCTCCAGCTCGCTCAGTGTCCCGGTGACCACGCGTTGACGCGTAGTGGTGCCGTTTTCCACCAGCGCCACCGGCATATCGCTGCGCATACCGTGCTTTATCAACTGCTGCTGAATCTCTCCGGCCTGCGTGAGCCCCATATAAAAGACCAGCGTCTGCTGTTCCGCCGCCAGCGTCTGCCAGGCGAGCGAGCCCTCTTTCTGCAGATGTCCGGTAACCAGTCTGACGCTCTGCGCATGATCGCGGTGGGTCAGGGGAATACCGCTGTAGGCCGCACAGCCCGATGCGGCGGTGATCCCCGGCACCACGCTGAACGGAATCTGCCGCTGCGCCAGCGCTTCCAGCTCTTCACCGCCGCGACCAAAGATAAAGGGATCGCCGCCTTTCAGCCGCACTACACGTTTTCCCCGCTGCGCCTGTTCGCAGAGCAGCTGGTTGATCTCATCCTGCGGCACGCAGTGATGTCCGGCGCGTTTCCCGACAAAAATGCGCTCGGCATCGCGGCGCACCAGATTCAGGATCTCATCAGAGACCAGCCGGTCATAAACGATGACGTCTGCCTGCTGGATCAGCTGTAAGCCTTTCAGGGTCAGTAATCCGGCATCACCCGGACCGGCACCAACCAGCGCCACTTCACCCTGTTGGCGAAGGTCAGCGTTAAAGAGCTGGTCGGTAATCTGCTCTGCGCGCTCACTGTCGCCGTTGGCCAGCGTCTGGGCCAGCCGCTCGCTGTTAAAGAAGCGTTCCCAGAAGTAGCGGCGAGCATTGACAGAGCTGAACTGCTGTTTAACCCGCGCGCGCAGAGTGCCTGCCAACTGAGCCAGCTGGCCAAGGTGTTGCGGCAGCATCGCCTCCAGCTTCTCCCGCAACAGGCGCGCCAGTACCGGCGCGCGTCCACCGGAAGAGACGGCGACCATCAGCGGGGAACGATCGATGATCGACGGCATAATGGCGCTGGCCTCCTGCGGCGCATCCACCAGATTGCAGAAGATCTGCTGTTTTTCGGCGGCTTCAGCCACCTGCTGATTAACCGCATCATCGCTGGTCGCGGCGACCACCAGCCAGCAGCCGGGGAGCCAGTGCTGATCAAACGCCCCTGGCAGCAGCGTGATGGTTTCCTGCTGCGCCCATTGCCGGAAGGCGGGGGAGAAATCAAGGGCACCGACCAGCAGTTCGGCGCCGGCCTCCAGCAGCAGGCGGGCTTTCCGCTCAGCCACGTCACCTGCGCCGACCAGCAGGCAGCGTCGGCCCTGCAGGCGGCAGAATAAGGGGAAGTAGTCCATCAGACGTCCTTAAAAAAGCCCGCGGAGGCGGGCTGTTGACGGGAGTTACAGGCAGACTTCAACCTGTCCGGCATTGACCCGCACCGGCCAGGCCGCCACGGAGCGCGTTTCATCCTCCATGCAGTAGCCATCGCTAAGACGGAAACGCTGCTTTTTCAGCGGGCTGGCAACCCAGAGCGCATCCTGATGTTCAGCAATAATGCCGCGTGACAGCACGCTGGCATCGGCAAAGGGGTCGATATTGCTGATGGCATAGAGCTGCTCATCGTTGCGGGGACGGAAGATAGCAACCTGCTGGCCTTTGACCAGCGCGCAGACGCCCGTGGCGGGCAGGATCTGCGTCAGCGGGCACACCGGATTCCACTGGCTCATGATTCGGTCTCCTCAATCAGGGTCACGGCAATGCGTTCATCGGCGCGTGCCGGGCGGTGCTGGTCGCGCTCCGCGACCCGCTGCACGCCAGGATCGCGTTGCGGCGAGTTGATAAAGTGGGCAAAGCGCGTCAGGTGATCCTTATCTTCCAGCGTCGCTTTCCATTCACAGCTGACGCTGGCGCGCAGTGCGGCCAGCTGCTGCTCCATCTGGCCGTTGAGGCCAAGTTTGTCATCCACAATCACCTTACGCAGATAGTCGATGCCGCCTTCCAGACTCTCCAGCCACAGCGAGGTGCGCTGCAGTTTGTCGGCAGTGCGGATATAGAACATCATGAAACGGTCGAGATAGGTAACCAGCGTCTGCTGATCGAGATCGGCCGCCAGCAGATCGCCATGGCGCGGCTTCATGCCGCCGTTGCCGCAGACGTAAAGGTTCCACCCTTTTTCGGTCGCGATAATGCCGACATCTTTGCCCTGTGCTTCTGCACATTCACGGGTGCAGCCAGAGACGCCAAACTTCATCTTGTGCGGCGTACGGATGCCTTTGTAGCGGTTCTCCAGCATCACGCCGAAGCCGAGGCTGTCACCCACGCCATAACGGCACCAGGCGCTGCCAACGCAGGTTTTCGCCATCCGCAGCGCCTTGGCGTAGGCCTGGCCGGTTTCAAATCCGGCGTCGATCAGCTGTGACCAGATGGCGGGCAGATCGTCTTTCTGCGCGCCAAACAGACCGATACGCTGAGAGCCGGTAATTTTGGTGTAGAGCTGATAGCGCTCGGCGATCTCGCCAATCACTTTCAGTCCCTGGGGCGTGATTTCACCGCCGGGCGAGCGCGGGATCACCGAGTAGGTGCCATCTTTCTGGATGTTGCCAAGGTAGAGGTCGTTGCTGTCCTGTAACGGCGCGTGCTGGGGCTTGAGCACATACTCATTCCAGCAGGAGGCGAGCAGTGAGCCAACCACCGGCTTGCACACTTCACAGCCGTAACCCTGACCATAGCGGGCCAGCAGTTCGTCAAAGGTTTTAATCTCCTCTACCTGAATCAGGTGATAAAGCTCCTGACGTGACCAGGCGAAGTGGGCGCAAAGATGGTTATTGACCTCAATGCCCTGACGGCTGAGTTCACTGTTGAGAACCTGGGTGATCAGTGGGATACAGCCGCCGCAACCGGTGCCGGCACGGGTGCTGCTTTTCAGTGCTGCCACGGTATGACAGCCACCCTGAACCGCCTTAATGATGTCGCCTTTACTGACGTCAAAACAGGAGCAGATTTGTGCGGTATCAGGCAGAGAATCGACGCCGATGGCCGGTTTATCCCCGCTGCCGGCTGGCAGAATCAGTGCTTCCGGATTAGCAGGCAGCGGAATACCATTCAGCACCAGCTGCAGCAGGTTGCCATAGTCGCTGGTGTCGCCCACCAGGACGGCACCCAGCAGGGTTTTCTGATCTTCGCTGATAATCAGGCGCTTGTAGATCGATTTGCTCTCATCCAGCCAGACCACGCTGCGAGCGCCTGGCGTGGTGCCGCGCGCATCGCCAATGCCGCCAACATCAACACCCAGCAGCTTCAGTTTGGCGCTCATGTCCGCGCCGGTAAACGCATTGTCGCGGCCCAGCAGATGGTCGCTGGCGACCTGGGCCATTTTGTAACCCGGCGCCACCAGGCCATAGACACGATTCTGCCAGGCAGCGCACTCACCGATAGCGTAGATGGTGGGATCGCTGGTCCGGCACTGGTCATCAATGGCGATGCCGCCGCGCGGCCCCAGTGCTAATCCACACTGTTTCGCCAGTTTGTCCTGCGGGCGAATGCCGGTGGAGAAGACGATGAAATCGACCTCCAGCGCGCTGCCATCAGCAAACTGCAGCGTTTTGCCGCCGTGTTCGTGATGCACAATCTGTTGGGTGTTTTTACCGGTGTGGACCCGTACACCCATCTGCTCAATCTTGCGACGTAGTTGCTCACCGCCTTGCTGATCTAACTGCTCCGCCATCAGCACCGGCGCAAATTCAATAACGTGGGTTTCAATGCCCAGATTTTTCAGTGCGCCCGCCGCTTCCAGCCCCAGCAGGCCGCCGCCAATCACCGCGCCGCGTTTGCTGCGGCGCGAACAGGCTTCGATGGCGTTGAGATCTTCGATGGTGCGATAGACAAAGCAGTCGCTGCCTTCGGCACCGTTAATTGGCGGGATCCACGGATAAGAGCCGGTGGCAAAAATCAGCGTATCGTAATGCACCGCGCGACCGGTACTGGAGTGGATGAGCTTCTCATCACGGTTAATGGTGATGGCGCGTTCACACAGTAGCAGATTGACCTGATGTTTGTCGTAATAGCCTTCACGAACCAGCGACAATTCTTCAGCGGTGTGATGGGAAAAGTAGGCGGACAGGTGGACACGATCATAGGCGACGCGGGGTTCTTCACAAAAGACGGTCAGCGAAAACTGGTCAGGTTCCGCTTTCTCTAGTAATTCTTCTATGAAGCGGTGGCCGACCATGCCGTTACCGATAACGACGACATTGTGCTTGCTCATTTTTGCCTCAAATTTGCGATATCTGCGGCTACAATAGCGCGCCGTTTCTGGCACTTATTGATATACATCAACCACGACGCCATATACCCATTAAGAGGTATATGGTTGATTTAAAATAATTTTTTCTGGTGCGGCTAACCCGCTGATTATTCGGGCTTGCGGCGGGTCACCTGAATCGTGTTAGTTTTAAAACACAAAACCGGAAAAGGAGTCGGCAATGATGTCACCTAAGTGGATCAATAACGTGCGTTTACCCTGGCGGGATGGTTTATGGCAGATCGCCATCGCCGATGGCAAAATTGCCCGGCTCTCAGCCCAGCCGCAGCACGCTTCACCGGCGGATGAATCGCTGGACGGCGAGGGTGGCTTAGCCTGCGCGCCTTTTATTGAGCCGCATATTCATCTGGATACCACCCAGACCGCTGGCGAACCTGCGTGGAACCAGTCCGGTACGCTGTTTGAAGGCATTGAGCGCTGGGCTGAACGCAAAGCCATGCTCAGTCATGAAGATGTTAAGCGGCGGGCGATGCAGACGCTGAAGTGGCAGATTGCCAACGGCATTCAGTTTGTCCGTACTCATGTTGACGTTTCTGACCCGTCACTGACGGCGCTTAAAGCGATGCTGGAGTTGAAGGCGGAGATGGCGCCGTGGATCACTATCCAGATTGTTGCTTTTCCCCAGGAGGGTATTCTCTCTTATCCCAACGGTGAAGCATTGCTGGAGGAGGCATTGCGGCTGGGCGCGGATGTGGTCGGCGCGATCCCGCATTACGAATTCACCCGTGAATATGGCGTTGAGTCGCTGCATAAAACCTTTGCGCTGGCTAACCGCTACGATCGGCTGATCGATGTTCACTGCGATGAGATCGATGATGAACAGTCGCGCTTTGTGGAAACCGTGGCGGCGCTGGCGCATCGCGATGGCAACGGCGCGCGCGTGACGGCCAGTCATACCACCGCGATGCACTCTTACAATGGCGCGTATACCTCACGACTGTTTCGGCTGCTTAAGCTGTCGGGCATTAATTTTGTCGCGAATCCGCTGGTCAATATTCACCTGCAGGGCCGCTTTGATACCTATCCTAAGCGGCGCGGCATTACGCGGGTGAAAGAGATGCTGGAGGCGGAGATTAACGTCTGTTTCGGCCACGACGATGTGTTCGATCCCTGGTATCCGCTGGGCACCGCCAGCATGCTGCAGGTGCTGCATATGGGCTTACACGTCTGTCAGTTGATGGGCTATGAGCAGATTGATGCGGGGCTGGATCTGATTACGCATAACAGCGCGAAGACGCTGCAGCTGTCAGGCTATGGCATTCAGACCGGCAACGATGCCAGCCTGATTATTCTGCCGGCAGAGAGTGGTTTTGATGCAGTAAGAAGACAGGTTCCGGTGCGCTACTCGCTGCGTCGCGGCATCGTGGTGGCAGAGACAAAGCCCGCAGAAAGCGAGATTTACTGGCGGGAGCGGGAGCGGATAGACTTCCGGCGTTAAACAGCAGGGCGGCGATCAATCGCCGCCCTGAATGATTAATGCGTAACGTGACCGTGCGAGCGATGTTTAGTGACCAGCCCCAGCAGGACACACATCACAAACACCACCGCGTAGAGGCCGTTGGCGGTGGCCAGCGCCGTGTGCACGCCGCTCTTCTCAACAATCGGCGCGGTCACCACGAAGGTCAGCATGGTGCCAACGGTGCCGCAGGTCAGAATAAAGTTCACCAGTTTCGGTGACGCCACTTTGGTCTGCAGCGAGCCGAGCGTGATGATGGTGGTGTAAATTGCGCTCGAGCTGAAGCCCAACACCATAATGATCCACTTCAGCATACTGGCATCCTGGCTGCTGACGAACCAGTACATCAGCACGGTAGCCAGCCCCGCCAGCACCATCAGAATGCGTTGCAGATCGAAGAAGCGCAGCAGGAAGCTGAAGGCCCACATCCCCACCATATACGCGGTCCAGAAGCTGCCCACCAGTTGTCCGGCATCGTTAATATTCATGCCCATGACTTTGGTGGCATATTCCGGTACCCAGGAGATAAAGCCAAGCTGGCCCAGAATGTAGCAGAGCGCCGCCACTGCCAGCAGCAGCACGCCCACACCCCATTTTTCTTTCTCAACTGTCGGGCTGTTTTCGGGCTTACGCAGCACCGGGAACTCGACAAACAGCGTCATGATGAAGATCGCGACGTAGATAAAGCCGATGCAGACGTAGACCCAGTACCACGGCAGCTGACGCGCCAGCAGAATCCCCGCCAGCACAGGAAACAGCGTGCCCGCCATGCTGAAGAAGGAGTCGGTAAACAGCAGGCGTGAACCGCGCTGGCGGCCTTCATACATATGGGTGATCAGGAAGGTGCCGATCGACATAGTAATGCCGCTGACCACGCCCAGCACAAACATACAGAGCGAGAAGACGGTCAGATCGCGGCTGGTCATCAACCCGATTATCGCCAGTACCATCAGGACGAAGCCGAAAATCAGCTGACGCTTCAGTGGCACAATCACCATCAGCCAGGCGTTCAGGAAAACCGCCGCCAGGATGCCGCTGTTGAGGAAGGTGAAGGTATTACTCATGCTGGAGATGGGGATCTGGAAATCTTTTGCGATATCGCCCATTACCATGCCGGTAACAATCACCAGCGCGCCGGTAAGCGCGTAGGAGAAGAAGCTTATCCAGGTGAGGCCAATACGATTACGGTTTGTCATGTTCTGAACCTGTTGAGAACCGGGTGCCAAAAAAGTGTCAGAAAGTGTAAACGGAACCGTGATCTTAATAAACAACCAGTGAAACCAGAGATCCATATTTCATGTGTTGTGTGATTTTAATCACGTAATTGCCGGGGTTTAACGTTTGCTCCCCCCATTTGCTGCCACAGCGTAAATATAGGTAAAACGCTGGCTCCTGGAATAGAGTCTCTTTACAATCAATCACGTTTTTGTGCCCGCTCTCCCAGGTAAGGAATCTTTCATGTTTAAACGTACTTTAACAGCGGCCATCACCCTGTTAGCGCTCTCTTCCGTTTCCGCCCAGGCGCTGGCTGCAAAAGGTGACACCCACGTTCTGCTCACCACCTCCGCCGGCAATATCGAACTCGAACTGAATAACCAGAAAGCGCCGGTTTCTGTGAAAAACTTCGTTGATTACGTCAACAACGGTTTTTACAACAACACCATTTTTCACCGCGTGATCCCGGGCTTTATGGTGCAGGGTGGGGGCTTCACTACGGACATGCAGCAGAAGCAGACCAACGCGCCGATCAAGAATGAAGCGGATAACGGCCTGCGTAACCTGCGCGGCACGATTTCCATGGCGCGAACCGCCGATAAAGACAGTGCGACCAGCCAGTTCTTCCTCAACGTCGCGGATAATGCATTCCTCGATCACGGACAGCGCGATTTTGGCTATGCCGTATTTGGTAAGATTGTGAAAGGTCAGGATGTGGTTGAAAAAATTTCTCAGGTACCGACCAAAGATGTGGGTCCTTACCAGAATGTTCCATCCAAACCGGTAGTTATCCTCTCCGCCAAAGTCCTGCCTTAAGTCCGTTCGTCGCCATCTGCGGATGGCGACCGCCTGCCGCATCCGGCAAAGCCAGAATTTGCTCTTATACTTAGGGCAAAAACCTGAGCAGGAGGCGGCATGGCGAACAAACTCACCGAAAAACAGAAGGTCACCCTGTGGCGACAGCGGCGTAGCGCCAGCTATCAGGCCAGCTGTCGGCTGGAAGGCTTCTCGCCAAATGAAACCAGCGTAAACAGCGATGATGCGGCCGCACGTCTGGCGTCACTGAGGAGGCAATATGGACTCTAATACCGCCGTCAGCCAGGATCCCTACCTGTGGCAGCATGACAATGTGCTGAAAAACCTGCCAGATATTCACGATGCCGCGCAGCTGCGTAAGGCGGAGCTGAGTTTTAGTGCGGCGCGTGCCGCCACGCTGGAGCTGGGCCCCGGTAATCCTGGACTGCCTTACCTGTGCCAGATCCACCGTACGCTGTTTCAGGACGTCTACAGCTGGGCTGGTGAACTGCGCACTATCGATATCTGGCGCGATGAGACGCCGTTCTGTCATTTCGAATATATCGAAAAGGAAGGTAACGCCCTGATGGCCGCGCTGGAGGAGGAGAAGGGCCTTGCTGACCTGCCGCGTGACGCGTTTATTAAGCGTGTTGCCCACTACTACTGCGAAATCAACATGTTGCATCCTTTCCGCCACGGCAACGGTCGGGCGCAGCGGATTTTCTTTGAACAGCTGGCGCTGCATGCCGGTTATCTGCTCTCCTGGGAAGAGACTGACGCTGAAAGCTGGAAAGCGGCGAATCAGGCTGGTGTGGCCGGAGACCTGACTTTGCTGGAGCAGGTATTTGCGAAAGTGGTGAGCGAGGCGGCTTAACCGCGTAGAATAGCGGCGCGGGTAATTATTCTGGACTGGCCATGCTGCTGCTTATCGACAATTACGACTCCTTTACCTGGAATCTTTATCAATATTTCTGCGAGCTGGGCGCGCAGGTTCGGGTGGTGCGCAATGATGCCATCACGCTGGAGCAGATGGCGGCGTTACCGCTGACTCATCTGGTGATCTCCCCTGGTCCCTGCACGCCGTCGGAGTCAGGCATTTCGCTGGCGGCGATCCGGCATTTCGCCGGTCAGCTGCCGGTGCTGGGCGTCTGTCTGGGCCATCAGGCAATTGCGCAGGCGTATGGCGCGCAGGTCGTGCGCGCGCGTCAGGTGATGCACGGCAAAACCTCTGCGATTCAGCACACCGGACAGGGCGTTTTCCGCACTCTGAATAATCCACTGACCGTGACCCGCTACCATTCGCTGATTGTACAGCGCGACTCCCTGCCAGATGCCTTCGAGGTGACTGCCTGGACGGTGCGTGACGGCGAGCCTGACGAAATTATGGGATTCCGCCATAAAATTCTGGCGCTGGAAGGCGTGCAGTTCCATCCCGAAAGCATTCTCAGCGAGCAGGGACATCAGCTGCTGCGCAATTTCCTTGAGCAATAAGTTGCCTTTGAGTGATTTTTTATGCATATTTTGTGATTATTATTTCAAAGTTGCACATCAATCATCTAAATGGGGTCATCAATGGCAGCGGAAAAAATTGCGGTCACGCGGGAGACGTTCGATAACGTTATTTTGCCTGTTTATGCACCTGCGCAGTTCGTGCCGGTAAAAGGCAAGGGCAGTCGTGTATGGGATCAGCAGGGCAAAGAGTATATCGATTTCTCAGGTGGTATCGCCGTCACCGCACTTGGACACTGCCATCCTGCGCTGGTCGAGACGCTGAAAAGTCAGGGCGAGACGCTGTGGCACACCAGCAACGTCTTCACCAACGAACCGGCGCTGCGTCTTGCCAGTAAGTTAATTCAGGCGACCTTTGCCGAGCGGGTCTTCTTCGCTAACTCCGGGGCCGAAGCCAACGAGGCCGCCTTTAAGCTGGCGCGCTACTACGCCTGCAAACGTCACAGCCCGTTCAAAAGTAAGATTATCGCCTTTCATAACGCCTTTCATGGCCGGACGCTGTTTACCGTCACGGTCGGCGGACAGCCAAAATATTCTGATGGGTTCGGGCCTAAACCGGCGGATATCGTCCATGTGCCGTTCAATGATCTGAACGCAGTAAAAGCGGTGATTGACGATCACACCTGCGCCATTGTGGTTGAACCGATTCAGGGTGAGGGCGGCGTCGTGCCCGCAACGCAGGAGTTTATGCAGGGACTGCGTGAGCTTTGCGATCAGCATCAGGCGCTGCTGGTGCTGGATGAAGTGCAGAGCGGCATGGGGCGCAGCGGCAAGCTGTTCGCCTATGAGCATTATGGCATCCAGCCCGATATTCTGACCTCAGCCAAAGCGCTGGGCGGCGGTTTCCCGGTCAGCGCCATGCTGACCACTAACGAGATCGCCTCGACCATGGCGCCGGGCGTGCATGGCACCACCTATGGCGGCAATCCACTCGCCTGCGCCATCGCTGAAACCGCGCTTGATATTATCAATACGCCGGAGGTGCTGGCAGGCGTTGAGACGCGTCGTCAGCACTTTGTCACGGCGCTGCAGGCCATCGATGCGAAGTATGATCTCTTCAGCGATATTCGCGGCAAGGGTCTGCTGATTGGCGCGGCGCTGAAACCGCAGCATGCCGGTAAAGCACGCGATATCCTGAATGCCGCGGCCGCAGAAGGCGTGATGGTGCTGGTTGCCGGCACCGACGTGATGCGTTTTGCCCCGTCACTGATCATTGAGCCTGCCGATATCGAAGAGGGCATGAGCCGCTTCGCCACGGCCGTCGGCAACGTGCTCAACGGCTAGCTTAGTTTTTACGTAAGCGTCTGATCAGCCAGCGGCCATGTTGCGGCCGCTGGTTCCACGCCAGCGATGAAATGGTGTACATCACGCTCAGATGATCGAGAATGCGCCGCACATGCTGCTCCACCACCGTGATCGGTCCCTCACTGATGTTCTCCAGCTCATCCAGCAGGTTAACCTGTGAGCTTTCACCATCATATTCCAGCCGCTGCTGACACCGCTGCAGCGCGATTTCACAGGATTGCAGGTAACGCTCAGCCAGCGAGGCAGTGAGCATGGTGTGCTCACGCGCCAGAATCGTCATGGCGTTGATATGCTCGACGATAAACTGACTGTGCGTGACCCAAAGCCGCATATCACTCAGATAGCGGGAGTTGAACGCGGGTTCCTGCATCGCCTGATTCAGTGAGTTAAACAGCGCATTGTGTGCCTGATTGACCTTCACCCGCTGATAAGCCAGTTTCTCTGGTGACTGTTCGTCACCCAGCAACAGCCGCAGCGCATCCTGATAGGTTTCCAGTGCGTCGTGGGCGTTCTGCCGCAGCAAGCCGCTCTGCCACTGCGGCCACAGCCAGAGCATCCCGCCAAAGGCGATCAGACAACCCATCAGCGTATCCATGAGTCGCGGCAGCAGAAACTGCGCGCCATTCAGCGACAGCAACTGCAGCGAGTAAACCGCCGTGACCGTAAAGCCAATCATCGACCAGCCATAAAACTGGCGGGTAAAGCGATAGCTGATAAAGGTAATCGCCAGCATGATCAGCAGCACCAGCGACTCCGGCACCGCCATGCGCAGCGTGGCGGCCGCGATCACCAGACCGGCAAAAGTGCCCAGCGCCCGGTGCTGAATGCGGACACGGGTAGCGCTGTAGCCGTTCTGGCTGACGAACATGATGGTCATCAGGATCCAGTAGGGTTTGGGGATGTTGAAGAACAGCGCCAGCGCGCTGCCCAGCATCAGCATCACCGCAAAGCGGCCGGCAGTGCGCAGGGCCGATGAGCGGAACGAGAGATAACTACGCAGCGCCGGTAACAGCGGCAGACGGCGCTGGCGGTCAGCCATCAGATCGCGCTGATAAAGGGGTTTCTGGGTGCGCAGGACCCGCGCGATGCGGTTGAAGTGGTAAAGGCAGAAGTTACCCACCGGATTGTCGGGATGCTGATGGGCGATTTTCTCCAGCGCGCCGAGCTGTTTATCCATCGCAAAGCGATCGGGTAGCTGGTGATAGAGAATGTTATCCGCCAGCACCCGCAACCGGGCCGAGATGGTTTTGGCATTCCAGCGGATCACCGCTTCGGCGTGGCTCTGTTCGACCAGCTTCTGCACCTCTTCCGGCCGATGCAGGCTGACCGAGATATGTTCCTGCAGATCCAGCGCCACCTGAAAGGCGCGCGTCAGCCGTTTATGGCTGTGATCGCGGCTTGCCGACAGCATATGCATCTGCTGATAACAGGTGTTAATCAGATCGACCACTTTCTGCTGACGAGCCAGCAGCGGCGGCAGCGCCTTTTCCGGATCGGTCAGCTGCGTCAGCAGGGTATATTTTGCGTCGCAGTAGTTAGCCAGCTCGCGATAGATCAGGCTCAGGCTTTCGCGCATCGGCTGCTCTTTCCACAGCCAGAACCAGAACCAGTTAAAGAGCCCGTACCATAGCGTGCCGCCGATATAGAGCAGCGGGGGAACATAGATTGGCATGCGGCCAATCAGGCTCAGGGTAAAGATGGCGGCAATCAGGGTGCCGGGCAGCAGACGACCATGCAGCGGGCTGATCTCCCCGGTAACGCCGAGCAATAAGGGCATGGCAAACAGAATCAGCGGCAGCGGAATAGCATGCAGGGTGAGCCACTGCATCAGAAAGCTGCCGAGGGCAAACAGGCTGCCGCCAACAATCAGGCGTTTGAAGAAGCGTTTATGCGGGGTATCCAGACCGGCGATGTTGCAGCAGGCGGGCACTAATGAGAACAGCAGACCTTTTTGCAGGTCGCCAGCCAACCAGCCCAGCGCCACCGGCAGACAGAGCACCAGCGTTTGCCGCAAGGCGTAGTTAACTTCAGGATGGTAAATAATTCGACGCCACATCGGCCCAACACAAACAATAACGGCGTGATGTTGCCATCACGCCGTGGGTGACAGGAATTAGCGGGTGCCGTAAACGACGATGGTTTTGCCGTGTGCGGAGATCAGGTTCTGATCTTCCAGCATCTTCAAAATACGGCCCACGGTTTCACGTGAACAACCAACAATCTGGCCAATTTCCTGACGAGTGATTTTAATTTGCATGCCGTCGGGATGCGTCATGGCATCTGGCTGCTTCGCCAGGTTGAGCAGGGTCTGTGCAATGCGTCCGGTTACGTCGAGGAAAGCGAGGTTACCCACTTTTTCAGACGTCACCTGCAGGCGACGCGCCATCTGCGATGAGAGTCGCATCAGGATGTCAGGGTTAACCTGGATCAGCTGACGGAATTTCTTGTAAGAAATCTCCGCCACTTCGCACGCGCTTTTCGCACGTACCCAGGCGCTGCGCTCCTGGCCTTCTTCGAACAGGCCAAGTTCACCAATAAAATCGCCCTGATTCAGGTAGGAAAGAATCATCTCTTTGCCTTCTTCATCTTTAATCAGAACCGCAACGGAACCTTTCACGATGTAGTAAAGCGTTTCTGCTTTTTCACCTTGGTGAATCAGCGTACTTTTGGATGGATACTTGTGAATATGGCAATGGGACAGGAACCATTCGAGTGTAGGGTCTGTTTGCGGTTTGCCGAGAACCATTCGCTATTATCCTCTGTTGTAATCGTGCCCAAAATACAGGGGGGCAGTTTTCCCTGTCAGGCGGTGAAAGCTTCAAGCGTTTCCATTTCAGGAAATTATTCGGGCCGCATCAGGCGCAGTGCGCATCATCCTTCCCGGCTTCGTCATCGGGTGACGAAAAATATTTTCAGCACTGTTTGTAGCACAGCTTTTGCCGACTGTCTTCTGTTGTCTCGCTTCAGCTACGGGCGGATTTCTCTGGATTGCTGTTTACCAGGCGAAAGCGTACTCTGGCGACAAAACAGCGTATTCCGGAGCAAAAATCATGCAGGCAAGAGTGAAATGGGTAGAAGGGCTGACATTCCTCGGAGAATCCTCATCCGGCCATCAGATACTGATGGATGGAAATTCGGGTGATAAAGCGCCCAGCCCAATGGAGATGGTGCTGATGGCGGCGGGCGGATGCAGCGCGATTGACGTGGTATCAATTCTGCAAAAAAGGCCGAAACGATGTGGCTGATTGTGAAGTAAAACTGACCTCAGAACGTCGTGAAGAGGCGCCGCGAATCTTTACGCACATCAACCTGCATTTTATCGTGAGTGGTAAAGCCCTCCAGGATAAAGCGGTCTCACGCGCTGTTGATCTTTCTGCTGAAAAATATTGCTCTGTGGCCATCATGCTGGGTAAAGGCGTTAACATCACGCATAGCTATGAAGTGATTGAGCTGTAGTAGCCGCAGGGGTTATTGCAGACCTGCTAACTTCACTTCCAGTATCTGATGCAGGTTGCTTTAGGACTGTGCCTGGGCCGGGAATCCGCTTTGATACTGTGCCTGCGTATTGAACAGGGTCAGAGCGGTTTGTGTCGGTCCGCTGTCAGACTGTGCCTGCGCTGGGAACCGGGTCAGATCGGAAAGTCGCTTAAGCCAATCCCTGGCCGCTCGGCCCGCGCCGTCCCTGGCGCGGGACGCTTTCCTCTTCTGACCCGGTTCCCTGCGTGTTAAGCTTTTTCGCTGCTGTCAGATTCATCCTGCATTGGCATTGGCATTGGCATTAGTCTGGAAAGGCCCTTTTGGCCTCTTACTCTATTCGTTTGCCTTCCATCAGCCGCTTCACCAGTGGGCCCATAATCAACTCCATCGCCAGACCCATTTTGCCGCCAGGCACCACCAGCGTATTGATGTGCGAGATAAACGAGCCCTGCAGCATCGCCAGCAGGTAGGGGAGGTCGATATCTTCCAGCGCCTGGAAGTGGATCACCACAAAGCTCTCATCCAGTGACGGAATAGCGCGGGCAGCGAACGGGTTTGAGGTATCGACCGTCGGGACGCGCTGAAAGTTGAGGTGAGTGCGTGAGAACTGTGGTGTGATGAAGTTGATGTAATCTTCCATCGAGCGCACTACCGAATCCATGACCGCTTCACGTGAATGGCCGCGCTCGCCGGTGTCGCGCACCAGCTTCTGTATCCACTCCAGATTCACAATCGGCACCACGCCAACCAGCAGATCAACCTGTTCTGCTACGTTGTGCTGCGCCGTCACCACGCCGCCGTGCAGCCCTTCGTAGAAGAGAATATCGGTGTTCTGCGGCAGCGGTTGCCACGGCGTAAAGGTGCCGGGCACCTGATTCCACGGCACTGCTTCATCATAGGTATGCAGATATTTACGCGACTGGCCCTGTCCGCTCTGACCATACTCTTTAAAGCTCTGCTCCAGCAGGCCAAAGTCATTGGCTTCCGGGCCGAAGTAGCTGACATGACGTCCTAAATCGCGCGCCTTACGAATCGCCATATCCATTTCAGGGCGGGTAAAGCGGTGAAAACTGTCACCTTCCAGCTCCGCCGCATGAAGATCGAGCTGCTGAAAGATTTTGCGAAACGCCACGCTGGTGGTGGTGGTCCCTGCGCCGCTGGAACCAGTCACCGCGATAATGGGATGACGTGCAGACATAGAAAAGCTCCCTGTGAGGTCGGGCAATAGGCATTGTTAACACGAAATGCCGTTGGGTGCATCAGCCACGAAATTCTTTGCGCGGCATGATATTGACCGATTCGTGCAGTTCCGACCACACCAGTACCACTTCACCCGTTTCCAGCTGACGTCGCACATCGGCCACCTTGTCGATCAGGCTGCGTTCCTGCTCGCCATAGTCCGTGCCTTCGCGCAGCACAAAGGTTTCAATCAGATTTTCAAGGGTCTCAGGTGAGACCTGTTGCCAGGGAATAATCACGAGATCAGTTATCCAGAAAAGGGGCGATCCACTGGGGGATACGCTGTTCCAGCCACATTTCAGGCTGGCGTAATGTCCCACCAACAAAACCTACATGGCCGCCGTGTGGTGTCAGTTGATAAGTAATAGTGGCAGATAATTGGCTGCTGTGCGGGATCACCTCATCACTCATAAAAGGATCATCTTTGGCGTGAATGATCAGCAGCGGTTTCTCTGCGTGCTTCAGCCAGGGCATGGCACTGGCACGATGATAGTAATCGGCCGCATCCAGAAAACCGTGGGCGCGGGCGGTAATGGCATCATCAAAATCGCGCAGTCGCCGCAGCGATTTCAGCTGCGCCAGATTGACCGGCAGCGTATCCGGCCAGGCGTGCAGTTTACGGCGGGCATTTTTCTTGAGCTGCGCCAGCAAATAGTATTGATAGACGCGTGAGAAGCCGCGTTCCAGTTTTACGCTACAGGGCTCCAGCAGCAGCGGAGCGGAGACAATGACACCCGCGTCTACCTCAGCGGCTGCGCCCTGCTGGCCCAGCAGGCAGCCCAGCATGTTACCGCCCAGCGAGAAACCGACCGCCGCGGTGGGCACGCGGCCCCAGCGGGAGCGCAGCCAGTGCAGAAAAAAGCGGGCATCTTCGGTTTCGCCAGAGTGATAGATGCGGTTGAGCCGATTCGGTTCGCCGCTGCAGCCGCGAAAATGCATCACCACCGCCAGCCAGCCGCGCGCGCGGCAGATCGCCATCAGTCCATGAATATAGGGGCTGTGAAAACTGCCCTCCAGCCCATGAAACAGCACCACGCGCGGTTTATGCTGCGCGAACTGCGGATCTTCACTCCAGGCGAGATCGACGAAGTCGCCATCCGGCAGGTCGAGACGTTGCCAGTGGGGATCGCCCGTGATACGACGACGTAGCAGGCGCGGCAGCAGGGTCTGCAGGTGCGCGTTACGCAGACTCTCAGGAGGCGTGAAGTGCTCGTTTTCCGGTCCGGTAAATTTCATGTGGTAAAAGCTTGTCTGTTCCATATCACACTGTTAGCTTCGATAAGTTTTTTCTTGCAGGGTAAGGAGTACCCGATTGCCATGGAACTGAGTCTTTTCTTATCAATGTTGGGATTTCTTTGGGTCGCGGCCATTACGCCCGGGCCTAATAATATGTTACTCACCGCCTCGGGCGCTAATTTTGGCTTTATGCGCACCATTCCGCTGATGATTGGCATCATGATCGGAATGCAGGTGATGCTGCTGATGGTGGCCTTTGGCGTCGGCGGGCTGATCCTGCTCTATCCTTCGCTGCACCTGGTGCTGAAAATCGCCGGTAGCCTCTATCTGCTCTGGCTGGCATGGAAAATCGCTACCGCCAGTTATGAGAAGCTGGAAACCGATCAGGCGCCGGATGCGCCGATGCCCTTCTGGCAGGGCGGATTGTTGCAGTTGATCAATCCCAAGGCCTGGCTGATGGCGCTGGGCGCGGTCGCCAGCTTCAGCCTGGCCGGTGACGCGTATCGCCATTCAGTGATGGCGATAAGCATCGGCATGTTTCTGGTTAATCTGGTGTCGGGTGTTATCTGGATGGGATTTGGTGCGATGATCGGCCGCATTCTGCGCAGCCGTCGCGCCTGGAAAATCTTTAACCTCGCCATGGGGCTGCTGACCGCCGCCTGCGTGCTGTTAATCTGGCACTAAGTTAGCTGGATGCGCGTTCAACGCGCGTCCACGGCAGCACCTCGCGGATGACTGGCGCATTAGCGTTGCGGATCTTTTGCAGCAGCAATTGCACGCTACGCGCGCCCAGCTGGTTCATCGGCTGCTCGATGGTCGTCAGCGGCGGATTCAGGCTGCGGGTAAACGACACGCCATCAAACCCGACCACCGCCAGATCTTCCGGCACGCGCAGACCCGCTTCCAGCGCCGCATGCACCACGCCTACCGCCAGCACATCTGAAACCGCAAACACCGCATCCGGCGGTTCCGGCAGCGCCATCAACTCCCTTAGCCCCTGACTGCCCGCCTCACAGGAGATTTCGTAAGTGTAGGAGACGCCGGACCACGCATACCCCAGCTCCTCAATCGCCTGCCGGTAGCCCTTTTCACGATGATGTGAGTAAAGGTAACGCATGTCGCCATTGATCAGCCCGATGCGTTTACGCCCTTTACCGGCAAGGTAATGGACGGTGTCGCGCGCGGCTTCAAGGTGATCAATGCTGACCGAGGAGGCGGGGATATCCGGATCAAATTCGCAGCACTGCACCCAGGGCGCCCCGGCAATGAGCGCCTGCAAATCCTGTAAACCGGAGGCCGCATCCATCGTAATCACGCCATCGACCACTTTTCCGGTCAGCAGGGAGAGATAAGCGGCTTCACGCTGAAGCTGCGAGGCGGAGTTACAGAGCAGGATGTGATAGCCGTGCAGTTCCGCTTCGGCCTCGATGCCCTGAACCACGCGTGAACAGAAGGGATTGGTGATATCCGAGATCAGCACCAGCAGCATGTTGCTTTGCGACGTACGCAGCTGACGCGCCAGTAAGTTGGGCTGATAGTCGCAGGCAGAGATTGCCGCCAGAACTTTCTCACGCGTATCGGGCTTCACGCCGGGATGCGCGTTGAGAACCCGCGATACCGTGGCTTTGGAGACGCCAGCCAGCTGAGCGACTTTCTCGATCGACATCGGATTCAGAAACCTTAACAGGCAATAATTGGGAACGCATATGAATAGCACAGGGACAATGTGAGCGCCTGACATTTTTGCTTACTTTAGCTATTTTCAGCATTTGCGATTTTTGACTTAGTTTTGCAGATAGTGATCTAAGAACTTATTTCTATTAGGGATAATTTTTAATTCCTTTATGAAACTATAGCGCGCAGAGACACTGCCTCCACTATAAAAACGGTGGGGTAGTGATCATGGCAGCAACACGTTTAACTTTTTTAGCCGCAGCGCTGGCGCTGCTGGCGTTTCGGGCTGATGCGGTCAATGTCACCGTGGCTTACCAGACCTCGGCTGAGCCGGCGAAAGTGGCGCAGGCTGACAACAGCTTTGCGAAAGAGAGCGGGGCCAGCGTTGACTGGCGCAAGTTTGACAGCGGCGCCGGGGTATTACGTGCGATGGCGTCCGGTGACGTCCAGATTGGCAATATCGGTTCCAGCCCGTTAGCGGTCGCGGCGGCGCAGAAGCTGCCGATTGAAGCCTTTTTACTCGCCTCTCAGCTGGGCAACTCTGAAGCGCTGGTGGTGAAGAAGAACACCACCACGCCCAAAGATTTAATTGGCAAGCGCATCGCGGTGCCGTTCATCTCTACCACCCACTACAGCCTGCTGGCTGCGCTGAAACACTGGGGCATCAAACCGTCACAGGTACAGCTGGTCAATCTGCAGCCGCCAGCGATTATTGCTGCCTGGCAGCGTGGCGACATTGATGGCGCTTACGTCTGGGCACCGGCGGTTAATGAGCTGGAAAAAGAGGGCAAGGTGTTAACCGACTCTGCGGAAGTGGGAAGCTGGGGATCGCCGACGCTGGATGTCTGGGTGGTACGCAAAGATTTTGCTCAGCAGCATCCGGAGATCGTGACTGCTTTTGCCCGCAGCGCGCTTGACGCGCAGCAGGCCTACCTGAACAGCCCCGACAGCTGGCTGAAGCAGTCCGATAACCTCAGCAAACTCTCTCGCCTCAGCGGTGTGCCGGAAGCACAGGTGCCCGGTCTGGTGAAGGGCAATACCTACCTCACGGCGCAGCAGCAGGTTGAGCAACTGGGCAAACCGGTCAATAAAGCGATCGTCGATACCGCGCAGTTTCTGAAAGCACAGGGCCGGGTGCCGCAGGCGGATAACGACTACAGCAGCTATGTGACCTCCCGTTTCGTCGAGCCATTAGTTAAACCTTAAGGAGGCACTATGCTGCGCATCGCTCACCTTAATGCCCGTTATGCCGGACAGCCGGTATTGCAGGATATCAATCTGCAGCTGGATAGCCATGAACTGCTGGTGGTGCTCGGCCCCTCCGGCTGCGGCAAAACCACACTGCTCAATCTGGTTGCCGGTTTCCTGCCGGTGGAGTCGGGCAGCATCACGCTGGATAACCAGCCGGTGACCGGGCCTGGTGCGGAGCGCGGCGTGGTGTTTCAGCATGAAGGATTACTGCCGTGGCGCAACGTGCTGGATAACGTCGCCTTTGGCCTGCAGCTGGCGGGGATGTCGCGCCCGGATCGCGACATGATTGCCCGCCGGTTAATCAGACAGGTGGGGCTGGAAGGTGCGGAAAAGCGCGCCATCTGGCAGTTGTCCGGCGGTCAGCGTCAGCGGGTGGGCATTGCGCGCGCGCTGGCCACGGATCCACAACTGCTGTTGCTGGATGAGCCTTTCGGCGCACTGGATGCCTTTACCCGCGAGCAGATGCAAACCCTGCTGCTGACGCTGTGGCGCGACAGCGGTAAACAGATTCTGCTGATTACGCACGACATAGAAGAGGCGATTTTCCTGGCCAGCGAACTGATTCTGCTGTCGCCAGGACCGGGCCGCATCGTTGAGCGGCTGCGTCCTGGCTTTGGTCAGCGCTTTGCCGCAGGGGAGTCGTGCCGCAGTATCAAATCCGATCCGCAGTTTATCGCCCAGCGCGAGTATGTGCTGAGCCGGGTCTTTGATCAGCGGGAGGCGTTTGCATGAGTGCACTCATCAATGACAAGTCTCTGCCGGTGCGCCGTCGTTTGCGCTGGCCGTTTTCAACCGCCTTTACGCTGAGCATGCTGAGTCTCTCTCTGCTGTTGCTGCTCTGGTGGGGCGTGACCGCGCTGGGCCTGATTGCCCCGCTGTTCCTGCCGTCGCCGCAGCAGGTGTTAAGCAAGCTGCTGCTGATTGCCAGCGCGCAGGGCTTTATGGATGCCACGCTGTGGCAGCATCTGGCCGCCAGCCTGACACGAATGCTGATTGCGCTGACTGCCGCTGCCGCCATCGGCATTCCGGTAGGGATCCTGATGGGCCTCAGCCCGGTCGCTCGCGGGTTGCTCGATCCTCTGATTGAACTCTATCGCCCGATTCCGCCACTCGCCTATCTGCCATTGATGGTGATCTGGTTCGGCATTGGTGAGACCTCGAAAATCCTGCTGATCTATCTGGCGATTTTCGCGCCGGTGACGCTCTCCACCCTGGCCGGTGTGCGTAACACGCAGCAGGTCCGACTTCGTGCGGCTCGCTCGCTGGGGGCTAACCGCTGGCAACTGCTGCGCTGGGTGATTCTGCCAGGCGCGTTGCCGGAGATCCTCACCGGTCTGCGCATCGGTCTGGGGGTTGGCTGGTCAACGCTGGTGGCCGCTGAGCTGATTGCTGCCACGCGGGGTCTGGGTTTTATGGTGCAGTCAGCAGGAGAATTCCTCGCCACCGATGTGGTGCTGGCGGGTATCGCGGTAATCGCCTTTATTGCTTTTAGCTTAGAACTCGGGCTCCGCGCGTTGCAGCGCCGTCTGACGCCCTGGAGTGGAGAACAATCATGAACGAACGTCTCAGTTTTACCCCGCTTGGCCCGTACATTGGCGCGCAGGTCTCAAACCTGGATGTGTCTCGCCCATTGAGTGATGCTCAGTTTGAGCAGCTTTATCATGGCCTGCTGCGTCATCAGGTGCTGTTTCTGCGTGACCAGAAAATAACGCCGGAACAGCACCGCGCGCTGGCAATCTGCTTTGGCGATCTGCACATCCATCCGGTCTATCCGCATGCGGAAGGCGTCGAGGAGATTATCGTGCTGGATACCCATCAGGATAATCCGCCGGATAATGACAACTGGCATACCGATGTCACCTTTATTGATACGCCACCAGCGATCGCCTTGCTGGCCTCGAAGGTGTTACCGGAGTCGGGGGGTGACACGCTCTGGACCAGCGGCATTGCGGCTTACGAAGCGCTCTCTGAACCCTTTAAGCAGCTGCTGGCAGGTCTCCATGCCGAGCATGATTTCAAAAAGTCATTCCAGGAGTATAAGTACCGCAAAACCGAGGAGGAGCATCAGCGCTGGCAGCAGGCGGTAGCAAAACATCCGCCGGTGCAGCATCCGGTCATCCGCACCCATCCGGTCAGCGGCAAAAAAGCGCTGTTTGTGAATGAGGGCTTTACCACGCGGATCGTCGATTTAAGCGAGAAAGAGAGTGATGCGGTGCTGGGCTTTCTGTTTGCGCACGCCACCAAACCGGAGTTTCAGGTGCGCTGGCGCTGGCAGCCAGACGATCTGGCTATCTGGGATAATCGGGTCACGCAGCATTATGCCAATGCTGATTACTATCCTGCCCGGCGCATTATGCAGCGGGCAACGGTGCTGGGCGATAAACCCCGTTAAAAGAGAATCTCCCCCGCTCGCGGGGAGATTTTTTTTATGAGGCCATAATCTGTTCGAGCTGTTCCTGCGCTTCCAGCCACGCCATCTCCACCTCTTCCAGCGCAGATTTGCTCTCCGCCTGACGCTGCAGCGCGGTGGTCAGGTCCGCTTTACGGCTCTGTTCATAGATAGCGCTGTCTGAGAGCTGAGCTTCGGCTTCGGCCAGCTGGCTCTGCCATTTGCTCATCTGCTTTTCCAGCTTCTCTATCTCTTTGCGCAGCGGCTGCGTCTGGGTGCGCAGTTCAGCATCACGACGCTTCTGGTCTTTACGCGCCTGGGCACTGTTGCCGTTATCCTGCTTCGGCGCGGCATCCTTTTGCGCCTGCTGCTTCTGCAGATCGCTCAGCCACTTCTGATAATCTTCGAGATCGCCTTCAAACACATCCACTTTGCCATCATGCACCAGATAGAGATCGTCGGTGGTCGCGCGCAGCAGATGTCGGTCGTGCGATACCACGACCAGCGCACCTTCGAAGTCGATCAACGCTTCGGTCAGCGCCTGGCGCATATCGAGATCGAGGTGGTTGGTGGGTTCATCCAGCAGCAGCAGGTTAGGGCGCTGCCAGACAATCAGCGCCAGCACCAGTCGCGCTTTCTCTCCGCCGGAGAAGCGCTCAGTGATTTCAGTGACTTTATCGCCGCGGAAATCGAAGCCGCCCAGATAGTCGCGCAGCTGCTGTTCCAGCACCTCAGGCGCAATACGCGACAGATGCTGCAACGGTGACTCATCGGCCCGCAGGTACTCCAGCTGATGCTGGGCGAAGTAACCGAGCTTGATCCCTTTCGCCAGACCCATCTTGCCGTCCATCGCCTCCAGCTCACCCGCCAGCAGCTTAATCAGGGTTGATTTACCGGCACCGTTACGTCCCAGCAGGCCGATGCGCGAGCCGGGGACCAGGTTGAGCTTGATGGCGTCGAGAATAATACGATCGCCATAACCCGCGGTGACCTTCTCCATCTTCATCAGTGGATTAGGCAGGTTCTCCGGCTTGCGGAAAGTGAAGCTGAATGGGTTATCGACATGGGCGGGCGCAATCATCTCCATGCGCTCCAGCATCTTGATGCGGCTCTGCGCCTGCTTCGCCTTGGTGGCCTGGGCACGGAAGCGATCAATGTAGCTGTGCAGGTGCGCCACTTTCTCCTGCTGGCTCTCATACAGTGACTGCTGCTGTGCCAGTTTGGCGACGCGCTGCCGCTCAAAGGAGCTGTAGTTGCCGGTATATTCGAACATCGACTCCTGTTCGATATGAATAATTTTGTCGATGACGGGATCGAGGAAGTCACGATCGTGCGAAATCAGGATCAGCGTGCCTTCATAACTCTTCAGCCAGCGCTCCAGCCAGATCACCGCATCGAGATCGAGGTGGTTGGTCGGTTCATCCAGCAGCAGCAGATCGGAACGGCAAATCAGCGCCTGTGCCAGGTTGAGGCGCATGCGCCAGCCACCCGAGAAGTCGCTGACCGGGCGTTGCAGCTGTTCCTGACTGAAGCCCAGACCATGCAGCAGGCTTGAGGCACGCGCATGGATGCTCCACGCCTGCACCGCGTCCAGCTTGCCATGCAGCAGCGCGATGGCATTGCCATCGTCACGCAGATTGGCGTCCGCCAGTTCTGCTTCAAGCTGGCGAAACTGGCGATCGCCATCAATCACGTACTCCAGCGCGGCTTTATCCAGCGCAGGGGTTTCCTGATTCACCCAGGCCAGCGCCCAGTGAGTGGGGAAAGTGACGGTACCGGCATCGCTGGTGATTTCACCTTTTAACAGCGACAGCAGCGTGGATTTTCCACAGCCGTTTTTACCCACCAGCCCGACCTTCTGGCCGGGATTAATGGTGGCGGTGGCATTGTCGAGCAGGACGCGGATGCCGCGGCGAATTTGTAAGGCTGAGAAGACAATCATGTAAGCGCCGTATCGTCAGAATATGTTAATTTACTGGCAACATAATGAGATTTTGCTGCGTCGTGCATGGTAGCGGAAAACCGCACCAATGACGACGCTTTGGAGGGAAAGGATGTCGCAGCCACCCAGGGTTTTGCTGCTTTATGCTCATCCGGAATCACAGGATTCGATCGCCAATCGGATTCTGCTGCAGCCGGCTCAGGCACTGGAACACGTTACCGTGCACGATCTGTACGCGACCTATCCGGATTTTTTTATCGATATTCACCATGAACAACAGCTGCTGCGTGAACATGATGTCATCATTTTTCAGCATCCGCTCTATACCTATAGCTGTCCGGCGCTGCTGAAAGAGTGGCTGGACAGAGTTCTGTCGCGCGGTTTCGCCAATGGCGTGGATGGCAATGCGCTGGAAGGAAAGTACTGGCGCAGCGTCGTCACCACCGGAGAACCGGAAAGTGCCTTCAGACATCAGGGTCTGAACCGCTATTCGCTCAATGACATTATGCGTCCTTTTGAGCTGACCGCGCAGATGTGCCGTATGCACTGGATGCCGCCGATGATCGTCTACTGGGCGCGTCGTCAGAGTCCTGAATTAATGAAAAATTACGCCCGCGCCTATGGCGACTGGCTGGCGGCACCGCTGCCGAATGGAGGGGTATAGATGGAAGGGCAAACGCTGCTGACCGCCGGGGTGATTTATCTGGTCGCGGCGGTATTGATTGTACCGGTGGCGGCTCGCCTCGGTATTGGTGCAGTTCTGGGCTATCTGGTGGCGGGTATCGCTATCGGCCCGTGGGGATTAGGCTTTATCAGCGACGTCGACGAGATTCTGCACTTCTCTGAGCTCGGCGTGGTGTTCCTGATGTTTATTATCGGGCTGGAGCTGAACCCGGCAAAGCTGTGGGCGCTGCGCCGCTCCATTTTTGGCGTCGGCGCGGCGCAGGTGATCTTCTCAGCGGCGATTCTGGGCGGCTTATTGTGGCTGACCAACTTTAGCTGGCAGGCTGCGATCATTGGCGGGATTGGTCTGGCGATGTCCTCGACCGCCATGGCCCTGCAGCTGATGATGGATAAAGGCATGAACCGCAGCGAAGCGGGGCAACTGGGCTTTTCGGTGTTGCTGTTTCAGGATATCGCGGTGATCCCAGCCCTGGCGCTGATCCCGCTGCTGGCCGGAACCGACAGCGGTCATATCGACTGGATGAAGGTCGGCATGAAAGTATTGGCGTTTGCCGGCATGCTGGTAGGCGGACGCTATCTGCTGCGGCCTATCTTCCGTTACATCGCTGCGTCGGGCGTGCGCGAAGTCTTTACCGCCGCTTCGCTGCTGCTGGTGCTGGGCTCGGCGCTGTTTATGGATGCGCTGGGTCTGTCGATGGCGCTGGGGACCTTTATTGCCGGGATCCTGCTGGCGGAGAGCGAGTACCGGCATGAGCTGGAAGTCGCCATCGACCCGTTTAAAGGTTTACTGCTGGGCCTGTTCTTTATTTCGGTTGGCATGGCGCTCAACCTCGGTGTGCTCTATACCCATATTGTGACCATCCTGCTGGGCGTCGTGACGCTGGTGGCGGTGAAAACGCTGGTGCTCTATCTGCTGGCGCGCATTTATGGCTTGCGCAGCTCTGAGCGGCAGCAGTTCGCTGGCGTGCTGAGTCAGGGGGGCGAGTTCGCCTTTGTGCTCTTTTCAGCGGCCTCCTCGGCAAAGCTGTTCTCTGGCGATCAACTGCCGATGCTGCTGGTGACGGTGACCCTGTCGATGATGACTACGCCGCTGCTGATGAAGGGAATCGATCGTCTGCTGGCACGCCGCTTCAATGAGCCGGATGACGAGGCAGAGAAACACTTTGTCGAAGACGATCAGCCGCAGGTGATTGTGGTGGGCTTTGGTCGCTTCGGGCAGGTGGTGGGTCGTTTGCTGATGGCGAACAACAAACGCATCACCGTGCTTGAGCGCGACATCAGTGCAGTCAGTCTGATGCGGAAATATGGCTATAAGGTCTATTACGGCGACGCTACTGAACTGGAGTTGCTGCGGGCAGCCGGTGCGGCCAGCGCTCAGGCGATTGTGATCACCTGTAACGAGCCCGAAGATGTGATGACGATTGTACATCTGTGCCAGCAGCATTTTCCGCAGTTGCAGATTCAGGCGCGCGCCCGGGGCCGTGTAGAAGCGCATGAACTGCTTCAGGCGGGCGTCACACAGTTCTCGCGTGAGACCTTCTCCAGTGCGCTGGAGCTGGGACGTAAAACGCTGATGACGCTGGGGATGCATCCGCATCAGGCGCACCGCGCCCAGCAGTATTTCCGCCATCTTGATATGCGGATGCTGCGCGAGCTGATGCCCAATCTCTCTGAAAGCGCGCAGGCTTCGCGCGTCCGTGAAGCGCGGCGTGAACTGGAAGATATCTTCCAGCGCGAAATGCAGCGCGAAAAGCGGCAGATCGACGGCTGGGACGATGATGAATAACCTCTTTAAACAGGCAGAAGCTAATGCGTAAACGTTTTATTGCTGGTGCGACATGCCCGCACTGCCAGGAGAAGGACACGCTGGCAATGTGGCGTGAAAATAATGTCGATGTGGTGGAGTGCGTGAAGTGTGGTCACCAGATGCGTGAGGCCGATAAGCAGGCGCGCGATCAGGTTCGCACTAATGAGCAGGTTATCGGTATTTTTCATCCTGAGTAGCGGAATGGCGCAGCTTTTTTTTACACCTGGACTTACAGCGGGATTGAATTCCGTTACAATTGTCGCCATTAACGCTGTAGTCGCAAGAGAAAGTGAAAACCCTCTTGTACTCAGCCCCGAACCTTTCTGGTTGGTGTTATTGCACGAAAGAATAGACCAATGAGACGGGATCTCAGCTCTCAACGGTTAGGAGATATCATGAAAGTAGCAAAAGACCTGGTGGTAAGCCTGGCCTATCAGGTACGTACAGAAGACGGCGTGTTAGTTGACGAGTCACCGGTGAGTGCACCGTTAGACTACCTGCACGGTCATGGTTCCCTGATTTCTGGTCTGGAAAATGCGCTGGAAAACCACATTGCCGGCGACAAGTTTGACGTGCATATCCCGGCAAACGATGCCTACGGTCAGTATGACGATAACCTGGTGCAGCGCGTTCCTAAAGACGTCTTCATGGGCGTTGACGAACTGCAGGTTGGCATGCGCTTCCTGGCAGAAACCGATCAGGGCCCGGTACCGGTAGAAATCACCGAAGTGGAAGATGATCACGTCGTGGTTGATGGTAACCACATGCTGGCGGGTCAGAACCTGAACTTCAACGTTGAAGTGGTTGCTATCCGCGAAGCCACGCCGGAAGAACTGGCTCATGGCCACGTTCACGGTGCAGATGGCCATCATCATGACCACGATCACGGCCATGATCACGACCACGACCATGATCAGGGTAAAGGCGGTTGTGGCACTGGCGGCTGCGGCTGCAGCCACTAAGTCTCAACAGACCTTTCAAGGCCACCCTCGGGTGGCCTTTCTTTTGTCGCGTATTCTGGTTCTGCCCGGGTAAGCCGGGGCCAGATAGCCCGCGATCAGTAGTGCGGTGGTGGCGTCTCTTCAGATTGTGAGGCGACGATCGATGGCGCATTCGCTTTGAGCTTGTCAGTTAAAATGCGCATCTGCTCACGCATCTTATTCATCTCCAGCTCGTGCTGAACGACCGCGCTGTTCAGCTGATCGATAGTCATCTCCTGAAAGGCCAGTTTGCTCTCCAGCGTCTCCAGACGCTGTTCCCACTCAGATTGTTGCATGACCTGTTCCTCTGTTAAGGTGCGACTCGGGGCGTGATTCTACGATCTGAATGCCAGGAATCACCTGTTTTTTTCACGCCCGGAGGCGTTGCGCTTGAAAAAAGGCAGCGCGGCATCATCTCTGATGAAACTTCCCGATGTTATAAAGGTCGGAGGTTAACCGGGTAATTACATTGTGGGAGTGTTCGACACTGCCACGTAAAGTTATAGTGTGGACCCTGAAGTCCGCAATGTTTCCCGAGGTTAGACGCTTCGGTTTTGGAGAATGGATGAAATCACTGTTTAAAGTCACATTGTTAGCTACCACCATGGCTGTTGCGCTGAATGCTTCGCTGGCAATGGCGGCAGATACCGCTGCGGCGCCACAGGCTGCACCAGCCGCCTCGCCACAGTCTGCGCCTCAGGCACCGAAAAATGCTGCCTTCAAAGATGAAGACCAGCAGTCTGCCTACGCGCTGGGTGCTTCGCTGGGTCGCTACATGGACAACTCCCTGAAGGAGCAGGAAAAACTGGGCATCAAACTGGATAAGCAGCAGCTGATCGCTGGTGTTCAGGATGCATTTGGTGGCAAAAGCAAACTCTCTGATGAAGAGATTGAGCAGACGCTGCAATCCTTTGAAGGCCGCGTGAAAGGCGCAGCCTCAGCGAAAATGGAAAAAGATGCGAAAGAGAACTCTGAAAAGGGCGAAGCTTACGCAACCAAATTTGCTAAAGAGAGCGGCGTGAAGAAAACCGAAAGCGGCCTGCTGTATAAAGTTGAGAAAGAGGGTACCGGCGACGCACCTAAAGACAGCGACACTGTAGTGGTAAACTACAAAGGTACACTGATTGACGGTACTGAATTCGACAACTCTTATACCCGTGGCGAGCCACTCTCATTCCGTCTGGATGGTGTCATTCCGGGCTGGACTGAAGGTCTGAAGCACGTGAAGAAAGGCGGCAAGATCAAGCTGGTGATCCCACCAAATCTGGCTTACGGCAAAAATGGCGTTCCGGGCATCCCGGCTAACTCCACCCTGGTGTTTGATGTCGAGCTGCTTGATATCAAACCAGCGCCAAAGGCAGATGAAAAAGCACAGGCTCCAGCGCCTGCTGCTGCAGAAAAAGCGCAGTAATCTGCTGACCGCCGCCTCCGGGCGGCGGTTTCATTTCGGCTTCACGACAAACCTCTGGCATAAGCCGACGACATTTGCCAGACTAATGCCTGCCTAATTATCCCAATATTGAGTCTGCCCATAAGCCGCTGTGACAGGCTCCAGCCATTCAGGGTGATACTCTTCAATGTCTAATCCATTCAATCCGGGTGAACTGAGCGACTTCGATCTTCTGGAGCAGCGCCCGTTCGAACAAAGTGATTACGATATTCTGAAATCGTACGAGGCTGTCGTGGATGGCCTGGCGATGTTGATCGGTTCGCATTGTGAAATTGTCCTGCATTCGCTTGAAGATCTTAAGTGTTCGGCCGTGCGTATCGCTAATGGTGAACACACTGGACGTAAAGTCGGTTCGCCTATTACCGATTTAGCCCTGCGTATGCTGCATGATATGCATGGCGCGGATAGTAATGTCTCCCGTGCCTACTTCACACGTGCCAAAAGCGGCGTGCTGATGAAATCAGTCACGATTGCGATTCGTAACCGTCAGCAGCGGGTTATTGGCTTGCTCTGCATCAACATGAACCTTGATGTGCCGTTCTCACAGATCATGTCGACCTTTATGCCGCCCGAGATGCAGCAGGTTGACTCCAACGTCAACTTCGCCAGTTCGGTAGACGATCTGGTGATGCAGACGCTGGAGTTCACCATTGAAGAGGTGAGTGCTGACCGTAATGTATCGAACAACGCCAAGAATCGTCAGATTGTGCTGAACCTGTATGAGAAGGGGATCTTCGACATCAAGGATGCCATCAACCAGGTGGCCGATCGGCTGAATATTTCCAAACACACCGTCTATCTCTATATCCGTCAGTTTAAAAATGGCGACTTCCAGGGGCAGGAGCGGTAATGCGTTACACCCTGCTGGTCACCGGCCCGGCTTACGGTACGCAACAGGCGACCAGTGCCTGGCTGTTTGCCTGCGCACTGCTGACGGCAGGCCATCAGCTTGACAGTGTTTTCTTCTATCGCGAAGGGGTGCTGAACGCTAACCAACTGACGTCGCCCGCCAGTGATGAGTTTGATCTGGTGCGCGCATGGCAGACATTGCATCAGGAGCAGGGTGTGGCACTGAATATTTGTGTGGCGGCCGCGCTGCGTCGTGGCGTCAGCGACCAGCAGGAAGCGGCACGACTCCAGCTGGCGGGCAGTAACCTGCAGCCGGGCTTTACCCTGAGCGGGCTGGGCGCGCTGGCGGAAGCGGCGCTGAGCTGTGAACGCATGGTGCAGTTCTGATGAATCGGGTCGCGTTTGTCTTTACCCGGGCGCCGCACGGCAGCAGCGCAGGACGTGAGGGGCTGGATGCCGCGCTGGCCACGGGCGCGCTCAGTGAGGATATCGGCCTGTTTTTTATCGGTGATGGCGTGCTGCAGCTTAATCTGCACCAGCAACCTGAGACGATTAAGAGCCGTCACTATGCCGCGACCTTTGGCGTGCTGGCACTGTATGAGATTGAACACTGCTATCTCTGCCGGACATCGCTGATAGCGCGTGGATTAGAGGTTGACGCTGACCGGTTGCTGGATGTTACGCTACTGGACGCGCCGGCGCTGCGACAGACGCTGGCCAGCTACGATCGCATTCTTACTTTTTAAGAGACGTTAATGCTGCATACGTTACTGCACTCACCGGCACACTGTGACCTTGAGAGCCTGCTTTTAATGGCGGGTGCGGGTGATGACCTGCTGCTTTTGCAGGATGGCGTGCTGGCCGCTTTAGCTGGCAGCCACGCATTGATGCGACTGTCAGAGAGCGAAGCGACGCTCTGGGTGCTGGACGAAGATGTCCAGGCTCGCGGTCTCGCTGGACAAATTTCGACCCGTGTGCAGTCAGTAGACTATACTGGGTTTGTCACGCTAACGATCAGGCATCAGCAACAAATGGTCTGGTAATCGGCTAAAACCTGGTTATTTCTTGACACCCCTTTGACTCAGCCCTAAAATTCTGCCTCCTCGTAATTCTACGAGGCGATTTATTACGTGTTTACGAAGCAAAAGCAAATCCAGGAGCTATTTAATGGCAACAGTTAACCAGCTGGTTCGCAAACCACGCGTCCGCAAAGTTGCAAAGAGCAACGTGCCGGCGCTGGAAGCTTGCCCGCAAAAACGTGGCGTTTGTACTCGTGTGTACACCACCACTCCTAAGAAACCAAACTCCGCACTGCGTAAAGTCTGCCGTGTGCGTTTGACCAACGGTTTTGAAGTTACCTCCTACATTGGTGGTGAAGGTCATAACCTGCAGGAACACTCCGTGATCCTGATCCGTGGCGGTCGTGTAAAAGACCTGCCAGGTGTGCGTTACCACACCGTTCGTGGCGCGCTTGACTGCTCAGGTGTTAAAGACCGTAAGCAGGCTCGCTCCAAGTACGGCGTGAAGAAGCCAAAGGCTTAATGGTTCTCCGTTAAGTAAGGCCAAACGTTTTAAATTAAATGTCAAAATAAACTCATAGAGTTTTGGACAATCCTGAATTAACAACGGAGTATTTCCATGCCACGTCGTCGCGTCATTGGTCAGCGTAAAATTCTGCCAGATCCTAAGTTCGGATCAGAGCTGCTGGCCAAATTTGTAAATATCCTGATGGTAGATGGTAAAAAATCTACTGCAGAATCAATCGTTTATACCGCGCTTGAGACCCTGGCTCAGCGTTCAGGTAAAAACGCGCTGGAATCTTTTGAAGTAGCCCTGGAAAACGTGCGTCCGACTGTCGAAGTTAAGTCACGTCGCGTTGGTGGTTCTACTTATCAGGTACCAGTAGAAGTCCGTCCGGTTCGTCGTAATGCTCTGGCAATGCGCTGGATCGTAGATGCTGCTCGTAAACGCGGTGATAAATCAATGGCTCTTCGCCTGGCGAACGAACTTTCTGATGCTGCAGAGAACAAAGGTACAGCAGTTAAGAAACGTGAAGACGTTCACCGCATGGCAGAAGCCAACAAGGCGTTCGCACACTACCGTTGGTAATCACCACGTAGTTGTTAAACCAGCGGGCGCTCAATCAGCCAACCCGCTGGGGTCGACTTACCTTGAACGTCCGAGAATCAGAGGAATCAAATGGCTCGTAAAACACCCATTGCCCGCTACCGTAATATCGGTATCAGTGCGCACATCGACGCCGGTAAGACTACCACTACCGAACGCGTTCTGTTCTACACCGGTGTAAACCACAAAATCGGTGAAGTACATGACGGCGCAGCAACCATGGACTGGATGGAGCAGGAACAGGAACGTGGTATTACCATCACCTCCGCTGCGACCACCTGTTACTGGTCTGGTATGGCCAAGCAGTTTGAACCACACCACGTAAACATTATCGACACCCCAGGACACGTTGACTTCACCATCGAAGTTGAACGTTCTATGCGTGTGCTTGATGGCGCGGTAATGGTTTACTGCGCAGTTGGTGGCGTTCAGCCACAGTCTGAGACCGTATGGCGTCAGGCTAACAAATATAAAGTTCCACGCATTGCGTTCGTTAACAAAATGGACCGCATGGGTGCTAACTTCCTGAAAGTTGTTAAACAGATGGAAGTTCGTCTGGGCGCAACTCCAGTTCCTCTGCAGCTGGCTATCGGCGCAGAAGAGAAATTCACCGGTGTTGTTGACCTGGTGAAAATGAAAGCAATCAACTGGAACGACGCAGACCAGGGTGTAACCTTCGTCTACGAAGATATCCCAGCTGATATGCAGGAACTGGCTGAAGAATGGCATGCGAAGCTGGTTGAAGCCGCTGCTGAAGGCTCTGATGAGCTGATGGAGAAATTCTTCGGTGGTGAAGAACTGACTGAAGAAGAGATCAAAACATCTCTGCGTAAGCGTGTTCTGAACAACGAAATTATCCTGGTAACCTGTGGTTCTGCATTTAAGAACAAAGGTGTTCAGGCGATGCTGGATGCAGTTGTTGAATATCTGCCAGCACCGACTGACGTTACCGCGATCAACGGTATGCTGGACGACGGTAAAGACACGCCGGCTGTTCGTCACTCTGATGACAACGAGCCGTTTGCTGCACTGGCGTTCAAAATCGCTACCGACCCGTTCGTGGGTAACTTAACCTTCTTCCGCGTTTACTCTGGTGTTGTTAACACGGGTGACACCGTGTTCAACCCGGTTAAGTCAAACCGTGAGCGTCTGGGCCGTATCGTTCAGATGCACGCTAACAAGCGTGAAGAGATTAAAGAAGTTCGTGCGGGTGATATCGCAGCTGCGATCGGCCTGAAAGATGTGACCACTGGTGACACCCTGTGTGACCCAGATAACGTCATCATCCTTGAGCGCATGGAGTTCCCGGAGCCGGTAATCTCTATCGCCGTTGAGCCAAAAACCAAAGCTGACCAGGAAAAAATGGGTCTGGCTCTGGGCCGTCTGGCAAAAGAAGACCCATCATTCCGCGTATGGACTGATGAAGAATCTAACCAGACCATCATCGCCGGTATGGGTGAATTGCACCTCGACATCATCGTTGACCGTATGAAGCGTGAGTTCAACGTTGAAGCAAACGTGGGTAAACCACAGGTTGCTTACCGTGAAGCGATTCGCAACAAAGTTACCGATGTTGAAGGTAAACACGCCAAGCAGTCTGGTGGTCGTGGTCAGTATGGCCATGTTGTTATCGACATGTACCCACTGGAGCCAGGTTCGAACCCGAAAGGCTACGAATTTGTCAACGACATCAAAGGTGGTGTGATTCCTGGTGAATACATCCCTGCGGTTGACAAAGGTATCCAGGAGCAGCTGAAATCAGGCCCTCTGGCTGGTTACCCGGTTGTGGATCTGGGCGTGCGTCTGCACTTCGGTTCTTACCACGATGTCGACTCCTCAGAACTGGCGTTTAAACTGGCCGCGTCTCTTGCCTTCAAACAAGGCTTTAAACAAGCGACACCTGTTCTGCTTGAGCCTATCATGAAGGTTGAAGTTGAAACGCCAGAAGAGAACACGGGTGATGTCATCGGTGACCTTAGCCGTCGTCGTGGTATGCTCAAAGGGCAGGAATCTAACGCTACTGGCGTTCAGATTCACGCTGAAGTTCCGTTGTCTGAGATGTTCGGATACGCAACTCAGCTGCGTTCTCTGACCAAAGGTCGTGCTTCTTACTCCATGGAGTTCCTGAAGTATGACGATGCGCCAAACAACGTAGCGCAGGCCGTTATTGAAGCTCGTAGCAAATAAGCTACGGTTTAAATTTGAACTGATGCCTTCACCCAGATGGTGAAGGCACAACGTAAGGAATTATCGCCATGGCGAAAGAGCAATTTCAGCGTAACAAACTGCACGTAAACGTGGGCACCATCGGTCACGTCGACCACGGTAAAACCACCCTGACTGCAGCTATCACCACCGTACTGTCTAAAACTTACGGCGGCCAGGCTCGTGCATTCGATCAGATCGATAACGCACCAGAAGAGAAAGCACGTGGTATCACCATCAACACTTCACACGTTGAGTATGAAACCCCGACTCGCCACTATGCGCACGTTGACTGCCCAGGCCACGCCGACTATGTGAAAAACATGATCACCGGTGCTGCGCAGATGGACGGCGCGATCCTGGTTGTTGCTGCGACTGATGGCCCAATGCCACAGACCCGTGAGCACATCCTGCTGGGTCGTCAGGTTGGCGTTCCTTACATCATCGTGTTCCTGAACAAGTGTGACATGGTTGATGATGAAGAGCTGCTGGAACTGGTAGAGATGGAAGTTCGTGACCTGCTGTCAGCATATGACTTCCCAGGCGACGACACTCCAATCGTTCGTGGTTCTGCTCTGAAAGCGCTGGAAGGCAACCCAGAGTGGGAAGCGAAAATCATCGAACTGGCTGAGCATCTGGACAACTACATCCCAGAGCCACAGCGTGCGATCGACATGCCGTTCCTGCTGCCAATCGAAGACGTATTCTCAATCTCTGGACGTGGTACCGTTGTTACCGGTCGTGTTGAGCGCGGCATCGTTAAAGTCGGCGACGAAGTTGAAATCGTTGGTATCAAAGATACTGTGAAATCAACCTGTACCGGTGTTGAGATGTTCCGTAAGCTGCTGGACCAGGGTCAGGCAGGCGAAAACTGTGGTGTTCTGCTGCGCGGTATCAAGCGTGAAGACATCCAGCGTGGCCAGGTTCTGGCTAAGCCAGGCTCAATCAAGCCGCACACCCAGTTCGAGTCAGAAGTTTACGTTCTGTCTAAAGACGAAGGTGGTCGCCATACTCCGTTCTTCAAAGGCTATCGTCCACAGTTCTACTTCCGTACAACTGACGTAACCGGCTCAGTAGAGCTGCCAGAAGGCGTTGAAATGGTAATGCCAGGCGACAACATCAAAATGGTTGTTACCCTGATCCACCCAATCGCAATGGACGAAGGTCTGCGCTTCGCAATCCGCGAAGGCGGCCGTACCGTTGGCGCGGGTGTTGTTGCTAAAGTTATCGCTTAATTGTGATATCTGCTGTGGCTGTGTAAATGGCCACTGCAACACAGTAAAAAAGAGCACTTCGGTGCTCTTTTTTTTTGCTCTGAAAACGCCATAACCCTGCAAAGGGTGGGTTTGAAATAAAAACGATTCGCATTTACACTGTGTACAGAAAATGTACCCGAGTGATGAATCAATGTACGTCTGCCTGTGTAATGCCATCAGTGATAAAACCCTTCGTGAAGTCGTGCGTCGCTATCAGCCCAAATCTATTCAGCAACTGCGCCAGCTTGTGCCGGTCGGCAAGCAATGCGGCAAATGTATTCGTGCTGCGCGTGAAATTATGGATGAAGAGATGCAGCATGCACCACTCTACAAAGAGATAGCCTGACCGACGATCGGTGCGTGAATACCCACAATATCTGTCGCGTTTTTTTGACTTCTTTTTAACCGCATCTACGCTCTAATAAACCAGACGCGGAGGGTTAACAATGAAGGGCGATATCAAAGTTATCAGTCATCTCAACAAACTGCTTGGAAATGAACTGGTTGCTATCAATCAGTACTTTCTTCATGCGCGCATGTTCAAAAACTGGGGTCTGACGCGCCTCAATGATGTGGAATACCATGAATCAATCGATGAGATGAAACATGCCGATAAATATATTGAGCGTATTCTTTTCCTTGAAGGGATCCCAAATCTTCAGGATCTGGGACGGCTCCGTATCGGTGAAGATGTTGAAGAGATGCTGAGTTCAGACCTGAATCTGGAGCTGGAGGGCGCGAAAGACCTTCGTGAAGCTATCTCCTATGCTGACAAAGTGCATGACTATGTCAGCCGTGACATGATGATTGAAATCCTGGCTGATGAGGAACATCACATCGACTGGATTGAGACGGAACTTGAGTTAATCCAGAAGATGGGCATCCAGAACTATCTGCAGGCTCAAATCAAACAAGAGTGAATCGGGTCTGCAGTACTATCGCTACCCAGCCCGCAATGGCCAGGAAAGGGCCAAACGGCAGCGGGCTGTCCCCCCTGAATAAAACCCCGCAGTTGCAGCATCACGATCGACGTCAGCGCCATAACGGTGGCACCCAACGCAATCCAGGGTAATGCCTGCCAGCCACAGCAGGCACCTAACGCTGCGAAGAGCTTGATATCGCCATAACCTAATCCCTCGTACCCCCGCATCTGCCGATAGCTCCAGGCGAGCAGCCACAACGCACAGTAGCCCGCCACAGCACCCCATATCGCCGTTGTTTCGGTTCCGGACAGCGTGGCATGGAATAATCCAGACCAGAGCAGCAGATAATTGAGCGGGTCAGGTATACAGAAGTGGCGACGATCGATGGCAGCCACGAGCAGCAAGAGGCCTGAGGCCGTAATAATAAAAATAGCCTCCGCAGAGTGGTCAAAACTCTGCAGCACCAGCAGGCACAGAAGGGCAAACAGCCATTCAATGACAACGCTTTCTGCGCCGAACGCGCGATGACAGAAGCGACACCGCCCTTTTAAGCCAGGCCAGCTTATTAACGGCAGCGCATCTCGCCACAGCAGGCGCTGCTGGCAATGATTACAGTGCGAACCCGGAAAGCAGAGTAGGGCAAACCATTGAGCGGGTGAGAGGGCGGGGGTGAAGCGCTGGCTGGTCAGCGAAAGAAAGCTTCCCAATGCACCTCCGCCTGCGAGTGCAGCAATGTGAGTTATCAGAGTGGGCGACATGATTATGCTCCGGACGAAAGGTTAGATGCACTCTCGTGGGCAACGGGTTCTGTGTCACCTATGAATGAAGAAGGGCGGAAACAGAGTCACAACTGAATAACTGATTTATCAGCGATACGGCAGTGCAATGCGACGCACGCTTCACGAACCGGCCACAATTTAATGGGTAAAACCTCAACACGGGTTGCTTCCTGAACAGATTTACGTATAATGCGCGGGCCTGCAGATATTGCAGGCGCGATTCGAGCAGAATCGCAGACGGCTGAAATTTAGGCCGCCTGACAATACTCCCAATTGTGGAGTTATATGCTGAACGATTACACTCTCCCATCAATCGTAATGGGCTCGAGTAGTAATTTTTTTCGTCTATAAAAAGTTTGGAGCTCTGGTCTCATGCAGAACCAAAGAATCCGTATCCGTCTTAAAGCGTTTGATCATCGTCTGATCGATCAATCAACCGCGGAAATCGTTGAGACCGCCAAGCGCACTGGTGCGCAGGTTCGTGGTCCAATCCCGCTGCCAACCCGCAAAGAGCGTTTTACTGTTCTGATCTCTCCGCACGTTAACAAAGATGCGCGTGATCAGTACGAAATCCGCACTCACAAGCGTCTGGTAGACATCGTTGAGCCAACTGAAAAAACCGTTGATGCTCTGATGCGTCTGGATCTGGCTGCCGGTGTTGACGTGCAGATCAGCCTGGGTTAATCAGGTCATCGAGCGATTGAGAGGTTGAAACAATGATTGGTTTAGTCGGTAAAAAAGTGGGCATGACCCGCATCTTCACTGAAGATGGCGTTTCTATCCCCGTCACCGTAATCGAAGTTGAAGCGAACCGCGTTACTCAGGTCAAAGGCCTGGAAAACGATGGTTACCAGGCAATTCAGGTTACCACCGGTGCTAAAAAAGCAAACCGTGTGACCAAACCTGAAGCTGGTCATTTTGCTAAAGCTGGCGTTGAAGCTGGCCGTGGCCTGTGGGAATTCCGCACCGCTGAAGGTGAAGAATACTCTGTAGGTCAGAGCATCAGCGTTGAGATTTTCGCTGAAGTTAAGAAAGTTGACGTAACCGGTACCTCTAAAGGTAAAGGTTTCGCCGGTACCGTTAAGCGCTGGAACTTCCGTACCCAGGACGCTACTCACGGTAACTCCTTGTCTCACCGCGTTCCGGGTTCTATCGGTCAGAACCAGACTCCGGGCAAAGTGTTCAAAGGCAAGAAAATGGCAGGTCAGCTGGGTAATGAGCGCGTAACCGTTCAGAGTCTGGACGTAGTACGTGTTGACGCTGAGCGCAACCTGCTGCTGGTTAAAGGTGCAGTTCCCGGTGCTACCGGTAGCGACCTGATCGTTAAACCAGCTGTGAAGGCGTAAGGGGATAGCAATGGAATTAGTATTGAAAGACGCGCAGAGCGCGCTGACTGTTTCCGAAACTACCTTCGGTCGTGATTTCAACGAAGCGCTGGTTCACCAGGTTGTTGTTGCTTACGCATCTGGCGCCCGCCAGGGTACTCGTGCGCAGAAAACTCGCGCCGAAGTAACCGGTTCAGGCAAAAAGCCATGGCGTCAAAAAAGGCACCGGCCGTGCGCGTGCAGGTTCTGTAAAGAGCCCAATCTGGCGTTCAGGTGGTGTGACCTTTGCTGCGAAGCCGCAGGACCACAGTCAAAAAGTTAACAAAAAGATGTACCGCGGCGCGCTGAAAAGCATCCTGTCCGAACTGGTACGTCAAGATCGTCTGATCGTTGTCGAATCATTTGCTGTAGAAGCACCGAAAACCAAGCTGCTGGTACAGAAACTGAAAGACATGGCTCTGGAAGACGTGCTGATCATCACCGGTGAACTGGATGAGAATCTGTTCCTGGCTGCGCGCAACCTGTACAAGGTTGACGTACGTGATGCATCCGGTATCGACCCAGTTAGCCTGATCGCCTTCGACAAAGTCGTTATGACTGCTGATGCAGTTAAGCAAGTTGAGGAGATGCTGGCATGATCCGTGAAGAACGTCTGCTGAAAGTACTGCGCGCGCCGCACGTATCTGAAAAAGCATCTAGCGCGATGGAAAAAACCAATACCATCGTTCTCAAAGTTGCTAATGACGCGACCAAAGCAGAGATCGTTGCTGCTGTTGAGAAACTGTTCGAAGTAGAAGTTAAAGACGTAAACACCCTGGTAGTTAAGGGCAAAGTTAAGCGTCAAGGACAGCGTATCGGTCGTCGTAGCGACTGGAAAAAAGCTTACGTCACCCTGAAAGAAGGCCAGAATCTGGACTTCGCTGGCGGCGCTGAGTAAGTCGGAGGAGAAAGACAATGGCAGTTGTTAAATGTAAACCGACATCTCCGGGTCGTCGCCATGTAGTTAAAGTGGTAAACGCGGAGCTGCACAAGGGCAAACCATTTGCCCCGCTGGTAGAAAAAAACAGCAAATCCGGTGGCCGTAACAACAATGGTCGTATCACTACCCGTCATATCGGTGGTGGTCACAAGCAGGCTTATCGTATTGTTGACTTCAAACGCAACAAAGACGGTATCCCGGCAGTTGTTGAACGTCTTGAGTACGATCCGAACCGCTCTGCGAACATCGCACTGGTTCTGTACAAAGACGGCGAGCGCCGTTACATCCTGGCCCCTAAAGGCCTGAAAGCCGGCGACCAGATCCAATCTGGCGTTGATGCTGCGATTAAAGCAGGTAACACTCTGCCGATGCGTAACATCCCGGTGGGTTCAACCGTGCATAACGTAGAAATGAAACCAGGCAAAGGCGGTCAGATTGCTCGCTCAGCCGGTGCTTACGTGCAGATCGTTGCGCGTGAAGGTTCTTACGTTACCCTGCGTCTGCGTTCAGGTGAAATGCGTAAAGTCGAGTCTGACTGCCGCGCAACACTGGGCGAAGTCGGCAACGCTGAGCATATGCTGCGCGTTCTGGGTAAAGCTGGTGCAGCCCGTTGGCGTGGTGTTCGTCCTACCGTTCGTGGTACCGCGATGAACCCAGTTGATCACCCGCACGGTGGTGGTGAAGGTCGTAACTTTGGTAAGCACCCGGTAACTCCGTGGGGCGTTCAGACCAAAGGTAAGAAGACCCGTAGCAACAAGCGTACCGATAAGTTTATCGTACGTCGCCGTAGCAAATAATATTAGAGGATAAGCCATGCCACGTTCTCTCAAGAAAGGTCCTTTTATTGACCTGCACTTGCTGAAGAAGGTAGAGAAAGCGGTGGAAAGCGGTGACAAGAAGCCTTTGCGCACTTGGTCCCGTCGTTCAACGATCTTTCCTAACATGATCGGTTTGACCATCGCTGTCCATAATGGTCGTCAGCACGTTCCTGTCTTTGTTTCCGACGAAATGGTTGGTCACAAACTGGGTGAATTCGCGCCGACACGTACTTATCGCGGTCACGCGGCTGATAAAAAAGCCAAGAAGAAATAAGTAGGAGGAAGAGATGGAAACTTTAGCTCAACATCGCCACGCTCGTTCTTCTGCTCAGAAGGTTCGCCTTGTTGCTGACCTGATTCGCGGTAAGAAAGTGTCGCAGGCACTGGACATTTTGACCTACACCAATAAGAAAGCGGCTGTACTGGTCAAAAAAGTTCTGGAATCTGCCATTGCTAACGCCGAACACAACGATGGCGCTGATATCGACGATCTGAAAATCACGAAAATTTTCGTTGATGAAGGTCCGACCATGAAACGCATTATGCCGCGTGCCAAAGGTCGTGCAGATCGCATCCTGAAGCGCACCAGCCACATTACTGTGGTTGTGTCCGATCGCTGAGACTCTGGAGACTAGCAATGGGTCAGAAAGTACATCCTAATGGTATTCGCCTGGGTATTGTAAAACCATGGAACTCTACCTGGTTTGCGAACACCAAAGAATTCGCTGACAACCTGGACAGCGATTTTAAAGTACGTCAGTTTTTGACTAAAGAACTGGCTAAAGCATCTGTCTCTCGTATCGTTATCGAGCGTCCAGCGAAGAGCATCCGTGTGACTATTCACACCGCTCGTCCGGGCATCGTTATCGGTAAGAAAGGCGAAGATGTAGAAAAACTGCGCACGGTCGTCGCGAATATCGCTGGCGTTCCTGCACAGATTAATATCGCCGAAGTCCGCAAGCCGGAACTGGACGCGAAACTGGTAGCTGACAGCATCACTTCACAGCTGGAGCGTCGTGTGATGTTCCGTCGTGCTATGAAGCGTGCAGTTCAGAACGCCATGCGTCTTGGCGCGAAGGGTATTAAAGTCGAAGTTAGCGGCCGTCTGGGTGGCGCCGAGATCGCACGTACCGAATGGTATCGTGAAGGTCGCGTGCCATTGCACACACTGCGTGCTGACATTGACTACAACACCTCTGAAGCGCACACCACTTATGGTGTAATCGGCGTTAAGGTATGGATCTTCAAAGGTGAGATCCTGGGTGGTATGGCTGCTGTTGAACAACCGGAACCGGCTGCTCAACCTAAAAAGCAGCAGCGTAAAGGCCGTAAGTAAGGAGAGTCGCTGATGTTACAACCAAAGCGTACGAAATTCCGTAAAGTGCACAAAGGCCGTAACCGCGGTCTGGCTGCGGGTACGGATGTCAGCTTCGGTACTTTCGGTCTGAAAGCTGTTGGCCGTGGTCGTCTGACTGCTCGTCAGATCGAAGCAGCACGTCGTGCTATGACCCGTGCAGTTAAGCGTCAAGGTAAGATCTGGATCCGAGTATTCCCGGACAAACCGATCACCGAGAAGCCGCTGGAAGTGCGTATGGGTAAAGGTAAGGGTAACGTAGAGTATTGGGTTGCCCTGATCCAGCCTGGTAAAGTCCTGTATGAAATGGACGGCGTACCAGAAGAGCTGGCCCGTGAAGCATTCAAGCTGGCAGCAGCAAAACTGCCTATCAAAACCACCTTTGTAACTAAGACGGTGATGTAATGAAAGCAACTGAGCTGCGTGAAAAAAGCGTTGAAGAGCTGAACACTGAGCTGCTTAATCTGCTGCGTGAGCAATTTAACCTGCGCATGCAGGCAGCATCTGGCCAACTGCAGCAGACTCATCTGCTGAAACAGGTTCGCCGTGATGTTGCACGCGTTAAGACTTTACTGACTGAGAAGGCGGGTTCGTAATGACCGATAAAATCCGTACTCTGCAGGGTCGTGTAGTAAGTGACAAAATGCAGAAATCTGCAGTTGTTGCTATCGAACGTTTCGTGAAACACCCGATCTACGGCAAATTCATTAAACGTACGACCAAGCTGCACATCCATGACGAGAACAATGAATGTGGAATTGGTGACGTGGTAGAAATCCGCGAATGCCGCCCACTGTCCAAGACTAAATCCTGGACCCTGGTTCGCGTAATCGAGAAAGCTGTTCTGTAATAAGAATCGTTTTTTCTGAGGAAACCCTCTGCTTCGGCAGGGGGTTTTTTTTTGCCTGCGATTCGGGCTTGATCCATTTGTGCCCGTGGCAATACGGATTTGATGGTGCTCACAAATTCAGGGGCTTGCAGGGATTAAGCTGCCTCTCTTCAGGCGAGGTGGCCTGAAAACGCCAGGCTATAAACGCCGGGGTTATCATAACTGTACAAGGAAATGTGCCGTGAAAATGGAGAGTCATGACCGCTTACGCCGGTCACTGTTAAAATTGCCACTGTTAGCTGCGTTACCTGCGATTAGCTCTGCCAAAAGCTTGCCGCTATTATCGGGTAACACACAACCACTACCCACAGGCAATAGCATGGAACGAACTCTGTTACTGAAGAATGCTGAATGTGTGGTCTGCATGGATGCTGACCGTAGGGAAATAGGTAACGCCTCTATTCTGATAAAAGGAAATAAGATCCTTGCAGTCGGGGAAGCACGCTCGTTACCTGATAGCGCGGATGAGATCATCGATCTGCGAGGACATATTGTCATCCCTGGCCTGATCAATACGCATCACCACATGTATCAGAGCCTGACCCGCGCTATTCCTGCAGTGCAAAACGGCGAGCTCTTTAACTGGCTGACCCACCTCTATCCACTGTGGCAGAATCTGACGCCTGAGATGATTCATATCTCAACACAGATCTCCATGGCCGAGTTAATGCTCTCCGGCTGCACCACTACCAGTGACCATCTCTACGTCTACCCGAATGGCTGTAAGCTTGACGACAGTATTGAGGCTGCAGCCTTAATGGGCATGCGTTTCCATGCGAGCCGGGGCAGCATGAGCGTCGGTAAGTCCCTGGGTGGCTTACCACCCGATGCGCTGGTAGAGGATGAAGCCGCCATTCTTAAAGATACGCAGCGTGTGATTGAGCGCTACCATGATGACAGCCACGGTTCGATGTTACGCATCGTGGTTGCGCCATGTTCGCCGTTTTCAGTCAGCCGTGAGCTGATGAAGCAATCCGCAGCGATGGCACGCAGCTTCAATGTCTCTATGCATACCCATCTGGCGGAGAACGACAGCGATATCCGTTATAGCCGTGAAAAATTCAATATGACGCCAGCACAGTATGTTGAAGACCTCGGCTGGGTAGGACCGGATGTCTGGCATGCACACTGCGTCAAACTGGATCAGCATGGCATAGAACTCTTTGCACGTACCGGTACCGGCGTCGCGCATTGTCCCTGCTCGAACATGCGTCTCGGTTCCGGTATTGCGCCGATACGCCATATGTGTGATGCCGGCGTACACGTGGGTATGGGTGTGGATGGCTCAGCCTCCAATGACAGCTCAGACATGATGGCCGAGGTTCGTCAGGCGATGCTGCTGCAACGCGTTGGCTTCGGCCCGAATGCGATGACGGCACGTCAGGCACTGGAACTGGCGACGCTGGGTGGAGCAAAGGTGCTTAACCGCGATGATGTGGGCACCATTGCGCCGGGCATGATGGCCGATCTGGCCATTTTTGACCTGAACCGAATTGGACTTGCCGGGGCAGGGCACGATCCTGTCGCCGCCCTGGTGTTCTGTAATCCGGGACAGGTTGCCTATAGCATCATTAACGGAAAAGTCCGGGTACGGGACGGACAAGTGGCCGGAATTGAACTGCCAGCCGTGTTGCGTCAGCATAACCAACTGGCCAGGAAACTGGCTGGTTGAGTCAGAAGGGCACTTTATTTGGGAGGCGACGAAAAATAAGGCAGATTACATTTGCTACTGTTCGCACTATTCCCTAGAATACGCCCTCCCTGTCATCAGGGGAAATCAGCGGCTCGATTGAGAGCCGTTTATTTTTTCTACCCATCTGTGAGAACCGGTGTTACAATGCCGCGCCCTCAATTATGGGGCTTTCTAACGACCTGAGGTTTAGGTCCCGAAGTAGTAGTTGACATTAGCGGAGCACTAAAATGATCCAAGAACAGACTATGCTGAACGTCGCCGACAACTCCGGTGCACGTCGCGTAATGTGTATCAAGGTTCTGGGTGGCTCGCACCGTCGCTACGCAGGCGTCGGTGACATCATCAAAGTTACCATCAAGGAAGCAATTCCGCGTGGTAAAGTCAAAAAAAGGTGATGTCCTGAAGGCGGTAGTGGTGCGCACCAGGAAGGGTGTTCGTCGCCCGGACGGTTCTGTCATTCGCTTCGATGGTAATGCATGCGTTATTCTGAACAATAACAGTGAGCAGCCTATCGGTACGCGTATTTTTGGGCCGGTAACTCGTGAACTTCGTACTGAAAAGTTCATGAAAATTATCTCTCTGGCACCAGAAGTACTCTAAGGAGCGAACAATGGCAGCTAAAATCCGTCGTAACGACGAAGTTATCGTGTTAACCGGTAAAGATAAAGGTAAGCGCGGTAAAGTTAAGAATGTCCTGTCTTCTGGTAAGGTCATCGTTGAAGGTATCAACCTGGTGAAGAAACATCAGAAGCCGGTTCCGGCTCTGAACCAACCAGGTGGCATCGTTGAAAAAGAAGCTGCTATTCAGGTTTCTAACGTTGCACTGTTCAACGCGGCAACTGGTAAGGCTGACCGTGTAGGCTTTAGATTCGAAGACGGCAAAAAAGTCCGTTTCTTCAAGTCTAACAGCGAAACTATCAAGTAATTTGGAGTAGTACGATGGCGAAACTGCATGATTACTACAAAGACGAAGTAGTCCAGAAACTCATGACAGAGTTTGGCTACAATTCTGTCATGCAAGTCCCTCGGGTCGAGAAGATCACCCTGAACATGGGTGTTGGTGAAGCGATCGCTGACAAGAAACTGCTGGATAACGCAGCAGCTGACCTGGCAGCAATCTCCGGTCAAAAACCGCTGGTCACCAAAGCACGCAAATCAGTTGCAGGCTTCAAAATCCGTCAGGGCTATCCGATCGGCTGTAAAGTAACTCTGCGTGGCGAGCGCATGTGGGAGTTCTTTGAGCGTCTGGTCACCATTGCTGTTCCACGTATCCGTGACTTCCGTGGCTTGTCCGCTAAGTCATTCGATGGTCGTGGCAACTACAGCATGGGTGTACGTGAGCAGATCATCTTCCCAGAAATCGACTACGACAAAGTCGATCGCGTTCGTGGTTTGGATATCACCATTACCACTACTGCGAAATCTGATGATGAAGGCCGTGCTCTGCTGGCTGCCTTTGACTTCCCGTTCCGTAAGTAAGGTAGGGTTACTTAATGGCTAAGCAATCTATGAAAGCACGCGAAGTTAAGCGTGCAAAATTAGCAGACAAATTCTTCGCTAAACGCGCTGAACTGAAAGCGATCATCTCTGATGTGAACGCTTCCGACGAAGATCGTTGGGATGCTGTTCTGAAGCTGCAGAGTCTGCCGCGTGATTCCAGCCCTTCGCGTCAGCGTAACCGCTGCCGTCAAACAGGTCGTCCGCACGGTTTCCTGCGGAAGTTTGGGTTGAGCCGTATCAAGGTCCGCGAAGCCGCCATGCGCGGTGAAATCCCGGGCCTGAAAAAGGCTAGCTGGTAATTGTCACCAATTGAATCACGGGAGTAACACAGATGAGCATGCAAGATCCGATCGCGGATATGCTGACCCGTATCCGTAACGGTCAGGCCGCAAACAAAGTTGCGGTCACCATGCCTTCCTCCAAGCTGAAATTGGCAATTGCCAACGTTCTGAAGGAAGAAGGATATATTGAAGATTTCAAAATCGAAGGCGACATCAAGCTGGAACTGGAACTTACTCTCAAGTATTTCCAGGGCAAAGCTGTTGTAGAAAGCATTCAGCGAGTAAGCCGTCCTGGTCTGCGCATCTATAAGAAAAAAGATGAGCTGCCAAAGGTAATGGCTGGTATGGGCATCGCTGTAGTTTCTACATCTAAAGGTGTCATGACTGATCGTGCAGCGCGCCAGGCAGGTCTTGGTGGCGAAATTATCTGCTACGTAGCGTAATCGGAGGATACATATGTCTCGTGTTGCTAAAGCACCTGTCGTTGTTCCTGCCGGCGTAGAGGTAAAACTCAACGGTCAGGTAATTTCGATTAAAGGTAAAAACGGCGAGCTGACTCGTACTATCAATGATGCTGTTGAAGTTAAGCATGCTGACAACGCTCTGACTTTCGCTCCGCGCGAAGGTTTCGTTGACGGCTGGGCGCAGGCGGGTACTTCTCGCGCGCTGCTGAACGCAATGGTAATCGGTGTTACCGAAGGCTTCACTAAGAAGCTGCAGCTGGTTGGTGTAGGTTATCGTGCAGCCGTTAAAGGCGACGTGGTTAACCTGTCTCTGGGCTTTTCTCATCCAGTCGATCACCAGCTGCCCGCGGGTATCACTGCAGAATGTCCAACTCAGACTGAGATCGTGCTGAAAGGCGCTGATAAACAGCTGATTGGTCAGGTTGCAGCGGACTTGCGCGCCTACCGTCGTCCTGAGCCTTATAAAGGCAAGGGTGTCCGTTACGCCGACGAAGTCGTGCGTACCAAAGAGGCTAAGAAGAAGTAAGGTAACACTATGGATAAGAAATCTGCTCGTATCCGTCGTGCGACCCGTGCACGTCGCAAGCTCAAAGAGCTGGGTGCTACTCGCCTGGTGGTACATCGTACCCCGCGTCATATTTACGCACAGGTAATCGCCCCGAACGGTTCCGAAGTTCTGGTCGCTGCTTCTACTGTAGAAAAAGCTATCACTGAACAACTGAAGTATACCGGTAATAAAGAAGCCGCAGCTGCAGTAGGTAAAGCTATCGCAGAACGCGCAATCGAAAAAGGCATCACTGGTGTTTCTTTCGACCGTTCCGGTTTCCAATATCATGGTCGCGTCCAGGCACTGGCAGATGCTGCCCGTGAAGCTGGCCTTCAGTTCTAAGGTAGAGGTCTAAGATGGCACACATCGAGAAACAAGCTGGCGAACTGCAGGAAAAACTGATCGCGGTAAACCGTGTTTCTAAAACTGTTAAAGGTGGTCGTATCTTCTCCTTCACAGCACTGACTGTGGTAGGCGATGGTAACGGTCGCGTAGGTTTTGGTTACGGTAAAGCGCGTGAAGTTCCAGCAGCGATCCAGAAAGCGATGGAGAAAGCCCGTCGCAACATGGTTAACGTCGCGCTGACCAACGGCACCCTGCAGCACCCAGTTAAAGGTGCACACACGGGTTCCCGCGTGTTCATGCAGCCGGCTTCAGAAGGTACCGGTATTATTGCCGGTGGTGCAATGCGCGCCGTTCTGGAAGTCGCTGGAGTTCATAACGTACTGGCAAAAGCCTATGGTTCTACTAACCCGATTAACGTGGTTCGTGCAACTATCGACGGCCTGGGCAATATGAAATCTCCGGAAATGGTCGCTGCTAAGCGTGGTAAATCCGTTGAAGAAATTCTGGGGTAATCACGATGGCTAAGACTATTAAAATCACTCAAACCCGTAGTTCAATCGGCCGCTTGCCTAAGCATAAAGCCACTCTGGTTGGCCTGGGTCTGCGTCGTATTGGCCACACCGTTGAGCGTGAAGACACGCCTGCAGTACGCGGTATGGTTAACGCGGTTTCCTATATGGTTAAAGTGGAGGAGTAAGAGATGCGTTTAAATACTCTGTCTCCGGCCGAAGGGTCTAAGCACGCTACCAAGCGTCTGGGTCGTGGTATCGGTTCTGGCCTCGGAAAAACCGGTGGTCGTGGTCACAAAGGTCAGAACTCACGTTCTGGCGGTGGCGTACGTCGCGGTTTCGAAGGTGGTCAGATGCCTCTGTACCGTCGTCTGCCGAAGTTCGGTTTCACCTCTCGCAAAGCAATGATCACCACAGAGATTCGTCTGTCTGATCTGGCGAAAGTTGAAGGCGGTATCGTCGACCTGAACGCGCTGAAAGCAGCCAACATTGTCGGTGTTCAGATTGAATTCGTTAAAGTAATTCTGTCTGGTGAAGTTTCTACACCGGTAACGGTTCGCGGTCTGCGTGTCACCAAAGGTGCACGTGCTGCAATCGAAGCTGCTGGCGGTAAAATCGAGGAATAAGTAGCAGATGGCTAAACAACCGGGATTAGATTTTCAAAGTGCCAAGGGTGGCTTTGGTGAGCTGAAACGCAGACTGCTGTTTGTAATCGGCGCACTCATTGTCTTCCGTATTGGCTCTTTTATTCCAATCCCTGGTATTGATGCCACTGTACTTGCCAAACTGCTTGAGCAACAGCGTGGCACCATCATTGAAATGTTTAACATGTTCTCTGGTGGTGCTCTGAGCCGTGCTTCTATTTTCGCACTGGGCATCATGCCGTATATTTCGGCATCGATTATCATCCAGTTATTAACGGTGGTTCATCCAGCGTTAGCGGAAATTAAGAAAGAAGGGGAGGCTGGCCGTCGTAAGATTAGCCAGTACACCCGATACGGTACGTTGGTATTGGCCATATTTCAGTCGATCGGTATTGCTACCGGTCTGCCGAATATGCCAGGGATGCAAGGCCTGGTAATGAATCCAGGCTTTGCTTTCTACTTTACCGCTGTTGTGAGTCTGGTCTCAGGAACGATGTTCCTGATGTGGCTGGGCGAACAGATTACTGAACGTGGTATCGGTAACGGTATTTCGATCATTATCTTCGCAGGTATCGTTGCGGGTCTCCCGCCGGCCATTGGCCATACCATCGAGCAAGCGCGGCAAGGCGACCTGCACTTCCTTCTGTTGCTGTTGGTTGCAGTACTCGTATTCGCAGTGACCTTCTTTGTTATCTTTGTTGAACGTGGTCAACGCCGCATTGTGGTGAACTACGCAAAACGTCAGCAAGGTCGTCGCGTTTACGCTGCACAGAGCACACATTTACCGTTGAAAGTGAACATGGCAGGCGTCATTCCAGCCATCTTTGCTTCCAGCATTATTCTGTTCCCGGCAACGATTGCATCGTGGTTTGGGGGCGGTACCGGTTGGAACTGGCTGACAACAATTTCGCTGTATTTGCAGCCAGGACAGCCGCTTTATGTGCTACTCTATGCGACTGCAATCATCTTCTTCTGTTTCTTCTATACGGCGTTGGTTTTCAACCCACGTGAAACAGCAGATAACCTGAAGAAGTCTGGTGCATTCGTACCGGGAATTCGTCCGGGAGAGCAAACGGCGAAGTATATTGATAAAGTAATGACGCGATTGACCTTAATCGGCGCTCTCTACATTACGTTTATCTGCCTTATCCCGGAGTTCATGCGTGATGCGATGAAGGTCCCCTTCTACTTTGGCGGTACTTCACTGCTTATCGTAGTTGTCGTCATCATGGACTTTATGGCTCAAGTGCAAACTCTGATGATGTCAAGTCAGTACGAGTCGGCACTGAAGAAAGCTAACCTGAAAGGCTACGGCCGTTAATTCAGTTGGTTGAGAAGTTACGGAGAGTAAAAATGAAAGTTCGTGCTTCCGTCAAGAGATTATGTCGTAACTGCAAAATCATTCGTCGCGACGGTGTCGTCCGTGTGATCTGCAGCGCCGAGCCAAAGCATAAACAGCGCCAAGGCTGATTTTGTCACATATTTTTCTTGCAAAGTCGGGTTGAGCTGGCTAGATTAGCCAGCCAATCTTTTGTATGTCAGTGCGTTTCCATTTGAGTATCCTGAAAACGGGCTTTTCAGCATGGGACGTGCTTGTTTAATTATAGGAGTGCATAGTGGCCCGTATAGCAGGCATTAACATTCCTGATCAAAAACATACCGTTATCGCATTAACTTCGATCTTCGGTATCGGTAAAACTCGTTCTAAAGCCATCTGCGCTTCAACGGGTATTGCTGAAAATGTTAAGATCAGTGAGCTGTCTGAAGAACAAATTGATCAGCTGCGTGATGCAGTTGCGAAATTCGTTGTAGAAGGTGATCTGCGCCGTGAAATCACCCTGAGCATCAAGCGTCTTATGGACCTTGGTTGCTACCGTGGTTTGCGCCATCGTCGTGGTCTTCCGGTTCGCGGTCAGCGTACTAAGACCAACGCACGTACCCGTAAGGGTCCGCGTAAACCGATCAAGAAATAATCGGGGTGAGTAAATAATGGCAAAGGCACCAGTTCGTGCACGTAAGCGTGTAAGAAAACAAGTCTCAGATGGCGTGGCTCATGTCCATGCTTCTTTTAACAACACCATCGTTACCATTACTGATCGTCAGGGTAACGCACTGGGTTGGGCAACCGCCGGTGGTTCCGGTTTCCGCGGTTCACGTAAATCCACTCCGTTTGCTGCTCAGGTCGCTGCAGAGCGCTGTGCAGAAGCGGTAAAAGATTACGGAATTAAGAACCTGGAAGTTATGGTAAAGGGTCCGGGTCCAGGTCGCGAATCTACGATTCGTGCTTTGAACGCCGCTGGTTTCCGCATCACTAATATTACTGATGTGACTCCGATCCCTCATAACGGTTGTCGTCCGCCGAAAAAACGTCGCGTATAACGCCCGTTTTTTTAGGATAGTTGGAGAAAGAAAATGGCAAGATATTTGGGTCCTAAGCTCAAGCTGAGCCGTCGTGAGGGCACTGACTTATTCCTTAAGTCTGGCGTTCGCGCGATTGATTCCAAGTGTAAGATTGAACAAGCCCCTGGTCAGCATGGTGCGCGTAAACCGCGTCTGTCTGATTACGGCGGTCAGTTACGTGAAAAGCAAAAAGTTCGTCGTATCTACGGCGTGCTGGAGCGTCAGTTCCGTAACTATTATAAAGAAGCAGCTCGTCTGAAAGGCAACACCGGTGAAAACCTGTTGGCTCTGCTGGAAGGTCGTCTGGACAACGTAGTTTATCGTATGGGCTTTGGTGCCACTCGTGCAGAAGCACGTCAGCTGGTTAGCCATAAGTCTGTTCTGGTAAATGGCCGCGTTGTTAACATCGCTTCTTATCAGGTATCTCCGAATGATGTCGTTAGCATCCGTGAGAAAGCCAAAAAGCAATCTCGCGTGAAGGCCGCTCTGGAGCTGGCTGAGCAGCGTGAAAAGCCAACCTGGCTGGAAGTTGATGCGACTAAGATGGAAGGTGTGTTCAAGCGTATTCCTGAACGTACTGATCTGTCTGCGGACATTAACGAACACCTGATCGTCGAGCTTTACTCCAAGTAAGGCTTAGTACCAAAGAGAGGACACAATGCAGGGTTCTGTGACAGAGTTTCTAAAACCGCGCCTGGTAGATATCGAGCAAGTGAGTTCGACGCACGCCAAGGTGACCCTTGAGCCTTTAGAGCGTGGCTTTGGCCATACTCTTGGTAACGCACTGCGCCGTATTCTGCTTTCATCCATGCCGGGTTGCGCGGTGACCGAGGTTGAAATTGATGGTGTACTTCATGAGTACAGCACCAAAGAGGGAGTACAGGAAGATATCCTGGAAATCCTGCTCAACCTGAAAGGGCTGGCGGTAAGAGTTCAGGGGAAAGATGAAGTTATTCTGACCTTGAATAAATCTGGCATTGGCCCTGTGACTGCAGCCGACATTACCCATGATGGTGATGTCGAAATCGTCAAGCCTCAGCATGTCATTTGCCATCTGACCGATGAGAACGCTGCTATCAGCATGCGTATCAAAGTTCAGCGTGGTCGTGGCTATGTGCCGGCTTCTGCCCGAATTCATTCGGAAGAAGATGAGCGCCCAATCGGCCGCCTGTTAGTTGACGCTTGCTACAGCCCTGTAGACCGTATCGCCTACAATGTTGAAGCAGCGCGTGTAGAGCAGCGCACCGACCTGGACAAAGCTGGTCATCGAAATGGAAACCAACGGCACAATCGATCCTGAAGAGGCGATTCGTCGTGCGGCAACCATTCTGGCAGAACAACTTGAAGCTTTCGTTGACTTACGTGATGTACGTCAGCCGGAAGTTAAAGAAGAGAAACCAGAATTCGATCCGATCCTGCTGCGCCCTGTTGACGATCTGGAATTGACTGTCCGCTCTGCTAACTGCCTTAAGGCAGAAGCTATCCACTACATCGGTGATCTGGTACAGCGTACCGAGGTTGAGCTGCTTAAAACGCCTAACCTTGGTAAAAAATCTCTTACCGAGATTAAAGATGTGCTGGCTTCGCGTGGTCTTTCTCTGGGCATGCGCCTCGAGAACTGGCCGCCAGCAAGCATTGCTGATGAATAATCAGATCACAGGTTAAGGTTTCACTGAGAAGGATAAGGTCATGCGCCATCGTAAGAGTGGTCGTCAACTGAACCGCAACAGCAGCCATCGTCAGGCTATGTTCCGCAACATGGCCGGTTCTCTGGTTCGTCATGAGATCATCAAAACGACTCTGCCGAAAGCCAAAGAACTGCGTCGCGTAGTTGAGCCGCTGATTACTCTTGCCAAGACCGACAGCGTAGCTAATCGTCGTCTGGCATTCGCCCGTACTCGTGATAACGAGATCGTGGCAAAACTGTTTAATGAGCTGGGCCCGCGTTTCGCGAGCCGTGCCGGTGGTTACACTCGTATTCTGAAGTGTGGCTTCCGTGCTGGTGACAACGCTCCGATGGCTTACATCGAGCTGGTTGATCGTCCAGAAGCTCAAGCAGAAGCAGCCGCAGAGTAATCTGTAGCAACGTAAAAAACCCGCTTCGGCGGGTTTTTTTATTGCCTGAAATTTACTACCTTAGAGCTTACTCTTTTCATGTTCAAAGGAGCTAACTATGTGGCTGGTTGATGAACTTGCTGAACAGCACATCAAAGCGGCGCTGGAAAAAGGCGAGCTGAGTAATCTTCCCGGCTCTGGTAAGCCGCTGCAGCTGGATGATGACAGTCATGTTCCGCCTGAGTTAAGAGCGGGCTACCGTTTACTGAAAAATGCGGGCTTTCTGCCGCCGGAGCTTGAGCTCAGACGTGAAGCCATGGAAGTTAACGATCTTATTCGCAACCTCGATCCTGCGGATCAAAATTATCAGGATCATTGCCATCGGCTTCAGGTGCTGGAGCTAAGATTACGCCAGGCGGGTATCAGTACCGATTTTCTCCATGGCAGTTATTCCACTGCTATTCAGCATCGTTTCCGCGAGGAGGAGTAAATGTTTCGCATCGGTCAGTTAGCTAAGCTTGCGGAGGTGACGCCAGACACTATCCGTTTTTATGAAAAGCAGCAGATGATGGATCATGATGGTCGGACGGAAGGTGGCTTTCGCCTTTACAGCGAGGGCGATCTTCAGCGTCTGAAATTTATTCGTTATGGTCGTAAACTGGGTTTCAGTCTGGAAGCGATCAGAGAGCTACTTTCGATCCGGGTTGATCCTGCGCATCACACCTGTCAGGAATCAAAAGCGATCGTTGAAAAACGGCTGAGTGAAGTTGCTCAGATGATCGCAGAGTTAGAAACGATGCAGCGTTCCCTGCGACACCTTTCCGATGCCTGTTGTGGTGACAGTCACAGTAGCATTTCGTGCTCAATTCTTGAGGCGCTGGAGCGGGGAGAGGCTTCGAGCAAATAAGCATATTGTTATTTTGCTGCAAAGGAATAGAGTATCAGACCATCTCAACAGGAGGCGTCATGAGTAAATATCAGCACACCAAAGGGCAAATCCGCGATAACGCGATTCAGGCTCTGTTACACGACCCACTATTTCGGCAACGCATAGAGCAGAAGCAAAAGGGTAAAGGTAGTTTCAAGCGGAAAGAGAAACATGGCAAGGGGACTGGATGGGAGGGCAGTGATAAGAAAGCGTCTTATCACTGCCCTTCTGCTTTTACGGTTAAAAAAACCGCCTGTGCGGCGGCTTATTAACTAGACCCGGGTATTCTGCTGTTTCAGCAGATCGCGGATTTCAGTCAGCAGAACTTCTTCGTTTGACGGTTTAGCAACTGGCTTCTCTACTTCTTTTTTCTTGTACAGACGATTCATTAACTTGATCGCCATAAAGATTGCGAAAGCGATGATGACAAAATCGAAGATGGTCTGAAGGAATATACCGTACTGCATTACAACGGCTGGAGCATCACCAACTGCAGGCTTAAGTACCCAGGCGAATGATTTAAAATCGACACCACCAATCAGTAAGCCTAAAGGCGGCATAATGATGTTGGCGACTAACGATGAAACAATTTTACCGAATGCAGCACCGATGATGACACCGACGGCTAAATCCATCACATTGCCGCGCATTGCGAAATCGCGAAACTCTTTGATTAAACTCATACTTATCTCCTTGCCCAAGCCAATGCCATAAAGTCTAACAAACCCTACTGGTTTTGCCATCAACACAGCGAATTAAGCGGCAGTTTTGCGTTCCTTGTGTTCTGTTCGCCTATAAACGCGGCATTTACAGGAAAAATGGACTCGGCTGGAAGAGACGTTCCACATCTGATACAAACTTCTTGTCGGTCAGGAACATGATGACATGATCACCTTGTTCAATTCGCAGGTTATCATTGGCAATCATCACATCGTCTCCACGAACCACTGCGCCAATAATGGTGCCTGGCGGTAGTTTGATATCATCAATGGAGCGGCCGACCACGCGTGAAGTTGATTCGTCTCCGTGCGCTATCGCTTCGATCGCTTCTGCAATACCGCGTCGTAGCGATGAAACGCCCACGATATCCGCTTTGCGCACATGACCAAGCAGGGCAGAAATCGTGGCCTGCTGAGGTGAAATAGCGATATCGATAACGCTGCCTTGTACCAGATCGACGTAGGCGCGGCGCTGAATCAGCACCATAACCTTCTTCGCCCCCATCTTTTTTGCCAGCATGGCTGACATAATATTGGCTTCATCATCATTGGTGACGGCGATAAAGAGATCAACCTGATCAACATGTTCTTCAGCGAGAAGTTCCTGATCTGACGCATCGCCATAAAAGACGACTGTGTCGTGAAGATGCTCTGCCAGTTCTGCTGCGCGCTGGGGGGTTACGTTCAATCAGCTTCACGCTGTAATTTTTCTCAAGTTTTTGTGCCAGACCGAAACCGATATTACCGCCACCTACCAGCATAATCCGTTTATAAGGTTTCTCCAGCCGCTGCATTTCACTCATTACCGCACGAATGTTCTGACTGGCTGCAATGAAAAAGACTTCATCACCCGCTTCTACGATGGTTGAACCCTGTGGGCGAATGGGGCGATCCTGACGAAATATAGCGGCTACGCGGGTATCAATATGTGGCATATGCTCACGCATGATCGACAGCGGATTTCCCACCAGTGGCCCGCCATAATAAGCTTTCACCACGGCGAGGCTGACTTTGCCTTCAGCAAAGTTAACGACCTGCAATGCGCCAGGGTACTGGATTAAACGATAGATATTGTCGATCACCAGCTGTTCAGGCGAGATCAGGTGATCGATAGGCACCGCTTCAGGAATAAATAACTTGTCCGCATCACGCAGATAGTCGGCTGCGCGAATACGGGCGATGCGATTCGGCGTATTGAAAAGCGAATAAGCAATCTGACAGGCAATCATGTTGGTTTCATCGGAGTTGGTTACGGCAACCAGCATGTCGGCATCTTCTGCACCCGCCTCACGTAAAATGCGTGGATGAGAACCATGACCCTGCACGACGCGAAGATCGAACTTATCCTGCAGGTGACGCAGGCGTGAAGAGTCGGTATCAACCACCGTGATATCGTTGTTTTCACCCACCAGATTTTCTGCCAGGGTTCCGCCAACCTGTCCTGCGCCCAGAATGATTATTTTCATCGCTTATCAATACTCATTTCAGTTTGTACCCGATTTTTTTATCAGCTTAGCGTAGAAGAAACCATCTCCGCCCTCGGCTTCCGGGAATACCTGTAAGCCGTTCGCGGGCGCATCTCCGAGGGGCTCAGCCTGCGCATCATGCTGGCGCTGCAGGAAAGCATCTATCTGCTGATGATTCTCTTCAGGCAGGATGGAACAGGTGGCATAAATCAGTGTACCGCCAGGTTTCAGGTGCGGCCAGATAGCATCAAGAATTTCACCCTGAAGCTTTGCCAGCTCGGCGATATCCCGATCGCGACGCAGCCACTTAATATCGGGATGGCGTCGGATCACACCGGTAGCAGAGCAGGGCGCATCCAGCAGAATACGGTCAAACTGACGATCGCCGCACCACTGTTGCGGCGTTCGTCCATCACCCTGTTTCACGTCTGCTTTCATACCCAGTCGTTGCAGATTCTCATTTACGCGTTTAAGACGCTGCGCATCCACGTCGACGGCCATAACTTCGGCCTGAGGCGCGATTTCAAGGATATGGGTCGTTTTACCGCCGGGCGCAGCGCATAAATCCAGTATCTGTTCGCCGTTTTGGGGCTCAAGCAGCAAGGCACAGCGCTGAGCAGATAAATCCTGCACGGTAACCCAACCCTGATCAAAGCCTGGTAGCTGGCTGACCGGGGCAGGGGCGTCAAGCCGCAGCGCATCCGGCACATTGACAGCAGGCTGTGCATTCCTGCCGCTTTCGGCCAGCATTGCCAGCCACGTGTCACGATCGTGGTGCTGGCGATTAACCCGCAGCCACATCGGCGGACGCAGATTATTTGCTTCGACAATCTGTTGCCATTGTTCCGGCCAGGCATGCTGTAAACGCTTTAGCAGCCATCCGGGATGCAGATAGCGTTGCGGGCCATCCTGAACAGTGGCGAGCAGCTCTTCCCGCTGACGCTGAAACTGGCGTAATACGCCATTTAATAAGCCTTTCATACTGGTGCGCTTCAGTACTTCGGCGCCCGCGACGGTTTCTGCCAGTGCGGCATGGGCAGGCACACGGGTATATTCCAGCTGATAAAGCCCGACCATGATCAGATAGTGCAGAACCCGCTGTTTGCCGGTAAGTGGACGCTCCATCAGTTTGCCAATCAGCGCTTCCAGCTGCGGTAATGTGCGCAATACGCCAAAACAGATCTCCTGCACTAATGCGCTATCTTTGTCAGAGAGCTTTTTCTGGGCGGCTGGCAGTGCCGTATTCAGGGATTCGCCCTTGTCGACCACACGCTCAATAAGTTGAGCCGAGAGGCTACGCAGGTTGATAGATTTAGTCATAGGGTTTTGTCATCAAACAAAAGGCCCGGTGAGGGACCGGGCCTGAGAGTCAGTCCAGAAGGGTTCCAGGTTCAAACCATTCCCGGCGCGAGTTGAGAAGATCCTGAGCCGACATCGGTTTTTTACCGGCGGGCTGCAACTGGAGCAGGTTCAGTACGCCCTGAGCCGTTGCCACCTGGATGCCATGCTTGTCAGCATGGATAATTTCACCAGGCGCACGATCGCAGTGGGGCAGAACGCTTGCCTGCCAGACTTTAACCGGCTGATCTTCAATGGTGAAAAAGCTCATCGGCCACGGGTTAAAAGCGCGAATACAACGCTCAAGCTGTTCTGCAGAGAGTGTCCAGTCAAGACGTGCTTCCTCTTTACTGAGTTTCTCAGCATAGTTGGCCAGCGTTTCATCCTGTTTTTCAGGTGAAGCCTGCTGAGTGGTCAGTAATGTCAGCGTATCCAGCAGCCCCTGTGGGCCAAGCTGTGCCAGCTTGTCATACAGCGTGGCACTGGTATCCTGGGCAGTAATCGGACAGGCCAGCTTATGCAGCATATCGCCGGTATCCAGTCCCACGTCCATCTGCATGATGGTCACGCCGGTTTCGCTGTCGCCAGCCCAGAGCGCACGTTGAATAGGCGCAGCTCCGCGCCAGCGTGGCAGCAGTGAGCCATGGACATTGATGCACCCCAGACGTGGCATATCAAGCACGGCCTTGGGCAGAATTAATCCGTAGGCTACAACTACCATCACATCGGCCTTGAGGTCAGCAACCAGTTGCTGATTTTCTTCAGGTCGCAGTGACTTAGGCTGATAAACCGGAATGTCATGTGCCATCGCCAGCGTTTTGACCGGGCCTGGCGTTAATTTGTTACCCCGACCAGCAGGACGGTCGGGTTGGGTGAATACGCCGATAACCTGATGTTCAGAAGCAAGCAGCGCGTCAAGATGACGCGCTGCAAAGTCAGGTGTGCCGGCAAAGATGATTTTTAGCGGGGCAGACACGTTTATCCCTTATTAAGATCTCAGGAAGCCTGCGCGTTCTGACGCGCCAGTTTCTCTAATTTATTTTTGATCCGTTGCCGCTTTAAAGGCGACAGATAATCGATAAACAGTTTGCCTTCCAGATGATCGATCTCATGCTGGATACAGATGGCCAGTAACTCGCTGGCTTCCAGTTCGAAACTTTTACCCTCGCGATCCAGTGCACGGACCTTTACCCGCTCGGCACGCGGAACAAATGCGCGCTGTTCCGGAATAGAGAGGCAGCCCTCTTCAATGCCGGTTTCACCGCTTTTTTCCAGCAGCTCAGGGTTAATCAGCACTAAACGCTCTTCACGACTTTCAGAGACGTCAATCACGATAATGCGCTGATGAATATCGACCTGCGTGGCCGCAAGACCGATACCTTCTTCGGCATACATCGTCTCGAACATATCATCAACGATACGCTGAATGTCTGCGTTAACTTCTTTAACGGGCGCAGCAACTTTGCGAAGACGCTCGTCAGGGAAATGTAATACCTGCAAAACTGACATAAATATCCAGATCTGTATTCGGTTAAGAAAAGATTACTACCTTATATTGTAGACTTTTCGAGGCCTGATTGACAGCATTCTGCGGCAGGAAGCAAGGGCGATCAGGGAGCTGAAGATGGACAAAATAGCGCAGTCTGTACGGCTGGCCGCCGTCACTGGAATGACAGGGAAACGCTGGGTTGATGTGGCGCAGCAAATAGGTGCCGGACAGACAGACAGGGAGCAGCTTATCCGGCTTGGCTTAGATGAGAGCCAGTGCCAGCAATATGATGATTTTAATGAAAATAATCTTACAGAAGTCTATTCCTGGCTGGCTCAGAGTCCGGCTCACCATCTGGTGACTGCTCTGGACGCGGCCTATCCTGCCCGTCTTAAAGAAACCAACCGCTTTCCGCCGCTGCTCTATATTGATGGCGATCCTGCGCTTATCAGCACACCACAGTTAGCGGTGGTGGGCAGCCGAAACTGTTCACACTATGGCCGCTACTGGTGCGACTGGTTTACCCAGCACTTAAGCCTCAGCGGTCTGACCATTACCAGCGGACTGGCAAGGGGTATTGATGGTGTTGCGCATCAGGCAGCACTCAACGTAGGCGGTAAAACGGTGGCCGTGTTAGGTAGTGGTTTGCAGCGGCTCTATCCCAGCAATCATGCCCATCTTGCCGCAGAGATCGTTGAACAGGGTGGTGCGGTAGTTTCTGAGTTTCCGCTGACGACCCTGCCGCATCCGCTTAATTTTCCGCGCCGTAATCGTATTATCAGCGGCCTGAGCCATGGGGTGCTGGTGGTAGAAGCCTCGCTGAAGAGTGGTTCCCTGGTAACGGCGCGGTATGGGCTGGAGCAAAATCGTAATGTCTATGCCTTACCTGGCGCGCTCGGTAACCCGTTAAGCGAAGGCGTAAACTGGCTGATTCAGCAGGGGGCGCTGCTGGTGGCCCATCCCCATAACATCGTGGAAGATCTGGCTAGTGCACTTAACTGGCTGCCGATGACACCGGCCGGTGAAATTTATTCTGAGGTGAGTGACGATGCTCCATTGCCATTTGCTGATGTGTTGGCTAACGTAGGTGATGATGTTACACCTGTTGACGTTGTCGCTGAACGTGCCGGCCAATCTGTGCCAGTTATCTCAGCTCAGTTGCTGGAACTGGAGTTAGCAGGATGGATCGCAGCTGTACCCGGCGGCTATGTCCGATTGAGGAGGGCATGCCATGTTCGACGTACTGATGTATTTGTTTGAGACATATATCCACAACGAAGCAGAAATGGGTGTTGATCAGGACAGATTGACAGACGACCTGACGGATGCCGGGTTCCATCGTGAAGATATTTACAGTGCGCTGAACTGGTTAGAAAGATTGGCTGACTATCAGGAAGGACTGGTTGCGCCAATTTTACTGACAAATGATCCGCTCTCCATGCGTATTTATACCGATGAAGAGAGCAAACGTTTAGATGCTGACAGCCGTGGTTTCCTGCTGTTCCTGGAGCAGATTCAGGTGCTGAACCTGGAAACGCGTGAAATGGTCATCGAACGCATTATGGCGCTGGATACCTCTGAGTTTGACCTGGAGGATCTCAAATGGGTGGTACTGATGGTGTTGTTCAACATTCCCGGATGTGAAAATGCCTATCAGCAGATGGAAGAACTGCTATTCGACGCCAATGAAGGTATGCTGCATTAAATTTCCTTTCATGCATTGATCGATATGAGTAAAGCTGCACTCTTCACCGTGCGTAAACAGGATCCCTGCCCCGCTTGCGGGGCAGAACTGGTTATCCGCTCCGGTAAACACGGTCCTTTTCTGGGCTGCGCGAACTACCCGGCATGCGACTACATTCGACCCTTAAAGGGTCAGGCCGATGGTCATGTGGTCAAAGTGCTGGAAGGCCACGCCTGTCCCGAATGCGGTGCGGATAAAGTGTTGCGGCAGGGGCGATTTGGCATGTTCATTGGCTGTAGCCTCTATCCGGAATGCGGATACACCGAAACCATCGACAAACCGGATGAAACCTCGCTGGCCTGTCCACAGTGCCATGAAGGCCGGTTAGTTCAGCGGCGCTCCCGTTACGGCAAAACGTTTCACTCCTGCGACCGCTATCCAGCCTGCCAGTTTGTTGTGAATCTGACACCCGTTGCCGGAATCTGTCCTTATTGCCAGTATCCGCTATTAGTTGAAAAAAAGACGGCCCAAGGGATCAAACGCTTTTGCGCCAGTAAAAGTTGTGGCAAAGCCATTGCTGAAGAGAATTCATAGACCATGGAAAATCAACACCTCGCCGATTCACTTGAAACCTGCTTAGAGCAGCTGAATCGACAGGCGGTCATCGCCTATCCTACTGAAGCCGTATTTGGTCTGGGCTGTGACCCTGACAGTGAATCTGCCGTCATGGCTTTACTGGCGCTGAAACAGCGTCCGGTAGAAAAGGGGCTTATCCTGATTGCGGCTGATTACACCCAGCTGGAACCTTACATCTCCGCTCGGGAACTGTCTGTGATACAGCGTGAGCGGATGTTTGCATGCTGGCCCGGCCCGGTGACCTTTGTCGTACCCGTTCCGCCACAAACGCCTCGCTGGCTTACCGGACAGTTTGATTCACTGGCCATTCGCGTCAGTGACCATCCTGATGTGCAGGCCCTTTGCCGCGCATTTGGTAAACCGCTGGTCTCAACCAGCGCAAATCTGTCAGGCCTGCCTCCCTGCCGAACGGCTGAAGAAGTGAAGCAGCAGTTTGGTGAGCAGTTCCCGGTTCTGTCGGGAAAAACGGGTGGGCGGCTCAATCCCTCTGAAATCCGCGATGTCATCAGCGGCGAACTTATACGTCAGGGCTAATTCATGGATCAATTCGCCGTTTTCGGTAATCCGATCAACCACAGTAAATCTCCGCTGATCCATCAGGCTTTCGCTGAACAGACGGGCATTGAACATCGCTATGGTCGGATTTGTGCCCCGATAGATGGTTTTCCTCAGGCGCTCTCTGCCTTTTTCGAACAGGGAGGCCGTGGCGCCAACGTGACGTTACCTTTTAAACAGCAGGCATGGGAATTTGCCGATCAGCTCAGCGAACGTGCAGCCCTGTCCGGCGCGGTAAACACGGTGAAAAAACTCAGCGATGGGCAGATCCTGGGTGACAACACGGATGGTATCGGGCTGTTAAGCGATCTTGAACGGCTGAAGATGATCAACGCTGGTGACAAGGTATTGCTGGTGGGGGCGGGTGGTGCTGCACGTGGGGTCATTCTGCCGCTTCTCTCAGCAGGCGTGACACTCACTGTTGTTAACCGTACCGCCGCGCGGGCGGAAGAGCTGGCTGGCCTGTTTGCAGCGAGCGGCACTATCCGCGCATGTGGTTTTGAGCAGCTGACAGATCAGCACTTTGATCTGATCATTAATGCGACATCAAGCGGTGTGAATGGCGAAACCCCTCCTTTACCTGCAGCAGTCATTCATGCTGATGTGCGCTGTTATGACATGTTTTATCAAATCGGGCTGACGCCTTTCCTTCGCTGGTGTCAGGCGCAGGGCACGGCTCATCTGGCAGATGGTTTGGGCATGCTGGTGGGGCAGGCTGCTCATGCCTTCTATCTGTGGCACGGTGTGATGCCGGAAATCGCGCCGGTGATTACCCAGCTTAAACAGGCCATGCAGCCATGAATCAGGCGATACAGTTTCCTGATGATGAAACCTATAATGCTGAACTGAACGCGGTCTGTTTCCCGGTGCTGGTCAACGGCATGCGGCTGACCTGTGCAATCAGCAGGAAGTCGCTGGCTTCACGTTTTGGTGAAGGGGAGGCGATGGCGCTGTTTCAGCACCATCGCTGGGATCTGGAAGATGAGGCTGAAGCGGCTATCCGTCAGGATAATATTGATGCTCAGGGCTGGATCTGGTTATCTCCCGCCAGGTAATCCTCTTTCCAGGCGACATAGTTATTAGCGGAATAGCGTAAACCTTCCTTCTCATTGTCATTCAGCGGCCTGATCTGCCTGACCGGACTACCCAGATAGAGATAGCCGCTCTCCAGTCTTTTACCTGGCGGCACCAGACTTCCGGCACCAATCATCACCTCTTCTTCTACTATTACGCCATCAAGCAGAATCGATCCCATTCCGACCAGCACGCGATCGCCAATGGTACAGCCGTGTAACATCGCTTTATGCCCGACCGTGACATCCTCGCCAATAATAAGAGGGAAGCCTTGCGGGTTAGACGCTGATTTATGCGTAACGTGCAGAACGCTGCCGTCCTGTACATTAGTACGGGCACCAATGCGGACCTGATTCACATCACCCCTGATCGCAACCAGCGGCCAGATGCTCACGTCGTCCTCCATTATGACATCACCGACCACAACACTGCTTGGATCGACCATAACGCGCTGGCCAGTTTGCGGGAAAAGGTCTTTATATGGACGTAGGGCGGAAGCCATCATGTTCTCCTTTGTTCTGTTTTCAATGCAGCCTGATGCGATTTCAGGCAGCTGACAAGCCAATTCTGGCCTGGATCGCTGGCGATCTCATCAATCTGGATCATTTATAACCGTTCAGATAAAAGATCCAAAAAAAGGGTTGTGCTCTGAAGCGGGATCCCTATAATGCGCCTCCATCGACACGGAACACCGGCAACGGGAAGCGGGTTGAGAGGCACAGGAGACTGCGCCGCCGGAGAAAAACTTCTGAGAAAGAGGTTGACTCTGCAGGAGGAAAGCGTAATATACGCCACCTCGCGACAGGACGCTAACGCACTGTTCGCACTGCTCTTTAACAATTTATCAGACAATCTGTGTGGGCACTCGCAGGATTGATATCAGCGTCTCCGGACGTAAAAAAATATCAAGCCTCACGAGTGAACACATAATGAAATTCATTATGACGTTTTACAGATGAGCACCGCTTAACTTGTTTAAGCAAATCAAACTTAAATTGAAGAGTTTGATCATGGCTCAGATTGAACGCTGGCGGCAGGCCTAACACATGCAAGTCGGACGGTAGCACAGAGGAGCTTGCTCCTTGGGTGACGAGTGGCGGACGGGTGAGTAATGTCTGGGGATCTGCCCGATAGAGGGGGATAACCACTGGAAACGGTGGCTAATACCGCATAACGTCGCAAGACCAAAGAGGGGGACCTTCGGGCCTCTCACTATCGGATGAACCCAGATGGGATTAGCTAGTAGGCGGGGTAATGGCCCACCTAGGCGACGATCCCTAGCTGGTCTGAGAGGATGACCAGCCACACTGGAACTGAGACACGGTCCAGACTCCTACGGGAGGCAGCAGTGGGGAATATTGCACAATGGGCGCAAGCCTGATGCAGCCATGCCGCGTGTATGAAGAAGGCCTTCGGGTTGTAAAGTACTTTCAGCGGGGAGGAAGGCGACGGGGTTAATAACCCTGTCGATTGACGTTACCCGCAGAAGAAGCACCGGCTAACTCCGTGCCAGCAGCCGCGGTAATACGGAGGGTGCAAGCGTTAATCGGAATTACTGGGCGTAAAGCGCACGCAGGCGGTCTGTTAAGTCAGATGTGAAATCCCCGGGCTTAACCTGGGAACTGCATTTGAAACTGGCAGGCTTGAGTCTTGTAGAGGGGGGGTAGAATTCCAGGTGTAGCGGTGAAATGCGTAGAGATCTGGAGGAATACCGGTGGCGAAGGCGGCCCCCCTGGACAAAGACTGACGCTCAGGTGCGAAAGCGTGGGGAGCAAACAGGATTAGATACCCTGGTAGTCCACGCCGTAAACGATGTCGACTTGGAGGTTGTTCCCTTGAGGAGTGGCTTCCGGAGCTAACGCGTTAAGTCGACCGCCTGGGGAGTACGGCCGCAAGGTTAAAACTCAAATGAATTGACGGGGGCCCGCACAAGCGGTGGAGCATGTGGTTTAATTCGATGCAACGCGAAGAACCTTACCTACTCTTGACATCCACGGAATTTGGCAGAGATGCCTTAGTGCCTTCGGGAACCGTGAGACAGGTGCTGCATGGCTGTCGTCAGCTCGTGTTGTGAAATGTTGGGTTAAGTCCCGCAACGAGCGCAACCCTTATCCTTTGTTGCCAGCGATTCGGTCGGGAACTCAAAGGAGACTGCCGGTGATAAACCGGAGGAAGGTGGGGATGACGTCAAGTCATCATGGCCCTTACGAGTAGGGCTACACACGTGCTACAATGGCGCATACAAAGAGAAGCGACCTCGCGAGAGCAAGCGGACCTCACAAAGTGCGTCGTAGTCCGGATCGGAGTCTGCAACTCGACTCCGTGAAGTCGGAATCGCTAGTAATCGTGGATCAGAATGCCACGGTGAATACGTTCCCGGGCCTTGTACACACCGCCCGTCACACCATGGGAGTGGGTTGCAAAAGAAGTAGGTAGCTTAACCTTCGGGAGGGCGCTTACCACTTTGTGATTCATGACTGGGGTGAAGTCGTAACAAGGTAACCGTAGGGGAACCTGCGGTTGGATCACCTCCTTACCTGAAGATACCTTCCCGCGCAGTGTCCACACAGATTGTCTGATAAAAAGTAATGAGCAGGACGGCTGCGAAGTCGTGACACTTTTGTGTCCCCTTCGTCTAGCGGTTAGGACTCCGCCCTTTCACGGCGGCAACAGGGGTTCGAATCCCCTAGGGGACGCCACCTGCTTGGTGACAGGTGAAAGGTGTCTCCATACAGTATCTCAAAACCGATTTGGTTGCGTAAGCAGCCGGGCCGCGTTTGAGATATTTGCTCTTTAACAATCCGGAACAAGCTGAAAATTGAAACGACGCAGCGCGTCATTCCTCCGTAATAAGGAATGGCAAAGCGATGCGTTCGAGTCTCTCAAATGCTTGCAATTCGCAGCGTTGTAAAACGCCTGTGGGTTGTGAGGTTAAGCGACTAAGCGTACACGGTGGATGCCCAGGCAGTCAGAGGCGATGAAGGACGTGCTAATCTGCGTAAAGCGACGGTAAGGTGATATGAACCGCTACAGCCGTCGATGTCCGAATGGGGAAACCCGGTGCACTCTGTGCATCATTGCAGCATGAATACATAGTGCTGCAAGGCGAACCGGGGGGAACTGAAACATCTAAGTACCCCGAGGAAAAGAAATCAACCGAGATTCCCCCCAGTAGCGGCGAGCGAACGGGGAGCAGCCCAGAGCCTGAATCAGTTTGTGTGTTAGTGGAAGCGTCTGGAAAGTCGCAGGGTACAGGGTGATACTCCCGTACACAAAAGCACACATGCTGTGAGCTCGATGAGTAAGGCGGGACACGTGGTATCCTGTCTGAATATGGGGGGGACCATCCTCCAAGGCTAAATACTCCTGACTGACCGATAGTGAACCAGTACCGTGAGGGAAAGGCGAAAAGAACCCCGGCGAGGGGAGTGAAACAGAACCTGAAACCGTGTACGTACAAGCAGTGGGAGCCTTCTTTATGGGGGGTGACTGCGTACCTTTTGTATAATGGGTCAGCGACTTATATTCTGTAGCAAGGTTAACCGTATAGGGGGAGCCGCAGGGAAACCGAGTCTTAACTGGGCGTTAAGTTGCAGGGTATAGACCCGAAACCCGGTGATCTAGCCATGGGCAGGTTGAAGGTTGGGTAACACTAACTGGAGGACCGAACCGACTAATGTTGAAAAATTAGCGGATGACCTGTGGCTGGGGGTGAAAGGCCAATCAAACCGGGAGATAGCTGGTTCTCCCCGAAAGCTATTTAGGTAGCGCCTCGTGAACTCATCTTCGGGGGTAGAGCACTGTTTCGGCTAGGGGGGCCATCCCGGCTTACCAACCCGATGCAAACTGCGAATACCGAAGAATGTTATCACGGGAGACACACGGCGGGTGCTAACGTCCGTCGTGAAGAGGGAAACAACCCAGACCGCCAGCTAAGGTCCCAAAGTCATGGTTAAGTGGGAAACGATGTGGGAAGGCACAGACAGCCAGGATGTTGGCTTAGAAGCAGCCATCATTTAAAGAAAGCGTAATAGCTCACTGGTCGAGTCGGCCTGCGCGGAAGATGTAACGGGGCTAAACCATGCACCGAAGCTGCGGCAGCGACGCTTAGGCGTTGTTGGGTAGGGGGAGCGTTCTGTAAGCCGTCGAAGGTGTGCTGTGAGGCATGCTGGAGGTATCAGAAGTGCGAATGCTGACATAAGTAACGATAAAGCGGGTGAAAAGCCCGCTCGCCGGAAGACCAAGGGTTCCTGTTCAACGTTAATCGGAGCAGGGTGAGTCGACCCCTAAGGCGAGGCCGAAAGGCGTAGTCGATGGGAAACAGGTTAATATTCCTGTACTCGGTGTTACTGCGAAGGGGGGGACGGAGAAGGCTATATCAGCCGGGCGACGGTTGTCCCGGTTTAAGCGTGTAGGCGGAGTGTCCAGGTAAATCCGGACGCTTGTTAACGCTGAGGCGTGACGACGAGGCACTACGGTGCTGAAGTGATAAATGCCCAGCTTCCAGGAAAAGCCTCTAAGCATCAGGTAACACAGAATCGTACCCCAAACCGACACAGGTGGTCAGGTAGAGAATACCAAGGCGCTTGAGAGAACTCGGGTGAAGGAACTAGGCAAAATGGTGCCGTAACTTCGGGAGAAGGCACGCTGGCGCGTAGGTGGAGGGACCTGCTCCCCGAGCCGAAGCCAGTCGAAGATACCAGCTGGCTGCAACTGTTTATTAAAAACACAGCACTGTGCAAACACGAAAGTGGACGTATACGGTGTGACGCCTGCCCGGTGCCGGAAGGTTAATTGATGGGGTTATCCGTAAGGAGAAGCTCTTGATCGAAGCCCCGGTAAACGGCGGCCGTAACTATAACGGTCCTAAGGTAGCGAAATTCCTTGTCGGGTAAGTTCCGACCTGCACGAATGGCGTAATGATGGCCAGGCTGTCTCCACCCGAGACTCAGTGAAATTGAACTCGCTGTGAAGATGCAGTGTACCCGCGGCAAGACGGAAAGACCCCGTGAACCTTTACTACAGCTTGACACTGAACATTGAGCCTTGATGTGTAGGATAGGTGGGAGGCTTTGAAGCGCGGACGCCAGTCTGCGTGGAGCCAACCTTGAAATACCACCCTTTAATGTTTGATGTTCTAACGTAGGCCCGTAATCCGGGCTGCGGACAGTGTCTGGTGGGTAGTTTGACTGGGGCGGTCTCCTCCTAAAGAGTAACGGAGGAGCACGAAGGTCAGCTAATCACGGTCGGACATCGTGAGGTTAGTGCAATGGCATAAGCTGGCTTGACTGCGAGAGTGACGGCTCGAGCAGGTGCGAAAGCAGGTCATAGTGATCCGGTGGTTCTGAATGGAAGGGCCATCGCTCAACGGATAAAAGGTACTCCGGGGATAACAGGCTGATACCGCCCAAGAGTTCATATCGACGGCGGTGTTTGGCACCTCGATGTCGGCTCATCACATCCTGGGGCTGAAGTAGGTCCCAAGGGTACGGCTGTTCGCCGTTTAAAGTGGTACGCGAGCTGGGTTTAGAACGTCGTGAGACAGTTCGGTCCCTATCTGCCGTGGGCGCTGGAGAATTGAGGGGGGGTTGCTCCTAGTACGAGAGGACCGGAGTGAACGCACCACTGGTGTTCGGGTTGTCATGCCAATGGCATTGCCCGGTAGCTAAGTGCGGAAAAGATAAGTGCTGAAAGCATCTAAGCACGAAACTTGCCCCGAGATGAGTTCTCCCTGACTCCTTGAGAGTCCTGAAGGGACGTTGAAGACTACGACGTTGATAGGCCGGGTGTGTAAGCGCAGCGATGCGTTGAGCTAACCGGTACTAATGACCCGTGAGGCTTAACCTTACAACGCCAGAGGCGTTTTTGAGAGACACGATTTTCAGCTTGTTAACCGGATACAGTTGTGTCCTGCGGACTGAAGTCCGAAGGATTTTGCGCTGAGGCAAGGCGGCAACCGAGCGATACGAAGGAGCATACTGAAGTATGTGACGGAGTAGCGCGAGGGCGGCCAACGCAGCATCAGCACAAAAGACACAGGACAGAGCACAAAGAATTTGCCTGGCGGCTTTAGCGCGGTGGTCCCACCTGACCCCATGCCGAACTCAGAAGTGAAACGCCGTAGCGCCGATGGTAGTGTGGGGTCTCCCCATGCGAGAGTAGGGAACTGCCAGGCATCAAATTTAGTGTGCTGATATGGCTCAGTTGGTAGAGCGCACCCTTGGTAAGGGTGAGGTCCCCAGTTCGACTCTGGGTATCAGCACCAGTTAAGACACGAGTTCGGTAAATAAAAGAATTTGCCTGGCGGCTGTAGCGCGGTGGTCCCACCTGACCCCATGCCGAACTCAGAAGTGAAACGCCGTAGCGCCGATGGTAGTGTGGGGTCTCCCCATGCGAGAGTAGGGAACTGCCAGGCATCAAATAAGAGAGAGCCCTTTGCGTATGCGAAGGGCTTTTTTCGTTGTGGCAAACCGCGATAAAACTCCCTCTTCACAGCGTATCTGTCTGTTTATTCATAACAGCAACAGGTCAGTAAGCATATTAAAGCGGCTGTTCAGTCCATAAAAAACCCGGCACCAGGCCGGGTAGTGAGATAACTGAACGTCTGATCAGTGAATAACCTGCGATAGAAACGCCCGGGTACGCTCCGATTTTGGATTCGCAAAAAACTCCTGCGGTGGCGCGACTTCGACGATCTCTCCCCGATCCATAAAGATCACCCGGTCAGCCACCGTTCGGGCAAAGCCCATCTCATGGGTGACGCACAGCATAGTCATCCCATCCTCCGCCAGACCAATCATCGTATCCAGCACCTCTTTAACCATCTCAGGGTCCAGCGCTGACGTGGGCTCATCAAACAGCATAATTTTGGGCTTCATACAGAGTGAGCGGGCGATGGCGACACGCTGCTGCTGTCCGCCAGAGAGCTGGCCCGGAAACTTATGTGCATGCTCGGCAATACGCACGCGTTGCAGATAGTGCATGGCCAGCTCATCAGCTTCCTTCTTTGGAATCTTTCTTACCCAGGAAGGTGCCAGCGTGCAGTTTTGCAGTACGGTCAGATGCGGAAAGAGATTGAAGTGCTGGAAGACCATACCGACTTCGGTGCGCACGCGCTCAATGTTACGAACGTCATCATTAAGATGGATACCGTCAACAACAATGCGGCCCTGCTGATGCTCTTCCAGATGGTTGATACAGCGGATCGTCGTCGATTTGCCGGAGCCGGAAGGTCCGCACAGTACGATGCGTTCACGGGGTTTAACCTGCAGGTTGATGTCTTTCAGTACATGGAATTGCCCGTACCATTTATTCACGTTCTCAAGCGAGATCATCAACGCGTCGGAAGAGTGTGTCATAGAGTCAGTCATGTAAAACCTCAGTGCGATGTACGCCCGGTGTGAAAGCGCTTTTCCAGATACTGGCTGTAGCGCGACATGCTAAAACAGAAGATCCAATAGACCAGTGCAGCAAAGACATAACCTTCGGTCGACATCCCCAGCCAGGTCGGATCGACCGTTGCCTGCTGGACGCTGCTGAACAGATCGAAAAGACCAATGATGATGACCAGGCTGGTATCTTTAAACAGTGCGATGATGGTATTGACCAGGCCGGGAATAGTGAGCTTCAGCGCCTGGGGCAGAATAACCAGCATCTGCGTCTTCCAGTAGCCCAGCGCCAGAGATTCGGCTGCTTCGTACTGACCTTTCGGCAGTGCCTGCAGGCCACCGCGAACCACCTCTGCCACATAGGCGGACTGGAACAGAATGACCCCGACCAGCGCGCGCACCAGCTTGTCGATGTTAGTGCCTTCAGACATAAACAGCGGCAGCATCACGGATGACATAAATAGCACGGTAATCAGCGGCACGCCGCGCCAGAACTCAATAAAGATAATCGACAGCGTGCGCACGACCGGCATGCGTGAGCGACGGCCCAGCGCCAGCAAAATACCCAGCGGCAGCGCACCGGCAATACCCACTGACGCAATAATCAGCGTCAGCGTTAATCCGCCCCATTGACGTGTTTCGACACGTTCCAGCCCCAGATAGCCGCCATACAGCAGAAACCAGACAATCACCGGATAGATGACAGCCCAGGCAGCAATGTAGCGTCCACGATACGGCAGGCTCTTCAGGAACATCGGCACAATCGACAACAGGCCGATCACCAGCGCCAGGTTAATACGCCAGCGCAATTCATGCGGGTAAAGCCCATACATGAACTGGCCGAAACGAGCATGGATAAAGACCCAACAGGCACCCTCTTTGGTGCAATCGGCGCGCGTGGTGCCGATCCAGTTTGCCTGAAAGACCAGCCAGTTCAGCGCGGGCGGAATGACGTGCCAGATAACCCAGATGCAAAACAGCGTCAGTAGCGTATTAAACCAGCTGGAAAACAGGTTTTTACGAGCCCAAAACCAGGCGCGACTGACCAGAGTCGTCGGGACGGGGGGGCGTTTCATGCGTAGTCACAGACATAGTTATCCCGTTCTCTTAACGCTCAACCAGCGCAATTTTGCGGTTGTAGAAGTTCATAAGCATTGATATCAGCAGGCTGATAATCAGGTAAACGCCCATCGTGATAGCAATCGTCTCAATGGCCTGACCGGTCTGATTAAGTACCGATCCGGCGAACAGCGACACCATATCGGGATAACCGATAGCGGCGGCGAGTGAGGAGTTCTTCACGATGTTCAGATACTGGCTGGTCAGTGGCGGAATAATGACGCGCATGGCCTGAGGAATAATCACCTGGCGCAGCGTAACCGGATTAGGCAGCCCCAGCGACCGCGCTGCTTCATGCTGACCATAGGGTACCGACTGGATCCCGGAGCGGATCACTTCAGCAATAAACGACGACGTATAAATCGACAGTGCCAGCGTCAGGGCTGCCAGCTCCGGTATCATCACCGAGCCGCCACGGAAATTGAAACCGCGCAGTTGTGGCACATCCCAGTGCGTGGCTGGGCCAAACCCAATGTGTGCAAGCAAAGGAAAGAGAATCAGCATCACAACGGCAGCGGGCCATGTGCGACGTAACTGACCGGTTTTCAGCTGATGTTTACGGTTAAAGCGGTACAGGCCATAGCTCACAGCCGCGGCCAGAAGCAGTGCAATAACAAATGGCCAGCTGCCTGCTGCATAGGTCGGCCACGGAACGTAGAGTCCGCGATTACTGACATACGCCAGATCAAAAGCATTCAGCGCCTGACGTGGCCCCGGCAGATTGCGTAAGACTGCAAAGTACCAGAAGAAGATTTGCAGCAGGGGTGGGATATTACGGAAGGTTTCGATATAGATATTCGAGAGTTTCCGCAGCAGCCAGTTGTCAGAAAGGCGGGCAAGACCGACCGCGAATCCGAGAACCGAAGCGAAAACAATACAGAGTGCAGAGACCAGCAGCGTGTTGGTTAATCCGACCAGAAACACGCGCGCGTAGGTATCTCCCTCAGTGTACTCAATCAGATGCTGAACGATGCCGAAACCGGCAGTGCGCTCAAGAAATCCAAACCCCGATGTAATACCGCGGTTGGCAAGGTTAATAATGGTGTTATGCACCAGATAACCCACCACACCAAGCACCGCGACGACGGCGATGAACTGATAAATCCAGGCGCGAACCGTGGGATTACCAAATGAAATATCCCTTTTCACGGTTGGGCGTTGTGACATGTTGAAACCTCAGTAACGAAAGCTGGGGTAGGGCACCACAGAATAGGGTGCCCGATTAGTGAGGTCTGTTAACGTACCGGTGGTGCGTACTGAATACCGCCCTGGTTCCACAACGCATTCTGACCACGTGCAATCTTCAGTGCGCTGTCTTTACCGACGTTACGGTCAAAGCTTTCCTGATAGTTACCCACCTGCTTGACGATGTTGTAGGCCCACTTGTTATCCAGCTTCAGATCCTTACCAAAATCACCTTCTGCGCCCAGGAAGTGTGCCATGTCTGGTGTGGTTGGCTTGGCCGTCATCTGATCAACGTTCTTCGAGGAGATGCCCATCTCCTCCGCATTCAGCATGGCGTAGAGCGACCACTTCACGATGGTGAACCAGTCATCATCACCACGACGTACCAACGGCCCCAGCGGCTCTTTGGAGATCACTTCGGGCAGAACAATAAATTCGTCCGGTTTGCCCAGCTTAATGCGTAATGCGTAAAGCTGAGACTGGTCAGACGCCAGCGTATCGCAACGTCCGCTATCCAGCGCTTTAGCCGATTCATCAGAGCGGTCGAAGGTTACAGGCGTATATTGCATTTTGTTGGCTTTAAAGAAGTCCGCTACGTTCAGCTCGGTGTCGGTTCCCGCCTGAATACAGACGGTGGCACCATCCAGCTCTTTCGCACTTTTCAGGCCGGCCTTCTGGTGAGTCAGGAAGCCGATACCGTCGTAATAGTTCACGCCCGCAAACAGGAAGCCCATGCCGCCATCGCGCGATGAGGTCCATGTGGTATTACGTGAAAGCACATCCACCTCGCCGGACTGCAGGGCGGTAAAACGCTCTTTCGCGGTCAGCGGGGTATATTTCACTTTGGTCGCATCACCAAACACAGCGGCAGCCGTCGCACGACACACATCCACATCGATACCGGTAAACTTGCCGCCAGCATCTGCATAGGAGAAGCCCGGCAAGCCGTCACTGATACCACATTGAACAAACCCTTTTTTCTTTATCGCATCCAGTGTGGTGCCTGCGTGTGCTTGCTGAGCAACGGCAACCAGCGAGGCAGCAGCGATCAGCGTAGAGAGCATCATCTTTTTCATAAAGCATCCTGTGTGGCGGGATCATGTTGTTATGTTTGCGCACTTTAGTGTGCGTTTTTACTGTCTGTGGCGGTCAGCCATCCACGACTCTGCAAAGCTGATGCCAGGTTTGCAGGTTCCTGAATTCGTATGAAAGAACGGTTAATAATCGGAAGCACTTAGAAAGTTCCGCTAATATGGCGCACCAAAAGGAAGCAATGCGAGTCGACCCGATCACATTTAGTGCAAATAGTTTCACTATGTGGGAGCAGTGTGAGCATTCACTCAGGCAGAAATGTATGAAGAGATTGCGTTGCTTTTTAATGCGCAGAAAGTCACATACCCAGCAGTGGCGGGGATGTGAAGCGAGGTGAGGGTCAGGCAGGCACTAAGTCAAATCACAGCGGGCGAAAGCGAGAGGGTGAAATATCACGCCAGCGATTGCAACTACAGTTACCATATTACCGGAAACTGTTTCACTATCATTACCGTGGCTTTGTGCGTCGACGCACAAATAAAAACGCCAGCCCGAAGGCTGGCGTGATTTACAGACAGAACTAAAAATCAGTTCATGCCGTATTTTTTCAATTTCTTACGCAGCGTACCGCGGTTGATACCCATCATCAGGGCAGCACGGGTCTGATTGCCACGGGTATACTGCATCACCATGTCCAACAGAGGCTGCTCGACTTCAGCCAAAACCAGCTCATACAGGTCGCTCACATCCTGACCATTCAGTTGAGCAAAATAGTTCTTCAGTGCCTGTTTAACCGAATCACGCAAAGGTTTTTGAGTTACCTGATCCTGTGAGTTAACGGTTGAAACGGTCAGTACGTCAGAATTTACGCGTTGTTCGAACATAGTTCTTTCAGCTCTTTATTTCGTTACGCAAGATTTTCGAAGTATGCCTCCAACGCCTCCAGCTGTTCGCTGGCATCCTCAATGGCGTTGAATGTGCGCCGAAACTGGTCATTCGGGGCGTGCTCCTGCAGGTACCAGGAGACGTGCTTTCGCGCTATACGGTATCCCTTGCCTGAACCGTAAAAGTCGTGCAGCTCACGTATATGCGAAACAAGCAAGCGCTTGACCTCTGCCATCGGCAGCGGGGCAAGCAACTCCCCAGTGTCCAGATAATGCTGGATTTCCCGGAAGATCCACGGTCTTCCCTGAGCAGCACGTCCTATCATCAGAGCATCGGCCCCTGTATAGTCGAGCACCGCTCTGGCTTTATGCGGGTCAGTTATGTCTCCATTCGCGATAATCGGAATGGAGACACTCTGCTTAACTGTCCGAATGCTGTCATATTCAGCTTCTCCGTTGAACAGGCAGGCACGAGTGCGACCATGTATCGTCAGAGCCTGTATACCGCAGCGTTCAGCCAATTGGGCAATCGCGACACAGTTCCTGTTTTCAGGATCCCAGCCAGTACGAATTTTCAGCGTAACCGGCACATTCACTGCATTAACCACTGCGGAGAGAATTGACTCCACCACGGTGGGATATTGCAGCAAGGCTGAACCCGCCATTTTGCGGTTAACCTTCTTGGCAGGGCATCCCATATTAATGTCGATGACCTGTGCACCAGCCTCAACATTAATGCGTGCAGCTTGCGCCATTTCACTGGGATCGCAACCGGCAATTTGCACGGCGCGAATGCCTGGCTCATCGCTGTGAACCATACGTAATCGAGATTTGTCGCTAGCCCAGACTTCCGGGTTTGAAGACAACATCTCAGAAACTGCCATGCCTGCACCCATTTCGTGACACAGCGCCCTGAACGGCCTGTCGGTAATACCGGCCATCGGTGCTGCAATCAGTCGATTTCTCAGCTGGAGGTTTCCAATACGCATGAAGTCAGAATGGCCATACTGTGTCTGCAAGGCGGCGTATATTACGCATTTTTGCAGGAAGATGAAAGGCCAAACTTTGAACAATCAGCAAGAAAGATCAATGAAATCCGGGTCATGATCGATGCGCATATTTATTAAGCTTAAATATCAATGACTTAACAATTTATGCTGAAATTGTGAGCAAAAGTTTTTCCAGAAAAGTACGTCAATTCGCCAGATAAAAAACGTCACATGCCGTGATTAACGATACAAGCATCCATTTCAAATCGGGAAAGCCCGCAACTTACGCTACGGGCTGGCTGAATGTTCTGTTAAGGCACTTTGTTACGGGCAGCGCGATATCAGAGGGGGGCAGACAGGCGCTATATTCAGGATTTAATCCCGGTAATCCGGCACCACTCCTCTTTAACCGCAACCGGGTCGAGCGTGAACTCGCTGACATACGCTTCGCAGACGCTCTCTGCCTGGCTCTCTAACACGCCCGAGAGGCCCAGATAACCGCCAGACTTCGGCAGAACGCTGATCAGCGGGGCCAGTTCACGTAGCGGGCCGGCCAGGATATTGGCCACCACCACATCAGCCTGCAGATTTTCGGGTTGCTGGTGGGGAAGATAGAGCGACAGGCGATCAGAGACGCCGTTGCGCTCAGCATTATCCCGGCTGGCCTGAATAGCCTGCGGATCGATATCAATCCCGATCGCCTGAGCCGCGCCCAGCTTCAGTGCGGCGATCGCCAGGATCCCCGAACCACAGCCGAAATCGATCACCGTTTTGCCCACCAGATCAAGCCCGTCAAGCCAGGTAAGGCAGAGTGAGGTGGTCGGATGCGTGCCGGTCCCAAACGCCAGGCCGGGATCGAGCATCACGTTGACGGCATCGGGATCCGGCACATCACGCCAGCTCGGACAGATCCAGAGCCGCTCACCGAAGCGCATCGGATGGAAGTTTTCCATCCATTCGCGCTCCCAGTCTTTATCTTCGATCTGCTCGATCCGGTGACGAAAACCGGCGCCCAGCAACGGATGCTGCGCCAGTTCGGCGGTAATCGCGGCCATATCAGTTTCTGCATCGAACAGGCCGATAACATCGGTATCGCCCCACAGGCGGGTTTCACCTGGCAGCGGCTCATACACCGGCGTGTCGTTGGTATCCTGAAAGGTCACTGAAACCGCACCGATGTCCATCAGCGCATCGCTCAGCGTTTCCGCGTGTTCACCTGAGCTATTAATTTTGATTTGAATCCACGGCATAACGTCTCTCTTTCCGTCAATGTTGCGGCGCGTCGACCGTTTGCGGCGCGCGTCCAAACAGGTTGCCCACTAAAAATGCCAGCAGGCTTAAAAGCAGTGAGGGCACAATGGGATGAAAACCCAGAATCTGCAGGTTCAGGCTCGCCAGAAAAGCGTAGCAGCCTCCACCCACCACCATGCCGGTGATGGCGCCTGCGGCATTAGCGCGTTCCCAGTAGAGACCCAGTACCAGCGGCCAGAGGAAAACCGCCTCAAGGCCGCCAAAGGCCAGCAGGTTGAGCCAGATAATCATATCGGGTGGATTCCAGGCCGCAATCAGCAGCAGGAGACCCAGTGCGAACGTAATGGTGCCAGATAACAGCCGCAGCCGCGTCTCATTTTCCATCTGCTGCGGGGCGACACGCAGATAGAGATCTTTGATCAGCGTGGCCGAAGCCTGTAACAGCTGGGCATTAATGGTCGACATAATGGCGGCCATGGGGGCTGCCAGAAACAGTCCGGCAGCTAACGGTGGCAGCACAGTGATCATCAGGGTGGGTATAACACTATCCGGCACGGTCAGATTCGGCAGTATCGCCCGGCCCAGCGCTCCGGCCAGATGCATTCCCAGCATCAGGATCACCACCACAATGGTACCCAGAATAATGGCCCGATGGACTGCCTTGCTGTCTTTATAAGAGATGCAGCGCACCGCAGTATGCGGCAAGCCAATCACCCCAAAGCAGACCAGCACGACAAATGAACTGAGGAAGGTCGGCGTTATAATCTCACCCGGTCCCTGCGGCGACAGCAGAGCGGGATCAATGTCATGTAGTTTCTGCACGGCCGTGCTCAGGCCGCCAGCCTGATGAATCACCGCGAACAGCAGCAGAAATGTGCCAATCAGCATCACGATTCCCTGCATGGCGTCATTGAGAACGCTGGCACGGAACCCGCCAAAAGCGGTGTAGAGCGCAATAGTGCCGCCAAAAATCAGCAGACCCGTGTCATACGGGATGCCTGCGGCGGTTTCGAGTAGCCGCGCGCCGCCAATAAACTGCACCGTCATGGCACCGATAAAGGCAACCAGCAGGCTCAGACTCGCCAGCCAGATCAGCAGCGGGCTCTGATAGCGGGCGTAGAGCATGTCATTCAGCGTCACCGCATTATGCTTACGCGCCAGGATGGCAAACTTTTTCCCCAGCACACCAAGCGAGAGCCAGACGGCGGGCACCTGCACCATCGCCAGCAATACCCATCCCAGCCCATATTTGTAGGCGGCACCGGGACCACCAATAAACGAGCTGGCGCTGATATAGGTGGTGGTGAGCGTCATCGCCAGCACAAATCCGCCCATGGAGCGGCTGCCAAGGAAATATTCAGTGAGGAAGCTACCCTCGCGCCTTTTGCGCACGGCAAACACCGACAGCGCGGCAATCAGCACCAGATAAATCAGTAACGGCAGGATAATTTCACTGTTCATTTGTGTCCTCCAGCGGCATGTCGCGGAAAATTAACCGCACCATCATCCAGCACAGGAATATGAACAACAGGGGAGCAAACAGGCAGGAGAGTTCAAACCAGCGCGGCAGGCCGGTGATACCAATTTCACTGCCACCCAGCCAGGCAGAAAGCCCCCAGGCAGCGAGCCAGAGCAGGGTGAGGTAGAGCGACCAGCGCGCCTCTTTATGTGCCTGTATAAAACGAGCATCCATGATTCAACCTTAACGCCAGCGGCAAAGAAAAAGGCCGGATTAACCGGCCTCTGACTGACTCAGCGTTGCGTTTACTTCTCGTGCAAGCCGAGTTTTTTCTCCAGATAGTGGATATTGGTTCCACCGTGCTGGAAGTTTTCGTCGGACATGATTTTCATCTGCAGTTCAACGTTGGTTTTGATACCGTCGATGATCAGTTCCGCCAGCGCATTCTTCATGCGGGCGATAGCCACGTCGCGCGTTTCGCCATAGGTGATCAGCTTACCGATCATGGAGTCGTAATACGGCGGTACGGTGTAGCCTGAGTAAATATGCGACTCCCAGCGCACGCCAAAACCGCCTGGCGCATGGAAGCGGGTGATTTTACCCGGACTTGGCAGGAAGGTGACCGGATCTTCAGCGTTAATACGGCACTCGACCGCATGTCCGCGAATAACCACTTCGTCCTGTTTGATCGACAGTGGCTGACCCGCAGCAATGCGCAGCTGCTCTTTGATCAGATCCACACCGGTGATCATCTCGGTCACCGGATGTTCCACCTGAATACGGGTGTTCATCTCAATGAAGTAGAACTCACCGTTTTCGTAAAGAAACTCGAAGGTACCTGCGCCACGATAGCCAATCTCAATACAGGCTTTGGCACAACGATTGCCGATAAAGCTGCGCTGTTCTTCAGTAATACCTGGGCCTGGCGCTTCTTCAACCACTTTCTGGTGACGACGCTGCATAGAGCAGTCACGTTCGCCCAGATAGATCGCGTTGCCCTGGCCGTCAGCCAGAACCTGAATCTCGATGTGGCGCGGATTCTCCAGATACTTCTCCATGTAAACCATGTCGTTGCTGAAAGCCGCTTTGGCTTCCGCTTTCGTCATGTTGATGGATTGTTCCAGATCTTTGTCGCTGCGCACAACGCGCATACCACGACCGCCGCCGCCGCCAGAGGCTTTGATGATGACCGGATAACCGATGCGCTTCGCAAAGGCACGGTTTTTTTCCATATCATCGGTCAGCGAACCGTCAGAACCGGGTACGGTTGGGACGCCTGCTTTCTTCATGGCATTAATCGCAGAGACTTTGTCGCCCATCAGGCGAATGGTGTCTGCTTTCGGACCGATAAAGATAAAGCCGGAGCGCTCAACCTGCTCAGCAAAATCGGCATTCTCAGAGAGGAAGCCGTAGCCAGGGTGAATCGCCACCGCGCCGGTGATCTCTGCAGCAGAGATCAGCGCCGGGATGTTGAGGTAACTTTTAACTGACTGCGCCGGGCCGATGCAGACGGTTTCGTCAGCCAGCAGCACGTGCTTCAGGTCACGATCCGCGCTTGAGTGTACCGCAACAGTCTTGATGCCCAGTTCTTTACAGGCACGCAGAATGCGCAGCGCAATCTCACCACGGTTAGCAATAACAATTTTATCCAGCATGATCTGCCCCGTTACTCGATGATAACCAGTGGCTCGTCAAATTCGACCGGCTGACCGCTTTCAACCAGGATAGCTTTCACTACACCTGATTTGTCAGCTTCGATCTGGTTCATCATTTTCATGGCTTCGACGATGCACAAGGTATCGCCGGCATTCACTTTCTGGCCGACTTCCACAAAGGCTTTCGCATCCGGGCTCGGCGTACGGTAGAAGGTCCCTACCATTGGTGAACGCACGATGTGACCGCTGATTTCAGCCGGTGCCGCTTCGGCAACCGCTGCAACAGGAGCAACAGCTGTTGCCAGAGCAGGCTGTTGAACCGGCGCAGCGTAAGTCTGCTGCATCATCGGGTAACCCACGTTTGCAGGTGCACGGCTGATGCGAACGGACTCTTCACCTTCAGAAATTTCCAGCTCTGAAATGCCAGACTCTTCAACCAGTTCGATCAGTTTTTTTAATTTTACGAATATCCATGAGTGGGGTTCCGTACTCAGTTTGATTAATTAGTTTGAGACAGGCGTTTTACTGCCGTTTGTAAAGCCCATGTGTAGCCGTCAGCGCCAAGCCCACAGATCACGCCAGCAGAGACATCAGAAAGATAGGAGTGATGGCGGAAGGGCTCGCGGGCATGCACGTTGGAGAGATGAACCTCGATAAACGGTATTTCTACCGCCAGCAGGGCATCACGTAGTGCGACACTGGTATGGGTAAACGCGGCAGGATTAATAATGATGTAATCCACATTGCCTTTGGCCTCATGAATGCGATCAATCAGCTGAAATTCAGCATTGGTTTGCAGGTGGCTCAATTCCACATTCAACTGGTCTGCCTGACGTGTCAAATCGTCAACGATCTGACGCAGCGTGGTATGACCATACTTCTCAGGTTCACGCGTTCCCAACAGGTTCAGGTTGGGCCCGTTTAAAAGCAGAATATGTAATTTATGCGCCATCGTGCTGCCATCTCCCGCAATCATTGAGGCATCGCGTAAAATACCTTGCGAATCTTCATTTGTCACCTTTGAGAATGAAAAAGAAGACCCGACGAGCAATAAAGCCGGGCATTATATCCGTTTCGTGTCATTTCGCAGCAAAATACTGGTCTTATCTGCGAAGATGATCGGATGTGGCCTGCGGGCCACATCTTTTATCAGAAAAGTGCAGAGGAAAACAACGGGTGAAGCGCTAGCGAGGCCACCATTTGAGAAATTTTTTGTAACGCCAGGCTAACAGTATTGCAGCAAGTAGTGCGTAGATAAGTGGCTGGGGTGACACGGTTTTCACTGACCAGATATAGTGAATCGGCACCAGAATGGCCACCAGATAGACCGCGTTGTGCAGGGTTTGCCAGCGCTTACCGAGCTTGCGCTGAGCGCGCTGAAACGACGTCAGCGCCAGGGCCAGTAATATCAGCCAGCTGATAATCCCCAGTGTCAGATAGGGACGGGAAATCAGCTCGCTGCCCAGCAGACGCAGATTGTCAGCGCCCAGCTCCAGCAGGTAATAGCTCAGCAGATGGAGAGAAGCCCAGACAAACGTCCAGACGCCAAGCAGACGCCGGGTGCGGATTAACAGCGGTTGCCTGCCATAACGTGCCAGCGGTGAGACCAGCAGCGTACCCAGCAGCAGTTTCAGCGCCATGCGGCCGGTAAAATGCTGAATATCTTTTGCCGGATCCGCACTCAGGCCGCCCTGCATCGCGGCAAGAACCAGATAAATCAGCGGCAACAGGGCCGCCAGATGCAGAATCACCTTAAGCCAGGTGATCTGTTTTATCGACAGGCGTACCACCTAGTAATTCTCCCGTAAATCCAGGCCACGATAGAGCGACGCAACCTGTTCGGCATAGCCGTTAAACAGCAGAGTTGGCTGACGTTCGACCTTCAGACTGCCGCCCGGGCCAATAAATCGCTCAGTGGCCTGCGACCAGCGTGGATGATTAACATGCGGATTCACATTGGCATAAAAACCATATTCATCTGCGGCGATCTGATTCCAGGTCGTTGGTGGCTGATTTGCGGTCAGGGTGATTTTGACAATCGACTTAATGCCCTTAAAACCATATTTCCACGGCACCGTCAGGCGAATCGGCGCGCCATTCTGCGGCGGCAGCGCTTTGCCATAGACGCCGGTGGTCAGAATGGTCAGCGGATGCATGGCTTCATCCAGACGTAAACCTTCGACATAGGGATAATTGAGTCCGCCGCCAATAAAGCGATCTTTCTGACCTGGCATCTGCTCAGGATCGTACAGTGTCTGAAAGGCGACAAAACGCGCTTTGCTGGTGGGTTCCGCCAGAGAGATAAGCTTATTCAGCTCGAAGCCTATCCAGGGCACCACCATCGACCAGGCCTCCACGCAGCGCATGCGATAGATTCGCTGCTCCATGGCAAACCGTTTAAAGATGTCATCCATATCCAGGGTCACGGGTTTAGCCACTTCGCCATCAATGGTCAGTTTCCAGGGTTCTGTTTTCAGCGTACCGGCATTGGCAGCCGGATCGGCCTTATCCAGCCCGAACTCATAGAAGTTGTTATAGCCGGAAACTTTATCCGCAGGCGTTAAGGTCAGATCGGCCTGATATTGCGCTGGTTTGGTAAAGTCCAGCGGCCGGCCTGCTGGCGCGGGTGGGCGATCGTTGCCTTTGAACCAGCTGAGAATATCGGCTTGCGCCACGCCCGGCATACCCATCGCCGCTGCGCTCAGTCCCAGCGTTTTCAGCACCTGGCGGCGCTTCATGTTAAAAATGCTTTCCGGCGTTACGTCGGCTTCGGTCAGACGGGGTGTGCGTTTCATGGTGCCCTCTCCAGACAGGATGTCATTAACCAGCATGATGACTATTACTGATATCAGCCAGTTTCGCCCTGAAAATGTGAAATTTCCTGGCTGGCCGGTACGATGAGAATGCACCGAAAAGTGCCAGGATCAACGTCAGCGATGATATCCCGACGATATACTTCGGCTTCATACGTCCCGGCGCTGTCGGCAACGGCAAATTATGCTATTTTTGCTCGCGTTTTCGTCAGGCTGACGGTACAAGGTTGGGTGATCCGGTTATCACCGCAGTAATACAGGCACAGGGATGCGATTAACCACAAAATTATCTGCGTTTATTACCTTTTTAAGCCTGCTGGCCATGTCGTTGATGCTGGCAGGCTGTGCATTCAGTGTTTTCTGGTTCAGTCATCAGCGGGTTGAACATCGGGCGCAGATACTGGCGACCGAAGTGGATCAGGCGATGTTCACCCAGACGCCGGCAGAGCTGCATGTCTGGCTCACGCGTATGATGCCGATAATGAATGCCGAGCAGATTTCCCTTCACAACGGCAGGCAGACTTTCCTTACCCTCTCCCGACACGAAAACCAGATGCTGGAAGACGAGCCTAATCGTTTTATCCAGGTCGATGTGCCTTTGATGCACCAGACGGGGTTAGAGCTGCGGGTCGTCACCCTTGATCCTGCCAAAACCTGGCTGCGCTCCATTACCGGCACCTCTACGCTGGGCATCCTGTTTACCGTCATGCTGGTGATGAGTCTGGTGCTGCTGCTGATGCATCGCTGGCTCAGTCGTCAGTGGCGCGGTATGGAGCATCTTGAAGTGCGGGCAGAGGCGATTATCAGCGGTGAGCGCGGCGTAATGCCGAAACGCGGTGCGGATGAGTGGCCACCGAGAGCGAGCCGCGCACTGGATGTGTTGCTGGCGGATCTGCAGGAAGCGGGCGAGCAGCGTCTGCGTATCGACACGCTGATCCGCACCTTTGCTGCGCAGGATGGACGCACCGGTCTCAACAACCGGCTGTTCTTTGATAACCAGCTCGCCACCCTGCTGGAGGATCAGGAAGCTGTCGGCACCCATGGTGTGGTGATGATGGTGCGCCTGCCCGATCTGGACACGCTGAAGGATTCGCTGGAGCCGGGGCTGGTTGAGGAGTACCTCTTCAATTTCGTCAACATGCTTTCCACCTTTGTGCTGCGCTATCCTGGCGCCCTGCTGGCACGCTATTTCCGCAGTGATTTTGCCGTGCTACTGCCACATCGCAGTCTTAAAGAGGCAAACAGTATTGCGGATCAGCTGATCAATGCTGTTGATTCTCTGCCGCCGATGCGGCTGGTTAATCGTGATGATCTCATTCATATCGGTATCAGCGCCTGGCACAGCGGGCAGACTGTGCCGCAGGTGATGGAAAATGCCGAAATGGCTACCCGACGTGCGGCACTGCTGGGCGGCAACAACTGGACCAATGGTGCCGGAAATCCGCAGGACGCCGGGCGGGGTAGTGTGCGCTGGCGAACCCTGCTGGAGAACACGCTTAGCCGTGGCGGCCCGCGGCTCTATCATAAACCCACCGTCAATATTGAGGGTAAGGTACAGCACCGGGTGATGCTGACCCGCATCTTCGACGGCGATAAAGAAGTGCTGGCCGCAGAATATATGCCCCTGGTACAGCAGCTCGGCATGGCTGATGGCTGGGATCGCCAGTTAATGACTCGCATTGCGGCACTCTCTGAACTCTGGCCAGAAGAGACGCTGGTGATCCCGGTGACGATTACCTCGCTTCTGCAGCGCTCTTTTGTCCTCTGGCTGCAGAACATGCTGCTGCAGTGCCCGAAAGCGCAAAGAAAACGATTTTTATTTGAACTTGCCGAGGCAGATGTTTGTCAACACATCAACCGTTTAACGCCAGTTTTCCGCGCACTTAAGGCTTTTGGCTGTCGGGTTGCGGTAAATCAGGCGGGTTTAACCGTGGTAAGCAGCGCCTACATACGACAGCTGCCGCTGGAACTGATCAAGCTTGATGCCGGTCTGGTACGCAATATTGAGCGCCGGACTGAAAATCAGCTGTTTGTGCAGAGTCTGCTGGAAGTCTGTAAATGTACGGGCATTCAGGTGTTTGCTACCGGTGTCCGCACTAAAGCGGAGTGGCAAACCTTAGTCGCGTTGGGCGTAGCAGGTGGGCAGGGCGACTTTTTTGCTCCCTCGCTTCCGGTTAACAGTAACGTGAAGAAGTATTCACAACGTTACCGTATTTAATGAATTGCGGTCGTACTGACGGAAATTTACGGTTTTTTTTAATGTTTATCCGCGTCTGAACCTCTGAACTTACTGCCGGAAATGTTAGATTTTATGTCGGACAGGGCAAGGGGAAATAGCGTGAAATGCAGTGCTGATGGCGTCTGGTCGCCATTCTGCTGTTGTGGATCGCCTGTTCAGATGACTTAAACGCAATCAGGCGTCTTTTTTCACCGAAGCAGAACGTTTTTGCGCCTTGTGGCAGCTTCGTGTGGTTGGTAAAGTAAGCGGATTTTATTTTCCGCCCCCCAGCTTGCAGGATTACCCCTTAGTATGTTTAAAAAATTTCGTGGCATGTTTTCCAACGACTTGTCCATTGACCTGGGTACCGCGAATACCCTGATTTACGTGAAAGGACAGGGCATCGTACTGAACGAGCCCTCCGTCGTCGCTATTCGACAGGATCGTGCCGGTTCACCGAAAAGTGTTGCGGCCGTGGGTCATGAGGCCAAACAGATGCTTGGCCGTACGCCAGGCAATATCGCAGCGATTCGTCCGATGAAAGATGGCGTTATCGCTGACTTCTTCGTGACCGAAAAGATGCTGCAACACTTCATCAAGCAGGTTCACAGCAACAGTTTTATGCGTCCCAGCCCGCGTGTGCTGGTCTGCGTACCCGTCGGGGCAACACAGGTTGAACGCCGCGCGATTCGTGAATCCGCTCAGGGCGCAGGCGCGCGTGAAGTGTTTCTGATTGAAGAGCCGATGGCTGCAGCAATTGGTGCGGGTCTGCCCGTTTCAGAAGCGACTGGCTCAATGGTGGTGGATATTGGTGGCGGTACCACAGAAGTGGCGGTGATCTCGCTGAACGGTGTGGTCTACTCCTCGTCAGTGCGTATTGGTGGCGATCGTTTCGATGAAGCTATTATTAATTATGTGCGTCGTAACTACGGTTCACTGATCGGCGAAGCGACCGCAGAACGTATTAAGCATGAGATCGGTTCAGCCTATCCGGGTGATGAAGTCCGTGAGATCGAAGTGCGTGGTCGTAACCTGGCAGAAGGTGTACCGCGCGGCTTTACACTGAACTCTAATGAAATTCTGGAAGCGCTGCAGGAGCCATTAACCGGCATCGTTAGCGCGGTGATGGTTGCCCTTGAGCAGTGTCCGCCTGAGCTGGCTTCAGATATTTCGGAGCGCGGCATGGTGCTGACCGGCGGTGGTGCGTTACTGCGCAACCTGGATCGTCTGCTGATGGAAGAGACGGGCATTCCGGTTGTGGTTGCTGAGGATCCACTGACCTGTGTGGCTCGCGGTGGCGGCAAAGCGCTGGAAATGATCGACATGCATGGCGGCGATTTGTTCAGCGAAGAATAATTGCCTCAACCGGCTAAGAACGCAATGATCATGCGAGGGAGTGGCATGTGAACCGGCGCAATCTGTGCCGGTGCAGTGCGTTCAGCCCAGGGAAGCACGGTGTTATGCCGTCGCTTCCTCTCCTGTTGTCGAGGATCACGCAGATTATATGAAGCCGATTTTTAGCAGGGGACCTTCCCTGCAGTTGCGTCTATTCCTGGCGGTTATCGTGGCGATTGCCATTATCATTGCCGACAGCCGTGTGGGTTCTTTCACCCAAATACGCAACTATCTGGATACGTCGGTCAGTCCGTTTTACTTCCTGGCCAATGGGCCACGTCAGTTGCTGGATGGCGTGTCAGAGTCGCTGGCGTCGCGTCAGCAACTCGAGCAGGAAAACAAAGCGTTACGTCGTGAGCTCTTCCTGAAAAACAGTAACCTGCTAATGCTGGGGCAATATAAGCAGGAAAACGCACGCCTGCGTGAACTGCTGGGTTCACCGCTGCGTCAGGATGAGCAAAAGATGGTGACACAGGTCATTTCTACCGGCACCGATCCTTACACCGACCAGGTGGTAATCGACAAAGGCAGCGTTAACGGCGTCTATGAAGGCCAGCCGGTCATCAGTGATAAAGGGGTAGTCGGTCAGGTCATCGCTGTCGGACAACTCACCAGCCGTGTTCTGCTGATCTGTGATGCGTCACATGCCCTGCCGATTCAGGTGCTGCGTAATGACATCCGTGTCATTGCCGCAGGTAACGGCTGTACTGAAGATCTTCAGCTTGAGCATCTGCCGGGTAATACGGACATTCGGGTCGGCGATGTGCTGGTGACTTCAGGTATCGGTGGCCGATTCCCTGAAGGCTATCCGGTGGGTGTGGTTTCTTCGGTAAAAGTGGATACCCAACGCGCCTATACGGTGATTCAGGCGCATCCGACCGCGGGTCTGCAGCGTCTGCGTTACCTGCTGCTGCTGTGGGGTGCCGATCGCAATGGTGATATGCCGCTGCCGCAGGATGAAGTTCATCGCGTTGCGAACGAGCGTCTGATGCAGATGATGCCGCAGGTCTTACCGCCTGCGGGAGAAATGGGCCCGCCTGCGCCTGCAGTACAGATGGGACCGCCTGCACCGTCAGCTACCAGCAGCAGTGGACAAAGCAACTCCTCGCGTTCACGCGGGGGGGCAGCCTTGAGTCGATATCGCAGCCAGGGACGTTGGGTCATCTGGCTCTCTTTCCTGGTTGCGCTTGTCCTGCAGATCATGCCCTGGCCGGATGAAATTTATATGTTCCGGCCCTCATGGCTGCTGTTGATCCTTATCTATTGGGTGCTCGCACTGCCGCATCGGGTCAATGTCGGTAGCGGATTTGTGCTGGGTGCCATCATGGATCTGATTGCGGGTTCCACACTCGGCGTGCGTGCGCTGGCACTCAGTATCATCGCCTACCTGATTGCCTTTAAGTTCCAGTTATTCCGCAACTTAGCGTTGTGGCAGCAAGCGTTAATGGTTATGGTGCTGTCGCTGGCGATGGATGTGATTGTCTTCTGGGCTGAATTCCTGGTAATCAACGTTTCATTCCGACCTGAAATTTTCTGGAGCAGTGTCGTCGACGGTATTCTCTGGCCCTGGCTATTCTTATTAATGAGAAAAATTCGTCGTCAGTTCGCTGTTCAATAAGGAAATTTATGGTAACCCTCTATCTTGCTTCCGGTTCACCGCGTCGTCGTGAGCTGTTAACTCAACTTGGTCTGACATTCGAGCGCATCGTGACTGACGTTGAAGAGCAGCGTCAGCCGAACGAAGCGGCGGAAATCTATGTCCGCCGTCTGGCCAATGATAAAGCGCAGGCGGGTGTCAAACTGGCCGCGCAGGATCTGCCGGTGCTGGGCGCGGATACGATTGTGGTGCTGAATGGCGAAGTGCTGGAAAAGCCGCGCGATGCCGCTGATGCCCGCGCGATGCTGTGCAAACTCTCTGGTCATACGCATCAGGTGATGACGGCGGTAGCGCTGGCCGACAGTCAGCAGGCGCTGGATTGCGTCGTAACCACTGATGTGACATTCCGCACCTTAACCGCCACCGACATCGACGACTATATCGCGACCGGCGAGCCAATGGATAAAGCGGGTGCATACGGTATTCAGGGCAGGGGAGGAAACTTTGTCCGCAAAATTAATGGAAGCTACCATGCAGTGGTCGGATTACCCTTGGTTGAGACAGGGGAGTTGATCAGCCATTTCGAGTCACTGCGTGCCGTAAGGGGTCAACATGACGGCTGAATTACTGGTAAACGTCACGCCTTCTGAAACACGTGTTGCCTATATTGACGGCGGCATACTGCAGGAAATTCACATTGAGCGTGAGGCGCGGCGCGGCATCGTTGGCAATATTTATAAAGGCCGTGTAAGCCGTGTTCTGCCCGGCATGCAGGCCGCCTTTGTTGATATCGGTCTGGAGAAAGCGGCCTTTCTGCACGCCTCAGATATCATGCCGCATACTGAATGTGTGGCGGGCGACGAAAAGAAAAACTTTATCGTGCGGGATATCGCCGAGCTGGTGCGGCAGGGACAGGATCTGGTGGTTCAGGTCGTCAAAGATCCGCTTGGCACCAAAGGTGCCCGGCTGACCACTGACATCACTCTGCCTTCGCGTTACCTGGTCTTTATGCCAGGCGCATCGCATGTGGGTGTCTCTCAGCGTATTGAGAGCGAGAAAGAGCGCGATCGGCTTAAAGCGGTCGTGGCTGACTACTGCGACGATCTGGGCGGCTTTATTATCCGTACCGCCGCAGAAGGCATCGGGGAAGAGGAGCTGGCGCAGGACGCGGCTTTTCTCAAACGACTCTGGACCAAAGTCAGCGAGCGTAAAAAAGCGCAATCAGACCCGCTGCCTGCTCTACGGTGAGCTGGCTCTGGCCCAGCGTATTCTGCGTGATTTTGCGGGCGCGGCGCTGGATCGCATCCGGGTCGACTCCCGCCTGACCTGCGACATGCTGGTAGAATTTACCGGTGAATATATCCCGGAAATGGCCGGTAAGCTGGAGCTCTACAACGGTAAACAGCCTATTTTCGACCTGTTTGACGTCGAAAATGAGATTCAGCGCTCGCTGGATCGCAAAGTTGAACTAAAGTCAGGCGGATATCTGATCATCGATCAGACCGAAGCGATGACCACCATCGATATCAACACCGGTGCGTTTGTCGGCCATCGTAACCTTGATGAGACGATCTTTAATACCAATGTTGAAGCTACTCAGGCGATCGCGCGCCAGCTGCGACTGCGTAATCTTGGTGGCATCATCATTATCGACTTCATCGATATGAGCAACGAAGACCATCGCCGCCGGGTACTGCATTCGCTGGAAAGCGCGCTCAGTAAAGATCGGGTTAAAACCGGTATTAATGGTTTCTCGGCGCTGGGTCTGGTGGAGATGACGCGTAAGCGTACCCGCGAAAGCATTGAGCACGTTTTGTGCCAGGATTGCCCGGTCTGCAAAGGGCGCGGCACGCTGAAAACCGTTGAAACGGTCTGCTATGAAATCATGCGTGAGATTGTCCGGGTTCATCACGCTTATGATTCTGACCGCTTTCTGGTCTATGTTTCACCGACGGTGGGTGAGGCGTTAAAAACTGACGAGTCTCATGCACTGGCTGAAGTCGAAATCTTTGTCGGCAAGCAGGTTAAAGTTCATGTCGAAGCGCTCTACACTCAGGAGCAGTTCGACGTAGTGATGATGTAACGCCAGCCCGGTTACCGGTTTCTTCGGATATCGGGCTGAAAAATCGCCCTTGTTTGAGATAAAATGCGCGTTTTAACGCTTTTATCGGGAGACGGTCGGGTATGAGAACCAACTATCCGTCGTTTACGGAACACAAGGAGAGGCGTGAGTGAGGCAGTTGCCGAGGATTTTGTTACTGCTGGTCGCGGCAATCATCGTGATTGTCGCGCTGCTGGTCAGCGGATTGCGTCTGGTGATGCCGCATCTCGACAGCTATCGCAGCAACCTTCTGCAATACATCTCCGACAGCAGCGGCGTGCCGGTCAACGCCAGCCAGTTACAGGGTAAATGGGAGAATTTTGGCCCAACCCTGCAGGTTCGCGATCTTAGCGTCGATCTGCATGAGAACGGCAAACTCACTATCAAACGCATCAATCTGGCTCTCGACGTCTGGCAGTCCCTGCTGCACTGGCGGTGGCAGTTTCGCGATCTGACCTTCTGGCAGTTGCACCTCGATACTAATCGCCCGCTGCTGGATAACGACAAAGAGAAAAACAGCTTCCGTCCGGCGCAGATAAACGAACTCTTCCTGCGTCAGTTTGACCACTTTGACCTGCGTGACAGCACCATCCGTTTCCGCACCCCTTCCGGTCAGCATGCTGAGCTGGCGATCCCGCGACTCACTTGGGTCAATCAAGATAACCGCCACCGGGCCGAAGGCGAAGTCAGCCTGTCGAGCTTCACCGGCCAGCACGGCGTGGTCCAGGTGCGGCTTGATCTTAACGACAGCAACGGTTTACTCAATGATGGCCGCATCTGGATGCAGGCCGACGACGTCGATATGCGCCCGTGGCTGGGCCGTTGGGTGCGTGACAATACCCGGCTGGATAGCGCCCGATTTAGCCTGGCGGCCTGGGTTAACCTGCGCGATGGCGACATCTACGCGGGTGATCTGCTGCTGCGCAAGGGCGGAGCCAGCTGGCAGGGCGAGACCGGACGACACCGCATTGAGGTCGATGGACTGACCGCGCATCTGTCACGTTTCCAGAATGGCTGGGTGGTCAATGTGCCACAAACCCGGCTCAGCACCGACGGCCACGCCTGGCCCGCCGGTCACTTCTCTCTGTTATGGCGTCCTGAAGATAAGCAGATGCTGGGACCGGATGGTCAGCCGGAAGTGCGCGTTCGCGCCACACAGCTGGTGCTGAGTCATATTGCGCCGATCGTTCCGCTGTTTGCGCCGCTCTCTCCGGCACTGTTTGAAAACTGGCAGACGCTGCAGCCACAGGGCACCATCGATGGCCTGGCGCTGGATATTCCGTTACAGCAGCCTGAAAAAACCCGCGTACAGGTGAAGTGGCGTGATTTCAGCTGGCAGCACTGGAAACTGTTGCCGGGCATCAGCCATTTAAGCGGTGAAGCGCGCGGCAGCCTGAGCAATGGTCAGGTCAGTGTGGATATGGGGGCGGCGACCGTTCCCTATGGCGACATGTTCCAGGCTCCGTTAGAGATTAAGCGGGTGACCGGTGCGCTGCGCTGGCTGAATGATGATCATGGCCTCACGCTGGCAGGCGAAAATCTTGACCTGGAGGCACGCTCGCTCTGGGCGCGCGGCGACTTCAGCTACCAGCAGAACAGCGGCGGTGAGCCTCGTCTGGATATTCTGGCCGGTATCCGGCTTACCGATGCGGGCGATGCCTGGCGCTACTTCCCGGTGCCGCTATTGGGTAACAGCCTGACGCACTATCTGAGTGGGGCAGTGAAGGGTGGCAAGGTGGACAACGCCACACTGCTGTTTGCCGGTAATCCGGCGCTGTTCCCGTTCAAGCATAATGATGGCATGTTCCAGGTCTGGGTGCCGCTTCGCCAGGCAACCTATGCGTTTCAGCCCAAATGGCCAGCGTTAAGCAATCTCGATATCGACCTTAACTTCCTGAATGACGGTCTCTGGATGAAAGCGCCGGTGGCGAAACTGGGCGAGGTGGACGCGCGCAACGTCACTGCGGTGATCCCCGACTACCTGAAAGAAAAACTGATCATTGAGGGTGATATCAGTGGTGAAGGCCAGCAAATCGCGGACTATTTCGGGCAGACTCCGCTGAAACCTTCACTGGGTGCCGCGCTGGAGCAGCTGGAAATCAAAGGCCGCGTCGGCGGCCACCTGAATCTGGATATCCCGCTGGATGGTGAGCAGGTTCACGCCCGTGGCAATGTGGACCTGAACAATAATTCGCTGTTTATCAAACCGTTAAAAACCACCATTAACAATCTCTCCGGGCGCTTCCGTTACGACAACGGCAATCTGGCCAGTGAAGATCTGCGTGCGAACTGGTTTGGTCAGCCGATGGGCGTGCGTTTCAGCACTAAAGAGAATCCGGACGACTTTGGCGTGAACGTCAAACTTCAGGGCGACTGGCAGCCCGCTAAAATCAGCCAGCTTCCTGCAGCCGTCAGCAAGCAGCTGGGCGGAAATCTGCCGTGGCAGGGCGACGTTAATATTACGCTGCCCCATCATGGCGGTGCGCGTTATGACGTGACGCTGAACGGTAATGCAAAAGAAGTAAGTAGTCACTTACCTGCACCGCTCGATAAGAAAGCCGGTGAGGCGATGCCAGTCGCAATCAAGGCCAGTGGCGACCTGCACCATTTCGATCTCAGTGGCAGCGTCGATGCAAACCATCGCTTTAACAGCCGCTGGTTGCTGGAGCCGACGCTGCGCGTCGATCGTGGCATCTGGCTGAATGATGCGCAGAAAACACCTGCTCTGCCCGATCATCCCGGCATGGTACTGAACCTGCCCGCGCTGGATGGCGAGGCCTGGGTGGCGATGATGGCCGCAGGGGGAGCATCCGGGGGCAGCGAGTCAGGCGGCGGCCTCAAAACGGGTGGCGTCACGCTGCCCGGCAATATCACGCTTCGTAGCCCGGCCGTCACCCTGGCCGGGCAGCAATGGCATGAGGTTGAAGCGACACTGGCTCAGAGTGCGGGCGGCAAGGGCCAGGTCGGCGTCAGGGCTAAAGAGCTGCGTGGTGCGCTGGCAATGGCACCGAAAGCACCGTGGCAGGTGAACCTGGATTACCTTTACTACAATCCGCAGTGGGATAACGGTGAAGGCAAAGGCGGCAAAGCGCCACCTCAAAAAGCCACGAACATTAACTTCAGCCAGTGGCCCGCTTTACAGTTGCGCTGTAAAGAGTGCTGGGTGCTGGGTCAGAAATATGGTCAGGTCTCCGCGATGCTGCAACCCCGCGGAGATACGTTAGCGCTTACTAACGGAAAAGTGGATACTGGCAGCTCACAGCTGAAAATCAACGGGGAATGGGTTAACCGCCCGGACGACCAGCGCACTTCGCTGAAGGGCACGCTGAAAGGCCCGAATATTAATAACGCGACCAACTGGTTTGGGGTCAACACGCCGCTGCGCGATGCGCCATTTGATATTGCGTATGACCTGCACTGGCGCTCTGCCCCCTGGCAGCCCTCGGCAGAGACGCTGAGCGGCACCCTGAAGACCCACTTTGGCAAAGGCCAGATCGCCGATGTGAATACCGGTGCCGCCGGGAAAATTCTGCGGCTGGTGAGCTTTGATGCGCTACTGCGCAAGCTGCGCTTCGACTTCAGCGACACCTTCACCAATTCTTTCTACTTCGACTCGATTAACGGCACCGCCTGGATCGAAAACGGCATGATGCGCACCGATAATCTGCTGGTGGATGGACTGGAAGCGGACATCGCGATGCAGGGTAATCTCGACCTGGTGAAGCGTCAGATCGACATGGAAGCGGTGGTTGCGCCGGAAATATCCGCCTCGGTTGGTGTGGCGACAGCTTTTGCCATCAATCCGGTGATTGGCGCGGCGGTGTTTGCCGCCAGTAAAGTTCTGGGACCCCTGTGGAACAAGATATCGCTGCTGCGTTATCACATCAGTGGCCCGCTGGATAAACCAGAAATCAATGAAGTGCTGCGTAAACCGCGTGAGACTGACAACAAGTGAATTTGACGCCGTACCGGAATTACCGCAGGCTATGATTATCTGAGCACATAATGAGTGAGAAACGATGACTCTGAACCTGGTAAGTGAGCAGTTACTGACTGCTAACGGCATTAATCAGCAGGACCTATTTTCCCTGTTAGGGCAGCTTTCAGAACGTCGTCTGGATTATGCCGATCTCTATTTTCAGTCCAGCTTTCACGAATCCTGGGTGCTGGAAGACAAAATCATTAAAGATGGCTCCTACCATATCGATCAGGGTGTGGGCGTGCGTGCGGTCAGCGGAGAGAAAACCGGCTTCGCCTATGCAGACCAGATCACGCTGAATGCACTGCGTCTCTCCTCTGAAGCCGCACGCAGCATCGTACGCGAACAGGGAAATGGCAAGGCACACACGCTTTCTGCCGTGATGAACCGTTCGCTCTATCAGGCTATCGATCCGCTGAGCAGCCTGACACGTGAAGACAAAATTGCCCTGCTGCATCGCGTTGATAAAGTGGCTCGTGCGGCTGATCCGCGCGTGCAGGAAGTCAATGCCAGCCTGACCGGCGTTTACGAGCAGGTATTGGTAGCCGCGACTGACGGCACGCTGGCGGCAGATGTCCGTCCGCTGGTTCGCCTCTCTATTAGTGTCCAGGTGGAAGATCAGGGCAAACGTGAACGCGGCGCAAGCGGCGGCGGTGCGCGTACCGGTTATGCGTTTTTCTTGGCAGATGAAGATGGCGAAGTCCGCGCTGACGCCTGGGCGCGTGAAGCAGTGCGTATGGCGCTGGTGAATCTCTCCGCCGTGGCCGCACCTGCTGGTGCGTTGCCAGTGGTACTGGGTGCGGGCTGGCCGGGCGTGCTGCTGCATGAAGCGGTCGGTCACGGTCTGGAAGGCGACTTCAATCGCCGTGGCACCTCGGTGTTCAGCGGTAAAATTGGTCAGCAGGTTGCGTCTGACCTCTGTACCGTGGTGGATGACGGCACCCTTGAAGGGCTGCGCGGTTCACTGGCAGTAGATGATGAGGGCGTTCCCGGTCAGTACAACATGCTGATTGAGAATGGTGTGCTGAAAGGCTACATGCAGGACAAGCTGAATGCGCGACTGATGGGGGTTAGCCCTACCGGTAACGGACGTCGTGAATCCTACGCGCATCTGCCGATGCCGCGCATGACCAACACCTATATGCTGGCTGGCAAGTCATCACCGCAGGATATTATTCAAAGCGTTGAGTATGGCCTCTATGCGCCGAACTTTGGTGGCGGTCAGGTGGATATCACCTCCGGCAAATTTGTCTTCTCAACCTCAGAGGCTTATCTGATTGAGAACGGCAAAATCACCAAACCGGTTAAAGGCGCAACGCTGATTGGTTCCGGCATCGAAGCGATGCAGCAGATCTCGATGGTAGGTAATGACCTGGCGCTGGATAAAGGCGTCGGCGTTTGTGGTAAAGAGGGGCAGAGCCTGCCGGTCGGTGTCGGTCAGCCCACCCTGAAGCTGGATAAACTGACCATCGGCGGCACTGCCTGATGTGACCCCAACAACCCGCCGCCCGGCGGGTTGTCAGAATGCTGACAAATCCATAGCCGGATGAAACTGGCAGCAATGCAATAGCTGAAAGCGCAGGGAACACGGGCAGAGGAGGAAAGCGTCCCGCGCCACGGATGGCGCGGGCCGAGCGTGTCAGGGATGACGGATTTTGCGTCTTTCCGATCTGACCGTGTTTCCTTCGCTGGCTGGGTCTTACAGCTGGTCGGGACAGATGTTGTCAACAATCTATTGTTAGCTTTTACGATGCTGCTGATACTGTTCAGCCACCTGTTCAAAATAGCCGGTCAGATAATCGATACAGACCTGCACCTTAAGCGGTAACTTATCCTTCTCGGTATAGAGCGCGTAGACCGGGCGCGGATCGGACTGATACTGCGGAAACAGAATATCGATCTCGCCTGCGGTGATCTCATCAATCACCCACATCATCGGCACATAGGCGATGCCATTGCCCGACTTCAGCCAGCGAATCAGCGTCAGGGAATCATTGGTCACAAAACGTCCCTGCGGTGCCAGGCGTGTCACTAATCCTTCCGGCGCAATCAGTTCGAAATTGTTGTCGGGCCGTACGCTATATTCCAGCCAGGAAAAATTATCGATATCACCCGGCTTCTCCGGCGTACCATGCTGCGCCAGATAGCTTTTTGCGGCGCACACCACCATCGGCATCGCACCCAGGCGACGCGAAAATAAGCTGGAATCTTTTAACGCTCCCACCCGAATCACCAGATCCAGACCATCCGCGATCAGATCCGGGGCCGGAACGCCGGTGACCAGATTCACACTCAGCCCCGGATATTCCCGCAGCATATCGCTGGTCATGCCGGCTAACACGTTCTGCGCCATGGTAGAGGAGCTGCCAATTCGCAGTACGCCAATGGGCGTATTGTTAAAAGCGTAAAGCTGTTCATGCACCTGCGTCGCTTCGGCCAGCATACGGCGGCAGCCCTGATAATAGATTTTGCCCGCTTCGGTCAGCCCGATACTGCGGGTACTGCGATTCAGCAGTTTAACCTGCAATGCATCTTCCAGTTTCGCGACGATCTGGCTGATTGATGAGACGCTCAGATGAAGCTGACGCGCCGCAGCGGTAAACGAACCCAGTTCGACCACTTTAGCGAAGACAGACATGCCTTTCAGTCGTTCCATTATTTACTCTGACTTAAAAGTGATTTAGATCACATTCTGTAGAAAACTTATAGTCAGGCGCGTTATTATAAGCGCGCCGGGGTATTTCCCGGTGATTCTTCATTGCCTGATACCCTTCGATGATACGCTATTATTAAGCCAGCTGCGGTTCGGATAACGCTTCCAGAGGGTTTTCCTGCGACATCTGAAGAGGCATGAGTATCCCGGCAAGGTCGAACTAAGGATTTGTGATGAGTGTGCTTCCGGTATTTGTCATGTTTGGGCTCTCTTTTCCGCCCATTTTCATCGAACTTATTATTTCACTGATGCTGTTCTGGTTAGTGAAACGCGTGCTTACGCCGAGCGGTATCTACGATCTTGTCTGGCATCCGGCACTTTTTAATACAGCGCTTTACTGCTGTGTGTTTTACCTTGTCTCCCGTTTATTAGTCTGAGGTTTAAGTGAAAGCACTCATAAGAAAAATCGCGCGCTACGCGATTACTATCCTGCTGGTCATCATCGCAGTGGTCATTATTTTCCGTGCCTGGGTCTTCTATACCGAATCGCCCTGGACCCGTGATGCGCGTTTCGCCGCTGACGTGGTGGCGATCTCCCCTGACGTCACCGGCCTGATTACCGAGGTTCCGGTGCACGACAACCAACTGGTGAAGAAGGGCGATACGCTGTTTGTGGTTGACCGGCCGCGCTATCAAAAAAGCGCTCGATCAGGCGCAGGCGGATGTTGAATATTACCAGGCGCTGGTCAGTGAGAAACGTCGCGAAGCCGGGCGCCGTAACCAGCTGGGCACCTCCGCCATGTCGCGCGAGGCTATCGAGCAATCCAATAACGATCTGCAAACCAGCGAGCACCAGCTGGCGAAATCGGTGGCGACACGCGATCTGGCGAAGATTGACCTTGAGCGCACCACGGTGAAAGCGCCATCCGATGGCTGGGTCACCAACCTGAATGTCTACCAGGGTGAATTTATTACCCGTGGTTCGGTTGCCGTGGCGCTGGTTCAGCAGCACTCCTTCTATGTACTGGCTTACCTGGAAGAGACCAAACTGCACGGCGTGGAGAAGGGCTTCCGCGCGGAAGTCACCCCACTTGGCAGCAACATCGTGTTGCGTGGCACCGTAGACAGTGTGGCGGCTGGCGTCACCAACAGTAGCAGCTCGGTCGACAGCAAAGGCATGGCCACAGTAGATTCCAATCTGGAGTGGGTCCGTCTGGCGCAGCGTGTGCCGGTGCGCATCCGGCTTGATCAGCAGCCCGGCAATCGCTTCCCGGCGGGCACGACAGCGACAGTGGTGATCACCGGTCAGGCCGATCGTCAGCCTGAACAGGTTTCACCGATGGTCCGACTGTTTAATCGCCTGCGTGAGTTTGGTTAAGAGGGCGATATGATCGAGTTCCTGCGGTTCCCGGTAAAGCTCACCTTTGCGCTGGTATTAGCGCTGATGGTGGGTTTTCACTTTAACCTTGAAACGCCGCGCTGGGCGGTGATGACCGCCGGTATCGTGGCCGGCGGTACCGCGTTTGCGGCCGGGGGTGACCCCTATTCAGGGGCGCTGCGCTATCGCGGCGTTTTGCGTATTATCGGGACATTTATTGGCTGTATCGCCGCGCTGACCATCATGATCGCCACCGTGCGTGCACCGGTCGTGATGCTGCTGCTGTGCTGCATCTGGGCAGGACTCTGCGTCTGGCTCTCTTCGCTGATCAAGGTAGAAAACTCTTACGCGCTTGGACTGGCGGGCTACACCGCGCTGATTATTGTGGTGACGGCTAATGCCAGCGGCGGTCTGACGCTGGTGCCACAATATGCGGTAGAGCGCTGCAGTGAAATCGTACTCGGCATCCTGTGCGCCATTCTGGCCGACATGATTTTCTCACCCCGTTCGATTAAAAAAAGTGATCGACGCTGAGGTCGATTCGCTGCTGGTGGCACACTATAACCTGCTGCAACTCTGCGTCGCTCACGGTGATAAAGAAGAGGTCGATAAAGCCTGGAGCGCGCTGGTACGGCGCACCACGGCATTGAACAGCATGCGCAGCCAGCTGATGATGGAGTCCTCACGCTGGAAGAACAGCAACCGCCGTTTGCAGATGCTCAATACGCTGTCACTGACGCTGATTACACAGGCAGCCGAAACCTTTCTGATCCAGAATTCCCGTCCTGATTACATTCCGCCCCAGTATCGTCTGATGGTTGAAAAACCAGCCTCGACCGTTGAAGAGGTGCATAAGCGGATGAAAGTGATGCGGCGGGTGATTGGTGCCAGCGGCAAATCAACGCCGGTCACGCTGGCCAGCTGGGTAGGCACTGCTACCGAATATCTGCTGCTACTGAAAGGGATCAAAAGTAATAGCCGGATCACCTCGCTGGAAGAGGAGATTCTGCAGCGCGAGGTGGTGATCCAGGCGCGTTCCGCTGAAACGCATCATGCGATGATCAATGGTATCCGTACCTTTGTGGCGACCGCGCTGGGTTCGCTGTTCTGGCTCTATACCGGCTGGACCTCTGGCAGTGGCTGCATGGTCATGCTGGCTGTCATCACCGCACTGGCGATGCGTATGCCCAACCCGCTGATGATGGCAAAGGACTTTCTCTACGGCATGACGGTCGCGGTTCCGCTGGGCGCGCTCTACTTTATGTATGTACTCCCGGCGACGCAGCAGAGCGCACTGCTGCTCTGCATCGCAATCGGCCTGCTCGGTTTTATCGGTGGTATCTTTATTCAGCGGCGTCAGCTCGGCACGCTGGGGGCGTTGATTGGCACCCTTAACGTTCTGGTGCTGGATAATCCGATGGAATTCCACATTAACGTCTTTCTCGATAACGTTCTGGGCCAGGTCATCGGCTGCTTCGTGGCGATGATGGTGATCCTGCTGATTCGTGATAAATCAAAAGCGCGCACCGGCCGCAAGCTGCTGAACCGCTTTATGTATGCGGCTGTCTCTGCCATGACGACCAATCAGGCGCGCCGGCGTGAAAACCATCTGCCAGCGCTCTATCAGCAACTGTTTCTGCTGCTGAACCTGTTTCCGGGCGATATCAACAAATATCGCATCGCCCTGACGCTGATCATCGGTCATCAGCGGTTACGCGACGCAGAAGTGCCGGTGAATGCCGATCTCTCTGCTTATCACCGGCAGTTGCGTTACACCGCTGACCGGGTGATCTCCGCCAGCAGCGATGACAAGCGGCGTTACTACTTTGAACGTCTGCTGAAAGAGCTGGATGTCTATCAGGAAAAACTGGCCCATTACGAGGCTCCCGCCAGCGTAACGGAACCGGTAAAACGACTGGCTATGATGCTGGATAAGTACCAGAACACGCTCATCCAAATCTGAATCTGGCCGCTGTGACCTGCAGCGGCCTGCGCAATCCCCACCCATCACAAAATCTGTCGCTTTTGCCAACTATACTCTCCAGACGGAAGAGCAAAACTGACAGGAGCGAATCAATGAAATCACTGCAAGAGAGCGAACTGTTCCGGACCGGCTATTTAGCGGACGGCCAGTGGCATCAGGCGGCCTCTACCTTTGACGTGACCAATCCGGCGACCGGTGAGGTGATTGCACAGGTGGCGAAAGCGGGTAAAGCTGAAACGGAACAGGCTATCGCCGCAGCGGAGCGCGCATTTCCCGCCTGGCGGGCGCAGACTGCAAAAGCGCGCGCTGAAATTCTCACTCGCTGGTACCAGCTGATCATTGAGAACAAGCGCTGGCTGGGACAGCTGATGACGACCGAACAGGGCAAGCCCCTGAAAGAGGCGGAAGGGGAAGTAGAATACGCCGCCAGTTTTATTCAGTGGTTCGCCGAGCAGGCGAAACGGACCAATGGTGAGATTATTCCGCCAGCTAAACCCGGCTCCCGTATTCTGGCAACCCGCGAACCGATTGGCGTTGTGGCTGCCATTACGCCGTGGAATTTCCCGATGGCGATGCTGACCCGCAAACTGGGGCCAGCTCTGGCTGCCGGCTGCACCGGCATTATTAAACCTGCCAATAACACGCCACTCTCCGCCTTTGCCCTGCTGGCGCTGGCGAAGGAGGCAGGTGTGCCTGATGGTGTACTGAATGCGGTAGCCGGTGATACCCATGCTATCAGCGATGCCATCATGGCCAGCAAAGCGGTGCGTAAAATCTCGTTCACCGGCTCCACCCAGGTGGGCAAGCTGCTGATGCGCAATGCTGCCGAAACCATGAAAAAAGTGTCGATGGAGCTGGGGGGTAATGCCCCTTATATCGTGTTTGACGATGCCGACATTGATGCCGCCGTACAGGGCGCCATTGCCAACAAATTCCGTAATGCGGGCCAGGTGTGCGTCAGCGTAAACCGCTTCTACATTCACAATGCAATCTATGATCGTTTTACTCAGCAGCTGGCTACCGAAGTGAACAAGCTGAAGGTGGGCAACGGCATGGAAGAGAGCGTGATTGTCGGGCCATTAATTGAGGCATCGGCGGTGGAAAAGGTTGAGCAGCACGTCAATGATGCGGTAGCAAAAGGTGGCAAATTACTGGCGGGTGGCGAGCGACATGCGCTGGGTGGCAACTTCTGGCAGCCCACTGTGATTACTGAGGCGCACGAAGGGATGCAGCTCGCGCAGGAGGAGACCTTTGGTCCGGTGGCAGCCTGTTTCCGCTTTGATGATGAAGATGACGTCATCCGCCGCGCTAACGATACGCCGTTCGGCCTTGCCGCATACTTTTACACCCAGAATCTGCAGCGGGTGTTCCGTGTTTCAGCCGCGCTGGAAAGCGGCATGATCGGCATTAATGAATGTGCCGTATCAACCGAGCTGGCGCCGTTTGGTGGCGTGAAAGAGTCGGGGCTGGGCCGCGAAGGTTCGGTACTCGGCATGGAAGAGTATCTGGAGGTCAAAGCGCTGCACCTGGGCGGTTTGAGCTAGCGGACAGTAACGGGCGGCGAAGGTCGCCCGCAGACGGAGCATGGGAGCCGTCAGCATGAAAATCGAGCGTTTTGATTTTAATGAAATTGTCGATCAGGCCCATTTCTTCCGCCAGTTCAGCGAGCGATTTGCGCTGGAGGAGCGCCGCATCTGCGATCTGGATGGATTATGGGATGTGGTGACGGGCGATCTGTTACCGCTGCCGCTGGAGATTGAATTTGTTAATCTGGGCAGGGGACAGCGACGGCGTTATGGCGCGCTGATTCTGTTATTTGATGAAGCGGAAGAGGAGCTGGAAGGTCAGCTTCACTTTAATGTCAGATAAAACGTCAGATGAAAAAAGGCCCCGGCGAGCGGGGCCAAAGGGTTCGTCATACATCTGACGAGGAATTACTTATAAAGCTGTGCGGTGATGTGATAGTTATCGCCGGTGCGCGCCTCAATAACTTTATAGGCGCTGGCACCCTGTTCATCCGCTTTCTGAGAAAGCTCAGCGCGGTAATCCATTGGCGATCCCGCGGTTCCACTGATGGTCACGGTGCCCGCAGGCTGCAGGTTCTGCGTCTGATCGCCGGTGACCAGCTGTGCGGCTGATGCGCCGAACGCCATAACGGAAAGCAGACTGACTGTAGCGATGGTTGTTTTGATATTCATGATTATCTCCTCAATACTTTCAACAACCTGCGGTTACTCGTAAAGGCGGGTCGTCGATATCTTCTGACGCCCTTCAGGCGTCATCACGGTTAATTATTTATAAAGCTCAGCGGTGACATGCCAGGTGTTATCCTGGTTGTTTTCGATGATGCGATAGTGGCTTGCGCCCTGGGCATCCGCTTTCTCTGACAGCACCTGACGGATATGTGTCTGGTCGCCATTTCGTCCACCAATGCTGATGGTCTGATTCATTGGCTGCAGGCCCTGTGCCTGTTCATTGGACACCAGGCTGGCGGCGTTAGCACCCACTGAGAACAGGGATGCCAGACTCAGTGCAGCGATAGCTAATTTCATTTTCATGGTCAACTCTCCTGAAATTTCTGCTTCAGCTCTCCGGAGCGCAAAAGGGCGCGTCAGACAGAGAGCAGATGGCATTATCGGTTACGCCTTAGTTATACAGTGCGGCGGTAGCGTGATAGTTGCCGTTATTGTATGCCTCAATCACGCGATAGGCTTTTGCGCCCTGCTGATCGGCTTTGTCGCTGAGTTTCTGTTTGATATCCATCGGCGAACCCGCCACGCCGCTGACACTGATGGTGCCGACAGCCTGCAGATTCTGTGCCTGTGACGCATCAATAGATTCTGCTGCCACAGCACCAAATGAGAGGGCGGAGAGAATGCTCAGGGTAGCAATAGTAGTTTTTACGTTCATAGATTTTTCCTCGTCGTCTATTTTTATCTTTTTTATTTAGTGTGATTTGCATCACGAAAAGAAGTATAGAACTAATAACGTCAGAAATTAATACCCCGCTAATAATGTTTTTTTTGTGATTCTTTATCCTTATGGCTACTTTTAATAACTTAACGTTATAAAAAAAAGGATAAAAAGTAACCTTTAAGCCACTTTTAATTGCAAAAACAGTGAGATAGATCACTTTAACTTTTAGTGCGAAAGTCGGAGGTGTATCGGGCTGGAGTTTGATCTGGATCCGGGCAATGGTGCCGGTTCAGTGATGTAAAGCAGTGTAAAATAGCGCATAAAGTGAAGCAGAGTTATCGATCTGACCAACAGCCGGGCGTGTAAAAGCAGGCTTATTACTTATCCAGAGCGGGTAACTGTCGTGGAAAGGGGTGAGCAGAGAGAACGAACTGACGATCTGGCGCATGATGGCCGGTCGTCAGTCCGCGATCAGAGTTCCTGTTCAAACAGGGTGAGGATGGCACCGTGCAGCTGCTTAACGGTGAAGTCACGCGCGCGGGTAATAAAGATTGTGTCATCGCCAGCGATGGTACCCAGAATCCCGTGCGACTTACCCAGTGAATCCAGCATACGTGCAATCAGCTGTGCTGCGCCGGGACTGGTATGAATCACTACCAGTGCATCGTTGTAGTCGATATCCAGTACCAGGTTTTTTAACGGGCTGGTGGTGGTCGGCACACCCAGCTCAGCGGGCAGGCAATAGACCATCTCCATCCTGGCATTCCGGGTGCGCACTGCGCCAAACTTGGTCAGCATTCGCGAGACTTTGGACTGATTGATATTTTCAAAGCCCTCGTCCTGAAGCGCCTGAACAATTTCGCCCTGGGAACTGAATTTTTCTTCTTTTAATAAGGCTTTGAAAGCCTTAACCAGATCGTCTTGTTTCGATGGGTTTCGCATAGGTTACCAATAAATAGAGAGAATAACCGCGCATCCGCCCGCGGCAGAGTGGTGATTATGCATTTATATGCATTTTTATGCAATCGTTCGATTGATGAGCAGCGTCCGGGCGGCTAGCGGGCGGCGATAATAGCAAATAAATCCGCTCAGACCAAAACACGCGTCACAGCCCCGGAAGGCGAAGGTTGCAAAGTTGTTATATTATTGGTGGTGTAGTAACAGAAAACGCACGTAGCCGTTCTCTGTCTGACGACGGCAAAGTTGTCGGTCATTCAGGTGCAATGATAAGTAACTTTTGAATCCGGAGATTAAGTGTGAAAACACGTAGAATTAACAACGGATATTTATCATCGCCTGAGCAGTTGATTAAGGTCTGACACAGATAGAATTTCGGCCCATCTCTGCCCCACCTTAATAAGGAGTTAAGAATGAAAGTTGCCGTTCTCGGTGCCGCTGGCGGCATAGGCCAGGCGCTCGCACTTCTGCTCAAAACCCAGCTTCCCGCAGGTTCAGAACTCTCGCTGTATGACATCGCGCCGGTTACGCCGGGTGTTGCCGTTGATCTCAGCCATATTCCTACCGCAGTGGCTATTCAGGGATTCAGTGGAGAAGACGCCACGCCTGCCTTACAGGGTGCCGATGTGGTACTGATTTCCGCGGGTGTCGCACGTAAGCCTGGTATGGATCGCGCCGACCTGTTTAACGTTAACGCAGGTATCGTCCGTAATCTGATCGAACAGGTTGCCACAACGGCACCTAAAGCGTTGATTGGTGTCATCACCAATCCGGTCAATACCACCGTGGCCATTGCGGCAGAAGTGCTGAAAAAGCACGGTGTTTACGACAAAAATCGGCTGTTCGGCGTGACCACGCTGGATATCATTCGCGCTAATACTTTTGTGGCTGCATTGAAAGGCAAGCAGCCTGACCAGGTGGAAGTCCCGGTCATTGGTGGCCACTCTGGCGTAACCATTCTGCCGCTGCTGTCGCAGGTTAAAGGCGTCAGCTTCAGCGATCAGGAAGTGGCCGATCTGACCAAACGCATCCAGAACGCCGGCACCGAAGTGGTGGAAGCCAAAGCGGGTGGCGGCTCGGCCACGCTGTCGATGGGCCAGGCAGCCGCACGTTTCGGTTTGTCACTGGTACGCGCGCTGAAGGGTGAAGCTAATGTGGTGGAGTGTGCTTACGTAGAAGGCGAGGGTGAACATGCGCGCTTCTTCTCCCAGCCGCTGCTGCTGGGTAAAAACGGTGTGGCTGAACGCAGGCCGATTGGTACCCTCAGCGCTTACGAACAGCAGGCGCTGTCAGGCATGCTGGATACGCTGAAGAAAGATATCGCCCAGGGCGAAGAGTTCGTTAAACAGTAACTGACGGCTCAGACTTGCAATAACGCCCGGCTCAGCCGGGCGTTTTGCATTACAGTCCGCCAGACTTATAGGCGCGGGCAGCGGGTGTGCCGTTGCTGGCAGGCAGCTTCTTACCCAGGGTTTCCATACGCATCTGGAACGGCGGGAACGGCATCTCAATACCGTGCTGATCAAATCCGCTCAGAATCAACTGATGCAGTTCGTGACGCAGCGGCATACGGTGTCCCATCTCAGCAGCATGCACACGAAGTTCAAATAACTGAATCCCCTGCTGCAGATCGACCAGGAAGGCTTCCGGTTGCGGCGTGTCCAGGACATAGCTGCAGCGCTCAGCCGCCTGGATCAGAATGGTGGTCACCTGTTCACTGCTGACTTTCGCCGGAGCCGGAATGGTGAGCACCACGCGCGTCACGGAATCGGACAGCGACCAGTTAATAAACTGCTCGGTGATAAAGGCCTTGTTCGGCACGATGATCTCTTTGCGGTCCCAGTCGGTTATGGTGGTCGCGCGGGTATTAATTCGCGTGATACTGCCGGTCAGGTCGCGGATTGTCACGGTATCGCCGATACGAATCGGCTTTTCGAACAGGATAATCAGACCTGAGATAAAGTTGGCAAAAATCTCCTGCAAACCAAACCCCAGTCCCACACCCAGCGCGGCAACCAGCCACTGCAGCTTCGACCACTCAATACCAATCATTGAGAAACCAATCAGCCCGCCAATCAACAGCAGCAGATATTTGGTCAGTGTGGTGATGGCGTAACCCGTACCTGGCGTCAGATTAAGATGCTGCAACAGCGCCAGCTCAAGCAGCGCGGGCATATTGCGCACCAGCTGGGTGGTGATAATAAACACCAGAATGGCGATCAGCACTGACCCCAGGGTGATGGGCTGAATCGACTCTACGCCCTGCACTGAGGTACTGACGTCCCACAGCTGAATATTCTCCAGGAAGCCAAAGGCCGAATGGATTTCTGACCACAGCACAATCACAGAGACCAGGGCGATAAGCATCAGGATAGAGCGTACCAGCCGCAGCGACTGCGCACTGATCGCATCCAGGTCAATTACCGGCTCTTCAATTTCAATCGCATCAGTGTTCAGAGAGCCTTGCTCCTTCTCCTCTTCACTGCGCGCACGGTTAGCCAGCATATCGGCACGGCGCTGACGGGCGCGATCAAAGCCAAGACGGCGACGCTGAATAAGCATCCAGCGCCGGATAATGTGATAGATAACCAGCAGCAGGAACCAGATGGCGACAGAGGTTTCCAGTCGCGCCAGCAGCGCCTGCGCGGTAGCCAGATAACCCACAGCGGAGGCGAGAGCCGCCATCAGCGGCATAGCGATCATCAGGTTCCACAGCATCCGGTTCACCATGTTCTCGCCATTTCCCTCTTTATCGAGATAGAGCGGAATCCCGGAACGCTTCAGGCTCACGGTGACAATGCTGATTGCCCCGCAGATCAGGATGAAACAGAGACGGCCCAGCGACGAGGAGAACTGCCGATCTTCCAGATTACCAAAGGCGATCAGCAACATAATCAGCGGCACAATTAATCCGATGCTCAGCGAGTAGTAGCGCATGGCGCGCGCCACCCGGTTTTGCGGCCAGCGGAAATGCACAATGAACAGGCCGTTAGGACGGGCAAAGGCAGCGCTGATCATAAACGCCCACAGTAGCGGCAGCGTGGCGGTAATGCCATCACCTATCGCTACGGCGATAGGGTAGGGCCAGGCGTTCTGCAGGCCATAACCCAGCGCACCCCATAACACCGGCAGCGGCAGCGCCACCAGGATCGACCAGAACAGGGTACGGATAGTCAGGCGGAAACGATCCTGCGTGACCTTGCCGACTTTGCTGGCGGAACGGTCAAGGAAAGCATTGAAGTGGCGGCGCGAACTGATGCTGAAGCCGACCAGCAGCAACGCACCAATAATCGGCAGCACCGAGTTGCGGCTGGTAAACATCATCGCCATCGCTTTGCCGAGCTGACCCAGCGTATCCAGCGACAGCAGACGGGAAAGATCTTTGGCCAGATCCAGCGGATAACTCAAACCAATCGGGTTAACGTCGGCGGTCCAGAACAGATAGCGGTGCGTCGCCTCTTTGACTTCTGTCAGCGCATCCTGCAACTGCGTGTTGCCAACCTTGAGCTTGGTGATCTCCAGAATCAGCGTGTCACAGCCGGAAATCAGCGAATTGAGCAGTTCCCTCTGAGTGCGTAGCTGCGCATCAAGAATACGCTTCTGGTCTGCGGTGAAGGGCTGACCATCGGCCTGCCGTCCCTTGCGCAGCGCCTCCTGGCGCTCCAGCAGATCTTCATAATTGAGACGCTGCACGCGAAGCTGTGCCATCTCATTATCAATCTGCTGCGACTTGGGCATCTCCGGCAGACGCGCGACCTGCGCCCGTAGCGCTTCGCCCAGCAGATTAGAGGCACCCAGCCACTGCGACTGTTCACGCAGGGTAGAGAGCGCCTGACGGACCTGAATAATCTGGTTGGTGGCCAGTCGCTGCTGCGACGCCACCAGATCCATGCGCTGCGCCTGCTGATTCAGGGCAACCGAGAGTTCGCGGTTAACCCGAAACTGATCGCTGATCTCTGGCGGAAGATCGCCACTGTTTTCTGCCAGTTGCTCGGTGCGGGCCAGCGCGACTTCGGCTTCACGTTGCCGCTGATCGTTGAGCTGGTTGCGCAGCGCCTGAAGATAGTTATCGAGCTGAGTCGCTTTGCGCTGGTGGGCTTCAGCCCGCATCCGCGCCAGTTCCTGACGGTTGTTGGCAGAGAGCTGTGCCAGCTCAAGTTCATCGACCAGCGCTTTATTCGCGGCGCTTTCCGCCTGGCGAGCCGCCAGCTGCAGCTGCCCCTGTGGCGAACTGCTGCTGACGCTCTGCAAACGGCGTTCACTCTCCGTCATCGCCCGGCGTGCTTCCGTCTGCTGCTGCGGCAGTTGCGACAGCGAATCACTGATTTCCCGCGCCCGATCCTGCTCCTGCCGTGCCTGACGCCCCTCTTCCAGCAGCTGGCTGCTGACCTGCAGGATCTCCTGATCCAGCTCGGCGCTGCTCATGTTGTTGCGCACGGTTTTCCCGCTGTCACTCAGCGCGGCGATCTGCTGACGCAGTTCGCGCGCCAGACGCGGAAAATCATCAATAACCTGCTGATATTGCGCCGCGCGCTCCAGCGATTCATCGCGTTCAGAGAGAAAGTTTAAGGCGGCTTCAATCGTCTGGATCTGTTCAGCCTGAGAGGGTGAACTTTTGGCCGATTTTATCTCTTCCAGCTGCTGTTTGAGCTGGCTGGCATCAGGAAGGCTGGCCGCGAAGGCCGGGCTGCTGAGCCACAGGCTCAGCAGCAGGAGGAGAATCGAACGCACAGAGGACACTCAATTTAATCGACGATGACGTCGGAAATGTCTGTCGCGACCGGCAGCGCAATCGCCAGCGGTTGACCCAGACGGGTTTTGCTTTCTGCTTCCAGGCTTTCAGCCAGTTTGACGCGGCCAGGTGCGAACAGATTGATGACGGTAGAGCCAAGCTTGAAGCGGCCCATTTCCTGGCCTTTCAACAGCACCACGGCGCTTTCATCATCCGCTGCCGGATAGTGCCAGCGCTTGATCACGCCTTCACGCGGTGGCGTGATGGTGCCAGCCCAGACGGTTTCGATGCTGCCGACAATGGTGGCACCCACCAGGATCTGCACCATCGGCCCGATATCGGTTTCGAAGTAGCAGATGACGCGCTCGTTACGGGCGAACAGGTTGGGAATATTACGCGCGGTCAGCGGGTTGACGGAGTAGAGGTCGCCAGGCACATAAATCATCTCACGCAGGATGCCGTTGCACGGCATATGGACGCGGTGATAATCACGGGGCGCCAGATAGGTGGTGACGAACTCGCCATCAACAAATTGGGCTGCCATCCGCTCATCACCTGCCAGCAGGGCGTCAATGGTGTAGTGATGACCTTTAGCCTGGAAAATCTGATCGCCATCAATGTGGCCGAGCTGGCTGATAGCGCCATCCGCGGGCAGGGCGATGAGATTGGCATCGGCATCCACCGGACGCGCATCGTCTTTCAGCGGACGAACGAAAAAGTCATTAAAGGTGCGATAGCTGGCGGTATCGGGCTTACGCGCTTCCGCCATGTCGACTTTGTAAAACCAGACAAAGATGTCAATGACCAGTTTGGTCAACCAACCACCGCGGCGACTGGCGCCCCAACCGGCAAGTTCAGTCAGCCATTTCTTCGGGAGAATATGATTCAAGCCGAGTTTTAAACGATCAAACACCTTAGCCTCCTGGCTATTTTATGACGTTGTAAAAAAGGGGGCGGATTGTAGCAGCGCCCCGTTCAGATGGCGACTATACCCGAATTCCGGCACGCTGCACGGTCTGGACGCGCGACTGGAATGCACCTCGCAAAATGCCCCGGCTTATCCGTTCAGACGCGGTTATACCGATTAACTTTCACCATCAGGGAAATTTTTACGCGTTTTTACCTGCGCCATGCTCTCCAGGATACGGTGGTAGTTATCAAAACGGGACCTGTTGATTTTGCCCTGTTCGACCGCTTCGCGAATGGCACAGCCGGGATCGCTGCCGTGTTTACAATCGCGGAATTTGCAATCGCCAAGGAATGCGCGGAATTCGACAAATCCGCGGGTAATTTGTTCCGGCTCAAGATGCCATAAACCGAACTCACGCACGCCGGGTGAATCGATCACATCGCCGCCGTCCGGGAAGTGATAAAGGCGCGATGCGGTGGTGGTGTGCTGGCCTAAGCCTGAGCCATCCGAAACCTCGTTAGTCAGAATAGCGACCTGCTCTTCTTTGTCGAAGCCGAGCAGGGCATTCAGCAGACTCGATTTGCCGACGCCAGACTGACCGGCAAAGATACTGATGCGGTCAGTCAGCGCCGCTTTCAGGTCGTCCATGCCGTTTTTCGCCCGGCTGGAAACCATCACCACGCGATAGCCAATATTGCGATAGATATCCATCTGCTTATCGACAAAGGCGCGCGCCTTGTCATCCAGCAGATCGGTTTTGTTCAGTACCAGCAACGGTTCAATATCCAGCGTTTCGCTGGCAACCAGATAGCGGTCGATGATGTTTAACGACAGTTCAGGCAGGATTGCGGAGACGACGATGATCTGGTCGATATTCGCCGCCATCGGCTTCACGCCGTCGTAAAAATCGGGGCGGGTTAATACGCTGGTGCGCTCATGCACCGCTTCAACAATACCTTTGTTGCCGCTGGTTGCCGGACGCCACAGCACCCGGTCACCGGTGACCAGCGAACGAATGGTTCGGCGGATATTGCAGCGGTGGGCGACGCCTGCGCTATCCTCAACATCAGCGTGCATGCCAAAACGGCTGACAACGACCCCATCTGCAGCTTCACCAAACAGGTTGTCATCCGCTTCCGGACGCTCTCTGCGTTGGTTGAGACGGCGATCGTGGTTAGCGCTTACGCGGCGTTGTTGGCCCTTCGACAGTTTATTTTTACTCACTCACCCTCACAGCGTTAGCCAGATTTCGCCCGGCTGGGCAAAACGTCTATGATACACCTTATTCATCGTAAATGACGACTACAGCAACCGCAGGAAACAGCATGGCTACTGGAAATGAACAGAATCTGATCTGGATTGATCTTGAGATGACCGGACTTGATCCGACGCACGATCGCATTATTGAAATTGCGACCCTGGTGACTGATGCCAACCTGAACATTCTGGCGGAAGGGCCGGTCATGGCCGTTCATCAGTCCGATGCGCAGCTGGCGCTGATGGATGAGTGGAATGTCCGCACTCATACCAACAGCGGTCTGGTTGCGCGGGTGAAGGAGAGTCAGATTGACGATCGCGCAGCAGAGCTGGCGACCATTGAGTTCCTGAAACAGTGGGTTCCGGCGAACACCTCGCCTATCTGCGGCAACAGCATCGGGCAGGATCGTCGTTTCCTGTTTAAGTATATGCCTGAGCTGGAAGCGTACTTCCACTATCGTTATCTGGATGTCAGTACCCTGAAAGAGCTGGCTCGTCGCTGGAAACCCGATATCCTTCCTGGCTTCAAAAAAAAGGGGGACGCACCAGGCTCTGGATGATATCCGTGAGTCCGTGGCGGAGCTGGCGTACTACCGCGAACACTTTTTGCAGCTTTAATCGGCGACGGGTGCGCATGAAATCACCAGGTTGCTGATTTAATCAGCAAACGCGCTGAAAGCGAAAATTTTTGCTTTCAGACGCTTGCAGCAGCAACGATTTCTCGTATAATGCGCACCCCGTACCGGTGAAGAATTTATTAACGGTACAAGGCGCGGGAATAGCTCAGTTGGTAGAGCACGACCTTGCCAAGGTCGGGGTCGCGAGTTCGAGTCTCGTTTCCCGCTCCAGTTTTAAAATGTAAGCAGTACCCTCTTTGCGGGAATAGCTCAGTTGGTAGAGCACGACCTTGCCAAGGTCGGGGTCGCGAGTTCGAGTCTCGTTTCCCGCTCCAGTTTTTTTAGTAGTGCCCTTCTATGCGGGAATAGCTCAGTTGGTAGAGCACGACCTTGCCAAGGTCGGGGTCGCGAGTTCGAGTCTCGTTTCCCGCTCCAGATTTAACATCACCCTCATTTCAGTCCGTTAGCCGACTGTTTTACGTCGCGTGATTTTGATTGTTTCATGAAGGTTATCCACAGCACTGCACCCCATCATCTGCGCCTGTTACGGCGATCTGTAAATGGCTTTTGAACAGAGTTATCCACAACTTTGCAGGTTAACCGAAGCGATAGCCTCATTATTAAATAAACACAACTTTTATATAAGTTGTTGATATTTATCATTATGAAAATATTTCAATTTGTTATTTAACAGCAAAATCAGCGTTGTTGCAGTTGAATGACAACAGCTTTTTATTTTTATTCACAGCATGTGGAAAACGATAATTCGCGATCAAGCTGTTCAATCACGCATCACGCGGTAAACCCTTCTCTACTGCACGAACCAGGCGCTTCTGCTGGGCAGGTTGCACTTCAACCACGAGTTGCTCGCGTTTCTGCTGCTGCTGCGTGATTGCCCACAGAATATGTTCATCCAGCAGGTCACTTTCACCGAGTCGTTGTTCCAGTACCTGAACGATTTCGGGCGACCAGGGCGCGTTACCCAGCGCCACTGCAATATTACGCAGCCAGCGTAAATGACCAATGCGGCGAATCGCTGAGCCTTCAGTGATGCGTAAAAACTTCGCTTCATCCCATTGAAACAGATCGATCAGCTCAGGGGCGTGTAGCGCCGCTCGCGGTGAAAAATCGCTTTCGTCACTGAGTTGTCCATAGCGATTCCACGGACAGATCAGCTGGCAGTCATCACAGCCATATATCCGGTTGCCCATCAGCGGGCGAAATTCTTCCGGGATCGCGCCTTCCAGCTCAATGGTGAGATAGGAAATACAGCGCCTGGCATCCACGACGTAGGGCTCAACGATCGCGCTGGTAGGGCAGATGGTCATGCAGGCGACACAGCGGCCACACTGCTCCTGCTGCGGTGTATCTATCGGCAGCGGAATATCGATCAGCAGTTCGCCGAGGAAAAACCATGAGCCTGCTTCCCGATTCAGTATCAGCGAATGTTTGCCGGTCCAGCCGAGTCCCGCTTTGGCTGCCTGCGGCCGCTCAAGCAGCGGGGCCGAATCCACAAACGGGCGAAAATTAAGCTCGCCACAATGCTGCTGGATCATTTCTCCGAGCTTTTTCAGTCGATTGCGCAATACTTTGTGGTAATCACGACCTAATGCATAACGGCTGACATAGCCCAGCTGGGGATTTTTCAACGTGCTGGCAAAGGCGGCTTTGGCCGGAAGGTAGTTCATGCGAACGCTGATAACGCGCAGCGTGCCGGGCAGCAGTTCATGAGGACGCGCCCGCATCATGCCGTGTCGCGCCATCCACTCCATCTCGCCATGATACTGCTTATCCAGCCACGCCTGCAGGCGCGGCTCTTCCGCACTGAGATCGGTATCGGTGATGCCGACCTGCTGAAAGCCGAGATCCAATCCCCACTGTTTAATCTGTTGTGCGAATTGATGAAGATCGAGAGGGTATGACATGAGTAACCAGGATTCGAAGAAAAACAGCCGCAGTTTACCATATTCTGTCTGGCCTGCGCAGGCTGTGGCCCAGCTTGAGCAACAGGGGGGCCGATGCGCTCGGCATTACGCTGTATGAGCTGATGCTGCGTGCCGGACAGGCCGCTTACGAGCATCTGACTGCGCACTGGCCAGAGGCCAGCCACTGGCTGATTCTGTGTGGTCACGGCAATAACGGTGGCGATGGTTATGTGCTGGCGCGACTGGGACAGGCGGCGGGCAAAACCGTTACGCTGCTGGCGTGCGCAAGTAAAAAAAGCGTTGCCTGAAGAGGCGCAGCGTGCACGTGACGCGTGGCTGGATGCGGGCGGTGAAATTCATGCGGCCGATGCGGTCTGGCCAGAGCAGATCGATATGATTGTGGATGCGCTGCTGGGAACCGGCAGTCATCGTGCGCCCGAAGAACCCTATGCCACGCTGATCCAGCAGGCGAACGCCCATGCGGCGCCGAAACTTGCCATTGATATGCCTTCCGGCTTATCAGCCCGCAATGGCACCGCGCCCGGTGAGGTAATTAATGCCAGCCATACGCTGAGTGTGGTCGCTCTTAAACCGGGCCAGATCACTGGCAAAGCGCGAGATTACATTGGAGAGCTTTACTATGCCGATCTCGGCCTGGCCGCTTTTCTGGCGGGCGAAGGGGCTCCCATCGCGCGTTATGATGCCAGCGCATTAACCCGCTGGCTCAAGCCGCGCAAACCAACCTCGCACAAGGGCAGTCATGGCCGGCTGCTGGTAGTGGGGGGCGATGCCGGTACCGCTGGCGCGGTACGGATGACGGCCGAAGCGGCGTTGCGCAGCGGTAGTGGGTTGGTGCGAGTACTTACTCACAAAGATAATATTATTCCGATCCTGACCGCCCGGCCCGAAATTATGGTCGATGAACTGACCGATGAGCGCCTGACGGAGGCGCTGGAGTGGGCCGATGTCATTGCGATAGGGCCCGGTCTGGGTCAGCGCGACTGGGGAAAGCGTGCGCTGAAGCAGGTCGCGAGCAGTGAAAAGCCGATGCTTTGGGACGCGGATGCACTTAACCTGCTGGCAATCAGTGCGGAGAAACGTCAGAATCGCATTATTACGCCGCATCCTGGAGAAGCGGCGCGTTTGCTGAATACCGAGACCAGTGAAATTGAGAGTGACCGCTTACATGCAGCGCAGACATTGGCGCAGCGTTATGGTGGTGTAGTGGTACTGAAAGGTGCCGGTACGCTGATTGCCAGCGAGCAAGGTGAAATGGCCTTTGCTGACGTGGGCAATGCCGGTATGGCCTCCGGCGGTATGGGCGATCTCCTGAGTGGAATCATCGCCTCGCTGGTGGGCCAGAAACTGACGCTGTTTGATGCGGCCTGCGCCGGCTGCGTTGCACATGGTGCCGCGGCCGATGCGGTCGCTGCGGAACGTGGTACGCGCGGTATGCTGGCAACTGATTTACTGGATCTGCTGTGGCAGTTTGTTAATCCTGAGATGAATAAAGAAGCATGAAGACCTGTGTTATCTCTTTGCCCGATGAGGCGGCTACGCTCAGTTTGGGCGCTCAGCTGGCGCGCGCCTGTGGCAGCGCGGCAGTGATTTATCTCTATGGCGATCTGGGGGGCGGGTAAAACCACCTTCAGCCGCGGCTTTCTGCAGGCGCTGGGCCATCAGGGCAACGTCAAAAGCCCTACTTACACGCTGGTTGAGCCTTACACGCTGGACGACCGCACACTTTATCATTTCGACCTCTATCGTCTTGCCGATCCTGAAGAGCTTGAATTCATGGGCATCCGCGACTATTTCAGCGGCGATGCTATCTGCCTGGTTGAATGGCCGCAGCAGGGCGCCGGTTTTCTGCCGCCGCCCGATCTCACGCTAACGCTGCGTTACGTGGGTGAGGCGCGTGAAGCGGAACTGACGGCACAATCCTCGTCGGGCCAGCAATGGCTTGAACAATTTGGTCAGGGCAGGGATCAGGCATGATGTCACGGATGAAAATAGCGCTGGTGACACTGTTGCTGCTGGTCTGTACACCCCTGTTTGCCGCCACCCTGTCGGATATCAAAGTCGCTAATGGCGACAGCCAGGCAACCATCACCCTGAACTTTGCCGGACAGCCTGTCTATGGCTTCTTCCCGCTGCGCAATCCTGACCGTGTGGTGCTTGATGTGCGCCAGAGCGGCGTGGTTCAGGGGCTGCCGTTAAATTTCAGCGGCGAAAACATCGTAAAGCGAATTCGCACCAGCACCCCGAAAGATAAACAGAGCGTGCGGCTGGTGTTTGAGCTGACGCAGGCGGGTAAAACCCGGGCGGTCACCCAGCGCAATGGCAACAGCTACAGCGTGGTCTTCACCATTACCGGTAAGCCACCTGCTGTTACGCGCAGTGTGCCTGCGCCGGTAACGGCCCCGACACGCGTGCCCACCCAGAGTGCCGCAGCGGCTAACCCCTTTAATTCGAATCCGGTGACGTCCGTGACCAGCACAGCCAGCACCGTGAGTCCTGGCCGGGCCGTCAGCCAGAATGATACCGTGATTGTGGCGATTGATGCCGGACATGGCGGTCAGGATCCCGGCGCTATCGGGCAGCGCGGACTGAAAGAGAAGAACGTCACGATCGCAATTGCACGTAAACTGCGGGTGTTGCTGAATAACGATCCGATGTTCAAAGGCGTCCTGACGCGTGATGGCGACTATTTTATCTCGGTTATGGGCCGCTCCGACGTGGCGCGTAAAGCCAACGCCAACGTGCTGGTTTCAATTCATGCTGACGCCGCGCCGAGCCATGCGGCGACCGGTGCATCGGTCTGGGTATTATCAAACCGCCGGGCCAATAACGAGATGGCTAACTGGCTGGAGCAGAAAGAGAAACAGTCTGAGCTGCTGGGCGGCGCAGGTGACCTGCTGGCTAACAGTCAGGCCGACCCCTACCTCAGCCAGGCGGTACTTGACCTGCAATTCGGTCACTCGCAGCGGGTCGGTTATGACATCGCCCAGAAAGTGTTGCAGCAGATGCGCAGCGTGACATCGCTGCATAAACGTCTGCCTGAGCATGCCAGTCTTGGCGTGCTGCGTTCACCCGATATTCCTTCTTTGCTGGTGGAAACCGGCTTTATCAGTAATTCCTCGGAGGAGCGACTGCTTGGCAGTAGCGCACACCAGGATAAGATTGCGCAGTCGATCTATAAAGGTCTGCGCACTTATTTCCTGGCGCACCCGCTGCAATCCATCCCAAAGGAGGAAAACCGGCCGCTGGGCTCGTCGCCAGCGGTTAACGTCGCCAGCAACCCGGCGACCGGGGTGACGCAATATACCGGCGTAACTCAGCGCCATACGGTAACGCGCGGTGAGACACTTTCCGGGATTGCCGCGAAGTATGGCGTCAGCATGGCGACCCTGCGTGAGATGAACACCCTGAAGCGGGATGTGGTATGGGTCGGACAGCGGTTGAAAGTGCCGGCCAGTGCGGCCGCCAGCCGCACCACGCGCGCCACGCCACGCGGCGTTGTGCGTCATAAAGTGGTCGTGGGTGATTCACTGACCGGCATTGCCGCACATTATGGCGTCAGCCCGAAAGCGATAATGCAGACCAATAATCTGAAATCGACCAACGTCATGTTGGGGCAGAACCTGAAAATCCCTGCATCCTGATTGTTTGCCCGGCCGCTGCGCCGGGCGGCCAGCTAAAAGGAAAACCATGCCGATACAAATTTTACCGCCCCAACTGGCAAACCAGATTGCGGCGGGTGAAGTGGTTGAACGTCCTGCATCGGTTGTAAAAGAGCTGGTGGAGAACAGCCTGGATGCTGGTGCAACGCGCATTGACGTTGATATTGAAAAGGGGGGCGCAAAGCTTATCCGCATCCGTGACAACGGCTGCGGCATCGTGAAAAGCGAGCTGTCGATGGCACTGGCCCGACACGCCACCAGTAAAATCGCCTCACTGGATGACCTGGAAGCGATTATGAGCCTGGGTTTTCGCGGTGAAGCGCTCGCCAGTATCAGTTCTGTCTCCCGCCTGACCTTAACCTCACGTACCGCCGATCAAACCGAAGCCTGGCAGGCCTATGCGGAAGGGCGTGATATGACGGTAACGGTTAAACCGGCTGCGCATCCCTGTGGGACTACGCTCGAAGTGCTGGATCTGTTTTATAACACCCCGGCACGCCGCAAATTTATGCGCACAGAGAAAACCGAGTTCGGTCATATCGACGAAGTGATCCGTCGTATTGCACTGGCGCGTTTTGATGTCGCGCTTTCACTGAGCCACAACGGCAAAATGATGCGTCAGTATCGGGCCGTCAGCGAGGAGAGCCAGCGCGAACGGCGACTGGCAGCTATCTGCGGCACCACGTTTATTCAGCATGCGCTGCGAATTGACTGGCAGCATGATGATCTCTCGCTGCGCGGCTGGGTCGCCGATCCCGCCGGTTCGCGCCAGGTCACCGAGTTACAATATTGCTACGTCAATGGCCGGATGATGCGCGACAAGCTGATTAATCACGCTATTCGCCAGGCTTTCCAGACCCAGCTCCAGGATGACCAGCAGCCCGCTTACGTGCTCTATCTGGAGATCGATCCGCATCAGGTGGATGTCAACGTTCACCCGGCCAAGCATGAAGTGCGTTTTCATCAGTCACGCCTGGTGCATGATTTTATTTATCAGGGCGTGGTCAGCGCGTTACAGGCGATAGCGTCACCCATTTTGCCTGCGCTGCAGGCAGAAGAAGCCGCACCGCGCTGGCAGCCGGAAAACCGTCAGGCGGCGGGGGGGGAATCATTTTGCGCAGCCTGCAGCGCCCGCCAGCGAGAATCAATCTTCAGCCTCCACGCGGCAAACACCGCCCGCAGCGGCGCCGGCCTGGCAAAACAAAGAGAACGTGTATCGTCAGCGTGAAGGCGCGGTTTATCAGCAGCTGCTGAAAACGCCTGTCAGCGCCACGCCGCCGCCAAAAAAACCGTGAACCGGCACCGCGTCCGGCCGAAAAACCCTCGCCGCTGGCCGCGCATGCCCAGAGCTTTGGCCGGGTACTGACCGTGTTGCAAAACCACTATGCGCTGCTGGAGCAGGATCAGAAGTTAATGCTGATGGCGCTGCCGGTCGCGGCGCGCTGGCTGAAACAGGCGCAGCTTGAACCGGGTGAGGAAGGGCTTAAACCGCAACCCCTGCTGATTCCGGTGCGGCTCAAAATCGCCCTGGATGAACGGCAGGCCGCAAAAGAAAAGAGCAGCCTGCTCAATCAGATGGGTATTGATCTTCAGCCGGAAGGTGACCACGTGACCTTACGCGCGGTGCCTTTACCGTTACGAACACAAAATTTACAAATCTTGATTCCTGAGCTGTTAGGCTATCTCGCCCGGCAGCAGGAGATCTCTGCGACGCAACTGGCCCAGTGGCTGGCGCGGCGTCAGGATACAGAGTCCTCCGACTGGAATCACTCACAGGCGATCAACCTGCTGGCAGAGCTTGAACGGCTTTGCCCACAGCTGCTGAAATCGCCGCCTTCAGGCTTATTACAGCCCATAGAGATTGAGAGCGCGATCAACGCGTTGAAGCATGAGTGAATTAAACCAGGCTGGCCGGCCAAAGGCTATTTTTTTGATGGGACCCACGGCTTCTGGCAAGACTGCTTTAGCAATTGAATTGCGTAAGCGGTTACCAGTGGAACTAATCAGCGTAGACTCTGCCTTAATCTATCGTCAGATGGATATTGGTACGGCGAAACCGTCGGCTGAGGAGTTAGCAGTGGCACCCCATCGTCTGCTCGACATTCGCGATCCCGCTGAAGCCTATTCGGCAGCGGAGTTCCGGCGGGATGCTTTAGCAGAAATGGCGGATATCGTTGAAGCCGGACGAATACCGTTGCTTGTTGGTGGAACCATGCTCTACTTCAAGGCGTTACTTGAAGGATTGTCGCCGTTGCCCTCGGCCGATCCCGACGTTCGTCAGCGGATAGAGCAAACGGCGCGTGAAAAAGGCTGGGAAGCTTTACACCGCCAGCTGTGTGAAATCGACCCGGTTGCCGGCAGTCGTATTCATCCGAATGATCCGCAGAGACTTTCGCGAGCACTGGAAGTTTTTTTTATTTCGGGTAAAACTTTAACGGAACTGACAAAAACATCCGGTGAAGCGTTACCCTACGACGTGCAACAGTTTGCCATCGCCCCCCGCGAGCCGTGAATTGCTGCACCAGCGCATCGCGTTGCGTTTTGAGCAGATGTTGGCGTCAGGATTTGAAGCGGAGTCTCGGGCCCTTTTTGCACGAGGTGATTTGCATACGGACATGCCTTCCATTCGTTGTGTTGGCTATCGTCAGATGTGGTCTTATTTATCGGGCGAAATCGATTACAGCGAGATGGTTTATCGGGGAATTTGCGCAACCCGGCAGCTTGCTAAGCGACAGATGACCTGGTTACGCGGTTGGGAAAATATTCACTGGCTTGACAGTGACGAGCCCCGGCTGGCGCGTGATACAGTGTTACAGGTTCTTAGTGCGAAGCATGGGTGATTGTGTACAATTGATGGGTTATCGTGCGCAAATTTTTACGCAGTTTTTTTCAGAACCATAGGTTCTACTTGCAACAAACAACAAGCATATAAGGAAAAGATAGAATGGCTAAGGGGCAATCATTACAAGACCCGTTTTTGAACGCACTGCGTCGTGAACGTGTTCCGGTTTCGATTTATCTGGTTAACGGTATTAAGTTGCAGGGTCAGATTGAGTCATTTGATCAGTTCGTCATTTTGTTGAAAAACACGGTGAGTCAGATGGTGTATAAGCACGCCATTTCTACCGTTGTTCCTTCACGCCCGGTTTCTCACCATAGCAATAATACCGGTGGCGGCAGCAACAATTACCATCATGGCGGCAGCAACACAACTGCGCAGCCACAGCCACAACAAGACGGTGATAACGCAGAATAACGCGTCACCGTACAGCCAGGAACGGAGAACAGCGGTTTTCCGTCCTGGTCTTTTATTTAGCGAGGTTATAGCTTGTTTGACCGTTATGAAGCCGGTGAGCAGGCCGTACTGGTACACATCTGGTTCTCCCAAGACAAAGAAGTAGAAGATTTGCAGGAGTTTGAAACCCTGGTCTCTTCTGCTGGCGTTGAGGCGCTGCAAGTGGTTACTGGCAGCCGCAAAGCGCCACACCCCAAGTATTTTGTCGGTGAAGGAAAGGCCGTTGAAATTGCCGATGCGGTAAAAACAACAGGAGCATCGGTCGTATTATTCGATCATGCCCTTACGCCCGCTCAGGAAAGAAACCTCGAGCGCCTGTGCGAATGCCGGGTCATTGATCGCACCGGTTTAATTCTGGATATCTTTGCCCAACGCGCACGTACCCACGAAGGTAAATTGCAGGTTGAGCTGGCACAGCTGCGCCATCTTGCGACACGTCTGGTGCGCGGCTGGACCCACCTTGAACGCCAGAAAGGCGGGATTGGTTTACGTGGCCCGGGTGAAACGCAGTTAGAAACGGACCGCCGGCTGTTGCGCGGCCGTATCAGTCAGATTTTGTCTCGTCTTGAGCGAGTTGAAAAACAGCGTGAGCAGGGACGTCAGTCACGAGCCAAAGCGGATGTGCCAACGGTTTCGCTGGTGGGTTACACCAATGCCGGCAAGTCGACCCTCTTTAACGCCATGACCTCCGCCAACGTCTTTGCCGCAGACCAGCTGTTTGCGACGCTCGACCCCACACTGCGCCGTCTGAATGTTGCTGATGTCGGGGACGTGGTACTGGCGGACACGGTAGGCTTTATTCGCCATCTTCCTCACGATCTGGTTGCCGCTTTTAAAGCCACGCTGCAGGAGACTCGTCAGGCGACGCTGTTAATGCACGTGATTGATGGGGCTGACCTTCGCGTCACGGAAAATATCGCCGCCGTCGATGCCGTACTGGAAGAGATTGAAGCGGACGAAATCCCGACGTTACTGGTGATGAATAAAATCGATATGCTCGACGGATTCGAACCGCGTATCGATCGTAACGAAGAGAACCTGCCAATCCGCGTCTGGCTTTCCGCCCAGACAGGCGCAGGCATTCCGTTGCTATGGCAGGCGCTGTCTGAGCGTCTGGCGGGTGAAATAGCCCAGCACGCATTACGTCTGCCACCGGAAGCGGGGCGACTTCGCAGCCGTTTCTATCAGCTGCAGGCGATTGAGAAAGAGTGGAATGAAGAAGACGGCAGTGTAGGATTGCAGATACGTATGCCCATTATTGAGTGGATGCGTTTATGTAAGCAGGAACCGTCGCTGACCAGTTACATTGTTTGATATTGCCCAAACGCATTTACCTTAAAAATTGAAGATTGTCGCACTTTCTTTGCAGACCCGAATACGCTGGCGTTACCCGAGTATTTCGGATTTCAGCAAGGCGGCAACTGAGTGAATCTCCGGGAGCTTACGCAGGTAAGTGACCGGAGTGAGCGAAGGCAGCCAACACCGCTGCAATCCGAAAGCTGAAGGGTAAAAATCGTAATTACAATAAATGGAGTAGAAACATGGCGTGGAATCAGCCCGGAAATAACGGACAGGACCGCGACCCGTGGGGAAGCAGCAATAATCAAGGCGGCAACTCTGGGGGGGAATAAGGGAGGACGGGAATCCGGGCCTCCTGATCTGGATGATATCTTCCGTAAGCTGAGCAAGAAGCTTGGTGGACTGGGCGGTGGCAAACAGAACGACAACGGTCAGCGCGGCTCCGGCAGCGGTGGCAAAATTGTTGGTATCGTGGCTGTTGCTGCTGTAGTCATCTGGGCTGCAAGCGGTTTCTACACCATCAAAGAAGCGGAACGTGGCGTGGTGACGCGCTTCGGTAAATTCAGTCATCTGGTCGAACCCGGCCTGAACTGGAAGCCGACATTCGTTGATCAGGTGCGTGCGGTTAACGTTGAATCGGTGCGCGAACTGGCTGCTTCTGGCGTCATGCTGACTTCGGATGAGAACGTAGTACGCGTGGAGATGAACGTGCAGTACCGCGTGACCGATCCGGAACGTTATCTTTATGCTGTGACCAGCGCGGACGACAGCCTGCGTCAGGCTACCGACAGCGCGCTGCGCGGCGTGATTGGTCGCTCTACCATGGACCGCATCCTGACCGAAGGTCGTACCGTGGTGCGTAGCGATACCCAGCGTGAAATCGACGAGACGATTCGCCCTTATAACATGGGGATCGCGGTGCTGGACGTCAACTTCCAGGCTGCACGTCCGCCGGAAGAGGTGAAGTCTGCATTTGATGACGCGATTGCCGCACGCGAAAACCGCGAGCAGTACGTTCGCGAAGCCGAAGCTTACGCCAACGAAGTTCAGCCTCGTGCTAACGGCCAGGCGCAACGTATTCTGGAAGAGGCACGCGCTTACAAAGAGCGTACCGTTCTGGAAGCGCAGGGTGAGGTGGCGCGTTTCGCCAAGATCCTGCCTGAGTATAAAGCTGCACCCGAAATCACCAAAGAGCGTCTCTATATCGAGACCATGGAACGTGTGCTGAGCCATACCCGCAAAGTACTGGTTAACGATCGGAGTAATAACCTGATGGTGCTGCCGCTGGATCAACTGATGCGTGGCGGTCAGACTTCATCGGGCCAGAATGGTCAGAAAGGCGCGAACGGTTCTTCGCAGCCTGCGCGCTCCGATAGCAGTGCCAGCCGCAATGACACGTCGTCATACAGTCCGGACAACATCATGGATCAGCGTCGGGCAAATGCTCAGCGCAGCGACAGCCAGCGCGAAGGGAGAGAGTAATCGATGCGTAAGCCAATAGTATTTTTAATCATTGTCGTGCTGGTGGCGCTCTATGCGTCCCTGTTTGTGGTGCAGGAAGGGCAGCGAGGCATTGTTCTGCGCTTCGGTAAAGTCCTGCGCGACGGCGAAAACAAACCGCAGGTGTTCGAGCCGGGTCTGCATTTCAAGATTCCATTCCTGGAAACGGTTAAAACGCTGGATGCGCGTATCCAGACCATGGATAACCAGGCCGATCGCTTCGTCACCAAAGAGAAGAAAGATCTGATCGTGGACTCCTACATCAAGTGGCGTATCAGCGACTTCAGTCGCTACTACCTGGCCACCGGTGGCGGTGATGTCTCTCAGGCGGAAGTGCTGCTGAAACGTAAGTTCAGTGACCGCTTGCGTTCTGAGATGGGTCGTCTGGATGTGAAAGATATCGTAACGGACTCCCGTGGTCGTCTGACTACCGATGTGCGTGACGCGCTGAATACCGGCTCTGCAGGCAACGATGATGAAATCGCAACCCCTGCGGCTGATGACGCGATTGCCAGTGCAGCGGCCCGTGTCGAGCGTGAAACCAACAGCAGCGAGCCAGCACCAAACCCGAACAGTATGGCGGCGTTAGGTATTCAGGTGGTGGATGTTCGCATCAAGCAGATCAACCTGCCGACTGAAGTGTCTGATGCGATCTTTAACCGTATGCGTGCTGAGCGTGAAGCGGTAGCGCGGAGCCAGCGTTCACAGGGTCAGGAAGAGGCGGAAAAACTGCGCGCCCAGGCCGATTACCAGGTCACCCGTACTCTGGCTGAAGCCCAGCGTGAAGCGCTGATTACACGCGGTGACGGTGATGCGGAAACGGCGCGGTTGTTTGCCGATTCGTTCAGCAAAGATCCTGACTTCTACGCCTTTATTCGTAGCCTGCGTGCCTATGAAAACAGCTTCAATAGCGATCAGGATGTGATGGTGTTAAGCCCGGATAGCGACTTCTTCCGATATATGAAGGCGCCCTCTAACGCGACACGCTAAGAACTGATATAACCTGTGGGCCGACAATGTTGTCGGCCCTTTTTTTTGGGTATCAGAATGAAAACAAGCATCTGGATGGCGCTGGCGCTGGTGTTAGTGCTGGAAGGGTTGGGACCGATGTTTATGCCGCGCGCCTGGCGACGCATGATCCTGACGATGACGCGGTTGCCCGATCGTCTGCTGCACCGCTTTGGTGGAGGACTGGTCGTTGCTGGCATGGTGATTTACTGCATGCTCAGCCTGCACGGCAACCTCTGAGGCTGACGTTCAGACCGGCTAAATTGTGCCTTTCAACGCTATTATCCCCAACATGTTGTAGTGATCAAAACTCAGGCAAAAAAGCGCGCAATCGTATGCTAAAAGTGCTGAAAACCACGGGATCAGATGGTAGAATCCTTTTTTTAAGCAATCGGTGATTTTGAGAAATGGGTAAGAACGTCGTCGTACTGGGCACCCAATGGGGTGACGAAGGTAAAGGTAAGATTGTAGACCTTCTGACTGAGCGCGCGAATTACGTTGTGCGTTATCAAGGCGGCCACAATGCGGGCCACACGCTTGTCATCAACGGTGAAAAAACCGTCCTCCACCTGATCCCTTCTGGCATTCTGCGCGATAACGTCACCAGCATCATTGGTAACGGCGTAGTGCTCTCTCCTGAAGCCTTAATGAAAGAGATGAAAGGCCTGGAAGCGCGCGGGATTCCGGTACGCGAACGTCTGCTGATTTCTGAAGCCTGTCCGCTGATCCTGCAATATCATGTTGCGATGGATATGGCGCGTGAACGTGCTCGTGGCGCCAAAGCGATTGGTACCACGGGGCGTGGCATCGGACCGGCTTACGAAGATAAAGTCGCTCGCCGTGCCCTGCGCGTCAGCGACCTGTTTAACAAAGAAACCTTTGCTGCCAAGCTGAAAGAAGTGGTCGATTTCTACAACTTCCAGCTGGTGGAGTACTACAAAGAGCCGGCAGTTGACTTCGATAAAGTGCTGAGTGATGTGATGGAAGTCGCTGACATCATCACTGGCATGGTCATTGACGTCTCTGAACTGCTGGACGTCGCGCGTAAGCGTGGCGATCTGATTATGTTCGAAGGTGCACAGGGTACGCTGCTGGATATCGATCACGGTACCTATCCGTACGTGACCTCATCCAACACCACCGCAGGTGGCGTAGCGACCGGTTCAGGCATTGGCCCGCGTTATGTCGACTACGTGCTGGGTATTGTGAAAGCTTACTCAACCCGCGTTGGTGCAGGCCCGTTCCCGACCGAGCTGTTCGATGAAACCGGCGAATTCCTCTGTGCGCAGGGTAATGAGTTTGGTGCGACCACCGGTCGTCGTCGTCGTACCGGCTGGCTGGATGCGGTAGCGGTTCGCCGCGCGGTCCAGATCAACTCCCTGTCAGGTTTCTGCATGACCAAGCTGGACGTGCTGGATGGCCTGAAAGAGGTGAAGATCTGTGTGGCTTACCGTATGCCTGATGGCCGCGAAGTGACCACCACGCCACTGGCGGCAGAGAACTGGGAAGGCATTGAGCCGATCTACGAAACCCTGCCAGGCTGGAGTGAGACAACGTTTGGCGTCAAGACGCTGGAAGGTTTGCCTCAGGCTGCGCGTGACTACATCAAGCGTGTGGAAGAGGTAACGGGTGTGCCGATTGATATCATCTCAACCGGCCCTGATCGTAGTGAAACAATGATTCTGCGCGACCCGTTCGACGCGTAATCATTCAGGCCGGACGCTGTCCGGCCCTTGTTTTTCCATTCTTTGATGCCACTTAACCTCCCTTCGCTTGTCAAACCTTCTGCTGGCTTAAAAAAGCGCACGGCCAGACAGACTCTGGTTTATCATCGTAGCTAATCGAATGGCGATCCGATTTAATCCTGGCATCAATCACAGGGCGAATAAGGTCATGCCGCGCCTGAAGGTTCACTGAGGTTACTGTGCAGCTCACGAGTTTTACTGATTATGGCTTACGGGCACTGATTTATCTGGCATCGTTGCCGGAAGGTCAGCAGACCAATATTACGGAAGTGACGAACACTTATGGTTTGTCCCGTAATCATATGGTCAAAATTATCAATCAGCTGAGCCGGGCGGGCTATGTCGCCGCAACGCGTGGTAAAAACGGGGGCATTCGTCTGGGTATGCCAGCTCGTCAGATTGTCATTGGCGATGTGGTACGTAAGATGGAACCACTACAATTAGTGGATTGTGCGTCCTGTTCCATCACGCCAGCCTGTCGTCTGAAGCAGGCGTTACATGATGCGGTGCAGCGATTTTTGCAGGAGCTGGATAGCTATACGTTGGCAGATCTGGTCGAAGGAAATACACCACTTTATGAGATCATCTTGTCCAGATCGCCGGTGGAAATAAATATTAAATGACATCGGAGGAACCGCTATGTCAAAAGATCCTTTTCAGGATAGAGAAGCTGAAAAATACGAAAACCCTATTCCGAGCCGTGAATTTATTCTGGCTCTGTTAGAAAAACGTGAAAAACCGGCCAGCCGCGAAGAGCTGGCTGAAGAGATGAATCTGCAGGAAGAAGAACACCTTGAGGCGCTGCGTCGCCGCCTTCGCGCCATGGAGCGTGATGGTCAACTGGTGTTCACCCGCCGTCAGTGTTATGCCCTGCCAGAACGTCTTGATCTCCTGCGCGGTAAAGTCATTGGCCACCGCGATGGCTACGGCTTCCTGCGGGCAGAAGGTCAGAAAGATGACCTCTACCTTTCCGCAGAACAGATGAAATTCTGTATGCACGGTGACGTGATCCTGGCGCAGCCGCTGGGTGCCGATCGCAAAGGCCGCCGCGAAGCGCGCGTGGTCCGGGTGCAGGAACCCCGCAACAATCAGATCGTTGGCCGTTACTTTACCGATGCCGGTGCTGGCTTCGTAGTGCCGGACGACAGTCGCCTGAGTTTTGACATCCTCATCCCGCCTGAAGAGACGATGAATGCCCGCATGGGTTCCGTGGTGGTGGTTGAGCTGGTCCAGCGTCCGAACCGTCGCAGCAAAGCGATCGGTAAAATCGCCGAGATTCTGGGCGATGATATGGGTACCAGCCTGGCCGTGGATATGGCGCTGCGTACGCATGAAATCCCGCACACCTGGCCGCCGGAAGTGGAAGCTCAGGTCAGCAAACTGAAAGAAGAAGTCCCGGAAGAGGCCAAAAAAGGCCGCGTCGATCTGCGTAAGCTGCCGCTGGTCACCATCGATGGTGAAGATGCCCGTGACTTTGATGATGCTGTTTACTGTGAGAAGAAGCGCGGTGGCGGATGGCGTCTGTGGGTAGCTATCGCGGATGTCAGCTATTACGTCCGTCCTGGCACCCCTCTGGATGACGAAGCGCATCAGCGCGGAACCTCGGTCTACTTCCCGTCGCAGGTTGTGCCGATGCTGCCGGAAGTGCTGTCGAATGGCTTATGTTCGCTTAACCCGCAGGTTGATCGCCTCTGTATGGTGTGCGAGATGACCATCTCGACCAAAGGTAAACTGACCGGCTTCAAGCACTACGAAGCGGTGATGAACTCCCATGCGCGTCTGACCTACAACAAAGTCTGGAACATCCTGCAGGGCGACAAAGAGCTGCGTCAGCAGTATGCGCCGCTGGTTAAAGACCTTGAAGAGCTGAACAACCTCTATCATGCGCTGGAAGCCGCTCGTGAAGAGCGCGGCGGTATCTCGTTTGAAACGGAAGAGGCGAAGTTTATCTTCAACGCCGAGCGCCGTATTGAGCGTGTTGAGCGCGTGTCACGTAATGACGCCCATAAGCTGATCGAAGAGTGCATGATCCTGGCGAACATCGCCTCGGCACGCTTCGTTGAGAAAAATCAGGAACCGGCGCTGTTCCGCGATCACGATCGCCCGACCGACGAAAGCATCAAGAGCTTCCGTACCGTGCTCAACGAGCTGGGACTGAGCCTGCCTGGTGGCAATAAACCGCAGCCAATCGACTATGCGGCGCTGCTGAAGCAGGTTGCCGATCGTCCTGATGCGGAAATGCTGCAAACCATGCTGCTGCGTTCGATGAAGCAGGCCGTTTACGACCCGGAAAACCGCGGTCACTTTGGTCTGGCACTCTCGTCGTATGCGCACTTTACCTCGCCAATCCGTCGTTATCCGGATCTGACGCTGCATCGCGCCATCAAATATCTGCTGGCAAAAGAGCAGGATGAAGGTAAAGGCCTGGTACAGCGCGCCATTAAATACCTGATGCCGAGAGATCGCAGCGTAGCCAAAGATATGACGACAGCGACCGGCGGCTATCACTACGAGATGCCGCAGATGCTGCAACTGGGCCTGCACTGTTCTCTGACCGAACGCCGCGCCGATGAAGCGACCCGTGACGTCGCGGACTGGCTCAAGTGTGACTTCATGCAGGATCAGGTTGGCAACGTCTTCAACGGCGTCATTTCCAGCGTGACCGGATTTGGCTTCTTTGTACGCTTAAGCGATCTGTTCATTGATGGTCTGGTCCACGTTTCGACGCTCGACAACGATTACTACCGTTTTGACCCGGTAGGTCAGCGTCTGATCGGTGAATCGGGCGGTCGCACCTATCGTCTGGGTGATACGGTTGAAGTGCGTGTTGAAGCCGTCCATATGGATGAGCGTAAAATCGACTTTGCCCTGATCTCCAGCCAGCGTCAGGTACGTGGTGAAGGCAAAACCGCACGTGATCGGGCGAAGCGTGACGACAAAGCGCCAGCGAAACGCCGTCGTGATGCGAGCAAGAAGTCCAACTTCGAGCCGGACGCCGCTTTCCGGGGCGACAAGGGCAAGCCCGCCGCTGCAAATACCGAGAATAAAAGTAAAAACGTCTCGGAAAAAACCCGTAAAATCGCCGCCGCCACCCGGGCGAAGCGCGCCAGAAAAAAGGCGCAGCCTGACTGATGCGCGCACCCGCCCTTTCTCACTGAGAAAGGGCGGTCATTCATTCATTTCCAAACACTGAGCAGATCGATGAGCGAAATTATTTTTGGTATCCATGCCGTGCAGGCGCTGCTGGAACGTGATCCACAACGTTTCCAGGAAGTCTTTATCCTCAAAGGCCGCGACGATCGTCGCCTGCAACCCGTGGTCGCCGCGCTGGAAGCTCAGGGGGTCGTGATTCAGCTGGCCGAGCGCAAGTGGCTCGACAGCCAGGTTGAAGGCGGTGTGCATCAGGGTATTGTGGCGCGGGTAAAACCGGGTCGTCAGTATCAGGAAGGCGACCTGCCGGATCTGCTGCAGAGCCTGGAGAAACCCTTCCTGCTGGTGCTGGACGGGGTCACCGATCCGCACAACCTGGGTGCCTGCCTGCGCAGTGCCGATGCGGCCGGTGTTCACGCGATTATCGTGCCGAAAGATCGCTCTGCGCCCCTGAATGCAACGGCCAAAAAAGTGGCCAGCGGCGCGGCAGAGAATGTGCCGTTGATCCGCGTCACCAACCTGGCACGTACCCTGCGTCTGCTGCAGGAGTACAACATCTGGGTTGTCGGTACCGCAGGTGAAGCTGACCATACCGTCTTCCAGAGCAAAATGACCGGTCCGATGGCGCTGGTGATGGGCGCGGAAGGGGAAGGCATGCGTCGTCTGACCCGTGAGCATTGCGATGAGCTGATCAGCATTCCGATGGCCGGCAGCGTCTCTTCGCTGAATGTCTCGGTGGCTACGGGTGTCTGCCTGTTTGAAGCAGTGCGTCAGCGCAACGCCTGATCCCCGATGTGATCCTCGCCACAAATTAGTTTCTGTACCAGGCATAACTGCGCGTCATTCGTATATACCCAAAGGATTTCGGGTTGCATTGAGGCGGCAAGAGAACGAATCCCGATGAGCTTACATGAGTAAGTGATTCGGGTGAGTGAACGCAGCCAACAAAAATGCAGCTTGAAAGACGACGGGTATACTTACTGAGTGACATCCGCGAGGAGTGGTTATGACCTGGACAACACACACCGTTTTTAATCAGCCCCATCCTCTGAGCAACAGCAACCTGTTCCTGTCTGATACGCCGCTCGGCGAGGCACTGTCACGCGAAGGCGCCGGATGGGATCGGGAGTGGCTGGCTTCGGTAGGCCGACAGCTGGGCAGCGCCGAGTCGCTGGAACTGGGCCGGCTCGCCAACGCGGAGCCACCTGAACTGCTGCGCTACGACGCCCGCGGCGTACGGATGGATGAAGTCCGTTTTCACCCCGCCTGGCACCTGCTGATGCAGGGTGTCTGCGCCAGCCGCCTGCATAATCTCAGCTGGCATCCCACAGTACGTGAACAGGCCAGCGTGGCGCGCGCTGCGCGCTTTATTCTGCATGCGCAGGTTGAAGCGGGCACGCTTTGCCCGGTGACCATGACGCACGCGGCCATTCCACTGCTGCAGACTTATCTGCCCGCCGCGTTCGAAGGCTGGCTCGATCCGCTGCTCAGCGATCGTTACGACACCCATGCGCAGCCCGGCGACCAGAAACGGGGTCTGCTGATTGGTATGGGCATGACGGAAAAACAGGGCGGCAGCGATCTGCTCACCAGCACCACCCGGGCCGAGCCGCTGGGCGCGCGCGGCCCAGGTGAAGCCTACCGGCTGACCGGCCACAAATGGTTCTTCTCGGTGCCGCAGAGCGATGCGCATCTGGTGCTGGCGCAGACGCCCGCCGGATTAAGCTGTTTCTTCCTGCCGCGCCTGTTGCCTGACGGGTCACGCAACGCCATCCAGCTTGAGCAGCTTAAAGATAAGCTGGGTAATCGCTCAAATGCCAGTTGTGAGGTGGAGTTTCGCGATGCGACCGGCTGGCTGCTGGGAGAAGAGGGCGAAGGCGTGCGGCTGATCCTTAAAATGGGCGGTATGACGCGCTTCGACTGCGCACTCGGCAGTCATGGTCAGATGCGGCGTGCATTCTCGGTGGCACTCTGGCATGCACATCAGCGCCAGGTGATGGGGAAAAACCTGGTGGATCAGCCGCTGATGCGTCAGGTTCTGGCACAGCAGGCGCTGCAGCTGGAGGGACAAACCGCGCTGCTGATGCGGCTGGCGCGCGCCTGGTCACAACCGGCAAAACCGCATGAGGTCACGTTTGCCCGCTTATTCACTCCGGCTGCAAAATATCAGATCTGCAAAGCGGGAGCCCCGTTCGTCGCGGAGTCGATGGAAGTGCTGGGTGGCATCGGCTACTGCGAAGCGAGCGAGCTGCCGCGCCTCTATCGTGACATACCGGTCAACAGCATCTGGGAAGGGTCGGGCAACGTGATGTGTCTTGACGTACTGCGCGTGCTCACCCGTCAGGCAGAGGTTTCGGAGATGCTGAGTCAGGAATTTGAAGCGGTGAAAGGGAGTAATCGTCATTTCGATGCGCGCTGGCGTCAGTTACGGCTGCGAATGAGCAAAGTCCCCGAAGAGCAGGCGCGCGAGGTGACCCGCACGCTGCTGCAGCTTGCGACCGGCGCTCAGCTACTGAAATATGGCGAACCGCCGCTGGCGGATGCATGGTGCCAGCAGTGGCTCGATCGGCGTGGCTCCCGCCCCCCTTGAGGCAGCAATCACAGACCGTTTACTGGCCCGTGCCCGTGGCAGGTGATGCGCCGTAAAGAATCGCGCTGGCGTACCAGAGACCGGGCATTACCGTTTCACTCAGCGCCACGATCTGATAGTAAGCCGCACCGGCCTGGTTAGCCCGGGTGGCCACGGCCCGCCCGGCATCATCCGGTGAGCCGCGCACATTAACGGTAATATTGCCCAGTTTCGGCAAACCACCACTCTGCGCCCGTGAAATCTCCTGCGCCTGTTGCGTCGGCGCGGGCGGTGCTTTTGGCGTGGTCTCAAGCGCGGAACAGCCTGCCAGCAGCAGGCTTATCATCAGTAAATAAGCGAAACGCATAGCAAAACCCTCTTTCAGGACGAAGCATTAAGTGTATGTCATCGCCCTGAATGGCGTCAGGATTTAAGGCTGAATACGCTGACCAGCTGGGTCAGGTGATGCCCTTTATCACTCAGGTTCTGCGCGCTGTTTTCCGCCTGTGTCACCAGTTCGCTGTTCTGGTGAGTCGCCTGGCTGATCTGGTTCATCGCCAGATTAACCTGGCCGATTCCTGCCGCCTGCTGCTGCGCCGCCACGTTGATCTCGCCCATCAGCGCCTGCACCTGCTCGATGTGGGTCACAATGTCGCTCATCGCATCGCGCGTCTGCTCAGATAATTGATGGCCTTCCGCCACGTTGCTGATGGAGGTCGCAATCAGTCCATCAATCTCTTTAGCGGCCTGCGAAGAACGCTGTGCCAGCGCACGCACTTCTGCGGCCACCACGGCAAAGCCACGGCCCTGTTCCCCGGCACGTGCCGCTTCAACGGCGGCATTCAGCGCCAGGATATTGGTCTGGAAGGCGATCGACTCAATCACGTGGGTGATATCCGCAATGCTTTGTGATGAAACCTTAATCGCCGACATGGTGTTGACCGAGCGCACCACCGTCTGGCTGCCGTGACTGACGATATCGCTGGCTTCGGCCACCAGTGACATCGCCTGACGCAGGCTGTCTGCGGTGTGTTCAACCGTCGCGCCAAACTGCTCCATGCTGGCAGAGGTCTGCTCCACGCTGCTGGCCTGACGCCCGATCTGCTCGCTGATGTTATGACTGCTGGCCGCGATGGTGTCCGTGCCGTCGCTGATCTCCTGCGCCGCGCCGCGCACCTGGCTGACGATTTTCTCCAGACCATCGCCAATGCCGTTGATCGCAACGATCAACTGGCCCACTTCATCGCGACGCTGGGTATCCATATGGACCTGCAGATTCCCGGCGGCATACTGCTCCGCCAGATGGATCACCTGCTGCAGCGGACGGGTAATCGCCCGACGGCTGTACCAGACAAACCCCAGCGCAAAGACCACCACCAGAATCAGTCCGGTTATCAGGAACAGGTTGCGGCTATGCGTAATCGGGGCGAGCAGGCTTTCACGGTTAACTTCGCCGGCGATCACCCAGTTCCAGCCCGGCAGCTGCTGCCAGGCCAGAATCTGGTGCTCGCCGTTGATCTCTGCCTGCATCATGCCCAGCGGCTGAGTCAGCAGCGGCTGGAGTGTCGCGTCATCCCAGGCGGGTCGTTTTCCTTCGTTGTGCTGATCGAACAGATACTCTCCCTGCGTCTTACCGGGGGTGCCGTTGAGCACAAAGAAATGACCACTATCACCCAGCTTGCGTGCCAGGATTTTTTCACGCATCAGCGCATACTGCTTATCAATGCCAACGCCGACAAACAGGATGGCGACAACCTTGCCACTCTCATCTTTTACCGGCTGATATTGTGTGATGTAGCGATGGCCGAACAGCGTCGCCAGCCCCTGATAGACGTCGCCCTGACGGACGCTTTTCCAGGCGGCGCCGTTGCGGTCAAGCTGCGTACCGATCGCGCGACTGCCATCCTGCTTTTTCAGCGAGGTGGAAATACGGATAAAATCATCGCCGTCGCGCACAAAAATGGTCGCCACGGCGGCGGTGCGTTCGGTGAAATCGTCTACCGCGGTCTGGTCGAGGTTCAGCGTTTTTAACCCGGCGCGCAGCACCGGCGTCGAAAAGGCACCGACCTGCACCCGTGAGCCTTCATCCAGGCTAAAACGCTTAGGCAGGAAACTGGTAAACAGACTGGTGTAGTGAGCCACCTCTTCGGTGAGAGTGGCGTTGAACATGGTGGCCATTTCACTGATGCCCTGCACCTGGTTTTGCATGTCATCGATGGCGAGATTTTCCAGCTGCCGCGAAGCGGTGTGGCTCTGGGTTAGCGTCAGAACCAGCAACAATAACGCTACGCTGAGAGACGTCAGTACAGACAGCTTAACTCCAAGACTCAGGCCGCTGAGAGAGAGACGCTTCATAAATTACCTTTGATCAAGTTAGGGGGGACACAACATCAACGGCAAAGCGCGGGAAAGGTTTAGGCCGAAATCTGGCGACTAAACGCAGCAGGGGATTTCGTAAATTAACCCGCAGACGTACACTCAATCGGCACGCCTTGCCCCCTTCTCAGGAGAGACCATGATTGAACTCACCACAGAAACGCTGGCCGGTATCGAATGCCTGCACGCCACGCCTGCCGGACAACGGCATCAGCCACTTCCTACCGTGCTGTTTTATCACGGCTTTACCTCTTCAAAAGAGGTCTACGCCTACTTCGCTGTCGCGCTGGCTCAGGCGGGGTTCCGGGCGGTGATGCCGGATGCGGATCTGCACGGCGCGCGCTATCACGGCGATGCCGATGCACGCCTTGGTCGCTTCTGGGAGATTCTGAAACAGAACATTGATGAGCTGCCGCAGCTGGAATCGGCGCTGCGCGCTGACGATCTGATCGCCAGCGAGCGTTTTGCGTTGGCGGGCGCGTCGATGGGCGGCATGACGGCGCTGGGCGCGATGGCACGTTATCCGCAGATTCAGAGCGTCGCCTGCCTGATGGGATCGGGCTATTTTATGCAGCTCAGTCAGTCGCTGTTTCCGCCGCTGGTGGCCGACACGCCTGAGCAGCAAGCGCAGTTTGCTGCCCGCATGGCACCGCTGGCCGACTACGATCCCTGCAACCGGCTGGAGGCCCTGGCAAACCGTCCGCTGCTGTTGTGGCATGGTGAGGCGGATGAGGTGGTGCCCTGGGCGGAGAGCGTCCGGCTGGAGAGGGCGCTGCGTGACAACGGGCTGGCGAAGCATCTGACTTCGCTGTCTGAAAAACAGATTGGACATAAGATCACGCCATCAGCATTGACGGCGCTGGTCAGCTTTTTTAAACAGCAGCTATAAAAATGAGCGGGCGGAGAGTGGATCTGCCGCCCGTAAATTTACCAGCACTTACCAGTGCGCAGACGATTTTTCTGCTGCTCTGGCAGGCGCGTTGACCGGGTTCTTTTGTGGCGCATCCAGCCGATTAACATAGATATAACCCGATGCCGCTTCGCTGCTGTGACTTCTTATCTGCTGCGCACAGTCAGCATTGCTGGCAAGAGCGGGTGGAGACAGGAAGAGACCCAGTAAAGTGGCGATGACGAACGTTTTCATGCCCGACTCCTCACTTCAGGGAACACACTCTGTTAGACGCCGATAAGCCAAACCGTAACGTCTGCATTAAGTTTAGCGACTGTGCACATTATCGCCAGATCGTCCGCCTGAAGCTCTTTATCAGCTTTTTTGAACCTTTCCCGCTTAACGCGCTGTATTCACATGATTAGCACGAAAAGCTACCGTATATGGCACGCCGGATGGCATTTGTTGAAATGTGCGCTTGAGTTTAGCCGTCGCCGCCAGTATGATTACGCGTCAATTTTTCAGCCGCATTCTCAGGCTGTGTCCCACAAACGCTCGTCACAACGAACCTTTGTGGGACACAGCCTATAACGTTCCTTGCTTCCATGGGCCGCGGTTGACCCCGACAGGAGGCTGAATAATCCGTAAGGAGCAATTTCGATGCGTCATTACGAAATCGTATTTATGGTTCATCCTGACCAGAGCGAACAGGTTCCTGGCATGATCGAGCGTTACACTGGTGCTATCACTGGTGCAGAAGGCACGATTCACCGTCTGGAAGACTGGGGCCGCCGTCAGCTGGCTTACCCGATCAATAAACTGCACAAAGCGCATTACGTTCTGATGAACGTTGAAGCGCCGCAGGAAGCGATCGATGAGCTGGAAACGAACTTCCGCTTCAACGACGCCGTTATCCGTAGCATGGTTATGCGCGTTAAAAACGCGGTAACTGAAGCATCGCCGATGGTTAAAGCGAAAGATGAGCGTCGTGATCGTCGCGAAGATTTTGCTAACGAATCCGCTGATGAGTCAGATGCTGGGGATTCTGAAGAGTAATCCATCGTGACGGTTAATCGACTTCGCCTGTCTGGCACTGTGTGCAAGACACCGGTTCGAAGAGTTAGCCCGTCAGGAATTCCTCACTGTCAGTTCGTGCTTGAGCACCGCTCAGTGCAGGAGGAGGCCGGGTTTCACCGGCAAGCCTGGTGTCGTATGCCGGTTATTATCAGCGGCAGCGCCCATCAGGTGATTACTCAACATATAACGGTCGGCACGCAACTCACACTCGACGGTTTCATTAGTTGCCATCAGGCACGAAATGGCCAGAGCAAAGTGGTGTTCCATGCCGAGCAGATTGAATTGATAGATTCTGGAGACTAGCCTAATGGCACGTTATTTCCGTCGTCGCAAGTTCTGCCGTTTCACCGCGGAAGGCGTTGTTGAGATCGATTACAAAGACATCGCAACGTTGAAAAACTACATTACCGAAAGCGGTAAAATTGTCCCGAGCCGTATCACCGGTACTCGTGCAAAATACCAGCGTCAGTTGGCTCGCTGCATCAAGCGTGCGCGTTACCTGTCTCTGCTGCCGTACACTGATCGTCATCAGTAATCGGCAACTGTCCATTAACGACTTTAAGAGGATAAGGTAATGCAAGTTATTCTGCTTGATAAAGTAGCAAACCTTGGCACCCTGGGTGATCAGGTTAACGTTAAAGCGGGCTACGCTCGTAACTTCCTGGTACCGCAGGGCAAAGCTGTTCCTGCTACCAAGAAAAACGTTGAGTTCTTCGAAGCACGCCGTGCTGAACTGGAAGCCAAACTGGCTGACGTTCAGTCTGCAGCAACTGCACGCGCTGAGAAAATCAATGAACTGGGCACTGTAACCATCACGTCTAAAGCGGGCGATGAAGGTAAACTGTTCGGTTCAATCGGTGCCCGCGACATCGCTGATGCAGTGACTGCAGCTGGCGTTGAAGTGGCTAAGAGCGAAGTTCGTCTGCCGAACGGCGTTCTGCGCACTACCGGTGAGCATGAAGTAAGCTTCCAGGTTCACAGCGAAGTATTCGCGAAACTGAACGTGAAAGTAGTTGCTGGTTAATCTTTATTAACTGAGCACGACACAAACGCCGGCCCTGTGCCGGCGTTTTTGTTTTTGTGCCTTTCAATCGCCGCTGTTCGCGTTACTGCGCGCGAATAAAGCTGCCGTCTGGCTGACGTGTAAACAGCACCGGACCGTTTGCGCCCTCCACCGTCAGACCTGTTACCGCCCCCTGCGCATCCTGACGGATTTTCACCTGCTGACCACTTTTCAGTGAGCTGAGTGGCTGATCGCTGCCTTCCACCCGCGCCATCGCAAACACATCATTGACCGGCAGACTATTATCACGAAACAGCTGCGCCAGCGTCTGACCGGAAGCGATGGTCAGATTGCGCCACTCACCCTGAGAATCGGCTTTTGGCGTCTGCTGAGACGGTGGGGATGACGGCTGGCGGCTACTGTTGTTCTCATAAATATCCGCCTGCATCGGCACCTCTTTCTCCGTCTGGGGTGCGACCGGCTGCTCGACCGGATAGCGCAGCGTGCTGGCGGGCCAGAGAAACGCCACCAGCATCACCAGCAGTGCGGCCACAATGCCACGGCGGTGCGGCGCAGGCAGCGGGTCCATCCAGCGAATGTGGTCGGTAAAATGCCAGATACGCTGAAGCCATGTCGGCAGGCGGGATGACGTGTCTGAAGCCATTCGGGGTTCCTCCTCTCCGGCAGGCTGCTTTAGCCTGCGTGCGGCCAGCCAGGTCTGCAGCCGGGATACAAGATATTTTGCACGCATCCTGCGGCGTCGTGGGGCTATCTGGCCCATGTTTGCTCTCTTATTCGTGTGCTACAGAGGGGGTGATCCCCCCCCCCCGATAGTTATAGTATGGGCAATACCGGCGCGAAGTGCCTGCCAGCATTGATAAAATTGACGGCTCTATTGTTTCTCTTTCCCCGGCAAAAGTCATCTGCGATGCAGGGCATTTTACGCCAGCGGCCTGCGCTGCTATGCTGCCGGTTCGAATTTATCCGAGAGTGAAAGGAACGAAGATGACTACCCCTTCTTTCGACAGCGTCGAAGCACAAGCAAGTTACGGTATTGGTTTACAGGTTGGCCAGCAGTTGCTGGAATCTGGTCTGCAGGGTCTGCAACCAGAAGCACTGCTCGCGGGTCTGCGCGACGCGCTGGAAGGGAACTCGCCGGCCGTACCGGTTGATGTGGTTCATCGCGCACTGCGTGAAGTGCATGAACGCGCTGAAGGCGTGCGTCGTGAGCGCACCGAAGCCATGGCCGCAGAAGGTCAGGCGTTCCTGCAGGAACATGCGCAGCGTGAAGGCGTGAGCAGCACCGAATCAGGTCTGCAGTTCAGCGTGATTACGCAGGGCGAGGGTCCAATCCCATCACGTCAGGATCGCGTACGCGTTCACTACACCGGTAAACTGATCGACGGCAGCGTATTCGACAGCTCTGTTGCCCGTGGCGAACCGGCGGAATTCCCGGTAAGCGGCGTAATTCCAGGCTGGATTGAAGCGCTGACCCTGATGCCGGTTGGCTCAAAATGGGAACTGGTGATCCCACAGAATCTCGCGTATGGCGAGCGCGGTGCGGGTGCCTCTATCCCACCATTCAGCACCCTGATCTTCGAAGTCGAACTGCTGGAAATTCTGTAATTCCGGACGCTGCAACCCCCCCCCGGTTGCAGCGTTTTCTTCCGCCTTATTTCTGCTGTAAATTCACCTGCCACAGAGCAAAGCCGATCGCATCTGTCCCTTTGGGCTGAAGCGGATATTGCGCATGCTGCTTAATAAATCCGGTCGCTTTATCACCCGGTGCCGTTTCAAACTGAATGTCGAGCGGGGTGGATGAGGTAATCGGTGCCAGCCGCCAGTTATTGTCCGCCTTCGGCTGAACTTCACCGTGCGCTTTGGTTTCCGCGCTGATGTAGGCGGCAACCACGGAACGGTTCTCATCCGGCGAGGCAAAGGCAATGTATTTATCTCCGGTGCCGGCAAACTTGCCGCCGTAAGCGCGATAGTTATTGGTCGCCACCAGGAAGGTCGCCTGTGGATCGACGGGTTTACCCTGTCAGCTAAGCTGACGGATACGTGAGGCCTCAGGATGGATCAACTGACACTCTGCGTCGTAGCGTGCGGGCTGGGTCACATCAATCTGATAATTAACCCCGTCAATCACATCAAAGTTATAGGTGCGGAAATCCCAGTTGATCAGCAACTGCGTTTTCGTGCTGTGGGGATCGATCTGATTAAACTGGCCCGCTGAGCACTCCAGCCACTCTTTTACCTGCGCACCGGTGACTTTCATGACCACCAGGGTATTGGGATAAAGATAGAGATCGGCCGCGTTACGGAAGGTCAGCGCGCCTTTCTCCACTTCGACATAGCTGGCCGGATCGTTTTTACGTCCGCCCGCTTTAAACGGCGCAGCAGCAGAGAGCACCGGCAGGCGGCCCAGATCCGGATCGCCCTGAATGAAATGCTCCACGTAGGCGCGCTGGGCATTATTGACGATCTGTACCGTCGGATCGTCCTGTACCAGCGACAGGTAGCTGTACATCACATCGGCGGACTTGCCGATGGGCTTCGCCACAAACTCTCGCGTGGCGCGGTGATCGTCAGCCAGTACCTTCACCAGCGCCGGATCCTCTGCCGCCAGCGATTTCTTCGCTGCGGTATCGTAAATTGGCCGCGCCTGTGCTTTGCCGCTGCTCACCTGCCAGCGTCCGCCCTCATTGTTCAGCACCAGGTCAACCACGCCAAGGTGATCGCCCCACATGCCTGGCATCACCGCCGGAATACCGTTCAGGGTGCCGTTGGCGATATCTGCACCCTTGATGTCAGCAAACTCCTTGCCGGGGAAGACCGCATGCGCATGACCAAACAGGATGGCGTTAATGCCTTCCACCTGGCTGAGATAGTAAACCGAGTTCTCCGCCATCGTGTGATACGGCTCGCTGCTCAGGCCGGAGTGGGGAATAGCGATAATCAGATCGGCGCCCTGCGCGCGCATCTCAGGCACGTAGCGGCGAGCCGTTTCGGTGATGTCATCGACGCGTACCTTGCCCTGCAGGTTGGCTTTATCCCACACCATGATCTGCGGCGGCACAAAGCCGATATAACCTATCTTCAGGGTCTGCGTTTTGCCCTCGCGATCAACCACCGTGGTGGATTTGATGAGGTATGGGGTAAACAGCGGTTTGCCGCTCTTCACATCAATCACGTTGGCGTTCACATAGGGAAAGCGTGCGCCCGCCAGCGCTTTTTTCAGGTAGGGCAGGCCATAATTGAATTCATGATTGCCGAGGTTACCGACGCTGTAATCCAGCGTGTTGAGCGCCTTGTAGACCGGATGGATCTCGCCCTCACGTAATCCTTTGGCCGCCATGTAGTCACCCAGCGGGCTGCCCTGAATGATGTCGCCGTTATCGACCAGCAGGCTGTTTTTCACCTCCTGGCGTGCGGCGTGGATCAGCGTGGCGGTTCGCACCAGACCAAACTTCTCGGTTGGCGTTTCTTTGTAATAGTCGAAATCCATCATATTGCTGTGCAGATCGGTGGTTTCCAGTATCCGCAAATCCACCGTCGCCGCCTGGGTGGCGACGGAAACGCTCAGTGCCAGTAACATCATTCCGGGCTTAAACATGCTTGCTCCTGCTGCAAAATAAATAAGGATCTCAAAATAATGTAAAAGCATGACAGATAGTCATTTTAAATCGTGATGGGTATAACGTTTTGACGCATCGGTCAGCGACGGATTCTTAAACGATGGAGGCGTAGCGGCACAGGCGTGGCGATAAATGGGTAACTATGATATTGATATATCTATAAATTGAATCGCCGGAGTGCCTGTAAATGGGTACTTCAGGCGGAACTGCTAAAATGTCACTATCTGACGATGAGCTGATCCGGCAGCAGACAGACACAATGAGGTGAAAAATGTTAGAGCAAATCTGCCAACTGGCACGCGAAGCAGGCGACGCGATTATGCAGGTCTATAACGGTGCCGCGCCGCTTGACGTTTCTCACAAATCGGATGATTCGCCGGTGACCGCCGCGGATATCGCTGCACACGAGGTGATCCTCGCTGGCCTCAAAAAGTTGACGCCTGATCTCCCCGTGCTGTCAGAAGAAGATCCGCCAGCCTGGGAGGTGCGTCAGCACTGGCAGCGCTACTGGCTGGTCGATCCGCTGGATGGCACCAAAGAGTTCATCAAGCGTAACGGCGAATTCACCGTTAACATTGCGCTAATCGAAGCGGGCAAGCCGGTAATGGGCGTGGTCTATGCGCCAGTGCTGGGCGTGATGTACTCCGCTGCAGACGGCAAAGCGTGGAAAGAGGAGGGCGGTCAGCGTGAACAGATTCATGTCCGTGATGCGCGTCCTCCGCTGGTGGTGGTGAGCCGTTCACATGGCGACGACGATGAGATGAAAGAGTACCTGAAGCAGTTAGGTGAACATCAGACCGTCGCGACCGGATCTTCACTGAAATTCTGCCTGGTGGCAGAAGGAAAAGCGCAGCTCTATCCCCGTTTCGGACCCACCAACATCTGGGATACCGGCGCGGGCCATGCCGTGGCGATGGCGGCGGGCGCGCATGTGCACGACTGGCAGGGTAAAACTCTGGACTACGCGCCGCGCGAATCCTTCCTTAATCCTGGCTTCCGCGTTTCACTGTTTTAACGCTGTCTGAGCGCTCAGCCTGCTGAAGGCTGAAACCCCGGCGGGCGATGCTCTTCCCACCGGGGCTTCAGCGATTAATCCTTCAGCAGGGAGGTGACCAGCGTAATCACTTTTGTCACTTCATCCTGCGTCAGCGATCCATCCTTCACAAATTTCACCTTACCCTGCTTATCCAGCACCACAATGGCGGAACCGCCCGGCTGTAACTGCCAGGCATGCTGCACATTGCCCTTGCTGTCGACAACAAACTGCGACCACGGATATTGCTGCTTGTTAGTCTCGACGCTGCTGCGCACAAACATGCCCGTACCGGGAATGGCATCATCTGTATTCACGATGGTGGTGGTCTGATAGCGATCATGCGGCAGCTTCCCGGCCTTAATCGCCTCGATCAATGCGGCATTCATCTCTTTAGCGGATGAGCGCCCCGCGATGTGCTGAACCACGCGAACTTTTCCGCTGAGCTGCGCGCTATTCCAGTTTTTATAGCTAAACTTATCCTGCTGCAATAACAGCTCGCCTTTGTCGTTCACGCCAACGGCCGGTACCCGCATATCCTGCCTGAGGTCATGAGCCATCACGCTTGCCGGTATCAGTAAAGACAACGCTACAGCTGCCAGAATTATTCGCATTGCTATTTCCTTGAGTGATCAGACCAGTTAGTCATTTTACTGCAATAGTAAGCAGGGATGATGCGCCTGTCCTGGAAAGGTGTCAGGTTTGTTATGGCCGCCACAATTCCTTAACCAACGAAGGTTTATACTGTGTTGTGTGAGCCTGATAACAGAGTGTTCTGTAATGATGTGTCAATTCAGTAAAAAAAATCACTTTTAGGAACATTAGTAGGTTTGAGTGTTCTATAGTTATCGCGAATTCGCGCTTCATGGGCTGGAACCAAATTTGGAAACGGCGAAGCGTGCTTAAAAATGTACAGGAGTTAGTCAGTATGAAGATCTTCCAGCGCTATAATCCGCTACAAATAGCGAAATATGTAAAAACGCTGTTCAAAGGAAGGTTGTATATCAAGGACGTCGGCGCGTTCGAGTTCGACAAAGGGAAGGTATTAATCCCGCGCGTCAAAGACAAACAGCACCTGAGCGTGATGTCAGAAATTAACCGCCAGGTCGTTCGTCTCAAACTTGAGTTCAACTAATCATAAGGGCGCCGATGGCGCCCTTAATGTCTGGCCAGTCAGGCCATTTTATTTGTCACTCTGAACCTGAGCAGTGCCAACAATTCTCACAGACTACGTCACATTCCGGTTGTTCCGCGCTGTCCGTGTCCAGACTGCCTGCAGCAATTACACCTGCTGGGCCAGACTGCTGGTCATTCTACTCTTCTTCGCTTTTCGTCATGCTCAGCACCGGTGGTCGTTCATCGATGCGGGTGACCAGCAGCTGATCGATGCGATAGCTATCAATATCCACCACCTCGAACTTGTAGCCAGCAAACTTCACAAAATCGGTACGCTTCGGAATCTTACGCAACATATACATCATAAAGCCGCCGATGGTTTCGTAGTTGCCTGACTGCGGGAAATCATCAATGTCCAGCACGCGCATCACGTCATCAATCGGCGTACCGCCTTCAACCAGCCATGAATTCTCATCACGCGCCACAATCTGCTCTTCCATACCCTGACCAACCAGATCGCCCATCAGCGTGGTCATTACATCATTCAGGGTAATAATGCCCACAACCAGCGCATATTCGTTCATGATCACCGCGAAATCTTCTCCGGCGGTTTTAAAACTTTCCAGCGCTTCAGAGAGGGTCAGCGTGTCCGGCACGATCAGCGCCGAGCGAATCTGCAGGCCGCTGTTCAGCGCCATGCTCTGATTACCCAGCACGCGCAGCAGCAGCTCTTTGGAGTCGACATAGCCAACGATATGGTCGATATCGCCGCTGCAGACCAGAAACTTCGAGTGAGGATGCTGGGCGATTTTGGTTTTGAGGCTGGTTTCATCTTCATGCAGATCAAACCAGACAATATTCTCACGTGAGGTCATGGAGGAGGGAACGGTACGTGACTCCAGCTCAAACACGTTTTCAATCAGCTCATGCTCCTGCTTACGCAGCACGCCAGCCAGCGCACCGGCTTCCACCACCGCGTAGATGTCGTCGGAGGTGATGTCATCTTTACGCACCATCGGCAGCTTGAAAATACGGAAGAAGACGTTAGCCAGGCCATTAAACAGAAACACCAACGGACGCATTATCAGCAGGCAGAAACGCATCGGGTTGATGATGCGCAGCGCGATGGTTTCCGGTGCGACCATGCCGACCCGCTTTGGGGTTAAGTCAGCAAACAGGATAAACAGGCTGGTGACGATGGTGAAGGAGCAGATAAAGCTGAGCTGCTCCGCCAGTTCCGGCGAGACAAAGCGGTTAAACAGGCCGCTGAAAACCGGCGAAAACGCCGCATCGCCGACAATACCCCCCAGGATGGCGACGGCGTTGAGGCCAATCTGCACCACGGTGAAGAACATGCCCGGCGTTTCCTGCATTTTCAGCACGCGCTGCGCATTTACGTTGCCTTCATCGGCCAGCAGTTTCAGTTTGATCTTACGGGCGGCCGCCAGCGAGATCTCCGACAGGGAGAAAAAGGCACTGATTACGATCAGTAACAGAATGACAAGTAAGCTATCTAACATATGAGATCCAAAGGGTTATCCACTTGTCATTTTTGGCCTGGGCAGCGTGGGTAAGCGCAAACAGAGTTGGTTTATCCGTGAAACAAAGCTATCCGTGCCAAAAATGTCTGCGCCAGTTCGACAACAAAAGACATGTCGGGGCAGAAATGAAAACAGGCGGAATGCCTGTGGTGGCCGATTATAGCAGGAGCGCTCATTGTGCCGCCAGAGGGCAAACTACTGCTTAAGGGCGCATTAGCAGCCGGAGCGGCCGGTTACAGACTCGGATTTATCTGAGTGAGTCATATCGGACTGATCATTCCGACCCGCAGGAGTTGTATCGCTCACCCCATTTACCGACAATAGCCCCGTTATTTGACTCAGATGTCAGAGTTGCACCGCCGTTTGCCATAAAGTGCGGCTATGATGAGGATGTTGCCGTTGCGGTAGTGCGGGCAAAGAAGATTAATAAGCGCCCCGCGGAAAAGGGGCCGGCATGATTAACAGGAGTACAGGTGCCACGATTTTATGTTTATTGCATGGCTGGCCTGCTGCTTGCCGCGCCCGCCCTTGAGGCGGCGACAGTGCGATTACAGGTAGACGGCTTATCCGGGGATCTGCAAAAGAATGTCAGAGCGCGTCTGTCCACCATCGGCAGCGATGAGGTCTCGAATGATGGCCGCTTTCGCGCGCGCGTTTCTGTTGCGATAAAAGAGGGGCTGCGCGCGCTCGGTTATTACGAGCCCACCATCGATTTTGAATCCCGCCCCGCGCCTGCGCAGGGGGGACGACCGGTATTAGTGGCACACGTAACGCCTGGTGAACCGGTAAAAATCGGCGGCAGCACGATTGTGGTTGAAGGCGATGCGCGCAATGACGCGGATTACAAAGCCTGGGTGAAGCAGGGACGCCCTGAAGTGGGCAGCCAGCTTAACCACGGGCAATATGACAAATTCAAAAGCGGCTTCTCTAATCTCGCACTGCGTAACGGCTATTTCGACGGCACGTTTAAAAAAAGCCAGCTTGGTGTCTCGGTGGAGCGGCGTGAAGCGTTCTGGGATATCGACTACGACAGTGGCGAACGCTATCGCTTTGGCGACGTCACTTTCCAGGGATCGCAAATTCGCGAAGAGTACCTGCAAAACCTGGTGCCGTTTAAAGAGGGGGGACTACTACAGCTCCCGCGATTTAGCCGAGCTGAATCGCCGCCTCTCCGCTACCGGCTGGTTTAATTCGGTGGTGGTCGCGCCGGAATTCAGCAAGGGACGACAGACCAAAGTGCTGCCGCTGAGCGCAGTAATGTCACCCCGCACCGAAAACACCATTGAAACCGGCGTCGGCTATTCCACAGACGTCGGTCCGCGCCTGAAAGGGACCTGGAAAAAACCGTGGATCAACGACAGCGGCCACAGCCTGGCGGCCAGCGCCTACGTTTCCGCGCCGGAACAGCAGGTCGATCTCAGCTACAAAGTGCCGCTGCTGAAAAGCCCGCTTGAGCAGTACTACACCTTCTCCGGCGGCCTGAAGCGCACCGACCTAAACGACACCAAAGCGGATACCACGACGCTTGCGATGTCGCGCAACTGGGACAGCAGCAGCGGCTGGCAGAAGGCGGTCAACCTGCGCTGGAGCCTGGATCACTTTACTCAGGGCAGCGTGACCAACACTACTATGCTGCTCTATCCCGGCGTCAGCGTAAACCGTACCCGTTCCCGTGGCGGCCTGATGCCGACATGGGGCGATTCACAGCGCTATTCGGCAGACGTCTCTGATACCACATGGGGTTCAGACGTCGACTTCCTGATCCTGCAGGCGCAAAACGTCTGGATCCGTACCCTTGGCGACAGTCATCGCTTTGTGGCGCGCGGCAATCTGGGCTGGATCGAAACCAACGACTTCGAAAAAGTGCCGCCGGATCTGCGCTTCTTTGCCGGTGGTGACCGCAGTATTCGTGGCTACAAATATAAAAACATTTCACCGCGCGATGATGACGGCAAACTCACCGGTGCGTCAAAACTCGCCACCGGATCGCTGGAATATCAGTACAACGTCACCGGGAAATGGTGGGGCGCAGTGTTTGTCGACTCGGGCGAAGCGGTTAACGACATCAAGCAAAGTAACGTCAAAACCGGTGCGGGCGTCGGCGTGCGCTGGTCTTCACCGGTTGGCCCAATCAAATTTGATATCGCCAGACCCATCGGGGATGACGAAGAGCATGGATTACAATTTTACGTAGGGCTGGGGCCAGAACTATGAAGCTGTGGAAAAAGGTCCTGATCGGCATTCTGATCTTTCTGGTCGTGCTGTTGGGTGGGGTGGCATTTTTAATCGGTACCACGCCTGGGCTGCATTTAGTGCTGAAAGGTGCGTCGCGCTGGGTGCCGGGCCTGTCAATCAAGCAGGTCGATGGTGGCTGGCGTAACCTGACCCTTAACGGTCTGCGTTACGAAATGCCCGGCGTCAGCGTCGATGCCGGGCAAATTCATCTGGCGGTGGATCTCAACTGCCTGCTGCACTCCTCCGTGTGCGTTAACGATGTCTCCCTGCGCGATATCAGCGTGGTGGTCGACAGCAAGAAAATGACGCCAGCGGCACCAGCGCCGGAAGAGGAGAGTGGCAACACTAACCTCAGCACGCCATACCCCATCACGCTGCGTCACTTTGGCCTGCACAATATCAATGTCAAAGTTGATGACACCGCAATATCGCTGCTCGACTTCACCACCGGCCTGCAGTGGCAGGATCGTGCGCTGACGCTGAACCCGACCCATATTCAAAGCCTGCTGATTGCGTTGCCGAAAGCGGCGAAAGTGGTCAATGACGAGGTGGTAGAACCGAAAGTCCAGCAGCCACATCCCGCTGAAAAACCGCTGGGTGAAACGCTGCAGGCGATGTTTGCGCAACCCCTGCTGCCTGAAATGCCTGATTTCCGTCTGCCGCTGGATATTGAGGTGCAGCAGATTCTGGGTGAACAGCTGCGCATTACCGGCGACACCGATATTTCCGTCAGCCGGTTGCTGCTGAAAGCCAGAACCGCCGATCGTCAGATGCAGCTCAGCACGCTGGAGGTGGACTCGAACCTCGGCAACCTGAAGGGTAGCGGTCAGGCGACGCTGGCGGATAACTGGCCGGTCGATTTCTCCCTTAACGGCACAGTGAATACCGATCCGATTAAAGGCGAAAAGCTCGCGCTGAAACTTAATGGCGCGATGCGCGACGAGCTGAAGATGGGGCTGAACCTCTCCGGTCCGGTGAATGCGCAGCTGGACGCCACGACCCAGCTGGCGGTGGCGGGACTGCCGCTGTCACTGAAGCTGACCAGTCCGCAGTTACGCTGGCCGCTGACCGGTCCGGTAGCGTATCAGGCGGATAACCTGGACTATCAGTTCAAAGGCAAAGCCACCGACTATGTGATGTCGCTGCAGACTGCCGTGAAGGGTGAATCTGTACCACCGGCGACGATCTCGCTGACGGGTAAAGGCAACGTTGAGCAGTTCAGCCTCGACCGCCTGCGCGTGGCTGCGCTGCAGGGCAATATCGATCTCACCGCGCTGGTGGACTGGAGCAAGGCGATAAGCTGGCGCAGTGAGCTGACGCTGGCGGGAATCAATACCGCTAAACAGTATCCCGACTGGCCAGCAAGGCTGGATGGCAAAATCACCACCCGCGGCAGTTTGTATGGCGGCAGCTGGCAACTGAGCGTGCCGCAGCTACAGCTGAAAGGCAATGTGAAACAGAATGCCGTGACCGCTGATGGCTCCCTGACCGGTAACAGCTACAACCAGTGGACGGTGCCGGGCATTAAGCTGGCGCTGGGACGCAACCATCTGGATGTTAAAGGGGCGCTGGGCGATAGTCTGGATCTCGATGCCAGCATCGACGCGCCCCAGCTCGACAATGCGCTGCCGGGTCTGGGCGGCGTCATCAACGGCACAATAAAAGCGCGGGGTACCCTGAAAGCACCGCAGCTGCTGGCCGATCTCAATGCCCGTGGATTGCGCTGGCAGCAGATGCAGATCAATCGCGTTACTCTGAATGGTGACGTCCGTTCCGGCGAGCAGGTGGCGGGTAAACTGCAACTGCGCGTCGAGCAGCTGAAGCAGGATGCGCTGAACATCAGCCTGCTGACGCTGAATGCCGACGGCAATGAGCATCAGCATCAGCTGAAGCTCAATGTGCAGGGCAAACCGGTCTCTGGCCAGCTGGCGCTGAACGGCAGCTTTGATCGCCAGACCGAGCGCTGGAAAGGGTCGCTGAACGACACCCACTTTGATACGCCAGTCGGTGAGTGGCGTCTGACCCGCGCCATGGCCATCGACTATCTGAACAGCCGCCAGACGGCAACCATCGGCCCACACTGCTGGCAGAACCCCAATGCGCAAATTTGTGTGCCGGAGCCGGTTGAAGCGGGCCCGGCAGGCAAGGCGCATGTGGTGCTGAATCGCTTTGACCTGGCGATGGTGAAGCCGTTTATGCCGGATGCGACTCAGCTTAGCGGCCTGTTCAGCGGCGACGTGCGCGTCAACTGGACTGCCGATGGCAGCCTGCCGACCGGTACCGTGGCGCTGAAGGGCAACGGCGTGAAAGTGGTGCAGGATGTGCAGGGCAACAATCTGCCGATCGCCTTTGACACGCTGAACCTCAATGCCGCGCTGCGAAACGGACGCGCCCAGCTCGATTGGCTGATCCGCATCGCCAATAACGGTCAGCTGGATGGTAACGTGCAGATCGACGATCCGCAAAACCGCCGCACGCTGGGCGGTAACGTCAACATCCGCAATGTCTCGCTGGCGATGCTCAATCCGGCGCTGATGCAGGGCGAGAAGATCAAAGGCAGCCTGAACAGCAGCCTGCGCCTGGGCGGCAGCGTGCAGCAGCCGCAGGTATTTGGTCAGCTTGGCCTGACGGGTGTGGATGTGGATGGCAACTTTATGCCGGTTGACCTGACCAGTGCCAACCTGAATCTGGTGTTTAACGGCATGAGCTCTACCCTGAACGGGCTGGTGCAGACCGGGCAGGGCAATATCAACCTCAGCGGTAACGCAGACTGGAGCCAGCTCGACAACTGGCGTGCGCGCATTGCGGCACAGGGCAGCCGGGTTCGCGTCACCGTGCCGCCGATGGTGCGCATGGATGTCTCGCCGGATCTGGTGTTTGAAGCGACGCCAGCGGCCTTTAACCTTGATGGCCGGGTCGATATTCCATGGGCGCGCATCACGGTGCAGGAAGTGCCGGAAAGCGCCACTGGCGTTTCGTCGGATGAGGTGTTGCTGGATAAACAGCTGAAGCCGATTGCACCGCAAACCGCCGCGATTCCGATTAACAGCAATCTGGTGATCCACGTCGGCAACGATGTGCGACTCTCTGCGTTTGGCCTGAAAGCGAAGCTGAATGGCGATCTGAAAATGGTGCAGGATAAGTCAGGACTCGGCCTGAACGGTCAGATCAACATTCCGTCCGGTCGCTTCCACGCTTATGGTCAGGATCTGATCGTGCGTAAAGGCGAGCTGCAGTTTGCCGGTCCGCCGGATCAGCCTTACGTCAACCTGGAAGCCATCCGTAACCCGGATGCCACCGAAGATGGCGTCACCGCGGGTCTGCGCGTCACTGGCCTGGCGGATGAGCCAAAAGCGGAAGTCTTCTCCGATCCGGCGATGTCGCAACAGGAAGCGCTTTCCTATCTGCTGCGCGGTCAGGGATTGGGCAGCGACGGCGACAGTAACGCCCTCACTTCAGCACTTGTTGGCTTAGGGGTTGCACAAAGTGGGCAGGTTGTGGGTAAAATCGGGGAGACATTCGGTGTCAGCAATCTCGCTGTTGATACTGCCGGTGTTGGCGACAGCCAGCAGGTGCAGGTCAGCGGCTATGTGCTACCGGGTCTGCAGGTAAAATACGGTGTTGGCATATTTGATTCACTGGCGACGTTAACCTTGCGTTACCGCCTGATGCCTAAACTCTATCTGGAAGCCGTGTCCGGTGTGGATCAGGCTCTCGATTTGCTCTATCAGTTTGAGTTTTAGCAATGCGAATAATTGTCTACGGCAGTTTACGGCGCAAACAGGGAAACAGTCACTGGATGACGAATGCGCAGTGGCTGGGTGATCACCAGATTGAAGGCTTTGAGCTTTACAGTCTGGGCCATTATCCCGGCGTGATTGAGGGCAATGGAGCGGTACATTGTGAGGTGTACCGCATTGATGCCTCAACCCTTGCGGGAGCTGGATGCGCTTCGCACCAAAGGGGGAGAGTACAAACGTTATCTGACTCAGACGCCGTTTGGCAGTGCATGGCTTTATGTCTATCAACGCTCAGTGGCAGGACGCCAGCGCATCATGAGTGGTGACTGGCTGAAGCGCGATGAGGAGCCAGAGGCCTGAACAAAAACACCGTCCATCCGGACGGTGTTTTTTTTTCGACTCACAAACCGGCAGCAGAATTACTTCTTCTGTGCGCGCTCGTAAGAGGAGATGATTTCAGCTTTAGCGGCTTCGGCATTATCCCAGCCATCCACTTTCACCCATTTGCCTTTTTCCAGATCTTTGTAGTGCTCAAAGAAGTGGGTGATCTGTGCACGCAGCAGTTCTGGCAGGTCGTTCACATCTTTGATGTGATCGTACTCTTTAGAGAGTTTGGTGTGCGGAACGGCAACCAGTTTGGCATCTTCGCCAGACTCGTCGGTCATTTTCAGCACGCCAACCGGACGGCAGCGGATCACTGAGCCTGGAACCAGTGGATACGGGGTCGGAACCAGTACGTCAACCGGATCACCATCCAGAGAAAGGGTATGGTTGATGTAGCCGTAGTTGCACGGATAGAACATGGCGGTAGACATGAAACGGTCTACAAACAGGGCACCAGACTCTTTATCAACTTCATATTTGATCGGATCAGCATTCGCTGGGATCTCAATGACAACGTAGATATCTTCTGGCAGGTCTTTACCTGCTGGCACCTGGTTCAAACTCATCTGGCATTCCTTCAGTAGTCGTATGTTGAGTGTCGGCTATTATAGCCAACTGACTCTGAAAGTATGCCCCCCCTTTTTGGCGTTTCGGAATGCGCCCAAACGCTACTTAGCCGCCACAAACAGCGAAACAATGCCTGCGGCAATCAGTGGTCCTACCGGCACCCCACGGAAGAACGCCACGCCAATCACTGTACCAATCAGCAGACCACCAATCACCGAAGGCTGGACGCTCATAAAGTTCACGCCACGGCCGCCCAGCCAGGCGACAAAGATCCCCACCAGAATCGCCACAATCGACTTCCAGTTAGCAAACGACTTGATCAGCGCAGAGGCGGGCAGTGAGCCGCTTGCCAGCGGGGCCATCACCGCCACGGTAAGAATAATGATGCCTAAGGTAATGCCCTGTTTTTCTACGTAGGGGAAGAACTGAGCCAGCGGGGTAATTTTAATCGCCAGCAGCACCAGAATCGAAATCGTGACCGCGTTGTTGTGAACGAAATAACTCAGCACGGCGAGGCAAATCAGAATGATGGTCGAGGCGTAAGCAGCCATGGTTTCTCCCTGAAGGTTAATGAGCGCGCTGACTTCAGCCAGCGCAAAAGCCGGTTATCGATCAGCAGTCATCGGGGTTAGCACAGCTGCCTTTACCAAGTGACTGCAGCATCAGTGCCTGATTGCGCACCAGGCTCAGGCTCTGAGCGCTCAGCGCCACGCTGCCCAGCGAGCCTTGCGAACTGAGCTGGCTGCGGCTCGCCTCAAGCCAGCTGTCGCGGTAGCTCAGCCAGGCGCGCTGCGCTGCACGCAGTTTGTTTTTAGGTTCGCCGGAGAGGGTTTTCATCAGTTTGTTGTACTGCTTATTCATCTCCTGATCCCAGGCCCGATTAGCCGCAGCGTAGCACTGGTTCATGGCAAGGGTAGTAGAGGCGTCATTGAGGCAGCGATCGGGCGAGGCGTCTGTCGGCAAATCCTCTGCCAGCGCCGCCGTGCTGAGGCACAGCAGCATCAGAAGTAATCCTGGTTTCATTCTTTTCTCCGGATAACGGATAAGCGGCGATTAGCTTGATGGATGTTCCCGTGATGATCAAGTTGTTAACACTAATCAGGGTTAAAGTTTCGCGCCGTTACTGCCGATACTTCATCCGTTTTAGGGCCGCTGGAAAATTTGCCTTTTCACATACACGGAAACTATCTGGATGAAACAGTTATCACTTCGCACGGGGTTGCTGGCATTGCTGGCATTTATGACACTGCTGCTGTTGGCGGTGAGTTTTATGGGTATCGTGGCAATTAACAAAGGGAATCGCTCGCTGGATGTGATCAACCGCATTCAGGGGATCGAGCTGAACAGTCTTTACCAGAGCAATGCCGATCTGATGCGGGCCCGCGCTAACGCCGCGCTGGCGGTGCGTAAAATTGAAATTGGTTTGCTGGAAGAGGGGGCGGCAGTAACAAAACTGTCGCAGGCGGATGTGGTCTCATCACAGCAAAGCCTGAAGCGCTTTGTGGACGCCGGAACGGTGACGGCGCACGGCAAAAAGCTGGCCGATGCGGTTTCGGCCAGTTACAAAGCCTATCTCGACCAGGGCATCAAACCGATGATGAACGCCCTGGATAAGCAATATACCGACGAGTATTACCAGCTGCTGGAAGGCAACCTGGCGACGCTGGCGGCCAGCTACAACAAGGCTGTCACGGACTTCAGCCAGCTGGCCGATCAGATCACCCAGGCCCAGCTGGCGCAGGCGGCCTACAACGAAACCAAAATGAAAATCCTGATCGCCGTGGCGGTGGTATTAACACTGCTGCTGCTGGTGCTCGCCTGGCAACTGCTGCGCCGGATGCTGCTGCAGCCGCTGAACCTGGCCATTCTCCATCTTGAGCAGGTCGCGGCGGGCGACCTCTCGCAGGCGCTGCCACCGTCGGGCAACAATGAGCTGGGGCGGCTTAATCATGCGCTCGCCGGGATGCAGCAGTCGTTGCGTACCTCGGTGAGTCAGGTGCGCGAAGCGAGTATGCAGATCGACATCGGCAGTCGTGAACTGGCCGCGGGCAACGTCAATCTGTCGCAGCGTACCGAAGAGTCCGCCGCCTCGCTGGAGCAGACTGCCGCCAGCATGGAGCAGCTCACGGCAACCGTGCGGCTTAACGCCAGCAATGCCCAGCAGGCGCACCAGCTGGCTAACGCGGTCTCTGATACTGCCGATCGCGGCGCGGAGGTGGTCTGCTATGTGATGGAAAAAATGCATGAGATTACCGACAGTGCCAATCGTATCGGCGACATTCTTGGCGTGATTGATGGTATCGCCTTCCAGACCAATATCCTGGCACTCAACGCCGCCGTTGAAGCGGCGCGCGCAGGCGAACAGGGCCGTGGCTTTGCGGTGGTGGCAAACGAAGTGCGCACGCTGGCGCAGCGCAGCGCTAACGCGGCCAAAGAGATCCGTACGCTGATTAGTGATTCACAGTCGAGGGTGAAAGAGGGCAGCGAGATGGCGACGCGGGCCGGGGAAACCATGGATGAGATTTCTGGTGAGGTCATGCGCGTAACGGCACTGATGAAAGAGATCTCGATGGCCTCCGACGAACAGAGCCGTGGCATTGAGCAGGTCAATCTGGCGGTCACACAGATGGATGCGGCGGCGCAGCAGAACGCGGCGCTGGTGGAGCAGGCCACCGCCGCAACCCAGTCGCTGGAAGCGCAGTCCGATCAGCTTCAGGCAACCATGGCGCAGTTCAGGTTGCAGACGGCGTAAAAATGGTGAGCGCATTTATGATGCGCTCATTCTTTTTTCTCATTTTTACTAAAGTCGACATGTTAACTGTTCTTTGAGCCTAAGTTATTTTTATCTAATGTTTTTTTAGTTAGCATGGATAATAAATCATTATTGTAAATAATCAGGACTGAGAATATGGATACTGTATTCGTTGAAACCCTTGAAAGGCTAACTTCCCTGTTGGAGCGTTCGCCTCTTAATGTCATGTTGGCTGTGATATTGCTTACTTTATTTTATTTATGTCGGCGGATTGCTAAAAATATTAAGGTCGAACATGTTTTTCAGCATACACTTAGCAATAAAATTAAACTTTTGAAAAATAAAATTAATGATGGAATTATCGAAAAGGAAGAGTCAACGCATCTTAAGAATCGTTATGTGACACTATCGAATCAGCAGATTTATGGTATAAAAAACAGGATAATTCAGCAGGAAGTTATTGGCATCATTAACCATTCGAGTGAAATAACAGATTTTAAGTATTTTGCTGTCCATCAATATGTTTTGAGTATCGATAATGGTGGAAAGCTATATTTCAATAAATCTAAGATAAGCTCCAGAATTTGCACTGCTTTTATGCTTTTAGTTATAGGTCTGGCAGCATTGGCATTGGGGATATTCATAATGTCTGCTGGCTCCTTTTTTTGGCTTATTCATCAGTTTTCTGGGGCTGCTTTTATATTTTGCAGGATTAGTTCATTTTCCCGCTAATTCAGGTATGCGCAAACGAGCTGAAAAAGAGATAGCCCATTATTACCAGCATCGCGATGCGGCTGAGACGCACTATTAGCGAAACAATAAAAAAAGCCTGCATTGAGCAGGCTTTTAAAATTTTACCTTACCACTGCCGGATTAACCCTGACGGCAATCCGGGAACTCGGCCAGGAAACGCTCAACGTCGTTCACCATCGCCTCGTTACCGCAGTAGAACGGACAGCGCTGGTGCAGCGTGACCGGTGGAATATCCAGAATACGCTTCTGACCGTCGCTGGCTTTACCGCCCGCCTGCTCTGCCAGGAACGCCATCGGGTTGCACTCATACAGCAGACGCAGCTTACCCTGAGGATGGCTGGCGGTGCTTGGGTAGAGGTAGATGCCGCCTTTCAGCAGGTTACGATGGAAATCCGCGACCAGCGATCCGATGTAACGTGAGGTATAAGGACGGTGCGTGGGCAGATCCTCTTCCTGACAGAACTTCAGATATTTCTTCACACCCTGCGGGAAACGAATGTAGTTACCTTCGTTAATGGAGTAGGTGTAACCCGTTGGTGGATAGGTCATACGTTCGTGGCTGAGGCAGAACACACCCAGAGACGGATCGTAAGTAAACGCATGCACGCCTGCACCGGTGGTATAAACCATCATGGTGGAGGAGCCGTAAACCACGTAACCGGCAGCGACCTGCTTGTTGCCTGGCTGCATGAAGTCCGCTTCAACAACCGGCGTACCCGGCTCGCTGACGCGGCGGTAGATAGAGAAAATGGTGCCGACGGAAACGTTAACGTCGATGTTAGAAGAACCATCCAGTGGATCCATTAACACCACGTACTTACCGTTTTCTTCACCTTCAAAGATCACAAACTCGTCTTCTTCCTCAGAAGCGATACCGGCGACGATGCCGCGTGCTTTCAGTGCTGCCTTCAGTTTCTCGTTGGCAAACAGATCAAGTTTCATCTGCTGCTCACCCTGAATATTCTCGACGCCGCTGGCACCCAGAATATCCACTAAACCGGCTTTGTTGATATCGCGGTGGATGATTTTGGCACCCAGCTTAATAGCGGAAATCAGCGCTGTCAGTTCACCTGTAGCGTGCGGAAAGTCATGCTGCTTCTCGACGATAAATTCGCCCAACGTTTTCATAACACATTCCCTGAATCTTCGATGGAGTGGCAGCACGCGTAACAGTCTGCCAACGGATGCGTACGCAGTTTAGCCGATTGAACTTCAAAAACCATAGTCCTAATCCGTTTCTTCCATCTGCGAGCGGCGTTACACTGTGCGCCGAACTTTTGAGTAATGGATCACGTAATGCGCATTCACATCCTCGGGATTTGTGGCACTTTTATGGGCGGTCTGGCGATGCTGGCCCGTTCACTTGGTCATCAGGTGACCGGGTCAGACGCCAACGTTTACCCACCTATGAGTACTCTGCTTGAACAGCAAGGTATTGAATTAACAGAAGGTTATGACGCCAGTCAGCTTGACCCGGTGCCTGACCTGGTGATAATCGGCAACGCGATGACGCGGGGTAATCCTTGCGTGGAAGCGGTGCTGGAACGCAACATTCCTTACCTCTCTGGCCCGCAGTGGCTGCACGATTTCGTGCTGCGCGATCGCTGGGTGCTGGCGGTCGCGGGAACCCACGGCAAAACCACCACAGCCGGCATGGCAGCGTGGATTCTCGAGGCCTGCAGCCTTGAGCCAGGCTTTATTATTGGTGGTGTGCCCGGAAACTTCGATGTCTCGGCAAAATTAGGAAAAAGTCCATTCTTCGTGATTGAGGCGGATGAGTACGACTGCGCGTTTTTCGATAAGCGTTCCAAGTTTGTCCATTACTGCCCACGTACGCTGATCCTCAATAATCTTGAGTTTGATCACGCCGATATCTTTGACGATCTGCGGGCGATCCAGAAGCAGTTCCACCATCTGGTGCGGATCGTGCCGGGCCAGGGCAAGATCCTGCTGCCGGAACATGATCCTAACCTCAAACAGGTGATGGCGATGGGCTGCTGGAGCGAACAGGAGAACGTCGGCGAGCACGGGCGCTGGCAGGCGAAGAAGCTCACCAACGATGCGTCTCACTGGGAAATCTGGCTCGACGGCGAAAAAGTCGGGGAAGTGAACTGGGCGCTGGTGGGTGAACACAATATGCACAACGGGCTGATGGCGATTGCTGCCGCGCGCCATGTGGGTGTGAAGCCGGAAGATGCAGGCCAGGCGCTGAACAGCTTTATCAATGCGCGTCGACGGCTGGAGTTGCGCGGCGAAGTGAACAGCATCAAAGTCTATGATGACTTCGCCCACCATCCGACCGCGATTCTGGCGACGCTGGCTGCCCTGCGTAGCAAAGTTGGCGGCAGAGCGCGTATCCTGGCTGTGCTGGAGCCACGCTCTAATACCATGAAGATGGGCGTCAGCAAGAACGATCTGGCACCGTCGCTGGCACGTGCTGATGAGGTCTTTCTGTTCCAGCCGCACCATATTCCGTGGCAGGTATCAGATGTCGCAGAAGCGTGCATTCCGCCTGCGCACTGGAGCGCGGATATCGATACCCTGGTGGAAATGGTGGCCAAAGCCGCTCAGCCAGGCGACACGATTCTGGTCATGAGCAACGGCGGGTTTGGTGGCATCCACCAGAAGCTGCTGGACAGGCTGGCATAATGTCACAGGCGCCCGTTTCGGGCGCTTTTTTTTTAAAAAGCATTATCTCCGGAAATATTATTCCCTCAATAAATCCCGCATATTTTTGAATTCGATCTGCTCACTCTTCCTGCCGTTGCCATATTTTTATTGTTAGTGTCTGAAACAGAAAGGCCGCTCTCGCCGGTTATTTCTAGCATCATCCCTGTAGTAACTGAGGAATAATAATTAACGCGTTAAAGTTAAAGGGATAAATAACAGGTTCTCTTTATGCGCGCTCTTATATTGATGAGGGTTTTAAATATAAGTTAACTCTGGGTTAAACGAATGAGTTCGGATAATTCATTGCTCTGATTACCACTAATAAGGATGTTCATATGGGAAATAATAATTCATTGTCGTTTTTGCTGGGCGCCGCGTTGTTATGCAGTTCTGCTGCGGCGCTGGCCACGGCCACCGTTGATTACCGGCATGAGTACCGCCTTCGCGACCGCACGCACTACGACAAGCTGGGTCTGAGCACCACGCTGCCGGACAATATGTTTCTCGGCGTCGAAACCAAATTCAAAACCGGCGGCGCCGATCCAAAAGACAAATATTATAACGACACCGTGTTAAACGTAGTGGAGGTGACCTTTCTGAAGTCGTATTACTGGGGAAACTGGACAGTGTCGCCTTTTATTCAGCCAGAATTTAACTCCTCGCGCACTGAATGGAAATTTGGTGTGGCACCCTGGTATAAATTTAATGATCGCTGGTCTCTCGGTGGCCTTTATCGTCTTGAGCTGACCGATTATGCGCATGACGATCAATGCCGTACCGGCGGTATTGATTATTGCGATACTGACCGGCATCGCACTGCCAACCGTTTTGATCTCTATCTGCGAAATAAAAGCGATCGGCTGACCACCACCTATAAGCTGGTGTATAAACACGCGGATGCGAAACTCTTTGCCAATAAACATGATGATTACGAACAGGAGTTACAGTTCGATTATGCGCTTGGCAACGATCGCGTCTGGGTGCCTTACGTCACCTTTGGCGATATCGGACGTTCTGCGACATCGAGCGAACGCCAGCTGCGGTTGCGCACCGGTATTCTCTATATCTATCGATAAATGCGCTTCCGGGAGGCGGGCGAGGCTGCCCGCCATGGCGTTACTTCGCTTCGGCCAGTTCGCGCAGATACTGGAAAATCTGACGGGCAGACTTCGGCGGCTTGCTGCCCGCTTTCTCTTTCTGCGCGTTACGGATCATGCTGCGTAACTGCTGACGATCGGCATCGGGATAAAGCGCAATCACGTCGCCCATCGCTTCATCACCCTGTTCAATCAGACGATCGCGCAGCATTTCCAGTTTATGGAACAGCGCAACCTGCTGGTTATGGCGATTATTGAGCTTATCCAGCGCAACGCGGATCGGCTCCACATCAATACTGCGCAGCAGTTTACCGATCAGCTGCAGCTGACGGCGGCGACCCTCTTTCTTGATGCGCTGTGCCAGTTCAACTTCGGTACGCAGGCGCTCATCCAGCGGGATTTTATCCAGCGAGTTTTTACCCAGATCAACCAGTTCGGCACCCAGGCGCTTTAACTCTTCTGCATCGCGTTTAATTTCACTCTTACTGACCCAGATAATCTCTTCATCTTCTTCTTCGTCATTATCTGGCACATCGTCGAGCCACTCATCGGGCTGTTTGGTCATTTCCGGGCTCCCAAAAAAAAGAGGCTAATCCTACCAGTTTATCGGGTGACTGCGAAATTGTTCTCTGACTCTGATAGACTCAAATCATTCACACATAAGATTAGACGGCAGGTCGATGAACGTATCTACTCAGGTTGCAGAACAGCGAAAAGTACTGGAGCAGGCCATTGCGCAGGCACTTGAACTGGCTAAAGCAAGCACTGACAGCGCGGAAGTGGCAGTCAGTAAAACCACCGGCATCGGGGTCAGCACCCGCTATGGCGAAGTGGAAAACGTCGAATTCAACAGCGACGGTGCGCTGGGCATCACCGTCTATCATCAGAATCGTAAAGGCAGCGCCTCATCGACCGACCTCAGCCCGGACGCGATCAAACGCACCGTGCAGGCGGCGATTGATATTGCGCGCTATACCTCGCCCGATCCCTTTGCCGGTCCGGCCGACGCAGAGTTGCTGGCCTATGATGCGCCAGACCTGGATCTCTACCATCCGTGGGAGATTGATGCTGACCGCGCCATTGAACTGGCTGCGCAGGCGGAACAGGCATCACTACGCGCCGACAAGCGTATTACCAATACCGAAGGTGGCAGCTTCAACAGCCACGTCGGCATCAAAGTCTTTGGCAACAGCCACGGTATGTTACAGAGCTACTGCTCAAGCCGTCACTCGCTCTCCAGCAGCGTGATTGCCGAGCAGGATGGTAATATGGAGCGCGACTACGCCTACACCATTGGACGCGCGTTTGAAGATTTGAAGAGCCCGGAGTGGGTCGGTGCAGAGTGCGCGCGCCGCACGCTCTCCCGTCTGGCACCGCGTAAACTTCCGACCATGAAAGCCCCGGTGATTTTCGCCTCTGAAGTGGCAACAGGCTTATTTGGTCATCTGGTTGGCGCGATCAGCGGCGGCAACGTTTATCGTAAATCGACCTTCCTGCTGGATTCTATGGGTCAGCAGATCCTGCCGGAGTGGCTCACCATCAATGAACAGCCGCATCTGCTGAAAGGGCTCGCCTCCACGCCATTCGACAGCGAAGGGGTGCGTACCCAGGCGCGCGACATCATCAAAGATGGCGTGCTGCAGACCTGGCTGTTAACCAGCTACTCAGCCCGCAAACTGGGCCTGACCAGCACCGGTCACGCTGGCGGCATTCATAACTGGCGCATTGCGGGCCAGGGCCACAGCTTTGACGACCTGCTGAAGCAGATGGGCACCGGGTTAGTGGTGACCGAACTGATGGGACAGGGCGTCAGCGCCATTACCGGTGATTACTCACGCGGTGCGGCCGGGTTCTGGGTCGAGAATGGCGTTATTCAGTACCCGGTCAGCGAAGTGACTATCGCCGGAAATCTCAAAGAGATGTGGCGCAATATGGTGACCATCGGTGACGATATTGAAACCCGCAGCAATATCCAGTGCGGTTCAGTGTTACTGCCTGAGATGAAGATAGCGGGACAATAAAGATGGATTCCTGAAGCAGCCGGTTGGCTGCTTTTTTTTCATCACAATAAAAAGGAAGTAATGATGCGTAAGCATGTGATTGCAATGTTGTCGGCTTCTCTGTTGTTCTCCAGCGTCAGTCTCTATGCGGCGGATCTGGAGCAGGATATGGATACACTGAATGCGAACCTGAAAATCGTCAAAAAAAGTGACAATGCCCAGGAGATGCAGCAGGCGCTGACCAAAATGCGTGCCGCGGCACAGGATGCGCGACAGGGCACGCCGGATAAGCTGGAAGGCCAGCCGGCTGACAGCCCACAGGTGAAAGATTTCCATGCCGGTATCGACTCACTGATCGCGCAGATCGATGTGGTCAGCGCGCTGGCGAAAGCCAACAATGTGGACGGGGCGAAACGCGAAGCAGCGAAGTTCGACGACATCCGCAATACCAACCATAAGAAATTCCGTTAATCAGATCGCCGGCCAGCCAGGCCGGCGGTTTTTTTACCATCACTTCTGCTTATCACCGCACCCTGAACCCCCCGCGCGTCCGGCTTGTCGCCGCACAACATCACCGTCTTACACGGTTAAATCCATCAAATTACGCATTCTGCGACGCGTGTCGCACTAAGCATGCAGCCTGCGATCTGACGCACAACCTTCACTTCAATTTCCACTTGCTGCTGGAAATGTTGCCTCTCCACAGCCGGGGCGATGACCGCTAATTTGTTTTTAACGCGAATTATCCGGTTTAACAGGAGTAGCAAGGTGAGTAATAACGGCGTCCCGGTGTATGAAGCGGCACCTGAGAAAGTGCAACAGCTGGCTGACAGCGTGATGACGCAGATTGCTGCGATCTATCAGCAGCAGGGTATTCAGCCCAATGCGGTTCAGCAGCAGATGCTGCAATCACATGTCGGTGCCATGGCGTCACGCTCGCTGAGCGGTGAGCCGCTGCCGGAAGTGGAAGCGGAGCTGTTTGAGGATATTCCGCCGGAAACGTTAGCGCTGGCGCAGCAGGTCGTCGATCTGTTTGGCAATCTGCCCCGCGAAGAGGCCTGGCTGCTGTCAGTGCATATTGAAGTCGCGCGATCAAACAACCAGAGAGGAACATAAGATGGTAACAGTAGTGATTGGTGATCGTTTAGGTAAAGGACAGAAAGTGGCGGCGGGCATCGAAAAAGCGGGTGGCCGTGCCGTCGTGGTGCCAGGTGTCGCCGCTGACATGAAACTGGGTGACGTGATGAAGGCGGAAAACGCCGATTTCGGCATCTCGTTCTGCGGCAGCGGCGGCGCCGGTGCTATCACCGCTCAGAACAAATATGGCTACAAAGCAAAGCATGGCATGCGTTCTGTCGACGAAGGCGTCACCGCCATTAATGAAGGTGCCACGGTGCTGGGCTTCGGCTTTATGGATAAAGAAGAGTTAGGCGAGCGGCTGGTGCAGGCCTGGAACAAGAAGCACGGCAGCTGATTATGAAAGAACAATACGTTACCCAGGTGACGGTCGAGGGCAAAGGCGACACCAAAGCGAAAGCCTTTGCCGATGCCCTGAGTCGTGTGCAGAACCAGGTTCTGCGCGCGACGCAAAAAATTCTGCTGCGCATTGAACCTCAGGATGTCCGGGTGCTGCGCGCGCAGGAGAGCGTCAAAACCGAGAAGTTTCTCTTCTTCTTTCTGGCGCGCCAACGGCGGAGCTTCAGCGTCACGCTGGAGATCACCGTCAGCGTCACCGTTTTCGACACCGAACAGGTGGCGTTCACGGCGGCATCGTAAAACAGAGCCTGTTAACGCCAGCCAGCCGTTTGCCCGATGCTCTGCTGTCGCGACATTGCGATGATCAGGCGTGGGCGATGCGGCGCGTGCGATTGGGCAGGTAAAAACGACAACAAGGTACAACAACATGTTTTTAATCATTTTGTTTAAGTCGTTGATCATTGGCGGGCTGGTAGGGGTCGGCGTCGGTGCGGGTGCGGCGCGCATGTTCCACGCGCCAACCACTCAGGGCATGGGCGCTTTCCGTACGCTGGGCGAGCTGAACTCGTGCGAGGGCGATCCGGCATCCCACTTCTCCTTTGGTCTTGGCTTCTTTTTCAATGCCTGGGCATCGTCTGTCGCAGCCGGTTCATTCACTCAGGATGTGGATCATCGCATCATTCCAAACTGGGGTGCGGCCGCCTTGATGGTGAAGAATCGTAATGTGGCGGAGACGCTGCACGATCCGAAAAAAATGGCCATCGCCTGCGGCATCATCGGCATGATCGTGGTCGCCTTCCTCAACTCCACCGCCTCGGCTGTTCCGGCTGCGCTGCAGGTCACGGCGGTCAAAGTGCTGGTGCCCGCCGCTAACCTGCTGGTGAACACCGTCATGCCGGTGATCTTCTGGCTGGCGGCGATCGACGCGGGCAGAAAGTCAGGCTTCTGGGCCACCATTTTTGGCGGTCTGGCGCAGCTGATCATGGGCAACGCCGTGCCGGGACTGGTGCTGGGAATCCTGATCGGTAAAGGCGTGGAAGAGAGCGGCTGGAACCGGGTCACCAAAGTCATGATGACCGCCATCGTGCTGCTATTTGTGCTGAGCGGCTTCTTCCGTGGTTTCGATATGAAGCTGCTGCAGTCCTTCCAGCTCGGCATTCCCGGCTGGCTCGACATGATCCATAACTCAGTCAGCGGCAAATAAGAGGCGATGCGATGAACGAAAATAAAGGCTTCTGGTACGCCGACTGGTCTTTCCCGATCTTTGTTGGCCTGCTCTCTTCTGGCGTCTTTGCCGGGACACACATGTATTACCTCTATGGCATCGGCGCGTTCAACGAAGTGGCGTTTGTGTCGATGCTGCGCGCAGGCATGGAGACCGGCGTCTACGGCGCGGTCGCTGCCTTTGGTGCCAGCTTCCTGTTCGCCCGTATCATCGAAGGCTCGCTGGTGGGCATTCTGGATATCGGCGGGGCGATTCAGACCGGCGTCGGGCTGGGCGTTCCGGCACTGCTGCTGGGTGCGGGCATTGTCTTCCCGGTGGCGAACTTCGCTGCCTCGCTGGCGACGGGCCTGGTGATTGGTGTGGCGATTGGCTACCTGATTATTCTGGCGCGTAAATTCACCATCAATCAGAGCGACTCAACCTACGGCGCAGACGTGATGATGGGTGCGGGTAATGCCTCGGGGCGCTTTCTGGGGCCGCTGATCATCCTGTCAGCCATGGCGGCATCCATTCCGATTGGCCTGGGTTCGCTGCTGGGCGCGCTGCTCTTCTATCTCTGGAACAAGCCCATTACCGGCGGCGCAATCCTCGGCGCGATGATCCTTGGGGCACTGTTTCCGATTGCTCTCTGATCTCACCGGCAGCCCGGCAGCGGGCTGCCGTTAAGGAGAAACCATGTACGACTTGATTATTCGCGGTGCGCGTCTCAGCGATGAGCAGGTGGTCGACATTGCGCTGCAGGATGGCCGTATCGCCGCCATAGGCAAGGTGCAGGGTAACGCGCAGCACGAGCGCGATCTGGCTGGCCGTTACTACCTCAGCGCAGGCTGGATCGACTCCCACGTTCACTGCTATCCCAAATCACCAATTTATCATGATGAAGCGGATGCGATTGGCGTAGCGCATGGCGTCACCACGGTTGTCGATGCGGGCAGCACCGGCGCAGAGCACATTGATGACTTTTACCGGCTGACACGCGCGGCACAGACCCAGGTTTATGCGCTGATCAATATCGCCCGCACCGGCATCGTCACCCAGAATGAGTTGGCTGACATGACGCAGATAGATGGCGAGGCGGTGCAGCAGGCGGTGGCGCGGCTGCCCGATTTTATTGTCGGCCTCAAGGCGCGCATCAGCAGCAGCGTGGTGGGCGAGAATGGTGTGCAGCCGCTGATTAAAGCGAAGGCGATCCAGCAGGAAACCGGCGGGCTGCCGCTGATGGTTCACATTGGCAATAATCCGCCCAATCTCGACCAGATTGCGGATCTGCTCACCACGGGTGACATCATCACGCACTGCTTTAACGGCAAACCCAACCGTATCCTGACGCCGCAGGGCGAACTCAAAGCGGCGGTAAAACAGGCTATCGCGCGTGGCGTCAAACTTGATGTCGGCCACGGCAGTGCCAGCTTCAGCTTTGAAGTCGCCCGCGCGGCGATTGCGCAGGGCATTCTGCCCGACACCATCAGCTCTGACATCTACTGCCGCAATCGTCTGGCCGGACCGGTTCACAACCTGGCGCATGTGATGTCGAAATTTTTCAGTGTCGGTATGACCCTGCCGCAGGTGATTGACTGCGTAACGGTCAATGCGGCGGCAGGACTGCGCCTGCAGCGCAAAGGCCAGCTGAAAGTGGGCTACGACGCCGATCTGACAGTGTTTAGCGTCAAAGAGGAAACCCGGCCATTCATCGATTCAGAAGGTGAACAGGTCGCAGGTGAGAAGCATCTGGTCCCGCTGGCGGCCGTCGTTGCTGGTACGTGGATCGCGACTGAAGAAGGAATAGCGCATGACCTCGGTATATGAAAAGTATGGCCTGAAGCCGGTGATTAATGCCTCTGGCCGTATGACGATCCTCGGCGTCTCTACGCCATCGAGTGAGGTGATCGATACGGTGAAATATGGCCTCGATCACTACTTCGAAATGAAAGATTTGGTGGATAAGACCGGTGCTTATATCGCCGGTCTGCTGAAGGTGGAGAACGCGCTGGTGGTCTCCTGCGCCTCGGCCGGTATCGCCCAGAGCGTGGCGGCGGTGATTGTGAAAGACAACGACTGGCTGGTGGATAACCTGCATGCCGCGCCGCTGACCGTCCCGCATCAGATTGTGGTGCCGAAAGGGCACAACGTGAACTATGGCGCACCGGTCGGCAGCATGGTGGCACTGGGTGGCGGGCAACTGGTGGAAGCGGGTTACAGCAACGAGTGCTCACCCGCCCAGCTGGCGGCGGCGATCACCCCACAGACCGCGGCGATCCTTTATGTAAAATCGCACCACTGTGTGCAGAAGAGCCATCTCGATGTGGCACAGGCCGCAGCCGTTGCGCGCCAGCATGGCGTCCCGCTGATCGTCGATGCGGCGGCAGAAGAGGATCTGCAATGCTACTACCAGGCGGGTGCCGATCTGGTGATCTACAGCGGAGCAAAAGCGATTGAAGGGCCGACCAGCGGGCTGGTGATTGGCCGACACCACTACGTTGAGTGGGTCAAACGCCAGACCAACGGCATTGGCCGCGCGATGAAAGTGGGCAAAGAGGGGATCCTGGGGCTGACCCAGGCGATTGAAAACTATCTGACGCAGCCAAAAATCAGCGGCGCGCAGATGGTGGAAAAAATGACGCCGTTCATTGAACAGCTCAACAGTCTGAATGGCGTGACGGCCCGGGTAGTGTGGGACGCAGCCGGACGCGACATCGCCCGGGCTGAGATCAAGTTCGACGAAGCCGCGATCCAGCAGCGCACCGGCGATCTGGTGCAGGCGCTGAAAAACGGCGATGTGGCGATCTACTTTCGTGGCTACAAAGCCAACGAAGGGATCATTGAGGCGGACGTGCGCAGCGTCAGCGCCGATCAACTGCACACTATTTTCACCCGCATTCAGGCACTGTTAAACGGAGAGAAAAACGCATGACGCTGACCCCCAATTTCTATCAGGATCGTCTCTGCCTTAACGTACTGGCGGGATCGAAAGAGAATGCACGCGCTATCTGGCAGGCGGCAGAAGGGCATGTGCTGGTCGGCGTGCTGTCGAAAAACTACGCCAGCAATGAAGCCGCTATCGCCGATATGCGCGAGTATGCCGCGCTGATCGATAATGCGCTCTCGATTGGTCTGGGTGCGGGCGATCCCAACCAGTCACAGATGGTGAGTGAGATTGCGGCAGTGCTGCAACCGCAGCATGTGAATCAGGTCTTTACCGGCGTCGCCACCAGCCGTGCGCTGCTGGGGCAGTCGAAGACAATAGTGAATGGTCTGATCTCGCCCACCGGCACGCCAGGGCAGGTGAAAATCTCCACCGGACCGCGCAGCTCAAAACAGCGTGACGGGATCGTGCCCGTCGAAACGGCGATCGCGATGCTGCAGGATATGGGCGGCAGCTCGGTAAAATATTTCCCGATGGGCGGTCTGCAGGCGGTGGATGAGTATCGCGCTGTGGCGGAAGTCTGTGCAAAACTGGATTTCTGGCTGGAGCCAACCGGCGGCATCGATCTGGAAAATTTCGGTGAGATCGTGCGCATAGCGCTGGAGTCGGGCGTCAGCAAAGTGATCCCGCACGTCTACAGTTCGATCATCGACAAAGCCAGCGGAGAGACCCGCGTTGTAGATGTGAAGCAGTTGCTGGCCATCTGTAAAACGCTGCTGGCTTAGAGATCAACACGATCTGCCTGCAACAGGCAGATCGCGCAACATGGACGTTGCGAGACGATCTCCGTAGGCTGATGTTCCCTATTTCTGTCTGCAAACAGGTAACGCTTGTGAGATTTCCCAATCAGCGCCTTGCGCAACTGTTCGATGCCATGCAAAACGAAACGCTGCCTCAGGATGAGCTGGCGCGGCGTTTCGCCGTCTCGACACGCACCGTGCGTACCGATATCACGGCGCTGAATGCGCTGCTGGCAGAACATGGCGCGCAGTTTGTCCTCAATCGCGGCGCGGGCTATCAGCTGAAGATTGAGGATGCTCAGCGCTTTCAGCATCTGCAACAGCATACCGCGTCGCCGCTACGGGTGCCGCGCACCTCGCCGGATCGGGTTCGCTACCTGCTGACCCGCTTTCTTACCGCCGCCTATTCCCTGAAACTTGAAGAGCTGGCAGAAGAGTGGTTTGTCAGCCGCGCCACCCTGCAGAATGATATGGCGGAGGTGCGCGAATGGCTGGGGCGCTATCACCTCACCATTGAGAGCAAGCCCCACTACGGCATGAAGCTGTTTGGCAGCGAAGTGGCAATTCGTACCTGCCTGACCGACCTGTTATGGCAAATTGATCAGGCGCAGCCCGAGAGCCCGCTGCTCACTATCGAAGCGCTGAACAGCGGCATGCTGGAGACGCTGCGCCCGCTGCTGCAAAGCTGTTTTGCTCAGCACAACATTCGGCTCAGCGATGAGGGTGAACGCTATCTGCGGCTTTACTGCGCCGTGGCGGTGCGGCGCATCAGTGAAGGCTATCCGCTTAACGATCCGGGTGCAGAGGAGATTGGTGATGAGGTGCGTGAAGCGGCCCATCACCTGATTAATCTGATGCGCCCGCTGGTCAGCAAACCGATTTCACCGGCGGAAGAGAACTGGCTGCGGGTCAATATCGCCGCGCGACGCATTCAGGCGATTGCTCCCAGCGCCATCAATGCTGATGACGCCGACGCGCTGGTGGACTATCTGCTTAGCTTTATCAACACGCATTACAACTTCAATCTGCAAAACGATCAGCAGCTGCGTGCTGACCTGCTCACCCACATCAAAACCATGATTACGCGGGTGCGCTATCAGATTCATATTCCCAACCCGCTGCTCAGTAACATCAAACAGCACTATCCCATGGCCTATGATGTCACCTTAGCGGCGGTGACCAGCTGGGGAAAATATACCCCTTACGTCATCACCGAGAATGAGATTGGCTTTCTGGTGCTGCATATCGGTGTCGGGCTGGAGCGCCACTATGACGTCGGTTATCAGCGTCATCCGCAGGTGCTGCTGGTCTGCGACAGCGGTAACTCTACGCTGCGAATGATTGAGGCGATGCTGCTGCGCAAATATCCGCAGTTGCAGGTCACGGCCCGCCTGTCCCAGCGCGAGTATGAGGCGCGCAGCCGCATCGACGAAGATTTTGTTATCTCCACCATCCGGCTCAGCGAAAAAGAGAAGCCGGTGGTGGTGATGTCGCCGTTTCCCACCGGTTTTCAGCTGGAACAGATTGGCAAGCTGGTGCTGGTGGACCGTACCCGGCCCTATATGCTGGCGAAATTTTTTGATGCTCAGCACTTTCATATCGTCGACAGGCCGATGACCCAGTCTGAACTGTTTCGCCAGCTGTGCGATCAACTGGAGGCGGAGGGATTTGTGGATGCGGCGTTCTATCCGTCGGTTGAAGAGCGCGAAGCGATTGTCAGCACCATGCTCGGCGAAGGCATTGCGCTGCCGCACTCGCTGGGGCTGCTGGCAAAGAAAACCGTGGTTTACACCGTGCTGGCGCCGCACGGCATTGCCTGGGGAGACGATACCGCCTATGTCATTTTCCTGCTGGCGATCAGCAAAAGTGAATATGAAGAGGCGATGGCGATATACGATCTGTTTGTGACGTTCCTGCGTGAAAGGGCGATGACCCGCCTGCGGGACAGCACCGATTTCACCCGCTTCAGGGCAGTGGCGATGGATTGCCTGAGCCGCTCCTGGCCCTCGCCCTGAATCGGCGCTTTAGTTTTTCTTCGCCAGCAGGCGCGGGATCTCACGCAGGCACCAGGATTTGGCTTCGCCCATGCTGTCACGCCGCCACGCCATAATAATATCGACCTCGCGGGTATATTCCGGACTCACCACCCGCAGACGGCCTTCCGCAATATCCTGCTCCACCAGCGAATAGGGCATGGTCGCCACGCCCAGGCCAGCCAGCAGCGCACGGCGCTTGTCATCCATGCTGCTCACGGTCAGGCGCTGCTGCTTATCCAGTAACTGCACGGTCAGCACCGGACGCTCACGCGCGGTATCTGCGACCGCAATGCCACGGTATTTCACCCGCGTCACTTCAGACTGGGGTTCAGGCTCGTTATGAATCGGGTGGTCAGCACTGGCGACATAGACGCTCATCATGGTGTAGAGCTTGCGGGTATTGATCTCGGTGGAGGCGCGGAAGTGCATATCGGGGGCGATCACGATATCGGCCCGGCCCTGTTCCAGCCGTTCCCATGCGCCCGCCAGCACTTCCGTCACCAGCGAAAATTGCGTATTGGCCTTGTCGGCCAGTCGCGTCACCAGCGGAAACAGCGCATCAACAGGTACCAGTGCTTCGGTGACGATGGTCAGATGGGTTTCCCAGCCACGTGCCAGCGCTTCCGCATCGGTGGTGAGCTTATCGGCTGCTTCCAGCAGCACCCGGCCACGCTCCAGCAGCATGCGTCCCACGTTAGTAAATTTAGTACGGTGACCGGAACGGTCAAACAGCACCACATCCAGCTCCTCTTCCAGCTTTTGCATGGTGTAGCTGAGGGCGGAAGGGACGCGCCCCAGTTCATCCGCCGCCGCGGCAAAACTGCCACGCCGATCAATCGCATCCATAACGCGTAAAGATTCAAGGGTTAACGCACGCTCTTTAGCCATCCCGGTTCTCTGTCAGGAAATTTGAACATGCCCGGCAGATTAACTGGCTAACAATCCGGCGTCCAGACTTTTACCATGGGAGCATATAGTCCGTGGCCGATCCTCGTCACCGGATGCTGGAGGTAAACAATGATAACGACACGCAGTGCGTCCGCATGTGGTCAGGCCGATTTCGGCTGGTTACAGGCGCGCTACAGTTTCTCTTTTGGCCACTATTTTGATCCCAAACTGATGGGGTACGCGTCACTGCGCGTACTGAACCAGGAAGTGCTGGCGCCGGGTGCCGCTTTTCAGCCGCGCACCTATCCACAGGTTGATGTCCTGAACATCGTGCTGCAGGGTGAAGCTGAATACCGCGACAGCGAAGGCAACACCATCAGCGTGCGGGAAGGGGAGGCGCTGCTGCTCTCTGCCCAGCCGGGTGTGAGTTACACCGAAATGAACCTGAGCAAAGATCGACCGCTGACACGCATGCAGCTCTGGCTGGCCGCCTGTCCGGAGCGCGAAAATCCGCGGATGCAGAAAATCGCCCTGACGGATGGCCGGTTGTCCCAGCTGATCGCCTCGCCGGATGGCATGGACGACAGTCTGCAACTGCGTCAGCAGGTGTGGATTCATCAGGTCGAGCTGGCACCAGGCGAAAAGCATTCGCTGCGGTTACAGGGGCCGCGTGCCTATCTGCAGTCGATTCACGGTTCGCTGGAAGCGATGTCCGGCACGGATCATCAGGAGAAGCTGGGCTGTGGCGATGGTGCCTTTTTTGCAGGAAGAGAAGCTGTTGCAACTGACGGCGAAAACCGCGACCCGCGCACTGGTCATCGACATTCCCGTCTGAACATCGGGCAATAAAAAAGGCGGCCATGGCCGCCTTTTTTGCGTTTTGCGTACTACTTCAGCATGGTGAAGGCCGTGGTGACGTGCTTCACGCCACTGACGCGGCTGGCGACATCAGCCGCTGCCTGCGCTTCCTGCGGTGTCACCAGACCCAGCAGGAACACTTCGCCATTCTCCGTCGTCACCTTCACGTTGGAGGATTTCACCTGATCGCTGCCCAGCAGCTGCGAGCGGATTTTGGTGGTAATCCAGGTGTCTGACGACGTGGTGCCCAGCGTCACTTTCTGGCCGATACGGATCTCGTTATAGACCTCGGTTGCGCCATCAACGCCCATGGTGATCTGTTTGGCACGATTGGCGATCTCCTGCGAAGGCGCCTGACCGGTCAGCAACACTTTGCCCTGATAGGCCGTGGCGATAATGCGGGCATCGGTTTTAATCTGCTGATCTTTAGCCAGCGCGTTAGTCACGCGTAGCTCCAGCGTGCTGTCATCAACCTGCGTACCCACCGAGCGTGGATCGGTGGCCGTTTTAGTGGCAACCGCTGCGCCACCCGCCACAACCGCAACGCAGCCCTGCAGCAGCATGGCGGTTAACAGAATAGCTATAGCATTCAATGCTTTCATTCGTGCTCCTTCGGTCATTCCTGATGGGGAAAGAGAGTGTTATCGATCAGATCGCATAAGCAATTAACGGTGAGCATATGCATCTCCTGAATACGGGCGCTGCGATGCGACGGAATGCGGATCTCCACATCCTGCGGACCCAGCAGTCCGGCGAGCTCTCCGCCATCATACCCGGTAAGCGCAACGATAGTCATATCGCGTGTTACCGCCGCTTCTACGGCCTTAACGATGTCACGGGTGTTGCCACGGGTTGAGATAGCCAGTAACACATCGCCTGCGTGTCCCAGAGCGCGCACCTGCTTGGCATAGATTTCATCGTGCAGGCGGTCATTACCAATCGCGGTCAGCATCACGTTGTCGGCGCTCAACGCCAGCGCCGGTAAGCTTGGGCGTTCGGTCTCGAAACGGTTGATCATGCTGGCGGCGAAGTGCTGTGCATTGGCGGATGAGGCACCGTTGCCACAGCTCAGGATTTTATTGCCATTCAGTAACGACTGCACCAGCGTCATAGCGGCGCGGGAGATGGCATCGGGCAACGCTTCGGCTGCGGCAATCTGAGTTTGAATACTTTCGGTAAAACACGCTTTAATTCTGTCCTGCACACGACCACCTGGTTCTAAACGTCTGCATTAAAGGCATTCGGCAGCCACTCGAGCGCCGTGCCGGTAATGGCGATGATGTCGAAACGGCAATTCACTGTTTCAAAACTGCCGCCGCGTTGCGCCAGCCAGAGAGCAGCAGCGCGCAGCAGCTTTTGTTGTTTATTCCGGGTTACGCTGGCGAGCGCGCCACCATAACGCGCATCGCGTCGGTAGCGAACTTCAACAAACACCCAACAGTGCCCGTCACGCATTATCAGGTCAAGTTCACCATTGCGAAAGTGAACATTACTGGCGACCCATATCAGGCCAGCCTGCTCCAGATAGCGCCGGGCATCTTCTTCATGCCTGGCGCCAGTCTGACGCCGATTTAGTTGGCCGGTGCGATTTCGCCCCGACGATACTGGTTCCATGTCAACTTCCTGTTGATCACACAATCCGTGTCGGCGCTGAGCTTGCCGGTATTGCCGTCCAGCGTAAAGCCAGGTGACTGACGCATCTGGTTAAAGTGATTCGCCAGCGTCCAGGCATCCATTCCCATGGCATAGAGACGCACCAGCGAATAGTCATTATTGAATGACTTTGATGTCTGCTGCATCAGGCCAGGATTGCTGCCGGAGAGCAGCGGAATATCGCTGAACTGCAGGCCATCCATTTCCAGACGGAAGTCCGGGCCGGCACCAGCCTGCGCGCTGCGCGAACTGGCGTAGAGCGAGATATTGCTGCGACTGCCGGTGCGCATGGTGATCATCGGTTTGATCAGCTGCAGTTCGTCCTGCGTTGAGACGATGTAGACCGCATCGACGCCACCACCGCTGCTGGTGCTGACCACATCTGGCGTGTTCTGCTGCGGTGCCGGGATAGTCAGGCCCGCAATCGTAACACCCTGCGGCTCGGCAGGTGCAGCGTTCACTGGCGTACCGGATAAGCTGATACCCGCGCCGCTGTTAATGCCCTGTTTCAGCTCTGAGGTCGAACCAAAGCGCTGCTGCATCACCGTGCTGCCACCCAGCGTCTGCCACTCCTGAGCAAAGGCGTTGGTGACGCGATCGCCCAGTCCGCTGCGCGGAACCAGCAACAGCGGCTGGCGTTTGCCCTGATCCCAGATATGGTGCGCCGCATCGCGCGCTTCGTCTTCAGGAGAAAGCGCAAAGTAGCAAATATTCGGATGGTTCTGGATCTTTTCCGGCTCGTTGAGCGCCAGCACATTCAGTGGCGTCTGGCTGTTGGCAACCTTCTCAACGTTGCTCTTCAGCAGCGGGCCGACCACGATGGTGGCACCATCCTGCTGTGCCTGTTGCATCACCTGCTCAATCGGCTGGCTGCTGGTGTCATAGACCTTGATCTGTGCGTTGCTGGCCGGTTCTGCGGCAGCAGGCTGAGATTGAGGCTGTGGCGTCGCGTCGGCAGGCTGTTGCTGCTGCGGCGCGCTGATGGGATCGGTGGAAGAACCAGCAGCGGCAGCGGGTTGGGTGCTGGCGGTTGCATCAGCAGCGGCGGGCTGAGCTGCCGCAGGCTGAGTGACCGGCGCGGAGATGCCATTCTTCGCATCATTAAAGCCTTTCTGAATCGCGTTGGCGAACACCTGTGCCTGGCCATTCAGCGGCAGCAGCAGCGCGATGATGCTGGTTGAAGCTTTGGTGTAGTTCTGCATCTGGCTCAGCTGCGTCGGCAGCGTTTTGGCCGCCGGGTTCTGCGGATAGCGGGTCTGCCAGTCTTTGATGCCTGACTTGAGCATCTCAGCATCCTGCGTGTTGGCGCGCCAGACCGCGAGCAGATCCAGCCAGCCCTGCAGCACATTTTCATCGGCATTGATGACCAGGTTGCTGACTTCCTGCGGCGACATCTGGGTCAGTGTCTGCCAGGTGGCGTCGATATTGCCCTGATGATCGGTGCCTTTCAGCAGTGGCTCCTGGGCAATATAGTTGCGCAGCAGCGAGAGTGAAGGGTGACCCTGTGCGCTGGCGATCTGCAGGCTGTAATAACGCGCCAGCTGATCCTGCGACAGTGCGCCGGTTTTCACTGCCGCTAACAGCGGTTCGGCGTCTTTGATCTTCTGCTGTGCAATCAGCAATTGCGCTTTCAGCAGCAGGGATTCCTGTTGCTGCGTCTCAGAGAGCTGCTGCGGCAACTGGCTCAGTTGCTGAGTCGCCTCAGGATACTTTCCTTCCTTCAACAGGGCGCGGATTGCAAGTAATTGCCAGTCGGTCTTGCTATCATCGCTGCTTTGCTGCGCTTGCTGCAGATAGTAAGCGGAGCTGGCTGTGACGGGCCCCTGAATATTGACGGTTGAGGTTTGCGGCCCCTGACCGCTACATGCGGCTAAAATCAGCCCAGCAAGAATGACAGGCAGAAAGCGTCCTGCTTTATGACGAACGACTTTTGAAGGAAGCATACTGTATCCAGTGATGTTTTTTTCAAGATGCTCAATATTAAATCGGCAATTCGGATGAAACAATGAAACAACTCGATCGGGCAGAGATTTCTGCCAGCACGCTCTACATCGTTCCAACCCCGATTGGTAATTTGGGTGATATCACCCAGCGGGCGCTGACGGTGCTTTCGAGCGTCGATCTGGTCGCTGCGGAAGATACACGTCATACCGGACTGTTGCTACAACATTTCGCCATCAATGCGCGACTCTTCTCACTTCATGACCACAACGAGCAGCACAAGGCTGAACTGCTGCTGACGAAGCTGCAGGAGGGTCAAAGCATAGCCTTAGTTTCTGATGCTGGCACGCCGCTGATCAACGATCCAGGCTACCATCTGGTGCGTCGCTGCCGTGAAGCGGGCATCCGTGTGGTGCCGCTGCCGGGCGCCTGTGCTGCCATTGCTGCGTTAAGTGCTGCAGGGCTGCCATCCGATCGTTTCTGTTACGAAGGGTTTCTGCCCGCCAAAACCAAAGGCCGTTGCGACGCCCTGCGGGCGCTGGTGCAGGAGCCGCGCACGCTGATTTTCTATGAGTCGACCCACCGTCTGATCGACAGCCTGCAGGATATGGTGAGTGAGCTGGGTGCCGAACGCTACGTGGTGCTGGCGCGCGAGCTGACTAAAACCTGGGAGTCGATCTACGGTGCACCGGTCGGCGAGCTGCTGGCGTGGGTTAAAGAAGATGAGAATCGTCGCAAAGGCGAGATGGTGCTGATTGTCGAAGGGTACAAGACCGATGATGAAGATGCGTTACCAGCCGATGCGCTGCGTACGCTGGCGCTGCTGCAAAAAAGAGCTGCCGTTGAAACGCGCGGCTGCGCTGACCGCTGAGATCCACAGCGTGAAGAAAAATGCGCTTTATAAGTATGCGCTGGAGCAGCAAGAGGCGTGACAAACGCCGGCGAATGTCCTATTATCCCGCGCCGAAGCTGACCAGACAGTCGCCGCTTTGTCGTCGTCCTCACTTGTGGGGAGACGGGCAGAGGGGAGGAAAGTCCGGGCTCCATAGGGCAGGGTGCCAGGTAACGCCTGGGAGGCGCAAGCCTACGACCAGTGCAACAGAGAGCAAACCGCCGATGGCCCAGAAATGGGATCAGGTAAGGGTGAAAGGGTGCGGTAAGAGCGCACCGCGCGACTGGCAACAGTTCGTGGCACGGTAAACTCCACCCGGAGCAAGGCCAAATAGGGGTTCACAAGGTACGGCCCGTACTGAACCCGGGTAGGCTGCTTGAGCCAGTGAGCGATTGCTGGCCTAGATGAATGACTGTCCACGACAGAACCCGGCTTAACGGTCAGCTTCGACTTTTTATCAAAAACCCCGCTTCGGCGGGGTTTTTGCTTTGTGACGCGCGGTGACAGGATGAATGACTGCCCACGACGCTTTCTATGAAAAGAACGCGGCTTAACGGTCAGCTTCGGCTTTTTTACCAAAACTCCGCTCCGGCGTAATGCTGATCAGTTAAGATTAGATTTGTAAAGGCTGTCACGGTCAAACGTGGCAGCTTTTTTCCGGGCGAGCGAGCCGCAGTGCGGGCCAGCGCACCTCTGCTGCTGCCGGGCCGTCCTCGCGCCGCTCACGCGGTACCTTCGGCTTTGACGTCGTGCCGACGAACCGTTCGGGGATCGGCCCTCCCTGGACGGCCCCGAACTGTCCACGCTTCCCGGCGTGGACTTCTGGCCCGCCGTCACGCCTCAGCGCTGCGGATAGCCCTTTCAGCAGCAGAGGCGCTCAGGCCTCCACTCTAGTGCCCTTTTTAACAATACACACTGAAGTTTCAGAGCAGGCCGGTGGCGGGCAGGGGCAGGCAATCCGCAGCGCTGAACAGAATGAGTCTGCCAGGAGAGCCCGCAGGACGCGGGCGAAAGGCGGGGCGGCACAGGATGTGCCATCCCCGGTGGTCCGTCAGGCAGAGGAATGAAGTGAAGGAACCGCGCAGCGGCGCGAGGACCGCCAGCCCCTGCCCGGCACCAGACTGCGTTATCACCTGTCGCTTAACTGACTGGCATTACCGCTTCGGCGGGGTTTTTGCTTTGTGACGCGCGGTGGTTTGAAGGTCAGCGGTGAGATCGCGCCTGCAAAGGAAACAGGGTCAGATCGGAAAGTCGCAAAATCCGTCATCCCTGACATGCTCGGCCCGCGCCATCCCTGGCGCGGGACGCTTTCCTCTTCTGACCCTGTTCCCTTCGCGTTTAGATTGTCATTGCGGTCAGATTGTATCTGCTCCCTGCGCGATATGCAGGCAGCTTAACCGCGGCCGTGCGGCTCGTCCCAGTCAAACGCCGGGCCCAGCGAAATGACGCCGTTCGGGTTGATGGTCTTATGGCTGCAATAGTAGTGATGACGAATATGCGGCAGATTAACCGTCTCTGCGATACCAGGCATCTGATAGATATCACGCAGGAAACCACTCAGGTTTCTGTAGTCACTGATGCGATGGCGATCGCATTTAAAGTGGGTCACATAGACCGGATCAAATCGCACCAGTGTGGTCCACAACCGCAGATCCGCTTCGGTCAATTGATCGCCAGTAAGATAGCGATGCTGGCCTAAAATCTGCTCCAGCCGCGACAGCGAATGGAACAGCGCAGTGACTGCCTCGTCGTAAGCGGACTGAGAAGTGGCAAAGCCTGCTTTGTAAACGCCGTTGTTCACGGTGTCGTAGATCCAGCTATTCAGTTCATCAATCTTTTCGTGCAGAGCAACAGGATAATAATCCCCGGCACGGGCACCGACAGCATCAAACGCACTGTTGAACATGCGGATGATATCGGCAGACTCATTGCTGACGATGGTGTTCTGCTGCTTGTCCCACAATACCGGCACGGTTACGCGGCCACTGTATTGCGGATCGGCGTGCAGATAGAGCTGATAGAGGAACTCATTCTGGTAGAGCTTATCGCCAGTCGCATCCTGAAAACTATCATCGAACGTCCAGCCATTCTCCAGCATCAGCGGATGTACCACGGAGACATCGATCATGCTATCCAGGCCCTTCAGCTGACGCATCAGCAGCGTGCGGTGCGCCCAGGGGCAGGCCAGCGAGACATAAAGATGATAGCGGTCGCGTTCGGCGACAAATCCCGCTTTACCCACCGGGCCAGCACTGCCATCCGCGGTAACCCAGTTGCGGAAAGCCGACTCTGAACGCTTGAAGCGTCCGCCGGTAGATTTGGTGTCGTACCAGGTGTCATGCCAGACACCGTCAATTAACTGTCCCATAATGGCTCCAATGCAAACAGGGCGGGGAAATGTCCCCGCCCTGCTAAGTATATGTGGCATTACGCTTTATGTGAGATTAGCGCGCAATCGCTGGCTGTGTTTTTCTTTTGCTGATCAGGCGATCAATGCTGTATGCACCAGGACCCACCAGACCTAACACCAGGAAACCACCGGCGATAGAGAGGTTCTTCATGAACATCAGCTGGTTCACGCCTTCGGCAAAGTTACTGTGAAACAGAAACGCGGTCAGGATAGTAAAGCCAGCAGTGAACAGGGCAGTGAAACGGGTCAGGAAACCAAACAGGATAGCCAGACCGCCGCCAAACTCCAGCAGGATAACCAGCGGCAGCATAAAGCCCGGGACGCCCATTGCTTCCATATATTGCTGAGTGCCTGCATAACCGGTGATTTTGCCCCAGCCAGCCGTAATGAACAGGATTGGCATCAGGATGCGAGCCAGTAACAAACCAACGTCTTCGAATTTTTTCATCATTTACTCCAGCGCTATCAGGGATGCAGGGCAAGCTGCCCGCAAGGTTTATGCCCGCTGAAAGCAGTATTGCGTTCATTGGGTTGATAGCTGGAGATGATAGTCGCGGAGTGGAAAGGTTGTAAGCGAGATATACTGTCAGTGTTTTTCAGAAATTCTGATGAAGAAAAGCCGGCCTTTTCAGGACCGGCTTTTAGCAAAATTAACGCGGTGGCAGAGCGGACTTGATCATGCGCCAGGTACTCCAGGCGCCGAATCCCCGTTTTACCCAGCGTAACAGCATGTTGGGACTGCGAACGGAGTAGATAGCCAGCGCACTGCTGCCAATGGCCAGGTAGCGGCGTAAGCTGAGGAAGGTGAACCAGCCGCGATCGTAATGGGCGGTGCCTTCCAGCCAGTCACGCCGCGCAGCGCTTAAATCCAGCCGCTGCTGCTGCACATGCTTAAGCAGTTCATGGATGCGTTCTTCACGCTCGCGGCGGCTCATCAGCGCTGGTCCTCAAGTAAATCCCGGTCTGTTTCCAGCTCCTTGCGCGTGTGGCGCAACAGCGTGGACTGACGTGATTTGTGAAGCGTCCAGAGCCCCAGAATAACCGCCAGCAGTAGCAGCGTGCCGGTCGTGATGCCAATGGCCATCAGACGGTACTGCGCATCCACTGCCCAGATAATCAGAACCATCAGGCTCATCAGACCAAATGCAGTGAACAGCATTGTCAGGCCAACCATCAACAGCAGCTGAATCAGGTTAGCTTTCTCGTGCTCCAGTTCCACCACTGCCAGACGAACGCGTGTCTCGACCATGCCAACCAGCGTGGTAACAATGCGCTGGCCGATGTTAATGACCCCTTTAGCCGGGCCGTGGTTATGCTGTGAGTCAGCCATAATTATCGACGCGAAATGAGCATGCCCAGTGCGACGCCAATCGCTGCACCGATACCCACACCATGCCATGGATTTTCACGCACGTAGCCTTCGGCTTTTTGCGCCGCTTCGCGGGTGGTCGCAGCAATGCGCTCGCTTGATTCGCCCAGACGTTCACGTGAGCTATCCAGCGCCACACGCGCTTTATTGCGAAGTTTATCCAGCTCGCCTTTGGATTTTTCAGTGCTGCTGCTCAGCACCTCTTCCAGGGTATCGGCCAGGTTTTTCAGTTCAGCACGCAAATGTTCCGATGATGTGTCTTTAGACATAAAATACTCCTTTAACATCAGTTGGTTAGTTCCGATTAATAGGGCTCCGCCTGTAACTTTTTCAGCTCCCGGCGCGCTTCATCCAGTTTTTGTTGTCGCTTAGCAATCTTCTCCTTGTCATGGCCCTCTTCACGCTCTTCCCTGAGTGCGTGCTCACGCTCAGCAACTTTCTGCTTCTGAGCGTTAATTCTTTCCAGATGGGCGGCCTTGAGCTTTTTTGTCGCTGCAATCGGCCCGGACTTCGGTCAGCGCGCGCTCCAGACCGTTAACCCGGCGCTGGTTGTTATGCTTCTGCGCCATCCCGATTTCACGCTGAATATCCTGCTCTTTCTGCTCACACAGCGATTCTGCCGCCAGCAGCGAACCCGACAGCGAAAACAGCGCGACTCCCAGTAATACTTGATATTTCATTGGTCCTGGACCCTTCCATTGCGACCTGATCCGTCATCACCCGCGTAATCATATGGCTGCGGGTCCTAAGAATCGACTCTCGCTTAAGCATAGACACCCATAGTAAAAAGTTCAAAGAAGACCGGGAGATAGAGCGCCTTTCAGACCGCCGAGCGATGGCGCGACGGTCTGAAAAGGAGAGGGGAATCGGGAGATTACGCCAGTGAGAGGTGCTGAGAGTGATCGTGCTGCGCCACAATAAAGCCCTGTGGCAGCAGACGGCGTAACACCTTCTGGGCCGCCAGGCTCTGCTCTTCGCTATCAAAATGGATGATCAGTGCATCACCCGCAGGCGTAATGCTTTTGATACGAATACCCTGCGCACTTAATTGCTGGTAGAGATAAAAACCATCGGGCAGGGTGGCGCCAGCATGGGAAACCCGAATCTGCACCACCGTCTCGTGCTTCATCAGACCGGGGACCACACAAAGCGCGACCAGCGCAAAGACGCCAGCGATCAACCACGGTAACCACCGTTTAGGAATAGCCTGCAGCAGTTTCATTACTCGGCTTTCCCGTTCTGATTCGCCTGACGTTTACGCCATATCACCACCAGCGATCCCACCAGACCAAACACCAGCAGCACCAGCGGCAGCATCATCAGGAAGAACATCATCTCATCTTCATAACGACGGAAAATCGGGGTTTTACCCAGCGCGAAGCCGATAACGGTCAGAATCACCACCCACAGGAACGCACTTACCCAGTTGAAGAACTGAAAGCGGGCATTACTTAGGCCTGATAATCCGGCGATGGTAGGCAGCAGAGTCCGCACAAACGCGATAAAGCGACCAATCAGCAGGGCAGATAAGCCGTGACGATGGAACATGCTGTGCGCGCGCAGATGATACTGGGCAGGAAGATGGGAGAGCCATTTCTGTACCGTGGGCGTGTTACCCAGCCAGCGGCCCTGTAAGTAGCTTACCCAGCAGCCAAGACTGGCACCGGTCGTTAACACCAGAATCGTCAGAGGGAAGCTCATGGTGCCTTTGGCAATCAGTACGCCGACCAGAATCAGCAGACTGTCACCCGGCAGAAATGCAGCGGGAAGAAGGCCATTTTCTAAAAACAAAATCATAAACAGCACGCCGTAAATGGCCCATACCAGCGTGGGATCGGAGAGGGTTTCGTAGTCCTGCTGCCAGAGGGCATGCAGCAACGATTGCAAAATATCCATCAATTCATTCCTGAACATCATTGTTAAACATGTCCCACAGGGACTTAAACGCAGACCGGCATTTCGTTATAAATTTTAGGAGCGCAGCCTGGGCGGGATTTTCCGGATCCTTCCAGAATTGATTGTTAAATCAGCGACTTTATAACCCCCAGTCGCAAAGGGTAATAAAAGGGCGATAACTGTAACAAAAATCGCCTGTCTGAGACAGGAAAACTCTCTGGCGAACAGGAGTTTTACCTTGTGAAACGGCGTGTAAAAAAGGAGCTTTACATGACCTGACACTATTGCAGATTAACTGACCATCTCAGGGCATTTTCAGGCACTTTTAGCGGGCGTTATTGGACCCATCAGGCAGGATGACCGGATTCTCACCAAACATGTATCGATCCACGTTAAATTCAAAATCATCCGCCGTCGCGTTAAACAGCATCTGTTTAGTATTTTCCAGATGTTGCCACATCGCCAGTTTGCTAGCGGCGGGATCTTTGCGCATCAGAGCTTTAAGAATCTGATCGTGGTCGTCGCACCAGCTGAGAATGCTGCGCTGGTCGATGTGTTCGTGAAGTTTGAGCCAGTAGGGATTGTGCAGGCGATGCAGCCACATTTTTTCAACGATGGCGGCTAAGGCACTGTTCTGGGTGGATTGCGCGATACGTACATGAAACTGCATATCCCACTCGGAGTCGCGGAAGTGATCCTCCTGGCGGGCTTTTTCCTGAATCGCCATCAGGTCGATAATGTCCTGACGCGTTACCTGCGTCGCAGCGAACTCGGCCACATTACTCTCAATCAGCTGACGAGCCTGGAGCAGTTCGAAGGGGCCAAACGTGGCGAACTCCAGCTGACTGCTGGTGGAAGCGATGCGGTTCTGCTGCTGGCTGGCAATGACGTGGATGCCCGAGCCTTTGCGGACCTCAACATAGCCTTCAACTTCCAGCATGATGATCGCTTCACGTACGACGGTGCGGCTCACTTCCATCTCTTCGGCAATCAGGCGCTCAGCAGGCAGTTTGTCACCCACCGGATAGATCCCGGTTTCAATGCGGCTTTTCAGCTCGCTGGCCAGCTGTTGATAAAGTCGACGGGATTCAGTGAAGTCCATAGCACAATCCTGGTAGCAGACAGATAAGTTGTTATACCACTTCAGGAGGTGCGAGGAAATGGGCTGGCTTGCGCCAGTCCGGCAGATTAACTGCGAACGGCGCTGGCCTGCGGAATAACGGCTTCGGCATTCAGCTCTGAAATGGGTTTATTTTTCAGAACCGTCCAGATAACGACGGCGCCCAGCAGATCAAACACCGCCAGCGCGGCAAACAGCGGGCTGAAGCCCAGCGTATCGGCCAGTGCACCGACCACCAGCGCAAACATGGTGCTGGCGGTCCAGGCTGCCATGCCGGTCAGGCCGTTAGCCGTGGCAACTTCATTGCGGCCGAAAACGTCTGAGGAGAGGGTGATCAGCGCGCCAGAGAGGGCCTGATGCGCAAACCCGCCGATGCACAGCAGACCAATGGCGACATAGGGGCTGGTGAACAGGCCGATGGTGCCCGGCGCAATCATTAACACCGCACCCATCGTCACGACCATCTTGCGGGAGACGATCAGGTTAACGCCGAACCAGCGCTGAAACAGCGGCGGCAGATAGCCACCGAGGATGCAGCCGAAGTCCGCGAACAGCATCGGCATCCAGGCGAACATCGCAATCTCTTTCAGATTGAAGCCGTAAACCTTAAACATAAACAGCGGAATCCAGGCGTTGAACGTTCCCCACGCCGGTTCTGCCAGAAAGCGCGGCAGGGCAATACCCCAGAACTGGCGGTTACGGATAATCTCCAGTGCTGACATTTTGCGGGTGTTGCCGGTCTGATGCTGCGCTTCCTGGCCGGAGATAATATAGTCGCGCTCTTCATCGCTCAGCTTCTTCTGCTGTTTCGGGTGCTTGTAAAACACCAGCCAGCTGAGTGCCCAGGCCATGCTCAGCACACCGGTCATGATAAATGCCATCTGCCAGCTGTGCGCCACGATCGCCCAGACCACCAGCGGCGGAGCCAGCATCGCACCGATAGACGAACCCACGTTAAAGTAGCCCACGGCGACCGAACGCTCTTTAGCCGGGAACCATTCGCTGCTCGCTTTCAGTCCGGCCGGGATCATCGCCGCTTCAGCCGCACCGACTGCGCCACGTGCCAGCGCCAGTCCGCCCCAGCTGCCCGCCATCGCCGTAGCGGCACAGAAAATCGCCCACATAATAGCAAACACCGCGTAGCCGACTTTGGTGCCGAGCAGATCCAGTACATAACCTGCCACCGGTTGCATCAGCGTGTAGCAGGCTGAATAGGCCGCAATTATGTAGGAGTACTGCTGCGTGGTGATATGCAGCTCTGACATTAATGTCGGGGCCGCCACGGCAATGGTGTTACGGGTCAGATACCCCAACACCGTACCGAGCGTCACCAGTCCAATCATGTACCAGCGTAACCCTTTGATCTTACGCATCCTCTACCTCTTCCAGTTCTGTATGCGGTCTTGCCGCTGTTGTTATCTGGAGCGGGACAGCACGTGATGCAGCTCTGCTCACGCCCGCAGGTTCTGTATGAGCAACCCTGTTATGACCTTGCCATTTGTGAGTCGCTAACGACCTCACGATGGGGCGAGAGCCTAACTTGTTATACAACTTTAAAAGTTGAGAGCCATCACAAAAACCCTTTCTGCACTGTGGGATACTGGAAACCTGCGTAATGACAGCCATTTAGCGCGATACGGGCGACAAAAACGTCCATAACGGCAGCCAGCTACCGCCGTTTATGTGAGCAGGATCGCAAATAAATCCGTAACGGACTAAAATTGGTATGATAACTTTGGGCCATCAGTGGTTCAGTCGATGAGGAAGCATGTATGTCACGTTTCATGACCGAAGATTTTTTGCTGGATACCGAATTCGCCCGTCGTCTCTATCACGACTATGCAAAGGATCAGCTGATTTTCGACTATCACTGCCACTTACCGCCGCAGCAGATTGCCGAAAATTATCGCTTCGCCAACCTTTATGACATCTGGCTGAAGGGCGATCACTATAAGTGGCGGGCCATGCGCGCCAACGGTGTGGCTGAGGCGTTCTGTACCGGTAACGCCAGCGATCGTGAAAAATTTGACGCCTGGGCGCGCACCGTGCCGCACACTATCGGCAACCCGCTCTATCACTGGACCCACCTGGAGTTACGCCGGCCTTTCGGTATTACCGATACGCTGCTTTCTGAGAAAACGGCTGACAGCATCTGGCATCGCTGCAATGAACTGCTGGCGCAGGATAGCTTTACCACGCGCGGCATCATGCAGCAGATGAAGGTGAAGATGGTGGGCACCACTGACGATCCGCTGGATGACCTGCGCCATCACCGCGCGCTGGCAGACGATGCCAGTTTCAGCGTTAAAGTGCTGCCGAGCTGGCGTCCGGACAAAGCGTTTAATATCGAAGCGGAAACCTTCCTGCCGTGGATCGAGACGCTGGAGCAGCTGACGGATATCAGCGTGCAGCGTTTTGACGATCTGCGCAGCGCACTGCATCAGAGGCTGGATCACTTCGCGGCGCACGGCTGTAAAGTCTCCGATCACGCGCTGGATGTGGTCTGCTACGCCGAGGCGGATGACGCTACGCTGGATGCGATTCTGGCGCGTCGTCGCAGCGGTGCCGCGCCCAACCCGCAGGAAACGGCACAGTTTAAAACGGCGGTGCTGGTCTGGCTGGGCAGCGAATATGCCCGCCGTGGCTGGGTGCAGCAGTATCATATTGGCGCACTGCGCAACACCAATCCGCGCCAGTACCAGCTGCTGGGGCCTGATGTCGGCTTCGATTCAATCAACGACCAGCCGCTGGCCGAACCGCTGGCACGCCTGCTGGGCGCGCAGAATCTCAATAATGCGCTGCCTAAAACCATTCTCTACTGCCTGAACCCGCGCGACAACGAAGTGCTGGCCACCATGGCGGGCAACTTCCAGGGCGAAGGTCAGGCGGGCAAGATGCAATTCGGTTCAGCCTGGTGGTTCAACGACCAGCTGGATGGTATGCAGCGTCAGATGACGCAGCTGGCGCAGATTGGTCTGCTGAGCCGTTTCGTCGGCATGCTGACCGATAGCCGCAGCTTCCTCTCCTACACCCGCCACGAATATTTCCGCCGGCTACTGTGCCAGATGATAGGCCGCTGGGTGGAGCAGGGTGAAGCGCCAGCCGATGAAGCACTGTTAGGTCAGATGGTACAGAACATCTGCTTCAACAATGCCCGCGATTACTTCGGCATCGAGCTGGGAGCCTGATAATGAAAAGGCTAAACCGTCACGACTTTCCGGGCGCAGTCTATCGCGACCGGGTGATCCAGTTCGGCGAAGGCAACTTCCTGCGCGCCTTTATTGACTGGCAGATCGACTGGCTCAATGAACATCAGGGCACCGATGCCGGGATCGTGGTGGTGCGGCCGCGCAACCGTGAAGTCAGCGACAGCCTGAATCAGCAGGATGGACTCTATACCACACTGATCCGCGGGCTGAACGATCAGGGCGAGCAGGTCAGCGAAACCCGGCTGATCCGCAGTCTCAACCGTGAAATCCAGCCCTGGCAGCAGTTCGGCGAGTTTATGGCGCTGGCCCGTAATCCGGATCTGCGCATGGTCTTCTCCAATACCACCGAAGCGGGCATCGCCTTTGTCGGCACGGATCAGCTTACCGATCAGCCTGCCAGCAGTTTCCCTGGCAAACTGACGCAGCTGCTGTGGGCGCGCTATTCCCACTTCAATGGCGCCAGCGACCGGGGCTGGCTGGTGGTGCCGTGCGAGCTGATTGACCATAACGGCGACACGCTGCGCGATCTGGTGCTGCGCTACGCCGATCAGTGGCATCTGCCCTCCGAATTTAAAACCTGGGTTCATCAGCACTGCGCGTTCTATAACACCCTGGTCGACCGCATCGTCACCGGCTTCCCGGCGGAAAGCGAGCAGCTACAACGCGAGCTGGGTTATGAAGATCGCTATCTGGTGGCGGGCGAAGTCTACTATCAGTTTGTGATTCAGGGGCCGTCGGCGCTGTTTAATGAACTGAAGCTGGCGGCGCTGTCGCCGCAGGTTCGGCATGTGGATGACATTGCGCCCTATAAAGCGCAAAAAAGTGGCCATTCTCAATGGCGCGCACACTGCAATGGTACCGGTCGCGTTTCTGGCCGGTATTGAGAGTGTGGGAGAGGCGATGGCCGATCCGGCTATCGCCGGATTTGTGGATAACCTGCTGCGTCACGAAGTGATCCCGACGCTGGATCTGCCTGCCGATGAACTGCACGCGTTTGCCGATGCGGTACAGCGTCGTTTCCGCAATCCGTTTATTCGCCACGCGCTGCTGTCGATTGCCCTTAATGGCATGACCAAATTCCGCACCCGTCTGCTGACGCCACTCCTTGCCGCGCATCAGCAAACCGGCGAGTGGCCGACACACATCACCTTTGCGCTGGCTGCGCTGATCGCTTTTTATCGCGGCGAGTCAGCCGGCAAAAGCTGGCCATTGCAGGACGAGCCGCAGTGGTTACAGCGCTACGCCGACGCCTGGAAAGCACTTGATGCGGATCAGCTGTCACCGCAACAGCTGGTGAACGGCGTACTCAGCGACGCGCAACACTGGGGTGAAGATTTAACCCGTCAGCCCGGACTGGCTGCGGCTGTCACCCAACACCTGCAAAATATCATCGCCCACGGAATGCGTGAGGCGCTGAGCCAACTGAGATAACGCTATGCAAGACGCAATTAAAATTGATCCCCGCGACAATGTCGCCGTGGCGTTACGTGATTTAGACGCGGGCGCCATGATAGAGCTGCCGCCACTGAGTGTGGCGGTGCAACAGGCGGTCGGACGCGGGCATAAATTTGCCCTGCAGCCTATCGCGCAGGATGAGCTGGTGATCAAATATGGGCTGCCGATTGCCCATGCCACGCAGCCTGTGGCCGCCGGTGAGTTAATCCATTCGCAGAACGCCCGCACCAATCTCAGCGATCTGGATCAGTATGCGTATCAGCCCGAGTTTGTGACGCTACCGCCGCAGCCGGGTGACCGTGAGGTGCAGATCTACCGTCGTGCTAACGGCGAGGTCGGCATCCGCAATGAGCTGTGGATCCTGCCGACCGTTGGCTGCGTCAACGGCATTGCGCGTCAGATCCTGCAGCGTTTCCTGAAAGAGACGCAGGAGGCAGAAGATATCGATGGCGCGTTCCTGTTCAGCCATACCTTCGGTTGTTCGCAGCTGGGGCAGGATCACGAAAACACCCGCACCATGCTGCAAAATATGGTGCGCCATCCTAATGCTGGCGCGGTGCTGGTGATTGGTCTCGGCTGCGAAAACAATCAGGTTGATGCCTTCCGTGACACCCTCGGCGCGTTTGAAAGCGACCGGGTCGAGTTTATGGTGTGCCAGCAGCATGACGATGAGGTGGAAGCCGGGCTGGAGCGGCTGCACGCATTGTATGAAAAAATGCGTCACGACCAGCGCGAGCCGGGCAAACTCAGCGAGCTGAAGTTTGGTCTGGAGTGCGGCGGTTCAGATGGTTTGTCTGGCATCACCGCCAATCCGTTGCTGGGACGTTTCTCGGACCAGATGATCGCCAATGGCGGCACGACCGTACTGACCGAAGTACCGGAAATGTTTGGCGCAGAACGGATTCTGATGAGTCGCTGTCGCGACGAGGAGACCTTCAGCAAAACGGTGGCGATGATCAACGATTTCAAACAGTATTTTATCGATCACCAGCAGCCGATCTACGAAAACCCGTCACCAGGCAACAAAGCGGGCGGTATCACCACGCTGGAGGAGAAGTCGCTGGGCTGTACTCAGAAAGCGGGGCAGAGCCAGGTGGTCGATGTGCTGAAGTATGGCGAACGGTTAAAAACGCCGGGGCTGAATCTGCTGAGTGCGCCGGGCAATGATGCGGTCGCCACCAGTGCGCTAGCGGGAGCTGGTTGCCACATGGTGCTGTTCAGTACCGGACGCGGCACACCTTATGGCGGTTTTGTGCCGACGGTGAAGCTGGCCACCAATACGCCGCTGGCGGAGAAGAAACCGCACTGGATCGACTTTAATGCCGGACGGTTGATCGAGGGAATGAGCATGGATGCGATGCTGGAAGACTTTGTCGACAGCATTGTGGCGATTGCCAGCGGTCAGCCGACCAACAACGAGAAGAACGATTTCCGCGAGCTGGCGATTTTCAAAAGCGGTGTGACGCTTTAAACAAAAACGACCCGCTAAAGTACGGGTCGCTTGAGATCGTTGACAAAGTCCGACTCTGTGGCGGTGAGACCGAGCCTGCGAAGGGAACACGGTCAGATCGGAAAGTCGCAAAGGCCGTCATCCATGACACGCTCGGCCCGCGCCATCCCTGGCGCGGGACGCTTTCCTCTTCTGCCCGTGTTCCCTGCGCGTTGAGTTTATCCGTTGCGGCTGGATTAACCCTGATGTGGGCATAGCAGCAGTCTTAAGCAATCCGTAATTATTCATACGGGTCGCCTTTTTTATGTTAACTGAATCAGGCCCGGCTGGTTTCGCGATCCGCTTCTGCCTGACAGACGGCGGCGGTAAACAGAATATCGGTTGAGGAGTTCAGCGCGGTTTCCGCCGAATCCTGCAATACGCCGATAATAAAGCCGACCGCCACCACCTGCATTGCCAGATCATTCGGAATGCCGAACATGTTACAGGCCACCGGGATCAGCAGCAGCGAACCGCCCGCCACGCCAGATGCACCACAGGCACAGAGTGATGCCACCAGACTCAGCAGAATCGCCGTCGGCACATCAATGCTGATCCCCAGCGTATGCACCGCCGCCAGCGTCAGCACGGTAATGGTAATCGATGCCCCCCGCCATACTGATAGTTGCACCCAGCGGAATCGACACCGAATAGGTATCCTCATCCAGATCCAGACGTTTCGCCAGCGCCATATTTACCGGAATGTTGGCGGCAGAACTGCGGGTAAAGAAGGCGGTCACGCCGCTTTCGCGCAGGCAGGTGAAGACCAGTGGATAGGGGTTGCGACGGATTTTATAGAACACCAGCAGCGGGTTCACCACCAGCGCCATCAGCAGCATACAGCCGATCAGTAACGTCAGCAGATGGGCATATTGCCACAGCGCGCCAAAGCCGGTAGACGCGAGGATCGAGGCCACCAGACCGAAAATACCGACCGGTGCGCAGCGAATCACGCAGCGTACCAGCCAGGTCACCGCATGAGAGGCATCATTGAGAAAGGCGCGGGTGCTGTCACTGCTGTGACGGAACGCCAGCCCGAGACCAATTGCCCACACCAGAATGCCGATGTAGTTGGCGTTCATCAGGGCCGTGATCGGATTCGACACCATGCTCATCAGCAGTCCGCGTAATACTTCGGTAATGCCGGATGGTGGTGTGATTTCCGTGGTACCCACCGCCAGCGTCAGCGTCTGCGGGATCAGATGGCTGAAGACCACCGCGACGACCGCCGCGAAAAAGGTGCTCAGCAGATAAAGCATAATAATCGGCCGGATATTGCTCTTCTGTCCCTGCTGGTGGTTGGCAATCGAGGCGATCACCAGCATCAGTACCAGCAATGGCGCGACTGCTTTCAGCGCACTGACAAACAGTTCACCCAGCAGACCGACCGCGATAGCGGCATCGTGTGAAATCCAGGCGAGCGCCACACCGGCGATCAGCCCAATCATGATTTGCTTCACCAGGCTTCCGGCGAGCAGCGTGCCCAGACGTGCGGAGAGAGTTTTCTGCATAATATTTTCTATATTTTGTCGCGGATGTAGTTTCAGACGCGATGTTTTGCATCGGCTAAAACGGTTTGCCCGGCGGAGTATAAGGAAAAGATCGGACGAGAAAAGAGAAAGTTCTGTCACTGTGGAGCAGGTCAGATTTTTATTATGCTGGATAGTGGAAGTGTGACAGAGGGATGAAATGGCGTGACAGGCTGCCACAAAATAAAACAGGGGCATCGGCTGCCCCTGCAGGTAATTATGGTGCGAGCTTTTTCTGGTCTCTTTTGCGGTTAACCCAGGCATTAATCAGCAGGGTTGATGCCAGAATGGCACCGACCACACCCAGCGAGATACCGACCGGGATATGGTAGAGGTCGACAATCAGCATCTTAAAGCCGATGAACACCAGCACAATCGCCAGGCCATACTTCAGCATCGAGAACCGTTCCGCCACGTTTGCCAGCAGGAAGTACATGGCACGCAAACCCAGGATAGCGAACAGGTTTGAGGTCAGTACGATAAACGGGTCAGTGGTCACGGCGAAGATCGCCGGGATACTGTCGACCGCAAAGATCACGTCGCTGATTTCCACCATGATCAGCACCAGCAGCAGTGGCGTCGCAAACAGCACGCCGTTTTTGCGGGTGAAGAACTTCTCGCCGTCGAGATCGTCAGTCATGCGCAGATGCTTACGCAGCCAGCGCACCACAGGTTTTTCGCCCACTGCGCTGTCATCCTCTTTCGCCAGCGCCATTTTCACACCGGTGAACAGCAGGAAGGCACCGAACACATAGAGGATCCAGCTGAACTGCGTGACCAGCCAGCTACCGGCGAAGATCATGATGGTACGCAGCACGATAGCGCCTAATACCCCATAGATCAGCACCCGGCGCTGCAGATTGGCCGGAATAGAGAAGTAACTGAACAGCATCAGCCAGACGAAGACGTTATCCACCGCCAGCGCTTTTTCCAGCACGTAACCAGTCAGGAAGGCGAGCGTCTGCGTGTTAGCGACTTCACGTCCCGCGCTGCCCTCCAGATACCACCAGAAGGCGGCGCTGAACAGCAGTGAGACTGAAACCCAGATCAGCGACCAGACGGCCGCCTGTTTGAAAGACATGGTCTGCGCGCCACGGCGTCCCTGCAACAGCAGGTCGATAGCCAGCATGATAAGCACCACAACCGCAAAGCTGCCCCACAGTAAAGGCGTACCCACAGTTTGCATATTCGTATCCTGTCCGAAAAATAAAAAAAACGGCTGAAGTCAGAAGACGTCAGCCGCTTATTTTTGTGTAAGCAAACCTCGCCTTCCGGCAAGGTCTCACTTACAACACAGAAATTGATTCCGGGTTGCCTGATGACCGGATGCTTTCGCATCGTAATGACGATCAATCAGCTTACAAGTTACTCCCCTTTGCAGGAGGGTAAGTTACGGTTTAGCCGCACAGGAAGCAACATCTCTCAGACATATTTAGAAATATTTACACAGCAGCCTGGTCGGCCGGGAAGATCACGCCGGTCTGGCGGCGTATCTCTGTCAGCAGCGACGCAGTAATCCGCGAAACCTCAAGCGAAGGGTGGTCCACCTGGCGCTGCTCAACCAGCCGGGCAAAAGCGGCGGCCTCATACAGCATGGTGTTGATATGCTGCGGCTGGCTCAGCGTCTGCTTTTCCGCGCCCCGCGGCACAAACGTCAGCTGCTGGCACTCCGATAGCTTTTCGATGACCAGTGCGCCCGCTTCACCCTGAATCTCGCTGGGCAGGCTGGAATCACTCACCTTAGAATGCAGAATCGTCACGTCGAAATCACCGTAACTCAGCACTACCACGCCGTGCGCGTCCACGCCGCTCGCAAGCAAAGTCGCCCTGGCCTGCACGCGATCTGGCTCGCCCCACAGCGTCACCGCCGAGGCCAGGCAGTAATAACCGATATCCATAATTGAGCCATTCGACCAGCGCGGATCAAATGTATTGGGGTTCTCACCGTTGAGATAGCGTGGGTAGCGTGAGGAGTACTGGCAGTAATTCAGCAGCGCTTTTCGCAGTTTACCCACGTCAGGCAGTGCCTGCTGCAGCCGCAGGAAATTAGGCAGGCTGGCAGTTTTAAACGCCTCAAACAGCACCACCTGATGCTCACGGGCGCAGGCGATCATCTGTTCCACTTCTGCCAGGTTAGAGGCCAGCGGTTTTTCGCAAATCACATGCTTGCCGTGCGACATAAACAGCAGCGCCTGCTGGCAGTGCAGTGCGTTGGGGCTGGCCAGATAGACCGCATCGATCTCCGGGCTGGCGGCCAGCGCTTCCAGTGAGGTAAAGGTCTGTTTGCAGGGATAATCGGCGATAAAGGCCTCAGCCTGCTGCTGACTGCGTGAATAGACCGCACAGAGCTTCATCGCTCCGGTTTCATGAGCGGCATCAATAAACTGGCGTGTAATCCAGTTTGTTCCCACAATGGCAAAACGAATCACGTCATCTCTCCGGCAGCTGTAAAGCGGCAGAGTAACATCTCACCCACACTGTGCAATGGTGCCGGGCGGGCAGGGATTGATCCTGCGATCCGCATTCCAATAATATGCGGAAGCGATGATGTTTATGTACCAACCAGGGAGCGCAGGTGAAAGCAAGTAAGCACGCATTAAACTGGACCACACTTCTGATCGCCATTCCGGTCGGGTGTGCGGCGTCGCTGGTGACGCTGGCTTTCCGCGGCGTGATTGAACTGATCAACCATCTGCTGTTTGCCCGCAGTGGCGAAATAACCGAATCCCTGCATCTCTGGCCGTGGATATTCTGGCCGCTGCTGGTGGGGGCGGGCGGCGTACTGGCGGGCTATTTTCTGCGTTATGCCGTTGCCATTGAGCAGCAGCAGACGGTGAAAACGGATTACCTTGAAGTGATCAACGCCCGGCTGGATGCGGTGCCGACCCGGACCTCACTGTTCCGCGCCTTATCGTCGATTGCCAGTATCGGCAGCGGCGCGTCGATAGGTAAAGAGGGGCCGATGGTGCAGCTCTCGGCACTGTGCGGCAGTGCGATTGGTCGCCTGTTACCGGCCTCACTTAACCTGAAAAACAGTGACGTGGTGGCGATGGCCGCGGCGGCGGGCCTCGCGTCGGTTTACCATGCGCCGCTGGCGTCGGCGATTTTTGTGGCGGAAATCGCCTTCGGCATTTCTGCGTTGCAGCGGCTGATCCCCCCTGATCATCGCTGCCGCCACGGCGGTGATGACCATGTGGACGCTGGGTTTTCGCAGCGCGCTCTATCCGCTGGCAAACGCGAACTTCGCCATGGATCTCAGCAGCCTGCTGATGACGGTAGTGATTGGTCTGTGCGCCGGTCTGGCGGGCTGGATCGTGATTAAATGCATCGCCCGCAGCAAAGTGCTGTTCAGCCGGGTCGCCTCCCTGCCGCTGCGCCTCGGGGCGGGCGGCTTTGCGGTCGGCTTACTGGCGCTGATCTCCACTGATATCCTCGGCAACGGCTACGAGGTGATCATCAAAGTGATGGCAGGGCACTACCTGCTGCCGGGTCTGCTGCTGTTGCTGGTGCTGAAAACCCTCGCTACCAGCCTGTCGGTAGGGTCGAACGCCGTCGGCGGACTCTTTACCCCTTCGCTGCTGATTGGCGCGCTGCTGGGGGGTGATCATCGCGACGGTGGGGGGCGGCGCTGCATCTGCCGCTCGGCAATGTGCTGCTCTATGCCGCGATTGGTATGGCGGCGGTGCTGGCAGCAGTCAGTCAGGCGCCGTTGATGGCGATGCTGATGGTGCTGGAGATGACGCTCAACAGCAGCCTGCTGTTTCCGCTGATGATCGCCACGGTGCTGGCGTCGATGGTGGTCTATCGCCTGCAATCCGCCAGTACTTATCCGGTCGTAAGTCATCACTTCAGCCGTTCAGAAGCGAAATATGATTTCGATAATATGCGCATTGCCGAGCTGATTATTGCGGGTGCGGCGTTGCAGCCGGAGGAGTCGGTGGGGCAGGCGCTGGCGGTCAGCTCCCTGAAGCGCGAACGCTATGTTTATGTGATCAACGCCGCGGGCGCTTTCCTCGGTGTGGTCTCGATTCATGAAATTTCGCGCCGGGTGCTGGCCCAGGAGATCACCCTCGATTCACCGGTGCAGTGCGTGATGGATCAGGATTTCCCCGTGGTGTATCAGAATCAGAGTATGCGTGAGGGATGGGAAGCCTTTGCGGCGGTGACGCTGGAGCGGTTGCCGGTGCTCAACAATCCGCAGGAACGGCGCTTTCTGGGGGGCGCTGACCAAAACCAGTCTGATTCAGAAAGCGCAGGAGTTTCTTTAAGCCGCGTTGCCGCGCATCGCCTGGTCCGTCATCCACAGTCGCGCATCAAATTCGAGCTGGTGATAATCCGGCTCCATATGGCAGCAGAGCTGGTAGAACGCCTTATCGTGATCTTTCTCTTTAAGGTGTGCCAGCTCATGCACCACGATCATCCGCAGAAACGGCTCTGGCGCGAGGCGGAAAAAGGTCGAGATACGGATTTCCGCTTTCGCCTTAAGCTTACCGCCCTGAATCCGTGAGATGGCTGTGTGCAGCCCGAGTGCATGCTTCATCACCTTAATCCTGTTATCCCACATCACTTTGCTGATCGGCGGCGCATTGCGCATATAGCGATTTTTCAGCGCCTGCGTGTAGTCATACAGCGCTTTATCACTCATCACGTCATGAGTGTCAGGATAACGTTCCTGCAGGAACGCACCTAAGCGCTGATGGGCGATCAACGACTGAACCTGCTCAAGAAGGGGGGGCAGGATAACCCTGAAGGTAGATCAGTGAGGACATTAGGGATTCCAGGCGAAAGACAGTATACTGCGCCCCCGATTTTGGGGCGAAAATCAACCAAAGTGTACCACGCCGGAGAATTCATGAGCCAACTTGAACTGAACGATCGCACACTGATCCTGCATCGCTTCCCGCAGATGCGTGACGAAAGTCCATTACAAGCCTGGGATGCGGCTGATGAATATCTGTTACAGCAGGCGCTGCCAGAGGGGCCGGTGCTGGTCTTCAACGACAGTTTCGGGGCCTTAACCTGCGCCCTGAATTCGCGTCCCGTCTGGCACGTCAGCGACTCCTGGCTGAGCCAGCAGGCCGCCCGTCAGAATCTGACCTTTAATGGGCTGGATGACAGCGACGTTCACTTTGTTGATAGCCTGGCGGAACTGCCTGCTTCACCTGCGGCTGTGCTGATCAAGGTGCCTAAAACCCTGGCGCTGCTGGAGCACCAGCTGCGCGCCATTCGCGAAGTCGTCACGCCTGATACGGTGATTCTGGCGGCGGCGCGCGCCAAAGAGATCCATAACTCTACCCTGCAGCTGTTCGAACAGATCATTGGTGAAACCAAAACCTCACTGGCGTGGAAAAAAGCGCGTCTGATCTACAGCCAGTTCAGCAAGCCTGAACTGCGTGAGGCCACGCCGACGCTGGTCTGGCCGCTGGATGGCACCCCTTATCAGATTCACAACTACGCCAACGTCTTCTCGCGCGCTTCGCTGGATATCGGCGCACGGCTCTTTGTGCAGCATCTGCCGGAAAACATTGAGGGCGAGATTGTCGATCTCGGCTGTGGTAACGGCGTGGTGGGACTGGTGGCGCTGGAGCAGAACCCGCAGGCCGAGGTGCATTTCCTTGATGAGTCTTACATGGCGGTCGCTTCCAGCAAGCTTAACGTGGAAGTGAACCGTCCTGAGGATCTGTCACGCTGTCAGTTCCTGGTGAACAACGTGCTGAGCGGCTATCCGTCAGATCGGCTGCACGCGGTGCTGTGCAACCCGCCGTTCCACCAGCAGCACGCGGTGACCGATCACCTGGCATGGCAGATGTTCCGTGATGCCAAACGCTGCCTTCAGTATGGCGGCGAGTTGCGTATTGTCGGCAACCGCCACCTCGATTATCACCACAAGCTGAAGAAGCTGTTTGGTAACTGTACGCTGATCGCCTCTAACCAGAAGTTCGTGGTGCTGCGCGCGGTGAAAATGCGCTAGTCAGACGGTTAATGCCAGCTGCGTCGCCTGCGCAATCGCACGGCGCGCATCCAGCTCCTGCGCCACATCCGCACCGCCGATGACTGTCACCCTCTGTCCTTTTGCACGCAGCGCGGCTTCCACTTCGCGCTGCGGCTCCTGTCCGGCACAGATAATCACGTTATCGACCTCCAGCAACAGCGTTTCGCCGTTGCGCCGCAGATGCAGGCCGCTGTCATCAATCGCCAGATACTCAACGCCGCCCCACATCTCAACGCCCTGCGCCTGAAGACTGGCGCGATGGATCCAGCCGGTGGTTTTTGCCAGCCCGGCACCCGGTTTTCCCGATCGGCGTTGCAGCAGCCAGATTTGCCGTAACGCGGCAGGCGGCTCGGGTTTCATCACGCCGCCACGCTGCGTCAGGCTGTGGTCGATGCCCCATTCGGCATAAAACGCCGCCAGATCTTCGTCATGGGATGGCTGTGACAGATACTCCGCCACATCAAAGCCAATACCGCCGGCGCCGATAATCGCTACCCGTTTACCCACCGGGCGCTTATCGCGCAGCACCTCCAGATAGCTCAGCACGCTGGGGTGGTCGATGCCCGGAATATCGGGCGTACGCGGCTGAATGCCGGTCGCCAGCACCACTTCATCGGCGTCACTCAACTGATCCGCCGTCACCCGACTGCCTGTCTGAACCGTCACGCCTGCGGCCGCCAGCTCATGCCGGAAATAGCGCAGCGTTTCGCTGAACTCTGATTTGCCAGGGATCAGCCGTGCAAGATTGAACTGGCCGCCTATCTCCGGCGCGGCCTCATAGAGGGTTACCTGATGGCCGCGCTGCGCCGCCTGTAGCGCAAACGCCATGCCGGCCGGACCGGCGCCCACTACGGCCAGCCTGCGCGGGGCGGTGCTGGCGATGACCGGCATAAGCGACTCATGGCAGGCGCGCGGATTGACCAGGCAGGAGGTAATTTTACCGGCGAACACCTGATCGAGGCAGGCCTGATTACAGGCAATGCAGGTGTTGATGCTGTCCGGTTCACCGCGCTGTGCTTTAGTGACAAAGGCGGGATCGGCGAGAAAAGGGCGGGCCATCGACACCATATCGGCGCAGCCGGACTGCAACAGCTGCTCGGCGACGGCGGGATGGTTGATGCGATTGGTAGCGATGACCGGCACCTTCACCTGTTCACGCAGGCGCTGCGTCACCCACGCAAAGGCCGCACGCGGCACGCAGGTGGCGATGGTCGGGATGCGCGCCTCATGCCAGCCAATACCGGTATTGAACAGCGTGACGCCGCACTGCTCCAGCTCGCCCGCCAGCAACAGCGTCTCCTCCAGCGTGCTGCCCTCTTCGATCAGGTCGAGCATCGACAACCGGAAGATGATGATAAAGGCGTCGCCGGTCGCGGCGCGAACGGCGCGGGTAATCGCCAGTGCGAACTGCATCCGCTGCCGGAAGTCGCCACCCCAGCGGTCGGTGCGCTGATTGGTGTGCTTCACCAGAAACTGATTAATCAGATAGCCTTCGGAACCCATGATCTCCACGCCATCGTAGCCCGCCTGCTGTGCCAGTCGGGCGCAGCGGGCAAAGTCCTCAATGGTCTGTTCAATCGCCGCCTCGCTCATCGCCTGTGGCGTAAACGGGTTAATCGGCGCCTGGCGTGCCGAGGGCGCAACCAGATCGGGCTGATAGCTGTAACGGCCGGTATGCAGGATCTGCAGGGCGATTTTGCCCTGATGCTGATGTACCGCCTCCGTGATCTGCCGGTGCCAGTCACATTGCGTCTCGTCGGTGAGCATCGCGCCATGCGCGGTGGTGACACCCTGAGCATTGGGGGCGATGCCGCCGGTGACGATCAGCGCGACACCTTCACGCGCCCGCTCGCCGTAGAAAGCCGCCAGCCGGGCTGCGCCATCCGGGTGTTCTTCCAGTCCGGTGTGCATTGACCCCATCAGAAAGCGGTTTTTCAGTCGGGTAAAGCCAAGGTCAAGCGGCGTAAACAGCGCAGGATAGTCAGGATTGACGGACATGATAGTCACTCACGGTAAAGTGGTCGGATGAGTTCACTCTAGCCACTTCTGCGTTAAAAAAAAGTGAAAGAATGTCAGGGTGTGAGTGAAATCATAAACAACGGCAGGGGAGTGAGGTGAGTAACAAAGAGTGGGCGGAGCTAGCCCGTGCCTTGCGCAAAGAAGTTAAGACCGCCATCCGTGGCCCGCGTAGCTTTGCGACAGGCGTCAGCGCCCGTCGCTGTTAAGATCACGCTAACTGCTGTCAGCGCGGTGCCAGAAAACCCATTAACGTCGACGGATCCACGAATAGCGGGAGTGATAGCCGCTACCGTGGTGGGTATTGAAGCGGTAGCTTGAACCGCTTTCGGCCATGCAGTAGGTGCAGACATTGACGTTATCGATCTGCGCAGCCGGCACACCCGCCTGCACCAGTAAATGCGTTGCCAGCGCAGGCAGATCGAACCAGACACCCTGCTGGCGGGCAGCGGCCTGTGGACGTTGCACCAGAGGATTAACCGGCTGGTTCTGGTGCCAGCGCAGCCCGCTGGCCAATGCCGGGTTCTGCGCAATCTCCGCCAGCTGCGGTTCGGCCAGTTCATAACAGCAGGGGCCCATCGCCGGACCGATCGCCACCATCAGGTTCTGCGGCTCGCAGCCCTGCTCGCACAGTTTTTCAACCGCGCGGGTCAGCACACCCGCCAGCGTACCTTTGAGTCCGGCATGAACCGCGGCCACGATCCGCTGCTGGCGATCGGCGAACAGCACTGGCAGGCAGTCGGCGGTGTAGACCGCCACCGGGCGCGTCCCGCTGCCAATCACGCCATCAGACTCGCAGCTTTTGGGTGGGATGTTCTCGATATCGGTGACCACGGTCGCGCTGTGGCGCTGATGTCCATAGGCGGCATCAGCGGGTGGTGGCTCACCGGCTGGCTGAAACGCATATTCGAGCCACTCCAGCGAATCGAGCAATGGCGAGCGCGGGATCACGGCCATAGGAATCTCCTGTTATAACAGCGTGCGTTGGGCTGCCCACAGCTTACGTTAACTGCTACATTTTTGAAGCTTCTCCTCAGACCTTTCTCACCTTAAGGATGAAATGATGAAAACCTCCGCAAAACTGGCTGCATCCGGACTGGTCGCGCTGCTGCTTACCGGCTGCGCCTCGTCGACACATCAGACCGCGCAACAGCAACTCGGCCAGCAATCGGTGCTGGCGGTAAACTGGTTCCAGCAGTCTGGTGAATATCAGGCGCTGACCTGGCAGGCATTTAATACCGCGCGTATGGCGTTTGATCAGGCCCCCTCGCTGACTGGCAAACCCAAAGCGGTGATTGTCGATCTGGATGAGACGATGCTGGATAACAGTGCCTACAGCGCGTGGCAGGCGAAGAACGGCCAGCCGTTCAGCAGCAAAACCTGGTCAGCCTGGACACAGGCGCGGCAGGCGAAAGCGGTGCCGGGCGCGATAGAGTTTGCGCGTCATGTCACACAGAATGGCGGCACGCTGTTCTATGTGTCGAACCGCGATCAGAAAGATTACGCGGCCACGGTCGCTAACATGCAGCAGCTTGGCTTCCCCAACGTCAGCGATAAAACGGTACGTCTGAATACTGACAGCTCCAATAAGCAGGCGCGTTTCGATGCCATTAAAAATGCCGGTTATAACGTGGTGCTCTACGTTGGCGATAACCTCAACGATTTTGGTGGCGCGACCTGGCATCAGGGTAATCAGACGCGTCGTGATTTTGTGAATCTTAACCATCAGCAGTTTGGAACGCAGTTCATCGTGCTGCCGAATCCGCTCTACGGCGACTGGGAGAGCGGAATGGCGGAAAACTACAATAAACTGACGCCCGAACAGCAGCTGTCTGTGCGGGAATCGCGCCTGCAAAGCTGGAACGGTAAATAATTCGTCAAGAAAAAAGAGCCTGACCGTGTCAGGCTCTGTTAAAACATGGTCCTGATTTACTTTCTCCCGTCACTATTTTGCTGCAAATTAAATTAATTATCTCTTGCTTCATTCTTATCTAAAATCAGGCATATCTGACTGGCTATCAGCAATTAAGCCGGTTGATCGTGCTAATGGTTAATTTTTTAATTAAGAGTATTCCTGGTAAAAAGCAGGCCGGTTGGTATGGCAGTGAATATCCCCTTGGTTAATGATTGTATTTTTTTGTCAGCAATAACTTTAGTTTATTATATTTTATATTTTAATCTATTGATATTATTGATCTTAAAATAGTTTCCGCTAATTATTTCACTTCTCTGCTGCTTAATTAAATTTACTTACCCCTGACTCTTACTGACGCCAGATTGACAAATAGCATGATGTTAAAGTGCTGTGAAATATTGCTCGTGCATTGGTAATGGTTAGCGGCTATAACCTTTTTCTGTGACTCAGTTCTTATTTACCTGGCGGCTCACGCTTTATTTGTGAGCCGATACACTTTGTGGTTAGCCAGGATGCGACATCCCGGTAGTAGAGAGAAGATGATTGTGACGACACTTAAACCCTTATTAGCGAAAAATCGCAGTTGGGCATTACAGCGCCGCCAGCGTAATCCAGACTACTTTAAAAAATTCCTTCATCAGCAAAAGCCGCACTCACTCTGGATAGGTTGTTCTGATAGTCGCGTTCCGGCAGAAGTCTTAACCGGCTCCCATCCTGGCGAACTCTTTGTGCATCGTAATATCGCCAACATGGTGATTGAGGACGATGACAATTTACTGAGCGTGCTGCAATACGCGCTCTTCTTTCTCGGTGTAAAACGCATTGTATTAAGCGGCCACTATGGCTGCGGTGGGGTGGAAGCCGCGCAGAATCTGCCGGGTAGCGTGCTGGACGGGCAGGAGAGCGCGCTGGCGAGACGCATTCAGACGTTGCGTCATGATATTCAGCATGGCCTGGCGGAAAGCCCCCCTTCAGACGCGGAGCCGGGTGAACAGCTCGATCGGCTGGTTGAGGCCAACGTTAAGGCGCAATTCGCCAGACTGGTGAAATCTGAACCGGTCCGGCAAATCTGGCAATCGGGCCAGGAACTGGAGGTGTTTGGTTGTGTGTATGACCTGCGCTCCGGCCATCTTAAAGAGCTGATTCATCAATCTGCAGAGGAACCTTCATTATGAACCTCGATACCCTGCGTCGCGACATTCCTGCGGGTCTGGTGGTGTTTCTGGTCGCCTTACCGCTCTGTCTTGGCATCGCACAGGCCAGCGGATTACCGCCGTTTGCCGGTCTGCTGACCGGTGTGATCGGCGGCCTGGTGGTCACATCACTGAGTCCGTCCCGGTTTGCCGTCAGCGGCCCGGCGGCAGGCCTGGTCACTATCGTCGTCGCCTCAATGGCGTCTCTGGGCAGCTTTTCCGCCTTTCTCACCGCGCTGATTATCGCCGGAGCACTGCAATGTCTGTTTGGCCTGCTGCGTGCCGGACGGTTTATTTCGCTGGTGCCGGGCAGCGTCATCAAAGGGATGCTGGCGGCGATCGGTTTGCTGCTGATCATGCAGCAGATCCCGGTGGCGCTGGGAGCCGCGGGCGATGCGGAGCTGGTTTCACTGGTTACCGGTGAGATGACCTTCTCGCTGCCTGCGGTAGCAGTAGCGGGTGTCGGCCTGGCCATTTTATGTCTCTGGACCACCGCACCGGTGAAGCGGATCAAAGCACTGGCCTGGATCCCTGGGCCGCTGATTGCCGTGCTGATAGGCTGCCTTGCTACCGTCGTGGGTGGACGGCTGTTCCCGGAGATGACCAGCGGTCTGGCGCGTATTTCGTTGCCCGCTTTTGACAGCATTTCCGCGCTGGTGGCAGAGCTGGAAACGCCCGACTGGATGGCCTGGCAGAATCCGCAGGTCTGGGTCGTTGCGGTGACCTTAGCCCTGGTCGCCAGTCTGGAAACGCTGCTGAGTCAGGAGGCGCTGAAAAAACTGCGTCCTCAGACGCCGGCGCCATCGCCCAACAAAGAGATGTTCGCGCAGGGCATCGGTAACCTGGCGGCCGGTTTCCTTGGCGCGATGCCGATCACGGCGGTGATCGTGCGTAGTTCGGTTAACGTCAGTGCGGGTGCGCAGACCAAACTGTCGATCTTCATTCACGGTGTGCTGCTGCTGATTTGCGGTATGTGGTTCAGTGAGATGCTGAACGCCATTCCGCTGGCCAGCCTCGCTGCCGTGCTGCTCTATACCGGCTACAAGCTGGCGACACCCAAACTGTTTATTGAGCAGTTCCGGATGGGCGCCCAGCAGTACGTGCCGTTTCTGGCCACCATCGTCGGTATTATTACGCTGGGCATGCTGGTCGGGATTGGTATCGGCATCGCCACGCAGATCCTCTATAGCATCTATAAAAGCCATCGCAACGCGCTGCAGCTCACCCGCTATGACGACCACTACGTGCTGCGCTTTCAGCAGAACCTGACCTTTATGCACAATCCAAAGCTGCAGGGATTGCTGGATGAGATCCCGGAGAACAGCGTAGTCATCGTCGATAACGACAATGCGGAATATATCGATCCCGACGTTAAAGCGGTGCTGAAAGATTTTGGCGATAACGCCGACAAACGCGGCATTCGCCTGAGTCAGTGGCCGGTTGCCGTAAAATAGCGTTTAGCGCAACGGTAAAGTCGTCAGAACAGCAAAAATCGGATATCTCGGATATCCGATTTTTTTATTTGGGATGCATAATAGAGCCCCAGTTTTTGCTGTCATCTGATGGGTTTAGCCTCAAAACGGTAACTTTTCTGAGTTAGCCCATGAAACGAGGTTTTATCGCCGGATGACATTGAGGATATTCAGGATTTAATCATTCTGACACCACGCGCCTGTCCAGGCTGGCGTGGACAGCCAGCCTCTCTGTGACAAGGTCCGGATGTATGCGCATACAGCTGTTTGAAGAGCACAACGTTAAGAAGAACGCATTTTCACTGTTTTTAATCACGTTGCTGTTTTGCTTTATCGGCGGACACCTGCGCTTTCCACAGGAGCTGTCGCTGTTCTGGCCGGTCAACGCGATCGTCACTGGCGTGATCGTCCGGAATCCTTTTCTGCATCAGACCCGCAATTACCTGGCCACCTTTGCTGCGATGGTGTTTAACGACATCGTTTTTTCAGGCTGGGCGCTCTCTGCTTTTACCCTCAACATGGCGAATCTTCTGTTTGTGCTGGTGGCGGTGACGCTGCTGGTAAAACATCTTCAGCACGACTCCGGCAGCGAGCGTATAACCAGCGTGCTGCGCATTTTTCCGGCCTGTCTGCTGGCCGGACTGGCCTGCGCCAGCTGGGGGGCGCTGGCGCAGCAGGCCGATTTTAACAGCGGGCTGGTGACGGCCTGGGGCGAATGGTTCAGCGAACAGTTCTCAACCGGGCTGATGCTGCTGCCCTTTTTGCTGACGCGCGACTGGGCGTCGCTGTCGCCCCGGCAGTTTATGCAGATGCGCAAGCTGGCACCGGTTGTCGCCGTGATTTTTTCGCTGATGATTGGCGCGATGATGGGCGGCGCAGGCAGCCTGACGTTCCCGGTTCCGGCGCTGGTCTGGTGCGCCATCGTGCTGCCGATGCCGCTCACCAGTCTGGTGATTTTGCTCACCGGCATTAGCGAAATCATTCTGGTTTCGCACGGCGTGATGAATATCCAGGGCGATGACAATATGCTGCCGATCACCCATCTGACCTCGGCACGGCTGGGCGTGGCGACCATTGCGATCAGCCCGCTGATTGTGGCGGTGAGCATGGATGCGATTCGCCAGCTCAACCAGCGTCTGGCGTTGCGCGCCAACTATGACTTCCTGACCCGGCTGCTGTCGCGTTCCGGCCTCTATGAAAGTCTGCGTGCTGAGCCGATCTTCCCGGACCGCCGGGCGGGCGTGATCCTGCTGGATGTCGACTATTTTAAAGCGATTAACGACAATTTTGGTCATGATGCGGGTGACAGCGTGCTGGAAGAGATCGCCCGCCGTATGCAGCGCGTCGTGGGTAAAGAGGGGCGCATCTGCCGTTTTGGCGGCGAAGAGTTTGCGGTGGTGCTGTTCGACCAGAATCCGGAAAAGCTCTACTTTCTTGCTGAGAGCATCCGGCAGAAGATGGCGAAGGAGAAGTTCTGGCTGCAGGGCAGTACGGCCACGGTCACTGTCAGTCTGGGGCTGGCGCATGGCAGTGCCGGTGAGGCGACGGAGTGGCACCGCGTCATCAACCGGCTGATCTCCGCAGCCGATAAAAATCTCTATCTGTCGAAACGTAATGGCCGCAATCAGACCTCACCGGTTAACTACCGTGCCATCACCAGCGACGTGGCATAAGGCCACGCCGCCGGGTTGTGTCAGCTGACGCTGCTTTTCAGGGTACTGGCCTGCTGGTGGCGTTCAATCGCCAGGTCGATCAGACGACTGATCAGATCCTGATAGCTGAGTCCGGCTGCCTGCCACAGTTTCGGATACATGCTGATATTGGTGAAGCCGGGCAGGGTATTCACTTCGTTGACGATAATTTCGCCGTCGGCAGTTAAAAACACATCGACGCGCGCCATGCCAAAGCACTCCAGCGCGGTAAAGGCCTTGATGGCAACCTCACGTATCGCATCGCTGGTTTCCGATGAAATGGCTGCCGGGACCACCGTCTGCGCACCGCTCTCGGAGATATATTTGGTGTCATACGAATAGAAGGCGTCATGCACCACCACTTCACCGCAGGGGCTGGCTTCAGGGGCATCGTTGCCCAGCACCGCACACTCGATCTCGCGGCCTTTGATACCCTGCTCAATCAGCACCTTGCGGTCAAAGGAGAAGGCCAGCGCCAGCGCGGCATCAAATTCTTCAATGCTATCCACTTTGCTGACGCCCACCGATGAACCCTGGTTGGCGGGTTTGATAAACAGCGGCAGGCCAAAGCGGGCAATCACTGCGCTGGCGTCCAGTTGTGCACGCTGGGCCTGGGTGACGCTCACCCACGGCGCGACGTTGAGGCCGGCGTCGCGCAGCAGGCGTTTGGTAAAATCTTTATCCATGCTGACCGCAGAGCCCAGCACGTCGGAACCGACAAAAGATAACGAGGCCATACGCAGCAGGCCCTGCAGGGAGCCATCTTCACCCAGCGTACCGTGCACGATAGGGAAAATAACGTCGATCTGCGAAAGCGGATGGGCGTTATGACGGGTGATGATCTGCTGCTGAGTTGTGCCGGGCACCAGCGCCACATCTTCAGCGGCGTGATTCAGCGCGATCAGCGCCGGATTTTCAGCGTTAAGTAAGAAGTTTGAAGCATCGTTAAGACGCCAGTGTCCCTGCTTATCAATGCCCAGCAACACCACGTCAAACCTGGTTTTGTCGATCGCCTCAAGGATATTTTTGGCCGACTGTAACGACACCTCATGCTCAGCCGATTTCCCGCCAAACACGATCCCTACCCGCAACTTTGTCATCAATTTTGCCCACTGAAAAAATCAAAACCACAAGATAGCATGGGCTTCGCGAGGGAAAACAGGGCAGGGCGACAGATAATTGTGGGCAGGCGATTAACCCTCGCCACTCACCAGAACGCTGCCGTTCAGCTCCCAGTGCTGACGCGGGTGGCAGCTCAACGGCCCGCTCGCAAAGGTCACTGAATCTCCTCTTTAAGCTGATGCAGAAGGGTTGTCAGGTTTAACTTAACCTGATGCAGAGCCCAGCCTGACTTCAACCTGATGTTCCTGGCGATGGCTTTCCAGCGCTATTTCGTCACCGTCACACCGTTTGCCATCCAGCCACAGCTGATAAGTGCTGTCACCGCGAGTGACCCGGATGTTGTAGATCCCTTCCCCCCTCACGGTAGACAATTTTTATCTCTGACCAGTCAGCGGGAAGCTGTGGCCGGACAGACAGCGCGTTGCCGCGCCGGCTTATCCCAAGCAGACTCTCACTGATAAGCTGATAGGTCCAGCCTGACGAACCGGTATACCAGGTCCAGCCACCCCGCCCGCTGTGGCCTTCGGCCGCATACACATCCGCAGCCATCACATAAGGCTCTGCTTTGTAGATCGCCATATCCTGTTGATTGCCACTATGATTAACCGGATTAATCATAGAGAGCAGGGACCAGGCGCGCTCTGTTTCACCCATCGCCGCAAAGGCCATAATCGCCCACAGAGCCCCATGGGTGTACTGACCGCCATTTTCCCTGACGCCCGGTAAATAACCGCGAATGTAGCCCGGATTTGGCCCTGCACCATCGAAAGGCGGAGTGAGCAATTTAATCAGCCGGTTATCCTTATCAACCAGATGCTGATAAAGCGCCTCCATCGCTGACCGGCATCTGGCGTCCTCGCCTGCGCCAGAGAGTACCGACCAGCTCTGGGCAATGGCGTCTATCCGGCACTCACTGTCAGCATGTGAACCGAGCGTCTGGCCACTGTCAAAAAAGCCGCGCAGATACCATTCGCCATCCCAGGCCGCATGGTTAAGCGCGGTTTTGAGCGTCTGCGCGTGCTCCTGACAGTGGCGGGCGGTATCGGTATCGCCGAACCGCACAGCCAGCGCGGCAAAGCGGTCCAGAACCGTATAGAGGAAGAAGCCGAGCCAGACGCTTTCACCCTTGCCGGCAATCCCGACGGTACTCATACCATCGTTCCAGTCCCCGGAGCCCATCAGCGGGAGGCCGTGCTGACCGAAAGTAAGGGCGTGGTTAACCGCGCGAACGCAGTGCTGCCATAGCGGTTCGTTAATCTTACTGACGCCCGGAAGCTCATAGACAGACTCTTCGTCCTCAGCCAGCAGGCGACCTTCAAGGTAGCTGACGGGCTGTGACAGCAGCGTAATATCATCGGTTGCCTGCACATAGCGGCACAGCGCATAGGGCAGCCACAGGTAGTCGTCGGAGCAGCGGGTTCTGACGCCACGGCCAGCAGGCGGATGCCACCAGTGCTGTACATCTCCCTCAATAAACTGGCGGGATGCACACAACAACAGCTGATCGCGCAGCCGCTGCGGGGCAGCGTGGGTCAGCGCCAGCGTATCCTGCAACTGATCGCGGAAACCAAAGGCACCACCGGATTGGTAATATCCGCTGCGCGCCAGCAAACGGCTGGCCAGCGTCTGGTAAAGCAGCCAGCCGTTTGCCAGTAAATCGACCTCCGTTGCCGGTGTCTGGATTTGCACTTTAGTCAGTAGCTGGTGCCAGTGCTGTTTAACTTTGGTCAGCTCGTTCTGAGCCTCCCCGGTGGAGAGGAACTGCTGCATCAGCGCGGTCACTGCACCCTCATCTTCCCCGACGCCGAGAGCAAAAACAAAGCTGCGGCTGTCGCCGTCAATCAGTGTCGTCAGCGTCTGCAGCGCGGCGCAGGGATCCATTCCTGCCCCGGTGTTACCCGACAGACCACGAACATTCATCATCGCGGGCTGCCGTGTGGTGCCGTTACGGCCCAGACACTCAAGCCGGTTGCCGCTGTACGCAATCCGGGTACCTGTGACGGCAAAAAAAGCGGTCCGCGCAGAGCCCGTGCTGTTATAAAAGTTTCTGGCCAGAACCGCGCTGCCTGTGGCGATAGCGGCAGGGGACGTCACCACATGCCTTGCGGAGCGGCTCGCCAGCTCACCCAAAACCCATTCGACGTATCCGGTAATCGAAAGATTACGCGTTTTGCCAGAGAGGTTACTCAGCGTCAGCAGGGAAAGTCTGACCGGCGCCTCCTCTGCCACGAACACCGTTAACGTGCTGCTGATGCCATACTCCGTGTGTTCAAACGTGCTGTAACCGAAGCCATGACGGGTCAGATAATCCCCCCTTGCCGCGAACCGGAAGCGGCGTGGGCGACCAGACATCACCCGTCTCTTCATCACGCAGATAAAGCGCTTCGCCAGAGCTGTCACTGACGGGATCGTTGTGCCAGGGCGTCAGACGATATTCATGCGCGTTTTCATACCAGCTATAGCCCTGGCCACTCTCGGAAATGACGGTGCCCAACTGGCTGTTCGCCAGCACATTGCACCACGGCGCAGGCGTCTGCTGCTGGCCGGAAAGAATGATGTGATATTCGCTGCCGTCTTCGTTGAAGCCACCGGTGCCATTAAAAAACTGCAACCGCTCCGGCGAAAAGGTGACGGCTGCAGGCGGCGGCGTCTTACTGATCGATGGAAACGCAAATGCAGGCGGGGTGCGCACCGGTTTTAACAGCGTGCTGAGCTGATCGGCGAGGCTGCCGTTCCGGCCTTCCAGCACGACCGCCGCGACGCTCAGCAACAGTTGCAGATCGTCAGCGGAAAAACTTTCGCTTTTGCGGATAAATATGCCGCCAGGTTTGTCCGCCTGCTGCCGTTCATCTCCGGCAGGGATCAGGGTCGTGAGCTGATTGAACAGGTTCTGCTGGTAGCCGCCCTGGTCGCTGTTCAGGATGAGCAGATCGACCGTCAGCCCTTTTTGTCGCCAGTACTGATGCGCCTGAATGAGGGTGGTGACCAGGTCGAGCTGATTAATGTTTTCTATCCGAACCAGAAGAATCGGCAGATCACCCGAAATCGCATGACGCCACAATGACTCCTGGCCCAGCCGGTTCTGCATCAGCGCGTCTGATTCGCCACGCATTTCGGCACTGGAAAACAGCACGGCACTGGCCAGCTGATTAAACAGGCTGGTATCTTCGGTGCGGATATTCAACTGACGCAAGGCGACCTGACTGTGGGACCACGCCAGTTCAAACACCCGATCGGCGCTGATATGGTTACGGTACTTCTCAATCAGCGCAATAGTGGTGTCACGCTGAAGTGTCACACCGTAAAGCATATCGATGGTGACGGTCTCTCCCGCTTTTAACGTTACTGACTGGCGAATTGATAACACGGGATCTAACACTGCCCCCCTGCTGACCCGTTAATTCACTGCCCGGCATCAGCGCCTGAGCATCGGCTGGTGTCCTGCCACGCCCGAGAAAACGAGCCCGGTCGGTTTCAAAAGAGGTCTGGCGGCCGGTATTGCCATGTATCGCCATCGCGTGAAACATCCATGCCGTCACTTCATTCTCTTCACGTGGCCGACGGTGAGCCAGAATCGCTTCCAGCCTGTCAACGATTTCAGTCTGGACGAACAGATTACTGAACGCAGGGTGGGCCATATCGCTGGCTGCTGGCGCCAGTACCACTTCGGTGTAGCTGGTGATATCGAACGGGCGGGTCTGACGGGAACGGTTAGTGACCGTGATGCGTCTGATCTCCACATCATCTTCCGGGGAGACCACGATATGCGTGTGAATGCTGAAGGTAGTGCCTGAAGCGTCAAACTCAATCCCGGCATCATTGAAACGGGTTTTATAATGCGGACGCTCGCAGCAGGTCGGCTGATAGCTATGAGCAATCACTTCGGCGGATTGCAGATCGGTAACGTAGCAGAACGTTCCGTAGTTGTTGCTGGTGCTATCTGCACGCCAGCGGGTGAGTGCCAGCCCCTTCCACTGGCTGTAGCCTGTCCCCGCGTGCGTCACCATCAGATGATAATCTGCATTGGAAAGCAGCTGCAGTTGTGGCTGGCGCGGATCTGAACCACTGAATTCACGCTGGTCGGGAATGCTGCGCTGCTGTTTAGGGTCACTGTTTTCGACAAAACTGCGGCGTGGGGTATAGAGCTCAATATCATCAGGCACTTTTTCCTGAAGCAGCAAACGCGACGACTGAAACAGTGCGCTGGACATAAACCGCGCGACCATGGGCGCATCCAGCAACTGGTGAGAGAGCGCAAGCAATCCCATCGCCTGATGATGAGCCATATACGATTTGACGATCGCAAATGGCTGACCGGGAGCCAGTCGGTCCGCGGTGAAATCCAGCGCTTCGTAATAACCGTAGTCACCGCTGGCACCCATTTTTTTAAGTCTTATCAGATTAGCCGTCGCCTCCTGCGGCAGCACCATCAGCGCCAGCAGCGTCGCATAGGGCGCAACAACATGATTGTCATTCAGGCCGCGTTTCAGCCCCAGTTCTGGCGTACCAAATGCCCGATACTGGTAGTTATGATTGACGTCAAACGCAGCGTAACCCGATTCCGAAACGCCCCAGGGCGTATCGGTACTGTTACCCGAGGCAATCTGTTGCCTGACCGCCGATAACGCCATCTTTTCCAGTAGTGTGTCGGGGTAAACCGGCATGACCAGGTGCGGCATCAGGTATTCAAACATTGAGCCGCTCCATGACATCACGGCGGGCTGGTTATTCAACTGAGTAAATAAGCGACCCAGTACAAACCAGCTCTTGGCCGGAAGCTGACTGGTGGAGATAGCAAAGTAGTGCGTCAGGCGGACTTCTGAAGGGAAAAGGTCATATTTGCTGGCGTCCAGCAGACCGCTGTCCATGTTATAGCCCACGCTGAGTAAAGACGTGGCCGGATAATAGAGAAAGCGGAAGTCCATACTGGCGTGATCGCTAAGGCGGCTGTCCAGCTCCAGCAGGGCAGCCATTCGTTCGCGGGCGGCCCATATCGCAGTCTCTGCCTGTTTTTCCGGGAGCCCGGGGCGGTTCAGGTTCAACTCAGCGAGCCACAGCAATGACGGAATGTCGGCAGGCAGTGGCGCATCCGGGGTAACCCAGCTGAAAAGGAGGGCCCACTCCTGAGTAAAATCGACCAGTTGCTGATGGAAAAGCGCCGGCCAGTTTACCCGCGTTGTCGGAAGATAAGCCTGTTCTGCCAATACGCTTAATGCCAGCAGAGCCTGCATCCCGGCGTGAAAATCGGCGGGTGAAGCGCGCTGCATCAGGCTTAGCTTAGCTGCGATTTGTTCCACAATGTCGCTGCGGGTGTCGCTCAGTTGGTCTTTAAGCAGTGAGAAGGTATCGGAGAGACCTTCCAGGATACAGGGGAGAGACATCACCGGCTGGTATTTCCACTGCGCCAGGCCAGCCTGAAGGGTTACAAGGTGAGCCGCCATATTACCGCTGTCTACCGTTGAGACGTAGCGTGGGTTCAGTGGTTTTAACGTCTGGGTGTCATACCAGTTATAAAGATGTCCTCTGAAATGCTCCATTCGATCAAGGGTATCGAGGGTGTCGAGCGTCCGGCTGATGACCCGATTCTGGCTGATATAACCAAAATCCCATGCCGTCAGGTTTGCCAGCAGCGACAGGCCAATGTTGGTCGGTGAGGTCCGGTTGGCCACCCGCGACTCCGGAATCTCCTGCAGATTATCCGGCGGCAAATGGTTGTTGTCACTGCTGGCAAATTCGTTAAACCAGGCCCAGGTTTTACGCGCGGTGCGACGCAAAAAGAGGCGCTGTTCCGCTGAAAGGCTGCCTGGCTGAGCGCGTTTGGGCTGGCTCATGCGGCTCAGTAACGCGGGGGGCGACCGCCCACAATAAAGCGAGCGCCAGTGCGACATGCGTCATCGACGGCATGCTCAGGCTGGTCAGGAATACCAGAACCGTGCCTGCTACCGGATTAATCCACATGCGGCGGTAGAAATGGCGCACATCAGGCTCGACAGGTTTCAGTGATGAAGCGCTTTTCCACTCGTTCAGGTAGCGATGGCTGATAGTCAGGCGCCATAAGGTCACGATAATCGCCTTCAGCGACCAGTAACTCTCGTGAGGCAGAATGGCCAGCGCCAGGCCAGCGCGGGAGAGGCGGTTAAAGGCATCGGTGACCAGCATGGATAGATGCTGCCGCCAGGCACGCGTTTTACTTTTCGTCACCCCGTCGATTACCAACGCTGGCAGTCCCGGAAGCAGCAGAAAGAGCATGATGCATCCTAGCCAGAATATCGGGTTCGGTACTATCGTACACAGCATAAACACCAGCATCAGCAGGGCAGGCGCTACCAGGCTGCGGCGCAGATTGTCTGTTAATTTCCAGCGGGAAAGCGCACTGAGCGGGTTCTTTTTGACGACTGCAATCTTCCTGCCGCACCTGCAACCGTAGCCAGTTAAGGAGCTGCCAGTCGCCCCGCACCCAGCGAAATCGTCGGGCAACATCGCTCAGATAACTATCCGGATATTGTTCATACAGGACGACGTTACTGACCACACCGGAGCGGGCATAGCACCCCTCAAGCAGGTCATGGCTCAGCACCAGATTTTCCGGACAGGTATTGCGTATCGCCCGGCTAAAGGCAGCGACATCGTAAATACCCTTGCCGACAAATGAGCCTTCACCAAACAGATCCTGATAAATATCGGATGAGAGTGAGGAGTAAGCATCATTCCCCGGAATGCTGCTGCACAGCCGGGCATAGCGGCTCTGACCGTTAACCGGTATCTCTTCAGCCAGACGAGGCTGCAGGATGGCATAGCCTTCAACTACCCGATTTTTGACATCGTCGAACACCGGCGCATTGAGTGGGTGGGCCATGACGCCAATCAGCTTATGCGCTGTCTCACGCGGCAGTATTGTGTCGCTGTCGAGAGTAATCACATATTTAACGCTGTGCAGCTGCGTCTGCGTGGCACCTACCGTGACGCTGAAGGCGTTTTCTTCACCCTGAAGCCAGCGATTCAGGGCATGGATCTTACCGCGCTTGCGTTCATACCCCATCCAGACGCCCTGAGAAATATTATGGGTGCGGTCACGGTGTAACAGGGAGAAGAGCGCAATATCCGATTTACCCCCGCTGTAGCGCCGATTCAGCGCTTCCGTTTTCAGCACGGCGTAACGGATAAGCGCGGCGTCATGATGATGGTCCTGTTCGGCGCTATCGGTAAAGTCGGTCAGCAACGCAAAACTGATATTCGTTAAGGCGTTACCGAGATAGCAGATTTCCAGAGAGCGCAACAGGGCGTCTGTTCCCTCATTGCTGCTGAGTAAACAGGGGATAACTACCAGTGTGCGGTCATGCTCCGGTACCGCCAGAGAATAATCGAGTCGGGGCAGGGGAAGGGGATGGCGGCTACGGGTGGTTAACTCGCTCAGCAACTGTAAGGCTAGCTGGCTGCTGACAATGATGGCGGGCAGCACCAGCAACCACAATAAAGATGCCATGCCCGCCTGATGGGTGCTGTAGAGCATCTCGGCGGTAAACGCGGTTGTCAGCAGTAAAAGGCTGCCTAACCAGGAGAGTAAAGGAGTCTGACTCAGATGCTGCCGGCTCCTGTTCAGCCACGTCACCTTAACGTCAAGCTGCTGTTCCAGTTGCTGAAATCCTTTATCCAGCAGGTAATAGCCGACATGCTGCTGACGCAGGGGAAGATCAGGCTGGCTGGCCAGCGTCAGCACCGCCTGGGCGACTTCACGTTCATCAAAGCGACTGTGCCGTGCCAGACGTTCAATCACATGGCGGTAGTCATCACGACTGTCAAAATGCATCAGCGGGTATGTCCCGGTGGGATCCTGCTGCAGGACTTTCTCAACCAGGCTGACGGATTCGACAAAGGCCTGCCAGTCAATTTCGCCGAGTTGCCGCAGGCCGGTAATACTGTTGCTGACAGAGAGCTGACTCAAGGCCAGCTGCCGGTTGAACTGCTCAATGACTTCCGAGGTTTTCCGGCCGGTATTTTCCAGTTGTTGTTCGACCCAGGTTAACGCCAGAGTATTGTTCTGGCCACTTAATCGCCGTTCAAGTTCAGCGACGAAAGCGCCGGAAACCTGCGGATTCTGGCGAGCCATATCAGCGATGACCAGAATAACTTTTGACGCATCTTCGGCAGCAGTGGAGAGGATATTGCTGATCCACTGCTCCGCTTTATTACGTTCCTGATGAACCCTGGCCACGTCATCTGCAATCCGGGCCAGATTGTTGATAAGCGCAAAACGTAACATGGCAGGCAGGGCCCACAGTTCGCCGAGCAGCAGGGGCGTAACGCGCTGGTAGGCAGCGATAAAAGGATGCAGGACGCTGGTTTCCAGTCGGCCATCACTGTGCTTAATCATCTCCTCGGCGATAGCCTGGATGCGCAGGTAATGAGCCGACTCCTCCAGCATGGGCAGTCCTTTACCGAATTTTGCCGGTAACAGATGCCGGACCAGGCGGATCTGCTCTTCAATGATGTAAAAATTATCCAGTATCCAGACGGCCGCCGGTGTCTGGCTGCGTTTATCACCTTCACTCAGGATCTCTGCGCTGCGCGTCAATGACAGTTCATTATCTGCCAGCTGCTGCAACAGTCGGTAGGACCATTTTCCACCCGACAGATTATGCGTTTTCGCTAATTTTTCGCCGTAGTTATCCATTTGTTCAGCCGAAAAAATATCTGGCCGGTGGGCCTGATAAATACCTTCAGTCGGGAACAAAGGAAAATGCTCATCGGGTAATTCACTTTCCCGGCTGAACCACGTCGTCAGTTTTATTTTCACACTCATTTCCTTGCGCTTGCGCAGCAGCTGGATCCGGAAAAAAAAGAAAGGATGACAAAAAAGGAGCCAAAAGAAGGGCTGGAGGTGATAAACAGGTGTAGATGATATTGATTATAGTCCTGTTTCCGTTATTCGTAGCTATCCTGATTAACCGGCTGGCGTTTCTTTATGGCGATAAAATAAAGTTAAAAAAATAAACAGCTGCCTTCTCCTCACCTTAGCCCTGTTTAACATCAGAGCCGACAGATAAAAAAATTAATTTACCTCCACTGTGTTACGCTGAGGGAAACATTTCAGAGGATAACGACATGACCTGGTTGAGCTTTCTCTTCGACGCGCTACACAGCAGCGAAACCAATACACAGTGTCCGGTGTGTAAAAAGTTTTCCAGACAGTCTGTAGCTAAAAAGAATAAAGGACAGGCAGTCTTATGCCCTCACTGTAAGTCATTGTATGTTATATAAAGTCCGCCGTCTTTTTATGTTGCGAACAGCAGGCAGCAGCAAGTCATACTGTTTAACCTTATCCCTCATTGAAGCAATTTATCCGTAACATTAATTTCAATGTGTTGATAATTATGCATTATCTTTCATACTCGGTGAAATAACGCTTTGATTCACCCTGGTCGAGAAATTCGAATGGTGAAAGTTGAATAATATCTGGTCCTGCAGACCACACTTCATTAACTCTTGAGATAATATCGCCTTCCTGAAGCGTCAGAAGGTTATTAATGCGTAACACAGCAAATCTGCCATTTTCAAATTCGACCTGATACAACGCAATTTTCTTCAGCGGCATGATGGTTCTTCCACGAATTACCCGGCAGCAGAGTTCAGCACTCGATGAACTTTTCATGATAAACCTCTAATCTATTCATACTCTTCTGTTCAATAAATTAATCTGCAAAATTGTGAATCTGACCTCAGCGCACACGTTGTGCAGATTTCAATTGGCCCATCTGGACTGCATTTGTTCATATCCGTAAATATAGCGGGTTTATGAAAATAATCTGATACACCCTCTGCAGAGTTAAAAAGTGACTTCGGGGTATTAGTCGGGTTATCAGAATGAGGATGAGTGGCGTCTTTTACAGGGAAAATGGTGGGTAAGAGAATGTGAGGTTAATCGGGGAAAGGGAGAGGTGAAACTACTGAGTCGGTACCAGAAGCTGAAAATGCAGTGCTGAAAGCTATCAACCGACTCGACGCCGCGACCGATGAAGCAAAGCGGACCACTAAGCCGCTGCAGGATGGGGTTGATATCAGTATTGCAGCTGATGACGAGATTGCACGTCTGGCTGAGTGGAACTAACCACGGAGTAACCGGCTGAGTGATTTTCACCAAGGCGTGCAGGTGCTTAAGATGAGTGACGGCAGCGCGGTGATTACGGTCTGGCATGCGCTGACTGAAAAATCGGCTAGGTTAGTAAGAGCATTGTCGGGACGTGGCAGAAGATAAGTGCGCTAATGGATTGGCTTAGCAAAGAATAGCGTGGCTCAGTTGATGAACGATATCCTGGAGCTTGTGCAGCAGTTTGCTGGCCAGCAAGACGAGCCCTTTGATCGCGGCCAGCCAGTTAATAGCAGCGACATTGCGTGGATTGGCCAGAAGGCCGCTGTGATTAATGCCAGACATTTGCCCGTGATTGGCAAATAATCCACACTGATAACTCGCTATTGCTGCAGGTTTTTGATTATCCATCACCAGAGCGCACCAAACGTAAGCAGCACCACGCTAATGCGTGGCCACCACGAGCACGATAACCACAAAGAGAGTATCCGCATAGTCTGACATTGACTGCGCGTCAACACCGGCAAATAATCGTCCTGAAGACAAAATCGGCGGCACTGCTCCCGGCAGTGCAATTCTGAACATAAAAATTTTCAGTTTCATTTTGCTACAAACTACATCGACAGTCCGCACCGCCATTGGGCTTTTATCGGAAAACCAAACTAAAAAAATTAAAAAGAGTTTTAGTGATTTAATCTTAAAGAATGGTCTGAAAAAGAATCTAACTTATTGTTATTATTGAAAATAACCTTAATCATGAATTTTTTGGATAGATCGTGAACATTTGATGTACTCATTAATTGAATCAATAAATAACGCTAGTAATCAGTAGATCAAAAGAATGACTGACGCATAAACAACTTAAATAGAGTGCTAATGGAATTACTACTTCAGATTAGATATTCTCAGCCTTGAACATTATTTGCTTACAAGGAATAAGTATGGATGCAAAGCAAATTGCCTATGGAATCGTGGAGGGTATGTCATCTATCCCTTCAGGCATGTATCAGGGAGTTGTAAGAACATGGGAGGGAAGCGGTCTTGCCGGGAGCGATCTGAAGAACCGAAATCAAAGAGAAACTGAACGGTTTATGCGATTAATCAAAGCCACTGCAGACAGACATGAACCCATCCGGCAACTGATTACTATTGTGATTAACGATTTCTACGCAAAGCTCGATAATGAAAGCAAACAAGCTATCGATAGTAAGTTGGGTTATGGTGCTGGCAGAATGGGGGGAAGGATTGGTTCACAATTTTTCCTGGCCCAATTTATTGCTAAAAGAATACTAACTCGTATCTTGACAGTTGAGGCCTTTAAGCGGTTTGTCAGAGTTGGCTCGTCGCTTTCGTTGAACATTCTCATGGTGCAAGGATTGATTGAAGAGGCTTCAGTCGCATCAAGACGGATGCAAAATAGATTTCCAATGACCTATTCAAAGGTTTCACGAATGAATCTGGATATGGTCTATTTCCTCGTAGAGAGGCCACTCGAACCCTATCTGATTTATATCAACAGCCATAGATTAATTTGTGAAAGGATACAAAATGAACTCTGCAAAATCATTTCTTCTTAAATTCGTTAAGTTCATTGGTATACAAACCACAAATGTTGTTGAAGCCATTTCTACGGGTATTTGCTCATTTGCCGCATTTTTCTCTTTGTTTTTACTTGATGGCTGGCTATGGAAAATTATTGGTTTCTTCGGGTTCTTCATGCTGGCCTATTTAGTTGCTTACCTGCTGGATAAGCTAAAAGGAGAAGCATGATCGGTATGTGTTTTTATCCGTAATTAAGCTATCAAACAACAAGGCCGTGACACAGATTATGGCCTTTTTTGTGGTTGTAAAAAAAAGCAATGAAACTATAAAGCTGACTAACAAAGTCAGAGTGATGCATATCATTAGTTAGATTTTTATTAACGAATTATGCATGGGCTACGTAGATCATTACTGCTTCGATTAAAAGCATCGCTTACGTAATGGAGAAAGTATGTATAGGCCGTACAGGCGTTAAACATAAAATTATCCTCTGCAGAAGCTTTGATCGGGAAAGCTGAGACTATGGTAAGTTAGATCCCCAAAAAAATACACGTTGAACCAGACCGCTTTCTCTCGCAAGCCGAATGTTTATTCGCCAACGTTTTCAGAAAAAACGCCGTACTATTACATGAAAAAAAATGCTGCGCGGTGAATGGGCATATACAACAAGTGTCGGGGCATATGTTGGACGTTGGATGCCCTGGATTGGCGCTGTGTTAACTGCATATGATCTTTCGATTATTACCCGCAATGTTGTTCATCGCTATAAGCTGATTACAGGTGAAAAAGGATAAGGCTGGTTATGAGTAAAGTGGAAGATGTTCATCGTCTGATAAATAAATACTTTTGGGAAATGCCAGATGATGCATCCCTGAGTACAGGTAAAAATTGCGTTTTGCCTGAAGAGGCTTCTGAGTTTTTTGAAGAGTATGCTGAACTATTTAGTGTTGATATGAAGCGATTTGATTTTCGTCTCTATTTCCCGGCTACAGGAATCCCTTTTTTTGCCGAACGCTATTTTGCCAAAATATCTGCGCACCGATCATCATCAACCTGAGCCTTTGACTGTTCAGATGCTGATTGATTCCGCTGAGGCGGGGGAGTGGCTTTACTAAAATGTGATGCAGCAAAAGAGAACGTTAATTTTTTTTATAAAAAATGAAAGGTTAGATAAAAATTAAAAGAGGGAAATGGAAAATAGTTGAAACTCCTGAGTATACAGAGGTTGCTATCGATATGAGCGCTACTAATAGCTCGATATGGCAATGAGTTTACGCAGCATTGCTGGGAGCTTACTACTCATTAATGGCTTGATATCTTCGTCCGGTGTTCATTAGGTACTTGAATGAGAAGGAGTATTCCACAGAACTTTCATTTTTAAACCTTTTATATCTACACTTTTAAATTCTATAAGGCGATGTCAAAATTATCACATTGCCTGGTAATGCTAAAGACGTCTCGTCATTTCCAGGCAGAGGTCAGCAGCAGATGCTGTTATTATGATCTTAATCATATCCACTGAAATCTTTTACAAGTAATAAGACTGATTTTGTAAATATTAATGTTTTTCTTAGTTGGCCTCATCTTTCTGCGGTATATCGTTACTTTTTTGATCAGTCGTGATCTTGCATATAGGTTTGTAGTGAAGAGTTGATATCTTCTTTCTGTCTTTTCTTGGCTTTTTCTCTCGCTTCCCTGCTGTTACAGGCCAATTGGTAAGCAAATCTGAGAGCATTTCAAGAATGTGATGCATTTACTTTTCCCTCTATTTTATACAGTTTATGAATCCTACCTATATTAGCCTGATAATATTATTCATTATCTTGAATTACAGTGACGTGCTCCCTGTTACAAGATTGGTAGCAAGTGAAGAATCGGATCGCTACTACACTTATCAGCCATTATGAACATACGATTAATTCTTTGAAAGCTGCCAACAATTTATACAAATGGCATAAAGCCTATCGTTGATGGTGAACAGGTATGAGTATCGACTATTCACCATTTCAAACACCGGGATTGTGGCAGATTTACGATACAGACGGTAATTTTATTTGGCTGGAAAAAACTATCAGAGCTTCTCCCTATTGATAAGCGAGTTACTTTACATACTTCTGAGGTTTTTTGCTTTGTTTAGTAGTTTTGTTCCACCTGCTTAAAGCAATCAGCAGCGGCATGATAAGGCTGTTGAGGAAAATGCACCGCCACTTTACCGCCACTCAGAAATTCAGATACAAAAAAAACCGCTTCAATGAGCGGCTTAAATATATGTATTTTATGACTAAATTTGGTGGCCCCTGCTGGGCTTGAACCAGCGACCAAGCGATTATAAGAACCATGATAGATAAAGCAAAAACAATAACTTATATAAAAATCAATATCTTGAAGGGCCAATATCCGCCAATAACAACCAATATCCTTGAGCTTGTGCGACATTTTTGCGACACTCAAATGCTGTTGATTGGCAGTGCCTTCATGTGAGCAATCCCGTTTTCTGGAGTGAGCTTTAGAGAGTCATATTTAAAAATACAGACTGAGCTGTCGGACAATGACATTGCAAAAACTTTATCTGAAATGGATGAGATGTATCGATACTTTACATCTGAAGGGGATTTGCATTTACCATCAGATTCAATCAAAAAAGGTATCTATCCCATTTTTTATATTACTAGAATTAACATGGCCCCATATAAAGCATACGCTAGGGATAAAGCAAATTATGATTATGCAAAGCTGTCTTTTTAAATTTAACTCTTTTAGGAAATTAGTTTTATAAAGTATTATAAAAATGGCAATAAAGGATATTAATATAGGTATTGTAAATTGACCAAATTCACTCGAAACGAACTCTTGAACTGAAACTGGCTTTTTATAGTAAATATAAATAAGTACGATTAATATAAAGCTACATGCAGTAAAGGTTATTCCAGATGCCATGCTCATTATCGTTTGCATGTAATTATAATGTTTACCTAACACTAATATTTCTCTTCCAAGAATACTATAAGTTTTTCTTTGTATCCTGTCCCAGAATTCAGCTGAGGCTAAGCCAATAACAGCTACGATGCATGGGATTGTTATTGTGTATAAGATTGATGGGAATATATCAGAGAAAGATGCAAATTGGAGTATGTTGATATCGAAAGCGGACCAGAAAGACCAAGAATAAATAAATGAGTTTAAAATTGCATATGCACAAGCAAGAGCCCATAAAGTTATTTTTAATTCGATATTCATTTTCTCAGCACCAAAGGATTAAGCAACAGGGCTTCTTCTAAGTGATTAGGGGCAAAATGAGCATAGCGCATTGTCATTTTAATGTCGGTGTGCCCAAGTATTCTCTGCAAAACAAGGATATTTCCTCCGTTCATCATAAAGTAAGATGCGAAAGTATGCCTCAATACGTGAGTCAACTGCCCGGCTGGTAATTCTATCCCAGCTCTTTCCAACGCAGATCTAAATGCGTAATAACATGGGCTAAAAAGTGGACCGTTCTTTTTTTGGTAATTCTGCTATGATCTTTGGGTCAAGAGGAATGGAGCGATTGCGCTTACCTTTTGTTTTTATAAATGTGACCTTTCCAGCACCGATTTGGCTGCGCTTCAATTTCTCAGCCTCACCCCAGCGAGCGCCAGTAGACAGGCAGATCCTGACAATCATTTCCAAATCGTTAGCAGAGCTATGGCGGCTTTCCTCTAAGAGCCTATCAATCTGCTCTCCAGTTAGATAGGCCATCTCACTTTCTTCTGTTCTGAACTGGCGAACATTTTCTAAAGGATTCGGCGCTTTCCATTCACCAAGTCTTTTCAGTTCATTAAAAACCGCTAAAAAGTAGGCGTGCTCAAGGTTCATTGTTCGAGGTGAAACCTGGCTTATACGCGTAGTACGGGCAAATTGGCCGTCTAATCTCTTAGCTCGATAAGTAGTGAACAACTGCGCGTTAAACTCGGTTGCTAATGGATGCCCCATGCATTCAGCTGCCCATAACATTGAGCTTTTGCGCTTATCGCCATCTTGCAAGGTTATGCCGTGTCGTTCATACCAAAGATGCACCAAGTCCGTTAACTTACGTCGTTCCTTGGTTTCCCCAAGCCAGGGACTATCGTCAATTTTTTGTAGGGTATAATTTTCGAAGGCAAGAGCCTCCCCTTTGGTTGCGAACTTTTTACGAACGCGCTTACCTTCTTTGCCGCCGCTCCGATCGACTGTATAAAAATCGGCTATCCACTGCCCATTAGAATGCTTTCGAACTGGCATAATTAACCATTCAGGATTCGTTGTTTCTGAACTTGGAATTCCTCATCAGTGAGGATTCCATTTTCTTTCATTTCAGCAAGGTGTTCTATCTTCGCCATTTGTTCATCAAAGGACAACGATGTTTTAGCTTGTTGCTGTTCTGGCTTTGGTGACTGGTTTTGATTATTACGAGTTTCGTTTACTAAATTAGTGAAAGGGATAACTGAACCCTTCATAACATTTTTGATGGTATAATTCTGACCACTTGTTGATATCATGATTTCACCAAGCAGCAGGCCAGTTTTACCACCAACACTTACGATGTTATTCAAGTTAATATCCACTTGTTTCACACCGTAAAGCATTCCTTTATCTAGGAAAATCACACGCTTATTGGTCAAAGTAATCAACCAAGTGTTGTTATCCATCATTCCACTGGCAATAGCTAAAGGAGTTTCATCTACTCCAAGTATTTCAGGCAGATGATAGAATTCCTTTTTAGTACCAAAAGGTGCATCGGAAACTACGGACGCAAGCCTTTTCATTTCTTTTTTCAAATCTTCTTTAGATGCTGTTTTGTAGTTTAACATTTAATATTCCCTATTATTTTATTGTAAGTACAACGCGTCCCAATACGCTTATATCTTCAATAGAACAATCAAAAGCCATGCCTACACCACTAACTCTAACCTTTTTAATAGGGATTCGAGTCAATGTCCTGACGCTGACTTTTCCTTCTATCTCCACCAACCATTCATCGTCATAAATTTCTGAAAACTGTTGATCAACTATGTATTGAGTGGTCCCATCTACAACGCATATAGCTTCTTGAGGTATTTGTCTGCCAGGTAGAAACGAAGCTTTGTCCAATAGATAAAATCCCGCTTCATACAATTGGCCATCAACAATTTTACGACGGGATAACTTAAGTATGTCCAAAGCTTCATCAGTAAACTTAGGCCCACAACCCGTAGCTAACCATTCCAGATTAGCACCTGTTTCTGCCATGCAACGAACAACAATATCCGCAGGAAAGCCACCACGTTTATACCTACCTGCCAAGCTGCTTGAAGCAATACCTAAGTGATCAGCCAGCATGATTTTTGTACTAAAACCATAAGCCTCAAGGACTCGGTCTAGAACTGGAGCACTCTCGCCACCCATATCAAATTGTCGTTTTTGCATAAGCACCTCCATTGCGTAAAGCTACATGATTATTGATATGTAGTTTTTTACGAGATAGCCTGTCTCCGTTATGTAGCTTTAAGCTATATTGGCTGACACTGATGGATATTGGCGTATCCATTAAACGAATGGAGTTTGCATTATGCGTCCCAACATTACAATCGTGATCCCCGATCCATACATCCCCCCTTGATGAGTATTGCCGCCGCACTGGCATGTCTCGCAGCACTGCTGAGAACCTGATTTCATACGGAAAATTGCCAATAAAGCCCAAAGGAGCGCAAAAAAAAGGGCTGGTCGAAGTCAACATGGCCGCTCTCACTGTCATGGCATTAAGCGAATGCAACGTTTCGTTTAACGCGTAATCCAGGCTATCAATTCGTAAGGTGCGAATCATGTACGATTATAAAGTTTCAGTACGAAACTACCTTGATGATGCCTGCCGCCAGTTTTCACTGGCACACAAAATCGCAGAACTGGCTAAAAAAGTAGGAATGCAACCGGCCACACTGCGCAACAAGCTGAATCCGGACCAGTCGCACCAACTGACATTACCTGAACTGCTGGCGATCATCGATCTCACTGAAGACCCAACCATTCTTGATGGTTTTTTGCGTCAGATTAATTGTCAGCCTTCAGTACCGGTTAACAACGCCAGACCTGAAAACATGCAGTTTTGCGCATTAACTGCTGTGGCCAGCGTCGGGGTAATCGCTGGGGAAGCGGTTTCAACGGAGAAGACATCCTATCTCAGGAAGAATACAGAATTGAAATCAGAGTTAAATTCTCTTTATTAATGTTGCAAACAGCGTGTATCCTTAAATTCCTGACGTTAGCCGACATATGTCGGCCTCTCTGTACACTCGCCGTTATACGGCATGCCTTATGGCTGCTTTACGTTGCTTAACGCTGCTTAACGCTGCTTTACGCTACTCTAAGCTGCCGAAGGTTGCGGATGGCCTCTTAGGGGTTGCCGGGTTATTTAGTTTGGGCTATGCGCTTGCGCTAAGAAACGTCAGGATTGTATAGAGAGAACAAGAATGTCTAAATACATACTTGGCTTAGTGAAGGTGCTAGGAATTGCTACAACAATTCTAACCTTCCTCAATGAGCTGATTACGTTCATTGAAAAGGTTCAAAGCTACCTTCACGTAGTCCCACACTATATTTTAAAAAGGAATTTATTTTGCAATGGACATGTGGAAGCATAAATTTGAAATAAAGAAAAATAGATGGGTTCATGTTCCTTCAAAGGAAATGGCTCTATTTGGAAAAAAACTTCATAAAGTTATTAGAATTAAGTGGTCATCTCCTGATTATTACTTCCATCTGAGAAATGGAGGTCATGTTTCTTCTGCTGAAATGCACAAAGTAAATGAATACTTTTCACTGGTTGATATTAGCAATTTTTTTTGAATCAACTTCACAGAGTAGAGTGACCAGAGAGTTAAAAACGCTATTTCCATATGAAAAAGCAAGGAAAATTGCAAAAATATCAACAGTTAGAGTTCCAGGCAGAAGCGTTAAAAAATTCTCAGTTCCATACGGCTTTCCTCAGTCACCAATCCTGGCCTCACTTTGTCTTCATAATTCATTTGCAGGCCGCGTCCTTGATTCAATCTGTAAAAGCGATAATGTTCTTGTCTCGGTCTATATGGACGATATTATTTTTTCAAGCAAGGATTTGACAGCCATTAACAATGCTTTTGATTCATTTTGCACTGCACTGGAAAAATCACGTTATCAAATTAATAAAGATAAAACTCAGGTGCCATCTAAAAAAATTGCTGTATTCAACCTTGAGCTTTCTCACGATCATCTAAAAGTGTCATCAGCGAGAATGGTACAATTTGTTATTGCATATGCAAAATCTACAAATGAATATGAGCGTGAGGGCATTGCTTCTTATGTCCGTTCCGTTAATCCCGTTCAGGCAAATCGCCACTTCCCGTGAAGATGTATGCTTAAACGTCAACCTAATGTTTTGGCGGCTAAAAGAAAAACTGTGTCGCCATTTTGCCGCCATTCTTTAAAATTCATAATGTAACTAACTGAAAAATATCATCTATTTGTTTAAGTTTTAGACTTTTGCAATACATCTCAAAAAAGGATAGCGGCCAGGCTCCGGGCCTAATTTGCCCGCTATCCTCTTATCAGAACCAGACGCTGATCCGGATGCTATCAGCGCCAGCCTATTTTCTCATGCGACACTTTTTCGACACTCATAAATAGGACAACAAAAAAAGCCACTCAGTAGAGTGGCTTAACTGCATGATTTACATCACTAAATTTGGTGGCCCCTGCTGGGCTTGAACCAGCGACCAAGCGATTATGAGTCGCCTGCTCTAACCACTGAGCTAAGGGGCCAGCGGAGCGGGGATTATAAAGTATCTCTTCAGGGCAATCCAGCACTCAGCCATCGGTTGCTGAAATAAGCAGCAGTGATTTACCTGCTGATTTCTATAACAAATCTGGCGAACCGCGATCCCTAAGTCGCAAACAGGCACGGATTATGCTTCTCCGCGCCTTTAGTGAAACCGGACTTCAGTCATTATGGCTGATGGCTGGCTCAGCGCTGACGATAACGGGATGCTGATTGATTCCGTGAAAGATGAGGAACCATCGTGCCACGTGCCTGATCGTAGTCGTGCCACATCTGCAGATCTTCCAGCGACGGAATGGTTACCGTCTCCTTGCTGTCGAGTCCGGCAAGCGCGGCGTCCACCATCTCATCAACGTCCATCAGCATTTCAGCCGGGATGTCATTAATAGACTGGCCTGCGCGGTCGAAAATTTCCGTACGGGTCGCTCCGGGCAACACCGCCTGTACCTGCACACCGCTCTCTGCAAGTTCACGCTGCATCGCACGCGTCAGAGTCAGTACGTAAGACTTAGTGGCGTTATAAGCGCCGTTGAACATCTCGTGCACCAGCGACAGCACCGACGCGATATTGATAATGATGCCATTTCCGCGCGCTTTGAAAGCCCGGCCAGCCGCCTGTGCCAGACGGGTGGGTGCCAGAATATTTAACGCCAGCATGCTGTTAATGCGTGTGATGTCCGCCTCCAGAAACTCACCCTCAACGTTCATGCCCGCGTTGTTCAGCAGCAGCGTAATCTGTGCGTTGTTCGCGAGCTCCGACTCCACGCGTTGCAGATCCTGCTCGTGCGTTAAGTCAGCCGCCATAACCGTCACCCGAATATCGTGCTGCTTTGCCAGTGCGTCAGCCAGGGTGGTGAGCCGGCCCTGATCGCGCGCGACCAGAATCAAATCATAACCGCGTGCTGCCAATCGTTTTGCATAGGTCGCACCGATACCGCTGGATGCGCCGGTGATTAAAGCTGTGCCTGATTGTGACATCTCTTTTTCCTCGTATGATGGTCGTCATAATAGCTATCAATATGACGATCATCATATCTGTCGTCAAGCTGGAATATGATGACCGTAATAATTACTATAATAGCCAGACGCTACGTAGCAGATACCGCAGGAGATGAGATGGAGAAGCAGAGCAGCAAAGCGCATACGCGGCGGCGTATCCTTGATGAGGCGGCGCGCGTGATGCGTGAAACCGGCACCGAAGGAATTGGTGTAGCGGCGCTGATGAAGCGGGTCGGTCTGACACATGGCGGTTTTTATGCGCATTTTACCTCACGCGAGGAGCTGGTTGAGGAGGTACTGAAGCATATGTTTGCTGAAGCCGATACCTTAAAGCCCGCGGAGTCCGTGACCCAGCCAGCGCAGCAGCTGGCAGATTTTATTGATAGCTATCTTTCCGAGGCGCATCGCAATGCGCCGGCACAGGGCTGTCCATTAGCCGCTCTGGTGAGTGAAGTGGCTCATCTTCCACAGCCGACACGGCAGATCTTCGCACAGGGCTTTAATGCGATGCATGCCGGTCTGGCGCAGATATTACGTGAGTTGGAGTTGCCGGATGCGGAAGCGCTGGCCTCCAGCATGCTCGCAGAGATGGTTGGTGCGCTGGCGCTGGCGCGAGCCTGTCCGGATGCAGAGCAGGCCAGCCAGATGCTGCAACGCAGCCGCGATGCGCTGAAGCAGCGTACGCTGGAGGTGGCGGCATGAGTGAACACGCTATCCGCGACATCATCAGTTCCGGTCTTGATGTGCTGTTCTGTGGCATTAACCCGGGTCAGTCAACCGCCCATCAGGGGTTCCACTTCGCGCATCCCGGCAACCGGTTCTGGAAAGTCATCCATCTGGCGGGATTCACCCAGCAGCAACTGAAGCCGGAAGAGGAGCAGCGCTTAACGGAGACCGGCTGCGGCATCACCATGCTGGTTGAGCGGCCCACGGTGCAGGCGAGTGAATTAGCGCCTGATGAGCTGCGCGATGGCGGCAAACGGCTGATGGAAAAGGTACTGGATTACCAGCCGGCTGCGCTGGCTATCCTGGGTAAGGATGCGTTTCGTCGTGCTTTTAAGCAGAACAAAGTCGAATGGGGCAAACAGCCGATATGTATGGGGAAAACGCAGGTGTGGGTGTTGCCGAATCCCAGCGGCCTTAATCGCGCATCTCTGGACGAGATGGTAGAGGCGTATCGTCAGCTCTATGTGGAACTGCATGCGGGGAGCGAATGAATCTGCGCAGGGCAGGGCAGAGGCAGTAACAGGCAGGCATAAAAAAACCCCGGCGAACCGGGGTTTTTGTCTGACTTAATCGTCGAGGAAGCTGCGCAGCACTTCCGAACGGCTCGGATGGCGCAGTTTACGCAGAGCTTTGGCTTCAATCTGACGAATACGCTCACGCGTAACGTCGAACTGTTTGCCCACTTCTTCCAGCGTATGGTCAGTGTTCATATCGATACCGAAACGCATGCGCAGCACTTTCGCTTCGCGCGCGGTCAGGCCAGCCAGCACGTCATGGGTAGCAGAACGCAGGCTCTCTGAGGTAGCAGAATCCAGCGGCAGCTCCAGCGTGGTGTCTTCGATAAAATCGCCCAGATGTGAATCTTCATCATCACCAATCGGCGTCTCCATAGAGATCGGCTCTTTAGCGATTTTCAGCACCTTGCGGATTTTATCTTCTGGCATCAGCATACGTTCAGCCAGCTCTTCCGGCGTAGGTTCGCGGCCCATCTCCTGCAGCATCTGGCGTGAAATACGGTTGAGCTTGTTAATGGTCTCAATCATATGCACCGGAATACGGATGGTACGCGCCTGGTCGGCGATAGAGCGAGTGATAGCCTGACGGATCCACCAGGTCGCATAGGTCGAGAACTTGTAACCACGGCGATACTCAAACTTATCTACCGCTTTCATCAGGCCGATATTACCTTCCTGAATCAGGTCAAGGAACTGCAGACCGCGGTTGGTATATTTCTTGGCAATCGAAATAACCAGACGCAGGTTAGCTTCCACCATCTCTTTCTTGGCGCGACGTGCTTTGGCTTCACCGATCGACATGCGACGGTTAATGTCTTTGACCTGTTCAATGGTCAGACCGGTCTCTTCTTCAACCTGCGCCAGTTTCTGCAGGGAACGTGTCACGTCGTCCTGCACTTCCAGCAGTTTTTCAGACCACGGCTTGTTCATGGCCAGAGCAGCTTTGAACCAGGTTTCATTGGTTTCGTTGCCGGTAAACAGCGTGATAAAGTTTTTCTTCGGCATTTTGCACAGCTCAATACAGAGCTTCATGATCAGACGTTCCTGCGTACGAACGCGTTCCATCATGGTGCGCATGCTGCCTACCAGGTAATCGAACTGCTTCGGTACCAGGCGGAACTGCTTGAAGACATCAGAGAGGTTCTGGATTTCAGCAACGGCGGCAGCATGACTGCGACCTTTGCTTTTAATCACTGCGCGGGTAGTTTCATACTGCTTACGCAGGTCAGAAAACTTCTCACGCGCCAGTTCCGGATCGATTGAGTTATCGTCGTCGGAGCTGTCATCATCCTCCTCATCTTCTTCTTCATCGTCCTTACGATCGGCTTCAGAAAGTTCAGAGCCCACGTGCGTTGCCGTTGGGGCGATATCTTCTTCTGCGTTAGGATCGACGAAACCGGTGATCAGATCGGAGAGGCGTGATTCGCCTGCTTCAACTTTGTCGTACTGATCCAGAAGATACGTAATCGCTTCAGGGTATTCGGCTACAGAACACTGAACCTGGTTGATACCGTCTTCAATACGCTTAGCAATGTCAATTTCGCCTTCGCGCGTCAGCAGTTCAACGGTACCCATTTCACGCATATACATGCGGACCGGGTCAGTGGTACGCCCGATTTCAGATTCAACGCTGGATAACACCTGAGCGGCAGCTTTCCGCGGCATCTTCGTCAGTATCGGAGCTGTTTTCGTTCAGCATCAGATCGTCGGCATCCGGGGCTTCTTCAACCACCTGAATACCCATGTCGTTAATCATCTGGATGATGTCTTCGATCTGATCTGAGTCGACGATATCTTCCGGCAGATGGTCATTGACCTCAGCATAGGTCAGATAGCCTTGCTCCTTACCACGGGTGACAAGAAGCTTGAGCTGTGACTGCGGGTTTTGCTCCATAAGACGGTATCCACACTTCTGTTAAATTAGATTGGTGTCGGTCGGCAGCGAGCCAACAATAGCAGTAAAGGCATTTAATTCTTGCCGCTGCCTTCGTCGCGGCGTGGGCTTTGCCCATCAGTAATCGGCACTTAAGCCGCTTGTATAAACTCTGTGCTAAGGGCCTGGCTTACTCGCCATTCTGCTCCCCGGCAGTGCTCGCTTTCCTCACGTACTTCAGTACGCTCCGGAAGCTGTGCGCTGGCGGTGACCAGACTGGCTTCGACGCCTGCGGCCTTAAAACTATGTGCTGCGGGCCTGGCTCTACGCCAGAGGCCTTTAAACCTGGTACTGCGGACTATTTCGGTCCCGGACTGTTCACGGTATCGAAACGGGTGTCAGCAGCACTAAAACAGGCAATCTGCCCTTTCATCTGTCAGAATGGGCAGCGTGCTGAAAACAGTTACTTTCTGGCAAACGCCTGACTGAGAGTCCAGAGTTCCCGGCGCTCATCGGCGCTCAGTCCCTGGGTGCGTTCACGCGCAATCAAAAACTCCAGGCGCTCTTCAAGAGCAGAGTCGTAGATGCTGGCCAGCGAGTCCTGAAACACCGCTTCGGCTTCCTCATCTACTATCATGTGGTTCCAGATCGCCAGTGTTTCAAGCGTCTGACTAAAATTTGTTCCGCGATATAACTCTAGTAGCTGACCGGTGGTCAATCCAGGATTCTCATTACAACGGCCCACTAATTCAATAAATAGCGGTAAACCCGGCATTTTTGACTCAGACAGCCCATCAAGCGAAGGCACCAGGGTGGCCAGCTGCGGACTCTGAATCAGCAACGCGATCAGCACGCGCATAGTGGTACGCTTCAGCGGTGGCGCTACCGGCGTCGTTCCGTTTGCGGCCAGCTTCGGCATCAGCTTTTCAAGCTGATTGTCGTCAAGAATACCCAGCTTATTCCCCAGTTCCTGACGCATATAAATACGTAAGGTCTCACCAGGGATCTGCGTAATCAGCGGTAAAGCCAGCGTGCTCAGGCGCGCTTTTCCGTCGCGTGAGCTCAGATCCACCTGCGGCAGCAGACTATCAAATAAAAACGAAGAGAGCGGCATCGCCTGCTCCATCCTCGCTTCGAAGGCGTCTTTACCCTCTTTGCGTACCAGCGTATCCGGGTCTTCACCATCGGGTAAAAACATAAAGCGTAGCTGACGACCATCATTCATGTAAGGCAATGCGGTTTCAAGCGCACGCCATGCCGCTTCACGACCAGCCCTGTCGCCGTCGTAACAGCAGATCACGGTGTCGGTACTGCGAAACAGCAACTGAATGTGTTCAGCAGTGGTGGAGGTGCCTAATGACGCGACGGCATAATCTATCCCGTACTGAGCCAGCGCAACCACGTCCATGTATCCCTCAACCACTAACAGGCGGGCGGGTTCAGGATGGTTCTTAACGGCTTCATAAAGGCCATAGAGCTGGCGGCCTTTATGGAAAATAGGTGTTTCCGGCGAGTTCAGATACTTCGGCGTATCGTTACCCAGCACGCGTCCGCCAAAACCTATGACGCGTCCACGCTTATCGCGAATCGGAAACATGACGCGGTCGCGAAACCGGTCATAAGTTCGGCCTTTGTCATTGCTGACCAGCATGCCCGCTTCCATCAATGACTCGCGATCTTCCGATTGCTTACCAAAACGCTTGAGAACGTTATCCCAGCCGGCTGGCGCGTAACCTATGGCGAAGTGATTGATGATTTCGGCGCTCAGACCACGACGATCAAGATAGTCGCGTGCTGGCTGCGCACTGGATTGCTGCAGACCCTGCTGATAAAAACCGTTCAGGTTCTCCATCAGCTGATACAGGCTCTGGCGCTGATGGCGTTCCATCTGGCTAGGCCCGCTGCCTGCTTCGTAAGGCACGTCTAAACCGTGGGAAGTGGCTAACTCTTCAATACTTTCCACAAACTCCAGACGATCAAAGTTCATTAAAAAGTCGATAGCGTTGCCGTGTGCACCACAGCCGAAACAGTGATAGAACTGCTTTTCGCCGTTTACGGTGAAAGAGGGCGTTTTTTCATTATGGAAAGGACAGCACGCATGGAAATTCTTACCCTGCTTTTTCAGCTTAACGCGGGCATCGATAAGATCCACGATATCCGTGCGGGCAAGTAAATCATTGATAAATACGCGTGGAATTCGTCCAGCCATACGCCCCAGATTTTCAGCTCATAAACGGCAACAAGCCGCGCTTCCTTTCGGAAAGCACGGCCTTTTACTTGACTCTGTCTGCGTGAATCACGCGGTGGAGGCGGACCTCCGGAACGACTTAGTACAGACGAGTGCGGCGTGCGTTTTCGCGAGCCAGTTTCTTGGCGTGACGCTTAACTGCTGACGCTTTAGCGCGCTTACGTTCGGTAGTCGGTTTTTCATAGAACTCACGACGACGAACTTCAGCCAGAACGCCTGCTTTCTCGCATGAACGCTTGAAGCGACGCAGTGCTACGTCAAATGGCTCGTTTTCACGTACTTTAATTACCGGCATGTAACTCTCACCTCGATAAAATTCGGTTTTTTGCTGCTGACTGCGGCGCCAGCACATTTCAAAATGGTGCAGCATTTTACTCCAACTCAAGTTGGTTTGTAAAGCACCATGGATAATTTGAAACCAACAGGAGCGTTTGCCTGTGCGGCTGCCGGTTTTTCCAGGGGCGGGAGTATAGCGCACTCTTTAGCCGACAGAAAATGACTTTTTTACGGTGGATGCCTGCGCTGCACATCCAATTGCTGTGATAAACTGCGCGCCGCAAGAATGAGGTGATGCAATGCGAATTCTGGGTATTGAAACGTCGTGCGATGAAACCGGCATCGCAATCTATGATGACGAGGCCGGATTACTGGCTAACCAACTCTACAGCCAGGTAAAACTGCACGCCGATTATGGCGGTGTGGTGCCGGAACTGGCCTCACGTGATCACGTGCGTAAAACCGTGCCGTTGATTCAGGCTGCGCTGAAAGAGGCCGGTCTGGAGCCGCAGCAGATCGACGCGGTGGCTTACACGGCAGGCCCTGGACTGGTCGGTGCGCTGCTGGTTGGTGCCACCATTGGCCGCGCCCTGGCGTTTGCCTGGAAAGTCCCCGCCGTGCCGGTCCACCATATGGAAGGCCACCTGCTGGCGCCGATGCTGGAAGAGAATCCGCCGGAATTTCCATTTGTTGCACTCCTGGTGTCGGGCGGACATACGCAGCTGATTAGCGTCACCGGCATTGGTGAATACGCGCTGCTGGGTGAATCGATCGATGATGCGGCGGGTGAAGCGTTCGACAAAACGGCCAAGCTGCTTGGGCTGGATTATCCGGGCGGGCCAATGCTGTCGAAGATGGCGCAGCAGGGCACGGCGGGACGTTTTACCTTCCCGCGTCCGATGACAGATCGTCCGGGCCTGGATTTCAGCTTCTCCGGCCTGAAAACCTTTGCCGCTAATACCATCCGCGCCAATGATGATGACGCTCAGACCCGTGCTGACATCGCCCGCGCCTTTGAAGATGCGGTGGTGGATACGCTGTCGATCAAATGTAAGCGTGCGCTGGATCAGACCGGCTTTAAGCGTCTGGTGATTGCCGGTGGCGTCAGCGCTAACCGCACACTGCGCGAGCAGATGGCGATCATGATGCAAAAGCGCGGCGGCGAAGTGTTCTACGCCCGCCCGGAGTTCTGTACCGATAACGGTGCGATGATCGCGTATGCGGGCATGGTGCGGTTAAAAGGCGGAACGCGGGGAGAGTTAAGCGTCAGCGTGCGACCGCGCTGGCCGCTGGCGGAACTGCCCGCCATCTGATGTGAAAAAAGCCGGCTTACCGGCTTTTTTTATGGCTGAGATTTCTTTTTGCGCTTCCAGATCTTGCCTTCCTGACCCCGCCACAGCCGCTGAATATTGTCGTGATGACGCAGCAGGATCAGACAGGAGAGCATAGAAACCGGGAAGGTGAACTGCGGTTTGAACCACCAGACATAAAAAGGCGCGATCAGTGCGCTGACGATGGCACCCAGCGAGGAATAGCCACTGAGTAAGACCGTTAACAGCCAGGTGCCGGTAACCAGCCCGGTTAAGTCCCAGCCAATCGGCGCAATCGCGCCAAATGCCGTCGCCACACCCTTGCCACCGCGAAAGTGAAAGAACACCGGATAGATATGACCCAGACAGGCGGCGATGGCGGTCAGGCCGAGATAGAGCGGAGTCACGTGCATCAGATAGGCCAGCCAGACCGGCACCATCCCTTTCAGCACATCAAACACTAATACGCTGGCTGCTGCGGTTTTACCGCCCAGACGCAGTACGTTGGTGGCACCCGGATTACCGGAACCGTGTGTGCGCGGATCGGGCAGGCCAGCGAGTTTGCAAACCAGAATCGCACTGGAAATCGAACCGCAAAGATACGCGAAAATAATCATACCAAGCGCGAAAGCACTCATAACACCGTACCGTTCCCTTTAGGGTCGTTTTGATCTCTTTAACCGTGGATAATACGCATAATCAGCCGGAAGTGGTATCCGGCTTAGCCAAAAACAGAGACTCTCATCATGGATATCGTATTTATAGAACAACTCACGGTCTTCACCACTATTGGCGTTTATGACTGGGAACAGGGCATACAGCAGAAGCTGGTGCTCGATGTCGAAATGGCCTGGGATAACCGTCTGGCGGCCAGCAGCGACGATGTGAAAGATTGTCTGAGCTATGCGGATGTCTCCTCGGCGATTCTGACGCATCTTACCGGCAGTCGTTTTGCGCTGGTTGAACGGGTTGCTGAAGAAATCGCGGATCTGTTGATGAACCGTTTCAATTCGCCTGGCGTCCGCATAAAGGTAAGCAAACCGGGGGCTGTAGCCCAGGCAGCACAGGTTGGCGTGCGAATTGAGCGCGGGACTATTCCTAAATAAATACGATGTGATTGCCATCACAATGAAACCAAACCAAATTACTGTCTGTCATAGCGTGTACCGTTTCGTTACAGCAGGCGAAATGGTGTAGACCTTAAGGTTTAATTCAGGCTGATAGCGGCATGATTTCAGGCGATAGCCACGCGCTACCGCCTTTTTAATGGTTTTGAAACGGATAGAGGAAACATTTGATGGCAGATATTCATCAGCTTTGGGTAGCTGCAATCCTGGGCGTTGTGGAAGGGCTGACCGAATTTTTACCGGTCTCTTCCACAGGGCACATGATTATAGTGGGTCACCTGCTGGGCTTTGAAGGTGAAAAAGCCGAGACCTTTGAAGTTGTGATCCAGTTAGGATCGATTCTGGCTGTAGTAGTGATGTTCTGGCGCCGTCTGTTTGGCCTGATCGGCATCCACTTTGGCGAAGTCAAACATGAAGGCGTCGGCACTGGCCGTCTGTCGCTGATCCATATCCTGCTGGGTATGGTACCGGCGGTGGTCGTGGGTCTGGTGCTGCACGATCAGATCAAAACGCTGTTTAATCCGATCAACGTGATGTACGCCCTGGTGGTAGGGGGTGTGCTGCTGCTGGCAGCTGAGTACCTTAAGCCAAAACAGCCGAAAGCGGTGGGCGTCGATGATATTACCTATCGTCAGGCGTTGATGATTGGCTGTTTCCAGTGCTTAGCGCTGTGGCCGGGCTTCTCACGTTCCGGTGCAACCATCTCCGGTGGCATGCTGATGGGCGTGAGCCGCTATGCCGCGTCGGAGTTCTCCTTCATCCTGGCAGTGCCAATGATGATGGGTGCAACCGTACTGGATTTGTACAAGAGCATCGGCTTCCTGACGATGGCGGATTTCCCGATGTTCGCGGTGGGCTTTGTCACGGCGTTTATCGTGGCGCTGATTGCGATTAAAGCCTTCCTTCAGCTGATCAAACGCATCTCATTTGTTTCGTTCGCGATCTACCGCTTTATTGTGGCAGCCGCGGTTTACATGGTCTTCATGTAAAGCCCACGCAGCCTGCTAGTCAGGCTGCGTAATCGCCAGACCCTGCGCGACGGCGTCAATCCGTCGTCGCGTCAACTCTTCCCGCACTTCTGCACCTTTAAATCCCGCTTCGACCACCGCTTTGGTCGGCACCGCCTGCGCCAGCGCAAAAGCACGACGCAGATAGTCACCCTGCGGATAAGGCATGCTCTCCAGTCCGGCTCGCCCGCGCGCATCCGCTTCACTGGTCAGCGCCATCTGCTCAACGCGCTGTGGCTTACGCCAGGCATCGATTCGGTCAAACAGTGCTACCAGCGACGCGGCAGATTGCCGTTCAATGGTGTGCACCACGTCGTGAAATTCGGTCACAATCAGCGCCAGATCGCGAATCGCATTTGGCACCCGCAGTCGCTGGCACAGCGCCCCGACCAGGGGAACGCCGGCCAGGCCATGACCGTGGTGGCTGGGCCACAACTCAGGCGGCGTCAGCGCCTTGCCGACGTCATGGAACAGCGTGGCGAAGCGCACCTCGATCTCACTGGAAAGGGCGGCGGCCATCGCCAGTGTCATCAGCGTATGGACGCCGGTATCGATTTCCGGGTGCCACTTAATCGGCGCAGGAATACCAAACAGATTATCCAGCTCAGGAAACAGCACCTGCAACGCACCGCAGTCGCGCAGGACCTGAAAATAGACCTGCGGATTACGGGAACTCAGCGCCTTTTCAGTCTCTTTCCACACTCGCTCAGCAGTGAGATTCGACAGCTCGCCGCTTTCGGCCATCTGCTGCATCAGCTGCTGGGTTTCGGGGGCAATACGAAAGTTGAGATGGGCAAAACGCGCCGCAAAGCGCGCAACGCGCAGTACCCGCAGCGGATCTTCACTGAAGGCGTCAGAGACGTGACGCAGCAGGCGCAGGGCAATATCACGCTGGCCATTATAAGGATCGACCAGCTCACCGTTTTCATCCTGCGCAATCGCATTGATGGTCAGATCGCGGCGTTGTAAGTCCTGCTCCAGCGTCACGTCGGGCGCGGACCAGGTGACAAAACCGGTGTAGCCTTTCCCGTTTTTCCGCTCGGTACGTGCCAGCGCATACTCTTCGCGACTGACGGGATGCAGGAAAACGGGAAAATCGCGACCGACCTGGTGATAGCCCTGCTCAAGCATGGCTTCGGGCGTGGAACCTGTCACCACCCAATCTTTGTCTGTAACCGGCAGATTCAGCAGCGTATCACGCACCGCACCGCCAACAAGAAACGTCTTCACGCAAAACTCCAGAGAAAAAGAAATGACCTGCACGCCGGGCGCGTCCCGCGCCTGAAATCAGCGGTGCATATCATTTTATTGTTGCACAGATTCCCCGGATTGCAGACATGCCAAAAAAGGGGATCCTGCGATCCCCTGCTCAAATCCGGCTAAATGGTGTCAGTTCATCCAGCGATCGCTTTTCTTACGGCGCGGCAGCATGTGCGGCAGTAACAGGCCCAGCAGCAGGCCGACGCCCAGCACGCCGCCGCCATACATAAACCACTGCATGATGATGGTGCGCTGCTTATCATCCAGCTGAACGTTAGCGGCGCTGACTTTCTTCTGCGCGACGATCAGCTCATTTTTCAGCTTCTGATTCTCGCCTTTCAGCCCGTTGATAACGCCGTCGCTGCTGGCGACTTTGTTCTGCATTTCAGCCGTGCGCTGGTTCCAGCTGTTGTCGATGTTATCCAGTTTGGCAGTCAGATCTTTCACCTGCTGCTCAAGCTGAGGCACCCGGGTGCGCAGGCTCGGATTAGCACTGAGCTGCGACAGGGGGATCCAGGTGGTGCGGCCTTCCGAATCACGGATCTGGCCATAATGCGTGTCATTGTTGGTCTGTAACAGCTGCACCTCTTCCCCGGCGTTCAGCTTACCGAGCAGGCGAAACTGATCGCCCGGTCCGCTGCGAACCCAGGTTGAAAGTTCATCAGAAACATAGCGTTTTTCGTCGGCATGGGCAGGTGCAAGGGTGCTAAGGGCCAGCAAAGTGAGTCCAGCGAGAGTAATTTTTTTCATTCGATTTCGTTTGGCTTAGTCTGACTAAAAATTTACCGGCACAGTCTGGAGAGGCCTCGCATAAATCTGAATGAGAACTATCCTGGTCTCATGAGAGTGCGAAAAGGTCTGCGAAAGAGCAAAGAAAGCAGAGACAGCGCGGCTTCTGTGCATTAATCTTCGCCTGATAACCCCTTGCCCTCCAGGCGACAGCTTGAGTAACCTGCTGATAATCGCCTGAAATATGCAGGAAACACCCTCTTAAGTGCCAGCGGCGTAGTGAATAAAAAATTATGACCATCGAAATCGAACTAAAGTTCATTGCAACTCCACAGGCGGCCGGGAAACTGGCTGAACTGCTCTCCACTCTGCCGCATCAGCATCAGGCTGCTCGCGAGCTGACCAACATCTACTTTGAAACCGACGACAACCAGCTACGACGCTGGAATATGGGATTGCGTATCCGCGGCGTTGACCAGCGTTATGAAATGACGCTGAAAGCGGCGGGGCAGACGCTCGGCGGACTGCATCAGCGCCCGGAATACAACGTTGAGCTCAGCGAACCGGTTCTGGACATTGCACGCCTGCCGGCAGAGATCTGGCCGCAGGGCACCGATGTCGCGGCGTTGCAGCCGCGCTTGCAGCCCCTGTTCACCACCCATTTCCAGCGCGAGATCTGGCTGATCACCACAGGCAACAGTGAAATTGAAGTGGCGTTTGATCAGGGCGAGGTCACGGCAGGTGATCTCAGCGAACCGCTGTGCGAGATCGAGCTGGAGCTGAAACGTGGCGAACGCCAGGATCTGCTGGCCTTCGCACAGCAGCTGGTGGCGCTGGGTGGTCTGCGTATGGGCAGCCTGAGCAAAGCCGCCCGCGGCTATCAGCTGGCGCAGGGTAATCCGCCGCGCCAGATACAGCCTTTCCCGCTGCTGAAAGCGGGCGCCAAAGCCACCGTAGAGCAGGGCATGGTGGCCGCGATGTCGGCAGGACTTCATCACTGGCAATATCATGAAGAAGTCTGGCTGCGCGGCAATGCGGCGGCCCAGGATGCGGTGCGCGAAGCGCTGGATCTGCTGCGTCAGGCGTTCAGCCTGTTTGGTGCGCTGGTGCCGCGTAAAGCCAGCAGTGCGCTGCGTCAGCAGCTGACCACGCTGGAAGAGACGCTGGTGAATGAAGAGCAGGATGCTGCCACTTTCTGCTTATCTTCCCTCTCGGTTGAGACGCAGCTGGCGCTGACACACTGGCTGGCTGAATCTCAGTGGCGTCAGTGGATCGATGCCAAAGGGGAAGCCAAGCTGCAGGGGTCCTATAAACGCTTCAGCGACATTATGCTGAGCCGCGTCAACGCCGATCTGAGAGAAACGTTCATCACGGTAAAACAACCCAACGAGTATCAGGACAAAGCTACCCGTCTGGCGCGTCAATTGCTTACCGTCCACCTGCTGGCGGGATTCTATCCGTCTGAGGCGGTCGTCAGCTGGCTCGACCCGTGGCAACAGCTGCTGTCGGCAATTCATGAAAAACAGACGTCCGGGTTAGCCTGGCTGGCGATGCAGGCGCTGAAACAGCCTCCGTTCTGGCTCACCAGCGGCGCTGGCCGCTAAAGGACATTCCGTCACGCCATCAAGGAGGGAGTTATGTTGTCAGCACTTCCCGCGTTGCTACGCGACCAGGCCGAAGAGGCCGCCCGACAGATTGGGGTTCCGCTGGCTTCGTTAAGCCCGGAGCAGGCTGCCGGACTGGCTTTCAGCGATTTTGTGCTGGAAAACCTGCAACAACATCCCGACTGGTGGCAGGCGATGCTCAACCAGCCGCCGCAGCCTGATGAGTGGCAACACTACTCTGCGTGGCTCAATCAGGCGCTTAGCGGCATCGACAGTGAAGCGAGCCTGATGCGTGAACTGCGGCTGTTTCGTCGCCGTATGCTGGTACGCATCGCCTGGATGCAGTCTCTGCAGCACGCTACAACCGAACAGAGCCTGCAACAGCTCAGCGCATTAGCCGAAATGCTGATCAGCCGGGCGCGTGACTGGGTTTATCAGGATTGCTGTCGTGATTTTGGTACGCCCTGTAATGCGGACGGCGACGCGCAGCCGATGCTGATTCTGGGCATGGGCAAGCTGGGCGGCGGCGAACTCAATTTTTCTTCTGATATTGACCTGATCTTTGCCTGGCCGGAAAACGGCACAACGCGTGGCGGACGGCGTGAACTCGACAACGCTCAGTTCTTTACTCGCATGGGACAGCGGCTGATCAAAGTGCTGGACCAACCCACCATGGATGGCTTTGTCTATCGGGTGGATATGCGGTTGCGCCCGTTTGGCGACAGCGGCCCGCTGGTGATGAGCTTTGCCGCGCTGGAAGATTATTACCAGGAGCAGGGACGCGACTGGGAGCGTTACGCCATGGTCAAGGCGCGGCTGATGGGTGATGACCACGATCGCTGGAGCCTGGAGCTGCAGCAGATGCTGCGGCCATTCGTTTACCGCCGCTACATCGACTTCAGCGTGATCCAGTCGCTGCGTAACATGAAAGGGATGATCAGCCGCGAAGTGCGGCGACGCGGGCTGAAAAACAATATCAAACTGGGTGCGGGCGGCATCCGTGAAACCGAATTTATCGTGCAGGTATTCCAGCTGATTCGCGGCGGGCGTGAGCGCTCGTTACAGCTGCGCTCACTGCTGCCGACGCTGGAGGCGATCAAAACCCTGGCCCTGCTGCCCGCGGAACAGGTCGATGCGTTGCGTGTTGCCTACCTGTTCCTGCGGCGGCTGGAGAATCTGCTGCAAAGCCTGGGCGACGAGCAGACCCAGACCCTGCCAGAGGATGAACTGCATCGCGTCCGGCTGGCGTGGGCGATGGATTGTGCCGACTGGCCTGCTCTGATGACCCGGCTCGACGGCCAGATGGCGGCGGTGCGCGCTATCTTCGACGAGCTGATTGGCGAAGATACCCCTGAGATTGGCGATCAGCGTGAGCTGTCAGAGTTTCAGGTGCTGTGGCAGGACCAGCTGGAGGATAGCGAACTGGCGCCGCTGGTGCCGCAGCTCAGTGACGAGCAGCGGCTTACGCTGCACCAGACGCTGGAGGCGTTTCGTCAGGATATCAACCGGCGCACCATCGGCCCGCGTGGCCGTCAGGCGCTGGACCAGCTGATGCCGCGTCTGCTGAGCGAAGTCTGCCCGCGTGAAGATGCGGCGGTGACGCTCGGCCGCCTGACGCCGCTGCTGATCGGCGTACTGACCCGCAGCACCTATCTGGAACTGCTGACCGAATATCACGGTGCGCTGCGCCACTTAATTCGCCTGTGCGCCGCCTCACCGATGATAGCCAGCCAGCTGGCGCGTCATCCCTTATTGCTGGATGAACTGCTCGATCCCGCCACGCTCTATCAGCCAACCGCCACCGATGCCTATCGCGATGAGCTGCGACAATATCTGCTGCGCATCCCTACCGAGGACGAAGAGCAGCAGCTGGAAGCGGTGCGGCAGTTTAAGCAGGCACAGCATCTGCGTATTGCTGCCGCCGACATCGCCGGAACGCTGCCGGTGATGAAAGTCAGCGATCATCTCACCTGGCTGGCAGAAGCGATTATCGAATCTGTGGTGCGCCAGGCGTGGAATATGATGGTGCAGCGTTACGGCCGTCCTTCGCATCTGAGTAATGAACATGAACGCGGTTTTGCCGTACTGGGCTACGGCAAACTGGGGGGGCTGGGAGCTGGGTTACAGTTCTGACCTCGATTTGGTGTTCCTGCATGACTGCCCGGCAGACGCGGTGACAGAAGGGGAGCGCAGCATCGATGGCCGTCAGTTCTATCTGCGCCTCGCCCAGCGCATCATGCATCTTTTCAGTACCCGCACCTCCTCCGGCATTCTCTACGAAGTGGATGCGCGCCTGCGCCCTTCGGGCGCGGCGGGTATGCTGGTCAGTACCTTTGAGGCCTTTGAAGAGTATCAGCGCAGTGAAGCCTGGACCTGGGAGCATCAGGCGCTGGTCCGGGCACGCGTCGTCTTTGGCGAGGCGGCACTGGGTGAACGTTTCAGCGTGATTCGTCAGGCGATTCTGTCGCTGCCACGTGCCGCCGAAGCGCTGCAAACTGAAGTACGTGAGATGCGTGAAAAAATGCGCGCTCACCTCAGCAACAAACATAAAGGTCGCTGGGATATTAAAGCCGACGCGGGCGGCATCACCGATATTGAATTCATCGCCCAATATCTTGTCTTACGCTACGCCGCTGAGCAGCCTGAACTGACGCGCTGGTCTGACAATGTGCGCATTTTCGAGCTGATGGCGAAGTACCATAAAATGCCCGCCGATGAAGCACAGGCGCTGACGCAGGCTTATGTGACGCTGCGCGACGCATTGCACCATCGCGCCCTGCAGGAACAGCCCGGCCACGTTGAGCCAGAGGCCTATGCAGCGGAGCGGCAGACGGTTCTGAGCAGCTGGCAGCGCTGGCTGATAACGCCTGCGTCTATCCTGGCGTGATGCTGATAGCACAAATCGCAACTGTGCTATCATCCGCGCACTATTTTTAATGCAGTCTGGAGTGTCTGGAATGAAAGTGACTCTGCCCGCGTTCGGCCAAGCCTCAGTGCTGGTTGTTGGCGATGTAATGTTGGATCGTTACTGGTATGGCCCAACCAGCCGTATCTCCCCCTGAAGCGCCGGTTCCGGTGGTGAAAGTGGACACGGTTGAAGAGCGCCCTGGCGGCGCGGCAAACGTGGCGATGAACATTGCAGCACTCGGTGCCGCGTCGCGCCTGATTGGCCTGACTGGCGAAGATGATGCGGCGCGTGTGTTGAGTAACACGCTGAAAGACGTCAACGTGCATTGTGACTTCGTGGCGGTCAAAAGCCATCCGACCATTACCAAACTGCGCGTGCTTTCCCGCAATCAGCAGTTGATCCGCCTCGATTTTGAAGAGGGCTTTGATCAGGTCGATCCGGAGCCGATTCACCAGAAAATGCGTGAGTCACTGGCCGCCGCGGGTGCGCTGGTGCTGTCCGATTACGCCAAGGGTGCGCTCTCCAGCGTGCAGACCATGATTACTCTGGCGCGCGAAGCGGGCGTACCGGTATTAATCGATCCGAAAGGCACCGATTTTGCGCGCTACCGTGGCGCGACGCTGCTGACGCCGAACCTCTCTGAGTTTGAAGCCGTGGTCGGCAAATGTAAAAACGAAGAGGAGATCGTGGCGCGCGGCACCCAGCTGATCGCCGATTTTGACCTCGCCGCGCTGCTGGTGACCCGTTCAGAAAATGGCATGACGCTGCTGCAGCCGGGCAAAGCGCCTCTGCATCTGCCCACCCAGGCACAGGAAGTCTATGACGTGACCGGTGCGGGCGATACGGTGATTGGCGTGCTGGCGGCGGCATTAGCGGCCGGTGATTCGCTGGAAGAAGCCTGTTTCCTGGCCAACGCGGCTGCGGGTGTGGTGGTGGGTAAACTGGGTACGTCCACCGTCAGCACCGTTGAGCTGGAAAATGCGATTCATGCCCGCCCGGAACAGGGTTTCGGCATCATGACCGAAGCGCAGTTAAAAGCCGCCGTTGAGATGGCCCGCCGCCGTGGCGAAAAAGTGGTAATGACCAACGGCGTGTTCGACATTCTGCATGCCGGTCATGTCTCCTACCTGGCAAATGCCCGCAAGCTCGGCGATCGACTGATTGTCGCGGTGAACAGCGATGCGTCAACTAAACGTCTGAAAGGCGAAAGCCGTCCGGTGAATCCGCAGGAAAACCGGATGATCGTGCTGGGCGCGCTGGAAGCGGTCGACTGGGTGGTGGTATTTGAAGAGGATACGCCGCAGCGGCTGATTGCGGGCATTCTCCCTGACCTGCTGGTCAAAGGGGGGAGATTACAAGCCGGAAGATATCGCGGGCAGCAAAGAAGTGTGGGCAAATGGCGGCGACGTTCAGGTGCTGAACTTCGAAGATGGTATCTCCACTACCAACATTATCAAAACCATCCGCGGCAGCTAAAACGCAGCGTAAGCGGGAGCCGCGCTCCCGCTTAAAGGCTTATTCGGGCTTGTTGTCCACAACAGGTTTCACCACGTCCGCAACCGGTGACGGCGAGGCTGCAGGTGAGGTCGCTACGGCGGCTGATGGTGTGGTCGCGGCAGCAGGTGTTACTGGTGCGGTTGCCGTCGGCGGCGTACCGGCTGATGACCCCTGACTTTCCAGCTGCGCCAGACGCTGCTCCAGCGCCGCCAGCTTCTCACGTGTACGCAGTAATACCTGCGTCTGCACATCAAACTCCTCACGGTTGACCAGATCCATCCGGGTCAGCTGCGCCTGAAGAACCTGACGAATTTTCTTTTCGACATCATCACCAAACTCACGAACACCTTTAGGCATCGCTTCGTGAACCTGACGGGCAAGTTGTTCAATTTTTTTCGTGTCGATCATGATGATTTCCTGGTTACGGGGAGCTGTGTCAGCGTGTTTACCAACGTAATAAGTGTTAAGTGTAATGCCAGAAATGAAAAGGATAAACCTCAAATCGGTAACGCAGGAAATGCAAAAGCAATTGCGCTATTGATGATTGCCGCCTCAAACGATCGGCGTTATAGTTAAAGTGCTTATTCTCAGGGCGGGGCGCAATTCCCCACCGGCGGTAAATCAGCTTAGGCTGAAAGCCCGCGAGCGCTTTATCTTTATGAAAAGAGAGGTAAAGGTCAGCAGATCCGGTGTAATTCCGGGGCCGACGGTTACAGTCCGGATGGGAGAGGGTAACGACATCTGTCGGACAATTGTGTCTGCTTCACGTTATTGCCACGTCTTTTTGACGTCACTCCTAAGCACGCCCTGATTCTGGTAACCCATACATTTTAAGGTTTTTATTACCATGAATCAGACGCTACTTTCTGAATTTGGCACGCCTGAACAGCGTGTAGAACGTGCTATCGCCGCCCTGCGTGAGGGACGCGGTGTGATGGTACTCGACGATGAAAATCGCGAAAACGAAGGCGACATGATCTTCGCCGCAGAAACCATGACCGTTGAACAGATGGCACTGACTATCCGTCACGGTAGCGGCATCGTCTGCCTTTGCCTGACCGAAGCGCGTCGCCAGCAGCTCGATCTGCCAATGATGGTGGAAAACAATACCAGCTCTTTCGGCACTGGCTTCACCGTGACCATTGAGGCCGCAGAAGGCGTCACCACGGGCGTCTCCGCGCAGGATCGTATCACCACCATCCGCGCCGCCATTGCCGACAATGCCAGACCCACCGATCTGCATCGCCCTGGTCATGTCTTCCCGCTGCGTGCCAGCGAAGGCGGCGTATTAACCCGTGGCGGGCATACCGAAGCGACTATTGATTTAGTCACCCTGGCCGGCTTTAAGCCCGCAGGTGTGCTGTGCGAACTGACCAACGACGATGGCACCATGGCTCATGCGCCAGAAGCGATTGCGTTCGCCGGTCAGCACAACATGCCGGTGGTGACCATTGAAGATCTGATCGCCTGGCGTCGCGCGCACGAAACACGCCACGCCAGCTAATCTGGCTGCTGCGATAAACAGGCCCCTCCCGGGCCTGTTTATCGTCCTGACACCCGGAATGGCGCGGCCTGACAGCTGACTTCTCCTCTCTCCTTCATGCCGAAAACCCTGTTAAACCTGCCACGTTAAATTTCATTCAAATTTCCTGATGATCACCATCATGGTTATCCGCGTGATAAAGCAGCGGATGCGCGTATCGTAATGGCTATCAAATACTCGATCCCGGGGATCACGAATTAGCCAGTTACGAATGCCAGCGCTGTTTTTGGGTCACGGCAGCCCGATGAATGCCCTTGAAGAGAATCGCTATACCGCCGCGTGGCGTCACCTGGGCGATACTCTGCCACGTCCACGCGCGATTATTGCGGTTTCTGCGCACTGGTATACGCGCGGCACCGCCGTGACGGCAATGACACAGCCTGAGACCATTCATGATTTTGGGGGCTTTCCGCAGGCGCTGTTTGATACGCGCTATCCGGCACCGGGATCGCCTGAACTGGCGCAGCAGCTGGTGGAGCAGTTAGCGCCCGTTGCGGTGACGCTGGATCACGAGTGGGGACTGGATCATGGTTCCTGGGGTGTGCTGATCAAGATGTATCCGGAGGCCGATATTCCGGTGGTCCAGCTAAGCATTGATGGCACCAAACCTGCGGCATGGCACTTTGAGATGGGCCAGAAACTGGCTGCACTGCGCGATCAGGGTGTGATGATTGTCGCCAGCGGCAACGTGGTACATAACCTGCGTAAAGTGCGCTGGGATGGCAACAGCGAAGTTTATCCATGGGCCAGCAGTTTTGAACAGTTTGTCCGCGATAACCTGGCGGTGCAGAGCGATGCTGCTTCTCATCCGCTGGTTAACTTTATGGATCATCCTGGTGCGGCGCTTTCTAATCCGACACCTGAGCACTATCTGCCGCTGCTCTATGTACTTGGCGCACGTCAGCCGGATGACGCCATCAGCATTCCGGTTGATGGCATGGAGATGGGGGCGATCAGCATGTTGTCGGTTCAGGTAGGTTAGGGAAGTCAGAAGAAAACAGGCCAGAAGCTGGCCTGTTATTATCGCGGTGCATTAACCGATAAAAGCGTGCGGATAGAAACGGGAAAGATCCTGCGTGATCAGGTCGCGATCTTCCCGCAGGCCGATACCGGCCGGTTGATCGTCAATCAGCCAGCTGCCGATCAGCGTATAGCTGTCGCCAAACTTAGGCAGCGGATGGAACTGCTGGACGATCATTCCCTCTTCGCCATAGGGTCCATCGACGCGGGCGATCTCCTGACCATTTTCCACGATGCGAATGTTGGCACCTTCACGTGAAAATAGCGGCTTCACCACATATTTGTCCATGTGCGGCACGTCATCTTCCGCGAACCAGGCGGGCAGCAGGTTAGGGTGATTCGGAAACATCTCCCACAGCAGCGGCAGCAAGGCTTTATTCGAGATAATGCTTTTCCAGGCCGGTTCCAGCCAGCGCACGCCAGCATCGCCCAGCTTGGTGGAGAACATCTCACGCAGCATGAATTCCCACGGATAGAGCTTGAACAGGTTGCTAATCACCTGATCCTGGGCGTCGGTAAATTCCCCTTTTTCGCCCAGTCCGATTTCATCCATGTAGAGAAACTCACTCGGCAGTCCCGCTTCGGTGGCGCAATCCTGAAGATATTGCACGGTGCCGCGATCTTCGTCGGTGTCACGGCAGCAGGCGAAGTGCAGCCAGTTGAAGCCGTGCTGCTGATGTAACGCGGCGAAGCGTTCAATCAGCTTTTCCTGCAGGCTATTAAACTGATCGCTGCCTGCGGGGGAGCTGACCGGCGTTAAGCTGGTCTTCCAGCCACAGCCACTGGAAAAATGCCGCTTCATACAGCGAGGTCGGCGTATCGGCATTGTTCTCCAGTAGCTTTACATCGCCTTTGCCATCCCAGGCGAGATCCAGACGAGAGTAAAGCGAAGGCTGACGCTGATGCCATGAATCGCGCACAAAGTCCCAGGTGTGTTTAGGAATGCGGAATTTAGCCAGCAGCGCTTCGCTGTTAACCACTTTTTCCACCACCTGCAGGCACATTTGATGTAATTCAGCGGTCACCTCTTCCAGATGCTCGATTTGCGCCAGCGTGAACTGATAATAAGCATCTTCACACCAGTAGGGTTCACCATGCATGGTGTGAAAACGAAAACCGAACTCGGTGGCTTTTTCGCGCCAGCCTGGGCGCTCTGAAATGGCAATGCGTTCCATCGGGGCGTTAGCCTCCCATTGAGCGGCTGGAAGTGCCGCTGGCGCTGCTACGCTGCATGCTGTTCTGCTTCGCGACGGTTTCACCAAAGCCACCACGGGTAATGGTGGAGGTGGTAGCCGGTTTTGGTGCCAGCGCCGTTTTCGGCACGGTCATGCTTTTGCCGGATGTTGCTGCACCATAATTACGGCCTGATGCATCAACAAACTGACCATTGGCCGGGCTGCGGGCATTTTTCGGTGAGAAGAGCGGTTGCTGTGCAAAGCCCGAACCACCGCCCATCATGCGACCCATCATGTAACCTGCCATCAGTGGCATCCAGAAGCTGCCGCCACTCTGCTGCGATTCGGCATTAGTGGTGCCCACGCCCGCCTGAGCCGGTGTCTGCTGACACTGGTTTTCACCAAATTCAGCGACACAATCTTCACGCGTGGCATATTTTGGCGCGGTGCGTTCCGCCTCTTTTTTTGGCTTCATTGAATGCGGTAGTACATTGCGCACTCTGGCCCGGATTGGCTTTTGAACAGTCATCGGCATTCTGGTACATCGAAACTGTTTCGTCGTTCTGTTCACAACCAGCCAGCATAAATACCGCCGAAACGGCGATAGCAACGGGCGTTAAATGGCGTGCCTGCCAGCTCTTGCGAAAAGCGGCATAGCGAATAGATTTTGTGCGTTTCATTATGATTATCCTGTGCCCAAAGGTAGCGCATAGAATAGGGGATGGGGGGGTAAAATTGAAGCTGGAGGCCTGATACAACAGGGATCTTTACTTAGTTATACGTTCAACAGAGAGACGGGCCGCAAAGCAGCCCGCCCGCTCATTAATTACCGAAAGGATTACCGCTGCTGTGGCGAGCCGCAGGACGTGCTGCCTCAGAAGAGCCGGTTGCTGCCGGACCGCTATCCACGCGCGCGGTCTGCTGTGCATTTTCCGGTGCTACCGTTTCCGGTGAGGTCGGGATCTCTTTACCCAGCTGGCTGTTCAGTTTCTGCAGGCTCTGCTCATTGAGCGTACCCAGCGCATAGCTGATATTCAGCTGGTTAATCAGATAGCTATAGCGCGCATCAGAGAGCTGCTGCTTAGCGTTGTAGAGCACGGTGGTTGCATCCAGCACATCAACGATAGTACGCGTACCAACCTGATAGCCCGCTTCTGACGCATCCAGAGAGCTTTGCGCAGAGACCACGGCCTGTTTATAAGCGTTGATGCTGCTGATAGAAGCATTCACGTTGTTAAACGATGAGCGGACTGTCTGAACCGCAGAGCGGTGCGCGCTTTCCAGTGATTCACTGGCGCTGACGAAGCTGTACTGCGCCTGTTTCACCTGAGAGGTGACGCTGCCGCCGCTATAGAGTGGCAGTGAGAAGCTCAGACCCACCTGGTTAGAACCGGTAATGGAGTCAGTAGACCCCTGGCTCTGGTTCGCACGGCTGCCGCCATATTTGCTGTTCGACATGCCGGTAGAGGCCGTCAGACCCAGCGTCGGCATGTGACCAGCTTCAGCTGAGCGGATCTGCTCACGGGCTAAATCCTGGTTCAGACGCGCAGAGAGCAGCGACAGGTTACGGCTTTCCGCCTGCTTAAGCAGCGCGCTGACCGGTTCGGGCTTATCGGTTCTGAAGCGATCAATGCTCAGCGACGCCAGCGACATGTAGTCCATGCCGGTGATCTGACGCAGCGTTTCCACGTTGTTATCGAGGTTATTACGCGCGGTCACTTCGTTAGCCAGCACGCTGTCATATTGCGCACGGGCGTTCTGTACGTCAGTAATGGCAACCAGGCCAACGTTAAAGCGCTGGGTGGTTTGATCCAGCTCGCGATAGATCGACTGTTTCTGCGCTTCGGTGTAAGAAAGGGTATCAATCGCTTTCAGCACGTTGAAGTAGGCGGTCGCGGTGTTCAGAATCAGATCCTGCTGCGCCACCTGATAGGTCACATCCTGGATACCGGCAGCTTTTTCCTGCAGGGTCAGTGCGCGCCATTTCGACATGTCGAAAATAGTCTGGGTTAATTGCAGCGAGCCGCTGGTCGTGTTGGAATGGAGACCGCTACTGTCGCGATAGCCGTTGTTATAGGTGTAGTCTGCACCCAGGCCGAGCTGGGGTAATAATGGGCTACGCGCTTCGTTGATTTTCTCAAAGGCAGAATCGCGATCGGCAGCGGCGCTGCGCAGATCCGGGTTGCTCAGACGTGCTTGTTGATAAACCTGAAGCAGGTCTTCGGCCTGGCTGGCGAAGCTGAAACCGCCCAGGCTCAGCCCAATAAAAAATGGGAGCAGTTTTTTCATTTGCATTCCTTTTGTTGCAGCAAATTGCAGTGGGTGCGCTGCCGGGTAAGCCAAAAAATTATCGCCGATTCTAGCAGAGGGCAACTGTGAGATAAGTTGGCTGAACGTGCCTTCTCCCCCCTAATTTACGTAAATAATTCAGAAAGAACCACTTACATGGAGCACGGTTACAGGCTTTTTTCGCTCCACCTCAATCTGCATAAGGAACCCGATGATGCCGGAAGAAAAAAAATCCCCTGTGACTTTCACAAAAAACGATGTAGAAATTATTGCACGCGAAACCGTCTATGATGGTTTTTTTTCCGTCGTACGTTATCGCTTCCGCCACCGCCAGTTTAACGGCGAAATGAGTGGGGAAGTACAGCGCGAAGTTTTTGAGCGCGGACATGCCGCCGTGCTGCTACCTTATGATCCCTTACGCGATGAAGTGGTGCTGATTGAACAGATCCGCATCCCGGCTTATGACAGCAGTGTTTCGCCCTGGCTGCTGGAGATGGTCGCCGGCATTATTGAGCCCGGTGAATCTGTTGAGCAGGTCGTGCGCCGTGAAGCCGTTGAAGAAGCAGGATTAGAGGTCGGCCGGATTAAGCCCATGCTTAACTATCTGGCCAGCCCTGGCGGCACCAGCGAACGTCTGTCGGTGCTGATTGGGGAAGTGGATGCCAGCCAGGCAGAGGGATGCCATGGTCTGGAGGAAGAGAATGAGGATATTCTTGTCCATGTGGTGAGCCGCGAACAGGCTTACCGCTGGGTGGAAGAGGGGATAATTGACAATGCGGCGTCTGTCATCGCCCTGCAATGGCTGGCGTTGCACCATGAGAAACTACGCGAAGAGTGGATACAAAAATGAAACAGCGCTATACCCCTGACTTTCCCGAAATGATGCGGCTCTGCGAAACCAATTTCGCCCAGTTACGCCGCCTGCTGCCGCGTAACGATGAGGCGGGAGAATCGGTGATCTATCAGGTGAGTGGCGCCCGTTATCAGCTGACGATCCAGGAGTCCACACGCTACACCACGCTGGTGGAGATCCGCCAGGTCGCGCCTGCCGTGAGTTACTGGAGTCTGCCCTCGATGTCGGTAAGGCTCTATCACGATGCGATGGTCGCCGAAGTGTGTTCAACTCAACAGATCTATCGTTTCAAAGCGCGCTATGATTATCCTAATAAAAAATTGCATCAGCGCGATGAAAAACATCAGATAAACCAGTTTCTCGCAGACTGGCTGCGCTACTGCCTGGCACATGGTGCGATGGCAGTTCCGGTCTGCTGATGCGTATAATGCAGTAAATGGCGTGGAGACGAAGGAAACGCTTTGGATAGCCTGCTAACTCTTCCTGCAGCGAACGGTTCCGAAATCAGGATTTTGCAAATCACGGATACCCACCTGTTCGCGGGAAAACATGAATCGCTGCTTGGGGTGAACACCTGGTCGAGCTATAAAGCGGTGCTGGATGCGATTATTGCGCAACATCGCGATTACGACCTGATTATCGCCACCGGCGATCTCGCCCAGGATCACTCTATCGAAGCCTATCAGCATTTTGCTGAGGGCATCTCACGTTTGCCGCGGCCCTGCGTCTGGCTGCCCGGTAATCACGATTTTCAGCCCGCGATGTTCGACACGCTGGCAGCCGCTCATATCAATGCCCACAAGCAGGTGCTGGTGGGTGAGCAGTGGCAGATTGTGTTGCTGGACAGCCAGGTCTCGGGTGTGCCGCACGGGATGCTGAGCGATTATCAGCTGGAGTGGCTCGATAACGCGCTGGCCCGCTATCCGCAACGTCATACGCTGGTCCTGCTGCACCACCATCCGCTGGCCTCTGGCTGTACCTGGCTCGATCAGCACAGCCTGCGCAACTCACATCAGCTCGATGCGGTGTTACAGCATTACCCGTTAGCCCGGACGCTGGTCTGTGGTCATATTCACCAGGAGCTGGATGTTGAGTGGCACGGTCGTCGTGTGCTGGCCACCCCTTCAACCTGCGTTCAGTTCAAACCGCACTGCACCAGCTTTACGATCGACACCGTGGCACCAGGCTGGCGCTGGTTCACGCTGTATCCGGATGGCGGCCTTGAGACCGAGGTTAACCGGCTCGACACCGACGCTTTTCGTCCCGATTTAGACTCAGAAGGATACTGACGCGTGGCGGCATTACTCTATCTGCACGGTTTTAACAGCTCGCCGCAGTCGGCTAAGGCGACGCAGTTCCGGCAATGGTTAGAGGCGCAGCATCCGGAGATCGAAATGATTGTGCCCCAGCTGCCGACGTTTCCGGCCGATGCCGCCGCAATGCTGGAAGATCTGGTACTGAGCCGCAGTGGCGAAACGCTGGGGCTGGTGGGCTCGTCGCTGGGCGGTTATTACGCCACCTGGCTGTCGCAATGCTTTATGCTGCCTGCTGTGGTCGTCAATCCCGCGGTACGGCCTTTTGAGCTGCTGGCGGATTTCCTGGGCGAAAATCAGAATCCCTACACCGGCCAGCAATATGTGTTAGAGTCACGCCACATTTACGATCTGAAAGTAATGCAGATTGAACCGCTGGAAGCGCCCGATTTACTCTGGCTGCTGCAACAGACCGGCGATGAAGTTCTCGATTACCGTCAGGCGCTCGACTATTACAGCGCGTGCCGTCACACGGTAGAAGAGGGCGGAAATCATGCATTTACTGGATTCGAGCGCCATTTCCCGCAGATTCTGGACTTTCTCGGTCTGAATCATCCCTGAGTAATGCGGAAATCGCACCCCATTTCACCCTTCTAATCAGACATTTACGATGAGTCAATCTAACTATAACGCGGATGCCATTGAGGTCCTGACTGGCCTTGAGCCTGTTCGCCGTCGCCCGGGGATGTACACCGATACGACGCGACCCAACCATTTGGGTCAGGAAGTGATTGATAACAGCGTCGATGAGGCGCTGGGCGGCCACGCGAAGCGGGTTGAAGTGATTCTGCACGCTGACCAGTCGCTGGAAGTTATTGATGATGGTCGCGGCATGCCGGTGGATATTCACCCGGAAGAGGGCGTGCCTGCCGTCGAGCTGATCCTGTGTCGTCTGCACGCGGGCGGCAAGTTCTCCAATAAAAACTATCAGTTCTCGGGCGGCCTGCACGGCGTCGGTATCTCGGTGGTTAACGCCCTGTCAAAACGCGTCGAAGTCACGGTGCGCCGTAATGGCGAAATCTATGACATGGCGTTTGAGAACGGCGACAAAGTCCAGGATCTCACGGTTACCGGCACGGTGGCTAAACGCAACACCGGCACGCGCGTCCATTTCTGGCCCGATGAAAGCTTCTTCGACAGCCCACGTTTTTCGGTGTCACGCTTATCACATCTGCTGAAAGCCAAAGCGGTGCTCTGTCCTGGCGTTGAGATTGTCTTTAAAGACAAGCTGAACAATACCGAACAGACCTGGTGCTACGAAGATGGCCTGACTGACTACCTGTGCGAAGCGGTGAATGGCTTACCGACGCTGCCGGAAAAACCGTTTGTCGGCAGCTTTGCTGGCGATGTGGAAGCGGTTGACTGGGCGCTGTTGTGGCTGCCGGAGGGCGGCGAGCTGTTAACTGAAAGCTACGTTAACCTGATCCCGACCATGCAAGGCGGGACTCACGTCAACGGCCTGCGTCAGGGGCTGCTGGATGCGATGCGCGAGTTCTGCGAATATCGCAATATTCTGCCGCGTGGCGTGAAGCTTTCCGCTGAAGATATCTGGGATCGCTGCGCCTATGTGCTGTCGGTGAAGATGCAGGATCCGCAGTTCGCCGGGCAGACCAAAGAGCGCCTCTCTTCACGTCAGTGCGCAGCCTTTGTCTCTGGCGTGGTAAAAGATGCCTTCAGCCTGTGGCTGAACCAGAATATCCAGATCGCAGAGCAGCTGGCTGAGCTGGCGATCTCCAGCGCCCAGCGACGTATGCGGGCAGCCAAAAAAGTGGTGCGTAAAAAAGCTCACCAGCGGTCCGGCTCTGCCGGGCAAACTGGCAGACTGCACCGCGCAGGATCTGAATAAAACAGAACTGTTCCTGGTCGAAGGGGACTCGGCAGGCGGCTCGGCCAAGCAGGCGCGCGATCGTGAATATCAGGCGATCATGCCGCTTAAGGGCAAGATCCTGAACACCTGGGAAGTCTCTTCCGATGAGGTGCTGGCGTCGCAGGAAGTGCATGATATTTCCGTGGCGATCGGCATCGATCCCGACAGCGAAGATCTTTCACAGCTGCGCTACGGCAAGATCTGCATTCTGGCGGATGCGGACTCGGATGGTCTGCACATCGCCACGCTGCTGTGTGCCCTGTTCGTGAAACATTTCCGTTCACTGGTCAGAAACGGACACGTCTACGTTGCCATGCCGCCGCTCTACCGTATCGATCTCGGTAAAGAGGTCTACTACGCGCTGGATGAAGATGAGAAAGAGGGCGTGCTGGAGCAGCTGAAACGCAAAAAAGGGCAAACCTAACGTTCAGCGCTTTAAAGGGCTGGGTGAGATGAATCCCTTGCAGCTGCGCGAAACGACGCTGGATCCGAATACCCGCCGTCTGGTACAGCTGACCATCAGTGAAGAGGATATCGACCAGACGCTGCGCATGATGGATATGCTGCTGGCGAAGAAACGTTCCGAAGACCGGCGTAACTGGTTGCAGGAAAAAGGCGACAAGGCCGATATCGAAGTGTAAAAAAAACAGGACGCGAAAGCGTCCTGTTCTCTTTGTGCTTCAGCCAGCACATCCCCAGAGAACCCGGCAGATTCAGAGCAGAGACAGTAACCCTTGTGAAAATTACCCTGGAAGAGCTACGCGCCTGGGTGGCGGTGGTGGACAGCGGTTCTATTACCGCGGCGGCATCCCAGCTGGCGCAGACCAGTTCGGGCATCAGCCGGGCGTTGTCCCGGCTGGAGAGCAAGCTGCAGACCACCCTGCTGCATCGCACCACCCGACGGCTGGCGCTGACCGAAGAGGGACAGGTTTTTCTGGAGCATGCGCGACAGATCCTGGCCTCGGTTGAGCAGGCCGAAGAGCAGATAGCCCTGCGGCGCGAGATGCCGTCAGGGCGGCTGCGGGTAAACGCCGCCACCCCTTTTATGCTGCATGTGATTGTGCCGCTGGTGGACGATTTCCGCGCCCGCTATCCCCTGATCCAGCTTGAACTGAATACTGACGATATCCTGATCGATCTGCTGGAGCAGCAAACGGATATTGCCATTCGCATCGGCGAACTGCGCGACTCTACGCTGCGCGCCCGGATGCTTGGCAGCAGTGCGATCCGGCTGATGGCCAGTCCGGCCTATCTGGCGAAAGCGGGCACCCCGCAGAGCGTGGCCGATCTCGCGCAGCATCAAATCATCGGCTTCAGCCATCTTGAGGCGCACAACGTCTGGCCGATCTGGCAGCCTGATGGCGATTTCATGCGCATTAAGCCCACAATCTCTGCCTCCAGCGGCGAAACCATCCGGCAACTGGCGCTGGCAGGACAGGGGATCGCACGCCTCTCCGACTTTGTTAGCCGGGAAGATTGCGCGGCAGGACGACTGGTGCCGGTTCTCCCCGCTGAAACCCGCGAGCTGCGGTTGCCGGTGCATGCGGTCTATTACCGTAACACCACGCTCTCTTCGCGCATCGGCTGCTTTCTGGATTTTCTCCGCACCGAGATTGATCGGCGTCAGCTGCTATGATCTCTCCTGCCATAATAAAAAACCCCTGTCATAGGGCAGGGGTTTGGAGATGCTGGCAAGTCTGGCCGGATTCGCTGTGAGATTGTGCTTGCACAGGGAACACGGTCAGATCGGAAAGGCGCTCAAGCCAGTCCCTGGTCGCTCTACCCGCGCCATCCCTGGCGCGGGACGCTTTCCTCTTCTGACCGTGTTCCCTTCGCGTTGAGCTAATTCATTGCTGCCAGAGGCACTCAGGTTTGAGGTTGTCAGCAGCCTGACCCCGTTTACCGAAAAAGGGGTTAAGCCTTCAGCACGAATCAGGCGCTGGGTTCCAGCACCAGAATCTTCACATCCACCACATCATCTTTAATGATGGCGCGATGCGCATCCATGTGCGGCATCTGCTGATGCTGCTCCAGATGACGCAGCGTTTCCCACTGTTCCAGCATAAAAATGGAGTCCGGCGAGTTCTGCTTCCACGGCACCTGCGCCTGATGGTCCAGCAGCGCGTCATACTGATGGCAGCCTTCTTCTTCTAAAACCAGCGGGATCAGTTTTTTCACCGCATCCAGCACGGCCTGACGGCGACCGGGTTTGACACAAATTTCAGCAACGACTGTTAACATTCGCGAATTCCTCTTTCGTGAGAAAATAGGGGGTATCCCCCAGCCATCTTACGCAAAAACGCGACTAAGATGGGTCCGATAAGCGGCAATATCGCGTGGCACGTCCGGCGCTTTAATTACATCGTTGCAGATAAAGGTCGGCAGCGCTTCCATGCCCAGGAACTGGTTAGCTTTGTGGAAGTGCAGATAAAGACCGTCGACGCCGACGCCTTCAAAGAACTGCTCCGGATCGGTAAAGGCTTGCAGCGGCGCGTTCCAGGTCAGTGACAGCATATATTTTTTGCCCTGCAGCAGACCGCCGGAACCATATTTCTTCGCCGCATCAGAACGGGTACGGCCATCACTGGCGTAGAGCGAGCCGTGGCCTTCGGTAAAGACTTCATCGATATAACGCTTTACGGTCCACGGCTCGCCCATCCACCAGCCAGGCATCTGATAAATCACCACATCGCTATCGACATATTTCTGCACTTCATCGGCGACCACATAGTCGCTGTCAGCCAGGGTCACAGACACCTCATGCCCCATGTCACGCAACTGGCTGGCCGCAACGTCGGTCAGCGTGTGGTTCAGTTCGCCTTTAGAGTGGGCAAAGGTTTTGCCGCCATCGATAATTAAAATCTTGCTCATGAATAGTTTGCCTCATTTCCTGAATATGGCGCTTAGCTTACGCGCGCTACGGTCGCAGAAAAATGGGAGGTTGATCACAACACTTTTGCTGTGGAAGCAACAATGCGCCGGTTTATGGCACCATCGGCAGGCAAACTCACGATGAAAACAATTAAAGAAAAACGCAAAATGAAAAAAATTGTCCTCTCTTTGCTGCTCGCCACCGGTGCTGTCCAGGCACAATCTCATCTCGACACCATCCTCAGTTCTAAAACGCTTAAGGTCTGCACCACCGGGGATTACAAGCCTTACAGCTACCTGCGACCCGATGGTCAGTATGAAGGGCTGGATATCAGCATGGCGAACGCGCTGGCTACCTCGCTCGGCGCGAAAGTGGAGTGGGTGCCAACCAGCTGGAAAAACCTGATGCCCGATTTTCTGGCAAAGCAGTGTGATATCGCCGTCGGCGGCGTCTCCGTCACGCTGAAACGCCAGCAGACCGCCTGGTTCGCCCGGCCGCTGGATGTGGATGGCAAAATCCCGCTGGTGCGCTGCAGCGATAAAGATCGCTTCCAGACCATCGAACAGCTCAACCGGCCTGACGTGCGGCTGATTGAACCGGCAGGCGGCACCAACGAAGCCTTTGTGCACAGCCACCTGCCAAAGGCCTCACTGACGCTGTTCCACGATAACGTCACCATCTTCCGGCAACTGGTGGACAACAAGGCGGATGTGATGATCACCGATGCCTCTGAAGCGCGTTTTCAGCAGCAACATTACCCGACGCTCTGCGCGATCGATCCCGACAAACCGCTGCAGTATGGCGAGAAGGCTTACATGATTCCGCGTGACGATATCAGCTGGAAGCTCTATGTCGATCAGTGGCTGCATCTCAGCACCGCCACTGGCGAATATCGTGACATTGCCCGCCAGTGGATGGGTGCAAAGCCCTGAGCCACTTCCACAGACAGGTCAGACACTTGCCGGTCTGAATCCGGCGTGCCTCCGGCACATGAAATCGCGCGGCGGGACGCCTGCTCTCCCGCGCTTCCCCTGTGACTAACACCAGCGAATAAGGTACTATCCTCGCCAAACCACCGCCGGGTGTCCCGCCGTTGTGGGCCACGATGTGAGGATGAGAAATTAATGAGTGAACTGACTCAGGATGGTGCAGAGCGTCTTGCCCTGCACACATTCACCGAGAATGCGTACTTAAACTATTCGATGTACGTCATCATGGACCGCGCCCTGCCTTACATTGGCGACGGATTAAAGCCGGTTCAGCGACGTATCGTCTACGCCATGTCCGAACTGGGACTGAGCGCCAGCGCAAAATTCAAAAAATCGGCGCGTACCGTAGGTGACGTGCTGGGTAAATACCATCCGCACGGCGACAGCGCCTGTTATGAAGCGATGGTGCTGATGGCGCAGCCGTTCTCCTACCGTTATCCGCTGGTCGATGGCCAGGGTAACTGGGGTGCACCGGATGATCCCAAGTCATTCGCGGCGATGCGTTACACCGAATCCCGCCTGTCGAAATATGCCGAGCTGCTGCTGGGTGAGCTGGGTCAGGGGACGGTCGATTATCAGCCGAACTTTGATGGCACGCTGCAGGAGCCGAAGATGTTACCGGCGCGCCTGCCCAATATTCTGCTGAACGGCACCACCGGGATTGCCGTGGGTATGGCGACCGATATTCCGCCGCACAACCTGCGCGAAGTGGCTCAGGCCGCCATCGCACTGATCGACTCGCCGAAAACCACGCTGGAACAGCTGCTGGATATTGTCCAGGGGCCTGATTATCCTACAGAGGCGGAGATCATCACGCCGCGTGACGAGATCCGCAAAATCTATCAGACCGGTCGCGGCTCGATTCGCCAGCGTGCAGTCTGGAAGAAGGAAGAGGGCGAGGCGGTGATTACCGCGCTGCCGCATCAGGTGTCGGGCGCGCGCGTGCTGGAGCAGATTGCGAACCAGATGCGCAATAAAAAACTGCCGATGGTGGAGGATCTGCGTGATGAATCGGATCACGAAAACCCGACCCGCCTGGTGATCGTTCCGCGCTCCAACCGCGTCGATCTCGATCAGGTGATGAACCATCTGTTCGCCACCACCGATCTGGAAAAGAGCTACCGCGTTAATCTCAACATGATCGGGCTGGATAACCGCCCGGCGGTGAAAAATCTGCATGAGATCCTGACCGAATGGCTGGTGTTTCGCCGCGATACGGTCAAACGTCGTCTGAATCACCGCCTGGATCGCGTGCTGCGCCGCCTGCATATCCTGGAAGGTTTGCTGGTTGCGTTCCTGAACATCGATGAAGTGATCGAGATCATCCGTACTGAGGATGAGCCTAAGCCGGTCCTGATGTCACGCTTTGGCATCAGCGAAACCCAGGCCGAGTCGATCCTCGAACTGAAGTTGCGCCACCTGGCAAAACTGGAAGAGATGAAGATCCGTGGCGAGCAGGCGGAGCTGGAAAAAGAGCGCGATCAGCTGCAGACCACGCTGGCCTCTGAACGCAAGATGAATACCCTGCTGAAAAAAGAGTTACAGGCTGACAGCGCCAGCTACGGCGACGATCGTCGCTCGCCGCTGCGTGAGCGTGAAGAAGCCAAAGCCCTGAGCGAAACCGAGCTGGTGCCGTCTGAACCGGTGACCATTGTGCTGTCGCAGATGGGCTGGGTGCGTAGCGCCAAAGGCCACGATATCGATCCAGCCGGACTCAGCTACAAAGCCGGCGACAGCTATCTGGCTGCGGCACGCGGCAAGAGCAATCAGCCGGTGGCCTTTATCGACTCCACCGGCCGCAGCTACACTCTGGATCCGACGTCGCTGCCTTCAGCGCGCGGGCAGGGCGAGCCGCTGACCGGCAAGCTGACGCCACCGCCGGGTGCGGTAGTTGAACAGGTGCTGATGGAGCCAGATGATCAGCGCCTGCTGATGGCCTCTGATGCGGGTTACGGCTTTATCTGTACCTTCAGCGATCTGGTGTCGCGCAACCGGGCCGGTAAAGCGCTGCTGACGCTGCCGGAAAACGCCCGCGTGATGACGCCGATGGCCGTCCATCATGAAGATGACATGCTGCTGGCGATCACCCAGGCGGGACGGATGCTGATGTTCCCGGTCGGGGAGCTGCCGCAGATGTCGAAAGGCAAGGGCAACAAAATCATCTCGATTCCATCCGCGGAAGCGGCCGCTGGTCAGGACAAACTGGCCTGGCTGATGATTTTACCGCCGGGCAGCGCTATCACGCTGCACGTAGGCAAGCGTAAAATGCTGCTGCGCAGTGAAGAGCTACAAAAATTCCGCGCCGATCGCGGACGTCGCGGCACGCTGTTACCGCGCGGCCTGCAAAAAATTGATCGTGTTGAACTGGATGCGCCTGCGCGTCCGGCGAGCCCGGATAGCGAAGCGTAAACTACCCGGCTGACACCGCGTCAGCCGTGGCTCAATGAGGGAACTATGTTACTGATTCTGCGTGCCATTATTGTCGTCATCTATTCGATCTTAGTCTGTATATTTGGCTGTATCTGGTGTCTGTTTTCACCGCGTAATCCGCGTCATGTCGCCACATTTGGCCATCTGTTAGGCAAACTGTCGACGGTATTTGGCCTTAAAGTAGAACTGCGCAGACCGGAAGGTGCTGAGAATTATGGTAATGCGATCTACATCGCGAACCATCAGAACAACTACGACATGGTCACCGCGGCTAAAATGGTGCAGCCCTGTACGGTGACGGTGGGCAAGAAGAGCCTGTTGTGGGTGCCGTTTTTTGGCCTGCTCTACTGGCTGACCGGTAACCTGCTGATTGATCGCGATGACCGTGCAAAAGCACGCGGCACGATCGGTCAGCTGGTAGATGAGTTTAACAGTAAGCGCATCTCCATCTGGATGTTCCCGGAAGGAACGCGCAGCCGTGGTCGTGGCCTGCTGCCGTTTAAAACCGGTGCCTTTCACGCCGCTGTGGCGGCGGGTGTGCCGATCATTCCGATTGTGGTCTCCAACACACATGGCAAGATCAACCTCAATCGCTGGAAAAACGGGCTGGTGATCGTTGAGATGCTGCCACCGATTGATGTAAAGGCTTTCGAGTCGTCGTCGGTGCGTAAGCTGGCGACCCACTGTCGCGAACTGATGGCGGCAAAGCTGGAAGAGCTGAACGCCGAAGTCGCAGAACGCGAAAAAAACGGAAATATCTGACCGGCGAACCATTCGCCGAACTATCCTGCAGGGATGCCGCACGGCGGGGCACGTCCGCCCGCCGTGAACGCAGCACAGCAAAAACAGATCAATAAAAACAGGGTCGGCGCTTAGCGCCACGCGTAAAGGGTCAGAAGTTTTATGTCTTTCAGCAGACGTCAGTTCATCCAGCTTTCTGCCGGAGCGGCGCTTAGCGCCAGTGTACTACCTCATGCGGCGCGTGCCGCTTCTTCAGCTAATGGCGACACGCCACTTCCGGTTCCGCCGTTGCTGGAATCCCGTCGCGGCCAGCCGCTGTTCCTGACAATGCAGCGCAGCCACTGGTCTTTTAATGGCGACAACAACAAAGTGCCGGTGTGGGGCATTAATGGCCTCTATCTTGGCCCGACCGTCCGGGTTTACAGCGGCGATGACGTTAAGCTGATCTACAGCAACCGTCTGAACGAGCCGGTCTCCATGACTATCAGCGGCCTGCAGTTGCCGGGTGCGCTGATGGGTGGCGCGCCGCGTATGATGTCAGCCGGTGTCGACTGGTCGCCGGTGCTGCCGATTCGTCAGGCGGCCTCAACCTGCTGGTATCACGCCAACACGCCGAACCGCATGGCTCCGCACATCTATAACGGACTGGCCGGGATGTGGCTGGTGGAAGATGATATTGGCAGGCAGCTGCCGTTGCCGAAGCATTACGGCGTCGATGACTTCCCGATTATCATTCAGGACAAGCGGCTCGATAACTTTGCCACGCCGGTCTATGACCCGCCGCAGGATGGTGGTTTCCTGGGTGACACGCTGCTGGTGAATGGCGTACGCAATCCGTTTGTGGAAGTATCACGCGGCTGGGTGCGTCTGCGTCTGCTGAACGCCTCGAATGCGCGCCGCTATGAGATGGTGCTCAGCGACAATCGCCCGTTTATGGTCATCGCCAGCGATCAGGGCTATCTGCCTGCGCCGGTGGCGGTGCAGCGCCTGTCACTGGCGCCAGGCGAACGCCGCGAAGTGCTGGTGGATATGTCGCAGGGCGATGAAGTGTCGATTACCGCAGGTACGGCGGCGGGCATTATGGATCGGCTGCGCGGCTTCTTTGAGCCATCCTCCATTCTGACGTCAACCCTGATCCTGACGCTGCGGCCAACCGGCTTGCTGCCGCTGGTGACGGATAATCTGCCGATGCGGCTGCTGGCCGATCAGATTCTGGATGGCGTGGCGGTTCGCACCCGTGAATTCCGCATCGGTGACAGCATGCCGGGCATTAACGGCGCGATCTGGGATATGAGCCGCATTGACACCACGGCACAGCAGGGCACCTTTGAGCGCTGGATCCTGCATGCTGACCGGCCACAGTCGCTGCATATCCAGGGCGTGATGTTCCTGATTAAAAGTGTGAATGGTGCGCAGCCGATGGGCGAAGATCGTGGCTGGAAAGATACGGTGTGGGTGGATGGCAGCGTGGAACTGATGGTCACTTTCCCGCAAAGTTCGTCAGATCACTTCCCGTTCGTCTACTACAGTCAGACACTGGAACTGGCCGACCGCGGTACTGCCGGTCAGCTGGTGGTGCAGCCCAGCGCATAACAGCGCGGTCAGGCAGGGAGAGCCCGCCTGACCGCGTTAATCGTTAGCTGCCCCAGCCGCAGGGCAGATAAGGTGAGCTCACCTGGTGACGCCCAGCCTTAGTTAAAGGTTTCCGGATCCGGCCCCAGACGATTGCCGCTGTCCAGCTTCGCAATATCGCTCACTTCATGCTTGTCCAGACGGAAGTCGAACACCTTAAAGTTCTCTTCAATGCGGGCTGGTGTCACCGACTTCGGAATCACCACCAGGCCGCTATCCAGATGCCAGCGGATTACGATCTGTGCCGGCGTCTTGCCATATTTCTTCGCCAGCGACTTGATGATCTCCTGATCGAAGACCCCTTTGCCGCCCTGCGCCAGCGGACTCCAGGATTCTGTCTGGATCTGATGCAGTGCGTTCCACGCATGCAGCGTGCGCTGCTGTAGCATCGGGTGCAGCTCAATCTGGTTCACCACCGGCGTGACACCGGTTTCATCCAGCAGTCGCTTCAGATGCGCCTCATGGAAGTTACAGACGCCGATACTTTTAGTCAGCCCCTGCTGCTGCAATTCAATCATCTTCTTCCAGGCATCGACATAATTGTCTTTTTCCGGGCACGGCCAGTGCATCAGATAGAGATCAACCTGCTCCAGTTTCAGTTTCTCCAGGCTGGTTTCCATCGCCTGCTGAACGTTCTGCTGATCGTCGTTCCAGAGTTTGGTGGTCACGAAAATCTCTTCTCGCGGCACGTCAGTTTCCTGCAGTGCCTGGCCAATCGCCTCTTCATTCTTATAGGCGGCGGCGGTATCGATTGAGCGATAGCCGACCTCCAGCGCTTTCAGCACCGCATGACGTGCATCTTCAATGCTGGCCTGCCACACACCGAGTCCGAGTTGCGGCATCATATTGCCATCGCGCAGTTTGATAATGGGTTGGTCTGCCATAGTTGCTCCTTTCCGTTGCGGTTAATCCGTGAGATTTCACTGTGCTTAAGTCTAGCCAACAATTCTCAGCCTGCTTAGCTGAGGCAACAACAGTGGTTCTGCCGCCATGCCCGATCCGGTAAATTTCTTGCCTGATTCTCCAGGCTGCTGGTGATTCAGGCATTCGCACGGCACACTGGCTTTTTTGCCCGTAAAAGGAGTCGCTATGGCGCACGATGCCCTGTGTCACCGGCTGGCGCAGCAGGTCGTCACATTAATGACCCATGGTCACGACCGTCTTTGTCCGGTCGAAAATGTGTCGCTGATTTACGCTAATCAATATCGTCCCCGTACGCCGATGATGTATCAGCCCGGCATTGTGATCCTGTTTCAAGGCAGCAAAACCGGCTATCTCGGCAGCACGGTGTTTCAGTATGACGCCAGCAAGTACCTGATGCTCACGGTGCCGCTGCCGGTGGAGTGCGAAACCTGGGCCTCGCCAGAGATGCCGATTGCCGGGCTGTGTCTTAATGTCGATACCGCCAGCCTGCAGGATCTGCTGATTGAAATCGGCGATGACGATCAGTTCCAGCCGCAGCCGCAGACCTCAGGGATCCACTCGGCGTGGCTGACGGAACCGATGCTGTGTGCCGCTGAGCGGCTGCTTGATGTGATGACCCAGCCACGCGATGCGCGGGTGCTGGGGCCGCACATCGTGCGGGAGATTATCTACTACGTGCTGACTGGCCCGATTGGTGGTGCGCTGCTCTCACTGGTGAGCCGACAGACGCAATTCAGCCTGATCGCGCGTGCCCTGCGACGGATTGAGAATCACTATGCGGAAAACCTCAGCGTCGATGCGCTGGCGGCGGAAGTAAACATGAGCGTTTCAGCCTTTCACCATAACTTTAAAGCGGTTACGCAGACGTCGCCCCTGCAGTATCTCAAGCGATATCGCCTGCATCAGGCGCGATTACTGATGCTGCACGATGGACTGAAAGCGAGTGCGGCGGCGGTGCGGGTTGGCTATGAAAGTCCCTCACAGTTTTCGCGGGAATTTAAGCGCTATTTTGGCGTGACGCCAGGGGAAGAGGTGAATCGTGTGCGGCAGACGGTAGCGGATCCGTCCGCCTGAGTGGCGGCGGATCCTGATGCTACGCGCTGACGTCAGGCCTGTTTCTGCCGACGCTTTTTCCAGATAACCAGAATGCTGCCAAACAGCCCGAGAAACAGCAACACCATCGGCAGTATCATCAGGATCGCCATCACCTGATCTTCATGACGCTTGATGAACGGCACCTGGCTGATGCCATAGCCAAACGTCACGACGATGCCAACCCACAGCACGCCGCTGAGCCAGTTGAACAGCTGGAAGCGACCATTCTGCAAGCCCGCAATGCCCGCCATGGTTGGCAGGATCGTCCGGATGAAAGCCAGAAAACGGCCGACCAGCAGCGCCATCAGGCCGTGACGGTTAAACATATTCCACGCGCGCTGGTGATACTGCGCGGGCAGATGCATCAGCCAGCTCTTCACCAGCCGGGTATTCCCCAGCCAGCGACCCTGCAGATAGCTCAGCCAGCAGCCCAGGCTGGCGGCGGTGGTGAGGATCACCATCGTCGGCACAAAATCCATCACCCCTTTTGCCACCATCGCACCCGCCAGCAGCAGCAGGCTGTCGCCCGGCAGGAAAGAGGCGGGTAACAGCCCATTTTCCAGAAACAGCGTCAGGAACATCACGCCGTACACCACCCACACCACATCCGGATTTGCCAGCGCGGCAAAATCCTGATGCCAGAGCGCGTGGACAATCTCGTGTAAAACACCCATTTGCTATTCCATCACGTCACAAGGAACTATCCGTCTGCATTCAGGCAATCGGTCGCGGCGCTGCGCAATAAATGCAGCGACCTCACTGATGACCTGAACGGTCTGGGATAAATTTTAACAATAAATGAGCAGCAGCCCGGCAAACTCTGCGGGTGGCCGCTACCCGGTTCATCTTCTGTTTAGCGTCTGTTTATCTTTTGCCTGAGTTTATTAACGCGTCAGGCGCGCAAAACCGGCGTCCAGGTCAGCCAGCAGATCGTCAACGTGCTCCAGACCAATATGCAGTCGCACCAGCGTACCGGTGAAATCGACTCCACCCGCCGGACGAATCGCGGCCAGCTCTTCCGGCTGATTCGCCAGGATCAGCGATTCATAGCCGCCCCAGGAGTACGCCATGCTGAAATGATGGAAGTGATCGAGATATTCCGCCAGCTGGGGCGCGCTGAGTCTTTCCTGCAGGATAAAAGAGAACAGGCCGCTGCTGCCGTTAAAATCACGCTGCCAGAACTGATGACCTTTGCTCTGCGCCAGCGCCGGGTGATTAACCCGCGCCACTTCGGGACGCGCTGCCAGCCACTCTGCCACCTGAATCGCGCTCTCTTCATGCTGACGCAGACGGGTGCCCAGCGTGCGCAGACCCCGACTCGCCATGTAGGCGGTATCGGCATCGACCATCTGACCCATCAGATAGGAGTTCTCGCGCAGCTGATCGATACAGCGCGCATTGGCGACCGCCGTGCCGATCATCGCATCGCTGTGACCAATCAGATATTTGGTGCCCGCCTGAATCGAAATATCGATGCCGTGCGCCAGCGCATCAAATAAAATACCGGCCGCCCAGGTGTTGTCGATCATAATGATCGCCTCGGGCGCTTTGGCGCGAACCGCCGCCACAATCGCCGGAATATCCTGAACTTCCATCGTGATAGAGGCAGGCGATTCCAGGAAAACGACCCGGGTATTGGGCTGCACCAGCTCACCGATTTCACTGCCGATGCAGTGATCGAACCAGCCCGTTGAAACCTGCAGCTTAGTCAGGATTTTAGTACAGAAATCCTGGGTCGGTTCATAGACTGCGCCACTCATCAGCACGTGGTCGCCCGCCTCGACAAACGCCAGAATCGCGTTCGCCACGGCAGCCGCGCCGCAGGGGTAGAGCACACAGCCTGCGCCGCCTTCCAGCTCCGTCATCGCATCCTGCAGCGCAAAGTGCGTCAGGGTGCCACGACGGCCATAAAAGAGCTCGCCTTTTGCCCGACCGGCAGTGGCGCGTTTCTTCTCCGCGACCGTATCAAAAACCAGCGAGGAGGCCCGTTGAATCACACTGTTCACCGAGCCCTGGGTATAACGCTTGCTGCGTCCTGCACTGACGAGCGTGGTATCAATTTTTCTGGTGGTCATGAGTCGCCTTTGCCGCTTCTGACTAAGCCCTCACGTTACCACGAAACGACCAGCAGGGTTGAGACTCAATGGTGATTATCAGAGTGCTTCGCAGGATGAAAATCGGGTCCGCTACCGGACCCGATTTTGCCGACGCTACATCACGCCCATCAGGCGCGGTAACCAGAGGGAGATAGCCGGAATATAGGTAATCAGCATCAGCACGATAAACAGCATGCCGTAAAACGGCAGCATGGCTCTGACCACCTGCTCGATTTTCTGCTTACTGACCGCACTGGCGACAAACAGTACCGTACCGACCGGCGGGGTGATCAGGCCGATCCCGAGGTTGGTCAGCATGATCATGCCGAAGTGAACCGGATCGACGCCAAGCGCGGTGGCGACCGGCAACAGCACCGGCGTCAGGATCAGGATCAGCGGTGCCATATCCATCAGCGTTCCCACCACCAGTAGCAGGATGTTGATACACATCAGGATCACATATTTGTTATCAGAGAGGCTGGTGAACGCCTCGGTGATAATCGTCGGCAGTTGCATAAAGGTCATCACCGCGCCGAATCCGGCCGCGAAGGCGATCAGCACCATCACGATGGTGACGGTTTTAATGGTGCGGAACAGCAGGATATGCAGCTGGTTCCATTTAAAGTCGCGATAAATAAACATGGTGACGAAAAAGGCCCAGATACAGGCGATCGCGGCGGACTCCGAGGCGGTAAAGATACCGGAGAGAATGCCACCCATGATGATCACCACGGTAAACAGGCCCCAGAACGCGTCGAAGAAGATTTTCAGCGCCTGACGAAACGGAATACGTTCTCCTTTGGGATAGCCGCGTTTATGGGCAAAACCCAGGCACATTATCATCAGGCAGCCACCCAGCAGCAGGCCGGGAAAGATACCGGCAACAAACAGCGAGGAGATGGTCACCATGCCGCCGGTCGCCAGCGAGTAAATCACCGAGTTGTGGCTGGGTGGCGTCAGCACCGCCTGCACTGAGCCGCTGGCGGTGACGGCGGCGGCGAAATCACGCGGATAGCCTTTCTCCTCCATCTGCGGAATCATCACCGAGCCTATCGAGGCGGTATCCGCCACCGATGAGCCGGAAATCGCGCCAAAGAAGGTGGAAGCGACAATGTTCACCAGCGACAGGCCACCGCGGATAAAGCCGACAAAGATATAGGCGAAGTTGACCAGCCGCCGGGCAATCCCGCCCTCCGCCATAATCGCACCCGCGAGAATAAAGAACGGGATAGTCAGCAGCGAAAATTTGTTAATGCCGTTGGTCACCTGAATCACCACCGCTTCCAGCGGCAGATCAATCCACCAGGCGCCAATAAAGGCGCTCAGCCCCACCGCAAAGGCGACCGGAAAACCCACCATCAGCAACACCAGCAAACTGCCTATCAAGATCAATGCATCCATTTTTCTGCTCCGCGTTAGTGGGTGCCGCCCAGCGTGACAATCGGCCGCTGGCTCTGATCGCCGGTCAGCAATCGCTCAACAACAAACAGCAGGGTGAAGATCGCGCCAATCGGAATCGGCAGATACATCTCGCCGTAAGTTACTGCCGGTAATGAAGCGAGCGTCTGCACCCACATCGCTTCGCACAGGCTGTAACTGGCCTGAAAGATCACCAGACAGGTGATGATCATCAGCAGATCGCTGACGCGCAGCATCAGGCGTTGCCGGGCGGGTGACAGGCGATCGGTGACCATGGAAACGCAGATATGCGTCCCGGCCCGCAGTCCGACCGGTGCGCCAATAAACGTAAAAATGATCATGCAGATAATGGCTACCGGTTCCGGCCAGGAGAGTGCACCGTTCATCACGTAGCGGGCGAAGATCCCGATCGGGATCACCGTCACCATAATCATCAGTGCCACGGCGGCCACCAGCATGCAGAGCAGATAGAGCCCATCCATCAGACGTGTATAAGCAGCCATAATTGATACCTGATTAAGCACGCCACACGGCAGTGTGGCGCGGAAGGGTTATTTCACCTCAGCGATCCGGGTCATCAGATCCTGATATTTGCCGCCAAACTGATCGCGCACCGGCTGGGTCGCTTTGACGAAGTAGTCACGGTCGGTCTGCTGGAAGGTGACGCCACCTGCCTTCATTTTGGCGATCGACTCTTCGGTATAGGTCGCCCAGAGCTGGCGCTCCTCATCCTGCGCCTCTTTGCCGAGCTTCTTCAGCAGCGCCTGATCCTCAGGTTTCAGGCGATCCCAGGCGCGTTTTGAAAACAGGATCATCTCTGGCTGGATAAAGTGGCCGCTGAGGGTGTAGTACTTCGCCACCGGCATATAGTTATGGGCGACAAAGGTCGGTGGGTTGTTCTCGGTGCCATCGACCACACCGGTCTGCATCGCACTGAACACTTCACTGACGCCCATCGCCACCGGATTCGCGCCCATCGCTTTCAGCGTCGCCAGCGAGATGGCGCTGTTCTGCACCCGGATCTTCATGCCTTTCAGATCTTCCGGTTTTGCCAGCGGCTTCTTGGTGATCATGTTGCGCTCACCGGCATCGGTCCAGCCCAGGAACACCATGCGGGCGTTGGGATCTTTATCGAATTTGTCGGCAATTTCGCGACCTATCTCGCCATCCAGCACTTTGTGCATGTGGTCAATGTCGCGGAAAATGTAGGGCAGGGTCAGCACGCTGGTTTCCGGGGCGATCGAGGTGACTGGCGCCAGCGACACACGGATCATGTCGATTGCGCCCAGCTGCACCTGTTGCAGCGTCTGATCTTCGTCCCCCCAGCACGCCACCAGCGAAGAGCTTCATCTCCAGCCGTCCATCGGTGGCCTGTTTGAGTTTGTCGCCCATGTGCTGCAGGGCGACCACGGTCGGATAACCGGCAGGCTGGACTTCAGCCACTTTGATCACCTGTGCCGTGGCGGTGGCGCTCATCATCATCGCCGCCAGGGCACTGGCCAGGCATGTTTTCGTCATTCTCATTATTTTGTCTCCCGCTGAGGTAGGACGGCGTCCGGCGTCGGGGGCTAACCGGAGAGAACCGTGTGGAGCCAGCATAGTGAAAACGCGCGCCAGTAAAATGCGGCAATGCTGATTGAATGAATGCCATCACATTTTGAAACGATGTTTTAATAAATTTTCATGCAACTTCACATTTTCGAAACATCCTTGTCAAAAGTGTTTAAACCTGGTCAATTGCGGGTAAATGGCGGCGATCAGCTTTGTAAATACTAATGAGAACTACTATCAATTCGCCGTCGTTTTGCTATTATTCGCGCTTGTCTCGCATCCCTGAATCAGAAGTTGGAGAAGCAGCGTGGTAGCCAGTGATTTGATGCAAACGGACCTCTCCGTTTGGGGCATGTATCAACATGCCGATATCGTGGTAAAGGTGGTCATGATAGGCCTGTTATTGGCCTCAGTGGTGACCTGGGCGATCTTCTTCGGCAAATATGCCGAACTCAGCGCCGCTAAGCGCCGCCTGAAGCGCGAGCATCTGGCGCTGGGCGAAGCCCGCAATCTGAATGACGCCGCCCGCATTGCCCAGTCGTTTACCGGTCACAGCCACAGTGTGGTGCTGCTGAATGATGCGCAGAATGAGCTTGAACTGTCGGCTGGCGTGGAAGATACCAACGGGATTAAAGATCGCACCAGTTTCCGCCTTGAGCGCCGCGTCGCTGCGTTCAGCCGCCATGCAGGCCGGGGCAATGGCTTCCTGGCGACCATCGGTTCGGTTGCGCCGTTTATCGGCCTGTTCGGCACCGTATGGGGCATCATGAACAGCTTTATCGGCATCGCTAAAACCCAGACAACGAACCTGGCGGTTGTTGCACCGGGTATCGCCGAAGCGCTGCTGGCAACCGCGATTGGCCTGATCGCTGCGATTCCGGCGGTGGTGATCTACAACGTCTTTGCCCGCATGATCGCCAACTACAAAGCCTCGCTGGGTGATGTCGCCGCTCAGGTGATGCTGCTGCAGAGTCGTGATATCGATCTGGGCACCGTCGCCACTGATGTTCCTCGTCCTGCGACGGCTCAGAAACTGCGCTTAGGGTAAGTTCTTATGGCAATGCGATTAAACGACGATCTGGAAACGGATGGTGAAATGCATGAGATCAACGTGACGCCGTTTATCGACGTCATGCTGGTTCTGCTGATCATCTTTATGGTGGCCGCGCCGCTGGCCACGGTCGACGTACGCGTCAATCTGCCCGCCTCAACCAGCGCGCCGCAGCCGCGTCCGGAAAAGCCGGTTTACCTGTCGATTAAAGCGGATAAGCAGCTTTACGTCGGTAACGATCAGGTCACGCCGGAGTCGCTGGTTAACGTGCTGACTAACCAGACCCAGGGCAATAAAGAGACCACCATTTTCTTCCAGGCGGATAAGTCAGTCGATTATGAAACGCTGATGAGCGTGATGGATAAGCTGCGCACGGCGGGCTATCTGAAAATTGGTCTGATGGGCATGGAAACCGTGAAGAAATAGCGGGTTATCCGGCTCAGGAAAAAGGCGACTGTTCAGGTCGCCTTTTTTTATGGCTGCTCTCCAGCCCTATAAAATCAGGCAAATCAGGGCCAGGGTAATCACTTATGCTGCCTGAGCTGAGTTGTTAATTGGTTGTTACTTATGTACATAGGTTTGTAAAGTGCAATGGTGAGCCAGGTCACATTAATCCCGCATCAGGCAGGCTAAAACGGCTAAAAAACAACAGGAAGCCGTTATGAGTCACACCCCCTCTTTACAAAAGCCGCCGAAAAGTGCCGCCCGAACCATCTTCACCGTCACCAGTGGTAACTTCCTGGAGATGTACGATTTTATGGTATTTGGCTACTACGCCACTGCCATTTCAAAAACCTTCTTTCCCGGCGATGACCCGTTTGCCTCCCTGATGCTGACCCTGATGACTTTCGGTGCAGGCTTCCTGATGCGCCCGCTGGGGGGCGATCATCCTCGGTGCCTACATCGACCATCATGGTCGTCGTAAAGGGCTGTTGCTGACGCTGGGCTTAATGGCGATGGGCACCCTGACCATCGCGCTGGTGCCGGGCTATGCCACCCTGGGCGTGGCAGCGCCGATTCTGATCCTGCTGGGACGGCTGTTGCAGGGCTTCTCGGCGGGCGTGGAGCTGGGTGGCGTGTCGGTCTATCTGGCCGAAGTCGCGCCCAAAGGACGCAAAGGCTTTTTCGTCAGCTGGCAGTCGGGCAGCCAGCAGATTGCGGTGATCTTTGCTGCTCTGCTGGGTCTGATGCTGAATCATTTGCTGGCGAAAGAGGCGGTGACGGAGTGGGGCTGGCGTATCCCGTTTGTGATCGGCTGTCTGATTGTGCCGTTCCTGTTCTATATCCGCCGGATGCTGGAAGAGACCGAGGCGTTCAGCAAACGTAAACATCATCCCAGCATGACGGAAATCATGCGGTCTGTCGCCAGCAACTGGGCGCTGGTGCTGGCGGGAATGCTGATGGTGGTCACCACCACGGTAATGTTCTACATGATTACCGCCTTTACCCCGACCTTTGGTAAAACGGTGTTGATGATGAGTGACAAGCAGGCGTTCCTGGTGACGCTCTGTGTCGGTGTCTCAAACCTCATCTGGCTGCCGCTGATGGGGGCGCTGTCGGACCGCGTCGGACGCCGTCCGTTGCTGATCATTTTTACCCTGCTGATGATTGTCACCACCTGGCCGGTGCTGCACTGGCTGGTGGGATCGGCCAGCTTCGCCCATCTGCTGGAAGCGGAACTGTGGCTGTCGTTTCTCTATGCCAGTTATAACGGTGCGATGGTGGTCTATCTGGCGGAGATCATGCCTGCGGAGGTGCGCGCCGCCGGTTTCTCCATGGCTTACAGCCTGGCGACGGCGCTGTTTGGCGGCTTTACGCCTGCTATTTCCAGCTACCTGATTCACGCCACCGGTGACAAAGCGATGCCGGGCGTCTGGCTGACCTTTGCCGCAGTCTGTGGGTTGATCGGCACGTTGCTGATTGGCCGGATGGTGAAGCAGTATCAGACCCGTCACAGCGGCACGCCGGTCAGTGCTTCACTCTAAAACGACAAATCGACCACCACGCTGTCGCTGTAGTTTCCGGCTGGCGGCGTGTTTTGCGTGGTCAGGATGCGCGCGGTGTAGTTAAAACCGCGCGTCAGTCCATCCGTGGATACCGCCGTCGAGGTGGTACTGCTCCAGCGTTCAGTGCCTGCCGATCCCCAGCGATTGCTGGTGGTGCTTTTATAAATTTCATAGCTCAGCCGATTCGCGCCGCTCGCCATATTCCTGACGCTGCCCACCGGATAACTGCCGTTGCTCAGCCCGACGGTATAGGTGCTGCCTTTGCTGCACAACACGTTGATGGTCTGTGACACGGCGGAGAAGCTGCCGACCAGCGGCGCGCTGCCAAAGCTGATATTCGGCGCGGTAATGGTGGTGCAGTCATTAGTTAGAATGGCGGTGATATTAATCGGGATGACACCGCTGCCGTTCTGCTCGCTTAAACAGACATTGCCAATCGCAACGCTGGTGCAGATGCGATAAGTCACGGCCATATTCAGCGTCAGCTGGTAGGTCCCGGCGGCGACCACCTGACCGGGAACGGTGCGCAGATAGACCGGGATGGCGAAGTTAAGGCTGCCCAGCAAACCCGCCAGGTTGATCAGGGTCTGCGAACCATAGACAAATGGCGTGCCGCCAATCGTCAGTTCGGTAGCGCAGGCCGTGTCGGTGCAGAGCCGCACCGGCACATTATCGCTGCCGGTATCACCGCTGCGTTTCAGCGTACCGCGCGTGCCGTTGCTATTGGTCGCGCCCGTCAGCTGAAAGGTGATCTGGTTATTGCCCAGCAGCGACAGCCCGGCGCCCGCGCCACAGTTGACGTTGGCATTCGTGGTGGTGGAACTGACGGTGGTGTTAGCCACAAAGGTTGTGACTGAACCGAAACTGGCGGTCGATGCGGGCAGGGCGCAGGCGGCGTAGCCCAGCGACGGCAGTAAGAGTAGCAGGCCAGCCAGTATCACAGATTTCATCATGGTCGGTTTCCGGACGTAAAAGATTCAGCGGGAGAGGGGGCGCTGCCTGCGGCAGGGGCGGGCAGCGCACAGGTCAGGGGGGCCGTAAGTTTTCAGCGCCTGCGGCTGACCGCTGGCGATGCGCAGTTCGGTTTCGCACTGGCGGCCATCGGGCGTCACCACCTGCATCGGGTTACTGGCGGTGAGATCTTCCATCCAGACGATGCCATCCCAGCCGACATACCCGGTGGGATGATCGGGACGCTGCACCAGGCTTGATACCGGCAGCGGCTGGCCCTGCGCATCGACCAGGATTACGCTGGCTGAGCGCAGTTTCTCCACCGGGAAGTTGAGCAGATAGCCGCTCTGGCGTTTCACCGCAAAGCGCTGCTCAACCCGAGGCGTGGTCATATCTGCCGGCAGGTCGAGGGTGTCGATATCATATTTGGCCGGGTAGTAGCTGCTGATGGCAGGCACAAGCAGATAGCCCTGTTGATTGGTGCGTCCCATCGACTGATTCTCGTAGCGCACGTTTACGTCGGGATAGTTGGTCTTTACCAGCACAAAGGCGTCGTTGATCTCGTTAGCGGCAAAGACGCTGTTGTCCATTAACACCAGCGCACCCGAGAGATCGGCCCACTGGGTGAGGTTATCATCATCGCCATAGAAGCCTGCCGAGGTATCAATCTGGTTGTTGCGATAGCGCAGACTGCCCTGACGATAATCGCCGCTGTCTCCGCTCTGATTCGCCCAGGAGGCATCCCAGGCGAACCCGCCGTCGCTGGGCATGGCGCGTGAGGCATAAACGCGCTGACTGTCGCGGCCACGCTGGTCGCGTTCGTTGCTGAGGGCCACGCTGCCCTGTTCGCCAAACGGGATCACCAGCGAAATCGCCCCGGTCCAGCTTTTCTCCTGCTGATCGCGGCTGGCCGAGACATACAGGCTGCTGTTACCCCACAGATTTTTACTCCATGAGAGGTTCCACAGCCGGGTGCGATCGCCCTGACCGTCGGTGATGTCGATGAAAGCGGCACCGACGCTGCCAAAGCGGTTCAGCGAGACGCTGGCGCTGTACTGAGCACTGCGGCGTGAGAGTGCGTAGCGGCTATCCGCCTGGCTACCGGCACGGCTGCCGACCAGCGCCAGATTGCCGAAGTCGCTGCTGCGCTGGGTCTGTTGAGTGCCGATGTTGAACCAGCGGTTGTTGTACTGATATCCCCAGCTATATTGCCTGCCGCTCTCGCCATCGAGCTGACTTTGCGCCACCGCGCCGTTGACCACGCCCCAGCTGCCGACGCGCAGCTGACCACCCAGCCCGCCCATCGCCAGCGTTTCGCTGCCTTCGGCGTGGCTCTCCAGCGTCAGCCAGTCGGTCATACCGTAACGATAAGAGCCACTGGCCGCTGCCTCACCATAATCGAAGTTCTTTATGCCGTAGTTTTCGCGGATTGCCCCGGCAGAGAAGGCGTAGTCCGACAGCCCCGATTTCAGCAGGTTACTGGAGACGTAAAACGGCATGGTGGTGGTAACACGGCGGCCAACCGCATCGGTGGTGGTGATCACGGCGTCACCTGCGCCGTTAACGAATGGCACATTGGTCATCGACCAGGGGCCAGGCTGCACGTTCGCCTGGCTGGAGCGATAGCCATTAATAAACAGATCGACGGTGGAAGGCACGGCGGCCTGACCGGAAAAGGCGGGCAGCGGATAGGTCACCAGATCGGGACGGACGCTGAAGTCGCGACCGACGCGGATGCCACCGAGCCGCACGCTGCTGCTCCAGGCCAGCGAGTCGGTGACCAGATCGCCGACCCGCCAGCTTACCGCCGCATTCTCATCTTCATTGCTCCACCAGGTGTCGTAGCGGATATAGCCATCATCCTGATAAGTCGTACTGCCTTCCAGCTGCTGTTGCCAGACGCCGTTAGTGGAGAAATGACCGGCATCCCCAAACAGCCGCAGTTCGTTCCAGGCGGACAGGCGGGAGCCACTGTTATCCGTGCGGCTGGCATAAAGATCATAATTAATCAGCGCGCCGCTGCTGGTACGGCCCGGATAGCGCGGTCCGTTCTTCGCCTCGCCAATCACCTGACCGGGCAGCCACTCAGGCGGTACGGTCAGCAGCAGACGCTGTCGCGCAGCGTCATACTCCACTTTGATGGGTTGCAGGCTGCTGACATCGACCTGCGGCTGCTGGCCCAGCTTATCCGCTGGCAGGCCGGCACGCTGCAGATCGCCACTGCGAATCCAGAAATGACCGTCGCGCTGCTCTGCTGGCACAATATTGCCGTTCTCCTGCTGGTTAATCACCAGCTCCAGCATATATTGCTGACCGTTGCTGCTGGTCTGCAGGCTGGGCGGCGGGGGCAGGGATGAGTAAGTCTCCGCCAGCACAGGATCCGGCGTAAAAGCGTAAATAACGCTGGCCACGGCCAGCGCAGAGGGATGCAGGGAAAACGGTCTCATTCAGCGCTTACTTCTGGGCAGCGCTGCGCCACTGGCTCTTGTTAACCTCTGCAGTGAGTTCGCCGCTCACCGGCGAGGTGAGCGGCCAGCGGTGATAGCTGTCAGCCAGCACATAGCCGTATAAGCCTTCGCCCAGTTTGCGACCGCCAATCGCCACATTGCTTAACCGGGCGTGACCGCTGCCGCTGTTGGTTAACTGGAGCCAGCGCCTGCCGCCCTCGCTGATCTGTTGCCAGCGCAGAGCCGGGCGAGCGCTGTCTGTGTTCAGCCCGGTACCGTAAACAAACAGCGGCACCGAATAGCGCATCTGGAAGGTCAGCCCGGCCTGATTCTCGCCGGGATTACGCGGGGTCGGGATCTCATCCAGCACCACCCGATAGGCCAGCTCTTTACCGGCCGCAGGCGGCGTCTGTTTAATCAGCCTGACCAGCTGTTTCTGGCCTGGCTCCATCCGCACCATCGGCGGGCTGGCGACCACCTGCTGCTGAGTCTGATACTGCTCCTGGCCATTGTTCTGCTGCCAGCTGAAGACGCGGATCTGCATCATGGTGGTGCTGTTACCGCGATTCTCCAGCCAGAGTTCGCTGGCTTTCTCTTCAGGATTAATGGCGGGATCGATGGGCCAGATCATGACCGAATTCGCGGCGAAGGCCGGGGAGAGCAGGGTGGAACTTAGCAGCAGCAACAGGGCGCGCAGTGGCTTCATGATCATATCCTTGTTTTCTATCACCTCACCAGCTCAGGGTGACGGTCAGCGTGTCGGTATAAACGCCGGCGCGCGCAGTGCCGGGCAGTTGTAGCTGACCGTAAATCGGCAGCGTAATGTTATTGGCATTGCTATAACTCAGCGGCACCGCCTGATTGACCGGGATCACCGTGGTGCGGCTGGCGTTGCTAAAGAGCGTGTAGGGAACGGTGTTGCTGAAATTGGGCAGCTTCAGGTTACGGGTCGTGGTGAAATTGTTGCCCTGATTAATACTCATGCTCAGCGTTGTGCCTGGCGTACAGGCGAGATTAATTGAGGTGCTCTGCAGAAAGCTGGCATTGACGGTGTTCGCCGCCACGCCAGACTGCGTACCGAAATTAAGCGTGCCAAAGACGCCGGTATTGGTACCGGATATCACGCAGCCTGCCACAATCGACGCGGTAACCTGGAAGGTGCTGGTTGGCAGACTCCAGGCGCTGATACTCCCTGTCAGCAGGGGCAGACCGCATGCGATCGTCAGGCAGGATCGCCAGAGAACCAACCGTATTTACCTGCGACAGCAGTTAATAGTTCACGGCAACGTTAATCGTGTCGGTATAGGTTCCGGCAGGGATCAGGGGATTGAAGCCGCCGCCGACCACCCGGCCATAGATGGCGTAGTTGGTCCCCAGCGTCGGATCGGTGGTACCGCTGGCGGCGATAGGCGTATTGTTGGCGATCGCCGTGGTAAAGGAGGCGTCACTGTAGAGGGTATAGGCAATGCCCTGTGCATTATCCGATCCCAGTACCAGATAACGCGGCGATGCAGAGGCGGTGCCGTAGATGGTCGCCGGTGCAGTATTGCTGCTGGTGACCACCACGTTGTAATCCTGACCAGTGGTGCAGCGCACAAAAATACCGTTACCAGCCGCACCGACCAGTGTGGCGTTCAGGGTATCGAACGTGGCTGCGCTGCTACCAAAGTTCAGGGTACCGAAGTTAACGCCCGCCGTAGCCGACTGGCCGTTCACCAGACAACCGGTGGTCAGGGTTAACGTGGCATTGATGGTTCCCGAGGTCGTCGCCGCCTGGGTTAATGACGGAATAGCGACAGTTAATCCTGCAGCGGCAAACAGAAAAAGCTTGAGTTTCATAATATTTCCTTACGGATTATCCAGAGTCAGTGCTTTTTCACCCGGTGTTTATTAACGATTCAACCCAAAATAAAGGAAATAAAATAACAAGGGAGGCAGTGCCGCTATCTTAAGAAAAATCTTAGACTTAAGAATGCTGATTTATATCAGTTTTACTTACTATAGATCAGTTAAAGCGTTACGCGAAGCCTTGCTATTTATTTTTGATTAATCAAAACGTCACCCCGGCCGATAACCCAGTAACAGCAAGGCGCGAAGACGAGGCGATAAAACAAAATTCTTTGTTTTTTCGGTATCTGGCATGCTTTCTGCTTCGGTGATATGTTCCTGTACCAATCAGACATAATAACGGTTTACCGGCTTGCTCTGGGGGCGGTTAATAAGATGCAGGTTATAAATTGCCAGCGTCGGCGGGCGCGTTTTGCCTGACCTTCAGGACCAGAAAATACCGAAATTTAATCACTTTCACCCATCGGGTGTTTTCAGATCACTTATCAGACTGTACACAGCACCCGTTTCTCCGCGGGTGGTGAGGAGTTGCACATGTTGCCTGTCACCTGGGATAGCGTCCTGATCTGCGTTTCGCTGATCGTGGTGTTCATTGCCTCTTTTACAGCCCTGGATACTGCCGGACGGGTAGCGGTATCCCGTGGCTGGAGCGCCCGGTTCTGGCTGTTGGTGGGCGGCATCGCAATGGGGATTGGCGTCTGGGCAATGCACTTTATCGGGATGCTGGCGATGATGATGCCGATGATGATGCGCTATGACACGCGACTGACGATCCTCTCGCTGCTGGTGGCGATCCTGGCGTCTGTGCTGGCTTTTGGCCAGACGGTGGGTGGCCTGCATCTCACCCGCCAGCGGCTGCTGCGCGGCACGCTGATCCTGGGCGCGGGTGTGGTGGTCATGCACTATCTTGGTATGTATGCCCTGCTGATTGAACCGCAACCGGAGTGGAATGCGCTGCTGGTGGTGCTCTCTGTGCTGATTGCGTTTGCGGCCTCTGGCCTGGCGCTGTGGCTGGCCTTTCATCTGCGCCAGGGCGATCATCATCTGATGCTGATGCGCGGGCTGGCCTCTCTGGTCATGGGCATCGCCATCGCCGGTATGCACTATGTAGGTATGGCGGCAGCAGAGTTCAGCCACAGCAGTATGATGCAGCCGCACGGCGTCAGTAATGCGGGCCTGGCGGTGTGGGTAACGCTGATTACCCTGACTATTCTGGGTATCACTCTGCTGAGTTCGATGCTGGATGCGCAGCTACGCGCCGCGCGTCTGGCGACCCGCCTCAATCGCGCTAACCAGGAATTGCGTCAGCTGGCGATGCATGACAACCTGACCACGCTGCCCAATCGTGTAATGCTGGAGCAGCAGCTCGATCTCGCCATTAAACAGGCGATGCTTAATGAGCATCGCTTTGCCGTGATCTATATGGATCTCGATGGCTTCAAAGCGGTCAATGACACATGGGGACATCATGTCGGTGATCGGTTGCTTGTGGCGGTGGCGGAACGGCTGTGCAGCCAGCTCAGCAACACGATGCTGCTGGTGCGTCTGGGGGGCGATGAATTTGTGCTGATGGCTGAGTGCGATATCAGCGCAGCCCGCCAGCTGGCGCAAAAACTGGTTAAAGTTATCAGTTCGCCGTTTGAACTTGACCGCTATGTGCTGCACGTTTCACTCAGCGCGGGCATTGCGATCTTTCCGCTGCACGGTCGCAACCGGCAGGAGCTATTGTTTAATGCTGATGCGGCGATGTACCACACCAAACACAGCGGACGAAACGGCTGGTGCCTGTTTGAACCGGCCATGAGCGCCGCGACGCAGCATCAGCTGGAGCTGGCGAACGATCTGTGGGAGGCGATAGAGCGCGAGCAGATGCGGCTGTTCTATCAGCCGAAATTCTGTTCCGGCGGCACCAGGTTAATGGGATTCGAAGCATTGTTGCGCTGGCAGCATCCGCAGCGCGGTTTACTGACGCCTGAGCTGTTTCTGCCGCGCGCCGAAAAAACTGGTCAGATTATTGCGCTGGGTAACTGGGTGATCGGGGAGGCCTGCCGTCAGCTCAGGCTATGGCACAACCAGGGCCACAGTGACTGGACAGTATCGGTGAATCTCTCCGCGTTGCAGTTTCACCAGCGTGATTTGCTGACTATCCTGACGCAGACCCTGGCGCGTAACCAGTTGCCGGGCAGCGCGCTGATGCTGGAGATCACTGAAGCGATTGCCATGCGCGATCCCGCTTTCAGCCAGCAGCGCATTCGTGAATTGCAGCAGGCGGGTGTCAGCGTCGCGATTGATAACTTCGGCATCGGCTATGCCAACCTGCTGCATCTCAAAGATCTGGATGCCAGTGAACTCAAAATTGATCGCAGCTTTATCAACTGCCTGCGGCCCGGCAGTGAAGATGCGACCGTAGTCAGCGCCATGCTGACCCTGGCGCAGAGCCTCAATCTGCGCATGGTGGCGGAAGGGGTGGAGACTGAAGAGCAGCAGCATTTGCTCACCAGCTTAGGCTTTGATGCGTTGCAGGGCTATCTGCTGGGCAAGCCGACGCCAGCGGACCGGGTTGAGGCGCTGAGTTTTCCCTCACTGCGACAGCCGGTGGCGTCACTGTCCGGCTGATAGCGCTGACAGCTACGATAGATTTCATCACTCAGAATGAGTGGAAGGATGCAGGGTTCGCGGCTCATTAACCGCCGGGCTGTGCCGATAACTAAGAGAATAATTTTAAAAACCCTCTGCCCAACCACAAGCTCTGCTTTCGCGGGAATGCACTATGTTAGCGACCTCATACGACTCTTTTATCGTCATCGTCTCCGTTCTTGTCGCGATGCTGGCTTCGTTCACCGCCTTAGATATGGCGGGACGGGTGGTGCATTCAACCGGCAAAGTTGCGCTGGTCTGGCTGTTCGGCGGCGGTTTTTCCATGGGCATCGGCATCTGGGCGATGCACTTTATCGGCATGCTGTCGATGAACATGGAGATGGTCATGAGCTACAACGCCGGGCTCACCGCCTTCTCTGCGGCCATCGCTGTCTGTGCGTCGATATTTGCGCTGTGGCTGGTCTGCAATGGCGATCTGCCTTTGCCGCGCCTGGCGGGCGGCGCGCTGATCCTCGGCAGCGGCGTAGTCGCGATGCACTACACCGGCATGGCGGCGCTGATGTTCTCCCCCGGTATCGTCTGGAAATGGGGCTGGGTGGCACTGTCGGTAGCGATCGCCCTGGCCGCCTCTGGCACCGCGCTGTGGCTGGCGTTTAACCTGCGGGAAGGACAGACCAGCCGGGTCACCCTGCTGCGCATTGGCGCATCGGTGGTGATGGGCTGTGCTATTGCCGGCATGCACTATACCGGCATGATGGCGGCAGAGTTTCCCGTCCACAGTCATCCGGTCGGGCAGGGCGTCAACAGCAACTGGCTGGCGATTCTGGTCACGGTGGTCACTATTTCGATTCTGGGCATTACCTTGCTGGTGTCGATGCTGGATGCGCGGATGCAGGCGCGTACCTCGATTCTCGCCAGTTCGCTGGCTGAAGCCAATCGCGAGCTGGCACAGCTGGCGCTGCACGACAACCTGACGCGGCTGCCTAACCGCATCCTGCTGGAGGATCGGCTGGAGCAGGCGATCAACAAAGCGAACCGTGAGCAGAGGCAGTTTGCCCTGATGTTTATGGACCTCGATGGGTTTAAGGCGGTCAACGACGCGTTCGGGCACCACATTGGCGACAGTCTGCTGGTCGGCGTGACCGAGCGCATGAGCGAGCAGATGACCGGCTACTTCACGCTGGCGCGGCTTGGCGGTGATGAGTTTGTGCTGCTGGTGGAGATCGACGATCCCAATGATGCGGCGGCCATCGCCGATAAGCTGGTCAAGGCGGTGGATCGTCCGTTTGATATCTCACGCTATGAGCTGGTGGTATCGCTGAGTCTTGGCATCGCGGTCTATCCCGGCGATGGCGTGGATGAGCGCGAACTGATGTTCAACGCCGATGCGGCGATGTACCACACCAAAAATAATGGCCGCAACGGCTACACCTTCTTTCAGCCTTCTATGAACATTCAGGCCCAGAGCCAGCTTCAGCTGAATAACGATCTCTGGCAGGCGCTGGATCATGATGAACTGCGCCTGTTCTATCAGCCAAAATATTGCGCGCCGAGCGGTCCGATTCTCGGTTTTGAGGCGCTGCTGCGCTGGCAGCATCCGCAGCGCGGCCTGCTGTCGCCCGATAAATTTCTGCCAATGGCAGAAAAGACAGGAATGATAGTCAATATCGGCAACTGGGTAATCCATGAAGCCTGTCGCCAGCTGCGCCAGTGGCATCTGCAGGGCCATCCGCACTGGTCGGTGGCGGTGAACCTGTCGGCGTTGCAGTTTGAGCAATCGAATCTGGTGAAGACGGTGGTGGATGCGCTGGAAAAACATCAGATTCCGGCCGAACTGCTGACGCTGGAGGTGACGGAAACCACCGCGATGCGCGATCCCGATGAGAGCGTGCGTATTCTGACTGAGCTGACCCAGCTCGGGGTTAAAGCTTCAATTGATGACTTTGGCACTGGCTACTCCAGCCTGCTCTATCTGAAACGGCTACCGGCCAGTGAACTCAAGATTGACCGGGCCTTTGTGAACGAGCTGCAGCATCACACAGAAGATGCCACCATCGTGTCGGCGATAGTGGCGCTGGCGCAGTCGCTGCAATTGAAAGTGGTGGCCGAAGGCGTTGAAACCGCTGAGCAGCAGGCCTTCCTGACCAGCCTGGGCTGTAATACGCTGCAGGGCTATCTGCTGGGCAAGCCGGTTCCCCCCGGAGCGGGTGCCGGAGCTGGCTGATTATGTGGTGGCAGAAATTGAAGAGGCGATTGCGGAAGTGAGTCTTAATGCCGAAGCCGAAGCCGGGCAGCCGCTGACGCCGCAGGTCGCTGTGATCTGACCTGCCTGAAGCCGTGAAGAATCAGCGCAATCGGATAAAGCGATTCGCGCCGCCTGTCATTGGTCGCCGTGCGTGGTAAAGTCTCGCGGTCAGACTATTCACGGTCAAACAAGGAGAGGTCACCCGTGGCGAAATACCAGCGATTGATGGATGAGATTCAGCAGCAGATAGAGGCCGGCATCTGGCTGCCGGGCACCCGTCTGCCGTCATTGCGTCAGCAGGTCGCGCAGCAGGGTGTCAGCCTGATGACGGTGCTGCATGCCTATGAGTTGCTGGAGAGTCAGGGCTGGATCGTCTCCCGTCCACAGTCGGGTTACTACGTTGCACCCCGTGCCTTAGCACCCGCACCGCTGAGCGTGGCGATCAGTGAACAGGTCGATATCAACGACTTTGTGTTTGATGTGCTGCAGGCCACGCGCGATCCGGCCATCGTGCCGTTTGGCTCCGCCTTTCCCGATCCCGCACTCTTTCCGCAGCGCCAGCTGATGCGCTCGCTGGCTAACGTCTCTCATCATCTGACCCCAACCGATGCGCTGCACAATCTGCCGCCTGGCAACGCCACACTGCGACAGCTGCTGGCGCAGCGCTATGCGCGTCAGGGCATCACCCTGTCGCCGGATGAAATTGTCATCACCAGCGGAGCGCTGGAGGCGCTGAACCTCAGTCTGCAATCTCTTACCGAGCCGGGCGATTATGTGGTGATTGAACAGCCGAGTTTTTATGGCGCGCTGCAGGCGATAGAGCGGCTTAAGCTCAAGGCACTGGCGATTCCGGTCGACGCCAGAAATGGCATCGACCTCGTCCAGCTGGAGGAGGCCCTGCAGCGCTGGCCGGTGAAAGCCTGCTGGCTGATGACCACCCTGCAGAATCCGCTGAGCGTAACCTTAACGCCGGAACGCAAACAGCAGCTGGTCGCACTGCTGGCGCGTTATCAGGTGCCGATGATTGAAGATGATGTCTATGCCGAACTCTGGGCGGGTGATGCGCCGCCGCTGCCGGCGAAAGCCTGGGATCGCCAGGGGGAACGTGCTGCACTGCGGCTCATTTTCAAAGTCGCTGGTGGCAGGATTCCGGGTCGGCTGGGTCGCGGCGGGGCAGCATGCGCAGCGTATTCAGCGGCTGCAACTGATGAGCACGCTCTCTACCAGTGCGCCGATGCAGCTGGCGCTGGCCGATTTTCTTGCCACGCGGCGTTACGACACCCATCTGAAGCGGCTGCGGCAGATTCTGGCGAAGCGACAGCAGATGGTGCGCCAGGCGTTAATGAAGGTGCTGCCGCCGCAGGCCACGGTCAGCGAAGCGCGTGGCGGCTATTTTCTCTGGGTGACGCTGCCGGAAAGCATCAATACGACCCGGCTCTATCAGCGGGCGCTGGCTCAGGGGATCAGTATTGCACCGGGGCAGCTATTTTCGGCAGGTGAGCAGTTCAGGCACTGCTTCAGGTTAAATACCGCCTGGCCGTGGGATAGTCGGGCCGAGGCGGCAATCGTGAAGCTGGGTCAGCTGATGGCGGAAGGGCAGGCGGATTAAACCCGCGCCGCTTCCTGATGGCCCCAGGTCAGGTAGTAGACATCATAGAAGTCCACTTCCCCTTTTTGCGTCAGCAGACGCTGGATACCGCTCTTCACGCGTTCTGGTGTCTCAGGCAGCGACAGAATGCGTGAGATTGCCTGTTCGCGCACCGGCTGAATGTAATACCACTCGCCGTTGTAGCAAACGCGCAGATCGAGGGCATCGATATCTTCAAAGCGATATTTCGGGTTGATATCCAGCAGCATCAGCACACTCATCACCAGCACAAACACGGTGGCAAACCAGAAGGCGGGCCAGCCGAGCATCTCGGTGGTGAAAATCAGCGCCACGCACAGGCCGTAGCAGAGATACATTACTGCCCAGAGACCAGGGTGGTTCTTCAGAAACGAGAGGCTGAAACGCGGCAAATTGTCGCGACGTTCTTCGCGGTTAAGCAGGGCGATCTCGTCAATCAGGATTTGTTTAATAGCGTCCATTTGTTACCTCACTGTCATCTGTTAGCTATTACAACAGATAACAGTCAAGCATATCAGAAACAGATCTGAGCTTTTTTTTATATAACAGTTTATACGACAGTGACCGGGGCGTCGGGCTGCTGCGCCTTTAGACTTCCCGCCTGACATTTTGCAACACTTTGCCGCAGTAAGAACCGCTATCCGCCGTCGCGCAGGCACACTCCGACCCTATAGTTAACGACACATTTGGCTTTAGTCAGCAATATCAGTCAATTATCTCAATTGTGTCGTCTGGCGCACATTGCATTGTGCTGCGGGTTTGCCACACTTAGAAAAACATCGGAGAACCTGTATGCGTGCCTCATCCTCCAGTCTGCTATTAATGATGTCCTTTGCCGCTGGCACCTTCTCGGCCGGGGCCTCTGACAATCCTCAGCATCTGATGCTCGCCAGCCCGTCGGGCGGTGTACCCAATAACCCGTTACCTCTGATTATCTGGCCGCGCGTGGTGCCGGAAGAGGAGGAGATCGCTGCGTGGTTTGAGAAAACCTTTGAGGAGAACGGCTGGCCACCCGCCTGGCGCTATCCGATCTTCCCATACACCCATTATCATCCTAATACCCATGAACTGCTGGGCGTCGCTGAAGGCTGGGCGGAAGTGCTGTTTGGCGGCGACAGTGGCCGGATGGTGACCCTGCGCGCAGGCGATGCAGTCCTGATTCCGGCGGGTGTCGGCCATCGGCAGGTCAGCGCCAGCGAAGATTTTATGGTGATAGGTGCCTATCCGCACGGGATGTCGCCGGAGACGCTGCGCGATGAGCCCGCGAAGCTGAAAATGGCCCAGGAGCAGGTGAAAAAAGTGCCGTTGCCGACGCAGGATCCCTTTACCGGCAAAGAGGGCGCATTAACCGAGATCTGGCAGCCGATTGCGGCGCTCACCGCCCAGCAGTAAGCCACGGGGCGAGCACGCCCCGATGCCGCTCCGCCAGCCCGGCTTTCGCGTCCCGTAAGCCTGGCTGTCACCGGGCTGTCATCAAACTGTCGTAGCGTTTTGCCCAGCATGTTAACGGCAAAGGCAGAGTAAGATGGCGGCAATATCGTTAACCGGACTGAGTAAAGCGTTCGGCGCCCAGCCGGTACTGGACGCGATTTCGTTACAGATTAATCAGGGCGAGTTTGTCGCCGTTCTTGGGCCTTCAGGCTGCGGCAAAACCACCCTGCTGCGCCTGCTGGCCGGCTTTGAAACGCTCGACAGCGGTGAAATCCGCATCGGTGAACGGCAGGTTGCCGCAGACGGGCTGCACCTGCCGCCGGAAGCCCGCGAGCTCGGCGTGGTGTTCCAGAACTACGCTTTGTGGCCGCATATGACGGTCGCGGAGAACGTCGGCTACAGCCTGAAGGTGAACGGTGTGGCGCGCGCAGAACGCGAACTGCGCACCACCCAGGCCCTGACGCTGGTCGGGCTGGATCGCTTCGCCGACCGCCGACCCGCCGATCTCTCCGGTGGTCAGCGCCAGCGCGTGGCGCTGGCACGCTGCCTGGTGGCACGGCCGACGCTGGTGCTGCTGGATGAGCCGCTGGCTAACCTCGATGTCCATCTGCGCGCCACCATGGAAGAGGAGTTCCGCCGCTTCCATCGCCACAGTGGCGCCACCTTACTCTATATCACCCACGATCAACGCGAAGCGATGGCACTGGCCGACCGCATCGTGGTGCTCGAACACGGCAGAGTGATGCAGTTCGCCAGCCCGCAAACCCTGTGGCGCGAACCGGCTAATGAGATGGTGGCGACCTTTATTGATGAGGGGCGGGTGCTGCCGGTCAGCGACATTGAGCCGCTCGATCCGGGTCAGGCAACCGCCACGCTCTGCGGGCTGCGGGTTTTGCTGCGCTGCTCGCCTCACCAGCGCCCGCTGCCACACGGCAAAGCCAGCTTCCACAGCGTCAGTTTTCACCTCGCCGCTGAGGGAGAGCGGCAGTTTGCCGCCCGCGTTGAGCGCATCATCTTTCGCGGTGGCTACCATCAGATCAACCTTCGACCGCTTAATCAACCGGATGTCAGCCTGTCGCTGACGCTTAATGATGCTGCATTACTGGCGGTGGATGACACCGTCGGCGTCGCCGTCGATGACGGCTGGATTCTTCCTGCATAAAGGGTTTCAGAAACCATGAAAACGGCTTTTCGTACTCCGCTTCACGCGCTGTTGTTGCTATCGAGCCTGGCGGCCTCAACCCTGTTGCAGGCGGCCGACGCGCCCGGCGGCAAGCTGGTGGTTTACACGTCGCAGGCACCTGAAATTGCGCAACAGACCATCGATGCGTTTAAGGCCGCGTATCCGGCGGTGGAGGTGGAGTGGACCCGCAACGGCACCACTCAACTGATGAACGTGCTGCGCACGGAGATGATGAGCGGCCAGGTCAAACCCGATGTGCTGCTGGTGGCCGACGCGATCAATCTGGGCGCGCTCAAGAAAGAGGGGCAGCTCTATTCATATCCGGCCGCCCCGGTCAGCCACCTGAAGCCTGCCTATTACGATGTGGATAAAACCTTTTTCGGCACCAAAATTATCGCCACGGTGATCGCCTATAACACCCAGCGTGCGAAGCCAGTCAGTAGCTGGAAAGCGCTGGCAGTAGAAGAAAACAGAGGCCAGATTGCGGTCCCCAGTCCCCTCTATTCCGGTGCGGCGCTCTATAAGCTGCATACCGATATCCATACCCCGTCGATTGGCTGGGCGTTCTATCAGCAACTGGCCGCCATCGGCATTGCGCCACAGGGCGGCAATGGACCGGCGCTGAAAGCGGTTGCCAGCGGCATGGATAAGTATGGCGTGATAACGGATGCCGATATTATCCGCGCCAAAAAGCAGGGATCGCCCATCGATCTGGTCTATCCGCAGGAGGGCGTCTCCTATGTGACCGAGCCGGTGGCGATCATGAAGTCGGCGCATAATCTGCCGGCCGCCAAAGCCTTTGTTGATTTCATGCTGTCGGAAGCAGGACAGCAGCTGGTGGCGAAGCAGGGCAACCGGCCGGTCGATGCCCGCGTGGCGGCACCCAGTGGCTTTGCGCCGATTGAGCAAATCACGCTGCTGACGCCGGATGTGGCAAAAGCGGTGGCCGAGGATGCTCAGGTCCGCGAAACCTTTACTGAACTGTTTGGCGGCTGATCGTGAGCGTGCTGGGCAACGAATGGCGAAGAGGCCAGGCCGCCAGGCATCGCAGATGGCGGGCGGAACCGCTGGTGCTGGGCATACTGGTTCTGGTGATTGGCCTGCTGTCGGTGGCACCCTTTGCCCGGCTGATGGGAACCGCGCTGGCACCGGATGGCATACTGGATAGCGATCGCCTGCTGAGATTGCTGACCAGCCGGCGGGTGCTCAGTGCCACGCTGAATACCCTGGCGATCGGCATCAGCGCGACGCTGCTGTCGCTGCTGCTGGGAACGGTGGCCGCCTGGCTGGTGGCGCTCACCGATTTGCGTGCCAAAGCGGCCTGGGTATTCGCCTTTATCCTGCCGCTGATGATCCCGCCGCAGGTGACTGCGCTGGCCTGGATACAGGCGCTGGCACCGGGCAGTCTGCTGGCCACAGCGGTGAATGCGCTGGGCGGGACATGGCTGGCACCCGGTCAGCAACCGCTCTATTCCGCGACCGGCATGGTACTGCTGCTGGGTCTGCACAATGCGCCGCTGGTGTTCCTCACGGTGCGGGCTGGCCTGCGTCGACTCCCCGCCGAACTGGTGGAGGCGGCCCGTATCAGCGGCGCATCACCCCGGCAGATTCTGTTCACGGTGATCCTGCCGCTGGCGCGCCCCGCGATCTTCGCCGGGGCGGCGCTGGCGTTTGTCGCTGCGGTCGGGAATTTCGGTATCCAGGCGATGCTGGGTATTCCGGCGCGGGTGCCGACGCTGATTACGCTGGTTTATCAGCAGCTCAATACCCTCGGCCCCGGTGCGCTGCCCAATACCGCCGTCTACTCGATGCTGATTGCGCTGATCACCCTCGCCGGGATGCTGATTAGCGGCTGGCTGGGCGGACGACGCGATGTCCGGGTCAGCGGATCGCCACGACCCTGGCACCAGCCGCTGCAGCGCGCGCGACTGCCGGGCGAAATCATCGCCTGGCTGTGGATGGTGATCACCTTGCTGCTGCCGCTCAGCGCCTTGCTGACCACCGCCTTAACCCGCGGTTTCGGTCAGGCTCTGAACTGGCAAACTCTGACGCTGGAGAATTTTCAGCAGGCGCTGTGGGGCTATCCGGCGATACGGCAGGCGTTCTTTACCAGCCTGTGGCTCACCGGCCTGACGGCGCTGCTGCTCAGCGTCATGGCACTGTTCCTGGCTTTCTTTCTCAGCTGGCATCGTACCCGGCTGGTGCGGGGGCTGGGATTCGCCAGCGAGCTGACCTATGCGCTGCCCGGCATTGTTACCGGCGTGGCGGCGATGCTGTTTTTCCTGCGGCCACTGCCGCTGCTGGGATTTTCTCTTTACGGAACGGTGTGGATTATTCTCGCGGCCTATCTGGCCAATTTCCTGGCGCTGGTGTTAAGGCCGACGCTGGCCGGGTTCGCGCAAATCGAACCGTCACTGGATGAGGCGGCGCGCTTATGCGGCGCGGGTCTGATGCGGCGGATGACTGACATCCTGCTGCCGCTGGCGGCACCTTCTGTGCTGGCCGGTGCGCTGCTGGTGTTCCTCACCGCGCTGAATGAAATACAGGTTTCAGTGCTGCTGGTTACCGCGCAAACCCAGACGCTTGGCCCGACCATTATTTTCCTGGACGAAGGCGGATCGGCGCCGCTGGCGGCGGCGGTCGGATGCCTGATGATTGGGATCGTGCTGGGCTTAATGCTACTGGCCTCACGACTGACGCGCCGTCTGCCGCAGGGAGTCCTGCCATGGCAAGCCTGACGGTGATCAGCGGCGTCGGCGGAAAACTGCCTGCCGCTTTCCTGCTGGAGATAGAGGGATACCGTCTGTTATGGGATTTAGGTGCCGGGCCGGAGCCGGGCGTCCGGCCCGCAATGGACGCCATCGGCCAGGTCGATGCGCTCTGCCTGACCCATTCCCATGTGGATCACGCGGCGGCGCTGGATAGCTGGGCCGACATCGGTTCACCGCCGGTCTATGCCAGTGAGATCACCTGGCAGCAGCTGGGCGAGGCTGGCGTGCCGGCTCAGGCGCGACGCATCCTGCCATTGCGCGGCCAGTGCGCGCTGGGGCCGCTGAATCTCTTTACCGGTCGCAGCGGGCATTCGCCAGGATCGATCTGGTTTCATCTGCCGATTGCGGGTGGCATCACCTATATGGGCGACTGGAGTCGCGAATCGCTGCTGTTGCCGTTTGATTGCCCGCCACGCGCACGGCTGTTGATTACCGATGGTTCCTATGGCGACCGCAATCAGCGACTGGCGCAGCAGATCGACGCGCTGGCCCTGGCGGCACAAGGGGGGCGCCGTGGTCACCGCGCCGCTGCACGGGCGCGGCCCTGAGATGGCGCTGCAGCTCAGCGCTCGCGGGCTGCCGGTGGTGATGTGTCCCCAGGTGCGCGAAGAGGTGGCGCAGTTGCTGGCGCTCAACAGCCTGCCCGCCGCGGCGATGCTGGCGCTGGCCCGGTTATTGCGCGTCGCAACACCCGACCACTGGCGACCGGATACGGTAATTGTCGCGGCGGATGCGGTGGCTGACAGCGGGCTGGCGGCGCAGCTCAGCCATCAGCCCGACTTTCGTCTGATCTTCAGCAGTCACGTTTCCAGCGGCACCCGTGCCTTTGAGATGCTGCAATCCGGCATGGCACGCTGGCTGCCGTGGAATGTGCATCCGCCCCTCGACGATCAGCTGGCGCTGATCAGACAGACGGCGGCCCAGAAAGTGATCCCGGCGTTTGTCGCGCCGCAAGAGTGCCAACAGCTGATGAGCCAAAGTCCGGCAATGCTCTGCTGGCAGCACCGTTATTCGCTCTCCTCGCGCTGGGAGCGGGTCGCCTGACGCGCCGCCGCCACGGAGTCATTGAACATTTACTCGCCGCTGCCGATAAACCCCTTATAAACACTGATTAATCTTCTTAATGCGCTTGTCATCTCAGCTCTTTTCGGCTGTAGTCTGCGCACGCTATTAAGAACATTCCTAAGCCGTCATCCGGCTACAGAGCAGCAGGCTAATCACAATGGATAATAACTCTGAGGTCATCTATCGCATGCTGGTACAAAGCGTGAATGATTACGCCATCACTATGCTAAAACCTGACGGTATCATCGGCAGCTGGAATCAGGGTGCTCAGCGCACGATAGGCTATACGCCAGACGAGATGATTGGCTGTAGCTTCGCTCTGTTGTATAGCGAAGAAGATCGCCGCCGGGGCCTGCCGCAGCGTGGGCTGGATATGGCTGCGACTGCCGGACACCATGAAAGCGAAGGCTGGCGCTATCGCAAAGATGGCAGTGCTTTCTGGGCACACGAGACGATCGACCCGATACGCAATGACGCCGGTCTGCTGGTGGGATACGCCTGTATTACCCGCGACTGCACTCAGCAGCAGGAGCAGCAGCGCAAAGAGCGGGAGCAGGAGATGCGCTTCCGCCTGCTGGTGGAGGGCGTTACCGATTACGCTATCTATATGCTCGATCATGACGGCAACGTGGTGAACTGGAATGCCGGGGCACAGCGCGCCAAAGGCTATGTGGCGGAAGAGATTGTCGGCCAGCATTTTTCCCGCTTCTACAGCGCCCAGGATCGCCTGAACCGTGTCCCGGAGCAGAACCTGCAAACCGCTTATCGCACCGGCCGCTTTGAAGATGAGGGCTGGCGCTACCGCAAAGATGGCAGCGCCTTCTGGGCGCATGTGGTGATCGACACGATCCGCGACGATCAGGGCAAGCTGCTGGGCTACGCTAAAATCACCCGCGACTGCACCGAACAGCAGCGCGTCCGCAGCCAGCAACGGGAGCAGGAGCAGCGTTTCCGTCTGCTGGTAGAAGGGGTCACCGATTACGCCATCTATATGCTCGATGTCGACGGCGTGGTGGTGAACTGGAATGCCGGTGCGCAGCGTGCCAAAGGGTACAAAGCGGATGAAGTGGTGGGTCAGCACTTCTCGCTGTTTTACAGTTCCCAGGAGCGGCTGAACCGCATCCCGGAAGCGAATCTCGGTATCGCGCTTAAGACTGGCCGTTTTGAAGATGAGGGCTGGCGCTACCGCAAAGATGGCAGCGCCTTCTGGGCGCATGTGGTCATCGACGCGATCCACGATGATGACGGCAAGCTGGTTGGCTTCGCTAAGATCACCCGCGACCGCACGGAACGCCGTGAGCAGGAGCAGCAGGTGCTGCGCGCCAGGGATCTGGCTGAAGCCCAGAGCACCCAGAAAACCGCGCTCTCTAAATTCCTGGATAATATCATCGCCAACATTCCCTCCTGCGTGATTGTTGAAGATGCGATCACCCGCGAGATCCTGCTGGTTAACGACCGCACTCAGCAGCTGTTCGGCCTGTCGAAATCGCTGATCGTCAACAAGCGCCCGCATGAATGTATGTCGCCCGAACTCAGCGATTACTTTAATAATCTGGCGGATGTTGCGCTGCGCAGTGAGGGCATGCATGAGCGTGAGCAGTTGCTGATGACCGCCAGCGGCGAACGCATTCTGCATACCCGCGCCACCGCGATTAACGGTCAGGATGCGCGACGTAACTACCTGATGCTGCTGGTGGAAGATGTCACTGACCAGCGCGCTGCTGATGCCCGTATTCACCATATGGCGCACCACGACAATCTCACCAGCCTGCCGAACCGCATTCTGTTCCGCCAGCGTCTGAGTGAAGCCTTGCGCACTGCCGGTCAGATACAGCGCCAGACCGCCGCGCTCTGCCTTGATCTCGATAACTTTAAAAATGTGAACGATGCGCTGGGCCACCAGATTGGCGACGAGTTGCTGCGCAGTGTGGCTAAGCGTCTGCGTAACGCGCTGCGTGACCAGGATACTCTGGCGCGTATCGGAGGCGATGAGTTCGCCATCGTGCTGCCTTCGGTGGCCAGTAATGAAGAGGCGAGCATTGTGGCGCAGCGCCTGATTGAGGCGATTCGCCCGCCGGTCAACGTTGAAGGCCATAATCTGTCGGTCGGGCTCAGCGTGGGGATTGCGCTCAGCACCACCATCACCAATACGCCGGAGCAAGCTGCTGCGCTGTGCGGACATGGCGCTGTATGAAGCCAAACGAAACGGTCGCAACCGCTATGAGCATTTCACGCTGGAGATGGACGATGTGGCGCGCAGTCGACGCCTGATTGAAAACGATCTGCGCGATGCGATTAGCGGCGGGCATCTGCGGCTCTACTATCAGCCCATCACCAACGGCGATAACCGTACCATCATTGGCTATGAGGCGCTGATGCGCTGGCATCATCCGGTTCGCGGGCTGATCATGCCCAACGACTTCATCCCGATCGCTGAAGAGACCGGCCTGATTCATATGCTGGGGGGCGTTTGCACTCTACGAAGCCTGTCGCGAAGCGGCGAGCTGGGAAGGGGAGCAGTCGGTCTCGGTTAACCTCTCACCGCTGCAGTTTAAAAACAGCTCGCTGGTGCCGGTGGTGGAAGGCGCGCTGAAAGAGTCGGGTCTCGATCCGGCACGGCTGGAGGTTGAGATCACCGAATCGGTGCTGCTGGATGATTCGCTGGGTAATATCCGTACCCTGCAAAACCTCAAGGCGCTGGGCGTGCAGATTGCGCTGGATGATTTCGGCACCGGCTATTCGTCGCTGAGCTATCTGCGATCTTTCCCGTTCGACAAAATCAAAATCGACAAATCCTTTATCAATGATATGGGTGACAGCCGCGAGGCGCTGGCGATTATCCGCGCCATCACCGGCATGAGTCGCAGTCTGGATATCCAGATTACTGCCGAAGGGGTGGAGAGCGATGAGCAGTTCGCTAAGCTGCGCGATGAGGGCTGTACCCTGTTCCAGGGCTTCCTGTTCGGACGGCCTCAGCCGTCGGAACTGCGGCTGAAAACGCTGGGTTAATCCGCGCCGGGTTAATCCATACCGTGTTAATCATAGAGGCCATGCTGCTGGACCGGTGCATGGCTGAGATTATCGCGAATGCGCCGCACCGACTCGCGCACCACCAGCCTGCCATTCAGCAGCAGGCTGCCGGTGGGCGTGCCGGGATTCAGTCGCATCTCCTGCAACATTCTCACTGCCGCTGCGCCCAGCTCATCACGCGGCACCTGCACCGAGGTCAGCGGAATATCGTGGATAGCGGCCAGGTTAAAGCCATCCATACTCATCACCGAAATATCCTGCGGCACCCGCAGACCGGCCTGCTCCAGCGCAGTGACGGCGCCCGCCGCAATGTAATCACCGCTGGCGAGAATCGCGGTCGGGCGAAGCGCATCAGGGCAGTGGCGCAGATATTCACTCAGCCGATCCGCCGCTTCATTGCTGCTGAAGCTGTTCAGGGTCAGCAGATGCTGGCGGCTGTCAAACCGCAGGTTCATGGCATGCCAGGCGTCGCGCACCCCCTGCAATCGCTGCTCCATGGTGTAGCGGCGTAAGCAATGCAGCGACAGGATCTGCCGGTGTCCTTGCTCAAACAGATAGCGCGCTGAGAATTCACCAATCAGCTGATGATGGGGTGAGACTGAAGGCAGGCGCATTCGGCGATCGCGGGCGTTAATCAGCACGCAGGGTTTGTTCATCTCCGCCGCCAGCTGATGAATATGCTCATCATCAATGCCGATCAGCAGTGCCGCTTCGGTCTGCTGCATCTTATCGATAAACAGCGCCGCATCACTTTCCACCTCCTCCAGCGGGCAGTAGCGCAGCCGCACCTCATGCGGCTCTACCGCCTGGCTGATCCCCTGAATCACTTTGTAGTAGAAGATGTCACTGCGTACATCAAAGGCGCGCGGCGGGGCAAAAACCATCAGATTATTCAGCAGCAGGCGACCACTGTGCAGGTTGTTAAGCACGCCCTGTTGCTGCGCCACGGCCAGTACTTTGTCTCGGGTGGCGGGCCGGGTATTGGCTTTACCCGCCAGCACCCGCGACACCGTACTGATGGAGACGCCGCTGAGTGCCGCAATTTCGCTTACTTTCAGCCTTTGTTTCATTCTGTGATCGCCTTCAAATCTGCTGATGAAAAATTTTTCATAACCTGCTGAATCGCGTCAGATAAGCTTTTCAGTGCCATTTTCTGCCGGGATTCAGCCTGCCATGAAAAGCGTTGCAAAAAAGTGTCTGTACCCACGTTTCGCACTTTTCTAAGTTCGTTACAGGACACGCGGTACGCCAGCAGGCGGTGTGCGTCATCAATGGCAATCAGGAGTGGCACAATGATCCTCGAATCAACAACCAAACCCATCAGTGCATCACGCACGGTGCGCGTGATTAAAAATTTACGCTGGTGGATGCTGGGAATGTTCCTGCTGGGTGTAACCGTCAACTACATCACCCGCAACTCGCTCGGCATTCTGGCACCGGAACTTAAAAACAGTCTGCACATGACGACCGAACAGTACTCCTGGGTAGTGGCGGCGTTTCAGCTGGCCTATACCCTGTTTCAGCCAATCTGCGGCTGGCTGATCGATGTGATCGGACTGAAGATGGGCTTCCTGATCTGTGCGCTGATCTGGTCGGTGACCTGTCTGTTGCACGCCGGCGCGGGAAGCTGGCTGCATCTGGCATTGCTGCGTTTTGTCATGGGCGCCTCTGAGGCGGCGGCAACGCCCGCTAACGCCAAAGCGATCGGTGACTGGTTTCCGAAAAAGGAGCGCCCGGTCGCGGCGGGCTGGGCGGGCGTCGGCTTTTCGATTGGTGCCATGCTGGCGCCACCGATTATTTATGTCGCGCACATAACGTTTGGCTGGCAGGGCGCCTTTCTGCTGACCGGCGGGCTGGGCCTGCTGTGGGTTGCACTCTGGTGGTGGGGATATCACTCGCCCGAGAGCCATCCTCGTCTCTCTGATGAGGAGCGGGCCTTTATTAATCAGGACAACGAAGCGATCGGGGAAAAACTGCCGTTCTTCACCGCGCTGAAAGTGATTGGTAAAGAGAAGAAATTCTACGGCATCGCCATCCCGGCTTTTCTGGCCGAACCGGCCTGGGCGGTACTGAGCTTCTGGGTGCCGCTCTATCTGGCCAATGAGCGCGGCATGGATCTCAAGCAGATCGTGATGTTTGCCTGGCTGCCGTTTCTGGCCGCCGACCTCGGCAGCGTTGCCAGCGGCTATCTGACCAAAATCTATGTGCGCTGGTTTGGTCTCACCCGCGTCAATTCGATTGTCGCCAGTTCGGTGACCGGCGCACTGCTAATGGTCTCCCTGGCGCTGATGACGCTGGTAAAAGATCCCTGGCTGGCGATCGCCCTGATCTCGGTCGGTGGCTTCGGCCATCAGGTGATCTCCTGCATGCTGAGCGCGCTGGTGGTGGAGCGTTTTGATCGCCGCCAGATGGCCACGGTCAACGGCATGCGCGGCTCCTGCGCCTGGATCGCCAGCTTTATCTTCTCGCTGATTATCGGTGTCACCGCCGATACCATCGGCTTCAATCCGCTGTTTGTGGCGATGGGCTTCTTTGACCTGATTGGTGCCGTTTTCCTGGTGATGCTGGTCGCCGAACGCCGCCAGCGCCCTGCTAACCCATAAGGATATCGCGATGAAAACCCTGAAGAACTGGACGCTGCATCAGCAGGCCGATCACTTTGTTGAACTCAAGGTCGAAGATCGTCATTTCCTGCGGCTTTACGTGCTGGAGGATAAGCTGATGCGCGTGCTGCTGAAGCGCGACGGTGAGCTGGCGCTGAACCGCACCTGGAGCATTGCCCCTGTCAGCGACGTGCCCTGGCAGGGGCGGGATCGTGAGGCGCTGGATGGCTTTACGCTGCCGGCATTTAAGGTTGAACACGATGCGCAGCAGTTGTGCATCAGCACGCAACGGCTGCGTGTCACGGTGCATCAGCCGCTCTGCCTGAGCTGGGAGCAGTTTGATGGTGAGAGCTGGCAGCCGCTGGCCGCCGACCGTCACACCGGTGCCTATCTGCTCAATGCACACGGCGACGGGGTCGAGCACTATCAGCGTCGCCAGCCGCAGGATCGGGTTTATGGCCTGGGCGAGAAGAGCGGCGACCTGAACCGCGTTAACCGCCGTTTTGAGATGCGAAATCTGGACGCCATGGGCTACAACGCCGCCAGCACCGATCCGCTCTATAAACATATTCCGTTTACCCTGACGCAGCGCGATGGCATCAGTTTTGGCCTGTTCTATGACAACCTGAGCAGCAGCTGGCTCGATCTGGGGAATGAGCTGGATAACTACCATCTCCCTTATCGCCGTTACCGCGCCGAAGCGGGCGATCTTGATTACTACATGATGCTGGGCCCGACGCTGCTCGACGTCACCAAAGCCTTTGTGCGTCTGACCGGTCGCACCCTGTTTCAGCCGAAGTGGAGCCTGGGCTACAGCGGGTCCACCATGCACTATACCGACGCGCCCGACGCGCAACAGCAGCTGCAATCCTTTATCCGTCTGTGTCGCGAGCATGAAATTCCCTGCGACTCGTTCCAGCTCTCTTCGGGTTACACCTCGATTAACAACAAGCGCTACGTCTTCAACTGGAACTACGACAAAGTCCCGAATCCCAATGCGCTGAGCGACGCGTTTCATACTGCCGGAATGAAGCTGGCAGCCAACATCAAGCCCTGCCTGCTGCAGGATCATCCGCGCTATCAGGAAGTGGCCGCGCAGGGGCTGTTTATTTGTGACTCTGAGCAGGATCGTCCTGAGCGTTCGGTGTTCTGGGACGATGAAGGCTCGCACCTCGACTTCACTCATCCGCAGGCGGTGCGCTGGTGGCAGGAGAATGTCACCCGGCAGCTGCTGGAAAAGGGCATCGATTCCACCTGGAATGACAACAACGAATATGAGGTGTGGGATGGCGAAGCGCGCTGTCACGGTTTTGGTCAGCCGATCGCCATCAAGCATATCCGGCCGGTAATGCCGTTGCTGATGATGCGCGCCTCAATGGAAGCCCAGCAGCAGTTTGCACCGGACAAACGCCCTTATCTGATCTCCCGTTCCGGCTGCGCCGGGATGCAGCGCTATGTACAGACCTGGAGCGGCGATAACCGCACCAGCTGGCAAACGCTGCGCTACAACATCCGCATGGGACTGGGGATGAGCCTCTCCGGGCTGTTTAACGTCGGGCACGATGTCGGTGGCTTCTCGGGCGATAAGCCGGATGCCGAGCTGTTTGTGCGCTGGGTTCAGAACGGCGTTATGCATCCGCGCTTTACTATCCACTCCTGGAATGACGATCACACGGTAAACGAGCCCTGGATGTACCCGGAGGTCACACCGATGATCCGCGAGGCGATCCGGCTGCGCTATCGCCTGATGCCCTACCTCTATAACCTGGCGTGGCAGGCCAGTGTGGAAGATGAGCCGATGCTGCGCCCGACCTTCCTCGATCACGAGCAGGATCCGCTGACCTATCAGGAGTGTGATGACTTTATGCTGGGGCGCGATCTGCTGGTCGCCAGCGTAGTGGAGCAGGGCGCGCGCAGTCGTGAAGTCTATCTGCCCCGTAACCGCGGCGGCTGGTATGACTGGCACAGCGGCAAGGCGTTTGCGGGCGGTGAGACCATCACGCTGGATGCGCCGCTGGATCGGTTGCCGCTGCTGGTAAGGGCCGGTGCGGTGATCCCGCTGGGCGAGTGCGAAAGCACCACCGATGCGCGGCGTGATACGGTGCGGCAATGGCAGCTATGGCCTGCCCCCCGAAGGCGTGCAGACACAAGGCGAAATGTTTGATGACGATGGCGAGAGCCACGGCTGGCAGCAGGGTAATGCGCTATGGCTTCGCTGGACGCTCTGCAGCAGCGCCACGCGTATCGAGCTGACGGTGGAAAAACGTGGAGATTACCAGCCAGCCTGGCGGGAGATCGCGCTGTTACTGCCTGCGGGTGAAAGCCGTGAACTGTGGGTGAATGGCGTGAAAGCCGCGAGTTACCGGCTGGAATAGCGGTGCAGTGGTGTCAGCAAGACGGCAATAAGATCGGCCCCGAAAAGGGGCCGATAAACATTATTCTGCGTGGTTCTCGGTGCTCATGCGGCCCAGATCTTTATCGACCAGGAACAGACCGTTGCCGCTGTTGCTGACCAGCGCCAGTTTATCCAGCACGGTTTTGAACAGCTTCTCTTCTTCATGCTGCTCGGCGACATACCACTGCAGGAAGTTGAAGGTAGAGTAATCCTGTGAGGTCATGGCAGCATGGGCCAGTTCATTGATTTTGCTGGTGATCAGCTGCTCATGCTCCAGCGCCTGCTGCAGAATTTCATTCAGCGAGGTGAAAGAAACTGGCGGCGCAGCGATGGTACCCAGCACCGGCATGCCGCCGGTATCGCTCAGGTAATCAAACAGACGCTGCATATGCTGCATCTCTTCGCGTGAATGCATCTTCAGGAAGGAAGCGGCACCCTCAAAGCCTTTGTCGCTGCACCAGGCGCTCATTTGCAGATAAAGATTGGCAGAGAAAAATTCCAGGTTCAGCTGGTCGTTTAAACGCCCAGTCATTTCAGCAGTCAGCATGGCCGAGTCCTTTTAAGAAGATGTTAAATAAACAGGTATAGTCGGTGAATTATGCATCAAATATGTTAGTAAAGCGAAGGCTTTTCCGCAAAAACAGCTAATTTATCTGATTGATTTAAATAGAATTATTTCACAAATTGAATACGAGCGATTCTCATTCTGCATCACTCCTTATCGGGCAACAAAATCAGAATTTCAGCACCATGATAGTGCGCCCGGTCGCTATCCTGCTGGTGCAATCGCCGCTGAAGCTGGAGAAATAGCGGTCATCTGATAACGCGCCGGAAATATCACGTTGCCGTCAGAAAAAGATATTTCGCAGAGCCATAACAGGCATGGCGTGGATTAAACGCCCAGAGGTGACAGCAGGGCCATTAATCATCGCGCGCCAATCGGCTCTGGCATAAATCATGCTTAGAACTCAGTTCCATATATTGAAACTTGCCACGGCAGGGAACAGGCGGCAAGCCAGGTTATCAGGAGAAAATAATGTCAGATGAAAGTGTGATTAGTCCGGTAAAAATGACGGCGACCAAAGGCAGTTATGTCGCGTTAATTTTTGCCATCCTGTTTTTCTCAGGGCTGTTTTATAACGTCGAGGGTCTTTCATGGCTGGGCGCCTTTGACTTCACCACGCTGGGCGGCAGCTTTGGCACCATGAAAGATCCCGCCAGCAACACCTTTCTTGGCGCAGGCGGACTCAGTGCCAAAGCGGGTTTCCTGTTTGCGCTGTCGCTGACGCCCACGGTGATGCTGGCGCTGGGTGTGCTGGAAATCTTCACCCACTACGGCGCGATTCGCGCGGCGCATCGGTTGCTGACGCCGCTGCTTAAGCCGCTGATGGGGCTGCCGGGCCATTGCGGTCTGGCGTTAATCACCGACCTGCAAAGTACCGACGCGGGCGCGGCATTAACCAAAGAGATGGCAGACCAGAAACAGATCGGTAAAAAAAGAGGTGGTGGTGATGAGTGCCTGGCAATATTCCGGTGCCGGCTTAATCAATAATTACTTCGCCATCGGCTCCGCGCTATTCGCCTCAATGACGCTGCCGATTATTATTCCGCTGTTATTAATGTTCGTGCTGAAATTTGTCGGTGCGGCGATAACGCGCGCTGTGTTAAACAGTGTTTATAAGAAGGATTTCGCCGATGGAAAATAAAATCACGACCAGCAGTAATCCCTTTGATGTGTTTGTGACCGGCGCGCGTAAGGGCTTTCACATTGCCATTCACAATCTGATGCCAAATGTGGTGATGGCCTATGTACTGGCAGAAGTGCTCAATCTGCTCGGCATCATGCAGTTTCTCGGGCACGTTTTTGCGCCAGTGATGGGGCTGTTCGGGCTGCCGGGTGAGGCAATTACGGTGCTGCTCACCGCCTGGCTCTCATCGTCGGCGGGTACCGGCGTAGCGGTGAGTCTGCTGACCAAAGGGCTGCTGACCGGGGCGGATATCACGATTCTGGCCCCGGCGATTTTCCTGATGGGATCGCAGCTGCAATATATGGGACGGCTGCTGGGCGTGGCCGATGTGCCAAAAAAATACTGGCCGCTGCTGATGCTGGTGAGCATCATCAACGCGCTGATCGCAATGTCTGTTATGCGTCTGTTTATTCAGGAGTAACGCTGTGTCTGAGGTATTAGAGCATTACCACTATTTGCACGAAATTCCGGAGCTGGGTTTTCAGGAGGTGAAAACCTCGGCCTACATCGCCGATCAGCTGGAGAAAGCGGGCCTGAAGGTGACGCGCAATATCAATAACACCACCGGCATTGTGGCCGAGATCGACAGCGGTGTACCGGGCCCGGTGCTGGCGCTGCGCGCGGATATGGATGCGCTGGGGCACATCATTGATGGCGTGCCGTGTGCGCGCCACACCTGTGGTCACGACGGTCACTCTTCGGTCGTGCTGACGGCGGCGACGGCTCTGCTGCAGGAGGGCGCGGTGAAACGTGGCCGGCTGAAGATCCTGTTCCAGCCCGCCGAGGAGCTGGGCGCCGGTGCGCTCTCAATGATCGAAGGTGGCGCACTGGATGATGTGGAGATGATTCTGGGGTTCCATCTGCGTCCGCTGGAGGAGTGCGTGGTCGGCCAGGCGGTGCCTGCGGTGCTCTACTCAGCCTGCAGCACGCTGGAAGCGACCATCAAAGGCCAGCCCGCCCATGCGGCGCGTCCGCACCTGGGGGTGAATGCGCTGGATGCTGCCGTACAGGCGGTTCAGGCGGTCAACGCCATCCACCTCTCGCCCGGCCTGACCTGGAGCGTCAAAGCGACCCGCTTCCTGTGCGACGCCGGTGTCACCAACTCGGTGCCGGATGAAGCCCGTGTAGTCTGGGATCTGCGTTCGCAGGAGAACGGGCCGATGACGCTGCTGAAAGAGCAGGTCACGCGCGCCATTACTCACAGCGTGGCGGCCCTGGGTGCCAGCGCCGAGGTCCGCGTATTAAAAGAGATGCCCGCCGCCGAGATTGATGATGAGGCGACGGCGGTGATCCGCGCCGCGATCGTCGAGGTGCTGGGCGAAGAGGGCGCGCTGTCAACCCGGACCACGCCGGGCAGCGAGGACTTTTTCTACTATCCGGTGAAGCGTCCGGGTGTAAAAGCGGGCTTCTGGGGGCTGGGCACCAACCTGACGCCCGGATTGCATCATCCCGACATGCATTTTGATCTCGACTCGCTGGAGATTGGTGTGCAGATCTTCAAAGCCTGCGTCAGAAAGGTGCTGGGATAACGGAGGCGGGGCGGGTGCAGACCCGTCCCGCTTTGTTGCGGCATCCACCTTTCCCCGATTCCCCGCCCCTGAAATCCTGCCCCTCTCCCTGTAGGCCGCGCGCGCAAAATATTGTATGCTATGCCGCCTTAAAGCTGACCAGGTAACCGGAATTCACGCCAATGTAACTTCGCGCTGACCCGCCAACGATGAAAGATCGTTTTTGGCACCGTTTACCCGCCGGTAAGGTTCTGCCGGCCACCGTGATTTATCAGCAGCGCCAGTAAGTTGCGCTGCCTATTGAGAAGAATTCCATGTCTAATCCCTTTTTAGAAGAGGTGGCACGCCGCCGCACCTTCGCGATCATTTCGCACCCGGATGCCGGTAAAACCACCATTACCGAAAAAGTGTTGCTGTTCGGACAGGCTATCCAGACCGCCGGTACGGTAAAAGGCCGTGGCTCTAACCAGCACGCTAAGTCGGACTGGATGGAGATGGAGAAACAGCGTGGTATCTCCATTACCACCTCTGTGATGCAGTTCCCCTATCGCGATAGCCTGGTGAACCTGCTGGATACCCCGGGTCACGAAGATTTCTCGGAAGATACCTACCGTACGCTGACCGCGGTTGACTGCTGTCTGATGGTGATTGATGCCGCTAAAGGCGTCGAGGATCGTACCCGTAAGCTGATGGAAGTTACCCGTCTGCGCGATACGCCGATCCTGACCTTTATGAACAAACTTGACCGTGACATCCGCGACCCGATGGAAGTGCTGGATGAGGTGGAAAGCGAGCTGAAAATTGCCTGCGCACCGATCACCTGGCCTATCGGCTGCGGCAAGCTGTTCAAAGGGGTTTATCACCTCTACAAAGATGAGACCTATCTCTACCAGACCGGTAAAGGCCACACCATTCAGGATGTCCGCATCGTGAAGGGGCTGAACAACCCGGACCTCGACACCGCAGTCGGTGACGATCTGGCGGCACAGCTGCGTGAAGAGCTGGAGCTGGTACAGGGCGCATCGCACGAGTTTGAGCAGGAAGCCTTCCTGAGCGGCAAACTGTCGCCGGTCTTCTTCGGCACCGCGCTGGGTAACTTTGGCGTTGACCATATGCTGGATGGCCTGGTGGCATGGGCACCACGTCCGATGCCGCGTGATACCGACACCCGTACGGTAGAAGCGAAAGAAGAGAAGTTCACCGGCTTCGTGTTTAAGATCCAGGCAAACATGGACCCGAAACACCGCGACCGCGTGGCCTTTATGCGTGTGGTGTCCGGTAAATATGAAAAAGGGATGAAGCTGCGTCAGGTGCGCACCGGCAAAGATGTGGTGATCTCCGACGCTCTGACCTTTATGGCGGGCGACCGTTCGCACGTTGAAGAAGCGTATCCCGGCGATATCATCGGCCTGCATAACCACGGCACCATTCAGATTGGCGACACCTTTACCCAGGGTGAAAACATGAAGTTCACCGGTATTCCGAACTTCGCGCCAGAGCTGTTCCGCCGTATTCGTCTGCGCGATCCGCTGAAGCAGAAACAGCTGCTGAAAGGGCTGGTTCAGCTGTCTGAAGAGGGTGCAGTACAGGTGTTCCGTCCGGTGCATAACAACGATCTGATCGTGGGTGCGGTCGGGGTGCTGCAGTTCGATGTGGTGGTCGCCCGTCTGAAAAGCGAATATAACGTCGAAGCGATCTACGAAGCGATCAACGTCTCTACGGCGCGCTGGGTTGAATGCAGCGACGCGAAAAAGTTTGAGGACTTCCAGCGCAAAAACGAAGTTAACCTGGCACTCGATGGCGGTAATAATTTGACTTATATTGCGCCAACCATGGTTAATCTTAATATTACGCAGGAACGTTACCCCGACGTCCGTTTCCGCAAAACGCGCGAGCACTAATCGCCTGTTTCCGGGCCATTCCAGCTGGGAGTGGCCCTGTTTTCCTCCTTCCAGACTCCTCCTAAAAACCCCGTTTTTCTTCTGTTTTGACGTGTGATCAACCAGTTAGCCAGGCAAATTGCAAAATGCCGTCTATGATTAATCTATCGGACGGCGGAAGAGACTTCTCTTGTCCTTACGTCCTGTAACGCAGCGGCACCTGTGCCTCTGTTGCGCCCACAGTTTTTGGGTGAGTTAACTGATAGAAGGAAGATATCGATGAACAAGACTAAGATTGCTAAAACCCTGATGGCCGCCATGATTGGCTCAGCACTGATCAGCGGCAGCGCACTGGCTGACGAATCAATGTCGCAGAAAGCGTCACAGACAGCCGACAGCGCGGGTTCAAAAATCGATAGTTCTATGAAAAAAGTCGATGGTTATATGGATGACAGCGGCATCACCGCCAAAGCCAAAGCGGCGCTGGTAGATGATGACGCAATTAAAAGCACGGATATCTCGGTAAAAACGCATAGCGGCGTCGTGACCTTAAGCGGTTTCGTCACCTCACAGGATCAGGCTGAGAAGGCTGTGGCTGTGGTGCAGAAAATCGAAGGTGTTAAATCCGTCAGCGACAAACTACACGTCAGAGACAGCAAAGCATCATCAATGAAAGGTTATGCGGGCGATACTGCCACGACCAGCGAAATTAAAGCTAAGCTATTAGCGGATGACATTGTTCCGTCGCGCAACGTAAAAGTTGAGACCACCGACGGCGTTGTTCAGCTTTCAGGGCAGGTTGCTAATCAGGCACAGTCAGATCGTGCAGAAAGCATTGCTAAAGCCATTGAAGGCGTGAAAAGCGTTAAGAATGACCTGACGGTTAAATCTTAAGCTTGCGTACGGCCACTTCTGTGGCCGTACGAATAAAAGATACCCATCCGGGGATGAAATAAGCAGATCGATTTTAAAATATTCGATTTTTAAATAGGGTAAGGAGAGGCTTATGTTTCGTTGGGGCATTATTTTTCTGGTGATCGCACTGATCGCTGCAGCGTTAGGTTTTGGCGGTTTAGCGGGCACAGCAGCATGGGCAGCTAAAGTTGTCTTCGTCGTTGGTATTATCCTGTTCCTCATCAGCCTGTTTACCGGCCGTAAAAAAGCTTTAGCCGATGAGTCCTGCAGTGTAATGCAACGCAAAGCATAGAGCGGAGACCAGTCATCTGTAGCGACTGACGTGAAGAGAGGGACACCTTCACATCGCTGCAAGGTAAGCCAGCCCTGCTGGCCTGCCGGTTAAAGGAACATATGACTGGTTCTCCGGAATGCTGCCGTTTTTAACGGATCGATCCTCCAGCAGACCCGGAACCGCTTTTTGAGGTTCGTACAGTGGGTATACGCATTCCTGTCACGCTCGGCGCCATTGAACCTCTGGCCCTGACTCCGTTTAAATCTCAGAAAATTGCGCTGGTTTGTGAAGGTGGCGGTCAACGCGGCATTTTCACCGCAGGCGTATTAGATGAATTTCAGCGTGCCCGATTCAACCCCTTTCAGCTGATGCTCGGCACCTCTGCCGGTGCACAAAATCTTTCTGCCTTTGTCTGTGGTCAGCCCGGCTATGCCCGGCGTGTGATTACCCGCTATACCACCAGTAAACTCTTTTTTGATCCGCTGCGCTTTGTGCGTGGTGGGAATCTGATCGACCTCGACTGGCTGATAGATATTACCCGCAGTGAATTTCCGCTGGCGATGAGCAGCGCGGAGCAGCTGTTCTCCAGCGGCCGCGAGTTTTATATGTGCGCCTGCCGCAGTGACGACTACACGCCCGGCTACTTCAACCCGACCGCCGATAACTGGCTGGATCTGATCAAAGCCTCCAGTGCCATTCCCGGTTTTTACCGGCTGGGGGTCAGTCTTGAAGGGATTAGCTATCTCGATGGCGGCATCAGCGATGCGATTCCGGTGCGTGAAGCCGCCCGCCGTGGCGCTGATACCATTGTGGTGATCCGCACCGTGCCGTCGCAGATGTTCTATACCCCGAAATGGTTTAAGCGGATGGAACGCTGGCTCAGCACCGGCGCACTGCAGCCGATGATTAACGTGCTGAATAAGCATGAACAGAGCTATCGGGAAATTCAGCAGTTCATTGAGAATCCTCCCGATGATTTGCGCATTATCGAAATCTTTCCGCCGCATGCGCTGGCCAGCAGTGCGCTGGGGAGCCGCATCGCTTCACTGAATCAGGATTATCATCTGGGACGGCGTTGCGGTCGCTATTTCCTCGCCACGCTGGGCCAGTGGCTGAGTGATGCGGAACCGATGACCACGGCGCGTATCGTTACGCCGCCTGCTCCGGCAGCCAATGCACCTGATACCCGCCTCATCATCACACCGCCGCTGGCGGATAATGATGCTGATTACGACAAAGGATCGCTGGCATGAAGTTTATCGATACGCACTGCCACTTCGATTTTCCGCCGTTTGAAGGGGATATCTCTGGCAGCCTGGCACGTGCTGCAGAAGCGGGCGTGGAAAAGATTATCGTTCCGGCGATCGATGCCAGCCGCTTTGAGCGGGTCTGCGCGTTAGCCGCGGCGCAACCGGCGCTCTATGCCGCGCTGGGCCTGCATCCAATCGTCATCGAAAATCATCAGGAGGCCCATCTCGATCAGCTGGAAACCTTACTGCAACAGCGGCCGCGTAAGCTGGTGGCGATCGGCGAGATCGGGCTGGATCTCTATCGCGACGATCCGCAGTTTGATAAGCAGCAACGCTTTCTTGAGGCGCAGCTTAAGCTGGCGAAAGCGTATCAGCTGCCGGTGATCCTGCATTCGCGCCGCACTCATGACAAGCTGGCGCAGATTCTGCGTCGTTACGATCTGCCGCGCCGTGGCGTGGTGCATGGTTTTGCGGGCAGCCTGCAGCAGGCACAGGCCTTTATTAAGCTGGGTTATGCGATTGGCATCGGCGGGACCATTACCTATGAACGCGCCAGCAAAACCCGTCAGACCGTGGCGCAGTTGCCGCTCTCTTCGCTGCTGCTGGAAACCGATGCACCCGATATGCCGCTGCAGGGCTTTCAGGGCCAGCCTAATCGTCCGGAGCGGGCGCGTCAGGTGTGGGAGGTGCTCTGCAGCCTGCGAGAAGAGTCACCGGAGGAGATTGCCGATGCGCTGTGGCACAACAGTCAGCAGCTATTTCAGCTCGATCCCGCTTTCCCGGCGCTGCGCAACTGACCGCCCGTGTCTCGCCCGACCTGCAGCTTTCGCGCTTAAATGTGATAATAGTAACATTGCACCCGCTGGCGTATAATAACCATCAAACCCCGTTATCTGTAATGTTAGTCACAGTAAACGTGGCAATGTTGCATTAATTTCTTATTCCTATGTGACTCCTGGCACATATCAGGCCGCATCAGAGTGTTATTATTATAACATTCCGCCGGCGAGCCGGTGGGTTGCACCCCGATCCTTTGGAGAGCCTCATGACCGATATCAAAGACCTTGCCCTGCGCGCCCTGAAACTGATGGATTTAACCACCCTGAATGACGACGACACCGACGCAAAAGTGATCGCCCTGTGTCATCAGGCTAAATCCCCGGCAGGCAACACCGCCGCAATCTGTATCTATCCGCGTTTTATTCCGATTGCCCGTAAAACGCTGCGCGAGCAGGGTACTCCGGAGATCCGCATCGCCACGGTGACTAACTTCCCGCACGGCAATGACGACATTGATATTGCGCTGGCAGAAACCCGCGCCGCTATCGCCTACGGTGCCGATGAAGTGGATGTGGTGTTCCCGTATCGTGCGCTGATCGCCGGTAACAGCCAGGTCGGTTTCGATCTGGTGAAAGCCTGTAAAACCGCCTGTGCCGAAGCAGATGTGCTGCTGAAAGTGATCATTGAAACTGGTGAACTGAAGCAGGAAGCGCTGATCCGTCAGGCCTCTGAGATTGCCATTGATGCCGGTGCCGATTTCATCAAAACCTCTACCGGTAAAGTGCCGGTTAACGCCACGCCTGAAGTGGCGCAGATCATGATGAACGTGATCCGCGATAAAGGCGTCAGCCAGCAGGTTGGCTTTAAGCCCGCTGGCGGCGTGCGCACCGCTGAAGATGCCGCTATCTATCTGAAAATGGCGGAAGAGACGCTGGGTGCCGACTGGGCCGATGCGCGTCATTTCCGCTTTGGTGCATCAAGCCTGCTGGCGAGCCTGCTCAACACCCTGGGTCATGACAGCGACACCAGCAAAGCGGGTTACTGATCCTTCAGGCGGTCGCTGACCGCCTGTTCCCCATCCTGATTTCCCTGAACCAGGGGGGTTACCTTGTTCCTGCCACAAGAAATAATTCGCAAAAAACGTGACGGCCATGCGCTGACTGAAGAGGAGATTCGCTTCTTCATCAATGGTGTGCGTGATAACACCGTTTCGGAAGGTCAGATTGCCGCGCTGGCGATGACCATCTATTTCCACGATATGACGCTGCCTGAGCGGGTCGCGCTGACTATGGCGATGCGTGATTCCGGTACGGTACTGAACTGGAAATCACTTAATCTCAATGGCCCGGTGGTGGATAAGCACTCGACCGGCGGCGTCGGCGATGTGACGTCGCTGATGTTAGGGCCGATGGTCGCGGCCTGCGGCGGATATGTTCCGATGATCTCGGGTCGTGGCCTTGGCCATACCGGCGGCACGCTGGATAAACTGGAAGCGATTCCGGGCTTCGATATCTTCCCGAGCGATGATCGCTTCCGCGAGATCATTAAGCAGGTGGGTGTGGCGATTATCGGCCAGACCAGCTCGCTGGCACCGGCGGATAAGCGTTTCTACGCCACGCGTGACATCACCGCCACCGTCGATTCGATCCCGCTGATTACCGCCTCGATTCTGGCGAAGAAGCTGGCAGAAGGGCTGGATGCACTGGTGATGGATGTCAAAGTAGGTTCCGGCGCGTTTATGCCAACCTATGAGGCGTCAGAAAGTCTGGCGCAGTCAATTGTTGGCGTCGCCAATGGCGCAGGTTGCCAGACCACCGCACTGCTGACGGATATGAACCAGGTTCTCGCCTCCTCAGCCGGTAACGCGCTGGAAGTGCGTGAAGCGGTTCGCTTCCTGACCGGCGAAGAGCGTAATCCGCGTCTGCTGGAAGTGACGCTGGCGCTCTGCAGCGAAATGCTGGTCTCCGGCAAACTGGCCGCCAGCGACACCGAAGCGCGTCAGAAGCTGATGACGGTGCTGGATAACGGCAAAGCAGCCGAGGTATTTGGTCGTATGGTCGCTGCCCAGCAGGGACCTGCCGATTTCGTGGAACGCTACGACGCTTATCTGCCGCAAGCCATGCTGAGCAAGCCGGTGTATGCCGACCAGCCAGGCATCGTCAGCAGCATGGATACCCGTGCGCTGGGTCTGGCGGTGGTGGCAATGGGCGGCGGACGTCAGCGTGCCAGCGACAGTATTGATTACAGCGTCGGCTTAAGCGACATGATCACCCTGGGCGAACGTGCCGATGCGCAGCGTCCACTGGCGATCATTCACGCCAGCAGCGAAGACAAATGGCAGCAGGCCGCCGCGGCCGTCAAAGCCGCGCTGGTGCTCGGTGATTCTGCCCCGGCTGAGACGCCGGTTGTCTATCGCCGTGTGAGCGATATCAGCTAACTGACCGGTAACCGGTGCCAGCTGCGATGCATTCGGGTATACTGATCTGATCGCTTTTTTTTGACTTGTCACGCGCCAATGCGCAGGAGACTTGCATGAAACGTGCTTTTATTATGGTTCTCGATTCCTTTGGAATTGGCTCCAGTAAAGATGCCGATAAATTCGGCGACGCAGGTTCGGATACTTTAGGTCACATCGCCGAAGCCTGTTTCAGGGGTGAAGCAGACAAGGGACGTAAAGGCCCATTGCATCTGCCTAATCTTACCGCGCTGGGTCTGGGCAAAGCCGCAGAGCTGTCGACCGGCCGCTTCCCGGCAGGTCTGGATCCTGAGGCGAAAATCACCGGCGCGTACGCTTACGCCAGCGAGCTTTCGTCAGGTAAAGATACGCCGTCAGGCCACTGGGAGATCGCCGGTGTGCCGGTGCTGTTTGACTGGGGCTACTTCAGCGACAAAGAGAACAGCTTCCCTCAGGAACTGCTGGACAAACTGGTCGAGCGCGCAGATCTGCCGGGCTATCTCGGGAACTGCCACTCTTCAGGTACGGTGATCCTCGACCAGCTGGGCGAAGAGCATATGAAAACCGGCAAGCCGATTTTCTATACCTCTGCGGACTCGGTGTTCCAGATCGCCTGTCACGAAGAGACCTTTGGTCTGGATCGTCTCTATGCGCTGTGCGAAATCGCCCGTGAAGAGCTGACCGAAGGTGGCTACAACATTGGCCGGGTTATCGCCCGTCCGTTTGTGGGCGACAAAGCGGGTCAGTTCGAGCGCACCGGCAATCGTCACGACCTGGCAGTTGAGCCACCATCCGCCACCATGCTGAAAAAGCTGGTGGATGAGAAGGGCGGTCACGTGATCTCCGTGGGTAAAATCGCTGATATCTATGCTGAGCAGGGCATTACCAAAAAGGTCAAAGCGACCGGTCTGGATGCGCTGTTTGACGCCACGATTCAGGAGATGAAAACTGCGCCGGATCAGGCGATTGTTTTCACTAACTTCGTTGATTTCGACTCAACCTGGGGACATCGTCGTGATGTTGCCGGTTATGCGGGCGGGCTGGAGCTGTTTGACCGTCGTCTGCCTGAGCTGATGGAGTTAGTCGGAGAAGATGACATTCTGATCCTGACCGCTGACCACGGCTGTGACCCGACGTGGGAAGGTACTGAACACACGCGTGAGCACATTCCGATTCTTATCTACGGACCGAAAGTCGAGCCGGGTTCACTCGGTTACCGCGAAACTTTCGCCGATATTGGTCAGACAATTGCACACTATTTTGGCCTGTCCGAGATGGACTATGGCAAGAACATGCTGTAAATCAGCAATTTAACAAGGATTAAACAATGGCAACCCCTCATATTAATGCTGAAATGGGCGATTTCGCAGACGTCGTGCTGATGCCTGGCGATCCGCTGCGTGCAAAGCACATTGCTGAAACCTTCCTGGAAAATCCGGTAGAAGTGAACAACGTGCGCGGGATGCTGGGCTACACCGGCACCTATAAGGGCCGCAAAGTCTCTGTAATGGGCCACGGAATGGGTATTCCTTCCTGCTCCATCTACACCAAAGAGCTGATCACCGACTTCGGCGTGAAAAAGATCATCCGTGTGGGCTCCTGTGGTGCCGTGCGTGCCGATGTAAAACTGCGTGACATCGTGATTGGTATGGGTGCCTGCACCGATTCCAAAGTGAACCGTATGCGTTTCAAAGATCACGATTTTGCTGCGATTGCTGACTTCGACATGGTGCGTAACGCGGTTGATGCGGCGAAAAACCTGGGTGTTGAAGCGCGCGTAGGTAACATCTTCTCTGCCGATCTCTTCTACACCCCGGATCCGCAGATGTTCGACGTGATGGAAAAATATGGCATCCTCGGCGTTGAGATGGAAGCTGCAGGTATCTACGGTGTGGCCGCAGAGTTCGGTGCTAAAGCGCTGACCATCTGCACCGTATCAGACCACATCCGTACGCACGAGCAGACCACCGCTGCTGAGCGTCAGACCACCTTCAACGACATGATCAAGATTGCGCTGGAGTCTGTTCTGCTGGGTGATTAATCAGCGTGGCAGGCATTGACGCCTGCTGCCCGATCCCCTTGCGCAGATCCCCCTTAACCGGGGGGATCTGCATTTTCCCGCCTCGCCGTCCCGGTAACATTCACATCAAATGACACACTTTTGGTCAGGCTTGTGCATCTTCGCGCTGGCACGCCCGCGATCGCGCTTTATCATGGTGCGCAATAACAGATAATAATTAGTCGCCTGATAATGCCCCCTGATGAACTTTCGTAACTTCGAAGCTGAAGAGAAGCTGTTTGCCCGCCGCGCTGCAATAGCCTTTGCTCTGGTCTGTCTCTGTTTCACCATTCTTGGCGTAAACCTTTTTCGCTTACAGGTGCGCGACCATGGCTATTACCAGACGCGCTCCAACCAGAACGACATCAAAATGATCCCCATTACGCCGACGCGTGGGCTGATTTATGACCGCAATGGCATTCCGCTGGTGCGAAACGTCAGCTGGTACGCCATTACGCTGACGCCTTACAAAATCAGCGACATGGACGCCACGCTGCGGGCACTGACGCCGATCGTTAATCTGACGCCGGACGAAATCGACACCTTCCGCCATGCGCTGAAGCAGACCAGCCGTTACAAGCCGGTGGTGCTGAAAGAGGAGCTGACCGAAGAGCAGGTCGCCCGCTTTGCGGTCAATCAGTTTCACTTCACCGGCGCCAGCATTGAGACCTACCAGGATCGTGAATATCCCTATGGCGCGGATCTGGCGCATGTGATCGGCTATGTGTCGAAAATCAACGATAACGACTATAAAAGGCTGAATGCGGAAGGGATCGCCGAAAACTATGCGGCTGACCATAACATTGGTAAGCAGGGGATTGAGGGTTATTACGAAGCGCTGCTGCACGGCAAGCCGGGTTATCAGGAAGTGGAAGTGGATAATCATGGCCGCATTGTGCGGGTGCTGAAAGAGGTACCGCCGGTCGCGGGTAAAAACCTGACGCTGACGCTGGATCTGCACCTGCAACAGTATGTGGAAAGCCTGCTGGCGGGGCAGCGTGCGGCGCTGCTGATTGAAGATCCGCACGACGGCTCCGTGCTGGCGATGGTCTCCAGTCCCAGCTACGATCCCAATCCGTTTGTGAAAGGCATCAGCTATCAGGCCTACAAAAAGCTGCTACAGGATAAAGACCTGCCGCTGATTAACCGCGTCACGCAGGGACTCTATCCGCCCGCCTCCACGGTGAAGCCTTACATGGCGATGTCGGCGCTGCTGACTCATGTGATTACGCCGCAGTCGCAATTCTTTGGCGCACCCACCTGGACGCTGCCAGGCACGGACCGGCGCTATCGCGACTGGAAAAAAACCGGGCACGGCATGCTGGATGTGACGCGGGCAATCGAAGAGTCCGCCGATACCTTCTTCTATCAGGTGGCGTTTATGATGGGCATCGATCGCATTCACACCATGCTCAGCCAGTTTGGCTATGGCAAATCGACCGGCATTGACCTGAATGAGGAGTACAGCGGCTTACTGCCGAGCCGGGAGTGGAAGCAGAAGGTGCATAAAAAAGGCCTGGTATCAGGGCGATACGGTTTCAGTCGGTATCGGACAGGGTTACTGGATTGCGACACCCATTCAGATGGTGAAAGCGATGGTGGCGCTGATTAATAACGGCCGGGTCATTGCCCCCCATCTGCTGGAGAAAACCCAGCGCGGCACGCTGGTGGAGAACTATCATCCGCAGCAGCATGAAGCGCAGATTGGCGATCCTCATTCACCTTACTGGTCGCTGGTACGCCACGCGATGTTTGGCATGGCTAACGCACCCAACGGCACCGGTTATAAATATTTCCACACGGCACCCTATGGCATCGCTGCGAAAAGCGGGACGTCGCAGGTGTTCAGCCTGCGCCAGAACCAGACCTATAACGCGAAGATGATACCGGTTCGGCTGCGTGACCATATCTTCTACACCGCCTTTGCGCCCTTTAATGACCCGAAAGTGGCGGTAGCGTTAATTCTGGAGAATGGTGGCAACGAAGGAATTACTGCGGCACCTGTAATGCGGGCGATTCTGGATCATATCTTTATCCCGCCGGTGCCAGAAGCGCCGGTTCAGGCAACACCTTAAAAGGGGGCGGTTGCCCCCCGCAGAGCGTCAGACTTTAAGCGTTTTGGTCACCTGGCCGATGGCGCGTACTACATCGGTTGCGCCTTCACGGATTTCCGCAATCACGCCGCCCGCCTCCTGGGCCAGCTGTACGCCCTGATCGGCGCGCTTCAGGTTGGATTCAATTCCTTTCAGTGCCCGGCTCGCCAGCAGATGGTTTTGCTGTATCCGATTTTCGATGTCGGTGGTGGCGCGGTTGATGTTTGCTGCCAGCGTGCGGACTTCATTAGCCACTACCGCAAAGCTGCGGCCATGGGTTCCGGCCCGCGCCGCTTCAATAGCGGCATTTAACGCCAGCAGGTTAGTCTGATCGGCTATCCGGCGGATACCTTCCACAATCGCACCGATACGCTCTGAGGATTCACTCAGGCCGGTAATATCACCGGAGATCCCCTGCAGTTCACCCGCCAGGGCGTTCATGGTCTGCACGCTGCTGGCGATAACATCGGCACCCAGCTTTGTGCTTTCATCCGTTTGCAGCGCGGTGTGATAAGCCCGCTGTGCCGCATCATGTTCCTGCTGATTCTTTTCCACCTGCGCGGTCACATCAGTGGCGAATTTCACGATTTTATAGAGCCTGCCCTGTTCGTCAAACACCGGATTATAGGTGGCGCGCAGCCAGATAGTCTCACCCCGTTTATTGACCCGGGGAAACTGGCCTGAGACAAATTCGCCGCGGTTCAGCTGCTGCCAGAACTCGCTATATTCGCGGCTGTCGCGCAGCGCCTGCGAGCAGAAGCGACGGTGGTGGACACCTTCGACCTCCTCACGACGGTAGCCCATGGTTTTCAGGAAGTTGTCATTGGCTTTCAGCACTTCACCTTTGAGGTTAAAAGCGATCACCGCCATCGACCGTTCTATGGCGGTGGTGATGGCGCGCTGCTCCTGCGCATCGTTGATATGATCGGTGATGTCGGTTGCCAGTTTGACGATTTTAATCACCCGGCCATGGCGGTTCTGCACCGGCACATAGTTGGCTTCGAGCCATACCGGTCGGCCATTTTTCGCCACGCGCAGGAACTTATCGCTGAAGCTTTCGCCCCGGTTCAGTCGCAGCCAGAAATCCTGATAGTCCCGCGACTCAAGCTGCTCTGCGGTACAAAACAGGCTGTGGTGCTGGTCTTCGATCTCCGCCAGCGCGTAGCCCATGCGCGCCAGAAACAGCGCATTCGCGCTGAGAATGGAGCCATCGGGGGGAGAATTCAATCATGGCGATGGAGCCGTTGAGAGAGCTCAGCGTTGCCGCTGAGTGTGAACGCTTCTGCCAGCTGTGACGGGAAGCGATACCTGATGTAATGGTGGAAAACATGGCGATCCTTATTATTAGTGTTGGTCTCGCATGCTATATCGGCAATTTCGCGTCACAATGCAGACTCTGCCTGCTTTCTGACTAAAATATATCCGGCCAACAGAGAGGTTTATGGCGGCAGGTCAGACCCACTCTTTGGGTTGATGGAAAAGCGGTCAGTCGATTTGATTTTGGTGAAAAGCGTTTGACGCTGCCGGGCCGCTTTGGTTTAATGCGCCCCGTTGCCCGAATAGCTCAGTCGGTAGAGCAGGGGATTGAAAATCCCCGTGTCCCTGGTTCGATTCCGGGTTCGGGCACCATCTTTAAAGAACCCGCCTATGGCGGGTTTTTGCATTCTGGAGCGAACCCGTTATCGAAGGTTCGATTCACTCGCCACATCCCTGTGGCTCGCCCTCTGGGTCGCGCTGGCACGCGATGCAAAAATGCTCCCGGCATTTTTGTCCGGGTTCGGGCACCATCTTTAAAGAACCCGCCTCTGGCGGGTTTTTGCGTTTATGGGGCGAACCCGTTATCGAAGGTTCGACAGACTCCCGCCATTCCCGAACATTCCGAATTTCGCCTCTCCCGCGCCCATTCCACTTCTCAACCCTGTAGCAACACAAACAGATTTCATGGCGAAACCAATTGCCAGGTTTGCCTCTGTGCTGCGTTGCCAGACTGGTACCGCCTGATATCCTGTCCAGCCTGCAATTGACCGCGGCTAATCGTGTTTTATAAGCCACCCTTTACAGAATCAGCCTGACAGGCACAATACCCCCTTTTTCCTCCTCTCACACGGTTATGTCAGAAGAAGCGCTGCGTCTGCAGATACAGAACCTGAAAAAGCACAATGCGCGTCTGAAGCGTATAGCGCATGACGCCCGCACAAAACTCAATGCGGCGCTGGATGGTACCGGGCTGTTCCTGTGGCAGCTGGATATTCCCAGCGGCAAACTGGTGATCTTCAACCGGCGCTGGGGGGCGATGCTGGGCTTCCAGCCGAAAGAGACCGATGCCAACTTTGAATCCTGGAAAGAGAGCCTGCATCCCGATGATGCCGCCGACGTTCTACAGGCATTCAACGACCACATCGCCGGGAAAGCGCCTTATTACGAGGCTCTGCATCGCATGATCGCCAAAAATGGCAGCATTACGTGGGTGCTGGATCGGGGCCGGGTCAGCGAATGGAATGCGCACGGAGAGCCGGTTAAAGTGATCGGCACTCACATCGATATGACCAAAGAGAAGCAATATGAGGAGCAGCTCGCCCTGCTGGCGCTGCACGATCCCCTTACGCTGCTCAACAATCGTCATGCTCTGCAGAATTATTTCTGTGAAATGAAAGCTCAGGGACCGCTCTGCGTGGTCTTTATTGACCTGGATAACTTCAAACACGTCAACGACACCCTGGGGCACCGCAGCGGAGATGAAGTCCTCATCCAGTTAAGTCAGCGGTTTACGGAACTCTCTCCGGCAGAAGTGATCATTGGCCGACTGGGCGGCGACGAGTTTGTATTGTTAATACCCTTGGCGCTGAACCATCCGCGGGTAAAGACACTGGCGCACGCCTGTCTTGACGCGGTAATGACACCTTTTGATATGGCAAACGGGCATGCCCTCATTGGGGCGTCTGTCGGTGTGTCTCAGGCGCAGGACAAAGATGACTTTGATACTGCACTGCAGCGTGCTGATGAAGCGATGTACCGCATCAAGAAAAATGGCAAGCGCGGTGTCGCTTTTGATTCCACTTTTCCCAACTCCCTCTGACTCTGCTGAACAGGGCATATGTTTTGCCTGCCATTAACGCACAATCTCCCCCCTCATGGCTTTGCGCCATCTCATTCATAACGTTGAGTTCCCCTTTTCGCAGGCATGCAAAATTTATGCGTATCCCCGCAGAAAATGCTTTTTAGTACTATTCCGAAAACCCGTTTTTTGCCCTCAGGAAGCAGAAATTCATCCGCTTCGCTTAGATTCAAATTTCATCGCTAAATCTGACCTCTCTTTTTAATAAAAATTTTCATTAAATCAGCAGAGTTGAACGTTTATTGATCGATTCCGGCTATTTTTAACTGGTGCCATCAATGCGTCACGCTTCGCTTATTTTTGACGTAAAAGCAGGGTTTTAAATTTCTATTTAGCGCTTCGCTTGGGGAAATTGATCGTTTGTTGATCATCTTCACTACCTGATGTTGATTAATCTATCTATTTACCGCTTCGCTTATATTTTTTTCAATTGGACTTTTTTTGAAAAAGATCGATTAATAGGGCGCGGCGATTTTCGTTATAAAGGTTTTTCATGCCGCGGCTCTTTTATGAATTGAAAAGAGCGATGGTTGGAATCCGTTATCATTTCGGTTGAGGGTAGTACGATCATTAAGCCAGAACTGTGACGGGTTTTTTATTTATCTCACTTGATCGGTCCGATTTTCTGTCTACATTTATGTTGCTGAATCGGCCTGATGAAGCGTTAACTGTGCAAATTCCAATTTTTAAAATTCAAAGAGGACGCATATGACTCAATATCGCGGTGGGGCCGGGAATTTTGCGGCCGACAAAGAGCGTGCTGCTGAAGCAGGACGCAAAGGAGGCCAGAAAAGCGGCGGTAACTTCAAGAACGATCCTGAACGTGCCATTGAAGCGGGGCGCAAGGGAGGTAAGGTTAGCCGCCGGAGCTGAACGTCTTTAACACTGCTGTGACGGCAGGGTTACTCTGTTAGCCGGGCATTTTGAATCTGTTTAGTTCCTCGTGAAGATAATTACACCCTGAATTATGTCATTGCTCCATCATTGGCAATGGCGGGAGCTGTTAATTGAACCGGAAGGGTTTACCCTTCCGGTTTTTTTATTTCCGCTTGATTAAAGCTATACGATTAAATACAACTTTGTACAGGTAAGTTTTTGACTGGTACTTTTTTATGCAGTTAATCTTAAAAAAATGTATACAACGATTTATTACTTTGTACAAAATCCAGCGCAGCTAACGAAGCGGCAACGATAAAAACATTATTCAGCTAAATCTTTGCTGTAAAAAAGGAAAATGCATTTTATATGCCACTTTTGTCTTAAATTCATACTGATGCTGCGTGCGATATTAAGAATCTCCACTAGACTTTTCAGGTGTCAACGATATGACTGGCGCTGCGTTATTACAGACGCAGCTTTTTAATCAATGAGGCTATCTTATGACAGTGAAAACGTTAAACGATCTGTTCATCCATGACTTATCCGATGTATACAGCGCTGAGAAGCAGATAACCCGTGCATTGCCTAAAATGGCGCGTGCAGCCAGTGACGAAAATCTTATCGCTGCGTTTAATCAGCATCTGGAAGAGACCCGTGCTCAGATTGAACGACTCGACGAACTGGTGGAAGTAACACCTGAAGTCAAAATCAAACGAATGAAATGCCATGCGCTGGAAGGTCTGGTTGAAGAAGCGCAGGAAATTATCGACTCGGTCGAGAAAGGCGAGATTCGCGATCAGGGGCTGATCGGTGCGGCGCAGAAAGTTGAGCACTATGAGATTGCCACCTACGGTACGCTGCATGCGCTGGCGCTGAAGCTGGGTTACACCAAAGCCGCGCAGCTGCTGGAAGAAACCCTGAATGAAGAGAAGCAAACGGATGAGAAGCTCACCTCGGTAGCTGAGTCTATTACCGTCTCTTAAGGAGCAACACATGACTGCGATTGAACATTATCACGACTGGCTGCGCGATGCGCATGCGATGGAAAAACAAGCAGAAAGCATGCTGAGCAAGATGTCAGGTCGTCTTGAACACTATCCGGCGCTGGAACAGCGTCTGGCGCAACATCTGGATGAAACTAAACATCAGCTGACTCTGCTGGAACAGCTGCTCGACAGCCACGGTATCGATCACTCTGTAATGAAAGATGCGATAGGCAAAATGGCAGCCACCGGCCAGGCCGTGGGCGGCATGTTTAACTCAGATGAAGTGGTGAAGGGCGCCATCAGTGGCTATGTATTCGAGAATGCCGAGATCGCCAGCTACACCAGCCTGATCGCTGCGGCTGAGCAGGTTGGTGATGCGCAGGGCGTACGCATACTGAATGAGATCCGCGATCAGGAAGTGGCGATGGCGGAGTGGCTGCTGCAGCACCTGCCTGAAGTGACACAGCAGTTCCTGCAACGTGCGTCACAACCAGGCACTGAAGCGAAGAAGTAGCGCTGAATAGCCTGCATGAAACATGAAAAAGCCGGGATAACCCGGCTTTTTGCGTTTTAAAGGTTTACCGGCTGCGCTACTCAGTCAGCCATTAAATGCCCATACATCGTCATCAGCTTACGTGTGACGCCGTTAGTCCAGCCGAATCCATCCTGTAACGGATACTCACCACCGCCACCAGGACGGGCGCGCTCGCCGCTGATGTCATACTTCTCTACCAGCTTATGGTGCAACTGATAGAAGTTGTTGACCGTGTTGAGCCAGTTCACTGCCACTTCAGTCGCCAGCGTCTCTTCACCGTAATTATTCAGGCCAACAACCGCCATCCACTGCATCGGTGCCCAGCCGTTGGGTCGATCCCACTGCTCACCGCTTTCCACCATTGAGGTCAGCAGGCCGCCGTTGCTCAATAGCAGATGGCGCAGCGAGATCGATTGCAGGTGCGCCTGATGCGGCGTCGCAAGACCGACAAATAGCGGAACCACGGAGGCGACGGTAAAGGCACCGAAACGCTCCCGACGCCAGTCGTAGTCACGGAACACACCGGCGGTGCTGTCCCAGAGATAACGGGTAATCGCACGCTTGCGCGCTTCCGCTTTTTTCTGCCAGGCCAGCGCGGTCAGCTCTTCGCCTTTCGCGTGCGACAGGGTGGCGATCATCAGCTCCAGCTTGTACAGGAACGAGTTCAGATCGATAGGAATAAACTGCGTGGTACGGATGCTCGACAGCCGTTTCGGGTTACGCAGCCAGCGCGAGGAGTAATCCCAGCCCGATTCCGCTCCGGCACGCAGGTCACGATACACTTCGCTGGCCGGACGTTTCGATTCGCGGGCGGTTTCCACATCTTCAATCCACGACTCATCACGCGGCGTATCGCGGTCATCCCAGTAGCGGTTCAGCAGTGAGCCGTTTGGCATCCGCACTACGTGACGATAAGCCTGGTTCGGCATCAGTGAACCAGCACCGTCCATCCAGAACTGATACTCCTTCATCAGCTGTTCCTGATAGCGCTTAGCACCGCGCACGCCATCTTCTTCGAACAGCTCAACCATCAGGGCAAACACCGGTGGCTGCGAGCGGCTGAGATAATAGGTACGGTTGCCGTTTGGCACATGACCGTAGTTATCGATCAACCAGGCAAAGTTATCCGCCATGTGACGCAGCAGATCGTCACGGCCCGATTCTGCCAGGCCGAGCATGGTGAAGTAAGAATCCCAGTAGTAGGTTTCGCCAAAACGTCCGCCCGGCACCACATAGGGTTTGGGTAATGGCAGCAGCGATGAGTGCGGCATATGCTGCTGCGGCATTTTGGTCAGAACCGGCCACAGGTCGTCGATATGCTCATTGAGCGTTTTATCCGGGTTGGAGACATAAAAGCTTTCGTTTACGCCAGGCAGATAAAAGTGATCGGCGACAAAACGCGACAGGTCAAAATCACTGCTGCGTTTCTGTCGACGATAGCGCATCAGCACATCCAGCGGATCGTACTTGGGCGAACAGTCGGGGAAGGTTTTGCTGTCCTCGAAAATCCGCGACATCTGAACATGTTCAAACAGTTCCAGATAACGATCGGCAGGGGTCAGCGCATCCGGCGCCGGCAAGCCTTCAATCAGCTCCGGCTCCGGTTCAGAATCCTGCATGCGATCCAGCTTCAGTTCATGGGGATCGTATTGATACTCAACTTCCGCCCCGGCACGAACCTCTTCAAGTGCATTTTGTTGCTGGCGATGGGTATTAATAACGGCCTCCTGAGCGGTCGTGGTTGCACAAAGGACAAATTATAGACCTCTCCTCCCCCCGGAACAACAATGCAGAATATCTATGAACGTAATAAATATTGTCGATTAATCGAGGTTTTTGGATAAATTCCAGACAATTCAACCAAATATAGCGCTGTTCACAAAAAACGCATTTCAGATGAATCTCTTAGCGACCTGAATAAAAAAATTTAACCTGAAGAAAACTGGCGTTTATTCACATTTTGTAAAAGAAACCGCAGCCGCAAAGAGTGCAGAAAGTGGCATACCCAACGGGAATTCGGACAGGAGAGTGAGGTGAGCGGACCCGATTGTCCGCTCATGAACGACAGAATTAACGATTTGCCAGCGCCGCGCGAATGACTGCCTGCCAGGTGGTGGTGGGGCGACCGATGAGCTGGCTTAGCTGACGGGAGTCATCGAACAAACCGCCTTTCTCTGCACCGGCATCAGAATCCGCCAGCATTTCCGCCAGACCTTCTGGCAGGCCTGCGTTTTTCAGCGCCGCCGCAAACTCACTCTGAGAGAGATTGACGTAATCAACCTTTTCACCGCTCTGCGCGGCAATCTCCGCAGCAAACTGCGCCAGCGTGTAGCTGTCATCACCTGCCAGTTCATACACTTTGCCCGCCTGATCCTCACGGGTCATTACTTCTGCCGCCGCTTCGGCGTAATCCTGACGCGCTGCTGAGGCGATACGACCTTCGCCTGCTGCGCCAATAAACGCATGATGCGCCAGCGCCGGTGGGATGCTCGCTGCGTAGTTCTCGCTGTACCAGCCGTTACGCAGCAGGGCGAACGGGATGCCAGAGGCTTTCAGCAGCGCTTCTGTTGCGCGGTGTTCAACGCCCAGGCCCAGCGGCGAGGTATCCGCATGCAGCAGGCTGGTGTAAGCGATAAAGCCCACGCCCGCCGCCCGAGCAGCCTCAATGACGGCTTTATGCTGCGCTTCACGCTGGCCCACTTCACTACCGGAGATCAGTAGCAGCTTATCCACGCCTGCAAAAGCGGCCTCCAGCGTCTCTGGCTGACCATAATCGGCCTGACGGACAATGACGCCCAGCGCTGCGAGATCGGCCGCTTTGGCAGGCGTACGGACGGCGGCAATAATTTCTCCCGCCGGGACTTTTTTCAGTAATGCATCAATCACGAAACGGCCCAGCTGGCCGGTGGCACCTGTAACTGCAATCATGTTAATACTCCTGTGGCTGTTGGTGAAATTCAGACTAGTGTATAAACTAATTTTTAGTAAGTACTTACAGAATTGTTAGTTTGAGGTGGATAAGTTAAATGTCTGAAAAAATGAGTGAAAAATTTATCCGCGGCGAACTGCTCAACGTCAACTGCCCGTCACGTGACGTGCTGAAACGCGTAACCAGCCGCTGGAGCGTATTAATTCTGCTGGCCCTGCAGGACCAGACGCTGCGCTTCAGCGCGTTGCGCCGGACGGTCGGTGGCGTCAGCGAGCGGATGCTGGCGCAGAATCTGCGCTACCTGGAAGAAGATGGCTTCGTGCAGCGTATCGCCTACGATGTGGTGCCACCGCACGTGGAATATCGCTTAACCCCGCTTGGACGCGAAGTCGGTGAACAGGTTGTGGGGCTGGCTGACTGGCTGGAGCTGAACCTGAGCCGGATTCTGGCACAGCGCGAAAAATCTGCGGCAGAGTAAAATCACCCTGTATCAGCCGTCATAACGTGACGGCATGGGTATACTCGCTGCAAAATTTCTGACCCCATTTGTCTGTCATCTCACTTCCTGAAAGCGCGATAACGTAACGGCAGCGAAAATAATCCAGTCGATCTTTTCGCACGGTTGCTGGTTATTAAATCGTTTTATGAATCTCTGGCCCGGAATAATCGACTACCCGCAGCGCGCTGTTAATTCATACCTTCTTTTTTGACTCATTTTATTAACATCTCTGATGGCGCTTAAAAGCGCCGTTCTACGTTTTTTCTGTCAGAAGTTATAGCTGCATTAGCCAGGCAAAAGCAAAAAAGCAAACAAAGCGGCAGAGGTAACTATTTACTCTTTTAACCTGTTAAAAAATAAGGGTATTTAATTTGGAGGCTCTAAAATTTGACCTTTACTCAATCAGGGTTTATAACAAAATAGTGCCTGAAAACAGCCTGTTGAAGGCATTTTTCAGGCAAGGTTCGCTTTAGCGCTATCGATTTTTAAAGTACAAATTACCGTAACATTAACGACACATAAACACGCTCTGATTAACCTTTAGGCCTTATTTTTAAATAAATAATTCCCGTCAAAAACAATGATCAGAATCAATAAAGACTGTTATAGTTTTCATTAACCCCACTGTTTCTATTTCCTCGCCGCGAATAGTTTTAAATTTGCGGCGGGAATTTCAATAAGCGCAGAGAACCAGGCGCATCAGGCTTAAGTTGTTAATTATAAGTAAATACATGGTGTTCTATGTGGCAAAGAGGTAAGCAATGTTCGGATTAGATGCCTTTCATCTGGCCAGGATTCAGTTCGCATTTACTGTTTCCTTCCATATTATCTTTCCCGCCATCACCATCGGTCTCGCCAGTTTTCTGGCCGTGCTCGAAGGTATGTGGCTCAAAACCCGCGATCACACCTATCGCGATCTCTACCACTTCTGGTCGAAAATCTTTGCCGTTAACTTCGGGATGGGTGTGGTATCAGGACTGGTCATGGCTTATCAGTTCGGGACGAACTGGAGCGGCTTCTCGGAGTTTGCTGGCAGTATTACCGGTCCGCTGCTGACCTATGAAGTACTGACGGCGTTCTTCCTGGAAGCGGGCTTCCTGGGCGTGATGCTGTTTGGCTGGAATCGCGTGGGTCCCGGGCTGCACTTCTTTGCCACCTGCATGGTCGCCCTCGGTACGCTGATTTCCACCTTCTGGATCCTGGCCTCTAACAGCTGGATGCATACGCCTCAGGGCTACATCATCCAGAATGGCATCGTGGTTCCGCAGGACTGGTTCAAAATCGTCTTTAACCCCTCATTCCCTTATCGCCTGTTCCATATGTCCGTAGCGGCGTTCCTGGCGAGTGCTTTCTTTGTGGGATCGTCGGCGGCCTGGCATCTGCTGAAGGGGAATAACAATCCCGCTATCCGCAAGATGTTCTCAATGGCGTTGTGGATGGCGCTGATTGTCGCGCCGATTCAGGCGATGATTGGTGATGCTCATGGTCTGAATACGCTGGAACACCAGCCTGCCAAAATCGCGGCGATTGAAGGGCACTGGGAAAACCCACCGGGTGAAGCCACACCGCTGATCCTGTTCGGCATCCCCGACATGGAGCAGGAACGTACCAAATATGCGCTGGAGGTGCCTTATCTTGGCAGCCTGATTCTGACGCATAGCCTGGACAAGCAGGTCCCGGCGCTGAAGTCCTTCCCGAAAGAGGACCGGCCTAATTCAACGGTCATCTTCTGGTCCTTCCGCGTGATGGTGGCGCTGGGCCTGCTGATGATTACGCTGGGCGTGGTCAGCCTGTGGCTGCGTTTCAAAGGGCGTCTCTATGAGTCGCGTCCTTTCCTGTGGTTTGCGCTGTTGATGGGGCCCTCGGGTCTGATTGCGATTCTGGCAGGCTGGTTTACCACTGAAATCGGTCGTCAGCCGTGGGTGGTCTATGGCGTGCAGCGCACGATTGATGCGGTCTCGGCACATGGGGATATGCACATGAGCATCAGCCTGCTGGCCTTTATTCTGGTCTACAGCTCGGTGTTCGGCGTGGGGTATCACTACATGATGCGTCTGATTAAGCAGGGACCGGTTACCGGCGAAGGCCATATCACCGAAGAGGGTGGTCCTGGTCAGAAGAAAACCCCGGCGCGTCCGCTTTCCGCTGCCACCTTTAAGGATGGAGACCACTAAGATGATCGATTATTCCGTTATCTGGTTTGCGATTATCGTTTTCGCAACCCTGATGTATATCGTGATGGATGGCTTCGACCTGGGTATTGGTCTGCTGTTCCCGTTCAATAAAGATGCTGGCGAGCGCGACATGATGGTTAACACCGTCGCGCCGGTCTGGGACGGAAATGAAACCTGGCTGGTTCTGGGTGGTGCTGGCCTGTTCGGCGCGTTCCCGCTGGCCTATGCGGTGATTGCCGATGCGCTGTCGATTCCGCTGACCGCTATGCTGATTGGCCTGATTTTCCGTGGTGTCGCCTTTGAGTTCCGCTTCAAGGCCGTAGAAGGCCATCGGGCGTTCTGGGACAAGTCGTTTATTGCCGGTTCAGTCATCGCCACCTTCAGTCAGGGTGTGGCCGTGGGTGCGTTGCTGGATGGTATTCCGGTTGAGGGACGCCGTTTTGCCGGTTCCGCAATGGACTGGCTGGCACCGTTCCCGCTGTTCTGCGGCGTGGGTCTGGTTGTTGCCTACGCGTTGCTGGGCTGCACCTGGCTTATCATGAAGACCGAGAATGAGTTGCACCGTAAAATGTCTGCGCTGGCTACGCCGCTGGTGATTGCGCTGTTAGTGATTATCGGCATCATCAGCCTGTGGACACCGTTTGCGCATGCGGATATCGCGCATCGCTGGTTCAGCAAACCCAACCTGTTCCTGTTCCTGCCGGTTCCGGTATTGGTGCTGCTCTGTTCGTGGGGCATTGTGCGCGCCATTAAGCGCGAGGCGCACTATTCACCGTTCCTGCTGACGCTGGCGCTGATCTTCCTGGGCTTCTCCGGGCTGGGCATCAGTATCTGGCCAAATATTATTCCGCCATCAGTGACCATCTGGGCTGCCGCCTCACCGCCGCAGAGCCAGGCCTTTATGCTGGTGGGTAGCCTGCTGATTATCCCGATGATCCTGGGCTACACCTTCTGGAGCTACTACGTGTTCCGTGGAAAAATCAAAGCAGACGCAGGATATCATTGATATGAAAAGCCTCAGGAGCATGAAAGACCACAATCACAATGAAGAAACGAAAGCGCCATGGTGGAAGCGTGTGATGTGGCTGGTGTTTATCTATGCCGCCAGCGTACTTGCGCTAGGCGTTGTCGCCTCGCTGTTCCGCATGATGATGACAGCGGCCGGAATGCGCAGTCATTAGTTGTCGCAGGCTCCGTCTTACAGCTATCCGGCGCAGTTTTTATCAATAATCAGAAGGCTGACGACAGTCAGCCTTTTTTAGTTAGTAACCTAAGCAATTAATGCGGAAACGCCCTGAACGGGCGCGCAATGCTTACCCTTTCCTTACACCGATTTGCGATTTTTGTTATTCTTTTGTAACTGAAATCCCAGTCCTAACCCGCGTCGTAAATCGCCATCATGCTCAGTCAGGCCATTAAAAAACAGCACATCAACGATCTGGTCGAGTGGATTGAAGCCAATCTCACCGACGATCTTAATATCGATCAGATTACCCTCAAGTCAGGTTATTCCAAATGGCACATGCAGCGCATGTTTAAGGAGATGACCGGACAGACCCTGGCGGCTTACACCCGTAAACGGCGTCTGACGATGGCCGCTATGGCGCTGCGTCTGACGCGCATGACGCTGATCGATATCGCCGTACGTTTTGGTTTTGATAACCAGCAAAATTTTACCCGGGTATTCAAAGGTCACTTTTCGCTGACGCCTGGTGCGTTTCGCCGTATTCCCCATTTGCCGGTTAAAAACTTCCATGGCCGCATTCTGGTGCGATCGCTGGCAGAGCGTGCAACGCTGGTGGAGCGTGAGGAAGAGCTGCATCTGTGCGGAGAAACGCTGGAGTGGGAGTGTAAGTTTGGCGATTACATTGCCGATCGCGATCACCGGGTGGCTGAACAGGCGCGGCAACTGGTGGCGCTGGCGGGCGGCCGCGTGTCGCAGGGCTGGTTAGGCTTTCAGTATGGCCCGGGCCATAGCTCTGCTGATCAGCAAAATATCAGCCTGTTTCAGGCGCTGGAGCCGCAACATGCCGGGCTGCTGGGTGACAACACCGCCAGCTGGAGCGAGGTTAGTGGACTCTATGCGTCGATCCGCTGGAGCGGCAGCCCGGAGCAGCTGACACGCTTTATCGAGGATATCTACTATCAGCATCTGCCAGCACTGGGTGTATCGCGTCGTCCAGGTAAAGATCTGCTGCGTCTCGATTTTGCGCACTGTAAGCCTGACTGGCTGAGCGGCGTTTTTTCTATTCCGGTGATGCAGGCGTAGCCAGCAGGGCAGGGTGTGTGGCTCCCGACCCTGTTAATGCATAATTCGTGCGGTAAACCGTGACAAACCGCACGATTTTATAAAATAACTCGCCGTTCTGGCGTAAAATCCTCTCCCGAAACCCTGCCATGCCTGAATCATCGTGCATCTGTGCCAGGGCTGGAATATTTACCTGCATTTCAGGCCTTTTCTGGTCAAAAAAACAAACGAAGACAACTATGCGACGCTTAATGATTTCACTGATCCTGGCATTGCCTGTCATGGCGATGGCACAACAGGCTGAACCTTTTTCACCTCCTGCCGGACTGCATCCGCACTCTCAGGCCACCCAGCATGAAATTCTGGGTGATGGTGAGCTGCCGGAACACACCAGCAGCAATCCTTCCCTCTCAGGATTCAACGACACACTGTAAGTGGTCACGCGCTGCCAGAATGTGCGGCGCAACATCATGCCCGACTCGTCAGGAGCCGGACAGTTTCCGCCTTCTCTGCCTGCCCCCGTAAACACGCCGCACCTGCTGCTTACCTCTCTCTGAACGCTCTTATCAGGGCCGCTCTTCGTCTGCACTACGCACACCCGTACAGGCATAAAATATATCTTAAGCCGCTGGATCGCATTTTTCGTTCTTGTAGTGAAGATATATCATAGCTAATCTTGGCACTTCAGGTGAGAATGATTGTTATTCCATTATTGTCAGCATGCCCTTGAGTCACGGGCATCCATCCCGTTTCAGGAGAGAAATTTTGCCTGTATCAGCCGATCAGCGTGTACCACAGCGCGTCCGTAATGAATTGCGTTTCCGTCATATCCAGGTCGCGAGTAAAACTAACATTGCCGGTAAATTCTGGCGTATCCGGTTCAGCGGCAGCGATCTGGCGGGTTTTACGTCGCCAGGCTTTGATGACCACATTAAGGTTTTCTTCCCTTCCGCTGAAGGAGCCACACTGGCTCTGCCACAAATCACCGATGCGGGGATTGTCTGGCCCGAAGGGCTGCGTCCGCAGGCGCGTGATTACACACCGCTGGAATTCGATGGTGAATCTTCACTGACCCTCGATTTCTATATTCATGAGCAGGGCGTAGCCAGTGACTGGGCAACTCAGGCGCAGCCTGGCGATCGGTTGATTGTCGGCGGGCCACGCGGCTCGCTGGTGGTGCCGACCGATTACGCATTCCAGCTCTATGTCTGTGATGAAACCGGGCTGCCGGCTTTTGCGCGCCGTCAGCGTGACGCCCGGGCGCAGGCGCTGCATCTCTATGCCTTTACCGATGAAGCGACAGGCCGCGACTATTTATCTGATACGGCTGATGTGACGACAAACTGGCTCGGCAGCGGCCAGATGCAGAAAGCGCAGCTCAGCCAGCTGATTGCCCGGCTGGATCAGATCACTATCCCGACGGAAGATTACTTTGTCTGGCTGACCGGCGAAGGTGAGTTTGTTAAATCGCTGTGTGACTACTTTACGGTGCAGCGCGGCCTCAACAGTGACTTCGTACGGGCGGTGGCCTACTGGCACCAGAAGTAAGCCGCTAAGGCAATTGAGTTTTGCCAGGCGGCGCACTACCATCAATCCCACTTTTTCGCAGCAGGGCAGGCCATGAAACAGCATCCGACTTCCACTTCATCTGACGATCAGACTGCGCGCGCAGGCAGTTGCAGCGGACGGCGCAAGCGACGTGAAAAGATGCTGGAAGCGAGTGAGATTCGCCTGCTGATGCTCCATTTCCTGGCGCAGAATGCTGCGCACGGCTATGAGCTGATCAAGTCTGTTGAGGAGCTGTCAAAGGGAGAGTATTCGCCCAGTCCGGGGATCATTTACCCCAACCTGACGCTGCTGGAAGAGATGGAGGCGATTCAGGTGGTGGATGCGCAGGCAACGCGTAAAGCCTACCGCCTGACGGCAGCGGGAGAGGCGCATCTGGCAGAGAACCGTGAAACGGTCAGCAGCCTGATTACACGTCTCTCTACGCTGGCGATTCTGGTCAATAACCGCAGCATTCCTGCTGTTGAGCAGGCGATTCATGGGCTGAAGGTCGCGCTGAACCGGCGGCTTGCGCAGGAAGATATCTCAGAAGCCGCGCTGCAGACGCTGATTAAAGCGCTGCACGACGCGGCAGAAAAAATCACCCTCAGCTAATCGCGGAGTTAGCTGACTTCAGTTTTGTGTTTGTCGATGTGGCCCAGCGTACGATCCGGGAAGCAGATGTCCCGTACACGCTGTTTCAGCGTGGTCGCATCCGGGAAGCCACCATCCCGCTTACGTTCCCACAGCAGATGCTCATCCAGCGTAATCTCAAAGATACCTCCGGTGCCCGGTTTCAGCGTCACCTCCGCCAGATCCTCAGCGAACGTATGCAGAAGTTCCTGTGCCATCCACGCTGACCGCATCAGCCAGTTGCATTGCATACAGTAGTGAATAACAACCACAGGTTTTTGCGCCATAACTCTATTCCTTTACGTGTTGATAAATGCCAATGCATTCGGGTTAACAATTTGTGCGCTGTGGTTTATATCTAAATGTAAATAAGATTGATAATGATTATCAGTTGCATTAAATTCCGGGCGATAATTACTACACCAGCCTGATGTTCTGACTTTTCACGGCTTTTATGCGGAGCCGTTTTACTGTTGCCAGTAAGCAAGTGAGCGAATACTAACAATTAATCAGGTAATTCGCGCCTATGTCACCACGTTTTCGGAGATTGACGCAACCGCGTCTGACTCAACTGGCGTTGCTCGCCACCTTCATCAATACCACCTGCACTTATGCTGCGGGCAGTGAATCTGCCACCCTAGCCCTTTCTGACCGCTATGGCAGCAGTGCCGAACCGGTAATGACGGTGACGGCACCGGAAATCAAAAAAACGGCAGGCAGTAAAACCTCGCTCTCTGCCAGCGATCTGCAACAGCGTGGTGCCACTGACTTTGGATCGATCATGCGCTATGAACCGCTGATCAGTGCTACCGGTACCCGTGGCGGTTCATCAGCCGGTAAGAGCGGTTTTGATCGGGCCGGTTATACCGGCTACAACATTCGTGGCCTCGAAAGCAACCGCGTCGGTCTGGATGTGGACGGCATTCCGTTGCCGCAGGCCACTGGCCGCAGCTATGTAGGACGCGCAGGTCTCGACAGCTTTGGCATTGGCCGCGATTACATCGATCCTTATATGTTTGGCCGTATTGAGATTGAGAAGGGCGCCACAGCAGTGGAACAGCCGAACACCTCGATTGGCGGCAATGTCTCGTTCCGTAATAAGTCTCCCGACGATTACCTGCATCCCGGAAAAGCGACCGCGTTCAGTTATCAGAGCGACTATGACTCATCCAGTCGCAGCTGGCATAACGGCATCACCGCCGCTGCCGGTGACGATGAACTGCGTGGCATCTTTGTTTACAGCCGCCGCGACGGTCAGCAGACCCGTAATAACAGCGGCACGCTGGATGCGTATCCCGCTAACTGGCACTCCGACGCCTTTATGACCTCCGGCATCTGGCAGCCCAATGATGCTCACAAGCTCAGCGCTACGGTCGATTACTATCACAAAACCCACCACAGCCATTACGACAGCTGGAGCACTTCAGGCAATACAGTCTGGGGGACGGCACAGCAGCAGAGTGATACCCGCCGCTGGGGCATCAGCCTGGCGGATGAGTACACCCCTTACAATGACCTGATCGACAGCCTGACGACCCGCGTTTACTGGCAGCAGACCCAGGCGCATGACAACACCCGCATGCCGTCGAGTGCCACCGCCAGGCAAACCGTCTATTCCGACTACAACAGCGACAGCTACGGTTTTGACACCCGCGCGCTTAAAAGCGTCGGGCGACATGAACTGAGTGCCGGGCTGAATGCGCGCCTGGTGGATACTGAGCGACCTTTCCGTCAGTCACCGCCAGCCAGTGCTTTTACTGCGATCATGCAGCCGCAGGCTAACAGTCGCAGCTACAGCGTGGGTGGTTATCTGCAGGATACCATCAGCTTCGATGCTGACGGACATCGGGCGGCCATCGTGCCAGGCGCGCGCGTGGCCTATCAGAACACCCGACCGCGTGATGTGGCGACGCTGACCACGAACAGTAGCGTGCTCGACGCCAGCGAAGTTTCAGCGCTCTATGGATCGCCAAACAGCGACACGCAGGTATTGCCGTCGATCGCCTTCCAGTACGATCTGACACCGAAGCTGATGACTTATCTGCAATATACCCGTGGCGCGCAGTTCCCCAACGATACCCAGCTTTATGGTTCATGGAACCTTGGCTCCAGCTATGCCGGCACCGCGCAGTATGCGCTGATTGGTAATGCAGATCTGAAAACCGAAACCAGCAACAACTACGAGTGGGGTGTAAAAGGAGAGGTGGCAAAAAGGCGTCACGCTTAACGCTGCCGCTTTTTATAACGACTATAAAAACTTTATTGCCTTTACCCGCTACAGCCGGGCGGCTAATCCGGGTCAGTTCGTCAATGTGCCTGCCAACATTTACACCACCTATCAGGCGGAGAACCGCGATAAAGCCTACATCTACGGGGCTGAAATCAGCAGTAAAGTGAACTTCGGCAGCTGGTTCAGCGAGGTCGAGGGTCTTAGCGCCAATCTGGCGTTTGGTTACACGCAGGGCGCGGCAAAGTCGAGCTACCTTGGTGACCGCTACATCGACCTTGAGAGTGTTGCCCCGATGAAAGCGATCGTCGGACTCGCCTGGGATGATGAGGCGCGCGGCTACGGTGCCGCCGTTACCGCTACCTTTGTCAAAGGTAAGCAAGCCAGTGCGACTAACCGCGAAAGCTTCGCTAACAACGGCAGCAGCCTGGCCGACTCCAGCACCGATTACATGCGGGTGCCGGGTTATGGCATGGTGGATATGACCGCTTACTGGCGTGTCGCGCACAACGTCAGGCTGAGTGGCGGGCTTTACAACATAACCGATCGCAAATACCGGGATTACCTCAGCAGCCGTGAACTGACCAGCGCCACTCAGCAGGAGCGCAACGATCAGGCGCTGGCCGTGATGCCGGGCCGTACTTTCCAGTTAGGTGTTAACGTCGATTTTTGATAGCCGTCGCCCTGCGCTGATGCAGGGCACTACTAAGAGAGCCTGAGTCATGAACCCGATTTATCAGCACTATCTTGTCCTTAAAGGTGAACAACCGAAGAAATATGCCCGCGACCTGGCCACGCTGATCGGCATCAGCGAAGCGGAATTGTGTGAAGCGCGCATCGGCGTTGATGCCGTGGCGCTGAAACGCGATTTTCCGGCGTTGCTGAAGGCACTGGGCGCAGTCGGCGAAACCAAAAACATTACCCGTAACGCTTATGCGGTACATGAACATCTGGGTGAATACCACAATGTGCAGATTGGCGCGCATGGTGGCCTGGTGCTTAATCCCCGTGCGCTCGATCTGCGCCTGTTCGTCGGTCAGTGGTGCAGCGCCTTTGCTCTGCAGGAGCCGACCGGGCAGGGCGTTCGTCACAGCATTCAGATTTTTGATCGTCATGGCGATGCGGTGCTGAAAGTTTACGCCACGGAGCAGACCAACATGGCAGTGTGGCAGACGCTGATCGCCGACTTTACCGACGCCGTGGCGACGCCGCTCGTGGTTGAGCCGGTTGCCGCTGCTCCCCTGACGGAGGCGATTGATGCCACCGCCATCGACCGTGAATGGCGCGCCATGACCGATGTTCATCAGTTTTTCGCGTTGCTGAAGCGCCACCAGGTGTCACGGCCGCAGGCCTTTCGCGCGGTGGGTGAGGATCTCGCCTGGCAGACCGGCAACGACGCGCTTGAGCGCCTGCTACAGATGGCACAGCAGGCGGGCAATGAAATTATGATTTTTGTCGGCAACCGTGGCTGTACTCAGATTTTCACCGGAAGGGTAGAGAAGCTGCAGCCAGTGGAAAACTGGCTCAACATCTTCAATCCGAAGTTCACGCTGCATCTGATGGCTGATCAGATCTGCGAAAGCTGGGTAACACGCAAGCCAACGGGTGATGGCTTTGTTACCAGCCTGGAACTGTTCGCCGCCGACGGCACGCAGATCGCCCAGCTCTACGGTCAGCGCACGGAAGGTACGCCAGAGCAGTCACGCTGGCGCGAGCAGATTGGCGCACTCCGCACGCCGGGAGCGGCGGCATGAAAAGAGCGATGCTGTTATGGCTGCTGATGACGCTGCCATCACTGGCGGCGGAGCGGGTGGTGTCGATTGGCGGTGACGTTACTCAGATTATCTATGCGCTGGATGCCCAGTCACAGCTGGTGGCGCGCGACAGCACCAGTCTGCGTCCGGCGCAGGCCGCCCGACTGCCGGACGTGGGTTATATGCGTCAGCTCAACGCCGAAGGCATTCTGGCACTGAAACCGACGCTGGTGATCGCCAGCGCGCAGGCGCAACCGTCGCTGGTGCTGCAACAGATTGCCCGCGCGGGCGTCAGGGTGGTCACGGTCAGCGGCGACAGCAGCCTGCAGGCAATTCCGCAGAAAATTATCACTGTGGGCCAGGCGCTGCAGCGTGAAAGCGAAGCTCAGGCACTGGCGCAGCAAATGACGCAGCAGATTCGCCAGTTGCCGCAGCAACCGCTGCCGGTAAAAGTGCTCTACATCATGGCCAACAGCGGCATGAAGTCGATGGCGGCTGGAAATCAGACTGCGGCCGATGGCGCCATTCGCAGCGCCGGGCTGGAGAATGCTATGGGCTCGGTGCCGCACTATCAGGCACTGTCGCAGGAAGGGGTGATCGCCGCCGCGCCGGATCTGGTTGTAATAGGCGAGGATGGCCTGAAAACCCTGGGCGGCGAAGCGCAGCTGTGGCAGTTACCGGGTCTGGCGCTGACGCCTGCCGGGCAACAGCATCGTCTGCTGGTGATCGACACCATGGCACTGCTGGGGTTTGGTCTTGATACGCCGCGGGCAATCGTGAAATTGCGTCAGGCGGCGGAATCGCTGAACCATGATTAAGGATAATGCGCTGCGCGGCCTGGTGCTGATGCTGATCTTCCTGCTGGTGGCGATGGTGCTGGCGGCAAATCTGGGGGGCGATGTCGCTTTCAGTGCGGGCGCTGTGGCAGGCACCGCTCAGCGATCTTATCTGGCAGATCTGGCTGGATATCCGTCTGCCGCGCGTGCTGCTGGCGGTGGTGATGGGCATGGCGCTGGCAGTCTCTGGCGCAGTGATGCAGGGTGTTTTTCGTAACCCACTGGCCGATCCCGGTTTGCTGGGGATCAGCAGCGGGGCGGGACTGGCGGTGGCGCTGGCAATCATTATTCCGCTGGCGTTGCCGGCACCGCTGGCATTGTGGCTACCGATGATCGCCGCGTTTATCGGCAGTCTGCTGGTTACACTGCTGATCTTCAGTTTCAGTCGGCTGGCGCGCGGCAATCTTTCGCGGCTGTTGCTGGTCGGCATTGCGATTAATGCGTTGTGCGGGGCGGCGGTAGGCGTGCTGTCATGGCTGAGCAACGACCAGCAGCTGCGCCAGCTGTCGCTGTGGGGCATGGGAAGCCTCAGCCAGGCACAGTGGCCTGCACTGCTGATCTGCCTGCTGCTGATTCTGCCAGCCTTGCTGCTGTTACAGACCCGTGCCCGCCACCTTAACCTGCTGCAGTCGGGTGAAGAGGATGCGCACTACATGGGAGTTGATGTGAAGCGTACTCAGCATCAGCTGCTGATCCTCAGTGCGTTGCTGGTCGGTACGGCGGTCTCGGTCAGCGGCGTGATCGGCTTCGTCGGACTGGTGGTGCCACACGTGATGCGTTTTTGCCTTGGCGGCGATCACCGCTGGCTGCTGCCCGGCTCAGCGCTGGCGGGGGCGATTCTGCTGCTGCTGGCCGATACGCTGGCGCGCACTCTGGTGGTTCCGGCCGAGATGCCGGTGGGGCTGCTGACCAGCCTGATTGGCGGTCCGTGGTTTCTCTGGCTGATTCTGCGTCAACAGCGAGGGCTGGAGTGATGGACATTTTACAGGCCAGGGGATTGTGTCTCGCGCGCGGCGGCAAAACCGTTATCGATAATCTCGACGTCACGCTGTCAGGTGGCGAGCTGGTGGCGCTGATTGGCCCCAACGGCGCGGGTAAGTCGACGCTACTGCGGATGCTGACGGGATTTCTGTCGCCCGATCGGGGCGAGTGCTGGCTGGGCGATCGACGGCTGACGGCATGGCCGCGTGAGCAGCTGGCACGACGCCGGGCAGTGATGCGCCAGCAGAACAACCTGACGTTTGCACAGTCTGCGCAGTCGGTCGTGGCGATGGGCCGTGCGCCCTGGCCGGAGGCGCAGACGTCGCAGATTGTGGCTGAGGTTATGCGGCTGACCGGTTGTGAAGGGTTGGCGCAGCGCGATTACCGCCAGCTCTCTGGCGGTGAACAACAACGGGTGCAGCTGGCGCGGGTGCTGGCACAGCTCTGGCATGAGGGAAGACCACGCGGCTGGCTGTTTCTGGATGAGCCGACTTCGGCGCTGGATCTCTTCTGGCAGCAGCAAACCCTGCGTTTACTACGCCAGCTGACGCGCGCAGGAGATCTCACCGTCTGTACCGTGTTACATGACCTTAATCAGGCCTCATTATGGGCCGATCGCATACTGCTGCTGCACGCAGGCCGACTGGTGGCACAAGGCTCACCGCAGACGGTGATGACGGAAGCGACGCTGACGCGCTGGTACCAGGCCGATCTGCAGGTAGTGGCGCATACCGGGAGTGGACAGCCGCATATCCAGCTGCGTATTTAGACCGTTTCGCTTTAAAAACATCGCCTTGCGCGGTTTTATTCGCTGATTTTGCGCTATACCTGGAGTTCCGGACAGATTCAAGGAGACCATAATGGCAAAATCATTAGATCAGACCGCTGAGCAACTGGGGAATATTTTACTCTCTTCCGGACTTCATCTGGCGACCGCCGAATCCTGTACCGCCGGGCTGATCAGCATGACGCTGGCCGCGGTGGAAAACAGCGGAGATTTTTATACCAGCGGCTTTGTGACCTACAGCGAAAATGCCAAAATCCGTCTGCTGGGGGTGCGCCCTGACACGCTGAAACAGCATACGGCGGTGAGCGAACAGACGGCGCGGGAGATGGTGCAGGGCGCCTGCGCCCGCTCCGGCGAGCCGGTGGGATTATCCATTACCGGCTATGCCGGACCGGATGGCGGCGAAGATGGTACACCGGCGGGCACCATCTGGTTTGGCTGGGTATTCCCCGACGGCAGAGACGAAGCGGAGTGCCATCAGTTCAGCGGCGATCCGAAATCGGTGATGGAGCAGGGGACACAGTTAGCGCTGGAAGGACTTATAAAACGGCTGCAGCGAGCCGATCGTTAAAGGCGCGAAACGCGCCTTTAAACAGGCTTAGCGACAGTCGACAATCAGACGTCCCTGCACTTTGCCATCCAGCAATGCCTGCGCACCTTCTCTGGCTTCACTTAGCAGGATCACCCGGCTCAGCTTACTGAGCCGTTCGCTATCCATCAGCTCACCGAGTCGTTGCCACGCCTGCTGACGAAGCGGCTTCGGACACATCACGCTATCGACACCGGCCAGCGTAACGCCACGCAAAATAAAGGGTGCGACGCTGGCTGGCAGGTCGAGTCCCTGCGCCATACCACAGGCGGCAACCGCGCCGTCGCGCTGGGTGGCGGCCAGCACATTCGCCAGGGTGTGACTGCCTACGCTGTCTATCGCGGCGGCCCAGCGCTCTTTTGCCAGTGGCTTGCCGGGTTGGGAGAGTTCTTCACGGTCAATGACCGATGCCGCGCCCAGCGTATCAATCAGATAGGCATGGTCGCTGGTGCGCCCGCTGGAAGCGATCACCTGATAACCCAGACGCGCCAGCAGGCTGACGCTATAGCTGCCGACGCCGCCACTGGCACCGGTTACCAGTACCGGCCCCTGTTCAGGTGTAATGCCCTGTTTTTCCAGCGCCATCACGCAGAGCATTGCGGTCAGTCCCGCCGTACCGATTGCCATGGTTTGCAGCGGACTCAGCGTGGCGGGCGGGCGCACCAGCCAGTCGCCACTGACGCTGGCTTTCTGTGCCAGGCCGCCCCACTGTTTTTCGCCCACGCCCCAGCCCGTCAGCAGCGCCACATCATCCTCTTTCCAGTCGGGATGGCGGCTGGCCGTCACCCGGCCAACAAAATCGATACCTGGCACCATCGGGAAGTGGCGCACAATCGGGCCTTTGTTACAGATAGCCAGAGCATCTTTGTAGTTCAGGGATGAGTAGCTGACGTCGAGCGTGACATCGTGGTCAGGCAGTTGAGATTCGGGGAGATCTTTCAGCAGGGAACGGTAACCTTGTTCGTCATTTTCAATGACCAGTGCCTTGAACATGCAGCCTCCGGCAGAGTGGGAAAGAGAAGATCAGTTTACGCCTGGCAGATGCAATGCGGTAGGGCAATGGCCCCGTCTCCCGGCAATGAAGACGACACGAGCGGAAAACAGGCTGACAGCGGCAGTGAGTTAAGTGCATAAATCTGCATATAATTCAGATAATTAGTCGTATTGTGAATTTTTTATAATAAATAGACTATAAAAATCATGTTGTTACATGCGAAGAGGGTGACTGAATAATTACCTGGTTCGGGTTGTCCATGCCTGAAAAAGATGACATTATGACCGCCACTTTTTGACCCTGCTTCTTTGCCACAGAGGACGTCGCCATGTCCGGTTCACCGCGCATCCGCCCGGATTACCGTTCGCTTTTTCCGGCGCTCACCGGGTTTTCCTCTTTTCCGATATCTCCGTTATTCACCATGCGGTGAGGCCAGCCGGGCAGCGGCTATGGATCTGCTCTCCACGGGCTGCGTAACGCCTTCTGACTGTTAAGTATTCGCCGGGGCACTGTCCCCATAATTGTGCCTCTGGCACTTCCTCCCTGACGTTAGGGATTCTGTTATGACTCCACTGAAAATTGCTGCCAGCGCCGCTGTGGCGCCCAGTCTGACCCTGAACACTGCGCGAGACGTGGTGACGCTGGATAACACCGACTTCACTGATGTGGCGGCGGTTGTCGTCTCGCTAGCGGATACCCGTAGCGGCGTGCTGGCGCTGCTGCGTCATACCGGCTTTAATCTGCCGGTGTTTGTCGCTAACGCGTTTGAAGAAGAGGTGATGCACCTGCCCGGCGTCAGCGGTGAGCTGAATGGCGATCCTCAGGAGTGGATCGCGCTGGAAGCGGCTGCGCAGGCGTATGAAGCGGCGCTGCTGCCCCCTTTCTTCGAGACGCTGACCCGCTATGTCGATATGCAGAACAGCACCTTTGCCTGTCCCGGACATCAGGGCGGTGCTTTCTTTAAAAAGCATCCGGCGGGCAAACAGTTTTATGACTTCTACGGCGAGAATGTTTTCCGCTCTGATATGTGCAATGCCGACGTCAAACTGGGCGATCTGCTGATCCACGAAGGCTCGGCTAAAGATGCGCAGAAGTATGCGGCAAAAGTGTTTAACGCCGATAAAACCTACTTTGTGCTCAACGGCACCTCAAGTGCCAACAAAGTGGTGACCAATGCGCTGCTGACGCGTGGCGATCTGGTGCTGTTCGACCGCAACAATCACAAGTCGAACCATCATGGCGCGCTGATTCAGGCGGGCGCGACCCCGGTTTATCTTGAAGCGACGCGCAATCCTTTCGGCTTTATTGGCGGCATTGACGCGCACTGTTTTGATGAGACTTATCTGCGCGAGCAGATCGCGGCCGTGGCTCCGCAGCGCGCGGCTGAAGAGCGGCCTTTCCGTCTGGCGATCATCCAGCTGGGCACCTACGACGGCACGGTCTACAACGCGCGTCAGGTGGTGGATCGCATCGGCCATCTGTGTGATTACATTCTGTTTGATTCCGCGTGGCTGGGCTATGAGCAGTTCATTCCACTGATGGAAGGCTGTTCGCCGCTGACCCTGCAACTGAATGAGAACGATCCCGGCATTTTTGTCACGCAGTCAGTGCATAAGCAGCTGGCAGGTTTTTCGCAGACTTCGCAGATCCATAAAAAAAGATAATCATATTCGCGGACAGCGCCGCTTCTGCCCGCATAAGCGACTGAATAACGCCTTTATGCTGCACGCATCCACCAGTCCGTTTTATCCGCTGTTTGCCGCGCTGGATATCAACGCCAGAATGCATCAGGGCGAAGCGGGGCGTCGCATGTGGGATGAGTGCGTCACGCTGGGTATTGAGGCGCGTAAATCGATCCTGGATCGCTGTGAGATGATCCTGCCGTTTGTGCCGGAGACGGTGGATGGCCAGCGCTGGCAGGATGCGCCCACTGAGACGATCGCCCGCGATCTGCGCTACTTCAGCTTTGAACCGCAGGCGAAGTGGCACGGTTTCGCGGGTTATGCGCGCGATCAGTATCGGGTGGATCCCTGCAAGCTGTTGCTGACCACGCCGGGGATTGATGCGGCCAGCGGTGAGTATAGTGATTTCGGGATTCCGGCGACCATTCTGGCGAACTATCTGCGCGAAAACGGCATTGTGCCGGAGAAGTGCGATCTCAACTCAATCCTGTTCCTGCTGACCCCGGCAGAGAGTCCGGAGAAGATGGCGAATCTTGTGGCGATGCTGGCGCAGTTCGAACAGCACGTTAAAGAGGATGCGCCGCTGGCCGAAGTGCTGCCGACCATTTACCGCAAAAATGCTGAACGCTATGCCGGGTATACCCTGCGTCGCCTCTGCCAGGAGATGCACGACCTTTACGTCAGTCACAACGTCAAGGATCTGCAGCGCCTGATGTTCCGCGCCGCGGAGTTCCCGCCGGTCAGGGTGAATCCGCAGGATGCGCATCAGGCTTATATTCGCGGCGAAGTGGAGCTGGTGCCGATAGCCGAAGCACAAGGCCGGGTTGCCGCGGAAGGTGCACTGCCTTATCCACCGGGTGTGCTGTGCGTCGTCCCGGGGGAAGTCTGGGGCGGCGCGGTGCAGCGTTACTTCCTGGCGCTGGAAGAGGGGCTTAATCTGCTGCCTGGCTTCTCACCAGAGCTGCAGGGCGTTTACACCGAAGAGGATGACCAGGGACGGAAGTATCTGGTGGCCAATATGATAGTGGGGCGCTGATCTGAGCGTGGGCAGAGGCGGGTAGCGGCCCGCCTGCCTTTTGTTCGCTGCGCGAACGGGGCTGAGAAGGTTTCGCCTGGCGGCGGTGTACGCTTTGCAGCGAGCTGGCACTTAATGGGTTTTCGCCCGGCAGGCCCTGTTCGCTGCGCGAACGGGCTATGAGAGATTTTCGTTCGCTTAGCAGCGTGCTAACACTGAGCGGGTTCCGCCCGCCAGGCGATGGGGAGTTTCAGGTTGCCTGAGCAGGCGGACGCGTCAAGGGGCGGACGCCCGCCCCTTAACAATCCCGGCGTCCGGCTGCCTCCGCGCCCCGCGTAGCGGGGTACCTTCGTCACGCCCTGCGGCCGACGGACCGTCCGGACTCGCCATCCCTGGCTCGTGCCGTCCTTTCGCCGACGTCCTGTCGGCTCATCCTGGCCTGCGGTTGTTCCTCAGCGCTTCGGACGCCTCTGGGAAACCCCCCGCCTGTGATTTCTTTATGTTTTCTTTGGTGCACAGTTGCCTGGTGGTCTGAAAGCCAGTCTCAATTCCTGAAGTTCACCGCAACAATCTTAGTTACCTGAAAACGAGATAACAGCGGGTAGGGTTGAATGCCATTCTGTGTGCTGAGCCGAAAGTCAGAGGCAATCCCAAAAAAATACAGCGATAAAGTACCCGACATAACAAGATGAGATAACAGCGGGTGGGTTGAATAACATTCGGTCTGCTGAGCCAAAAGTCAGAGGCAATCCCAAAAAAAACTACAGCGAAAAAGCACTCAACATAAAAGCAGAAATAACAGCGAGCGAGTTGAATGCCATTCTGTTTGCTGAGCCGAAAGTCAGAGGCAATCCCAAACTCACAGCGACAGCGAACCCAATATAAGAAGAAAAGATAACAGCGAGGGGGTGGGGAGGCCGTCAGAGCCGCTGAGCGGATGAGGGATTTCAGGACGAGCGACAGGGATGTCGCGAAGAGGCGGGTTCGCGCCATGGATGGCGCGTCCCGCCGTTCCGTGAGAAATCCTGAAGAGGCGAAGGAACCGCGAAGCGGCGGTGAAGCAGGCCGGAGCCCGGGGTCAAGGGGGCGCGGCGACTGGCGCCCCCTTGTCGGTCGCCTGCAGAGGCGAATCTGAAACTGCCCGGCTAATCAGGCGAACGAAACCTTCTCATAGCCTGTTCGCGCAGCGAACAATCCCAGCTTCAGGCGCTGCACCTAAGCCCGTTCGCGCAGCGAACACTCCCCCGCTTTAGCGCTGAGCCAATCAGAATCCCCGATAACTCTTCTGCGCGGTACTCACCTTATAAAGATAACGACGCGATTCCGCCGACGGATGCTGGTTCGCCAGTGTCTGGTAAACCTTGCTCGGTGACATGCCGTTAATCATCGAAAACGCTCGATCTTTATCGCTGGAGAAGACGCGCAGCACGCTGCCTGCGCCGCCGTTATAGGCGGTGATCACCGCATAACGACGTGACACCGGATCCTGAATGCCGCCCAGATAGCTACGCTGCAACAGCGACAGATAAGCGGTACCCGCATCAATATTGTTCTCCGGATCCAGCAGATAGCTGCGGCTCGGCTTGCCCCATTTACCCTTCATGCGGAACACGTCAACACCGGCAGTATGCTGCACCACCTGCATCAGACCCAGCGCATCAGAATGGCTCACGGCGTAGGGGTTAAAGCTCGACTCGGTCTGCATAATCGCCAGAATCAATGAGGCATCGACACCATACTGATCGGCGGCTTTACGCACCATCGGCAGGTATTTGTGCGCACGCTTATCCAGGTGGTTCGGCACCATCGGAATCGAAATGGTGTAAATCACATGCAGACCCGAGGTGCGGCGCTGCAATTTATTCTGAATCAGATAGTCAGCAAAGGCTTCCGCGCGACCCTGCCAGCGAATCGGCTGACCGGTATTATCCAGCACCTGCCCATACAGCAGCGGCTCTTTACTGATTTCAATATCGTTGGCGTCAGAGTAGAGATCGACATTACCCGGATCTTCGCCAATCAACAGGGTGGTCACGATTGCCTGACGCAGGCTGGCCATAGGATCGGTGCCAGAAATCGTCTCGATGGTCAGCTTACCGCTTTCAAAGTTAATGTGGCTGCGGGTGTAATAGTTGTCGCTATATTTGACGTAATCTTTGGGTCCGGCGATCAGGACCTCATTGATACCCCAGATATTCTCAATATTATGAGCAAACTGCCCCATCAGAATATCAAAGGCGTTGGTATCTTTTACCCACTCCTCGTGGGACTGCTGTTTCTTTGACCCGGAACAGGAAACCAAAAGTGGTGCTATCACCAGCAGGGCGATTAATTTTTTATTCATTGGGAATGCAAGCCTGACCTGGATAACCGGCCTCAGCGATGAGGCCCGGAATGTTTACGCTTCTGGCGGTGTATAGCCTTCGATATGAACGTCTTTACCTTCGAACAGGAAATTGATCATCTCCTTCTCCAGCACTTTACGATCTTCGGGATTCATCATGTTGAGCTTCTTCTCGTTGATCAACATGGTCTGTTTCGCCATCCACTTCTGCCAGGCTTCTTTAGAAATGTCGTTGTAAATGCGCTTACCCAGATCGCCCGGGTAGAGCTGAAAATCCTGTCCTTCCGCGTCGCGCTGTAAAAAAAGTACAAAAAATAGTGCGGCTCATTATTCTTCCTCATTAATCTCACAACTGTTCAAAGCCAGTTGTCGGGGATGGCGCAGCTCGTGTAACAGGCGCTCAACGGGTGCGGCTAATCCCACAGATGGTGGCAGCGCTAAGTTATACCAGAGACCGCCTGCTTCATCCATCGCCGCCCCGACAGAAGGCCACGTCAGCCACATTGGCACGATATCGAGATGGAAATGGCTGAAAGTGTGACGGAACGCAGTAAGCTGCTGCGGTTTTGCATGGATGCCGCGGGCCGCCAGCCAGTCGGTCATCGCCGCTTCCGTTGTGAACTGCGGGAAGCAGAACAGGCCGCCCCACAAGCCCACAGGCGGGCGCTGCTCCAGCCAGACATCATCACCATCCTGCATCATCAGGAACCAGCCGCTGCGCTCTGGCAGCACCTGCTTAGGCTTCTTACCGGGATAGCTCGCCCAGCTGCTGCTGGCATACGCCTCACAACCGCTGTTCAGCGGGCAGATTTCGCACTTCGGCTTTGATCGGGTACAGACGATAGCACCCAGATCCATCATCGCCTGATTAAACTGGCTGACGCCCTCGGCGGGTGTGACCTCTTCGCTGATCTGCCAGAGCCGCTTTTCGACCTCTTTCTTACCCGGCCAGCCGCTGACAGCATAGCAACGGGCCAGCACGCGCTTGACGTTGCCATCCAGAATCGGGAAATGCTGCCCCAGTGACAGCGACAGGATCGCGCCCGCCGTGGAGCGGCCTACGCCGGGCAGGGCAGAGACATCATCGAAATTACGCGGGAACTCGCCCTGATGAACCTCGACAATCTGCTTTGCGGCTTTATGCAGATTACGCGCACGGGCGTAGTAGCCGAGGCCGGTCCAGAGATGTAACACCTCATCCAGCGGAGCCGCAGCCAGATCGGTGACCGTGGGGAAGCGCGCCATAAAGCGTTCAAAATAGGGAATAACCGTGGCAACCTGGGTTTGCTGTAGCATCACTTCGGAGAGCCACACCTTGTAAGGCGTTTTCTCCAGCTGCCACGGCAGGGTTTTGCGACCAAAGCGCTGATACCAGTCCAGCACCTGTTGCGCGAACTGCGGCGCTTGCATCATAAGAAGGAAATTTTCCGTGTTTACTCTACACTCAGGCAGGAATTCCAGCACATGCGCACCTGGGTGTAAACCGGAAGATTGCAAAGGCTTGCTTCTGCTTATGAACTTTGCATAATGCCCGTTTCCCGGAACAGGCTAACCAGCAGGCTTTTACATGATTAATGACGTCATCACCCCAGAATTTGATGAGAACGGGCGGCCATTACGCCGGATCCGCAGCTTTGTGCGCCGCCAGGGCCGCTTAACCAAAGGCCAGCAGCAGGCGCTGGACACCCTGTGGCCGGTCATGGGGGTGGAATATCAGCCGGAGCCTGTCGATCTGCCCGCGCTGTTTGGCCGCGAAGCCCCGGTGACGCTGGAAATTGGCTTTGGCATGGGCGCTTCGCTGGTAACGATGGCGCAGAACACGCCGCATCAGAACTTCCTGGGTATTGAAGTGCATGCGCCGGGCGTGGGTGCCTGTCTGGCCGCCGCCAAAGAAGCCGATGTGCAGAACCTTCGGGTGATGTGCCATGACGCGGTGGAAGTGCTGGAGAAGATGATTCCGGATAACTCGCTGCGCATGGTTCAGCTCTTCTTCCCCGATCCATGGCATAAAGCGCGTCACAATAAACGCCGTATCGTCCAGGTGCCTTTTGCCGAGCTGGTGATGCGTAAACTGAAGCTGGGCGGCGTTTTCCACATGGCGACCGACTGGGAAGCCTACGCGGAGCATATGCTGGAAGTGATGAACAGCATCGATGGTTACCGCAACCAGTCAGAACAACAGAATTATGTGCCGCGTCCTGAGACGCGTCCACTGACCAAGTTTGAGCAGCGCGGGCAGCGTTTAGGCCACGGCGTATGGGATTTAATGTTTGAGAGGGTGAAATAATGGCCACACAACGCAGCCGCCGTTTACGTAAAAAAACTGCACATCGATGAGTTTCAGGAACTGGGCTTCTCGGTTGCCTGGCGCTTCCCGGAAGGCACCAGCGAAAGCGAAATTGATGAGACGCTGAACCAGTTCATCAATGAAGCGATCGACCCTAACGGCCTGGCCTTCGATGGCAGCGGTTACCTGGTGTGGGAAGGTCTGGTTTGCCTGCAGAAAACCGGCAAATGCACCGATGAGCATCGTGCTCTGGTTCGTAAATGGCTGGAAGATCGCAAGCTGCAGGACGTTCAGATGACTGAACTCTTTGACGTCTGGTGGGACTAAGTCGTCACACAGTGTCGGGCTGAGGCCCGATCAAAGGGTTTCAGACCCGACCTTAGGGAGTAGATATGATGCGTAAAGCGCTTCTTGCTGTGCTGCTGGTGGCAGCAACCCAGGCTCAGGCAGCCTATGAATGCAGCGTTAAGCCGCAGGACGATGTGGTGATTAAGCCGCAGAGCGTGCAGGTGGTCGGTGCCAACGGCAATATGGAAATCTCGCCGCAGGGCGACGTGCAGTTCAATGGACAGAAGGTCACGCTCGATACGGCCGGACGCCAGAAAGCGATCGACTATCAGAACGCGCTGCGTCGCGATCTGCCGTGGATCGACAGCGGGGCGACATCACGTCTGGAGAAAGGGCGTGCGGCACTGGATCAGGTCATCGTTGAAAAACTGGGCACCGACAGCAACGTGCGTAATCGCCTGACCACGCTGAATGGTCAGCTGAAACAGCAGATGAACCGCATCATTGAACACCGTGAAGATGGGCTGACGTTCCACCATCAGGCGATTGATCAGGTTCGCGCCGAAGGTGAAAGGCTGGTGCAGTCGACGCTGGGCGGCGTGATGCAGGATAGCCTGAACGAGATGGGCAGTAAGCAGGGCAGCGGCGGCAGTAATCCGCTGCAGGCGATTATGGGTAATCTGGGCGGGTTGCAGCAGTCGATTCAGGCTGAGTGGAGCAAGCAGGAGCAGGATTTCCAGAACTTCGGTCACGAGGTGTGTAATCGCGTTATTTCGCTGGAAGATCAGCGTAAACAGCTTACCGGCGCACTGAAAAAATAGGTCAACGCCTCAGCCTGTCGGGCTGAGGCGCTTTTGTTACTCTTCTGCTAAGAACAGCTCCAGCAGCGAATTCAGGAACAGCTTCCCTTTCTCCGTAATCTGCCACTGCTCCGCGGTTTCAGTCACGTAACCCGCGGCAATCGCAGCATCCATCTGCGGACGGATCACCTGCTCTGACAAACCGGTATAGCGGCTGAACTCGTCGCGCGGCGCGGCTTCCAGCAGGCGAAAGCGGTTCATGAAATATTCAAACGGCTTGTCGCTATCGGCAACGTCATACTGTTTTTCGCGGTAGTTCCCCTGCATAAATCCACGCGGATGACGGGTTTTCACCGTGCGGACTATGCGGCCATCCGGTTGCGTCAGCTTGCCGTGTGCGCCACACCCAATCCCCAGATAGTCGCCAAAGCGCCAGTAGTTGAGGTTGTGCTCACAGCGATAACCCGGCTTCGCGTAGGCAGAGGTCTCATACTGCTGATAACCGGCAGCCTGCAACAGCTGATCGCCCTGTTCGAAAATATCCCATAGCGCATCATCATCCGGCAGCACCGGCGGGCGTGAGCCAAACAGGGTGTTGGGTTCAATCGTGAGCTGATACCAGGAGAGATGCGGTGGATTAAGCGCAATCGCCTGACGTAAATCGTCGAGCGCCTCTTCAAGCGACTGATCGGGCAGGCCATGCATCAGGTCAAGGTTAAAACTGCGCAGCGAGAGCGACTCTGCCAGTTCAGCGGCGCGGACCGCCTCTTCCGGGCCGTGAATGCGGCCAAGACGCTGCAGCTTTTGCGGACTGAAACTCTGTACGCCAATCGAAATACGGTTGATACCGGCGCGCTGATAGGCGCTGAACCGGTCCGCTTCCACGGTGCCCGGATTGGCTTCCATGGTCACTTCCGCATCGGGCGAGAGCGTCAGACGCTCCCGCACACCATCCATCAGCATCTGCATCGCGCTGCTGCTCAGCAGGCTGGGCGTGCCGCCACCGATGAAGATCGTGCGCACTTCCCGGCCATTGATCAGCGGTAAATCGATCTCCAGATCGCGCAGCAGGTGCTGCACGTATTCAACGTGCGGCACCTCATCTTTCAGCGCGTGGGAATTAAAATCACAGTAAGGACATTTCTGTACGCACCACGGAATGTGGATATAGAGACTTAACGGCGGCAGATTAGGCATTACGCATCGCTTCCAGCAACAGCGTCAATGCTTTACCCCGGTGAGAAACTGCACCTTTTTCCGCTTTACTCAGTTCGGCCGCGGTTTTACCCAGTGCCGGGACAAAGAAAATCGGGTCGTAACCAAAACCACCGGCACCAGCGGCGGCGCGGGTGATCTCACCCTGCCAGCTGCCATGGAACACCAGCGGGGTCGGATCTTCCGCATGACGCAGATAGACCAGCACGCAGTGAAATTGTGCCTGGCGCTGACCGTCCGGTACGTTTTCCAGCGCCTGCAGCAGCTTCTCCAGGTTCTGTTGATCGCTGGCCTCTTCACCGGCGTAGCGCGCCGAGTAGATGCCGGGCGCGCCGCCCAGCGCATCTACGGCCAGGCCGGAATCATCGGCAATAGCCGGTAATCCGGTAATCTGTGCCGCGTGACGCGCCTTGAGAATCGCGTTCTCAATAAAGGTCAGGCCGGTCTCTTCCGCCGATTCAACCCCAAGGTCGGTCTGTGCGACGATATCCAGACCAAAGGCGGAGAGTAACTCCGCCAGTTCACGCACTTTGCCGGGATTGCCGGTTGCGAGGACAACTTTTTGCATAACAGTTCCAGTTTGATTCATTTACAGCAGATACCAGAGACCCGGGAACAGGTCCATGCCGAGAAAGTTCAGGGCATACAGCACCAGGATGACGATCATCGCTGAGAAGTCGATGCCGCCCATCGCCGGCAGAATGCGGCGAACAGGTGCCATCATCGGCTCGGTTAATTGCACCAGCAGATAGTCGACAGGACCCCGGCCCTGGCTGATCCAGCTCATCAGGGAGCGAATAATAATCACCCAGAAGACCAGATAGCCGGCGGATTTAACCAGCGACAGCAGGCCGACCAGCAGATTGGTTGGGTCGACCGAGAAAACGCCCACCTGAATCAGCAATAAAATCGGGTATTTCAGCGTGGTCAGCACAAATGCCAGCAGCAGCGAGGCGGTATCAATCGGTCCCAGAGCCGGCAGTATACGGCGCAGCGGCTTAACAATCGGCTGTGTCACTTTTACGACAAACTGCGCCACTGGATTGTAAAAATCGCAGCGGGACCACTGCATCCAGATGCGTAACAGCAGCACCATGACGTAGAGATCGATCAGCGTTTTTACTAAAAACGTCAGTGTTAACATGAAGTTCCTCTGTTATTGTTGTGAGTTGTGCGCATAATCTCGTGCGCCAAAAATGGCGGTGCCGATACGCACCATCGTACTGCCTGCGGCGATTGCCGCCTCCATGTCATCGCTCATTCCCAGCGAAAGCGTGTCTGCATGCGGATAGTGTTGTTGCAGCTGCCGGAAGGCTTCCGCCATCTGCTGACACACCGCCAGCTGCCGCGCGTAATCACTCTCTGCTGCCGGAATCGCCATTAATCCGCGCAGCCGCAGTTGCGGCAGGGCAGCGATCTGCTCCGCCAGCCCGGAAACGGCCTCCAGCATGATGCCAGATTTGCTGTTCTCGTCACTGATATTTACCTGAATTAACACATTCAGCGGTGGCAGCGAAGCAGGCCGCTGATCGTTGAGCCGCTGCGCGATGCGCTGACGGTCAATGGTGTGACACCAGGCGAAATGTTCCGCCACCAGACGGCTTTTATTGGACTGCAGCGGGCCGATGAAGTGCCACTCCAGCTCAGGATGTGCGGCCAGTGCCTGGACCTTTTCAACCCCTTCCTGAACGTAATTTTCACCAAAGGCAATCTGGCCAGCGGCAAAGGCTTCTTCGACCGCGCTCGCAGGTTTGGTTTTACTGACTGCAAGCAGGGTAATTTCTTCTGGTGCGCGGCCGCAACTCGCGGCAGCAGCAGCGATTCGCTGCCGCACTTGCTGTAGGTTCTGCTGGATTGAGGTCATAGTCAGGAGAAATTATGAATCTGGATGAAATGGTGGGGCTTAGTGTAAAGCATAATGCCGCCGATCTGCACCTTTGCAGCGGACATTTGCCCTACTGGCGGCGTCAGGGAAGGCTGGAGGCGATGCCGCAGCAGTACCCGCTTTCTGGTGCATGGATGGCGCAGTTTATGGCCCGCTGGCTAAGTGACCCGCAGCGTCAGGAGCTGGAGCGCGCAGGGCAGCTCGATTTCGCCCTGAGCCTGGCCGATGGTCAGCGTCTGCGCGCGAATCTCTTTATGCAGCGCAACGGCCTGTCACTGGCACTGCGCATCATCGCCACGGCATGCCCGACGCTTGCGAGCCTGCAACTGCCCGCCATTGTCCCGACGCTGCTGGAGCAGCAGGATGGGCTGATTCTGGTGACGGGTGCGACCGGCAGCGGTAAATCAACCACGCTGGCGGCGCTGGTCGATGCGCTGAACCGCCAGCAGGCGCGGCATATCATCACGCTGGAAGATCCGATTGAATTTATCCATCACAGCCAGCAGTCGCTGATACAGCAGCGTGAAATCGGCCTGCACTGCGGTTCGTTCTCGCTGGGGGTAAAGGCAGCACTGCGTGAAGATCCCGACGTCATCCTGCTGGGCGAACTGCGCGACAGCGACACTATTCGTCAGGCGCTGACTGCTGCGGAGACCGGCCATCTGGTGCTGGCGACGCTGCACACCCGTGGCGCAGCGCAGGCGGTGGATCGGCTGGTTGATGTCTTTCCGGCAGAGGAGAAACAGCTGGTGCGTACTCAGCTGGCGGGCAGCCTGAAAGCGGTAATTGCACAGCGGCTGGTGCCATCAGTTGCCGGTTCGCGCATCGGACTGTTTGAGGTCCTGATCGCCACACCTGGCATCACCAATCTGATCAGAGAAGGCAAGATGCACCAGATCCCTGCGCTGTTACAAACCGGCGCACAGGCCGGTATGCAGACGTTTGAGCAGAGCAGGCTGGCGCGTCAGGCTGCCGGACTGATTGAGTGAGGATGTCAGTAATGGTTTTCGAACCAGTCCTGCAAAATGATGGCAGCAGACTGTGAGTCGACCGATCCTTTATTGAGCGCACGATAGCCGCCGCGTTCAAACAGGCCAGCACGCGCTTCTACCGTGCTGAGTCGTTCATCCTGCAACTCCACGCGGATGCCAAAGCGCCCGTGCAGGCGGTTGGCAAATTTACGTGCGCGATCGGTCAGCGGCTGCTCGGTGCCATCCATATTCAGCGGTAATCCCACCACCACAAAATCGGGCTGCCACTCTTTCAGCAGTTTTTCAATTACCAGCCAGTCCGGGATGCCATCCTGCGCTTTCAGGGCGGTCAGCGGACGGGCGCTGCCAGTGAGTTGCTGACCTACGGCGACACCAATACTTTTGGTGCCGAAGTCGAATCCTAACAGAGTTTGAGTTGACATCAGGCGTGTCCGGCGTCGCTGGCCATGTTGTGAATATCGACGCCAATACTGCGCGCCGCTTCGCGCCAGCGCTCTGAAATCGGCGTCTGGAACAGGATGTTGCTGTTAGCGGGCGTGGTCAGCCAGGCATTTTCCATCAGCTCATTCTCCAGCTGATCTTTTTCCCAGGCGCAGTAACCCAGCGCTACCAGCACGTTAGTGGGCTGAGACGCCGTACCGATCGACTCCAGCACGTCACGGGACGTGGTGATGATCGTGTTATCGGAAACACGAATACTGGAGGTAAAGGTGCGTTGCGCGGAGTGCAGGATAAAGCCACGATCTTCCGCCAGCGGGCCGCCGGTAAACACCGGTTTATCCAGCTTGATCGCCGGATCGCGATCGTCAGCAGAGATTTTGAGCTTCTTCAGAATGCCTTCAACCGTCAGGTTTTCCATGGGTTTATTGATGATCAGTCCCATTGCGCCCTCTTCGTTATGTTCGCAGAGATAAACCACGGAACGTTTGAAGAAAGGATCCTGCAATGAAGGCATGGCAATCAAAAAAGTGATGTTGTAAATTCATTCTCACACGATGTACCAAAAAAATAACCGGCACGCGACGGCCGCACCGGTATTGGGTTGATCACGGAGCTTCGCCCCGGCGTCATGCTCAGCCCAGGCGCTTCTCAATGGCATCCATCAACATGCCGGTGATGGAGATCGGGAACGCAGCCTCAATTTCACGAATGCAGGTTGGGCTGGTCACGTTAACTTCAGTCAGTTTATCACCGATGATGTCCAGACCGACAAAAATCAGCCCTTTTGCTTTCAGCGTCGGACCAACACGGCGCGCGATTTCCCAGTCGCTTTCGCACAGCGGACGCGCTTCACCGCGACCACCGGCGGCGAGGTTACCACGCGTTTCACCGCCCTGCGGGATACGCGCCAGGCAGTAAGGCACCGGCTCGCCATCGACGACCAGCACGCGTTTGTCACCCTCGGTGATCGCCGCAATATAATTCTGCGCCATGCAGAAACGGCTCTCATGCTCGGTCAGGGTTTCGGTAATCACGCCAAAGTTAGGATCATCTTTCTTCACGCGGAAAATCGACGCACCACCCATGCCATCCAGCGGCTTCATGATGATGTCGCCATGCTCCTGCCAGAAAGCGCGCAGCTGCGCTTTGCTGCGGGTCACCAGAGTGTCAGGCGTAAACTCGGCAAACCAGGCGGTGTAGAGCTTTTCGTTACAGTCACGCAGGCTCTGCGGTTTGTTCACGATCAGCGTACCCAGCTCTTCAGCGCGCTCCAGAATATAGGTCGCATAAATGAACTCGGTATCGAATGGTGGATCTTTGCGCATCAGCACCACATTCAGGTCAGCCAGCGGGATCACCTGCTCGCTGCCGAACTGATACCAGTTCTCAGGGTTCTGCTCGACGGTCAGCAGGCGGGTGCGGGCCGAGGCCACGCCACCGCGCAGGGAGAGATCGTGCATCTCCATGTAGTGAATTTCATAACCACGGCGCTGTGCTTCCAGCAGCATAGCGAAGCTGGAGTCTTTTTTTAATATTGATGGACGAAATAGGGTCCATCACGATGCCAAGTTTAATCATTATTATCTCCTCGGTGAGGCGGCATTTACCGCCTCGTCTGGTTCGGTCTGCAGTGGGCCGATCGGTCAGGACATCATGCCTGCTCTCTTTCCGCTGAAAGTATCGCTTAACCCAGGTCGCCAAACCTCACCTGAAGTGCCGTAATAGCCGTCAGCGCGGTAGTTTCGGTACGCAATACCCGTGGGCCAAGCAGAATGTCAGTAAAATCGTGCTGCGCCGTCATCGCAATCTCGTCCGCAGACAAACCGCCTTCAGGGCCAATCAGCAACCTTACCCGCTCAACAGGCTGGGGCAGCGTATTGATGCTGTGGCTGGCGCGCGGATGCAGGTTAAGCTTCAGTCCGCTATCTGCTTCTGCACACCAGGCTTCCAGCGTCATTGCTTCACGAATCTCCGGCACGCGATTACGGCCGCACTGCTCGCAGGCGGCAATAGCAATTTTCTGCCACTGCTGGATCTTCTTCGCCAGACGCTCAGCATCAAGCTTTACGCCACAGCGCTCGGAAAACAAGGGTGTAATGACATTCACGCCCAGTTCGATCGATTTCTGGATAGTGAATTCCATTTTTTCACCGCGCGACATCACCTGACCTAAATGCAGATGTAACGGTGACTCGCGATCGTCCGGCTGGCTCTCTGTGACCGATACTTTTACACGCTTTTTATCTACATGCGTGATCTCTGCTGCAAAAGTCAGATTAGTGCCATCAAAGAGTTCCAGACGCTGACCTGCCGTCATCCGGAGCACCCGGCCCACATGATTGGATGCATCTTCATCCAGGGTAATTTCACTGCCGATGCTTAATGGACCGGCGTGATAGATGCGAGGTATGCGCATAAGGTTCCTGAGACCGGACGCCGCGCTGCAGCGGCGTCATTGGAAAAAGAGCTAGTGTAGGGCAGGGATTTTAGCGCTGGCAAGCCTGCTGCACATAAGGATTGTGATTGCCCTGAACCTTTGCAATGCGTTGGTCGCGTTCGCACTCCCAAATTGTTACGGGATAGAGCTTGTTCCACGCGGTAAACAGCTGCGTCTGCTGGCGCGAAATACGCAGATGATACTGGTCGCGCATATAGAAATAGGTGCGGGCAATGGCACCACGCGCCCGCGCAGGTGGCTCCGCCTGTTTGAGTTTAAAGTCGATTTTCATCTCACACTGGCCGTACTGCTGCTCGCTGCCGTTCCATTGACTGTAGGCGAAGTTGCCACGGTCGCCATTCACTTCACCCACCGCAGGCTGCAGGTTGTGCAGGTCGGTTTCGATGCGACGGTAGTCGGGATCTTTGCTGCAGTTTTTACGACCGCCATCCTGCCAGCACTGACGCTGATGGCCAAACTCCCAGGCGGGCATTACATGTTCCCACTCAATGCGTGCGGCGCGATTGGCGTTTTTGCGCACCTGATAGCCACAGCTGTTGAGATCGGGAATCCCCTTTTTTCCCTGCCACTGAATCTTACAGCCACAGTAAAAAGAACCCGGCGCATCGGCATTAATCGCCGCCGCAAAGGTTTTGGCCTGCTGAAAGTTATTTTGATGATAGTTATTCAGGTTAAGGGCGTCAGCGGCGGGCGCAAACAGCAGCGCAACCGCCAGACTTAGTATGCGAGACATATTCCAGATTTCTACTCAGTACGAAAAAGGGCGGCAGGTTAACAGAATGTGGAATAGGGCGGAATGGGGATTCTTCTCAGGACGCGACAAATTCACCCGCGGTCAGCAGGCTGCCACAGTGCACGCAGCGATATTCACTCTCTTTGCGCAGTATACGATTGTGGCGGCGCACCGTCAGCTGATGCTGCTGACACTGACAGCGGTAGGCAAAGGTGTTGCTGCGCACGGATGCGATCTCAAACTGGTGAGTACGCCGTGCCGGAACGCCCAGCACCTGCTCCATCATCCACTTCCACTCTTTGCCGTGCGGCGCGACGCGACCAAATTGCTTCCAGACCAGCAGATGCGCCAGCTCATGCGGCACCACTTCATCGATAAATGCCTGCTGGTTTTCCAGCAGCAGCACTGGATTGATGCGAATTTCCCAGGACGCCAGCCAGGCGGTGCCCGCCGCCGTACCACGCTGCTGGTAGAGCAGCTTCGGTTCCGGATAACGGGTTTTCAGCGCCTGATTCGCACGTTCAAGCGACTGGCGCAGCGAGCGCATTACGGCCTGCTGCAGGGCAATGGGGAGACGAGGCGTTTTCATGGCGCTCAGAATAATCGCCGCCGCGCAGGAACTCAACGTCGCCAGCGACAAGTGTGGTTCTGGCTGGGGGAAAATTTCTGGTTTAAATATTGTTATGGGCTTTTTTTAGAATATTCTATTAATGACATTCACCGCAGAGTGGATGGATGAAAAGCGAACGGCACAGGGCATGGATAAACCAATGAAAAATAATGATAACGTCAGGAAACAACGGATTGTGCTGGTGACGGATCTGATGGCCGGTCGTGGTGGGATGGAAAATGTGACCGGTCAGTTGATCACGGCACTGAATGCGGAACCCGGTACCGAAGCAGGGCTGTTTATTATCAACAGCGGAGAGGAGAGCCACTCCCGCGCCTGGACCGCCAACGCTGTTCTGGCTGAGAGCGTCTGCACGCTGCGGAATAAGAAAATAAAAAATCTTATTCATACGCTGAGAATGGCCGCCTTCTTTCGTCGTTATCAGCCCGATCATGTCCTGACCCTCAACACCATTCCCTGCCTGATGACGCGCCGGGCAATCACGCTTTCAGGACGTAAAATCGTGTTGTCGAGCTGGATGCACCTGCCTCCGCGTGAACGTTATCGTCCCCATTATCTGCTGCGGGCCGATCACCATTTTGCGATCAGTAATCAGATTAAAGAGCAGTTGGTAGAACTGGGCGCACGCGCCACTGACGTTGACGTGATCTATAACCCGATCAAACGCAATGACACGGTAATCGGCAGACCCCAGGCGCTGAAGTTTCTCTATATTGGTCGCGTCCACTATCAGCGGCAGAAACAGCTTAAAGATCTGTTTGATGCCCTGCAGCAGCTGGATGCGCCCTGGACGCTGGAGATAGTGGGTGACGGGGAAGATCTGACGCAATGTCAGCACTACGTGACGCAACTCGGCATTCAGGATCGCATCACCTGGCATGGCTGGCAGGAGAATGCCTGGGAGTATGTCATCCGCCATATCAGACAGGTCACCTGCCTGGTCATGACCTCTAACTTCGAAGGCTTCCCGCTGATCCTGCTGGAGGCGATGTCGCGCGGCGTCTACTGTGTTTCATCCGACTGTATCAGCGGCCCGGCGGAAATTATTCAGAACGGTATTAATGGTCAGCTCTATCCCACCCATGACAGCATGGCGCTGGCCGCGATTCTCAACGCCATGAGCGGGGATTTCCACTTCCCCGATCATCAGGCTATTAAAGCGAGCATCACCGGTTTTTATGAGGAAAATTATATGAAGCACCTGATGAGTGTGTTTAACCGCCTTACTGAGGTTAAGCATGACGAATAAAATCAGTCGCAATGGATTAACGTTAATGGTTAATTTTTCAGTTATTGCGCTCTGCCTGGCGCTGTCACTGAATATGTTTGTTACCGGCCTGCCGCAAAAAATATTCTATCTGGTCTCTTATCTCTCTGTCGCGTCCGTGCTGTATGGCCTGGTGCGCAGGCGGGTGGACTTTAAAGAGAACGGTTTTTATATCGCCCTGTTTGCTGTGCTGATTATCTTTGCCCTGATTCGTCTGTTCTGGGCGATTCACGTGAAGGGGATCGAAACCGCGCCCTCAGGCGATGCCATCACTAATATGGGCAACTATCTGCTGGGCGCGAAGCGGCTGTTGATGGGTGCCTTTGTGCTGCTCAGTCTGGCTGTTTATGGGGATCGTGTCTCCCTGACTACGCTACGCGTCGGAAAAGGGCTCATCCTTCTTGGCCTGCTGATTACACTGGGCTTTGGTATCCACGAGCATCTCTACACTGAGAATATCCGCATCAAGCTCACCACCGAAGCCGCCTCCATGTCTTCTTACATGATTCTGTTTATCTACTGTGCCTGGCTGTGGCTAAGCCGCTATGAGACGCACGCTTACTGGAAGGTGGCCGATATCGCTGTGCTGGCAGTGACCTTTGCCTTGCTCTACCTGTGCGGCACCCGTGTGACTCTGATTGCGCTGATTGCCGTGGGGCTGCTGTTCCTGGTGCAGACCTACCGGCTGTCGCTGCTGACCAACTGGCGGATTAGCGCTCTGCTGGTGGGCGTAATGGCGGTGCTGATTCTGATGACCAGCAACCGCTGGGTGGAGGGGGTGCAGGATATTGAGAACTTTGGTTCAAACAGTTCGACCTCGCTGGGCGCACGTGTCGCCATCTGGGGCGGGGCGGTCAACTTTATTGAGCACCATGGCGGTTTTGCGACGCCGGATGCGCGCACCACTGAGGCGCGTCAGTTCATCACTGCGCACTATCCTCTCAATGTTGAAGGCTTCACCAACGTTAAATACAACATGCACAACGAGTTCCTCGAGGTGACGTCATTGCAGGGCTGGCTGGGTACGGCGTCGCTGGCGCTGCTCTATCTGACTGTGCTGGCGGGCTGGCTGAAGAAGTGTGATCTGCGCGGCGTGGCGCTGCCGATGGTGGCACTGTTTACCACCGGACTGACCGATTCGGTGCTGCCCTATAATCAGACCGCGACCATTTTCATTATGGCGCTGGCGCTCTGCTGCATACGGCGGCCCCTGCCGGTAACGCGGGTAACCACAGCGTAGTGGGGCGTTGAACAAATAAAAACGGCGGGGTTTCCAGAGAAACCCCGCCGTTTTTTTTACCGCGTTTTTTTTACCGGGTAAAGTTAGTCGCGTGAACCGATGTCGCGCAGTTTTTTTACCTGCCATCAGGTTACGTTCGATGTGTTCCAGCGAGACGTTTTTGGTCTCAGGGATCAGCATCACCGTCAGCAGAATGAAGAACAGGTTAAGCAGTGCGTAGACCCAGAAGGTGTTCGCATTGCCCAGCGTATTCAGCATCGTCAGGAAGGTCGCACCTACGATCATGTTCGCGATCCAGTTGGTGGTGGTGGAGACAGTGATACCGAAATCGCGGCCTTTCAGCGGCTGAATTTCGGAACAGAGTACCCAGATCAACGGACCGGCTGACATCGCAAAACCGATGATGAACATCAGCAGCATACCTACCGCAAAGTACTGTGCGCCCGGCGAGTGAATGCCGAAGTGCAGCATCGTACCCAGAACGCCCATACCGGCTGCCATCACCATAAAGCCCAGAATCAGGGTAGGTTTACGACCCCAGCGATCCACCAGGCCAATGGCAATAAAGGTCGCCAGTACGTTAACCAGACCCACAATCACCGTGCCCCACATCTGCTGGGTGGTGTTGGTGAAGCCCGCGATTTCAAAGATTTTTGGCGCGTAGTACATGATGACGTTCATGCCGGTAAACTGCTGCATCACCTGCAGCAGGATGCCGAGATAGACCGCACGACGGAAGTGGCTGCTGCTGGTGAACAGACCCCAGCCAGACTGTTTGATCTTCAGGCTTTCACGGATCTCTTCCAGCTCACGTTTTGCCTGCTCGCTGGTGTCACGCAGACGATCCAGTACGCGTTGTGCATCGCGGAAGTTGCCTCGTGCCGCCAGCCAGCGTGGGCTGTTTGGCAGGAAGAAAACGCCGACCAGCAGCAACAGTGCCGGAATAGTGATGATGCCCAGCATCCAGCGCCAGTTGCCGGTAAAGCTGAACGCCGTATCGGACAGGTAAGCACCAAGAATACCGATGGTGATCATCAGCTGATAAAGCGAAATCATACTGCCGCGAATTTTTTCCGGAGCGATCTCAGAAAGATAAAGCGGGGCAGTATAAGAGGCGATACCGACTGCCAGGCCCAGCAGAACGCGGGCGCTGATCAGCATTTCCGGGTTTGGCGACATCGCCGACCAGAGTGAACCGATAACGAACAGAATCGCACCGGCCATCAGGCTTTTTTTACGGCCCAGGCGGGATGACATCCAGCCGCTGCCGATAGCACCGACCGCCGCACCAAACATCATGGAACTGACGATCCACTCCTGCTGATGAGGGGTGACGTTAAAGTCCTTTGCGATAAACGGCAGAGCACCGGCGATAACGCCGATATCCAGACCGAACAGCAGACCCGCAAGGGCCGCCAGAAAGCAGACAAATAAGGTCATCGCCTTATTTGAAGTTCTGCTTTTGTGTGTATTGCCAGGCATTTTAGCCTCCAAGTTTATCCATCATTGTTTTTATCAATGTTAAAAAACCTTTTGCGGGAAAAAAGTGAGCCTGATCACATCAGTGTAATCGCTTACACACGCTGAAACCCTGAAATTCAGCATATTTTTCCCGGAAAGATTAATTAACCAGTGAGGTATAGCACTCATTAAGTTTCTGACAATGCTCTATTTACTGGCTATCAGACGACGCTGAAAATAACGCATTTTCAGCAGAATAACTACGTGCGTTAATTCCTAAATATCGGATAAACAAAGCATTTCAATTTGTAATCGTTAACATTTAGTCGTCAGAAAAAGCGAAAAGAAGTGTAGCTAAGAACTGAAAATTTGCTGCGGAGAGAAGAAGATGTGGGGCAGATGCGTTTTTTTTGTCGTCACGCGCTCACCAGAAACTGCGCTGGCCTGTCGTTCAGAAGGGGAGCGGGAGCAAAATTGCTCCGGTTAGCAATGGGGCTGAAAAGGCAATAAAAAAACCCTGCCATAGTGGCAGGGTTTTTATGTGCAGCCGGTAATCTTACAGGCCAGCCGCTTCACGCAGCAGGGCAGCTTTGTCGGTTTTTTCCCATGGGAAATGTTCACGACCAAAGTGACCGTAAGCTGCGGTCTCTTTATAGATTGGGTGCAGCAGATCCAGCATCTGGATCAGACCATATGGACGCAGGTCGAAGAACTCGCGCACCAGCAGCGTCAGCTGTTCGGTAGAGATTTTCTCGGTGCCGAAGGTTTCCACCATGATAGAAGTGGGTTCAGCCACGCCGATAGCGTAGGAGACCTGGATTTCACAACGGTCAGCCAGGCCGGCCGCTACGATGTTTTTCGCCACGTAACGTGCCGCATAGGCTGCAGAGCGGTCAACTTTAGATGGATCTTTACCCGAGAACGCACCGCCACCATGACGCGCCATGCCGCCGTAGGTGTCTACGATGATTTTACGACCGGTCAGACCGCAATCGCCCATCGGGCCGCCGATCACAAAGCGACCGGTTGGGTTGATGTGATATTTGGTCGAGGCGCTCAGCCACTCTGCGGGCAGAACCGGCTTGATGATCTCTTCCATCACCGCTTCCTGCAGATCTTTCTGGCTGATGGATTCAGCGTGCTGGGTAGAGAGCACAACTGCATCGATGCCCACGATTTTGCCATCGTCATACTGGAAAGTGACCTGGCTCTTGGCATCCGGACGCAGCCACGGCAGGGTGCCGTTTTTACGCACTTCAGCCTGACGCTGTACCAGACGGTGCGCATAGGTCACCGGCGCAGGCATCAGCACGTCTGTTTCGTTAGTGGCATAGCCGAACATCAGGCCCTGGTCGCCCGCGCCCTGTTCCAGCGGATCGGTACGGTCAACGCCCTGATTGATATCCTGAGACTGTTTACCAATCGCGCTTAATACCGCGCAGGAGTTGGCGTCAAAGCCCATATCGGAATGGACATAGCCGATTTCACGTACGGTTTTACGGGTGATCTCTTCGATATCAACCCAGGCGCTGGTGGTGATTTCACCGCCAACCAGCACCATACCGGTTTTAACGTAGGTTTCGCAGGCCACGCGCGCTTTAGGATCCTGTTCAAGGATCGCATCCAGCACAGCATCGGAGATCTGGTCGGCGATTTTATCGGGATGTCCTTCTGATACAGACTCGGACGTAAAAAGGTGTTTAGCCATTCTGTTCTTTACCTTAAATATGGTTTGAGTACGACTGCATAGCGCCAGTGAGGTGGTCTGACCTGACGCCCCTTCAGGCAAAGCCGCGAGCAGTGAAGTTGTGTCAGCACAGCAGGCCAACACCGCCTGGATAGTAACCTGTTTAGATGGAAAACCATCTGGACGGCTATTTTAGGATAGAGGGTAAACCAATTACCAGCCCTTTTTCTGTTTCAGCCTTTAACCTGTCTCTGTTATCGGCATAATTTGCTGACGCTACACGCAATTCCCCGATAATATTTTTGCATTTTACGGCTGTAAACTGTATAAAACGCCGCTGCTTTGATAGCAGCAGCAAGGATGACGCCACTGTTTGCGTCGCGCCTGTCAGACTCTGGTCTGGCTTTCACCCAGGTTGTTTTCCATGTGCCCCTGGCATATGCGGAGGTGATACAAGTAATGAACCACGCTTTTTCTTCTTCCGGTTCTCTGCGCTGCGGCGCTGCGCTGGCTCTCTCCTGCCTCCCATCTGTTTCTCTTTCCTGCCGACGCGATGTCCGATGCGGTAATTTTACCGACACAGGCGCAGGCTAATCTTTATCTCTGCTCGATCGGTTTTGTCTCTTCTCTGCGCACGCGCAGCGGAACGACGCAGGTTATCCATGGTCAATACAGATCAGTTAAATGTTCTCTGTTTAAACGGAGATGGCCCGGGTGTTTTACACTTAACTCTCATGCGTGAATCGCGCTGACGGCAACGTCAGGTGAACAGGACATTGCGTTTAATGTGGCAACAGGTTTTCAGATTAGCGGCCATAAAGCCGGTTAACAGTTTCATCTTTCAACGGAAAATTGAGGTTCGCGATGTCTGACGACATGAAGAATATCAAAGGTTCGTCAGCTGGCGAACAGGGTACACTCCGCTCCATGCAGGAGGTTGCAATGAACGATCAGGATGCGAGCAAAATGTTGCGTACGTACAACATCGCCTGGTGGGGCAACAACTATTACGACGTTAACGAACTGGGCCACATCAGTGTCTGTCCCGATCCGGATCGTCCTGACGTGCGCGTCGATTTAGCTCGTCTGGTCAAAGAGCGCGAAGCGCAGGGCCAGCGTCTGCCTGCTTTATTCTGCTTCCCGCAGATCCTGCAACACCGTCTGCGTTCCATTAACGCCGCCTTTAAACGTGCGCGTGAATCCTACGGTTACAAAGGCGACTACTTCCTGGTTTACCCGATTAAAGTTAACCAGCACAAACGCGTGATTGAGTCACTGATCCACTCTGGCGAACCGCTGGGACTGGAAGCGGGCTCAAAAGCCGAGCTGATGGCGGTGCTGGCGCACGCCGGTCAGACCCGTTCGGTGATCGTCTGTAACGGCTATAAAGATCGCGAATATATTCGTCTGGCGCTGATCGGTGAGAAGATGGGCCATAAGGTCTATCTGGTGCTGGAGAAGATGACCGAAGTGCGGCTGGTGCTGGAAGAAGCAGAGCGTCTGAATGTGGTGCCGCGTCTTGGTATCCGTGCACGTCTGGCTTCGCAGGGCTCCGGTAAATGGCAGTCGAGCGGCGGCGAAAAGTCGAAGTTTGGCCTGTCAGCCACCCAGGTGCTGAAACTGGTTGAGATCATGCGTGAAGCGGGTCGCATCGACAGCCTGCAGCTGCTGCATTTCCATCTGGGCTCGCAGATGTCCAATATCCGCGACATCGCTACCGGCGTGCGTGAGTCGGCGCGCTTCTATGTCGAACTGGCCAAGCTGGGCGTCAACATCAAATGTTTCGACGTCGGCGGCGGTCTGGGCGTCGATTACGAAGGAACGCGCTCGCAGTCTGACTGCTCGGTCAACTACGGCCTGAATGAGTACGCCAACAACGTGATCTGGGCGATTGGTGCTGCCTGTGATGAGCACGGTCTGGAGCATCCGACGGTGATCACCGAGTCGGGCCGTGCGGTAACCGCGCACCACACGGTGCTGGTCTCCAACATCATTGGTGTGGAGCGCAACGAGTTCAGCGAACCTGAAACGCCGGATGCGGATGCGCCGCGCCCGATCCTCAGCATGTGGGAAACCTGGCAGGAGATGCACGAGCCAAGTACCCGCCGTTCGCTGCGTGAATGGCTGCATGACAGCCAGATGGATCTGTTTGATATCCATACCGGCTACTCGTCAGGCACCTACGATCTCAAGCAGCGTTCATGGGCTGAGCAGCTCTATCTGAGCATCTGCCACTATATTCAGCAGCATCTCGATCCGAGCAACCGTGCACACCGTCCAATCATCGACGAACTGCAGGAGCGGATGGCGGATAAGATTTACGTTAACTTCTCGCTGTTCCAGTCAATGCCGGATGCGTGGGGTATCGATCAGCTGTTCCCGGTACTGCCGCTGGAAGGGCTGAACAAGAAGCCGGAGCGCCGTGCCGTGCTGCTCGACATCACCTGTGACTCCGATGGCACCATCGATCACTATGTGGATGGCGACGGTATCGCGACGACCATGCCGATGCCGGAATATGACCTTGATAACCCACCCATGCTGGGCTTCTTTATGGTGGGTGCTTACCAGGAAATTCTGGGCAACATGCATAACCTGTTTGGTGACACCGAAGCGGTGGATGTCTACGCACGCGAAAATGGCGATGTGGAAGTGCAGCTCTCCGATGAAGGCGACACCGTGGCGGACATGCTGCGTTACGTGCAGCTTGATCCTAACGAGCTGATGGCGCTGTTCCGCAATCAGGTTCAGGCATCCGATCTCGACGAAGAAGCTGCGCGCGCAGTTCCTGGAAGAATTCGAGAGCGGCCTCTACGGCTATACCTATTTAGAAGATGAATAATCGATCCTGGCGACCGGTAATCGCATATTGCAGTTGCCGTTAACTATGTCGATAATCTGACTTACTCAATCCCTTCCTCGTCGGGCCTAACGACGCGGAGGGGATTTTTTTCATCTCAACCTTAATGGTTTGCGGGCTGGCCCGACTTACGCACATAGAGAGAGCAATTATGTATAACACGCTTGGCAATCAGTACGACAACTCCCTGGTTTCTAACGCCTTTGGTTTCATGCGTTTTCCGCTGAATTTTCAGCCTTACGACAGCGACGCCGAGTGGGTTATCACCGGCGTGCCGTTTGATGCCGCGACCTCGGGTCGTCCGGGCAGCCGCCTGGGTCCGGGCGCGATTCGCCAGATCTCCACCAATCTGGCCTGGGAAGGCTGCCGCTGGCCGTGGGATTTCGACCTGCGTCAGCGTCTGAACGTCGTCGATTGCGGCGATCTGGTTTACGCCTTCGGTGATTCGCAGGATCTCTCCGACAAATTGCAGGCCCATGCTGAAAAACTGCTGGCCAATGGCAAGCGCATGATGACCTTTGGCGGCGACCACTACGTCACACTGCCACTGCTGCGCGCCCATGCAAAACACTTCGGCAAGATGGCGCTGGTGCACTTTGATGCGCATACCGACACCTACTCCAACGGCCCGACCTTTGACCACGGCACCATGTTCTTTACCGCGCCGAAAGAGGGTCTGATCGATCCGCAGCACTCAGTGCAGATTGGTATCCGCACCGAATTCGACAAGAGCCTGGGCTTCAACGTGCTGGATGCGGCGCAGGTCAATGACCGCAGCGTTGACGATATCCTCGCCGAAGTGAAACGCACCGTCGGCGATCTGCCGGTCTATCTGACCTTCGATATCGACTGTCTGGATCCGGCGCATGCGCCTGGCACCGGCACGCCGGTGATTGGCGGCCTGACCACCGATAAAGCGACCAAGCTGATCCGTGGCCTGCAGGGCATGAACATTGTCGGCATGGATCTGGTGGAAGTCGCACCGGGTTACGATCATGCTGATCTGACGGCACTGGCAGCGGCTACGCTGGCGCTGGATATGCTGCATGTTCAGGCTGTAAACAAAGGCTGATGCCTGCTGCCTGCCGGCTTCAGTCCGGCAGGCGCTGAACGCGGCGTCCTGTCCGTCGGGCGGACGCCGCTGCTGTGATCTTCCTCTCTTTGCCATGATCCGATCGATTCCCTTCTGACCCCGACGGGTAACCGTCAGGCGCGAACCCCTATCTGCAACTAAACTTACAGCGTAAAAATGGCGTAGTGGAGATAATCATGGGCTTTCTTGATGAACTGGCTGGCGCACTGGATGGCAACCAGAGTGAAGGGCATCCGCCGGGACAGTTACAGGCTGTCTGGCATTGGGTGCAGGAGCAGGGCGGTATTGAAGTGCTGCTGCAAAAATTCCAGCAGGGCGGGCTGGGTGAGGTGTTTGGTTCCTGGATCGGCACCGGCGATAACCATCCGGTTGGCCACAGTGAGATTCAGTCTGCTTTTGGTCAGGATGAACTGCAGTCACTGGCCGACAAACTCGGCACCGATGTGAAAGGTGCATCGGGTACGCTGGCCGCGCTATTGCCGCAGCTGATTGATAAAATGTCGCCGCAGGGACACATGGATGAACAGGCGCTGCATGACAATAAGCTGGATCTGGGCTCGATGGTGGATCAGATATTTAAGCGCTAGCGGACTTCGCACGGCTAAGCGCGCACGCCGGATGCATGCGCGCTCAGCGGCGGAATTACTTGCCGTCGGCAGCAATTCGCTCACGAATATGCGCTGCGCGCGCTTCAGAGGCGGGATGCGAGTCAAACATCGAACTCTGACGTCCCTGTTCCATCTTCGCCAGCTTTTCAAAGCTGGTGGCCAGGCCCATTGGATCGATATTGCGCTTCTTCATCAGGTCGTAGGAGTAGTCATCCGCCTGTGATTCCTGCGTCTGGGAGAACTGCGCATTCACCAGTTTTTCACCCATTTCACCCAGCTGCGACTGCGACAGTGAACCAATCACGCCGCCAACCGAGGCGGCTGCGGTGCGGGCCGCGGTTGTGGCATATGCCAGTTGCATCGCCTTGCGCGTATGACCTAACGCGACGTGGCCCATCTCATGACCCAGCACGCCTTCCACTTCATTGTCAGTCATCATATCCATCAGACCGCTGTAAACACGAATACAGCCATTTGCCATCGCCCAGGCGTTGACATCTTTGGTCTGATAAACCTTGTAGTTAGCCGGTACGCCGTTGATGTTATCGCCCAGCGCCGCCGCGATCTTGTTCAGACGCTGCTGATAATCACTGTTAGCAGGCGCAATCTGATTATCTTTGTCCATCTGCTCACAGGATTTATCGCTCAGCTGTTTTACCTGATCGTCGCTGAGGGTATAAGCCTGATACGCCTGCGCGCCCGACTGCATCAGCGCATTATTGTCTAAACCCTGACAGCCACTGAGCAGCGTCGTCAGTCCAAGCGCTAATACCATTTTTTTGATTTTCATGCTGTATCCCATTCATAACAAGGTAAGAAAAACAAACACCTGAAACTCAGACAGGTGAATAAACGATTTGGTTATAGCGTGCCAGTCTGCACTTTGCTAGCAGATATGGCTGGAAAAGCCATACGAAGCGGCTGCATTTAGCGTTTTACAGCATGTACTTTTGCCCCGTTTCTCATGTACATTGATGGGCAACTTTTTCCTTGTTTTGCCCGGTAACTCATTAATAACAATAAGTTAAGGTGCGAAGCATTAATCCGACCTGGAGTAGAAAATGCCCTCTCGTAAAGAGCTTGCCAACGCCATTCGTGCGTTAAGTATGGATGCAGTACAGAAAGCGAAATCGGGACATCCGGGTGCCCCAATGGGCATGGCGGACATCGCTGAAGTACTCTGGCGCGGCTACCTGAACCACAACCCAACCAACCCGCTGTGGGCTGACCGCGACCGTTTCGTGCTCTCTAACGGTCACGGCTCAATGCTGATCTATAGCCTGTTGCACCTGACCGGCTACGATCTGCCCCTGAGCGAACTGGAAAACTTCCGTCAGCTGCACTCAAAAACTCCAGGTCACCCGGAATATGGCTACACCGTGGGCGTTGAAACCACTACCGGCCCGCTGGGGCAGGGCATCGCTAACGCAGTCGGTTTTGCCATTGCTGAGCGCACGCTGGCAGCACAGTTCAACCGTCCGGGTCATGACATCGTAGACCACAACACCTATGTCTTCATGGGTGATGGCTGCATGATGGAAGGTATCTCGCACGAAGTCTGCTCACTGGCCGGTACGCTGAAGCTGGGCAAACTGGTGGCGTTTTATGATGACAACGGTATCTCTATCGACGGTCACATTGATGGCTGGTTCACCGACGACACCGCTAAGCGCTTTGAAGCTTATGGCTGGCACGTGGTGCGCGGCGTCGATGGTCACGATGCGGATGCGATTGCGAAAGCGATCGAGGAAGCGAAAAGCGTCAGCGACAAGCCTTCCCTGCTGATGTGCAAAACCGTTATCGGTTTTGGTTCACCGAACAAAGCCGGTACCCATGATTCACACGGCGCACCGCTGGGTGATGATGAAGTGGCACTGACCCGCAAACAGCTGGGCTGGAACCACGCGCCGTTCGTTATTCCTTCTGATATCTACGCTGAGTGGGACGCGAAAGAAGCGGGCCAGGCGAAAGAGTCTGCATGGAATGAGAAATTCGCCGCTTACGCACAGGCTCATCCTGAACTGGCTGCCGAGTTTAAACGCCGCGTCAGCAACGAACTGCCAGCTAACTGGCAGGAAGAGTCGCAGAAGTTCGTTGAGCAGCTGCAGGCGAACCCGGCGAAGATCGCCAGCCGTAAAGCCTCACAGAATGCTATTGAAGCTTTCGGTAAAATTCTGCCGGAATACCTGGGCGGCTCAGCCGATCTGGCACCCAGCAACCTGACAATCTGGTCTGGCTCTAAGCCGATCAACGAAGATGCTGCGGGTAACTACATCCACTACGGCGTGCGTGAGTTCGGTATGACCGCAATCGCCAATGGCCTGGCGCTGCACGGCGGCTTCCTGCCTTACACCGCGACCTTCCTGATGTTTGTTGAATATGCGCGTAACGCAGCGCGTATGGCGGCACTGATGAAGATCCGTCAGATCATGGTCTACACCCACGACTCTATCGGTCTGGGCGAAGATGGCCCGACGCACCAGCCGGTTGAACAGATGGCGAGCCTGCGCACCACGCCAAACATGAGCCTGTGGCGTCCATGTGACCAGGTTGAATCCGCGGTGGCGTGGAAATATGCCATTGAGCGTAAAGATGGCCCGACTGCGCTGATCTTCTCCCGTCAGAACCTGGCGCAGCAGGATCGTGACACGGCACAGCTGGCTAACGTAGCGCGCGGCGGTTACGTGCTGAAAGATTGCGATGGCACGCCTGAGCTGATCCTGATCGCCACCGGTTCCGAAGTTGAGCTGGCTGTCGGTGCCTGGGACAAACTCACCAGCGAAGGCCGCAAAGTGCGCGTGGTCTCTATGCCATCAACGGATGCCTTCGACAAGCAGAGTGATGAGTACCGTGAATCCGTGTTGCCAAAAGCGGTCAGCGCACGCGTCGCAATCGAAGCGGGCATCGCTGATTACTGGTTCAAATACACCGGCCTGAACGGCGCTATCGTGGGCATGACCAGCTTCGGCGAATCTGCACCTGCCGATCAGCTGTTCGAACTGTTTGGCTTTACCGTCGACAACGTCGTCGCGAAAGCGAAAGCGCTGCTGGCGTAAAACCGGTCAGGCGGGCCTGTTCCCGCCCGACTGTAAAAACAGAGGGACGAAATTTTCGTCCCTTTTATTTTTTTATTCCTGCAGTAATAACCGCCTTTTGCCTTAATTTGTGACGTAGATCCAAATTTAAGCAGCCAGATTGATCACAATCATTCCTGTTATTCCTTCCTTCTATTATTGTAGCTGAACCGTTTCAGTCGCCAGGCAAATCGCCCTGGTTTCGGACAATGCCGGGTAAGAATCTCCTGTACAAAATGCAGTGAAACGCTCAGGCTAACGGCACGTTTTTTTCAGTCTGACGTGGCAGGAGAGAAATGACGGTACGGGTAGCGATAAATGGTTTTGGCCGGATTGGACGCAACGTCCTGCGCGCGCTGTATGAAACGGGCCGACGTGCAGAGATCACCGTGGTCGCGATTAACGAGCTGGCAGAAGCTACCGGTATGGCGCATCTGCTGAAATACGATACCAGCCATGGCCGTTTTGCTTTCGATGTCCGCCAGGAGCGCGATGTAATGTGGGTGGGTGGCGATACCCTGCGCATTTTGCACCGTGCAGCCATTGCCGATCTGCCGTGGCGTGAACTCGACGTGGATGTGGTGCTGGACTGCACCGGCGTCTATGGCTCACGCGCTGATGGCGAAGCGCATCTTCAGGCTGGCGCCAAAAAAAGTGCTGTTCTCTCATCCCGGCGGAAACGATCTCGACGCCACAGTGGTGTATGGCGTTAACCAGCAGTTACTCACCGCCAGTGACCGCATCGTCTCCAACGCTTCCTGTACCACTAACTGCATTATCCCGGTGATTAAACTGCTGGATGATGCGTTTGGTATCGAATCCGGCACCGTCACCACGATCCACTCGGCGATGCACGATCAGCAGGTGATCGACGCCTATCACAGCGATCTGCGCCGTACGCGTGCAGCCAGTCAGTCGATCATCCCGGTGGACACTCGCCTGGCGGCAGGCATTACCCGTATTTTTCCGAAATTCAACGATCGCTTCGAGGCGATAGCCGTTCGCGTCCCGACGATTAACGTGACGGCCATTGATCTCAGCGTTTCTGTGCATCAGGCGGTGACGGCGTGTGAAGTTAACACCCTGTTGCGAAGCGCGGCAGAAGGGACATTTCGTGGTATAGTTGACTATACGGAATTACCGTTAGTCTCAGTAGATTTTAACCATGATCCGCACAGTGCCATTGTGGACGGAACACAAACGCGGGTCAGCGGTCAACACCTTATCAAGACCCTGGTCTGGTGTGACAACGAATGGGGCTTTGCTAACCGAATGCTCGACACGACGTTAGCGATGGCCGCAAGCGGTTTCAGGTAAGACGCGGTATGCGTCTGGCAAAACTTATGAGAATCAACGAGAGGATTCACCATGTCTGTAATTAAGATGACCGATCTGGATCTGGCTGGTAAACGCGTTCTGATCCGTGCCGATCTGAACGTACCGGTTAAAGAAGGTAAAGTGACGTCTGATGCACGTATCCGTGCTTCTCTGCCAACCATTGAAGCGGCGTTGAAACAGGGCGCGAAAGTAATGGTTACCTCTCACCTGGGTCGTCCGACCGAAGGTGAATACAATGAAGAGTTCTCGCTGCTGCCGGTAGTTAACTACCTGAAAGACAAGCTTAGCGGCACCACCGTGACCCTGGCAAAAGATTACCTCGATGGCGTTGAAGTCGGCGCTGGCGAACTGGTTGTGCTGGAAAACGTTCGCTTTAACAAAGGCGAAAAGAAAGATGACGAAGCACTGTCTAAAAAATATGCTGCTCTGTGCGACGTATTTGTGATGGACGCCTTTGGTACTGCGCACCGCGCGCAGGCTTCTACCCACGGCGTCGGCAAATTTGCCCCTATCGCCTGTGCTGGCCCGCTGCTCTCTGCAGAACTGGAAGCGCTGGGTAAAGTCATGAGCAACCCGGAGCGTCCGCTGGTGGCTGTGGTAGGGGGTTCGAAAGTCTCTACCAAATTTGATGTGCTGCAATCTCTGGTCAAAATCGCGGACACCGTGATTGTGGGCGGCGGCATTGCCAACACCTTCGTCGCTATCGACAACAACGTCGGCAAATCTCTGTATGAGCCAGACTTCGTTGAAGCGGCTAAAGGCCTGCGCGATCAGCACGGTATTCCGGTTCCAACTGACTCACGCGTCGGCACAGAATTCTCTGAAACTGCGACCGCTACCGTGAAAAAGGTTTCGGAAGTTGCGGATAACGAAGAGATTATGGACTTTGGTGATGAAACCGCACAGGCGATGGCTGCCATCCTGAAGGATGCTAAAACCATCCTGTGGAACGGCCCGGTGGGCGTGTTTGAGTTCCCTAATTTCCGTAAAGGCACCGAGATCGTGGCTAACGCCATTGCAGACAGCGATGCCTTCTCTGTTGCAGGCGGCGGCGATACCTTAGCGGCTATCGACCTGTTCGGCATCGAAGACAAAATTTCCTACATCTCTACCGGCGGCGGCGCGTTCCTTGAGTTCGTGGAAGGCAAAAAACTGCCTGCAGTTGCCATGCTGGAAGAGCGTGCGAAGCAGTAATCCTTTGGGGGCGATGCCTGGCGGCATCGCCTGAAGTCTTGCCCGTCTGGGCGTTTAAATCGACGTTCCTCAAGGGGAACAACGGTCACGAAACAGGACACAATCATGTCTAAAATTTTTGATTTCGTAAAACCCGGCGTTGTCACTGGTGATGACGTACAGAAGATCTTCAAAGTTGCGAAAGAGAACAAATTCGCACTGCCAGCCGTAAACTGCGTCGGCACTGACTCCATCAATGCGGCACTGGAAGCAGCGGCGAAAGTTAAAGCGCCAATCATCATCCAGTTCTCTAACGGCGGTGCTGCATTTATCGCGGGTAAAGGCTTCAAAACTGACAAACCACAGGGCGCGGCAATTTTCGGCGCTATCGCGGGTGCGCACCATGTCCACCTGATGGCTGAGCAGTATGGCGTGCCGGTTATCCTGCACACTGACCACTGTGCCAAGAAACTGCTGCCATGGATCGATGGTCTGCTGGACGCAGGTGAAGAGTACTTCCAGAAAAACGGTAAGCCTCTTTTCTCTTCTCACATGATCGACCTGTCAGAAGAGTCACTGGAAGAGAACATCGAGATCAGCAGCAAATATCTGGCGCGCATGGCGAAACTCGACATGACGCTGGAAATCGAACTGGGCTGCACCGGTGGTGAAGAAGATGGCGTTGATAACAGCCATATGGACGCATCTGCACTCTACACCCAGCCAGAAGATGTGAACTACGCGTACGAAAAACTGAATGCTATCAGCCCGCGCTTCACCATTGCGGCATCATTCGGTAACGTTCACGGCGTTTACAAGCCAGGTAACGTGAAACTGACTCCGACCATTCTGCGCGATTCGCAGAAATATGTGTGTGAAAAACATGGCCTGCCGCACAACGCGCTGGACTTCGTTTTCCACGGCGGTTCAGGTTCTTCTGCTGCAGAAATCGAAGAGTCTATCAGCTACGGCGTGATCAAGATGAACATCGATACCGATACCCAATGGGCAACCTGGGACGGCATCCTGCAGTACTACAAAAAGAACGAAGGCTATCTGCAGTCGCAACTGGGTAACCCGGAAGGCGCTGACAAGCCAAACAAAAAATACTACGACCCACGCGTCTGGCTGCGTTCAGCCCAGGCCTCTATGGTGGTGCGTCTGGAACAGGCTTTCAAAGAGCTTAACGCTGTCGACGTGCTGTAACTGACGAGTCGTTACCGTACAAAAAAAGGCCCGAAAGGGCCTTTTTTTATGCACAATTTCTGGAAAAGCAGGGTTAAACGCCGGTCGGTTTGGCGCTTAAGGAGATAATTGATTACCCTTGATGGCAGGGTGTCGGATGTCATCTGGCAGTTTTTTCATTCCCGGTGGGAATCTAACAACAGGGCTTATTAATGGAAGAGTTACACGTCGTCGACGGCTTAAACAACGCAGGTAACTGGCTGGTTCGCAATCAGGCGCTGATCATCAGCTATGCCGTAAATATCGTTGCAGCTATTGCCATCATTATTATCGGGATGATTATCGCCCGTATCATTTCTAATGCCGTAAATCGCCTGCTGCGCGCCCGTCACATAGACGCTACCGTGGCGGACTTCCTCTCCGCATTGGTGCGCTATGGGGTTATCGCCTTCACCGTTATCGCAGCGCTGGGACGCATCGGTGTGCAGACCGCCTCGGTGATTGCCGTGCTGGGTGCTGCGGGTCTGGCCGTGGGTCTGGCACTGCAGGGATCACTCTCTAACCTTGCTGCAGGCGTTCTGCTGGTCACCTTCCGTCCGTTTCGCACCGGCGAGTTCGTCGATCTGGGCGGCGTTATGGGAACCGTGCTGCATGTGCAGATTTTCTCCACCACGCTGAGAACGGCAGACGGCAAAATCGTGGTGGTGCCAAACGGCAAGATCATCAGCGGGAACATCGTCAACTTCTCGCGTGAACCGGTTCGCCGTAATGAATTTATCATTGGCGTGGCTTACGAGGCGGATGTGGATGAAGTGATCGCCTTACTGCAACAGGTTGTAGAAGCGGATAGCCGCGTGCTGAAAGATAAAGGTATTCAGATCGGTCTTAACGAACTGGCAGCCTCCTCTATGAACTTTGTGGTGCGTTGCTGGAGCAACAGCGGCGACCTGCAGGACGTTTACTGGGATCTGCTGAAGAACTTTAAGCGTGCGCTGGATGGAAAAGGGATTGGTATTCCTTATCCGCAGATGGATGTGCATCTGCATCAGAAGCCGGCGCCTGAAGCAGAAGCAACCCAGGTTCAGCCACAGTAATCTTTCAGTGGGCGGCGTCTGTCGCCCATTCATTTTGCTAATCGCAGATTAATTCTTTCAATTTCCGCTAATCATCCTCTCTCTTTATACTTCTCCTCCTCTAACGATGTGAGGAAATAATCCTGTGTTATCTCTCTATTTTCAGGGGCTTGCCCTGGGCGCGCCGCGCTGATTCTGCCGCTGGGACCGCAGAACGCTTTTGTGATGAATCAGGGCGTGAAGCGTCAGTATCATCTGATGACGGCGGCCCTCTGCTCGCTGAGCGATATTCTGCTGATTTGCGGTGGGATCTTTGGCGGCAGCGCCTTGCTGAGCCAGTCTCCACTGCTGCTGATGGTCATCACCTGGGCGGGCGTAGCCTTTCTGTTGTGGTATGGCTGGGGCGCACTGCGTAGCGCTTTTCGCGGCGACGCCGATCTGGCGGATGGTGAGTCATTAAAGCAGAGCAGGGGACGCATTATCGCGACGCTGCTGGCAGTGACCTGGCTCAATCCGCACGTCTATCTCGATACCTTTGTGGTGCTGGGCAGTCTTGGCGGTCAGTTGCCGACCACCACCGCGCGTCAGTGGTTTGCGCTGGGCACCATCAGTGCGTCGATCCTGTGGTTCTTTGGTCTGGCGCTGCTGGCCGCCTGGCTGTCACCACGCCTGCGCACCGCCAAAGCCCAGCGCATCATTAACCTGCTGGTGGGCGCGGTGATGTGGTTTATCGCCCTGCAACTGGCGCGCCAGGGCATTGCCGGATTTTGATCCCAACGTCGATCCGATGCGGTTATTGCCGCGCGGAGGCCGAACTTTTGCCATAATGACCACTCAAAGCATGGCGCATACCGATGCGCTGTTGGGCTTCGCCGGTTGGAAGCCGTCATAGTACCTTTTCAAGGAGGACTTTCATGAAACTGAAAGCATTGGCTCTGGCCGCAATCATGAGCGCCGGGGCATTGCCTGGCGTACACGCTGATGAGTTACCGAACGGGCCACACGTGGTGACCTCAGGCAAGGCAACGGTCGATGCCCGTCCCGATATCGCCACGCTCTCTATCGTGGTGAACGTGTCGTCAAAAGATGCCGCAGATGCGAAAAAGCAGGCGGATAGCCGGGTTGCACAATATTTCGATTTTCTGCAGAAAAACGGCATTGAGAAGAAAGATATTGATGCGGCAAACCTGAGCACCCAGCCTGAGTACGATTACACCAAAGAGGGTAAATCCGTCCTGAAAGGCTACCGTGCGGTGCGTCAGGTGCAGGTAACCCTGCGTCAGCTGGACAAGCTGAATGATCTGCTGGACGGGGCGCTGAAGTCCGGTCTGAATGAGGTGCGTAGCGTCGAGTTAGGCGTGGCAAATCCGGAGAGCTACAAAGAGCAGGCGCGTAAAGCAGCGATTAAAAATGCGACTCAGCAGGCATCACAGCTGGCTGAAGGCTTTAACGCGAAGCTGGGATCGATCTACAGCATTCGTTATCAGGTCGCTAACTATCAGCCGATGCCGATGAACCGTATGTATAAAGCGGCTGCAGCGGCAGATACCTCGGCGCAGGAGACCTACGATCAGCAGAGCATCAACTTTGACGATCAGGTTGATGTGGTGTTTGAGATCAAGCCCAATACGCCATAGTGCAAAACGGGGCTGATGCCCCGTTAAGACTGCCGATGAATCTCAGGATCTGACCGCAATGAATAAATTCAAAGCGAAGGGAACATGGTCAGAGGAGGAAAGCGTCCCGCGCCATGGACGGCGCGGGCCGAGCGGCCAGGGATTGGCTTAAGCGCCTTTCCGATCTGACCTTGTTCCCTGAGCCAATCCATCCTTACAGCCGTTCGGGGCATAATTTGTCAGCAGTAAAAACGGGGCTTTCGCCCCGTTTTTGTTTTCAGGCTGCGACGTCATCCTGACGAAGCACCCGATGTCCATGCGCAATCAGCGCATCGGTCACCCGACGCATTAACCGGCTTTCCGGCGCAAAACGATGCCAGTAGAGCATCCGGCGCTGACACAAGCCTGGCGTCAGATCTATTAACTCACCGCTCGCCAGCTCACGCTCAATCTGCAGATGCGGGATCATACAGCAGGTCGAACCCTGTCGCGCCATCTGCACAAAGGCTTCAGAGGAGTTCACGATGTGGCAGGGCACACTGCCAGGTGAGAGATCAAAGTTCTGTTGCAGGAAGGCCTGATGCATATCATCAAGATGGTCAAACGCCACCGCAGGCGCTTTCAGCAGGGCAGAGCGGGTGACGCCGTTGGGGAAGAAGCGATCGGCAAAGTCGCGCGACGCTACAAACAGGTAGTCGAGCGCACCGAGCTGATCCACCAGGCAACTGGGCAGCGGCTGCGGCTGAATACTCACCGCACCCACCACTTCACCACGACGCAGACGCTCCTGGGTGCGGGTTTCATCTTCGACCTGCAGATTCAGGCGTACAGGGGAATCTGCCAGCACATCTTTCAGCGCAGGCAGCAGCCAGGTCGCCAGACTGTCGGCATTGACCGCCAGCGACAGCAGCAGTGGCGTGGTGCCACTGTTCTCATCGCCCAGCCACTCCTCTTCCAGCAGTTCCACCTGGTGCAGCAACGCCAGCAGTTTCTGACCCTGTTCGGTCGGACGTGGTGGCACCGTGCGCACCAGCAGCGGCTGACCAAACAGATTCTCCAGCTGCTTGATACGCTGTGAAACCGCTGACTGGGTGATACATAATTTTTGAGCGGCACGCTCAAATCCGCGTTCGCGGATCACTGAATCCAGCGCCTGAAGCGTTCGATAATCCGGGCGTTTCATTATTCTTCTCTCTCCTTCAGGATGGATGTCACTATGCCACAAAAGTATCACCTGTGATGGCTCTCTTGTTTTTTGTGGGCTGGCTTCCAAAGCGATAAATCCACGTCGGTCAGCGGAGCATTTTCAGCAAGCCTTGTTTTATACTACGCGCACTTCGTTGTCGCACAGGTTTTAAACATACCATGACCCAGGATGAACTGAAAAAAGCCGTTGGCTGGGCTGCACTTGAGTACGTGCAGCCGGGCACCGTTGTTGGTGTGGGCACCGGATCCACCGCTGCCCACTTTATCGATGCGCTTGCCACGGTCAGGCATCAGATTGAAGGTGCCGTCTCCAGCTCGGATGCCTCAACCCAGAAGCTGAAGAGCCTGGGTATTCAGGTGTTCGACCTGAACGAGATTGACCTGCTGTCGGTGTACGTAGATGGCGCGGATGAGATCAACCCACAGATGCAGATGATCAAAGGCGGCGGCGCGGCGCTGACGCGCGAAAAGATCGTGGCCGCCGTGGCTGAAACCTTTATCTGTATCGCTGACGCTTCAAAAGAGGTCGATGTGCTGGGCCGTTTCCCGCTGCCGGTCGAGGTGATCCCGATGGCGCGCAGTTATGTGGCGCGTCAGCTGGTGAAAATGGGCGGTTTGCCTGAGTATCGTCAGAACGTGGTCACCGATAACGGCAACATTATTCTCGATGTGCATAATCTGCGCATTCTCGATCCCATTGAGCTGGAAAAAACCATCAACGCCTTGCCTGGCGTCGTTACCGTGGGCCTTTTTTGCCGCGCGTGGTGCCGATATTGCACTGATTGGCGGGCCTGATGGCGTGAAAACCATCAAAAAATGATCTGTCCGGCGTCGATGCGGCGTCGGTTATTTCTGCCTGCAAATCATCTTTTCTCGCTGCGGTGAAATTTGGTGACTTATGTCACATAACCGTCATCGGCAGCGGGTTCGTTCTCTCTTCCAGTCCGACCTCCTTATTTTGTCCGGCAATGTGCTGCCGTCAGCCGCTGCCGTGCTGGCGGCCGGGCAATCGTTTGTATTGCCCGACGCGATTTTTTTGATATTTTGACAGAAGGCTGGCTTATGGTAGTCCTCATTGAATGCTGAATAGGATCGGGAAATGGCAAAGGTATCACTGGAAAAAGATAAGATTAAGTTCCTGCTGGTGGAAGGTGTCCATCAGAGCGCGCTGGAGAACCTGCGGGCTGCAGGCTATACCAACATCGAATTCCATAAGGGCGCACTGGATTCCGACGCGTTAAAAGCATCGATCCGTGATGCACACTTTATTGGTATCCGTTCCCGCTCCCAGCTCACTGAAGAGATTTTTGCGGCGGCTGAAAAGCTGGTCGCCGTTGGCTGTTTCTGTATCGGTACCAACCAGGTTGATCTGCAGGCGGCTGCCAGCCGGGGTATTCCCGTGTTCAATGCGCCGTTCTCAAATACCCGCTCGGTTGCGGAGCTGGTGATTGGTGAGATGCTGCTGATGCTGCGTGGCATTCCGGAAGCAAATGCGAAAGCACACCGTGGCATCTGGAATAAGATTGCCAAAGGCTCATTTGAAGCGCGTGGCAAAAAACTGGGTATTATCGGTTACGGCCATATCGGAATGCAGCTGGGCGTGCTGGCAGAAAGCCTGGGTATGCATGTTTTCTTCTACGACATTGAAAACAAGCTGCCGCTGGGTAATGCCACGCAGGTACGCCATCTGGCCGATCTCCTCAACATGAGCGACGTTGTCAGCCTGCACGTGCCGGAAACCGTCTCTACACAGGATATGATTGGTGCAGAGCAGCTGGCGCAGATGAAGCCTGGCGCGCTGCTGATTAACGCCTCACGCGGCACGGTGGTGGATATCCCGGCGTTGTGCGATGCGCTGGCCAGCAAGCATGTGGGTGGCGCAGCCATCGACGTCTTCCCGAGCGAGCCAGCTACCAACAGCGAGCCGTTTATCTCTCCACTGAGTGAGTTCGACAACGTGATCCTGACGCCGCACATTGGCGGCTCGACGGAAGAGGCGCAGGAGAACATCGGCATTGAAGTGGCGGGCAAGCTGGCGAAATACTCCGATAACGGCTCGACTCTTTCGGCTGTTAACTTCCCCGAAGTGTCACTGCCGATTCACGGTATCAGCGCCAGTCGTCTGCTGCATATCCATGAGAACCGCCCTGGCGTGCTGACGGCCATCAACCAGATTTTTGCCGAGCAGGGCATCAACATCGCCGCCCAGTATCTGCAAACCTCGCCGTTTATGGGCTATGTGGTGATCGACATTGATGCAGAGCCGGAAGTGGCCGAGAACGCGCTGCAACTGATGAAGGCGATTCCGGGTACCATCCGCGCCCGTCTGCTTTACTAAGCGCTACCAACCTGAACAGGCGCTTAGTCGCGTCTCTTCAGGTAGTTAATACAGGCTGTCCCAATTTGCTGTAAGACCGAGACTGCGAAGAGAACACGGTCAGATCGGAAAGATGCAAAAGCCGCCATCCATGGCATGCCCGGCCCGCGCGATTACGCACCTCATCCCTGAGGTGCGCCCGTAACCGGGCCAACGCGTTGCGTTGTTCAAAAACGCTCCCGGCGTTTTTATCCGGGCGGCGGGACGCTTTCCTCTTCTGACCATGTTCCCTGCGCGTTAAGCTATTTCATTGCTGCCAGATGCGCCCAGGTATGGGTTTTCACTTGTCTGCAAAAGCGACTCTTCTACTCCCACTGCCAGAGTTTTGATGGCGTCATTACCGCCGGCAAAGGCACATCCCATTCTGCCACCGGCAGGCTATCGACCTGCTGACAATCGTGTGCAAGGCCCACCGGCAAAAAACCGTGCTGCCGCCAGTTCTGCAGGGTGCGATCGTAGAAGCCGCCGCCCATCCCCAGACGCTGTCCATGCTGATCAAACGCCACCAGCGGCACCATCATCAGATCCAGTTGATCAAGGGTGATCACCTGCCGGATATCCAGCGGCGGTTCAGGAATGCGCAGCTTATTTTTGAGCAATGGGGTATCAGGCGAGTAGCGCAGAAACAACAAATTACCGGGTGAGAAGGGGTGTAAAACCGGCAGACAGACCGTCTTCTTCAGATGCCAGAGGCGGGCAATCAGCGGACGGGTATTGAGTTCGCCATCTACCGACAGAAACAGGGCGATATTGCGCGCTTCAGTCACCGGGGCGTAGTTGAGCGCATGTTCAGCGAGCTGCTCAGCGGCCTGCGTTTGCTGCTCATCGGTAAGTGCCCGTCGCAGATGTCGCACATGCTGGCGAATCGCCTGACGTTGGGTCATTGAAGGTTCACACATGGAAGGTTCAGACATGATTTCCCCGCCGGATAAGTCGCTGTTGAGCGACTATAACATGTCAGTCAGGGGAAAAAAGCAGGACTACAGGAAGAGAGATCTCCGAGATGCCGCCGTAGGCTGTAACCCTTGAACCCTTGGTTCAAGGTGAACATGCCGTCATAACCATCAGGCTTCTCGGACGAACCGAGCATGCACACAGGTTACGAGCGTCACATTCTGTTTTTTCGAAATATCGGCTCAGGGGACTGGCCCACATGCAAACATCTCAGAGAAAATTTACCTCACCGTTACTTAAGTATAGCAACCATGAAGTTTTATTCGAACTTCGCACCCTCACGCTCAGAGATGCGACCCTGCTCAACTAATGCCTGTTCAATCGTCTGCTGCAACATACGGATACGCTGTTCCATATTAGCAGCATAATCGCGCGTTTTCACTTTCTCTTGCGCCAGCTCGTGGCAGACGTTTAACGCGGCGATGAACACCAGTTGTTCTGTATTGGTGACTCTAGTGCGAACTTTTAGATCTTGCAACCGTTGATTGAGATCTTCAGCCGCGCTATTGAGCGCATCTTGCTGCTCTGGCGGACAATTTACTCTCAACGAACGACCAAAAATTTGTAAATCTACCGGTTGTGCAGACATGCCACCTTCCTGACTGATTACTTCGCTCGCAACTCCCTTAGCAGTCAATGGCTTGGGAGGCGGGCAACTATATAGACCCACGAAATAAGATACAACCCCTTTTCTGGAAACCTTGAGGCAGCTAGTGGTAGCATAACACGAACTTATTCTGCCAACGACGATGAAAACTTATGTCCTTACAGAACGCAACCCCCCGATTACAACGCGCTCGCGGCGGTGCTCTCACAGCAGGGCGTTGGAATGACGCCCGCGGAAATGCATGGCCTGCTGAGCGGCATCCTCTGCGGTGGTAACCAGGACACCAGCTGGAAGATGCTGGTACACGATCTGGCTAACGAAGGCATGGCGTTTTCACACACTCTTGCCGTGCCGCTGGCGGAACTACACGAGCATACGGCGACTACGCTGGAAGATGAAGGCTTCCTGTTTCAGCTGCTGCTGCCTGCTGACGACGACATCACTGTATTTGACCGTGCCGACGCGCTGGCGGGCTGGGTTAACCATTTTCTGCTCGGCCTGGGCGTAACACAGCCTAAACTGGATAAAGTCACCGGCGAAACCGGCGAAGCGATCGATGATCTGCGCACTATCGCACAGCTCGGTTACGAAGAAGATGAAGACCAGGAGGAGCTGGAGCAGTCGCTGGAGGAGGTGATTGAGTATGTACGTGTCGCCGCGCTGCTGTGCCACGATACGTTCACCCGCCCGCAGCCAACCGCGCCAGAAGTGCAAAAACCGACGCTACACTAATTTCAGGTCAACGAGTTTAACCGGTCAGTTTACAGGGAGTGCAGAGATGATTTCACTGGAACGATTCCTGCAGCGTCGTCAGGCGCTGCTGGCGAAGATGGTGCCTGGCAGCGCAGCGTTAATCTTTGCTGCGCCAGAAGTGATGCGCAGTAATGACACCGAATATCCGTTCCGCCAGAGCAGCGACTTCTGGTATTTCACCGGTTTTAACGAGCCGCAGGCGTTGCTGGTGCTGATCAAAAGCGATGAGAATCATAACCACAGCGTGTTGTTTAACCGCGTGCGCGATCCTGCGGCGGAAACCTGGTCTGGCCGTCGCCTGGGTCAGGAGGCCGCACCCGACAAACTGGGCGTCGATCGCGCTTTACCCTGGAATGATATTGGTGACCAGCTGCACCTGCTGCTGAATGGCCTGGATGTGGTTTACCATGCGCAGGGCGAATATGCCCACGCGGACACACTGGTGTTCAGCGCGCTGGATAAGCTACGTCGCGGCTTCCGCCAGCATCTCAGTGCGCCCGATACCCTCACTGACTGGCGTCCCTGGGTGCATGAGATGCGCCTGTTTAAAGATGCGGATGAGATTGAACTGTTACGTCGCGCCGGGAAAATCAGTGCACTGGCGCATACCCGCGCCATGCAAGTCTGTCGGCCAGGCCTGTTCGAGTATCAGCTCGAAGGGGAAATTCAGCACGAATTTAACCGTCACGGCGCGCGTTTTCCCTCCTATAACACCATTGTGGGTGCCGGAGTTAACGGCTGCATTCTGCACTACACCGAAAACGAAAGCGAAATGCGCGACGGCGATCTGGTGCTGCTCGATGCAGGCTGTGAGTTCCACGGCTATGCAGGCGATATCACCCGCACCTTCCCGGTTAACGGCAAATTCAGCCCGGCGCAGCGCGCGATTTATGACATCGTGCTGGCTTGCCTCAACCGCTCGCTTGAACTGTTCCGGCCGGGCATCAGCATTCGTGAAGTGAATGATGAAGTGGTGCGCATCATGGTCACCGGGCTGGTGGAGCTGGGCATCCTGGAGGGCGACGTCGATACGCTTATCGCCGAAGAAGTCCATCGTCAGTTCTATATGCATGGCCTGGGCCACTGGCTGGGGCTGGATGTGCATGATGTCGGCCACTACGGCACCCCGAGCCGCGACCGCGTACTGGAACCGGGCATGGTGTTAACCGTCGAGCCGGGTCTTTATATCGCACCGGATGCCGACGTGCCCGCGCAGTATCGCGGCATTGGTATCCGAATCGAAGATGACATTGTGATCACTGAAGATGGCATTGAAAATCTCACCGACAGCGTCGTGAAAGAGGCGGATGACATTGAAGCACTGATGGCGGCGGCAAAACAGGCATGACGATTCTGATTGCCGGTGGCGGCATGACCGGGGCGACGCTGGCGCTGGCGATCTCCCATCTGACCCAGGGCACACTGCCGGTAACGCTGATTGAAAGCAGCGAGCCTGGCAGTCGGGCGCATCCCGGTTTCGATGGCCGCGCTATTGCGCTCTCTGCCGGTACCTGCCAGCAGCTTGCGGACATCAATCTGTGGCAGCACATCGCCCGTTGTGCCACGCCGATTACCGACATTCATGTCTCCGATCGCGGTCACGCTGGTTTTGTGTCGCTGGCGGCGGCTGACTACGCTATTCCGGCGCTGGGACAGGTTGTCGAGCTGTTTGACGTCGGTCAGCGTCTGTTTGCGGAACTGAAAAAAGCACCCGGCGTAACGCTGCGCTGTCCGGCTCGTGTCATCCAGGCTAACCGCCATGAGCAGCAGGTTGAGGTGACGCTGGACAGTGGCGAACCACTCAGCGGCAAACTGCTGGTGGCGGCGGATGGCACGCGCTCTGCGCTGGCGGCTTCGTGCGGCATTCAGTGGCAAAGAGACGACTATGAACAACTTGCCGTGATTGCCAATGTCTCCACCGCGCTGCCTCATCAGGGCCGGGCATTTGAACGTTTTACCGAACATGGCCCGCTGGCGCTGTTGCCGATGTCCGGCAATCGCCTGTCGCTGGTCTGGTGTCATCCGGTTTCGCAGCGTGAACGCATTGAGCAGTGGAGCGAGGCCGAATTCCTCAGCCAGCTGCAGCGTGCCTTTGGCTGGCGGCTGGGGAAATTCACCCACACCGGCCAGCGTGAGTATTACCCGCTGGCGCTGCACCGGGCGATGTCGCCAGTGACGCATCGCGTGGCGGTGGTGGGCAATGCGGCGCAGACGCTGCATCCGATTGCCGGGCAGGGCTTCAACCTGGGCCTGCGCGATGTAATGTCGCTGGCTGAAACGCTGGCAGCCGCCCATCGGCAGCAGCAGGACCCCGGCAGCTATGCGGTGCTGCATCATTACCAGCAGCGTCGTCAGCCCGACCGCGCCGCCACCATCGGTATCACCGACGGACTGGTTCGCGTCTTTGCAAATCACTATGGCCCGCTGGTGGCAGGACGGAACCTGGGCCTGCTGGCGATGGATCATCTGCCGTGGTTAAGAAATCAACTGGCTGAGCGCACGCTTGGCTGGGTTAAGCGTTAATAAAGAGGCTCAGATGCAAACTTTTGATGTGGTGATTGCCGGTGGCGGTATGGTGGGGCTGGCGGTGGCCTGCGGCTTGCAGGGCAGCGGACTGCGCATCGCCGTACTGGAAAAATCACCGGAGCCACCGCTGGCGCTGAGTGCGTCACCGTCAGTTCGCGTGTCGGCAATCAATGCCGCCAGCGAACGGCTGTTGCAGAAGCTGGATGTCTGGTCGACCATTCTCTCGCTGCGCGCCAGCGCTTATCACGGTATGGAAGTGTGGGATAAGGACAGTTTCGGCTCCATCGCCTTTGATGATGAGCAGCAGGGCCTGTCGCATCTGGGCCATATCATCGAAAACCCAGTGATCCACAATGCGCTCTGGCAACGTGCCAGCGCCTGCAGCGACGTGACGATTATGGCACCCTCGCAGTTACAGCAGGTCGCGTTTGGTGACAACGAAGCCTTTGTTACCCTGCAGGATGGCAGCATGTTAAGTGCGCGATTAATGATTGCCGCTGACGGCGCTAACTCCTGGCTGCGCAACAAAGCCGATATCCCGCTGACCTTCTGGGATTACGATCACCATGCGTTAGTGGCTAATGTCCGCACTGAGAAGCCGCACGACGCAGTAGCGCGCCAGGTGTTCCACGGCGACGGCATTCTGGCTTTCCTGCCGATGCAGGATCCGCATCTCAGTTCCATCGTCTGGTCGCTCTCGCCGCAGGAAGCGAGCCGTCTGGAAACCATGCCGGAAGCGCTGTTCAATCAGCAGCTCTCGGTGGCGTTTGATATGCGGCTCGGCCTGTGCCAGCTGGAAAGCGAGCGCAAATCGTTTCCGCTGGTGGCGCGCTATGCCCGCAACTTCGCGGCACACCGTCTGGCGCTGGTGGGCGATGCGGCTCACACCATTCATCCGCTGGCGGGTCAGGGCGTTAACCTTGGGTTTATGGATGCCGCCGAGCTGATCGGTGAGATTCGCCGCCTGCATCAGCAGGGCAAAGATATTGGTCAGCACCTCTATCTGCGACGCTATGAGCGCAGCCGTAAGCACAGCGCCGCGATGATGCTGGCGGGAATGCAGGGCTTCCGTGAAATGTTCGCAGGCAATAATCCGGCGAAAAAATTGCTGCGCGACGTGGGTCTGAAACTGGCTGACCGCCTGCCGGGTGTTAAACCCATGATGCTGAAGCAGGCGATGGGCCTGAATGATCTGCCCGCCTGGCTACGCTAAATCCGCCCTTCTGTTAAGCCAGCTTTTGCTGGCTTTTTTTTACGCCTGACACCGCTCTGCACCACAAAAAAGGCAACGCTGCACCAGCAGAGGTCTTCGTTTGATTTATTCTAATTTTGCGGGCGAATTCGCATTACTTTTTCTCATTCTTCTGTCCGCTGGGCGCGGGATTTTTTTTAACATCCTGAATGCCATCCCGCATAAATTTGCTGCGTATATTTAAATTCCCTGCATTTATTGCGCGATTAATCACAAAATTGCAGTTTTATATCCTGTTGGCAGCCGTTCCTGGTTAGGCTGTGCCTCTGCTTTCGACCCCGGTTTGCTTATGGTTAATCGTCAGATTCGGTGGTAACGTCAGCCATAAGAGAACGTTTGCGTCGGCACTGAATTCCGGCGCACTTTTGCACTTACTCGCTTCTGCACAGGATGGTTATGACTCAGCAAACACCTCTGTTTGAACAGCATCAGGCCTGCGGTGCCCGCATGGTGGATTTTCATGGCTGGATGATGCCGCTGCACTATGGCTCCCAGATGGATGAACATCATGTAGTGCGCACCGACGCCGGTATGTTTGATGTCTCTCACATGACCATCGTCGACCTGACAGGCCCGCGTACCCGTGAATTCCTGCGCTACCTGCTGGCAAATGATGTGGCAAAACTGACCCAGCCAGGCAAAGCGCTCTACACCGGGATGCTGAATGCCTCGGGTGGCGTCATTGACGATTTGATTGTTTACTTTATGAACGAAGAGTTCTTCCGGCTGGTGGTGAACTCTGCCACCCGTGAAAACGATCTCGCCTGGATCACGCAACACGCGCAGGGCTATGGCATTACGCTGACGGAACGCGACGACCTGGCGCTGATTGCCGTGCAGGGTCCGCAGGCGCAGCAGAAGGCTCAGACGCTGTTCAGCGAGGAGCAGCGTCAGGCTGTTGCCGGCATGAAGCCATTTTTCGGCGTGCAGTCAGGCGACCTGTTTATCGCCACCACCGGCTATACCGGCGAAGCGGGATATGAGATTGCTATGCCTGCAGAGGAGGCGGCCGATTTCTGGCAGCGTCTGCTGGCCGCTGGCGTAAAACCTGCCGGACTGGGCGCACGTGACACGCTGCGTCTGGAAGCGGGTATGAATCTGTATGGTCAGGAGATGGATGAAGGCGTTTCACCGCTGGCTGCCAACATGGGCTGGACGGTCTGCTGGGAACCTGCTGACCGCGATTTCGTCGGCCGGGAAGCGCTGGAACTGCAGCGTGAACGCGGTACCGAAAAGCTGGTGGGGCTGATCCTCACAGAAAAAGGGGTGCTGCGTAACGGCTTGCCGGTGCGTTTTACCGATGACCAGGGGCAGCCGCAGGAGGGGATCATCACCAGTGGCTCTTTCTCTCCGACGCTGGGTTGCAGCATCGCCCTGGCGCGCGTACCGGCCTCAGTCGGCAGCACCGCCATCGTTGAGATCCGTAACCGCCAGATGCCGGTCCAGGTTACCCGTCCCGTTTTTGTCCGCGCCAGTAAACCGGTCGCTCAGTAAATTTTATTCAGGAGAAATGGCCAATGAGCAATGTGCCGAATACGTTGAAGTATCGCGACAGCCACGAGTGGGTGCGCAAAGAAGAAGATGGCAGCTACACCGTGGGTATCACTGAACACGCGCAGGAGCTACTGGGCGACATGGTGTTTGTCGATCTGCCGGAAGTGGGCGCGACGTTTGCCGCCGGTGAAGAGTGCGCGGTCGCGGAATCCGTTAAAGCGGCTTCAGATATCTATGCGCCGATCAGCGGTGAGATTGTGGCGGTCAACGAAGCACTGACTGACTCACCGGAGCAGGTCAACAGCGAGCCTTATGAAGGCGGCTGGTTATTCAAAATCAAAGCCAGTGACGCGTCTGAAATTGACACGCTGCTGGATGCGGATGCTTACAAAGCCTCCATCGACGAGTAGTCGTCAGGCGGCCTCACACAGAGGCCGCAGATTTATGTTTGCTCTCCGGTTCCCCCCAGCCCGATTCAGGATTTACTGCTAATGACTCAGACTCTCAGCCAGCTTGAACACAACGGTGCATTCATTGAGCGCCATATCGGTCCTTCACCTGAGCAGCAGGCGCAGATGCTTGACGCTATTGGTGCCCGTTCGCTGGAAGCGTTAATCAGCACGATTGTGCCGGCAGACATTCAGCTGCCAGGCCCGCCAGCGGTTGGCGAAGCCGCCACTGAACAGCAGGCTCTGGCCGAACTGAAAGCGATTGCCAGCCAGAATCTGCGTTACAAATCCTGGATCGGTATGGGATACAGCGCGGTGATCACCCCGCCGGTCATCCTGCGTAATATGCTGGAGAATCCGGGCTGGTACACCGCCTATACCCCGTATCAGCCTGAGGTCTCCCAGGGCCGTCTGGAAGCGCTGCTGAACTTCCAGCAGCTGACGCTGGATCTTACCGGCATGGATATCGCGTCCGCCTCACTACTGGACGAAGCAACCGCTGCCGCTGAAGCGATGGCGATGGCAAAACGCGTCAGTAAGCTCAAAAATGCCAATAAATTCTTCATTGCCGATGATATCCATCCGCAGACGCTGGATGTGGTCCGCACCCGTGCGGAGACGTTCGGTTTCGAACTGATTATTGATAGCGCGGACAAAGCACCCGATCATGACGACCTGTTTGGTGTGCTGCTGCAACAGGTGGGCACCACCGGCGAAGCGCACGATTACAGCGCGCTGATTGCCGGACTGAAAGCCCGCAAAGTGGTGGTCAGCGTGGCGGCGGACTTTATGTCGCTGGTGTTACTGGAAGCGCCAGGCAAACAGGGTGCAGACATTGTCTTTGGTTCAGCTCAGCGCTTCGGCGTACCAATGGGCTACGGCGGCCCTCACGCGGCCTTTTTCGCCAGCCGCGACGAGCATAAACGCTCTATGCCAGGCCGTATCATTGGTGTTTCACGTGATGCGGCGGGCAACACAGCGCTGCGTATGGCGATGCAGACCCGTGAACAACATATCCGGCGTGAAAAGGCCAACTCCAACATCTGTACGTCGCAGGTGCTGCTGGCAAACATCGCCGGTCTCTATGCGGTGTTCCACGGCCCGGCGGGCCTGAAACGCATTGCCTCACGCATTCATCGCTTCACCAACATTCTGGCGGCTGGGCTGCAACAGGGCGGCCTGAAGCTGCGCCATCAGCACTGGTTCGATACGCTGACGGTGGAGGTGGCGGATAAAGCCGCTGTGCTGAACCGCGCCCTGAGCTTTGGCGTTAACCTGCGTAGCGACATCCATAACGCCGTGGGCATCACGCTGGATGAAACCACCTGCCGCGAAGATATTCTGGCGCTGTTTGCCATTCTGCTGGGTGATGAACACGGTCAGGACCTGGAAAAGCTCGACAACGAAGTGGCCAGCGAGAGCCACGCGATTCCTGCTGGCCTGCAACGCCACAGCGAGATCCTGACCCATCCGGTGTTCAACCGTCATCACAGCGAAACCGAGATGATGCGCTACATGCACAGCCTGGAGAAAAAGGATCTGGCGCTGAATCAGGCGATGATCCCGCTGGGCTCCTGCACCATGAAGCTCAATGCCGCGGCAGAAATGATCCCGATCACCTGGCCGGAATTTGCGGAGCTGCATCCATTCTGCCCGGCTGAACAGGCTTCCGGCTATCTGCAGATGATCGGCCAGCTTTCGCAGTGGCTGGTGCAGCTCACCGGCTATGATGCGCTCTGTATGCAGCCAAACTCCGGCGCGCAGGGGGGAATATGCCGGACTGCTGGCGATCCGTCGTTATCACGAAAGCCGTGGCGAGGGCGATCGTCATCTCTGCCTGATCCCAAGCTCGGCGCACGGGACTAACCCGGCCTCAGCCCAGATGGCGGGCATGGACGTGGTGGTGGTGGCCTGCGATAAACAGGGCAACATCGACCTTGGCGACCTGCGTGAAAAAGCGGCTCAGGCGGGCGACAAACTCTCCTGCATCATGGTGACTTACCCGTCAACCCACGGCGTTTATGAAGAGACCATTCGCGAAGTGTGCCAGATCGTGCATCAGTATGGCGGTCAGGTTTATCTGGATGGCGCGAACATGAATGCGCAGGTCGGCATCACCACGCCTGGCTATATCGGCGCGGATGTCTCGCACCTGAATCTGCATAAAACCTTCTGCATTCCGCACGGCGGCGGTGGTCCGGGTATGGGACCGATTGGCGTCAAAGCGCACCTGGCCCCGTTTGTGCCAGGACACAGCGTGGTGCAGATTGACGGTGTGCTGACGCAGCAGGGCGCCGTATCCGCAGCGCCGTTTGGCAGTGCATCCATTCTGCCAATCAGCTGGATGTACATTCGCATGATGGGCGCGGAAGGGCTGAAACAGGCCAGCTCGGTCGCGATTCTGAATGCCAACTATATTGCCCGCCGGCTGCAGTCTGCCTATCCGGTGCTCTACACCGGCCGTGACGGTCGCGTGGCGCACGAATGTATTCTCGACATCCGTCCGCTGAAAGAGCAGACCGGCATCAGTGAGCTGGATATTGCTAAGCGCCTGATCGATTATGGATTCCACGCACCAACGATGTCCTTCCCGGTGGCGGGCACCCTGATGGTGGAGCCGACCGAATCGGAAAGCAAAATCGAACTGGATCGCTTTATCGACGCGATGCTGGCGATCCGCATGGAGATTGATCGGGTGACGTCGGGTGAATGGCCGCTGGATGACAATCCACTGGTTAATGCGCCGCATACTCAGCTGGAAATCGTCAGTGAGTGGTCACATCCTTATAGCCGCGAACTGGCAGTCTTCCCGGCGGGCAGCCACAACAAATACTGGCCGACGGTAAAACGTCTGGATGATGTGTTTGGCGACCGTAATCTCTTCTGCTCCTGCGTGCCGATGAGCGACTATCAGTAATTTTCCCGCAGGCAAACGTTAACCATAAAGGGCCGATTCGTCGGCCCTTTGTACTGGAGAATCAGCATGAAACTGGCACTGGTTACGGGGGGCAGCCGCGGTATCGGGCGGGCCACAGCGCTGTTACTGGCCGCCCGGGGTTATCGGGTTGCGGTGAACTACCGTCAGCGCGAAGCGGAAGCTCAACAGGTGGTGGCGCAGATCCGGCAGCAGGGCGGTGAAGCCTTTGCTATTCAGGCAGATATCAGTGATGAAGCCCAGGTGATGGCGATGTTTGCGCAGCTCGACCAGCAGTCCGAACCGCTGGCGTTGCTGGTGAACAACGCCGGGATTTTGTTTCAGCAGTGTCGCACCGAGCAGCTGGATGCGGCACGCCTGCACAAGGTCTTTGCCACCAACGTGATTGGGTCTTTTCTCTGCTGTCGTGAGGCGGTTAAGCGGATGGGCACGCATCACGGCGGCCAGGGCGGCTCCATTGTCAACGTCTCATCAGCAGCGTCGCGTACCGGTGCGCCTGGCGAATATGTCGATTACGCCGCTTCAAAAGGGGCGATGGACACGCTGACCAGAGGATTGTCGCTGGAAGTGGCGCAGCAGGGGATTCGGGTCAACGGCGTACGTCCGGGATTCATCTATACAGAGATGCATGCCGATGGCGGAGAGCCAGGCAGAGTGGACAGGCTTGCCAGCGTGATCCCGATGGGACGCGGCGGTGAAGCAGAAGAGGTGGCGGAAGCGATCGTCTGGCTGGCCAGCGACGCGGCCTCTTACGTCACCGGCAGCATCATTGACGCTGCCGGTGGGCGTTAACTCACTTCGCCGCTGATGCGGCGTGATGACTTACAGGTTTTCGCCGTTACTGGCGATAACCTGCTGATACCAGCTGAAACTCTTTTTCTTCCCACGAGAAAAATCGCCGCTGCCATCATCGTTTTTATTCACATGAATAAAACCGTAACGTTTGTCGTACTGGCCGGTGGTAAACGAGACGCAATCGAGGCAGCCCCACGGCGTATAGCCCATTAATTCAACACCATCGTACGCCACGGCTTTCTTCATCTCTTCAATATGCGCACGCAGATAGTCGATGCGGTAATCATCTTCAATTACGCCATTGGCATTTGGCTTATCGATAGCACCAAAGCCGTTTTCAACAATAAACAGCGGCTTCTGGTAACGCTCATACAGCTCGTTCATCGCATAGCGCAGGCCAACCGGATCGATCTGCCAGCCCCAGTCTGACGCTTTCACATGCGGGTTTTTCACCACACCTTCAAAGCCGGTGATCGGATCGTCAACGCCGCTGGCATCGGTCTTCACTGCGTTGCTCATGTAGTAGCTGAAACCCACATAGTCTGCACAGCCCTGGCGCAGCGTCTCGGCATCATCCGCTTCCATCTGAATGTCGTAACCCTTGCGCGCCCACTCTTTCAGGGTGTAGGCCGGATAGTAGCCGCGCATCTGCACGTCACTGAACACATAGCGCTGATGCATCGATTCCTGCGCCAGCACCACATCGTCCGGGTGGCAGGAGAAGGGATAGACCGGCACCATGGCGATCATGCAGCCAATCTGAAAGTCAGGATTGATGTCGTGGCCGAGTTTCACCACTTTTGCACTGGCAACAAACTGGTGGTGCATCACCTGATACATCGCCTGTTCAGGTTTCTCATGTTCGGTAAAGATCACACCTGAACAGCAGTAACCAAACAGCGGATACTGCCAGTTACGCTGGTTGTTGATCTCATTGAAAGTCATCCAGTATTTCACTTTGCTTTTATAGCGGTTCAGCACCACTTCGCTGAAGCGCACAAAGAAGTCGACCACTTTGCGGTTGTGCCAGCCACCATACTCTTTGACCAGGTGATAAGGCATTTCGAAGTGCGAAAGGGTGATGACCGGTTCAATGCCATACTTCAGCAGTTCATCAAACAGGTCGTCATAGAATTGCAGGCCCGCTTCGTTGGGCTGTTGCTCGTCACCGTTAGGGAAGATACGGGTCCAGGCAATCGAGGTGCGGAAACATTTGAAGCCCATCTCGGCAAACAGCGCGACATCCTGTTTGTAGTGGGAGTAAAACTCCACACCCTTGTGGTTCGGGTAGAAATGACCCGGCTGCACGCCGTCGGTGATCACCCGGTCAACGCCGTGTGAACCGCCGGTCATCACGTCAGCAATGCTGACGCCTTTGCCGCCCTGATCCCAGCCGCCTTCAACCTGATGCGCTGCCACCGCTCCGCCCCAAAGAAAGCCTTTTGGTAACTGCAATTCTGCACTCATGCTTCACCCCATTACGGATATTGAAATTGAGCTGAGTGTAGCAAGGCAATAATGAAAGTCACGATATAACAGCGCGGCAATAATTGCGTTTGATACATCCAAAAAACAGGCTGTTTTATTTCCCCAGCTGGCGGCCGATTGCTTCAATAATATAGGTCACTGGCACCTGAGTCGTAATGTCGGAATTGTCCGCCATACGGATGATGGGCACATGGTAGCAGAGGTTGAAATCACCGATCTTCGCCAGTGAGCAGCTCTCCGTGTTGGTTATCGCAATGATTTTGCACTTATTCAGGCTGAACTGGCTGGCAATGCGCAGGATCTCTTCCGTTTCGCCGGAAACCGATAAAATAATGGCAATGGCGTTTTCATAGAGATCGGGACTGACCGGATAATAGGGATCGTCAATCGCGTGGCTGAATTTACCGAGGTTAGAGAAAAAGCGTGCGCCATATTTTGCCAGGCTGCCGGAGGTGCCGACGCCAATAAAGAAGACCCGCTCAGCCTGATTAATCTTCTGCGCGGCCTCAGCGATGAGCTGTTCAAACTCCGGATTATTGATGCTCTTAAAAAAGCTCAGCATTTCACTGACGCCCGCCGTGTTGAGCATTGGCGCACTCTGCTGTTCGTTTAAGCGCAGGCGGATGCGGAATTCCGACCAGCCTTCACAGCCCATCTTGCGACAGAAACGCAGCACGGTGGTGGTGGAGACACCAGCCTGCTCAGCCAGCTCGCGGATCGTCATGTAGCTGACGCCTTCGCGGTGCTTAATGATGAACTGATAGACCTGCATTTCCAGATCGTTAAGGCGGGCGAGATCGCTATGCGAAAACATGAATGACTCATTGAACAGTTGACTGGCGGCCAGTTTACCAGATTCATCACCCGGTTTAAGGGATAGTGAATTTCACCAGGATAATTTTAGCGTACAAGTGTACACTGAAAAAAGTGTTGGCTACGCTGGATAACGATATCACTGCTATGGAGCTGATCAGGAACCTGTTATGACCCCCCACACTCTCTCACAAACATCAACACGCTGCGGGCTATTCGTTCGCCGAGGAAATTGCCAACAGTATCAGTCACGGTCTTGGCTGCCTGTTCGGTATCGTCGGACTGGTGCTGATGCTCAATCAGGCAACGGAGAGGCAGGCCGACACCCTCACTTTTATCAGTTACAGCCTCTATGGTGGCAGCATGATCCTGCTGTTTCTGGCCTCGACGCTCTATCACGCTATTCCGGCTGGCCCGGCCAGACCCTGGCTGAAAAAGTTTGATCATTGCGCCATCTATCTGCTGATTGCCGGCACCTATACGCCGTTTCTGCTGGTCGCGCTGAGGACGCCGCTGGCGTATGGACTGATGGCGGTGATCTGGGGGCTGGCGCTGGCCGGTATTCTGTTCAAGCTCACGATTGCACATCGCTTTAAAGCGCTGTCGCTGGTGACTTATCTCTGTATGGGGTGGCTGTCGCTGATTGTGGTTTATCAGCTGGCGATGATCCTGCCGCCGGGCTGCATCTGGCTGCTTGCCGCAGGCGGGATTATCTATTCGCTGGGGGGTGATTTTCTATGTGGCGCGCCGCATTCCGTTTAACCACGCCATCTGGCATCTGTTCGTGCTGGGCGGCAGTCTCTGTCACTTCTGCGCTATCTACTTTTATGTGCGCTGAAGTGAGCCTCTGAATTGTGGCACTGGCCCTTCACTTAGCGGAAGGGCCATACGCTCAATCAGCTTTCATCCAGCGAGTAGGGCAGTGGCTGAATGGTCAGATGTCCGCCTTCATCGCCTTCCACCCGCAGCACGCTGTCCGGCTCCAGATCGTTATTCATCACGACCTGAATCCAGCTAATCCCGTCATCTAACTGCACCGCAGCCAGCACGCTGCCGGTTCGACGCCAGCGTTCACCCATCTGCAACTCCAGCGGGGCATTGGCTTCGGGCAGATGACTTGCCTGACCCGCCAGCCAGTAGAGCGCGCGTTTATTGGCGCCGCGATATTTCGCCCGTGCCACCATCTCCTGACCGGCATAACACCCTTTTTTAAAACTGATAGCATCCAGCGCCTGCAGGTTGGTGGCCTGCGGAATAAACTGCACGCTGGTGGCGGGATCAATCACCGGAATGCCCGCTTCAATATCCAGCGCCAGCCACTGCTGACTGTCATTAAACTGTGCATCGTCATTGAGCTTCTGCTTCAGCGCTTCTGCCTGGGCCAGCGAAGTGACAATCAGAAAACGTTCGGCCGGATGGGCAAACCACAGCAGCGTGGTTTCTCCCTGCTGCACCACCGGTTTTTCGCTGTCGGGCAGGCTATCAAACAGATTTGCCAGCGCGGCGCGCGCCTGAAAACCGGCCACGCCCAGCAATACTGACTCATCATCAGCCACCATCGACACTTTCGAAAACACGGCGTATTTCTTTAACTCGGGCAGTTGGGTGTCGCGCAGCTTCACGACGGATCAGATAAGCATAGCCTTCACCGCGATGGAACAGGCGCATATTGCTCCACATTTTGCCTTTAGCATCGCAGTGTGCGGCGAGCGAATGGTGGTCGGCATCCAGCGCGGCGACATCCAGCGTTAACTGCCCCTGCAGGTAAGAGGTGCTGTCGGCGCCGGTAATAGAAACCAGCGCCCAGCTATCCAGTGACATCAGGGTTAACGGCAGATGAGACGACGCGGCAGGCTGGCGCGGCGGTAAAATAAATGTGGGCATGGAGATATCCTGTATAAGAAGGTTCATCCGGAATAATATCTTTAATGTTAAAAGAGCCGACTGGCAATGCAACCTGTTTACGGAAAACGGCGCACAAAAGGCGTGATAACCCTGAAAAGATCCAGCCTGAAATGTGGCAGGTTGCACAGCATGCGACGCTGCGCCTGCGAGCCGCATTAAACCAGGTTACACTAGGCGCCACGTTGTGAATTGTGGAAATTGATGCATGGATATTAATGATAAATCACGCATTCAGTGGGCCTGCCGTCGCGGCATGCTGGAACTGGATGTGGCTATTATGCCGTTCTTCAAATTTGAGTATGAGACGCTGAGCGACACCGATAAGCAGGTCTTTGTGGATTTGCTAAAGAGTGACGATCCCGATCTGTTTAACTGGCTGATGAATCACGGTGAGCCAAAGGATCCGGAGCTTAAGCGGATGGTGAACCTGATCCAGCAGCGTAACCATGCTCGCGGCCCGGTGGCAATGTAAGCTGCGGCCCTCTCGTCTGGCGTGCGGGTTAGTCTGCGCCTGGCTGATAGCAGCCGTGACTGGCGTGGTGCTGATGACGCTGTCTGCAGGCGGCTGGCTGGTTAAAGCGCCGATTATTCTGCTGTTGCTGGCTGAGGGCTGGCGCAGCGTTTGGCGATTGATTCAACGGCACGGTACGTTACAGCGGGAAAGCGTCCATTGCTGGATCTGGCAGGGAAAACGCTGGCGGCCAACTCAGCCATTACGCTGGTTACCCGTTGGCGTGCTGCTGGTGGCGAAGAGCGAACAGGGTGCCACGCTGCGCTGGTGGCTGATGCAGGACAATATGCAGCCTGGCGAATGGCGGGCGTTACGCGCCTGCTGCTTCAGCCCGGCGCGGCATTAATGGCAGCAGTGCAGGCAAGAGCGTCTGAAGCCGTTCATCTGCCTGCATTGCGGTTCAATAATGACAGGCAAGAGCGATTAAAGCCGCTCACCTGTTCAGGCTAGGGTTCGACACCGGCAGAAGGGCCGTCAGAGCAGTCCGGCGGTTTCGATTAACACCTGCTCGCACCACTGCTCAACGCGCTCATCGGTGACCTCGAACTGATTCACATCATCAAGCGCCAGACCCACAAACTGCGAGCCATCGGCACTCAGCGGTTTCGGGCTGGTGAACTCATAGCCTTCAAGCGGCCAGTAGCCAACAAAACGTACCCCCATCGGCTGCAGCAAATCGTGCAGCATGCCGAGCGCATCTAAAAACCACTCGCCATAGCCAATCTGATCGCCCATGCCATACAGTGCGACAATCTTGTTTTGCAGATTCAGCGCGGGCAACTGCGGCCAGATCGCCTCCCAGTCCTCCTGCAACTCACCGAAATCCCAGGTCGGGATGCCCATGATCAGCAAGTCGTACTGCTCCATCAGGCGCGGGTCGTCATCTTTCACGTTATGCAGCGTCACTAACTCTTCGCCAATAAAATCGCGAATTTTCTCCGCTACGATTTCGGTGTAACAGGTACTGGAACCGTAAAAAAAGACCGATTTTCATGCAGATAACACTCTGTAAATACTGACTTTGGCGCAATTGTACCAGAAGCGCTGCTGAATCAGGCATAATGAGCATGATTTTACACCAGACGGCGGAGATAACGTGCAGGACAGCGATCTGACAGAACAGTTTCTTGATGCGCTCTGGATTGAACGCAATCTGGCGCAGAACACTCTCTCCTCTTATCGCCAGGACCTCCAGACGCTGACCGGATGGCTGGCGCATCACCAGCTGACGCTGCTTAGCGTGGCGCCGCTGGATCTGCAGCAGTTTCTGGCTGAACGGCTGGAGGGAGGCTACAAGGCGACCAGCTCAGCGCGGCTGCTCAGCGCCATGCGTCGCCTGTTCCAGTATCTTTACCGCGAAAAGCTGCGCCCGGACGATCCCAGCGCGCTGTTGTCAGCACCAAAACTGCCGCAGCGTTTACCGAAAGATCTCAGTGAGGCGCAGGTCGAGCGACTGTTGCAGGCGCCGAATATCGATATCCCGCTGGAGCTGCGCGACAAAGCGATGCTGGAGCTGCTCTACGCCACGGGCCTGCGCGTCTCCGAACTGATTGGCCTGACGCTCAGCGACATCAGCCTGCGCCAGGGCGTTGTCCGGGTTATCGGTAAAGGGGATAAAGAGCGGCTGGTGCCTTTAGGTGAAGAAGCGGTTTACTGGCTGGAGCAATATATGGAACATGGTCGTCCGTGGCTGCTCAACGGTCAGACGCTGGACGTGATGTTTCCCAGTAATCGGGCGCAGCAGATGACGCGCCAGACCTTCTGGCATCGCATCAAGCATTACGCCACGCTGGCGGGGATCGACAGCGAAAAGTTATCACCGCATGTGATGCGCCATGCCTTTGCGACCCATCTGCTGAACCACGGTGCCGATCTGCGTGTCGTACAGATGCTGCTGGGACACAGCGATCTCTCCACCACCCAAATTTATACGCACGTCGCCACTGAGCGCCTGCGTCAGTTGCATCAACAACACCATCCGCGGGCCTGAACCGCGGCGATAAGGACAAAAATGAACAAGCATTTTGCCATGCTGGCTCTTTTAGCCAGCGCCTTTTCCGGTCTCGCACAGGCCGATGACAGCGCCATTCAGCAATCACTTAAAAAGCTCGGTCTGAACCAGACGGAGATCAGCCCGTCACCGCTGCCGGGTTTTAAAACCGTGCTGTCAGAAAGCGGCGTGCTCTACGTGACCGACGACGGCAAACATATGATCCAGGGGCCGCTCTATGACGTCAGCGGCAAACAGCCGGTCAACGTCACCAACCAGCTGCTGGACAAAAAAGTCGAGGCGCTGGTGCCGGAGATGATCGTCTACAAAGCGCCTAAAGAGCAGCACGTGATCACGGTCTTCACCGACATCACCTGTGGCTACTGTCACAAGCTGCACGAGCAGATGGCGGACTACAATGCGCTGGGCATCACCGTGCGCTACCTGGCGTTTCCGCGTGAAGGGCTGAATGGTCAGATTGAACCAGCGATGAAAGCGATCTGGTGCAGCGCCGACCGCAATAAAGCGTTTGATGAGGCGATGAAAGGCAATGCGCCGAAGATGGCCGCACCAGACAGTTGCAAAATCGATATTGCCCAGCACTATAAGCTTGGCGTGCTGTTCGGCATTCAGGGCACGCCCGCGATGCTGACTGACAGCGGCATGATGATCCCAGGTTATCAGTCGCCGCAGGAGCTGAAGCAGGTGCTGGACAATCAGAAGCGTGGTGGTTAATCGGTGGTAAAACAGGATGTGGAACTCCGTCGCCGTGAGGTGACGGTTGATGATGCGCTTCCGGCGACGCTGCCGCCGCTGCTGAAACGACTCTATCTGCAACGCGGCGTGCGCGACGCGGCAGAGCTGGAGCGCGGGGCGAAAAACCTGCTGCCGTACCAGTCCTTAAGCGGGATTGAGAGCGCAGTGGAACTGCTGCATCAGGCGCTGCTGGATGGGCGTCGCATTATGGTGGTGGGCGACTTTGATGCCGATGGCGCGACCAGTACCGCGCTGACGGTCATGGCGCTGCGCAGCATGGGCGGCGGCAACGTGCAGTATCTGGTGCCTAACCGCTTTGAAGATGGTTATGGCCTCAGCCCTGAAGTGGTTGAGCAGGCGCGCGCGCGCGGCGCGGCGATGATCCTGACCGTCGACAACGGTATCTCCTCCCACGCGGGCGTTGAATGTGCCCATCAGCACGGGATTCCGGTGCTGATTACCGACCACCACCTGCCGGGCGATACCTTACCGGCCGCTGAGGCGATCGTTAATCCCAATCTGCCGGACTGCAACTTTCCCTCACGTGCACTGGCGGGCGTGGGCGTTGCGTTCTATCTGATGCTTGCGCTGCGCGCCCATCTGCGCACCCAGGGCTGGTTTGGTGCCACCCGCACCGAACCCAATCTGGCGGAGATGCTGGATCTGGTGGCGCTCGGCACGGTTGCCGACGTGGTGCCGCTCGACGTCAACAACCGCATTCTGGTGTGGCAGGGACTCAGCCGCATCCGGGCCGGAAAATGCCGGCCAGGCATCCGGGCGCTGCTGGAGATTGCTAATCGCGATGCGCGTCAGATGGCGGCCAGCGATCTCGGCTTTGCGCTGGGGCCACGGCTCAATGCCGCAGGCCGGCTCGACGATATGTCGGTGGGCGTGGCGCTGTTAATGACTGAGGATCTCAGTCAGGCACGAATGTTAGCCAGTGAGCTGGACGCGCTGAACCAGACGCGCAAAGAGATAGAGCAGGGCATGCAGAGCGAAGCGCTGGCGCTGTGTCAGGCGCTGGAGCGTGAGCAGAGCGATCTACCGCTGGGGCTGGCCTTTTATCATCCCGAATGGCATCAGGGGGGTGGTGGGGATCCTCGCCTCCCGTCTGAAAGAGCGTTTCCATCGTCCGGTGATTGCCTTTGCTCCGGCGGGCGACGGCACGCTGAAAGGCTCAGGCCGCTCAATTGCCGGTCTGCATCTGCGCGACGCGCTGGAGCGTCTGGATACGCTGAATCCCGGCCTGATGCTGAAGTTTGGCGGTCATGCCATGGCGGCAGGCTTATCACTGGAAACCGCACGCTACGAGGAGTTTCGTCAGCGCTTTGCCGATCTGGTCGGTGAGTGGCTGGATGGCGAATCTCTGCAGGGCATCATCTGGTCAGATGGCGCGTTGCAGCCGCAGGAGTTTTCGCTGCAGACCGCTGAGATGCTGCGCGAAGCGGGGCCCTGGGGCCAGGCGTTCCCGGAACCCGCCTTTGACGGAAAATTTAAGCTGCTGCAACAGCGGCTGGTGGGCGAGCGACATCTGAAAGTGATGGTCGAACCGCTGGACGGCGGTCCGCTGATCGACGGGATCGCCTTTAATGTCGATACCACGCTGTGGCCCGACAGCAGCATTCGCCAGGTCGAGCTGGCTTATAAGCTGGATATCAATGAGTATCGCGGTAACCGCTCGGTACAGCTGATCATTGACCATATCTGGCCGCTTTGATTTTCATAAGGCGCGCGCGTCTCCGGTCACGGCAGAGGCGCGTCAGCCGGTTTTTTCCCCCTGCGTTAACCTGCTGTGCGAGCGGTTGTCGTCGCAGCCCGATAAGCAAATGCAACGCGTCACGCCGCCCCGGCATCAGCCCGCTGTCTCAGCGCTACAATCTGCCGCCAGTTTCGGGTAAACTTGTGCGTTAAATTTCCTGTCCCATCGAACATAAGAAAGACGCTAAAGCCATGTTTGAAATCAACCCGGTCAAAAACCGTATTCAGGACCTCAGTGAGCGCAGCGACGTTCTTCGGGGGTATCTTTGACTACGATGCCAAGAAAGAACGCCTCGAAGAAGTAAACGCCGAGCTGGAACAGCCCGATGTCTGGAACGAACCTGAGCGTGCTCAGGCGCTGGGCAAAGAGCGCTCCTCGCTGGAAGCGATCGTGCAGACGCTGGATCAGATGTCGCAGGGCCTGGAAGATGTGCAGGGTCTGCTTGAACTGGCGGTAGAAGCGGAAGACGAAGAGACTTTCGACGAAGCGGTTGCCGAGCTGGATGTCCTTGAGGGCAAGCTGGGCGAGCTGGAATTCCGCCGCATGTTCTCTGGCGAGTATGACAGCGCCGACTGCTACATCGATCTGCAGGCGGGTTCCGGCGGCACCGAAGCGCAGGACTGGGCCAGCATGCTGATGCGTATGTATCTGCGTTGGGCCGAAGCCAAAGGCTTCAAAACCGAAATTATCGAAGAGTCTGAAGGTGAAGTTGCAGGCATTAAATCTGTGACCATTCGCGTGTCAGGCGACTACGCCTTTGGCTGGTTGCGTACAGAAACGGGCGTGCATCGCCTGGTGCGTAAGAGCCCGTTTGACTCCGGCGGCCGTCGTCACACCTCCTTCAGCTCAGCCTTTATCTATCCGGAAGTGGATGACGATATTGATATCGACATCAACCCAGCCGATCTGCGCATTGACGTCTATCGTGCGTCAGGGGCGGGCGGCCAGCACGTTAACCGGACGGAATCTGCGGTACGTATTACCCATATTCCAACCGGTACCGTCACCCAGTGTCAGAATGACCGTTCTCAGCACAAGAACAAAGATCAGGCGATGAAGCAGATGAAAGCGAAGCTGTACGAGCTTGAGATGCAGAAGAAAAACGCTGAGAAACAGGCGCTGGAGGACAATAAGTCCGACATCGGCTGGGGAAGTCAGATCCGTTCTTACGTTCTCGATGATGCACGCATCAAAGATCTGCGCACCGGCGTAGAGACGCGTAACACCCAGGCGGTGCTGGACGGCGACCTGGATCGATTCATTGAAGCTAGTTTAAAAGCAGGGTTATAAGGAACCGACATGTCTGAACAACAACCGCAGAGCGCTGATGCCGCCGTTGAGTTAAATAACGAACTGAAAGCGCGTCGCGAAAAGCTGAGCGTGCTGCGTGCAAATGGCGTGGCGTTTCCTAACGATTTTCGTCGTGACAGTCTCTCAAACCAGCTGCATGAGAGCTATGGCGAGAAGAGCAACGAAGAGCTTGAAGATCTCGGCATCGAAGTCAGCGTCGCCGGACGTATGATGACCCGTCGTATTATGGGTAAAGCCTCTTTCGTGACCCTGCAGGATGTGGGTGGCCGGATTCAGCTTTACGTCTCGCGTGACGATCTGGCTGAAGGCATCTACAACGAGCAGTTCAAAAAGTGGGATCTCGGCGATATTCTGGGCGCGCGCGGCAAACTGTTCAAAACCAAAACCGGCGAACTGTCGATTCACTGTTCTGAACTGCGCCTGCTGACCAAAGCACTGCGTCCGCTGCCGGACAAGTTCCACGGCCTGGCCGATCAGGAAACGCGCTACCGTCAGCGTTACCTTGATCTCATCGCCAACGAGGAGTCGCGTAACACCTTCAGAATTCGTTCGCAGATCATGGCCGGCATTCGCCAGTTCATGGTGGGCCGCGACTTTATGGAAGTGGAAACCCCGATGATGCAGGTGATCCCTGGCGGCGCGTCTGCGCGTCCGTTCATCACCCATCACAATGCGCTGGATATCGACATGTATCTGCGTATCGCTCCAGAGCTTTATCTGAAGCGTCTGGTGGTGGGCGGATTCGATCGCGTGTTCGAGATCAACCGTAACTTCCGCAACGAAGGTATTTCGCCACGTCATAACCCAGAGTTCACCATGATGGAACTCTATATGGCTTATGCGGATTACAAAGATCTGATCGAGCTGACCGAAAGCCTGTTCCGTACGCTGGCGCAGGATGTGCTGGGCAGCACCGTGGTGCCTTACGGCGAGCAGGAGTTTGATTTCGGTAAGCCGTTTGAAAAACTGACCATGCGTGAAGCGATCAAGAAATACCGTCCGGAAACGGATCTGGCCGATCTGGAAGACTTTGATAAAGCGGTGGCGATTGCTCAATCACTGCACATCAAGGTTGAGAAAAGCTGGGGGCTGGGCCGCGTCGTAACCGAAATCTTCGAAGAGACCGCTGAAGCGCATCTGATTCAGCCGACCTTCATCACTGAATATCCGGCTGAAGTCTCTCCGCTGGCCCGTCGTAACGACGAGAACCCGGAAATCACCGATCGCTTTGAGTTCTTCATTGGCGGTCGTGAAATCGGTAACGGCTTCTCCGAGCTGAACGATGCGGAAGATCAGGCTGAGCGTTTCCTGCAGCAGGTGAATGCCAAAGATGCTGGCGACGACGAAGCGATGTTCTACGACGAAGACTATGTCACCGCACTGGAGCACGGTCTGCCGCCAACCGCCGGTCTGGGTATCGGTATTGACCGTATGGTGATGCTGTTTACCAACAGCCACACTATCCGCGATGTGATTCTGTTCCCGGCACTGCGCCCAGGCAGCAAGTAAGTTTGACTGTTCTCAGAAAAGGCCGGGGCATCCCGGCCTTTTTTTATGTCTGCTGTTCGCCTGCCATGCTTGAGTCATGCCGTTCCCTCTGCCAGGCTGAATGTCTCAACCTGGAGCAACCATCATGACACAACGTCCCGACTGTATTCGCCACTGGCAAGCGCTTGAAGGCGAAGATAACGAACATTATGCTGACAGCGATGAGCGCATGTCGATTGGTGCGCCACTGGCTAAGTTGCTGGGATTAACCCGCCTTGGCATTCACCATGAAAGGCTCTTGCCCGGACGCCGCATGTCTTATCCCCACGCGGAGAGCGCAGAAGAAGAGTTCATTTTTGTGCTTGAAGGTCATCCTGACGCCTGGATCAACGGCGAGCTGTACACGTTGTCGCCGGGCGATGCAGTGGCTTTTCCGGCGGGCACTGGCATTTGCCACACCTTTATCAATAACAGCGAGCACGAGGCACGCTTTTTAGTGGTGGGGGGAGACCAGCAAGCCTGAAAATCGTATTACTTATCCTCTTAACCCGGAATACGAAGCAACCCGTAAAGACAGATGGCTTAATCCGCCCGAACATCTTATGGGCAACCATCCAGGTTTGCCCGACACAAAATCTTAGGATTTAATCGCCTGATCCAGCCATGTCTGAAATCGCGAGTAAGGCACATAGAGCGCAACGTTCTTATAGAGTGTCTTACCGCTGACATTGTCGTTGATGTTATTGCTGTAGCCAATAATCACGCCCGCCAGCGTATCATCAGAGGCGTTATAGACTGCGCCGCCCGACATCCCTTTAACCACCCCCCGCATTCGCCGCCACCACGACGCAGTCTGATTTGTTCCAGCTGTTCGCCAGCGTGGTATTGATCAGGTTCTGCCCGCTGGAACTGACCGGCATGGCCGAAATAAAACTGTAGCCGTAGAGATTGACCTGATCGCCGATGTGGCTGTTACGAAAGTTGGGTGGCAGGTTCATTTCGCTGTTTTTGTGGTAGACCACGGCCAGATCGCATTGCGGATGCCAGGCTTTGACCCGGTAAAGCGAAAACTTTGCCACATGTGCGGCGGTCAGGCTGTACTCCGGCGTCAGTGGGATGGTGGTACCGAGCGTGCCTAAACCCAGCACGGTGGGAATGCCGGTCACGGTCATATCCACCCGTTTTTCAGCTTCTTTACTGTACTCATAATGACCTACCGAGCAGCCGGTTAAGCCAAACACCATTAAGGCTATGAGTCGTTGCATTCTCTCTCCCTGCGTCAGAAGTTGATTACATCACCTGGCAATTGATTAGGGATATATCGGCAACGTTAAGGATTTATTAATTAAATACGCACTAAAAAGCGTAACGGGTTCGCGGGAAATGACAACCTGACCCTGGGTCATGTGCGCTTTAACGGGCTTAGCCAGCAGGCTGACAAAGCCATTTGTTCCGGCAAAGTGGCAGGATTATTGCGGCCCCGGCAATAATCCTTTGCTGCGCGCAGGCTATGTCGCGCATCAGCACTGTGCTGTAATGCTCACCGTGACGCAGATCAAATTTTAATAAGCGTCGAGGGGCTGCGCGTCTGTGCAGTTCACCTGCAAATGATATTGGGAGAGTGTTATGCCTGTAGCATTAATGGCGCTGGCGTTGAGTGCGTTCGCCATCGGGACCACCGAGTTTGTCATTATGGGATTGCTGCCGGAGGTGGCGCGTGACCTTCAGGTGTCAATTCCGTCGGCGGGCTGGCTGATCAGCGGTTACGCGCTGGGCGTGGCGATAGGTGCGCCGATTATGGCGCTGCTTACCGCCAGGCTGCCGCGTAAAAAAACGCTGATTCTGCTGATGGTGATATTTATTGTCGGCAACCTGCTGTGTGCGCTGGCTTACAACTATAACCTGCTGATGCTGGCACGCATCGTCACCGCGCTTTGTCACGGTGCCTTCTTCGGTATTGGCGCGGTGGTCGCCGCCAGTCTGGTGCCAGCCGGTCGCCAGGCTTCCGCTGTCGCACTGATGTTCACCGGACTGACCTTAGCCAACGTGCTGGGCGTTCCGCTGGGGACCAGTTTCGGACAGATGTTTGGCTGGCGAGCCACCTTCTGGGGCGTGGCTGTGATTGGCGTGCTGGCGTTTATCGCCCTGATCGTGAGTCTGCCCAACAATAAACAGGAAAAGCCGGTTCACCTGGCGAGTGAAATTGGTGCACTGGCCAACGGGAAACTGTGGCTGTCGCTGCTGATGACGGTGTTCTTTGCCGCGGCGATGTTTGCGCTGTTCAGCTACATTGCGCCGCTGCTGCTAGAGGTGACGGGGATCAGCGATCGCGGCGTCAGCTGGACGCTGTTCCTGATTGGCGCAGGCCTGACGGTCGGTAATATTCTTGGCGGCAAACTGGCCGACTGGAAAGTCTCCTTTAGCCTGATCCTCAGCTTCTCCCTGATCGCCATCTTCTCGCTGCTGTTCAGCTGGACCAGCCATGCGCTGTGGCTGGCAGAGATCACCCTGTTCCTGTGGGCGATGGCGACCTTTGCGACGGTGCCGGGCCTGCAGATCAACGTGGTACGTCATGGCAAAGAGGCGCCTAACCTGGTCTCAACCCTGAACATTTCGGCGTTTAACGTGGGCAATGCGCTGGGTGCCTGGGTCGGCGGTGCGGTGATTGGCCGTGGATATGGCCTGACGGCGGTGCCGGTTGCTGCCGCTGCGCTGGCGGCAATCGGCCTGCTGATCTGTCTGATCACCTTCCGCAAATCGGGCCGCGCAGCCGCCAGGGTTCGTGCTTAAGCCAGGCGGGCGGCGATGCGTGCCGGAAAGTCAGCCACCTGCCGTTGCAGATGGCTGACAAAGGCATCGACCAGCGCCGATGCAGGGCGGTGCTGCGGCCTCACCAGGCTGACGGTAAACGGAACCGCCACGCTGAACTTACGCATCACCACACCGCTGTCGGCGTAATCCAGCGCCGTCAGCGGATTCACAATTGAAATGCCCACGCCCGCTCTGACCATGGCGCACACCGAAGCGGCACTGTGCGTCTCCATCACCAGCCGCCGCTCGACTCCCTGCTCATGAAACAGCGCATCCAGCAACTGACGATAGCTGTCACTGCGCGACAGGCTCACATACTGTTCGCCCGCAAAATCGTGCGGCGTCAGCTCTGAACGCTGACTCAGAGGGTGATGCTGAGGCAATACACACACTTCATCGCAGGTCAGCAGGGCGAGACGGTCAGTGCCGGCCGGAGCGTGCTGGGTTTCGGTTAAGCCGATATCGTAGCGCTGTGCTGACAGCCACTCCTCCAGCAGCGGCGACTCCTGCGGAATCACATTCAGGCTCACATCCGGGTAGCGCTGTAAAAAAGGGCTGACACAGTGGTGGCAGCAGCGACTGCGAAAAAACGGGCAGGCAGGCGATCGACAGCTCACCCTGACGGAACTGGCGCAGCCCTTCAGCCGCTTCCATGATGCGATCCAGTCCATACCAGGATCGCTGCACCTCTTCAAACAGACGTAATCCCTGCACCGTCGGTTGCAGGCGACCACGAACCCGTCCGAACAACTCTAATCCCAGCTGCTGCTCCAGGCGTGCCAGCTCCCGGCTCACCGTCGGCTGTGAGGTGTGCAGCAGTGTCGCAGCCTGGGTCAGATTGCCGCTGGTCATCACCGCATGAAAAATCTCGATATGCCGCCAGTTAATGTTTGCCACGCACCCTTCCTATATCCATTCTGCATAGATGCTATTAAAACAGATATTTTTCGCTATGACACGATTCTGGCTTAATGCAGCTATTGCCACAGGAGAATTGTCATGCCACGTTCCTTACAGAGTACCGAAACCGCACTCAGCGCCGCTAACCTGCTGCCGCTGGCACGCCGCTACGCCGGGCCATTCTGGGCTTATGATGCGCAGATTATTCAGGCGCGTATTGCCCAGCTGCAGGCATTTGATGTGGTGCGCTTTGCGCAGAAGGCCTGCTCGAATACGCATATCCTGCGCCTGATGCGCGCAGCAGGCGTGAAAGTGGACTCGGTATCGCTGGGTGAGATCGAACGTGCGCTGGCCGCGGGTTACCAGCCTGGCGGTGATGAGATCGTCTTTACCGCGGATCTGTTCGATCAGCCGACACTGGAGCGGGTGACCGCGTTAAAGGTGCCGGTTAATGCCGGATCGATCGATATGCTGCATCAGCTCGGCGCGGTCTCACCGGGACATGCGGTGTGGCTGCGGGTCAATCCTGGTTTTGGTCACGGCCACAGTCAGAAAACCAATACCGGTGGCGAAAACAGCAAGCACGGTATCTGGCATGCCGATTTAGCCGAGGCGCTGGCGGCGATTAAACAGCACGGCTTGCAGCTGGTGGGCATTCATATGCATATCGGCTCTGGCGTCGATTATGCGCATCTGCAGCAGGTCTGTGATGCGATGGTTGAACTGGTGATGGCGTCGGGTCAGGATCTGACCGCGATCTCTGCGGGCGGCGGCCTCTCTGTGCCTTATCGCTATGGCGAAGAGGCGATCGATACCGATCACTATTTCGGCCTGTGGGATGCAGCGCGGCAGCGTATCGCTCAGCATCTGGGTCACGCGATAAAGCTGGAGATCGAACCGGGCCGTTTCCTGGTGGCCGAGGCCGGTGTGCTGGTCTCTCAGGTACGGGCGGTTAAGTCGATGGGCAGCCGTCACTTCGTGCTGGTCGATGCCGGTTTCAGTGACCTCATGCGTCCCTCCATGTATGGCAGCTATCACCATATCTCGCTGATGGCGGGCGATGAGCGGGCCATTGATGAGCAGCAGACTATCGACACGGTGGTCGCTGGCCCGCTGTGCGAATCGGGTGATGTCTTTACCCAGCTGGAGGGCGGCATGGTCGAACCACGCGCGATTCCGGCGGCAAAGGTTGGCGATTACCTGGTGTTCCACGACACCGGTGCTTACGGTGCATCCATGTCCTCTAACTACAACAGCCGTCCGCTGATCCCGGAAGTGCTGTTTGAGCAGGGCCAGCCGCGCGAGATCCGCCGCGCGCAGACTATTGAGTCGCTACTGGCACTGGAAATCAGCTAATCACCTCGCTCAGGCGGCCGGCGCGCCGCCTGTCAGCCATAGATCTCTTTGCGCAGCATGACCAGCTCCTCTGCCAGCTCGCGGCACAGCATTGCATTCATCAGATGATCCTGCGCATGCACCAGAATCAGCGTGACCGGCAATTTTCCGCTTCCCTCGTCTGCACCAATCAACGCGGTCTGAATTTTATGTGCCGCTTTTGCCGCGGTATCTGAAGCAGCCAGCGCCGCGTCAGCCCCGGTCCAGTCGCGTTTGCGCGCACACTGAATCGCCATCATCGCCGACGAACGGGCTTCCCCTGCATTGATCAGCAATTCCATCATGGTCTGTTCGTAATCCATAACGCCTCCGCTATTGGTATGCCAAATTGGCCGTTTTAATCATACTGGAATGCCAATAAACGTTTCCGGGAGGTTCGTCACAGAAAAAACCGAGGAGATTCGTCATTTTGGTATGCCACTAACAGGGAAGACCACGACGATTACAGGAATACCGATCTTACATCTCTGAGGGTTGATCATGTTTCTACAGGACCGCCTTATCGATTCCCTGGGCAGCTTTGCCACCCGCTTTAACAGTTATCGCTACATCATGGCGATTAAAGCCTCGTTCATTACCCTGATGCCGGTGATCATTGTTGGCGCCTTCTCGGTATTGATCTCTAACATGGTGCTGGACAGCAAAAATGGCCTTGCCAGCTTTGCCGCCCTGGCTTTTTTTAGCTGACCTCAAGCCCATCACCAGCAGTATCAATTACGCCACGCTCAGCTTTCTCAACATTGGTGCGGTGTTCCTGATTGGTATTGAGCTTGGGCGCATCAACGGTATAAAAACGCTGTTTCCCGGCCTGCTGGCGATCATCTGCTTTGTATCCGTGACGCCGACCACCTTACAGATGATGGTCGATGGGCAGATGCACCTGGTCACCGACGTGCTGGCCAAACAATTCTCCGATACCAAAAGCCTGTTTCTCGGCATGTTTATCGCCATTCTGTCGGTAGAGATCTACTGCCGCCTCGAACAGGTTGAACGGCTGAAAATCAAAATGCCCGACACCGTGCCGCCCAACGTGGCCGCCTCTTTCTCCGCGCTCATCCCCTCAATCATCACCGTGACGCTGATAGCGACTTTTGGCTTTATCTTCCATCGCGTCACCGGCATGTACCTTTACGACGCGGTATACCAGGTGGTGCAGCAGCCGCTGGAGTCGGTGGTGCAGAGCCTGTGGGGCATTCTGATTCTGATGTTCGTCGCCCAGCTGTTCTGGGTGATTGGTATTCACGGCAACCAGATGGTGAAGCCGATCCGTGAGCCGCTGTTGCTGGGCGCGATTATGGTCAACATGACCGCTTTTGAGCAGGGAAAAGAGGCACCGAACATCATCACCATGCCGTTCTGGGATGTTTATATGAGCATCGGCGGTTCCGGCCTGACCATCGGGCTGCTCACCGCCGTGATGCTGGCAACGCGACGCAAAGAGATGCGTGAAATCGCCAAACTGTCGTTCGGGCCAGGCATTTTCAATATCAACGAGCCGGTTATATTTGGTATGCCGATTATGCTTAACCCGATCCTGGCTATCCCTTTCATCATCACACCGCTAGTGACAGGTTCTATCGGTTACTTCGCTACGGTGATGGGATTTGCCGGGAAAGCCGTGGTGATGGTGCCATGGACCACGCCTCCGATTATCAATGCCTGGCTGTCAACGGCCGGATCGATGGGTGCGGTGGTGACGCAGATCGTCTGCATTCTGGTGTCAGTACTTATCTATCTGCCATTTGTGAAAGTCGCAGCCCGCCGCGCGGATGCAGCAGAAGCAGCGGAAGCAAAGAGCCTGCAACCTGAGCTGAACCCTAACCGAACGGAGGTGTTATGAGTCGTCAGACTGTCCACATACCTGAGAATTTCATTCTGGGAGCTGCTGCCTCCGCCTGGCAGACGGAAGGCTGGAGCGGAAAAAAGCGGGGCAGGACTCCTGGCCTGACGCCTGGTATCAGCAGGATCGTCAAGTCTGGCACAACGGCTACGGCCCGGCGGTTGCCACCGACTTTATCAACCGCTTTAGTGAGGATGTGGCGCTAATGAAGGCCAGCGGGCTGACCCACTACCGCACTTCAATCAACTGGTCGCGTTTCCTGATCGATTACGAAACCGCTACGGTCGATGAGGAATACGCGGCTTACTATGACCGGCTGATTGATGAAATGCAGCGCCAGGGCATTGAACTGATGCTCTGTCTGGAGCATTACGAGCTGCCCGCCACGCTGCTGGAGCAGTATGGCGGCTGGCAGTCAAAGCATGTCGTTGAACTCTTTATCCGTTATGTCGAACAGGTGTTTAAACGCTATGCCGGTCGGGTCACGCGCTGGTTTGTGTTTAACGAGCCGATTGTGGTGCAGACCCGCGTCTATCTCGACGCGCTGCGCTGGCCTTATGAGCAGAACACCCATAAATGGATGCAGTGGAACCACCACAAAAATCTTGCTACCGCCCGGGTAGTGAAGCTGTTCCGCGCGGCAGGCTATGCCGGTCGCATTGGTACCATACTCAATCCGGAAGTCACCTATCCGCGATCGTCAGCCCCGCACGACCAGAAGGCGGCGCATATTTATGACCTGTTCTACAACCGGGTGTTTCTCGATCCCGCCATTAAAGGCGAGTATCCGGCGGAGCTGCTGGCGCTGCTTGATAAGCATCAGATTGAGTGGGAAACCACCCCGGAAGAGCTGGCGATTATTGCCGCCAATACCGTCGATGAAGTCGGGCTTAATCTCTACTATCCGCATCGCGTGAAGGCACCATCCCGCGCCTGGCATCCCGAGACGCCCTTTCATCCCGCCTGGTATTACGAACACTTTGAACTGCCGGGGCGGCGGATGAACCGTTCACGCGGCTGGGAAATTCAGCCTGAAATTATCTGGGATATGGCGCAGCGGATGCGCGATGAGTACGGCAATATCCCGTGGTTTGTGGCGGAAAGCGGTATGGGAATAGAGAACGAAGCGCAGTTCAAAAATGCCGACGGGGAGATTCAGGACGATTACCGCATCGCGTTTATCAGCGAGCACCTGCATCAGGCGATACGCGCCAGTCAGGCGGGGATTAACTGTCAGGGCTACATGCTGTGGGCGTTTACCGACAATGTCTCGCCAATGAATGCCTTTAAAAATCGCTATGGTCTTATCGAAATCGACTTAGATAAGCAGCGTCAGCGCCGTATGAAGAAATCTGCCCACTGGTTCCGTACGCTGCGCGACACGCAGCAATTTACCCTGTGGCTTGATGATGAGCCGAAATAACGCGAGGAAACGAGCATGAAACGAATTGTTCTGGCCTGTGCTGCGGGCATGTCGACCTCAATGGTGGTGACGCGGATGGAAAAGGAGGCTGCCGCTCGCGGACTGGCATTTCAGATCTACGCCATTCCGGAGCAAAACCTGCGTGAAGAGCTGCAAAACTACGGCAACGAGGTGGTGGTCGTGCTGCTCGGGCCACAGGTGCGCTTCAAACTGGAGGAGAACAGAAAACTCACCGACAGCTATCAGTTGCCCATCGCGGTGATCGATACGGTTGCTTACGGCACGCTGAATGGTGCAAAGGTACTCGATCAGGCGCTGGCTTTGATACACTGAGCCCCAGTTTGCGAGCCAGCCTCTCCGGTTCGCGGGCATTGTCGCGCAGGGAACCGCGGCAATGCCGTTAGCGCATTGATTGCAAAGGGTGACAGTGTGGACAAAGCCGAAGCGCCGCAAGAAAAAAGCAGTATCAGGAAATTGGTCAGCACCTGCGTCAGCAGATCTGTGACGGGCACTATCCGGTGGGATCGCGCCTGCCGCCTGAACGTCAGCTGGCTGAAACCTGGGGCGTCAGCCGGACCATCGTGCGCGAGGCATTATTGATGCTGGAGCTGGAAGGTACGGTGGATATCCGCCAGAGCTCCGGCGTCTATGTGATGCGTATTCCTTCCGCCAGTGATGATGAAGAAGAGGCCTTCTTCCGCAGCGACGTTGGCCCGTTTGAAATGCTACAGGCACGTCAGTTGCTGGAGAGCAATATTGCAGCCTTTGCCGCAAAAATGGCGACCAAAGCGGACATTGAAAATCTGCGCCGAACGCTGGAACAGGAGCAGCGTGCTATCGCCGCCAACGACAGCAGTCAGGACAACGACAAGTTGTTTCATCTGCTGCTGGCGGGTGCCAGTCAGAACCAGATGCTGCTCGATACCGTCACCAGCATCTGGCGACATCATGACAGTAGCCCGCTCTGGCAGCAGCTGCGCCCGCAGTTTGAAACCCGCGCCTATCGCCTGAAGTGGCTTGGCGATCACCAGACAATCCTGGCTGCTCTGCGTCGGCGTGATGTGATGGGGGCCTGGCAATCCACCTGGCAGCACCTTGAGAACGTCAAGAATACGCTGCTGGAGCTTTCCGACGCCGATGCGCCTGACTTTGATGGCTACCTGTTTGATTCAGTCCCGATCTTTCAGGGGAAACTGATGTGATTGAGATTGTATCGCTCAGCGATGCCCCCCAATTTGCCGATCAGATCATCGACTGGCAGTGGCACGCATTTGGTGAAGCCACCAGCCGGGCGTTCTTTGCCAGTGTGGTGAACAGCAGCCTTATCGGTGCTGATTTTCCGGTGACTTTCGTTGCCGTGGAGGCGGGCAGGGCAGTCGGCACGGTGGGATTCTGGCGCTGCGACCTGATCAGCCGTCAGGATCTTTTCCCCTGGCTGGCGGCGCTCTATGTTGATGAGTCGGTGCGCGGCAAAGGTGTCAGTGAGGCGCTGCAGCAGCATGTCATCGCCTATGCGCAGGCACAAGGCTATCCACGGTTATGGTTATGGTCAACGTTTGGGGGCTACTACGAACGTTATGGCTGGCTGCCACAGGGCGAAGCGCTGGAGTATCCCGCTAAGCCGGTAAAACTCTATTATCGCGACCTGTAAGAGATGCCAGCCGCCATCGCGGCAGCTGGCAACAGAGCGCTCAGGGAGCCGGATAGGTATAACGATGGTGGATCGCCTCAATGCCTTCCAGGATCTCTGCATTTAAAGTCAGATTGAAGCTGTCGATATTGATCTGCAACTGTTCAGGCGTAGTGGCGCCCAGCAGCGTGCTGGCCACAAACGGCTGCTGACGTACATAGGCCAGGGCCATCTGCGACGGGTCAATCTGATGCTGCTGAGCCAGTGCCACATATTCGGCAATCGCCTTTTGTGACTGCTCGCCGCTGTAGCGGGTAAAGCGGCTGAACAACGTGTTGCGTGCGCCCGCAGGCTGCGCGCCATTCAGGTATTTGCCGCTCAGCGTTCCAAACGCCAGGCTGGAATATGCCAGCAGCTCTACGCCTTCATGCTGGCTGATTTCGGCCAGACCCACTTCAAAGCTGCGGTTCAGCAGGCTGTAGGGATTCTGAATGCTGATAATGCGCGGCAGCTCATGCTTCTCCGCCAGTTGCAGATAGCGCATCACGCCCCACGCGGTTTCGTTCGACACCCCGATATAGCGGATCTTACCAGCGCGCACCTGTTCGGTCAGCGCTTCCAGCGTCTCCAGCAGCGTCACCTGAGCAGTGGTTTCGCTGTACTGATAGCCGAGCTTGCCAAAATAGTTGGTCTGACGCTGTGGCCAGTGCAGCTGGTAGAGGTCAAGGTAGTCAGTATTCAGGCGTTTCAGGCTGGCATCGAGTGCTGCGCGGATGTTTTTACGGTCCAGCGCCATATCCGGGCGAATCGACGCATCATTGCCACGTGAAGGCCCGGCCACTTTACTGGCCAGAATGATTTTGTCGCGGCTGCCGCGCTGTTTAAGCCAGCTGCCAATATATTGTTCGGTCAGACCCTGGGTTTCCGGACGCGGGGGGCACCGGATACATCTCGGCAGTATCAATAAAGTTGATGCCGGAACGGATAGCTAAATCCAGTTGAGCATGGGCGTCGGCTTCGCTGTTCTGTTCGCCAAACGTCATGGTGCCCAACCCCAGCTGACTCACTTCCAGCGTGCTGTGGGGAATACGATGATAGTGCATTGCCAGCTTCCTTTTCTTTATGGAATGGAATGTTGTGTCCTCAGGGACTATAGCGCGAGCAATGGCGGGGAAGGAAGGGGGAAAAGTCGGGGAAATCACCTGCCAGCCGGGAATCGGTGGCAGGTGATTAAATCGGGCACTTAACGTTCAATGATCGTAGAAACCTCATCGCTGTTAATCTGCACCATATGACCCGTCTGGTCAGTGTACTCCACCAGGCCGGTCTCTTTATCAATGCTCGGCTTGCCTTCGGTCATGATCATCCGGCCATCTTTGGTCGCCATGACATAATCAGAACTGCATCCACTTAAGAATGCGGCGGTTACCATCACCAGTGCTACTCCTGCCAACCCTTTCATCACGCCTAATCCTCACAAATGGTCAAGTGCAAACAGTGTAGTAATAAATGGTTTTGCCGGCAGGGTTAATCGTATGAATCTGAAAATAACCGGGCGAGCAGGCTCGCCCTTGACTTTATCAGGCGTGCTTTTTCTTACTGCGCATCAGGTTAAGACACTCAACCGCCATTGAGAAGAACATAGCGAAATAAATGTAACCTTTTGGTACGTGGACCGCAAAACTCTCCAGGATCAGGGTGAAACCGACCAGAATCAGGAAAGAGAGAGCCAGCATTTTCACTGACGGATGGCGGTCAACAAACTCACCGATCGCGCGCGCAGCGAACATCATCATCAGCACGGCAATAACCACCGCCGCCATCATAATGAACAGATGATCGGAGAGGCCGATGGCCGTGATCACCGAGTCGAGGCTGAAAATAATGTCGAGCATCATGATCTGCACAATCGCACCCAGGAAGGAATGGACGCGGGTGTTGTGTTCGCCTTCGCTGCCTTCGATCGTTTCATGGATCTCCATGCTCGATTTCCACAGCAGGAACAGTCCGCCGAACAGCAGAATCAGATCGCGCGCCGAGAACGCATGATCCATCAGCGTAAAGAGCGGGTTAGTCAGACGGGCTACCCACGCGATAGAAGCCAGCAGGCCAAGACGCATCAGCATCGCGCCCATCAGACCAATGCGACGTGCGCTGGCTTGCTGGTGTTTTGGCAGTTTAGCGACCACCAGCGACAGGAAAATGATGTTATCAATACCCAGCACCACCTCAAGGATGGTCAGGGTGCCCAGCGCCAGCCAGGCGTTGGGATCGGAAATCCACTCAAACATACCGACATTTAATCCTAAACGAAAAGTAAACGGCGATTATACGCATTCATTTCGCCGATCTCCCACAAAATTGCGACACATCAACGCGGGTGGCGACAATCAGAGGAGAAAATGACGCGCCAGCAGGGGCCCGGTGAAGCTTTTCTTCAGGTAGAAACCGCGCGGCAGCGTCATGATTGGCTGGCCCTGATCGCCGATTCCTTCTGTCAGCGCTTTGCTATTGGCGGCTTTGGGCCGGATTTGCAGCCAGGCACCATGTCGCGCGGTAATCTGCTCTACGCGACCCAGCACAATCATATCCATCAGCTCTTCCCAGTCCTGCCGCAGCATCTCATCTTCTTCCGCATTGGGGCTCCATAACAGCGGCGCGCCGACACGGCGTTCCCGCAGCGGAATCTCACGTCCGCCTTCAACCGGGATCCACAATACCCGCGCCAGCTTGTGGCGCACATGGCTGGTGAGCCAGGTCACGCCGCTGTTGCCGGTCAGAGGTGCCACGCAGACAAAGGTGGTTTCCAGCGGCTTACCCTGCGCATCAATCGGGATAGTTTTCAGTTCGATACCCAGATGGGCAAAGTCCTGCTCCGCTTTGCTGCCTGCGCTGGCACCAAGATGCCACTCCAGCAGCATGCCGACCCAGCCCTTGTCGCGTTTGAGATCCGCAGGCATGGGCAGACCGGCGCGCGCGGCCAGGGTTTCCAGGGTTAAACCGGCTAAATCCTGCGCGCGTGCCAGCAGGCTGGCTTCATCTTCAGGTGGTCCTGGCTGGTAACTCATGGTGAACACTCGCAATGATTAAAATTTGTACAGCAGCGGGTGAGTCACGTTTCTCACATAAATAATCCGCGTCAGGGATCGATAATAACATGATAGATCGTGCTTTTTTTTAGCGGATTGCACGCTCGCCGCCCCAGGTGCTTCAGGGTTATCCCAGCTTACCCGCAACAATGAACAGGATCTCCAGCCCGGTTATCCACAGAAAAATGGGATAACCACCGTCTGAGTGCGGTACTGGTTCCATTTACAGCCTTGACTTTTCACGATCTGGCCATAATTTCGCCGCTCTGGCCTAACCCTGAGCGATTATCTGTGGATAAAAAGCAGTGTGCTTATATTTTAAGCAATTGTCAGTTACCATGAAAATATTCACTGTTTATAAAAGATTTACCGGTAAGGTTTTCGATTTAATTTCATTAAAAATCATACGGATGTGTTGTTGGTTCTTTTTTGGCTCTTCAGCGTGCACGGAAAAGGTTATTCAGATAACTCCCGCGTTCTGCACAAAGCTATCCACAGAAAAGGTGAATAAGATCGATCTTTTTCTCGGTCATTGTTTATAACTTTGCCATTTTCTGTGAGTTATCCCGGCGATGATGGCTTAACCCCCCCATGAATCCAGTGGTTTACCGCCTGTAAGGAGTGTGAAACAATCAGCTCATTCAAATTTTGCTTTGAGGTAGTCCGGTGATCGATGATGATGGCTACCGCCCGAATGTTGGTATCGTAATCTGTAACCGGCAGGGACAAGTGTTATGGGCCAGGCGCTTTGGACAGCACTCCTGGCAATTTCCTCAGGGAGGCATCAATCCCGGTGAAACCGCAGAACAGGCGATGTATCGCGAACTGTTCGAAGAGGTCGGATTACACCGGAAAGATGTTCGAATACTTGCTTCTACCCGTAACTGGTTACGTTACAAGTTGCCAAAACGTTTGGTGCGTTGGGACACAAAGCCGGTATGTATCGGCCAGAAACAAAAGTGGTTTCTTCTGCAGTTAATGTGTAATGACGCGGATATCAATGTGCAGCACAGCAGCACGCCCGAGTTCGATGGCTGGCGCTGGGTCAGTTTCTGGTATCCGGTGCGTCAGGTTGTCTCCTTTAAGCGCGACGTTTATCGTCGGGTGATGAAGGAATTCGCTGGCGTGGTGATGTCTATGCAGGAGAGTGCGGGGCAGCGAAATAATCCTGCCCATCGACGTAAGAGAGGATAGGCCACGCCCTTTATGCTCACTCAGTTGCGCGAAATTGTAGAAAAAGTGGCGAGTGCGCCGCGTCTCAATGAAGCACTCGACATCCTGGTTAATGAGATCTGTCTGGCGATGGATACGGAAGTCTGTTCCGTTTACCTCGCCGACCACGATCGTCACTGCTACTACCTGATGGCGACGCGCGGACTTAAAAAACCGCGTGGCCGCACCGTGACCCTGGCGTTTGACGAGGGGATCGTCGGTTTAGTGGGGCGTCTGGCCGAACCGATTAACCTTGCTGACGCCCAGAGTCATCCCAGCTTTAAATATATCCCCGCAGTGAAAGAGGAGCGCTACCGCTCCTTCCTCGGCGTGCCGATTATCAGCCGTCGCCAGTTACTGGGCGTGCTGGTGGTACAGCAGCGCGAGCACCGTCAGTTTGATGAAAGCGAAGAGTCGTTTCTGGTCACCCTTGCCACCCAGATGGCGGCATTGCTGTCGCAGTCGCAGATGGCTCAGCTGTTTGGTCAGTTCCGGCAGACGCGGGTGCGCGCAATTGCAGCTGCGCCTGGCGTGGCGGTGGCACCGGGCTGGGTGGATGAGACGCAGCCACTGCTCGATCAGGTTTCGGCTGCCTCAACGCTGGATGTTCATCGCGAACGTGAGCGTCTGTCGCTCGCCATGAGCGAAGCCACCAGTGAATTTCGTCGCTTCAGTAAACGCTTCAGCGCCAGCGCTCAGAAAGAGAGTGCGGCCATTTTCGACCTTTACTCTCACCTGTTAACCGATGCCCGACTGAAAAAAGATCTGTTCGACGAGATCGAACGCGGATCGGTCGCCGAATGGGCAGTGAAACAGGTGATCGAGAAGTTTGCTGAACAGTTTGCCAGCCTGACGGACACCTACCTGCGTGAACGTGCAGGCGATCTGCGGGTGCTGGGTCAGCGCCTGCTGTTTCACCTTGACGATACGCTGGTCGGGACCAATGCCTGGCCGGAACGCTTTGTGCTGGTGGCCGATGAGCTGACCGCCACCACCTTAGCTGAGCTGCCGCATGAGCGGCTGGCGGGCGTGGTGGTGCGTGACGGCGCAGCCAACTCCCATGCGGCGATTCTGACCCGCGCGATGGGGATCCCGACGGTCATGGGCGCTGACATCCAGCCTCATCAGCTCAACAAACGTTTGCTGATCGTCGATGGGTATCGCGGTGAGCTGTTGATCGATCCCGAGCCGGTGCTGGTGCAGGAGTACCAGCGTTTGATCAGCGAAGAGAATGCGCTGAGCAAAATGGCCGAAGGCGTGGTCGATCAGCCCGGTGAGCTGAAAAGCGGCGAGCGCGTGCAGGTGATGCTGAATGCCGGCTTAAGCCCGGAGCATGAGCAGACGCTGGGCAACTGGGTGGATGGCATCGGTCTCTACCGCACCGAAATCCCGTTTATGCTGCAGAACGGCTTCCCGTCGGAAGAGGAGCAGGTGGCGCAGTATCAGGGCATGTTACAGCTGTTTCACAACAAGCCTGTGACGCTGCGTACCCTGGATGTGGGGGCAGATAAACAGCTACCCTACATGCCTATCAGTGAAGAGAATCCCTGTCTGGGCTGGCGCGGCATCCGCCTGACGCTTGACCAGCCGGAAATTTTCCTGGTGCAGGTGCGCGCGATGCTGCGTGCCAACGCCGCATCCGGCAACCTCAGTATTCTGCTGCCGATGATCAGCCATATCGATGAGATCGACGAAGCGAAAAAGCTGATCGATCGCGCAGGACGCGAAGTCGAAGAGATGCTGGGCTATACGATCCCCGCGCCACGCATCGGCATCATGATTGAAGTGCCGTCGATGCTGTTTATGATCCCGCATCTGGCGTCACGGGTCGATTTTGTCTCGGTTGGCACCAACGATCTGACCCAGTATCTGCTGGCGGTGGATCGCAACAACACCCGCGTGGCCAATCTCTACGACTCGCTGCATCCGGCGATGCTGCGCGCACTGAATACGATTGCGCAGGAAGCCCGTCTGGCCAATCTGGAATTGTGCCTGTGTGGTGAAATGGCCGGCGATCCAATGTGCGTGGCGCTGCTGGTCGGGCTGGGGTATCACCATCTCAGCATGAACGGCAAAAACGTACCACGGGTGAAATACCTGCTGCGCCATCTGGATCACGAAGAAGCGCAGCAACTCAGCGAGCAGGGTATGAATGCTCATACCGCCACCGAGGTTCGTCATCTGGTCTCGACCTTTATGGAGCGTCGCGGGCTGGGCGGTTTAATCCGCGGCGGTCGCTAAGCGCCACTTCAGGCTATTTTATTTGCCATTCTGGCCCTGGGCAGTGCTCACACAGGCTGCTTTAGCAACCTGAACGCCCGTCAGGGCGGCCCTGAAGGGGCGAGCACAGCGAGTAATCCTCACGTACTATGTGTACGCTCCGGTTGTTGCGCGCTGTCCGTGACCAGTCTGGCTGCAACAATATACGCCTGACGGGTCAGACTCTGGGCGTTATCCGCGTTTACATTTGCGGGACAATTCACAAAACCGGCTGTGCTATGATGCGCAGCCTTAATTTATGTGCCTGACAACGCCCCTTTTCAGGGTTGAAAAATAGACGGTGAATGATGAATAACGGCTATATTGCATTTCCGCAGTTCGATCCGGTGATCTTCTCGATTGGACCGGTTTCGCTTCACTGGTACGGTCTGATGTATCTGGTGGGCTTTGTTTTCGCCATGTGGCTGGCTGTCCGCCGCGCCAATCAGCCGGGCAGCGGCTGGAAAAAAGAGGAAGTGGAGAACCTGCTTTATGCCGGTTTCCTGGGGGTCTTCCTGGGTGGACGCATCGGCTATGTGCTGTTCTACAACTTACCGCTGTTCCTGGAAAATCCACTCTATCTGTTTAAAGTCTGGGATGGCGGCATGTCGTTCCACGGTGGCCTCATCGGGGTGATTGTCGTCATGCTGGTCTTTGCCCGCCGCACCCGACGTAATTTCTTCCAGGTGGCTGATTTCATCGCGCCGCTGATCCCGTTCGGTCTGGGTGCCGGTCGTCTCGGCAACTTCATTAACGGTGAGCTCTGGGGCCGTGTCGATCCGGGCTTCCGCTATGCCATGCTGTTCCCTGGCTCCCGCAGCGAAGATGTCGCGCTGGCCGCCACCAATCCGCAATACCAGGCGCTGCTCAACACCTACGGCGTGCTGCCGCGTCATGCTTCGCAGCTCTATGAACTGGTGCTGGAAGGGATAGTGCTGTTTATCATCCTGAATCTGTTTATTCGTAAGCCACGCCCGATGGGCAGCGTCTCTGGCCTGTTCCTGATTGGCTATGGCGCCTTCCGTATTATCGTTGAGTTTTTCCGCCAGCCGGATGCCCAGCTTGGCCTGTTTGAAGGCGGAATCAGTATGGGACAGATCCTCTCTGTGCCAATGATTATTGCCGGTATTATTATGATGATCTGGGCGTATCGTCGTCGCCCGCAGCCACAATTTCGCGAGGAAAAATGAAACAGTATCTGGATTTAATGCAACATGTGCTGCACGAAGGCACGCCAAAAGCTGACCGTACCGGCACCGGTACGCTTTCAATTTTTGGTCACCAGATGCGTTTCAACCTGCAGGATGGTTTTCCGCTGGTCACCACCAAGAAATGTCATATCCGCTCGATTATTCATGAGCTGCTGTGGTTTCTGAAAGGTGATACCAACATCGGTTATCTCAAAGATAACAACGTCTCCATCTGGGATGAGTGGGCGGATGAGAATGGCGATCTCGGCCCGGTGTATGGCAAACAGTGGCGCAGCTGGGGAACGGCCAGCGGCCAGGAGATTGACCAGCTAAGCCAGGTGATGGAGCAGCTGAAGCGCGATCCCGACTCACGCCGGATTATCGTTTCTGCCTGGAACGTCGGCGAGCTGAGCGAGATGGCGCTGGCTCCTTGCCACGCGTTCTTCCAGTTCTACGTGGCGGACGGCAAACTCTCCTGCCAGCTCTATCAGCGCTCGTGCGACATCTTCCTGGGCCTGCCGTTTAACATCGCCAGCTATGCGCTGCTGGTACATATGGTGGCGCAGCAGTGCGATCTGCAGGTGGGCGACTTTGTCTGGACCGGCGGTGATACCCACCTCTACAGTAACCATCTGGAGCAGGCGCGCCTGCAGCTGACCCGCGAACCGCGTCCGCTGCCATCACTTGTTATCAAACGCAAACCGGCGTCGCTGTTTGACTATCAGTTCGAAGATTTTGAGATTGAAGGCTACGATCCGCATCCCGCGATCAAAGCCCCTGTCGCCATCTGATTCGCGATAAAAGATAACGCCCTGGCTTCATCGCCGGGGCTTTTTTTTGCCCGCAAACCGGTAAATCTGCGGCAACGCTCGCACGCTTCTGCCAATTCATGCTGTTGGGGAAGATTCTCTGCGACGTGCTTTCCAGCCTGCCAAACCGCGCCTTGTTTCATCTGTTCATCACCCGCATTCTGACGCTATGAAAACAGCACACTTACGCGGTTTTACCCTGCCGGAACTGCTGCTGGTGATGGTGATTGCCGGCATGCTGAGTCTTGCCGCGCTGCATGGCTGGCAGCGCTGGCAACAGCGGCAGCAACTGCGCGACAGCGCCCAGCAACTGCAGGGATTCCTGCTTCGGCTGCGTGCCCAGGCCAACCGGCAAAATAGCGATCTGGTTTTATGGTCACGGCCTGGCGATCCCTGGTGCATCGGTGCCGGAAGCCTCCCCGTTGCAGGGTGTGATAGCCGAAAACGGCTGCAATTCGTGGCGCCGCACGCTGGCGTTTCGCTCTATGGCATCCGGGGTGAACCGGGCTTCTATGGCCGACGTAATGTGGCCCGGGCGGGTAGCATTGAGCTGGGTAACAGCGCCGGACGAATGCGGCTGATTATCTCGGCCAGAGCCCGTATTCGCCTCTGCATGACGGATGAGGAGACGTGCCGTTGAAAATGGCCGGATTCAGCCTGCTGGAGATGCTGATCGCCCTGGCAATCAGCGCCGTCGTGATGTTAAGTGCTGGCCGTTTTCTGCCGCTGCTGCTGGCAGAGAACGCCGGCGTGATGCAACGGGCGCAGCTGCGTCAGGAGTTACAGCAGATGATGGCGACACTGGAAAAAGCGGTGCGGCGTGCCGGTTATTGTCACGGTGAGTGTGGCAGTGGGGCGCTGCAAATCAGAGAGAACTGCCTGCTGCTGCGCTGGGATGAGAACAGCAACGGTAAATGGGAAGGGGTGAGCCATGCAGAGAGTGACTATTACGGTTATCGCCTGCGACAACAGCAGCTTGAGATGCAGCGAGGTGTTGACCAGTGTCAGTCAGCGGGCTGGGAGCGGCTCTCCGATCCCGCGTTTATGACGCTGGAGCAGTTCAGCGTCAGCCAGCAGGGCACGCAGGTCAGGATAGTGCTGCAGGCACGGGCCGGACGCTGGCTTGAAACGATGGAGAGCTGGGTTGAGGCAGAGAACCTGTGAAGCAGCGAGGCAGCAGCGCTCTGGGCATGGTGTTGATGATTATGGTCATCGGCAGCTTTACGCTGCATGCCAGCCGTAAGATGTCTGAGCAGGGAATGCGACTGCTGGCGGATGAGCAGCAGTTTATTCAGGGTTTCTGGCGGGCGCAGTCTGCGCTGCAATGGGGCTTCTCCCTGAGCTGGTCAGCCAGTGAGGCGGCCAGCTGTCAGCAGGATGATCGCCAGGGCTGGCGCAGCTGTTTACAACGAGGTGAAAAGGATGAAGGTCTGCTTAAAGGGGAGGCCAGCGGCAGTGGCATGGCAGTCTGGCAGTGGGTGCGGTTACGGGGCAATCAGATTACCGCGTTGCCGCACGGCTGGATTGACTACTGCCCGCTTACGCCCCCGGCCACCTGCCAGTAAGCGCGGTGGATTCAGCCTGCCGGAAGTGTTGTTTGCTCTGCTGTTAATGGCATTAAGCAGCAGCACGCTGTTGCACTATCATCGCGCACTGGCACTGGGATTCAGCCAGCAGTGGTATCAGCGTGAGGCATGGCGGGTGGCTGAGCAGCAACTGATGGGACATGAGAGCCCCGGCTGGACCTCAATACTGCAACAGCAGAGCGGTCCTTCAGGCTGCACCCTGGATCGGGCTGACGTGACGGGACCTTATCAGCGCCGTGCCACCCTGACGCGGCTGCGATGTTAACTCTCCCCGGTCGCCCTTTTGATGGGTTTCAACCGCGATACGCGGTAAAGTGACAGAGCCGCAATACCGCAGTCACGTTCTGAGTTATCACAGGAGTTTTCATGTTTCACGTTTATCACTCAAATCAGCTTGATGTGCTGAAGATTCTGGCGGCTGCGGTGATTAAACATGACCCTCTTGATGATCCTTTCGCCTCAGAAATGGTGCTGGTGCAGAGTCCGGGTATGGCGCAGTGGCTGCAGATGGAGCTGGCGCAAACTTTTGGAATTGCTGCCAATATCGAATTCCCGCTTCCTGCCAGTTTTATCTGGGAGATGTTCGTCCGCGTACTGCCCGATATCCCGGTAGAAAGTGCTTTCAGTAAGGCCAGCATGGGCTGGAAGCTGATGCACCGGCTGCCGGAGATGCTGAAGCATGAAGAGTTTGCTTCTCTGCGCCACTATCTCCATGACGACGGCGACAAGCGTAAACTGTTTCAGCTCAGCTCCCGCGTGGCCGATCTGTTCGACCAGTATCTGGTCTATCGTGCCGACTGGCTCAACAGCTGGGAGCGTGGCGAAACCATTGAGGGGCTGGGCGAGGCGCAGCGCTGGCAGGCCGCACTGTGGCGCGATCTGGTGAGTTATACCCAGGCCCTGCGCCAGCCTGAATGGCACCGCGCCAACCTCTATGCGCGATTTATCCAGACGCTGGATCAGGCGAAAAGCACGCCGGAAAATCTGCCCAAACGGGTCTTTATCTGTGGCATCTCTGCGCTGCCGCCGGTCTATCTGCAGGCGTTGCAGGCGCTGGGACGTCACATCGACATCCATCTGCTGTTCACCAATCCCTGCCGCGATTACTGGGGCGATATTCAGGATTATGCGTTTCTGGCGAAACTGCAAAGTCGTCAGCGCCGCCGCCATGGTGCTGATGAATCACGCGGACTCTTCCGGGATGCAGAGCAGGCACCGGCGCTGTTTAACGACGCTGGTGAACAGCAACTGACCAACCCTTTGCTCGCCTCCTGGGGCAAGCTGGGGCGTGACAACCTGTTTCTGCTCAGTCAGATGGAGTCAAACGACGACATCGATGCTTTTGTCGATGTGGAGCCGGACAACCTGCTGCACTGTATGCAGCACGATCTTCTCAATCTGCAGGATAACGCCATCATCGGACTGAATGCGGCGGAACTGGCACACAGCGATCAGAAGCGCTGCCTTGATCCGGAGGATCGATCAATTGCGGTGCAGGTCTGCCACAGTGCCCAGCGCGAAGTTGAAGTGTTGCAGGATCATCTGCTGGCGATGATGGAGGCCGATCCGACGCTGAAAGCGCGTGACATCATCGTCATGGTGGCGGATATCGACGCCTACGCCCCTTTTATTCAGGCGGTGTTCGCCAATGCACCTGCCGATCGCTATCTGCCGTTTGCGATTTCAGATCGCCGTGCCAGTCAGGCTCATCCGGCCATTGTGGCGTTTTTGCATCTGCTGGCACTGCCGGACAGCCGTTTTGTCTCGGAGGATGTGCTGGCGCTGCTCGATGTCCCGGCGCTCGCTTCCCACTTCGCCATTGATGAAAGCGGCCTGCGTTTACTGCGGCGCTGGGTCAGCGAATCGGGGGTACGCTGGGGGGCTGGATGATGCCAGCGTAGAAGCCCTGTCACTTCCGGTTACCGGCCAGCACACCTGGCGCTTTGGCCTGCAGCGTATGCTGCTGGGTTATGCGATGGAGAGCCACAACGGTGACTGGGAAGGAATTCTGCCTTATGACGAGTCGGGTGGTCTGGTGGGGGGAGCTGGCGGGACATCTGGCTGAGCTGCTCTCCCGGCTTAATCACTGGCGGCAGCTGCTTGCCGAACCCCGGCCACTGGCGGCCTGGCTGCCCATGTGCCGGGAACTGCTCAATGCCTTTTTCAGCCCCGATGCAGAAACCGAGGCCGCCTTACTGCTGGTGGAAGAGCAGTGGCAGCAATTGATTGAATATGGCATGGATGCGCGGTTTGAAGAGGCGATTCCGGTGGCGCTGTTGCGTGATGATCTGCGTAGCCGGCTTGATCAACAGCGCATCAGTCAGCGTTTCCTGGCGGGGCAGATTAACTTCTGTACCCTGATGCCGATGCGCTCCATTCCTTTTCAGCTGGTCTGTTTGCTGGGCATGAACGACGGCGTCTATCCACGGACCTTAGCGCCGTTAGGTTTTGATCTGATGCAGCAGCAGTCCCGCAAAGGCGACCGCAGTCGCCGCGATGATGACCGCTATCTCTTCCTGGAGGCGATGATCTCGGCGCAGCAGCAGCTCTACATCAGTTATATCGGCCGGGCGATTCAGGATAATACGGAACGCTACCCCTCGGTGCTGGTCACAGAACTGCTGGATTACATTGGACAGAGTTTTTATCTGGACGGTGATGGCCATCTTGAACTGGATGAGAGTGCCGAACGAGTGCGGATGCACCTGCAGCACCTGCACAGCCGGATGCCGTTTGCTGCCGAAAACTTCCAGCCTGCTGCCAGACTGCAAAGTTTCGCCCGTGAGTGGTTGCCTGCCGCGCGGGGTGCGGGGCAGCCCCAGCCCGATTTTGTGCAGCCGCTGGAGGCGCCGTTAATTGATGCGCTCACGCTGGAGGCGTTCCTGCGCTTCTGGCGACATCCGGTCCGGGCCTGGTTCCACCAGCGGCTTGGCGTGAGTTTCTGGCTGGAGGAGAACGAACTGCCCGACAGCGAGCCGTTTGCGCTCGACAACCTTGAGCGTTATCAGATCAACGCGCAGTTGCTGAATGCCCTGGTCGAAGGCGAGGATACTCAGCGGCTTTATGCGCACCATCGTGCGGCCGGTAATCTGCCTTATGGCGCATTCGGTGAGCTGTTCTGGCAGGCGCAGCGCGATGAGATGCAGGAAGTGGCGGCAGAAGTGGTCACCCAGCGCAGCGACGGCGAGAGCTGGGAAGTGAATCTGCAACTGGAGCAGGTCAGCTTAACCGGGTGGCTGACGCAGGTTCAGAGTGATGGATTGCTGCGCTGGCGGCCTGGCGTACTCAACATGAACGACGGACTGCTACTCTGGCTGGAACATCTGGTCTACTGCGCGCTGGGCGGCACCGGCAGCAGCCGGATGTTTGGCCGGCAGCAGAGCCGCTGGTGCTTCCTTGCCGTGTCACAGGCAGAGGCGATTACTGCGCTGAATGAGTATGTCACGGGATATCTCGCGGGTATGCGTCAGCCGCTGATGCTGCTTAACAAAAGTGGCGGCGCATGGCTGACCGCCAGCTACGACAAAAAAAGTCAGCAGTTACTGACCGATGAGGCAACCCAGCTTAAGGCGCGTAATCGCCTGCTGACGGCCTGGTCAGGCAACTATCAGCTTGAGGGCGAAGGCAGCGATCCCTATCTGCAACGTCTTTGCCGGGTGCTGGATGAGCCACAACTACAGCAGATAACTGAGGCGGCACAGCGCTGGTATTTACCGGTGCTGGCTGCACATCAGGATGATGAATAGCCGATCAGAAGGCGTTTTTGCTGACTGACTCATTACACAGAAATTTTGCTCTGCTTTGAGCCGCCGCGTCCGACATTGGCGGTTTATCGGGAAACGAGAGGGGTTTACATGCGGGTACACGCACGCTGGATAGCGGCGCTAATGTTAAGCCTGGTGGCTTGCACAGCGCCGGCGCAGGCATCATCAGGCTGGCAGCCGGTTAACGACACTATTCGCAAAAGTGAACAGGATCCCCGCCACTATCAGGCTATCCGGCTTGATAATGGGATGACGGTATTACTGGTTTCCGATCCTGTGGCACCGAAATCGCTGGCGGCGCTGACGTTGCCGATAGGATCGCTGGACGATCCCGATCAGCAGGCGGGACTGGCGCACTACCTTGAGCATATGGTGCTGATGGGTTCAAAGCACTACCCGCAGCCCGACAACCTGGCCGAATTCCTGAAAAAGCATGGCGGCAGCCACAACGCCAGCACAGCCTCTTACCGCACCGCCTTTTATCTGGAAGTGGAAAATGACGCGCTGGAACCGGCGGTTGATCGCCTGGCGGATGCGGTGGCTGAGCCGCTGCTGGATCCGGTTAACGCTGACCGCGAGCGCCACGCCGTGAATGCCGAGCTGACCATGGCGCGCTCGCGCGATGGCCTGCGTATGGCCCAGGTCGGCGCAGAAACCCTGAACCCGGCGCATCCGGCGTCACGTTTTTCGGGCGGCAATCTTGAGACCCTGAAAGATAAGCCAGGCAGCAAACTGCACCAGGCGCTGCAGAACTTTTATCATACGCATTACTCCGCCAATCTGATGAAAGCGGTGATCTACAGCAACAAACCGCTGCCGGAGATGGCGTCGATTGCGGCTAAAACCTTTGGCCGGGTGCAAAATCATGACGCCAGCGTGCCGGAGATTACGATGCCGGTGGTGACCGATGCGCAGCAGGGCATCATCATCCATTACGTTCCGGCTCAGCCGCGCAAGCAGCTCAAAATTGAATTCCGCATTGCCAACAACAGCGATCGGTTCCGCAGTAAAACCGACACGCTGATAAGCTATTTAATCAGTAACCGCAGCAAAAACACGCTGACTGACTGGTTGCAAAAACAGGGGCTGGCCGACGGGGTGAATGCGGGTGCTGACCCGATGACCGAGCGCAACAGCGGCGTGTTTGCGATTACCGCGTCACTGACTGATAAAGGTCTGGCGCAGCGCGACCAGGTCGTGGCGGCGATATTCAGCTACATCAATCTGCTGCGTCAGCAGGGGGATGATAAGCGCTATTTCGATGAAGTTTCGCATGTGCTGGCGCTCGACTTCCGCTATCCCTCAATTACCCGCGATATGGATTACATTGAATGGCTGGCCGACACCATGCTGCGCGTACCGGTTGAACATACGCTGGATGCACCCTATCTGGCGGATCAGTACGATGCCGCCGCGATTAATGCCCGGCTGGAAGAGATGACCCCGCAGCATGCGCGTATCTGGTATATCAGCCCGCAGGAGCCGCACAACAAAAAAGCCTATTTTGTGGATGCGCCTTATCAGGTTGAGAAGATCACCCCACAAACCTTTGCAGACTGGCAGCAGCGCGCCAGCCAGATTACGCTGGCGATGCCCGTGCTGAACCCCTATATCCCGGACGACTTCACCCTGTTACCGTCAGACGGCAAGACGTATCAGCATCCGGTGAGACTGGATAACCAGGACGATATGCGCATTTACTGGATGCCCAGCCGTTATTACGCCAGCGAGCCAAAAGCGGCGATCACCCTGGCGTTACGCAATAAGCACACCATCAGTGATGCCCGTCAGCAGGTGCTGTTTGGCCTGAATGACTACCTTTCCAGCCTGGCGCTGGACGAGCTAAATTCACAGGCTTCAGTGGGCGGCATCAGCTTCTCAACGGGTGAAGATGAAGGGCTGGTGTTCAGCGCCAACGGCTTCACCCAGCGTCTGCCGACGCTGCTGAAGAAACTGGTGGAAGGTTATGCCACTTTCCAGCCGACAGAACAGCAGCTGGAGCAGGCGAAATCCTGGTATCTGGAGCGGCTGGACGCGGCGGAAAAGGGCAAAGCGTTTGAACAGGCGATTCAGCCAATGCAACTGCTGTCGCAGCTGCCATATACCCAGCGCGAGGCTCGCCGCAAGCTGGTAAGCACACTCTCACTTAAGGATGTCACTGACTATCGCGATACGCTGTTCCGCGACGCGACGCCGGAGATGCTGGTGGTGGGCAACCTCAGTGCTGACAGCGTGACGCAGCTGGGGCATGAGCTTAAACAGCAGATGCAGAGTCATGCGATCCGCGACTGGCACAGCCAGTATGTCTCGATTAAAAAACCGCTGAAAGCCAACCTGCAACAAAAAAGGCAGCAGCACCGACTCCGCCCTTGCCGCGCTCTATGTTCCACTGGGATACAGTGAATATCAGAGCATGGCGCACAGCTCCATGCTGAGCCAGATTGTGCAGCCGTGGTTCTACAATCAGTTACGCACTAAAGAGCAGCTCGGCTACGCGGTTTTTGCCTTCCAGATGCCAGTGGGTCGCCAGTGGGGGATCGGCTTCCTGCTGCAAAGTAACAGCAAACAACCGGGCTGGCTGTTGCAGCGCTATCAGGCCTTCTACCCGCAGGCGGAAAAACGTCTGCGTAGTATGAGCCAGGCAGACTTTGCCCAGTATCAGCAGGCGATGATCAATGATTTGCAGCAGCGTCCTCAGACGCTCTTTGAGGAAGCGGATCGCTTTAGCCGCGACTTTGATCGGCAGAATGATCAATTTGATACCCGGCAAAAAATGACAGAGCAGGTTCAGCGGTTAACCCCGGCCAGCCTGGCAGACTTTTTCCGGCAGGCCGTGATCGAACATAAGGGCATGGTGATGACCTCGCAGATTGCAGGCACCGGCAATGGCAAAGTTGAGTTTGCCCGTCAGCCTGGCTGGAAAACCTGGAGTGAAGTGGCACAACTGCAGCAGTCGCTGCCGGTAAAGAGTGAGACCCAATGACGCAGTTACCTCCCGTATCGCTGAATCCTTTAACGCTGCCGCTCAGAGGCGAGCGGCTAATTGAGGCCTCAGCGGGCACCGGAAAAACCTTTACCATTGGTCTGCTCTATCTGCGCCTGCTGCTGGGGCTGGGCGGTGAAAACGCCTACAGCCGGCCGCTCTCTGTCGAAGAAATTTTAGTCGTGACCTTTACCGAGGCCGCGACCGCCGAATTGCGCGGGCGCATCCGCGAGAATATTCATCAGCTACGTCTGGCCTGTATCCGCGGCAAAAGCAGCAATCCGATGCACCAGTTACTGCTGGAGCAGATGCCGGATCTGAGTCAGGCCGCCGCGCAGCTGCTGGCTGCCGAGCGGCAGATGGATGAAGCCGCCATTTTTACCATTCACGGCTTCTGTCAGCGGATGCTGAATCTCAATGCCTTTGAGTCGGGTATGCTGTTCGAGCAGGAGTTGATTGAAGATGAGCAGGCGCTGCTGAAGCAGTCGACCGCCGATTTCTGGCGTCGTCAGTGCTATCCACTGAGTCTGGATGTGGCGCGGGTCATCGCCGCAGAGTGGAGCGGGCCGGACAGTCTGCTGGCCACGCTGCGCCCCTGGCTACAGGGGGGAGTCCCCGGGGCTGAAACATCCGCCTGCCGCCGATGAGACGCTGGCATCACGGCACGCCCGCAATCTGGCGCGCATCGAGGCCATCAAGCAGCAGTGGCAGGCGCTCAGCGCCGATGTTGAGGGCATTATCACTGCATCTGGCGTTGATAAGCGCAGCTACAGCAGTAAACATCTGCCCAACTGGGTCGCCCGCGTCACGCAGTGGGCCAGCAGTGACACGCTGGATTATCAGCTGCCCAAAGAGCTGGAGCGCTTTGGACAGCAGGTGCTGGAGGAGAAAACTAAAAAAGGGTGAAGCGCCGCGTCATTCGCTTTTTTGAGGCGATCGATCAGTTTCTGGCAGAACCGCTGTCGCTGCGGGATGTCATCATTGCGCAGGCGCTGACCGATGTGCGCGCCACGGTGCAGCGCGAGAAACGGTTACGTGCGCTGTTAGGCTTCGACGATCTGCTTAGTAAACTGGATGAAGCGTTGCAGCAGCCAGGTGGCGTTTTGCTGGCAGAAACCATCCGGGCGCGTTACCCGGTGGCCCTGATTGATGAATTCCAGGATACCGATCCGCAGCAATACCGCATCTTCCGCACGCTCTATATTAATCAGCCTGAACAGGCACTGTTTCTGATCGGCGATCCCAAGCAGGCGATCTATGCGTTTCGCGGTGCGGATATTTTTACCTATCTGCGGGCCAGAAACGAAGTCAGCGCTCACTACACGCTCGATACCAACTGGCGTTCATCACCTGAGATGGTCGGGAGCGTCAACCGCCTCTTTTCTCAGCTCGATTCGCCTTTTCTGTTCTCGGCGATCCCCTTTCAGCCAGTTAAGCCTGCTGCGCCCAATCAGTCGCTGAAACTGATTTTTGACGAGCAGCAGCAACCGGCTTTACGGTTCTGGCTGCAGCCTGGCGAGGGCGTGGGTAACAGCGATTACCAGCAGTTTATGGCACAGCAGTGTGCGGCCGATATCAGCCGCTGGCTGGTGGCCGGACAGCAGGGGCGCGCCCGCCTGGGCAAAGGCGAGGCGCTGCAGCCGGTGCGGGCTTCCGATATCACCGTGCTGGTGCGCAGTCGCAATGAGGCCGGTTTAATCCGCGACGCGTTGAATGCGCTGTCGATTCCTTCGGTCTATCTCTCCAGCCGGGACAGCGTCTACACCACGCCGGAAGCGCGCGAACTGCTCTGGTTACTGCAGGCGATACAGGCACCCGAGCAGGAACGTCTGCTGCGCAGCGCGCTGGCGACCTCTATTTTTGCCATCGATGCAGCAACGCTCGACGCGCTGACACAGAATGAACGCGAGTGGGATGCGCTGGTGGAGCAGTTTGCCGTCTGGCAGCAGCTCTGGCATCAGCGCGGCGTGTTACCGATGCTGCGTGATGTGATGATCAGGCGGCAACTGGCGGAGAATATGCTGGCCTCGGAGAACGGTGAACGTCGCCTGACTGACCTGATGCATCTGGGTGAACTGCTGCAGGAGGCTTCGGTGCAGCTGGAGAGTCCGCACGCCCTGGTGCGCTTCCTGGCGCAGCAGATTGCCCGGCCAAACAGCCAGGCCTCCAGCCAGCAGTTGCGTCTGGAAAGCGACCGCCATCTGGTGCAGATCATCACCATCCATAAATCGAAAGGACTGCAATATCCGCTGGTCTGGCTGCCATTTGCTGCCGGGTTCCGCGAGGCGGCCAGCGCGCTTTATCACGATCGCGACACGTTCACGGCACTGCTGGATGTGCAGGGTGATGCACAAAGTCTGGCGCTGGCCGAAGAGGAGCGCCTGGCGGAGGATCTGCGTCTGCTCTACGTGGCGCTGACCCGTTCGGTCTATCACTGCAGCGTCGGCATTGCGCCACTGATCAAAGGCACCCGCAAAAAAGAGGGCGAAAGCGATCTGCACAAGAGCGCGCTGGGCTACCTGGTGCAGCAGGGCGAGGCGGCGGATGCGCAGCAGCTCAGTCAGCGACTGAATGCGTTAACCGGTGAAGGGATTGCGCTGGTTGAAGAGGCTCTGCTGCCGGGAGAAATGTGGCAGGATGCGCAGCAGGGCGATGAGGTTTTAAGCAGCCGCGACATTACGCGCGCGCTGGCTGACGTCTGGCGGGTAACCAGTTATTCAGGCCTGCAACAGCATCACAGCTCGCCGCTGCTGGATGCGATGCCCAACTTTGATATTGATGCCGCGGGCGAAGAAGAGAAGGGTGAAGAGGCTGCATTAACACCCCACCACTTTCCGCGCGGAGCGGCACCTGGTACGTTTTTGCACGGTCTGTTTGAGTCGATCGACTTTACCGAACCGCCGGACAGCGTCTGGCTGGAAGATCAGCTGCAGCATAATGGCTATCCGCTGAGCTGGTTGCCGGTTCTGGAACAGTGGATTGACCGGGTCTTACATACTCCGCTCAATGCTGAGGGGCTGACGCTGTCGGCGATAAAAAGCAGCGAACGCCTGATCGAGATGGAGTTCTATCTGCCGATCAACAATCTGCTGACTGCGGCGGATCTTGACGCTCTGCTGCGCCGGCACGACAGTCTCTCTCAGCAGGCCGCCCCCCCTGGATTTTCGTCAGGTGCGGGGCATGCTGAAGGGCTTTATCGATCTGGTCTTCCGCTGGCAGGGAAAATATTATCTGCTCGACTACAAATCGAACTGGCTGGGGGGATAGCCACGCCGCTTACACGCCAGAGGCGATGGCGCAGGCGATGATTGGCCACCGCTACGATCTGCAATATCAGCTCTATACGCTGGCGCTGCATCGCTATCTGCAGCATCGCCTGCCGGACTACGACTATCAGCGTCACTTTGGTGGGGTGTTTTATCTGTTTTTGCGCGGGATGGATGGCAGCTCGCCGGACAACGGCATTTTCGCCACCCGACCTGCTGAAGCCTTTGTGGAAGAAATTGATGCACTGTTTGGTGAAACCGGGGAGATGTTATGAGTGACATGCTGAGTCTGCTGCTGCAGGCGGTAGAGAAGCGTCTCCTGCGGCCGCTGGATATACAGTTTGCCCAACTGGTGGCCCCGGAATCACAGCCTGGGCTGCTGCTCGCTGCGGCCTGCGTCAGCGCTGACGCGGGTGAGGGGCACGTCTGTTTACCGCTGAGCAACCTCTGCGAAGCGAATCTGTTCGCTGGTCGCCAGCCTGCGCTGGCTCAGGCGATCTGGCACGCTGCTGGTGCGCCGCAAGACTGGACAGCACGCTTTGCTGACTGGTCGGCTGTCAGTGATGGCAGCCTGGTTACGCCGCTGGTGCTGAGCAATCAGCGTTTATATCTGCATCGGCTGTGGCAAAGCGAAGGCCGGGTCGCCGACTTCTTCGCTGCGCAGGAAGTAAAAACTGCGTTTGATATGCATGCTGCAGGCGACGTGCTGAATAGCCTGTTTGACGACCAGCCGGAGAACTGGCAGAAAATTGCGGCGGCCGTGGCGCTGACCCGCAAGACTGCGGTTATTTCCGGCGGGCCGGGTACTGGTAAAACCACCACTGTGGCGAAACTCCTCGCTGCCCTGATTCGCCTGAATCCCGGTGCACTGCGGATTCAGCTGGCGGCACCGACCGGCAAAGCCGCTGCGCGGCTGACCGAGTCACTGGGCAGCGCACTGCAGGAACTGGCGGTCAGCGACGAAGAACGCCGGCGTTTTCCTGCCGAAGCTACCACGCTGCATCGCCTGCTGGGCGCTCAGCCCGACACTCAGCGGCTGCGCTACCATGCCGGTAACCCATTGCATCTTGATGTGCTGGTGGTTGATGAAGCGTCGATGGTCGATCTCTCAATGATGGCAAAACTGATCGCCGCGCTGCCTGCCCATGCCCGCGTCGTGTTTCTGGGCGATCGCGATCAGCTGGCCTCGGTTGAAGCCGGTGCGGTGCTGGGCGACATCTGCCGCTGCACCGAAAGCGGCTACAGCCTGGCGCGGGCAGAACAGCTCGGCCTGCTGACCGGCTGCACACTGCAGGGCAGTGATGATGTGCAGGCACCCGCAGTCCGCGACAGTATCTGTCTGCTGCAGAAGAGTTATCGTTTTGATGACTCATCAGGCATCGGCCAGCTGGCAAAAGCGATCAACCGTGGCGATGCAGAGCAGGTCAGGGCGGTGTTTGCTGCGGCTTATCAGGATATCAGTTACCAGCCGCTGAACAGCGCTGACGCGTATCAGGCGATGCTGGATGAGGTAGCCCAGGGTTATCAGCCCTTCCTGCAGCTCATCAGACAGCAGGCGCCGCCCGCAGAAGTGATTGCCGCTTTTGGCCGTTATCAGCTGCTGTGTGCATTACGTGACGGGCCATTTGGCGTGCAGGGTCTGAACCAGCGTATTGAGCAGCGACTGATGCAGCTGCAGCGCATCCGTCGTCCTGGCATGGGCAGCCGCTGGTATGAAGGGCGTCCGGTGATGATCACCCGAAATGACAGCGCGCTCGGCCTGTTTAATGGCGATATCGGCATGACGATGCGGGATGAAGAGGGCAACCTGAAGGTCTTTTTCCCGCTGCCGGATGGATCGATCAAGGCGATTCAGCCGAGCCGGTTACCCTCACATGAAACGGCCTGGGCGATGACGGTGCACAAATCACAGGGCTCGGAGTTTGATCATACCGCGCTGGTGATGCCCACGCAGTTTCTGCCGGTGCTGACCCGTGAACTGGTCTATACCGCGATTACACGTGCACGGCGGCAACTGACCATCTACAGCGAACCCGGCGTATTTCAGCGTGCCGTGCAGCTGCAAACGCAGCGACGCAGCGGTCTGGTGGAGCGACTGGGGGGAATCTGGCTGAGAAGAGAGGGGACAGACCACGCGGGGGGGGTGCCTGTCCCTTACGGATTGAATCAGGTGAGATCGGCCATCAACACTTTTGAACGGCGCTGATAGTTATACATCTCTTTTTTACTCTCGGGCAGGGACTCAATATCTACCGGCGTAAAGCCGCGTTCCTGGAACCAGTGGATGCTGCGGGTGGTTAACACAAACAGTTTTTCCAGCCCCATCTGGCGTGCCTGAAGTGCCACGCGCTGCAGCAACATCTCACCGCGTGAAGAGCTGCGATAGTCAGGATGAACCGCCACACAGGCCATTTCGCCAATCTTCTCATCCATAAACGGATAGAGTGCTGCACAGGCGATGGTCAGATTATCGCGCTGAATGATGGTGAACTTATCAATTTCCATTTCCAGCTGCTCGCGCGAGCGACGCACCAGAATACCCTGCTGCTCCAGCGGACGGATCAGTTCGAGGATGCCGCCGATATCATTGATATTGGCGCGACGGATCTGCTCTGCCGACTCCATAACGATCTGGGTACCGATACCGTCGCGTGAGAAGAGCTCCTGCAACAGCGCGCCATCTTCCTGATAACTGATTAAATGGCTGCGGCGTACACCACTCCGGCACGCTTTCACCGCCCCACGCAGGAAGCGGACAGTCCCGGAAAGATAATCGCCTTCCTTTTCAATCTCATCGATACGGGCCTGCGCATCATTCGGGAAAAGCTCGGAGATGATTTCACCCTCGCTGTTCAGCACGCCCTGCTCAGAGCAGAAGCCGATCATTTTTTCCGCTTTGAGTTTAATCGCCAGCTGGGTAGCCACTTCTTCCGAAGTCAGGTTAAAGCTTTCGCCGGTAACAGAAACCGCAACCGGGCCCATCAGCACAATCGCATCGTTATCCAGCTGACGATGAATGGCCTCTTCATCAATACGACGGATACGGCCGCTGTGACAGTAATCCACGCCATCATCCACGCCCAGCGGCTGTGAAATAATGAAGTTGCCGCTGACCACGTTGATATGCGCGCCCTGCAGCGGCGTGTTGTTGAGACTCATTGAGAGGCGGGCCGTGATATCTAACTGCAGTCGGCCAGCGGCCTGCTTCACTAACTCCAGCGATTGCGCGTCGGTGACCCGGGTAAACTTATGGTAAACCGGCTCCAGCTGCTGCTGAGCCAGGCTGGCATCAATCTGCGGGCGTGCGCCATACACCACGACGAGGCGAATGCCCAGGCTGTGCAGCAGGCCGATATCATTAACGATGCCAGAGAAGTTCTCATGCTCAATCGCTTCGCCACCCAGCATGATGACAAAGGTTTTACCCCGGTGGGCATTGATATAGGGAACGGTATGGCGAAAACCCTGAACCAGTTCGGTACTACGTTCCTTCACGGCCAACCCTCAGTGAATGTTTATTCGTATTTTTTGTATTTTTATGCTTTTACGCCCGGTTTTGCAAGTCTTAATCCTGACGAAAATTTACGTTTTTCTGGGTGTCAAAGCCGCTAACAGCCTGCATTATTTAGGGTTTCCGGGGTGACATCATGCTGCGGATTGGATAAAGTTTTCGCCGCCATTTTAGTAACTGGCGCTTTTTTAGACATTACACAGCAGCTGGAGCGGCATGTCAGACGTTAATTCCCATTTTTCACGCAGACGATTTTTACAGGGGACGGGCGCCTTACTGCTGTTAAGCGTCAGCCGGACAGGGTTGGCGGCGAAGAACCACATTGTGGCGGTGCGTATCTGGCCCTCATCGACCTACTCGCGGATGACGCTGGAGTCCAATGTCGCGCTGAAGTACAAGCAGTTTGCGCTGAGCAATCCCGAACGCCTGGTGATTGATATTCAGGGGCTGCATCTCAATCCGGTTCTGAAAGGGGTAGATAAGCAGGTTCGGGTCGACGATCCCTTTATTAAAAATGCCCGTGTCGGCCAGTTCGACAGCAACACAGTGCGCGTGGTACTGGAATTAAAGCGCAACGTCGCGCCGAAGATCTTTAATCTCTCGCCGGTCGCCGGGATCAATCACCGGCTGGTGGTCGATCTCTATCCGAGCCAGAACCAGGTTGAGGATGATCCACTGCTGGCTCTGCTGAAAGATTATAACCAGGGCGATCTGGAGAAAGATGAAGGGGTGCAGGCGCCCTTACCCGGCAAAGCGGGGCGCGATCGTCCAATCATTATCATGATCGATCCCGGTCACGGCGGGGAAGATCCGGGCGCGCACGGCAAATATAAGACCCGCGAGAAAGATATTGTGCTGAAGATTGGACGGCGACTCAAAGCGCTGATCGATAAAGAGTCCAATATGAAAGCCTATATGACGCGCAATGAAGATGTCTTTATTCCGCTGCGCGTCAGGGTTGCCAAAGCCCGTAAACAGCGTGCCGACCTCTTTGTGTCGATCCATGCGGATGCCTTTACCAGCCGCGCGGCACGCGGCTCTTCAGTGTTTGCCTTATCAACCAGCGGTGCCACTTCGGCGGCGGCTCGTTTCCTGGCTCAGACTCAGAATGAATCAGACCTGATTGGCGGCGTCAGCAAAAGCGGTGACCGCTATCTCGATCACACCATGTTCGATATGGTGCAGCGTCAGACGATTCATGACAGCCTTAAATTCGGCAAAGAGGTGCTGCATCGCATGGGGCGCATCAACCATCTGCACAAACGCACCGTGGATCAGGCCGGATTTGCGGTGCTGAAAGCCCCTGATATCCCGTCAATTCTGGTAGAGACAGCGTTTATCAGTAATGTGGAGGAGGAGCGCAAGTTGCGAACCACCCGTTACCAGCATCAGGTGGCAGAGGCGATTCTGAACGGCATCAAAGCGTATGTGGAGAGTGGGGCGGCGCTGGCCCATCGGTAAGGGAGTGCGGGTAGCCGGGCTATCCGCGCGCTTTTCAGGGCAGAGAGAGGCTGAAGCGGCTTTTGGGAACGTCAGAAACAAAAAAAACACCCTTTCAGGTGTTTAAATGATTGGTTGCGGGGGCCGGATTTGAACCGACGACCTTCGGGTTATGAGCCCGACGAGCTACCAGGCTGCTCCACCCCGCGTCCGTATCATACTTTTTTCACATTGTGACTTCTGTAAAACAACTGCAGAAGTATTGGTTGCGGGGGCCGGATTTGAACCGACGACCTTCGGGTTATGAGCCCGACGAGCTACCAGGCTGCTCCACCCCGCGTCCGTATTGCTTCTATTACTTTTACTTCTCACATTGTGACTTCTGTAAAACTGCTGCAGAAGTATTGGTTGCGGGGGCCGGATTTGAACCGACGACCTTCGGGTTATGAGCCCGACGAGCTACCAGGCTGCTCCACCCCGCGTCCGTGGAAGCGCACTATACTCTCCGCGCTAATTCATGCAACCCCTTTTTTGCAGATAAAAGCCAAATTAACAGCCAGTTGCTGAAGGATTCAACCATCTGGTTAATTATTAAACTGATATACGTGACGTCTGAGCGGATGCATTTCATTCTGTCGGGGGCTTTGCTATCGTCGCGGGGCGAACAGTTATAAAAAGAGAAGATAATGAAATCACATTGGGTGAAGTATGCACTCACTGGCGCGTTAATAACGCTGCTGGCGGCCTGTAGCTCCAAACCGACCGATCGCGGTCAGCAATATAAAGATGGCAAACTGGAACAACCGCTGGCGCTGGTGAATCAGCCCAATGCCAAAGGCGCACCGGTTAATGGCAGAGACTTTGGCGAGCAGGTCCGTCAGATTCAGTCCGCCTCATCCGCCCTGTATAGCCGTCAGAACGGCACCTATAGCGCGATTGAGAGCTGGCTGATGGCGGGTGCCGATACCCGACAGCTTCGTCAGTATGGGCTTAACGCCTGGCAGATGGAGGGAACGGATAACTACGGTAACGTGCAGTTCACCGGTTACTACACGCCGGTAGTAGAAGCGCGCTACACCCGTCAGGGTGAATTCCAGTATCCCATCTACCGTATGCCGCCGCGCAAACGCGGAGAAAAATTACCGAGCCGCGCCTCTATCTATAGTGGCGGACTCGATGACCGCTACATCATCGCCTACAGCAATTCACTGATTGATAACTTCATGATGGATGTGCAGGGCAGTGGTTATGTCGACTTTGGCGATGGCCGCCCGATGACCTTCTTTGGTTACGCCGGTAAAAATGGCTGGGGTTATCACAGCATTGGCAAAGAGCTGATCGATCGCGGTGAAGTGAAGCGCGAAGATATGTCGATGCAGGCGATTCGTCAGTGGGCGCAGGAGCACTCACCGCAGGAGGTCCGTGCGCTGTTGGAAACCAACCCATCATTCGTCTTCTTTAAAGCTGAGCCATTTACGCCGGTGCGCGGTGCCAGCGCAGTTCCGCTGGTGGCGAAAGCCTCCGTTGCGTCTGACCGCTCAATTATTCCGGCGGGCACCGTACTGCTGGCTGAAGTGCCGCAGTTAAATGAGAAGGGCAAATTCAACGGCAAATATGAGATGCGCCTGATGGTGGCACTCGACGTGGGTGGCGCGATTAAAGGCCAGCACTTTGATATCTATCAGGGTATCGGCCCCGACGCTGCGCATCTGGCGGGCTTCTATAATCACTACGGACGCGTCTGGGTAATTAAAGCCGCGCCGGGTGCCGGACAGCCGCTGTTCTCCAGCCCGCAAAACGGTAATAATGGTTCACTGCTTCTCGGCGCTAACTAATTTCTTCTCTGCGGGCCTTCGGGCCCGCACGACGTAACAGGTTCAACTATGAAAGTGTTAAATGACGCCTGGCATCAGCGCTTTGGCGGCACGGCGCGTCTCTATGGCCAGGATGCGCTGCAACGTTTTGCTGACGCACACTTCTGCGTCATCGGTATTGGCGGTGTCGGATCCTGGGCGGCGGAAGCGCTGGTGCGCACCGGGATTGGTAAAATCACCCTGATTGATATGGATGATGTCTGTATTACCAACACTAACCGGCAGCTTCATGCGCTGCAGGGCAACGTCGGCAAAGCCAAAACAGAAGTGATGGCAGAACGGCTGCGTGCGATTAATCCTGACTGCGAAGTGATCTGCATTGATGACTTTATTACGCCAGAGAACACCGCCGAACTGATGGCAGCCGGTTTCGACTATGTGATCGACGCTATCGACAGCGTGCGACCGAAAGCGGCGCTGATCGCCTGGTGCCGCCGGAATAAGATCCCGCTGATCACCACCGGTGGCGCGGGTGGGCAGATCGATCCGACTCAGATCCAGGTCGCCGATCTGGCGAAAACCATCCAGGATCCGCTGGCGGCTAAGCTGCGCGAACGACTGAAAAGCCTGGGCGTGGTGAAAAACAGCAAGGGCAAACTTGGCATCGACTGCGTCTTTTCTACCGAAGCGCTGGTCTATCCGCAGGCTGATGGCAGCGTCTGTGCTTCACGCAGCACAGCGGAGGGGCCGAAGAGAATGGATTGCACCTCCGGCTTTGGCGCGGCCACCATGGTAACCGCCACCTTCGGCTTTGTTGCCGTCTCGCATGCGCTGAAGAAGTTTCTGGCGCGTGCTGCCCGTCAGGACGCCGTCAGCGCCTGACGCGCGGCGTGCTCCACTGCGGCGGCCAGCGCCTGCAGGCCGCTGCTGCGGGAGGCACTGAGCTGGGCGCGCAGGCCCAGTTCATCAAACAGTTTTAAGGGATCCATCGCCAGCAGCTGTTGCGGCGTCTGGCCCTCAGCGGCGGTCAGCAGCACGGCCAGCAGGCCGCGCACAATACGTCCTTCACTGTCACCATAGAAATGCAGCGTGCCATCTTCGCGTAACTGGCTGCCCAGCCAGACCCGATTTTCACAACCGCTCAGTTCAATTTCTGCTGTTTTTAGTTCCCCGGGTAAGGCAGGCAACTGGCGGCTCAGCTGGATCAGCTGACGATAACGATCTTCCCACTGATGAAAGCGGCCAAAGCTCTCTTTCAGGCTGGCAACGGTAATCTCTTCGCCAAACGGGTGTGGCGCTAACGGCGATGAATGCATAATCAAAACTCCGATAACAGCGAGATGGCGCTCTTCATAGCGCGCACCAGCGCATCAACATCCTGCAGATTATTATAGGGTGCAAAAAGAGGCCCGCAGCGTGCCGCTGACGCCCAGCGCCGCCAGCAACGGCTGCGCGCAGTGCTGGCCAGCGCGCAGGGCGATTCCCTGCTCAGCCAGCAGCGTCACCAGATCGCTGTGATGCAGGCCAGCGAATTCAAATGCCAGCAGGCTGGCATTTGAACAGCGGAAGCTGCGGAAACCGGGTAATTCCGCCAGCTGCTCTTCCGCCAGCGTCGCAAGATGCTGACTCCAGAGCTCCGCTTCGGGCAGATCGTACTGCGCCAGCCAGCTCAGTGCTGCACTCAGGCCCACCACGCCCGCCACATTCGGGGTGCCAGCCTCAAAACGCCACGGCACCGGCTGCGGCGTGAATCCGCTGAAATCGACATCCGTTATCATCTTACCGCCGCCCTGCCAGGGCTCCATCGCCTCCAGCAGTTCCGCTTTGCCATATAACGCGCCAATGCCCATCGGGCCGTAAATCTTATGTCCGGAAAAGGCGTAAAAGTCGATATCCAGCGCCTGTACGTCAGGCGGACAATGCACCACGCCCTGTGCGCCATCGACCATCACTTTCGCGCCCACGGCGTGAGCGAGCGGGATCGCCTGAGCGAGTGCGGGACATCCGCCGGTGACGTTCGACATCTGTCCGACCGCCAGCAGGCGGGTACGGCTGTTGAGCAGGGCGGGCAGCTGGCTGATATCCGGCAGGCGATCCGCGCCTAACGGCCATTTTACGACGCGGGCACCGCACGCCTGCGCAGCCATCAGCCAGGGCACCAGGTTGGCGTGGTGTTCTGCCTCGCTGACCACAATCTCATCACCAGGCTGTAAGCGCGGGCGCAGCCAGCTGTTCGCCACCAGGTTTATCGCTTCGGTGGTACCGCGCGTCCAGACAATCTCACGATCGTCAGCGGCGTTAAGCCAGCGGGCAACCTGGTTGCGCGCCTGCTCATAGCGATGGGTTAAGGCCTGGGCGGCGGCAAACTGGCTGCGATGGACTGTACCCGCGCTGAGGCTGTAAAACTGCTGCGTGCTGTCAATGACGGCCTGCGGCTTCAGCGTGGTCGCTGCGCTGTCGAGATAAACGCCTGCGTCGGCGAGTGCGGGAAACTGCTGGCGAAATGCGGTGGGATTAAATGCGGTCATGCCTGGTCCATGATAAGAAAAATTAGGACCACACTGAAAGAATGGTCTGCGTCTGGCAAAGCTGGAAAAGCGCGTTATGCTGAATATTGCAAGGTTTGAACCAAACCCGCATAACGATCGGACGTTTACTAGTCGATCTCACTTATCGGCTGCCTCTGGTTAGCGTAACGCGGGTGGTTTGATGCAATCAATCTACAAGGAGATAGCAGATGAAAAAATTAACCGCAGTACTGGCCGTGTGTACCCTGGCTTTTACCCTGAGTGCCTGTTCAAGCAATTACGTGATGCATACCAATGATGGTCGCACCATTGTGGCTGCCGGCAAGCCTAAAGTCGATAACGATACCGGCATGATCAGCTATAAAGATGCGAATGGCAACGAGCAGCAAATCAACCGCTCTGATGTCAAAGAGATGGTAGAGTCTGGCAACTAAGCAGCAAAAAAAAAGCACCGCAATTTGCGGTGCTATTTAAAAATCACTATGGACAGACAGGGTAAATCTACAGGAATTAAGAGTTCGATCCGCAATCGTCGGATCAAAAATTGCAAACACAACATCACGACCACAAGCCAAAAGCTTTCAGAAAATCTGCGAACTCACTCACAAATCTAAAAACTTTTCGTTCCGGCTCAGGAAGTGCGGCAACTATAGGTATTTGCTGGAGGTTCCTCAACGGACAAATTATAATGCCTCGGATTAAAAATTCTAATACGTAAACGCTTTGTATAAGCCAGCGTATTTTTTGCCGATCCGGATACGGAAAACCATGTCGAAACGCCTTCCTCCTCTCAACGCACTGCGTGTTTTTGATGCAGTTGCACGCCATTTAAGCTTTACCAAAGCCGCAGAAGAGCTGTTTGTCACCCAGGCTGCTGTAAGCCATCAGATTAAATCTCTGGAAGATTTTCTGGGGTTAAAGCTATTTCGCCGGAGGAATCGTTCGCTATTACTGACCGAAGAAGGACAAAGCTACTATCTCGATATCAAAGAGATTTTCTCGGCAATCAACGAAGCGACCCGCAAACTGCAGGCGCGCAGTGCCAAGGGTGCGCTGACCGTTAGTTTACTGCCGAGCTTTGCCATTCAGTGGCTGGTTCCCCGCCTCTCCAGCTTTAATATGGCTTATCCGGGAATCGACGTGCGTATCCAGGCGGTTGACCGCGACGAAGAGAAACTGGCCGACGATGTCGACGTGGCGATTTTTTACGGCCGGGGTAACTGGCCCGGCCTGCGGGTTGAAAAACTCTACGCCGAATATCTGCTGCCGGTCTGTTCACCGTCGCTGATGACCGGGGATAATCCGCTGAAAACGCCGATGGATCTGTCGCGTTTTACTCTGCTGCATGATGCTTCCCGTCGGGACTGGCAATCTTATATCCGGCAACTGGGCCTGCAGCATATCAATGTGCAGCAGGGGCCAATCTTCAGCCACAGCGCCATGGTATTGCAGGCGGCGATTCATGGTCAGGGCGTGGCGCTGGCGAATAACGTCATGGCGCAGAGCGAAATAGAAGCCGGGCGATTAATCTGCCCGTTCAATGATGTATTAGTCAGTAAAAACGCTTTTTATCTGGTTTGTCATGACAGTCAGGCAGAACTGGGTAAAATAGCCGCCTTCCGGCAGTGGATCCTGGAAAAAGCTGCAACCGAACAAGAAAAATTCCGCTTTCGCTATCAACAATAACGTATTGATTTATTTGCATTCAGATGCAAAAGGACTCTGAGGATCGGTTAATGTCCAGTCGTGCCATGTTTGTTTTTTCGGCTATCAGCGGATTTCTGCTGGTGGCTTTTGGCGCATTTGGTGCCCACGTTTTGAGTCAGTCGCTTGGTGCGGCTGAAATGGCCTGGATTCATACCGGGCTGGAATATCAGGCTTATCACACCTTAGCGGTGATGGGGCTGGGTGCTGCGATGTTACGCCGCGCCAATATCTGGTTTTACTGGAGCAGTGCGCTGATGGCGCTCGGCACCGTGCTGTTTAGTGGCAGCCTCTATTGTCTGGCGCTGTCACATCTGAAGTTTTGGGTTTTTATCACCCCCCCGTGGGCGGGGTCTGTTTCCTCGCCGGTTGGGTATTGATGTTGATTGGCGCGCTGCGTCTTAAACGAAAGGCAGAACGCCATGAATAAAGTTTTACTCTATTGTCGTCCCGGTTTTGAAAAAGAGTGTGCGGCGGAAATCAGCGCCAAAGCGGCTGAACGTGAAATCTACGGCTTTCCACGGGTTAAAGATGACTCTGGCTACGTGCTGTTTGAGTGCTATCAGTTTGAAGATGCCGAGCGGCTGGCACGTGAGTTGCCATTTGACGAGCTGATTTTTGCCCGTCAGATGCTGGTCGTCGGCGAAATGCTGCGTGACCTGCCGCAGGAAGATCGCATTACCCCGATTGTCGGCATGCTGACCGGCGTAGTGGAAAAGGGCGGCGAACTGCGTGTTGAAGTGCCAGACACCAACGAAGCCAAGGAGCTGACTAAGTTCTGCCGCAAGTTCACCGTGCCGCTGCGCTCGGCACTGCGTGAAAGCAAAATCCTGTTGAATTATGAGAGCCCGAAACGCCCGGTCCTGCATGTGTTTTTCATCGCGCCGGGCACCTGCTACGTCGGCTACTCCATCCGGGAAAACAGCTCGCCGTTTTACATGGGTATTCCACGCCTTAAGTTCCCCTCCGATGCGCCAAGCCGTTCCACCCTTAAGCTGGAGGAGGCGTTTCACGTCTTTATCCCTGCGGATGAGTGGGATGAGCGTTTAGCCAGCGGCATGTACGCCGTGGATCTCGGTGCCTGTCCGGGCGGCTGGACTTATCAGCTGGTGCAGCGCAGCATGATGGTATATGCGGTGGACAACGGACCGATGGCACCGAGCCTGATGGATACGGGCCAGGTGATGCACGAGAAAGCGGATGGCTTTAAATTCCGTCCGCCACGCACCAACATCAGCTGGCTGGTGTGTGACATGGTGGAGAAGCCGGTGCGCGTGGCTAACCTGATGACCGACTGGCTGGTCAACGGCTGGTGCCGTGAAGCGATCTTCAACCTTAAGTTGCCCATGAAAAAGCGCTATGAAGAGGTGACGCAGAATCTGGCCATGATGCAGGAACGATTTGATGATAATGGTATTAACGTGCAGATTCGCGCTCGTCAGCTTTACCATGACCGCGAAGAGGTGACCGTACATGTGCGCCGAATCTGGGCGGCTGCCGGTGGTCGTCGCGACGAACGTTAATCGCCGGGCTGAGTGCAAGGGCACTCAGCCGGTATAACGCAGCGTATTCAGATTCCCCTGCAACACCAGATCCCGCTTCAGAGTTGCGACCTGACGGCTGATCTCTGCCATCTGCTGACCCTCAGCGAGCTTCTCCCGCCATCTGGCCGGCACCTGATCCAGTTGCTGATAGATCCCCTCAAGCGTGTGAAACTCTGTCAGCAGCTGTTTCGCGCTTTTCGGACCGATGCCGGTGATGCCCGGAATTTTACTGCTGCTGATGCCGCACAACCCCCAGTAGTCGGGTAACCGCTGTGGCGCCACACCAAATTCAGCCTCGATAAAAGGCAGATCAAGCCAGCGTTTCTGGAAGTAGTCGCGGATGCGGATCTCGGGTGCCAGCAGCTGACAGTAGCCTTTGTCGGTTGAAACAATGGTGGCCTGATGTCCGGCCTGAGCCATTTTCACCGCCAGCGTCGCCGCTAAATCATCCGCCTCATCCTCGCCCGCTATCCAGCAGCTTACGCCTGCGGCGCGAAAGGCCTCCTGTAACGCCGGCATCTCTGCCTGTAAATCGTCTGGCATCGGCGGGCGACCGCTTTTGTAATCGGGTAGCAGCTGATGACGCCAGCCCTGATGACGCGCTTCGCCATCAAATACCGCCACCGCATGAGTCGGATGGGCGTGACCCAGTATCTGGCGCAGCGCGGCCAAGCAGCCTTCGACACAGGGTGAGCCCTGTACCGCATGCAGACGGCGAATCAGATTCAACGCGTCAACAATAACAAGATGAAGAGCCATGAGAGTATGGGCAGCCCGGGGGCTGCCTCCTGGTTTATTTGATAATTTCGTAGCAGGGAATGTAGGCGGTGCCTGGCAGTTTCATGCGTTGCTGTGCAACGAATCCCTGAAGCAGCTCATCCATGCGGTGCATGATGTCGGGGTCGCCATGCAGTTTGTAGCGTCCCTTCTCACGGATTTCGCGGATGCCCATCTCTTTGACGTTACCGGCTACGATACCTGAGAAGGCGCGGCGCAGGTCAGCAGCCAGCTTTTCGGGTGGCTGATTGGTGTAGAGATTGAGATTCGCCATGTTTTCATGGGTTGGCAGGAACGGCACCTGCAGATCGGGTTCAATGCGAATCGACCAGTTAAAGCTGTAAGCATCGCCGGTTTCGCGACGATTCTCTTTTACCTGCGGCATCGCTTTCTTCATCAGACGCGCTACTTCGGCTGCATCGTTGATGATGATCTGATAATGCTTACGCGCCTGTTCGCCCAGGGTGTTAACGATGAAATCATCCAGCACGCGGAAGTAGTCGGCGCTCTCTTCCGGCCCGGTCAGGATCAGCGGTAATACCTGATCGCTGTTCTGCGGATTCATCAGGATGCCCAGCAGATAGAGCAACTCTTCTGCGGTCCCTACGCCGCCCGGGAAAATGATAATGCCATGGGCAATGCGCACAAAAGCTTCCAGACGTTTTTCGATGTCCGGCATGATGATCAACTCATTCACCAGCGGATTCGGCGGTTCAGCTGCAATGATGGAGGGTTCGGTCAGGCCGATAAAGCGGCTGTCACGATAGCGCTGCTGAGCATGGCCTACGGCAGCCCCTTTCATTGGCGCTTCCATCACGCCCGGCCCGCAGCCGGTACAGATGTTCAGTTCACGCAGTCCAAGCTGAGTTCCGACATTGCGGCAATACTGGTACTCAACGGCGTTGATCGAGTGACCGCCCCAGCAGACCACGGTGTTGGGATACTCGCCGATGTGCAGTGCCCGCGCGTTACGCAGAATGGAAAACACGGTGTTGGTGATAGTGGCGGAGTCATTTTCTTCAGCCGCAGTGAACCGACCCGGCATGTTGAGCTGACCGCTGACAAACAGGATGTCACGCAGCACCGCAAACAGGTTAGCCTGCAGTGAACGGATGATGCGGCCATCCACAAACGCCTCTTCCGGTGGATTGATCAGCTCCAGTTTGACGCCGCGCTCACGGCGCAACACATTGATGTCGAAATTTTCAAAGCGGGAGAGCAGCTCCTGGCTGCTGTCAGTCTGGCTGCCGGAGTTAAGCACGGCAAGAGAGCAGTTGCGAAACAGCTGGTAGAGGTCGCTGCTGGCTGTGCGCTTGAGCATATCGACTTCCAGCTGTGAAAGCAGATCCATTGAGCCAAGAGGGCTGATATGGGTAATCAAATGAACTCCTTTACACCCGCCTGGGTGCGTGTTGGCACTGCAACGGCAGTGACGAAAATCCCTGGTCGGCCACCCGCAGGTAGCCTTCATCACCAGAGTAGCCTTGTCGGCCCGCACAGCTCAAGCGGAACTGCGCTTAGTGCACGCAGCCTGCGAGAAGTCTCGCAAACTACTGACGGACCAGCCGCGAAAAACCGGGCGAGAAGGGCACATTAGTGCGCCATGGATTGATATCCAGCCCGCCACGACGGGTGTAGCGTGCATACACCGTCAGCGCTTCCGGATGGCAGAAACGCATCAAATCATTAAAAATACGTTCGACACACTGCTCGTGAAATTCGTTGTGCTGGCGGAATGAGACCAGATAGCGCAGCAGCGCTTCACGGTCGATACGCGGGCCTTTATAACGAATCATCACGGAGCCCCAGTCGGGCTGATTGGTAATCAGACAGTTTGACTTGAGCAGGTGGCTGACCAGCGTCTCTTCAACGATTTCGCTGCCCGCCGCATCGGCCAGATAGTCAGCATTGAAGCGGTAATCCTCTATGGCGATATCCTGCTCATCAATACAAACCCCCTCAAAATGGCCGATGGGCTGACCTTCCACTTCATTGAGACGGAACAGCGCGACCCGCGCTTCACCTTCAGCACAGGCACTCAGGTCCCGCTCCAGCGTCTGACGAACCTCGCCCCAGTCGGCAAAGCGGGTCTGGTTGAAACTGTTAAGGTAGAGCTTGAAGCTTTTTGACTCGATAAGGTTGCGGCTCTGTGCATCGAGCACCACTTCGCCAACGGCAACCTGTGGCAGACCTTTGCTGTTGAGCCACGAGAGTTCATACAGGGTCCAGATATCACTGCCGGTAAAGGGCAGACTGTCGGGAAACAGGCCAAGGGGTTCACGATTCAGGCTGCGCGGCACCGCCTGCAGTAAGCTGTTGTCATAATGATCGTGATAGGCTGTGGGTTTGCCCAGCGTCAGGTTGCTGAGTGCCTGATCCTGTTCGTGAGTAGTCATTGCGGTTACCACCAAAATTAATCAAAGTGGCTAAGTGTAACCCATCAGAAGTGAGAATATGAATGATGCAGCAAACTGCCGCCGCGTTGCGCGACTTTACCACCCGATACTGCCAGCACTGGCTTCAGCAGGCCGGGCATGCGCCGGCCAGCAGCGATCTCTTTGGCGTACCTTCGCCCTGTGCCCTGGAGGATCGCGATCAGCGAGTCGTCTGGCAGCCGCAGCCTTTTACTCTGCCACAGACGCTGGATGCAGTTGAGCGGGCGATCGACATCCAGCTCCAGCCGCAGATCACGGCTTTCTATACCACGCAGTTTGCCGGCGATATGCAGGCCAGTTTTGGTGAGAATCAGCTGACACTCTTACAGGTCTGGAGTGAGGATGATTTCCTGCGTTTACAGGAGAATCTGATCGGGCATCTGGTGATGCAGCGCCGCCTTAAACAGTCGCCTACGCTGTTTATCGCCACCACCGAGTCAGAACAGGAGATCATCTCGCTTTCTAATCTCAGCGGCGAAGTGATTCTGGAGCAGCCTGGCGGTAAACAGCGTGTGAAATTAGCGGAAACGCTTGAGATATTTCTTAAGTCATTACAACCGGTTATCATCTGAGTTGCAGTGATTTGCCTCTGACCTTGTGAGACATCTCTTACATTTGCTGTGAGAGATCGCTATATAACAGGTGAGCCTTCCGGAAGGCTGAGATGTAAAAATATTGTGAATCATCAACTTAATGGCGTTTATCTGAATTTACGCCGCACATTTCGTAAAGTTCTGCTGTGAGTACCTTGTGCGCGTAACGAGTTCTGTCAAAATGTTTCGCACTGCAGGAAGCTCAGGAAAAAGATATCGTCAGGATGATGATAAGCCATGAGGCAGGAACGTAACGGAGCTTACGACACACGGAAGGTTTCAGGACGAAACAGGATCGCTCAGGATTGAGCAAGGGACACCTCCAGGATGGAGAATGAGAACCCCCCTCAGAAGAGGTGGTGGGCCAGGATGCTAAGGATACATCAGGACGATGCGCGACAGGAGTTCGCACTGGACAAGTTGTCATGGAAGAGCAGGGAGCATTAACGTGGCGGGATGGCTGCAAACGAACCGGGAGCACTGTTTATACAGTGCTCCCTTTTTTTGTGCCTGTGCCAACAAGTGATATGCTTGCCGCCCATTTTTGACTGCTCGCGGAGGTGGCGCATGACGCCTGAACAATTGATTACGCAACGGCTGGAACAACTGGAAGCGGTGATGCGTGAGCATCATCTCTGGCAGAGTACCCCGCCGGCCGAGGGGGGCGCTCGAGAGCCGCGAACCCTTTTGCCTGGATACGCTGGAGCCGCTGCAGTGGCTCCAGTGGGTGTTAGTCCCGCGGATGCATGCCCTGATTGCGGCCCGACATCCGTTACCACAAAATTTTGCCGTGGCCCCCCTATTATGAGGTGGCTCTGGTGCCTGACCAGCCGGGTATTGCGCCGCTGTTACTGACCCTGCGTCAACTTGATGCGTTAATCACGGATGCTGCCCACTGATGCTGGAGATACTCTATCAGGATGAGTGGCTGGTTGCCGTCAACAAGCCCAGCGGCTGGCTGGTTCATCGCAGCTGGCTGGATCGCCATGAAACGGTGTTTGTGATGCAGACCGTTCGTGATCAGATTGGGCAGCATGTGTTTACGGCGCATCGTCTCGACAAGCCCACGTCAGGGGTACTGCTGATGGGGCTCTCCAGTGAAGTCGGACGTCTGCTTTCCCAGCAGTTTGAACAGCACCAGATGCAGAAAACCTACCACACTGTGGTTCGCGGCTGGCTGGAGAGCAGCGGGACGCTCGATTATCCGCTGCTGGAAGAGCTGGATAAGATTGCCGATAAACACGCCACGGAAGCGCGCACCGCACAGCCCGCGGTCACCGATTATCAGTCACTGGCAACGGTCGAGATGCCGGTCGGCATTGGCCGTTATCCCACTTCGCGTTATAGCCTGGTTGAACTGGCTCCTAAAACCGGTCGCAAGCATCAGCTGCGTCGTCATATGTCACACCTGCGTCATCCGATTATTGGCGATTCGGCGCACGGCGATCTGCGTCAGAACCGGGGTGCTGCCGAACATTTTGGCGCTAACCGCCTGATGCTGCACGCCAGCAGCCTGGCATTAACTCACCCGGTGACCGGTGAACCGTTGCTGCTTCGCGCCGGACTGGATGGCGTCTGGCAGAATCTGATGAACCAGTTTGGCTGGCAGGATCGCATTCCTGAGGTGCCGCGGGTTGAGTTTGACGCAGCGCCAGGACAGGATAACGTTTCAGAATAAGGGAGAAAGCAGATGGCAAAGATTGGCATTTTTGTAGGTACGGTATATGGCAATGCGCTACTGGTCGCGGAAGAAGCAGAGCCCATTCTGCAGCAGCAGGGGCACAGCGTAACGGTGTTTGACGATCCGACGCTGGCTGACTGGCAAAACTATGCCAGCGACGTGGCGTTAATTGTCACTTCTACTACCGGGCATGGCGATTTTCCCGACACGATTTCAGGTCTGTTCCATGCGATTAAAGATCAGCTCGGTCATCAGCCCGCGCTGCGCTATGGCGTGATTGCGCTGGGTGACAGCAGCTATGACCATTTCTGTGGCGCGGGTAAAACCTTTGACGCGCTGCTGCAGGAGCAGGGCGCTCAGCGGGTTGGTGAGGTGTTACTGGTTGATGCCACTGAAAATCCGGAACCGGAGGCGGTAACCTCGCCGTGGGTTGAAGCCTGGGGCGCGCAGCTCTGATTGCAAGGCCAGGCTTATCTCTGCCTTACAGAGATAAGCCTGTAGTGTGCGCACGGCGATATCCGTTGAGTGCACTGTCAGGTGACAGGCGCCGGGTTAAACACCGCCAGCTGATTACGAATGCCCCAGCGATCGGACCAGGTCTGCTTCCTGCCACTGGCGATATCCAGAATCAACTCAAACAGTCGCCAGCCCACCTGCTCAATACTCTCTTCACCGGTAGCAATCGTCCCGGCATTGATGTCCATCAGATCGTGCCAGCGCTCTGCCAGCGCATTACGCGTCGCCATCTTGATCACCGGAATTGCGGCCAGACCGTAAGGCGTACCGCGACCAGTAGTAAACACCTGCAGGGTGATACCGGATGCCAGCTGCTGCGTACCGCAGACAAAATCGCTGGCGGGCGTGGCTGCGTAGATCAATCCGCGTCGCGTGGGCCGCTGGCCGGGCGAGAGCACTTCAACAATGGCGCTGCGTCCCGATTTTGCGATCGAGCCAAGCGCTTTTTCCACTACGTTCGCCAGCCCGCCTTTTTTATTGCCCGGCGACGGGTTAGCGCTGCGATCGGTCTGGCCCTGGTCGAGGTAATTATCATACCAGGCCATCTCCTCCAGTAAGCGCTTACCGACTTCCTGATTAATCACCCGCGGCGTCAGCAGGTGAATCGCATCACGCACTTCAGTGACTTCCGAGAACATCACGGTGGCACCGCAACGCACCAGCAGATCAGAGGCGAAGCCCACTGCCGGATTTGCCGTCACGCCCGAAAACGCATCGCTGCCACCACACTGCATGCCGACAATCAGTTCTGCTGCGGAGCAGGTTTCGCGCTGGCGCTGATTCAGCCGCTGGAGATGACGCTCCGCCACCTGCAGAATCTCATTGACCATCGCGCCAAAGCCCACCAGCTTTTCATCCTGCAGACGTACGATGTCATGATCGTCCAGCGAAATCGCCTGCACGTCGGGGGTGCCAGTCAGCAGACGCTCTGGCTGTAACTTTTCACAGCCGAGGCTGACGATCATCACTTCGCCGCCGAAATTCGCATTCAGCGCCAGGTTATGAATGGTGCGAATCGGCACGACCGCCGCCGGTGCGTTGATCGCCACACCACAGCCATAAAGGTGGTTCAGGGCAACCACACCATCCACGTTCGGATAGCGCGGCAGTAAATCCCGTTCAATGATCTGTACGACATGATCCACCACACCGGCCACGCAGTGGACGCTGGTGGTGATGCCGAGCAGGTTACGCGTGCCTACGCTGCCATCCGCATTGCGGTAACCTTCAAAGGTATAGCCCTCCAGCGGCGGCAAATCAGGCGGAACCTGAGTGGCTAACGGCAGACTCTCCAGCGGAGGGGCTTCCGGCAGCGCAACCAGTGATTCATCAATCCAGCTGCCTTGGGCAATATCCCGCAATGCATAGCCAATGACTTCGCCATAACGCACGATCTCTGCACCCTGATTAATCGCGCTCAGCGCCACTTTGTGGCCCTGCGGCACATGCTCTGTGAGGGTCAGGCCATCCGCAAACTGCGTACCGGCTGGCAGACCGAGGCTGTTAACCACAATCGCCACATTGTCGTGCTCATGGACTTTGATATAGAGCGGTTGTTCATCTGTTTTTGGGTTCATCGCTCACCTTCCCGTCTGTCGTACCGTACTTGTGCGGCACGCTGTAATGATCTGACCTGTCACGCCCTTGTTTGCCAGCTTCAGTATAGGGAGGCGGGGCGGGTCGCGCATTGTGCAAATGACCACCATTAAGGCAATTCTTCTCGCTGTTTTGGGTCGATTATCCAAAAGCAAGTGAAGACCCTCACAAACAGCGGGGGAAAGCGTTATCCGGGGCGGATTTTGCACGGGTATTTGCCACTTTCGTGAGCTATACCGCAGGCTTTTGTGCATTCGCCAGACAATCACTTCAATAAGGCGATTATTCCAGGGCGATGCGCCAATGTGATCGCCTCAGGCTGTTCTTATACTGAGTTCCGTTAGCCAAAGTCAGGTTATCTGTCACGACGTATTATTCATCCGAAAGAGGTTGCCTGGAGTTATTACCGGCCGCGGCTGCCAGACGCCGGATGGATAAATAAAGTTTGCCAAAACAAAAAGATCGCCGTGTTTAACCCAACTTCTCTCTGATACCCAACGCGATGTGTATGCAGTCAGAGCGAATGTAGCTCACGCTATATTTCAGGAGTGCATCATGAATAGTTTCAGCCAGACCGCGGAAACGGTGCAGAAACGCACCAATGCCCGTTACTGGATTGTGGTGATGTTATTTATCGTCACCTCATTCAACTACGGTGACCGCGCAACGATTTCGATTGCCGGTTCGGCGATGTCAAAAGATATTGGCCTCGATTCGGTCGGACTCGGCTATATCTTCTCAGCCTTCTCATGGGCGTATGTTATTGGTCAGATTCCGGGCGGCTGGCTGCTTGACCGCTTCGGCTCAAAACGCGTCTATTTCTGGAGCATCTTTACCTGGTCGCTCTTTACCTTTTTGCAAGGGTTCGTCGATCTGTTCAGCGGCTTCGGCATCATCATGTCGCTGTTTATTCTGCGCTTCCTGGTGGGACTGGCCGAAGCGCCCTCTTTCCCTGGCAACAGCCGCATCGTCGCGGCCTGGTTTCCGGCGCAGGAGCGCGGCACGGCCGTGGCGATCTTCAACTCGGCCCAATACTTCGCCACCGTTATCTTCGCGCCCATCATGGGCTGGCTGGTCTCTTCCGTGGGCTGGGCGCACGTGTTCTGGTTTATGGGCGGCCTGGGCATCATCCTCAGCTTCATCTGGCTGAAAGTGATCCACGATCCCACCGATCACCCTGGCGTGAATAAAGCCGAACTGGAGTACATGGAGCAGGGCGGTGCGCTGATCAACATGGATGTCAAAAAGGATAGCCGCAAAGTGAGCTGGAGCGAGAAGTGGTTCCAGATCAAACAGCTGCTGACGTCACGTATGATGCTGGGTATCTACCTCGGTCAGTACTGCGTTAACGCCTTAACCTACTTTTTTATCACCTGGTTCCCGGTCTATCTGGTACAGGCGCGCGGCATGTCGATTCTCAAAGCGGGCTTTATTGCCTCGATTCCGGCGGTGTGCGGCTTCCTCGGCGGCGTACTGGGCGGGGTGATCTCCGACTGGCTGATGCGTAAAACCGGCTCGCTGAATATCGCGCGTAAAACACCGATCGTGCTCGGCATGCTGCTCTCTATTTCGATGGTGATGTGTAACTACACCGATACCGAATGGGTGGTGGTGTTCTTCATGGCACTGGCGTTCTTTGGTAAAGGCATCGGTGCGCTGGGCTGGGCGGTGATGGCAGATACTGCGCCGAAAGAGATCAGTGGCCTGAGCGGCGGTCTGTTCAACATGTTCGGTAACTTCTCTGGCATCGTGACGCCTATCGCCATCGGTTACATCATCGCCACCAGCGGCTCCTTTGAAGGCGCGCTGATCTATGTCGGTATTCACGCCTTTGTCGCCGCATTCAGCTTCCTGGTGATCGCGGGCGATATCAAACGTGTCGAACTGAAAACCTGGCCCGGTAAGGATGCATTATGAATACGCAAAGTTCGCCGGTGATTACTGAGATGCAGGTTATCCCGGTCGCCGGTTATGACAGCATGCTGCTCAATATTGGCGGTGCGCACAACGCCTGTTTTACCCGCAATATTGTGGTTCTCACTGACAGCGCCGGTCACACCGGCGTCGGTGAAGCCCCCGGCGGCGACACCATCTATCAGACGCTGGTAGAGGCGATTCCGCAGGTGAAAGGCCAGCAGATTGCGCGAATGAACCGTCTGGTACAACAGGTGCACAAAGGCAATCAGTTGGCTGACTTCACCACCTTCGGCAACGGTGCCTGGACTTTTGAGTTGCGGGTCAACGCGGTAGCTGCGCTGGAAGCGGCGCTGCTTGATCTGCTGGGACAGTGTCTGGGCGTACCGGTGGCTGAACTGCTGGGGCCAGGTAAACAGCGTGATGAAGTGACGGTGCTGGGCTATCTGTTCTATCTCGGTGACCGCCGCAAGACCGATCTGCCCTATCTGAGTGGTGAGCAGGCCAGCCACGACTGGTATCACCTGCGTCATCAGGAAGCGCTGACCAGCGATGCCGTGGTACGGCTGGCTGAGGCGGCTGCGGATAAATATGGCTTCAAAGATTTTAAGCTCAAAGGCGGCGTGTTGCCGGGCGAGCAGGAGATTGCCACCGCGGCGGCGCTGAAGCAGCGCTTTCCCGACGCCCGCATTACGGTCGACCCGAACGGCGCCTGGCTGCTGGACGAGGCGATAGCGCTGTGTAAAGGGATGCAGGATGTGCTGAGCTACGCTGAAGATCCGTGCGGCGCGGAGCAGGGCTATTCGGGACGTGAAGTGATGGCCGAGTTCCGGCGCGCAACCGGCTTACCGGTGGCCACCAATATGATCGCCACCAACTGGCGCGAGATGAATCACGCGGTGATGCTCAATGCGGTCGATATTCCGCTGGCGGATCCTCACTTCTGGACGCTGAGCGGTGCCGTGCGGGTCGCGCAGCTCTGCGATGAGTGGGGCCTCACCTGGGGCTGCCACTCCAATAACCACTTCGATATTTCGCTGGCGATGTTCACCCATGTGGGTGCGGCGGCGCCAGGTAATCCTACCGCGATTGATACCCACTGGATCTGGCAGGAGGGCGATCAGCGCCTGACGAAAAATCCGCTGCAAATCCGCAACGGGAAAATTGCGGTACCGGATGCGCCGGGTCTGGGCATTGAGCTCGACTGGGAGCAGGTAAACAAAGCCAATCAGCTTTATCAGTCACTGCCCGCCGGTGCGCGTAACGACGCTACGGCGATGCAATATCTGGTCCCCGGCTGGACATTTGATCGCAAACGCCCGGCATTTGGCCGTGCAACAGCATAAGGAGCAGGAGATGAGTTCAACACCGAAAGTCACCGCCATGCAGGTTATTCCGGTCGCAGGCTACGACAGCATGCTGCTGAACCTCAGCGGCGCTCACTCGCCATTCTTTACCCGCAACATTGTGATTATCAAAGATAACGCCGGACACACCGGCGTCGGCGAAATCCCGGGCGGCGAAAAAATCCGCCAGACGCTGGAAGATGCGGCGTCGCTGGTGATTGGCAAAACCGTGGGCGAATACAAAAACATTCTCAGCCTGGTGCGCAGCACCTTCGCCGACCGCGATGCCAGCGGGCGCGGCACCCAGACCTTCGATCTGCGCACCACTATTCATGTGGTGACCGGCATTGAAGCGGCGCTGCTCGACCTGCTGGGTCAGCATCTGGAAGTTAATGTGGCCTCGCTGCTGGGCGACGGACAGCAGCGCGACCGCGTTGAGATGCTCGGCTATCTGTTCTACATCGGCGACCGCCGCAAAACGTCCCTCTCTTACCAGAGCCAGGATAGCGATCCCTGCGACTGGTATCGCCTGCGCCACGAAGAGGCGCTAACCCCGGAGACGGTGGTGCGGCTGGCGGAAGCGGCGTATGAGAAATATGGCTTCAACGATTTCAAACTCAAAGGTGGCGTATTGCGCGGCGGCGAAGAGGCCGAAGCGGTCACAGCGCTGGCTAAGCGTTTTCCTGAAGCTCGTATCACCCTTGATCCCAACGGGGCCTGGTCGCTCAACGAGGCGATCATGCTCGGCAAACAGCTCAAAGATGTGCTCGCCTACGCAGAAGATCCCTGTGGCGCGGAGCAGGGCTACTCCGGCCGTGAAGTGATGGCGGAGTTCCGTCGCGCCACCGGCATGCCAACCGCCACCAATATGATCGCCACCGACTGGCGTCAGATGGGCCATACCCTGTCGCTGCAGTCGGTGGACATTCCGCTGGCGGATCCGCACTTCTGGACCATGCAGGGTTCGGTGCGGGTAGCACAGATGTGTCACGACTTCGGCCTGACCTGGGGCTCGCACTCCAATAACCACTTCGACATTTCGCTGGCGATGTTCACCCACGTCGCCGCTGCCGCGCCGGGCGCGATCACCGCCATTGATACCCACTGGATCTGGCAGGAGGGCAATCAGCGCCTGACCAAAGAGCCATTCCAGATCAAAGGCGGCATGGTGCAGGTACCGCAGAAGCCCGGTCTCGGCGTCGAGCTGGATATGGATCAGGTGATGCAGGCCAACGCGCTCTATCAGAAGCAGGGGCTGGGCGCGCGTGACGATGCCGAAGCGATGCAATTTTTAGTGCCGGGATGGACCTACGACAACAAACGTCCCTGCCTGGTACGTTAACCTTTTCGGCTCCCCACGGGGAGCCATCGTCACAGGAGTTTAACCATGAGTAATGCAGCCTGGCCAAATGGATTTCGTCGTCGTTTGTTAGCGGGTGAAACCCTGATCGGCAGCTGGTGTGCGCTTGCCAGCCCGATCTCTACCGAGATTTTAGGGCTGGCCGGTTTTGACTGGCTGGTCCTGGATGGCGAACACGCGCCCAACGATATCACCACGTTTGTGCCGCAGCTGATGGCGCTTAAAGGCAGCCACAGTGCGCCCGTGGTACGTCCGCCCTGCAACGAGCCGGTGATTATTAAGCGTCTGCTGGATATCGGGTTTAACAACTTCCTGGTGCCATTTGTCGAGACCGAAGAGGAAGCAGTGCGTGCCGTCGCCTCAACCCGCTATCCGCCAGCCGGCATTCGCGGTGTCTCGGTTTCGCACCGCAGCAACATGTACGGCACCCTGCCGGATTACAACAGCACCATCAATGACAACATCACGGTGCTGGTGCAGATCGAAACCCAGCAGGCGGTCGACAACATTGACGCCATCGCGGCGGTGGACGGTGTCGACGGTATTTTTGTCGGGCCGGGCGATCTCTCTGCTGCGCTGGGCTATCTCGGTCAGCCCGCCCATCCTGAAGTGCTGAAAGTGATTAAACACATTTTTGAACGCGCCAAAGCTGCCGGTAAGCCGAGCGGCATTCTGGCACCGGTGGAAGCGGACGCGCGTCGTTATCTGGAGTGGGGTGCCACTTTTGTCGCCGTCGGCAGCGATGTCGGTATGTTCCGCAACGCCTCTCAGGCGTTATGCGACAAATTTAAGCGCTAATCAATCAAGGGGAAACGCAATGAAAATTGGATTTATCGGCCTGGGTATTATGGGCAAACCAATGAGTAAAAATCTGGTGAAAGCCGGTTATTCGCTGGTGGTGCGCGATCATAACGCTGACAACGAAGCGGAACTGACTGAACTGGGCGCGACCGTGGCGAAATCGCCAAAAGAGGTGGCTGAGCAGTGCGATGTGGTGATTACCATGGTGCCCAACTCGCCGCAGGTCATTGAAGTCTGTCTGGGTAAAAATGGCATTATCGAAGGGGCGAAGCCAGGCCTGGTGGTCATCGACATGAGCTCCATTGCGCCGCTGGCGAGCCGTGAAGTCCACGATGCGCTGGCAGAAAAAGGGATCAAAATGCTGGATGCGCCGGTCAGTGGCGGTGAACCCAAAGCGATCGAAGGCACGCTCTCTGTGATGGTCGGCGGTGATAAAGCGGTGTTCGATGCCTGCTACGACATCATGAAATCGATGGCGGGATCGGTGGTGCATACCGGCGACATCGGTGCGGGTAACGTGACTAAGCTGGCCAACCAGGTGATTGTGGCGCTGAATATTGCGGCGATGTCCGAGGCGTTATCACTGGCGACCAAAGCGGGTGTGAATCCGGATCTGGTCTATCAGGCGATTCGTGGCGGCCTGGCCGGCAGTACGGTACTGGATGCCAAAGCGCCCATGGTGATGGATCGCAACTTCAAACCCGGCTTCCGCATTGACCTGCATATCAAAGATCTGGCGAACGCGCTGGATACCTCGCACAGCATCGGCGCGCATCTGCCGCTGACGGCGGCGGTGATGGAGATGATGCAGGCGCTGCGTAACGACGGACAGGGTAGCGCCGACCACAGCGCGCTGGCCTGCTATTATGAGAAGTTAGCGAAGGTTGAAATCGCCCGCTAAAACCCGGTGTCGGTCTCTGCGGAAACCGGACTGGTTCAGAGCCGTTTCAATTACTCAACTGCGCTCGGATTGCCTATGAAAATCGTAATCGCACCGGATTCATATAAAGAGAGTTTATCCGCCCTGGATGTGGCATCGGCGATTGAAGCGGGTTTCCGTGACATCTTTCCCGATGCGCATTACGTGAAAATACCGGTCGCCGACGGCGGTGAAGGAACGGTAGAAGCGATGGTGGCGGCGACGAAGGGAAAAATCGTCAGGCTGAAGGTGACGGGGCCGCTGGGAACAGAGGTCGACGCCTTCTATGGCCTGTCCGGCGATGAGTCCACCGCCTATATTGAAATGGCCGCGGCCAGTGGACTGGAGCGGGTGCCTGCATCCCAGCGTGACCCGCTGATAACGACCTCATTTGGCACCGGCGAGTTGATCAGACATGCGCTGGATAAGGGGGGTCGGCCACATCATCATTGGTATCGGCGGCAGCGCCACCAATGATGGCGGAGCCGGCATGATGCAGGCGCTGGGCGCCCGGCTGCTGGACGACCAGGGCTGCGAGATCGGTCACGGTGGCGGTGCACTCGCCGATCTTGCCAGCATCGATATTGACGCGCTGGACGCCCGCATTCATCAGTGCCGCATTGAAGTGGCCTGTGACGTCACGAATCCGCTGACGGGCAAAGAGGGTGCATCGGCCATTTTCGGCCCGCAGAAAGGGGCGACACCGGCGCTGGTGCAGCAGCTCGATCAGGCGCTGGCCCATTACGCCGCGATTATTCACCGCGATCTCGATATTGATGTGCTGCATATTCCGGGCGGCGGCGCCGCGGGCGGTATGGGGGCGGCGCTGCACGCCTTCTGTCATGCGGAGCTGCGGCGCGGCATTGAGATTGTTACTGAAGCGCTGGGGCTGGCGGAAGAGGTAAAAGATGCGGACCTGGTAATTACCGGTGAAGGGCGTATCGACAGCCAGAGTATTAGTGGCAAGGTGCCGATCGGCGTCGCCAGCGTGGCAAAGCGCTTTAATAAGCCGGTGATTGGCATCGCCGGAAGCCTGACGGCCGATGTCGGCGTGGTGCATCAGCACGGGATCGATGCGGTATTCAGCGTGCTCTACAGCATCTGTACCCTGGATGAGGCACTCGCCAGCGCCGGAAAAAATGTTGAGATGACGGCGCGTAATGTGGCAGCCACGTTAAAGCTGGCCGGGTTTAACTAACCACCAGCATTACCCGGCCACTCCACATCGGCCGGGTTCAGCTAACCGCCAGCCTTATCCAATCCCTAACAGCTGGCGGGCTTCTCGGGCGACGTTCTCCATCTCATCCTGCAGCTCCAGCAGTTCCGGCTCCAGCGCAGCGATATCGCTGGCCTCCAGCAGCTCTCTTTCCAGCTGATGGCAGAGTTGCTTCATGCGCGGCACGCCGCTGTAGCTGGCACTGCCGTGCAGCTTGTGAATAATCTCACGCAGGGCGTTGACCTCATTGGTCGACATAAACTGCGCCATCTTCGCATGCACTTCCGGTAAAAATTCCAGCAGCATCCGCAGCAGATCGCGCGCCAGATCGGCTTTGTTCGCCGCCTGTCGCAGCGCCAGTTGCCAGTCCAGCGTGGGTAATATTGGCAGCAGTTCCGGCACGGTGACCACCGGTGGTGGCGTATAGCGCGCCAGCAGCTGTCTTAACTTGCTCTCATCAATCGGTTTGGCAAGATAGTCATTCATGCCCGCCTTGATCAATTGTTCACGCTCGCCATCAATCGCATGGGCGGTGACCGCCACAATCGGTGTACTGGCATGATGCGGCATGCTGCGGATAATTTCGCTGGCGCGAATGCCATCGATATCCGGCATCTGAATATCCATCAGAATCACATCCAGCGACTGCTGACGTGCCTCACGGATGGCGTGTTCGGCGCTGCTGCACAGCAGGATGTTCTGCACCTGCTCCTCCAGCAGCGCGCCAATCAGCTTGAGGTTGGCGGGATTATCATCCACCGCCATCACCGTCAGCGGCAGCCGGGGTGAAAGCGGCAGTTCACTGATCTGACGGGTATGCAGATCCAGTAACATCGGCAGGAGTCGCGTCAGGGAGATCGGTTTAGCGATGCAACCGTCAATGCCGCGTACCTTCAGTTCATCCGCCAGCAACATCATCGGGCTGGGGAGCGCCATCAGCACGTTGTCGGCCCGATCCAGCAGCGCATTAATCATGCGTTCATTGAGCAGCTCGGGCTGACTGATGTCGACCGGCATCGCCATCAGCAGCAGCGGATAGTGAGACGCTTTTAAACCCTCCAGCGTTTCGCTGTAATCGATCTGCAATGGTGTGGCGCTCAACATCTCCAGTGCTGCGCTGGCAACGTTAGCATCCGCTTCCACATAGGCAATGCGCGCATGTGAAAGCGCATCGAGCACGCGTGGCATGCCGGGCGCATTGGGATTGAGATCCAGCTGCACGCGAATCACAAAGGTGGAGCCCTTGTCCGGCTGACTGCTGAAGGTGATTTCGCCGCCCATCTCCCGCACCAGTTTCTGGGTGATCACCAGCCCCAGCCCGGTGCCGCCATGACGGCGCGAAATGCTGGCGTCAGCCTGACGGAACGCCTGGAACAGCTGTGTCTGTTGCTGCTCAGAGATGCCGATGCCGCTATCTTCAACCTGGATCTCCAGCTCGACGCGCGACTGCGTAATCACCCGCTGTCCGACGCGCAGGCCGATATACCCTTTCTCGGTAAACTTGATGGCGTTACCGATCAGGTTAATCAGAATCTGTTGCAGGCGCAGCGCATCGCCAATCACGTTGTCCGGCACGCTGCTGTCACACACCACCGTCAGCTCCAGCCCTTTGTCATGCGCCGACGGGGCCAGCAGCACCAGCGTTTCATCCAGTGTGGCACGCAGCGGGAAGGGGATCGCCTCCAGCATCAGTTTGCCCGCTTCCAGCTTCGAGAAATCGAGCACGTCATTGATAATACTGAGCAGGTTATTGGCTGAACGTTCAATGGTCTGCATATAGTCGCGCTGGGTGGTGCGCAGCTGGGTTTTCAGCATCTGCCGGGTAAAGCCCAGCACGCCATTAAGCGGCGTACGCAGCTCATGCGACATATTGGCCAGAAACTCAGATTTGATGCGCGCCGCTTCCTGGGCGCGTTTCTTCGCCAAATCCAGCTCAACGTTCTGAATCTCCAGCTGTTCCAGCGTCTCTCGCAGATCGTAGGTCGCCTGATCGATATTGTGCTGCATCTCTTCGTGATAGGCGGTCAGCGACATCGCCATCGCATTAATCCCGTTTTTCAGAATGCTGAGCTCACCCAGCATGTATCCCTCAACGCGGCTGTCGAGCTGGCCACGACGGATGCGGTCAACGGTGGTGACCATATTGCGGATAGGGCCGGTGACATCACGCATCAGACGATAGGCAAACAGCATGGCCAGGCAGAGACAGAAGAGCAGCATCAGCGTGGCGACAAACACCTCTTTATATTGCTGCAGGCGCACCGACTGCAGATCCAGCTCTATCGCCACGTAGCCCAGCGGATTGCCCGACGGCTTGGCATCTTCGTCCGGCAATTCATCCACATCGTAACGCTCTGTGGTGATCGGTGTGCGCAGAATCAATACGTTACCGTGACGTTCCATGGAGACATCGTCGGGCAGGGCGCGGATATCATCCTGTTGCAGCAGGCTGAGGTTCTGCTTGTGATTGGAGGTGACGTAGAGTTGGTTGTGATTATCAAACACCGAGATCGCCCGGACGATGCCCGAATGGCGGCGGTGCAGCAGGCTGACCAGTTCACGCATGGCGTCACGATTGTGCCAGGTCATGCTGTATTCGCTGGAGATCGCCAGCGGTTCAATGATATTGGCTCCGGCATCGATAACCTGGCGCTGCAGTTCATTGTAGCGGTGCACCACAAAAAATGAGCTGAGCAGCAGGCCAACCATCAGCGTGGGTGCCAGAATTAAAATCATCATTCGCGCCCGCAGGCTGTATTTGGTCATAATAGTCGCCTGGCTACTCCGGCATTAACGTCCCTGTGCATGCTGTCGACAAAAACAATGCAGGTCGTTTTCGATAAAGAGAATTAATAACACTATGGCGCAATTTTACGTTGCAAAACAGCGCGTGACGACGCAACAACGGATCACCGTCACCATTGAGGCGCTCGATCCGTTCGGACAAGGGGTGGCGCGTCACAAGGGCAAAACCCTTTTTGTCGCCGGTGCCCTGCCTGGGGAACAGGCGGAGGTCATGCTGACAGAGGATAAACGTCAATTTGCCCGGGCGAAAGTGACACGACTGATTAGCCGCAGTCCGGCGCGCGTCACGCCGCGCTGCCCACATTATGAACGCTGCGGCGGCTGCCAGCAGCAGCATGCCGATGTGGCGCTGCAACAGCAGAGCAAAGCCCAGGCGCTGAGCCGGATGCTGCGCCAGGCCGCCGCACAAGACGTGGCGGTGGATGAGGTAATCGCCGGTCAGCCCTGGGGCTATCGTCGTCGCGCCCGTCTGGGGCTGCAATGGCAAAATAAGGCGCAGCGGTTGCAGATGGGATTCCGTCAGGAAGCCAGCAACGATCTGGTCGATATTCAGCACTGCCCCATTTTAGTGCCCGAACTTGAGGCTTTACTGGTTCCATTGCATCAGTGTCTCAGTGACTTACGCGCCGTCAGGCGTCTCGGGCATGTGGAACTGGTGCTGGCAGACAACGGGCCGCTGATGATTCTGCGCCATCTTGATGCGCTGCATGCGGATGACCGTGAAAAACTGGAACAGTTTTCGCATAAGCATCAGCTGATGCTGTTCCTGGATGCGGGCGAGGAAGAGTTGAGTGCGTTAAATGAGTCGACGCCGTTTTATCAATCTCACCAGCTTAAGCTAACCTTCAGCCCACAGGATTTTATTCAGGTTAACGATGGTGTTAATCAGCAGATGGTCGCGAAGGCAATTGCCTGGCTCGATCTGCAGCCGGAAGACCGGGTGCTGGATCTGTTTTGCGGCATGGGAAACTTCACACTTCCTATAGGAATCTTCGTACATAATGTGGTTGGTGTGGAGGGGATTGCAGCATTAGTGCGGCAGGCAGCGTATAATGCTGATTTGAATAATCTTAAAAATGTCAGTTTCTTTCAGCATAATCTGGAAGAAGAAGTGTCGCGCCAGCCTTGGGCGGCACAGGGATTTAACAAGGTATTACTCGATCCGGCACGCGCCGGGGCTGCGGGCGTAATGGCGCATGTGGTTAAACTTGCACCAGATCGCGTGGTCTATGTTTCGTGTAATCCCACCACACTCGCCCGCGACAGCCAGACATTGCTGTCGGCAGGCTACCAATTGGAAAGGGTCGCGATGCTGGATATGTTCCCACATACCCGTCATCTCGAATCCATGGTGCTGTTCAGAAAAACATAAGCGATGTATGTCGTTGTGCAGGAGAGGTTATGGTTGCGGTCAGAAGTGCGCATTTAAATACTGAGGGGGGATTTCGCCCTCGACCAGTGGATCGCCAGTCTCGGTATTGCCAACCCGCAATCATGTCAACGTGTGGCCGAGACCTGGCGCTACTGCGAAGCGCAGACGCAGAGCCATCCTGATCAGTCGCTGCTGCTGTGGCGCGGTATTGAGATGGTTGAAATCCTCTCAATGCTCAGCATGGATATCGAAAGCCTGTGTGCGGCGCTGATTTTCCCGCTGGCTAACGATGAAGTGGTGAGTGAAGAGGAGCTGGAAACCGCCGTTGGCAAAGGCATTGTTTCGCTGGTACACGGCGTGCGCGATATGGACGCCATCCGCCAGCTGAAAGCGATCCACAACGACTCCATGGCCTCTGAACAGGTGGATAACGTCCGCCGCATGCTGCTGGCGATGGTGGAAGATTTCCGCTGCGTAGTGCTGAAGCTGGCTGAACGCATCATGAACCTGCGCGAAATGAAAGATGCGCCGGAAGATGAGCGCGTACTGGCCGCCAAAGAGAGCACCAATATCTATGCGCCACTGGCCAACCGTCTCGGTATTGGTCAGCTCAAATGGGAGCTGGAAGATTACTGCTTCCGCTACCTGCATCCCGACGAATATAAGCGCATCGCCAAATTACTGCATGAGCGGCGTATTGACCGTGAGCAGTACATCGAAAACTTCGTCAGTAATCTGCGCAAAGAGATGGTCAAAGAGGGCGTGCGCGCCGAAGTCTATGGCCGTCCCAAACATATCTACAGCATCTGGCGCAAGATGCAGAAAAAATCGCTGGCCTTTGATGAGCTGTTTGACGTGCGGGCGGTGCGCATCGTCGCCGATCGCCTGCAGGATTGCTACGGTGCGCTGGGTACGGTGCATACGCTCTATCGCCATCTGCCCAGCGAATTCGATGACTACGTCGCTAACCCCAAACCCAACGGCTACCAGTCGATTCATACGGTGGTGTTAGGGCCGCAGGGCAAAACGGTGGAGATCCAGATCCGTACCCGCCAGATGCATGAAGATGCCGAGCTGGGCGTGGCGGCGCACTGGAAATATAAAGAGGGGCCAACTTCCAGCAGCGCGCGTGGCGCGGCCGGTCATGAAGAGCGGATCGCCTGGCTGCGTAAGCTCATCAGCTGGCAGGAAGAGATGGCGGACTCCGGCGAACTGCTGGAAGAGGTCCGCAGCCAGGTGTTCGATGACCGGGTCTACGTCTTTACCCCGAAAGGCGACGTGGTGGATCTGCCCGCTGGATCGACGCCGCTCGACTTTGCCTATCATATTCACAGCGACATCGGTCACCGCTGCATCGGCGCGAAAATCGGTGGCCGCATCGTGCCGTTCACCTACCAGCTGCAGATGGGCGATCAGGTTGAGGTGATCACCCAGAAGCAGCCGAACCCGAGCCGCGACTGGCTCAATCCGAATCTGGGCTACATCACCACCAACCGTGGGCGCTCGAAGATCCACAACTGGTTCCGCAAGCAGGATCGCGACAAGAATATTATCGCCGGACGGCAGATTCTGGATAACGAACTGAATCAGCTGGATATCAGCCTGCGCGAAGCCGAAAAACTGCTGCTGCCGCGCTATAACGTCACCTCGCTTGAAGAGCTGCTCGCGGCGATTGGCGGCGGCGATATTCGTCTTAACCAGATGGTTAACTTCCTGCAGGCGAAGCTGAACAAGCCGAGCGCCGAAGAGGAAGATCGCGAAGCGCTGCGCCAGCTGACCCAGAAATCGTACACTCCCTCTTCACGCAAAGAGAGCGGACGCGTCGTCGTGGAAGGCGTGGGCAACCTGATGCACCACATTGCCCGCTGCTGCCAGCCGATTCCGGGGGATGATATTGTCGGCTTCATCACCCAGGGGCGCGGCATCTCTATTCATCGCGCTGACTGCGACCAGCTGGCTGAACTCATTTCGCATGCGCCGGAACGTATCGTCGATGCGGTGTGGGGCGAAAGCTACTCCAGCGGCTATTCGCTGGTGGTGCGCGTGACCGCCAACGATCGCAGCGGCTTACTGCGTGACATCACCACCATTCTCGCCAACGAGAAAGTGAATGTCCTGGGCGTCTCAAGCCGCAGCGACACCAAAAAACAGCTGGCGACCATCGACATGGATATTGAGATCTACAACCATCAGGTACTGGGACGTGTCCTGGCGCGTCTGAACCAGGTCTCTGATATCATTGACGCCCGTCGCCTGCACTGATATTCAGGCAGGCACTGAGGCAACCGGCAGCTGGAGGTTGCGCAGGCGTTTTCTGCACCACCAGACACGGCCGGACGCGGTGAATAGCGTCCTGCCGTGTTGTACGCTTTGCCTCTTCGCCCGTTGCCTGTCATCTCACTAATCAAGGATCCTCCTGAATGAACGCTATTGAGCGCCTGCTTGGCATAATGAAAACCCTGCGCGATCCACAACATGGCTGTCCGTGGGATCGTGAACAGACCTTCGCCACCATCGCGCCCTATACGCTGGAAGAGACCTACGAAGTGCTGGACGCTATCCAGCGCGAAGATTTTGACGATCTGCGCGGTGAGCTGGGCGATCTGCTGTTTCAGGTGGTGTTCTATGCGCAGATGGCCAGCGAACAGGATCGCTTTAATTTTGAGGATGTCTGCCACGCAATCAGCGACAAGCTGGAGCGCCGTCATCCACACATTTTTGGCGATGCCACAGCAGAAACCAGCAGCGAAGTGCTGAAAAACTGGGAAGCGATAAAAACCGCTGAGCGGGCTGACAAAGCCCAGCATTCGGCGCTGGATGATATCCCTAAGGCACTGCCCGCACTGATGCGCGCCCACAAGATTCAGAAGCGTTGTCACAATGTCGGATTCGACTGGACCACGCTGGGGCCGGTGGTGGCTAAGGTGCATGAAGAGATTGATGAAGTGATGCACGAGGCACAGCAGAGCGTGGTGGATGGTGAGAAGCTGGAAGAGGAGATTGGCGACCTGCTGTTCGCCACGGTTAACCTGTCGCGCCATCTTGGCAGCAAAGCAGAGACCGCGCTGCAAAAGGCCAATGACAAGTTTGAGCGCCGCTTCCGCGAAGTCGAAGCGATCATCGCTGCACAGGGGTTAAGTATGCCGGGTGCCACGCTGGAGCAGATGGAGGCCGCCTGGCAGCAAGTGAAACGGGGCGAGAAGCGCTGATTATTCCAGCGCTGTGCATAAAGCCACCGCTTTCGCTTACTCGATTCAGCCTGACGGCAACTTTGTGACGCACGTCAACATTTCATTGGCGGCTATCGGCTATGTTAGCCGCAGCAATGCGTTGGAGGATGGCGGTGATTCATCAATTGTGGCTGATAGCGGTTTCCAGTATACTGTTTTCCCGTCCTGGTTATTCCACCGTCTTTAAACCTAAACTCTCAGGTTCAGCATGACAACGAATTATATTTTTGTGACCGGCGGGGTCGTTTCCTCTCTGGGTAAAGGCATTGCCGCAGCCTCCCCTCGCAGCCATTCTCGAAGCCCGTGGTCTGAACGTGACCATCATGAAGCTGGACCCGTATATCAACGTGGATCCAGGCACCATGAGCCCGACGCAGCACGGTGAAGTTTTCGTCACTGATGACGGCGCTGAAACCGATCTGGATTTGGGTCACTACGAGCGCTTCATCCGTACCAAAATGTCGCGTCGTAACAACTTCACCACTGGCCGTATCTACTCAGAAGTCCTGCGCAAAGAGCGCCGTGGCGACTATCTGGGCGCAACCATTCAGGTTATTCCGCACATCACCAACGCCATCAAAGAACGCATTATTGAAGGCGGTGAAGGTCATGATGTGGTACTGGTCGAAATCGGCGGCACGGTCGGGGATATCGAATCACTGCCGTTCCTGGAAGCGATTCGCCAGATGGCCGTTGATGTGGGCCGCGAACACACCATGTATATGCACCTGACGCTGGTGCCGTATATGGCGGCTGCCGGTGAAGTGAAAACCAAACCGACCCAGCACTCGGTGAAAGAGCTGCTGTCGATTGGTATTCAGCCAGACGTGCTGATTTGCCGTTCTGACCGTGCCGTACCGGCCAACGAACGCGCTAAAATCGCCCTGTTCTGTAACGTCCCTGAAAAAGCGGTTATCTCGCTGAAAGACGTTGATTCCATCTACAAGATTCCTGGCATGCTGAAATCGCAGGGCCTGGATGACTATATCTGCAAGCGCTTCAACCTGAATGCACCGGAAGCCAACCTGGCCGAATGGGAGCAGGTGATCTACGAAGAAGCCAATCCGGGTGGTGAAGTCACCATCGGTATGGTGGGCAAGTATGTGGAATTGCCGGATGCCTACAAGTCGGTCATCGAAGCGCTGAAACATGGCGGCCTGAAAAATCGCGTCACCGTGAACATCAAACTGATCGATTCGCAGGATGTTGAATCACGCGGTGTCGAATTACTGAAAGATCTGGATGCGATTCTGATCCCGGGTGGCTTCGGTTACCGTGGCGTGGAAGGCAAGCTGATGACCGCGCAGTATGCACGTGAAAACAACGTGCCGTACCTGGGCATCTGCCTGGGCATGCAGGTTGCGCTGATGGAGTTCGCCCGCAATGTCGCCGGGATGCCGGGCGCCAACTCCACGGAATTTGTGCCAGACTGTAAATATCCGGTGGTGGCATTAATCACCGAATGGCGTGACGAAGATGGCAACGTCGAAGTCCGCAGCGAGCAGAGCGATCTGGGCGGCACCATGCGTCTGGGCAGCCAGCAGTGTCAGTTAACGCCGGGCAGCCAGGTTCGCCAGCTCTACGGCTCTGACACTATCGTTGAGCGCCATCGCCACCGCTATGAAGTGAACAATATGCTGTTAAAGCAGATTGAAGCAGCCGGTCTGCGCGTAGCAGGTCGCTCTGGTGATGATCAACTGGTTGAGATTATCGAGATCCCGAACCATCCGTGGTTTGTGGCCTGCCAGTTCCATCCTGAGTTTACCTCGACCCCACGCGACGGCCATCCGTTGTTTGCCGGCTTTGTTAAAGCCGCACATGAGCATCAGAAGCGTTTAGCGAAGTAAGTTTCACAGGCAGCGCGCGAACTTTTCGCGCGTTGCTTGTCTTAGGATTGACTAACTTGTACTGAGGAAAATCGTAATGTCCAAAATCGTAAAAGTCATCGGTCGCGAAATTATCGACTCACGTGGTAACCCGACTGTTGAAGCTGAAGTGCATCTGGAAGGCGGTTTCGTAGGCCTGGCAGCTGCACCATCAGGTGCCTCTACCGGTTCACGCGAAGCGCTGGAACTGCGTGACGGTGACAAATCACGTTATCTGGGCAAAGGCGTAACCAAAGCCGTTGCTGCAGTAAACGGTCCGATTGCTGAAGCGGTAAAAGGCAAAGACGCGAAAGATCAGGCGAACATCGATAAGATCATGATCGACCTGGACGGTACTGAGAACAAATCTAACTTCGGTGCTAACGCCATTCTGGCTGTTTCACTGGCAGTTGCTAAAGCCGCTGCAGCCTCTAAAGGTCAGCCGCTGTATGAGCACATCGCTGAACTGAACGGCACCCCAGGCAAATACTCTATGCCACTGCCAATGATGAACATCATCAACGGCGGCGAACATGCCGACAACAACGTCGACATCCAGGAATTCATGATCCAGCCGGTTGGCGCTCCGAACCTGAAAGAAGCCATCCGTATGGGTTCTGAAGTGTTCCACAGCCTGGCAAAAGTGCTGAAAAGCAAAGGCATGAGCACTGCAGTGGGTGACGAAGGCGGCTACGCGCCTAACCTGGGTTCCAACGCCGAAGCGCTGGCTGTTATCGCTGAAGCGGTAAAAGCAGCAGGCTACGAGCTGGGCAAAGACATCACCCTGGCGATGGACTGTGCGGCATCTGAGTTCTACAAAGATGGCAAATACGTTCTGGCCGGTGAAGGCGGTAAATCGTTTACCTCTGAAGAGTTCACCCACTTCCTGGAAGATCTGACTAAACAGTATCCGATCGTTTCTATCGAAGATGGCCTGGACGAATCTGACTGGGACGGCTTCGCTTACCAGACCAAAGTACTGGGCGACAAAATCCAGCTGGTGGGTGATGACCTGTTCGTTACCAACACCAAGATCCTGAAAGAAGGTATCGATAAAGGTATCGCTAACTCCATTCTGATCAAATTCAACCAGATCGGTTCTCTGACCGAAACTCTGGCTGCGATCAAAATGGCGAAAGACGCGGGCTACACTGCCGTGATCTCTCACCGTTCAGGCGAAACCGAAGATGCGACCATCGCTGACCTGGCGGTAGGTACTGCAGCGGGCCAGATCAAAACCGGTTCAATGAGCCGTTCTGACCGCGTTGCTAAGTACAACCAGCTGATCCGTATTGAAGAAGCGCTGGGTTCTAAAGCGCCATTCAACGGTCTGAAAGAAGTTAAAGGTCAGTAATGACTGTGCGTTGATGTCGCGCTAAGTGACATCATCGGCCTCTGAAGCCCCGCCTTGTGCGGGGCTTTTTTGTTGGTGGCGGTGCGCAGACGCAGATGGCAAGGCCCGATCGCAAAAACGTCATCTCTGCCGGCCCGGCCCGCGCGATAACGCACCTCATCCCTGAGGTGCGCCCGTTACCGGGACAACGCTTTGCGTTGTTCAAAAACGCTTCCGGCGTTTTTGTCCTGAGCGCGGGACGCTTTGCTCTTCGGTCATGGCCATCCACGTTTTGCGCCTGTCAGCCATCTGAAGCCCCTCTTTTGTGTTTTGTCCGGCGCGGAGAAAAGGCACAACGCGTGGTTGAGCTGCGCGGCAAATCTGCCATAATCAGCGCCCTGTTTTTTTCAAGCGAGTCCGTAATGCAATACCCGATTAACGAAATGTTCCAGACACTGCAGGGCGAAGGTTATTACACCGGCGTGCCTGCCATTTTCATTCGTTTGCAGGGATGCCCGGTGGGCTGTAGCTGGTGCGATACCAAACACACCTGGGAAAAGCGGACAGATCGGGAAACGTCGCTGGGCGATATTTTGATCAAGACGGTGGAAAGCGACGCCTGGGGGGGGATGCCGACGCGGCGACCCTGGTGAGTGCCATTGCGCAGCAGGGCTGGACGGCGCGTCATGTGGTCATCACCGGCGGTGAACCGGCGATTTACGATCTGCGTCCGTTAACCACTGCGCTGGAGCAGCACGGTTTCCAGTGCCAGATTGAGACCAGCGGAACCCACGAGATTCACTGTTCTGAACGGACCTGGGTGACTGTCTCGCCGAAGGTCAACATGCGCGGCGGCTACGATGTTCTGCCCCAGGCGCTGAGCCGGGCCGATGAAATCAAGCATCCGGTAGCGCGCGAGCGTGATGTGGAAGCGCTGGATCGGCTGCTGGCAGGCATTGATGACACCAAAGCGCGTATCATCGCCCTGCAGCCAATCAGCCGCAAAGATGATGCAACCCGGCTCTGTATTGAGACCTGCATTGCCCGTAACTGGCGTCTGTCGATGCAGACCCATAAATATCTCAATATCGCCTGATCCTGATAAAGCGGCACGCAATGAGCCATTAACTACAGGAAAGCGTTAAGCGTCAGAGGCAGGACGGAGAGAAAAGCCGCGTCGGATCGAAGGGTTCGATCCGACAGGGTTAGCCGCGGTAAACGCAGCCTGCGGTGCAGGTTTCTTTGATCATCACCGCGCTAAGCAGCGGCAGTTGCGGCTTCATCTGATCCCAGATCCATTTCGCCAGCACTTCGCTGGTGGGATTTTCCAGGCCGGGAATATCATTCAGATAGTAGTGGTCCAGCCGATTGTAGACCGGCTTAAACGCCGCCTTCAGCTCAGCAAAATCCATAACCCAGCCGGTATGCGCATCCACTTCGCCGGTAATCTCCAGACGAACCAGGAACGAATGACCGTGCAGACGGCCACATTTGTGTCCGGCCGGCACATTCGGTAGATGATGCGCGGCTTCGAACTGGAACTCTTTAAACAAGGTGGTAGACATAATGGTTCTCAGACATTAAAAAACCGCTGAATTCTACCTGATTACCGCTTTTTTCGCACCCGAACCGCACAAACCGATACTTTTCCTGCGCGTTTATACAGTGGCGTCCAGCTAATTAACTGATATATCACCGCTTTGCTTACCACTTTTAACGATTATTCCTACCTGGAAAACCATTTAGTCATTTTGGTTATTTGATATGTCGAAGGTGTATTTAATCGTTAATATACGGACCGGTAACCTACGCACTCTTCCGCCATTTTACGGTCCGGACTTCTGATACTGGAATTTTTAACGCGATGACGACTCAGGCACCTGGTTCAATGCTTCCGCTCTCCCCGGAACAACTCGCTCGCTTACAGGCGGCGACGACAGATTATTCCCCGACTCAACTGGCGTGGCTGTCAGGCTATTTCTGGGGCAGGGTGGAACAGACCCCGGGTAGCGCCGTCGCCAGCACTGCATCTGTTCCGGCTCCGGCCGAAGCGCCCGCCATTACGCTGCTTTCTGCCTCCCAGACCGGCAACGCACGTCGTCTGGCTGAGCAGTTGCGTGATGACCTGCTGGCCGCAAAGCTGAACGTAAACCTGGTGAATGCCGGTGATTACAAGTTCAAACAGATTGGCCAGGAAAAAATGCTGGTGGTTGTAACCTCCACCCAGGGCGAAGGCGAACCGCCGGAAGAGGCGGTGGCGCTGCATAAATTCCTGATGTCGAAAAAGGCACCGAAAATGGAGGGTGCCGCCTTCGCAGTGTTTGGCCTGGGCGACACCTCTTATGAATTCTTCAGTCAGGCGGGTAAAGATTTTGACAGCCGACTGGCGGAGCTGGGCGGCGAGCGTCTGCTGGATCGCGTTGATGCGGATGTTGAGTATGCGGAGCAGGCCGCCGCCTGGCGCAATGCACTGACGGAAATTCTCAAGAAACGCGTGCCGACCGAATCCCCGGCGCAGGCTGCGGCGACAGCAGCCGGCAGCGTCAACGAAGTCACCACCAGCCCCTATACTAAAGAGTCGCCGCTCAGCGCGAGTCTGGCGGTGAATCAGAAAATTACCGGACGGGACTCAGATAAAGATGTGCGCCATATCGAAATCGATCTGGGCGATTCCGGTCTGCGCTACCAGCCTGGCGATGCGCTGGGCGTCTGGTATGAGAACGATGCGGCGCTGGTCAGCGAACTGCTGGAGCTGGTCTGGCTGAAAGGCGATGAGCCGGTAGAGGTTCAGGGGAAAACCCTGCCGCTGGCGGAGGCGCTGCAGAAGCATTTCGAGCTGACGGTTAACACCGCGCAGATCGTGGCGCAGTATGCCCAGCTGTCACGCAACGCGGAGTTGCTCTCACTGGTGGATGATAAAGCCAGGCTGCAGCACTATGCGCAGCACTATCCGATTGTGGATATGGTGCGCCTGGCACCGTCTGAACTCAGCGCTGAACAGCTGACCGGCCTGCTGCGACCGCTGACGCCGCGACTCTACTCTATCGCCTCTTCGCAGGCTGAAACCGATACCGAAGTGCATATCACCGTCGGTGCCGTTCGCTTTGATATTGAAGGTCGCCAGCGTGGCGGCGGTGCATCGACCTGGCTGGCCGATCGCATCGAAGAAGAGGGCGAAGTCCGGGTCTTCATCGAACACAACGACAACTTCCGCCTGCCGGCTAATCCGGATGCGCCAGTGATCATGATTGGCCCGGGCACCGGCATCGCGCCATTCCGCGCCTTTATGCAGCAGCGCGACAACGACGGTGCCGGCGGCAAAAACTGGCTATTCTTTGGTAATCCGCACTTCACCGACGATTTCCTCTATCAGGTGGAGTGGCAGAAATATGTGAAGGATGGTCTGCTGACCCATATCGACCTCGCCTGGTCACGCGATCAGGCAGAGAAGATTTACGTACAGGATAAGATCCGCGCGAAAGGGGCCGAAGTGTGGCGCTGGATTGAAGAGGGCGCGCATCTTTATGTCTGTGGCGACGCGAATCGTATGGCAAAAGACGTCGAGCAGGCATTGCTGGATGTGGTGGTCGAACACGGCGGAATGGATCGTGAAACGGCCGACGAATTTTTAAGTGAGCTGCGCATTGAGCGCCGTTATCAGCGAGACGTTTACTAATGAGCGATAAACACCCTGGACCGCTGGTTGTAGAAGGCAAATTAGCAGACGCTGAGCGTCTGAAGAAGCAGAGCAACTATCTGCGCGGCACCATTAAAGAAGATCTGGAAGAGGGTCTGACCGGCGGTTTTACCGGCGACAACTTCCTGCTGATCCGTTTTCACGGCATGTACCAGCAGGACGATCGCGATATTCGTGCCGAACGTGCGGAGCAGAAGCTGGAGCCGCGCCACGCCATGATGCTGCGTTGCCGGTTGCCGGGCGGCATCATTACGCCGACTCAGTGGCTGGCCATCGACAAATTTGCCACCGATAAAACTATCTATGGCAGCATCCGTCTGACTAACCGTCAGACCTTCCAGTTTCACGGCATTCTGAAGAAGAACGTTAAGCCGACGCATCAGATGCTGCATGAGGTGGGGCTGGATGCGCTGGCGACCGCCAACGACGTTAACCGTAACGTGCTCTGTACGTCGAACCCGGTTGAGTCGGAGCTGCATCAGGAAGCGTATGAGTGGGCGAAGAAACTCTCTGAGCATCTGCTGCCACGCACCCGTGCCTATGCGGAGATCTGGTGGGATAAAGAAAAAGTCGCCACCACCGACGAAGAGCCGATCCTCGGTGAAACGTATCTGCCGCGTAAATTCAAAACCACCGTGGTGATCCCGCCGCATAACGACGTGGATCTGCACGCCAACGATCTGAACTTTGTCGCTGTCGCCGAGCACGGCAAGCTGGTGGGCTTTAACCTGCTGGTGGGTGGCGGGCTGTCGATTGAGCACGGTAACAAAGCGACCTACGCGCGCACCGCCAGCGAGTTTGGTTACTTCCCGGTGGAGAAGATCCTCGACGTTGCCGAGGCGGTGGTCACGACTCAGCGCGACTGGGGCAACCGTACCGACCGTAAAAACGCCAAAACCAAGTACACCCTGGAACGCGTTGGCGTCGAGACCTTTAAAGCCGAAGTTGAAAAACGGGCAGGCGTGACGTTTGAGCCGATCCGTCCTTATGAGTTCACCACCCGTGGCGATCGCATTGGCTGGATTAAAGGCATCGACAACAAATGGCACCTGACGCTGTTTATCGAAAATGGTCGCCTGCTCGACTATCCGGGCCGACCGCTGAAAAGCGGCATCGCTGAAATTGCGAAAATCCATCAGGGCGATTTCCGCCTGACCGCTAACCAGAACCTGATTGTGGCGGGCGTGCCGGAAAGCGAAAAAGCGCAGATCGAAGCAATCGCGCGCGAACATGGTCTGATGGATCACGTTACGGCACAGCGCGAAAACTCGATGGCCTGCGTGGCGTTCCCGACCTGTCCGCTGGCGATGGCAGAAGCCGAGCGCTTCCTGCCTGCCTTCGTGACCAAAGTGGAAGGGATCATGCATGCGCATGGCGTTGGCGATGAGCACATAGTGTTACGCGTTACCGGTTGTCCCAACGGCTGTGGCCGTGCCATGCTGGCTGAGCTGGGTCTGGTGGGTAAAGCGCCAGGTCGCTACAACCTGCATCTGGGTGGAAACCGCAGCGGAACGCGTATTCCCCGCATGTACCGTGAAAACATTAACGAAAGCGAAATTCTCGCCACCATTGATGAGCTGGTGGGACGCTGGGCCACTGAGCGCCAGGCCGCGGAAGGCTTTGGTGACTTCACCATCCGCGCGGGCATTGTTGCGCCGGTGCTGGACCCGGCACGCGACTTTTGGGAGGAAGCAAAATGAGTCACCCCGACCTCGCAGCACTGAATGAGATGTCCAAAGTCCAGCGTGCTATGGCGCTGGCCGCGACCAATGCGCAGCTGGAGAAGTCATCTGCGGAAGAGCGGGTCAGCTGGGCACTGGAGAATCTGCCGGGTGCCTACGTGCTCTCCTCCAGTTTCGGTATTCAGGCCGCGGTGTCGCTGCATCTGGTGACGCGTCAGCAGCCCGATATTCCGGTGATCCTGACCGACACCGGCTATCTGTTCCCGGAGACCTATCGTTTTATTGATGAGCTGGCGGACCAGCTCAATCTCAACCTTAAAGTGTTCCGCGCCGAAACCTCACCGGCCTGGCAGGAAGCGCGCTACGGCAAACTGTGGGAGCAGGGCGTCGAGGGGATTGAGAAATATAACGAGATCAACAAAGTTGAGCCGATGAATCGCGCCATTGAAACCCTGGGCGCGCAGACCTGGTTTGCCGGATTGCGGCGCGACCAGTCGGGCAGTCGGGCGAATCTGCCGGTGCTGGGCGTCCAGCGTGGCGTCTTTAAGCTGCTGCCGATTATCGACTGGGATAACCGCCAGATTCATCAGTATCTGGAGCAGCATAAGCTGAAGTACCATCCGCTGTGGGATGAAGGCTATCTCTCGGTGGGCGATACCCATACCACCCGCAAGTGGGAGCCGGGTATGGCAGAAGAAGAGACGCGCTTCTTCGGTCTCAAGCGCGAGTGTGGTCTGCACGAAGGCTGACGCAGGACTTCTCTCCCCAAACACAGGGAGAGAAGTTTTTGGCTGCAGTCAGGCGGGAAGCTAAACGCCTTTTAATCCGGCAAACGCCTCTGCTGCACGGGTTACATTCACTTTCGTCACCTCATACTCTGCCACCGTGACAAACGGATCTTCCGCTAAAATTGCATCCAGCTCTTCTCGTTCCATCTCCCTGACCAGTAACATGCCGCCCGTGCGCGGATCTTTACGTCCCGCTGCAATAAAAAAGCCCGCGTCAAAATAGCGATCCAGCCATTCGATATGGGCTGCCAGCAGCGCTTCAACTTCTTCTACCGGACGAACGTAATTCAGAAAGACCACGTACATGTCAGATCCTTACACTTTGGGATTGGTCAGTTCACTGAGCAGCGGCAGCAGCACGCGAACGCTGTCGCGGGTTCGCAAGGTTATCTGCCCCGGCAGCCAGCGGTCGAGATAGCTCAGATTATCCAGGTCAGTCTGATGGCGGGTAACGCCATCAGGAAAGTGGGGACTACGATGACGCTGCAGCGCACCATCTTTATTACCCAGCGTCCAGTTGCTGGCGGTCACATCCAGCAGCGGAAAGCCCGCCTTGTCGAAGGCATTAAGAGCGTCAAAGTCTTTACGGTTCAGCTGATGACTGGCGGCGGGAATGCCCTGCTGGCGTGCCAGTAACAGGGCTCGTTCGCTGGTCTGCTTGCGCACCGCCCGGGGCGTATTCATGCCGCTGTTAAAATAGAGATGATCGCCGGTGATCAGGCTATTCAGATCGATGACCAGCAGGGTATTCTTCTTCTCACGCGTGCTCATCCGCTCAACATAATCATCCATGCCGTGCAGATCTGCCTCTCCGGCGCTCAGCGCCACAAAGCGTATGCCGTAGTGCAGCGGTTTGCGGCTCCGCTGCTGCGCCAGCTCCAGCATCACGCCAAGACCCGATGCATTATCATCGACGCCCTGCAGGCGTAAGCCGCCCAGGTTGTGCTGGGCCTGGCTGCTATTTTGCGGCGTCCAGGTATCCAGATGTGCCACGATCAGAATCTCCTGCGGCACGCTGCCTGCACGCGCGGCAATCACCGAGGTTGCCGTGAGCTTATGCCAGCGCTGCGTGCCGTCCTCTTCCTGCCACTTATAGCCGGTCCTGAACTGGCGGGTATTGGTCTTATACCCCAGCGCGGTAAATTGCTGTTGCAGGTAGTCGGCTGCCATCAGCTCAGCCGGGCTGCCGCTCATCCGGCCAGGAAACAAGGTGGCGATGTGCCGGACCTGCTGTTCGGCAAACTGGCCAGGCGGAGTGGCCAGAGCCAGCGGGGAAATGAGTGCGCCAAATAAAATTGTCGCTACCCTCAAGCGGAGGGAATAAAACATAGTGCATCCTTTTTCATTATTCGGGAGCCGTTCCGCATGGGGGCCAGGGCCAGCCATGCCGCGCGCATTATATCCTTTTTGTCCCGTGACTTTGTTAGTGGAATCGGGCGCTGTCACTACCGAAAGGCGTAACGGACCATTATCGCTGGCACTTATCTGCTTTTGCTGCCGCAGGTGTGGCTTTCAATATGTGAGCCTGTTCACGAAAAAGCCATTAAATTTCATCTGTTAAGACCAAATTGTTCTGTGCTTTGCGGCGTCGTTATTCCATTCGGTAACTACTCATTCCAATTCGTAATTTCATCTGGATAAACCCAGCGACGTATAGTCGCGTTAATACAAAGTTAAAACATCAGGGTTAACGTGGACTATTTGCCTCTTTTTGCCGATCTTTCTGGCCGCCCGGTTCTGGTTGTCGGCGGGGGGAGATATTGCGGCGCGAAAAATTGAACTGCTGCGCCGTGCACGCGCGCGCGTTCTGATCGCATCTCGTGAACTCTGCCCTGAACTGCAGGCACTGCTGGATAAGCAGGAGCTGGAGTGGCTGGCGACCGAATTTGACCCGGCCCAGCTGGATGGCGTTTTCCTGGTGATTGCCGCCACCGACGACAACCATCTCAACACCCAGGTGTTTGAAGCCGCCAATGCGCGGCATAAGCTGGTTAACGTGGTGGATGACCAGCCAAAATGCACCTTTATCTTCCCCTCGATTGTTGACCGCTCACCGCTGGTGGTGGCGATCTCCTCCAGCGGCACCGCACCGGTGCTGGCACGCATGCTGCGCGAAAAAATCGAAACGCTGCTGCCTGCCAGTCTGGGTCAGATGGCTGAAGTGGCCGGACTCTGGCGCGATAAAGTCAAACAGCGCTTCAGCCGCATGTCTGACCGTCGGCGCTTCTGGGAACGCGCTTTCGATGGCCGGTTCGCCAGTGAGATGTCTGCCGGTAACGTCGAAGAGGCGAAACGCACGCTGGACCGTGAGCTGCTGGAAGAGCCGACCCGTCAGGGCGAGATCTTTCTGGTGGGCGCCGGGCCGGGCGACAGCGGTCTGCTGACGCTGCGTGGCCTGCAGGTGATGCAGTTAGCCGATGTGGTGCTCTACGACCATCTGGTCAGCGAAGAGGTGCTGGATCTGGTGCGCCGCGATGCCGATCGCATCTGCGTCGGCAAACGGGCCAGCGCGCACACGTTGCCGCAGGAAGAGATCAATCAGATGCTGGTTTCACTGGCGCTGAAAGGCAAGCGCGTCGTGCGCCTCAAGGGCGGCGATCCCTTTATCTTTGGCCGCGGCGGCGAAGAGCTGCAGGCGGCTCAGCAGGCGGGTGTGCCGTTCCAGGTGGTGCCGGGCGTCACCGCGGCTGCCGGTGCGACGGCCTATGCCGGTATTCCGCTGACCCACCGCGACTACGCGCAGAGCGTGATGTTTATTACCGGTCACTGCCGTCCCGATGGGGATGACATTGACTGGCCATCGCTGGCGCGTGCGCGTCAGACGCTGGCGATCTACATGGGAACCGTTAAAGCCGCTGCCATCAGCGAGGCGCTGATTCAGCACGGTCGCGCGCCATCAACGCCGGTGGCGGTGATCAGTCGCGGCACCCGTCAGGATCAACAGGTGCTGACCGGCACCTTAGAACAACTTGAGGCGCTGGCCGCCTCGGCACCCACTCCGGCGCTGCTGGTGATCGGAGAGGTGGTTAATCTGCACGGGCAACTCGCCTGGTTTAAACATTCAGCACAGCAGGGGGCTCGCGAGTCCGCCGTTGTCAATCTGGCTTGAGGGAAAATCATGGACCAAAAACGACTCACTCATCTGCGTCAGCTGGAGGCGGAGAGTATCCACATCATTCGCGAAGTGGCGGCGGAGTTCAGCAATCCGGTGATGATGTATTCCATCGGCAAAGACTCCTCGGTCATGCTCCATCTGGCGCGTAAAGCCTTCTACCCAGGCACGCTGCCGTTCCCGTTGCTGCATGTGGATACCGGCTGGAAATTCCGTGAAATGTACGAATTTCGCGACCGCACCGTGAAAGCGATGGGTGCAGAGTTGCTGGTTCACCGCAACCCGGAAGGCGTGGCGATGGGCATCAACCCCTTTGTTCACGGCAGTGCCAAACACACTGACATCATGAAAACCGAAGGGCTGAAGCAGGCGCTGAACAAATATGGTTTTGATGCAGCCTTTGGCGGCGCACGTCGTGATGAAGAGAAGTCACGCGCCAAAGAGCGTATCTACTCATTCCGTGACCGCTTCCATCGCTGGGATCCGAAAAACCAGCGCCCTGAGCTGTGGCACAACTACAACGGTCAGATCAACAAGGGTGAAAGCATCCGCGTCTTCCCGCTGTCGAACTGGACCGAACTGGATATCTGGCAGTACATCTTCCTGGAAAACATCGAGATCGTGCCGCTCTATCTCGCCGCACCGCGTCCGGTGCTGGAGCGTGATGGCATGCTGATGATGATCGATGACGATCGCATCAACCTGCAGCCGGGTGAAGAGATCACCGAACGGATGGTCCGTTTCCGTACACTCGGCTGCTGGCCGCTGACCGGCGCGGTAGAGTCCGAGGCGCAGACGCTGCCGGAGATCATCGAAGAGATGCTGGTTTCCACCACCAGCGAGCGTCAGGGCCGCATGATCGATCGCGATCAGTCCGGTTCGATGGAACTGAAAAAACGTCAGGGTTATTTCTAAGGAGACGCCAGATGAATACCGTAATTGCACAACAGATTGCCGACCAGGGCGGCGTTGAAGCCTGGCTGACCAAGCAACAACACAAGAGCCTGCTGCGTTTTCTGACCTGCGGCAGCGTTGACGACGGAAAAAGTACCCTGATTGGACGTCTGCTACACGACACCCGTCAGATCTATGAAGATCAGCTCTCATCGCTGCACAACGACAGTAAACGTCACGGCACCCAGGGCGAGAAGCTCGATCTGGCGCTGCTGGTGGATGGTCTGCAGGCTGAGCGTGAGCAGGGCATTACCATTGATGTGGCCTACCGCTACTTCTCGACCGAAAAGCGTAAATTTATTATCGCCGACACGCCGGGACATGAGCAGTACACCCGTAACATGGCGACCGGCGCGTCAACCTGCGATCTGGCGATCCTGCTGATCGATGCGCGTAAAGGCGTACTGGATCAGACCCGCCGCCACAGCTTTATCTCGACGCTGCTGGGGATCAAACACCTGGTGGTGGCAATCAATAAAATGGATCTGGTGGAGTACAACCAGGAGCGCTTCGAGCAGATCAAACAGGATTACCTCGACTTTGCTGCGCAGCTGCCGGAAGACCTCGATATCCGCTTTGTGCCGATGTCGGCGCTGGAAGGGGATAACGTCGCCTCTGCCAGTCAGACCATGCCGTGGTATAGCGGCCCGACGCTGCTGGATGTGCTGGAGACTGTGGAGCTGAAGCGCGTCGTCGATCATCAGCCGATGCGCTTCCCGGTGCAGTATGTCAACCGTCCGAACCTCGATTTTCGTGGCTATGCCGGCACCCTGGCGTCGGGCAGCGTGCAGGTAGGCCAGCGCGTTAAAGTGCTGCCTTCTGGCGTGGAGTCGACCATTGCCCGCATTGTGACCTTCGATGGCGATCTGCAGGAAGCGGGTGCAGGCGAAGCGATTACCCTGGTGCTGCAGGATGAGATTGATATCAGCCGTGGCGATTTGCTGGTGGATGCCAGTGAAGAGCTGGCAGCGGTTCAGTCTGCCAGCGTTGACGTGGTCTGGATGGCAGAACAGCCGCTGCAGGCCGGTCAGAGTTATGACCTGAAAATCGCCGGTAAGAAAACCCGTGGCCGGGTAGAGAAGGTGCTGCATCAGGTCGAGATCAACTCGCTGGAGACGCGTCAGGTCGATACGCTGCCGCTGAACGGTATCGGTCGCATTGAGATCACTTTTGATGAACCGATGGTACTCGACAGCTATCAGCAAAACCCGGTAACCGGCGGCATGATCTTTATCGATCGCCTGAGCAACGTCACCGTGGGTGCCGGCATGATCCATCAGCCAAACCATGATGCCCCGGTTAATACCGGCGAGTTCAGCGCGTTTGAGCTGGAACTGAATGCTCTGGTGCGCCGCCACTTCCCACACTGGAATGCGCGCGACCTGCTGGGCGGTCAGTAATGGCTCAGCACGACGATAACGTGGTGTGGCATGATCATCCGGTGACACGCGCCTCACGCGAACAGCAGCATGGCCATCAGGGCGTGGTGCTGTGGTTTACCGGGCTTTCGGGCTCGGGGAAATCCACCGTTGCCGGTGCGCTGGAGCAGGCGCTGCACCGCATCGGCGTCAGCACCTATCTGCTGGATGGTGACAATGTGCGTCACGGCCTCTGTCGTGACCTCGGTTTCAGCGATGATGACCGTAAAGAGAATATCCGTCGCGTCGGTGAAGTGGCGAAACTGATGGTGGATGCCGGACTCGTGGTGCTCACTGCCTTTATTTCGCCGCATCGCGCCGAGCGTCAGATGGTGCGCGATCTGCTGGAGCCGGGACAGTTTATCGAGGTATTTGTCGATACGCCGTTAGCCGTGTGTGAAGTGCGTGATCCGAAAGGGTTGTATCGCAAAGCGCGCGCCGGTGAACTGCGTAATTTCACCGGCATCGACAGCGTCTATGAGGCGCCCGATAGCCCGGAAATCCAGCTGGATGGCGAACAATTGGTTACAAAACTGGCCGCCCAATTGTTAGACCTGCTGCGTGACCGCGATATCATCAAATCCTGAAGAGACAGCGGCAAATCGTTTCTGATTTGCCGCCCTCGCGCCAACAGGATGCCTATGCAGAACATTACCCCAATGCTCGCTCGAAAAGATGACTCCTCCCCGGATGAGCCGCGCTCATTGCTGCCGGGCGGCGTTATCGGCTTTCTCGCTTACTGGTGCGCGCTGGCGATCCCTTTCCTGCTGTTCGGCTCTAACACGCTGTTCTTCTTTCTTTATACCTGGCCATTCTTTCTGGCGCTGCTGCCGGTTGCGGTGGTCACGGGTATCGCGCTGAATACGCTGCTGAGTGGACAGTGGCTGTGGGCCGCGCTCGCCACGGTGATCATGGTGGTCACGCTCTTCTGGTTAATGTTCTCTTTTCTCTCCGGCTGGTAAGCCCTCAGTGCGCCCGCGCTGATGTGCAAACGCATCGGCAGGTTACAAATCTTTTCCCGTCTGAATCGGTACTGATTCATATTTTGCGCAGACGCGCAGCAAAGCGCGCCATTTTCTCCGCTGGTGTGGAGTCCTGTGCAAAGTTATGGGATGATTGGGCCGTTTTTAGGGGGGCGGGATGGGAAAACTGACGTTACTGTTATTGGTGCTGCTTGGCTGGCTGCAATATTCGTTGTGGCTGGGGAAAAATGGCATCCATGACTATACGCGCGTCAATGATGATGTCGCGGTGCAACAGGCAAACAATGCCAAACTGAAATCGCGAAACGATCAGCTGTTTGCCGAAATTGACGATCTCAATGGCGGCTCGGAAGCGATCGAGGAGCGTGCACGCAATGAACTGGGCATGATTAAGCCCGGTGAGACTTTCTATCGTCTGGTGCCTGACCAGAACAAACGCAACGCGCAACAAGCTGCGCTTAACCAACAACGATAAAACATGAACACTCTGGCCTCCCTTGCGGATGTGATTGCCGTGGTGCCCGCTGCCGGGATCGGCAGCCGCATGCAGGCAACCTGTCCGAAGCAGTATCTGACGATTGGTCAGCACACCCTTCTGGAACACAGCATTGCGCGTCTGTTTTCCCATCCCGCTATCAAACAGGTGATTGTCGCCCTCAGTCCTGATGACCAGCACTTCGCTTCACTGCCGCTGGCACGCGATCCGCGCGTGCTCAGGGTGACAGGCGGAGAGACCCGCGCCGAATCGGTGCTGGCCGGATTGCAGGCCGCACAGGGTTCCGCCTGGGTGCTGGTCCATGACGCCGCGCGTCCCTGTCTGCATCCCGACGATCTCCAGCAACTGCTCAACGTGCGTGAACAGAGCCACGTTGGCGGGATTCTGGCCGCGCCAGTGCGTGACACCATGAAACGGGGCGAGCCGGGCAAAGCCGCGGTGGCCCATACCGTAGAGCGCGACGATCTCTGGCACGCCTTAACGCCGCAATTTTTCCCTCATGCGCTGCTCACCGCCTGCCTGACGCGGGCGCTGGCAGAAGGCGCAACCATCACCGATGAAGCCTCGGCGCTGGAGTATTGCGGCTACCACCCGCTGTTAGTCAGCGGACGCAGTGATAACATCAAAGTCACCCGGCCAGAAGATCTGGCGCTGGCGGCTTTTTATCTGAGTCAGATTCAATTAAAGGAGAGCGCATGATGCGTATCGGTCACGGTTTTGACGTTCACGCCTTTGGCGGAGAGGGTCCGTTAGTGATTGGCGGTGTGCGGATCCCGTTTGAGCAGGGTTTTATCGCCCATTCGGATGGCGATGTGGCGCTGCATGCGCTGACTGACGCGCTGCTGGGCGCAGTGGCGATGGGCGATATCGGCAAGCTGTTTCCTGACACCGATCCGGCCTTTAAAGGGGCGGACAGCCGCGGCCTGCTGCGTGAGGCCTGGCGTCGTATCGAAGCCAAAGGCTATCGCATCGGTAATGTCGACGTCACGATTATTGCTCAGGCACCGAAAATGCTGCCGCACGTGCCACAGATGCGGATCAATATTGCAGAAGATCTGGGCTGCCATATGGATGCGGTCAACGTCAAAGCGACCACCACCGAGAAGCTGGGCTTTACCGGGCGCGGCGAAGGCATCGCCTGTGAAGCGGTGGCGTTAGTCCTGAAAGCTGACAGCCAATGATGCTGAATTACCTGCACGGTACACCCGTGGCCTCCGGCGTGATCAAAGCCAATCCGGAAGATTTCGTGGTGGTTGAAGATCTCGGTTATGGCGCGGATGGTGAAGGTGAGCACCTGCTGGTGCGCATCCGTAAAGTGGGGGCCAATACCCGCTTTGTGGCTGAGGCACTGGCGAAGTATCTCGGTATTCATCAGCGCGACATGAGTTATGCCGGAATGAAAGATCGCCATGCGGTGACGGAACAGACCCTCTGTTTTCGTCTGCCGGGTAATGCGATGCCCGATCTGCGCGGTTTTGAGCTGGAAGGGGTCGAGATTCTGCAGGCGGTGCGCCACAAACGTAAGCTGCGCATCGGCGCACTGGCGGGGAACGCGTTCCGGGTGATCATCCGCCAGATCAGTGACCGTGATGCAGTTGAAACGCGTCTGGCGCAGATTCGCGATGCGGGCGTGCCGAACTATTTTGGTGAACAGCGTTTTGGTCGCGGCGGCAATAACCTGGTGATGGCAGAAAAGTGGGCGCGCAATGAGATCATTATTCGCGACCGCAACAAGCGCAGCCTGATGCTCTCTGCCGCGCGCAGTGCGCTGTTTAATCAGGTGACCAGTGCGCGTCTGCAACAGCAGGGTAGGCTGACTCAGGTGCTCAACGGCGACGCGTTGCAGCTGACCGGACGAGGCAGCTGGTTTGTCGCGCAGCCTGATGAACTGGCAGAGTCACAGCGTCGGGTTGAGCAGCATGAGCTGCGCATCACCGCGCCGCTGCCGGGACGGGGCGAGCCTGGCCCGCAGGCTGACGCGCTGGCCTTTGAACAGCAGGCGCTGGCTGATGAGACGCTGCTGCTGGGACTGATTGAACGTGAGAAGGTTGATGCTGCACGCCGTGCCATGCTGGTGGTGCCGCGCGATATGCAGTGGAGCTGGTGGGATGATGTCACGCTGGAACTGGCATTCTGGCTGCCAGCGGGCAGCTTTGCCACCAGCGTGGTCCGGGAGCTGCTGACCCACGCGGACTCGCCCGATCAGATTGATGAGTAATCTTCGCCGCAACCTGACCCGCAGTGTGGGTAATGTTGCGGCAAACCCCCACCGTCGTGTGATTTACGCCTACCACTTCCTTGCGCGCCTCGCTAGAATGCAAAAATCGCCGTCCATTCCTCACCTGTTGCCATGCCGTTAAAACAGGTTCCGTCACGGCGACCAGTCGAATAAAAAAAGGTCAGAACGAAATGCGGATATTGCTCAGTAACGATGACGGCATTCATGCGCCAGGCATTCAGACTCTGGCGAAAGCCCTGCGGCAGATTGCTGACGTGCAGGTTGTTGCCCCCGATCGTAACCGAAGCGGTGCCTCGAACTCATTAACGCTGGAAACGCCTCTGCGCACCTTCACCCATGAAAACGGCGATATCGCCGTCCAGATGGGGACGCCGACCGACTGCGTCTATCTGGGGGGTGAATGCGCTGATGCAGCCGCGTCCCGACATTGTGGTGTCGGGCATCAATGCCGGCCCCAATCTGGGCGATGATGTGATCTACTCCGGCACGGTGGCGGCAGCGATGGAAGGGCGACATCTTGGCTTACCGGCTATCGCGGTTTCGCTCAATGGCCATCAGCACTACGCCACCGCGGCGGCCGTGACCTGCGCGCTCCTCAGGGCGCTGACGCATGAACCGCTGCGCACCGGCCGCATTCTCAACATCAACGTTCCCGATCTGCCGTTGTCTGAACTCAAAGGCATCCGCGTGACGCGCTGTGGCAGTCGCCATCCGGCGGATCAGGTGATTGCGCAGCAGGATCCGCGTGGCAATACACTCTACTGGATTGGTCCGCCAGGCGAAAAACTGGATGCGGGCCCGGATACGGACTTCGCCGCCGTGGATCAGGGCTACGTCTCTGTCACGGCACTGCATGTCGATTTAACGGCGCACAGCGCGCAGAACGTGCTCAGTGACTGGCTGGCTAAAGCTGAGGTGAACCTGGCATGGTGAATCGGCGTATTGAGACGTTGCTGTCACAACTGCGTCAGCAGGGCATCGATGATGAAAACCTGCTGAAAGCCATCAGCGAGGTGCCGCGCGAACGTTTTATCGACGAAGCGTTCGAGCATAAAGCCTGGGACAATGTTGCCTTGCCCATCGGCTCCGGTCAGACGATATCACAGCCCTACATGGTTGCGCGGATGACCGCGCTGCTCGGACTTAATCCGCATTCGCGTGTGCTGGAGATTGGTACGGGTTCAGGTTATCAGACGGCGATTCTTGCCCATCTGGTGGACCATGTTTATTCAGTGGAACGCATCAAAGGGCTGCAGTGGCAGGCCAAGCGCCGTCTGAAACAGCTGGATCTGCATAATGTCTCAACCCGTCATGGTGATGGCTGGCAGGGCTGGCCTTCACGTGGCCCCTTCGATGCCATCATCGTCACGGCTGCACCGCCTGAAATTCCGATTGCGCTGATAGCACAACTGGCAGAAGGCGGCATCATGGTGCTGCCAGTTGGTGAAGATCAGCAGGTACTGAAGCGCCTGCGTCGTCAGGGCGAAGAGGTGATGGAAGAGACCATCGAACCAGTGCGTTTTGTCCCGCTGGTGCAGGGCGATCTGGCCTGACCCTCTTCGTATTTCTTCACAACTGTTTCATAGCACCACGTACCTGATGTTGTTACTATCCAGTTTATTCATCGAAAACGCAGATTTTATCGCGCCGCGCAGAGTATCCTGCTGGCAGATACAGTGAAACAGATAGATCAGAGTTGCCATCACGGGGGGATTAATGAGCACGGGAAGCACACTTTTTCAGTTACGCCGTCTGGCGGCGCTTTCACTGGTAGGTTTTTGGCTGGCAGGCTGTAGCTCCAGCGACAACTCACAGGCACCCATCAGTCGCGTTGGCGACAATGGTGGCATGAACACTAACCAGTCTGGAGCAGACATGAGTTCAGGCGGCGTTCCTGCCACGCCAGCCCAGGGACAAATGTTAAGCAAAAATTCAGCATCTGCCCCCGCTAGTGGTGGAATGATTAGTACCAACAGCAATGTTGAGACGCAGAATGGCCGGATTGTTTACAATCGCAGTTATCAGAACATTCCTAAGGGTAGCTACTCCGGTGAAACTTATACCGTTAAGCGTGGCGACACATTGTTTTACATCGCCTGGATTACCGGCAACGATTTCCGTGATTTAGCCCAGCGCAACAATGTTCCGGCGCCATATGGCCTGAATGTCGGACAAACTTTGCAGATTGGCAATGGGTCGGGTCAGCCGATTACTGGCGGCAATCCCATTACCGTTGCTGATGCAACGCAGGGCGGCGTTCCGGCGGCGCCACAAATTAAATCGCCTTCTGTTGCACAGCAACCTGTTATTACGTATTCTGATGATTCAGGTAATTCGGGTGGCAGCAAAATGTTGCCTTCGAATGGAGCAAATGTTGCAACGACAACAGCTCCAGTCGTTACCGCACCCCCAACGGTTAGCAGTACAACCAACAGTTCAACGCCGGTCGGAAGCTGGCGCTGGCCGACTGACGGGAAGATCATCGATAACTTCTCTGCCGCCGAAGGTGGCAATAAAGGTATCGATATCGCCGGGACGCGCGGACAATCTGTGGTCGCCACTGCTTCAGGACGAGTGGTTTACGCAGGTAACGCACTCCGGGGTTACGGTAATTTAATCATCATTAAACACAACGATGATTACCTGAGTGCCTACGCCCACAACGATACAATGCTGGTCCGGGAACAACAGGAAGTTAAGGCGGGGCAAAAGATCGCTACCATGGGTAGCACCGGAACCAGTTCAGTCAGATTACACTTTGAAATTCGTTACAAGGGGAAATCCGTAAACCCGTTGCGTTATTTACCGCAGCGATAATCCGGCAGAACAAAACAGGTTTATGTTCTGCCCTGGAATCACGGGTAGGAGCCGCTTATGAGCCAGAATACGCTGAAAGTAAACGAGTTACATGAGAACGCGGAATTCGATGAGAACGGAGCTGAAATTTTTGACGAGAAGGCACTCGTTGAAAATGAAGCCAGTGATAGCGACGTAGCGGAAGAAGAGTTGCTATCACAGGGTGCGACGCAACGTGTGTTAGATGCGACGCAGCTCTATCTCGGGGAGATTGGCTATTCTCCGTTGTTAACGGCAGAGGAAGAAGTCTTCTTCGCTCGCCGTGCATTGCGGGGTGATATCCCTTCCCGTCGCCGTATGATCGAAAGTAACTTACGCCTGGTGGTGAAAATCGCTCGTCGTTACAGCAATCGTGGTTTAGCTCTGCTGGACCTGATTGAAGAAGGTAACCTCGGCCTGATTCGCGCCGTAGAGAAATTTGACCCGGAGCGCGGGTTCCGTTTCTCAACGTACGCCACCTGGTGGATTCGTCAGACTATTGAACGGGCGATCATGAATCAAACCCGTACCATCCGTCTGCCGATTCACATTGTGAAAGAACTGAATGTTTATCTGCGTACTGCGCGTGAACTTTCCCACAAGCTCGACCATGAGCCGAGTGCGGAAGAGATCGCAGAGCAGCTTGATAAACCGGTTGATGACGTAAGCCGCATGTTACGTCTCAACGAACGCATTACCTCGGTTGATACGCCATTAGGCGGTGATTCTGAAAAAGCGCTGCTGGATATTCTGGCCGATGAGAAAGACAACGGCCCTGAAGACACCACGCAAGACGATGATATGAAACAAAGCATCGTTAAATGGCTGTTCGAACTGAACGCCAAGCAGCGTGAAGTGCTGGCACGTCGTTTCGGCCTGTTGGGTTATGAAGCGGCAACACTTGAGGATGTGGGTCGTGAAATCGGCTTAACCCGCGAGCGTGTACGCCAGATTCAGGTTGAAGGTTTACGCCGTCTGCGTGAAATCCTGCAGGCGCAGGGCCTCAGCATTGAAGCACTGTTTCGTGAATAATCGTTAACAGTAAATCTGAGTTTGAATGCGAAAAGCGATGGTGAAAACCATCGCTTTTTTTTATGTCTGCAGAAAAGTGATTTGCGGGCAAGCAAGCATCGCACCGCGCATTAACGCGGTGCGATGTACGGGATGTAATATCAGACCAGCGATTTAAGACGATAAATCCAGTCGAGTGCCTGACGCGGTGTCAGCGTATCCGGATCCAGCGCCTCAAGCGCCTCCATGGCAGGCGAGGTCTCTTCAACCAGCAGCGGCAGCTGAGAGCCATCGACCGTCGATGACGCGGAGTGGTTTGAAACGGTCTCAAGTTCCTTCAGCTTATTGCGTGCCCGCTTAATTACCTCTTTGGGTACGCCGGCCAGCGCCGCCACCGCCAGACCATAGCTCTTACTTGCCGCACCCTCCTGGACGCTGTGCATAAAGGCGATTGTGTCGCCATGCTCAACGGCATCCAGATGGACGTTAACCACGCCTTCCATTTTTTCCGGCAGGGTTGTCAGCTCGAAGTAATGGGTGGCAAACAGCGTCATCGCCTTGATACGGTTCGCCAGGTTTTCGGCGCAGGCCCAGGCGAGCGATAAACCATCGTAGGTGGATGTTCCGCGTCCAATCTCATCCATCAGCACCAGGCTATTTTCGGTGGCATTGTGCAGGATGTTAGCGGTTTCGGTCATCTCAACCATAAAGGTCGAGCGCCCGGAGGCGAGATCGTCAGCGGCACCGACACGGGTAAAGATGCGATCCAGCGGGCCAATCAGCGTCTCATCGGCAGGAACAAAACTGCCAATCCATGCCATCAGCGCAATCAGCGCCGCCTGACGCATATAGGTACTTTTACCGCCCATGTTGGGGCCGGTAATAATCAGCATTCTGCGCTGGGGTGCCAGTGACAGTGGGTTGGCAATAAACGGCTCTTTCAGAACCTGTTCCACCACCGGATGGCGTCCGCCGCTGATTTTAATCCCGGCTTTATCCTGCAATACCGGGCGGCAATAGTTCAGGGACCAGGCACGTTCTGCCAGGTTGCTTAACACATCCAGCTCTGCCAGCGCGGCGGCACTCAGCTGCAGCGCTTCAAGATGCGGCAGCAACTGATCGAACAGCGCTTCATACAGGCTTTTTTCCAGCGACAGCGCTTTACCCTTGGAGGTGAGTACTTTGTCTTCGTACTCTTTCAGCTCCGGAATGATATAGCGTTCAGCATTTTTCAGGGTCTGACGACGCACATAGTGCATCGGTACCTGATGGCTCTGTCCGCGGCTCACCTGAATGTAATAACCATGCACGCCGTTAAAGCCGACCTTCAGGGTATCCAGTCCCAGCTTCTCGCGTTCGCGGATCTCCAGCCGGTCAAGATAGTCGGTTGCGCCATCTGCCAGTGCGCGCCACTCATCCAGCTCCGCGTTGTAGCCGGGCGCAATCACTCCGCCATCGCGGATCAGCACAGGCGGTGACTCAATCACCGCCTGTTCCAGCAGCTCACGTAACGCAGTGAACTCGCCCATCTGCGTGCGCAGCTTCTGCAACTGGGGCGCCTCAACATCGGCCAGCAGCTGGTTAAGTTCCGGCAGTTGCTGAAACGCATGACGCATGCGAGCCAGATCGCGCGGACGTGCGGTGCGCAGGGCCAGGCGAGCCAGGATTCGCTCCAGATCGCCGACCTGACGCAGCACCGGTTGCAGCACGTCGCTGAGATTTTGCAGCTCAGCAATCGACTCCTGACGCTGGTTAATGATGCGCGCATCGCGCAGCGGCATATGCAGCCAGCGTTTCAGCATCCGGCTACCCATCGGGGTGACCGTTTTATCCAGCACCGCCGCTAAGGTGTTGTCTGTGCCGCCTGCCAGGTTCTGGGTGATCTCCAGATTACGGCGGGTGGCCGCATCCATGATGATGCTGTCCTGCTGCCGCTCCATGCTCAGCGAGCGGATGTGGGGCAGCGTGGTGCGCTGGGTATCTTTGACATACTGCAGCAGGCAGCCCGCCGCGCTCAGTCCAAGGTGCGCATTCTCCACGCCGAAGCCATTAAGATCGCGGGTGCCGAACTGCAGGTTCAGCTGCTGGCGCGCGGTATCGATCTCAAACTCCCACAGCGGACGGCGTCGCAGGCCGCGTCGCTGATCGATCAGCGACATCGCCTGGAAATCTTCGGGGTAGAGCAGCTCCGCCGGATTGGTGCGCTGCAGTTCTGCCGCCATGGTTTCAGCATCGGCAGGTTCGCTGAGGCGAAAACGGCCTGAGCTGATATCCAGCGTGGCGTAGCCAAAACCGCGCGGGCTTTGCACAATCGCCGCCAGCAGATTGTCGTGCCGCTCCTGCAACAGCGCCTCATCACTGATGGTACCTGGGGTAACGATGCGCACCACTTTGCGTTCGACCGGGCCTTTGCTCAGCGCCGGATCGCCTATCTGCTCGCAGATGGCAACGGATTCGCCCAGCTGCACCAGTTTAGCCAGGTAACCTTCAACCGCATGATAGGGCACACCCGCCATCGGGATCGGTTCGCCCGCTGACGCACCGCGTTTGGTGAGTGAAATCTCCAGCAGCTGCGAGGCACGTTTTGCGTCGTCATAAAACAGCTCGTAGAAGTCACCCATACGGTAAAACAGCAGAATGTCAGGATGCTCCGCCTTGAGACGCAGGTATTGCTGCATCATCGGCGTGTGGGAAGGAAAGTCCTTTTCGGTTGGCTCTTGCATAAGGTTTTAGCTCATTTTTAATGCGGTAAATTTCTGGCGGTCAACGCCCATGAAACCGAAAGGGATTCCAGGCGCGCAGGATAATCAGATGATAACGAATAGGGCAGGGCATATGCCAGCGTGATGCACAGCCGCGATCCTGACCGGGTGTAACCTGACAGGCATCCTGGCAAATGTGGCGGCGGCTGGCGACAAAAAAGTGCCTGTTCTCATGACGCTGATGCGGGGCTGCGAGGCGGCTCGCGATTTCTGCGGCAGTTTATGGCCGGCAGGACGGCACTGCGCCGCATCGGGAAGGGGGAAAGGTCAGTGCAGCCCGTTCTGCAGCGCCCAGACGGCGGCTTCAAGTCGGGATTTAAGGTTCATCTTTTTCAGCAGATATTTAACGTGAACCTTGACCGTGCTTTCACTGATGGCCAGCTTGCGGGCAATCGCTTTGTTGGTCATCCCGTCGCTGATCAGTTGCAGAATATCGCGCTCGCGCCGGGTCAGCTGATTGATGTCGCGCGTCTGAGCAGGCTGCGCTTCACGCAACCGGGCGACCAGAATCGGGGTTAACGCCTCGCTCAGCACGATCTGACCGGCAGCAGCCTGATGCAGCGCTTTCAGTAAGGCTTCCGGTTCCATATCTTTCAGCAGATAACCATCAGCGCCGCGCTTCAGCGCGCTGACCACATCCTCTTCATTATCTGAAACGCTGAACACCACTACCCGGCCAGAAAGGGCTATCTCACGCAGCTGGGTCAGGGTATCCAGTCCGTTCAGACCTGGCATATTAAGATCAAGCAGGATCAGGTCGGGATCATGCTGCTGTGCCAGCGCCAGGCCATCAATGCCATTACCCGCTTCGGCAACCACCTGCAGTCTTTCATCCAGCGCAATCAGCTGCTTCAGGCCATTGCGCAGCATGGGATGGTCGTCGATCAATAAAAGCGTAAATTTCTCTGCCGTCACAATGGCTCCTGTTCCTGTCACATACGCCAGCCCTGAGCGGGCGGAGAGCCTATCTTACCGGTGAAGCGGGGTCGCTATATACCCCCCAATGGACTACTCCTTTATTTCCAGTCGGACACCCTTTTACAGAAGGCATGGGCGGCCGTGTTTAAACCCTATGATTTATAAGGTTTATCTGAATTCAGTCAACTACTTAACCGGGGTGAAGAGAGGGCGCTGCGCCTCTGTAACCTGCATTGCCGTTGATTTGTATCAAGCCCGACACCACGGCGGATGCGCAGGATACGCACAATTATTATTCTGCTGATGAGAGATTTATGACCCAATCCACCTCTTTGCAAACCCCGACGCGCGGCGCGTTAATTCAGGACTGGCAACCGGAAAACGATGCGTTCTGGCAGGCGCGTGGTAAACGTATCGCCAGCCGTAACCTGTGGATTTCTGTCTTCTGTCTGCTGCTGGGCTTCTGCGTCTGGATGCTGTTCAGCACCGTTGCGGTTAACCTGAATAAAGTTGGCTTTACCTTCAGCACTGAGCAACTCTTTTTACTGACCGCACTGCCGTCTGTTTCTGGCGCGTTGTTGCGTGTGCCTTACTCTTTTGTTATTCCCATCTTTGGAGGACGTCGCTGGACCGCCTTCAGCACCGGCATCCTGATCATTCCCTGCCTGTGGCTCGGCTTTGCCGTACAGGACAGCCAGACCTCATTCACCACTTTTATGGTGATTTCCCTGCTGTGCGGTTTTGGTGGCGCTAACTTCGCGTCGAGCATGGGCAATATCAGCTTCTTCTTTCCCAAAGCCCGTCAGGGCGGCGCGCTGGGTATCAACGGCGGCCTCGGTAACCTTGGCGTCAGCGTAATGCAGTTTGTCGCCCCGCTGGCGATCTCCTGTGCCATTTTTGGTTTTGCCGATGTGGGTCAGACCACCGTCACCGGCGACAGCATCTGGCTGGAAAATGCCGCCTGGATCTGGGTGCCGTTCCTGGCGATCGGCACGCTGGCGGCCTGGTTCGGCATGAACGACCTGGCGGCGGCGAAATCCTCGCTGCGTGAGCAGTTACCGGTGCTGAAACGTCCCCACCTGTGGGTTATGGCGCTGCTCTATCTGGCCACCTTTGGCTCGTTTATTGGTTTCTCTGCCGGTTTTGCCATGCTGACGAAGACGCAATTTCCTGATGTCGTGATCATGCATTACGCCTTTTTCGGTCCCTTTATTGGCGCGCTGGCCCGTTCAGCAGGCGGCATCATTTCTGACCGCTTCGGCGGTACCCGCGTCACGCTGATCAACTACGTGCTGATGGCGCTGTTTGCTGCGCTGCTGTTCCTTACCCTGCCGGGTGCCGGACATGATGGCTCGTTCGTGGCCTTCTTCGCCGTGTTTATGGGCCTGTTCCTGACGTCCGGGCTGGGCAGCGGCTCCACCTACCAGATGATTGCGGTGATCTTCCGTAAGCTGACGCTGGAACGTATCAAAGCTGAGGGCGGCGACGATGCGCTGGCACAGCGCGAAGCGGCAACAGAAACCTCTGCTGCGCTCGGCTTTATCTCCGCCATTGGCGCGCTGGGCGGTTTCTTTATTCCGCAGACTTTTGGCCTGTCGCTCGCCATGACCGGTTCACCCGCCGGCGCGATGAAAATCTTCCTGGTCTTTTATCTCTGCTGCATCGCGGTGACCTGGCTGGTTTACGGCCGAAAAGCACGCGCCTGATAACGACAAAGCCGGTGTGGCGCACCGGCACAATTTCACTTTCTGTGTCGGGACAGATGCAGAGTCAGCAATGTCACATTAAGCCTTCAGGAGTATTCCGGATGAGCAAGTTTCTAGATCGGTTTCGCTATTTCAAACAGCTGGCCGAACCCTTTTCCGGCCAGCATGGCCAGACGTTAAACAGCAACCGCGACTGGGAAGATGGCTATCGCAGTCGCTGGCAGCACGATAAAATCGTGCGCTCCACGCACGGTGTTAACTGTACCGGCTCATGCAGCTGGAAAATCTACGTTAAAAATGGACTGGTCACCTGGGAGACCCAGCAGACCGACTATCCGCGTACCCGTCCCGATCTGCCAAACCATGAGCCGCGTGGCTGCCCACGCGGTGCCAGCTACTCGTGGTATCTCTACAGCGCTAACCGCCTGAAATATCCGTTAATGCGCAAGAAGCTGATTCAGCTCTGGCGCGACGCGAAAGCGCAGCACAGCGACCCGGTGGACGCCTGGGCATCCATCATCAGTAATCCTGAAAAGGCCAGAAGCTACAAACAGGCGCGTGGACGCGGCGGCTTTGTCCGCTCCAGCTGGCAGGAAGTCAACGAGATGATCGCCGCCGCGAACATCTGTACCGCGAAGACTTACGGCCCTGACCGCATTATGGGATTCTCACCGATTCCGGCGATGTCGATGGTCTCTTACGCTGCGGGCGCACGTTACCTGTCACTGATTGGCGGAACCTGTCTGAGCTTCTACGACTGGTACTGCGATCTGCCGCCGGCCTCACCGATGACCTGGGGCGAGCAGACCGACGTGCCGGAATCGGCTGACTGGTACAACTCCTCCTACATTATTGCCTGGGGCTCTAACGTGCCGCAGACCCGTACCCCGGATGCGCACTTCTTTACGGAAGTCCGCTATAAAGGGACGAAAACCGTGGCGATCACGCCGGACTATGCTGAGGTCGCGAAGCTGTGTGACCAGTGGCTGAGTCCGAAGCAGGGCACCGACAGCGCGATGGCGCTGGCGATGGGCCACGTGATGCTGAAAGAGTTTCATCTTGATCGCGAAGTTGGCTATTTCCGCGACTACGTGCGCCGTTACACCGATATGCCGATGCTGGTGCTGCTGGAATCCCGTGAGGGCGGTTTTTACGCCGCCGGCCGTCAGCTGCGCGCCAGCGATCTGGTGGATGGGCTCGGTCAGGAGAATAACCCGGAGTGGAAAACCGTCGCGATCAACGAGGCGACCGGGGAGCTGACCGCGCCGCAGGGATCTATCGGCTTCCGCTGGGGCGAAAAAGGCAAATGGAACCTTGAGCAGCGTGATGGGGCATCACATCAGGAAGTTGAACTGCAGCTCAGCCTGCTCGGCAGCCACGATGAGGTGGTGGAGGTTGGTTTCCCTTACTTCGGTGGCATTACCAGCGAGCATTTCAACAGCGTTGCGCTGGACGAAATCCTGCTGCATAAGCTGCCGGTGAAACGCCTGCAACTGGCGGATGGCAGTGAAGCACTGGTCACCAGCGTCTACGATCTGACGCTGGCGAATTATGGTCTGGATCGCGGTCTGGATGATGCCAACTGCGCGCAAACCTACGACGACATCAAAGCGTACAGCCCGGCCTGGGCGGAGCAGATTACGGGTGTCTCCCGTCAGAACATCATTCGCATTGCCCGTGAATTTGCCGAAAACGCCGAGAAGACCCGCGGTCGTTCGATGATCATCGTCGGTGCCGGTATGAACCACTGGTATCACATGGACATGAACTATCGTGGCCTGATGAACATGCTGATTTTCTGCGGCTGCGTCGGTCAGAGCGGCGGTGGCTGGGCGCACTATGTCGGCCAGGAGAAACTCCGTCCGCAGACCGGCTGGACCCCGCTGGCCTTTGGCCTGGACTGGCAGCGTCCGCCACGCCAGATGAACAGCACCTCCTTCTTCTACAACCACTCCAGTCAGTGGCGCTATGAAACCCTGGCCACCAGCGAATTGCTCTCCCCGCTGGCGGATAAAAGTCGCTACAGCGGCAGCCTGATCGACCTTAACGTCCGTTCCGAACGTATGGGCTGGCTGCCTTCAGCGCCGCAGCTTAACGTCAACCCGCTGCACATCGCGGCGCAGGCGAAAGCCGCCGGTCAGTCGCCGCTGGATTACACCGTGGAAAGCCTGAAGCAGGGCACCATGCGGTTTGCCGCTGAACAGCCGGACGATCCGCAGAACTTCCCGCGTAACCTGTTTGTCTGGCGCTCCAATCTGCTCGGCTCATCCGGTAAAGGGCATGAGTACATGCTGAAGTATCTGCTGGGCACGGAAAACGGCATTCAGGGCAAAGATTTAGGCCAGCAGGGCCGCGTGAAGCCGGAAGAGGTGGAGTGGCTGGATCAGGGTGCCGAAGGCAAACTGGATCTGGTGGTCACACTCGACTTCCGCATGTCGAGCACCTGTCTCTACTCCGATGTCGTGCTGCCAACGGCGACCTGGTATGAAAAAGACGATATGAATACCTCGGATATGCATCCGTTTATTCATCCGCTTTCGGCGGCCGTCGATCCTGCCTGGGACTCAAAAAGTGACTGGGAGATCTACAAAGGCATCGCCAAAGCCTTCTCCGATCTCTGCCCGGGTCATTTAGGCGTTGAAACGGACGTCGTTACTCTGCCGGTGTTGCATGACTCACCCGCGGAACTGGCGCAGCCTTTTGAGGCGAAAGACTGGAAAAAAGGCGAATGCGATCTGATTCCGGGTAAAACCGCGCCACACATTATGGTGGTGGAGCGCGACTATCCGGCGACCTGGGAGCGCTTTACCTCGCTGGGACCGTTGCTGGAGACCCTGGGTAACGGCGGCAAAGGTATCAGCTGGAACACCAGCAAAGAGGTCGATTTCCTCAAGCAGCTGAACTACGTCAAAGCGGATGGCCCGGCAGCGGGGCGGCCGAATATCGACACGGCGATCGATGCGGCAGAAGTGATCCTGGCGCTGGCACCGGAAACCAATGGTCAGGTGGCGGTGAAAGCCTGGCAGGCACTTGGCGTGATTACCGGTCGTGACCACACCCACCTGGCGCTCAATAAAGAAGATGAGAAGATTCGCTTCCGCGATATCCAGGCGCAGCCGCGCAAAATTATCTCCAGCCCGACCTGGTCAGGGCTGGAAGATGAACATGTCTCTTACAACGCCTGCTACACCAACGTTCATGAGCTGATCCCGTGGCGAACCCTGAGCGGCCGTCAGCAGCTCTATCAGGATCATGAGTGGATGCGCGCCTTTGGCGAGAGCCTGATGGTCTATCGTCCGCCAATCGATACCCGCGCGGCGAAGCCGTTGCTGAACAGCAAACCCAACGGTAACCCGGAGAAGGCGTTGAACTTCCTGACGCCACACCAGAAGTGGGGCATTCACTCCACCTACAGCGATAACCTGCTGATGCTGACACTGTCGCGCGGCGGACCGATTGTCTGGATGAGTGAAGATGACGCTCGTGAGCTGGGTATCGTGGATAACGACTGGATCGAGGCGTTCAATGCCAACGGTGCGCTGACCGCACGTGCAGTAGTGAGTCAGCGCATCCCGGCGGGTATGACCATGATGTACCACGCGCAGGAACGTATCGTGAATATCCCTGGCTCGGAGATCACCAGCCAGCGCGGCGGGATCCATAACTCGGTGACGCGGACCTGCCCGAAACCGACCCATATGATCGGCGGTTATGCGCAGCTCTCCTGGGGCTTTAACTACTACGGCACCGTCGGCTCGAACCGCGATGAGTTCGTGGTAGTGAGAAAAATGAACAACGTTAACTGGTTAGATGGGGAAGGCAACGATGCCTGCCAGGGCAGCCAGCAGGAGGTAAAACCATGAAAATTCGTTCACAGGTCGGCATGGTGCTGAACCTCGACAAATGTATCGGCTGCCACACCTGCTCGGTGACCTGTAAAAACGTCTGGACCAGCCGCGAGGGCATGGAGTACGCCTGGTTTAACAACGTCGAAAGCAAGCCTGGTGTCGGCTATCCGCACGCCTGGGAAGATCAGCAGAAGTGGAAGGGCGGCTGGATCCGTAAGATCAACGGTAAGCTGGAGCCGCGCATGGGGAGTCGCATCGGTCTGCTGTCGAAGATCTTCGCCAACCCGGATGTGCCCGCGCTGGATGATTACTACGAACCGTTCGATTTTGATTATCAGCATCTGCACAATGCGCCCGCCGGTAAGCATCAGCCGATTGCGCGTCCGCGCTCGCTGATCACCGGTCAGCGGATGAAAAAGATCGAAAACGGCCCGAACTGGGAAGAGATCCTCGGCGGCGAGTTTGCCAAACGTTCGCAGGATAAGAACTTCGATAACATCCAGAAGGAGATTTACGGTCAGTTTGAGCACACCTTCATGATGTACCTGCCGCGCCTGTGTGAGCACTGCCTCAACCCGGCGTGTGTGGCGACCTGCCCAAGCGGCGCGATCTACAAACGCGGCGAAGATGGCATCGTACTGATCGACCAGGATAAATGTCGCGGCTGGCGGATGTGCCTCACCGGCTGTCCGTACAAGAAGATCTACTTCAACTGGAAAAGCGGCAAATCAGAAAAATGCATTTTCTGTTATCCGCGCATTGAAGCGGGCCAGCCCACCGTCTGTTCAGAAACCTGTGTCGGCCGTATCCGCTATCTCGGCGTGTTGCTCTATGACGCTGACCGCATTGAACAGGCGGCCGCAGCGGAAAACGAGAAAGATCTCTATCAGAGCCAGCTGGATATCTTCCTTGATCCCAACGATCCGGCGGTGATTGCGCAGGCGCTGAAAGATGGCGTTGCGCAGAGTGTAATCGACGCAGCACAGCGTTCACCGGTCTATAAAATGGCGATGGAGTGGAAGCTGGCGCTGCCACTTCACCCTGAATACCGCACGCTGCCGATGGTCTGGTATGTGCCACCACTGTCACCGATTCAGTCGGCGGTGGATGGCGGGGCGCTGGCGCACACCGGCGTGCTGCCGGATGTGGAAAGCCTGCGCATTCCGGTTGAGTATCTGGCGAACCTGCTGACCGCAGGCGACACCGCACCGGTGCTGCTGGCACTGAAGCGGATGCTGGCTATGCGTCATTACAAACGCGCAGAAAGCGTGGACGGTGAGCATGATATCCGGGCGCTGGAGCAGGTCGGCCTGACCGAAGCGCAGGCGCAGGAGATGTACCGCTATCTGGCGATCGCGAACTATGAAGATCGCTTTGTGGTGCCCTCCAGCCATCGCGAACTGGCGCGTGAAGCCTTCCCGGAAAGCAAAGGCTGCGGCTTTAGCTTTGGCGATGGCTGTCACGGCAGCGACAGCAAATTCAATCTGTTCAACAGCCGCCGTATTGATGCCATCGACGTCAGTAAGAAAACCATTCGTCCGGAGGATGCCTCATGATGACGTTACGGATTCTTTCGCGGCTGCTGGACTACCCGGACGAGGCACTGTTTACCCACTCTTCCGACCTGATCGCGGCGCTGGATGACGCCTCTGAACTCAACCTGCAGCAGAGCGCACGGCTGGTGCGGTTTATCAATCAGCTCTGTGCCCGGCCACTGCTCGACGTACAGGCTGACTACTGCGAACTGTTTGATCGTGGCCGCGCCACCTCGCTGCTGCTGTTTGAACACGTGCACGGTGAGTCACGCGATCGCGGTCAGGCGATGGTTGATCTGCTGGAACAGTATCGTGCCGATGGTCTGGAGCTGGACAGCAAAGAGCTGCCCGATTTCCTGCCGCTCTACCTGGAGTATCTCGCCTGTAAAAGCGATGAGGCCGCGCGTCAGGGACTGGACGACATCGTGCCTATCCTGGCCTTGCTGGCGGCGCGGCTTGAAGAGCGTCAGAGCCCCTACGCCGATCTCTTCACAGTGTTACTGACGCTGTCCGGTAGCGCGGTTGATCCTGCGGCCCTCAAGCCACAGGTGGCGCAGGAAGCGCGCGACGATACGCCGGCAGCACTGGATGCTGTCTGGGAAGAGGAGCAGATTAAATTTCTCGGCGAACAGGGCTGCGCCTCGGCGCAGCAGGCGATGCATCAGCGTCGCTTCGCTGATGCGGTCGCGCCGCAGTATCTGGACATCGCCGCGGCGACTGCGCGTACCACAGGAGAATCAGCATGAATTTTATTAACACTTTCTTCTTCGATATTTACCCCTACCTCGCCGGAACGGTCTTCCTGGTGGGAAGCTGGCTGCGCTATGACTACGGGCAATACAGCTGGCGTGCCGGTTCCAGTCAGATGCTGGACAAAAAAGGGATGCGTCTCGCCTCCAACCTGTTTCACATCGGCATCATCGGTATTTTCTTCGGTCATATCGTCGGGATGCTGACGCCGCACTGGATGTATGAATCCTTCCTGCCGATCGACGTAAAGCAGAAACTGGCGATGATTGCCGGTGGCCTGTTCGGGGCGATGACACTGGTGGGCGGTGGACTGCTGCTGAAGCGCCGTCTGACCAATCCACGGGTGCGGGCGACCAGTAGCGTCGGTGATATTCTGATCATGACCCTGCTGGTGGCTCAGGCGACGCTGGGCCTGCTGACCATTCCCTTCTCCGCCCAGCATATGGACGGCAGTGAAATGATGAAGCTGGTGGGCTGGGCGCAGGCGGTGGTGACCTTCCACGGTGGCGCTTCGCAGCATCTCGACGGCGTGGCGTTTATCTACCGCGTGCACATGGTGCTGGGAATGACGCTGTTCCTGCTGTTCCCGTTCTGCCGGCTGGTGCATATCTGGAGCGCGCCGGTTGAGTATCTGACCCGTCGCTATCAGCTGGTGAGAAACCGCCGCTAAGCGCATGATGGCTGCGGGGCAGAGAGAGCCCCGCAGCCATTTTAGCCCACGGCTGCCTTGACGTTTTTTTAAGATTTTGCCCTGTATGTCATTGCGCTGAACGTCTACTATTACCGCATCTGAAATTACCCCTCGTTTATGGATAACCGATGCGCCTCAAGTTAGCCTTCCTTGCGTTCATCCCGCTTCTGGCCTCCTGCAGCAGCAAACCTGAAGTCCCGTCCCAGCAGAAGATGCTGGCTGCGCCACAGGGCGGTTTTTTACTGCAGCCGTCGCACAGCGGACAGGCGATGTTTGGCGACTTTGCCGGTAACCCGGCAGCAGAGCAATTTATCGATAAGATGGTGGAGAAGCATGACTTTGACCGTCAGCAACTGCACAACATCATCGGTCAGGCCAAACGACTGGATTATGTGCTGCGACTGATGGATCGTCAGGCACCAAGCTATACGCCAGCGCCAGGACCTAATGGCGCCTGGATCCGCTATCGCAACAAGTTCATTACGCCCGATAACGTGCAAAATGGGGTGGCGTTCTGGAATCAGTATCAGGATGCCCTGCAACGCGCGCAGCAGGTTTATGGCGTGCCGCCAGAAATTATTGTGGGCATCATTGGCGTGGAAACCCGCTGGGGTCGCGTGATGGGGAAAACGCGGATTCTGGATGCGCTTGCGACCTTATCCTTTAACTATCCGCGCCGCGCAGAGTACTTCAGCAGCGAGCTGGAAACCTTTCTGTTGATGTCGCGCAAAGAGCAGGATGACCCGCTGGCGCTGAAAGGCTCCTTTGCCGGGGCGATGGGCTATGGTCAGTTTATGCCCTCCTCTTACAATGATTATGCGGTTGATTTCAACGGAGACGGTCATGCAAACCTGTGGGATCCGGTGGATGCTATCGGCAGCGTGGCGCACTATTTTCAGAAGCATGGCTGGCGCAGCGGCGAAAATGTGGCGGTACCGGCCAGCGGTCAGGCACCGATGCTGGAAGATGGCTTCAAAACCCGTTACAGCGTGAGCATGCTGGCGGCGTCAGGATTGTCACCACAGGGCTCGCTGAACGGTAACGATCAGGTCAGTCTGCTACGCCTGGATTTGGGCACCAGCTACCAGTACTGGTACGGCTTACCCAATTTCTATGTCATTACCCGCTACAACCACAGTACCCATTATGCGATGGCGGTGTGGCAGCTGGGTGAGGCGGTGAGCAAGGCACGCCAGGGCGGCCTGTTATAAAGGCTGTCCTTGTTAACTGTAAGGTTATATGATGACGCCCTTTTTCAGGCCACACAGCCACTGATATTTCTGGAGTCACTATGTCTTTACCTGCCTGCCCGGCTTGTCACGCCGATTACACCTGGCAAGATGGCGATAACCTTAACTGCCCCTCCTGCGGTCACATCTGGACCGAGGGAGAAGGTGACAGCAGCAACGCAACACTGGAAGTGCGTGATGCCAACGGCAATCTGCTGGCAGATGGCGACAGCGTCACGGTGATCAAAGATCTCAAGGTGAAGGGCAGTTCTTCATCGCTGAAGATCGGCACTAAAGTGAAAAGCATTCGTCTGGTTGAAGGGGACCACAACATCGATTGTAAAATCGACGGTTTTGGCCCGATGAAATTAAAATCTGAGTTTGTGAAAAAGAACTGAGATCGGGGGCGCAGGGATGCGCCCGCTTTCCTGCTTAGCTGAACAGCTTATCAATTGCGGCACACTGCTCCGCATTCAGCGTGCCACCGTAGTTTCGTGAGCCGCTGCTCATCGAGTCATAGCGCCGTGCCACGGCCGTTTTAATCGTCGTCACGAAATCATCTCCGATACTGTAAATCGCCATCAGACAGCCGATCTGCTGCTGCAGGCGCGTCAGCTCCGGCAGATTGCCACTTCGCCATGCCGTCATCATCTGCGCAAAGTACTCCGGCACAATATTATTCAGTCCTGAAATTACACCGGCACCGCCCGCCAGCAGGTTCGGGAGCAGGTACTCGTCATACCCCGACAGTACGGCGAAATCGCTACGCACCTTACGGGTCTCTTCAATCATCATCCGGTTATGCGACAGGCAATCCACCGTATCTTTAATGCCGGCGAAGTTGGGCAACTTTGCCGCCAGGGCGGCAATCAGCGCGGGCGTCAGATCGCAGCCGGTGCGGGCCGGAAAGTTGTAGGCAAACCATTTACCACCCAGCTTGCGCGTCCAGTGCTTCGAAGTAGTGCATCAGCTGGTTTTGCGTCTGGCCATAATAGTAGGGCGGCAGCACCATCACCGCGTCAAAGTCATTTTTCCAGGCGGCTTCAGCCAGCTCCAGCATGTCAGGGATGCAGGTTGCCGAGACGTTCGCGACCATCTTCAGCGATGACAAGGGTCTGGCTTCCTGAATCAGTTGTAAGCGTTCCTGCTGCGTCAGTGAGGCGAACTCGCCAATGCTGCCCATCACCAGTAAGGTATCGATACCGGAGTCATTGAGGCGGGAGAAATGTCGCCCGAGCGCATCAATATCGACCGCACCCTGCGCATTAAACGGGGTGACTGAAGGGCACCAGACACCGGCAAAGGGCGATTTTTCACTCATAAATGACTCCTGAATCGGATGTTAAAAAAATGAAACAGTGTTTTAACTTAATGACTCCGGCCGGTCTCTGCCAGCGCATGATTCAAAAATGAGCAACGGGTCGCACTTTTTCCTCTTTCATCCGTCTCAGTAAGCGGATGCATCTGATAACTGAGCGAGAGGTCATGATGAAAGAGTGGGATCCTGTGCTGTACCGTAAGTTTGAAGCAGAACGAACCCGTCCAGCCCGCGAACTTCTGGCGCGCCTCAGCCTGGAACAGGTTGAGCAGGTGACCGATCTGGGATGCGGGCCCGGTAACAGCACCGAGCTGCTCGCCGATGCCTGGCCACTGGCGCAGATTACCGGGCTGGACAGTTCCGCCACGATGTTAACTCAGGCCGCTGAACGCCTGCCGCACTGTCGTTTTATTCAGGCGGACATCCGCAACTGGCAGGCCGATGTGCCCCAGCAGGTGGTCTACGCCAACGCCTCTCTGCAATGGCTGGATAATCACGCAACGCTGTTTCCCCATCTGGTCAGCCAGCTGGCGCCCGGTGGCGTGTTAGCGATCCAGATGCCTGATAACCTCAATGAGCCGTCGCACCGGCTGATGCGCGAGGTGGCGGCAACGGATCGCTGGCGTTCACGCATCAATGCCGATGCCGCTGTACGTACACAGCTGCTTTCCACGGGCGAGTATTACGATCTGCTGACGCAGGCCGGCTGTGAGGTGGATATCTGGCGTACCACCTATTATCACGTGATGGCCGATGCGCAGGCGATTATCAGCTGGCTGCAGGCGACCGGTTTACGGCCTTTTCTGGCAACGCTGGATGAGACCGAACAGACGGCGTTTCTGACCGATTATCATCAGCGTCTGCTCGCGGCTTATCCGGCTCAGGCCGATGGTCAGGTGTTGCTCGCCTTCCCGCGTCTTTTTATGGTTGCGGTGAAAAATCGGTAAGCGCAGTGGAAAGCTGGCCGCAAAAACAGCGTAATAATGGTGAGTGACCTTGAAAAAGCAGTTTTTCTGCACCACCTTCAACCCACAGCCAAAGGGAGAATCGCAATGGATGATCAGCAATTGCAGGCGCTTAGTGCGCAGATAGGTGAGAAGCTGAAGCAGCGCAATGCCACCGTAACCTGTGCGGAATCCTGCACGGGGGGGATGGATTGCCAAAGTCTTTACCGATATCAGCGGCAGCTCCGCCTGGTTCGAGCGGGGTTTTGTGACCTACAGTAACCAGGCCAAACAGCAGATGGTCAGTGTTCAGGCTGCTTCCCTGTTGCAGTATGGTGCGGTAAGTGATGTGGTGGTGCGGGAGATGGCGCTGGGTGCCCGCAGGGCGGCCCATGCTGACTACGTGATCTCCGTCAGCGGTATTGCCGGTCCGGATGGCGGCAGTGAAGAAAAACCGGTGGGTACGGTATGGTTTGGCTTTGCCGGGCCGCAGGATAACGTATTGACTTTTCAGCAGCATTTTAGCGGCGATCGTGATGCCGTACGCCGCCAGTCGGTGGCATGGGCCCTGCAGAAACTGTATGGCGAATTTCTGACAAATTAAACTTGATACTGTATGACTATACAGTATAATTGTCGGCAACAGAAAGAGTACAGGCACCCTGAGTGCGTGTTTACCCGGCTTGATTAGGAGTTGAAATGGCGATTGATGAAAACAAACAGAAGGCTTTAGCTGCCGCGCTTGGCCAGATTGAGAAGCAATTTGGTAAAGGCTCCATCATGCGCTTGGGTGAAGACCGCTCAATGGATGTGGAAACTATCTCTACTGGCTCGCTGTCGCTAGATATCGCATTAGGCGCAGGCGGTCTGCCAATGGGCCGTATCGTTGAGATCTATGGACCTGAGTCTTCAGGTAAAACCACGCTGACTTTGCAGGTTATCGCATCTGCACAGCGTAAAGGTAAAACCTGTGCCTTTATCGATGCCGAGCATGCGCTTGATCCGGTTTACGCCAAGAAACTCGGCGTAGACATTGATAACCTGCTCTGCTCTCAGCCAGACACTGGTGAGCAGGCGCTGGAAATTTGTGATGCGCTGGCGCGCTCTGGTGCCGTTGACGTGATCATCGTCGACTCCGTCGCGGCGCTGACGCCTAAAGCGGAAATCGAAGGTGAAATCGGTGACTCACACATGGGCCTCGCGGCACGTATGATGAGCCAGGCGATGCGTAAACTGGCCGGTAACCTGAAGCAGTCCAATACCCTGCTGATTTTCATCAACCAGATCCGTATGAAAATTGGTGTGATGTTTGGTAACCCGGAAACCACCACTGGTGGTAACGCGCTGAAGTTCTACGCCTCTGTCCGTCTTGATATCCGCCGTATCGGTGCAATCAAAGAGGGCGATAACGTGGTCGGCAGTGAGACCCGCGTTAAAGTGGTGAAAAACAAAATCGCCGCGCCATTCAAACAGGCTGAGTTCCAGATCATGTACGGCGAAGGTATCAATACCTTTGGTGAGCTGGTCGACCTGGGCGTGAAGCACAAGCTGATTGAAAAAGCGGGTGCATGGTACAGCTACAATGGCGACAAGATTGGTCAGGGTAAATCGAATGCCGGCAACTTCCTGAAAGAGAATGCTGCTGTGGCAAACGAGATTGATCTGAAGTTACGTGAGATGTTGCTCAACGGCGCGGATGAAAAACTCGCAGCAGCCGACAAGGCTGCTGAGAAAGAAGACGCGGCTGAAGCGAACGAAGACTTCTAATCTCTGATGCGGGAGGGGCGAAAGCCTCTCCCGTAGTTTTATCCCCCTCTATTACCTTTCTTGCCTTCCCTCTGTCCTGTTCTGTCGCCATAATCTCCCTCTGTTTGTACAAGGTGCGCAGTATGACTGAACCCTCTCAGCCCCAACCTAATGTCGTCTCTTACTCTCGTCTGCTTGACCGTGCGATGCGTATTCTGGGTCAGCGCGACCACAGCCGTGCAGAGTTAGCGCGTAAACTGCAACAATCAGCGCAGCGTGCTGCGTGGGCGCAGAAAAAAGAGCCCGAAATTGTTACTGAAGCGTTGCTGGAACAGGTTCTTAACTGGTGTCAGGAAAGCGGCTGGTTAAACGACGAGCGTTTCACCGAACGATTTATTCAGAGCCGGAGCCGTAAGGGCTTTGGATCGCAGCGCGTACGCCTTGAACTGGCCCAGAAAGGCATCGACCGTGAAGCCATTGATCTTGCAATGGAAGAGACAGAGGTAGACTGGGCGGCGTGTGCGGCTCAGCTGGCTGAACGAAAATTCGGACACCCGCTGCCCACAGAGTGGAAAGAGAAAGCGAAAGTACTACGCTATCTGCAGTCAAAGGGTTTTATGAGCGAAGATATCCAGTCCATTTTCAGAAATTTTGATGACTAAAAGCCGATGTAATTTTACTTCCCACTGAAGAAAATTTATCTTATTCCCACTTTTTGTTCCGCTAATCAGGCACCACCAGAATGTGGTCGCGCCGATCAGAGGGAACGTTCGTTAGCGTGATTCCAGGATATATATGAGCAAGAGCACTGCTGAGATCCGTCAAGCGTTTCTCGACTTTTTTCATAGCAAGGGACATGAGGTTGTAACCAGCAGCTCCCTCGTACCGAATAACGATCCAACGTTGTTGTTTACTAACGCCGGGATGAACCAGTTTAAAGATGTGTTCCTCGGTCAGGACAAACGTGACTACACACGTGCGACCACGTCACAGCGCTGCGTACGCGCAGGCGGCAAACACAACGATCTTGAAAACGTCGGTTACACCGCACGTCACCACACCTTCTTTGAAATGCTGGGTAACTTCAGCTTTGGTGACTATTTCAAGAGAGAGGCGATTGGTTTTGCCTGGGAACTGCTGACGAGCGAGCAGTGGTTCAGCCTGCCAAAAGAGCGTCTGTGGGTGACGATCTATGAAACCGACGATGAAGCCTTTGATATCTGGGCGAACGAAATCGGTGTGCCACGTGAACGCATTATTCGCATTGGCGACAATAAGGGCAGCGCGTATGCGTCAGATAACTTCTGGCAGATGGGCGATACCGGTCCTTGTGGTCCGTGCAGCGAGATTTTCTACGATCATGGCGATCACATCTGGGGTGGCCCGCCGGGCAGCCCGGAAGAAGATGGTGACCGTTACATTGAGATCTGGAACATCGTCTTTATGCAGTTCAACCGTCAGGCTGATGGCACCATGCTGCCGCTGCCAAAACCGTCGGTTGATACCGGAATGGGCCTTGAGCGTATTTCTGCCGTTCTGCAACACGTCAACTCCAACTATGAAATCGACCTGTTCCAGAAACTGATTCAGGCCGTGGCACAGGTTACCGGTGCCACTGACCTCAGTAACAAATCGCTGCGTGTCATTGCCGACCACATTCGCTCCTGTGCATTCCTGATTGCCGATGGCGTCATCCCGTCTAATGAGAACCGTGGCTACGTGCTGCGTCGTATCATTCGTCGCGCCGTGCGTCATGGCAACATGCTGGGCGCTAAAGAGGCCTTCTTCTATAAGCTGGTTGCGCCACTGGTTGAGGTCATGGGTGCCGCAGGCGAAGAGTTACAGCGCCAGCAGGCTCAGGTTGAGCAGGTGCTGAAAAGCGAAGAAGATCAGTTTGCCAGAACCCTGGAGCGCGGACTGGCGCTGCTGGACGAAGAGCTGGAAAAACTGCAGGGCGACACGCTGGATGGCGAAATCGTCTTCCGTCTCTACGATACCTTTGGTTTCCCGGCTGATTTAACGGCTGACGTCTGTCGCGAACGCAATCTGAAGATCGACGAAGCCGGCTTTGAGCGGGCGATGGAGCAGCAGCGTCAGCGCGCACGTGAAGCGAGTGGCTTCGGTGCTGACTACAGCAACGTTATTCGTATTGATGCCGCCTCATCCTTCAAAGGCTACGACCAGCTCGATTTAGCTGCCACGGTGAAAGCGCTCTATGTTGCAGGCGAGGCGGTTGATGAAGTGACCGCGGGTCAGGATGCCGTGGTCGTGCTGGATGAAACGCCATTCTATGGCGAATCGGGTGGCCAGGTAGGCGATACCGGTCTGCTGAAAGGGAAGAATGCTGAATTTAGCGTCCAGGATACACAAAAATATGGTCAGGCAATCGGTCATGTCGGTAAGCTGACCGCAGGGCAGTTGCGTATTGGTGATCGCCTTGAGGCGCAGGTTGATGCAGCACGCCGTGCGCGCATCCGTCTTAACCACTCTGCTACTCACTTACTGCATGCCGCCTTGCGTCAGGTTTTAGGTGAGCATGTGGCGCAGAAAGGCTCGCTGGTTAACGACAAGTACCTGCGTTTCGATTTCTCGCATTTCGAAGCGATGAAACCTCAGGAGATTCGTCAGGTCGAAGATATCGTCAATGCGCAAATTCGTCGCAACCTGCCGGTTGAAACCGAAGTGATGGATCTGGATGCGGCGAAGTCTAAAGGGGCAATGGCACTGTTTGGCGAGAAATATGATCAGCGCGTGCGCGTTCTGACCATGGGTGATTTCTCTGTTGAGCTGTGTGGTGGTACCCATGCTGCGCGCACGGGTGACATCGGGCTGTTCCGTATTCAGGCGGAGTCAGGTACCGCAGCCGGTATTCGTCGTATCGAAGCGATTACGGGTGAAGGCGCGCTGGCGCAGGTCAATGCGCAGAGCAGCCAGCTGCAGGATCTTGCGCAGCTGGTAAAAGCGAACAGCAGCAACCTGAATGAGAAAGTGCGTGGTCTGGTCGATCATGTACGAGCTCTGGAGAAAGAGTTGCAGCAACTGCGCGATCAGCAAGCCGCGCAGGAGAGCGCTTCACTGAGCAGCAATGCTATCGACATTAAGGGAGTGAAACTGCTGGTCAGTGAGCTCAACAATGTTGAACCTAAAATGTTGCGTACCATGGTTGATGATCTTAAGAATCAGCTGGGGTCGGCGATTATTGTGCTGGCAACGGTTACTGAAGGTAAGGTGTCGCTGATTGCGGGTGTGACCAAAGATCTGACTGACCGTGTTAAAGCGGGTGAGTTGATTGCCGGTCTGGCTCAGCAGGTTGGCGGGAAGGGCGGTGGCCGTCCTGATATGGCACAAGCTGGTGGTAACGATGCGGGTGCTCTGAAAGGCGCATTAGCAGGGGTTGAGGACTGGGTCAGCAGCCGTCTGTAAGTGAATTAAAACAAGGCATCGTAAAAAAGCGTCAGAACGGTTGTTCCGGCGCTTTTTAATACGATGCTAAAGCAGCAAATGACAAAGTCAGGTTGATGTAGTGTATTTCGGCTAAACTAACTATCAGCAGAATGTATTGGCGCATCGATGTGCATTGGTGTATTTCTCATACACATTGTGCAGCGTTAAATGATGGATAATGCCGGGAGCCTGTACAAGCCCGACTCTTTTAATCTTTCAAGGAGCAAAGAATGCTTATTCTAACTCGTCGAGTTGGTGAAACCCTCATGATCGGTGATGAGGTAACTGTAACGGTGCTGGGTGTTAAGGGTAACCAGGTTCGTATCGGTGTTAACGCGCCGAAAGAAGTGTCTGTGCATCGCGAAGAGATCTATCAACGCATCCAGGCTGAAAAAACGCAACAAACCAGCGTTTAACGGATTCAGCGTCTCGCACCTGTGCGAGGCGCTACCGCTTTCTGTAAAAATCCTGCCTTTTCTTTCTACCTGTTCCTCCTCTGTTTTATTAACGCCATCATCTTTCATTGTTGATAATTCACTCTTTTTGTCGCCATTTTGTCCCAATTGTGTGTGATTTGCTCAATCAAACAAAGTTTCGGAAAAATTGTTTGACTTAAAAGTCCGGGAAAGTAATATGTGCGCCACGCAGTGCCGATGAGCAGAAACAACGTTCAGACGCACAGTTCGAAAGAAAGCGTAAGGTGAGGTGGCCGAGAGGCTGAAGGCGCTCCCCTGCTAAGGGAGTATACGGTCAAAAGCTGTATCGAGGGTTCGAATCCCTCCCTCACCGCCATTTTCGATGCATCCATAGCTCAGCTGGATAGAGTACTCGGCTACGAACCGAGCGGTCGGAGGTTCGAATCCTCCTGGATGCACCATCGAAACAAAGCGAATTAGCAATTCCTTTCATGGTGAGTAGTTAGCACCCTGCGTTGTACAAGAATTTGATTTATGCATCCATAGCTCAGCTGGATAGAGTACTCGGCTACGAACCGAGCGGTCGGAGGTTCGAATCCTCCTGGATGCACCATATTCTTCCCGAATATGGACAGTGCCTCAGTGTGTCATGACGTGATTATCGTTCAGGCCGCACTAAGGAGGATAACGTTGCATCAGCAACGACCCATAGGGCGAAGCGCAAGCTGAGTAATCCTCCTGGATGCACCATTCTTTGTAACATCCTCAGGTTGGTTTCTGTAAGTCCATAAAAAGTTGTACCTCAAAAGATAGACCCCAAAAGATAGACCCCAATGCATCCATAGCTCAGCTGGATAGAGTACTCGGCTACGAACCGAGCGGTCGGAGGTTCGAATCCTCCTGGATGCACCATCTTCTTCTTTAGCCTCAAAATCCCTCAAAGTATCATGGCGCGATGATCGCTAAGACCTCACTAAACACGATAGCGTTACTTCCGTAACCGTCCGTACAGCAAACGCTGAGTGAGTATCCTGAAAAACCTCTGCAGTTTCCCTCTGGCTTCACACGCACTCTTTTCCTGTTTAATCTGCCCCATTGATTCATCATCCTGACTTAAGCGATCCGAAACGCCTGTTTCCCGCATCAACGCCTTCTGTTTTGCTGCCCATGCCCGTCCGCCACCGCTTGTCTGCCAGAAGAATGTTAAAAAAACGCTGGAATTTCGTACGCTTATCGCTGGTCGTGCACGATCACCTTTATCTGAAAACAAAAATTGTTAATGCTTTCAAAGCATTTGCTGTTCATCCCCCCTGGCGACAACCTGTCCACATTAGGCTAAAGTAATGTCTCATTTGATGAATGTCCGGAGTGACAATGTACGATCAATATGACGCCCTGATTTTCGATATGGACGGCACGATTCTTGATACTGAGCCGACACATCGAAAAGCGTGGCGTCAGGTGCTCCAGCGTTATGGATTAACGCTGGATGAAGCACGTATTATCGACTTCAATGGCGCACCAACCTGGCGGCTGTCGCAGTTCATCATTGAATCCAATCAGTCGTCACTCGACCCTCATCTTCTTGCCGCAGAAAAAACCGCTGCCGTGAAAGCGATGCTGCTGGAAAACGTGAAGCCACTGCCTTTAATGGAGGTGGTGAAAGCGTATCACGGGCGTCGTCCGATGGCGGTCGGTACCGGAAGCGAACACAGCATGGCAGAGGCGTTACTGACGCAGCTGGGCGTACGTGAGCTCTTTTCGGCCGTCGTCGGTGCTGACGACGTACAGCGTCATAAACCTGAGCCTGAAACCTTCTTACGCTGCGCTGAGCTAATGGGTGTGACGCCGGCACGTTGTGTGGTGTTTGAGGATGCGGACTTTGGTATTCAGGCAGCGAAGGCGGCAGGTATGGCTGTGGTGGATGTCCGCTTACTGTGAGTGACGTTCTTACCTATGCCTCGATGTTCGGCAGCAGCTTTTTAAGTGCAACGCTCCTGCCGGGAAGTTCTGAAGCACTGCTGATAGCACTATTGATAGCAAAAAAAGACATCAGTTTACGGGTTGCTTTTGGCCGCATCACTGGGAAACACCTTGGGCGGCTTAACCAACATTCTTATTGGTCGCTTGCTGCCGTTAAAACGTCAGGGGCGATGGCATGACACAGCAATGACGTGGTTGCACCGACTGGGACCTGCAGCACTGTTATTCAGCTGGCTGCCAGTGATAGGTGATCTGCTCTGCGTTCTGGCAGGCTGGTTACGTTTCGCCTGGCTACCTGCGATGCTGTTTCTCGCTGTCGGCAAAACACTGCGTTATATCGTTATCGCGACTGCCACATTACAGGGTATGCAATGGTGGCATTGATTCGCACAGATTCGAGGCTACGGTTAACATTATGCTGAACAAAAATAAATTATTATCACAGCGGGGGGGGGTAATGTGATCCCGGACGTATCTAAAGCGCTCTCCTGGCTGGAAGCGCATCCCAATGCCCTTAAAGGTATTGGCCGTGGCATCGAGCGTGAAACGCTGCGTGTACAGGCAAATGGCGAGCTGGCAAAAAAGCGGCCACCCGGAATCTCTGGGGTCGGCGCTGAAACATGACTGGATCACCACTGACTTTGCCGAAACGTTGCTGGAATTTATTACGCCAGTGGATCACAGCATTGATCATATGCTGGCATTCCTGCGCGATATTCATCGTCACGTTGCCCGTGAACTGGGTGATGAACGCATGTGGCCGTTTAGTATGCCGTGCGTGATTGACGATGCGGACAATATTGAGCTGGCGCAATATGGCACGTCCAATATCGGTCGGATGAAGACGCTCTACCGCGAAGGGCTGAAAAACCGCTACGGCGCGTTGATGCAGACCATCTCCGGCATTCACTATAACTTCTCACTGCCACTCTCATTCTGGCAGGAGTGGGCTGACGTGAAAGATAAGGAAAGCGGAAAAGAGACGATCTCGGCGGGCTATCTGCGGCTGATCCGCAACTATTATCGCTTCGGCTGGGTGATCCCCTATCTGTTTGGCGCATCGCCTGCTATCAGCTCCAGCTTCCTGCAGGGCCGTGAGAGCGCGCTGCCGTTCGAAACCAACGACAAAGACACGATGTGGCTGCCGTACGCTACCTCACTGCGTCTGAGCGATTTAGGCTATACCAATAAATCGCAGAGCTCTCTGGGCATCACGTTTAACTCGCTGGAAGGCTATGTCACTGCGCTGAAGAAAGCGATCAAGACACCGTCAGAAGAGTATGCAGCGATGGGCACTAAAGATGCCGACGGTAACTGGCTGCAACTCAACACCAACGTGCTGCAGATTGAAAACGAGCTCTATGCGCCAATCCGGCCTAAGCGTGTGACACGCTCGGGTGAAGCGCCTTCTGATGCGCTGCTGCGTGGTGGTATTGAGTATATTGAAGTGCGTTCGCTGGATATCAATCCGTTCTCTGCAATCGGCGTAGATGAGAATCAGGTTCGCTTCCTCGACCTGTTCCTGATCTGGTGTACCCTGGCCGATGCGCCGGAAATGAGTGCAGATGAGTTGCAATGCACCCGTATAAACTGGAACCGGGTTGTGCTGGAAGGGCGTAAACCGGACCAGAAAATTGCCGTAGGCTGCGGAGAAGAGGAACATTCGCTGGTTGAAGTGGGCAAAACCCTGTTTGCCGATCTGCGTCGGGTTGCTGAAGTGTTAGACAGTCATAATCAGGACAGCACGGAATATCAGCAGGTTTGCGATCAACTGGTAGCATCGTTCGACGATCCTGAGCTAACCTACTCGGCGCGCATCCTTCAGGCAATGAAGGACAATGGTGTAACCGGAACCGGCGTGGCGCTGGCTGAACAGTATCGCCATCTGCTCTGCGAAGAGCCGCTGGAAGTGCTGACAGAAGAAGATTTCACGCGTCAGGCGCAGGCGTCTGTTGCTGCACAGCAGCAGCTGGAAGCGAATGATAAGCTGGATTTTGAAGCGTATCTGGCGAGCCGGGAAGGGTAGAAAAGAAAAAGGCCACATCAATGTGGCCAAATTAACATCTCTGTTGTCAGGGATGATGATAACAAATGCGCGTCTTTCATATATTCAGACGTTGGGCGAACAGAAAAGTTTCATCGTTTTAAAAAAAATTCTCAGAACAGGAGGTGACGTATGCCACTACTGGACAGTTTTACCGTTGATCACACCATCATGGGCGCACCGGCAGTTCGCGTGGCGAAAACCATGAAGACTCCGCATGGCGATACGATTACCGTTTTTGACCTGCGTTTTTGCCGCCCGAACATTGATATTCTCACTGAGCGTGGCATTCATACGCTGGAGCATCTCTTTGCCGGATTCATGCGTGATCACCTGAATGGTGATGGTGTGGAAATCGTCGATATCTCGCCAATGGGTTGCCGCACCGGCTTCTACATGAGCCTGATTGGTACACCAGACGAGCAGCGCGTTGCCAAAGCGTGGAAAGGGGCGATGGAAGATGTTCTGAAAGTGAAAGATCAGAACCAGATCCCTGAGCTGAATGAATACCAGTGCGGCAGCTACAAGCTGCACTCACTGGATGAAGCGCAGCAGATCGCCCGCAATGTGCTGGCGCATGAGATCGGCGTTAACCGCAACGAAGATCTGAAACTGCCTGCTGACAAGCTGAAAGAACTGCACATCTAGTCAGGGCTTTGCTGCTAAAAAAAAACGCCGCATCATGTCGATTGCGGCGTTTTTTTTATCGCTTCAGGACCCTACCGATTTTTTCAGTGGCGTCTTCGGCGTGATGCGCACCTGTTTAATCATGTTGTCCTGCACGTCCAGAATATCGACGTTGTAGTGGCCGATCTGAACACGGGTGGCGATGGCAGGGATCTCTTCCAGCGCTTCCAGCAGCATGCCGTTGATGGTGCGCGCTTCCTGCTCTGGCAGTTGCCAGTTAAACGCCTTGTTAATTTCACGCACACTGGCGCTGCCTTCAATCAGCACGGACCCATCATTCTGCGGCATCACTTCTTCTGCCAGTGATGGTGACATGGAGGTGGTGAAGTCACCCACGATCTCCTCCAGAATGTCCTCAATCGTCACCAGCCCTTTGATGTCGCCATACTCATCCACCACCACGCCCGCTTTCTCTTTGTTGCGCTGGAACTTCACCAGTTGGGTGTTCAGCGGTGTCCCTTCCGGGATGTAGTAGATCTCATCGGCGGCGCGCAGCAGCGTCTCTTTGGTGAACTCTTTTTTCTCCGTCATCATGCGCCAGGCTTCGCGCACCCGCAGCATGCCGACGCAGTCATCCAGCGAGTCCCGGAACAGCACAATGCGGCCGTGTGGCGAGTGGCTCAACTGGCGCACCACCGACTTCCAGTCATCGTTGATATTAATGCCGACGATCTCGTTACGCGGAACCATGATGTCATCAACGCTGACTTTCTCCAGGTCGAGCACGGAGAGCAGCATGTCCTGATTACGGCGTGACATCAGGCTACGCGACTCATAGACGATGGTACGCAACTCCTCTTTGCTCAGCGCGGAGTTAATGGCACCGTCAGCGCGGATACCCGCCATCCTCATCAGCAGACGGGTAATGGTGTTGAGTAGCCAGACCAGCGGCAGCATGATGTATTGCAGCGGGACCAGCAGCAGGCTGCTGGGAAAGGCGACGCGTTCGGGATAGAGGGCAGCCACTGTTTTCGGCAGCACTTCAGCAAATACCAGCACCACAAAGGTCAGGATACCGGTTGCGATCGCAACCCCTTCGTCACCGTGAATACGCATGCCAACAATGGTGGCAAGTGCGGAAGCCAGAATATTCACCAGGTTATTGCCGATTAATACCAGGCTGAGCAACCGGTCGGGGCGACGCAGTAACTTCTCCACCCGGCGTGCGGGGCGACTGCCGTTTTTGGCCTGATGGCGCAGCTTATAGCGGTTAAGCGTCATCATTCCGGTTTCCGAGCCGGCAAACCAGGCGGAAACCAGTACCATGACGCAGAGAATAATAATCAGCGTGGTGGTTGAAACATTCTCCAACGCAGAACTTCCTTTTTAACGAGAGGTGGGGACAAGCAGATGCTGCAGGATGCGACTGCCGAAGTAAGCCATGGTTAACAGCACCGCACCGCTGCAGTTAAACCAGACGACGCGGCGACCACGCCAGCCTTCATGATAGTGCCCCCCAGAGCAAAACGATATAAACAAACCACGCGATGATGGAGAGCACGGCTTTATCGACGTTTTCTGCGCTGAAGAGATCCTGCATATAAAACAGACCGGTGCAAAGCACCAGCGTCAACAGCACGACGCCCACCTGGGTGATGTGAAACATTTTACGTTCAATGGTCAGCAGCGGCGGCATATCCTGTGTGAACGCCAGGCGCTTGTTTTTTAACTGGTAATCGATCCACGCCAGCTGCAGTGCATAGAGCGCGGCAATAATCAGCGTCGCGTAGGCGAACAGCGACAGGCCGATATGAATCATCATGCCTGGCGTGGTTTCCAGATGGGTGATGAACGCATTGGGCACAAAAGTGGCGAAGGCCAGATTGATCAGCGCGAAGCTGTAAACAATCGGCAGCAGCAGCCAGCCACGGTTGCGTGACGCCACAATGGTCATGATGGCGCAAATCAACAGGCTGACCAGCGAGCCTATGTTGAGCAGGCTTAAATTCTGTCCGCTATCAACAGCAAATATGCGTTGCTGCAAGGCCACCGCGTGTGTCACCAGCGCCACACAGGCAGAGAGCATCGCCATTCGCCGCCAGCCGCCGTTACGTTTCAACAGGCTGGGAATGATCAGGGCAAGACTTAAGGAGTAGGCGAATAGCGCCACTATCGCGAAAACGAACATAGATCCTTTCAGGTTCAGTCAGATAAGGAAAAAGGCAGTATAGCGCCAGCCGAAGCAGGCTCCAAACGATCTGAGGGGCAATTGCAGAGATCGCTGAGGCTTCGTGTTATAATCCGCCGCATTCTGCCGATCAGGCGCCTCGCGATCTTTTTTTAGTGAGAGACCATGTTTGATAATTTAACCGATCGTTTGTCGCAAACCCTGCGAAACATCAGCGGCCGCGGAAGGCTGACTGAAGAGAACATCAAAGAGACCCTGCGTGAAGTGCGCATGGCACTGCTTGAGGCTGACGTTGCGCTGCCGGTGGTGCGTGACTTCATCAACCGTGTGAAAGAGAGCGCGGTCGGCCATGATGTGAATAAAAGTCTGACTCCAGGTCAGGAGTTTATCAAAATCGTTCGTAACGAGCTGGTTACGGCGATGGGTGCAGAGAACAATGCACTCGACCTGGCTGCTCAGCCGCCAGCCGTGGTGCTGATGGCGGGTCTGCAGGGTGCCGGTAAAACGACCAGCGTCGCTAAGCTGGGTAAGTTCCTGCGTGAGAAGCACAAAAAGAAAGTCTTAGTGGTTTCTGCCGACGTCTATCGTCCGGCGGCAATCAAACAGCTGGAAACGCTGGCACAGCAGGTGGGCGTGGATTTCTGCCCATCCGATCTCAGCCAGAAGCCGGTCGATATCGTTAACAATGCGCTGCGTGAAGCTCGCCTGAAGTTCTACGATGTACTGCTGGTGGATACCGCCGGTCGTCTGCACGTTGACGAAGCGATGATGGACGAAATCAAACAGGTTCATGCCGCGATCAATCCGGTAGAAACGCTGTTTGTGGTCGATGCCATGACCGGTCAGGATGCGGCAAACACGGCTAAAGCTTTTAATGAAGCACTACCGCTGACCGGTGTTATCCTGACCAAAGTCGATGGTGATGCACGAGGCGGTGCGGCGCTGTCGATTCGTCATATCACCGGTAAGCCGATTAAATTTATGGGTGTCGGTGAAAAAACCGATGCACTTGAGCCGTTCTATCCGGAGCGTATTGCTTCGCGTATCCTCGGCATGGGTGACGTGCTGTCACTGATCGAAGATATCGAAAGCAAGGTTGACCGCGATCAGGCTGAGAAACTGGCTAAGAAGCTGAAAACCGGCGACGGTTTTGATCTCAACGATTTCCTTGAGCAGCTGAAGCAGATGCGCAACATGGGCGGCATGGCCAGCCTGATGGGCAAACTGCCCGGTATGGGTCAGCTGCCTGACAATGTGAAGTCACAGATGGATGACAAAGTGCTGGTGCGCATGGAAGCGATCATCAACTCGATGACACGCAAAGAGCGTGAAAAACCAGAGATCATCAAAGGCTCACGCAAGCGCCGCATTGCGACCGGCTCCGGTATGCAGGTGCAGGACGTTAACCGCTTATTGAAGCAGTTTGACGACATGCAGCGTATGATGAAGAAAATGAAGAAGGGCGGTATGGCGAAAATGATGCGCGGCATGAAGGGTATGATGCCGCCAGGTTTTCCTGGCCGCTAAAGCGTTCCACAAAAAAAGCCCGAAATGGCACGGTTTAGGTTGCTTTTTTCGCCAAAATGAGTAAAATTTTCGGGCTTTTTATACAGCACCCGGACCCCGTTCCTCGATGGGGGCCGGGTGTTTTATTAACTGAAGAGGATGTTATGGTAACAATTCGTTTGGCACGTCACGGCGCTAAAAAAGCGTCCGTTCTATCAGGTCGTCGTCACTGACAGCCGCAATGCACGCAACGGTCGTTTTATCGAGCGCGTTGGTTTCTTCAACCCGATCGCATCTGGTCAGGCTGAAGGTCTGCGTCTTGATCTGGATCGTATCGAGCACTGGGTTGGCCAGGGCGCAACGCTTTCTGATCGCGTTAACGCGCTGGTCAAAGAAGCTAAGAAAGCAGCTTAATCTGTCACGGTGGTGAGCATGAGCAGACAAATTGCCGCACAGCCTCCTGTTAACCCGATTGTATTGGGTGAGATGGGAGCCGCCTACGGTATTCGCGGCTGGCTCAAAGTGTTTTCCTCCACTGAAGACGCTGAAAGCATCTTCAACTACCAACCCTGGTTCATCCAGCGCGCCGGTAAATGGCAGCAGGTCGAACTGGACGGTTGGAAGCACCACAATCAGGACCTGATCATCAAAGTCAAAGGCATTGAAGATCGGGATGCGGCGGCTCAGTTAACCAATTGCGAAATTCAGGTTGACTCGACGCAGTTGCCATCGCTGGAAGAGGGCGACTACTACTGGAAAGACCTTATGGGCTGCCAGGTAGTTAACCTTGAAGGCTACGAGATGGGTAAAGTCATCGATATGATGGAAACCGGCTCGAACGACGTTCTCGTCGTTAAGGCAAACCTGAAGGATGCATTCGGTGCTCAGGAGCGGTTAATTCCGTTTCTTGATGAACAGGTTATCAGGAAAGTCGATCTCTCTACTGGCATCATTGAGGTAGATTGGGATCCTGGTTTTTGATCTCCGAATCGAACGGTAACGTAACGGCGAATACAATGTGGATTGGTGTTATTAGCCTGTTTCCAGAAATGTTTCGCGCTATTACCGATTACGGGGTAACTGGCCGGGCTGTAAAAAACGGTCTGCTCAGCATTCAGAGCTGGAGTCCTCGTGACTTCACGCACGACCGGCACCGTACCGTGGATGATCGTCCTTACGGCGGCGGACCGGGAATGCTGATGATGGTACAACCCTTACGGGATGCCATCTCCGCAGCGAAAGCAGCGGCAGGTGATGGGGCCAGGGTGATATATCTTTCACCTCAGGGTCGCAAACTGGACCAACAGGGCGTTTGCGAACTGGCGGCACGGGACAAGTTAATTCTGGTCTGTGGCCGTTATGAAGGGATTGATGAGCGCGTAATCCAGACCGAAATTGATGAAGAATGGTCAATCGGTGATTACGTTCTCAGCGGCGGGGAACTGCCAGCGATGACGATGATTGACGCAGTCGCCCGGTTTATTCCTGGCGTGCTCGGCAAGCAGGCGTCAGCCGATGAGGATTCGTTCTCGGAAGGTTTGCTGGATTGTCCGCACTATACCCGACCTGAAGTGTTAGACGGCGTGGAGGTCCCGGCAGTATTACTGTCAGGCAACCATGCTGATATTCGCCGCTGGCGTCTGAAGCAGTCGCTAGGCCGTACCTGGCTGAGAAGACCTGAACTTCTGGAAAACCTGGCTCTGACTGAAGAGCAAGCAAGGTTGCTGAATGAGTTCCAGCGGGAATCTCAGCAGCAACAAAACGATGATGTGGAAGAGTAAGCTCTTCCCCGACTATCAGTTTACCCAGGATATGAGATTTAATTATGAGCAACATTATCAAGCAAATTGAACAAGAGCAGATGAAACAGGACGTACCTTCCTTCCGCCCGGGTGATTCCGTGGAAGTGAAAGTATGGGTCGTTGAAGGTTCTAAAAAACGTCTGCAGGCATTCGAGGGCGTGGTTATCGCTATCCGTAACCGCGGTCTGCACTCTGCATTCACTGTTCGCAAAATTTCTAACGGCGAAGGCGTTGAGCGTGTATTCCAGACTCATTCACCTGTAATTGACAGCATCGCTGTTAAACGTCGTGGCGCTGTGCGTAAAGCCAAACTGTACTACCTGCGTGAGCGTACTGGTAAGTCTGCTCGTATTAAAGAGCGTCTTAACTAAGGTATCGCTAACGCGACATCTAAAAGTTAATAGCAAACAAGGGGTTGGCATCTGCCAGCCCCTTTTTTTATGTCACTGCCAACCTTGCTGCCTACAGTTAATCGTCGTCCGGCCGCTGAAAATGATAAATCGCGGTATTAACCGGCCCTTCCTCTAATACGATCAGGCCATAGCGACAGCCAATGAACTGACCACCGCACTTTTCAGCCACGCCCCGACTGGCCAGGTTATCCTCTGCTGCCAGAATCTCAATCACCCGGGTCTCCGGACGTGAAAACCCCAGCGGCAGCAACGCGGCCACCGCGCGGCTGGCGATTCCCTGACGCTGTGCATCACTGCGAACCCAGTAGCCAATTGCGCTGGTGTCACCCGGATGACGGGCAAAGCGTATTCCTGCGCCCCCCCAGCAGCTGGTCATGCTGATCAACGATGGCAAACTCTTCCGCTTCCTCTTTCATCCGTTGCCAGTGGGTAAAGCGGATCCAGCTTTCTGCTTCATGAGGCTGATAATCGTGATGCGCCCAGACCATCCATGGGATAAGGCTATCCAGCGAGGCATTAACCGCAGTGGTAAACGCAGATACGTCGCTGAGCTCAAAAGGTCGCAGATAAATATTTTGTGGTGATGGGTACATAACTCTCTCAGCGCGAACAGAATGATTCTTTTATTCTGCCTGTGGGTAGAAGAAAGGCAATAACCTTAACTGTAAACTTATTTGTACAATTGTCTTTGGTTTTTGTGGTTGAGGTTTTTATTATATGCATGATTTTATTGTTTATTTTAAGTATATTTCGCACCCTTCTTCATCCGTGGTAATAAAACTGTACATATAATATTGCGCTATGTATTGCCTGTGATACAGTATTTGCATTCCTCAGTGAGGAGTCCATGACTGCCAATACGAGCCAAAGGATCGCCATCATGCAAAAAGACGCGCTGAACAATGTGCATATCGCCGGTGAACAGGTATTAATCACGCCTGAAGAGCTGAAAGCGAAGTTTCCACTGACCACTGAACAGCAGGATCAGGTCGCGGCGTCGCGCCAGACCATCTCTGACATTATTGCCGGCCGCGATCCGCGTCTGCTGGTAGTGTGCGGACCCTGCTCAATTCACGATACCGAAGTGGCACTGGACTATGCTCGTCGTCTGCAAACCCTTTCTGAACAGCTGAAAGATCAGCTCTTTATCGTGATGCGCGTCTATTTTGAAAAACCTCGTACCACCGTCGGCTGGAAAGGGCTAATCAACGATCCTTTCATGGATAACTCGTTTGATATGGAAGCGGGTCTGCACATTGCGCGCCAGCTGCTGGTGAACCTGGTTGAAATGGGTTTGCCTCTGGCCACTGAAGCGCTGGATCCCAATAGTCCGCAATATCTGGGCGACCTGTTCAGCTGGTCTGCCATTGGCGCCCGTACCACTGAATCGCAGACGCACCGTGAAATGGCCTCGGGCCTGTCGATGCCGGTAGGCTTTAAAAATGGCACCGATGGCAGTCTGGGAACGGCAATCAACGCCATGCGTGCAGCCGCAATGCCACACCGTTTTGTCGGGATTAATCAGGCCGGTCAGGTCTGCCTGCTGCAGACTCAGGGCAATCCGGATGGTCACGTGATCCTGCGTGGCGGCAAAGCGCCGAACTACGGTCCTGAAGATGTCGCGCAGTGTGAAAAAGAGATGCTCAAGGCGGGACTGCGTCCAGCCTTAATGATAGATTGCAGCCATGGTAATTCGAACAAAGACTACAGCCGTCAGCCTGGCGTAGCGGAATCCGCTATTGCGCAGATCAAAGATGGGAACCGTTCAATCATTGGTTTGATGCTGGAAAGCCATATCAATGAAGGTAACCAGTCTTCTGAGCAGCCACGCAGCGAAATGAAGTATGGCGTTTCCGTAACCGATGCATGCATCAACTGGGAAGTGACCGAAACGTTGCTGCGTGAAATGCATCAGGATCTGCAGGGAGTGCTGTCGGCGCGTCTGTCACAAGAGGTGTAAGAGCAATGGTGGCTGAACTGACCGCGTTACGCGATCAAATTGACAGTGTTGATAAAGCGCTGCTGGATCTGCTGGCTAAGCGACTGGAACTGGTGGCCGAAGTAGGTGAAGTGAAGAGCCGTTACGGCCTGCCTATCTATGTGCCTGAGCGTGAAGCGTCGATGCTGGCTTCGCGTCGCAAAGAGGCCGAAGCGCTCGGTGTACCACCGGATCTGATTGAGGATGTGCTGCGTCGCGTGATGCGGGAATCCTATACCAGCGAGAATGACAAAGGCTTTAAAACCCTCTGTCCTGAACTGCGCCCGGTGGTGATTGTCGGTGGTAAGGGCCAGATGGGCCGGCTGTTTGAAAAAATGCTCGGGCTATCAGGCTACACGGTTAAAACGCTGGATAAAGAGGACTGGCCTCAGGCTGAGACTCTGCTCAGCGATGCCGGAATGGTGATCATTAGCGTGCCGATTCACCTGACCGAGCAGGTGATTGCCCAACTGCCACCACTGCCGGAAGATTGTATTCTGGTCGATCTGGCGTCGGTCAAAAACCGGCCTCTGCAGGCAATGCTGGCTGCCCATAACGGGCCTGTGCTGGGTCTGCATCCGATGTTTGGCCCGGACAGCGGCAGCCTGGCAAAACAGGTGGTGGTCTGGTGTGATGGAAGACAACCGGAAGCGTATCAGTGGTTCCTGGAGCAGATTCAGGTCTGGGGTGCGCGTCTGCATCGTATCAGCGCTGTTGAGCATGACCAGAACATGGCATTCATTCAGGCGCTGCGTCACTTTGCTACCTTCGCTTATGGTCTGCATTTAGCCGAAGAGAACGTCAATCTGGATCAGCTGCTGGCGCTCTCGTCGCCCATTTACCGGCTTGAACTGGCGATGGTGGGGCGGTTGTTCGCTCAGGATCCGCAACTCTATGCGGATATCATCATGTCTTCAGAGAGTAATCTGGCGCTGATAAAACGCTATTACCAGCGGTTTGGTGAAGCGATTGCGCTGCTGGAGCAGGGCGACAAGCAGGCGTTTATCGCCAGCTTTAACCGGGTTGAACAGTGGTTTGGCGATCACGCAAAACGCTTCCTGGTCGAAAGCCGAAGCCTGTTGCGATCGGCCAATGACAGCCGCCCATAAATGACAGCCATCCATCAATGAAAAAGGCATCCAGTTGGATGCCTTTTTTCTTCTTTTTATTCGCCAGGTTCAGCGGGCACCACATTTTCGCTGGGGTAACAGCCCAGTACCTTCAGAGAGCGGGTCATGGTCTGTAATTCCTGCAGCGCCTGCTGCATCCGCTCTGATTGCAGGTTGCCCTGCACATCAATGTAAAACATCTCTTCCCACGGATTACCATTAATCGGGCGGGACTCCAGCTTGCTCATAATCAGGTTGTGCTGACGCAGTACCAGCAGCGCGTCGACCAGCGCACCCGCCTGCTGGCCGGTTGCCATAATCAGCGTGGTTTTCGCTGGCACCTGGTCGGAAACCTCGATTGCTTTGCGGGCCAGCACGATAAAGCGGGTGTGATTCTGCTGCTGATTCGCCAGATTACGTTCCAGCACCTGCAGCTGATACAGTTCGCCGCCGGCCTCACTGCCCAGCGCCGCCACCTTAGGTGAGTTGAGCGCAGCCACTTTCTCCATCGCTGCCGCGGTACTCTCGGTGTATTCGATTTTCCAGTGCGGGAAACGATTAATAAACTGGCTGCACTGCTGGAACGGCTGAGGATGGCTGTAAACCGTCTCAATCTGCTGAAGGTCGGTGGGGCCATTCACCAATACGCAATGGTCGATGGGCAATGTCAGCTCGCCCACGATTGAGAGGCTGGTCTGTTGCAGCAGATCGTAGACATCGTTGATCGAGCCTGAACTGGTATTCTCAATCGGCATCACGGCGTAATCAGCCACGCCATTTTCGACCTGTTTGATGATGTCGTGAAACTTCAGGCAGCCACACTCCACCATGCTATCGAAATGGCGCGACGCGTAGTTGCGTGCTGCAAGATGCGAATAAGAGCCTTTCGGGCCCAGAAAGGCGATACGGGCGGCATGCGCATGGGGATGATTGAGGTTTTTTTGCAGCAGCGCTTGCTGAGTCAGCACGGAATCTTCAATTACCAGCTGGAACAGACGGGTGATGTAGTGCGCATCCAGGTTGTGTGCCTTACCCAGTACGATGAGATTCTCCAGTAGCGCGCGTTCGCGCTCCACATCCCGAATCGGGCGATGCGTCGCCAGTTTCGCTTGTGCAACTTCCACTGCCAGCAAACGACGCTCGGCCAGCAGCGTCAGAAGTTTTTTATCCACGGCGCTGATTTTATCGCGTAGCGCCAGCAATGGATTATCGGGATTCATAGGGCTCACCTGTATGCTATCCAAAAAAAAAGCCTCCCGGTTGGGAGGCTTCGGTGTTCGTCTTCGCTTTCATTTTCACACGACGAATGGCCTCCCGTCCGTTCAGGGGAAGGTAAAAAAAGAAAGCGAAGAAAAACAGATCAGGTTTCATTGTCATGTCCGAAAAGAGAGTGACCTGAGAGTAACCGTACTGCTTAAAAGCTGTCAATAAAAAACGCGCCCGCAGGCGCGTCAAGAAACAGCGTTAAGAAAATCAGGACTCTTCGTCGGCGGGAATGATGTCTTTCACGCTGGCACTGGCGCGGCGTGCTTCAGACTTGTGCTGAACTTTATTCAGCTGACGCTCGAGCTTGGCAATCAAATCGTTGATAGCGGTATACATATCATCGTGCTTGGCGCTGGCCACCAGAGTCCCGTTAGGTGTGTTAATAGTGGCGTCAGCCACGAATTCTTTGGGCTCTTTGGAAAGGACAATATGTGGATTAATCAGGTCGGTTTGCCATTTTTCGAGCTTGGCGAGACGGTCTTCAACATGGCTTCGGATTGCCGGAGTGATGTCCATTTGTTTACTGGTAATGTTCAGAATCATCGTTCTTACCTCTCTGTCATTTCCGTCTTGGTCTTCTCAGCATAGCGCGAAAAAGCGTTCAATGTGGGATTTCGATCACGAAAAAATGTCACTTTTTGTCAGTCACAACATTCTGTGAGAAAGGCAGAGAAACTGGCCGAAATGGCTTGAAGCGAAACGATTAACACGGCATGCTTGATGAGTTAGCTCGCTGAGAACAGATCCAAATCTGACTGTTCTGTAAGCAAAAAAAAGCAGCCCTGAGAGGCTGCTTTTTTTATGGCTGAGAATCTGTCTGACTATCAGCTTTTGTTAGCAGCAATGATTTTCGCCACTTTATCGGCTTCAGCGTTCAGCTGCAGATTGCGGTAAGCATTCTCCATCAGCGGCAGGGCATCGTGTGTTGCCTGCGTATCCGGATAATCGCGCATCATACCTTCGACACGGTTAACAACCGCGACATAAGCCTCACGCTTAGTATAGAATTGCGCCACTGACAGCTCATATTTAGCCAGACGGTCTTTCAGATAGACCAGGCGTTTCTGAGCATCAGCCGCATACTGGCTGTTCGGGTAACTCCGCAGCAGCTGAGAGAAGTCGCGGAAAGCATCACGAGCGTGCGTCGGATCGCGGTCAGAACGATCAATACCAAAGAAGCCCTGCAGCGCGGAGTCATCCAGCGCCATGTCCGTCAGACCTTTCATATAGATGACATAGTCAATGTTCGGATGCGTGGGGTTCAGACGCATAAAGCGAGCAATGGCAGCCTGCGCCAGGGGCAGATCGGCATTTTTATAGTACGCGTAGATTAAATCCAGCTGCACCTGCTGCGAATAAGGACCGAACGGATAACGATTATCCAGCGCTTCCAGTTGCTTAATCGCAGCTTTAAAGTTACCGTCCTGCAGCTTTTGCTGCGCTGTAGCATAGATTTCAGAAGGCGGGCTGTCCGGTACCGCGTCATTTGAGCCGGAACAACCAACAAGTGCCAGGCTCAGTGTGGCAGCAGCCACCAGATGTTTCATACGCGTCATGACGAAGTGATTATCCTCAAATGTTATGGCGGAAGCTGTCCGTATAGCTCCCGGTAATGACCAGGTACGATAGCACATTATATTAAACGGCATCGCCGTGAAAACCCAACGTTAACGAAGAAGCTGTATATGGCACAACAAGTTCAACTCACCGCAACGGTATCCGAATCACAACTCGGACAACGCTTAGATCAGACTTTGGCGGAATTGTTCCCTGATTATTCACGTTCTCGCATAAAAAGAGTGGATCCTCGATCGTCGCGTTACTGTAAACGGCGTCATGGTCGATACACCCAAAGAAAAAGTGCTGGGCGGCGAGCTGGTCGCGATTGACGCTGAGATCGAGGAGGCGCAGCGCTGGGAACCGCAGAATCTGCCACTCGACATCGTTTATGAAGATGAAGACATTATTGTCATCAACAAACCACGCGACTTCGTGGTTCACCCTGGCGCCGGTAATCCGGATGGCACGGTGTTAAACGCCTTACTTCATCACTATCCGGCAATTATGGATGTGCCGCGCGCGGGCATCGTACACCGGCTGGATAAAGACACCACCGGCTTAATGGTGGTCGCGAAAACCGTTCCGGCTCAGACGCATCTGGTGGACTCGCTGCAGCGTCGCGAAATCACCCGTGAATATGAAGCGGTTGCGATTGGCAATATGACTGCGGGCGGCACCGTTGAGCAGCCTATCAGCCGTCACTCAACCAAACGCACCCACATGGCGGTACACCCAATGGGTAAACCGGCGGTCACGCATTACCGCATCATGGAGCACTTCCGGGCCCATACCCGTCTGCGTCTGCGTCTGGAAACCGGTCGTACTCACCAGATCCGTGTGCATATGTCTCACATCAGCCATCCGCTGGTGGGCGATCCGCTTTACGGTGGCCGTCCGCGTCCGCCAAAAGGCGCGTCTGAAGCATTTATTACTACGCTGCGCGGTTTCGATCGTCAGGCACTGCACGCCACGATGTTGCGCCTCTATCACCCCATCAGCGGTATTGAAATGGAATTCCATGCTGCGCTTCCGCAGGACATGGTTGATTTAATCGCGGCGTTAAAAGCAGACACTGAAGAATTTAAAGACCAGTTGAATTGGTGATGAATCTGATTACTCCTCATTGGCCCGCTCCGTCACGCGTTCGGGCCTGCTCGACGCAGCGACAGGGCGGCATCAGCACATCGCCCTGGGATGCACTGAATCTTGGCGGGCATGTGGGGGGATAATCCGGATGCGGTGGCGCGTAACCGGCAGTTGCTGTTGGAAGAGGCGGGTTTGCCTGCCATGCCGCAGTGGCTGGATCAGGTTCATGGCACTGAGGCTGTGCGTCTGACTGCAGGGGGGAAGTACGCCATTACGTGCTGATGCCTGTATTACCGATCAGCCCGGCGTCGTCTGCGCCATCATGACCGCTGACTGTCTTCCGGTCCTGTTCTGTTCGCAGGATGGCACGGAAGTGGCGGCGGCACATGCAGGCTGGCGCGGACTTTGTGCGGGTGTACTGGAAAATACGCTGGCGCAGTTTCGTTCGCCGCCTGATCAGATTCATGCCTGGCTTGGACCGTCAATCGGACCTGATGCGTTTCAAGTCGGCGCCGAAGTCCGTCAGGCCTTTATGGCTCAGGATCCCAGGGCTGTGCAGGCTTTCCGTCCATCAGGTGACCGCTTTTACGCCGACATCTGCCTGCTGGCGCAGATGCGACTACAGGCAGCGGGCGTGAATTCAGTCAGCGCCAGCAGCCTTTGTACCTTTACGCAGCGCGACGATTTCTTCTCTTTCCGCCGCGATGGGATCACCGGGCGTATGGCAACTTTGATCTGGCTGTTATAACCTTACGCCATAAGACGGTCCAGTTAGCATATTTTTTACTCAAATCTCAGGTCATTAACCTTGAAATTTTGAGGGATGACCTCATTTAATCTCCAGTAGCATTTTGACCTGTAATGGGAGGAATTATGCGTCTGGATCGTCTTACTAATAAATTTCAGCTGGCTCTCGCCGACGCGCAGTCCCTCGCTCTGGGACACGACAATCAATTCATCGAACCTCTGCATCTGATGAGCGCATTGCTCAAACAGGAAGGCGGATCGGTTTCACCTTTACTGACTTCGGCCGGTGTCGACGTTACGCCATTTCGCGCTCAGGTTGAGCAGGCTATTGATCGCCTGCCACAAGTTGAAGGCAGCGAAGGCGATGTACAACCCTCATCTGACCTCGTCCGGGTATTAAACCTGTGCGACAAGCTGGCACAGAAGCGCAACGATAACTTTATTTCATCCGAATTATTTGTTCTGGCCGCGCTGGAATCGCGGGGCTCACTGGCCGATCTGCTCAAAGCAGCGGGCGCAACGCGCGAAAAAATCACCAGTGCGATTGAACAGATGCGGGGAGGAGACAACGTGAACGATCAGGGGGCTGAAGATCAGCGCCAGGCTTTAAAAAAATACACTATCGACCTGACCGAGCGGGCAGAGAAGGGCAAACTCGACCCGGTCATCGGTCGTGACGAAGAGATTCGCCGCACCATCCAGGTTCTGCAGCGCCGTACCAAAAACAACCCGGTACTGATTGGTGAACCTGGCGTGGGTAAAACCGCGATTGTCGAAGGGCTGGCGCAGCGCATCATCAATGGTGAAGTGCCTGAGGGTCTGAAAGGACGTCGGGTACTGGCACTGGATATGGGTGCGCTGGTGGCCGGGGCGAAATATCGCGGTGAATTCGAAGAGCGTCTGAAAGGCGTACTGAGTGACCTGTCGAAACAGGAAGGCAACGTCATTCTGTTTATCGACGAGCTGCACACCATGGTGGGAGCCGGTAAAGCGGACGGTGCGATGGACGCCGGCAATATGCTTAAACCTGCGCTGGCGCGTGGTGAACTGCACTGTGTGGGTGCCACTACGCTTGACGAATATCGCCAGTACATTGAAAAAGATGCCGCGCTGGAGCGTCGTTTCCAGAAAGTCTTTGTGGCTGAGCCAAGTGTGGAAGATACCATCGCCATTCTGCGTGGTCTGAAAGAGCGTTATGAACTGCATCACCATGTGCAAATCACTGACCCGGCGATTGTCGCGGCGGCGACCCTGTCTCATCGTTATATTGCTGACCGGCAGCTGCCGGATAAAGCGATTGACCTGATCGATGAGGCAGCTTCCAGCATTCGTATGCAGATGGACTCGAAGCCGGAGTCACTGGATCGCCTTGAGCGCCGTATCATTCAGCTGAAGCTGGAGCAGCAGGCGCTGAAGAAAGAGGCGGACGATGCCAGCATCAAGCGTCTTGAGATGCTGGAAACCGAACTCAACCAGAAAGAGCGCGAATACGCCGAGCTGGAAGATGAGTGGAAGACAGAGAAAGCCTCGCTGTCCGGCACGCAGAACATCAAAGCTGAACTTGAGCAGGCGCGTCTGAATTTAGAGCAGGCACGTCGCCAGGGTGACCTCGCTCAGATGTCAGAGCTGCAGTACGGTAAAATTCCGGCACTGGAAAAACAGTTAGCCGCAGCGACTCAGGCCGAAGGCAAGACCATGAAGTTACTGCGTAACCGGGTAACCGATGTGGAGATTGCCGATGTGCTGGCACGCTGGACCGGTATCCCTGTCGCACGAATGATGGAAGGTGAGCGCGATAAGTTACTGCGCATGGAGCAGGACTTACATGGCCGGGTCATTGGACAGGATGAAGCGGTTGAGGCGGTATCGAATGCTATTCGCCGTAGTCGCGCAGGCCTTTCTGATCCAAACCGGCCTATCGGTTCCTTCCTGTTCCTGGGGCCAACCGGGGTCGGTAAGACGGAGTTGTGTAAAGCGCTGGCTAACTTCCTGTTCGACAGTGACGATGCGATGGTTCGTATCGACATGTCTGAATTTATGGAAAAACACTCAGTATCACGGCTGGTGGGTGCACCTCCGGGTTATGTCGGCTATGAAGAGGGCGGTTATCTGACCGAAGCTGTGCGCCGTCGGCCTTATTCGGTCATCCTGCTGGATGAAGTAGAGAAAGCGCATCCTGATGTCTTTAACATTCTGCTGCAGGTGCTGGATGATGGGCGTCTGACGGATGGGCAGGGCCGCACGGTCGATTTCCGTAACAGCGTGGTGATTATGACCTCTAACCTGGGATCAGATTTAATCCAGGAGCGGTTCGGCAATCTCAGCTACCCGGAAATGAAAGATATCGTGATGGGTGTGGTCGGACAGCATTTCCGTCCTGAGTTCGTCAACCGTATTGATGAGGTGGTGGTGTTCCATCCGCTGGCTGAGAAACATATTGCGTCCATTGCGCAGATTCAGCTGCAGCGGCTGTACAAACGTCTGGATGAACGGGGTTATCAGCTGCACATCTCTGATGATGCGATCAAACTGCTGGCGGAGAACGGATATGATCCAGTCTACGGTGCACGTCCGCTGAAACGTGCGATACAGCAGCAGATCGAGAACCCGCTGGCTCAGCAGATCCTTGCCGGTTCGCTGGTGCCAGGCAAAACCATCGAAATGGATGTGGAGAACAACATCATTACTGCACATCAGTAAGGGTGTGGAATGAAAAACGGGCCTCTGGCCCGTTTTTTTTGCCCTTTTGAGGGGTTTTTGCTTATTTAATACTCCTTTTGAGTGCAAAGTGAACGGTCAGTAAAAAAAGTCTCAATTTGCACTTGCGCTATCTGAGCCGTTCCCTATAATGCGCCTCCACTGACACGGCAAACCGGAAACGGAAAACGGGTCAGAAGGCACAGGAGACTGAGCCGCCGGAGAAAAACTTCTGAGAAAGAGGTTGACTCTGCAGGAGGAAAGCGTAATATACGCCACCTCGCGACAGGACGCTAACGCACTGTTCGCACTGCTCTTTAACAATTTATCAGACAATCTGTGTGGGCACTCGCAGGATTGATATCAGCGTCTCCGGACGTAAAAAATATCAAGCCTCACGAGTGAACACATAATGAAATTCATTATGACGTTTTACAGATGAGCACCGCTTAACTTGTTTAAGCAAATCAAACTTAAATTGAAGAGTTTGATCATGGCTCAGATTGAACGCTGGCGGCAGGCCTAACACATGCAAGTCGGACGGTAGCACAGAGAGCTTGCTCTCGGGTGACGAGTGGCGGACGGGTGAGTAATGTCTGGGGATCTGCCCGATAGAGGGGGATAACCACTGGAAACGGTGGCTAATACCGCATAACGTCGCAAGACCAAAGAGGGGGACCTTCGGGCCTCTCACTATCGGATGAACCCAGATGGGATTAGCTAGTAGGCGGGGTAATGGCCCACCTAGGCGACGATCCCTAGCTGGTCTGAGAGGATGACCAGCCACACTGGAACTGAGACACGGTCCAGACTCCTACGGGAGGCAGCAGTGGGGAATATTGCACAATGGGCGCAAGCCTGATGCAGCCATGCCGCGTGTATGAAGAAGGCCTTCGGGTTGTAAAGTACTTTCAGCGGGGAGGAAGGCGATGGGGTTAATAACCCTGTCGATTGACGTTACCCGCAGAAGAAGCACCGGCTAACTCCGTGCCAGCAGCCGCGGTAATACGGAGGGTGCAAGCGTTAATCGGAATTACTGGGCGTAAAGCGCACGCAGGCGGTCTGTTAAGTCAGATGTGAAATCCCCGGGCTTAACCTGGGAACTGCATTTGAAACTGGCAGGCTTGAGTCTTGTAGAGGGGGGGTAGAATTCCAGGTGTAGCGGTGAAATGCGTAGAGATCTGGAGGAATACCGGTGGCGAAGGCGGCCCCCCTGGACAAAGACTGACGCTCAGGTGCGAAAGCGTGGGGAGCAAACAGGATTAGATACCCTGGTAGTCCACGCCGTAAACGATGTCGACTTGGAGGTTGTTCCCTTGAGGAGTGGCTTCCGGAGCTAACGCGTTAAGTCGACCGCCTGGGGAGTACGGCCGCAAGGTTAAAACTCAAATGAATTGACGGGGGCCCGCACAAGCGGTGGAGCATGTGGTTTAATTCGATGCAACGCGAAGAACCTTACCTACTCTTGACATCCAGCGAACTTAGCAGAGATGCTTTGGTGCCTTCGGGAACGCTGAGACAGGTGCTGCATGGCTGTCGTCAGCTCGTGTTGTGAAATGTTGGGTTAAGTCCCGCAACGAGCGCAACCCTTATCCTTTGTTGCCAGCGATTCGGTCGGGAACTCAAAGGAGACTGCCGGTGATAAACCGGAGGAAGGTGGGGATGACGTCAAGTCATCATGGCCCTTACGAGTAGGGCTACACACGTGCTACAATGGCGCATACAAAGAGAAGCGACCTCGCGAGAGCAAGCGGACCTCACAAAGTGCGTCGTAGTCCGGATCGGAGTCTGCAACTCGACTCCGTGAAGTCGGAATCGCTAGTAATCGTGGATCAGAATGCCACGGTGAATACGTTCCCGGGCCTTGTACACACCGCCCGTCACACCATGGGAGTGGGTTGCAAAAGAAGTAGGTAGCTTAACCTTCGGGAGGGCGCTTACCACTTTGTGATTCATGACTGGGGTGAAGTCGTAACAAGGTAACCGTAGGGGAACCTGCGGTTGGATCACCTCCTTACCTGAAGATACCTTCCCGCGCAGTGTCCACACAGATTGTCTGATAAAAAGTAACGAGCAGAAAAAACCTCTACAGGCTTGTAGCTCAGGTGGTTAGAGCGCACCCCTGATAAGGGTGAGGTCGGTGGTTCAAGTCCACTCAGGCCTACCAAATTCGCACTCACGCTGCGTTATGTCTCCGGCTCGCATAGTTCACTATGCTTCGCGGAAACATGCCTTGCCTGAGCACGAATTACATTTCTCACGAAGTGTACTCGGTTGAGTGGTAGTAGTGGTCTCTGCAGTAACTGTATGGGGCTATAGCTCAGCTGGGAGAGCGCCTGCCTTGCACGCAGGAGGTCAGCGGTTCGATCCCGCTTAGCTCCACCATACCGTTTATCTGTTTTTTTCTGAAATACCTCAGAGCATACCGGCGACGGTGTGCTGCGACGTATTATGCTCTTTAACAATCCGGAACAAGCTGAAAATTGAAACGACGCAGCGCGTCATTCCTCCGTAATAAGGGATGGCAAAGCGATGCGTTCGAGTCTCTCAAATGCTTGCAACACGCAGCGTTGAAAAACGCCTGTGGGTTGTGAGGTTAAGCGACTAAGCGTACACGGTGGATGCCCAGGCAGTCAGAGGCGATGAAGGACGTGCTAATCTGCGTAAAGCGACGGTAAGGTGATATGAACCGCTACAGCCGTCGATGTCCGAATGGGGAAACCCGGTGCACTCTGTGCATCATTGCAGCATGAATACATAGTGCTGCAAGGCGAACCGGGGGAACTGAAACATCTAAGTACCCCGAGGAAAAGAAATCAACCGAGATTCCCCCCAGTAGCGGCGAGCGAACGGGGAGCAGCCCAGAGCCTGAATCAGTTTGTGTGTTAGTGGAAGCGTCTGGAAAGTCGCAGGGTACAGGGTGATACTCCCGTACACAAAAGCACACATGCTGTGAGCTCGATGAGTAAGGCGGGACACGTGGTATCCTGTCTGAATATGGGGGGGACCATCCTCCAAGGCTAAATACTCCTGACTGACCGATAGTGAACCAGTACCGTGAGGGAAAGGCGAAAAGAACCCCGGCGAGGGGAGTGAAACAGAACCTGAAACCGTGTACGTACAAGCAGTGGGAGCCTTCTTTATGGGGGGTGACTGCGTACCTTTTGTATAATGGGTCAGCGACTTATATTCTGTAGCAAGGTTAACCGTATAGGGGAGCCGCAGGGAAACCGAGTCTTAACTGGGCGTTAAGTTGCAGGGTATAGACCCGAAACCCGGTGATCTAGCCATGGGCAGGTTGAAGGTTGGGTAACACTAACTGGAGGACCGAACCGACTAATGTTGAAAAATTAGCGGATGACCTGTGGCTGGGGGTGAAAGGCCAATCAAACCGGGAGATAGCTGGTTCTCCCCGAAAGCTATTTAGGTAGCGCCTCGTGAACTCATCTTCGGGGGGTAGAGCACTGTTTCGGCTAGGGGGGCCATCCCGGCTTACCAACCCGATGCAAACTGCGAATACCGAAGAATGTTATCACGGGAGACACACGGCGGGTGCTAACGTCCGTCGTGAAGAGGGAAACAACCCAGACCGCCAGCTAAGGTCCCAAAGTCATGGTTAAGTGGGAAACGATGTGGGAAGGCACAGACAGCCAGGATGTTGGCTTAGAAGCAGCCATCATTTAAAGAAAGCGTAATAGCTCACTGGTCGAGTCGGCCTGCGCGGAAGATGTAACGGGGCTAAACCATGCACCGAAGCTGCGGCAGCGACACTATGTGTTGTTGGGTAGGGGAGCGTTCTGTAAGCCGTCGAAGGTGTGCTGTGAGGCATGCTGGAGGTATCAGAAGTGCGAATGCTGACATAAGTAACGATAAAGCGGGTGAAAAGCCCGCTCGCCGGAAGACCAAGGGTTCCTGTTCAACGTTAATCGGAGCAGGGTGAGTCGACCCCTAAGGCGAGGCCGAAAGGCGTAGTCGATGGGAAACAGGTTAATATTCCTGTACTCGGTGTTACTGCGAAGGGGGGACGGAGAAGGCTATATCAGCCGGGCGACGGTTGTCCCGGTTTAAGCGTGTAGGCGGAGTGTCCAGGTAAATCCGGACGCTTGTTAACGCTGAGGCGTGACGACGAGGCACTACGGTGCTGAAGTGATAAATGCCCAGCTTCCAGGAAAAGCCTCTAAGCATCAGGTAACACAGAATCGTACCCCAAACCGACACAGGTGGTCAGGTAGAGAATACCAAGGCGCTTGAGAGAACTCGGGTGAAGGAACTAGGCAAAATGGTGCCGTAACTTCGGGAGAAGGCACGCTGGCGCGTAGGTGGAGGGACTTGCTCCCCGAGCCGAAGCCAGTCGAAGATACCAGCTGGCTGCAACTGTTTATTAAAAACACAGCACTGTGCAAACACGAAAGTGGACGTATACGGTGTGACGCCTGCCCGGTGCCGGAAGGTTAATTGATGGGGTTATCCGCAAGGAGAAGCTCTTGATCGAAGCCCCGGTAAACGGCGGCCGTAACTATAACGGTCCTAAGGTAGCGAAATTCCTTGTCGGGTAAGTTCCGACCTGCACGAATGGCGTAATGATGGCCAGGCTGTCTCCACCCGAGACTCAGTGAAATTGAACTCGCTGTGAAGATGCAGTGTACCCGCGGCAAGACGGAAAGACCCCGTGAACCTTTACTACAGCTTGACACTGAACATTGAGCCTTGATGTGTAGGATAGGTGGGAGGCTTTGAAGCGCGGACGCCAGTCTGCGTGGAGCCAACCTTGAAATACCACCCTTTAATGTTTGATGTTCTAACGTAGGCCCGTAATCCGGGCTGCGGACAGTGTCTGGTGGGTAGTTTGACTGGGGCGGTCTCCTCCTAAAGAGTAACGGAGGAGCACGAAGGTCAGCTAATCACGGTCGGACATCGTGAGGTTAGTGCAATGGCATAAGCTGGCTTGACTGCGAGAGTGACGGCTCGAGCAGGTGCGAAAGCAGGTCATAGTGATCCGGTGGTTCTGAATGGAAGGGCCATCGCTCAACGGATAAAAGGTACTCCGGGGATAACAGGCTGATACCGCCCAAGAGTTCATATCGACGGCGGTGTTTGGCACCTCGATGTCGGCTCATCACATCCTGGGGCTGAAGTAGGTCCCAAGGGTACGGCTGTTCGCCGTTTAAAGTGGTACGCGAGCTGGGTTTAGAACGTCGTGAGACAGTTCGGTCCCTATCTGCCGTGGGCGCTGGAGAATTGAGGGGGGGTTGCTCCTAGTACGAGAGGACCGGAGTGAACGCACCACTGGTGTTCGGGTTGTCATGCCAATGGCATTGCCCGGTAGCTAAGTGCGGAAAAGATAAGTGCTGAAAGCATCTAAGCACGAAACTTGCCCCGAGATGAGTTCTCCCTGACTCCTTGAGAGTCCTGAAGGGACGTTGAAGACTACGACGTTGATAGGCCGGGTGTGTAAGCGCAGCGATGCGTTGAGCTAACCGGTACTAATGACCCGTGAGGCTTAACCTTACAACGCCAGAGGCGTTTTTGAGAGACACGATTTTCAGCTTGTTAACCGGATACAGTTGTGTCCTGCGGACTGAAGTCCGAAGGATTTTGCGCTGAGGCAAGGCGGCAACCGACCGATACGAAGGAGCATACTGAAGTATGTGACGGAGTAGCGCGAGGGCGGCCAACGCAGCATCAGCACAAAAGACACAGGACAGAGCACAAAGAATTTGCCTGGCGGCTTTAGCGCGGTGGTCCCACCTGACCCCATGCCGAACTCAGAAGTGAAACGCCGTAGCGCCGATGGTAGTGTGGGGTCTCCCCATGCGAGAGTAGGGAACTGCCAGGCATTAAATAAGTGAAGAAGCCCCGCACGAAAGTGCGGGGCTTTTTTTACGTCTGCACTTTGCCACGTTAAGCTGAAAATATGATCTGCAGGCACGCGGTATGTCACCCTTAACTCCCCATTCTTGACTTCTGAATGACCAGCAACCCGCTGATTTTTCGATAATTAGCGACATGGCTCACAATAATAATCTCGGATTACGCCGCCTTTACCTTCAGTAGACTTAAATGCTTTACTCACTCCTTTAAACGCTGTTGATCAGCAAGGAACAGAGGTAAGGCATGGCACCCACAAATAATAAAACTCAGACGGATGATACAAAGAAACGTATCTGGGCTATCGTCGGCGCGTCATCAGGTAACCTGGTTGAGTGGTTCGACTTCTACGTTTACTCCTTCTTCTCACTCTATTTTGCCCACATTTTCTTTCCGCAGGGCGATACCACCACTCAGTTGTTACAGACGGCGGGCGTTTTTGCGGCAGGATTTTTAATGCGTCCGATTGGCGGCTGGCTGTTTGGCTATATCGGCGACAAACATGGCCGAAAAAATTCGATGCTGGTTTCAGTCTGCATGATGTGTTTTGGTTCGCTGGTGATCGCCTGCTTACCCGGTTACGCAACGATCGGCGTGGCTGCGCCCGTCATTTTGCTGCTGGCGCGTATGTTTCAGGGATTATCGGTGGGCGGAGAATATGGGACCAGCGCAACCTACATGAGCGAAGTGGCTCTGGAAGGACGCAAAGGATTCTACGCCTCATTCCAGTATGTCACGCTGATAGGTGGTCAGTTAGCGGCGGTACTCACCGTCGTGGTCCTGCAATTTCTGCTGACGGATGCAGAGCTGCGAAGCTGGGGCTGGCGTATTCCGTTCTTCCTCGGCGCATTGCTTGCCGTTGTCGCATTATGGTTACGACGCTCACTGGAAGAAACCTCAGATAAGACGAGCCGCGAACATCGCGATGCGGGTAGCGTAATCGGGTTACTGCGTAATCATACTCGTCCCTTCCTGATGGTGCTGGGTTTCACCGCAGGCGGCTCCCTGAGTTTTTACACCTTCACCACCTACATGCAGAAGTATCTGGTTAATACGTCAGGTATGGATCCTAAAACCGCCAGCGGCCTGATGACCGGTGCGCTGCTGGTCTTTATGCTGATTCAGCCGATTATCGGTGCTTTGTCAGATAAAATCGGTCGTCGCACCTCAATGATGATTTTTGGCGCGGGCGCGGCCATCTGTACGGTCCCCATTCTGACGCTGTTGCAAAACGTGCAGAGCCCTGGTGTGGCTTTCCTGTTGATCATGCTGGCGCTGCTGATTACCAGCTTCTACACCGCCATCAGTGGCATTCTTAAAGCAGAAATGTTTCCGCCACAGGTGCGCGCACTGGGTGTAGGACTATCTTACGCAGTAGCGAATGCGATCTTCGGTGGGTCGGCAGAGTATGTTGCGTTGCTGATGAAGCAGCAGGGGATTGAGACGACTTTCTTCTGGTATGTTTCAGCGATGGGCGCGGTGGCATTTCTGGTGTCGCTGTTGCTGCACAAGCGCGGTAAGGGGATTAAGCTTTAACAGAGAAAGCTACTGACTCAGATTCCACAGGGCAATGCCGCTGGCAGCACCGGCGGCATCCCAGGCGAAATCTTTCCAGCTCCAGCCGCTGCCATTCGGGCGGCTGTCATACCACTCTTTTCCCGCCCCAGGCGTTAATGAAAACAGTCTGGCTTTGCCGGTCAGAATGGTGCTGACGCTGCCTTCCCATATTCACTACCGGCAGCGGCCAGGACTGCAGAGGCGACAAAATGCTCCGCTTTATCCCGTCCGGTTCACTGATCTTCCGCTATATGGGCGCATCCGCTACACAACAGCACAGCAAGCAGCACACTTCGCATAGCAGATGCCTTATTGGCCGCAGCGATTAAAGAATCCGGCTGATCAGGCGATCGATACGTATCCGGCGCAGACGGCGAATCAGCTTGCGCACCTTGGCCGGGTAATCAGCAATACTCTCAAGCTCACGGAAATGCGTCACTACCGTCGTGTTCTGCCGGATTAACGTCAGTTCCTTCTCACGCTGAGCCGCTAACTCCTGATGAGGATCGTGGATCAGCACCGCATTTTCCAGATCGAGCCGCCAGGCACGTGGATTGAGGTTATTACCGGTAATCAGCTGCCATTCGTCATCAACCCACATTCCTTTAAGGTGATAACTGTTCTCGCCATCCTTCCACAGTCTCACGACCAGCTGATCGGTCGTAACGTAGTAGTGCAAACGGCTCATAAAGCGACGCAGATTGATTTCATACAGGTAAGGCAGCGCGCCTATGATTTTGAACGGCTGATCGGGCGCAATATAGAAGTCATTGGCTGTTTTATCGCCGACGATGATCTCAACCTGTTTTCCCTGACGCAGAAGATGAATGATATTACGTACCAGCAAGGCGGGCATGTTGAAGTAGGGGGTACAGATGATCAGCTTCTGTTCCGCACAGGGCATCAGGTGGAAAATGGTTTTATTGAGCAGGCTATGCTTACCCAGACCGACCAGCGGCGTGACCGTCAGTTCATCGTTGCCGGCATTCCCTTCAAACTGATAATTGAAACCGCGCAGGTCCTGACGGAACTGGCGTGTCTCATTTTTAATTTCAGGACTTGAGGGGCGCTCAGCAAAATCGAGTCGGTTTACCGCCTCTGCTGACTTCAGATTGAGCGTGATCCAGTCATACATCGTATCTGTCAGCTGGGAATTACGGATAACCTGATAACGGTCATAGCGATACTTATCATGCTGATGCAGGTAGACATCATTGATGCTGGCGCCGCTGTAGAGCAGCATATCATCAATAATGAACCCTTTAAGGTGGAGCACGCCCAGCGCTTCACGGGTATTGACCGGGATACCATAAACCGGGATGGCAATATCCGGATAACGTGTCGCCATTTCGCAATACCAGTCGGCATTGGTTACGCCTCGCGCTGCGCCAATTCGCCCACGCTGCGCACGGTGCCAGTCAACCAGAATCGAGATATCCAGCTCCGGCCGCGCCTGCTTCGCACTATAAAGCGCATCCATGACGGCACGTCCGGCGTCATCATTTTCCAGATAGAGCGCAACAATACAGATGCGAGTCTGCGCTGCCGCAATCTTCTCCAGCAACGTCTGGCGAAATTCGGCAGGCGAGTAAAGTGTCGACACATCCGCAACGGATTGTGACAGTTTCGGCAGCTGTGCGAGGTGTTGTTGGTGTTTGTTACGTTTAAATTTAGACAACATCACAGTGCACTTCTTCTCTGTTCATTGCATGGCCTTTTGCCATCAAATCAGGGTTATAACCACAAATAATAACATCAACTTCGCCGATTCGAACGTTTTTTACCTTTCTCTACAAGGTTAGTTGATCTCATTCTGTAAAGACAATTTCAGGCTGACAATACCGTCATCCAGTTGAATATCAACATGAAAGTTTAGCTTTCGTGCCAGCGTAATCATGCCGCGGTTATGGGGCATGGTGATACCGTTCAATTGTTGCAAGCCGTGATGCCGGGTATAGCGGATCATTTTTTCCAGCAGACGACGGCCCATGCCTAAGCCTTTCAGGTCGGAACGGACCAGCACCGAAAACTCCGCATCAATGTTATCTGCATCAGAGATAGCGCGGGTGACGCCGATGATCTCGGATCGTCCATGATGCTGACGTACCGCCACAATCGCCATCTCGCGGTCATAATCGATCTGGGTCATGTTGGCGAGATCATCATGAGTAAACTCACTGATTTCACTGAAGTAGCGGTAGTAGAGATCCTCTTTGGTGACCTGACTGATGAAATCGCGCAGCAGGGGCTCATCCTCTGGCAGAATGGGCCGGAACAGGCAGAATTGCCCATCCTTTAACTCTACCTGCTCTTCCAGATGCTGAGGATAAGGACGTATTGCCAGCCGCGCTTCGTTATCGCCGTGGAACGGAGCCAGCGTCAGGGTGACATCCAGCAGGGTAAAATCATTGCCCGCCGCCAGCAGCGGATGAATATCCAGTCGCTGGATCTCCGGGCAATCCACCACCAGGTTAGAGACCTGCACCAGCAGCTGGCTTAAACCGGGGATATCCAGCGGATTCAGCGCGCTGCGGCTGCGGATTTTTCCGCTCTTGATCGCCTGAATCACCAGATAGCGTGCCAGCGTCATATTCAGCGGGGGAAGGGCAACGGCAGCCTGTTTATCGGCCTGCCATTCAACGCCGCCTTCCCCCAGCATAATGATCGGGCCAAACAGGGCATCCTGTTCGACCACGACCCGCAGCTCCTGTGCGCCTGCACGACTCGCCATGCTCTGAACCAGCAGCCCTTCGATACGTGCCTGCGGCAACGTCTGTTTTACCCGATCAAAAATGGCCTCAGCGGCATGCTCCACTTCGCTGGCATTACGCAGGTAGAGCATCACGCCCTGCACCTCCGATTTATGCGCGATATCGGGTGAACGCAGTTTCAGCGCCACCGGATAGCCAATCTGATCGGCAATCGCCACTGCCGCCTTACTGTCGCTGGCGATCCAGGTCGGCAGCGTGGCCAGGCCGTAAGCCTGCAGTACCGGCTGCACTTCATGGGTATCCAGCGCGGTAACACCGCGCTCCAGCGCCTGTGACAGCAGCTGGTGTGCATGGGCACTGTCCAGGTTCAGGGTGGCGGGCAGGGCAGGGGTTTCGCGCAGCTGCTTCTGGTTACGGCGGTACTCAACCTGATGCATAAAAGCGGTCACCGTTCCCTCTGGCGTGCGCCAGGTCGGTATCCCCGCCTGCGTAAAGGCTCGGCGCGCGGCTTGTGAAGAGAACTCGCCGCTCCAGTTGGTCAGCAGCGTCACCAGCTTACCGCGCGGGTGACGGGCGATGGTGTCGATCAGATGTCCGGCCGTTTCAGTCGCGGGCGCGACCGCGCTTGGCGCATGAATAATCATCAATGCATCAAGTTCATGGCTGTCGAGCAGGATCTCTGTGCAGGCGGCATAACGTTCTGCTGTGGCGTCATCTTTTAAATCCAGCGGGTTGCCGCGGCCTGCGCCAGCGGGCAACAGCGCCTCGAGCTGCTGAATCGTCTGCTCGCTGAGCTGCGCCAGTTTCCCGTTGCGGGCATAGAGCTCATCCAGCGCCAGCGCGGCGGGGGCGGCACCATTACTGATGATCATCAGCCTGTCGCCACGCAGCGGCCGCATATGACTCAGCGACTCAACGGCGGAGAAGAGCTCATGGGTATCCTGCACCCGCAGTAACCCGGCACGCTGAATGGCTGCATCCCAGGCGGCGTCCAGACCGCTGTGGGTGCCCAGCAGCGCCTGTGCTTCCCGGCTGCGACCACTCTTGATCACCAGAATCGGTTTATTACGGGAGGCGCTGCGTGAGGCAGAAACAAAACGACGCGCATCGCTGAGGTGCTCAAGATAGAGCAGGATAGCGCTGGTTTTACCGTCGCGAGCCAGGAAGTCGAGCAGATCATCGACATCGGTATCCAGACTGTCACCCAGCGCGATAAACCAGGAGAAACCGAGATTACGCTGCTGCGCCCAGTCGAGAATGGTATTGGATACGGCGGCGGACTGGGAGATAAATGCGATACGGCCTTTCTCTATCGGCACTGGCGAGAAGCTGGCATTCAATCCCTGCCAGGGGGCCAGCAGGCCAAGACTGTTCGGGCCCAGCAGACGTATCTGCCACTGGCTGGCACAGGCTTTGAGTTCGGCAGACTGGCTGGCGGGCGCAGAGAGAATAATGCAGGCTTTGCAACCTTTCTCCCCGAGCTGTTGCAGCAGTTCGAGGTTACGTTTTGAGTGGGTGCAGATCACTGCCAGGTCTGGCGCGAAAGGTAAGCTGTCGATGGTGGGCCAGGCCAGTACGCCGCTGACCGCTTTATATTTCGGCGTCACCGGCAACACCGGGCCGCTAAAACCGCCCGCCAGCAGGTTACGCATCATAAAATATCCGGCGCGCCCTGGCGTGACCGAGGCACCAATCACCGCAATTGATTTAGGTCGTAACAGCGCTTCCAGTCCGCGTTGGCTCATCTCGCTCTCCAGAGTTCGGGATTTGCGTGATTGTAAACGCTTTTTGCTGGCAGTGCTTCCGGGCAGATCGCAGGCTGCGCATCCCGATTTTAATCTCTGTCACCGCAGGGACGCTCCCGCCAGGAGGTGACCGGGCGATTAAACCTGTCCGGCGTGGTGCGGTTTCCCTGCCAGGTAGGCCGCGCGGAACTGATCAAAATGGTGAGATAACGCCTCAGCTGCCAGCCGATCGCCCGCCTGCGCCAGCAGCGCCGCGGCCACTTCAGCAGTACAGTGCTGACCTGCGCCGTGGGCTTCACGCAGCGTATAGCGCGACGGGGTGCTGACATCCAGCGACATCACCGGCAGGGCGTCGAGCCAGGGGCTTTTACGGAACATTTTGCGGGCTTCGGTCCAGGTGCCGTCCAGCATAATAAACAGCGGCGGCTTGCCACTGACGGGCGGCGTTGTCAGCACTTCGCGACCGGGGTCGGCATAAGCGGCCGGGAAAACCACCAGCGGCTGATAATCGGGATTGCGCACCGCCGCCAGCAGCAGCGGATCCGGCTCGGTGCGTGACCAGCCAAAAGCCTGGGTATCCGGCAGAATATCGGCAATCAGCCGGCCGGTGTTGCTCGGCTTCATCGGCTCGGTATCGAACATCACCAGGCAGAAGCGGCTACGGGCGGACTGCGGCACGATCTGACTGCAGAGACAGTTGACTTCTGGCAGCAGGCAGCCCTGACAGCGGATGACCCGATTCCCGCGCGCGAGGAAAGGACGGGTGGATCGGGCCAGGCGTTGGGTGCGCAAGCGCAAAACAGCATTATCAGACATGAGTATTCAGGGCAGGAAAAACGTCAGTGTAATCGAAGCGCAGGCGAAAAGGAAAAGGCCAGCCAGGCTGGCCTCTGAAGATTAAAGTGACTCATCCAGCCATTCATTGAAAGGCGCTTTGGGCATCGCGCCATTCAGCATGTCGACCCGCTCGCCGTTCTTAAACAGCATGATGGTCGGGATACTGCGAATGTTGAAACGGGCGCTCAGGGCCGGTTCCGCTTCGGTGTTCACTTTAATAAAGCGGACTTTACCGCTGCGTTCACTGGCGACATCTTTAAACACCGGCGCAAAATTGACACAGGGACCACACCAGGGCGCCCAGAAATCGATCACCACCGGCAGATCGTCCTGCAGATATTTGTCAAAGTTAGCGCTGGTGGCATTCACCACTTCGCCATCAAATAACGCATTTCCACAGCGACCACATTTCGCCACGTCGGCAAGGCGTTCTTCAGGAACGCGATTGGTTGCCTGACAGGAAGCGCATACCGTATTCATAGGAACCTCTGATGTTGAAAAGTGTCAGTCTGATAAATATTGTTCACTATGAAAGGGGACGGATTCCCTCTCAATCTGGATTGCTCTATAGGTTCAATAGTTGATAGCTAAGCGCCAGCACATCAGGTAATCTGCGCGCTCTCAATGCAGGAGGAAGACATGAACGACGAATTTAAAGGCAAGAGCGGTAAGGTTAAGGTGATGTACGTGCGTGGCGAGGACGATAAAAGCGCGCGCGCGCCTAATCCTCGTACAGGCAAAGGTGGTCACGCTGCTGCCCGTTCGGATGATAATCGTCGTTCGTCTGGCCCCCCGTACTGAACGCAGTCAGGAAGGTGGTCGCTCCGCTGGCCGTCGCAGCGACGACACCGGTCGCAGCAGTTCACCGCGTCGTGATGAAGGCGGACGTGGCGCTCCACGCCGTTCAGACGATGGCGCAGGCCGCCGCAACGATCGTGGCGATGATAATCGCGGCGCCTATGGCAGCAGCGATTCCCCATGGCGCACTGTGTCACGCGCGCCATCAGCAGATCGTCCGGCAACCGAAAGCGATAAGCCGGATCACGGCGGCATCAGCGGCAAGAGCTTCGTCGATCCCGAGCAGATCCGTCGTCAGCGCAACGAAGAGACGCGCGTCTATGGTGAGAACGCCTGTCAGGCGCTGTTCCAGAGCCGTCCTGAAGCGATTGTTCGCGCCTGGTTCGTGCAGGAAGTGACTCCGCGTTTCCGCGAAGCGCTGCGCTGGCTGGCGGCTAACCGCAAAGCCTATCACGTCGTGGAAGATGCAGAGATTACCAAAGCGTCAGGCACTGAGCATCATGGTGGCGTCTGCTTCCTGATCAAAAAGCGCATGGGTATGGCGGTTTCTGAATGGCTGAGCCAGGCGAATACCAAAGATTGCGTGCTGGCACTGGAAGATGTCAGCAACCCGCATAACCTCGGCGCGATTATGCGCAGCTGCGCGCACTTTGGCGTAAAAGGTTTGCTGGTGAACGACGCCTCACTGCTGGAGTCCGGCGCAGCGGTACGTACCGCAGAAGGCGGTGCTGAGCATGTGCAGGCTATAAGCGGCGCAACCTTCAGTGAAGGTCTGGAAGCGTTCCGTAAAGCGGGTTACACCATCGTCACCACCTCCAGCCATCAGGGCACGCCGCTGGCGCAGGCTCCGCTGCCGGAGAAAATGGTGCTGGTGTTAGGGCAGGAGCGTGAAGGTCTTTCTGATACCGCGTTCAAACAGGGTGACATGAGCCTGTCGATTGGCGGCACCGGCAACGTAGAAAGCCTTAACGTCTCGGTCGCAACCGGCGTACTGCTCGCCGAATGGTGGCGTCAGAACGCATAAAAAAACGGGCCGAAAGGCCCGTTTTGCTGTGTCACATCAGTGCGCGCCACCGCCACCGCCGCCTGCGCTAAACGGCGGACGGGCAAACCAGATCAGCACCAGCAGAATCAAAAAAGACCCCCCGCCGACGCCCAGAAAATTTCATTCGCTGAAATAATCAGTCCCTGGTTAGTAATCTGCTGCGCGATCCAGGCCGACGCCTGCTGCTGCGTCATCCCCATGCTCTCCAGCTGGCTATACATCTGCTGCGAATTGACGTTGTAAGGGGTAATCGACTCCGTCAGGTAGCTATGATGCATCGACTCGCGGTTACTCCACATAGTGGTGGTAATCGACGTTCCCACCGAGCCTGCAAAGGTACGCATAAAGTTCGACAGGCTGGAGGCTGCGGCCATGCGCTCCGGCGGCAATCCCGACAGCGTAATGGTGGTCAGCGGCATAAAGAAGCAGGCCACGGCAAAGCCCTGAATAAACTGCGGCCAGGCTGAGGCACCAAAGTCCATTCCCGGTTCAAACGTATACGCGCGCCAGTAGAAGCAGACGGCATACATAATGAAGCTGAACGTGACCAGCCGTCGCATGTCGAGCTTATGGGCAAAGCGTCCGATGATCGGCGACAGGATCACCGGCAAAATGCCCACCGGCGCAGACGCCAGACCGGCCCAGGTTGCGGTGTAGCCGTAGACCTCCTGCAGCAGCTGCGGCAACAGAACAATCGAGCCGAAGTAGAGCATATAAGCCAGACTGATCGACAGGCAGCCAATGGTGAAGTTGCGCGACTTAAACAGCGACAGATCTATGATCGGGTGATCGTCAGTCAGCTCCCACACCAGCAGGACTGACAGCGCAATCACGGCCACTACCCCGAGCACGATAATCTCGGACGAGTTAAACCAGTCGAGCTCCTTTCCGCGATCCAGCATCACCTGCAAACAGCCGATCCCCACCACCAGCAGCACCAGCCCGACCATATCGATCCGCCGGATTTCGGTTTTGGTTTCCCGGCCACGCAGGGTTTGCAGCGTCAGTATCACCACCGCCACACCAATGGGCACGTTGATAAAGAAGATCCAGCCCCAGTGATAGTTATCGCTGATCCAGCCGCCCAGTATCGGACCACAGATCGGTGCGACGATCACCGTCATCGCCCACAGCGACAGCGCAACACTGCGCTTGGCGGGCGGATAGTTGTTGAGCAGCAGACTTTGCGACAGCGGGATCAAGGGACCCGCGACGATCCCCTGAATGACGCGGAAGAAGATCAGCATCTCCAGGCTGTCTGACATGCCGCACGCCCAGGAGGCGATAGCAAACAGAATGGTCGACCAGGTAAAGAGCTTCACTTCACCTATGCGTTTTGCCAGCCAGCCGGTCAGCGGGATCGAGATCGCATTGGCCACACCAAACGAGGTGATCACCCAGGTTCCCTGGGAGTTCGACGCTCCCAGATTACCGGCAATCGTGGGGATAGCCACGTTGGCGATGGTCGAGTCCAGAACCTGCATGAACGTCGCCAGCGACAGCGCAATGGTCATCAGGACCAGCGGCATTCCTTCAAGCGGTTTTTGTGCCATTACAGCCTCCGCGTCATCATCCGGCGTTGGCGCGGACGATATCGGTGATCAGCTGATTGACCGGCGCAAGGTCAATCGCCAGTGCGTTGCTGCTGTAAGCGGCTTGCTGACGGGCGCTGGTGGCCAGCGCGCTGCCCTCTTTGCTGGTGGTATCTATTTTAACCAGCGTTGAGAGACCAATACGCAGCGGATGTCTGGCGATATCTTCCTGATTCAGTTCGATACGAACCGGCAGGCGCTGAACCACTTTGATCCAGTTACCGGTGGCATTCTGTGCCGGCAACAGTGAGAAGGCGCTGCCGGTGCCCATATCCAGTCCTGCAACTTTGCCCTGATAAACCACTTCGTCACCGTAGATGTCGGCAACTACGGTGACAGGCTGACCAATACGAACGCCAGCCAGCTGAGTCTCTTTAAAGTTGGCATCGACCCACAGATTCGTTGCAGGCACGACGGCGAGCAGCGGGGTGCTGGTGGAGATTTGCGAACCGACCTGCACGCTGCGACGGGAGACAAAACCATCCATCGGGCTACGGATTTCGGTGCGCTGCAGCGCCAGCCAGGCGTCACGCAGCTCAGCCGCGCTCTGTTGCACGGCAGGCTGATTTTCCAGTGAGGTGTTGAGGATCATCGCCTGATTCGCATTGTATTGCTGAATCGCCACGTCCAGTTGTGCTTTGGCCGTCGCGACGGCATCGCGGGCGTGCTGCAACTCTTCACGGCCAATCAGATTAGCCGCGCCTAACGGCTCACGGCGTTTCAGGTCGGCCTGTGCCTGCGCCAGAGCGGTCTGTTGCAAGGTAATGCTGGCCTGATACTGTTTGCCATTAATCATCAGCTGATGCGTCTCACGCACGCTGGTGGCGAGTGCCGTCTGCGCTTTTTCAAACGCCTGCTCCGCATCCGTCTTATCCAGTGAAACCAGCACATCGCCTTTTTTGACGAAATCGGTATCTTCAAACCAGACTTTATTCACGCTACCGGAGACCTGTGCCATCACCTGCACCTGGTTACCCGCAACGTAGGCGTCATCCGTTTCCTGAAAATGGCGCAGGACCAGGAACCAGTAAACTCCCCAGGCAATACCAATCAGCACAAAGATCAACGCCAGCACGATGAGCACACTTTTGCGCTTCTTCTTTTTGTTGGCTGACGGTTGCGGGCTTTGTGCTTCTGCCGTTGCACTCATGTCTTTCTCCACGTTTTCCATTTAGTCGGGCGGCAGAAATCCCTTTTCGCCAGCGCCCGAGTCGAAAAAGCCAGCGACTGAGCGCTGGCCAGATAAAAAAAGGAAATTAAAATAACGATTCCGACAGGTGATTGTGTCGCACTTATTGCTATTAGCGGGAAAGCGAGGCGATCAGCTGATCTTCATCCATTTTATCAAGACGATTAAGTAGCTTACGGGTGATGCCTTCCAGCTGTGACTTCTCATCGACGGAGAGCGAAGACCAGAGGTACTGCAGGCTCTGATGCTGAGGTGGCAGCAGCTGACGCAGGAACTCCATCCCTTTATCGGTCAGATGCAGGTGCAGGCAGCGACGGTCGTGATCGCTTTCGCGACGCTCAATCCAGCCGCGCTTTTCCAGTTCATCAGCAATGCGCGTGGCATTGGTGCGCGAAGAACCAAGGGCAGAGCTGAGCTCAGAGGGCTGAATACTATGGTTTTCCTGTGCATCCAGCGTAATCAACGCCATGAACAGGGTTTCATTAATACCCTGTGCTTTCAGCATCTTATTACGGTTGTCCAGCAGTTTACCCTGCATATGCATACAGAGACGCGTCAGAATAATTTCCTGCAACGGAAAATCCTTATGGCGATTGGCACGGATGTTTAGCATCTGCTCAATGGGAGTAAACGAACTTTCCATTAAAAAAAACCTCACTAATTGCAACTTGTATAATAACTATGGTGACAGGATAAGCGTAGTCACTTTTTGGCAGGTGATCGCTGACAGAATCACTATTCACCATCAAAGGTATTCCAGGCCATTCCCTGGCCCTGGGTCAAAAACCCGTACGTCCGGCGGCAGCCGCTGTGCCGGAACGTGATCAAAAAAGGGGGCAAATTTAATAATATCGCGGGGAAAAATAACTGAAGTGAATAGGTTTGCTACTAACCATAACAAACCTAACCATTTGTGACCAGACGCAATGCGCTGTCCGGCCAGGCTTCAGTTGATTTTTTCCGGCTCAAAGCGCGATCCGGCTGCCCAAATCAGCAGATTAACCACAGTCAGCAGCGCGCCAGCGCCACAGACGCCATACCAGCCCCAAAGATGGTAAGCGGTCGCGGAGAGCAGTGAGCCGGCCGCGCCACCCATAAAGTAGCTGGTCATGTAACCGGCATTAAGACGGTTCCGCGCCTCCGGCATCTGCGCGTAGATCACGCTTTGATTGGTGATATGGACGGCCTGTACCGCCAGATCCAGCAGCAGGATGCCGACGATCAGCGGCGCAAGCTGCTCCGCGCCCCACGCAATGGCAGCCCACGACAGCAGCATAAGCAGCAGGCCCAGTTGGGTGGTCAGCTTCGCTTTACCCTTGTCAGCCAGCGCGCCCGCCTGACGTGCGGCCAGCGCACCCGCGGCACCGACCAGCCCCAGCAAGCCAATCTCGCCCTCTGAGAAATGATAAGGCGCCCCGGCGAGCAGAAAGGCCATTGAGGTCCACAGCAGGCTGAAATTGGCAAAGGAGAGGCAGCCGGTCCAGGCGCGGGTGCGGAGCACCCGATTACCGGCATACAGGCGAAAGATGGAGGCCAGCAGTTGCGGATAGCTCATGGGCACGGACTGTTTCACGCGCGGCAGCGATCGCCACAGCGCCAGGGCCATCACCACCATCAGCAGGCTGGCAGTCCAGTAAACGGTACGCCAGCCGCCAAGCTGCGCCAGGCCGCCTGCCACGGTGCGCGCCAGCAGAATCCCCAGCAGCAAACCGCTCATTACCGTCCCCACTATTTTGCCGCGCCGCTCCGGCTCTGCCAGCGTGGCGGCCAGTGGCACCAGGATTTGTGCGGCGACCGAGAACAGGCCGGTCATCACCGTGCCCAGCAGTAAAAAGAGAAAGGAGTGCGAAAGGGCGATAATCACCATGCCGGCAGCAGCAAGCAGGATCATCGTAACAATCAGGCTGCGTCGTTCAAACCGATCGCCAAGCGGCACCAGCAGCAGCAGGCCGCAGGCGTAGCCCGGCTGCGCCGTGGTGACAATAAATCCGGCGAGGCTGACAGAGAGATCAAACTGTTGGGCGATGGTATTCAGTAGTGGCTGAACGTAGTAATTACTGGCTACGCAGAGGCCGGTTGCTACTGACATCAGCATTACTAAAGCAGGCGTCAGACCCTGGCGAGTCGCATTCATAAACAGCATCGGTCGCTAATAATCATTTGAGGTTAATAGTAACTCAAAAAACTATTTCACACGCATGTTTATTAACAGGCCATACCAGTCGGGAAAGCAGGCATAAAAAAAAGGGCAGAAAAATTTCTGCCCTCAGATAACTGCCCGACTAAAAGCGTATGCCCACTGAGCCAGCTCTTTTATCAACCGCCCTGGGGCGGAAATGTTTTCATGTTATTGCGCGGCGGCCTGCGCCTCGCTGATCCATTTATCGAACTCAGCCTGATGCGCCTTAATCCAGCCATCCACATGACGGTTAATCGCCTCTTCTGAGTTTTGTCCGGCATGCATTGCTGAGTTTTCAGCATTGATATCGGTAATGGGCAACTTCATGACCGCAAACAGACGGGCAGCAGCCGGGTTTTTCGCCGCCCAGGCTTTGTTGGCGACGATGTGCATGGTGTTAACCGGGAAACCGTAGTTCGCACCGTTTGGCAGCTTAGTATCCACATCCTTCTGTTCGCCAGGCAGCGAAGAGAACGGCACCTGCAGCCAGACCACATCGCGGCCCGGCTTCAGCACATCGCTCAGCCAGTAGGGCGTCCAGGTGTAATAAAGGATCGGTTTACCCTGTTTGTAGCGTGCCAGCGTATCCGCCACCATCGCCGAATAGTTACCCATATTGGCGGTCACGGTATCACTGAGACCGAAGGCGCTGTTCTGATGATTAATCACCGCTTCACAGCCCCAGCCTGGCGTACAGCCGGTCATATCCGCTTTGCCATCGCCGTTGGCGTCAAACAGGCTGGCGATCTTAGGATCTTTCAGCTGTTCGATATTGGTGATGTGATATTTCTCGGCGGTCTTCTTATCAATCAGATAACCCTGGGCGGCACCGGTAACATAGGTTCCCTGACGATAGAGCTTCTGATCGCCACCGGCGGCTTTGTACATGTCGTCATGCAGCGGCTGCCAGTTCACTGCGGTAAAGGTGGCGTCGCCAGCGGCGATAGAGGTGTAGCCAACGTTGTAATCCACTTCACTCGGCTTGCTGACCTGATAGCCGAGTTTTTCCAGCGCGCGGCTGACAATCAGGGTCTGAAAAGTCTCTTCAGCGATAGTGCTCTGTATGGGTTGTACCGTAATACCTTTGCCCGGCAGATCGGCAGCGGAGACGTGTGAAACGGCCAGCGTGGTTACCACGGCGGCGAGCAGAGAGGCTCTGTTGCGCATAGTCATTCCTTATTTCAGATGTCGCGTCAGGATGGGCGGCGCGCAGGCACCGCCCGACAGATTATTTTTTACGCGAAGGAGAGAAGATCAGGCCCAGCGGGCCGGTGTGATACCAGTGACGATTACCGCGGCTGCGGCTATCGCGACCAAACGATTGGGTCAGACGGTCAAGGATAATGGCAAGGATCACAATCCCCACACCACCCACCGTAGCCAGCCCCATGTCGAGACGGCCAATACCGCGCAGGACCATCTGACCGAGTCCGCCCACGGCGATCATCGAGGCGATCACCACCATCGACAGCGCCAGCATCAGGGTCTGATTAACGCCCGCCATAATGGTGGGCATCGCCAGCGGCAACTGCACTTTGAATAGCAGCTGACGCGGACTGGCACCAAAGGATTCGCTCGCTTCGATCAGATCGGCGGGCACCTGCTTAATGCCGAGAATAGTCAGACGCACAATCGGTGGCAGGGCGAAGATAATCGTGACCACCACGCCTGGCACGTTGCCGATACCAAACAGCATCACAATCGGCACCAGATAGACAAAGGCGGGTGTCGTCTGCATCGCATCCAGCAAGGGGCGTACGATACGCGCTGCCCGTTCACTACGGGCCAGCCAGATCCCCAGCGGCAGGCCGATGAGAATGCAGAACATCAGCGCGGTAAGCACCAGCGCCAGCGTGACCATCGCCTGCGACCAGGCGCCAATTGCGCCAATCAAGATCAGCGATACCAGCGTGGCGATGCCCATGGCGGGCGTCGCGATCTGCCAGGCGATTAGCGCAAACACCAGAATCGCTACCGGCGCGGGCATTCCCAGCAACAGCTGCTGAAAGGCGCTGAGAATATAGTCAACCGGTACCCGGATACCCTGAAACAGCGGGCGGAAGTGGTTGACCACCCAGTCGATGCCGGTAGTCACCCAGTGATCAAGCGGGATCCAGGTTTTGTGGAACGGATCCATGATATTGAAATGTTCCGGCGCGGGCGCGGGGGCGCTGTTGAGCCAGTCACTGCTGCTGGCTGCATCGGGTGTCGCGCTGCCATCGGGCGTGCCCCAGGCATCGGCACCGCCGCTGCTGGTGGGCGCAGCCTGACTGCTGGCGGCGGTGCCGCTATCCCACGGATTGGTGGTTTCCTGACTCATGGCTGGGCTCCTTCACGATCTAACGCGCGCAATAGCGTGCTTTTGGAAATGATACCGACATACTGATTCTCCTCACCGACCACTGGCACCGCACAGGGCGCCTGAGCGACGTGCGAGAGCAGATCGCTCAGTGAGGTATCGGCGGGCACCGCGGCTGGCGAGTCGAGGAGGGCGCTATCGAGTCCCAGACCTGCTGCCAGCGCGGCTTTCAGCGAGTCGGTGGAGACCACGCCAAGAAACTTCTGTTTCTCCAGCACGTAGCCATAGTCGCGGTCTTCATCCTGCAGCAGCTTAATGGCGGAGCGCGGGCCGAAACCTGGCGCTTTGCGGATTAACGCTCCCGCGCTACGACGGGCAATATCTTTGGCGCTGAATACGTGACTGATATCGACGCCACGGAAAAAGGTGCGGACATAGTCATTGGCCGGGTTATTCAGGATCTCATCCGGCGTACCAACCTGTATCACTTCGCCGCCCTGCATAATGGCAATACGGTCGCCAATACGCATCGCTTCATCAAGATCGTGGGAAATAAAGACGATGGTGCGCTGATGCCTGGCTTGTAAATTAACCAGCTCATCCTGCATTTCAGTACGAATCAACGGATCCAGAGCGGAGAAGGCCTCATCCATTAATAAGATGTCGGGATTGATGGCCAGTGCGCGGGCTAATCCGACGCGCTGCCGCATCCCTCCGGAAAGTTCATCCGGGTAAGCGTGCGCATAATTCTCCAGCCCGACCTGACGTAACGCTTCCAGTGCTTTTTCCTGGCGTTCAGCCAGTGCGACTCCCGCTAATTCCATACCAAATGCCGTATTATTTAATACATTCATGTGCGGCATCAAAGCAAATGACTGGAATACCATGCTGATTTTATTTCTGCGCACGTCACGCAGTTCGCTGGCTGATATTTTGGCAATATCGACACCGTCAATAATCACCTGGCCGCGCGTCGGCTCTATCAGACGATTGAGAAGGCGAACCATGGTCGATTTTCCTGAACCGGATAACCCCATGATGACGAATATCTCGCCTTCTTCAATGGCCAGACTGGCGTTCTTTACGCCAAGGGAGAGCCCGGTCTTTTCAAGAATGACATCTTTGGTCGCACCCTTTTCAATATATTTAAACGCGCGATCCGGATTGTCGCCAAATATTTTATAGAGATTTTTTACTTCGAGCTTAATAGCCATGCAGTCATTAAATCCTGGTTGAAATATCTAATATTATCCTGTCGTTCCCGCTGAAATTTAAGCAGGCCATACCGTAGCACACTGACGTTATCTGACAACCCTGAAGTGGGATATTGGCCGGCCGCAGGACATTCAGATGACGATTATCTTCAGTGCTCACAAGGGATAAGCGTGGATTAATTTTTTGTGAAATCATTGGCGGGTTTTTGGCATTTCAGCCGATTTGCCGGCTGAAAGGGAGAAAAACAAGCGTCACCAGGGTGAAATATTACGGAAATAATGGATTCCGATGCAGAGAAATAATCACGCCTGAAACGATCGGGTTCAGTGGAATAATTGGTCGAAAAAAAAGGAAATGCGGGGCGGGTGAGAATCAACAAACGGTGAAATAGTCAGGCTGTGTTGCAGTAATATTTTTTTCTTATGATTAGACGGAATGGCGCGGCTGACACGGCGCTGCCAGAGAAAACCGGATGCTGACAAAACAGCACCCGGTAACCCTCAGAAATTCCAGTCCTCGTCTTCGGTTTCGACCGCTTTTCCCATCACATAGGAGGAGCCTGAACCGGAGAAGAAGTCGTGGTTTTCGTCGGCGTTGGGCGACAGAGCCGACAGAATGGCCGGATTCACCGCTGTCAGCTCCGCCGGGAACAGCGCCTCATAACCCAGATTCATCAACGCTTTGTTGGCGTTGTAGTGCAGGAAGGTTTTCACCTCCTCTACCCAGCCGACATCGGCATAGAGCGCCTCGGTATAAGCCACTTCGTTTTCATACAGCGCCAGCAGCAGATCATAGGCGAACTGCTGCAGCTCTTCGCGGCGCAGATCGTCAGCGGCAGCCAGCGCCTGCTGATATTTGTAACCGATGTAGTAACCGTGTACCGCCTCATCGCGAATAATCAGGCGAATCAGGTCAGCGGTGTTGGTCAGCTTGCCACGGCTCGACCAGTACATCGGCAGCCAGAAGCCGGAATAGAACAAAAACGACTCCAGGAAGACGCTGGCGATCTTCTTCTTCAGCGGATCATCGGCCTGGTAGTGTTCCAGGATGATGCGCGCCTTGTTCTGCAGCGGCGCATTCTCTTCGCTCCACTGATAAGCGGCATCCACATCCTGGGTGTTACACAGGGTTGAGAAGATCGAACTGTAGGAGCGGGCATGCACCGCTTCCATAAAGCTGATATTCGACAGCACCGCCTCTTCGTGCGGGGTAATGGCATCTTCCATCAGCCCCGGCGCGCCGATCACGTTCTGGATAGTGTCGAGCAGCGTCAGGCCGGTGAACACCCGGATGGTCAGCTGCTGCTGCTGTTTATCCAGCGTCTGCCAGCCGGGCAGATCGTTGGAGAGCGGCACTTTCTCCGGCAGCCAGAAGTTGCTGGTGAGACGATTCCACACTTCAAGATCTTTGTCATCCTGAATGCGGTTCCAGTTAATTGCCTGAATCTGTTTTAGTTTCATCGTTTTCATCACAGGGAGCATGAGACGCAACCCTGAACCTCCGTGCCCTGAAGCGCCATCTGGCGCAGTCGAATGTAATAGAGCGTTTTGATGCCTTTTTTCCACGCGTAAATCTGCGCTTTGTTGATGTCACGGGTCGAGACGTCATCGCGGAAGAACAGCGTCAGCGACAGGCCCTGATCGACATGCTGAGTCGCTTCTGCGTAGGTATCAATAATCGCTTCCGGCCCAATCTGATACGCATCCTGATAGAGATGGAGATTCTCATTGGTCATAAACGGCGCGGGATAGTAGACGCGGCCGGTTTTGCCCTCTTTGCGGATCTCGATAGGGGAGACAATCGGATGGATGCTGGAGGTGGCATGGTTGATGTAGGAGATTGAACCGGTTGGCGGGATCGCCTGCAGGTTCTGATTAAACAGCCCGTGCTGCATCACCGCGTCGCGCAGTGCCTGCCAGTCCGCCTGTGTCGGCAGCGTCAGTCCGGCGTCGGCAAACAGCGTCGCTACCCGTTGCGTGCGCGGCAGCCATTCGCGCTGCAGATACTTATCGAAGTAGGCGCCGCTGGCGTACTGCGATTCCGCAAAGCCATCGAAGGTCTGCTGACGCTCCTGTGCCAGCTGATTAGAGGTGCGCAGCGCATAATAGGTGATGCAGTAGAAGTAGAGATTAGTGAAATCCAGCGCTTCCGGTGAACCGTAGGCGATGCCTTCCCGCGCCAGATAGCCGTGCAGGTTCATCTGACCCAGGCCAATGGCGTGCGAACGGCGATTGCCTTCGGCGACCGAGGGCACCGAGCCAATTTCGCTCATCATCGACACCGAGGTCAGAGCGCGGATCGCCACATCCACGGTACGCGCCAGATCGCGTGAATCCATGGCGTGCGCAATGTTCAGTGAGCCGAGATTACAGGAGATATCTTTGCCGATCCGGCGATAGCTGAGATCGTCATTGTACTCGCTGGCACTGTTCACCTGCAGGATCTCAGAGCAGAGGTTGCTCATGTTAATGCGACCGGCAATCGGGTTACTGCGGTTCACGCTGTCCTCATACATGATGTAGGGATAGCCCGACTCAAACTGAATCTCAGCCAGCGTCTGGAAGAAGTCGCGTGGCTGAATATAGGTTTTACGGATGCGGTCGTCGGCCAGCATCTCGTCATATTTCTCGCTGATGCTGATATCGCCAAAGGCCTGACCGTAGATCCGTTCAACGTCGTAAGGCGAGAACAGCGCCATCGGTTTGTTCTCTTTTGCCAGCTGGAAGGTGATATCGGGGATCACCACGCCCAGCGACAGGGTTTTGATGCGGATCTTCTCATCGGCGTTTTCGCGCTTGGTATCAAGGAAGCGGAAAATATCGGGATGGTGTGCATTGAGCCACACCGCGCCAGCGCCCTGACGCGCGCCAAGCTGATTCGCATAAGAGAAGGCATCCTCCAGCATTTTCATCACCGGGATAACGCCCGACGACTGATTTTCAATACGTTTGATTGGCGCACCGGACTCACGCAGGTTCGACAGCAAAAAAGGCGACGCCGCCGCCGCGCTTTGAGAGCTGCAGTGCCGAATTCACGGCGCGACCAATCGACTCCATATTGTCTTCGATGCGCAGCAGGAAGCAGGAGACCAGCTCACCGCGTTGCTGTTTGCCGCAGTTCAGGAAGGTTGGTGTAGCGGGCTGGAAACGGCCGCTGAGGATCTCCTCCAGCAGGGCCCGCGCAAGCTTTTCATCGCCCTGAGCCAGCGTCAGCGCCACCATGCAGGCGCGCTGTTCGAAGGTTTCCAGATAGCGTTTGCCGTCGAAGGTCTTCAGGGTGTAGCTGGTGTAGTACTTCCAGGCACCGAGAAAGGTTTTGAACTCAAATCCCCAGTTCTCCGCCACCTCATGCAGCGCAAGCAGGAACGAAAAATCGTACTGGTTCAGCACTTCCGCTTCGTAATAGCTCTCTGCCACCAGATAGCGTAAACGCTCAGCGCAGCTATTGAAGGGGACGGTATTGGGTTGCACATGCTGCAGATAAAACTGACGTGTCGCTTCGCGATCCTTGTCGAACTGGATGCGGCCCTCGGCGTCGTAGAGATTGAGCATGGCATTAAGGGCGTGATAATCGAGCGTCACGCCGTTGAGGGTGTCTGTTGTTGCCAAAATTGGGTTACTCCCGCTTTAACTTTCGCGATATCGTCAGGCGTTCCCATCAGCTCGAAGCGGTAGAGGCAGGGAACCTGACATTTATTTGCAATGATGCTGCCCGCCAGGCAGTAACCGGCACCGAAGTTACGGTTGCCCGCTGCGATCACGCCACGAATACCGCGTCGGTTCGCCTCATCATTAAGAAACTGAATCACCTGACCGGGCACCGCACCGCGACTGCTGCCACCGCCATAGCTGGGCACGACCAGAATATAGGGCTGGTCGATATGCAGTTGTTGCCGGGCATCAAGCGGGATGCGCCGGGCAGGCAGGCCGAGGCGCGTCACAAACCGGTGGGTGTTTTCCGACTGGCTGGAAAAATAGACCAGCGGGAACATGTGTTTATCCTCCGACAGCAGAAAGCGTGCGCAGCGTGGCGATTTTGTCCGGGCGGAAACCGCTCCAGTGATCGTTATCTGCCATCACAACCGGTACCTGGCGGTAACCCAGTGATTTCAGGTTGTCGATCGCCTCGGGCTGGCTGTCGAGATTGATAAGCTGATAGGCGAGACCCTGACGGTCCATCGCATTTTTGGTTGCCGTGCACTGGACACAGTTATCTTTAGTGTAAATAATAATGCGCATGATTCGTATTTCCCTCTATATGCGGTTCTGATGCCCGAAAACAAAGCAGACGCGGCAAGTTGCGGGCCTCATTCTGCCGGACATCTGGTGTCGTGCTGATGAGATAAATACTAGATGTAGTGGTTTTGTGGGTCAAGCCCACCAGATATAGGGTTTTATGATTTGCATTTGCGCAACAGCGGCAAAGCCAGCAGGGATGCGCCCTGCAGCCTGGAAAAATCTTTTGTAAATGTCATCGGCCAGAAAAAGGGCATAAAAAAAGCCCCGCACAGGGCAGGGCTCAGGAGATTTTTTGGAGTTGAGCTTAGCGGCGTGAAGCCAGCAGCACACCCACTACGATACCGAAAGCGGCACCGATACCAACACCGTGCCATGGCTTGTCATGGACATAGGTGTCAACCTGTGCACTGGCATCACGGGCAACCTGTGAGACACGGTTGCTGCCGCCGTTCAGTCTGGAGCGGGTCTGTTTCAGCAGCTTTTCTGCCTGACTGCGTGCAGAATCCACTTCGTCTTTGGCGTCGCTGCCGTAAGATTTCAGCAGCGCTTCCAGTGAATCGGCCAGTTCGTTAACATCCTGATTAATATCAATGTCATCGTTTTTTACAGTGCGATTAAACATTTTTTTAGCTCCCTTTGATTTAAAAACGTAATACTAGTGTAGACGACCTTGAGATAAACGAGACGCGGGAGTGTTCTTTAGGGAAAATTCCGAATGCCCACTCTGTCATGCTGTTGTAAGGTTGCGAAGCTTTTGAAAGAGGAGAGGATCGAGCATGTATTTACGACCAGATGAGGTAGCGCGCGTACTGGAAAAAGCGGGTTTCGAAGTCGATGAAATTACCCCACGGGCCTATGGTTATCGCCGTGGAGAGAACTATGTTTATGTGAATCGCGAAGCGCGCATGGGGCGCATGGCATTAGTCATTCACCCGACACTGAAAGAGAAGAGCCAGCCGTTCGCTGAACCTGCTTCAGAAATGAAGACCTGCGATCACTACACCCAATTCCCTCTCTACCTGGCGGGTGATTCACAGGAACACTACGGCATCCCGCACGGATTTAGTTCCCGCATGGCGCTGGAACGTTATATTCAGAGCGTTTTCGGCTAACGCATCAGGCCCCGCCGCGACGGGGCACTGAACCGCCTTTACCTCCTCCCTGTTTCCCTGCCGTTGCAATTACCGGCTGTGACGCGTATAAAACTGTTCCTTATAGATGTTTAGACGTCCATACGGATAAAAGTGATGAGCGAACAGCCAACTCCCTCGCAGGAACAATTTAAACGCACCATGAAAGTGCGCCATCTGGTGATGTTATCGCTGGGCGGCGTAATCGGCACCGGCCTGTTTTTTAATACCGGCTACATCATTTCCACCACCGGGGCGGCGGGGACGCTGCTCGCCTATCTGATTGGCGCGCTGGTGGTCTGGCTGGTGATGGTCTGTCTGGGCGAACTCTCCGTGGCGATGCCGGAAACCGGCGCGTTCCACGTCTATGCCGCACGCTATCTCAGCCCGGCAACCGGCTACACCGTGGCCTGGCTCTACTGGCTCACCTGGACAGTCGCCCTCGGCTCCAGCCTGACGGCGGCGGGCTTCTGTATGCAGTACTGGTTCCCGCAGATCCCGGTGTGGATCTGGTGCCTGGTCTTCTGCTGCGCCATCTATCTGCTGAACGTCATCTCAACCCGCTTCTTCGCCGAAGGGGAGTTCTGGTTCTCGCTGATTAAGGTGGTGACGATTGTCGCCTTTATCGTGCTCGGCGGTGCGGCGATGTTTGGGTTTATCCCGATGAAGGATGGCACGCCCGCACCGGGCCTGAGCAACCTGACGGCGCACGGCTGGCTGCCTAACGGTGTACTGCCGATTCTGATGACCATGGTGGCAGTCAACTTCGCTTTTTCCGGCACCGAGCTGATCGGTATTGCGGCCGGTGAAACCCAGCAGCCGGAGAAAGTGCTGCCGCTGGCGATCCGTACTACCGTGGCCCGGCTGATTATCTTCTTCATCGGCACGGTATTTGTGCTGGCGGCGCTGATTCCTATGGATCAGGCGGGTATCGTGAAAAGCCCGTTCGTGCTGGTCTTCGAAAAGATCGGCATCCCGTGGGCGGCTGACATTATTAACTTTGTGATCCTGACCGCTATCCTGTCTGCGGCCAACTCCGGACTCTATGCCTCCGGGCGGATGCTCTGGTCGCTGGCCAATGAAAATACGCTGCCGCGCGCCTTTGCCCGGGTGAACAAGCGCGGCGTGCCGATGCTGGCGATCACCGTCAGCATGGTGGGTGGTTTGCTGGCGCTGGTCTCCAGCGTGGTCGCGCCCGACACGGTGTTTGTGGCGCTGTCGGCCATCTCCGGCTTTGCGGTGGTAGCCGTCTGGCTCAGCATCTGCGCTTCGCATTTTGTTTTCCGTCGTCGTCATCTTCAGCAGGGCAAATCGCTGGCCGATCTGGCCTACCGTGCGCCGCTCTATCCGCTGACGCCGGTGCTGGGTTTCCTGCTCTGCCTGCTGGCCTGCGTTGGTCTGGCATTCGATCCGACTCAGCGTATCGCGCTGTGGTGTGGCATCCCGTTTGTGCTGTTTTGCTATGCCGCTTACCATCTGACTCACAAATCATCCCCGAAGCCTGAGGAGGCCAATGATGTCGTATAACCCTGTCGCACAGGCTTTAACGGAGTCGCCACTGCTGATTCTGGATGGTGCCCTGGCCACCGAGCTGGAAGCCCGCGGCTGTCATCTGGCCGATGCGTTATGGTCAGCTAAGGTGCTGATGGAAAATCCTGAGCTGATCTATCAGGTGCACTACGACTATTTTGTCGCCGGCGCGCGCTGTGCCATTACCGCCAGCTATCAGGCGACGCCGCAGGGCTTTGCCACACGTGGCCTTGATGAGGGGGGAGTCACTGGCGTTGATCGCGCAGAGCGTCGAACTGGCGCGACGCGCCCGTCACGATTATCTGGCGGTACGGCCCGACGCGAAAACGCTGCTGGTAGCGGGATCGGTCGGTCCCTATGGCGCCTTCCTGGCGGATGGTTCGGAATATCGCGGCGACTATGCGTTGCCGGAAGCAGAGATGATGGCGTTTCACCGCCCACGCGTGCAGGCGCTGCTGGCGGCGGGTGCCGATCTGCTGGCCTGCGAAACCCTGCCTTCGTTTGCCGAAGCGCAGGCGCTGGTGAAGCTGCTGGCTGAATTTCCTGAAGGCCGCGCCTGGTTCTCGTTTACCCTGCGTGACGCCGGACACATCAGCGACGGCACGCCGCTCTCAGACGTCGTGAGCTGGCTGAATCAGCAGCCGCAGGTGGTAGCGGTAGGAATCAACTGTGTGGCACTTGAGAGCGTGACGCCTGCGCTGCAGCAGTTGCAGAAACTGACCGACAAGCCGCTGGTGGTCTATCCCAACTCTGGCGAGCAGTATGATGCCAGCAGCAAAACCTGGCACTCAGCGCCATCAGGCTGCACGTTGCATGACAAGCTGGCAGAGTGGCAGCAGGCGGGCGCGAAGCTGATTGGCGGCTGCTGTCGCACCTCACCCAACGACATCGCGGCTATCGCCCGCGCTTGTCAACCGCAATAAGCTGGCTGAATCGGGCGATGATAGCCCGATTGAGGCGGAGAGGGCGGTCTACACTCTGATCACTGATCACTCTGTGGACCCCTTCATGAAACAGCGAATTCTGGCCCTGGCCGCCGCGCTGCTGCTTAGCGGCTGTGCCACCATTGTCGGCAATGAAACCCAACTGGTGCGCATCGACTCCTTGCCGCAGGGCGCGCGCTTTACCGTGCAGGATGAGCGTGGCTATGCGGTTGCGCAGGGTTTCACGCCGCAGACCGTTGAACTGGAAAAATCTACCGGCCGCTACTTCGGCAAAAAGCACTACCTGCTGATGCTGGAAAGCCCGGGCTACGTGCCGGTCACGGTGCCTATCGAGGCACGCGCTAACCTGTGGTATCTGCTGGGCAATATCCCGCTGGGTGGCTTCCCCGGCTGGCTGCTGGTCGATCCCTTCTATGGCGGCATGTACGACCTCAAGCCTGAACACCCGCGTCCCTTTATGAACCCGGTTGGCGCGCGCGGCTGATTACTGCGCGGTCGGCTTCACCATTCCGCCTGGCGTTTTATGGCGTTCCAGATACTGATGCTGGAAAATGCACATGCGGATGGTGTTGCGGTACTCACCGTTGATGAAAAACTCATGTTTAAGCACGCCTTCGATCTCGAAGCCGAGCTTGGTGTAGATGTGGATCGCTTTTTTCGTTCTCCTGATCGACAATCAGGTAGAGCTTGTAGAGATTCAGCACCGAGAAGCCGTAATCCATCGCCAGTTTTGCCGCCTGGGTTGCCAGTCCTTTGCCCTGATGCGCTGGATCGATAATGATCTGAAACTCGGCGCGGCGGTGCACATGGTTGATTTCCACCAGTTCCACTAATCCCGCTTTCTGCCCGCTGTGCTCGACCACAAAGCGACGTTCGGTCTGATCGTGAATGTGCTTGTTATAGAGATCGGACAGCTCCACAAACGCCTCATACGGCTCCTCAAACCAGTAACGCATCACGCTGGCGTTGTTATCCAGCTGATGGACAAAGTGCAGGTCTTCCCGTTCCAGCGGACGTAGTTTTACCGTCATTGCTTTTTCCTCTCATGAAATAATGGTCGCGAGTATACCGCATCAGCCAGCCGCTGCGTTTTGCGCTATCGCATTCGCGTGCCTGCTTCAGCCTGTAAAGGTTTACAGCGTCGCGTGGCAATCTAATGACTCAGAGGAAGAGAACAGCGCACCGTTCTGGCAATGGAGAGGATGACGCTAATGGCGGAAGAAGGGGATGTTACAGAAAGGCGCGGCGGATGCAGCAGCGCCGGACGGCAGGTGAACGCCGTCCGGCCTGATTTCAGGCAGAGATCTGTTCGATGATGCGACCCTGCGACATGTGCACGGCGCGATCGCACATGTGATCGATCACGTCGGGATCGTGGCTCACCAGCACCATGGTCAGGCCATCCTGCTGTTTCAGATCGTTGAGCAGATTGAGGATCTCCGCCTGCACTGACATATCCAGCGCCGACGTCGGCTCATCCAGCAGCAGGATCTTCGGTTGCAGCAGCAGGGCGCGCACGATGGCGACGCGCTGACGCTGACCGCCGGAGAGCTGATGCGGATAGCGATCCGCCAGGGCGGGATCGAGCCCGACATGACGGAAGCCCTGATCGATACGATCGTTGATATTGTCGCGTTTCAGCAGCTTCAGCGGCTCCGCCAGCGTGCGACGCAGCCGGTGACGCGGATGCAGCGAGGCATAGGGATCCTGAAACACCATCTGCACTTCCTGACGCAGCGCGCCGGTGAAGGCTTTACCCGGCTGAACCTCGTGACCGGCAAGCTGCATCTGACCCTGCCAGTGTGGGTTCAGACCTGCCAGCACCCACAGCAGCGACGACTTGCCGCAGCCTGACGGACCCACCAGACCAAAACACTCGCCAGCGTTAACCTCCAGGTTAACCTCATGCACCACGGTGCGCAGCTCGTAACCCTGTTTGTGGGCGACGCTTAGATTCTGCAGCTTAATCATCATTCGCCTCCAGCGCAGCGCGGTCCAGCACCGGTAAAGTCTGTCCGTGGGTCGCTTTGCCCGGACGGCAGGCCCACAGCGTGCGGGTGTAGGGATGAGTAGCGTGCGGCAGATCGGCGGCGGGCAGCGTATCCAGCAACCGGCCTTTATACATCACCATCACCCGCTCGCAATGTTCTGAAACCTGCTGCAAATCATGGCTGATCAGCAGCAGGCCCATGTTGCGCGCCTCCACCAGACCGCGGATCAGCGCCAGTACCTGATCGCGCATGGCATGATCCAGCGCGGAGGTCGGTTCATCGGCGATCAGGAAGTCCGGATCGGTAATCAGGGCGATCGCCAGCATCACGCGCTGGCCCATGCCGCCAGAGAGCTGATGCGGATACTGCTGCATCAGACGACGCGGATCGGGCAGGCCGACCGCATCCAGCATTTCACACACTTTCTCTTTGCGCTCGGCACGGCTCAGGCGGCGATGCAGGATCAGCGGCTCTTCAACCTGCCAGCCAATGGTGCGCGTCGGGTTAAGGGCATACTTCGGGTCCTGCATCACCATCGCCACGCGGTTACCGCGCAGCTGGTTCCAGTGGCGCTCACTCAGCGTCAGCGCATTCTCACCGGCCACCTGGAGCTGACTGGCCTGCAGATGCAGCGCGGGTGAGAGTAAGCCCATCAGGCTGCGGGCGGTCAGTGACTTGCCGGAACCGGACTCACCGACCAGCGCCACGCGCTCGCGACCTACAGAAAAACTGATGTTATCGACCAGCAGCGCATCGTCGCTGCGAATGGTCAGCCCCTCGGCATGGAGCAGTTTATTTTGCATGTCGGGTATCCAGTCGGTCGCGCAGGCCATCGCCTGTCAGGTTAAAGGCCAGGCTGGCAAACAGAATCGCCGCGCCCGGTGCAGCAGCAACCCACCACTGATCAAAAATGACTTTACTGCCTTCGGCCACCATCGACCCCCCATTCCGCCGTCGGCGGCTGAACGCCCATACCGAGGAAACCGAGTCCGGCCGCAGCCAGGATAATCCCGCCCAGGCTCAGGGCGGCGCGGACTACCGCCGTCGGCATGCAGAGCGGCAGGATATGACCGAACATCAGGCGAAAGCCCGTAATCCCCTGCATCCGCGCGGCAGCAAGGTAGTCGCTGCGGCGCAGTGCCAGGGTTTCAGCGCGTGCCTGACGGGCAAACGGCGGCCAGCTGGTCAGTGCCAGCGCCAGTGCGCCGTTCATCAGGCCAGGGCCGAGAATCGCCACCAGCGCCAGCGCGATTACCAGGTTGGGCAGTGACAGAAAGATATCGGTAATGCGCATCAGCAGTCGTTCGGTCCAGCCGCCCACGTAACCGGCGGTGATGCCGATCAGCAGCCCGGCCGGAATGGTCAGCACCAGAATCAGCGACACCAGCAGCAGGGTCGGACGCGCGCCGTAAATCACGCGCGACAGCAGATCGCGGCCAAAGCCGTCGGTGCCGAACCAGTGCTGTGCCGACGGGGCCAGCAGACGGCTCGACATGGTCTGCACGTTCGGATCGAACGGCGCAATCAGCGGCGCCAGCAGTGCCATCAGGATAAGAATCGCCACCAGCGTCAGCCCAACAGTTAACGAGGTAACGCGTTGACGGCGACGGCGTGGTCGCAGCGTTTCGAGTTCAGAGAGTTGTTGCGTCATCGGGTTCTCGGATCGGTTAACCAGGTTAAAACATCCGCCAGGGTGTTAATCAGGATAAAGCAGCTGCCGATTAACAGGGTTGAGCCCAGAATCGCCGGCACATCGCCGGAGAACAGCGCATTGGTCATATAGCGACCCACACCTGGCCAGGCGAAGACGGTTTCAGTCAGCACCGAGCCTTCCAGCAGTGTAGCGTAGGAGAGGGCGATCACCGTGACCAGCGTGCCCAGCACGTTGGGGAAGATATGGCGCAGCAGGATGCGCACCCGACCCGCGCCTTTAGCACGCGCCAGCACCACATACTCTTTGCTGCTCTCTTCCAGCAGCGCAGCACGCAGCAGGCGGGTAATGCCCGCCATCGCCAGCAGGCCGAGGATCACCACCGGCAGCCAGAGGTGCGCAATCGCATTGCGGAACATCTCCGGTTCACCCGACAGCCAGCTGTCGATCAGCACAAAGCCGGTCTTCGGCTCCAGGGTATAAACCCAGATATCATCCAGCCGTCCCGGTCCGGCGGACCAGTGCAGCACCGCATAGAAGAGCAGCAGGCCCAGCAGGCCGAGCCAGAACACCGGCACCGAGTAGCCCAGCAGCGAGACAAAGCGGGCGAGATTATCGATCCAGCTGCCCGGTTTCCAGGCAGCCAGCAGCGCCAGCGTCACACCGAACACCACCGCGAAGATCATCGCGCAGGTCGCCAGCTCGATGGTGGCGGGGAAGGTGGTCATCAGGTCGCCGCTCACCGACTGATTGGTGAGACGGGAGACACCCAGATCGCCCTGTGCCAGATGTTCGACGTAGCGCCAGAACTGCATCAGCACCGGCTGGTCGAGACCCAGGTCATGACGCACCTGCTCATAGGTCGCTTCACTGGCGTGATCGCCGGCGATCTGCTGCACCGGGTCGATCGGCGAGAGATGCGACAGCATAAAGGTGAAGGCGAGCAGGCCAAGCAGCGTGACCAGCAGCGACAATACGCTACCGATCAGTCGCCCGCCACGCTGCCAAAAAAGCCGGGCGAACCCGGCTGAAGGAACAGACTGTGCCATTACTTAGTGACCTGCGAGTAATACACCATGTCAGGGTTAATGCCCTGCACATAGCCTTTCAGGTTGTCGCGCAGGGCGATGAGGTTCTTCGCCTGCATCCCAATCACATACGGTGAGTTCTTCATCACTTCACGCTGCATCGCTTCATACAGCGCCACGCGTTTCTTCGGATCGCTCTCGGCGGTCGCCGCAATCACCTGCTTGTTCAGCTCAGGAATGTGCCAGTCTGAACGGAAGGCGATGGTTTTGCTGCCATCTTCCGGATTGTAAGCAAACGAGGCGGCATTGGTGTTGGGATCGAAATAGTCGGAGCCCCAGGCGTTCAGCGTCGCTTCATATTTATGCGCTTTCACGTTGGTCGACACTTCGGAGCTCAGCCCCGGCACCACTTCCACTTTCACGCCCGCTTTGGCGAAGCTGCCCTGCAGCGCCTGTGCGATATCCAGATAAGGCGGCTGGTTGCTGGTGGAGAGCTTGAAGGTGACGTTGTTCAGGCCCGCTTTCTTCAGAATCGCTTTGGCTTTTTCCGGATCGTAGCTGTATGGCGTGTCGTTGATCGCGCCCAGGAAGCCCTTAGGCAGGAAGCTCTGATGCACATCGAACTGGCCTTTCAGCAGCTCACTGGCGATGCCTTTGTAATCCCACAGGTAGCGTGCTGCTTCCCAGAAGGCCGGGTTCTTCATCGTCTCGTTCGCGCCGATGTTGAACTGGATGTAGTAGAGCGATGCCATGGGAATCGCTTCCGTCTTCACGCCCGGTTTGCCGTTCAGCGCAGCAATCTGATCGGCACCCAGGTTACGGGCGATATCGGCATCACCCTGTTCCAGCAGCAGACGACGCGCAGCCGGTTCAGGCACGTTTTTGATCAGGATGTTCTTCATTTTTGGCGCGCCCGCTGGTGAAGTCGGGTTAGCGCTGAGCAGCACCACCTGATGCATCACCACTTTGCGGATCTGATACGGACCGCTGCCCGCCGAGTGGGTGGCCAGCCAGGCGTTACCGAAATCGCCGTTCTTCTGGTTCGCCATCGCGGTTTTTTCATCAATGATCGATGAAACCGGGGCAGAGAGCAGGCTCAGGACGTAGGTCGGGCTGACGTTGGCGGTCCAGCTGATCTGCACATGATTGTCGTCGACTTTCTTCAGGAAGCCATCGACGTTATCTTTGGTCCAGCCAAGCTGCGTCAGGATGAAAGAGGGATCGAGGTTCAGCTTCACCACGCGGCCCAGCGAGAAGATCACATCTTCCGGACGCAGCGGGTTGCCGGTAGAGAATTTCGCATCTTTGCGCAGTTCAAAGGTCAGGCTGCGGTTGTCGCTGCCGGGCTGCCACGAGGTGGCCAGTGTAGGTTTCAGATCCACCGGATTCTGCGGGTCAGACTGCACCAGACGCTGATAGATGTTAGTAAAGGCCTGAACGCTGGTCAGTTCAAACCCTTTGGCCGGGTCGAAGCTGTCTGCGTCGTCAGTTGATTGTGCAATCACCAGCGTATCTTTTGGTGTTGCGGCCTGGGCTGTGAAGGCGGCAGCCAGCGTCAGCGCCAGCAATGATGGAATTATAGTTTTCATGAAATTTCCTTGCCTCTAAAAAGTTACGCGAGTTTACGAAAGGGCCGATGCGAAGAATAGTCGAATATGGGCTAATCATATGCCAAAAGGTTATAAGCATTACCTGGAGGTTATAAGAAGATCGCCACGCTGTTACCGAAGCGGCAACCTGAGCAGAAACAAATCCTCAACGAAACCGTTATTCAATACGTTATTGCTTTACCGACGCCGGCCTCTCTTTATAATGGCGGCAGATAACTTCAGGAGAATTCAGTTGGACAGTCACCCGAGATTAACCTTTATTCTGGCAAGCTGAGTTTCCTCTGCTGCTTGCCGACCGGCGAGCAGCGATCCCCGCTTTAATTAACGATCGCGCTCCTTATTTTTAATCCTGCTATCACCAGGAGTGCGCGTTATGCTGCTGTTTATATTCGCTCTTTTTCCTCCGCCCCGTCTGGCGTAGCCCAGGCTGCGCCCAATCGCTGATATCAGACTTTTAAAACGCCGCGTATAACCGGCGTCAGGTAACCCTGCGCGGGTCATTATTTAGCGCGCAGGCGGAATAACCTGACTGTTTCTGAAAGTCACCCCATTAAATAACCCGGCCACGCCAGGTTTTATCCATGCACGATATTTCCCGTGCAGGACAACTATTGCTTTAAATCAGGGAGATGTCGAAATGAGCGACATGAAACTGGAACAGGTTGCGATCACTTCATCCGGCAACCGTAATGATAAAAAAAGTAAAAAAATGTTTGCTGTGGCGCAGCAGGCAGACCAGCACATTGATATGACGCTGGCGAATCTGCGCAGCCAGCGTCAGGGTCTGACCCAGGCTGAGGCGGCGAAACGACTGGCTTTGTATGGCCGTAATGAAGTGGCGCATGAGAAAGCGCCACCCGCGCTGATTCAGCTGCTGATGGCGTTTAATAACCCGTTTATCTACGTATTACTGGTCCTGGCGCTGGTGAGCCTGTTTACCGACTATATTCTGCCGCTGCGCGCCGGTCAGGAGACCGATCTCTCCGGCGTGATCATCATCTTCACCATGGTGATGCTGAGCGGGCTGCTGCGCTTCTGGCAGGAGTTTCGCACTAACCGTGCGGCGCAGGCTCTGAAGTCACTGGTGCGCAGCCAGGTCACCGTGTTGCGCCGTGAGCCGGGCAGCGAAACCGCGCAGCGTCAGGATGTGGATATGAGCGAACTGGTGCCGGGCGATATCATTCTGCTCAGCACCGGCGATCAGGTGCCTGCCGATGTCCGCCTGCTGAGTTCACGTAATCTGTTTATCAGTGAAGCAGTACTGACCGGCGAGTCGCTGCCGGTTGAAAAACAGAGCTGCGATGCGGGTATCGATGCCGGAGGTCAGACCGCCCAGGAGCGGCTGGCATCACCGAATATCTGCCTGATGGGCACCAGCGTGGCCAGCGGCACAGCCAGCGCAGTCGTGGTAGCGACGGGCGGCGAAACCTGGTTCGGCTCCCTGGCCTCATCGCTGACCGGAAGCCGTCCGCAGACCGCGTTTGACCGCGGGGTGAACAGCGTCAGCAAGCTGCTGATCCGCTTTATGCTGGTGATGGTTCCGGTGGTGCTGCTGATTAACGGCTTCACCAAAGGCGACTGGATGGATGCCACGCTGTTTGCACTGGCGGTCGCGGTCGGACTGACCCCGGAAATGCTGCCGATGATTGTCAGCGCCAACCTGGCTAAGGGCGCGATTGCGATGTCACGTCGCAAAGTGATCGTTAAAAAGCTCAACGCCATTCAGAACCTCGGCGCGATGGATGTGCTCTGCACCGATAAAACCGGCACGCTGACCCAGGACACCATCCTGCTGGCGCATCATCTGGATGCGCGGGGCAACGAAGATGCACAGGTGCTGCTGCTGGCATGGCTCAACAGCGGCAGCCAGAGTGGCGCGAAAAACCTGATGGATCGCGCCTTACTCTGCGCGGGCGACAAGGTCATTTCACAGTCTCAGCGCAGCCAGTTCCAGCTGATCGATGAGCTGCCGTTTGATTTTACCCGCCGTCGGGTGTCGGTGCTGGTGGAAGATCTGACTCAGCATCGTTCACAACTGATCTGCAAAGGCGCAGTGGAAGAGATGCTGGCCGTCAGCATTGCCGTGCGGCAGGGCGACACGGTGGTCGAACTGGATGCGGCACAGCGTGCGGCGCTGCTGGCGCAGACTGAACACTATCATCAGCAGGGTTATCGCGTGCTGCTGGTGGCAACCCGTGATGGCGAGCTGCACGCGCCGCTCAGCGACAGTGATGAGCGCGATCTGATTATCCAGGGAATGCTGACCTTCCGCGATCCGCCTAAAGCCAGCGCGGGCAAAGCGATTAAAGCCCTGCGTGACAGCGGTGTGACGGTGAAAGTGCTGACCGGTGACAATCCGCTGGTGACGCTGCGGGTCTGTGCCGATGTCGGGCTGACCGATCCGGCGATGCTGACGGGCGATCAGATTGAGGCGATGAACGATGATGAGCTGGCGCAGGAAGCCGAGCGCTGCACCCTGTTTGCTCAGCTGACGCCGCTGCAGAAATCCCGTCTGGTGCGGCTGATGCAGCAGAACGGTCACACCGTCGGGTTCCTGGGCGATGGCATTAACGACGCGCCTGCGCTGCGGGCAGCCGACACCGGGATTTCCGTGGACAGCGCGGCGGATGTGGCGAAAGCCTCATCGGATATCATCCTGCTGGAGAAGGATTTACAGGTGCTGAATGAGGGTGTACTCAAAGGACGCGAGACCTTTGGCAACATCATCAAGTATCTCAACATGACCGCCAGCTCCAACTTCGGCAACGTTTTCTCGCTGCTGGTGGCCAGTGCCTTTATTCCGTTTCTGCCGATGCTGTCGATTCATCTGCTGATTCAGAACCTGATGTATGACGTTTCTCAGTTGGCGCTGCCGTGGGACAAGGTTGACCGTGAGTTTCTGAATAAGCCGCGTAAATGGGATGCCGGCAACATCAAACGCTTCATGCTGTGGATGGGCCCGACCTCGTCAATTTTTGACGTCACCACCTTTGCGCTGATGTGGTTTGTTTTCGGCGCTAACCATGCAGGCGTGCAGTCGCTGTTCCAGTCCGGCTGGTTTATTGAGGGGCTGCTGTCACAGACGCTGGTAGTGCATATGCTGCGTACCCGGAAGATTCCGTTTATTCAGAGCCGCGCCACCTTACCGGTGATGCTGACTACGCTGGCGGTGATGGCGCTGGGCATCCTGATTCCGTTCTCACCGCTGGGTGCGATGGTCGGTCTGGTGCCACTGCCATGGCAATATTTCCCGTGGCTGGTGCTGACGCTGTTCAGCTACTGCCTGGTGGCGCAGGGCATGAAGCGTTTCTACATCCGTCGCTTTGGTCAGTGGTTCTAGGGAGGAGAAGATGAAAAAAGGCAGGCTCGATACGGTCTTTGTCGGCGTGATGATCATCGGCTTAACTCTGATTGCGCTGACGGTCATCGTGCGGTGATGGCGTTGTGATAGTGCGGTAAGTGAGAGGCAGCGAGGGGACTCGCTGCCTTTTTTTATTGATGCAATTACTCTTCGTCGCGCTCACGGCTGGCGCGCTGGCGCTCGTAATATTCATCTTCTGCCGTGATGATCTCATCCATCAGAGAATCCATATCCACTACGCGCTCCTCTTCCACAAACTTCCCGGTAAGCGGTGTTTCCGGCGTCAGCTTGCCATCTTCATAGAGCAGCCAGATCTCTTTGGCGTAGCGCGTCTTCAGCAGCTGCGGAGCGAACTGACCGTAGTAGGAGGTGATGTTGTCCACGTCACGTTCGAACATCGACTCGGCATGGTTATTGGCCGCCGCATCGACCGCCTGTGGCAGGTCGATAATCACCGGCCCCTGTTCGTCCAGCAGCACGTTGAACTCGGATAAGTCACCGTGAACGATACCGGCACAGAGCATACGGACTATGTTGCGGATCATGGTGTGGAAATCCGTCACCGCCTGCTCTTCAGACAGAGAGACATCGCTGAGACGTGGCGCGACCGAGCCATTGGCATCGGTCACCAGCTCCATCAGTAACACACCGTCGATGCAGAGATAAGGCTGTGGAACGCGAACACCGGCGTTCGCCAGGCGGAACAGGGCATCTACTTCGGCGGTCTGCCAGGACTCTTCCTGCTGCTTACGGCCGAACTTTGTACCTTTCTGCATGGCGCGGGCGTTACGGCTGTTACGGGTTTTACGACCTTCCTGATACTGCACGGCCTGCTTGAAGCTACGCTGGGTCGCTTCTTTATAGACTTTGGCGCACTGCACCTTGCCGCCGCATAGCACGGTATAGACGTCTGCTTCTTTGCCGCTTTTCAGCCGCTGCAGGACATCGTCAATCAGGCCGTCATCGACCAGGGGCTGGATTCTGTTTGGGATTTTCATGCGGCTTTATACCTTATTTCACCCGCTTTTCGTATCACTTTGCGATGATGGAAAACATTGGCAATGACTGAACAAAGTTTCTAATTCTACCCTGGAAAGTCGCTTTGTGGGGATGAACCTTGATGAGCTGCGCTTTTGACCTTTGTTTTATCATAAACAATGGATTAGAGGGGAGAGCAGGACGGTTTTATCCGCCAGAGCAACGCTTTGTTATGTATCAGCCCTGTGGGCGGGGATTTCGTGTCAGAGAAATGTGCCTGAAGTGCAGGCTGGCGGGAGGCTGAAGGCCGGAATTCTGCCAACAGAATTTCGGCCCGCCTGCGGGATTACTTCAGGCCTTTAAGCACTTTAACCGTGCTTTCAATGTCGATCTCATCTTCGGAGAAGATCAGTGTCGTACCCTGGAAGGTGGTGACCGCCAGCTTTTTCAGCGAGCGCATCTCATTGGCGTTCGGGTCAGTTTTCGGCCGGATATTATTCAGCAACAGACCCACTGACAACACCGCGTTCTCTTTATCAACACCGGCATCGACCGGGACTTCTTCGTTGTAGACCAGATAAGACTTAATCGAGGTGATCTTGAGCCGCTCGCCTGCGATATAGATGTATTTGCTTGTCGGCGCGACCTTCACCGCATAGGCGGATAAGCCCTTGTTGTTGGTGGTGGGTTCAAACGTCACCGCCGCATCTTTCTTGATCAGATCAGGATTGGCGACCTTAATCACATGAAAATAGCGGTTATCACCGTTTTCATCTTTGATAAAGCCAAAACCTTTATCTTCAAACCAGGTTGTGATCGTTCCGTTCATCGCCATTTTTGCCTGCTTAATCTACTCAGTTTTTTACAGCGCGCAGTGTAAAACACAATGCCTGCGCAGACTATATAAGTCTGGATGATAATTTTCAGGTGCGCCAGAGGGTGAGCGGCGGAAGGGGGGCTTTGTGGCGGATGAAGGCGAGTGTGATGGAGTGTGTGTAGCGGCAGATAAAAACGAAGTGATGGGTCGGTAGAGCCGGGAACGGACATCAGCCACGTGATACACGTGGCTGTCAGCACTGGGCGTTGTTGCGGGGATACCGGCGCTGTGTCGAATCAGGTTGTTGAGTCAGGCAGATTAACCGGCGAACTGTGCAAAGCTCGTCAGCCGGTGAGTGTTTGTTACTCGTTGCCCCAGCGGTTCAGGAACTCGGCAATTTCATCAATACGTTGCTCATCGATACCCGCTTCACGCGCCATATCCTGCTGCGATTCTTCACTGATCTCTTCGTTGTTCATCAAACGGGTGATCAGCAGCTGGAAGTAATGCGCCAGTGGGGTACGTTCAGCTTCGCTCACCGGCTTAGCGGACTCTGTCGCATACTCATCTGCGACATCATAGTATTTGAGAGAGATTTCGTTATTCATAAATTGTCCGCAGAGTTGAGTTTGGGTTTAAGCGTTGGCAGGGCGTGGTGGCCCGGCGTAGAGGGGTATTATTTCGTGTTTGGGTTGGGGCTGTAAAGGGGGGAGTGGGAGGGCGGAAGGGAGTGTGAGAAGGGCTGGTCTTTCAGATTGGGAAAGTGCCTGAGCGTTATCTGTTGCCAGCGAAACGCCTGATACAGAGATTATGGGTATCGCCGGGCCTACACCTATCCCATCCATTAAGGCGTTCAGTCAGATAGTGGGGCAGGGCTTTGCATCAATAGAGATGTATGTTTTTAGACCCGAGGCGCGCTTGACTCCATGCGGATCCGAAACAAAAGGAAGACGCAGCTTTGGGCTGTCATTCACTTTTATCACCCATGCAGAATGGCCTATGAAATTGAAGCGGATATATTCGTCATGCACAGACAGCTGTTCGAAAGAACCGGATGAGTATTCATTGCCAATCTGCAGGCTTTCAAGTTTTCCCTGACTCAGACTGATGAGCGTGACGGTAAGGGATTCCTCGAAAATGACATCATCAGTCGTGAACAGAATATATCTGTCACTATCCACCTTAACAGCCGCTTCCAGTTCCTGCCCATCAATGGTGATACCTGTCGGTTTATCCCCAACAATAACTTCAGAGGTTGCCTGTTTGAAATCAGAGGCTTTGCTTTTCTCAATGAGCTTAACCGAGGCTATTTGTTCCATTCCTGTGACCATAAACGTCCCATTTAAAAGGCAGCAAGTGCACCACCAGCAAACCTACCAATCAGTTCACGAATGGGCGCGCACGCAACATCACTTTTTATCGTATCTTTTGATGCTTTCAAGGAAATAGAGCAAAAAACTGCTGGCGTAATCAGGTGAAATATCTCGCCAGCGTTGAGAAAACTCTTCCTTTATCTCTTCTTCCGACAGCTTGAGAAAGTCATTAATTTCTTTACGTAAATTACATCTTTCTTCTGGAGAAGCTTCGTCAACGACTACATCAATGGCACCCTCCATCGTATCAGCGCCAGTGATAACGTCGAAGTCCTGATTCAGTGTTCCAACAATGCATAAATCTAAGTTTGGGGCAAGAGGTGCGCGGCTCATGATCAACTCACTTATCTGGAAAAGAAGTGATTATATAATAAGGTTTGTTATTGTAAGTCTGATACTTCAGCGCAACTCTGATTTTAGTTGCTTTATACGCAGTGTTGCTCCCTTTCTGAACAACATAACTAACGGTTTTACCCACATCGTAACTTATCGTCATATTATGTCGTGGTTTACTTGCAGCCCATAGTTTTATCCATTCCCGATTATTATGAAGTGCCTTTGATATGGCTGCTTCGGCAATCTCCAGCGACGAGAACGAACCAGATAGATCCAATACCCCATTGGATTGGATGATTCTTTCATGAAGTTCATGGGGTGATTTTCCAATATGCTTTAAAAGCGTATGCCCGCCCGGTTTTAATCCAGAGACAGAATACACTATACAATCTAATTTTAAGGTTGACTATAAAATATGGTATAGAAAATTATCTATCTGAATGTTTTATTAACATGATCAAATTATTTGAGTTTTGATTAGTAGTGCAATAATAGAAAGTGAAAAGCAACAGGAAAACCCTAATAAAAATGTATAATATAATGGTTTTAAGTTGTTTATTTTTTTTAGATTTTGACCTTCATGTGCAAAGCTATAAGCATTGTCTTTCCTGTTTAAAAAGAAAATTTTTTTATTTTTTTTTTAATCGCATAAAAAAAATAGGTCATTAGAGGTGAACCCATGTATCCCATATTGCAGTGCAACAAGTAAGGGGCGGGCAGTGTATGCTTTTGTTGGAAGTCTGAGATCAATTCCTTGTAGCGAGACCTGTTCATTAGATACAAAAAAAACGCTTACCACTAAGCAAACCAACGGAAGCATGATTAAAACCATTATGGCCGACTTCATTCTTCAAATTCCCATGTAATCATAGATAGTATCCATTACAGAGTCACTCGCTTTAGCACCTACATAGCCCGCAGCTATTGAGCCAACAGCTGCGCAGACTACCGCGCCGGTTCCTGCCGTGGCGATCCCTATTGCTGCGCATACACCTACGCCTGCGAAAGAACCGGCTGCACCAGCTCCCACACCCGTTAAGGTCGAAGCCCCAAACTTACCATACTCTTTGAATGCGGTTCTTTTACATTCGCTCTCACGTCCTTTAACGCAGGCATTGACTACGTCATTGGTGGTTCCAGCAAAGGCAAACCCCATTCCTATGTAACCACCTGATTTTAAGAACTTTGCCGCTTTCGCTGCATTGCCTACATAACTTGAATAGCCTGGGATCCCTGCCAGTCCCACTGTAGACCATTCATGTACTATGGAGCGGCTGGATAGATTTAGTGCTCTTCGCATGTCTTCGTAAGGTTTTAACTTAACTGCATAACGTATCAATGATTTAAGTAGTGGTTTGTTCACAAGTTCTTTTAGCTGATTAAAGAGTTGGTTACGCTCTGCGTAGAATTGCTGACTAATCAGTGTTCCCTGAGTACGGAACTGGTTTTGGTAACTGACTTCTATTTTTTTGAGGGTATTCTCGATCTCTGAAAAGTATCTCTCACCAACGTCACCAATAGTGCCAAAGACTTTATCTCCCGCAGTAGTCAGTGCAGCGATCAAACCGTAATGCTGCTGCATGAAACTCGCTTCGTCAGGAGTTACTCCAACAAACGCCATATTGGTTTTCTGTTTGGCCTGCCTTAATGTGCTCAACATTTGCGTAGTTTGTGAAGAAGCAGGGTTAGCCACTATAACTATCTGACCCGGACTCAACCAGGGAGTGTCGGCATTGGTCTGCATAAAGAGACGTGCTGCTTCAGAGTTACTGTCATTGAAAAGCATTCTTGCCTGGAATCCGAGGTTGCCAGGTTGTTGAACTACACAGTATGCGGGTGCCAGATTGCGCGGCATGTCATTTCCTCCACTGAAACAGCGGCTTAGTTAAAAATTTAAGCCTATTTTTTCCATAGATACTTTAATCAATCATGCCGGATATTGTAAATACTTCTAATGATCTAGGCAAACTATTGGTTTAAATGACAAATCTATATGACATTGAAAAGCGCTAACACTTCATTGTTAGCTATATGGGGAAAGGGGGAATAAAAGCATTAAAAGCCCGCAAGGCTTTCAACTTGCGGGCTCTCAGGACTTCGATGATGGTTCTGGTCGCGCTGGCGGAGTCTGAGTAAGTATCGCAAATAATTGTTATATATAATTTTATTTGAATTCAAGTTTTAATCGTATACCTAAGCGTATACCAATAGCACCCACTAATCGTATTATAGAAAGTGTAGGGGAACATTCCAAATGTCAACATTTGATAGCCCTTTGGCATCGAACGCCATGCTGGTTTATCCAGCGGATGAAAAGCGCACTGCCATTTTTCATAGCTTAAGCCATTCACGCTGCCAAATCTGATAACTAAAGTGAATGCTAAATCTCTAGTAACTCACTCTGCTTCTTCAGCTTTCTTTTTAAGTTCGTGCTCAGATAAAGAGTCTATTTTTTTTAAAATCAACTTACGTTTTAAGTCCCTCTTTTCTATCTCACTCAACTCGTTAGCAGAATCTATAGTTCGCAGAATGCTTTCATAGCCCTCATCAATTGCTTTACCCCTAAATGAATTGATGTAGGTAGGTATATGAAGAAATAAAATACCTAAAAAGAAAATGCCTGTATATCCAATGAAAGAAAAATTAAAACCAAAGTTTTCTTCAATGTTCTTTTCAAAGACATTGCAAATCGCAACCAAGATTATCCCTACAATGGCACCAAGTGACGTTCTTATCTCATATTTTGTTGTAAGTATATCTAAGCCAAGAAACGCCCGGCTGGTTAACTTATCCATGTTCATCGACTGCCCTCATAAATACCCTGCTTCTCATTTATTTCTTGGGTAATATCCTTGAAAACTGGCATTCTTCGTCCACCAGAATTCATATCAGAATCATCATTATGATTGTCAATGAACCTGATAAGCATCATGGCCTCACGAGTTGTGGAACCAAAGTACCCTTTATTTATGCGATAAATCAGCAACTCTTCTTTGATTTGTAACAATGCCACTATCGCAAAAAAAAGGCCAGTTGTTGCAAAAGGAAGGTCGATAAAGTAATACATGGCTGCATTAAGTATTATCCCGCAGATAGCAATGTTTTTTGCCATGATTAATTTCGAGGATTTATGAATGAGGTATAGCTCGGTTACTGTTTCAGCTTTGCTTTTCCTTCTGGGTCTTAGATCTTCCTTTTCTATTTTCTTGAGTAAAAAACTGGCTAGAACAAAAATGGCTATTTTAAAAACGTTTAACCTAATTTTGGTTTTTTTATTATTAACGCTTATACCAGATCTGGTTTTTCTTAAGTCAATTCTCGCACTTGCTATATCTTTCATGATTAAAGCGCAAAACGCACCGAACGCACCTAACAGACCGAGCACCCACTTGTCACTACCAAGCCAACCTCCAATTAAAGTGGATATGCCTGTTCCAGAAAGTAAAATTGTAAAAATAAGTATGAGTTTAATAAGGTTTGTTAGGTATCTTTCTTTTTTATCATATTGTTTCTTCATACATGATTTCTCAAGGTAAATAAGCTAATTGTGGTTGCTCGAAATTTAGCATAGTTGTTTGATTTTATTGCATTTTTCGGAGTGCATAAATAGCTAAGTAGCCCACCCTCTATTAACTGAAAGATCCTATGTTCGTGAATCATACTCTAGATTATGTGATTATGAATACTCGTAAATCACTTTCGCAATGTGATTATTATGATTGGCACGTATGCAAACATGCCTGCAATGTATGTTTCTGGCGCATTGCCGGTCATATTGCCTGCTCCTTAGCGAGGGTAATTGATACTGCAAACTCAGCCTTAACAACATCTGAAGTTAATGATGTAAAAAAGTGATATCGCATTGCTTTTGAAGAGTTATGAAAGAGATCAACTTCAGAAAAGATTTTAAAGATAATTCTTCACACTATTCACCTCGGTTGTTTTTTCATATTAAACAATTGCTTAGCTGGTAATGGGTGGGTGTAGGGTGAGTGTTAGTATACATCACTGGTGAAGCATAGGCGTAAAAAAACCGGCTTTCGCCGGTTCTGGTTAGTCACATCGCGGTGGGATTATCGCACTTCGGCAGCCAGTCGGTGCTGCTTTCTTCCGTCAGGTCAAGGTTGGTCTGCATTCCCAGTTTTGTCCGGCGTTTCATGTAGTGCTGTCCGTATTCCCGCATGATGCTCTCCAGCGACAGGCCGAACATCTTCATGCTGAGCGGATTTTTGTATCCGTTGGCCTCCATATAGGCCAGATAGGCGTGATAAAGATAACGCCTGGGCTGAAGCGGCCTGATACTAGCATTCCCCATATAGAGTGCGTTTGGCTCCGGCGTGGTGAACAGGTAGCCGCAGAAGTCCACCATCGGATCTGCATCGCGCTTGATGCGCATCGCCTCGTCAGAGTTCTGCTGCGACTGAAGCAGCGACCGGGCCTGCTGCGGCTGGCTGAACTGCTGCATCAGCTGGCGCACGATAACGGCCAGCTCACCGCTGATTTTTTCCTTCAGCTGCGGGTCGCGCTCGTCTGCCGGGATGATTTCCGGGAAGTGCAGTATCACCCGGCGGCGCGACACGCCCCCGCTGCGGTCGGTGAAGCGCATCGGGTTGTTGTTCACTGCCAGAATCACCGCCGGAATGTGGGTTGAGTAGGCGTCGCGGTACTTCGGGTCCACTGAGACCGCATCGCCGCCGGTGATGGCCTTGATGCCCGCGCCATCTCCGCTCCACTTTTCCTGGTCGGGCAGGATAATCAGCGAATACCCAATCACCGCCGCTCGTTCGCGCGACGACTCCAGCGTTTCGATGGTCGCGGAGGTGGTGTTGTCCGTTCCGGCCAGCATGGTGGCGATTTCTGCCATGATGCTTTTGCCGCTGCCGCCGGGGCCGGTGACCTCCAGAAACAGCTGCCAGTCATAGCGGTTCGCCAGCACCATAAACAGCGCGGCCAGAATAATGTCGCGTTTGGCCGGGTCCCGTCCGGCGGCGCGGTCGAGCCACTGCCAGAAGTGCGGCGCATGGTCTGCCAGCGTTTCACCCTGAACGGGCTTTGTGTAGTCCACCTCGCTGACCGTGCGCAGCCAGAAGTCTTTACTGTGCGGGCTGAAGCCGCCGGTGCGGGTGTCCAGTACGCCGTTACGGAATCCAATCAGGCGGCGCGCCGGGTCGGCCTGCTGCGGCAGCATCAGCTTCAGCGTCTCCACCACGCCCGAAATCTTGCCCGCCGAAAACGGCGCGCGCAGGCGCTGAAACAGCTTTGCCACGTCGCGCTCAAACTGCTTCCCGGAAATCACCTTCCACGCGCCGGAACGGTAGTGGGACAGAATTTCCCCGCTGGCGTCCACGGCCAGCGCGCTGCGGTAGTGCTCCGCAATTCGCTCCGCCTTTTCACTGGCGCTCATGGCCGAAAACTCCGCCTCGCTCATCACGTCGAACGGACTGGCGGCGGGTGGCGTGGCGGCTCCGGCCAGCGCCCGCCGGGTGCTTTCCTCACCGTGCTGCATGAAGGCGTCATTCCAGTCGCCGAACACCGGCGGCAGGGCCACGGCGGCGCGGCTGGCTTCGGCGGCCTGCTTTGCTTTAGCCTGGCCGTCGCCGTTCAGGTCGCGGTCGGCGGCAATCAGTAGCGGCAGCGCGGCGTGCTTTTCACGGGCAAGGCCAGCCAGAGAAAGGAGATTGACGGACGACAGGGCAATCCACACCTCATCCCCGGTCAGGTTGTGCACCGTCAGGCCGGTGGCGTAGCCCTCCGTCAGCCAGATGCGCGCTGCCGGTTTGCCGGTGCTGAGAATGTGGCATGCGCCTTTTACCTGTCCGCCCTTCAGCGTGCGCTTTTCACCCGCGGCGTTAATCAGCTGCACGTTCACCAGCTGGCCGCCCGTATCGTGCAGGGGAATGAGCAAATCACCGGCACGATACTCCGTGAGTGCGACTTTCTGCGGCTTCGCCAGCGTCAGGCAGGACTGCTCCGGCAAGCCTTTGCGGGACAGGTAGGCATTGCCGGTTGCCTGCTGCGCGGTGCTGACCAGCTGCCGGGCCTGCTTAACGGCGGCGGCACGGGCAGATTCGTTATCTTCGCCCGCGCTGGCAGCAGGCGAGTTGTCCACCGCTGGCAGGCAGCCGGTCAGCCCGTTTACCCGCGCAGCAGCTTCGGTCAGGCTCAGTGAGAGGGCCTTTTTCACCAAGTCCATGCCGTCACCGGCACCGCACTGATTACAAATCCACGTGCCGCGTCCCTCCTGGTCGTCAAAGCGGAAGCGGTCGGTTCCGCCGCATACCGGGCAGGAGGTATGGCGGTTCTTCACCACCTTCACGCCCAGTGCGGGCAGAATGCGGGGCCACTGGCCCCGCGCGGCCTTTGCCGCGTCTGATACGGTCATTTTCATTATTCTGTTCTCCCTCAGTGCAGCACCGGCGCGTCTTTGAGGCGCCCGCAGAGTTCATCCATCACCACCTGTCCAAGAAAGCTCAGGCACGGAACCGACTTGAGCGGCCCGGCGGCCAGCAGGTCGTCGAGCAGCGCGCAGGCAATTTCCTGACCGCGCTGGCGTCCGTGCTGGCGCAGATAGAAGCCTTCCAGCTCGGTTTCAATGGCGTGCTCAAGGCGCGCCAGCGTCAGGCCGGGATAGCGCTTCTGTTCACGGCAGACGGTCAGCCAGGCGCAGGCTACCGCGCGGCGGGACAGCGCGGACCGCAGTTCGGGGGAAAGGGTACGTGTGCTCATGGCTTAACCTTCCCGTTCATCCAGTCGTCCTGACAGCGGTTTACCACTCCGTCCAGCTGCTCGGTGATGATGAAAATCAGCGAGTTCAGCTGCGCCTGCTGTGCGGCCGGTGGCTGCTCGTGGCACTCCTGAAGCAGGGTCATGTCGCTGATAAAGCGCCCGGCGTTGCGCAGGTGTTCAAGGCGTAACAGGTCTGCGTGGGAAATGGTGGCGTGAGTCATGCGCGCACCTCCCGGACCGGCAGGCGGGCAGCAAGGGACAGCACGTAATCGCGGGCCAGCGTCAGGCGGGCGGCACGTTCGTCAGCGGCAACGGTGCGGAGCATGTGGATACGCTGCTGGCGCTCAGTACGGCGCACGGCGGCAAAGACGAAAACAAACTGAGGGTATGGGGAATTAAGGACCGTAGCCATGATAGCAGTCTCCAATGTTAGTAGCTTACAGCCACCACCGGAAACGCCAATTTCACTGGTGGTAGCCCAGACGGGGTTGGCGTAACCGGCAACATTGGAAACCGGCGCTTCGTGAGAAGCCCCCGCCTGAGCCACCATTACGCGGTAGGTACGACAGATACAGAACCGTCGCCCGAAAAATGGGTGCATCAGGGCACAGACACAAAAAAAGACGCAAGGCGCGTCTGGTGTCGCCAACGTTGTATTCAGGACGCCAATCCCGGCTGCCGATTTTGCGACAGCATAAAGACTGTACCAGGGAATAGCCCCGGCGTGCAAGCCGGGGAACAAAGGAAAATGCAGCATGGCGGAAAATCTCAAGAGTTGGTGGAGATCATGCTGCACGTCCCTGACCGCGTGCGGCGATGCGTGCATTCATCCAGGCGCTGACCTCGCTGGCAAGCCAGGCGACGTTCTTGCCGCCAAGCGATACCTGCGCCGGAAAAGCGCTGCGGCTGATTAGGTCGTAAATGGTTGAGCGGGACAGGCCGCAGACGTGGATCACCTCCGGCAGGCGCATAAAGCGCTCCTGAACCGGGAATGATACCGGCATGGCAGGGGCCGCCGGGGCGGATAAATGAGCGTTTAAAGTCGTGTGCATGAGCTACCTCTAAGGTGTCCGTTAAGCGCCGCACAGGTGTGTACGGCATCGGGTAGCTCTTTATTTTGCGAATATTTTTGCCGGTGACAACAACAGAAATCTGTCTGACCGGACGCACAAAAACCACACAAAAAATGCGTGTACGTGAATAGTACCAGACTGCACCAAAAAGTACTGATAAGGTTTTATCCAATAATTTTAGATCCACTTTAAGGCAGCTTTTAAAACCAATCGTTCTAAATAGCTAATAAGGCCAAAATCCTGCTGATGAACGATGGTGAACAGAGGGTGAAGGATTACTTTTTCACTCTTCACCTCTTAATTTACTGTATTTACTATTTTTTTCTCTCTGGTGAAGAATAGTGAAGGATTTATATAAAACTGAAAGCCGATAACAGGCTTCAGTGAGACCTTTTCCTGGCTCGCCAGAAGTAATGCTTTTGTCTGGTCCGTCATACAACGCCATCCGGTAGAAGCCGCTGTGCCAGACCCGGCACAATTGACTTACTGAAACCAGCCGACAGGAAACGAGATGGCACTGAAATGTCCCGAATGTGGTCAGGTGGCCCACACCCGCACCAGCGCTTATGAAGCGCCCTCCGTAAAGCGTACCTGGTACCAGTGCCAGAACCTCGACTGCTCCTGCACCTTCACCGCGCTGGAGAGCGTCGAGAAAATCATCATGAAGCCGCACAGGCCCGCAGCGGCAGAGCCGGAACCGCAGAATGACGTACCGGTTCGCCAGCCGCAGACGCTGGGCCGCTATGGTTCAGCAAGCGCCCGCAAAGACCGCCACGCACAGCCCTGACAGAGAGGAAAAACAGCATGACACAGCAGAACATGACAGAAGAAGAGATGAAGGCAATCGCTGAACTCGTTGGCTCGCTCGTAGCAAAAAGCCAGAAACCGCTGCAGGATGCGGGGTGGCTCCTGAAGCTGCCCGAAGCCGACGTTATCAGCCATACAACCGCGCTGGTAAAGAGTCTTCCTGCTGGCTGGCAACCCCGCGTCCAGGACCTCCAGGGTAAAATGCTGGCCTGGCTGGAAGCAAAGCAGGCAGAAGCCGCAGCTGAAGACACCATCAGCGCGTTGCGACAGAGCAAAACCGAAACGGAGCAGGCAAGCCAGGACAACCGGGCGCGCTTTCGTGAACTGCTTGAGCAGAACGGCGGCACCGTCACGCCGGAAATGAAAGCGCTGCGCGCAGAATATCTGGAGCAGCAGGAAACGGCATCAGACCTTGCTGGGTTGATTGCCGAAAAAGAAAAGCAGTTACCTGCTCTGGCCGACGCCACCGGACGCAAAGCCAATGCCTACGTGTTCTGCCACGAGGGCATCATGGACGAGCGTATCGACACACTCATTGATGAATTTTTTATTGTCCATGGCGTTGAACTTGGCAGTCTGCTCAGGATGAAGTACAGCCAGTTTGAGCGGAATGGCTCAGTCTATGCGCCGGGCGTTATCGAAGGTGCAAATGATGCAGATACGCTGTATCGAAAATTTGCAGTGAACCTCATTGAAGAGTGGACTCATAAAAAACTGCCGCTGAAATTCCGGGATGACGTCATCAGCCTGACCGGCGCTTACCCGTTCAGAGGGGCCAGAACCGACAGGCGCAAGCGCAAAATTTTCTGAGCCAGAGAGATAACCCCTGACTGATACCCGGCTACACGCCGGGCTTTTTTGTGTCCGCTAATCACCGAAGTGAGCGTGCATGTCTATGCTGCATGAAAACGCATGAGTCTAAGGCACCCCGGAACGGCGGGAAAGACCAGCTGCGGCGCGTCGCGGAGCTACTCATGCAGGCGCATGAAAACCGCTACATGAAGTGCGCAGGCGTGGCGGGGCTACGAGCGCGCGCAATGTGTTACACAATAAGAAATATAGCAATCAACCGGGCTTCAGCTAAATGAAGCACTTCATAAAGTTGAACTGGTGTTAAAAGATAAATCACCTTTATAGGCCTCATGAGAATACATTGAGGCCCTGTTATGTTCATCGCTGCATTTCGGTAACTATAAAATTTTCTTCAGTAATTGAGTTCATAATTTCAAAATACAATTCTTCCGGCTGACAAAATGCTAGTTCTTTGCAAAGAGTTACAATTGACGCGCTATATGAGATGCCCATTCGAGGATTAAATAACTCAAATCTTTTAAGGTTTCTTTTACTTTTAGAGTAGAAGTTTAAGGTGAAATATATAAGTAGCTGTCTAAGATCATAAACACTAAACTTTCTATCGCCAGACTTGATTTCAATTAGTATGTTTGAATGATAAATGTCGCCATATGAATTATTTATTACCCCGCAGCCATCGAAGTGAGGTGAAACTTCTACACCTTGTGCAAGACCATATCTATTGAGTATGCAGTGGGCTATTTGTCTTATTGTATTATACTCAAGCATGCTTAATGGTAACTCAAAGTTAGAGCCGTAACTAAATTTACTAAGATAATCATTGGTTTTATCAAAAACTCCCTGAAATTCGGCACTATGAAAAAGATCTTGCCTTAAAAGTAAAGTTTTACTGATTTGGTTAGATTGTATGGCGGAATACAAATTGAAAGCGCATTCATTTACGAATACATTGTTTGCTCTATTTTCGCTCTCATCCATCGGAGAGTATATGTCTTCTATGAGACTGCCATTTATTATTCTTATAAAGTTATTAGCATTAGGAAGTAGTTGATTCCAGAAAGATGTAAACTTCCTGGAAAATGTGAGTTCAGATATCATAGTGCATCCTTAAGGTTTCTTGCGGAATGTCGCTGAGCAGCCCAATCTTTATAAATTTTTTCAATGAAATTAAATGAAGCCTTATTATGTTCTCTCCAGTGTTTACCCTCATCACCTAAAAAATAACTAGAGACAATTAAAACTCTTCTTTGTAGAGGGTGCATTCCTGAAAAGTTCTTTTTTTATGTCTGACAGCCAAGCATAAGAGTTGATTTTTGCCATTGATTGAGTAACTATATTTTTAACTAGGATGCTTTCAGGATTTTCATTATAAATCTCACTGAGAATAAGCGTTGACTTCTCGCTATCCTCTTTGGATAACATTCTCGCTACATATGCTAAGTTTAGCTCAGTATTAAGTATATATGAGTCACTTTTAATTAAGGTATATATCTTTTCAAGAATTAAATCTTTAGTTTCATTGTCTAGTTTTTGCCAATTTGAATTAGCAACCTGAATTATTGTTGTAAATATAGGATAAAGTTCATTAAGATTGTTAAACATAACCTTAAAAGCGTTGCTGGTAATATCATCAGATGTTGCTGAAAAAGCCTTGATTAAATGCTTACTGAATGACTGATTAATTTTTGATTTTTGAAGTTCACTGCTCAGCATAGCGAGCAGGTCAAATTCATTTAAAGATTCTTTTATCTCTTCGTATTCTGCTATTGCATTTGCCGAATATGGATCAAATCTTATGGGTAAACTCATGAATTTAGCTTTCATGGGAGATTCTTCATCTTCATCATTACCATGTAATTTAGCCTTTGTAACCGATAAAAACTCCTCTTTTGTTACTATATTCGTTTTGTGCTTTTGTAAAGTCAGCCCTTCATTTTCCATCAACTTTTTACTAAGTAGGGTCAACGTCTTATGTGCATCTTCTCTAGAATCACAAAATATTATAAAGTCATCAACATAGCGTTTATAATTTATTCGATTCATTGATAATAACTTATCAATAGAGTCTAATGCTAATTCAGCCAATATTCGCGATGCAGGGCAGCCAACCGGTACACCATAAGACTTAGTTTCACTGAATGTCTGAAGTAACTTTTTAATTTTCCCTGATATACTTCTGCTTGAGTCAATTCTGTCTAGAGCATTTTCTAAACGATGATGGTAGATTCTTGGATAAAAATCCGCTATGTCGCAGGTGAGTACATATTTTATTTCATCTTTAGAACACTCAGTGATGCTGTCTTCTTGATACTTTCGCCAAGAAATATTTTTATCAAACAGAGAGCCTTCATCGATATCAGGTTTAAAGCGATAAGAGTAAACATTATTACTTGAAGATCTTATTTTCTCAATATCGTTAGCTAATTTCAAAACCAAACCGAGAAAGAAAGCATTCCAAAAAGGGTCTATCTGAGTGGCCCATCTATAACCATAATAACCAATGCTTGAAAAGCTATTAATCTGGTTAGGAGGAAGTTCTATCCTTTTGTTGTCAAAGTCATTAAGCGTTTGAACTAACGCATCATTAACAATTTGCTTTTGGTCTTCAAATAATCTACTTTCAAATGGGTATGGGAAAATATCTGTATCACCATGCTTAATGATATTACCCAAGGCCAGATTAAAACAATCTTCTATGTTTTTTCCTGTAAAGGCTTTACTCATAACTATCTCCTTGATTTTCCAATTTCATTACCCCACCAGTTTAACATTTCTATGCGCTGGTCTAAGTAAATAGCACGATTATATGCTTTGCGGACTTCATTTCTATCTGAATGAGCTAAAGCAGCCTCAATAACATCTGAGTTAAAGCCAGCTTCATTTAAGGCTGTACTTGCTATGGCTCGTAGCCCATGCGCTACTAACTTACCAGTAAAACCAATCCTTTTTAAAGCAGCATTAGCAGTTTGACTGTTCAAAGGGCTGTTAGGTCTATTTCTGCTTGGGAAAACATGTTGCCGATGAAAACTGATTGGCTTCATAATTTTTAGAATATCAATAGATTGAGGCGATAATGGAACAATGTGCGCACGTTTAGCTTTCATTCTCTCTGCAGGAATTGTCCAAAGCTTTGCATCAAAATCAATCTCTGCCCATTGTGTGCCAGAAGCTTCTGAAGGGCGAACAAGAGTTAGAAGCTGCCATTCAATCAGGCAACGTGTAGGAATAGACAAATTCGACATCATTAGTGAACGCATGAGCTTCGGTAACTCTTCCGGGCGTATTGTTGGCATATTCTGCTTCTTAGGCTTCTCAAACGCCATACCTACCCCGGAAGCTGGGTTAGCATCGATTAACCCTGTATTAACAGCATAAATCATGATTTCATTAATGCGCTGTACTAAACGGCGAACAGTTTCAAGAGCACCACGGGCCTTAATTGGTTCTAAAGCTTCAACCAGCTTACGGGCTCTGATCTCCTGTACCGGCATCCCGCCAATCGCAGGAAAAACATCCCTCTCAAGAGAGCGCCAGATATCCTTTGCGTAATCCGCCGTAACGCTGGCTTGTTTTAAAGCAAACCAGTTAGCTGCTACGGTTGAGAAAATGCTGTCTAACGCAAGCTGCTGTTGTTCTGTGAGCTGCTCGGCCTGCATTTGTGGATCTATTCCATTAGCTAACAATGAGAGGTATTCAGCGCGTATGCGTCTGGCATCTGCCAGCGAAAGGGCAGGAAAGGCACCCAATCCCATCATGGTGCGCTGCTTTGTGACTGGCCGCTGATAGCGAAAGCGCCATAGCTTCTTGCCGGTGGTCTTTACGACCATAAAAAAGCCCGTCGCCATCATGCAACGTTAAATCTCTATCAATGGCTTTTGAGCGAAGCACTTCAGTGTTGGTTAAAGGGCGCGTTGTCCTTGCCATACAGGGCTTTCCTACGAAAATTGGTATACGTTTTTAGGATACATCTTACCGTATACCAATACGTATACCAATTATCTCTGGATTCAGGCGGATCGCTTCGGAAGGTTACAGACACAAAAAAGCCCGCAGGGCTTGTGCCATGCGGGCTTTCAGGACTTCTGCGGATGGCACTGGAACCATCTTTGAAGAATTTTGGTGGAGCTGGCGGGAGTTGAACCCGCGTCCGAAATTACTACACCGTCGGCACTACATGCTTAGTCAGTTTTTACATTCGCCGGTTAGCTGCGAACAGACACGCCACTAACAGACTAGCCTGATTGGATTTAACGCTTCAACCCCAGGCAAGGCATCCACGCGATCTCTTTTGGGTTTGACTTCTCTTGATCCCCGTCTTAAGAGCGGAAGCTAGGGAGAGAAGGCTCTAAGCAGGTTATTAAGCTGCTAGTGCGTAGTTTTCGTCGTTTGCGACTATTTTTTTGCGGCTTTTTTACGAGGCAAACCGCCCCTCGGCATGCTCCTAAGGCTTCACAATCCCGTCGAGTCCAGAATCAGCCCCAGAACCTCAAATACTAACAACAAAACAAGTCAAAATCCAGTGCTTAACGCTTTGAATTCTTCATGATACGTGCTTTGTCTAATTGCCATTCGCGGTCTTTGATATCATCGCGCTTGTCGTGCTCTTTTTTACCGCGTGCAACACCAATCTTCAGTTTGCACCAGGCGTTCTTCCAGTACAGCGACAGCGCCACGATGGTGTAGCCTTCGCGGTTGACGCGGCCATACAGGGAGTCGAGTTCACGTTGCTTCAGCAGCAGCTTACGGCTGCGCGTTGGGTCACAGACCACGTGACTGGAGGCAACGGCTAAGGGTTGAAAGGTTGAACCGAACAGAAAGGCTTCGCCATCGCGCAGCAGAATATAGCTGTCGCTGATGTTGGCTTTACCAGCACGAAGTGACTTAACTTCCCATCCTTGTAACGACAATCCCGCTTCGTACTCCTCTTCAATGAAGTACTCGTGACGGGCGCGTTTGTTCATGGCAACAGTGGCAGAACCGGGTTTGTGTGCTTTTTTCTTTGTCATAGTGCGGCGTATTTTACATCACTTAGTCGGTTATCGCATCCCCAGTCCAGCGGGGCGGCAGGAAACGGGATATTCTAGCACACCCTCACTCGGGGACATTTTTGTTTAATCGCTGAAAATGCTATTATTCAGCGGTTTCGTGATGAACAGGAACCATTATGGCTCAGATTAGTCGTTCGGCGCTGGTCCCGTTTAGTGCCGGGCAGATGTACAAACTTGTAAATGATGTGGATGCCTATCCGCAATTCCTGCCGGGTTGCACCGGAAGCCGCGTGCTGGATGCGTCAGATAATCAGATGACTGCGTCCGTGGATGTGTCGAAAGCGGGCATCAGCAAGACATTTACCACCCGCAATACCCTGACAGATAACCAGAGCATTCATATGCAACTGGTTGATGGACCGTTCCGCAAGCTGACCGGCGGCTGGAAGTTCGTCTCGCTAGGCGATGACGCCTGCAAGGTTGAATTAAGCCTGGAGTTTGAATTCACCAACATGCTGGTAGAGATGGCCTTTGGACGTATCTTCAAAGAGCTTGCCAACAGCATGGTGCAGGCTTTCACTCAGCGTGCCAAAGAGGTCTACAGTGCCTGAGATCTCCGTTGAGGTGGTCTACGCCTTACCTGAAAAACAGTATCAGCTTTACGTGAAAGTGGAGCAGGGCAGTACGGTAGAGCAGGCCATCCAAAAGTCAGGGCTACTGGAACTGCGTCGGGAGATTGACCTCACCAGTAATAAAGTCGGCATCTACAGTCGGCCAGTGAAGCTGGGTGATGAAGTTAATGAGGGCGATCGTATTGAGATCTATCGTCCGCTGATTGCCGATCCCAAAGAGCTGCGCCGTCAGCGCGCAGAGCGAGCGGCAGAAAGCAAAAAATAAGTCGCTATCCCTTCAGGCTCAGTGGATAGCGGGCATAAAAAAAGGCGCTCAGTGCGCCTTTTTGCTGTCTGTCGTTTAAACGGTCTTACGTTCAATCAGTCGCTGTTTCTGGCCAGATTCTGCTTATTGTCGATGTTAGTCAGAACACCGTTACCATCAAAGTTCAGTGTCAGCGTCTGCTGCTTCACGCGCTCATGACCTGGCTCCTGACGGAACACGTAATACCATACGTTGCTGCCAAACGGGTCTTTCATCATCGGCGTACCGAGGGTGTAAGCCACCTGTTGCTGTGTCATACCGGTATGGATCTTGGCTACGTCGTTAGCTACCAGATAGTTACCCTGGTTGATATCAGGACGATAGACCACGCGCTCTAAGGTGGAACATCCGGCGGTCATCATCAACATTACTACTGCCGCGGCAGTCAGCGTTTTACAGCGCATCTATACATTCCTTTTCCGGGGCCAAACGCCTTTTACAGGCGGTTTTCTTGCCATCAAAATCTGAACTCTGCCTGCGGCAGGCTTTATTACTTTGGCGACATAAGTGCCGATGATAATAAACCTTTTCGCTATTGGAAACCTCTACAGAGCAAGCTTATGACCCCAGCCGGTTAAAAAAGTGCGCTGCTATGCGGCTAAAAGTTCTTTTGCGTTGGCCAGGGTGTTGCGTGTGACCTCGCTGCCACCCAGCAGTCGTGCCAGTTCCTGCAGACGTGCACGCTTGTCCAGCGGCTGCATATGGGTCTCGGTCATCGCACCATCAGTCTCTTTGCTGACATAAAAATGCTGATGACCACAACCGGCAACCTGCGGCAGGTGGGTTACGCACATTACCTGGGTTGATTCGCCCAGCTGACGCAACAGCTTACCTACCACGGCGGCGGTCGGGCCGCTGATGCCGACATCCACTTCATCGAAAATCATCGCCGGCGTTTCCATTTTCTTCGCGGTGATGACCTGAATCGCCAGAGCGATACGTGACAGTTCACCGCCCGAAGCGACTTTGCCCAGCGGCTGCAGTGGCTGACCTGGGTTAGTCGTGACCTGGAAATCAACGCGGCTCGCACCGTCTGCGGTCAGCTGATCCGGATTAAAGGTCAGCGCGATTTTAAACTGGCCATGCGGCATCGAGAGCAGGTGCATACTCTGGGTAATCAGCAGCTGCAACTCATCGGCATAGTGGCTGCGCTGCTGATGCAGCTGCTCTGCGCTTTGCAGCGCGGCCTGATAGTGTTCACCCACCAGTAATTGCAGGCTCTCCTGATCGCTCTCCTGCTGAGACAGCAATTCCGCTTCCGCCAGCAGTTGCTGATGCAGTTCAGGCAGCCCTTCAGGGGTGACGTGATGCTTACGGGCTAAGGCGATCTGGCGCGAAATACGCTGTTCCAGTTCGTACAGGCGGTTAGGATCCAGATCGAGGCTGTCGCAGTAGTGGCGCAGTTCGTCGCTGGCTTCGCTCAGCTGAATCGCCGCCTCTTCCAGCAGGTTGTGAACGCCGTTCAGCTTCTCATCCAGCGAGGTCAGTTCTGAAATCATCTCACGTGCACTGTAAAGCAGGCTGTTGAGATTATTATCATCGCTGTCTGCTAACAGTTGCAGTGCTTGCTGGCTGGTCGACAGCAACTGTCCGCTGTTGGCCAGACGCTTGTACTCTTCGTCGATCTGCTCATATTCACCCTGCTGCGGAGCGAAGTCGTTCAGCTCTTTCAACTGATACTGCAACAGCTCGCGACGGGATTCGCGCTCCTGCGCCTGCTGCTGATGCAGCGCCAGGGTGCGGCAGCTCTGATGCCAGGTCTGATAGCTGGCGCGCATTTGCTGCAGCAGATCGTCGTGACCGGCATAGGCATCCAGCAGATGTTTCTGGTGGTCTGGTTTGAGCAGAAGCTGATGGGCATGCTGACCGTGGATCTGAATCAGTAACTGGCCGAGATCGCGCAGCTGAGAGAGCGGCACCGCCGTGCCATTGATAAAGCCACGGGAACGTCCGTCAGCGCTGATAACCCGGCGCAGCAGACATTCGTTGCCATCGTCCAGATGATTATCTATCAGCCAGCGCTGAGCAGAAGGGGAGGATTTAAGCTGAAAGCGGGCGCAGAGGTCGGCCCGGCTGGCACCCTGACGCACCATGTCGGCATCAGCACGACCGCCCAGACATAATCCCAGCGCATCAATCGCGATAGACTTACCGGCACCGGTCTCACCAGTGATTGCTGTCATGCCGCATTGAAAATCAATGTCGAGCTCACGAACGATAGCGAAATTACTGATGGTCAGTTGGGCCAGCATAGGTTCACCTGTATGAATAAACACATATGGTTTTTCATACAGTATAACCTGGTTTTTTATCCAGTAAAGAGGTGATGCCGCATTTCAGAACAATTTTTTTGACCAGCCCAGTTTTGAACTCAGCGTATTGAAATAGCTGTAGTTTTTGGGGTGAATCAGGTTCAGGTGGTTGGCGCTGCGTCGTATCAGTACATCCTCGCCTTCCTGAATCGGCAGCGCAATCTGGCTGTCACAGCTGATTTCCAGGTCGCTGCGGCGCGAGGAAAAGCGCAAACGGATGGTACTGCTGCTGTTGATGACCAGTGGCCGCGCTGACAGCGTATGCGGGAACATTGGCACCAGCACGATTGCTTCGAGTGACGGCGTCAGAATCGGGCCGCCCGCAGAGAGTGAATAGGCGGTCGAGCCGGTGGGTGTCGAAATAATCAGCCCATCCGAGCGCTGGGAGAAGGCGAACACTTCATCGATGTAGACTTCAAATTCGATCATGTGCGCGACTTTGCCGGGATGCAGCACCACTTCGTTGATAGCGGAGCCAATGCGCGGCGAGCAGTCAGATTTGCACACCTGCGCTTCCAGCAGAAAGCGGCTTTCGACGAAATAGTTGCCCTGTAGCACCTCATCCAGCTGCTGCTGCGCATTATCCGGATCAAGATCGGTGAGAAAGCCGAGATTACCGCGGTTAATCCCAATCACTTTAATGTCGTAGCGCGCCAGCACCCGCGCTGCGCCCAGCATATTGCCATCACCGCCCACCACGACCGCTAAATCGGCCTGCTGACCAATCTCCGCCAGCGTGCCCGTCTGCACGTCGTGAAGCGACAGCTCCTGCGCAATTTGCTTCTCAACGATCACTTGATAACCTTTGGCTGTCAGCCAGCGCCAGAGCATCTCATGCGTGGTTAACGCGGTGGGATGGCGCGGATGACCCACAATACCAATGCAGTTAAAGTGTTTGTTCATCTGGTCGGTGTTCCTTATAAGCCAAAACGGTAAGGCAATGTGATAGGTTCCCTTGAATCCGTCATACCAATCCCCATAATAAGCCAACCAGCGAAATGAATGTGCAAAACGCGGAGAAATTCATGAGTAGTAAAGAACAGAACACCCCAAACGAGCAAGTCTCAGACGAAATTCAGCAGGATCAGCAGCAACCTCAGGAAGCGGAGACAGCGGCAGAGGTGGATCCGCGTGATGAGCGTATTGCTCAGCTCGAAGCTGAATTAGCGCAGTCGCAGACCGGTGTGCGCGATGCCCAGCTGCGTGCGCAGGCAGAGATTGAGAACATTCGTCGTCGTGCCGAGATGGACGTTGAGAAGGCGCACAAATTTGCGCTTGAGAAGTTTGCCAACGAACTGCTGCCGGTGATCGACAGCCTCGAACGTGCGCTGGAAGTGGCGAACAAAGAGGATCCACAGCTGGCTTCGATGATTGAAGGGATTGAACTGACCCTGAAAGGCCTGCTGGGCGCCGTACGTAAATTCGGTGTTGAAGTGGTCGGCGAAACCGGCGTGCCGTTTAACCCGGAAGTGCATCAGGCGATGTCGATGATGGAGTCTGAAGAGTTTGAGCCTAACCATGTCATGCTGGTCATGCAGCGTGGCTATACGCTGAATGGTCGCCTGTTGCGCCCGGCGATGGTTGCGGTTTCCAAAGCGAAAAGCTGATTCAACGCCTGAATCCCGTTACACGGCCGCGCTCTGACGCGGCCGTGTGCTTTCTGGCGTTAGTCCGGTAAAACCGGCGTCCAGTCCACCGGCTTTTTTACCGGCAGCGCTCAGCAGCTCATTGGTTGTTGAAAAGTGTTTGCAGCCGAAAAATCCACGGTGCGCGGAGAGCGGCGAGGGATGCGGAGCCTGCAACACGTGATGGCGCTGGCGATCGATAATGCTGCCTTTCTTCTGCGCATGTGAACCCCACAGCAGAAAAATCACCCCTTCACAGTGCTGGTTAATCGCCGCAATCACATTATCCGTAAAGGTCTCCCAGCCAAATCGCGCATGGGAATGCGCTTTGCCCGCCTCAACCGTCAACACGGTGTTCAGCAACATCACGCCCTGTTTTGCCCAGCTCTCAAGAAAGCCGTGATTGGGCTTCTGAAAGCCTGGAATATCCTGCATCAGCTCTTTATAGATATTCTGCAGAGAGGGCGGCACCTGGACGCCGGGCAGTACCGAGAAGGCCAGGCCGTGCGCCTGATGAGGCCCGTGATAGGGATCCTGACCGAGTATCACGACGTTGACGTCGCCCAGCTCCGTCAGGCGAAAGGCGTTGAACACATCTTTCTGCGGCGGATAAACCGTGACACCTGCGGCGCGTTGATCGGCGACCTGCTTCAGCGTCTCGATAAAATAGGGTTTCTCTTTCTCTTCAGCCAGCACGTCGTGCCAGGTCAGCTTTTCAGCCATGTTTAACTCCCTTAACGTTAGTGCCATAAGCTTAGCGGTTCCTGCCGCTGACCTGAAGGCAAAAATAATTTGAATAATACAAATTAAGTTTAAGTGACAGGGGTATTGAGATCAACGGGTTAGCTTAAAAGCGGGCGGAATGCCTGATTAATATTGATACAGGTCAAAACTGTCCGAGATCAAAGGTGATATACCGGGGCCTCAAATTTGATTTATCCACGTATTACCCGGGAGACGCAATCATGATCACTGGTATCCAGATCACTCAATCAAACAATTCACAATTACTGAACTCCTTCTGGCTGCTGGACGAAGAGAAAGCCGAAGCGCGTTGCCTGTGTGCAAAAGCGGGCTACGAAGAAGATCAGGTTGTCGCCATCAGCGAACTGGGCGAATTCGCTTTCCGTGAAGTGCCGGTTGAAATCAAACCTCAGGTACGTGTTGAAGGTGGACAGCATCTGAACGTCAACGTTCTGCGTCGCGAAACGCTGGAAGATGCCGTTAAACATCCTGAAAACTATCCGCAGCTGACTATCCGCGTTTCAGGCTATGCCGTGCGTTTTAACTCACTGACACCTGAGCAGCAGCGCGACGTGATTACCCGTACCTTTACTGAAAGTCTTTGAGCAGCCTGAGTTATCGGTTGCTGAAAATTAGCGCAAAGCGCACACAGCAATTTTTATTAATATTATGAATAAGATAAACAGTTAACTGCCCGGCACGCCGATGCCAGTGTCATTAAGAAAGCGCTCTGGCAGATAAAAGATTGTGAAAGGGCTGTTACTGATTATCAGATAAAAAAAATCGCCTCCTGTGAGGCGATTTTTTTTATGGCTGCGATGATTTATTCCGCATTCTCGTTAGCGGGCGTACTGCCGCTTGCCTTGCGGCGTTTGCCGACATTTTTGGCATCACGATGGCGTTTTTTCACACGCGGTTTTTCTGTTTCACTGGCTTTCTGCTCTGCACGCTTCGCCAGAACCTTTTTCGACGGTTTGCCGGTCGTTTTGGCACTTGGCGCCCGCGTCTCAGGACGCAGCTCATCAATCACGCGCGCTTTGATCGGCTCGTTCACATAGCGGGTGATTTTGCCCAGCAGCACGAAATCGTGCGCTTCAACCAGTGAGATGGCGATGCCTTTACGGCCCGCACGGCCGGTACGCCCGATGCGGTGCAGATAGGTATCAGCGGTGCGCGTCATGTCATAGTTGAAGACGTGACTGACATCTTCAACGTCAATGCCGCGCGCGGCGATATCCGTCGCAACCAGCACGTTAACGCGACCTTCACTCAGACGTTTAATCGCTTCGTTACGTTTCGCCTGCACCATTTCGCCTTCAAGATAGCTGCTACGAATCCCCGCTTCGTGCAGCCAGCTCACCAGCTCATGCAGACGTTCACGCTTACGCACGAACACGATGCTGCGCGTCACATCCGGCTGTTTCAGCAGATGGATCAGTAATTTGGTCTTGTGCTGCAGATCGTCAGCACGGTAGTACCACTGCTGGATCTTTTTGCGCTCACGGCGGCTTGGGTCCGCTTCCAGCTCGACCGGATCGTTCAGCAGACGCTCGGCGAAGTCACGGATATTGTCGCCTTCCAGCGTGGCGGAGAACAGCAGGGTCTGCTTGCGCCAGCGCGTTTCAGCCGCAATGGTTTCGATATCCTGGGCAAAGCCCATATCGAGCATGCGGTCCGCTTCATCCAGCACCAGGGTTTCTACTGCGCGGCAGTCAAAGTTCTCTTCTTTGATGTACTGCAGCAGACGACCGGTGGTGGCGACCACGATGTCCTGGTTTTCGCTGAACACTTCGGCATGGTTCATATAGGCCACGCCGCCGGTGATGGTGGCGATGTCCAGATGGGTATGTTTCGCCAGCTCACGCGCATGATCGGCGACCTGCATCGCCAGTTCGCGGGTCGGGGTCACAATCAGGATGCGTGGCGGGCCAGATTTCTTACGCGGAAAATCAAGCAGGTGCTGCAACGCCGGTAACAGATACGCGGCGGTTTTCCCGGTCCCTGTAGGTGCCGAACCCAGAACGTCACGGCCCTCCAGCGCGGGCGGAATTGCAGCAGCCTGGATCACTGTTGGGCGCGTAAAGCCTTTTTCCTGCAACGCTTGTAGCAGGCTTTCGTCGAGTTCGAGTTCGGAAAATGTGGTTACTGTCATGGTCTACCTCAGTTTGGGGCGCTGATTATAGACAGATCAGACTGAATCTTCATCTGTTAATCCGTTTCGGCTGCGCCTGGGGTTGTCTGCCGCGTGAATTCCCTCTGTTGTCACGTTACACTCATGCGCTGCCGTACGGCAGGAAAAAAACGATGGTAGTGACGAATGATGCAGGATAAGCCGCGTGAACGGCCACAGTTAAACAAGAACGGTTTTACCTTTAAACAATTTTTTGTCGCGCACGATCGCTGTGCGATGAAAGTGGGCACCGATGCCATTCTGCTTGGCGCCTGGGTACCGGTTGCCGGGGTAAAACGTATTCTGGATATTGGCAGCGGCAGCGGGCTTATCGCGCTGATGCTGGCGCAGCGTACGCCATCGCCGGTCAACATCGATGCGGTTGAGCTAGAACCGGAAGCCGCGCTTCAGGCGCAGGAGAATGTGCAGCAGTCGCCGTGGCCTGAACGTATTCAGGTTCATCAGCGTGATATCGCCGACTGGGCTGAACAGTGCGATAAACGTTACTCGCTAATCGTCAGCAATCCGCCTTATTTTGCACCTGGCGTGGCCTGTTCTACTGCGGCACGGGACAGCGCCCGTGCGACTGCCTCGCTCGATCATCAGACACTGTTGCGCAGTGCTGCATTACTGATTGAAGAAGAGGGGATGTTCTGCGTGGTGCTGCCCACCGCGACCGGCCAGGAATTCATCGCCCTGGCGCAGGCGGATGGCTGGCATCTGCGTTTCCGGCTGGACGTGGCGGAATATGCCCATCGTCCGCCGCACCGCGTCCTGCTGGGGCTGTCGCCGCAGGCCGGGGAAACCCTGCTGGAGCGCCTTGCTATCCGCACGCCGGACACCCGCTATTCTGATGAGTGGTGTAGTCTGACACGGGAGTTCTACCTTTTTATGTAGTCCGGCGGCGTCAGGATGGTTGGCCGCGCCTCGGGCAGTAAATCCGGGTAGTCGCGGATATAGTGCAGGCCGCGACTCTCTTTTCGCTCCAGCGCACAGCGCACCATCAGGTCAGCGACCTGCACCAGATTCCGTAGCTCCAGCAGGTTATTGGAGAGGCGGAAATGACGATAATATTCATCGATCTCCTGCTGAAGCAGGTTGATGCGACGCAGCGCCCGCTCCAGCCGCCGGGTCGTGCGGACGATTCCCATGTAATCCCACATGAATAACCGTAGCTCGTGCCAGTTATGCTGGATCACCACGCGCTCATCGGCGTCATCAACCTGACTTTCATCCCATGCGGGTAGCGCAGTAACGGCTTCAATGGCGGGCAGGGTGCGAATCAGCTCCTCTGCGGCGGACCAGCCATAAACCAGACACTCCAGCAGCGAATTGGATGCCATGCGGTTAGCGCCATGCAGGCCGGTATAACTCACCTCACCGATGGCATAGAGGCCATTCACGTCGGTCTGGCCGTGCTGATCAACGACCACGCCGCCACAGGTATAGTGCGCGGCAGGCACAATCGGGATGGGTTCTTTAGTGAGGTCAAAGCCAAAGGTCAGCAACTTCTCATAGATCATCGGGAAGTGCGCGCGAACAAACTCCTCAGGCTGGTGGCTGATATCCAGATACATACAGTCAACGCCCAGCCGCTTCATCTCATGATCGATGGCCCGGGCGACGATATCGCGCGGGGCGAGTTCAGCGCGCTCATCGAAATCGGGCATGAAACGGCTGCCATCGGGACGCAACAGCCTGGCACCTTCTCCGCGTAACGCTTCGGTTAACAGGAAATTTTGTGCCTGCGGATGAAACAGGCAGGTCGGGTGAAACTGGTTAAATTCCAGATTGGCAACCCGGCAGCCAGCACGCCAGGCCATCGCGATGCCGTCACCGGAGGCGATGTCGGGGTTAGTCGTATATTGATAGACCTTGGCGGCACCGCCAGTTGCAACCACCACGGCCCGTGCCCGACAGGTTTCCACCTGTTCGCGATTTCGGTTCCAGATCCACGCGCCTACTACACGGCGTGGACCTGGCAGGCCGATTTTATCTGAAAGAATCAGATCGACCGCGTTGGTGCGTTCCAGAATCCGGATGTTGGGATGGCTCAACGCCTGGCTTACCAGCGTCGTTTCAACCGCATGGCCGGTGGCGTCAGCGCTGTGCAGGATACGGCGATGACTGTGGCCGCCTTCCCGCGTCAGGTGATAACGCATGTCGCCGGCCGCCTGCGGATCGAGATCAAAGGCGACACCGTTGTCGATCAGCCACTGCACGCAATGCCGGGCATTACCGGCGATAAACGAGACGGCTTCACGGTCGCATAATCCTGCTCCGGCAATCAGCGTATCTTCGATGTGTGACTCGATGCTGTCAGTCTCATCAAATACCGCAGCAATACCGCCCTGGGCGTAAAGGGTTGACCCCTCATTGACCTGCGCTTTACTGAGAACTGTCACCTGGTACTGTTTTGCCAGCCGTAACGCCAGCGACAGGCCAGCAGCACCGCTGCCCACAATGAGTACATCACACTGATAATCCGGGTTCGCATTCATCATAATGTTTAATTTACTAAACAAGAATAGGGCTGAGCATAAGCGCAATGGGGGTTGCTGTGAAGTATTTTAAACATCTGGCGCAGGTTTTTGTCTGATGATTTCCCAAAGTTACTTAATATCAGTGAGTTAAAACCGGGCTGCTTTTGGCGCGGTTTTTTTATAGCAAACTTATTAAACCTAAAGGATTTAATGATGAAAAAGCTGTTGTCATAGGTTACTCTGCCTGCGATTTACGCTCCTTACACTGAACGAAAACGAAGAACCTGTGTAATGTCCATCGGAGCGGTAAATATCAGGGCGAGAAGTGAACTTCGCACCACATCACAACTCTAAGCGCATGCTTGCTCAGAACCATGAGATGTGCTGGCAGTTACTTTATGCGTATGAAAAATTTGGGGAGACATTACCTCGGATGAGCGAGCAGTTGACGGACCAGGTCCTTGTCGAGCGCGTACAGAAGGGAGATCAAAAAGCTTTCAACTTACTGGTGATTCGTTACCAGCATAAAGTGGCGAGCCTGGTTTCACGCTATGTTCCCTCGGGCGACGTACCTGATGTAGTACAGGAATCGTTTATTAAAGCGTATCGCGCGCTGGATTCATTCCGGGGCGATAGCGCGTTTTATACCTGGCTGTACCGCATTGCGGTAAATACAGCGAAAAATTACCTGGTTGCTCAGGGGCGTCGTCCGCCATCCAGCGATGTGGATGCTATTGACGCAGAAAATTTCGAAAGTGCGGGTGCATTAAAAGAAATTTCGAACCCTGAGAACTTAATGTTGTCAGAAGAATTGAAACAAATTGTCTTTCGTACCATCGAGGCGCTACCCGAGGACTTGCGTATGGCAATCACCCTCAGGGAACTGGACGGTCTGAGTTATGAAGAGATCGCCGTCATTATGGATTGCCCGGTAGGCACTGTTCGATCACGTATCTTTCGTGCGCGAGAGGCCATTGATAACAAAGTTCAACCGCTTATCCAACGTCAGTGATAACGGCTACTGGAAGGGTACATAGGCATGCAGAAAGAAAAACTTTCCGCTTTAATGGATGGTGAGACCTTAGATAACGAGCTGTTTTCCGCCTTGTCTAAGGACGCAGAATTACAGAAAAGCTGGGCAAGCTATCATCTCATTCGCGACACCATGCGCGGTGATGTGGGCGATGTCCTGCATTTTGATATTTCTGCGCGCGTCGCTGCTGCCATCGAAAAAGAACCGTTGCGTACGGTTACAACGCTGATCCCTGAAGCTCAGCCAGAACCTTCCCGCTGGGAAAAAATGCCGTTCTGGAAAAAAGCGCGCCCGTGGGCTGCGCAACTGACCCAGGTCGGTGTCGCTGCCTGTGTTTCACTGGCCGTGATCGTAGGCGTTCAGCACTATAACCAGCCAGAGGGCAGCGCCACGCAGACCTCTGACTCTCCGGTGTTCAATACGATGCCGATGATGGGCAAAGCGTCTCCGGTGAGCCTGGGCGTGCCGTCTGATGCATTTGACACCAACAGTTCTAACCAGCAGGTTCAGGACCAGCGTCGTCGCGTAAATGCCATGCTGCAGGATTACGAACTGCAACGTCGCCTGCACGCTGACCAGCTGCAGTTTGAAACCACTGCGCCAAAACAGGCGCAGGTTGATGTTCCCGGAAATCAATCATTAGGACAGCAACAGCAGTAATGAAGCCGCTTTGGTATGCTGTTAGCCTGCTGACAGGCAGCCTGTTGTGGTCATCTGCCGCCCCGGCGCAACCTTCTGCGTCCGGGGCGCTATTGCAGCAGATGGAGCAGGCAAGTCAGAACCTCAACTACGAATTCGCCTATATCAACGTCTCCCGCATCGGCATCGAATCGCTGCGTTATCGTCATGCTGTAATCGATAACCGGATATTCGCGCAGCTGTTGCAGATGGACGGGCCACGTCGGGAAGTAATACAGCGCGGCAACGATATCAGTTACTTCGAACCCGGCCTCGATCCCTTTTCGCTCCCCGGTAATCACATTATCGATGCTTTGCCGTCGGTGATTTTTGCTGACTTCACCAAGCTCGCTACAGCCTATGATTTTATTACCGTAGGCCGCTCGCGCATTGCCGATCAGATGTGTGATGTGTTGCGCATCGTTTCACGCGATGGCACCCGTTACAGCTATGTGGTCTGGCTGGATGTGGACACCAAGCTGCCGCTGCGCATCGACCTGCTCGATCGTGACGGCGAAACGCTGGAGCAGTTCCGCGTCATCAGCTTTGCGGTGGACGAAGGGGTGCGCAATCTGATGAAGGGGCTGGAGAAAGCCAATCTGCCTCCGTCGCTTTCGGTGCCGAAAGGGGATGCGGTTACGCTCACCTGGCAGCCTGGCTGGATACCTGCCGGTATGTCGCTGGTGTCGCAGAATCGCCGCACGCTACCCGGTCTGAATAAAAATATGGAATCGAAGCTCTACAGCGATGGCCTGTTTAGTTTCGCTATCAACGTGACGCCGGCCGATAAAACCAGCACAACGCAGACATTGCGCACTGGGCGTCGTACGGTCCAGACCGTTGTGCGCAATAATAACGAAATAGCGGTGATCGGCGAATTACCGCCCTCGACCGCAAAACGTATTGCGGACAGCATCGACCTGGGGTCACAAAAATGATGAGAGAATGGGCCACCGTGGTGGCATGGCAGGATGGCATCGCCACGCTGCACACTGAAGCAAAAACCTCCTGCAACAGCTGCCAGGCGCGTAAAGGCTGTGGCAGCCATATGCTGAATAAACTCGGTCCGAAGAATGCCCACGTGATGCAAATCGCCAGCAGCAAGCCGCTGCAGCCGGGGCAGCGGATCGAACTTGGTATCAAAGAGAGCAGCCTGCTGGGTTCAGCGCTGCTGGTCTACATGACGCCGCTGTTTGGCCTGTTCCTGGTTTCCGGGCTGTTTCAGGCGCTGTTCAGCAGCGATCTGGCCGCCGCCTGCGGTGCGCTGCTGGGCGGCATCGGGGGTTTTATTGTCGCCAAAGGCGTTTCAATGAAATTCGGCGATAGAGAAGCCTTTCAGCCGGTCATTCTGAACATCGCCTTGCCTCCCGATGCGCTGCGTGTTGAAAGCGAAGCGTAACGCACGTCCAGGCCGCGCATCCCGCGGCCTTTGTCTGTTCTGCCTCGCGCAGATATCTGTTTCGCTTCCACCACGTTCCATTCTTTTATGCGCGGCGTTAACAGTGTAATATGCGTCGTCATTAATGAGGCTGACAGGATTGTGGGTAAAGAGCGATCTTCCTGAATGTGTCTGTGCTCAGGTTTTCAACTGAATTTTAAGCGAAGATATCCCAATAAATGAAGCACATAAGAAATTTCTCCATCATCGCTCATATCGACCATGGCAAATCTACGCTCTCTGACCGCCTGATTCAGATTTGCGGCGGCCTCACCGCTCGTGAAATGGCTGCGCAGGTTCTTGACTCTATGGATCTGGAGCGCGAGCGTGGCATCACCATCAAAGCACAGAGCGTCACACTCGATTACCACGCGAAAGACGGCCAAACTTACCAGCTCAATTTCATCGATACCCCAGGCCACGTAGACTTCTCCTATGAAGTTTCCCGCTCACTGGCCGCCTGCGAAGGCGCGCTGCTGGTGGTGGATGCCGGTCAGGGTGTTGAAGCGCAGACACTGGCGAACTGCTACACCGCGATGGAGATGGATCTGGAAGTGGTGCCGGTTCTGAACAAAATTGACCTGCCCGCTGCCGATCCCGATCGCGCCGCGCAGGAAATTGAAGATATCGTCGGCATTGATGCAACTGATGCAGTGCGCTGCTCAGCCAAAACCGGCGTCGGCGTTCCGGAAGTGCTGGAACGCTTAGTGCGCGACATTCCGCCGCCAGAAGGCGATCCGGAAGCGCCGCTGCAGGCACTGATTATCGACTCCTGGTTCGATAACTACCTGGGTGTTGTTTCCCTGGTGCGCGTGAAAAACGGCACCATGCGCAAAGGCGACAAGATCAAAGTCCTGAGCACCGGTCAGGTTTATAACGCTGACCGCCTGGGTATCTTTACCCCGAAACGGGTTGATCGTAATGAGCTGAACTGTGGTGAAGTAGGCTGGCTGGTCTGCGCCATTAAAGATATTCTCGGCGCACCCGTGGGCGATACGCTGACTACCGCACGTAACCCGGCAGACAAAGCGCTGCCAGGCTTTAAAAAAGTGAAGCCGCAGGTTTACGCCGGTCTGTTCCCAATCAGCTCTGACGACTATGAAGCGTTCCGTGATGCGCTCGGTAAGCTTAGCCTGAACGACGCCTCGCTGTTCTATGAGCCAGAAAGCTCAACGGCGCTGGGCTTTGGTTTCCGCTGCGGCTTCCTCGGTCTGCTGCACATGGAGATCATCCAGGAGCGTCTGGAGCGCGAATACGATCTCGATCTGATCACTACCGCACCGACGGTGGTGTATGAAGTCGTGACCACCAGCGGCGAAATCGTTCATGTCGACAGCCCATCCAAGCTGCCGGCACTGAACAATATCGAAGAAGCTGCGTGAACCGATTGCCGAATGTCACATGCTGCTGCCGCAGGAGTATCTGGGCAACGTCATCACGCTCTGTATTGAGAAGCGTGGCGTGCAGACCAACATGGTTTACCACGGCAATCAGGTGGCACTGACTTACGAAATTCCGATGGCTGAAGTGGTACTCGACTTCTTTGACCGTCTGAAATCAACCTCGCGCGGTTATGCCTCGCTGGATTACAACTTTAAACGTTTCCAGCCTTCAGACATGGTACGCGTCGACGTACTGATTAACTCTGAGCGTGTGGATGCGCTGGCGCTGATTACCCACCGTGACAACGCGCCTTATCGCGGACGCGATCTGGTTGAGAAAATGAAAGAGCTCATCCCGCGTCAGCAGTTTGATATTGCGATTCAGGCTGCCATCGGCAACCACATTATCGCGCGTTCAACGGTGAAACAGCTGCGTAAAAACGTTCTCGCCAAGTGTTATGGCGGTGACGTCAGCCGTAAGAAGAAACTGTTGCAGAAGCAGAAAGATGGTAAGAAGCGAATGAAGCAGGTTGGTAACGTTGAGCTGCCACAGGAAGCGTTCCTCGCCATTCTGCATGTCGGTAAGGACAGCAAATAAGGATTTCCAATGGCTAATATGTTCGCCCTGATTCTGGCGATAGCGACGCTGATTACTGGCATCGTATGGGTAATTGATCGTTTTAAATGGGCACCCGCGCGTCGCGCGAAACAGGCTGAGGCTCAGGCCCAGACCGGTAACGCGCTCGACAGCAAAACGCTGGCGAAGGTCGCTGCAAAGCCAGGCTGGGTTGAAACGACCGCATCTGTGTTCCCGGTGCTGGCCGTGGTTTTCATCGTGCGTTCGTTTATCTACGAACCATTCCAGATTCCCTCTGGCTCGATGATGCCGACGCTGCTGATTGGTGACTTTATCCTGGTGGAGAAGTTTGCTTACGGCATCAAGGATCCGATCACCCAGACGACGCTGATCCCAACCGGTCAGCCGAAGCGCGGCGATATCGCGGTATTTAAATACCCGAAAGATCCGAGCCTGGATTACATTAAGCGCGTTATCGGCCTGCCGGGCGACAAAGTCATTTATGATCCTTACAGCAAAACGCTGACGGTGAAACCGACCTGCTCCGATGATAAAGCCTGTGACACAGCGTTAGCGGTAACTTACACCGACGTTGAGCCAAGCAACTTTGTTCAGACCTTTAGCGGCTTTGATGGCAACGAAACCGGCAACGGTTTTTATCAGGTGCCGCAGGGCGATACCCTGCGCGGTGGTTTGCGCCTGGGAACCCGCAAAGAGACAATCGGTAACGTGACGCATGACATTCTGCTGGTAAACGAAGCGCAGAGTCAGGCAGGCATGTATTATCAGCAGCCGGGTCAGCCGCAGGCGAGCTGGGTCGTGCCGAAAGGGCAATACTTCATGATGGGCGACAACCGTGATAACAGCGCCGACAGCCGCTACTGGGGCTTTGTCCCGGAGCGTAATCTGGTCGGTAAAGCGGTCGCTATCTGGATGAGCTTTGAGAAACAAGAAGGCCAGTGGCCAACCGGCGTGCGATTCAGTCGCATCGGTGGTATCCACTAACATTATTGTCTGATTAACAGGCAAATCGGGTGGCCTCCTCAGGGAGGCCACTGCACACCAAACGGAACGTGTTGGATTACCAGCCCCGTTTGGTATGCAGAGTCACAGACGCAACAAAGAACTGGAATCGCATGAACCCCATCCTGATTAACAAGCTTCAGCGCAAACTGGGCTACACTTTTACTCATTCGGAACTGTTACAGCAGGCCCTGACTCACCGCAGCGCCAGCAGTAAGCACAACGAACGCCTGGAATTTCTTGGCGATTCTATTCTTAGCTATGTGATTGCTAATGCCCTTTATCACCGCTTCCCGCGGGTTGATGAAGGTGACATGAGCCGCATGCGCGCCACGCTGGTACGGGGCAACACGCTGGCTGAAATGGCACGCGAATTTGATCTTGGCGAGTGCCTGCGCCTGGGACCCGGTGAGCTGAAAAGCGGCGGTTTCCGTCGTGAATCGATCCTGGCGGATACGGTGGAAGCGCTGATTGGCGGTATCTTCCTCGACAGCAGTATTGAGCGGGTAGAGCAGCTGATCCTCGACTGGTATCAGACCCGCCTCGACGAAATCAGTCCTGGCGACAAACAAAAAAGATCCGAAAACGCGCCTGCAGGAGTATCTGCAGGGACGTCATCTGCCGCTGCCAAGTTATCTGGTGGTACAGGTACGTGGCGAAGCCCACGATCAGGAATTCACCATTCACTGTCAGGTGAGTGGCATGGCCGAGCCGGTTGTCGGCGTCGGCTCCAGCCGTCGTAAAGCTGAGCAGGCAGCGGCTGAACAGGCACTGATAAAATTAGGTCTTGAATAGATCTGTCGGGATGACAGTGCCGGAACCGGCACTGAACCATTAACCTGACACTCTATCCCGGCGTCAGAAGACGCTGAATGACACATGACTCAAATAGCACTCTTTCGGCGCCGCATCAGGCGCTGAACAATTCAGGACTCGAATGAGCGAAAACGTTACTTATTGCGGCTTTGTCGCGATTGTTGGCCGACCAAACGTCGGTAAATCCACCTTACTGAACCAGTTGCTGGGGCAGAAGGTGTCGATCACCTCGCGTAAGCCGCAAACCACGCGCCACCGTATCATGGGCATTCATACCGAAGGCGAATATCAGGCGATCTACGTCGATACCCCAGGTCTGCACATGGAAGAGAAGCGCGCTATTAACCGTCTGATGAACCGCGCAGCCAGCAGTTCTATTGGCGACGTAGAACTGGTGATCTTCGTGGTTGAAGGCACCCGCTGGACGCCCGATGATGAGATGGTGTTGGGCAAACTGCGCGACAATAAAGTGCCGGTGGTGCTGGCGATCAATAAGGTCGATAACATCCAGGACAAAAGCATTCTGCTGCCGCATCTGCAGTTCCTGAGCCAGCAGATGAACTTCCTCGATATCGTACCTATTTCTGCTGAGAGCGGCAAAAACGTCGATACCATTGCGGCGATTACCCGCAAGCATCTGCCGCAGGCCGATCATCACTTCCCGGAAGATTACATAACCGACCGCTCACAGCGTTTCATGGCGTCAGAGATGATCCGTGAAAAACTGATGCGCTTCCTGGGGGCTGAACTGCCTTACTCCGTTACGGTTGAGATTGAGCGCTTCGTGACTAACGAACGTGGCGGTTATGACATTCACGGTTTGATTCTGGTTGAGCGCGAAGGGCAGAAGAAGATGGTGATTGGCAACAAAGGCGCCAAAATCAAAGTCATCGGAACAGAAGCGCGCAGAGACATGGAAGAGATGTTCGAAGCGAAAGTGCATCTCGAACTGTGGGTGAAAGTGAAATCCGGCTGGGCAGATGACGAACGTGCGCTGCGCAGCCTGGGTTATACAGACGATCTCTGATTCAATGGAAGGCTGGCAACGCGCCTTTGTGCTGCATAGTCGCCCCTTCAGCGAAACCAGTCTGCTGCTCGACCTGTTCAGCGAAAGTGAAGGGCGGGTGCGGGTTCTGGCCAAGGGCGCACGTTCGCGGCGCTCGCAGCTGAAGGGGGCGTTACAGCCTTTTACCCCGCTGCTGGTTCGCTGGAGCGGGCGCGGGGAAGTCAAAACCCTGCGCAATGCCGAAGCGGTGTCGCTGGCCTTACCGCTCAGCGGCATCACGCTCTACTGCGGTCTCTACGTCAATGAGCTGGTCTCTCGCGTATTGCAGCAGGAATTCCCTTTCTCAGAACTCTTCTTCGACTATCTCAACTGCCTTCAGGCATTAGCCTCAACGCACGGCAAGCCCGAACCGGCACTGCGACGTTTTGAACTGGCGCTGCTCGGTCACCTGGGTTATGGCGTCGATTTCCTGCACTGCGCCGGCAGCGGCGAGCCGGTCAGCGACAACATGACGTACAGCTACCGCGAAGAGCGCGGCTTTATTGCCAGCCTGGTGGTCAATCAGCGCAGCTTTACCGGCCGCGAATTGCGCGCCCTGTGCGAGCGAGAGTTTCCCGATGCCGACACTCTGCGCGCCGCGAAGCGGTTTACCCGCATCGCCCTGAAGCCCTATCTTGGTGGCAAGCCGCTGAAGAGTCAGGAGCTGTTCCGCCAGTTTATCCCGAAGAAAAAGCCTGAACAGGCAGAAGAATAGCGCGGGTCGTACCGCCTGTTTCACTTTGCGCGGTACACTCAACATCACGATGAAAAAGAAGTGAGGACGGTCATGGCTGAGTTGCTGTTAGGCGTCAATATCGATCACATTGCCACGGTGCGTAACGCCCGTGGGACAAACTATCCCGATCCGGTGCAGGCGGCGTTTATCGCCGAGCAGGCGGGCGCAGACGGCATTACCGTGCACCTGCGCGAAGATCGCCGTCACATCACTGACCGCGACGTGCGTATCCTGCGTGACACCATCCAGACGCGGATGAATCTGGAGATGGCGGTCACCGATGAAATGATCGGCATCGCCTGTGATATCCAGCCCCATTTCTGCTGCCTGGTGCCGGAAAAGCGTCAGGAAGTGACCACTGAAGGCGGGCTGGATGTGGCGGGGCAGCAGGAGAAGATGAACGCGGCCGTACGACTGCTGAGTGACGCAGGCATTCTGGTTTCGCTGTTTATCGATGCCGATCACCGTCAGATTGAAGCGGCCGTGGCCAGCGGCGCGCCTTACATCGAAATCCATACCGGCGCTTACGCCGAAGCACCAGAGGGACTGGCGCGTGACGCTGAGCTGGCGCGTATCCGCCACGCCGCGACCTTTGCCGCCAGCCTGGGACTGAAGGTCAATGCCGGTCACGGTCTGACCTACCACAACGTGCTGCCGATTGCGGCGCTGCCGGAAATGCATGAGCTGAATATCGGCCATGCGATTATTGGTCGTGCGGTGATGAGTGGCCTGCCGGATGCGGTGAAAGAGATGAAGCAACTGCTGCGTGAAGCCCGTCGCTGATGGCTATTCTGGGACTGGGTACGGACATCGTTGAGATTGAACGTATCGCCGGGGTGATAGAGCGCTCCGGCGACCGGCTGGCACGGCGGGTGCTGAGCGAAGCAGAATGGCAGCAATATCAGTCGCACAAGCAGCCGGTGCGCTTTCTCTCTAAACGCTTTGCGGTAAAAGAGGCGGCAGCAAAAGCCTTTGGCACCGGCATTCGCGGTGGTCTGGCGTTTAATCAGTTTGAAGTTTACAACGATGCGCTGGGAAAACCGGGATTACGCTTCTTTCAGCATGCCGCTGAAGTGGCAGAGAGGCTGGGCGTTAAACACGTTCACGTGACGCTGGCCGATGAGCGTCACTACGCCTGCGCCACGGTGATTATTGAAAGCTAGCCGTGCAGCAGCACGAACTTCTCCCACAGCGCATCACGTGATTCGGTGTGCTGTGGGTCAATGATGATGGTGTTGTCGATGGGGCATACCTGCTGACAGGTTGGCGTCTCATAGTGCCCGACGCATTCCGTGCAGCGGCTGACATCAATCTCATAGATCGCATCGCCCAGTGAAATGGCCTGGTTCGGGCACTCCGGTTCACACATATCGCAGTTAATGCATCTGGACGTAATCAACAGCGCCATTTTATCCACCTGATAACAACAGAAAAAGCGCGGGTATTATACGCGCTGCCGCTGATCAGACCAGCTTTTTCACCAGCGCTTCGCTGTGGCGAATATGACTGGACGCACGTTCCGGATCGTTTTGCACCAGTGCCATAAACAGCAGATCGGTCAGGGCCAGCTGCGCCGTGGTCGAGGAGATGGCCGCGCTGCGGGTACTCTGCTCTTCCGCCACCGTATAGAGACAGTAACTGGCGCTCTGCTGCAGCGTATTCGGCGTAAAACCGGTAAACGCCACCACATCGGCGCCTACCTGAACCGCCTCCTGCGCGGCCAGATTGATCTCCCGTCGTTCACCGGTGTAAGAGATGGCGAGCAGCACATCGCCGGGCCCCATCGCCTGCACGCTGGCCAGCAGGGCGTGCATATCCTGCTCTGCCACCGCATTAATGCCGATCTTCATCAGCTTCCAGGAGAAGTCCTTCGCCACCAGACCCGAAGCGCCGATGCCTACCAGTAAAATACGCCGGGCATTTTTCAGCAGCTGCAACACATCGTTGAGTTTCTCTTCGCTGTTGATATCCAGCGTGGCGCGGATCGCCGAGAGTTTCTCCGTCAGCAGCTTCTCGCCCACCATTTTAAGGGGATCGTCGCTGAGGATATGGTTATGCACGGTAATAGCATCTTTGTCCGCCAGTGACTCACTCAGAGCCAGCTTAAGCGCCGGAAAGCCTTTGTATCCCAGTTTCTGAGCAAACTTCACCACGCTCGACTGGCTGACGCCAGACTCTTCCGCCAGCTTTTGCGAACTCAGGTGGCGCGCCCGATCGGGTTGCGACAGTAAAAAATCAGCCAGCCGACGCTCGTTCAATGCCAGACGTGGATAAAGCTGGCGAATGCGCAGCAATGAACTCATGCCCAATCCTCGTAATTCAGGGATAATCTGTGAAGAATAAACTATTCATCAGGGATTGTAGTCATCTGAATTAAAAATGACAGTCATCGCCGTAGCGCCTGATGATGGCTACACTACTCTTTATCATTCCAGAATCAGCCTGAAGGAGAGTTGTTTGACCAGGGGAACACAACGTCGCGTCGTATTTTTTGACCTGGATGGCACTTTGCACCAGCAGGACATGTTCGGCACTTTTATGCGCTATCTGCTGCGTCGCCGCCCGCTTAATCTGCTGCTGGTGGTGCCGTTATTGCCGGTAGTGGGTATCGGCTTGCTGTTTAAAGGCCGGGCGGCACGCTGGCCCATGAGCCTGCTGCTCTGGTCTATTACTTTTGGTCGTTCTGAGCGGACGCTGCTGCAACTCGAAGCCGAATTTGCGCAGTGGTTCCGCCTGCGCGTTAAAGCCTTTCCGGTGGTTCAGCAGCGCCTGACCGATTACCTCGGCAGTGATGATGCTGACGTCTGGCTCATCACCGGATCGCCACAGTCTCTGGTGGAGCAGGTCTATTACGACTCCGCGTTTCTGCCACGCGTGAAGCTGATTGCCAGTCAGATGCAGCGCGGCTGGGGCGGGCGGGTACTGGCAATGCGCTGCCTCGGTCATGAGAAAGTGGCACAGCTGGAAGAGAAAATCGGCACGCCGCTACAGCTCTACAGTGGCTATAGCGACAGCAAACAGGACAACCCGCTGCTGTTTTTCTGTCAGCATCGCTGGCGCGTAACACCCGCAGGTGAGCTGCAACAGCTGGAATAAGTTTCTAAAGGATCGGTGAGACCGCTATAATGCGCCGCTTTTCTGTCGCCCGGAGTGGTCAGCATGAAACAACAAGATGAATACTGGATGCGCCATGCGCTTGACCTGGCGCGCCGGGCCTGGGAGCAGGGCGAAGTGCCGGTGGGTGCGGTGCTGGTTCAGAATGATCGGGTGATCGGTGAAGGCTGGAACCGGCCCATCGGCCAGCACGATCCGACGGCGCATGCGGAGATTATGGCGTTGCGGCAGGGCGGTAAAGTACTGGAAAATTATCGTCTGCTGGACACCACGCTCTACGTGACGCTGGAGCCGTGCGTGATGTGCGCCGGCGCCATGGTTCACAGCCGCATCAGCCGGCTGGTCTTCGGGGCGCACGATATCAAAAGTGGAGCGGCAGGATCGCTGCTCGATGTGCTGGGGCACCCCGGCATGAATCATCAGGTTGAATTACAGAGCGGCGTGCTGGCTGAAGAGTGTGCCGCTATGCTGAGCGACTTCTTCCGTATGCGTCGCGAGCAGAAAAAAGCGCTGCGGCAGGCGCAACGCCAGGATTATTAATTCATGGCGATCTTTGGTTCGACCGCCGGATAGCCTTTGGCCAGTTCGGCCTGTGCTTGTTGTGCTTCAGCCTGCTGCGCCAGGCGTTTTTCCTGCTCCTGCAGATAACCCACCAGGCTTAACTGATATTTGCGGATGTTCTCCACATAGTTATAGGCTTCATGACCACGGGCATAGCCATAAGCCGTCTGGGTGTAGTAACGCTTTTGACTCAGCATGGGCAGACGCAGCTTCACATCCGCCCAGCTATCCGGATTACCTCCCTGGCGGGCAGTGAGTTTACGGACATCCAGCATATGGGCATAGCCCATGTTATAGGCCGCCAGCGCAAACCAGATGCGCTCATCTTCCGGGATGGTCTGCGGCACCTTCGCCATCATATCCTGCAAATACTGACTGCCGCCGCGAATGCTCTGTTCGGGATCGGTCCGGTCGCCCACATCCAGGCTCTCAGCGGTGTTACGGGTCAACATCATCATGCCGCGCACGCCGGTAGGGGAGGTGGCCTGCGGGTTCCAGTGCGACTCCTGATAGGAGATTGCCGCCAGTAGTCGCCAGTCAATGCTGGTGGCGTACTTCTCAAACAGCGGTTTGATGTCAGGCAGCGTGTTGTCGATGGCGCGCAGGAAAGTGCGGGTATCGACATAATCAAAGGTGCCGACGTGGCCGAGATATTTCTCCTCCAGCCGCGCCATCGCCCCTTCTTCACCCATACCGTTAAAGAAGTCGAGCATCGCGGCATTCAGGCTGTCGTCATCGCTGTGCCGCACATACCAGGTGACCGGCTCTTCATCAGTGACGTCAAACGCCACCGCCAGCTGCGGATAGATGCGCTGCAGCAGAGCGATGGTCACGGAGTCGCCAATCGTATAGTCGAGCTTGCCGTCTGCCACCGCTTCCAGCAGGGCTTTAGGACTTTGATCGGTGGAGATCGCCCAGTCCAGATCGGGGTACTGATTTGACCGCGCGCTCTTCAGCGTTGACAGATACGCCGATCCTGACGCAACAGTCAGCCGCCCCTTTAAGTCACCGAGGTTTTTAGGGCGTGGCTTATCCACGCGATAGACCAGCTGCTGCGAAACGTTGTAGTAGCCTGGCCCGGTCTGATAGCGGGTCAGGCGTTCGCTGTTGTAGTTCAGACCCGCGGCCAGCAAATCGGCTTTGCCATCATCTAAATCGTCAAACAGATCGCTCAGGTTGGGACGTACTGTCACCTTGAGTTTGACGCCCAGATAATCGGCGAAGCGTTTTGCCAGCTCATAATCCATACCGGCCGGAGATTGGTTCACTGTGTAGTAAGTCAACGGGGAATTGATGGTACTGACGCGCAGTACTCCCCGTGATTTAATCTGTGAAATCTGGTCCTGCCCACCCCCATACCAGGGAATGGATGGCCATAGCGCTAACGCTAACAGCACGGCAACCAGACCGATAAACAGATAATTAAATTTTAGGCGTTTCAAATAGTTATCTCTCGCTGGCTCTAAGGCCTCTGTCTTTTAAAGGCAGTATTTGTCTTCTTTGAACTCCCAGAGCGAGGGGCATTTTGCGCAACAAAATCACGCTGAGCAACTTTTATAGCAGCTTTTGCGCAAAATTCAGGCAAATCCGGGTCGCCAAAAATTGTGCGCAAACGGTTTCGTCGCGAGGTCGCTTTCTCTATAATACGCCCCGTTTTCCCTGTTGCGCCCAATGAAGCGTCGCCCGGCGCCCTGACGAGAGATTTATTAATGGAAATTCTGCGTGGTTCGCCCGCCCTGTCGGCATTTCGTGTAAACAAACTGCTGACCCGCTTTCAGGACGCTCATCTGCCGGTGAGTGATATTTACGCTGAGTACATCCATTTTGCTGATGTCAGCACGCCCTTAAGCGCTGACGAACAGAGCCGTCTGCAGCGCCTGCTGAAATATGGTCCCTCTCTCGCTGAACATGCCCCACAGGGGCGTCTGTTGCTGGTGACGCCTCGTCCCGGCACCATTTCGCCCTGGTCATCCAAAGCCACGGACATTGCCCACAACTGCGGCCTGCCGCAGGTCCGTCGCCTGGAGCGCGGCCTGGCCTTTTATGTACAGGCCCCACAACTGACGGAAGCGCAGTGGCAAACGCTGGGCACACTGCTGCACGATCGGATGATGGAAACGGTCTTCGGCGATCTGGCGCAGGCTGAACAGCTGTTCGCGCATCACACGCCACAGCCGGTGAAAAGTGTCGATCTGCTGGGTGAGGGCCGTCAGGCGCTGGTTCAGGCGAATATCTCACTGGGTCTGGCGCTGGCTGACGATGAAATCGACTATCTGGTGGCGGCGTTTACCGCACTGGGCCGCAATCCCAACGACATTGAACTCTACATGTTTGCGCAGGCGAACTCTGAGCACTGTCGTCACAAGATCTTCAACGCCGACTGGATTATCGACGGCGAGAAACAGCCAAAGTCGCTGTTTAAGATGATCAAAAACACCATGGAGCAGACGCCGGACTACGTGCTCTCTGCTTACAAAGATAACGCCGCTGTGATGGAAGGCTCAGAGGTTGGCCGCTTCTTTGCTGACGCCGGAGAGAGCGAATACCGCTGGCATCAGGAAGCCGCACACATCCTGATGAAGGTGGAAACCCATAACCACCCAACGGCCATCTCGCCGTGGCCTGGTGCTGCGACCGGTTCCGGTGGTGAGATCCGTGATGAAGGCGCAACCGGAAGGGGTTCAAAGCCAAAAGCGGGCCTCGTCGGTTTCTCCGTATCGAACCTGCGTATCCCTGGCTTTGAACAGCCGTGGGAAGAGGACTTCGGCAAACCGGCCCGCATCGTCAGCGCGCTGGAAATCATGACCGATGGCCCGCTGGGCGGTGCTGCATTTAACAATGAATTTGGTCGTCCGGCTCTGAATGGTTACTTCCGTACTTATGAAGAGCAGGTCACCAGCCACAACGGCACTGAGCTCCGTGGCTACCATAAGCCGATTATGCTGGCGGGCGGCATCGGGAATATCCGTGCCGATCACGTGCAGAAAGGTGAAATCACCGTAGGCGCAAAGCTGGTGGTGCTGGGCGGTCCGGCAATGAACATCGGCCTGGGCGGCGGCGCGGCGTCATCGATGGCCTCGGGTCAGTCTGATGCCGACCTCGACTTTGCCTCGGTACAGCGTGATAACCCGGAGATGGAGCGCCGTTGTCAGGAAGTGATCGACCGCTGCTGGCAGCTGGGCGATGAGAACCCGATTCTGTTTATCCACGACGTGGGCGCTGGCGGTCTCTCCAATGCGATGCCGGAGCTGGTCAGCGATGGTGGTCGTGGCGGCCGGTTTAACCTGCGTGACATCCTGAGTGATGAGCCAGGCATGAGTCCGCTGGAGGTCTGGTGTAACGAATCACAGGAACGTTATGTGATGGCAGTGGCACCCGATCAGCTGGCGCAGTTTGAGGCAATTTGCCAGCGTGAACGCGCACCGTTCGCGGTCATTGGTGAAGCCACCGAAGAGCTGCACCTGAGCCTGGAAGATAGTCATTTCGGTAATAAGCCGATCGATATGCCACTTGATGTCCTGCTGGGCAAAACGCCGAAGATGACGCGGGATGTGGTGACGCAGCAGACGCAGGGCACTGCCCTGCAGCGTGACGGCATTACGCTGGTCGATGCGGTAAACCGCGTGCTGCATCTGCCTGCCGTGGCGGAAAAAACCTTCCTGATCACCATCGGTGACCGCAGCGTGACCGGCATGGTTGCGCGCGACCAGATGGTGGGACCGTGGCAGATCCCGGTTGCCAACTGTGCAGTGACTACCGCCAGCCTCGACAGCTATCACGGCGAAGCGTTTGCCCTGGGCGAACGTTCACCGGTTGCGCTGCTGGACTTCGCGGCCTCGGGTCGTCTGGCCGTCGGTGAAGCACTGACCAACCTGGCGGCTACCCATATTGGTTCGCTGAAGCGTGTGAAGCTTTCCGCAAACTGGATGTCCGCAGCCGGTCATCCGGGTGAAGATGCCGGTTTATATGCGGCGGTGAAAGCGGTCGGCGAAGAGCTTTGCCCGGCGCTGGGGATCACCATCCCGGTCGGTAAAGATTCGATGTCGATGAAAACACGCTGGCAGGAAGGCAGCGAACAGCGCGAAATGACCTCACCGCTGTCGCTGGTGATTACCGCTTTTGCCCGCGTCGAAGATGTCCGTCGCACCGTCACGCCACAACTGCAGGCCGATCGGGATAACCTGCTGCTGCTGATCGATCTGGGCAACGGCGCGAATACGCTGGGCGCAACGGCGCTGTCACAGGTTTATCGTCAGCTTGGCGACAAACCTGCCGACGTGCGCGATGCCGCTCAGCTGGCGGGCTTCTTCAATGCCATCCAGGCGCTGGTGGCTGAGCAGAAACTGCTGGCTTATCACGATCGCTCCGACGGTGGTCTGCTGGTGACGCTGGCCGAGATGGCGTTTGCTGGTCACTGCGGCATCGACGTTGACATCGCCTCGCTGGGTAACGATGCGCTGGCTGCCCTGTTTACCGAGGAGCTGGGCGCGGTGATTCAGATCAACGCCGCCAATCGCGCCGTGGTTGAGCAGATCCTGGCGGATCACGGCCTTGCCGACTCGACGCATCTGCTGGGCAGCGCGCAGCCGGGCGATCGCTTTGTGATCCGTTCTGGTGACAGTGCGGTCTACAGTGAAAGCCGCAACACGTTGCGTACCTGGTGGGCGGAAACCACCTGGCAGATGCAGCGTCTGCGCGACAACCCGGCGTGTGCCGATCAGGAACATGAAGCGAAGAAAAACGACAGCGATCCTGGCCTGAACGTTAATCTGACCTTTAATCCGCAGGAAGATGTTGCTGCCCCGATGATCGCCACTGGCGCACGTCCAAGGGTCGCGGTGCTGCGTGAGCAGGGCGTGAACTCCCATGTAGAGATGGCCGCCGCCTTTGATCGGGCAGGTTTCACCGCCATTGACGTTCATATGAGCGATCTGCTGGCCGGACGTCGCGGTCTGGAAGAGTTCCAGGCGCTGGTCGCCTGTGGCGGCTTCTCCTACGGCGATGTGCTGGGTGCCGGTGAGGGCTGGGCGAAATCGATTCTGTTTAATCCGCGCGTGCGTGACGAGTTCGAAACCTTCTTCCACCGTCCGCAAACCCTGGCGCTGGGCGTCTGCAACGGCTGCCAGATGATGTCTAATCTGCGTGAACTGATCCCAGGCAGCGATCTCTGGCCGCGCTTTGTGCGTAACCAGTCTGAGCGCTTTGAAGCGCGTTTCAGTCTGGTAGAAGTGGCCGCCAGTCCATCGCTGTTGCTGGACGGCATGGCCGGTTCGCATATGCCTATCGCCGTTTCGCACGGTGAAGGCTTTGTTGAAGTGCGTGATGCTTCGCATCTGGCGGCGCTGGAGTCGAAAGGGCTGGTGGCACTGCGCTTTGTCGATAACTTCGGCAAGGTGACAGAAACCTATCCGGCTAACCCGAATGGCTCACCAAACGGCATCACTGCCGTGACCAACGAAAGTGGTCGCGTCACTATCATGATGCCGCATCCGGAGCGGGTGTTCCGCACCGTCAGCAACTCCTGGCATCCGGCAGAGTGGGGCGAAGACAGCCCGTGGATGCGTATTTTCCGCAATGCGCGTAAACAGCTGGGTTAATGTAATCCGCTGAAAAGAGCAGGAGGCCAGTGTGCCTCCTGCTCTTTTTTTGTGACTCTGTTGGCAAATGGCGACAATGAGCATGTCGTACTGTCTCTTTTTGGCGACATCTATCTCATTGATTTTTAATGGGCGCCTCTCCGGCGCGATTTCATGTCGCTCAGCGGAGACAGTTTTCCCTTACTGTAATCAGATTTTGCGCAACAGTTGTCCGGTAAGCTTATTCAATCTGCTGAAAAATATAATGATTTATTTTCTGGCATGGAACTTGCTATACTCATGCAGCTGCTCATTCACCTGTTTATGATTGCCCCGCTTAGCGGAGAAGAGCTCATAAAGCCCGAATGACGCACCAAACGGAGCCTGCCGTCCAACTGACCGATAATCGCTTGCGTTATCAAACACAGGACGTAACGTTGAGTAAGGCTCCACCCATTTTTACGCGATGCATCACGCGTCGTGCCAGCGGCAGGCCATCGAGCCTGCCGTTTTCTTTTGTTCCCCTTTCTTCCGCGACACCTTTCTTCCGCTGACAGAGTCCGTTAGCATCCAGACAGCAAATCTTAAGGAAGCGGCTGCGTGAAAAAATGGCGTTTATTTCCCCGTTCTCTGCGTCAGCTGGTGCTGATGGCATTTGTACTGGTGCTGCTGCCGTTGCTGGTGCTGGCCTGGCAGGCGTGGGAAAGTCTCTCTGCGTTAAGCGAACAGGCAGCGGATACCAACCGCAATACCTTCACCGACGTTCGCAGAAGTGAGGCGATGGCGCGAACGGCGGTGGAGCTGGAGCGCAGCTATCGCCAGTACTGCGTGCTGGATGATGCCTCGCTGGCGCGCCTTTATCAGACCCAGCACACCCGCTACAGCCAGATGCTGAGTTCGCACAGCGCCAGCCTGCCCGAACTGCCCGCATTCCAGACTTTACAGGCGACGTTGCCGCTGCTGACACCATTAAAGTGCGATAACGGCAATCCGGTTACGCCTGCCGCAGAGGCGCTGGATCGTTTTTCTGCCACCAATGCGCAGATGGTGCAGGACACGCGCGAAGTGGTGTTTTCGCGCGGCCTTCAGCTGCAGCGCGAAATTGCCGATCGCGGCCAGTTTTTTGGCTGGCAGGCGCTGATTCTGTTTATCATCAGTCTGGCGTTGATGACGCTGTTTACCGGCATGATTATCGGGCCGGTCAAGCGCATTGAGCGGATGATCAACCGGCTTGGCGAAGGCCGGCAACTGGGTAACAGCGTGACATTTCGCGGCCCGCGCGAGTTACGCTCGCTGGGACAGCGCATCGTCTGGCTCAGCGAACGGCTTCAGTGGCTGGAATCGCAGCGCCATGAATTCCTGCGCCATCTTTCTCACGAACTGAAAACGCCGCTGGCCAGCCTGCGTGAAGGCACCGAACTGCTGGCGGACGAGGTAGCCGGGTCGCTGAACGCCGATCAAAAAGAGGTGGTCACTATCCTCGACGGCAGCAGCCGTCATCTGCAGCGGCTGATTGAACAGCTGCTTGATTACAACCGTAAACTGGCAGATGGCCCGATCCAGCTGGAACCGGTCAGCGTGGCGGAAATTGTGGAGGGGGTGGTGAATGCACATGCACTCTCGGCGCGCGCCAAACTCATGCAGACGGTTGTCGATCTGGAGGTCAGTCACTGCCTTGCCGAACCGATGTTACTGATGCGGGTCATCGATAATCTCTATTCGAACGCCGTGAACTACGGCAGCGAATCCGGTACCATCTGGCTGCGCAGTCAGCAGCAGGGCGATCGGGTCTGGATTGATGTCGCGAACAGCGGTACGCCGATCCCGCCGGAAGAGCAGGCAATGATTTTCGAACCTTTTTTCCAGGGTAGCCAGCAGCGCAAAGGGCCGGTAAAAGGCAGCGGGCTGGGATTGAGTATTGCCAAAGATTGCCTGCGCCGGATGCATGGCGACCTGACGCTGGTCTCCTGCGAGCAGGCTGACGTCTGTTTTCGAATTGAACTGAACACCACAGCCGGGAATGTCTGACTGATGAAATATTTACCCGCTTTGCTGTTGAGCACACTGACCACGCTGCTGCTCAGCGGATGTACGACCTCCCCGGCCACCTCATCCCTGCCGTCAGGCCATCAGGTAGCGGAACCCGAGGTCAGCGTGGCTGATTACCTGGCGACCCGCTGCAGTGACCTGTGGACGATAGAGAATAGTGCGGCACTGAGTAATTCCCTCTACTGGATGCGGGCGATCGATTGTGCTGAACGCCTTTCCCCCGCCGAGGCCCGAGCCGAAGCTCACCGCTGGCCGGTTGAGAGCTGGTCGCGCGCCTTCAAGCAGGGCGTGCTGATGTCGAACGGCAACGTGACGCCAGTGGAGCGTCGTCGTTATGTTGAAACCCTGGATCGCTACAGCGGCGATTTCCCGCAGTCTGTGCGTCCGCTGCTCCAGTTGTGGCGCAGTAATCAGGCCGCGCAGCTCGACCTGAGTGAAGCGCGCACCCGTTATGTTCATCTGCAACAGAGCAGCGATACCCAGCTGGAGGCGATACGCCAGCAGATGGTTAAACAGCAGCAGCAGCTCAGCGACACGCAGCATAAGCTGGAGCGGCTTACTGACATTGAGCGCCAGCTTTCATCACGGAAAGCCCCGGATGTTTCTGACAGCGGCCATGGCACTGCGCTGCCGCAGGATGAGGAGCAATAATGGTCAGACAAGCGGCAAAATTGCTGCTGGTGGATGACGATCCCAGCCTGCTGAAGCTGCTGGGCATGCGTCTTCGCAGCGAAGGTTATCAGGTCACCACCGCGGCCAGCGGCCCCGAAGCGTTGCGTCTGCTGCAGAAAGAAAAAATCGAGCTGGTGATCAGCGATCTGCGGATGGATGAGATGGATGGTCTGGCGCTGTTTGGCGAGATCCAGAAACGCCACACCGGTCTGCCAGTGATTATCCTGACGGCGCACGGCTCAATCCCGGACGCAGTTTCTGCCACGCAGCAGGGCGTCTTCAGCTTTCTGACTAAACCGGTGGATAAAGATGCGCTTTACAAAGCGATCGATGAAGCACTGGCTCAGCAGGCGCCAGTCAGCGATGACCGCTGGCGGGAAGCGATCGTCACCCGCAGCCCGCTGATGTTACGGCTGCTGGAGCAGGCGCATATGGTGGCGCAGTCGGACGTCAGCGTGCTGATTAACGGGCAGAGCGGTACCGGTAAAGAGATGCTGGCACAGGCGATTCACGCCGCCAGCCCGCGAAACGGCAAGCCCTTTGTCGCCATTAACTGCGGCGCACTGCCGGAGCAGTTACTGGAGTCAGAGCTGTTCGGGCATGCCAAAGGGGCCTTTACCGGCGCAGTCAGTGCCCGTGACGGTCTGTTTAAAACCGCAGGTGGCGGCACGCTGTTCCTGGATGAGATTGGCGATATGCCGCAACCGCTACAGGTTAAGTTGCTGCGGGTGTTGCAGGAGCGTAAGGTCAGGCCGCTGGGCAGCGATCATGATATTGAGATTGACGTGCGCATTATTTCAGCCACGCATCGCGATCTGCCGAAGGCGATGGAGAAAAAGGAGTTTCGCGAGGATCTCTTCTATCGTCTTAATGTGGTGAACCTGAAGATTCCGGCGCTGCATCAGCGCACTGAAGATATTCCGCTGCTGGCTAATCATCTGTTGCGTCAGGCGGCGGAACGGCATAAACCGCAGATCCGCAGTTTTTCCGTTGATGCGATGAAGCGGTTGATGGCGGCCAGCTGGCCGGGCAATGTGCGTCAGCTGGTTAACGTGATTGAGCAGTGTGTGGCGCTGAGTTCATCGCCGGTCATCAGCGATGCGCTGGTGGAGCAGGCGTTAAGCGGTGAGAACAGCGCTTTGCCGACCTTTGCTGAGGCGCGCAATCAGTTTGAGCTGAACTATCTGCGTAAGCTGTTGCAGATGACCAAAGGCAATGTGACCAATGCCGCACGTCTGGCTGGACGCAACCGCACGGAGTTCTATAAGCTGCTGTCTCGTCATGAGCTGGATGCCAGTGATTTCAAAGAGTAGCGGAGGCTGCGGAGTGATACCGGCAGGTTGCCTGCTCAGGCCCGAATCAGAATGGGTGCGGTCATCATAATCTGGCAGCGCTTGCGGCAACCTGAAGAATCCCGGATATTACCGCCCGACAGCGCCAGCAACATTTATACTTGATAAACCCTCTGACCATGGAGGGAGTGAAAAAGGGTCTGACATGAAAAAGATTGATGCGATTATCAAACCATTCAAACTCGATGATGTCCGTGAAGCCTTAGCGGAAGTCGGCATCACCGGGATGACCGTGAGTGAAGTAAAAGGTTTTGGCCGCCAGAAAGGGCACACCGAGCTTTACCGCGGCGCAGAGTATATGGTCGACTTTTTGCCTAAAGTGAAAATCGAGATGGTGGTGGGCGACGATATCGTTGATACCTGCGTCGAGACCATTATGCGTACTGCGCAGACCGGCAAAATCGGTGACGGTAAAATCTTTGTCTTCGACGTGGCGCGCGTGGTGCGCATCCGTACTGGCGAAGAGGATGAAGAGGCGATCTGATTATATCTTTATCAGCTCTTTATCAGCATAAAAGAAGCCCGCGCTGCGGGCTTTTTTTTATTGCTCAATTACATCCCTTTGTGCGGTCCAAAAAGTTCGTAATGAATGCGTGTATCTGCCACGCTGGCATCACGCAGTTGCGCCACCACATGCTGCATAAAGGGCAGCGGACCGCAGAGGTAGAAGTGGGTGTCGGGTGAGGCGAGACGTGCGGAGATCGCGGTGATATCCATCAGACCCTGCGCGTCATAGCGACCGGCATCTTCAGCGGCGGGATCGCGATACCAGACCTGACTGACGAAATCGGTGAGCTGCGCGCCCGTAGCCATCACTTCCGGGCCAAATGCATGCTGTTTGCCGTTCTCTGCTGCGTGCAGCCAGCTGACCGGCGCGCGATGCTGGCGGGCCGCCAGTGCATGCAGCATGGCCAGCATCGGCGTCTGACCCACGCCCGCGGAAATCAGCGCCACCGGAGTTGAAGCATCGACCTCAAGGAAGAAGTCGCCATGCGGTGCGGCCAGCATCAGCTCATCACCCACTTTGCCATTCTGATGCAGCCAGCCGGAGACGGTGCCCTGCGCTTCACGTTTCACCGCAATCCGATAATCTTTGCCATTACTAAGGTGAGTAAGCGAGTACTGACGAATCTGGTGATGTTCGAAACTGACGGGCTGCAGATGCACCGTCAGATACTGACCCGGTTTAAAGGCCGCCACCGGGCCGTCATCTACCGGACTGAAGGTAAAGCTTTTAATCACCTCGCTCTGCTGCTCAATAGCACTGATGCGAAACGCACGAGTGCCGCGCCAGCCACCGGTTTGCTGCTCCGTCGCCTGATAAATCTCCTCTTCGCGATTAATGAACACATCTGCCAGTACGCCATAGGCCCGGCCCCAGGCTGCCAGCGCCTCTTCACCCGGATTCAGCAGCTCTTTAATGGTTGCCAGCAGATTTTCACCGACGATGGCATATTGCGCAGGCTGAATATTCAGGCTGGTATGTTTCTGCGCAATCTTTTCCACCGCAGGCAGCAGCACGGCCAGGTTCTCCAGATTCGCGCCATAGGCGCAAATGGCGTTGAACAGCGCTTCACGCTGATCGCCATTGCGCTGGTTGTTCATATTGAAAACATTTTTGAGTTCCGGATGGTGCGACAGCATGCGGTCATAGAAGTGTGCGGTAAGCGCAGGACCACAGGCGGCGATGGCAGGCAGGGTCGATTTAACCGTGGCGATAGTGTGTGCATCAAGCATAAAAACGGCCTCTCATTTAAAGATGTATTTTAAATGCATCTTATAGCCGTCTCGCCTGTGGTGTAAATAACCCGATAAATTTCCCGGTTGTCAAAGTGGCAACTTTTTGGTGCATCCTGAGAAACCGCCGTCACATCCTGAAGAAAAATTGTGGCGTCTGAACAGGGTGAAAAGGTGTAAAAAAAGCCCTGCCAGTAGCCAGCCAATCGTTTGCGTAAAAAGAGGAGGTTCACCCTACCTTCACCTGTTAAAACGGTTTACACTGTGGGCCTTCGCCCCTGAAGGGGGGGTAAATACCGTCAGAAAGTTAGCTGAGTCAGGAGATCCGGATGTTAAAGCGTGATATGAACATTGCCGATTACGATGCCGAGTTGTGGCAGGCGATGGAGCAGGAGACAGTGCGTCAGGAAGAGCACATTGAACTGATTGCTTCTGAAAACTACACCAGCCCGCGTGTTATGCAGGCACAAGGTTCTCAGCTCACCAATAAATACGCTGAAGGCTATCCGGGCAAACGCTACTACGGCGGCTGTGAGTACGTTGATATCGTTGAGCAACTGGCGATCGATCGCGCAAAAGAACTGTTTGGTGCCGATTACGCTAACGTGCAGCCACACTCAGGTTCACAGGCTAACTTTGCGGTTTACACCGCGCTGCTGCAGCCGGGCGATACTATTCTGGGGATGAACCTGGCGCACGGTGGGCACCTGACTCACGGCTCACCGGTTAACCTGTCGGGCAAACTCTATAACGTCGTGGCTTACGGTATCGATGAGACCGGTAAAATTGACTACGACGAACTGGCTGAACTGGCGAAAACCCACAAGCCAAAAATGATCGTTGGCGGATTCTCAGCTTACTCCGGCGTTTGCGACTGGGCGAAAATGCGCGAAATCGCGGATAGCGTAGGTGCATGGCTGTTTGTGGACATGGCACACGTTGCCGGCCTGATTGCTGCAGACGTTTACCCGAGTCCGATCCCGCATGCGCACATCGTGACCTCTACCACTCACAAAACGCTGGCGGGTCCGCGCGGTGGTATCATTCTGGCGAAAAACGGCGACGAAGATTTCTATAAGAAACTTAACTCTGCTGTCTTCCCTGGCGGTCAGGGCGGTCCTCTGATGCACGTTATCGCTGGTAAAGCGGTTGCGTTCAAAGAGGCGATGGAGCCGGAGTTCAAAACCTACCAGCAGCAGGTGGCAAAAAATGCCAAAGCGATGGTTGAGGTGCTGATTGAGCGTGGCTATGACATCGTTTCTGGCGGAACGTATAACCATCTGTTCCTGATCGATCTGGTGAGCAAAAACCTGACCGGTAAAGAAGCGGATGCGGCATTGGGCCGTGCCAACATCACGGTTAACAAAAACAGCGTGCCTAACGATCCGAAAAGCCCGTTTGTCACTTCCGGTATCCGTATCGGTACACCAGCTGTTACCCGTCGTGGCTTCAACGAAGCGGACGTGCGTGAGCTGGCTGGCTGGATCGCGGATGTGCTGGATAACGTCAATGACGAAGCGACCATTGAGCGCACCAAAAAGAAAGTACTGGAAATCTGCAGCCGTCTGCCGGTCTACGCTTAATCGTTAACCTGTTGTGAGACAGCATACAAAGGATGGCATCAGCCATCCTTTTTTATTGCCTGTCCTGCGGCGCTCTGCCAGAGTAGCGCCCACTCATGCTGCCAGGCAGCACTCTTGCTGGAGGGAATATGGCAATCGGCTCCGCCAGATGGCTCGGATTGGGCTACTTCACTTACTTCTTCTGTTACGGCATCTATCTGCCATTCTGGGGCGTGTGGCTGAAAGGCACCGGTCTTGATGCTGAAAAGATTGGCCTGCTGCTCGGCTGTGGCATGGTGGCACGCTTTGTCGGCAGTCTGCTTATCGCTTCTCAGGTCAAAAATCCTTCACGGTTGATTACGGCGCTGCGTCTGCTGGCGCTGATGACCTGCCTGTTCGCTGCCGGTTTCTGGGTGGGTGAGCAGTGGATGTGGCTGCTGACGGTCATGATCGGCTTTAACCTCTTTTTCTCGCCGCTGGTCCCGCTTAGCGATGCGCTGGCCGCCACCTGGACACAGCAGATAGGGCTGGCGTATGGGCCGGTCAGGCTGTGGGGATCGCTGGCCTTTGTGATCAGCTCAGCGTTAACCGGCGTGCTGGTCAGTGCTTACTCTTCAAACGCCATTCTGCTGCTGCTTTCCGTCGGCGTCATCTCTATGCTGGCAGGTATGATGCTGACACCCGCCACCCAGCCTCAGGGTAATGAACGGCAGGGCGCGGCGGGCGGCGGCTGGCAGGTGTGGCGTGAATTGCTGCGTGAGAATGCGGTATGGCGATTTATGCTCTGCGTAACGCTGCTGCAGGGTGCGCACGCCGCCTATTACGGCTTCAGTGCTATCTGGTGGCAGGAAAGTGGCTATTCCGCCTCAACGGTGGGTTATCTCTGGTCGCTGGGCGTGGTGGCCGAGATCGTCGTGTTTGCTCTGAGCAACCGGTTGTTCCGCCGCTGGAGCGCGCGCGATCTGCTGCTGCTTTCGGGCATTTGTGCGTTAATCCGCTGGGGTCTGATGGGGGGCCACTACCGCGCTGCCGCTGCTGATTGTGGCGCAAATTCTTCACTGTGGCAGTTTCACCGTCTGTCATCTGGCGGCGATGCGCTTTATTGCGGCGCGTCAGGGAGCGGAAGTGATCCGTCTGCAATCGCTCTATTCCGCGCTGGCGATGGGGGGTGGCATTGCGATAATGACCATGATCTGCGGCGTGCTGTTCGCTCATCTGCAGGGGCATCTGTTCTGGGTGATGGCACTGGTGGCGCTGCCCGCGCTGTTTCTGCGTCCCGGCTACGACTCCAGTAAATAACGAATCCGCTGCTGATGGTGTAACGTCAGCGGCAGTTCCGCATGCACCAGCGGCGGAGAGAAGAGTGGCAGCGAGGTGGGGTAGGGCGAAATGATGATGTCCACATCCCGCGGTGCGCCATCCCGCTGAAACTGTTTCACGTCCTGATAGGTAATATTGATCGGCAGCAGCGTGATCTCCCGGATCTGCTGCTCCACATCCTGCTCCAGATCGGTATCGTCACCCGTCAGAATCAGCACCTGCTTCTCCTGCAACGCATTCTCCTGCATCAGCCAGGCACCAAAAATAACGGTAATTAAGCTCACCTCTTCCGGGCTGAACGCAATCCCGTATTGCTGCTCAAACGCCTGCAGCGCCTGCTGAGTGGTGCGCAACAGGCGGGGATAGAGGCGGCTAACATCCAGCGCCACGCTGTTGTCGATGCCGATAGTGAAGTGGGTGCGATCCAGCGCCTGTGCCAGATGAGGATAGAGCTGGTTAAGCAGCTCGTCGCGATCAGCAAAAGTAATGTCGGCACACCGTTCAAAGTCATTAATCAACTGCTGCGTCGCAGCCATTAACTGCTGCTCAGCAGGATGGGCAATCGTATCCACGACAGGCGTATGTATCTGGCTGAACAGCAGTGTCCAGAAGTCGGTTTCACTGACGGGCGGCGCAAGGTGGCAGCGTTTGCGCCAGTGGTGAATCACATCCTCGGCGGCCTGCCGCTCAGCCTTCTGCTGCAGCCAGTGACACTGCGCCTCACTGAACAGCACCGGCTGGCGCTGGCACAATCCATACTTCATGAAAATCTGCAGAAAAAGCCGGTCGCGTTCGCTGAAATCGCGCTTCAGACGCAGGCTACAGTGCTGGATCAGCGCCTGTAAATTGGTCTCATCCCACAGCGCCTTCTCAATCTTCATCACCTTCAGGCGCTGACGCAGGGGAGCTGCAAAATGGTCGCAGACGAAATCCTGCGATAAACGCAAACTGCGTCGCAGGTTGTGCAGCAGACAGAGGCGCCGATCCAACTCTGTGCCATGAAGACGAAAGCTGCCATCCACCATCTGATGCAATTCCAGCTGGTGATATCGCTGTATCTCAAGGCCCACATCCGCGATATCCTGTCGGGCAACAGCAGGATCGACGCCATTCAGCTGGCAGACTTTTTCAAGCGTAAGCACGGGTGTCGGCAGAAACAGCAGCAATAAAAGATGGCACTGACGCTGTGAGCGGGTGAAGAGTGGTGCCAAAGGGGTAGCAGAACTCATCAATCAGGTTTCCAGCAGGCTATTTTGAGCTAAGAATAGTCAACCCCGTCAGCGCCTGCGCGGTTTACGCGGTTTATTTGCCGGAGGTTTAAGGCGGGTCACAAAATTTTGTTACTTATAGATTCTTTTCATCGGGAACGTTACTTTATAACATTATGAAACGCACACTCTTTGCCCTCTTGATGGTCTTAAGTCCGGCTGTAATGGCACATCCTCACAGCTTCATCGATATGAAAACCGAACTGGTGGCGCAGGATGACACCTTTACCGGATTAAAGATGACCTGGACCATGGATGAGATTACCTCCGCCGATCTGCTTTACGACGCGGGCGAGGCGAAACCAGGCAGCGTGGTGTGGAAGAAGCTGGCGGCAGGCGTGATGGCGAACGTGCTGGGCCAGCACTACTTTTCTGAAATCTGGCACAACCAACAGCGGGTAAAGTTTTTGAATCTGCCAACCGAATACAACCTGTCACGTAACGGCCATAAAGCGGTGCTGGAATTTATTCTGCCGCTGGCGGAACCCCCGAAGCTGACCGGGCAGCGCTTTGAGATCCTGACTTTTGATCCCACCTATTTCGTCGATATGTTCTATGACAATCCTGGTGCGTTAACGCTGCCGACGGCGCTGCAGGCGCGCTGCAAGTTCGCGCTGAACACGCCAAAGCCCAATGATTCACTGAAGCAGTATGCGCTGTCGCTGGATAAAGCCGACGCGCCTGCAGAGGAGATGGATTTAGGCCGCCAGTTTGCCCAGACGGTGATACTGACATGTCAGTAATCTCCCCACCGTTACGGGCTTCCCGCCTCTGGCCGCTGTGGCTGATGGCGGGCGTGCTGCTGAGCAGCGCGTTGCTGGTCTGGCTCTACTGGTCGCAGATTCTGATGCAGAGCGTACTGTGGCAGAAAGATCTGCATCGGCAGATGACTCCGCTGCTACAGCAGGTTGCGGAGCAGCCCCACCAGGCAGGCATTTCGCTGGTGATATTCAGCCTGCTGTATGGCGTACTGCACGCGCTGGGACCGGGCCATGGCAAAGTGGTGATCGCGACCTTTCTGGCGACCCATCCCACCAGAGTGAAAACCAGTATCAGGCTGACGCTGCTCGCCTCACTGCTGCAGGGTTCGGTGGCGATTGCCCTGGTGACGGTGATGCTGGTGCTGCTGAAAACGTCATCGCGACAGCTGCATCTCAGCAGTTTCTGGCTGGAGAAGGGCAGTTATCTGTTGGTGATCGGGCTGGGCGTGATGATCGGTTATCGGGCGCTGCGTTCGCTGTGGCGGACATTGCGTCCGCGTCCGGCCCCGGTATTTCGCACTTTCAAACCTCACCATCAGCATGACGATCAGTGCGGATGCGGACACGCACATCTTCCGACACCGCAGCAGATGAGCGGCAATCTCAGCGTGAAAACCCAGCTGCTGGTGGTGGTGTCGATGGGATTACGTCCCTGTTCCGGCGCGATTATGATGCTGCTGTTTGCCAAAGTGATTGGTGTCTATGGCTGGGGGGGTTATCTCTGCTGCGGTGATGGCGCTGGGCACGGCACTGACCATTTCGGCGATTGGCCTGCTGGTTCAGCAGGCGCGCACGGTGGCGCAACGGCTGGCACAGCCTGGCGTTACCGCAGGCATGACGCGACTGCTGATCCCCGCGCTGGCCTTAACCGGCAGCCTGATTTTAATCGTAGCGGGTATCGCGCTATGGCAGTCAGCGCAGATGACGCTGGGTGGCGGAATTCGACCTTTCTGAATAAAAGCGCAGCGGAAATAAAATTGCCGCTGCGCTCTTCTCTTCGTTAATTATCTCTGAATTCATCTCTTTATTTTTTTCTCTGGCTGGTTTAGTGGTGAAATGACTATTCCCTGTCTACGCTGATAATACCAAAACGGCATTCCGCCGTCGGGATGATAAAAGATCAAGACCGCTTTCTGTTTATTGCGAGGAGTATATTTCATGGCTGATACCCGTATTAATAATGGCTACACCGAAACGCTGGCGACCGGGCCTGCTGGATTGCCGTTAAAACGTATTTCCTGGAGCGCCGTGTTTGCCGGTGTCATTTGTGCGTTGATCGTTCACATTATTCTGACGCTGCTGGGAACCGCCATTGGTGCAACAACCATTGATCCGATGAAAGAACAGAATCCACTCGACGGCCTGGGCACAGGCGCGCTGGTCTGGACTGCCATTGAAATGCTGGTCGCGATGGCTGCAGGTAGTTATGTTGCAGGCCGACTGGCTCAGCGCGAAGGCGCACTGCACGGTTTACTGATGTTTGGCCTTAGCACAATTTTCACTATTTACCTGGCTATTGCGCTGGCGACCAGTGTATTAGGCGGCGCGATGAATATTGTGGGCTCAGGCTTCCAGGCGCTGGGTAGTGGTATTTCCGCCGCTGCGCCATCCGTTACCCAAATGGCAAAAGACAAACTGCAGGAGAGTAATATTAATTTAGATAACCTGCAGAACGAACTGGAAACGACTTTACGCCAGACCGGGAAACCGGAATTACAGCCAGAGAACTTAAAGCAGGATGCAAATAAAGAAGCGCAGAATGCTGAAAACCAGGCTAACAACACCGCAAACCATCCACAGACAGCGGATACTGATCTGGCTAACTGGTTAAAAGGGGTGATGGATCGTCATTCCGATACCCTGCAGGCAGCCGATCGTGATGCGCTGAAAAATATTATCAAAGCGCGCACCGGCAAAAGCGATCAGGAAGTGGATCAGATCGTGGCCAAAACTGAACAGAGCTATCAGCAGGCCGTTCAGAAGTATCAGGAACTGAAACAGCAGGCTGAACAGAAAGCGCGTGAAGCCGGTGAAAAAGCCGCTGCCGCGACTGCGAAAGCGAGCTGGTATGCCCTGATTCTGCTGATCATCGAAGCGGTGCTGGCAGGCGTGATGGGTATGGTAGGTCGTCGTACTCAGCCTCGTCAGGTGCTGTCACACGAACGTCGTTAAGCATCACTGAGTAACAGGCAATAAAAAAAGGCGGCTGAGAAGCCGCCTTTTTCTGTACTGAAATTTAGCGTTTTAACGCTTCGCTCAGTTCATCACGCATGTTCGACAGCATCGATTTCACCACACGTGGGTTACCCGCGACCAGGTTACCTGACAGCAGATAGCCGTGGTTGCCAGTGAAATCAGTCACCAGACCGCCCGCTTCACGGACCAGCAGTTCACCCGCCGCAAAATCCCACGGCTTCAGGCCAATCTCAAAATAGCCATCTACGCGACCGGCAGCCACATAGGCCAGATCCAGCGCAGCAGAACCGGTGCGGCGGAAGTCAGCACACTGGGTAAAGAGTTTGGTCATGATATTCATGTAAGCCGGCGCGTGCTGCTTCATTTTGAACGGGAAGCCGGTCGCCAGAACGGTGCCATCCAGATCGCGTGCCGTGCTGCCACGCAGACGATAGCCATTCAGCTGAGCGCCCTGACCGCGTGAAGAGGTGAAGAGTTCATTGCGCATTGGATCGTAAACGACGGCGACTTCGGTGCGGCCTTTAATGCGCACAGCGATAGAAACAGCAAAGTGGGGTAAACGTTTGATGAAGTTTGAGGTGCCATCCAGCGGATCGATAACCCATTGAACATCCTGATCTTCGCCCGCCAGTTCACCGCTTTCTTCGGTGATGATGGTATGTTTCGGGTAAGATTTACGAATAATTTCGATAATCAGGCGTTCTGCTTCGCGGTCAACATTCGTTACGAAGTCGTTGCTGCCTTTCTGGCTGGCTTCGACGGCGTCCGGGGTTTCATAATATTTGGCAATTAAATTTCCGGCCTTGCGCGCTGCGCGCACGGCAATGTTGAGCATTGGATGCATCGGTATCTCTCGCTGGATGTTAAAGAACGGGGAAAACGGCGCGGAGTATAGCAGCGTGTTCGGTAAATGTCCTGCTTTATGTTAATATTCTCTCTACTGATTTTACTGACCCGTTTCTGAGTATCCCTAATCATGTTGCAAAATATTCGTATCGTGCTGGTCGAGACTTCTCACACCGGTAACATGGGCTCCGTTGCGCGCGCCATGAAAACCATGGGCTTAACCAACCTCTATCTGGTTAATCCGCTGGTCAAGCCTGACTCACAGGCTATCTCACTCGCGGCCGGTGCCAGCGACGTTATCGGCGACGCCAAAATTGTCGACTCGCTGGATGAGGCCATTGCCGGATGCAGTCTGGTGGTCGGCACCAGCGCACGTTCCCGCTCGCTGCCCTGGCCGATGCTGGATGCGCGCGAATGTGGCGTGAAAAGCGTGGAAGAGGGCCAGCAGGCACCGGTTGCGCTGGTATTTGGTCGTGAACGTGTCGGCCTGACCAATGACGAGTTGCAGAAGTGCCACTATCACGTCGCGATTCAGGCAAACCCGGAATACAGCTCGCTGAACCTGGCGATGGCCGTACAGATTATCGCCTATGAAGTGCGCATGGCATGGTTACAGGCGCAGGAGCAGGCCAGCCCGCCGCCGCAGTATGAAGAGTCACCTTATCCACTGGTGGATGACCTGGAGCGTTTCTATCAGCATATGGAACAGATGATGCTGAATAGCGGCTTTATCCGTGAAGCCAATCCTGGCCAGGTGATGAGCAAACTGCGTCGCCTTTACACCCGCGCCCGCCCGGAACGCGATGAACTGAACATCCTGCGCGGCATGCTTTCGTCGTTTGAAAAGCGAAAAAACGATAAAAAAAGAAGCAGATAATAGTTGAGTGAATTACCAGGTTAAATACCTGACTAATTTACCAGGTTAAATAGTTGACCAATTTACTCGGGAATGGCAGACTTCAGAGCATCTGTTGCTAATCCTCCGATAACCGGACGCTATTGAGGTCGTACGCTATGAGACTGACATCCAAAGGACGTTATGCCGTTACTGCAATGCTGGACGTTGCCCTTCACTCCCATGAAGGTCCGGTCCCGCTGGCTGATATTTCAGAGCGTCAGGGCATTTCGCTCTCCTATCTGGAGCAGTTATTCTCCCGATTGCGTAAAAATGAGCTGGTGTCCAGCGTACGTGGTCCGGGCGGCGGTTATCTGTTGGGTAAAGCGTCTAATACCATCTCTGTCGGTGAAGTGATCACCGCCGTTGATGAGTCTGTTGATGCCACCAAATGTCAGGGTAAAGAAGGCTGCCAGGGCGGCGAGCGTTGCCTGACTCACGTGCTGTGGCGCGATCTGAGCGTGCGTATCAGTGACTTCCTGAACAATATTACACTGGCTGAGCTGGTGAATAATCAGGAGATCCTGGATGTAGCCGATCGTCAGAATGCGATTGATAATCGTCGCTTCCAGAGCCCGCGCACGCAGGAAATTAACGTCAACCAACGCGCCTCGTAATCCCCGCTGTTGCGGCCCTTACTGCTAACGCGGTCAGGGCCGAATCTGCTATAAAGACGTATGATTTTTTATACGGAGCTGTAGCGCAATGAAATTACCGATTTACCTGGATTACGCCGCCACCACGCCGGCCGATCCGCGTGTGGCCAGCAAAATGATGCAGTTTCTGACGCTGGATGGCACGTTCGGTAATCCGGCCTCGCGATCGCACCGTTTTGGCTGGCAGTCTGAAGAAGCGGTTGATGTTGCGCGTAATCAGATCGCCGAACTGGTCAATGCCGATCCGCGTGAAATCATCTTTACCTCTGGCGCCACTGAATCCGATAACCTCGCGATTAAAGGTGCAGCTCACGCCCATCAGGCGCGCGGCAAACATATCATCACCAGCCAGACAGAACATAAAGCGGTGCTTGATAGCTGCCAGCAGCTTGAACGTGAAGGCTTTGCTGTCACTTATCTCACCCCGGCCGCTAACGGCATTATCTCGCCTGACCAGCTGCGTGCGGCACTGCGCGACGACACGATTTTAGTCACCCTGATGCACGTTAATAATGAAACCGGAGTGATTCAGGATATCGCCGCCTTTGGCGAACTCTGCCGCGAACGTGAGATTCTGTTTCATGTGGATGCGACCCAGAGCGTCGGCAAGCTGCCTATCGATCTCAGCCAGTTACCGGTTGATTTGATGTCCTTTTCTGCCCATAAACTCTATGGCCCGAAAGGCATCGGCGCACTCTATGTCCGGCGTAAACCGCGTGTGCAGATTGCTGCGCAGATCCACGGCGGCGGACATGAACGCGGTATGCGATCCGGGACATTGCCGGTGCATCAGATTGTCGGCATGGGCGAGGCGTATCGTATCGCAGCAGAAGAGCGCGAAACCGAGATGGCGCGACTGCAGACTCTGCGCGATCGTCTGTGGCAGGGCATTAGCACACTGCCCGACGTCACCCTCAATGGCGATCTGCATCAGAGCGCACCGAACATTCTTAACCTCAGTTTTGCTGACGTTGAGGGTGAATCACTGATCATGGCGCTGAAAGATCTGGCGCTCTCTTCCGGCTCGGCCTGCACCTCCGCCAGTCTGGAGCCTTCCTATGTATTGCGGGCGCTGGGCCTGAGTGAAGAGCTGGCGCACAGTTCGCTGCGCTTCTCGCTGGGACGCTTCACTACCGAGGAAGAGATCGACTACGCCATTGCCCTGGTGCAGAAATCAGTGACCCGTCTGCGGGCCTTAATGAAATCCTGATATCCGGTCATAGTCCGGAAATTGCGCCTATATTTGCACTTCGCTGGCAACACCTGACGGAATCTGTTATCAGGTCTCTCTGCGAATTATATTTAACATCTTATTAAAGCCGTTATAACAATCAGGCTGGATGAAACAGATAACGATTATGGAGCTTTTCGATGACCACACAACCCATGAATATTACGCTTAGCAGCCAGCCCGCCGATGCGCGCTGGGGCGAAAAAGCGATTCTCAGCAGCAACGACAGCGGCATGACACTGCATCTGACCGGCGCGGATGCGCTGAATATCATTCAGCGTGCGGCTCACAAAATCGACAGCCAGGGGATCCGCCATGTGGCGCTGACCGGCGAAGGCTGGCACCTTGAGCAGTGCTGGGCATTCTGGCAGGGCTTCCGTGGTCCGAAAGGTCAGCGTCAGGTTGAGTGGCCGGCGCTGGGCGAACATGAGCAGGCGGAGTTTGATCGCCGTCTGAAAATTATCGACTGGGTTCGCAACGTTATTAACCTGCCTGCGGAAGATCTTGGGCCAGAACAGCTGGCACACAATGCAGTCGATCTGATCAGTGAAGTGGGCGGCAGTGCCGTCAGCTATCGCATCACCAAAGGCGACGATCTGAGGGTACAGGGGTATATGGGCCTGCACACCGTTGGACGCGGTTCAAATCGTCCGCCGGTATTTCTGGCGCTCGATTACAACCCGACCGGCGACGACGATGCCCCGGTCTACGCCTGTCTGGTCGGTAAAGGCATCACCTTTGATACCGGTGGCTACAGCCTGAAGCAGAGCAGCTTCATGGACTCAATGAAATCTGACATGGGCGGCGCGGCGACCGTCACCGGCGCGCTGGCCATGGCGATTTCGCGCGGTCTTAACAAGCGCGTCAAACTCTACCTCTGCTGTGCCGATAATATGGTCAGCAGCAACGCCTTTAAACTGGGCGACATCATTCGCTATCGCAACGGTAAATCGGTGGAAGTGATGAACACCGATGCGGAAGGGCGTCTGGTCCTGGCCGACGGTTTAATCGACGCCAGCGAGCAGAACCCGACGATGATCATCGATGCTGCGACGCTGACCGGTGCGGCTAAGACGGCGCTGGGCAACGATTACCATGCGCTGTTTACCTTTGATGATGTGATGGCACAGTCGCTGATGGGCAGCGCGGTGAGTGAGAACGAACCTTTCTGGCGTCTGCCGCTGGCCGAATTCCATCGCAGCCATCTGCCGTCTAACTTCGCCGATCTCAATAACATCGCCAGCCCGTCACATGCGGCAGGTGCCAGCAGCGCGGCAGCGTTCCTGTCACACTTCATCAGTAACTATCAGCAGGGCTGGCTGCACATCGACTGCTCCGCGACCTATCGCAAAGGCGCAGTTGACCAGTGGGCGGCGGGTGCAACAGGTCTTGGCGTGCGTACCATCGCCAATCTGTTACTGAAATAAGCCGATCTCAGCGGTGGCTGATGCCGCCGCTGTTCAAAGGAAAACTATGAATCGTCTTGAAGAGGTGCTGAAGCTGGCGGCCACTGAGCCTGCCCATCGGCCCGAATTTTTTCAGCTGCTGCTGGAATCTGATGCGTGGGTGCCAGGTGAAAGCACCACGCAACAGCTTGATGCCAGCACGCCCGTTGATCTGCAGCACTGGGAAAAAGAGGATGGCAGCAGCATCATTCCTTTTTTCACGTCAGAAGAGGCGATGAGTGAAGCGGTGAGCGGTGAGCAGTCCTGGCTGCGTCTGCCGGTACGGACGCTGTTTGAGATTACGCGCGGCGAGACGCTGTTTCTCAATCCCAAACTGCCTTCCGGTAAAGAGTTTACTGCGGCCGAGATCACCCATCTGCTGGCTGAAGAGGGCAGTGCACTAAGCCAGCAAACCGTGCTGGAAGGCGGACAGTCACTATTGCTGTCTGAGGTGGCTGAACCCCCCTGCGCAGATGATCGACTCACTGACTCAGCTCTTCAGCAAGCATAAGCAGGTGCGTCGCGCGTTTATCGCCAGTATCCGTGAGCGGGCTGACGAAGCGCCCAATCTGCTGATTGGCATTGAAGCGGACAGCAATATTGAGACGATCATTCAGGCGGCGGGCAGCGTGGCAACCGATACGCTGCCGGACGATGCGCCGGTTGATATCTGTGAGGTGACGCTGAACGATCGCGGCATCAGCCACTTCTTTACCGCCCACATCACGCCATTCTATGAGCGTCGCTGGGGCAGTTTCCTGCGGGACTTCAAGGGCAGTGAGCGGATTATCTGAGATAACAAAGTAAACAGGCGGCTCATGGGCCGCCTGTTTTTTTATTTCGCGATAGGTAAGTCGTCGCGACTGCCCCATTCGCCCCAGGATCCGTCATACAGCGTGACATCCCGTGCGCCCAGCGCCGTCAGCGCCAGAATCACCACCACCGCCGTCACGCCTGAGCCACAGCTGGCGACCACCGGTTGGGTAATATCGACGCCCGCATCGGCAAACAGCGTCTGAAGTTCCGCCTCCGGCTTGAGTTTTCCCTGTTCAACCAGGCTGTTCCACGGCACGTTCAGGCTGTTGGGAATATGGCCACGATGCAATCCGGGACGTGGTTCATCCACTTCGGCGTTAAAGCGATTGGCAGGACGCGCATCAATAATCTGTGCGCCGCCTTCATGGCTGATCAGCAGTACGTCCGTCAGGCGCTTCACCCGGCTTTCATCTGCGTGGGCCTCAAACTCACCTTCCGGCAGATTCACTTCGCCGGTTGCCAGCGCAAAACCGGCTTCTTTCCAGCCCTGCAAGCCCCCGGCCAGAATCGACACCTGAGCCACACCAAAGGTTTTCAGCATCCACCAGGCGCGTGGCGCAGAAAAGAGATTACCCTCGTCATACACCACCAGGTGCTTATCACTGCTGACACCCAGTTCACGCATCGCGACGGCAAAACTTTCGGCGCGGGGCAGCATATGGGGGTAAGGGCTGGTGTGATCGGAAAGCGCTTCAATATCGAAGTAAGGGGCGTCGGGTAAGTGACCCGCCAGATATTCGGCCTGGATATCGCGAACCGCTTCCATCCCGGGTGGCAACAACCGTGCATCCAGCACTTGAAGCCGCTCATCGTTGTAGTGCTCTTGTAACCAGTCGGCGGACACAAACAGTGGCGTCGTCATAACAACCTCATCTCAGCAATCTGTCATACCAGTGTCAGGGAATGTGCGCACCATCTCAAGAGAAGCGTTGATTAAATGCGAGCATTGATATGAAATTGCGCGGCGTAATCAAACGACACTCCCTGCGTCCCGGTGAAGGAACTACCATGAAGAAACGCAATACCCGGCTGCTGCTCAGCATGCTGATCGGTGGCTCGCTGCTGTCAGCGACCCTGTTACCTGTTTTGCCTCTCCAGGCGGCAGAAGCACCCGCAACCTCCCAGGTCAGCAAACCGCTGACGATTATCGATCTCTCGGAACTGCAGATCGATAATGCCGCTGCGCTGGTCTTAACCTTCAGTCAGCCGCTGGATGATAAACAGGATATCGCGCAAAAAGTCAGGCTGACCGACGATAAACAGGGCCGGGTGGATGGCGGCTGGGAGCTTTCTGCTAACCGCAAAACGTTGCGCTTCCGCCATCCCGAGCCGTCGCGTCACTTCACCGTCACGGTGGATGCGGGACTGCGCGCGGCCAGCGGAGAGACGCTTGCCGCCGATTACAGTCAGAAAATCGCTACCCGTGATATCCAGCCGATGGTGGGCTTTGCCAGTCGCGGTTCACTGCTGCCGCTGCGTATCACCCAGGGACTGCCGGTGCTGGCGCTGAATGTTGACCAGGTCGATGTCGATTTCTTCCGGATAAAGAATGCCGGCCTGGCGGAATTTCTCTCGCAGTGGAATTACGGCAACAACCTCTCAAGCTGGCAGTCGCAGGAGCTGCTGAAAAGCAGCCAGCTGGTTTATAGCGGACGCTTTGAGCTCAACCCGGCGCGTAACACGCGTGAAAAATTGCAGCTGCCGATGCGTGACATTACCGCACTTCAGCAGCCGGGCGTCTATCTGGCGGTGATGAAGCAGGCCGGTACTTATCGCTACAGCCAGCCCGCCACGCTTTTCACCCTCAGCGATATTGGCCTGTCACTGCATCGCTTCCCGACCCGGTTCGAACTGTTCGCCCAGAGTCTGGCAGACGGTCAGCCGCTTTCCGGGGTCAGCGTCAGGTTACTGGATGAGAAGGGGCAGGTGCTGCAAAGCGGTACCAGTGACAGCACCGGTCATCTGAGCCTCAAGGCGGATGAAAAAGGCAAGCTCCTGCTGGCAATTCAGGGAGAACAGACCTCAATGATCGACCTGGCGCGTCCGGCGCTGGATCTCGCTGAATTCCCGGTCGCGGGGCCGCAGGGCTATGACAAACAGCTGTTTGTTTTTGGTCCGCGCGATATCTATCGTCCTGGCGAAACGGTCATCGTGAATGCGCTGCTTCGCGATGCCGACGGACACCCCTTGCCCGCGCAGCCGATCAAAGCGGAGCTGGTGCAGCCCGATGGCCAGGTGATGCGGACTTTAGTCTGGCAGCCTGAAGCGGGATTCTACCAGCAGCGACTGGCGCTGCCCGCATCGGCCATGACCGGCGACTGGATGTTGCGACTGAATACCGGCGATAACCTCAAGCGAGAGTGGAAGTTTCACGTCGAAGATTTTCTGCCGGAGCGTATGGCGTTAACCCTGAAAAATGACCCTCAGCCACAGGCCGCTGATGCCAGTGTTGAGTTCGGTATTGAGGGGCGCTATCTCTATGGCACCCCGGCAGCAGGTAACACGCTACAGGGTCAACTCTATCTGCGACCGGCACGCGAGGCGGTGACTGCACTGCCAGGCTACCAGTTTGGTGACATCACCGAAGAGGGGTTAAAGCGCACGCTGGATGAGGTGGATCTCAAGCTCGACGCCAGCGGTAAAGCACAACTCACGGTAGAAAATCAGTGGGATCAGCTCCACTCCCCGCTCAATCTGATCCTGCAGGCCAGCCTGCTGGAAACCGGCGGACGTCCGGTCACCCGTCGTGCCACCCAGGCCATCTGGCCCGCTGAAGCGCTGCCGGGTATCCGGCCGCTGTTTGGTAACAAGGCGGTTTATGACTACCGCAGTGACAGCTATCACGATGAGCCGACCGTGCCGGAACAGAGCCTGGCCGAATTCGACATTGTCTATGCCAACAGTCAGGGCAAAAAACTGGCGGCAGAGAAGCTGGATGTTCGCCTGATCCGTGAACGCCATGATTACTACTGGAGCTTCTCTGACAGCGAAGGCTGGCAGTCGCAGTATAGCGACAAGGATCTGCAGGAAGATGAACGCGCCATCTCTGTCCCGGCTGATGGCAGCACCAAAGTCAGCTTCCCGGTCGAGTGGGGCCACTACCGGCTGGAAGTGCAGGCGGGCGAGAAGATCGTCAGCAGCGTCCGGTTCCAGGCGGGTTATGACTGGCAGGATAACACCAACGGCACGGGGGGCATTGCGCCCGGATCAGGTCAGACTGAAGCTGGATAAAGCGGCTTACCAGCCGGGCGATACCGTGCATCTGCAGGTTGAGTCACCGGCGGCCGGTAAAGGTTACCTGATGGTGGAGTCGAGCAGCGGCACGCTCTGGTGGCAGCCACTGACCGTACCAAAGGGCGGCACAACGGTGGATGTCCCTGTTGCTGAGAGCTGGCAGCGTCACGATCTCTACTTCAGCGCCATCGTGGTGCGTGACGGCGATAAGGTCAGTGGCGCAACGCCAAAACGCGCGGTGGGGCTGTTGCATCTGCCGATGGCGACGGAGGCGCGCCGCTTAAATCTGACGCTGGATGCGCCCGATAAAATCCGTCCTGAGCAACGCCTGACGGTAAAAGTCCACGCCAGTCGTGACGGCGGCCCGCTGCCTGAAAAAGTGAATGTACTGCTGTCAGCAGTGGACAGCGGCGTTCTGAGCGTCACGGATTATAAAACCCCCCGATCCGTGGCAGGCGTTTTTTGGCCGTAAACGCTATAACGTCGATCAGTACGACGTCTTTGGCCAGCTGATCGAAGGCGGTGGCCGGCTCGCGGCACTGCGTTTTGGTGGTGATGGCGAAGATGAATCGATGACGCGCGGCGGCAAAAAGCCGGTGACGCACGTCAATATCGTGGCGCAGCAGTTACAGGCAGTCACGCTGGATAAAGAGGGCAACGGGTCGATTACGCTGCCGATCCCGACCTTTAACGGTGAACTGCGGCTGATGACCCAGGCATGGAGCGACGACAGCTTCGGCGCGGCCGAACGTAAACTGGTGGTCGCGGCGCCGCTGATCAGCGAACTGGCCACCCCGCGCTTCCTTGCCAGCGGCGATACAGCCTCACTGGCGCTGGATCTCACTAACCTGACCGATCTGCCGCAAACCCTGAAGGTGGATCTGAGCAGCAGTGGCTTAGTGGATCTGGCCGGGGCTGCCAGCCAGAGCGTGACGCTGGCCAAAGGCGCACGTACCACACTTCAGATTCCGGTCACGGCGAAAACCGGCTTTGGTGATGGTGAGGTCGCCGTGCAGATTTCCGGTCTGAACCTGCCGGGCGAGCAGGTGAAGCCCAGCAAACAGCAGTGGAAAATCGGCGTCAGACCACCTTATCCGGCCCGGACACTGAATTTCGATGCCGTCATCAATTCCGATCAGCCCTGGCAGGTCGCGGCAACCGCGTTTACCGGCCTGGATGCTCAGACCCTGAGTGGACAGCTGACGCTGAGCAATCGTCCGCCGCTCAATATCGCCAGCTATATCAGTGCGCTTTATGCCTATCCCTACGGCTGTCTGGAACAGACCACCAGCGGCCTCTGGCCGTCGCTCTACACCAGCCATGCCGAGCTGACCGCGATGGGGATAAAAACCAGCAGTGATGAGGCGCGCCGGGCCGCCGTCGACACCGGCATTGCCCGTCTGGCGGGCATGCAGCGGGCCAACGGCAGCTTCGGGCTGTGGGACAAGCAGAGTGAGGAGGAGTTCTGGCTGACGCCTTACGTGACCGATTTCCTGCTTCGCGCCAGCGAGGCGGGCTATGCGCTGCCGGATAATATCGTTGACCGCGCTAACGCACGGCTGCTGCGCTATCTGCAGGATCCCGCGCAGATCAGCGGCGGCGGCAGTGATAACAACGCCGCGCTGCAGTTCAGCGTGCAGGCTTACGCCGGACTGGTGCTGGCGCGTCAGCAGCGTGCGCCGCTGGGTGCGCTGCGCGCATTGTATGAAAAGCGTGAGAAGGCCCGCTCCGGCCTGGCGCTGATGCAGCTTGGCGTAGCGCTGAAGCTGATGGGTGACGGGCAGCGCGCATCGCTTGCGATCATGCAGGGTGCCAGTCTGACGCGCTCAGATAAAGAGTGGTATGGCGACTATGGCAGCACGGTGCGCGATGAGGGGATGATGATAGCCCTGTTAGCAGAGAATAAGCTGCAGCCTGATTTGCAGAATAGTCTGCTGCTGTCGCTGTCAAAAGAGGTCAACGGCAAGCGCTGGTTCTCGACTCAGGAGAATAACGCGCTCTATTTAGCGGCGCATACGCTGCAGCGTGCGCAGGGCGGAAGCTGGCAGGCGCAACTGTCGGGCAATGCACAGCCTCTGCAGGGCGATGCGCCACTGAATAAAGGGCTGGGGGCTGAACGACTGTTGCAGGGCTTAGTCATCAGTAATCCGGGCAGTGCGCCGCTGTATGGTCGTCTGGATGTCACCGGTTATCCGCTGGCCGCGCCACAGCCGGAGAGCAATGTGCTCGGGATAAAACGTGAATACTTTACGCTGGATGGCAAAGCCGCCGATCTCAGCAATCTGCGCAGCGGCGAGTTGCTGGTGGTGCGTCTGACCGTTTCGTCGAAGCGCAGCATCACCGATGCGCTGGTGGTGGATCTGCTGCCTGCCGGTCTGGAGCTGGAAAACCAGAACCTGGCAGACAGCAGCGCCAGCCTCGGCGACAGTGCGGATGCGCTGAAGGAGAGCATGGGTGACATGCAGCAGGCTGACATCAGACACATTGAGTTCCGTGACGATCGCTTTGTGGCGGCACTGGCGGTGGATACTTATCGTCCCGCGACGCTGGTCTACCTGGCGCGGGCGGTCACACCGGGGCGCTATCTGATGCCACCACCGCAGGTCGAGTCGATGTATGTGCCGGAGTGGCGCGCCACCGGCAGCACGCCGTCACAGCTGCATATTCAGTAAGTGACGCGACGCGTGGTAAACGTCAGCAGCATCAAAAAAGTGGTGGCTCGCGCTGCCGCTTTTTTCTGGCGCTGTGGCTGGCGATATGGGGGCTGGATCGGCTTTTCCCGTTGCCGCTTAAACAGGTGCAGCCTGCGCGGGTGGTTGTTGCCAGCGACGGTACACCATTGTGGCGCTTTGCTGACAGCAAGGGGATCTGGCGCTATCCGGTCACGCCAGAGGAGGTGGCTCCGGCCTATCTGCAGGCGCTGCTGACCTACGAAGATCGCTGGTTCTGGTATCACCCTGGCATCAATCCCCTGGCTCTGCTGCGCGCCGCCTGGCAGGATCTGCGCCATCAGAGCGTGATTTCCGGAGGCAGCACGCTGACCATGCAGGTGGCACGCCTTATCGACCCGCAACCCCGAACGCTGCGCGGCAAGCTGATTCAGGCGTGGCGGGCGCTGCAGCTGGAGTGGCATCTTTCCAAACGAGACATCCTGACGCTCTACCTTAACCGTGCGCCCTTTGGCGGCACGCTGGAAGGGGTGGGCGCGGCCAGCTGGAGCTGGCTGGGAAAAGCCCCGTCACAGCTGACGCCGGGCGAGGCGGCGCTGCTGGCCGTTTTGCCGCAGGCACCCAGCCGTCTGCGGCCCGATCGCTGGCCTGAGCGGGCAGAAGCCGCACGCAACAAAGTGCTGGATCGGCTGGCGGAATACCGCATCTGGTCTGCTGAACAGGTGGCGGAAATCCGTCAGGAGCCGGTGTGGCTGCCGCCGCGCCAGATGCCACAGATGGCGCCGCTGCTGGCCCGGCGACTGCTGTCGATCAGCCACAGCGATAAGATTGTCTCTACGCTTGACCCCTCACTGCAGCGCGAACTGGAAAGCCTGGCGCTGAATGTTAAAAATCAGCTTCCTCCACGCACCTCGCTGGCGATGCTGGTGGTGGATCACACCACCATGGCGGTTCGCGGCTATGTCGGCTCGGCTGACTTTACCGATGACAGCCGTTTTGGCCATGTGGATATGATCGCCAGCGTGCGTTCACCAGGCTCGGTGTTAAAACCCTTTATTTACGGCATGGCGCTGGATGAGGGGCTGATTCATGCTGAATCACTGCTGCAGGATGTGCCGCGTCGCTTTGGTGATTACCGGCCAGGCAACTTCGATACCGGATTTCACGGGCCGGTCAGCGCCAGTGACGCACTGGTGCGGTCGCTGAATCTGCCTGCGGTGCAGCTTCTGGAGGCGCTGGGGCCGAAAAACGTTGCAGCGCGCCTGCGCAATGTCGGTCTGAACTTGCGTTTTCCCCCCGGCGCTGAACCTAATCTTTCCCTGATTCTCGGCGGCACCGGAGCGCGCATGGATGAGATCGTGGCTGCCTACAGCGCCTTTGCTCGCCACGGCAACGCCGGCCAGCTGCGCTGGATGCCCGATCAACCCTTACAGCAGCGGCCGCTGCTTTCGCCTGCGTCGGCGTGGATCATCCGGCGTATCCTGGCCGGGGAAGCGCAGCCCGCGGGCAATGGCAGCGTACCCGATGTGGTGCCACTGGCCTGGAAAACCGGCACCAGTTATGGCTACCGCGACGCCTGGTCGGTGGGGATCAATCCCCGTTATCTGATTGGCGTCTGGGTCGGAAGACCGGATGCGACGCCGGTTGCCGGGCAGTTTGGTTTTGCCTCTGCCGTGCCCGTCATGAATCAGATCAACAGCCTGCTGATGAGTCGCCTTGGCAGACGTGACGTTCCGGGCGATCCGCGCCCGGCCTCGGTGACGGTGGCGAGCATTTGCTGGCCTGGCGGTCAGCCGTTGCCCGCCGGAGACGAAAGCTGTCGCCAGCGGCGGCAAAGCTGGGTTGCCGCCGACACGCTGCCGCCTACATTGCTGGCTCCCGGTCAGGAGAGCCTCAGCGGATTACGCCTGGGCTACTGGCAGAATGCGCAGGGACTGCGCGTCGCAGCTGATTGCCCCGGCGCCACCCGCCATGAACGGCTGGTCTGGCCGCTGCCGCTGGAAGCCTGGCTGCCGCCTCAGGAGCGGCGGGCGCAACGTCTGCCCCCTGTCGATGCCCGGTGTCCGCCGTTACAGCAGGGCAGCAGCGCACCGTTGATCGTCACCGGCGTGATTGAGGGGCAAATTGTCAGGCCGCTGCCGGGCAGGAGCGCGCTGACGATGCCGGTCGCGGTGCAGGGAGGGCAGGGCACACAGCGCTGGTGGTTCCTGAATGGTGAGCCTCTGATAACGCAGAACGCCGCAGACAGCCTGTCGCTGCAGCTCGATCATCCGGGCGAGTATCAGCTGGTGGTGATGGATGAAGAGGGGGGAACTTGTCTCGGTCACCTTCAGCCGGGGCTGACGATTTTTTGCGCTAAATCATAACTATGGCGCGTCTGCTTCGACTCAGATCAAGATTTTTCATCAAATTAGGGATCTCTGATAGGCAATGCCGGACTCAGCCCCTATAATCGGCGCCGTTTCTTAACCGGGGCGGACGCCACCGGTTTCTTCAGAACGTCAAGACAGAGGTCATCATGGCAATCGAACGTACTTTTTCTATCATCAAGCCAAACGCCGTCGCTAAAAATGTGATTGGTGCTATCTACAACCGTTTTGAAAGCGCTGGCTTCAAAATCGTTGGCGCAAAAATGCTGCAGCTGAGCAAAGAGCAGGCTGAAGGTTTTTACGCTGAGCACCAGGGCAAGCCATTCTTCGATGGTCTGGTTGAATTCATGACCTCTGGCCCGGTTGTTGTTTCCGTGCTGGAAGGTGAAAATGCCGTTCAGCGTCACCGTGACCTGATGGGTGCCACTAACCCGGCAAACGCACTGGCTGGCACACTGCGTGCTGACTACGCTGACAGCTTCACCGAAAACGCCACGCACGGTTCAGATTCTGCTGAATCCGCTGCCCGCGAAATCGCTTATTTCTTTGGCGAAAACGAGATCTGCCCACGTACCCGTTAATCGCCTGGCGATAAACGTTACGTCGGCTTTACAAAAATCTGCGTAGGGGAGGTCACTCCCGCCTGTTATCAGGCTGCAGATGTTGTACAATATTGCGCCTTCATTGACTCAGCTTAATGAAGGCGCAATTTTTTTCACCTATCCCTGAACAGCGCCATAACGTGTAACAACGAGGCCAGAGAATATTATGTCCGAACAGATTGTGACGTCCGCGTCAGCATCCCCTATTGTCGTCTCCCCCAAAAGCCAGAAAATAAACCTGCTGGATCTCAACCGTCAGCAGATGCGCGAATTCTTCCTGTCGCTGGGCGAAAAGCCTTTCCGCGCCGATCAGGTCATGAAGTGGATTTATCACTACTGCTGCGATGACTTCGAGCAGATGACCGACATCAACAAAAAGCTGCGTAACCGGCTGATGGAGCTGACGGAGATCCGTGCGCCAGAAGTGGCAGAAGAGATGCGCTCTACCGACGGCACCATCAAATGGGCCATTCGCGTGGGCGACCAGCTGGTGGAAACGGTCTATATCCCGGAAGGGGACCGCGCCACGCTCTGTGTCTCTTCACAGGTGGGTTGTGCGCTGGAGTGTAAATTCTGTTCGACCGCACAGCAGGGCTTTAACCGTAACCTGCGGGTGTCAGAAATTATTGGTCAGGTGTGGCGCGCGGCAAAAATTGTCGGCGCAGCGAAAATCACCGGCCAGCGTCCTATCACCAACGTGGTGATGATGGGCATGGGCGAGCCGCTGCTCAACCTCAATAACGTGGTCCCGGCGATGGAGATCATGCTGGATGACTTCGGTTTTGGTCTGTCGAAGCGTCGCGTGACCCTCTCCACTTCGGGTGTGGTGCCCGCGCTGGATAAACTGGGCGATATGATCGACGTCGCGCTGGCGATTTCCCTGCACGCGCCTAACGATAAGTTGCGTGATGATATTGTCCCGATCAACAAAAAGTACAATATCGAAACCTTCCTGGCGGCGGTGAAACGCTACATTGGCAAATCCAACGCCAATCAGGGACGCGTGACCATTGAGTATGTGTTGCTGGATCACGTCAATGACAGCACAGATGATGCGCATGAACTCGCCGCATTACTGAAAGAAACACCGTGTAAAATCAACCTGATCCCCTGGAACCCCTTCCCGGGCGCGCCTTATGGCCGTAGCTCCAATAGCCGCATCGATCGTTTCTCCAAAGTCCTGATGGACTATGGTTTTACGACCATCGTGCGTAAAACCCGTGGCGACGATATCGATGCCGCCTGTGGTCAGTTAGCCGGTGAGGTGATCGACCGTACCAAGCGTACGATGCGTAAAAAAATGGCGGGTGAAGCCATCTCTGTGAAGGCTCTCTAGAAGAGTGACTCAGAGCGTTTCCTGAAGTGATGACGCGTGGCAGGCTGCAGCCTGTCAACGTCAACCGGATGGAAACGATTATGCGTAACGGATTACCTGCAGTTTTACTGGCGCTGTTTGTTGTAAGCGGGTGTGTCAGCCAGCATCACGAACCCGGAGCAGAAGAGGTGCGTCTGCAGTTAGGGATGCACTATCTGGCGGGTGGCGACTATGCCGCAGCTGAGCGAAACTTTCTGCGGGCACAGGCCGCCGCGCCAGAGGATTACCGGGTCTCGCTTGCGCTGGCTCGACTGGCGCAGAAGCAGGGTAATCAGACAGCGGCGCAGGCACGGTTTATACTGGCACAGCAGCAGGCCCCGGATAATGGTTTTGTTGCTAACAATTACGGTGCGTTTCTCTGCGCTTTAAGGCAGTATGGCGAAGCGCATCAACAGTTTAGTCGGGCAAGCGCAGCACCGCAGTTTGATGTACGCAATGACGCGCTTGAACTGGCAGGGTTTTGTTATCTGCAGGCTGGCGATATTGCCGCTGCCCGCAGGACACTACGCCAGGCCATTGAGGCTGACAGACGCAAAGCTGATTCGCTGCTGTCGGAAGCTGAAAAGCAGATGGCAGATAACCATCTGGCGAAGGTGCAGGTTTTGCTTGATGTTTACCAGCAACAGCTGCCCGCAACGGCACGAAGTCTGGCGTTACACTTACGTTTCGCCGCGCTACAGGGAGATGCCGCTGACGTTTCACGTTATGGCGACCAGTTAGCGCGACGTTTTCCGCAATCGATACAGTACCAGCGTTATTTAGCTAATGAATACTGAAGCCACTCAAGAAAACTCTGCATTACATTCAACAGGTGAACGCCTGCGTCTGGCCCGTGAGCAGATGGGGCTGACGCAGCAGAACGTCGCTGAACGCCTGTGCCTGAAACTTTCTACCGTGCGTGATATCGAGGAAGACAAATCGCCTGCCGATCTGGCCTCCACGTTCCTGCGCGGATACATTCGCTCCTACGCGCGTCTGGTGCACATTCCTGAAGAGGAACTGCTGCCGATGATGGCGAAACAGACACCGATTCGGGCTTCAAAGATCGAGCCGATGCAAAGTTTCTCGCTGGGCAAACGCCGCAAGAAACGCGACGGCTGGTTGATGATTTTCACCTGGCTGGTGGTGTTTGTGGTGGTGGGCCTGACCGGTGCCTGGTGGTGGCAGAATCATAAAGAGTCGCAGGATGATCTGGTGCCGATGACCGATCAGAACAGCAGCAGCGGTGATAGCGGCCAGTCGATTCCGCTGGGTGAATCCAGCGGTGACAGCGCGGCACCTGCCGCACCTGACGAAAGCAATACCACCAGTGACAACAGCGCAGCCAGTGCGCCAGCGAGTGCGGCTCCGGCCGCCACTGGCAGCAATAGCGCGACCACCGCACAGCCGGATACCACCAGCAATGCCGTGGTTTCACCGAGCCAGGCGCCCGTGGACAACTCAGCGGCTGCACCTGCGGCCGCGAACACGAATACCAATACCAGCACGGCACCTCAGATGCCAGTAGGTGCAGCGGCGGTCAGTGAACCGGCTGCTGACCCTAATGCGGTGGTGATGACCTTTAACGCCGACTGCTGGCTGGAAGTGAGCGATGCCACCGGCAAAAAACTGTTCAGCGGCATTCAGCGCAGTGGTGGTAAACTCAGCCTCGCAGGAACGCCTCCGTATCGTCTGAAAATTGGCGCGCCTTCCGCTGTTCAGGTGCAATATCAGAATCAGCCCGTTGATTTAAGTCGTTTTATCCGTAATAACCAGGTTGCTCGCCTGACGTTGGGTGCGCAATAACAGCGTATCGCGTACCGGGCAATTGTGGAGAAGAAATATGCATAACGAAGCACCCATTATCCGTCGTAAATCCAAACGCATTTACGTCGGCAAGGTGCCGGTCGGTGACGGCGCACCCATCGCTGTCCAGTCGATGACCAACACCCGCACCACTGACGTGGAGGCGACGGTAAATCAGATCAAAGCCCTTGAGCGAGTCGGTGTCGATATCGTTCGTATCTCGGTGCCTACCATGGATGCCGCAGAAGCATTCAGACTGATCAAACAGCAGGTAAACGTCCCGCTGGTTGCAGATATTCATTTTGACTACCGCATCGCCCTGAAAGTCGCCGAGTATGGCGTCGACTGCCTGCGCATCAATCCCGGTAATATCGGGAACAATGAGCGCATCCGTATGGTGGTCGACTGCGCGCGCGACAACAATATTCCGATTCGAATTGGCGTGAACGCCGGTTCGCTGGAGAAAGATCTGCAGGAAAAGTATGGCGAGCCGACGCCGCAGGCGCTGCTGGAATCTGCCATGCGCCATGTCGATCATCTCGACCGTCTTAACTTCGATCAATTCAAAGTCAGCGTCAAAGCTTCTGACGTCTTCCTCGCGGTTGAATCTTATCGTCTGCTGGCGAAACAGATTGAACAGCCACTGCATCTCGGTATCACCGAAGCGGGCGGCGCGCGGGCTGGCGCAGTGAAATCGGCGATTGGACTGGGTCTGCTGCTGTCAGAAGGGATCGGCGATACGCTGCGTATCTCGCTGGCCGCCGATCCGGTAGAAGAAGTCAAAGTCGGTTTCGATATCCTCAAGTCACTGCGCATCCGTTCTCGTGGCATCAACTTCATCGCCTGTCCGACCTGCTCACGTCAGGAGTTCGACGTTATCGGCACGGTCAACGCGCTGGAGCAGCGTCTGGAAGACCTCATCACCCCGATGGATGTCTCCATTATCGGCTGCGTGGTCAACGGACCTGGCGAGGCGACCCTCTCTACGCTGGGCGTGACCGGCGGCAGCAAGAAGAGTGGTTTCTACGAAGATGGTGTGCGTCAGCGCGATCGTCTCGACAACAATGACATGATCGATCAGCTGGAAGCGCGCATTCGTGCTAAAGCGTCGATGCTGGATGCCAGTCGCCGTATTGATGTGCAGCATCTGGAAAAATAATGGCGTACGCGGTTTGCGTGCGTGACTTTTTTTGACTGAACCTGTGCGGTTTCATCCTCATAAGGTATGATGCCGGACAGGTTTTTTTGCATTAAGAGATTCTAACGTGGCGAAGAATATTCAGGCGATTCGCGGGATGAACGACTACCTGCCTGCGGATACCGCCCTCTGGCAACGGATTGAAGGCGTTCTCAAGCAGACGCTGGCGAGCTACGGTTACAGCGAAATTCGCTTACCGCTGGTGGAGCAAACCCCACTGTTTAAACGCGCCATCGGTGAAGTCACCGACGTGGTTGAAAAAGAGATGTATACCTTCGAAGACCGCAACGGTGAAAGCCTGACGCTGCGTCCGGAAGGCACTGCAGGTTGCGTGCGAGCCGGTATTGAACACGGTTTACTCTACAACCAGGAGCAGCGCCTGTGGTATATGGGCCCGATGTTCCGCTATGAGCGTCCGCAGAAAGGCCGCTATCGTCAGTTCTACCAGATTGGCGTTGAAGTGTTTGGTCTGCAGGGACCGGACATCGATGCTGAACTGATCATGCTGAACGCCCGCTGGTGGAAAGCCCTGGGTATCTCTGAGCACGTTCGTCTGGAACTCAACTCTATCGGTTCGCTGGAAGCACGCGCGCATTACCGCGACGCGCTGGTCGCCTTCCTTGAACAGCATAAAGAGGTGCTGGATGAGGATTGTAAACGCCGCATGTACACCAATCCGATGCGCGTTCTCGACACTAAAAATCCCGATATTCAGCAGCTACTGAATGATGCGCCACAGCTTGGCGACTATCTTGATGACGAATCACGCGAACATTTCAGCGGCCTGTGTGCCCTGCTGGATGACGCCGGGATCAGCTACACCGTCAATCAGCGTCTGGTACGCGGTCTTGATTATTACAATCGCACCGTGATTGAGTGGGTCACCGATAGCCTGGGTTCACAGGGCACGGTATGTGGTGGTGGTCGCTATGATGGCCTGGTTGAGCAGCTCGGTGGGCGCGCAACCCCTGCCGTTGGCTTTGCCATGGGCATGGAGCGTCTGGTGCTGCTGGTTCAGGCGGTTAATCCTGAATTTGAACCGACGAGCAATGTGGATGTCTATGTTATCGCTTCAGGTCAGGGCGTGCAGTCTGCAGCAATGCAGCTGGCTGAGAAATTGCGTGATGAAGCGCCAGAACTGAGGCTGATGACCAACTTTGGCGGCGGCAACTTCAAGAAACAGTTTGCCCGTGCTGACAAGTGGGGCGCTCGCGTCGCACTGGTGTTAGGCGAGGACGAGGTCAAAGCCGGTCAGGTCGTGATTAAAGATCTGCGCCGTGGCGAGCAGCAAACGCTGGATCAGGCAGAGGCTGCTGCTGTCTTGCGCTCGCTGTTACAGTAAGCGTGACACAGTACCAACCATAGAAAGGAGAGGGATTGCGTGGAAGTGTATAGCAATGAGAACGAGCAGACCGACGCGCTGCGCAACTTTTTTGCCAACAATGGCAAAGCGTTAGCTATTGGCGTGGTGATCGGCATTGCTGCGCTGGGCGGCTGGCGTTACTGGAGCAGTCATCAGGACGATACGGCGAAGACAGTATCAGCGCAGTATCAGCAGCTCACCAGCGCCATGCAGGCGGGCAAACCGGAGACGCTGGAAGCGGTAAACCGTTTTGCCAGTGAAAACAGCAACACCTACGGTGCGCTGGCTGCGATGGATCTGGCGAAGCAGTATGTTGACGCCGGTCAGCTTGATAAAGCCGCGACGCTGCTGCAAAACGGACTGAAAGATACCAAAGATGCCAATCTGCAGGCGGTGATTAACCTGCGCCTGGCACGCATTCAACTGCAACAGAATCAAGCGGATGCGGCGCTTAAAACCCTTGACGGTGTGAAGGGTGATGGCTGGACAGCCATTGTGGCCGATATTCGCGGCGAAGCGCTGCTGACCAAAGGCGACAAGCAGGGCGCGCGCGATGCCTGGAGTAAAGGGGTTGAATCTGACGCCTCTCCGGCATTGAAGCAAATGATGCAGATGAAGATGAATAACTTAAGCTAAGCCAGTCAAGAGAGAGCGCATGGAATTACGTAAATACCTGCTGCCGGGACTGATTTCAGTCACTTTGCTCAGCGGTTGTTCGCTGTTTAGCGGCGAAGAAGATGTAGTAAAAATGGCCCCGTTGCCGAAGGTGGAAAATCAGTTCACGCCACAGAAAGTGTGGAGCACCTCGGTAGGCGATGGTGTCGGTGATTTCTACTCAAATCTGCATCCTGCCTGGCAGGATAATACGGTTTATGCTGCCGACCGCTTTGGTATCGTCAAAGCGCTCGATGCCGCAGACGGTAAAGAAAAATGGAAAGTCGATCTCTCTGAGAAAACCGGCTTCTTCTCGAAAAATCGCTCAGCCATGTTATCAGGTGGCCTGACGGCTGATGGCGATCGGGTCTATGTTGGCAGCGAGCGCGGCCAGGTTTATGCCCTCAACAGCAGTGATGGTAGCCTGGCGTGGCAGACGAAAGTCGCCGGTGAAGCCCTGTCACGTCCGGTAGTCAGCGATGGTCTGGTGCTGGTTCATACCAGCAACGGCATGTTGCAGGGCCTGGATCAGAGCAGCGGTGCCGTGAAGTGGAGCGTTAACCTGGATATGCCAGCGTTGTCTCTGCGCGGTGAATCTGCTCCGGCTGTCGCTTTTGGTGGCGCGATTGTCGGTGGCGACAATGGTCGTGTCAGTGCCGTGGTGCTGAACCAGGGACAACTGGTCTGGCAGCAGCGTATTTCCCAGGTCAGCGGTGCCACTGAGATCGATCGTCTTAACGATGTCGATACCACACCGGTTATCGTCAATGGCGTGGTTTACGCGCTGGCGTATAACGGCAATCTGACAGCACTGGATCTGCGTTCCGGCCAGATTTTGTGGAAACGCGAAATTGGCGGTGTGAAAGATCTGATTGTGGATGCCGGCCGCATCTATCTGGTCGATCAGGACGATCGTGTGATTGCGCTTAACGCTGACGGCGGTGTCGCCATCTGGCGTCAAAGCGATCTGCTGCATCGCAACCTGACTTCGCCGGTGCTCTACAACGGCTATCTGGTTGTCGGCGACAGTGAAGGTTATCTGCACTGGCTGAACACCACGGATGGTCGTTTTGTTGCGCAGCAGGAACTGGATAGCTCAGGCTTCCAGACCGAGCCGGTGGTCGCCAGCGATAAGCTGCTGATCCAGTCGAAAGATGGTGAGGTTTATGCGATTACCCGTTAACGGGTACACGTCTGGCAGGTGAAATCCTCCGTTCCGACGGCTCCTGATTTAATCAGGGGCCGTTTCGTTTTTAGTCAGGCATGGTATTCTTTGCGCCTTAAGCCTGAACTTGACGGCCAGAGCCGTTATAATCACGCCATTCGGGCGATTAATTATTTATTGAGGCATTTTGTTATGGTACCTGTGGTCGCGCTGGTTGGGCGTCCCAATGTGGGAAAATCTACGCTATTTAACCGCTTAACCCGCACACGTGATGCGCTGGTAGCGGATTTTCCTGGACTGACTCGCGATCGCAAATATGGTCGCGCCGAAGTGGAAGGGCGCGAATTTATTGTTATTGATACCGGTGGTATCGACGGCACCGAAGAGGGTGTTGAAACGCGGATGGCCGAGCAGTCACTGCTGGCGATTGAAGAAGCGGATGTCGTGCTGTTTATGGTCGATGCGCGTGCGGGCATGATGGCCGCCGATCAGCAAATCGCTAAGCATCTCCGTTCCCGCCAGAAAGCGACTTTCCTGGTGGCCAACAAAACTGACGGGATGGATCCTGATCAGGCGGTTGTGGACTTCTATTCACTGGGTCTGGGCGAGATCCACGCCATTGCGGCATCGCATGGTCGTGGTGTGAGCAGCCTGATAGAAGAGGCACTGCTGCCATGGATGGACAAAGTTGAGACGGTCAAGCTCACGGAAGAAGAAGAGAACCAGGCGTACTGGGCTGCGCTTGAAGCTGACGAGATTGCTGAGCAGGAAGCCGCCGAGGAAGAAGAAAACTTCGACCCGACGGGCCTGCCGATCAAACTGGCGATTGTTGGCCGTCCTAACGTAGGTAAGTCAACGCTTACCAACCGTATTCTCGGTGAAGACCGCGTGGTGGTCTACGATATGCCGGGCACCACCCGCGACAGCATCTATATTCCGATGGAGCGTGATGGACGTGAATACGTTCTGATCGACACGGCGGGCGTGCGTAAGCGTGCCAAAATCTCTGACACCGTAGAGAAATTCTCGGTGATCAAGACGCTGCAGGCGATTGAAGATGCCAACGTGGTGATGCTGGTGATTGATGCCCATGCCGGTATTTCCGATCAGGATCTGTCGCTGCTTGGCTTCATTCTCAACAGTGGTCGTTCGCTGGTGATTGTGGTCAACAAATGGGATGGACTGTCGCAGGAAGTGCGTGATGAAGTGAAAGAGACACTGGACTACCGTCTGGGCTTTATCGATTTCGCCCGCATCCACTTTATCTCTGCGCTGCACGGCAGCGGCGTCGGCAATCTGTTTGAGTCGATCACTGAAGCCTATGACTGTTCGACGAAGCGTGTAAACACCTCGCTGCTGACCCGTATCATGAACATGGCGGCAGACGATCACCAGCCACCGCTGGTACGCAGTCGTCGCGTTAAGCTCAAATACGCGCACGCGGGGGGGATATAACCCGCCTATCGTGGTAATCCACGGTAATCAGGTTAAGGATCTGCCAGATTCTTACAAACGCTACCTGATGAACTATTTCCGTAAATCACTCAACGTGATGGGAACGCCAATTCGTATTCAGTTCAAAGAGGGTGATAACCCTTATGAAGGCAAACGTAACCTGCTGACGCCAACGCAGCAGCGTAAACGTAAGCGTCTGCTGGCGCATATGAAAAAGAACAAGCGTTAAGAATAGAGGGCCATCTGGCCCTCTTTTTTTTGCCCTGAATAAACCGGAGCAGGGAGAAAATAGTGACTATTATTTGCGAAAAATGTCAGCAACCGCTGTCGCTCAGTGACGGTGAATTTATCTGTAATACCTGCGGTACGCATTACCCCGCACAACCCTGCTGTCCGGCGTGTCATCAGCCGCTTGAGGTGCTCAAAGCCTGCGGCGCGGTGGACTATTTTTGCCGGAACGGACATGGCCTTATCTCCCGCAAGCGCGTCCTTTTCCAGCCGCCAGGTCACTGACGCCGCTTTCAGCTACGCTTAAAACGTCTGAGAATTCAGAGCAACGACTGGCTCATTTTGTAGCAAAAATGCTATTGCGCCGTAACAAATGGGTTGTAGATGTTCACTCTATAATGTACCAGGTGGTACAATCCTGCCGCGTCGTGGGAGGGGCCAGCCACATCCGTGTTCTTCCGGCCCATCGATCTCACGGACGCGGGTCTGTTTATATTCGATTTGAAACCGAGCGGTGCCTGGCGCGGACTGCCTTATCGCGCCGGCGTCCGGAAGGCCATCTGTCCGGGCGCTCTGTTTATTCAGGAGAGTAAGTATTATGGCTGAAACATCCTCCCGCTCCGGAAAGGGGCTGGGAATAGTATCCGTGCTGCTCGGACTGGTGCTACTTGCCACCGGTCTGTTTTTTGCAATTGGCGGCGGCAAACTGGTTGCACTTGGTGGCAGCGGGTACTTTTTAATTGCGGGTATCGTCACTGTACTCTCCGCAATTCAGTTCTTCCGTCGTAAATCCTCGGCAGTGGTTCTGTTCCTGCTGGTCTTTGTCGGCACCCTGATCTGGTCGCTGTTCGACGCGGGCCTGGAGTTCTGGCCGCTGGTATCACGCCTGATGGTGCCTGCCGGACTGATGCTGCTTGCCTTCCTGATCTGGCCTTCACTGCGTAAGCATGAAGGTAAGCCCTCACTGGCAAAACCCTCTTATGCGTTCTCTGCGCTGCTGGCGGCAGGCATGGTTGTTACGCTGGTGCAGATGTTCCAGCCACATCCTACCGTTGCAGGCACGGGCGAAGAGCTGCCGCTGATCCCGGTAGATAAAGCGAAACAGCAGAAAGACTGGGATAACTACGGTAATACTCCGCAGGGCAGCCGCTTTGTGGCGCTGGATCAAATCACCCGCGACAACGTGAAAGATCTGCAGGTGGCCTGGACTTTCCGCACCGGTGATACCCCTGTCAGCCCGACCGGCAACGGCGCAGAAGATCAGCAGACACCGTTGCAGATTGGCAATACCCTTTATCTCTGCACACCGCACAACAACGTCATCGCCGTTGAAGCCAACAGCGGTAAGCAGATCTGGAAACGTGAAATCAATGCCAAAGCGGAAGTCTGGCCGCGCTGCCGTGGTCTGGCTTACTTTGACGCCACGAAACCGCTGCAGCAGCCAGATAAGCCGGGGTCTTCACCTGTGACTGCCGCAGTGTTGCCAGCCGGTGACAGCTGTCAGCGTCGTATTCTGATGAACACCATCGACGCGCGTCTGATTGCGATCAATGCTGACAACGGTGAGTTCTGTGAAAACTTTGGCGATCACGGCATCGTTGATCTCAAAGCGGGCATGGGCAAGGCACCGGATCCGCAATATCAGCTGACCTCAGCGCCAACCCTGGCTGGCACCACTGTGGTGGTCGGCGGTCGCGTAGCGGATAACGTGCAGACGGATATGCCGGGTGGCGTGTTGCGTGGCTTTGACGTTATCACCGGCCAGATGCGCTGGGCGTTTGACCCAGGCAATGTTGACCCGAATGCGATATTGATGCCGGGTAAAGATTATACCCGCAGTACGCCGAACTCATGGGCACCGATGTCTTACGACCCGGCAATGAACACCGTGTTCATTCCAATGGGCAGTTCGTCGGTTGACCTCTGGGGTGCGAACCGTACTGAACTGGATCACAAATATGGCGCATCGGTTCTGGCGCTGGATGCTACGACCGGTAAAGAGAAGTGGGTTTATCAGACCGTGCATAACGATCTGTGGGACTTTGACCTGCCGATGCAGCCAAGCCTGATCGACTTCCCGCAAAAAGATGGCACTACCACACCTGCGGTAGTGATTGGCGGCAAAACCGGCATGATCTTCGTGCTTGACCGTATGACCGGCAAGCCGCTGACCAAAGTCGAAGAACTGCCGATGCCGCAGGGTCATATCCCGAACGAGCAGTACACCAAAACGCAGCCACACTCGACCGGGATGCCGCAGATTGGCAATCAGACGCTGAAAGAGTCTGACATGTGGGGTGCCACGCCGTTTGATCAGCTGGCTTGCCGCATTGGCTTCAAATCCATGCGCTATGATGGCCTGTTCACCGTGCCGGACACCGACAAGTCTCTGAGCTTCCCGGGTTCGCTGGGCGGTATGAACTGGGGCAGCATGTCGGTCGATCCGAACAACCACCTGTTGTTCGTCAATGATATGCGTCTGGGTTTGTGGGTTCAGATGATCCCGGCTGATACCAGCAATATTGCGCGTGGCAGCAACGGCGGCGAAGCGATCAACACCGGTATGGGTGCCGTTCCGCTGAAAGGCACGCCATATGCTGTGAATAAAAATCGCTTTATGTCACCGCTGGGTATCCCATGTCAGAAACCGCCATTTGGTACGCTGTCGGCGATTGACATGAAAACGCAGAAAATCGTCTGGCAGGTGCCGGTCGGCACGGTGCAGGATACCGGACCATTCGGTATCAAGATGCGCGTGAAAATGCCGGTTGGCATGCCAACGCTGGGCGGTACGCTGGCCACGCAGGGCGGCCTGGTGTTCATCGCGGGTACGCAGGATTACTATCTGCGCGCCTTTGATTCTTCAACCGGTAAAGAGGTGTGGAAAGCACGTCTGCCGGTGGGCAGTCAGGGTGGACCGATGAGCTACGTCTCACCGAAAGATGGAAAGCAGTACATCCTGATCTCGGCAGGTGGCGCACGTCAGTCACCGGACCGTGGTGATTATGTGATTGCTTACGCGCTGCCAGACAGCAAGTAACAACACTTAATGAAAAGGGCCGACATTGTCGGCCCTTTTTTTACGGAAAAGTCTTGCCTGGTTCGCTGTAAGACCGAGCATGCTCAGGGAACACGGTCAGATCGGAAAGTCGCAAAATCGTCATCCATGACTGCTCGGCCCGCGCCGTCCATGGCGCGGGACGCTTTCCTCTTCTGAACGTGTTACCTTCGCTTTAAGCTCATTTGTCGCTAACAGATGTACATCGGATTATCAGCAGTCTGAGGGCCGACATTGTCGGCCTTTTTTTTGCTTATTTACCGTCGCGCCACAGCGCCTGCAACTCAGGTGGCGCCACCTGTTCCGGAATCAACAGCACTATCGTCCCAACCTCGCGGTGGGTTGCATACTGAATCTGGATGCGAAAATAGCGCTGGTCGCCACTGCCCACCTGCGCGGCTTTCTCCTCCGGTTCGCCCAGCGGCATCGCCTGCTGCAGCGCATGGCAGACGCGTTCTCTTTCTGGCGGCGGCAGATCGCCCAGCATAAAGCGTCGTTCGGCGCGTAGCCCCGGAATAAAGGCCATGCCGCCTTCACGCGCGACGATGATGGTGGCGTCATCAGTGAGTTCGGGCAGGTCACTCATAGCACGCCAACCTCCTTCCACGCCTGCTCAATGGCACTGCCGACCGATTCGTTGAACCGTTTTTTACCATGTTGAACGGTGAAGCGGGCAAAGGTCTTAAAGTCAGCATCCTGTGGCAGTTCGTCGTCACACACCGTGTCGTACCAGGCATATCCCGCCTGTTCCCACGCATAACCACCCAGTGCTGTTGCTGCCAGATAAAAAGCCCGGTTAGGGATGCCGGAGTTGATATGAACCCCGCCATTATCTTCACGTGTCTTCACGTAGTGATCCATGTGTGCCGGTTGCGGATCTTTGCCCAGCATCGGGTCATCATAGGCCGAGCCAGGTTCAGACATCGATCGCAGACCACGCCCATTGATGCCGCTTGCCAGCAGGCCTTCGCCGATAATCCAGTCCGCCTCATCGGCGCGCTGTTTTTTACTGAACTGTTTCACCAGCGAGCCAAACACATCTGACAGTGACTCGTTCAGTGCACCAGCCTGCTCGAAGTAGATCAAGCCGGCTTCATTTTCCGTCACGCCATGCGCCAGTTCGTGCGCCACAACGTCAATCGCAATGGTGAAGCGATTAAAGATTTCGCCGTCACCATCACCAAATACCATTTGCTGACCGTTCCAGAAGGCGTTCTGGTATTTGTCACCGTAGTGCACGGTACCGAGCAATTTCAGCCCCTGATTATCCAGCGAGTTACGCTGATAAGCCTGCCAGAAGAAGTCATAGGTTACGCCAAGATAGTTCCAGGCTTCCTCAGCCGCCACGTCGTCATTGCCGGGCTGGCCCTCCTGACGAATCAGCTTACCTGGCAAGGTCTGCTGACTTTGCGCATCATAAATTTCACGATCCACGTGGCCGCCTGCCGCGGATTTTGCCACCGGCTGCTTTTGCCAGTGTTCCGCCATCAGGTGCTGGACGTGTGTCAGGGTGCGACGCGCCTGCTCCTGCTGGTGGCCGGAACCGTGCGCGATGATTTTGCGAAGGATATAGGGAGGAATAACGCAATAAGCCATCTGAAACTCCTTGGCGACAGGGAATGTGCCAGAAAGTATAGACCCGTCAGGCTGGTTAGACCTCATTAGTAAGGCCAGCGTTAAGTGTAAAAGTGTGAGCTGACGGGCAGAGTCAGGAGGCGGTTTTGCGGCGGCGCTTTTCTGAGGCAACAACTTTGGCAAGCCATCTGAAACGCCCTGGCGACAGGGAATGTGCCAGAAAGTATAGACCCGTCAGGCTGGTTAGACCTCATTATTGAGGCCAGCGATAAGTGTAAAAGTGTGAGCTGACGAGCAGAGTCAGGAGACGGTTTTGCGGCGGCGCTTTTCTGAGGCAACAACGTTGGCAAGCCATCTGAAACGCCCTGGCGACAGGGAATGTGCCAGAAAGTATAGACCCGTCAGGCGGGTTAGACCTCATTAGTGAGGCCAGCGTTAAGTGTAAAAATGTGAGCTGACGTGCAGAGTCAGGAGACGGTTTTGCGGCGGCGCTTTTTCTCAGGCAGTAACTGCGTCACCTGGCTTTCAACCCAGCCATCATCAAGACGGGTACGGAGCAGGTCGCCGCTCTGGAGCTGTGCGGTTTTCTTCACCACCTGTCCGGCGGTGTCGGTGGTCACGCTAAAACCGCGCGCCAGCGTCGCCAGCGGGCTGACGCCTTCCAGCTGCGCCACCAACTGACCAAAGTGCTGTTTGCTGGTGCTCAGCTGTTTTGTCATGCTCTGCTGCAGGCGGTAGTGCCAGCTTTGCAGCTGTTTTTGCGCATCGAACAGCCGCTGCTGAGGCTGCTGGGCATTGAGTCGATGCGACAGGCGATCCTGCTGACGCGTGGCCTGACGCAGGCGGGTTTCCATCGCTTCTCCCAGTCGCTGCTGCAGGCGGAACAGGGCGGTCTGCTGACGGGCCAGACGCAGCTGCGGATGCTGCTGTTGCAGACGATGTTCAAGGCGGGAGTAAAGCCGCTGCTGACGTGCCAGGTAGTAATCCATCGCCATCTCCAGCCGCTGTTGCTGTGACTGCAACTGACGCAGTAACTCCAGCTGGTTACGGCTGACAATTTCAGCCGCGGCGGAAGGGGTGGGTGCACGTAAATCGGCAACGAAGTCGGCAATGGTGACATCGGTTTCATGACCCACCGCGCTGACGATGGGAATGCGGCTGGCAAAAATGGCGCGCGCCACGCGTTCATCGTTAAAGCCCCACAAATCTTCCAGCGAACCGCCGCCGCGTCCGACAATTAATACGTCGCACTCGTTGCGCAGGTTGGCGATTTCAATTGCGCGGACGATAGCCGCTGGCGCATCGACGCCCTGAACCACGGTCGGGTAGATGACCACGGGCAGGGAGGGATCACGGCGATGCAGCACGCGTAACACATCGTGCAGCGCCGCGCCGGTGGAAGAGGTGATTACCCCGACCTGACGCGCTGGTTCCGGCAGCGGTTGCTTATGCTGCGGATCAAACAGTCCTTCGGTGGCCAGTTTTGCTTTCAGCAGTTCAAACTGCTGCTGCAGCAAGCCTTCACCCGCCGGATGCATACTTTCTGCAATCAGCTGATAGTCACCGCGTGGCTCATAGAGAGTAATGTTGGCGCGAACCAGCACCTGCTGACCATGCTGCGGACGAAAGGTAACGCGTCGGTTACTGTTGCGGAACATAGCACAGCGAACCTGAGCGCCATCATCTTTCAGCGTGAAGTACCAGTGACCGGATGCCGGTTGCGTGAAGTTGGAGATCTCGGCGCTGATCCAGACCAAGCCCATCTCTTTCTCCAGCAGCTGACGCACTGTCGTATTGAGACGGCTGACGGTAAAAATATTGGCGATGGGTGGCAGCGACATGTGACGAAGATCAAATTCCAAATCAGCAGGTTAATTCATCGATACTACAGGGCTGCCAGTGCGGATCAAGAGTTTTTCGTAAATAATGCTGGAGGCAATCGATTACGGCCTGTATAATGCCGCGGCAATATTTTATCTATTCTCAATCACCCGAGGTGGAGTATTGCCATGTTAAGAATCGCTAAAGAAGCACTCACTTTTGACGACGTTCTGCTCGTCCCTGCACACTCCACCGTCCTGCCGAATACGGCCGATCTCAGCACTCAGCTGACCAAAAATATCCGTTTAAATATTCCTATGCTCTCCGCTGCCATGGACACCGTGACCGAGTCGGGTCTGGCGATTGCGCTGGCACAGGAAGGCGGCCTTGGCTTCATCCATAAAAATATGTCAATCGAACGCCAGGCGGACGAAGTGCGCAAGGTGAAGAAACATGAAAGCGGCGTGGTGACTGAACCACAGACCGTTCTGCCAACCACCCCACTGGCTGACGTTAAAGCGCTGACCGAGCGCAACGGCTTTGCGGGCTATCCGGTGGTTAACCGCGACAACGAACTGGTGGGTATCATCACCGGTCGTGACGTGCGCTTTGTCACTGATCTTTCACAGCCTGTCTCTGCAGTCATGACCCCGAAAGATCGTCTGGTGACGGTGAAAGAGGGCGAAGCGCGCGATGTGGTGCTGCACAGGATGCATGAAAAGCGCGTTGAGAAAGCGCTGGTGGTGGATGACAGCTTCCATCTGCTGGGCATGATCACCGTTAAAGATTTCCAGAAAGCTGAACGTAAACCTAACGCCTGTAAAGATGAGCAGGGCCGTCTGCGTGTCGGTGCGGCAGTTGGCGCAGGTGCAGGTAACGAAGAGCGTATCGATGCGCTGGTTGCAGCGGGCGTTGACGTGCTGCTGATTGACTCTTCACACGGCCATTCTGAAGGCGTGCTGTCACGTATCCGTGAAACCCGTGCCAAATACCCGGACCTTGAAATCGTTGGCGGCAATGTAGCCACTGGTGCTGGCGCACTGGCGCTGGTTGCGGCAGGTGTCAGCGCCGTTAAAGTGGGTATCGGCCCGGGCTCTATCTGTACTACCCGTATCGTGACCGGCGTGGGCGTTCCGCAGATCACTGCCGTCTCTGACGCAGTTACCGCGCTGGAAGGCACCGGTATTCCGGTGATTGCCGATGGCGGTATCCGTTTCTCCGGTGACATCGCGAAAGCGATCGCCGCCGGTGCGTCCTGTGTCATGGTCGGTTCGATGCTGGCGGGGACCGAAGAGTCACCGGGCGAGATCGAACTCTATCAGGGCCGTTCGTTCAAATCCTATCGCGGTATGGGTTCACTGGGCGCGATGTCTAAAGGCTCTTCTGACCGCTACTTCCAGACCGATAACGCCGCTGACAAACTGGTGCCGGAAGGTATCGAAGGTCGCGTGGCCTATAAAGGCCGTCTGAAAGAGATCGTGCATCAGCAGATGGGCGGCCTGCGCTCGTGCATGGGCCTGACCGGTTGCCCGACCATTGATGACCTTCGCACTAAGGCGGAGTTCGTCCGCATCAGCGGCGCCGGCATCAATGAGAGCCACGTGCATGATGTGACCATCACCAAAGAGTCACCGAACTACCGCATGGGTTCATAATCCCGATTTCCCGCCCGGCTTCAGCCGGGCGCTTTTATTGATCAAGTCACCGTTCTGGAAAACCCTCAATGACGACGGAAAATATCCATAAGCATCGCATTCTGATTCTCGATTTCGGCTCACAATATACTCAGCTGGTTGCACGTCGCGTGCGCGAGCTGGGCGTTTACTGTGAACTCTGGGCATGGGATGTCACCGAAGAGCAGATTCGCCAGTTCAACCCAAGCGGCATCATCCTTTCCGGTGGTCCGGAAAGCACCACCGAACTGAACAGCCCGCGTGCGCCTGAATATGTCTTCAGCGCTGGCGTGCCGGTGCTGGGTGTCTGCTACGGTATGCAGACGATGGCGATGCAGCTGGGCGGCACCGTTGCTGGCTCAACCGAGCGTGAGTTTGGTTATGCGCAGGTTGAAGTGACGACGCCAAGCGCCCTGGTTCGCGATATTGAAGATGCGATCAGCGCCGCTGGCAAACCGCTGCTGGATGTCTGGATGAGCCACGGCGACAAAGTCACGGCGATCCCGGCTGACTTCGTGACCGTTGCCAGCACAGAAACCTGTCCGTTCGCCATTATGGCTAACGAAGAGAAGCGCTTCTACGGCGTGCAGTTCCACCCGGAAGTGACCCATACCCGCCAGGGCCTGCGGATGCTTGAGCGCTTCGTTATCGACATCTGTGAATGTGAAGCCCTGTGGACGCCAGCCAAAATCATTGAAGATGCGGTTGAACGCCTGCGTGTGCAGGTCGGCAACGACAAAGTGATCCTTGGCCTGTCAGGTGGTGTTGACTCCTCCGTGACGGCAATGCTGCTGCATCGCGCCATTGGCGACCGTCTGACCTGTGTGTTCGTAGATAACGGCCTGCTGCGCCTGAACGAAGCACAACAGGTTATGGATATGTTTGGCGACCACTTCGGCCTCAACATTATTCACGTTGAAGGCGAAGCGCGCTTCCTCGACGCGCTGGCAGGTGAGAATGAGCCGGAAGCGAAACGTAAAATTATCGGTCGCGTCTTTGTGGAAGTCTTCGACGAAGAAGCGCTGAAGCTGCAGGACGTTAAGTGGCTGGCACAGGGCACCATCTATCCGGATGTTATTGAGTCTGCGGCCTCTGCAACCGGTAAGGCGCACGTCATCAAATCGCATCACAACGTCGGCGGCCTGCCGAAAGAGATGAAGATGGGCCTGGTTGAGCCGCTGCGTGAGCTGTTCAAAGATGAAGTGCGTAAGATTGGTCTGGAGCTGGGCCTGCCTTACGACATGCTCTATCGCCATCCGTTCCCGGGCCCAGGTCTGGGCGTGCGCGTGCTGGGCGAAGTGAAGAAAGAGTATTGCGACCTGCTGCGCCGTGCCGATGCCATCTTCATTGAAGAGCTGCATAAAGCGGATCTCTATAACAAAGTCAGCCAGGCCTTCACCGTCTTCCTGCCGGTACGTTCAGTCGGCGTGATGGGCGATGGCCGTAAATATGACTGGGTTGTCTCGCTGCGTGCGGTGGAAACCATCGACTTTATGACCGCACACTGGGCGCACCTGCCGTATGATTTCCTGGGCCGTGTCTCTAACCGCATCATCAATGAAGTCGACGGCATCTCCCGCGTGGTGTATGACATCAGCGGTAAGCCACCAGCGACGATTGAGTGGGAATAACCTGGCCTCAGCCAGTTAATCCCTGATAAGTCTGCAGCCCGCTCCTCAGCGGGCTTTTTTTTATTGCTCTGACCGTGCGCAGACTCGCCGTTTTAACTTTTCAGCGCATCCCGCCTCGCCGCTGGCGTTTTATTATTCACTTTGCCGGAAATTACGCTATCCTCCATGCAGTAAAAGCCCGCAACTGACGTCATTTGTGTCCCGCTTTTACCCGCCGCTTCATCGATCGTCCGTATCCCAAAGCCGCCGCTTACTGAAACCGCCTGCTGAACAGGCGATTCGCGATTCTTACGTCACCAGGAATGTTGTCATGCTCTCACTTAAAGTGTTCAGCCTGTTTTTTGTTGCCGTACTGCTGCTATCGCTGGGAGCCAGCATTGCGCAGGCGACGCGTCACAGCGAAACCGCAGAGCCGGGCGGCTGGGCGACCGCCCGACGTGATTCGTCCGGGATAGCACCCGACCCGCGCGCTTTATATAGCCTGGCTATTGTACAGGTCTATGCTGCGCCGACCTATGGCTGGAAAGGGGCGGTGGCGGTGCATCCGTGGATCATCTTCAAGCGCGCAGGTGAAACTCGATTCACTCGCTACGAAGTGATTAGCTGGGGCAGCGGCGATAAAGTCCGGCGCAACACCAACCTGCCTGATGGCTACTGGTATGGCGCAAAACCGCGGCTGCTGGTGGAACATCGCGGACCGGAAGCAGAAGCGATGATCCCGCAGATTGAAGCCGCCATTAAATCCTATCCGTGGCCGACAACCTACCGCGCCTGGCCAGGACCGAACAGCAACACCTTCCTGGCGCATATTGGCCGCGAAGTACCCGCTTTAAGGCTTGATCTGCCCGCTAACGCGCTGGGTAAAGATTACCGGCCACTGTGGCGTCCGGTCGGGCTGCCGCCATCCGGGCGCGGCCTGCAGGTGTCGATTCTGGGCGTGGCGGGAGTGACGCTGGGTGCAGAAGAGGGACTTGAAGTAAATCTGCTGGGTCTGAACATGGGAGTCGATTTCACACCGTTCCGGCTGCGTCTGCCGTTTATTGGCGGTCTGGGAAATGACAACCTTCAGCAGGATAAGCCCTGACAGTCTGGCCCCGTCAGGGGCCGTTTCACCTCAGCACACGCCAAAGTCACCCTCTTCGTGATAGTGATTGACGCTCTCTGCTTTCACTTCGATCTCTTTTTTCGCCGCATCATCAACGCGTGCACACCATAAGGTGTCGCCTTCTACGCGCAGCACCTGCATTTTCGGGCCGCCGGTTTTCGACTGAACAAAATCCTCTGCTTTAAACATATTGCCTCCGTTGATTATCGCTTCTGCTGCCAGATGACTTCTGGCGCTGATCGTTTTTTGTGTGACGTTTTCCAGTTTATACCCTGACTGTTTTACTGCGAGAAAAAGTCTGCGCATGCTGAGCCGCACTAAGATAATTTCATCAGGTTGTCAGTTGACAACTTATCAATTCGGCGTCAGGATAGGGAAAAACATGGCAAGGAAGCGGCATCCCAACAAAGAGATCGAAACGGCGTTACGTTACGCCGAATCCCATGGCTGGCTGGTCGTCACGGGAGGCCATCACGCCTGGGGCAAAATGTACTGTCCGAAAAATCTGTTGATGTGCCGATGTGGGGAGTTTTGTCTGACCTGTATCTGGAGCACACCAAAAAACGCACATCAGCATGCCCGCGCGCTGCGACGCGTGGTCGACAACTGTCACTATCTGAAGTCCTGATGCAGCACAAGGAGAAGCATATGGAATATTGTTTCACATTACGGTTCAGCCTGCCGGAAGGGCATGTGCCGGTGGATGAACTGCTGGAAACGCTGGCAGCGGCAGGCTGTGATGATGCGCTAATCGGCCTGGGCATGCCGGGCAGAATTGCACTGGAGTTCACCCGGGAGTCCGACTCTGCAACGGATGTATTGAAGCAGGCTGAAGAGGATGTGCTGCGTGCGATACCGGGGGGCCACGCTGGTGGAAGCCGCACCCGATTTTGTGGGATTGACGGATGTTGCGGAGATTATCGGCATGACGCGTCAGAATATGCGTAAGCTGATGCTCAGCCACCGCCCGCCGTTTCCGCTGCCGGTGCATGACGGTAAAACCGCCATCTGGCACTTAGCGGATGTGCTGGAGTGGCTGAGTCAGCGAGGTAACTATACGCTGCCTGCGGCGACCCGAGAGCTGGCACAGGTAACGCGGCAGCGCAATCTTAACGGGTCGCTGCAACGTTACGGTCTGCAAGCCTGACGATCAGTGCGGCAGCAGGAAGATCGTCGCCAGCCCCAGGAAAATAAAGAAGCCGCCGGTGTCAGTAAGGGCGGTGATTAATACGCTGGAGCCGACGGCGGGATCGCGATTCATTTTAGTCATGACCAGCGGCACCAGCACGCCCATCAGCGCGGCCAGCAGCAGATTAAGCGCCATGGCCAGCATCATAACGCCGCCCAGCGCCATATTGTCATACATCATCCAGGTGATGCCGCCCATGATGCCGCCCCAGAACAGGCCGTTGATCAGCGCCACGCCAAGCTCGCGGACGATCAAAAACGAAAAGTTGCCCGGTTCAACCTGATGTAAGGCCAGCGCCCGCACAATCATGGTGATGGTCTGATTACCGGTATTGCCGCCGATACCCGCGACGATCGGCATCAGCGTGGCCAGCGCCACGATTTGCGAAATCGTCCCTTCAAACAGTCCGATAACCCGGGAGGCGACAAAGGCGGTGCAGAGGTTAATCGCCAGCCAGGCCCAGCGTTTACGTACCGATTTACGCACCGGTGCGAACACATCCTCTTCCTGACTGATCCCCCCCCCATTTTACGAATGTTGCTTTCGTTTTCGGCATTCACCAGGTCGATGATGTCTTCAATGGTCACGCGGCCAATCAGCTTGCCCCTGGCGTCGGTGACGGCGGCTGAAATGAGGTTATAACGTTCAAAGGCACTGGCAGCGTCTTCAGCCTTATCGTTAAGCTGGAAGGTGGTAGGGCGGGCGTTCATCGCGTCGCTCACCAGGGTTTTGGGTTTGTTAAGCAGGATGTCCGTCAGCAGCAGTTCGCCCAGCAGCTGATTATCTTTATTGGTGATAAAGAGTTTATCGGTACCGCCCGGCATGCTTTTGCGCTTGCGCAGAAAGCGTTGCACCGTTGCAAGCGTGACATCTTCACGCACCGTCAGGATATTGAAATCCATCACCCGGCCTACGCGGTCACGGTCAAGCTGCACCATATCGAGCATGCGGGCTCGCAGGGCTGGCTCCACCGTTGCCAGCAGGCGTCCGGTCAGGTCACGTGGCAGATAACGCGCCAGCCAGACCTGATCGTCGATATCCAGCGGCTGGATAGCGCGCAGGATATCGCGGTCGCTCATCTCTTCGGTGAGGCTGGCCCAGACCGTTTCAGACGCTTCAACCAGCACATGGCCGCGCCGCTCGTTCGGCACCAGCCGCCACAGCGCCTGACGTTCTTCTTCGGGCAGGGCTTCGAGAATATCCGCGAGGTCAGCGGCATGCAGTTGCAGAATGTCCTGTTCCAGCGCGTCACGCTGGGCCGCATTATCACGTTGCTGTTCAGGATTGAGATCGCCCGATTTCTCCAGCAGGGCATCAACCAGATCGTGCTCGCTGAGCAGCAGCGTCAGAATGCGATGACGTATTTCACTTAAACGTTGAGAGTGAGAGGCAGACACATTGGATCCCTTAAGTCTGAAAGCACCAGCACGAAGTGTAGCGTTTCGCCTGAAAAAGGGATGCAAAAAAGAGTCCAGTTATCTGGATAACGTTTAAGTTTCAGGTGCGTTTCAGGCGAAATGTCGTTATTGGTTATTCGCTATCGCGTATCGCCTGATGTTATGGCAACCGGTTCAGGAATAGCTTTCTGTTGCTGATGATGCTCGAAGGCAGCAGGCAGGATAAAAATCAGGCGACTAAAAAAGAATGATAAAACTAATCAGCAGCACAATGCGGGTCATGGTGCCGGTTTTTTTGACGTCTTCGGGGAGAAATAGCGCTGTTCACGCGGGGTGGTTCCTGTAATGACCCCATCTGGGGCGACTGCAATATTTAGTCACAGTCGCCTGATGAAATCAATCGCTGTTGAAAAAAACAGCAGATAAAAATCAGTAACTCGCTTTTTGCGCCAGCAGCGTCGCAAAACGACAGGTGATGCGGTTGCCATTTTCATCTGTGCGATGCAACTGACCGGGGTGCTCGTTGTACTTCACGATGTGCCAGTTGCGGTAGTAGTGGCTGAGCTCGCCTGATTTAAACGCAAAGGAGAAATCAGCCGGGCAGGGCATATCGTCCGTGTTCATCGCCGCCACGATCAGGTTAAAACCGTCTCTGACCGTACAGGCCTGCATGTCGGCAATCAGCTGCGGAATAGTCTGCGGCTGCAGGAACATCATCACCACAGTCGATAGCACAAAGTTGAAGCCGCCATTAAAGCGCGTGTTGTTCAGGTCGCGCTGCTCGGTATGAATGCCGCTGAGATTTTCCTGCGCAATAATCTCCTGCAGGCGCGCCAGGCTTTGCGGATTATGATCCCACGCCGTGACGTCAAAACCGTGCTGATTCAGAAACAGCGTATTGCGTCCCACGCCACAGCCAAGGTCAAGCGCCTTGCCGACGTTGAGCTGGGGCAGCGCCGCAACCACTTCGGAGTGGGGCGGCGTTAAACCATAGGTTTCGGCAAAATAGTTTTCGCCTGAAAGTGGTGCGGTTGGTTGTGTCATATTCATCATTTCAGTTAAACGGGCGCCAGGCGCCCGTGTTGTCAGACTTTTTCTTCGAGGATCAGTTTCCATCCCGTGACGTCATTCCAGTAAACCTGCTCCCGTTCAAGATCGAGCTGAACCAGGTTGTTCTGCGTGAAGTAGCCCGCCGGGAAGGTCAGCGTCCAGTGGCCATCATCGCATTTCAGGGTTAACGCCTCCGGACGCGTGGTGGCCTGTCGCTGATTATTCAACAGGGTACCCAGGCGAAGCAGGAAGATCAGCGGTACAAACTGCTTTTTCTTGAACAGCGTCACGCGCGGCAGCTCATCAAGCTTTATCGCTTTACGATGGAATCTGACCAGCGCCGCCAGCAGCATCTGCTGATCCTGATTGAAGCCCGGCAGGTTGGTGTTTTGCAGAATATAGGCTGAATGGCGTTGCAGGCCGCTGTGATTGATGGTCAGGCCTACTTCGTGCAGCATTGCCGCCCATTTCAGCAGTGCGGCCAGTTGTGGATTCGCCAGTTTCTGATTCTGCTCGCGCCACTGCAGATAAAGCTGCTCGGTGGTGTCGAGCACGCGTCGTGCCTGATCGCTGTCGATAGCGTAATGGTTCGCCAGACTCTGTGCAGTACGGCTACGAATATCCTGATGGCGGAAACGGCCCTCCATCTCATAGAGCACACCTTCACGCAGCGCACCGTCGGAGAGGCGCAATTCGCGAATGGCCAGCGCATCAAATACGCCGCACAGAATCGCCAGCCCGGGTACAAACACGCCTTTACGCTCTTCCGACAGACCCGGCAGGCTGAGTGCAGCAAAGGATTTGTGTTTCATCACCTCGTCATAAAGCTTTTCGAGGCGCTCAGGCGTAATCAGCTTCTCTTTTTCATCCATCGCCAGCAGCACTTCGCAGGCGGCTTTGATGGTGCCGGACGCGCCCAGCGCATATTGCCAGCCATGCAGACGATATTGCCACGCCAGCGTTTCCAGCTTCTGCGCGGCCGCTAAACGGGCGCGACGGAAGTTTTCACGGCTGATTTCACCTTTCGGGAAATAGAGCTGGGCAAAACTGACGCAACCCATGCGTCGGCTCTCAACCAGTTGCGGTTCAAAATCCTCGCCAATAACCAGCTCGGTTGATCCGCCGCCGATATCGATCACCAGCTTGCGACCTTTCTCCGGCTGGGTATGTTCAACGCCCATAAAGATCAGGCGAGCCTCTTCATGGCCCGAAATCACCTCGATCGGATAGGGGATCACCTCGGCCGCACGTTGCAGGAAGGTTTCGGCGTTGACCGCCTCGCGCAGCGTGTGGGTACCGACAATCGTCACGTTGCTCGGACTGAACCCCTGCAGGCGCTCGGCGAACAGGGCCAGGCAGGCTAACCCTCGCTCCATCGCTTCCTCGCTGAGGTTGTGTCGGGCATCCAGTCCGTCAGCCAGATGGACGCGCTGCTTAAGGCGGCCCAGTACCTGCATCGCACCATCGACAACCCGCGCAATCACCATATGGAAACTGTTCGAGCCCAGGTCAATCGCCGCAAACTCCTGGGGTTTTGGCGTACTTTTATGAGAAATTGGCATAGGATTTATTCAGGTTGTTCCAGTTTCTTGATGTAATCATAAATGGCCAGCTGCGATCGCACTTTACGACGATTGCCGCGCTGGACGTAATGGTTACTCAACTCTTTATCGACGATGCGGGCTTTCACCGTATCACTCAACTGAATAGCAATAATGTTGAGTATGCGCTGCCGGATGTGGGGATCGAGTATCGCCACTGCCACTTCGATACGGTAATCAATGTTACGTGTCATCCAGTCAGCGGAGGAGAGGAACACCTTCTTTTCGCCGCCATTCTCAAAAATATAGACGCGATCGTGTTCCAGATAACGGTCAACAATACTGATGACACGAATATTTTCACTGATCCCGGGCAAGTCAGGGATTAATGAGCACATTCCGCGCACCAGAAGATTGACCTTCACCCCTACGCTGGAGGCTGTATAAAGCCGATCAACCAGACCTTTGTCCACCAGATTGTTGATTTTCAGAGTAATGCCGCAGGGCTTATTCTGCTGCGCATTAGCAATTTCGGTGTCGATTAGCTCATACAGCATCCGGCGCGAGTTCTGCGGCGAGACCATCAGATGATCGAACGTCACGGGCCGGTAGGGATTCTCAATAAAGTTGAACACCCGACGTACTTCATTGGTGATACGCGCATCCGCGGTCAGCAACGAGTAGTCCGTATAGAGACGCGCGGTTTTCTCGTTAAAGTTGCCGGTACCGATATGCGCGTAGCGCACAATCTCTTCGCCTTCGCGGCGTGAGATCAGGAACAGCTTGGCGTGGATCTTCAGGCCTGGTGCGGAGAAAATGACATGCACGCCCGCTTCAGTCAGGCGTTTCGCCCAGTAAATATTGGCTTCTTCATCAAAGCGCGCCTGCAACTCCACCACCACCGTGACTTTTTTACCGTTGTAGGCGGCATGGATCATCGCATCCATGATGCGGGAATGCTTAGCAACGCGATAGATGTTGATTTTTATCGCCAGCACGCTGGGGTCGAACGACGCCTGGCGCAGCAGCTCCAGCACATGCTCAAAGGTGTGGTACGGGTAGTAGAGCAGCACGTCGCGATTGCGAATTGCATCAAAGCCGTTGCGGAAACCATCAAAGCCGATGTGGCGAATCTGCGGCAGCGGGCGGTTCACCAGGTTGTTTTTGCCGACGTTAGGGAAGCCGATAAAGTCTTTGAAGTTGTGGTAGCGGCCGCCTGGCAGGATGGAGTCCAGGTTTGAGATGGAAAGCTTGTGGCACAGCAGCGACACCATCGTGTCGGGCATATCGCGCTGGTAGACGAAACGCACCGGTTCCGCCGTCAGTCGCTGCTTCAGGCTGGAGGACATCAGCTCCAGCAGGCTCGACTCCATCTCCGTGACCAGGTCGTACTCGGCGTCACGCGTCATTTTCATTGAATAGGCGTTGAGCGCGTCGTAGTCGTAGAAGCCTTTAAAAATGTCATCCAGGCAGTAGCGCAGAATGTTATCCAGCAGGATCATCGGTTTACGGCGGCGCGGTGGCTCAGCCGGTAAATTGATGAAACGCGGGACTTTGTCGGACGGAATTTCCAGCAGCGCATACTGAATATTGTCACCGCGAATGATCTCTACCGCCAGGTAGGTGTAGTCATCTTTAAGGAATTCGGTCAGATCCGTTTCATGGGTGATCAGAATCGGCGAGATATGCTGACGCAGCTCGTGCTTGAAGTAGTGGCGCAGCCACGCCTGCTGATTGGATGAAAGCTGACGTTCATTGATCAGGAAGATCTGGTTACGTGCCATCTCCAGCAGCAGATCGTTATATAACGCATCAAACTCCTGATCGGACTTCATTACCCGCTGCTGAATTTTCTTAAACAGATGGCGTGGTGTACTGGCGGAACCCTGCTCTTCACCAATCAGAATGCGGCGTTTGAGGTCGGCGAAACGCACTTTATAGAATTCGTCGAGATTGTTGGAGTAGATACCCAGAAAGCGCATCCGCTCAATCAGTGGATTGCTTTTGTCTGCTGCTTCCTGCAAAACCCGTTCATTAAAGGATAACCAGCTTAATTCTTTTTCAATATAAAGCTTTACCTGACCCATTCTCACTCCATTTAGCGGTTGCAGGACTGAAGATCCAGTATCCACCAACATTATGGCGAGAGTATGGCAGCGTTGTCCAACGCCAGGAGTTGTCTTATCAATCGGCTACGGGCAACATAGCGGCTTATTTTGGCCTGCTAGCGGAACCGCATGAGCGCAAACCACATTCCTGTCCAATTCAGCGATCGTAAGCGTCGTGCCGTTGACCGTCTGACACGCCGGCTGGTCACCTGCTGTGGCGTGGCGATCCTGCTATTGATGCTGCTGCTCTTCTGCTGGCTGATTGGCGTGGTATTACCGCTGTTTAATGCGCCGGGCCTGCAGATTGCGGCCAGCCAGCAACTCTGGGATCGTGCGCCAGCATTAGCGATTGGCAATCAGGGGAAGGTCGGCTGGCGCATCAGCGAGCGCGGTGCGGCGCGTTTTATTCCGCTGGATGGTCAGCCTGCGGAACCGGCACTGGCGCTGACCCCGCCGCCCGGCGAAATAGTGCGGAGTGCCGATGAGCAGACGCTACTGCTGAATATGCAGGGTGCGCTGACACTGATGCAGCCAACCGCCGACCAGCAGTGGCGTTTTCCGCTGGGAGATAAACCTTTTCATCTGCCCGATGGCGCAGTGACGAAGATGGCGCTGGCGACGCGCCATGCGGGTCAGTGGCGTATAGCCGCACTCACTGAGGCCGGACTCCGGGTGCTGACGCTCGGCACCGATCGCCAGGCCTCGGTTATCCCGCTGCCGCAACGCCAGCTGGATCTGCTGGCGCTCTCGCCTGCCGGCGATCTGCTCTACACCACCGAAGGCAATCTGCTGCGGGTCTGGCAACTTGACGATGACCGTGCACTATTGCGCGAAACGCACACCCTGCCGCAGCGGCCAAAAAAGTCTGCATCTGCTGGTGGGCGGCACAAGCCTGCTGATCCAGGATGGCAGCGGTATCACGCAGTGGTTTGCTATCGCCAGCGAACAGGGGCCGCGCCTGCAGCGCATTCGTACCTTTGCCAACAGCGACGGCGAGACCATTCTGGTGACGGAATCACAACGCCGCGTGTTTGCGACGCTCAGCAAACAGGGGCTGTTGCGGCTGTTCGCCAGCAAGCAGAATGGCCCGATACTGCAGCGTCAGCTGGAACCTGGCATTGTGCAGGCGCAGTTTTCGCCACGTGGCGACAGCCTGCTAATTGAACGGGCGGGAAGCTGGCAGACCCTGCGGCTTGATAATCCGTGGCCGGACGTCACCTGGCGCAATTTCTGGCAAAAAATCTGGTATGAAAATTATCCCGGACCGGACTGGATCTGGCAATCGACCGCGGCGGGTGACAGTTATCAGGCCAAGTTCAGCCTGATGCCGATGGTGATGGGTACGCTGAAAGCGGCGAGTTTAGCGCTGCTGTTTGCCACACCGCTGGCGCTGGCGGCGGCGATGTACACCGCCTGGTTTATGGCGCCAGGCCTGCGACGCTGGGTTAAACCGGCAATCGAAATGATGGGCGCGCTGCCGAGCGTAGTGGTGGGGCTGATTGCCGGGATCTGGCTCGCGCCGCATATTGGTCAGGCGCTGGTAGGTGTGCTGCTGCTGCCGCTGACGCTGGCGGGCACGCTGCTGCTGTGCGGCGTATTCAGCGCGCGTTTACCGCCGCGCTGGCGTCAGCCGGGTCGTGAAGTGCTGATTCTGCTGCCGCTGTTGCTGCTGGTCACGCTGCTGACGCTGTGGCTGCCCACGCTGTTGATACCGGATGCGGGCGACTGGCTGCCGCATTACGAACAGCGCAATCTGCTGGTGGCCGCGCTGGCGATGGGCTTTGCGCTGGTACCGCTGATCTTTACCCTCTCTGAGGATGCGCTGTTCAGCGTGCCTGCTGCACTGGGGCAGGGCTCGCTGGCACTGGGCGCGACGCCGTGGCAAACCCTGACCCGCGTCGTGCTGCCGGGTGCTTCCGCCGGTATTTTTGCCGCCCTGATGATTGGTCTGGGGCGTGCCGTAGGAGAAACCATGATTTTGCTGATGGCGACCGGCAACACGCCGCAAAGTGAAGGTGGCTTGTTCAGCGGCCTGCGCGCGCTGTCCGCCAATATCGCCATTGAGATGCCGGAAGCGGCGGCGGGGAGTGCCCATTATCGCGTGCTGTTTCTTAGCGCCCTGATGCTGCTGCTGTTTACGCTGGTGATCAACACGGTTGCCGAGCTGATCCGTCAGCGGCTGCGCCAGCGCTACAGCCAGCACGAGGAGCAGGCATGAAAGCGATGCGACAGAACGATCGCTGGCGCTGGCTAACCGCCGGTGCCGTAGCCGTCTGCCTGCTGGCCTTTACGCTGCTGATTGGGTTACTGGCCTGGCAGGGGGTGCGCGCTTTCTGGCCGCAGCGCGTCGATCTCTACACGTTTAGCCAGCCTGAAGGGGGCGAGACGCGGCTGCTGGGTGAAACCCTGGAACATCAGCGGCGCTTTCCGGCCCCGGCAGATGAGCAGGGCAACAGCGGCGGACAGGTTAATCGCTATCTGATCAAAACCGGTAACCGTGACTGGGACGCACCCGATTTCCGGGTGGTTTACAGTCGCACGGCGGCGCAGGTCAGCCAGCCAGCGGACATCATGGTGCTGCAGCGCCGCAGCCACGGTCAGGCATACGGCTGGTTTGTCGGCCTGCGTGAGGATAATGAAGAGCTGACTGCGCAGGATCCCGATGCACTGCTGCATCAGCGGCTCGGACAGGTGCAGATGCTGGTGCGGCAGGCTAATCAGATTCGCCGGGTCAATATGGCGCGCCTCAACAGCCAGCGTGAGCAGCTTGATGAGCAGGCGGCCACAAACCGTGCTGACGGGCGCTTTGATCTGCAGGCCGAGTCAGAATATCAGGCCAATCAGGCCGCTTTGCAGCGCCGTTTTAATCAGCTGAGCGAGACACTGGCTTCGCTGCAACAGCAGAGTCAGCGCGATCTGTTAATCCTGCGGGATGTGCATGGCACCGAACATGCGATCCCGCTGACCGAAATCGTTGACAGCTGGAAGCCGAACGCGATGACGCTGACCGGCAAAACGCTGCATTTTCTGCATCAGCTGTGGCGTTTCGTCAGTGATTCACCCGCTGAAGGCGAGAGTGAATCCGGGGCGTTCCCGGCGATCTTTGGCACCGTGCTGATGGTGCTGCTGATGTCGGTGGTCGTGATGCCGCTGGGTGTCATCGCCGCCATCTGGCTGCATGAATATGCCGGACGCAATGCGCTGACCAGACTGGTGCGCATCGCGGTGGTCAATCTGGCAGGCGTTCCTTCAATCGTCTATGGCGTATTTGGTCTGGGCTTCTTTGTCTGGCTGGTGGGCGGAACGATAGACCAGCTCTTCTTCGCCAGCGCGCTGCCCAATCCCACCTTCGGAACACCTGGTTTGCTGTGGGCGTCGCTGACTCTGGCGTTACTAACGCTGCCGGTGGTGATTGTGGCGACCGAAGAGGGACTATCCCGCATTCCCAACAGCCTGCGGCAGGGATCGCTGGCGCTGGGCGCGACTCAGGCGGAAACCCTGTGGAACGTGGTGCTGCCGATGGCGGTGCCTGCCATGCTGACCGGCCTGATTCTGGCGGTGGCGCGTGCCGCTGGTGAAACCGCGCCGCTGATGCTGGTTGGCGTGGTAAAAATGGTGCCGGAACTGCCCGTCGACGCGGTGTTTCCTTATCTGCATCTGGATCGCAAATTTATGCATCTGGGCTTCCAGATTTACGATCTGGCGTTTCAGAGTCCGAATATTGAAGCTGACCGGCCGCTGGTGTTCGCCACCGCGCTGCTGCTGGTGCTGATTATTCTGTCGCTTAATCTGCTGGCGATGGGCCTGCGTCACCGTCTGCGTGAACGCTATCGCCTTATGACTCAATAACAGGCTATGACTATGACGTCCGACACGGATATCGCGCTGACCGTTAACCAGCTGTCGCTGTGGTATGGCGAGCGCCAGGCGCTGCAGGCTATTTCGCTGCAGGTGCCGAAAAACAAGATTACTGCACTGATTGGTCCCTCCGGCTGTGGCAAATCGACGTTGCTGCGCTGTTTTAATCGCATGAATGATGTGATTGATCATTGCCGGGTCGAGGGTGAGGTGTTGCTGGGATCGCAGCCGATCCTGCGACCCGAGCAGGATCTCTCGGCGCTGCGTCGTCGGGTCGGCATGGTGTTTCAGCGCCCCAATCCTTTTCCAAAATCGATCTATGAAAATGTGGTCTACGGGCTGCGCTTACAGGGTGTACGCGATCGGCGGGTGCTGAACGAAGCCTGTGAACGTGCGCTGCGCGCGGCGGCGCTGTGGAGTGAGGTCAAAGATCAGCTTTCACAGAATGCGCTGACGCTCTCTACCGGACAGCAGCAGCGGCTGGTGATTGCCCGCGCCATTGCGATTGAACCGGAAGTTCTGCTGCTGGATGAGCCGACCTCCGCGCTCGATCCCATCTCAACGCTGGTGATTGAAGAGCTGATGACTACGCTCAAGCAGCATTTCACACTGGTGCTGGTGACGCACAACATGCAGCAGGCTTCTCGCGTGTCAGATTACACCGCGTTTATGCATCAGGGCGCGTTAGTGGAGTTTGATGAGACTGACCGTATCTTTACCGCGCCAAAACAGCGACGGACCGAAGATTATATTACGGGGCGCTACGGTTAAGTCAGTAACGGGAGCAGAGCAGGTTGTTATGTCAGACGGCTCAATGGTTCCCTGAGCCTTTACCCCGACCGCCAGCACTTCAGGGGAAGCCCCGGCTTCCCCTGTCGGGTCAGTCGTTAGCATAACCCTGCGGCGGCAGCGGTTCGCCATCCAGCCAGGCCTTGCCGTCACGCATCGCCAGACGACCCTCAACAAACCAGCCGATTACCATCGGATAGATGGCATGCTCCTGATGCTGCACCCGCTCCGTAATCTCCGCTTCGCTGTCGCCGGGAAAAACCGGGACTTTGGCCTGCAGGATCACCGGACCTCCATCCAGCTCGTCAGTGACGAAATGTACGGAGGTGCCATGTTCGCTATCGCCATTTTCCAGCGCCTGACGATGCGTATGCAGACCCGGATATTTCGGCAACAGGGAAGGGTGGATATTCAGCAGGCGATCGTGAAAATGGGCCACGAACGCGCTGCTGAGAATGCGCATATAGCCGGCCAGCACAATCAGGTCTGGACTGTAGGCTTCGATTTCAGCGATGAGCTGGCGATCGAAGGCTTCGCGGTCAGTGAAGTCGCTGGCGGCAAGCGAGTGGGCAGGAATACCTGCCTCCTGCGCCCGCGTCAGGCCATAAGCGGCGGCGCGGTTGCTGAATACGGCAGCCACGCTGCCGTGAATCCGCCCGCTTGCACAGGCGTCAAGGATGGACTGAAGGTTACTTCCGTTGCCGGAAATCAGTACAACCAGCTTTTTCATCCGTTGATGACCACACGCTCTTCGGCATCAGACGCTTTAATCACGCCAAGCTTCCAGGCTTTCTCGCCCGCAGCCTGCATCAGCGCAATCGCGTTGTCCGCGTCTGCCGGACTCAGGGCGATGATCATGCCGACGCCGCAGTTAAAGGTACGGTACATCTCGAAACGGCTGACGTTGCCCGCCTGCTGTAACCAGCTGAAGACGGCCGGCCACTGCCAGCTCTTCTCGTCGATCACCGCCTGAGTGTTATCGGGCAGCACGCGCGGAATATTCTCCCAGAAGCCGCCGCCGGTCAGGTGTGCGATAGCGTGCACATCGACCTGCTCAATCAGGCTCAGGATATTTTTCACGTAGATGCGGGTCGGTTCCAGCAGATGATCGGCAAGCGGTTTGCCTTCCAGCTGTTCAGCCAGCGGATCGGTGTTGCTGACTTCCAGAATCTTACGCACCAGCGAATAGCCGTTGGAGTGCGGGCCGCTGGAGCCGAGGGCGATAAGTACGTCGCCATCCTGCACCTTGCTGCCATCAATGATCTCTGACTTTTCCACCACGCCAACACAGAAACCGGCCACATCGTAATCTTCACCGTGATACATGCCTGGCATCTCAGCGGTTTCACCGCCCACCAGCGCACAACCCGACTGCAGACAACCTTCGGCGATGCCGGTGATCACCGCAGAGGCGGTATCCACATCCAGTTTGCCGGTAGCGTAGTAGTCGAGGAAGAAGAGGGGCTCGGCGCCCTGTACTACCAGGTCGTTGACGCACATCGCCACCAGGTCAACACCAATGGCATCGTGACGTTTGAGATCCATCGCCAGACGCAGCTTGGTGCCAACGCCATCGGTGCCGGAGACCAGCACCGGTTCACGGTATTTCTGCGGCAGCGCGCAAAGCGCACCAAAACCGCCCAGTCCACCCATCACTTCCGGGCGACGCGTCTTTTTCACTACGCCTTTAATACGGTCAACCAGAGCGTTACCAGCATCAATATCAACACCGGCGTCTTTGTAACTGAGAGAGGTTTTGTCGGTCACTGCGAGGTCCCCACGCGAGTTGCGGTTGGTGGTTTAAAATAAAGCGCGGCAATTCTATCAGTGCAGGCAAACGTTTGCGAGTCCGGGATTGCGCATCGGGCGATTTTCATTAATCCTCTATTTGTCCCGTTAAAACCCGCGGCTTTGCGCAAGAGCAGGTGGCGCGGAGCGTAAAAGGCGGTATAATCCCGCGATTTTTTTTTAGCTCAACTCATTCCGGGAGAACACCAATGAAGATCGTGGAAGTCAGACACCCGCTGGTCAAACATAAACTGGGCTTGATGCGTGAGCATGATATCAGTACAAAGCGTTTTCGCGAGCTGGCGTCTGAAGTGGGCAGCCTGCTGACCTACGAAGCGACCGCCGATCTGGAAACAGAGCGCGTAACCATTGAGGGCTGGAACGGCCCGGTAGAGATCGATCAGATCAAAGGCAAAAAAATCACGGTGGTGCCGATTCTGCGTGCCGGCCTGGGCATGATGGAAGGGGTGCTGGAGCACGTTCCCAGCGCCCGTATCAGCGTGGTGGGTGTTTACCGTGATGAAGAGACACTGGAGCCGGTTCCCTATTTCCAGAAGCTGGTCTCTAACATCGAAGAGCGCCTGGCGCTGGTCGTCGATCCTATGCTGGCGACCGGCGGTTCCATGATCGCCACCATCGACCTGCTGAAGAAAGCGGGCTGCACCAGCATTAAAGTGCTGGTACTGGTTGCCGCACCAGAAGGGATTGCCGCGCTGGAGAAAGCGCATCCTGACGTTGAGCTTTACACCGCGTCAGTGGATCAGGGACTGAATGAGAAGGGTTACATCATTCCCGGGCTCGGCGATGCCGGGGACAAGATTTTCGGAACCAAATAAATCGCACAGCCGACCAGAGAGTCGGCTTTTTTTTGGCAAAAAAAGATCCCCGAACGGGTTTGGTGTGTCTGCGAGGCTCACCGGCGTGCCTGCTGCTGTGCCAGAGCCGCGCGCCCTGGGGGATAAATAACACAAGGGGATAAATGATGACTCGTCGCGCCATTGGCGTCAGTGAACGACCGCCGTTACTGCAAACCATTCCACTCAGCCTGCAACACCTGTTCGCCATGTTTGGTGCCACGGTACTGGTACCGATTCTGTTCCACATCAACCCGGCGACGGTGCTGTTATTCAACGGCGTAGGCACGCTGATCTACCTCTTTATCTGTAAAGGCAAAATTCCCGCTTACCTCGGTTCCAGTTTTGCCTTTATCTCGCCAGTACTGCTATTGCTGCCGCTGGGTTATGAGGTCGCGCTGGGCGGATTTATCCTGTGCGGCGTGCTGTTCTGTCTGGTGGCGCTGATTGTCAAACGCGCGGGCACCGGCTGGCTCGATGTGATGTTTCCCCCGGCGGCGATGGGCGCGATTGTCGCCGTCATCGGTCTGGAGCTGGCGGGTGTTGCCGCAAATATGGCAGGTCTGCTGCCCGCGGAAGGCAGTGCGCCCGACAGTACAACCGTGCTGATTTCGCTGGTCACGCTGGCAGTGACGGTATTCGGTTCCGTGCTGTTTCGTGGCTTCCTGGCGATCATCCCGATTCTGGTCGGGGTGGTGGCGGGTTATCTGCTCTCTGCATTTATGGGCATCGTTGACTGGAGCGGCGTGGTCAAAGCCCCCTGGTTTGCGCTGCCAACCTTCTATACCCCGCGCTTTGAGTGGGTGGCGATGCTGACGATCCTGCCTGCGGCGCTGGTGGTGATTGCCGAGCATATCGGTCATCTGGTGGTCACCGCCAACATCGTAAAGAAAGATCTGATTCGCGACCCTGGCTTGCATCGTTCGATGTTCGCCAACGGCTTATCAACGGTCATCTCCGGCTTCTTTGGTTCAACGCCTAACACCACCTACGGCGAAAACATCGGTGTGATGGCAATTACCCGCGTCTACAGTACCTGGGTGATTGGCGGCGCGGCGATTCTGGCAATCCTGCTCTCCTGTGTCGGCAAACTGGCGGCGGTGATCCAGGCGATCCCGGTACCGGTAATGGGCGGCGTGTCGCTGCTGCTGTATGGCGTGATCGGCGCATCCGGTATCCGGGTGTTGATCGAATCCAAAGTCGATTACAACAAAGCGCAAAATCTGATCCTGACCTCGGTGATCCTGATCATCGGCGTCAGCGGTGCGAAGGTGCATATCGGTGCTGCAGAGCTGAAAGGCATGGCGCTGGCGACAATCGTAGGGGTTGGATTAGCGCTGATCTTCCGTGTGATCTCACTGCTGCGCCCGGAAGAAGTGGTGCTGGAGGCTGAAGAATCGCGCGAGCCGTGATCGCAGCAAGCCTGACAGGATCGGGGCAGGGACGCCCCATTCATCTCTTTCTGAAAACTGTGTTAGACTTCCCCCGATTTTTTGCTTGTTCTCTTGCTGAGGTGCTTCTGAACACGCCGGCACAATTGTCATTGCCACTCTATTTACCTGACGATGAAACCTTCTCCAGCTTCTGGCCGGGGGAAAACCCGTCGCTGATTGCCGCGCTGAAAGGCGCTCTCAACCAACAACATGGCAGCTATCTCTACTTCTGGTCACGCGAAGGCGGAGGGCGGAGCCATTTGCTGCACGCCGCGTGCGCCGAGATGTCAGCGCGCAGCGAAGCGGTCGGTTACGTTCCGCTGGATAAACGCACCTGGTTTGTACCGGAAGTACTGGAAGGGATGGAGCAGCTGTCACTGGTCTGCATCGATAACATCGAGTGCATTGCAGGCGAGCCTGAATGGGAAATGGCGATCTTCGATCTCTATAACCGTATTCTGGAAACCGGCAATACGCGCCTGTTTATTACCGGCGATCGTCCGCCACGCCAGCTTAATCTGCAATTGCCCGATCTCGCCTCGCGGCTGGACTGGGGGGCAGATCTATCGCCTGCAGCCTCTCTCCGACGAAGATAAATTACAGGCGCTGCAACTGCGCGCCGGGTTACGCGGATTTGAGCTGCCGGAAGATGTGGGACGCTTCCTGCTGAAGCGACTGGATCGTGAAATGCGCACCCTGTTTGATACGCTGGATCGGCTTGATCGCGCCTCGATCAGCGCCCAGCGTAAACTCACCATTCCGTTTGTGAAAGAGACACTCGGCCTTTAAAACAGGTCGAGCACCGCTTCGGGCGGACGCCCGATCCGCGCCTTGTCGCCATTGATCACTATCGGCCTTTCAATCAGCACCGGATGTTCCAGCAGCGCACTTTCGCTTTTGTCGCTGAGTGCCAGTTCGCTATAGATCGCCTCTTTAGTCCGCATCAACTGCTGTGCACTCTGCATTCCCAGTTTCTGTAACAGGATTTGCAGCGTCTCGCGATCGGGCGGCGTTTGCAGATAGAGCACCACTTCCGGCTCTATCCCGCGGGCGTTCAGCAGTGCCAGCGTCTCGCGGCTCTTGCTGCAGCGCGGGTTGTGGTAAATCGTCACCATCTCAGACTCTCCTTTATTCGCAGCGTGAATGCTCAACCTTTCTGATATTGCTTAAAGCGCTGTTGTAACTGGCGCAGCTGATCGATACGGGCATCGTAGCGCGCCTGTTTCAGGCTGCCGAGCGGCACCTGTGCGCTGGCGCTGCCAAGCGCGGTGATCGCCTGATCGAGCTGGCCATTCAGCGCCAGACTCTCTGCCCGCGCCGATAACTCTTCATCATTCAGTCCCTGCTGTGCAGACGCCTGGGCCAGCAAATCCCAGCCGTTGGGATCATCTTTATTAGCCCAGGTGTAGCGATTCAGAATGCGGCTGGCATTGGCATACTGTTTCGCTTCAACGTAGGCATTGGCCAGGTTGAGCTGCACCACCGGGCTGTTTTTTGCACTGGTGGCGGCGCTGAGCAGGGCGATCGCCTGTTGTGGCTGATTCAGGCCGATATCGATATCTGACATAAGATCCAGGAACCAGACGTTATTCGGCTGTTTCGCCAGCAGCGGCGTCATAATCCGCTTCGCATCGGCAAAGCTTTTCGCCTGCAAAAACTGTATGGCTTTGCCATATTGTGACGCCAGCTGCTCACGAGAATTGCCGCTGGCATACTGGCTCAGCAGTTCGTCGGTGAGCTGATTACGCCCGGTGGAGTACATGCCCAGTGAACGCACCTTTGCCAGATAGAAATCTTCTGTAGATTGCACCACCACCGGCCGCATCTGGTTAGCGCGGTTGCGGGCATCCGCCAGACGGCTGTCAGGCAGGGGATGCGTCAGCAGAATTTCAGGAGGCTTCGAAGAGAAGCGGCTCTGATCGGCCAGCTTCTGTAAAAAGTTCGGCATCGCCTGGGGATCAAACCCGGCGCGCTGCAGTACCTGAATTCCGATGCGGTCAGCTTCCTGCTCATTACCCTGGGTAAAACTGATAATCCCCTGCTGAGTTCCCGCCAGGGTGCCGGTCAGTGCTGCCATGCCCGCCTGCGGATTGGCCATCGCCAGCAGAATTGAGCCCAGCGCACCGACCCATGTCAGTGGCGCATTGCGCTTTTGATCTTCCATTGCGCGCGCCAGATGGCGCTGGGTAACGTGTGAGATCTCATGCGCCATTACTGACGCCAGCTGGCTTTCATTTTCGGTATAGCGGAACAGCGCTGAGTGCAGCACCACGTTGCCACCAAAAAAAGGCAAAGGCGTTGAGCTCATCGTTCTGAATCAGAAAGAAGTGGAACGGGGTTTTCACTGAGTCGGCATGCGACACCAGTCGCTGACCCAACTGATTAATATACTGATTAAGCAGCGGATCATTGATCAGCGGCGCACTGGCACGCAGCTGGCGCACATAAAAGTCACCCATCTGCAGTTCCTGATTAATCGACAGCGTCGAACCGGCCGTAGTGCCAATATCGGGAAGTGAATCACTGACATCGGCATAAGCAGGTGACAGAGTAGTGAAAATGAGCGTCGGAAGGAGCGCGGCGATCAGCGTTTTCTTTAACCGGTTCAACATGCCTTAATCCTGTAGAGAGGCCCTGAAAATGGACAGGTGCGCAGCGGGAATGTTCCATTTTTCGCAGATAACGACGGTTCGTGACTATCTTAACCAGAGCATCAAAAGAATGAAATGTCGTTTTCTGGCAAGCGACCGACGTAATTTGTGCAAGATCGCCCATTTTGACGAAAAAAACTGAACATCCTGCCAACTTAAACCGCGGTTAAACGAATAAAAACCGGCGGAGTATCGCCGGGTTTGTGAGCGGTTAAGTAACGCCTTATTCATTTATTCCCAATGCGCTTCGGCAGAATAAAGCAGAATCTGCTGCCGCGCAGATTTAGCCTGTGAGCGGATTTTTTTAAAGTTATGTAAATTCACTCAAAAAAACTGACTATGGCATGAGTTTTTCCAGGTCTACTCTGAAAAAATAGCCCTCTCTGAGCCGTGAATCTCCTCTTCGCCATTGATAAATTAAATCGTAGCTCCCGCCTTTATCCTGCTTATTCCAGCTACGCCTGGCTGTTATTTATTGCTGTTAATGTCACAGGAAGTGAAAAGAGCACAAAGAGTCAGGTCCATTCTAATTAAGACCTTTTTTTCCTCATAATGAAACTTTTCGATTAATACGGAAGGTGAATAATTTCAGCAGTTATCAGCCGCGCGCTGACCTGAATTTACGCAGGCGAGAATTATGCCTGCGCTGTGATATAGATAGCCGACCTGATTCAGTCCTGAATCTGCCAGACATTATTTGCCGGAGAGAAGTGTTATGCGTTCAGTTGTTTCATACGCGTTAATCGCCATTATTGGCGGAGTCGTTGGCGCGGCTGTCACACAGAGTGGCGAGATTTATGACAAAGTGACACGCCATTTTGCAACCGAGCCACAGGAAGCCCCGGGATTCTGGAGCACACCAGCGATTGAAGGTTACGGCAAAATTCATTATGAGCCCGACGCCGCGTTTAAACCGGTGGCGGGCCTGAGCAATAAAATTGTTTTCCAGATTACCCGAAGCGATGGCGCGATGACCGCGCCCAATCTGGGACTGGAGCGTGTGGCGCGCGTGGTGAATTTATATATCGCCTCCGGCATTCCGGCCGATCAGCTGAAGTTTGTTGTTTCGGTCACCGGCGATGCGACGCCCGCCATGCTGGATAACGCCCATTTTAAAAAGTTTTATGGCATCGAAAATCCAAACCTGAAGCTGATTAATGAGCTGAATCAGGCGGGAGTGAAAGTCTCGGTCTGCGATCAGTCCGTGGCATTCCATCACTATCCCAATAACTGGATTGATAAATCTGTGGTCCATGCGCTTTCCAGTCCGACCACCGTATCAACCCTGCAAAACCAGGGATACGCGTGGCTGGCAATGTAATTGATGTTTTAAACGATCGGGAGAAGAGTTAATGCGTCCAGCAGCTTTAGTGGTGATGGCAGCCGTAGCGGGATTTATCGGAGGCAATGTTTTACAGTTGCCGGAATTATTCGATAAGGTCAGCGGAAAAATGGCGGATAATAAATCCGAACCTGCTGATTTCTGGAGTACGCCAGCGATTGAAGGCTACGGCAAAATACATTATGTCGATACGCCTGCATTTAAACCCGGCACGACAGCGGGCCTGAGTAATAAAATAGTATTCCAGATCAACCGCAGTGAAGGGGATATTCGTAAGCCGAATCTCGGTCTGGAGCGCGTAGCGCGCGTCACCAACCTCTATTATGCGGCGGGTGTGCCACTCGACCAGCTGAAATTTGTGGTGTCAATTAACGGCGACGCGGTTTCATCAGCGCTGAATAATGACCAGTTCAGCAAAGCCTACGGCGTCGATAACCCGAACCTGAAGCTGATCAGCGAGCTGAAAAAAGCGGGCGTTCAGGTCACTATCTGCGATCAGTCAGTGGCGTTTCATCAGCTTGAGCGCAACTGGATCGACCCGATGGTCACTCACACCATCTCCAGCGGCACCACCGTTGCGACCCTGGAAAACAGCGGTTACGCCTTCCTGATGCTTTAATTCCCCCCACAGCGGCGTCACTGCCGCTGTCACCTGCCAGTCAAATTCCTGTGATGCCCCTGTCATAGAACGCCGCTAGTGTTGTCGCAATGAGATCGATATCATCGACAATACACAAGGCAGTCATGACCGATTTAATCAGCGTAGCCAGACTGGCAGGGGTCTCCCGCGCAACCGTTGCGCGCGCCTTTTCTGACCCTCATCTGCTAAAACCGGGCACGCTGCAAAAGGTGCTTGCCGCCTCGGAACAGATCGGTTTCCGTCCGAATCATATTGCCCGTCAGCTCCGCACCCAGCACTCCACCACGCTTGGCGTCCTGTTGCCTTCACTGCTCAATCCGGTTTTTGCCATGCAGTTACAGGCGATGGAGCAGCAGGCTCGTCTGGCGGGATATGGGCTGCTGGTAGCAACCAGTGATTATCAGGCTAAGCGGGAAGCGGCCATTGTCGAACATATGCTGCACCAGCGTGTCGCCGGTCTGGTACTGACGGTGGCAGATGCCGACAGCAGTGCGCTGCTGCCGACACTGGCGGCGGCGAAGATGCCCTTCGTGCTGACCCACAACGTACCGCAACAGCACGAATGGCCCGCGCTGTGCGTAGATAACCGCAAAGCCATTGCCGAAGCGACCGCCCATCTGGTGTCACTGGGCCACCGCCACATCGTGATGGCTGCGGGTCCTATGCAGCAATCTGACCGCGCCCGTCTGCGATACCTCGGCTACTGCGATGCCATGCAGCAGGCCGGTCTGACGCCGCAGGCGATGATTGAGATGCCCAGCCATATCCAGTCCGATTTCCATCCGTTGCTGCCGCTGATTAATGCACCTTTGCCGCTGACGGCGGTGATTTGCAGTAACGATCTGCTGGCTATCAGCCTGCTGGGTGCCGCTGCGCGTGCCGGCGTCAGCGTTCCGAATCAGCTCTCCGTGATCGGCTTCGATGGCATTGAGCTGGGCGAACAGCTTTCACCTTCACTGGCCAGCGTGGTGCAGCCGATTGCGCTAATGGGCGCGCGCGCCATTGACCTGCTTCTGAATCCCGTCGGCGGTAAAACCCATCTGCTGGCTCATCATTTACGTCTCGGGGAGAGTGTCGCCCCGGCATTTCATGGCTCTTTTTCAGGGGAACATCATGTCATTCACCGTTAACTTCAAACCTATCGCCAGCGCTGCGCTGCTGGCCGGATGCACGCTTGCCTCATCGTGGGCGCAGGCGGCAGAAAATGCTATCTGCTACAACTGCCCGCCAGAGTGGGCCGACTGGGCGACACAGCTCCAGGCGATCGAAAAAAACGACGGGCATTCATGTGCCGCAGGATAATAAAAATTCGGGTCAGGCGCTGGCGCAGCTGGTCGCCGAGAAAAGCAATCCGGTCGCCGACGTGGTCTATTACGGCGTCAGCTTCGGCATTCAGGCAGTCAGCGCAGACGTGGTCAGCGCTTACAAACCGGCAAACTGGGATCAGATCCCGGCAGGCATGAAAGATCCTGCTGGCAAGTGGATGGCGCTGCACTCCGGTACCATGGGCTTTATGGTCAATGTTGATGCGCTGGGTGGCGCGCCGGTGCCGCGTTCCTGGGATGATCTGCTGAAGCCGGAATATAAAGGCATGGTGGGTTATCTTGATCCGGCCAGCGCCTTTGTGGGCTACGTTGCAGCCGTCGCGGTGAACCAGGCGAAGGGCGGCAGTCTTCGTGACTTCACCCCGGCCATCAACTGGTTCAAAGCGCTGCAACGCAACCAGCCGATTGTGCCTAAGCAGACCGCCTATGCCCGGCTGATTTCAGGCGAAATCCCGATTCTGATCGACTACGACTTCAACGCCTATCGCGCCCGCTACAAAGATCACGCCAATGTGGAATTTGTGATCCCCAGCGAGGGGACGGTCACGGTGCCTTACGTCATCAGCCTGGTGAAAAATGCGCCGCATCCGGCCAACGGTAAGAAAGTGATCGATTTCGTGCTGTCAGACGCCGGTCAGGCGATCTGGGCTAATGCCTGGCTGCGTCCGGTCCGGGCGGGCGCGATGTCACCCGAAGCGAAGAAATATTTTCTGCCTGACAGCGACTATGCGCGCGCTCACACGGTGGATTATCAGCAGATGGCCGACGCGCAGAAGAGCTTCTCCGCCCGTTATCTGAACGAGATCCGCTGATGTCACTCTCAGAGATCAATCCGTTTGCTGCTGGCGACTCAGTTCGCCACCGCCTTCGGCCGCTGGGGGCAAACTGGCCGTGGATGCTGCTGCCTGCGCTGCTGTTCTTTGCTGCCTTCTGGCTGTTGCCGTTTGCTCGTCTGTTGCAGATCGGTATGACGGAAGATCGTACAACTCACCACAGCGGCTACTGGACGGTAATCAGCCAGCCGCAATATCTGCAAAGCCTGCTGAATACCGTGCTGCTCTCGGCAGCGGTCACGCTGGTGACGCTGCTGATTGCTGCGGTGGTGGGCTGCTTTCTGGCACGGCAGCGCTTTACCGGGCGAGGCACGCTGCTGGCGCTGCTGACCTTTCCGCTGGCCTTTCCGGGTGTGGTGGTGGGATTTCTGATGGTCATGCTGGCGGGGCGTCAGGGTGTTCTGGCGCAACTCAGTCTCAGCCTGTTTCATGAGCGCTGGGTCCTTGCTTATTCGCTCAGCGGCTTATTTATTGGCTATCTCTATTTTTCGCTGCCGCGCGCCATCGTGACGCTGGTGGCGGCCAGTGAAAAGCTGGACCGTTCGCTGGAAGAGGCCGCCCGATCGCTGGGTGCCAGCCAGTGGCGCATCATCATTGACGTCATCATTCCTGGGCTGAAACCGGCGCTGCTCTCCTGCGGCGCGCTCTGTTTCGCCACCAGCATGGGCGCCTTTGGCACCGCATTTACCCTTGGCACAGAGCTCGCGGTGCTGCCGCTGACCATTTATGGCGAGTTCACTAATTACGCCAACTTTGCCACCGCAGCGGCGCTTTCGGTGGTGATGGGGGGCGGTAGCCTGGCTGGCGCTGATGCTGGCGAACGGACTGGCTGCCCGCCGTAAGGAGAAGACATGAAACGCCGGGGGCTGTTCTGGCTGCAGGTGGTGATCACCAGCCTCACCGCGCTGTTTATGATTGTGCCGGTTGTGCTCTCGATGCTGGCGGGCGTCACGCAGAACTATTTCACTGGCCTGCGCAGCGGCCTGACGCTGAAGTGGGTGGAACAGGTGTGGCAGATGTATGCCGACACCTTCTGGCTGTCGCTGCTGATCGCTCTGAGTTGTCTGGCGGTGACGGTTATCGCTGGCGTGCCGGCCGCCTGGGGCTTACTGAAATCACCGTCACGCTGGGCCAGCCGCATTGAGGAGTGCCTGATGCTGCCAGTCGCATTGCCGGGCCTCGCCACCGCTCTGGGCATCATTCTGCTCTATGGTCAGTTCAGCGCGTTGCGCGACAGCTGGCTCTTCATCCTGATCGGCCATGTGCTCTTTACCTTGCCCTTTATGATCCGACCGGTGCTGTCGGTGATGCAGGCAATTGATCTGCCGCGCCTTGAAGAAGCCGCCGCCAGCCTGGGGGCGGGCTTCTGGCGCCGCTTCTTTACCGTGGTCGTCCCGAACTGCCGCAACGGCATTCTGGCGGGCGCATTTATGGTGATCACCCTGTCGGTGGGGGGAGTTCAACATTACCTGGATGCTGCACACGCCACTGACCAAAACCCTGCCGGTCGGTCTGGCCGACAGCTACACCTCGATGCGGCTGGAAGTCGGGTCCGCCTATACCCTGATCTTTATTATGATGATTTTACCGCTGCTGCTGTTGCTCAACGCCTGTAATCACTGGCTGGAACGGCAATCTTCGCGGCAGCAGAGAGAGGAAACCGTATGAATGAGGCCGTCAACGTGACGCTGCGCCACTGCTCGCGTCGCTTTAATCAGCAGGTCGCGCTGCATCCGCTCGACCTGCAGGTTCACGCCGGTGAAACACTGGTATTGCTGGGGCCGTCAGGCTGTGGCAAAACCACGCTGCTGCGTATTATCAGCGGCCTGGATAGCAGCGATCCCCCGGGAGAGATCTGGTTTGACAAGCGTAACGTCACCGCGCTGCCGATTGAGAAACGCAATGTTGGCATGGTGTTTCAGAACTACGCGCTGTTCCCGACGCTCAACGTGGCGCAGAACGTCGCCTATGGTCTGAAGGTGCAGGGCGTGCCACGTGCCGAGCGTGATGCGCGGGTCGCGGAGATGCTGGCACTGGTTGACCTGACACATCTGTCCCACCGGGCGATTGATAAATTGTCCGGCGGGCAGAAGCAGCGGGTGGCGCTGGCACGTGCGCTGGCCGCCCGGCCTAAAGTTCTGTTGTTCGATGAGCCGCTGGCGGCGCTTGACGCCAGGCTGCGCGATCGGCTGCGGCTGGAGATCGGCGCGCTGCTCAAGCGGCTGGCGATCACCGCGGTTTACGTCACCCACGATCAGCAGGAGGCGATGGCGCTGGGCGATCGCATCGCGGTGATGGAGCAGGGCCGTCTGGTGCAGTTGGATACTCCGCAGGGAATTTATCAGCGCCCGGCCTCCCGCTTTGTGGCGGATTTTGTGGGCGCCATAAACTGCATTGCGCACGATCCCGACGGTCATCCCCTGCGTTTTTGCCGCCCGGAAGATGTGCTGCTGGCCGACGACACCCGCTATGCCCAGCGCGGTGTGGTGGTGAGCAGTACGTTTCTTGGCGCCTCGCAGCGCTTACTGATCGATATCGGGCTGGATAACCCCATTCAGGTCGAGCGTCATGCCCGCGAAATCTGGCAGGCGGGACAGCGCATCAGCTGGTCGCTGACCTGCCAGGCCGCGCTGGAATTTAGTTGCTAAGGAGTCTGTTGTGTCTGTTCAACCCACGGTCATCGCGCAAATCAGCGATCTGCATATCAAGGCTTTTGGTCGTCTCTCTTATAAACAGGTCGATACCCATGCCGCTTTACTGCAGGTTATCGATACCCTTAACGCGCTGCAGCCGCGCCCCGATGTGGTGGTGATTACCGGCGACCTGGTCGATTTTGGCAGGCCGGAAGAGTATCAGACGCTGCGCGAAGCCCTGCAGCGCCTCCAGTTGCCCTTTTATCTGATGGCGGGCAATCACGACGATCGCGAGGCACTGCGTGCTGCCTTCCCGGATCACACCTACCTGCAGGCGGGACCAACCCTGAACTGGCAGCTTAGCGTGGGCGGCGTCAGGCTGCTGGCCCTGGACTCCAGCGTACCGCAACAGCCGTGGGGGGGAGGTGGATGAGCAGCAGTTGCAATGGCTGGATCAGGCACTGCGCGAGGCCGCGGATCAGCCCACGCTGGTGATGCTGCATCATCCCCCCTTTTGCCTGTGGCATTGCGCATATGGATCGGCAACGGTTACGCCATCCTGAGGCACTTGAGGCGATCATTGTCCGCCATCCGCAGGTTGAGCGGGTGCTTTGTGGTCATCTGCATCGCAGCCTGCAGACCCGCTTTGCCGGAACCCTAGCCTGTGTCGCACCCGGCGTGTCGCATCAGGTGGCTCTGGATCTGCATCCGGAGGGGCCGGCTCACTTTATTCTGGAGCCGCCCGGCTTTTTGCTCCATTGCTGGCAGCCAGTGCAGGGAATGGTCACGCATCAGTGCGCGATTGGCCACTTTTCGGGACCCTGGCCATTTTACGATAGTCAGGGGTTAATCGATTAGTGCCAGCTAAATCTGTATTAAGCGGGGTGATATTTGTCTTAATGCTGCTCAAAAATGCCGACACAGTGTAGACTTAAGCCCGGCTATCAGGGCTTCTGGCACACATTAAAAAAATAATCAGGCATTCACGACATGACACTCTTCTCCGGGGCGGCGACGCCATGTTAAAGCTCTTTCGGCCCAAGGCCGACTTGCGCAATCTGATCGCCCTGCTGGTGATTGTCAGCATTGTTATCACGCTCGCGAATACGCTCTACGCCACCTGGCGGGTGCAGCGCCAGGTGCTGATTGACACCACGCTTGAGGCTAACCGGGCCTATGCCGCCAAGCTGGCCTCAACCAGTGAAATCTTTTTTCAGCTGGCGCAGTCACAGTTGCACTACAGCGCCAATCAGCTAAGCCGTGACTTTAATAATGAAGGACTGCTGAATAGCGAAGTCAATCGTCTGCGTGAGCAGACTACCAGTTTCAACTCGGTGGCCGTGGTGGATGAGCAGGGCGCGATCAAAGCGATCTCGCCCGAATCCCTGACGCTGAAAGGGATGCGTGTCACCAGCGACGCCTCCCGCGAAGCGCTGACGCTGCGGCAGCCGATCATCAGTAAACCGACCCTTTCTGCAGCCAATAATCTGCTGGTGTTTGTCTCCTGGCCAATCTGGAGTCCCGATGGCGACTATCTGGGCTACATCGGCGGCACGATCTATCTGAAGAAAAAAAGCATTCTGAATGCGCTACTGGGTGAACAATTCTACCGTGATGGCACCACGGTCTATGTGCTCGACAGTAATAATGAGGTGTTGTATCACCAGAATCGTCAGCTGATTGGTAAAGTTCTGCCCGCCATCGTCAGTCCGCGTGACGAGCAGACCAATGGCTCGCTGATGCTTGCGGGTGCAGGTGAGTCGACGCAGCTGGCGGGCTATGCCGTCGTCCCGACCACCGGCTGGACGGTGGTAGCGCTGAAGCCGATTAACGTCACGCTGAACCCGCTTTCAGGCCTGTTAATGAAAGTCCTGAAAAACTCGGTGCCGTTCGCACTGCTGACCCTGCTGGTTGCGTTAGGGCTGGCACGGCTGATTGCCCGACCACTGTTCCAGCTGGCCCGCAAAGCCAGCCGTATGGATGCGCAGGGCGTATCAAAAGAGATTGGCGGCATCAGTGCCTGGTATTTTGAGGCGGCGCAGGTCAAGCGCGCGCTACTCACCGGCATCGGACTGGTGCAGGACAAAATCGGTCGTCTGAGTTCGGAAGCCCAGACCGACCCCCTGACTCAGTTGCTGAATCGGCGTGGTCTTAATGCGGTACTGGAGTACTACCGCACGCTACGTCAGCCTTTCTCGGTGCTGGCGCTGGATATCGATCACTTTAAAAACGTCAACGATAGCTGGGGCCACGATGTGGGCGACCGGGTGATTCAGCAGGTGGCGAGCACGCTGCGTGCCAGCGCCCGTCAGTCTGATGTGGTGTGCCGCAACGGCGGAGAGGAGTTTCTGATGCTGCTGCCGGGAACGGCGCTGGATGAGGCGCAGATTATCGCCGAGCGCGTGCGACTGGGCATTGCAGAAGCCTGGCTCACCGACGTGGGTCGCATTACCTTGTCTATCGGCGTCGCGGCATGGAATGGTTCGCAGGATGTCGGGCTGGAAGGCAGTTTAAAACAGGCGGATGCGGCGCTCTATGAAGCGAAAAATGCCGGGCGCAACTGCGTTATCGTGGCCGCCGCGTAATCGCGTTAACTCACAGTGTTTCGCAACGGCAGGATAAAAACGGGCGGGGAAGAGGCAGCTAAGCAGGGCGCGGCGTTAAGGCTACCGCGCCCCTCAACATCAGGCTGACTTGACGTAATCCAGCACCATGTCGTGGTGATTCGAGGTCTTGAAGTTATCAAACACTTTTTCGATCCTGCCCTCGGCATCTATCAGGAAGCTGATGCGATGAATGCCGTCATAGGTTTTCCCCATAAACGTTTTTTCACCCCAGACGCCAAACGCCTGGCAGACTTCATGGTTTTCATCGGAGAGCAGGGTAAAGTTCAGCAGCTCTTTTTCGACAAACTTTGACAGTTTTTCCGGTTTGTCGGTGCTGATGCCCAGCACTTCCACGCCCGCTTTTTTCAACTCATCCATGTTGTCACGCAGACCGCACGCCTGCACGGTGCAGCCTGGTGTCATCGCTTTCGGGTAAAAGTACACCAGAACGCGCTGTCCCTGGAAGTCGGTCAGATTCACGTGTTCGCCGTCCTGATCGGGCAGGCTAAATGCGGGTGCAGTATCTCCGGCTTTCAGTGGATTCATTACATCTCTCCATTTTCTTATTCAGGCTGTGGGTAATACACCATCCGGTCAGAAACGGCCAGAGGGAAAATTACCATCAGGGGGTATTTCACCACATAGCCGGTCACCTTTCAGTGGCAGTAATGTGGAGAAATAACTCCGGTTAATTGACCAAAGCTTAGCGTACCGCGCTGACAGATTCGCTGCTGTCGGCATCTGACACACTGTAAAGGCGCAGCGTTCCCTGAGCATTCAGCTCCTGACACAGGGTATTAAACGCCTGCTCAAACGGGGTGCCACTGGTTCGCGTCGGACTGTGAGCGGTCATTTGAATATAGAGCGTAGGTGGCAAATTGTGTTGCGCTGGCGTGATGCGCGACACCAGTTCGGCCACATTCATCTGATGCTTATCGATAAGATCGGTAAAGCGTTCAATAATATGCGGCGAATCAGCCACCTCAACCTGAATGAACGCGGTGTCGGGCATCGGCGGACGGAGCCGGGCATTGGTGCGCTTCATGACGATCAGCAGTTCCAGCTCTGCCCCTTTCAGTGGCAGGGTCGATTCAATCAGTGTGATCGCGTTCCAGCTGCCCGACAGCAGCATGATAAAGGTGAACTCATCCCCAAGCATGGCAAGACGGCTATCTTCAATATTGCAACCGCAGCTGCTGACGTGTCGGGTAATGGTGTTGACGATACCCGGACGGTCAACACCGAGCGCGGTGATCACCAGATGATGGGGCTGAGATTGCGGCAAAATGGCTTTTCCTCTGCTTTCGCTAATAACCATAAGGTAAACATAAAAAAAACTGCTGACAAGCGCGGGAATGGCGTGGCTGGCTTGCTTTTCCCTAAGTGTAAAACGTACCATGAAGCACTTGTTTGTCGAGGGGATCGCCAATGTTTACGGGAAGTATTGTTGCACTCGTTACGCCAATGGATGACAGCGGTAATGTCTGCCGGTCGAGTCTGAAAAAACTGATTGATTATCACGTCGCCAGCGGCACCGCGGCGATCGTTTCCGTCGGCACCACAGGCGAATCTGCTACCCTGAGCCATGAAGAACATGGTGATGTGGTGATGCTGACCCTGGAACTGGCCGATGGCCGTATTCCGGTGATTGCCGGAACCGGGGCAAACGCCACTGCTGAAGGCATCTCTCTGACTAAGCGTTTTGAAAATTCCGGCGTTGTGGGTTGCCTGACCGTGACCCCATATTATAACCGCCCGACGCAGGAAGGGCTGTTCCAGCACTTTAAAGCGATTGCGAATAGCACCAGCCTGCCACAGATGCTGTATAACGTTCCTTCGCGTACCGGTTGTGACATGCTGCCGGAAACCGTTGCCCGCCTGGCCGAAATCAAAAATATTATCGGAATCAAAGAGGCAACCGGGAACTTATCGCGGGTTAGTCAGATCCAAGAGCTGGTTAATGAAGATTTCATTCTGGTGAGTGGCGATGACGCAACTGCGCTGGACTTTATGCAACTGGGCGGTAAAGGCGTTATTTCGGTGACGGCCAACGTGGCTGCGCGCGAAATGGTCGAACTGTGTCAACTCGCACAGCAGGGCAATTTCGTCGAGGCACGCCGCCTGAATCAGCGTCTGATGCATCTGCACCAGACGCTTTTCTGTGAACCCAATCCTATCCCGGTGAAATGGGCTGCGAAACAGCTAGGATTAATCGCTAACGACACGCTGCGTCTGCCAATGACGCCACTGACTGCAGCCGGCCAGCCGAAAGTGGAGCAGGCGCTGGTGAAAGCGGGTTTGCGATAATTTAGGGAGTTTGAATGAATTACTCAGTAAAGCGGTCAACAGTAGCCACAGTGGTGGGGCTTTCTACCCTGATGCTGTTGTCGGCCTGTTCAAGCGATCAGCGTTATAAGCGCCAGGTCAGCGGTGACGAATCTTATCTTGAAGCCAGTCAGTTAAATGAACTGAAAGCGCCTGCCGGAATGATCCTGCCGGTGCAGCGTGGTGATTTCGACGTGCCGCGCACGACCAGTCAGGCACCCACCGGCAAGCAGCTCGACATCCGTCCGCCAGCCCAGCCGCTGGCGCTGATGAACGGCACCCGCGCACAGTTCAGCAACAATACCGGCGCGCTGATGATTGATAACAGCCGCGGCTCAGTCTGGTCGCAGGTCGTCAACGTGGTGCAGTCTTACAAATTCCCGATTGCTTCCCGTAATGACGCAGGCCAGCAGCTGACGACGGACTGGGTGCAGTGGAACCGTGCTGATGAAGATCAGCAGTATCGTGGCCGCTACCAGATCAGCGTGCAGTCGCAGAGCTATCAGCAGCAGTTAACCGTTCGTCTGCTGGAGCTGCAGCAGGATGGTAAAACCATTACCTCACCTGTGCAGATCCAGCGTTACACCGCGCAGATGCTGAATGACATCAGCACCGGTATGGACAAGATTGATACGGCGAGTGAAAACGCGGCCTCTGGTCGGGTGAATGGGGCCATTGATGTGCAGAGCGGTGCAGATGATACCGGCCTGCCACTGCTGATCCTGCGTACGCCATACAACGTGGCATGGCAGCGTCTGCCTGATGCAATGAAACGCGTCGGGATGGAAGTGACCGACACGACCCGCTCAACTGGCAGCATGAAGGTGACCTACAAGTCACTGAGCAGCAGCGACTGGGATTCAGTCGGTTCGAAAGATCCGGAATTACCAAACGGTGATTACAAAGTGCAGGTCGGCGATCTCGACAACCGCACCAGTCTGCAATTCATCGACCCGAAAGGGCATGTGCTGACCCAGTCGCAGAACGATGCGCTGGTGGCCGTGTTCCAGGCGGCGCTGAACAAATAAAGTTGCCCAAGGCCGGAGATTCTCCGGCCTTTTTTATTTTGTTTTTGGCATAATAGCGCGCGGCGAAGTAAACGATTGCGTCAAGGCAATCGCCGCAGCGGCACTGGCCGCTGAACACCCGTTATTTCAAGTCTGGAGTGAACAAGATGCAAAAGCGAGCTGAGTTGTATCGCGGTAAAGCGAAAACCGTATACAGCACCGATAACCCGGATCTGCTGATACTCGAATTCCGCAACGATACGTCAGCAGGTGATGGCGCCCGAATCGAGCAATTTGATCGCAAGGGAATGGTTAACAACAAGTTTAACCATTTTATCATGACTAAATTGCAGGAAGCGGGTATCCCGACCCAGATGGAAGCGCTGCTGTCAGATACTGAAGCGCTGGTGAAGAAGCTGGAGATGGTGCCGGTAGAGTGCGTGGTACGTAACCGCGCCGCAGGCTCGCTGGTAAAACGTCTGGGCGTGGAAGAGGGCATTGTGCTCAATCCGCCGCTGTTTGATCTTTTCCTGAAAGATGATGCAAAGCATGACCCGATGGTCAATGAATCCTACTGCGAAACCTTTGGCTGGGTCAGCAAACAGAACCTGGCGCGGATGCAGGAGCTGACCTTTAAAGCCAACGAGGTGCTGAGCAAACTGTTCGACGATGCGGGTCTGATTCTGGTCGACTTCAAACTGGAGTTTGGTCTGTTTAACGGCGAAGTGACGCTGGGCGATGAGTTTTCGCCAGACGGTGCGCGCCTGTGGGACAAAGAGACGCTGGATAAAATGGATAAAGACCGTTTCCGCCAGAGCCTCGGCGGCGTGGTGGAAGCCTATGAAGCGGTTGCACAGCGGCTGGGCGTGAAGCTCGACTGAGTTTGCCTGCCGCGCAGAAAGAAAAAGGAGAGCCCCGGCTCTCCTTTTTTCATTTCAGGGTAAAGCTGGTGATTGCTGCCTCACACAACTAAAATCATGCCATCTGAAAAAATGACTGAGGGAATACAGCATGCGCTGGCAAGGGCGTCGCGAAAGCGACAATGTAGAGGACCGTCGCGATCAATCGTCCGGTTTAGGCGGCGGAGGCCGCCAGATTCGTCTGCCGCGCGGTAAAGGCGGTATTGTGCTGCTGATTGTCGTGGCCATCGCGGGTTATTACGGTTACGACCTGACCGCACTGCTGACAGGCGGCGAAGTTGCACCGACCAGCCAGCAGCAACAGCGCAGCGTCAGCGCCAATGATGATGAGGCTGCGAAATTCACGAAGGTGATCCTGGCCACCACGGAAGATACCTGGGGCAAACTGTTCCAGCAGATGAACAAACAGTATGTGGCACCGAAGCTGGTGATGTATCGCGGCGCAACCCGCACCGGCTGTGGTACCGGACAGTCAGTCATGGGGCCGTTCTACTGTCCTGCCGATCAGACCGTCTACATCGACCTCTCTTTTTATGACGAGATGAAAACCAAACTTGGCGCGGACGGTGACTTCGCCCAGGGCTACGTCGTCGCGCATGAAGTTGGTCACCATGTCCAGAAACTACTGGGTATTGAACCGAAAGTGCGTGAAATGCAGCAGGGTGCCAGCCAGACGCAGGTTAATCAGCTCTCCGTCAAAATGGAACTGCAGGCGGACTGTTTTGCCGGTGTCTGGGGACACTATATGCAGCAGGAAAATATCCTTGAAGCGGGCGATCTGCAGGAAGCGCTGAATGCCGCCGAGGCAATTGGCGATGACCGCCTGCAGCAGAAAGGTCAGGGCCGCGTAGTGCCGGACAGCTTCACCCACGGCACGTCTGAGCAGCGCTACACCTGGTTCAAGCGCGGGTTTGATGGTGGCAATCCAGGACAGTGCAACACCTTCGCCAGCAACTGATGAGTCTGCAGCCTCTTACGCAGCTTATGCAGCAGGCCGGTGTGCGTCGTCTGGCGGTGATCAGCGGCGACCCGGCCTGGTGTTTACTACGGGCTGCGGCGTGGCGTGAAACGCTGACCGGCGACTGGCTGGCGTTGAGCCCGGAACCGCTGTTCTCTGCTTCGGATAAAGGGCCGGGTCAGTATAAAACGCCGGTCCTGCACAAACAGCCTGCTGCGGTGCGCACGCTGCTTGGCCGTGAATTTCGTCATGCTCTGTTTGACGCCCGTCAGGGCTTTCATGCCGACGCTTTCGCTGCGCTGGCTGGCACGCTCACCGCCGGTAGCTGGCTGTTACTGCTGGTGCCGCCCTGGGAACAGTGGGCGCAGCAGCCTGACAGCGACAGCCTGCGCTGGGCCGATGTCGCTGAACCCATCGCCACCCCTTATTTTGTTCACCACCTGCAACAGCTGATATTAGCGGATGACCAGGTGCTGCTGGAGCGGCAGCATCAGCCATGCCGGTTTCCGGCGCAGCCGGACTGGCCGCAGTGGCACTGTCAGGCACCGCAGCAGCAGCAGGCGATACTCGATCAGCTGATGAGGCTGCCATCGGGGGGTTGCCGTGCTGACCGCGCCCCGCGGACGCGGTAAATCGGCGCTGGCGGGTATGCTGGCGCGATTGAACGGACATTGTCTGGTGACGGCTCCGGCCAAAGCCTCAACGGAGGTGCTGAGCACCTTCGCCGCTGACGCTTTTCACTTTATGGCACCCGATGCGCTGCTGGCGCTGGAGACGCCACCGCAGGCGGAATGGCTGATTGTGGATGAAGCGGCGGCGATCCCGGCACCGCTGCTTCAGGCGCTGGTCAGTCGATATCCCCGCGTATTGCTCACCACCACCGTACAGGGCTACGAAGGAAGCGGGCGAGGGTTTATCCTTAAATTCTGCGCCGGGCTTCCTGATGCACACTATTTTACGCTCGATGAGCCGCTGCGCTGGTCGCGTTTCGATCCGCTGGAGCAGTGGCTGAACCAGGCGCTGCTGTTTGACGATGCCGCCGCGACCGCACCCGCACCCGATTGCCCTGTAACGCCTCATCGTGTTGAGCGCCACGATTTCAGCGCGCTGGAGGCCGCGTATCGTCTGCTGACCAGTGCACACTATCGTACCTCACCACTTGATCTGCGCCGCCTGCTGGATGCTCCGGGCATGCAGCTGTGGCGGGCCGGCGACGCGTCGGCGTTACAGGGTGCGCTCTGGCTGGTGGAAGAGGGCGGTCTTGAACCTGCACTGGCACAGGCGGTCTGGGCGGGCACCCGGCGACCTCGCGGGAATCTGGTGGCACAGTCGCTGGCAGCCCACGCTGGTCTGGCTGAGGCGGCGACATTGCGCTCGCTGCGCATCAGCCGTATTGCCGTGGCGGCGGAGCGACGTCGTCTGGGAACCGGACAGCAGCTGGTTGCGGCAGCGGCCAGTGCGGCAGCCGGATATGACTACCTCTCCGTCAGCTTCGGCTACACTGAATCTCTCTGGGCGTTCTGGCGCGCCTGTGGCTTTAGCCTGGTGCGGATTGGCAGTCAGCGCGAAGCCAGCAGCGGCTGCTACGCGGCGATGGCTATGTTGCCCTGTTCTGCTGCGGGTGAGGCATTGCAACACCGCGCGGCAGAACAGCTGGCGCGTGACTGGCCGCTGTTGCGCCAGCATATCGCACTGGAACTGCAGTTTGATCAGGTTACTGACGACGGATTGACCGCGCAGGATATTCGTCTGGCGGCGGGTTTTGCCTGGGCGCAGCGGCCACTGGAAGCGAGCCTGCCGGTGTTGCAGCGTCTGGTGCAGGCCAGTTCAGCCTCTGTACCGCTGCTGGCCGCGGCGGTGGCCACACCCACAGCCCTGGGCGAACTGGCCCAGCAGGCGGGAGTGAGCGGGCGCAAAGCGCTAGTCGCAGCGCTGCGTCAGCAGGCGGCAGCGGCCCTCCAGACACTGGGCGTTGATGCAGCCTTGCTGCACCTGCCGTTGAAATAATTCGACCAGCTGGTTCAAATTATCCTCATATGATTTTATGCCAGGCGGCGTAGAGTGAACACAGGAGGTCAACATGACACTGAAATATGTAATCGTTCAACAGCCTGCTACCACAGCACAGCTGTTTCTGCTCTACCATGGCGTTGGCGATAACCCGGATTCAATGGGCGAGATTGGCAACTGGTTTGCCCGAACGTTTCCCGACGCGCTGGTGGTGTCCGTCGGCTCGCCTGGTGCGAGTCGTCAGTGGTTCGGCGAAACCGACCTGCACGATCAGACCGTCCAGCAGCGGGTTGATGCGGCCATGCCGCAGTTTGTTGGGTCTGTGCGTCACTGGCAAAAAAAGAGCGGTGTGCGGCCGGAAGCGACAGCGTTAATCGGCTTTTCGCAGGGCGGCAGTATGGTGCTGGAAGGGGTTAAGGCGCATCCGGATCTGGCGGGCCGCGCGGTGGTGTTTAATGGCCGGTTTATTACCCTGCCGGAGAAGGCCAGTACCCGCACCACCATCCACCTGATCCACGGTGATTATGATGAGCAGGTCCCGCTGCACCATGCGCAGCAGGCGGAGCATCGGCTGACCGCCTGCGGTGGCGACGTTACCCTGGATATCGTTGACGATCTGGAGCACGCCATCGATCACCGCAGCATGGAGCTGGCGCTGAATCATCTGCGTTATACGGTGCCAAAACGCTACTTTGATGAGGCGTTAAGCGGCGCAAAACCGGGTGACGATGATGTTATCGTGATGATGTAAAAAAAGCCCCTGCATAGCAGGGGCTTTTTCGTTTACTTCTTCTTCGGCCAGTTGTCGTCGTCATCCCATTTATCGTTGAAATCACGATGCGGCGGCAGGTCAGGTTTGTTATCCATAAATTTTTTATGATCGATGCGTTTCAGATCTTTATAAACGTTCATCAGCACGCCAACCATCAGCAGGATCACCAGGATCCACCAGTAATCTTTAATAAATTCCATTTGCTGCTCCTTAGAACCGCCGTCAGGCGATCAGTTGTTCCATGATGCGTTGGTACATCCGGCTCAGCATCTGCAGGTCGGAGGCTTTCACACACTCATTGATTTTATGAATGGTGGCATTCACTGGCCCCAGTTCCACCACCTGTGCACCCATCCGGGCAATAAAGCGGCCATCGGAGGTTCCGCCCGTGGTCAGCAGCTGCGGCTTAATTTCATTATAGTGCGCTACAGCTTTCACGACGGCATCAACCAGCTTACCGCGCGTGGTCAGGAAGGGCTGGCCAGAGAGTTTCCACTCAATGGTGTAACGCAACTGGTGACGATCCAGCAGCTCTGCGACCCGCTGACGAATCATCTCATCGGTGAGTTCGGTGCTGAAGCGGAAGTTAAACTGCACAAACAGCTCGCCGGGGATCACATTGTTACTGCCGGTGCCCGCCTGGACGTTGGCAATCTGCATGCTGGTCGCCGGAAAGAACTCATTCCCCTGATCCCACTCGGTCGCGACCAGCTCGTTCAGCGCGGGCATCGCCCGGTGAACCGGGTTATCCGCCAGATGCGGATAGGCGACGTGGCCCTGCACGCCATGCACCATCAGGTTAGCGGTGATTGAGCCGCGACGGCCATTTTTCACCACATCACCTACCACTTCCGTGCTGGAGGGCTCGCCGACCAGGCAATAGTCGAGCCGTTCGCGGCGCGCCATCAGCCGCTCAACCACTTTAACCGTGCCGTTGGCCCCGCTGGCCTCTTCATCAGAGGTAATCATAAAGGCGAGTCGCCCTCGGTGATTGGGACGCACTGCAACAAAACGTTCGGCAGCCACCACCATTGCCGCCAGCGATCCTTTCATGTCGGCCGCGCCGCGACCGAACAGCATGCCGTCGCGGATGGTGGGTTCAAACGGCGGATTAATCCAGCGGCTGGCATCGCCAGGCGGCACCACATCGGTGTGACCGGCAAACGCCAGCGTTTCACCTTCGCCACGGGTGGCCCAGAAATTCAGGGTGTCGTCGATGTTCATCGTTTCAATCTTAAAGCCAATGGCTTCAAGACGGGCGATCAGCAGAGCCTGACATCCGGCATCATCGGGGCTGAGAGAGGGGCGACGAATAAGCTGCTGCGTCAGCTCAATGACCGGGCAAAACATATTATGACTTCTCCTGGATAGCATTCTGATAGGTGGCTTCGCTGAAACCGGCGAGCAGGGAGCCATCCGGGGCGCGCAACAGCGGACGCTTAATCATGGCGGGATGCGCCAGCATCAGCGCTTTGGCGCTGCTGGCATCGGTAACCGCGTCGCGATCACTCTCAGGCATTTTACGCCAGGTGGTGCCCCGGGTGTTAAGCAGAGCCTGATAACCCAGTGCATCGATAAACTCCTGCAGCAGGACATCGTTCAGGCCATCCGCACGGTAGTCGTGGAAGTGATAGTCAACGCCTGCGTCTGTTAAAAAGCGCCGGGCTTTTTTTATGGTGTCGCAATTTTTAATCCCGAACATCACCCACTGCGTGCTCATTGCCCGATCCTTATTGTCCTGTGAGAAGTGAAAGCTGAAAAAAGCAGCCAAAGTGCGAGTTTACCATAGTGTGATCCGTTGCGGCATCTGCACAGGCGCGGGAATCGGGCCACAGAGCACGGCAGCAAGGTCATCGTCCGGCATCGGGTAAACGCTATCAATTTCGCAGCTAACCATTACCCTGCTTATCAATAAGAGCTTAGGAATTTCGCCATGTTGATAAAATAGTCTACCGCTGGGTTTAAAATAAATTATTTTCAACGGGGTTAAGGAGTTGCTGAAGTGTGCGTCAGCTTGCAAAACCAGCAACATTCATGTTTTTATGGCGTATGCCGATAGATATAACAGGTGTAAACGTATTCACCTGTATAAAAAAAGAGCGTAACATTGCCAGCACAATAAGAGAGGGCATTATGATTGACACCGAAATGGGAACCTGGAAAGAATTTATCGAAGCGATGTTACGCAACAAGTAACGCGCGAAGAAAAAAGCAGGTTAATCCCGCTTGCTGGAATTCTTACCACACACAGAAATAAGGCGGCCACTGATATCAGTGACCGCTTTTTATTTGCGCCTCTACTTAGTCGAGCGGCTTCTCTTTGAGCGGGAAGCGGCGGCGTACCAGCACAAAGAACAGCGGCACAAAAAAGATCGCCAGCAGTGTGGCAGAGATCATTCCGCCCATCACACCGGTTCCCACGGCATGCTGGCTGCCGGAGCCCGCTCCGCTGCTGATCGCCATGGGCAGTACACCAAAGATAAAGGCCAGCGAGGTCATCAGAATCGGCCGCAGGCGCTGACGCGATGCCTCCAGCGTAGATTCCACCAGCTCGCGTCCACGGCTGTTGATCTCATTAGCAAATTCTACAATCAGGATGGCGTTTTTGGCGGATAACCCCACTACCGTCAGCAGGCCAACCTGGAAATAGACGTCATTTTCCAGCCCACGCATCCAGGTGGCGATTAGCGCCCCGACCACGCCCAGCGGCACTACCAGCATCACCGAGAACGGGATCGACCAGCTTTCATACAGCGCGGCAAGGCAGAGAAAGACCACCAGCAGCGAAATCGCATAAAGTGCCGGCGCCTGCGAACCGGAGAGCCGCTCCTGATAAGAGGCACCGGTCCACTGGAACCCGACGCCCAGGGGCAGGGCATTAACCAGTTTTTCCATCTCATCCATCGCCGTGCCACTGCTGACGCCACTGGCCGCTTCGCCGACAATCTCCAGCGATGAATAGCCGTTGTAGCGTTCAAGACGTGGGGAACCGGTCTCCCAGCGGCTGGTGGCAAACGCGGAGAAGGGCACCATTTTGCCGCTGCTATTGCGCACGTACCATTTGTTGATGTCGTCTGGCAGCATGCGGAATTCAGCGGCAGCCTGCACATAGACCTTCTTCACCCGGCCACGATCCAGGAAGTCATTCACGTAGCTGGAGCCCCACGCGGTGGTCAGGGTGTCGTTGATGGTATCCAGCGACACGCCCAGCGCCTGCGCTTTACGTGCATCAACATCGATCTGCAGCTGCGGGCTGTCATCCAGTCCATTGTGCCGTACCCGCGACAGCGCGTTGTCATTGCCCGCCATCTCCAGCAGTTTGTCACGCATCGCCATCAGTTGGGTATGACCGACGCCCGCGTGATCCTGCAGTTGCAGGTCAAAGCCGGAGCTGCTGCCCATGCCGGTGATGGCTGGCGGGCTGCTGGCAATCACCCGGCCCTCTTTGATCTTCTGAAATGCCTTCGTCGCGCGCTCGATAATCGCGAACGAGGTGCGATCGGCACCGGGCCGCGCTTCCCAGTCTTTAAGCCGCACAAACAGACGCGCCACGTTTTGTCCATTGCCGCCCGGACCTGCGCCGATGGTGGAGAAGACCGACAGCACATTGGCTTTCTCCTCGGTGAGATAATAGTTTTCAACTTTGGCGACGACGCTGGCAGTTTGCTCAAGCGTCGCGCCTGCCGGAAGCTGAACCTGCGTCAGGAATACGCCGCGATCTTCCAGCGGCAGAAACGACGTCGGCAGACGCAGAAACAGAAAGGCCATCAGGCCGATGATGCCGAGATAGAGCAGCAGCCAGCGACCGCCCTTGCGCAGGATACCCGCGACCCCGCGCTCGTAGCGGTCAGCATTGCGATTAAAGTGACGATTGAACCAGCCGAAGAAGCCGCGACGCTCAGGCTGCTCGCCCTGTGAAACGGGTTTGAGCAGCGTGGCACAGAGCGCCGGTGTCAGGATCATCGCCACCAGCACCGACAGCACCATCGCCGACACAATGGTAATTGAGAACTGACGGTAGATGGCGCCGACGGTGCCGCCGAAAAACGCCATCGGCACAAACACCGCAGAGAGCACCAGCGCGATACCCACCAGCGCGCCCTGAATCTGGCCCATCGATTTTCGGGTGGCGGCACGCGGCGAGAGTCCCTCTTCATGCATGATACGTTCAACGTTTTCCACCACCACGATGGCATCATCCACCAGCAGCCCGATTGCCAGCACCATGGCAAACATGGTCAGGGTATTGATGCTGAACCCGCAGGCATAGAGCACGCTGAAGGTGCCGAACAGTACCACCGGCACTGCAATAGTAGGAATTAAGGTGGCGCGGAAGTTCTGCATAAACAGGTACATCACGCCAAATACCAGCACAATCGCCTCCAGCAGCGTCTTCACCACATCGGTGATTGACGCTTTAACGAAAGGGGAGGTTTCATAGGCGATTTTTGCTTCCAGACCGTGCGGGAAGTAGTGGGACAGCTCCTCAATGCGCGCCCGCACCAGCTTATCGGTGTTCATCTCGTTGGCACCGGATGCCAGCTTCACCCCCAGGCCTGACGCGGGCTGGCCATTGTAACGACTCAGATAATCATACTTCTCAGCGCCCAGCGCCACGCTGGCGACATCGCCCAGCGTCACCACCGAACCATCGGGATTGTTCTTCAGGGTAATCGCCCGGAACTGCTCAGGGGTCTGCAGCATCGACTGGGCGTTGACCGTAGCGTTAAGCGCCTGTTTCTCTACCGACGGCAGGCCACCCACCTGACCCACGGCAACCTGGGTGTTCTGCGACTGGATCGCACTGACCACATCTTCCGTGGTCAGCGAATAGGCGATCAGTTTATTGGGATCGAGCCAGATACGCATCGCATATTGCGAGCCGTAAGCGTCAACCTGGCCGACGCCATCAATACGGCTTAGCGGATCCTGAATATTACTGGCGACATAGTCTGAAATATCCTGCTTATCCATGCTGCCGTCGGTTGAAACGAATGCCACCATCAGAATATTACTGTCACCGGTTTTATTGACGGTCACACCCTGCGACTGCACTGCCTGTGGCAATTTGCGCAGTGCGGATTGCAGCTGATTCTGTACCTGCTGACGGGCTTCATCGGGATTGGTCCCGGCGGTAAAGGTGAGGGTGATCTGTGCCTGGCCGGTGTTGCTGCTGTTAGAGGACATGTACATCAGATTATCGATGCCGGTCATGTTCTGCTCGATCACCTGGGTAACGGTGTTTTCCAGCGTCTGGGCGGATGCGCCCGGATAGTTAGCGGTGATGCGCACGTTGGGCGGTGCCAGATCGGGGTACTGTTCAATAGGCAGCGAAATAATCGAAAGCGTGCCACACAGGCACAGCAGAATCGCCAGAACCCAGGCAAAGATAGGGCGGTCGATAAAGAAATTCGACATTAAATCGACACTCCTCACTACTTTTATCGTTGGTCAGGCCCACCAGCAACGGGCGCTCTGGCAGGAAACTCGGCGGGTCTTTGCCACGTTTCTCCGCCGCCGTTTACTCTACGTGCGGCAGCGGGGGGAAATCGTGGAGAAATTGAGGAGAAAATGTAAATTCGTTGGCTATTTGCGGCTTTCAAGCCACATCACCGTGGCGGCGACGCGTGAGCGGACATCCAGTTTCCGCAACAGGTTACGAATGTGCACTTTTACCGTCTCTTCAGAGATATGCAGAATAGCGGCAACCTCTTTATTCGACAGGCCACGCGCCACCTCCTGCAGCACATCCCGTTCGCGCTCGGTGAGCTGACGCAGAGGATCGGCACTGTGCTGGCGATTAGCCAGATAGCGGGTGACGCCCTCGCTGAAGACCTTTTCGCCCCGCGATGCCTGCAGGATATGCGCCAGCAGGACCTCCGGCTCGCTGTCCTTGAGCAGATAGCCGTCAGCACCGGCATCCACCATGGCAAAAATATCGCTGCGGGCGTCAGAAACGGTCAGCACCAGAATGCGCGAACTGATCCCTTCATGGCGCAGCGCCTTCAGCGTATCCAGTCCGGACATGCCTTTCATATTCAGGTCGAGCAGAATGATGTCCGGTTCCTGATGGCGGGCCTCCGCCAGCGCTTCAGTGCCGTTGCTGGCTTCGGCGATCACCTCCAGCCGGGGATCCAGCGCCAGCAGCTGACGGACACCGCGGCGCATCAGCGGGTGGTCATCCACAATCATCAATGTTAATGCGGGCTGTTGCATATTTTCTCCGTTTCATAGGTTTCAGACTGCGGCAGATCAGACGGTATTGTTCAGGGACAACACCCTGTTCTGTATCGAATAGCCCGCGGTCGCAAACCGATAGATTATTTTAATGAATTAAGATTAGGTCTGGCCTGCTATTCCAGCGGGCGCGCCGGTTGCGGTGGAAAGCGCAACTCCACCCTGGTACCCCGTGGCTGTGCGTGGAGGGTCAGATGGCCGCTCAGGCGCTGAGCGCGCTCCGCCATAATAGTCAGGCCATAATGGCCCGGCGGTTCGTCAGTGCTGTTCATCCCCACGCCATCATCCGTAATCGTCAGTAAGTGCTCACCTTTTTCACTGTGCTGATAATCCACCCGGATAACCTGCGCACTGGCGTGACGAATCGCATTCAGCAGCGCCTCACGGACGATCTGCAACACATGCACCTGCTGTTGTGCTTCCAGACTCTGCAGGCCGGTCTGATAGTTAAAGTGTATCTCTGCGCTACTCTTCTCCTGCAGCGAGGCGATCATCGCCTGCATGGCCGCCACCAGATCCGCCTGCTCAATGGTCAGACGGAAGGTGGTCAGCAGCTCACGCAGCTGACGATAGGCCTCGGCCAGCGCCTGATCGAAGTCCGCGATAATGGTATGGGCGGCGCTATCGTCTTTATCAACGGCGCGGCGCAGCAGGGTCAGCTGAATGCGTAAAAACGAGAGCGACTGCGCCAGCGAGTCATGTAATTCCCGGGCAATGGTCGTGCGCTCTTCAATCAGCAGCATCTGCTGATACTGCTGCTGTGCCTGCCAGATCCAGATAGCCCGTCCCAGCATCGCCGCCAGGCTGCGCATCAGTTCATCCGGAGGCGAGGCACCAGCTGTCTGCCAGCGCAGCTCGCCAATCTGCTGCTCGTCCTGCTGTAACGGCAGACGTTGCCACTGACCGGCTGCCTGATCATCACCGGCACGAAACTGAAACTGGTCACTGTCGAGCCGGATCGCCGTTAGTTTCTCGCGCGTCAGTACATTGGTTAACACGGCTTCAAACAGTGCCGGATGCAGCGGGCTGGCGGTCAGCATTTGTGAGCTGTCATAGAGTAGCGACAGCGTGCGATTAGCCTGGGTTAAATCTTCTGTTTTGGCGCGCACCGTGCTTTCCAGCAGCTGGTAGTGCGAATGCAGCCGTGCCGCCATGCCGCTGAAGGCATGCGACAGCACCCGCAGTTCATTCTGCTGCTCAACGTGCAGCGGCGGAAAAGCAAAGTTGCCGCTCTCTACGTAGCGACTGGCGGTAACCAGCGCATTAAGCGGGCGCACCACCTGCAGTCGGGTAAAGCGAATCGTCATCAGTGCCAGCGCCACAATCGCAATGACCCCCACCAGGCTGCTGGCGGCCACCAGATGCATTTTCAACTCGGTATAGCGTTGCAGACCCAGCACAAAGCGATCGATTTCACCGACGTAGATCGGCACCTGCTGCTGATAAGCCACGGTATCGCCCTGTTGCAACTGTTGCTGCAGCGAGGGCCAGGCGGCACGCAGCCGTTGATAGCGAACACTTACTTCACGGGGTACCCAGGGCCGATCAAGTTTCTGCAGCACCGGGGCATCCAGCGTTTGCTGATAGCGCGCCAGATGATGAGCCAGATTTTGCGGCTGACGGCTGGCATCCCAGGCCATGCGATAGCTCTGCATGCGCAGTGAACCCGCCAGGTTGATCGCCTCCGCGTCGCGCTGGCTGCTCAGGAGCGTGACTAATGCCAGACCGGTGGTGAGCAGCGACAGCAGGACAATGGCGCTGAGCGCCTGAGCGATGCTTTGAGTTACGGAACGTTTAACAATCACATGAATGGCCCTGTTGAGAGTGCGGGAATTATAAGAGCGCATTAACGTAACGCAAATGATCCATTCCCTGTTTATCGCACAGGACGTTACACATCGCACATAAAATGACCGCAACTGACAGTTCCCAGGACGTGCTGCTGTTCAACGCTTAAAAAAAGGAACAGGTTTACATCGTCCCGATGTTGCTTTTCATTGCAGCGCTAATAATTCATCCAGTCATCAACTCAACCCCGATCACAGATTAAGGAGCATCCAATGAAAAAGCTGAATGCTGTCCTGGCGGGCGCATTACTGGCTACCGCCTCATTTGCCACTTTCGCCGCCGCGCCGGTCGATCAGTCGCAGGCGCAGAGTATGCAGAGCATCGGTAGCGTTTCGGTCTCCGGCGTTCGCGGCTCGCTGGACGATGCGAATCGCCAGCTGTCGCAAAAAGCGGAAGAGATGGGCGCCAGCCATTACCGCGTTATCGGTGTCGATAACCCAGGCGATTCCAGCCTGTGGAGCGGCACCGCAGAGATTTATCGCTAACCCAACCCTCCTGTTTCCATCCCTGTAGCTTTTACCGGCCTGAAAATGGCCGGTTTTTTTGTTTTTGTGCATCAGGATGGATTCTTACAAATCAGCCTGTGCATCTGCCCGGTATATTTTGCTTCGTTCTTGCAGAACGGGTAGGATTCATCGCCGTAAATTCCCGCGCTGCCTGGCACTCACTCACAGGCAAACGCACAGAGGAAAATACCCCATTTCACAGGGCATTACGCCTGAAATGGGGGCGACGACTGATAGTCAGGACAAACAGGAATGCTATGAAATCTAAAAACAAAACCCCAGGCGAGATGCGCGCTGCGAAACGACGCTGGCTCAACTCTCATGACGCCGGCTACCAGAAGGCGATGGGTAACCGTCACGTACAGATGATTGCGATCGGCGGTGCCATCGGTACCGGTTTGTTCCTGGGCGCAGGTGGCCGTTTGCAGGCTGCTGGCCCCGCCTTAGCCATCATCTATCTGGTGTGTGGCATCTTCTCCTTCTTTATTCTGCGTGCACTGGGCGAACTGGTGTTACACCGTCCCAGCAGCGGCAGCTTCGTCTCCTACGCCCGTGAATTCCTGGGTGAGAAAGCCTCCTACGTGGCGGGCTGGATGTACTTCGTCAACTGGGCAATGACCGGCATCGTCGATATCACCGCCGTCGCGCTCTACATGCACTACTGGGGCGCATTTGGTGATGTGCCACAGTGGGTGTTCGCCCTGGGCGCGCTGGCGATTGTCGGCACCATGAACATGATCGGCGTAAAGTGGTTTGCCGAGATGGAGTTCTGGTTCGCGCTGGTGAAAGTGCTGGCGATTGTGATCTTCCTGGTGGTGGGCGTGGTATTCCTTGGCACCGGCAAACCGCTGGATGGCAACAGTACCGGCTTCCATCTGATCACCGATAACGGTGGCATGTTCCCACACGGCTTACTGCCTGCGCTGGTGCTGATTCAGGGGGTGGTGTTCGCCTTTGCCTCTATCGAACTGGTAGGTACGGCGGCCGGCGAATGTAAAGACCCGAAAACCATGCTGCCGAAAGCGATCAATAGCGTGATCTGGCGTATCGGTCTGTTCTACGTTGGCTCCGTGGTCCTGCTGGTGCTGCTGCTGCCGTGGAACGCCTATCAGGCGGGTCAGAGTCCGTTTGTTACCTTCTTCTCGAAGCTGGGCGTGCCTTACGTTGGCAGCATCATGAATATCGTGGTGCTGAGTGCCGCGCTCTCCAGCCTGAACTCGGGCCTCTACTCAACCGGGCGTATTCTGCGTTCCATGTCGATGGGTGGCTCTGCACCGAAATTCATGTCTAAGATGAACGGTCAGCAGGTGCCTTATGCCGGTATTCTGGTGACCATCGCCGTCTATGTGATTGGTGTGGTGCTTAACTACTATGTGCCTTCTCAGGTGTTTGAGATCGTCCTGAACGTCGCCTCGCTGGGGATTATCTCCTCCTGGGCCTTTATCGTGGTTTGTCAGCTGCGTCTGCGCAAAGCGATTAAAGAGGGCAAGGCGGATGATGTCAGCTTCAAGCTGCCAGGCGCGCCGTTTACCTCATGGCTGACGCTGCTGTTCCTGTTCAGCGTGCTGGTGCTGATGGCGTTTGACTACCCGAACGGGACTTACACCATCGCCTCCATTCCGCTGATCGCGGTATTGCTGGTGCTGGGATGGTTTGGCGTGCGTAAGCGTGTTCACGCCATAGCTGAGACCGAACAGGATCATCACGAAGAGGAGCCTCAGCCGACCCGACTGGCTGACGACACCTCGCGCTGATAAGCGCTGCAGCAATCAGGCCAGCCTTCGGGCTGGCTTTTTTTTGGCGTAAACCGCCTCATTCACCGCGAGAATTAAGATAGTTTTCCCGCAAGCTTGCCCCTATGATGAAAGGCTCCCTTTATGCGGTAGCGGAGTCCTCATGTCGTTTAAGATCAACATCATCAAAGATAAGCTCCTGTCCGAAAACTGGTTTGTGCTGCGTAACTACACCTATGAGATCACCGATGGCCGTGGCGAGGTTATCCGCCATAAACGTGAAGTCTACGATCGTGGAAACGGGGCGACCATCCTGCTCTATAACCGCGAAAAGAACAGCGTGGTCCTGACGCGCCAGTTCCGTATCGCCACTTACGTCAACGGTAACGAGGGCGGCATGTTAATTGAAGCCTGTGCCGGCTTGCTGGACGACGACTCTCCGGAAGATTGCATTCGCAAAGAGGCGATTGAAGAGACCGGTTATGCGGTGGGCGAGGTGGAGAAACTCTATGCCTGCTATATGTCGCCGGGCGGCGTCACTGAATTGATCCACTTTTTCGCAGCGGAATATAATGAATCGCTGCGCGACAATGCGGGCGGCGGCGTTGAAGATGAGTCGATCGACGTGCTGGAACTGCCTTTCCCTGATGCACTGGCAATGGTCGCCGATGGCCGCATTCGCGACGGCAAAACCGTCATGCTGTTGCAGCATGCGCAGATTGCTGGCTGGCTGATACCATAAAAAATCATGCAGTTAGCCTGTTGCAGCGTGACGGCGTTGAGTGTGGAAAGTGAAGCATAATCCACTTTTCATGCACGCTTTTTAAGCAGTTAACTGCGCTTTTTGCACAGGTTCACAGAATGGGAACCCTGGCAGGCCCGTTGATGCGCTATCCTCTCCACTCTGGGTATTCGGGGATCGATTTTCTTAATGTCGTATTGGATGAAATCGCTGTGGCTGTTGCCGTCTCTGTGGGTTGCCTGTGTTCAGGCGGAACCGTTGCAAAAGTCATTCAACGACTGGCAAATCACCTGCAACAATGAAGCCTTTTGCGTGGCGCGCAATATTCCGGGCGACAAAGGGTTAGTGATGACGATTTCGCGGCATGCGGGCGTCAACGATCGCCCCTTGCTGCGAATCGACTACGGCAGTGCCTACAGTGGCGCGCTGCCGGGCGGTTCGCTTCAGGATAACCTGCTACTGGATCAGCGCCGTCTGAAACCCGACCTCAAACACTGGACGGTTGAACCGCATCATCTCGCCACCAGCAATGCCATCGCAATTGATGAGTTTCTTGATCTGGTGATGGAGGCGAAAACCCTTCAGCTCACTTTCGATCCCAATGCGCTGATCTCCCTGCGCGGCATGAAGGCCGCGCTGTTGCTGATGGATGACACCCAGGGGCGGGTCAACAGCATGAGCGCATGGGTCAAACGTGGCGATCGCGCCAGCTGGGATGTTCCGCCGCCGCCTGCGCTGCCGCCACTGCCGCCTGCTATCGAGCCACCCGCGGCATTAACACGCGACGAGACCAGCGGATTAATTGATTACGGCACCTGGCGGGTCAATACCGACTCCTGCTCACTCGATCCGCTGCGTCGTGAAGTCAGCGTGGCGCCACTCACCGATCAGCGCGCGCTGCTGCTGGTGAGTTGTGAAATGGGAGCTTATAACGTGATCGATCTGGCGTTTGAAGTGACGCGCAGCCAGCCGTATGTCGCGCGCGGCATCACCTTAACTCTGCCGTTTACCCCACCAGGTGCCAGTGATCGGCAGCTTGAGCTGATCAACGCCGAATATGATGCGGCCAGCGGCCAGCTCTACACCTTTGGTAAAGGACGTGGGTTGGGTGACTGCGGCAGTGCCACTCGCTGGCAGTTTGATGGCACCCGTTTTGTGTTAGCGGAGTATGCGGAAGAGTCGACCTGTGACGCCTGGCACAGCAGTGATGACTGGCCAACCCTGTGGGTCAGCCAGTCTGACGGTGGCGTACAGCAGCGTTAACGAATCGCCTGCACCATCATCGGTGAGCCAAGCTGATTACCGACCAGTTCGGCCAGCATATTATTCACGCCGTCGCTCATTGGCGTAAAGCGGGTCAGCGGTGAGCGAGTCACCACCACAAATACCCCAACGTTATGCTGCGGCACCATCGCCATATAGGTGATGAAACCGCCGCCGCCGCCGGTTTTCTGAATAATGCCAGGGCGACCATTTTTTTGGCCCCATAAAGACCCAGCCCATCCCCAGCGCATCCGCTTTACCCGGCACATCCATGCCTTCTACTTTGCTCAGCTGATCGCGACGATAGATTAGCGTCTGTAGTCGATCGATCTGCGGCGTGCGGTGGTTAACCGAAGAGTTAAGGAACTGCTGCATCCAGCGGCCCATATCATCCGGCGTGGAGTAAACGCCGCCGCTGCCAATCGCCGCCAGGGTGTTATTGCACGGACTGGCCCCTTTTTCCGCCACCATCAGGCGTCCGCACTGCTCAGGCGACGGCGTAAACGTCGTGTCCTTCATGCCGAGCGGGCGGGTAATCAGCTGCTGAAACAGCGCCGGATAGGGTTTGCCGGTGGCGCGCGACAGTGCATCACCCAGCAGATCGTAGCCCAGGTTAGAGTAGGCGGCACTGCTGCCCGGTGCCGCTTTGAGGTTAGCGCGCGACAGCCACGCCCAGCGTTCACCACGGGTCGGCCAGACAAATACCGGACGCTGCGCTTTGCCGCCTGGCTGTTCGCGAGGCAGTCCGCTGGTGTGGGTCGAGAGATTGATCAGGCGAATGGGCTGACCATTGTAGGTGGGCACGCGTGAACCCGGCGGCGCATATTTACTCAGGGGATCGTCGAGGCGGATCTGTCCGCGCTCAGCCAGCTTCACCATCACTTCACTGGTCATCAGCTTACTCAGCGAGGCGATGCGAATCAGCGAATCTTTCTGCGGACGGATATTGTTGCCGGGACGGGTTTCACCAAAGCTGGCGAACACCCGCTGATTGCCATCAATCGCCACCAGTGCCATGCCGGTTGCACCGCTGCCGTAAAAGATATGTTCCGCATAGCGATCAACAATCTGAGAGGCCAGCAGCGGATCGGGCGCGACCTGCGCCATGCTTTTTAATGGAAGCAGTGAAACCATCAGGGCCAGTAAATAGGGTGTGCGCATGTTCAACGGAAGTGGCTTCGCTATAAAATCGGAGGAAATCTGCCTTCACTCATCGGGATGCATCAGGACAGAACCGCGTTATCCCGGCAGAACAACAGCAGGAACAGACGGACAGTCAGCGCACAGGCAGCATTAAGTATGACGGCTCTATAGTAATGAGTTTGCGCAGGGCGGGAAGAGGGGAATGGAGTTTTTTTTATGTATCAGGCTATAAGTGGAAATGGCCCTTCCCGGTGAGCCGGGAAGGGCATAAGCATTAAACTGGCTTGAGTAATGCTTCAGCGTGGCTGACGATATTCTCAACCGTGAAGCCAAACTCCGGGAACAGCTGACTGGCCGGGGCGGATTCACCAAAGGTGGTCATACCGACAATCGCACCGTCCAGACCGACATACTTGAACCAGTAGTCAGCAATACCCGCTTCTACCGCCACACGCGCTTTCACGCCGCTCGGCAGTACGGATTCGCGGTAAGCGGCATCCTGCGCATCAAACAGGTCAGTAGAAGGTAGTGAAACCACCCGCACCTTGTGACCGCCTGAAGTGAGCTTATCCGCTGCACCCAGGGTGATCTCAATCTCTGAACCGGTCGCGATCAGAATCACTTCTGGTGTTCCGTCGCAATCCTTCAGCACGTAGCCGCCGCGTTTGATGTTTTCGATCTGCTCCGGGGTACGTTCCGGCTGCAGCAGATTCTGACGCGAAAGGATCAGTGCTGTCGGGCCGTGATGGCGTTCGACGGCGGCTTTCCACGCTACGGCCGTTTCGACCTGATCGCACGGACGCCATACGCTCATATTTGGCGTCAGACGCAGGCTGGCGATCTGCTCTACCGGCTGGTGCGTCGGGCCATCTTCGCCCAGACCGATGGAGTCATGGGTGTAGACCAGAATCTGTCGTGCCTTCATCAGCGCAGCCATACGCGCGGCGTTACGCGCATATTCGACAAACATCAGGAAGGTTGCGGTGTAGGGAACGAAACCGCCATGGTGCGCGATACCGTTACCAATCGCCGTCATACCAAATTCACGCACGCCGTAGTGAATGTAGTTACCGGCCGGATCCTCTTTGATCGATTTAGAACCAGACCAGATGGTGAGGTTACTCGGTGCCAGGTCAGCAGAACCGCCGAGGAACTCCGGCAGCATTTTGCCATAGGCTTCCAGCGAGTTTTGTGACGCTTTACGGCTGGCGATTTTCTGCGGGTTAGCCTGCAACTCCTGAATGAAACGGGTCGCTTCGGTTTCCCAGTTGGCGGGCATTTCGCCATTCATCCGGCGCTCATACTCTTTCGCCAGCTCTGGATGGGCTTCTTTGTAAGCCGCAAATTTTGCATCCCAGGCTTTTTCACGTTCAGCACCCGCCGCTTTGGCATCCCACTGCTGGTAGATTTCAGCCGGGATCTCAAACGCCGGATAGTTCCAGCCGAGCTGTTTGCGGGTCAGGGCAACTTCTGCCTCACCCAGCGCCGCGCCGTGCGACTCCTCTTTACCGGCTTTGTTCGGCGAACCGAAACCGATAATGGTGCGGCAGATAATCAGTGAAGGCTTATCGGTGACGCTCTGCGCCTCTTTGATCGCCTCACGAATGGCATCAGCGTCATGGCCGTCAATGTCGCCAATCACATGCCAGTTGTAGGACTCAAAGCGTTTATGGGTGTCGTCAGTAAACCAGCCTTCGGTCTCGCCATCGATCGAGATACCGTTATGGTCATAGAAGCCGATCAGTTTGCCGAGACCCAGGGTCCCCGCCAGTGAACAGACTTCGTGCGAGATGCCTTCCATCAGACAGCCATCGCCCATAAACACATAGGTGTGGTGATCGACAATCTCATGATCCGGACGGTTAAACTGCGCGGCCAGCGTGCGTTCTGCAATGGCTAAGCCCACGGCGTTAGCCAGTCCCTGACCCAGCGGGCCAGTGGTGGTTTCAACGCCTGGGGTATAGCCGATTTCCGGGTGACCTGGCGTTTTAGAGTGCAGCTGACGGAAATTTTTCAGCTCTTCAATCGGCAGGTCATAACCGCTCAGGTGCAGCAGGCTATAAAGCAGCATCGAGCCGTGGCCGTTGGAGAGGATAAAGCGGTCGCGATCAAGCCAGGCGGGATTGGTCGGATTATGCTGGAGGAAGTCGCGCCACAACACTTCGGCGATATCGGCCATTCCCATTGGCGCTCCGGGGTGGCCTGAATTTGCCTTCTGTACCGCATCCATGCTCAGTGCACGAATCGCGTTTGCCAACTCTCTGCGTGAGGACATAAAGTTCTCCCTTGTTATGCATCAGGGCGGGAAAGTCCCGCCCGACTAAAATAAAGACTACAGGCGTGCGGCGAGCACATCTTCCAGCTTCTGCTGGTCAACCGCGAACTGGCGGATGCCGTCAGAGAGTTTTTCAACTGCCATTGGATCCTGATTATGTTCCCAACGGAACTCCGCCTCGGAGAGCGGCGACGGCTGGTGGAAACCTTCAGTTGAAGGCTCCAGTTTGCGCTCAAGCGGCGCATCACTGTTCTGCAACTCTTCCAGCAGGTTAGGTGACAGGGTCAGGCGGTCGCAGCCTGCCAGCGCGATAATCTGCTCCACTTTACGGAAGCTGGCGCCCATGATGATGGTGCTGTAACGGTGCTTCTTGTAGTAATCGTAGATGCGACGCACGGATTTCACGCCCGGATCTTCATCCGCCACATAGGGGTCCATGGGTTTGCGCGAGTTATACCAGTCGTAGATGCGGCCAACGAACGGGGAGATCAGGAACACGCCCGCTTCGGCACAGGCACGCGCCTGAGCAAAGGAGAAGAGCAGTGTCAGGTTGCACTGGATGCCGTTTTTCTCCAGCTCTTCCGCTGCGCGGATGCCTTCCCAGGTTGAGGCCAGCTTAATCAGTACGCGTGAGCGATCGATACCGTGCTCTTCATACATCCGAATCAGTTTTTCTGCTTTGGTCACACACATGCCACGATCGAAGGAGAGGCGCGCATCCACTTCGGTCGAAACACGGCCCGGTATGCTTTTCAGGATTTCCATACCAAGGTTGATCGCCACTTTGTCGCTGGCGTTGATAATCTGCGTCTCTTTGCTGCCGCCCTGTTTTTTGGCGTACTCAATCGCGTCATCCATCAGGTGCTTATACCCTTCGAGACCGGACGCTTTCAGAATGAGTGAGGGGTTGGTGGTGGCGTCTTCCGGATGGTAATTACGAATCGATTCGATATCACCACTGTCCGCCACCACGGTGGTGAACTGTTTTAGGGCTTCTAGCTGGTTCATCTCTAAACTCCTTGAAAAGAAAAATGAAAGCGAACAGGGGGCACCTCAGGCCTCGCAGCCGGTCTGTGGCATGTTCTGCTACCGGGAACGCGAACCCATAACATTGCAACAGAGAGTTTCTGATGAACATGCGGTTTCTCTGATTGTTGCGCTGCGAGGCGGTGCGAAGGAGCCGTCATGCGGTGTTAACCGTGGGGTGCGCCATATTCCACCCATAAGCATAGCAGTCAGGAGGAATGACGCAGGCCACACTGTAGCAATCTGTGCCCTGTAAAAAAGAAGAGGCCGATCAGGCGAGAGGTAAGCGCAGCGCGGGTTGAGACGCGCGCTGCAGCGGCAGAAACGATCAGACTGGCAGATTCAGCCAGTTCTTCACCGGCAGGAAATCGCGATAGAGGGCGGCTTCAGGTGAGTCGGCATCGGGCTGATAATCATATTCCCAGCGCACCAGCGGGGGCATCGACATCAGGATCGATTCAGTGCGACCGCCGGTCTGCAGACCAAACAGCGTGCCGCGGTCCCACACCAGATTAAACTCCACATAGCGGCCACGGCGGTAGAGCTGGAACTGACGCTCACGATCGCCCCACGGGTGATCTTTACGGCGCGCCACAATCGGCCGATAGGCATCCATAAAGCCGCGGCCTACCGCCTGCATAAAGCTGAAGCTCTGCTCAAAGTCGGGCGTGTTGAGATCGTCAAAAAACAGGCCGCCAATGCCGCGCTGCTCATCACGATGCTTCAGATAGAAATAGTCATCACACCACTTTTTATAGCGCGGATAGACATCCTCGCCAAAAGGCTGGCAGAGGTCAGCGGCGGTCTGGTGCCAGTGCAGCGCATCTTCTTCGAAGCCATAAAAAGGGGTCAGGTCAAATCCGCCACCAAACCACCAGACGGGATCGGCACCCGGTTTTTCCGCGATAAAAAAGCGCACGTTGGCGTGGCTGGTAGGTACATAAGGGTTGTTCGGGTGGATCACCAGCGACACGCCCATCGCTTCAAAGCTGCGACCCGCCAGCTCCGGCCGGTGTGCAGTGGCGGATGCCGGCATCTGATCGCCATGCACGTGCGAAAAGTTGACGCCCGCCTGCTCAAACACCGCGCCGTTGCGCAGCACGCGGCTCTGACCGCCGCCGCCGCCAGGACGCTGCCAGCTATCTTCGGCAAACGCTGCGCCGCCATCTTCAGCCGCCAGCTGGTTACAAATCTCATCCTGCAATGCGAGCAGGAACGCTTTTACGCGGGAAATATCAGCCATTTTTTCGCTTATGGTTTGTCAAAGTCTGACGCGATTATACGCAAAACCGCGCCGCTTGCATGAGTGCGGCGAGTCGCACGGCCTGAACCGGCGACATGCATCAGGCGTTGCGGCGATCAAACTCATCAAAGTAATTGACGATGCCGCTGGCAATAGCCGAGGCGATTTTCTGGCGAAACGCGGTGGTGCCAAGCAATTGCTCTTCACGCGGATTGGTAATAAAGGAGGTCTCGACCAGCACCGAGGGGATCGACGGTGACTTGAGTACTGCGAAGGCCGCCTGCTCGGTGTGCTGGCTGTGAAGATGATGAACCGGACGGATCTGATCCAGTACATGCTTGCCCAGCGTCAGGCTGTTTTTGATGGTGTCTGTCTGCACCAGATCGAACAGGATCTGCTGCAGATAGTGATCCTGCTGCTGCGCTTTCACGCCACCCAGCTTATCCGCATCGTTCTCCCGCTGTGACAGATAACGCGCCATCGAGCTGCTGGCACCGCGATTAGAGAGCGCAAACACCGAGGCACCGTTGGCATCGGGACTGGTAAAACCGTCGGCATGAATCGACATAAAGAGATCGGCGCCGTGCTGGTGGGCGATCTCCACCCGCTGATAGAGCGGAATAAAGTGGTCGCTGTCGCGGGTCAGACGCACTTCTATGCGCGGATGGCTCTGTAGCTGACGTTGCACGTTACCGGCAATCTCCAGCACGATGTGTTTCTCTTCGGAACCCTCTTCGCCAACGGCACCAGAGTCGATGCCGCCGTGACCGGGGTCGATCATCACGATACGTTTCCCGTTCTTAGTGGGCGGGGCAGGGCGCGAGTGACGATTGGCACCAGTAAGCGCAGACTGCTCTTTAGCCTGAACCGCGCGCGGCGATAAAATGGCCAGAGCCAGCCCGGAAAGCAGTAACTGACGGCGATGAATCAAACGTTTAAGCAGGTGCATGTGCGGGTCCGGTAACAGGAATCTTGCCGGTGTTATAGCCTAAGGGGCTGCTGCCTGCGATCACAGAACCATTTCAGGGCATTACTTTGTATTGCAGGTCGCGAACAGTAAATTTGCGCTTTTTTATTTGTCGCCCGTCATGGAGGGTTGCGTGCGGCAGAGAATGCGTGATAATCAGCAAATTGTGCTTATTTGCAGGTAAAGAAGATGGAAATCCGCGCCTTCCGCCAGGAAGATTTTGAAGAAGTGATCACCTTATGGGAACGTTGCGATTTGTTACGGCCATGGAACGATCCTGAGCTGGATATCGAACGCAAAATGAATCACGACCCCGATCTCTTTCTGGTCGCTGAAGTGGGCGGCGTGGTCGTTGGCACACTGATGGGCGGCTATGATGGCCATCGCGGCGCGGCTTACTATCTGGCCGTGCATCCCGACTATCAGGGACGCGGCTTTGCGAATGCGCTGATGAACCGTCTGGAGAAGAAGCTTATCGCGCGCGGCTGTCCGAAACTGCATCTGATGATCCGCGAAGAGAATGATCAGGTCGTGGCGTTCTATGAGAAGCTCGATTATGAGCCGGTCGATGCGCTACTGTTTGGTAAACGTCTGATCGAAGATCGTGAATACTAAGCCGTCACCGGGCTATCTGCCGGACGAGTATGACGCCAGAGGGCAGCTGCGGCTGCCGTTTCTTTTTTGGCTGATCCTGTTACTCCAGGCGCGGACCTGGCTGCTGCTGGTGATGGCCGGTGCGTCACGGCAGCAGGGCAACGATCTGCTGGCGCTGTTCTATCCGGATCGTCAGGCGTTCTGGATCGGTCTTGCGCTGGGTTTACCGGCGCTGGCGGGCCTGCTGCTGACCGGGTATCGCACCCGCCTGCCGCGACTCTGGCAGCACTGGCGCAGCGTGCTGGCGCTGTCGCTGCTGGTGAATCTGCTCTGGCAGGGAATGCAGTTTGTGCAGGGCGATCTGCTCACCTCACCGCTGCCATTGCTGCTGACGCTCTTTGACCTGCTGGCGTTGATCTGGCTACAATCCAGCCGCCGCTGCCGCGACTGCTTTCTGCCCGAACATCATCTTCACTAAACTTTTTGTCGCTTTGCGACTCCAATCAGTTCCGCCTTTCCGGCATCGCATTTACAGGAGTTCTCATGAAAGCTGTTCGTTCCACGCTACTGATCGCCGCGGTTGTACTGAGCGGCTGTGCCAGTTCGGGTTCCGGCGCTGACAGCAGCCAGCAGGCAAGCTGGTGGAATCCGCTGACGTATCACTGGTCTTCGGCGCTGCCGTGGAACTGGTTCGGTTCCTCGCTGACCGCGACTGAACAGGGTGTGGGTGGGTTAACTGCCTCGACCGCCATGAAAGAGGACGCGATTAATGCCGGACTGAACGGTGACTATAATCTGCGTCAGGGCATGCGCAGCCAGAACGGTCAGGTGGTCTCTTTCTGGCAGGCGCTGGATGATGGCAACGTTAAGCTGGTGATTTACGGGCAGTCGCAGGTTGAACGTATTGAGGTCATGGACAGCGCAATCGCCAGCAGCGATGGCAGCAAAGTGGGTGATGTCTTCAGTAATAAGTTCAGCAAAGCCTTCGACAACTGCACCTTAGCCAGCGGCACCGATGCGCGTGACGTGGCATGCCGTGCGCCTGGCAGTCAGCATCTGACCTATGTTTATCATGGTGACTGGCATGGACCGGAGGGATTAATGCCCTCGGACGATACGCTGAAAAGCTGGAAAATCAGCAAGATTGTCTGGCAGCGTTAATCCCTCGTCTTCAGCGCGCCGCCCGTCAGGCGGCCGCTGAGCCTCCCAAACCTTTGCCGCCGCGCACGGCACGGGGTTCCTCCTCGCTATCGGCTTTTGCTGATTTCTGCATAAACAGTGCCGTCGTCTTATGCTTTTTTCGACTTTGAAATCATCAAACGATATATAAAACCGTTACTGGTTTTCACTGAGTTATAAATAAACTGGTGCCTCAGCGGGTGAGATCCGCATCAAACTTTTTCAGGGTGCCAAATGACATTACAAGCGATGAAAAAAATCGTGAGCGGTATCGCGTTGTCGCTGAGCCTGGCCGGCGCAGCCAATGCCACTGAACTCCTCAATAGCTCTTACGATGTTTCGCGGGAGCTGTTTGTCGCCCTGAATGCTCCCTTCGTTAAACAGTGGGATGCCAGCCATCCCAGCGATCCACTGACCATTAAGATGTCGCACGCCGGTTCATCGAAGCAGGCGCTGGCTATCCTGCAGGGACTGCGCGCGGATGTCGTCACGTACAATCAGGTTACGGATGTGCAGGTGCTGCACGATAAAGGCAACCTGATTGCCGCAGACTGGAAAAGCCGTCTGCCGAATAACAGCTCGCCTTTCTACTCCACCATGGCGTTTCTGGTGCGCAAAGGGAATCCAAAACAGATTCACGACTGGTCAGATTTAACCCGCAGTGATGTGAAGCTGATTTTCCCGAATCCGAAAACCTCCGGGAATGGCCGCTATACCTATCTGGCCGCCTGGGGCGCAGCGGATAAAGCGGACGGGGGCGATCAGGCCAAAACCCGTGCCTTTATGACGCAATTCCTGAAAAACGTTGAAGTGTTCGACACCGGCGGTCGCGGTGCGACCACGACCTTTGCTGAGCGTGGCCTGGGCGACGTATTAATTAGCTTTGAGTCCGAAGTGAATAACATCCGCAACCAGTACGGCAAAGATGAGTATGAAGTGGTGGTGCCGAAAACCAACATTCTGGCGGAGTTTCCGGTGGCATGGGTGGATAAAAACGTCGCCACCAATAAAACCGCTGATGCGGCCAGCGCTTATCTGAACTATCTCTATACACCTGAAGCGCAGAATATTATTACTCACTACTACTATCGCGTGAACAATGCACAGCTGATGGCGGAGCAGAAAGATCGCTTCCCGCAGACCAACCTGTTCCGGGTGGAAGAGGCGTTTGGCGGCTGGGATAAGGTGATGAAGACGCACTTCGTCAGCGGCGGTGAGCTTGATAAGTTGTTAGCGGCGGGGCGCGGATAATGTTTGCAGCCAGCCAGAAACGCGTGTTGCCCGGCTTTGGTCTCAGCCTCGGCACCAGTCTGCTCTTTACCTGTCTGATTCTGCTGCTGCCTATCAGCGCGGTGATCATGCAGCTGTCGCAGATGACGCTGCAACAGTACTGGGATGTGGTGACCAATCCGCAGCTGATTGCCGCCTATAAAGTAACGCTGCTCTCTGCAGGCGTCGCCTCACTGTTTAATGCGGTGTTCGGCATGCTGATGGCATGGATCCTGACCCGTTATCGTTTTCCGGGCCGGACGCTGCTGGATGGCCTGATGGATCTGCCGTTTGCACTGCCTACGGCGGTGGCGGGTCTGACCCTGGCCGGACTCTTTTCGGTCAACGGCTGGTATGGACAGTGGTTCGCTCAGTTCGACATCAAAATCTCTTACACCTGGATTGGTATCGCCATCGCCATGGCCTTTACCAGCATTCCGTTTGTGGTGCGTACCGTACAGCCGGTGCTGGAAGAGTTAGGCCCGGAGTATGAAGAGGCGGCCGAAACGCTGGGTGCCACGCCGTGGCAGAGCTTCCGCCGCGTCGTGTTGCCGGAAGTGGCACCGGCGCTGTTGGCCGGAACGGCGCTCTCCTTTACCCGCAGCCTGGGTGAATTTGGTGCGGTGATCTTTATTGCCGGTAACATCGCCTGGAAAACGGAAGTCACCTCGCTGATGATTTTTGTCCGGCTGCAGGAGTTCGACTATCCGGCGGCCAGCGCCATCGCCTCGGTGATCCTGGCGGCATCGCTGATTCTGTTATTTGCGATTAACACATTACAGAGCCGCTTTGGCCGTCGTCTGGGAGGTCACTAATGGCTGAGGTTTCACAGATTAATCACGCTGCACGTCAGCCAGTGAACTGGGGCAAGTGGCTGCTGATTAGTATCGGCGCGCTGATCTCGATTCTGCTGCTGGTGGTGCCGATGGCCTCCATCTTCTGGGAAGCGCTGAATCAGGGGCTCATTGTCGCCCTCAGCAATCTGGCGGATCCGGACATGCTGCATGCCATCTGGCTGACCGTGATGGTGGCGCTGATCACCGTACCGGTTAACCTGGTGTTCGGCACGCTGCTCGCCTGGCTGGTGACGCGCTTTACCTTTCCGGGGCGTCAGTTGCTGCTGACCCTGTTTGATATTCCTTTTGCCGTGTCGCCGGTCGTGGCCGGTCTGATGTATCTGCTGTTCTGGGGCGTTAATGGCCCGGCAGGCGGCTGGCTGGATGCGCATAACATCCAGATTATGTTTGCCTGGCCTGGCATGGTGCTGGCGACGGTGTTTGTGACCTGTCCGTTTGTGGTGCGCGAACTGGTCCCGGTGATGCTGAGTCAGGGCAGTCACGAAGATGAAGCGGCGGTGCTGCTGGGCGCCTCTGGCTGGCAGATGTTCCGCCGCGTAACGCTGCCGAACATTCGCTGGGCGCTGCTGTATGGCATTGTGCTGACCAACGCCCGTGCGATTGGTGAATTTGGTGCGGTCTCGGTGGTATCGGGATCGATTCGCGGTGAGACCTACACATTACCGCTTCAGGTTGAATTATTGCATCAGGATTACAACACCGTTGGCGCGTTTACCGCGGCCGCCCTGTTAACCCTGATGGCAATTGTGACACTGTTTCTGAAAAGCATTGTGCAGTGGCGTTTAGAGCAACAGCACAAACGCCTGCAACAGGAGGGAAATCATGAGCATTGAGATTAACAAGATCAACAAATCCTTTGGTCGCACATCGGTGCTGAACGATATCTCTCTGGATATTGCCTCGGGTGAAATGGTGGCGCTGCTTGGCCCATCAGGCTCGGGTAAAACCACGCTGCTGCGCATTATTGCCGGGCTGGAGCATCAGAACAGCGGTCACATCCGTTTTCATGGCAACGATGTCAGTCGCCTGCATGCGCGCGATCGTCAGGTCGGTTTTGTCTTCCAGCACTACGCGCTGTTCCGTCATATGACGGTATTCGACAACATCGCCTTTGGCCTGACCGTGCTGCCACGTCGTGAGCGTCCTTCAACGGCGGAGATTAAACAGCGTGTTACCCGTCTGCTGGAGATGGTGCAGCTGGCCCATCTGGCGAATCGCTTCCCGGCACAGCTGTCGGGCGGCCAGAAACAGCGTGTGGCCCTGGCGCGAGCGTTAGCGGTTGAACCGCAGATTCTGCTGCTGGACGAACCCTTTGGCGCGCTGGATGCTCAGGTGCGTAAAGAGCTGCGCCGCTGGCTGCGTCAGCTGCATGAAGAGCTGAAATTTACCAGCGTGTTTGTCACCCACGACCAGGAAGAGGCGATGGAAGTGGCGGATCGCGTGGTGGTGATGAGCCAGGGCAACATTGAACAGGTCGGCACGCCAGATGATGTGTGGCGCGATCCGGCGACCCGTTTTGTGCTGGAATTCCTGGGTGAAGTGAACCGCTTTGATGGCGAGATTCAGGGATCACAGTTCCACGTCGGCGCGCACCACTGGCCGCTGGGCTATACCTCGGCCCATCAGGGTGCGGTTGAGCTGTTCCTGCGTCCGTGGGAAATCGACGTATCACGCCGCAGCAGTCTGGAAACCCCGCTGCCGGTACAGGTACTGGAAGTGAGCCCGCGTGGACACTTCTGGCAACTGGTCGTCCAGCCTGCCGGCTGGCAGAGCGAGCCGGTTTCTGTGGTGTTTGAAGGTGAGCAGACAGCGCCGATTCGCGGCGAGCGTCTGTTTGTTGGCTTACAGCAGGCGCGTCTCTATAAGGGCGATACGCCACTGCGCGCAGTTGCCTTTGCACAAAGCGCCTGATATTTTCTCTTCAACACCGGGCGGGAGTGTCACTCCCGCCTTTTTTTCGCATCTGGTTTGTAAGATGCCAGGAACCGCACCGTGACGACTCTCGAAAATACCATCGGCAATACCCCGCTGATTAAGTTGCAGCGCCTGACGCCCGCCAACGGCAGCGAGGTCTGGCTCAAGCTGGAAGGCAATAATCCGGCAGGTTCGGTAAAAGATCGCGCGGCCTGGTCGATGATCAATCAGGCAGAGCTGCGTGGTGATATTGCACCTGGCGATCAGCTGATTGAAGCTACCAGCGGCAACACCGGGATTGCGCTGGCGATGATCGCGGCGATGAAAGGCTACCGACTTCGCCTGCTGATGCCCGACAACATGAGTCAGGAGCGGCAGGACGCGATGCGCGCCTATGGCGCAGAGTTAATCCTGGTGCCACGTGAACAGGGCATGGAGGGCGCACGCGATCTGGCCCAGGCGATGGCGGCGCGCGGTGAAGGCCGGGTGCTGGACCAGTTTAATAATCCCGATAATCCGCTGGGTCACTATCAGACCACCGGCCCGGAATTGTGGCAGCAGTCGAACCAGCGCATGACCCATTTTGTCTCCAGCATGGGCACCACCGGCACCATTACCGGCGTAGGACGATATCTGAAAGAGCTCAACACGGGCGTGCAGGTGATCGGTTTGCAGCCAAGCGAAGGCAGCAGTATTCCAGGCATTCGTCGCTGGCCGCTGGCCTATCTGCCGGGGATCTACCGTCCCGATCTGGTGGATGATGTGATAGATATGACGCAAAAGGAAGCGGAAGAGACGATGCGCGCGCTGGCACGCCGTGAAGGCATTTTCTGTGGCGTCAGTTCAGGCGGCGCGGTGGCGGGTGCGCTGCGCATTGCGCATGCCAATCCTGGCAGCGTGGTGGTGGCGATCGCCTGCGATCGCGGTGACCGTTATCTCTCTACCGGACTCTACCATCAGTAACTTCTGCTGATGCGGAATCAGGCCTGTGCGTGCATTTACTGCCCACAGGCCTTTTTTTAACCCCAATTTTCGGTGCCAGACAGACTGAATCTGTAAGGATCGCGTAAATCAGGCTGCGCGAATGTTCAGCACAGGACAAAATAGCGGCAATTCTCCAGAGAGATAACCATGAAAATTTTGCTTGTTGATGATGATGTTGAATTAGGCACGATGTTAAGCCAGTACCTGATCGGGGAAGGGTTTGATGCCCAGCTGGTTCTGACCGGCAGCGCCGGCGTGCAGGGCGCGTTATCGGGAGAGTTCACCGCCATGATCCTGGACATTATGCTGCCCGACATGAGCGGCATTGATGTGTTGCGTCAGGTGCGCCAGAACAGCCGGATACCGGTCATTATGCTGACCGCCAAAGGCGATAATATTGATCGCGTGATCGGTCTGGAGATGGGCGCGGATGACTATATGCCCAAGCCCTGCTATCCCCGTGAGCTGGTGGCGCGGCTGCGCGCCGTATTACGCCGTTTCGAAGAGCAGGCGCCGCAGCCAGACGCCAGAGAGCCGCTGCGCTGGGGAGAGCTGATGCTTAATCCCGCCACCCGCATAAGCGAATGGCAGGGTAAAACCTTTGATTTGACGGCGTCGGAATTTAATCTGCTGGATCTGCTGCTGCGTGCGCCGGACAGAGTGGTGTCAAAAGATGAGCTCTCCGAAAAGGGACTCGGTCGTCCGCGTGAAGCCTATGACCGCAGCGTCGATGTGCATATCAGTAACATTCGTCAGAAGCTCAGTGCATTAACCGCTGACAGCATCAACATCGAAACCGTTCGCAGCATCGGCTACCGTATTCGATGAAGCAGAGTTACCGTGGACGCATGTTCTGGAAGATCTTTATCGGCTTCTGGATCGTTTTCGTCATTATGAGCCAGCTTATCTGGCTCGGCTTTACGCTCTCCGGTAAACGGCATGAACCGCCTGAACTCGTGGCTATCCGTCGTATTGTGGATCTGCAGATGACCTCCGCCGCGTCCGTGCTGGAGCGGGGCGGGCCTGACGCGCTGAATGCGATGCTCTCGGACTGGGATAACAGCGATCGGCAGTTCTTCCACGTCACCCAACAGACAAAGCCGTCCCAATCAGAAAACATCGGCAACCTGGATATCAGAGGGCGCTTTCCTGAAGAGGTGGTGCGCTGGGTTCGCGGCGCGGATGGCAAAGCCTATCAGCTGCGCTACGACCTGGATGGCATGCGTAAAGACAGCACGCTGAACATGATGCCGCGCAAATTTCTGAATATTCCTGAGCCGATGTTTGTCTTCGCCGGCTCGGTGGGATTGCTGTTCAGTCTGCTGCTGGCCTGGAATCTGACGCGACCTATGCGTCAGCTGCGGGAAGGATTTTCCCGCGTGGCTGAGGGCGATTTAAGCGTGCGGCTGTTTCCGATCATGCGTAAGCGCCACGACGAGATCTCAAACGTCGCTGAAGCCTTTGACGCCATGGTCGAGCGGCTCGATACCCTGGTGCGCGCCCGTGAAGAACTGTTGCATGATATCTCACATGAGCTTCGTTCACCGCTGGCGCGACTGCAGCTGGCGACCGGGCTGGCCAGACAGACGCCAGAAAGTGTGAACAGTTCGCTTGATCGCATTGATGAAGAGGCGCGTCGGCTGGACAAGATGATCGGTGAACTGCTGACACTGTCGCGGGCTGAGCATGAAAGCATCCCGGATGAGCAATATTTTGATCTGACCGGCTTGCTGCAGGCGGTTATTACCGATGTCCGTTATGAAGCGCAGATCCCAGGCGTGCAGGTAGAGTTGCAGGTCGACGATCGCGCTGATTACACCGTGCGAGGCAATGCAGAGCTGATACGGCGCGGAGCAGAGAATGTATTACGCAATGCGCTGCGCTTCTCTCAGCCAGGGCAGCGGATTGATGTTCATCTGCGCGCAGAACAGCAGTGGCTGGTGATTCAGGTGCGCGATCAGGGGCCGGGTGTCGATGAGGATAAGCTCTCCAGCATCTTTGACCCGTTTGTGCGGGTGAATTCGCCGCTGATGGGCAAAGGTTATGGTCTGGGACTGGCTATCGTGCGCAAGGTGGTGCTGGCGCATCATGGTGAGGTTGAGGCAAGAAACCGGCCAGAAGGCGGACTGGAACTGACGCTGCGTCTGCCGCACTGGCAGCCCTGAACAGGCATACAGCAGAAACGATAACGGCACCCGCGGGTGCCGTTATGTTATGAACGAATGCTTACTTTCTGATGCGAATCACCGGCGTTTCGCCGACGGTGACCTGGCCAGTCAGCTTAATCAATTCCTTGATTTCATCCATGTTGGAGATGACAACCGGTGTCAGGGTTGATTTCGCTTTCTCTTCCAGCAACGGCAGGTCGAACTCGATAACCACGTCGCCTTTTTTGACCTTCTGGCCTTCTTCAGCGATGCGTTTGAAGCCTTCACCTTTCAGTTCAACCGTATCGATACCGAAGTGGACAAACAGCTCAATGCCATTGTCTGATTCGATCGAAAAAGCGTGATTGGTTTCAAAAATCTTACCGATAGTGCCATCAACAGGAGCAACCATTTTGTTGCCGCTGGGCTTGATCGCAATACCGTCGCCCACGATTTTTTCTGCAAACACCACATCTGGTACGTCTTCAATGTTCACGATTTCGCCTGACAGAGGCGCTACGATGTCAATTGTCCCAGCGCTATCCGTTTTTTCGCCAAAAAAGTTTAGAAAACAAACCCATGATCTTCTCCTAAGCAGTAATTTGGGGCCAGCATCATGCGGATTAGCAGAGCGTTTTTTCCTTAATGAACTTGTTTACCAGGTTCATTAAATCTTCCGCTGTCGGTTGAGCCAGTGCCTGCTCCGCCAATGCCTTCGCATCTTCAAAATTAGTATTACGAATGATTTTCTTGATGCCAGGGATAGAAATGGCACTCATGCTGAACTCGTCCAGCCCCATTCCCAGTAACAGTAGTGTAGCACGTTCATCACCTGCCAGCTCACCACACATGCCGGTCCATTTACCTTCAGCGTGAGATGCATCAATGACTTGCTTGATTAAGTTAAGCACAGACGGCGCCATTGGGTTGTACAGGTGCGAGATCAAATCATTACCACGATCGACCGCCAGAGTATACTGCGTCAGATCGTTTGTCCCAATACTGAAGAAGTCGACTTCCTTCGCCAGATGATGAGCAATCACGGCTGAAGCCGGGGTTTCCACCATGATGCCGACTTCGATGCTCTCATCAAAGGCTTTACCTTCTTCACGCAACTGCGCTTTCAGCAGTTCCAGTTCCGCTTTCAGGCTGCGTACTTCTTCAACCGAAATAATCATCGGGAACATGATGCGCAGTTTACCGAAAGAGGAGGCGCGCAGAATGGCACGCAGCTGCGCATGCAGAATCTCTTTGCGGTCCATGGCGATACGGATAGCACGCCAGCCGAGGAACGGGTTCTCTTCTTTTGGCAGGTTCATGTAAGGCAGGTCTTTGTCGCCGCCGATGTCCATGGTACGCACGATAACGGCCTGTGAACCCATGGCTTCAGCGACGGCTTTATACGCCTGGAACTGCTCCTCTTCGCTTGGCAGTGAGTCACGATCCATAAACAGGAATTCGGTGCGGTAGAGACCCACGCCTTCAGCGCCGTTACGTTCAGCACCGGCGATATCGCGCACAGTACCGATGTTGGCGCAGACTTCAACCTGATGACCATCCAGCGTAACGGCTGGCAGATCTTTCAGCTTAGCTAATTCATGTTTTTCCGACAGATACTGGTTCTGTACGGCTTTCAGCTCTTCCTGAATCGCTTCTGAAGGATTGACGTGAATCGCATTGTTAACGCCATCCAGAATCAGGAAATCGCCATTTTTAACCGTGACGGTCACATTGCCGGTACCGACAATGGCTGGGATCTCCAGCGAGCGCGCCATGATTGAGGTATGTGAGGTACGGCCACCCAGATCGGTGATAAAGCCCAGCACCTTCTTCAGGTTCAGCTGTGCAGTTTCTGACGGCGTTAAATCTTTTGCCACCAGAATGGATTCGTCCGGAATAGCGCTCAGGTCAACGATATGCAGACCGAGGATGTTTTGCAGCAGACGCTTACCGATGTCACGTACGTCAGCCGCACGCTCTTTCAGATATTCGTCATCTAACTCCTCCAGTGCTTTCGCCTGGCCATCGATAACCGAGTAAGCAGCAGCATCGGCAGAAGCGTGATCTTTTTTTGATCAGGTCGATGATTTCCTGCTCCAGCTCTTCATCTTCCAGCAACATAATGTGGCCTTCGAAGATTGCTGCTTTCTCTTCACCGAGGGTTTCACCCGCTTTGACGCGAATCGCTTCCAGTTGTAATGCCGCTTTGCTGCGGCCATCGAGGAAGCGCTGAACTTCCTGCTCAACCTGGTCATCAGAAATTTTCTTGCGGTTGATGACGATCTCGTCTTCTTTCAGCAGCAGTGCTTTGCCGAAAGCGATACCTGGTGATGCTAAAATGCCTGAAATCATAACGCTACCTTTTAATCACGATGGCTGATGGGACTCTGTGCGGTGCCATTGTCGCGGGACACGTACTCTACGAAAGCAATAACGCGGACAGGTTGTCCGCGATCAAGATGTTTGCACTCAATGGCGCAGAGGAGTCGATTTGCTGGAGAGCTGAGCGGAGATTACTCCAGTTCAGCCATCAGTTTGACCAGATGCTCAACTGCTTTCTGCTCGTCTTCACCTTCCGCGGAAAGGGTCACAACCGTTCCCTGGGTTAAACCCAGTGTCTGCAGCTTGAACAGGCTCTTCGCGCTCGCTGATTTACCGTTAGAGGTCACGGTAATTTCTGACTGGAAAGCTTTGGCTTCTTTAACGAATTGCGCAGCTGGGCGAGTGTGCAGACCGTTTGGTGCAGTAATGGTAACTTCTTGCTGGAACATTCTATTTCCCCAACGTTATCAGGATGAGTGTTATGGATCTAAAGTCTAGCCTGGAGCCTTTACTTTAGCCTGTGTAGGTGCGCGGGTATAGCTTCATGCTGACCAAAGACGCGCATGCGTCAAATCTACAGTCCGTTGCGTCTCAAAACCGATTCTACACGTCACCGGTTAATTATGCCGTGATTCGCCGTTTCACTGAATCCGTAAATCGATTCAGCTTGATCCACTTCAAACGCGGATTAATTTCAGGCATCGAAATAATTGGCAGTCTAAATACCAGAGCGGCGTCACTGAAATCAATCTGCCGGGTGATGAAAGTGAGATCTGCACCACAAAAAAAGCACCCGATTGGGTGCTTTTTTCTCCATTTTCGGACTATCGGCCTCTGCTACTGAAGCTCTTTTTCAGTGAAGAGATCGGCAAACAAAGCGGTACTCAGATAGCGTTCACCGGAGGAGGGGAGGATCACCACAATATTTTTGTTGGCGAAGGCTTCATCTTCCTGCAGCTTCAGCGCCGCGGCAACGGCAGCGCCGGATGAGATACCGGCCAGAATACCTTCCTCTTCCATCAGCCGACGCGCCGTACTGATCGCCTCTTCATTGGTGATGGCCACGACGCGGTCCACCAGATTCAGCTCAAGGTTGCCCGGGATAAAGCCTGCGCCGATACCCTGAATTTTGTGTGGGCCGGGCTTGATCTCATCGCCCGCCAGCGCCTGAGCAATCACCGGGGAATCGGTCGGCTCAACCGCGACGGTAATCAGATCTTTTTTGCCTTTGGTGTTTTTGATGTAGCGGCTGACGCCGGTCAGCGTACCGCCGGTGCCGACACCGGCAATAAAGACATCCACTTCGCCGTCCGTGTCTTCCCAGATTTCCGGGCCGGTGGTCTTTTCATGGATTTCCGGGTTGGCCGGGTTGCTGAACTGCTGCAGCAGCACATATTTATCCGGATTGCTGGCAACAACCTCTTCAGCTTTGCTGATGGCACCTTTCATGCCTTTGGTGCCTTCGGTTAGTATCAGCGTCGCGCCCAGCGCCTTCAGCAATTTACGGCGCTCAACTGACATGGTTTCTGGCATCGTCAGCGTTAATTTATAACCGCGCGCTGCGGCGACATAGGCCAGAGCAATACCGGTGTTGCCGCTGGTCGGTTCAACCAGTTCAACACCCGGTTTCAGAATACCGCGTTTTTCTGCGTCCCAAATCATATTGGCACCGATACGGCATTTTACGCTGAAGCTCGGGTTACGGGATTCAACTTTCGCAAGGATGCGGCCGTTACCGATGCGGTTCAGTCGAACCAATGGCGTATGACCAATTGTCAAAGAGTTGTCTTCATAGATCTTACTCATAGCCTGTCCTTAACTGTATGAATTATTGGGAACCCTATGAGCATACCTTTTCTGCCTGGTGGCGGAAGGAAAGAAATCGTATATCTATATGTCGCCCGGCAATAAGCCCTGCTAAAAAGAGCATAAGGCGCGCTGATGAATTTAACGCAACTCATGACGTGCCAGCGTTGACCGGTAGCGATCGACCCACATGGCGGTGGCACCGCAGACGGCAACCGGCATGATCACCAGGTTCAGAACCGGGATCATGGTGAACAGACTGATTAGCGCGCCAAACTGCATATTGGCCGTTTTGTGTTGACGCAGGGCGTTGCGCATCTGCTGAAACGGCACTTTGTGGTTATCGAACGGATAGTCGCAATACTGGATGGACAACATCCAGGCGCTGAACAGGAACCACAGCACCGGCGCAACGGTCTGGCCAAAGCCAGGAATAAAGTAGAGCAGCAGCAGTCCCAGCGCGCGGGGCAGGTAATAACCCAGTTTTTGCAGTTCGCGCTTCATAATGCGCGGCACATCCTTGATCATTCCAGCCCAGCCGCTGTCCGGCAGAGGCTTGCCTGTCAGGCGGCCTTCCAGCTGCTCGGCCAGCAGGCCGCAAAACGGAGCGGCAATTAAGTTTGCCAGGGTCGAAAAGAAGTAGCTAAACACCAGCACAATCGCAATCACCGACAGCGGCCATAACAGATAGCTCAGCCACTGCAGCCAGTCCGGAATATGGGCCATCAGCCGCGGGATCCAGTCACCGAGACGATAGAACAGCCAGATGAAAGCGCCACCCAGCATCACGATATTGATCAGCAACGGCATCACCACAAAGCGGCGAATGCCAGGCAGACGTACCAGTTTCCAGCCCTGGCTAAAGTAGTGCATGCCGTTAAAATTTGAGACGGAATTCTCAAGGGCCATAAAGCCAGTTCTCCTGAAGATGTTAAGGCGCGCCCACTATAACCTGGCTTTTTCTCCAGGCCAGGTGCCGTTTGGGTAAAAAAAACAGCGAAAAAGCGTGGGTTGCCTATCTTATTTGTCAGAAAATAGTGCACAGACTTGCACTTGTGTAGCAGGGCAAATACAGTTAGAGGATAAAGTTTGCCGCGGTGGCAAGGTATTGGAACAACAGAGAATACAATGATGCAGGATTTGCGTCTGATATTAATCGTTGTTGGCGCGATCGCCATTATAGCGCTCCTTCTTCACGGGCTGTGGACCAGCCGTAAAGAGCGTTCGTCAGTGTTCCGCGATCGCCCGCACAAACGTCTAAAACAACGTGATGAAAATGATGAGCAGGACCTGATTGACGACGAGGATGATGGCGTCGGCGAGGTTCGCGTTCGTTCTGATCGCAACGTACATCAGGAACCGCGTTTCGATGAGATTCGCGAGCCACAGCCAGAAGCGCCGCGTAAGCCTGCGCCCGCTGAGCCTGTGCGTCAGCCTGCGCCACGACCCGCACCGCAACCCGAACCTGAAAGCGACCCGCTTTTTAACACGGCACCGCAGCCTGCTCCGCAGTCGCGCCCTGAACCGGTTCGTCAGCAGCCCGCACCCACTTTTGTCGCGCCGCCCGTTCAGGCCGACCCGCTGCTGGATCTCGATCCGCTGGAATCTGTACAGCCTGCACCGCAGTACCAGGCAGAACCTGAGCCGCAGCCTGAAGTGACACCGGCTCCCGCGCCGGCACAGCCTGCTGCTAAAGCGCCAGCGGAAAAACCGAAAGAAGCGGTGCTGGTGCTGCATGTTGCCGCACACTCGGGCGGTGAACTGAACGGTGAGGCCCTACTGCAGGGTATTCTCCAGGCGGGCTTCCAGTTTGGTGAAATGAACATTTTCCATCGTCATCTCAGTCCGGCTGGCAGCGGCCCGGTATTGTTCAGTCTGGCCAATATGGTTAAGCCGGGCTCGTTCAATCCTGACCTGATGACCGATTTCAGCACGCCTGGCATCTCTATCTTTATGATGGTGCCTTCTTATGGCGATGCGAATCAGAACTTCAAGCTGATGCTGCAGTCGGCTCAGCGTATCGCTGATGATGTAGGTGGCGTGGTGCTGGATGATGAGCGTCGCATGATGACGCCACAGAAGCTGGAAACTTACAAAGCGCGTATCCGCGATGTGGTTGGCGTCTGAGACCTGCGCTAAACGCTATCTGAATTGTTAAAAACAAACCCCCCGCCTGTCGGGGGGTTTTTTATCTGATGGGGCTTTATGAAATCCGTCCAGGATCACATCACCGAACTGCGCACCACGTTGCGCCATCATGAATATCTCTATCACGTTATGGATGCGCCGGAAGTGCCGGATGCTGAATACGATCGTCTGATGCGCGAACTGCGTCAGCTGGAGGAGGAACACCCGGATCTCATTACGCCAGACTCGCCGACACAACGCGTGGGTGCCGCGCCGCTGACGGTCTTCGAGCAGGTGCGCCATGAAGTCCCGATGCTGTCGCTGGATAACGCCTTTGATGAAGCCACGTTTATGGCTTTCAACAAGCGGGTGCAGGATCGCCTGAAAAGCAGTGACGACATAACCTACTGCTGTGAACTCAAGCTCGATGGCGCTGCGGTCAGCCTGATGTATGAAAATGGTCTGCTGGTCCAGGCCGCAACGCGCGGTGACGGCACAACCGGCGAGAACATTACCGCCAATGTCCGCACCATTCGCGCTATCCCGCTGCGGCTTAAAGGCGACAACATTCCGGCACGGCTGGAAGTGCGTGGCGAAATATTTATGACGCAGCGCGGCTTTGAAAAGCTGAATGAGGAAGCACGCCGGACTGATGGCAAAGTCTTTGCTAATCCGCGCAATGCAGCAGCCGGTTCTCTGCGTCAGCTGGATCCGCGCATTACCGCCAAACGTCCGCTGACCTTCTTCTGCTACGGTTTTGGCCTGCTGGAAGGCGGTGAGATGCCGCACAGTCACATGGGGCGTCTGCAACAGTTTAAAGCCTGGGGCCTGCCGGTCAGCGACCGCATTAAGCTGGTGCACAACGCAGAAGAAGCCCTGGCCTTCTATCGTGATATTGAACAACAGCGTCCGAATCTGGGTTTTGATATTGATGGCGTGGTGATCAAAGTCGATTCACAGGAACTGCAGGAAAAGCTGGGCTTTGTGGCGCGTGCGCCGCGCTGGGCGATTGCCTTTAAATTCCCGGCACAGGAACAACTGACCTGGGTGCGGGACGTCGAATTTCAGGTTGGTCGCACCGGGGCTATCACACCGGTGGCTCGCCTGGAGCCGGTGCAGGTCGCGGGCGTGATTGTCAGCAATGCCACGCTGCATAATGCGGATGAAATCGAGCGGCTGGGATTACGCATCGGGGATCGGGTCGTTATTCGCCGCGCCGGTGATGTGATCCCGCAGGTGGTCAACGTGGTGATGGCCGAGCGCCCTGAACAGACGCGTGAAGTCCTGTTCCCGGCACACTGTCCAGTCTGTGGTTCCGAGGTTGAACGGGTCGAAGGGGAATCGGTCACGCGCTGCACGGGCGGTTTAATCTGCGGTGCTCAGCGCAAAGAGGCGCTGAAGCATTTTGTCTCGCGCCGGGCACTGGATGTTGATGGCATGGGCGATAAGATTATCGACCAGCTGGTGGAGAAAGAGTACGTCAACACGCCAGCGGATCTGTTCCGTCTCACGGCGGGCAAACTGACCGGACTGGATCGCATGGGGCCGAAATCGGCGCAAAACGTTGTCGACGCGCTGGAGAAAGCGAAATCGACTACGCTGGCGCGATTCCTCTATGCACTGGGCATTCGTGAAGTAGGTGAAGCCACCGCTGCTAATCTGGCTAACCATTTTGGTGAGTTGCAGAAGGTCATGGATGCCGATCTTGAGGCGCTGATTGCGGTGCCGGATGTCGGCAAAGTCGTTGCGGCACACGTGCGCAACTTCATGGAAGAGGAAAGCAACCGTGAGGTTATCCGCCAGCTGGTCGAGGATATCGGTATTCACTGGCCGCAGGTGGTGGTGGTGAGAGCCGAAGAGATCGACAGTCCGTTCGCGGGTAAAACGGTGGTGCTGACTGGCTCACTGTCGCAGATGAACCGCGATGATGCCAAAGCGCAGCTGATCGCGCTGGGCGCAAAAGTCAGCGGCAGTGTCTCAAAGAAAACTGATTTGCTGATTGCCGGTGAAGCGGCTGGTTCAAAGCTGGCGAAAGCAGCGGAGCTTGGCATTGAAGTGATTGATGAAGCGGAAATGATCCGCCTGCTGGGAGCCTCAGATGGATGAACATCAGCTGGTGGCGATAGCCAATACGCCTATGCCGTTTGGCAAATATAAGGGGCGGATGCTGATCGATCTGCCTGAGCCTTATCTGCTGTGGTTTGCCCGCAGTGGGGACTTTCCGTCTGGTCTGCTGGGCGATCTCATGCAACTCACCCTGACAATAAAAATTGAGGGTCTGGAAGGGTTAGTTAAACCGCTTCAGACCCGCAAGTAACGCTGCCCGCCCAGGCGGGCAGCCGATCTATTTCTGAGACTCCATCACCGAATCTTTGACCTGCACAGCCTGCTGCTTCTCATTGGTCTTCTTATACCGTCCGGCAATAAATGAGCAGACCATCAGCTGTACCTGATGGAAAATCATCAGCGGCAGCACAATAATCCCCACGGTACTGGCCGGGAACAGGATATTCGCCATCGGCACGCCATTCGCCAGACTCTTCTTCGAACCACAAAACAGCACCACAATCTCGTCGGCGCGTTTAAAGCGGAACAGACGCGAGGCCAGCAGGTTGATAATCAGCACGGCGGTCAGCAGGATGATTGAGCCTGCCACAATCCACAGCAGCGTAATCAACCCAACGCGATGCCAGATGCCGTTAACCACCGCTTCACTGAAGGCGGAGTAGACCACCAGCAGAATGGAGGTCTGGTCGGTTTTGCCAATCACGCTGCGGTGCTTTTCAACCCAGCCCCCGATCCAGCGCCGTGAGAGGTGTCCCAGCACGAAAGGCACCATCAGTTGCAGCATAATCTTCCCGATCTGCTCCAGTCCATCGCTGGGCGCGCTGCTGTGAATATCCATCACCAGATTCACCAGCAACGGCGAAATAAACACACCCAGCAGGCTTGATGCAGAGGCGCTGCATACCGCTGCCGCAACGTTACCACCCGCCATGGAGGTAAACGCGATAGCGGACTGCACGGTCGCAGGCAGGATACAGAGGTAGATAAAGCCGGTATAAATTTCCGGGCCGACATTAACCGGATGCCACCAGACCAGCAACAGACCCAGCACCGGAAACAGCACAAAGGTGCTGAACATAATCCACAGATGCAACCGCCAGTGACTGCTGCCTGAGATGATCTTTTCACGCGACAACTTGGCACCATGCATAAAGAACAGCAGTGCTATCGCTGCCGTCGCGAGATAGCTGAATATATCAACGTAGATCCCTCTGGCTGGCAGGAAAGAGGCCAGCAGCACGGTGATGATGAGTTTAACCATCATCGGATCGAGTTTTAAAAATCCCATTGTTAAATTCCGGTAAATTTTTCAATAGTGCGATTGTGCGTGAAACCTGTTTAGAAATAAAATTGATTTATTGAATTAATCTATGAGCAGAATCGATGAATTACACCCTGCGTCAGCTACGAACCTTTATTGCGGTGGCTCACTATGGCGGATTCAGCCAGGCGGGGCAGGCGATAGGTCTGAGTCAGTCGGCGGTCAGCCACAGTATTAAAGAGCTGGAAGCGGAAACCGGCGTGCGATTGCTGGATCGAACCACCCGGGAGGTGATGCTGACTGAAGCGGGAAAACAGCTGGCGTCACGCATGGAGCGCCTGCTGGAGGAGATTCATACCACGCTGCTGGATATCCGCAGTTTTGGCGAACAGCGCAGTGGTACCGTCAGGGTGGCAGCCAGCCAGACCATTTCCGCTCATCTGATGCCGCAATGTCTGGCCGCCAGCCAGCAACACTTTCCTGACATCAAAGTGATACTGCACGATCGCGCCCAGCAGTGGGTGCTGCAAAGTGTGCGTAACGCCGAAGTCGATTTCGGGATTGTGATTGGGCCACTCAGCGACAGCGATTTTGACAGCATCGCGATTCTGGATGAGCCTTTCCTGCTGCTATGCCGTGATGATGATCCGCTGGCGCAGGTGGAAAGGGCAGAATGGTCAATGCTGGATGGCCGCACCATGGTGCTTCAGGACTACGCTTCGGGCAGTCGGGTCCTCATTGATGCGGCGATGCAGCAGCAGAATATCAGGGCTGAAGTCGTTCAGGAGATTGGTCATCCCGCTACGCTGTTTCCGATGGTACAGGTGGGGATCGGCATCAGTATTCTGCCCGCGCTGGCGTTACCGTTACCGGCGGATCGCGCATTAACGGTGCGGCGTCTATATCCTGAAATCAATCGCAGCCTCACGCTGATCAAGCGTAAAAACCGTTCGCTGACGCCTGCTGCCGAAGCGATCTGGCAGGAGGTGCGCCAGCAGGCGACGCTGCTGGCGCAACAACGCGAGGCCAGGCCCGCATTTTAGATGTAGACATCAATTTTGTTGGTGTCGGTAGGGCGGTTAATCCCGTCTGCTTTGCTCTCACTGACGGACGAGCTGTCACTCTTTGGCTGATCCTGCTCGGCCTGCTTCTGTTCCAGCTGAGCAATCTGTGCCTGCAGCATGGTGATTTGTGACTGATACATCTGCTGCATTTCAGACTTCTGTTCGTCAGTCAGTTCTTTGTTGTCGGCCAGCTCTTTTGACTTGCGTTAAGACGTTCTGAATCTGTTTATTCAGCGCCGCGACCTGCGAGGCAACACTGCCGCCACCGCTGTCACCGCCACTGACTGCACTGCTTAGAATTCCGGAAATTGAAGACATCATTTTTCTCCCTGTAAGTTGTCAGATACGTTATCGGCACGCTGTGAAACGACTTGAGAGCTGAAATTGTTAAGGTTGCGAAAAGGCGAGAGCTTATCCAGTACCTTAGCAAAGGGCAGCTTCGCCCTTGCTACCTGATCCAGCACGTTGTTTAAAGTCTGAAATAGCTGGAAAAAGCAGTTCCACTCTGAAGCGCAGGAAATCTCTCAATAGCAGAAACGAAAAAAGCGCCTTAAAGGCGCTTTATTCTGAATTGGTGGGTCGTGCAGGATAGCCTCGGCCCGTCGTGGGCCTCGCCCTGCGGGTGATGCTGTCGCATCAGCCTGAATCGCTCCCGGCGATTCAGTCGAACCTGCAGCAGGTTCTCATCCTGCACGGTAAAGTCCGTGCCCCGGAAACGAAAAAAGCGCCTTAAGGCGCTTTATTCTGAATTGGTGGGTCGTGCAGGATAGCCTCGGCCCGTCGTGGGCCTCGCCCTGCGGGTGATGCTGTCGCATCAGCCTGAATCGCTCCCGGCGATTCAGTCGAACCTGCAGCAGGTTCTCATCCTGCACGGTAAAGTCCGTGCCCCGGAAACGAAAAAAGCGCCTTAAGGCGCTTTATTCTGAATTGGTGGGTCGTGCAGGATTCGAACCTGCGACCAATTGATTAAAAGTCAACTGCTCTACCAACTGAGCTAACGACCCGAAGTGGTGGGTGATGACGGGTTCGAACCGCCGACCCCCCTCCTTGTAAGGGAGATGCTCTACCAACTGAGCTAATCACCCACTTCGTACTTCAGTACTACTAACAGGCAAGATATGGTGGGTGATGACGGGTTCGAACCGCCGACCCCCCTCCTTGTAAGGGAGATGCTCTACCAACTGAGCTAATCACCCATATCTTCATACCTGTTCACTGCGGGCCACGCTGTTAAGAGTGGTGGGTGATGACGGGTTCGAACCGCCGACCCCCTCCTTGTAAGGGAGATGCTCTACCAACTGAGCTAATCACCCCCCGCTGTGTGGAGTCGCATTATAGGGATAGTTGATTTTGAGTCAACGCTTTTTAAAACATAAATGTGCGTTCGGTTTATTTTTAAACACCCTGTCGCGCTTTTAGCCAATGTGCTGGTTTTACTGGCAGAAAAGCCCCTTTTCCCGGGCGGCAACCGGCGGGCATGCATTGAGGATTCACCGACAGATGCTAGAATGTGCCCACTGTTTTTTCGCGTCTAACCTGTTTTTTGTCATCCAGACAGAGAACCCGCGCATCTAAGGCAATACTCAATGAAAATCAAAACACGCTTCGCGCCCAGCCCGACTGGCTATCTGCATGTAGGTGGCGCCCGTACCGCACTTTACTCCTGGCTCTTTGCCCGTCACAACCAGGGCGAGTTCGTGCTGCGCATTGAAGATACCGATCTGGAGCGCTCCACGCCGGAAGCTATCGAAGCCATCATGGATGGCATGAACTGGCTGAGCCTCGACTGGAATGAAGGCCCTTACTACCAGACAAAACGTTTTGATCGTTACAACGCGGTCATTGATGAAATGCTGGAAGCGGGCACAGCCTATAAATGCTACTGCTCTAAAGAACGTCTGGAAGCGCTGCGTGAAGAGCAGATGGCCAACAACGAAAAGCCGCGTTACGACGGCCGCTGCCGTGACAGCCATGAACATCATGCAGATGATGAGCCGTGCGTTGTGCGTTTCCGCAATCCGCAGGAAGGTTCGGTCATCTTTGACGACCAGATCCGTGGCCCGATTGAGTTCAGCAACCAGGAGCTGGATGATCTGATCATCCGCCGCACCGATGGTTCGCCAACCTACAACTTCTGCGTCGTCGTGGATGACTGGGATATGGGCATCACCCATGTGATTCGCGGTGAAGACCACATTAACAACACGCCACGTCAGATCAACATCCTCAAAGCAATTGGCGCGCAGGTTCCGGTGTATGCCCACGTCTCAATGATCCTGGGCGATGACGGCAAAAAGCTCTCCAAGCGTCATGGCGCGGTAGGGGTGATGCAGTATCGTGATGATGGCTACCTGCCAGAAGCGCTGCTCAACTACCTGGTTCGTCTGGGCTGGTCACATGGCGATCAGGAAATCTTCAGCGTGGCCGAAATGGCTGAGCTCTTTACCCTGGATGCGGTCAGTAAGTCTGCCAGTGCGTTCAACACTGAGAAACTGCAGTGGCTGAACCATCACTACATCAATACGCTGCCGCCAGAATATGTGGCGACACATCTGCAGTGGCATATTGAAGAGCAGAAAATTGATACCCGCACGGGCCCGGAACTGGCGAAGCTGGTTGGTCTGTTAGGCGAGCGCTGCAAAACATTGAAAGAGATGGCTGCATCCTGCCGCTACTTCTATGAAGACTTTGCAGAATTTGATGCCGATGCCGCGAAGAAACATCTTCGTCCGGTAGCTCGTCAGCCGCTGGAAGTGGTACGTGATAAGCTGGCCGCGATCGAAGAGTGGACGGCTGAAAACGTACATCAGGCTATTCAGAGCACCGCAGATGAGCTGGAAGTCGGGATGGGGAAAGTGGGCATGCCGCTGCGCGTGGCCGTAACCGGTGCCGGTCAGTCACCCGGACTGGATGTCACCGTGGAAGCGATAGGCCGCAGCCGCAGCGTTGCACGTATTGAGCAGGCGCTGGCCTTTATCAGTGAGCGTGAAGCGCAGGCTTAATAAACAGAACCGGAAGCTTCGCGCTTCCGGTTTTTTTACTCTTCAGTGATATCCAGACGCTGCAACATGCCTTTAATACCTATCCGTAATATCAGCGCTGACAGCTGCTCCTGTTCAGCCTGACTCATTTGTGGAACCGCATTCACCAACAGTGCCGTCAGTGAATCTGCCGGAACCCTGTACATTGCGGCGGGTTCGTGCAGGCTACGCGTCGAATGGATAAATTTTTCTACGCGATCATCGACATGAATCAATCGCGCCTTGCCGCCCTGAATACCGGGTCTGGGCAGGGTGGTCCAGTTTTCGCGCTTAATCCATTTGTTCACTGTCTGTCGGCTCAGGCCCGTCTCTGAGGCGAGTTCTTCGGGTGTTAACCATTCCTTTTTCATCATACCTTCCCTGATAAATACACCTTACTCTTCGCTGATTCCCAGTCGCTGCAAAACGCCCTTGATACCTTCGCGTAAGATTAGTGCAGTGAATTGATCCTGCTCGTCCTGAGTCATTTGCTGGACGGAACTTATTAATAACGCAGGTAATGAATTAGACGGAGTGCCATAAGTTGCCGTCGGCTCGTTAAGGTTACGGGTCGACTGAATAAAACTTTTCACGCGCTCATCAATGTGAATCAATCGGGCTTTACCGCCTTGCACACCGGGCTTCGGCGTGGTCGTCCAGTTTTCCCGCTTGATCCATTTATTCACCGTTTGCCGACTGTAACCCGTCTCTGCAGCCAGCTCTTCGGGGGTAAGCCATTCCTTTTTCACGATGCAGTCCCTGATTAATACATTAGCAGGACATATTACAGCAAAACGTAACGGGTGAAAGTAACTGAAGCTGAAATTGCCTTTTGTCTCTCGACAAAAGGCAAAACATCATTACTGAGGATTACTGGCGGGTTCAGCGGCAGGGCGGAATGCAAGGAAATAGGCCAGACCAACGAACACGGCACCACCCACGGCATTGCCTGAGAAGACGGCAATAAAATTAGGGAAGTACTCTGCCCAGCTCATCTGACCGGCAAAAATGGCGGCCGGAATAATAAACATGTTAGCGACAACGTGCTGGAAGCCAATGGCCACAAATGCCATCACCGGGAACCACATGCCGAAGATCTTGCCGACCACATCTTTACTGGCAAAGGCCAGCCATACCGCCAGGCAAACCAGCCAGTTACAGCCGATACCGGAAATAAAGGCGTGCAGGAAATCAGCGTGGACTTTTGCAGAAGCGATAGCAACGGTCTTCTTCAGGTAATCGCCCTCGGTCATACCCAGCATGTGACCAAAGAACCAGGCGACAGCCACGCTGCCGAGAAAGTTAGCCAGGGTAACCCAGAACCAGTTGCGCGCCACGCTCATAAAGCTGATGCGACGGGCGAACCAGGCCACCGGTAAGGTCATCATATTACCGGTCAGCAGTTCACCACCCGCCAGCACGGTCATGATGATCCCCACCGGGAAGACCGCGGCACCTAACAGGCCACCAAAAGAGCCCCATTCAGCGGGAAGGGTGTTGATCACGTGAAGATCCAGCAGGAAGCCGGTCGCAATAAATGCGCCCGCCATAAAGCCGAGAATCAGAAGGATGCTGACAGGTGCACGGCTTTTAGCCACGCCTGACTGGATCGCCAGTTGTGCGATTTCTTTAGGTGTATGCAGCGACATAGTATCTCAGTAGTTTTTTTTATGATTAATGGGACGATAACGCCTGGTGGACGCGTGGTGCGCGGGAGAGGGTCCCGGGTACCACTAAATTAGCGGGCTAAGTTTTGCATGCGAAAAAGCCGAAGACAAGAAAATTCCTATAACATATTTAACCGTGAATTAACCTGACGGCAGACTGAATAACAGTTAAAAAACGGTCCTGTGTGAACAGACACGATTTTCCCCTGCAGCATGCTGCTGAAACTTCGCAGGTTGCCGCCTTTTTCAGCGATCAAACAGAGAATGTCATTTTGCCGTTGACACCCCGGAGGGGGGTTTCATATTATGCCGTCCGTCGCTTAACGCGACAGTTTTTCGGTTCGGGGCTATAGCTCAGCTGGGAGAGCGCCTGCATGGCATGCAGGAGGTCAGCGGTTCGATCCCGCTTAGCTCCACCAAACTTCTTCCCAAAAGTTTGGCACTGAAAAACGATTCCAGATGTGGGGGGTATAGCTCAGCTGGGAGAGCGCTTGCATGGCATGCAAGAGGTCAGCGGTTCGATCCCGCTTATCTCCACCATTTTCTGACACGCCGTTGTCAAAATCCCTTCTGATTAATCTCTTATTCGCCAGTTGCTGCGGATCCCAACGCTATTGCTTTGCCATACGCGCTGCTGCGCACGCTTAATTGCGTTATCAACCGGCATAACCTGCTATGACATCCGATGCTGTTTGCGGGACGCTGTGCCGCCTGTCGTGCACGATCTGAATGCAGATGTGACATGTGCAATGAAAGAGTTAACGCAGGAAAGTGGAATCAGCGGGAAGCAGAGCAAGGATAGAGCAGAAAGAGAAGGGCGAGACCTGCTCGCCCTTTGATGCTTAGAGTAGTGCGCAGAACCGTGCTTAGAACGCCAGAACCAGACCGGCGATAGCGGCGGAAAGCACGCTCACCAGCGTAGAGCCGTACAGCAGCTTCAGACCAAAGCGGGAAACCACGTTGCCCTGTTCTTCGTTCAGACCTTTAATCGCACCGGCCACGATGCCGATAGAAGAGAAGTTAGCGAACGAGACCAGGAACACAGAAAGAATACCTTCTGAATGTGGCGACAGCTGACCCGCGATTTTCTGCAGATCCATCATGGCAACAAACTCATTCGACACCAGCTTGGTCGCCATAATACTGCCGACCTGCAACGCTTCGCCAGCAGGCACGCCCATCACCCAGGCAAACGGATAGAAGACAAAGCCGAGAACGCCCTGGAAGGAGATGCCGAAGATCAGATCAAACAGCGCATTCAGACCTGAAATCAGCGCGATAAAACCAATCAGCATGGCGGCAACGATAATCGCGACACGGAAACCGGCCAGGATATACTCGCCCAGCATCTCAAAGAAGCTCTGGCCTTTGTGCAGATCCTGCAACTGCAGATCTTCTTCGTTCTCAACGCGATAAGGGTTGATCAGCGACAGCACGATAAAGGTGCTGAACATGTTGAGCACCAGCGCGGCGACCACATACTTCGGCTGCAGCATGGTCATGTAGGCGCCGACGATCGACATCGATACGGTCGACATCGCGGTCGCGGCCATGGTGTACATGCGGCGCTGTGACATTTGGCCCAGGATATCTTTATAGGCGATGAAGTTTTCTGATTGTCCCAGTATCAGAGAACTCACGGCGTTGAAAGATTCCAGTTTTCCCATGCCATTCACTTTCGACAGTACGGTACCGATACCGCGAATCACCCATGGCAGGATACGGAAATGCTGCAGAATACCGATCAGCGCAGAGATAAAGACGATAGGGCACAATACGTTAAGGAAGAAGAAGGCCAGGCCTTTGTCGCTCATGTTGCCGAAGACGAAGTTGGTACCCTCAGCGGCATACTTCAGCAGATGGTCAAAGAAGCCCGCGAATCCTTTGACGAAACCGAGTCCCGCTTCTGAGTTCAGGAAGAACCAGGCGAGCACAATTTCAATCACCAGTAGCTGTATAATGTAGCGAATGCGAATGCTTTTACGATCGTGACTAACCAGCAAGGCGAGTATCCCGACCACCACCAGTGCTAAAAGAAATTGCAAAATATGGGACATGGTTGCTCCAAATTTGAGGAGGGTTGTATTTTGTTGCGTATTCTATGTAACGCGTTACTTAAAAACGAGATCTGAACCACAATATAAGTATTCGCTATCGTTATATTTTCCAGAAAAGTTCCAGAGATCACGTCCTGTTTACAAATACTTCACTTCAGATAACCACATAATTATTGTCTGAATTTTACACCGGGCGTAAAGTGACACTATTGCTCACATTTTTAGCAATCACATCCTTTACTGTAATGTATAGCAATGGCTATACTTTATAGCAGCATCTATTACACCGATAACAACAAACGAATTTCACTTGCACCTGCTAACCCCTAAGCTGCCGGGGCAGGCAAATGTTCAGACAGGGTACCGGATATGTTTGAAAGTCGTACCGCCGAGCGCGCCGCTCGCGGAGTCAGAAAAGTCAAACTCGCACTACTGGGGCCCGCTTTTATCGCCGCTATCGGCTATATCGATCCGGGCAACTTTGCGACCAACATTCAGGCGGGCGCTGCTTACGGCTACAAATTGCTGTGGGTGGTGGTATGGGCCAACATCATGGCCATGCTGATTCAGCTGATGTCAGCCAAGCTGGGTATCGCTACCGGCAAAAACCTCGCTGAACACATCCGCGATCGTTTTCCCCGGCCCGCCGTCTGGTTTTACTGGGTGCAGGCGGAAATTATCGCCATGGCCACTGACCTGGCGGAATTTATCGGTGCCGCGCTGGGGTTCAAACTGCTGCTCGGCATTTCTTTGATGCAGGGCGCGGTGCTGACAGGCATCGCCACGTTCCTGATATTGATGTTACAGAGCCGTGGGCAAAAGCCGCTGGAGCTGGTGATTGGCGGACTGCTGCTGTTTGTGGCGGCGGCCTATATCGTCGAACTCTTCTTCTCTCAGCCCAGTGTCAAAGAGCTGGTGATCGGTATGGCGCTGCCCGCGTTACCAACGTCGGATGCCGTATTCCTGGCGGCGGGTGTGCTGGGTGCGACCATTATGCCGCACGTGATTTACCTGCACTCCGCGCTGACGCAGGGCAAAAGTGAGGACAGCAAAGGTCAGCGGTACTCCTCAACTAAACTGGATGTGGCGATTGCCATGACCATCGCCGGATTTGTTAACCTGGCAATGATGGCGACTGCCGCAGCGGCGTTTCACTTCAGCGGGCACAGTAAAATCGCTGAACTCGATCAGGCCTATCTGACGTTGCAACCGCTGTTAGGTCAGGCAGCGGCGACGGTGTTTGGTCTGAGCCTGGTGGCCGCCGGATTATCTTCAACGGTGGTCGGTACGCTGGCGGGGCAGGTGGTGATGCAGGGCTTTATCCACTTCCATATTCCCCTGTGGGTGCGCCGAACCGTCACCATGCTGCCCTCCTTTATTGTCATCTGGGCCGGCTGGGACCCGACAAGGGTGCTGGTGATGAGTCAGGTGCTGCTGAGTTTCGGTATTGCGTTGGCGTTGATTCCGCTGCTCTCCTTTACCGGCAACCGCGAGCTGATGGGCGATGATATGGTTAACTCGCGTCTGATGCAGAATACCGGGCGACTGATCGTGCTGCTGGTGATTACGCTGAATCTTTACCTGCTGGTGGGTGAAGCGCTGGGGCTGTAGCGACTGTGAAACCTGAAACGCCCGGTTCTGCCGGGCATTTTCTTGTTGGCAACGTCTGGCCAGGTTCGCTGTGATACCGAGCCAGCGCAGGAAACACGGTCAGATCGGAAAGACGCAAAATCCGTCATCCATGACATGCTCGGCCCGCGCGATTACGCACCTCATCCCTGAGGTGCGCCCGTAGCCGGGCCAACGCGTTGCGTTGTTCAAAAACGCTCCCGGCGTTTTTGTCCATGGCGCGGGACGCTTTCCTCTTCTGACCGTGTTCCCTGCGCGTTGAGTTTATGCGTTGCGGCCAGAATCACACTGATTGAAGTCTTTGTGTTGTCTGAAACGCCCGGTTCTGCCGGGCGTTTTTATTAATGGCGATCGTGTCCGTGATGGTCTGGACCGCGATGGTCAGGCCCACGACGGTCATGATGATCCCAGCCACGATCACGATCGCGGCGATACTGATGTTCCCAGCGACGCTCACGGTCGCGCTCATGCCAGCGGCGTTCGCGCTCCCACTGCTGCTGACGACGCCACTCTTCGTGTCGCCACCAGCGGCGTTCGTTGTAAGAATAGCGGTCGTTCCACCAGCGCGGTTCACGCCAGCGACCACCATCCCAGTAATAGCCACGGCGATCGCGATCGCCAAGATTCAGGGTGACGCCGGGGGCCAGAGTAATAGAGGCACTGGAGGCCTGGGCTGTGTGGTGTGCCAGCGGCAATAACAGGGCCAGCAGGGCAGCAAAAATAAGGGCTCTTTTCATTTTCTTCTCCTCATCAACAGTCTGATGCTGTTGCGGCGCAGCGATTATGCCTGCGTATTGCTGTTGTTACCGCATCATTGTGTCGGAAGATTGTGAGGAAATTGGGGAGAGAAAGGGGTTTGAGACTATTCTGGCGCAGAAAACGCCCGGCCTCAGCCGGGCGCTAAAATCGTTACAGCAGCGCCGCGTCAATCGCAACTAACTCGCTGTCGCTGAACTGACGGCGAGCGAGCATCGCCACCGCGTCATCGATCTGGGCTGTTTTGCTGGCTCCGATCAGTACTGAAGTCACACGCTCATCGCGCAGCACCCACGCCAGTGCCATCTGCGCCAGCTTCTGTTCGCGCTGCTGCGCAATAGCATTAAGCTTGCGGACTTTCTCCATCTTCTCATCCGTCAGCTGGTTCTCATTCAGGAACTTGCTGCCGCTGGCCGCGCGCGAATCTTCAGGAATGCCCTGCAGATAGCGATCGGTGAGCACGCCGCCTGCCAGCGGAGAGAAGGCGATACAGCCGACGCCCGCATCGCCCAGCGTCTGAATCAATCCCTGCTCAGGTGTGCGTTCAAACATCGAATAGCGCGGCTGGTGAATCAGACAAGGGGTGCCGAGATCGCGCAGGATAGCTATCGCTTCGGCGGCGAGATCGGCCGGATAGTTAGAAAGGGCAGCGTAAAGCGCTTTGCCCTGGCGCACCACATGATCCAGCGCGCGCATCGTCTCTTCCAGCGGGGTTTCCGGATCGGGACGGTGATGATAGAAAATATCCACATACTCCAGCCCCATTCGCTTCAGGCTCTGATCCAGACTGGCGACCAGATATTTACGCGAACCCCAATCACCATAAGGCCCCTGCCACATGGTATAGCCCGCTTTAGTGGAGATGATCAGCTCATCACGATGGGCACGAAAATCTTCCCGCAGAATACGCCCGAAGTTCTCTTCTGCTGAGCCAGGGGGGTGGACCGTAATTGTTGGCTAAGTCGAAGTGCGTGATGCCAAGGTCAAACGCATGACGCAGCAGCTCACGGCTGTTATCGACCCGGGTACTGTCACCAAAGTTATGCCACAGTCCCAGCGAAATGGCGGGCAGTTTGATTCCGCTGCGGCCGCTGCGGCGATATTCCATCTGTTGATAGCGATCGGGATGAGGGAAAAGGGACATTCAGCGCTCCTGGGTAAAAACGGGGATATGTGCCAAAAGTCTATCAGTGTATACGGTTACACTCAGTGACAGCGCGCTGCAATTCGCATTTTTACAGAATATTCCGCCAGCGTAACGTCGCCTTTCCAGCCATTGCGGCTGGCTAAAATAGCGGCACGCCTCGCTAATTTCATCCTCTGTCAGATACTTAACCCCACTCTTCCCTGAAAGGAATGCGCAATGTCCACGTTTACTGTTGGAGATTACCTGCTGACCCGTCTGCAGGAGATTGGTGTAAAGCATCTGTTTGGCGTGCCGGGCGACTATAACCTGCAATTTCTTGACCACGTCATCGCCCATCCGGCGATCAGTTGGGTAGGCTGCGCTAATGAGCTTAACGCAGCCTATGCGGCAGACGGTTATGCACGCTGCAACGGCGCGGGAGCGCTATTGACCACGTTTGGTGTGGGCGAGCTCAGCGCGATTAATGGCATTGCGGGCAGTTATGCCGAGTATCTACCGGTGATCCATATCGTTGGCGCGCCTGCGACGCAGGCCCAGTTGCAGGGGGGATTGTGTTCATCATTCGCTGGGCGATGGCGATTTCCAGCATTTTATTCGCATGGCCACAGAAGTCAGTGCGGCAACGGCACAGCTTACCGCCGACAACGCCACGGCTGAGATTGATCGGGTGATCGTCAGTGCGCTGCAGGCCCGCCGTCCCGGCTATTTGTCGCTGGCCGTCGACGTGGCAGCCATGGAGGTGCAGCCACCCGCGCAGCCCCTGAACAGTCATCAATCCTCTTCGCCCGCTGCGCGTCGCGCTTTCAGCGATGCGGCGGAACGTTTGCTGGCACCGGCGCAGCGGGTTTCACTGCTGGCCGATTTTCTTGCGCTGCGCTGGCAGCAGCAGTCCGCACTGGCCGCGCTGCGTGAACAGCGTGCGATTCCCTGTGCCAGCCTGCTGATGGGCAAGGGGGGTTCTGGATGAACAGCAGCCGGGTTACGTCGGTACCTATGCCGGTGAGGCCAGCGCAGGGCAGGTGTGCGAACAGATCGAGCAGGTGGATGTGGCGATCTGCGTCGGGGTGCGATTTACCGACACCATTACTGCAGGCTTCACGCAGCAGTTTAACCCTGAGCGACTGATTGATCTGCAGCCCTCCAGCGCCAGCGTGGGCGGTGAAAATTTTGCGCCGCTGTCGATGGCGGATGCGCTGAGCGAACTGCTGCCGCTGTTTAAACGCTATGGACAGCAGTGGCAACCCGCCGCCGCACCGCCCGCCGCGCAGCCTGCAGAACCGGCGGCGGTGATCAGCCAGCAGGCGTTCTGGCAGGCGATGCAGGCATTCCTGCAACCCGGCGACCTTATTCTGGCCGAGCAGGGGACAGCCGCCTTTGGGGCCGCCGCGTTAAGATTGCCCTCGCAGGCGCAGCTGGTGGTTCAGCCATTATGGGGATCAATCGGCTATACTCTTCCGGCAGCATTTGGCGCGCAGACTGCCGATCCTGATCGCCGGGTTATCCTGATCATCGGAGACGGTTCGGCGCAGCTGACAATTCAGGAACTGAGTTCGATGCTGCGTGACCAGCAGCGACTGATACTCTTTTTGCTGAATAATGAAGGCTATACCGTCGAACGGGCGATTCATGGCGCAACACAACGTTACAATGATATTGCCCAGTGGAACTGGACGGCCTTACCGCACGCCCTTAGCCTGCAGGGCCAGGCGCAGAGCTGGCGTATCAGTGAAACGGTGCAGTTAGAGGAAGTGATGGCGCGACTCTCAGAGCCGAAGTGGCTCTCTCTGGTTGAAGTCGTCATGCAGAAAGAGGATTTGCCGCCACTGCTACGAAAAGTCACCGCCTGCCTGAATCAACGCAACGGCGGCTAAGATTCAGATAGTTGCCGCTGTGCAGGGTGGACTATCGCGGTTAGGCTGTAGCACACCTGAGTAAGACGCTCACCAATCGCACCGGTGAGCGTTGTTGTTTTATGGGCAGAATTTTATAGTGTCCTCCAACTCTTAAGACCCCAAGCGGAGCAACAGAAGAATGACAACCTATGCCTTGGTCGGCGATGTCGGCGGTACTAACGCACGCCTCGCCCTGTGTGAGGTGGAAAGCGGCAGCATCACCCAGGCCAAAACATTCTCAACATCAGAATACGACAGCCTCGAAGCCGTCATCCGCCACTATCTTGATGAACAACAGCAGGACGTTAAAGATGGCTGTATTGCCATTGCCTGCCCGATTACCGATGACTGGGTTGAAATGACCAACCATGACTGGGCGTTTTCCACGCGCAAGCTCAAAGAGAACATCGGTTTTGAACACCTGGAAATCATTAACGACTTCACTGCGGTATCTATGGCGATCCCGATGCTGACCGCCGAAAACGTGATTCAGTTTGGCGGTACAGAGCCAGTCAAAGATAAACCTATCGCGATTTATGGTGCCGGCACCGGATTAGGCGTCAGCCATCTGGTGCATGTGGACAAGCGATGGGTCAGCCTGCCAGGTGAGGGCGGTCATGTCGACTTCGCTGCCAACAGCGAAGAAGAAGATCAGATCCTGGAAGTGCTGCGCGAAGAGCTGGGCCATGTTTCAGCGGAACGTGTGCTGTCAGGTGCCGGTCTGGTTAACCTCTATCGTGCGATTGTTAAAGTGGATAATCGCGTGCCGGAAAACCTGAAGCCGAAAGATGTCAGCCAGCGTGCGCTGGATGACAGCTGCACCGACTGCCGTCGCGCGCTGTCAATGTTCTGCGTCATCATGGGCCGTTTCGGCGGCAACCTGGCGCTGAATCTTGGCACCTTTGGTGGTGTCTATATTGCCGGTGGCATCGTGCCACGCTTCCTGGAGTTCTTTAAGTCGTCGGGTTTCCGTGCGGCGTTTGAAGATAAAGGCCGCTTCCGCGACTATGTTGCCAGCATCCCGGTTTATATGATTACGCACGACCAGCCTGGCCTGCTGGGCGCGGGCGCGCATCTGCGCCAGACGCTGGGTTGCGAAATCTGATTCTGCTTTACCTCGCGCGCACTGCCATTCTGCGCGCGAGCGATTTTCCCGATCGGCCTGCTTCAGCGGGGCAGGATCGGGAAAACCCCCCCGGATTTTTTGCTGCTGCTCTCCTGCTTCGCCACCCCCCTTTCTGAACAGGCCTTTAACCCTCCTGCGCTACAGGCGCATCAGCTGTCGAAACTGCTTCACCTTACTGCGGCTGACCGGCACCTGAAACTCCAGATCGCGCAGCTTCAGCAGATAGGTGTTGTTAAACCACGGCTCGATTTCACGAATCTTGCTGAGGCTGACGCAGAAAGAGCGGTGGCAGCGGAAAAATTGCTGTTCCGGCAGGCGTGAACAGAACTCGGTAATATTCATCGACATCACGTAGGATTCGCGCCGGGTATAAACAAAGGTCAGCTTCTCATGCGCCTCAACGTAGTAAATATCATTCACGTCAGTGACGATAATGCGCTCATCTTTGATCAGGTTTACCGTCTGCGGCGTGGGCGTGGCGCTGAGATGGCTGACCGCCTGCTGCGCCTGCGCTGTGGCTTCGAGCTTGTTCAGCATGGTGACAATCCGCGACTCCTGATAGGGCTTGAGAATGTAGTCAAACGCCTCCAGCTCAAACGCTTCCACCGCATGCTCTTTCCACGCGGTAATAAAGACAATCAGTGGCTTATGGGCAAACTGATGGATATTCTGTGCCAGCAGCATGCCATCCAGTGAGGGGATGTTGATATCGAGGAAAATCACATCAACCCGATGCTGTTGCAGGTACTTCAGCACGTCCAGACCATCGTCAAAACAGGCTTCGATCTCGATTTTGCTGTGATGCTGAATCATCCAGCTCAGCTCCTGCTGCGCCAGGAATTCATCTTCCACAATAATGGCTTTCATAACAGATTCTCCGCCAGGCGCTGGCCATTCTTACTCAGCGTAAAGGAAATCTCGGTGCCCGGCTGATGCCGCACGATATTCAATCCCTGACCCGACAAAAGTTTTACCCGATGATGCACATTGAGCAGGCCGATTTTATTACCGGGCATTTCGTTACGCGCCACCCGTGCTATCACTTCGTCACTGATGCCCTGACCGGTGTCCCGCACCGAGATCCGTACCTGATCGCCCAGATCACGGACGCTCAGCGTCACCACGCCTTTGCCTTTACAGGGCTGGATGCCATGGACAATGGCATTCTCCACCAGAGGCTGGATCAGCAGACTCGGCAGCAGAAAATGGAGATCCTCATCGACGTCATAGATCATCGTCAGCTTATCGCCAAACCGGGCCTGCTCGATGGCGATGTAATCTTTCACCTGCCACAGCTCTTTACGGATGTCGATTAGCTCATCGTCGTTCAGTTCCAGGTTGTAGCGCAGATAGCGTGACAGGTTTATCACCAGCTGGCGGGCGGTATCGGGATTGAGCCGGATAGAAGAGGAGATAGCATTCAGGGCGTTGAACAGGAAATGAGGATTTATTTTACTTTGCAGCGCACGCAGTTCCGCTTTATTAGCCATCTCGCGCAGCTGCTCGGCACGCGACACTTCAAGCTGGGTTGAGATTATTTGTGACAGGCCGATCGCCATCTCCTTCAGCGAGCCGGTAATACGGTGTGCGCGGCGATAGTAGATTTTCAGCGTGCCGGTGACTTTGCCTTTCTCCCACAGCGGGATCACGATCATGGAGTGAATATCTTTGGTGCGATGCGCTTCATCGTTGTTCTTAATGATAATTTTACCGCTGGCGATCGACTGCGCCGTGGTGGGGCTGATGCCATCATCCCCATGTTTATAATTGTGTTCGCCATAGCCGACGTAGGCCAGAATCTGTTTTTTATCGGTCATCGCCACCGCATCGGCTTTGATCTCCCGTCGGATAATGTCACAGATGTTGCGCAGCGAGTCGCTGTTCACCTGACGGAACAGCGGCAGGGTTTTATTGGCGATCTCCAGCGCCAGCTTGGCCTGGCGGGCAGCAATCGCCTCTTTCTCACCCTCAACGCTCTGCACCAGCAGCACAATGATACCGATACTGGAGGCACCGAGGATCATCGGCAGGGCAATTTCCGACACAATCGCCAGTCCGAGTGAGGTGGGGCGCGCCCACACAACAATCAACAACATCGTCAGGGCTTCACAGAGCATGCCGCCGACGATACCGGCACGCCAGCGATGCTCTTTCAGTACCCGGCGATTAATACCGCCCGCGACGATACCGGCAATGATGCTGGTAATCAGGCAGGGCACGGAGGTTACGCCGTGAATATCGATCAGAAAACGGTGCAGACCGGCAATAACCCCGGTGGCGATCCCGACCCAGGGACCAAACAGAATGCCGCCCGCCATCACGGCGATGACCCGCACATTCAGCAGTGAACCATCGACATCGACACCCGACCAGGTACTGAACAGCGCAAACAGGGAAAAGATGGCAGTAACGGCTACTTTCTCCGCACGGGTGTGTTCATCTTTTTGCAGCAGCTGACGAAACGGGCGGGTGCGTGTCAGAAAGAACAGGCAGATCAGCATCAGGGCGGCGCGGTCAAATACTGCCAGTAACATCGTGAAGTGGGAGGACACAGGCGACTCATCGGCAATGGAAAGTGCCTCTATGATAAAAAATGTGATCGCGAACCGCTAGCGTCCCGATCAATCACGGCGGGAGTTAGTGTTTCAGATCAATTTTTACGACATATCTGCAAAAAAGGGGAAAGGTTGAGTGCATTAAAGGGGAACAGTTTTTTCGCCCTGCAGAGGCTGGTCGCTAAGGTGCCGTTTTGCTATGTTGCGCGATGAGGTGCGCCAGTGAACGCTGGAAAACCGCGCCCATCGGGAGCCGCAGATGCATCTTGTCACCGCCAGATTAACTCTGAGTAAATTACAGCCAGAAGACTGGCAACTGTTTCGTGCCGTCCATGAAGATCGCGACACCATGACCTGGGTGAGCGAAATCCCCGATGAAGCGGATATCCGCCAGCGCTTCACCGAGCGTCTGGCCCCCTGGCAGGCGAGCAGTTTTCATATGCTCTGCCTGGTTGCGCGACGTCGTGACAACGGTGAGCCGATTGGCCTGTTTGGCTGCAGCCCCGAATGGGAGCCATACCGACAGGCGGAGGTGGGCTATATGCTGCTGCATCGCCACTGCGGTCAGGGATATGGCAGCGAAGCCCTGGCGGCGCTGTGTCAGTTTTTGCTTGAAGCCGATTTCCACAAACTCAAAGCGATGGTGATTGAAGGGAACTGGGCGTCACGCCGTATTCTGGAGAAAAACGGCTTTCAGTTGGAGGGCACGCTACGGGATAATTATCTGCTGAACGGCTGCTGGGTGAACGATTGGCTGCTGGGGCGGCTGAATCCGCAAAAATAAAAATATTTTCCGCCACCCTCGACAAAATGATCCTCGCCACGTTATGTTCGTAACGGGTCACCACAGTGACCCGCGTCGCTCGGACGGTCCGGGCGCTTACGTAATCCAGAGGACATCATGGCTGATAACAGCACACCCCGTCGTTTCTCGCGTATCGAACGCTTACCCCCTTACGTTTTCAACATCACAGCTGAACTGAAGATGGCTGCGCGTCGGCGCGGCGAAGATATCATCGACTTTTCAATGGGCAACCCGGATGGCCCGACTCCGCCGCACATCGTCGAAAAGTTATGCCAGGTGGCGCAGCGTGACGATACCCACGGTTATTCCACTTCTCGCGGTATTCCGCGCCTGCGCCGGGCGATCTCGCGCTGGTACGCCGATCGCTATCAGGTTGAGATCGATCCTGAATCAGAGGCGATTGTCACCATCGGTTCCAAAGAAGGCCTGGCGCACCTGATGCTGGCGACGCTGGATCACGGTGATACCGTGCTGGTGCCCAATCCCAGCTATCCGATCCATATCTATGGTGCGGTGATTGCCGGGGCGCAGGTACGCTCGGTGCCGCTGGTGGCGGGTGTCGACTTCTTCAATGAGCTGGAACGCGCCATTCGCGAGAGCTATCCCAAGCCAAAAATGATGATCCTTGGCTTCCCGTCCAACCCCACCGCACAGTGTGTGGAGCTCGACTTTTTCGAACGGGTGATTGCGCTGGCGAAGCAGTACAACGTGCTGGTGATCCACGATCTGGCCTATGCCGACATCGTCTACGATGGCTGGAAAGCGCCATCGATTATGCAGGTGCCGGGCGCGCGTGATGTCGCCGTCGAATTCTTTACCCTGTCAAAAAGCTACAACATGGCGGGCTGGCGTATCGGTTTCATGGTGGGCAACAAAGAGCTGGTCGCCGCGCTGGCGCGAATCAAAAGTTATCATGACTACGGCACCTTTACGCCACTGCAGGTGGCGGCGATTGCGGCGCTGGAAGGGGATCAACAGTGCGTACGCGACATCGCAGAGCAGTACAAACGCCGCCGTGATGTGCTGGTCAAAGGATTGCATGAAGCGGGCTGGATGGTGGATAACCCGAAAGCCTCAATGTACGTCTGGGCAAAAATACCGGACCATTACGCACATCTTGGGTCGCTGGAGTTCGCTAAGCAACTGCTGCAGGAGGCGAAAGTCTGTGTCTCGCCCGGTATTGGGTTTGGCGACTATGGCGACACGCACGTGCGTTTTGCGCTGATAGAGAACAGCGATCGTATTCGTCAGGCGGTACGGGGAATTAAAGCGATGTTTCGTGCCGATGGCATATTGCCAGGCAGCATAAAAATGGAAGAAGAACGCTGACAGCCAGCAGGGGCGACTCAAGGGTCGCCCCGTGGCGGCACTGTCACGCCATTACTTCAGCAGCAGAACAAAGGTTCCGAACCAAAGTAACGCGAAAAAAAGATATTCCCATCAAGGCATATTTCACAAAGCAACTCCTCTGAGCGGTTACGATGATGGCGATCCCAAACCAGTGCAACGCGAACAGATGTGGAAAAGAGATCGCCATTTACAGTCATGGTCTGCTCTTTTCCGGGTTGATCTGAATAACTCAGAACAGGATCGAGCGCTAATTTACGCGTAATCCTCCCCAAATGAAATAGGTCCGTTCTGAGATATTGCTCACAATTTTACGGCACTTCGATTTCAGGGATCGCCGACATGCCTACACGTAACTGAGCCAGATGCTGTTGGTCGCCATCCAGCACAATTTTCACCGGCAGACGTTGAACGACTTTAGTGTAGTTGCCGGTGGCGTTATCGGGAGAGATCGCCGAAAAAGTTGCGCCGGTGGCCGGTGCGATGCTGTCCACATGACCGGTAAAGGTCTCGCCCGGCAGGGCGTCCACCCGGATCCGCACCCGCTGGCCGGGACGCACATCGCTTAACTGCGTCTCAAGATAGTTAGCGGTAATGTAGGTTTGCTGCAGTGGCACCACCGCCAGCAGACGGGTGCCGGCTGAAACGTACGCGCCGGTCCGCACCGAGCGCTGACCCACCATGCCGTCAACGGGCGCAGTAATGCGGGTGTAGGAGAGATTCAGCCTGGCCTGATCGACGCTGGCCTTCGCCGCTGCAACGTCTGCTTCTGCTGAACGCACTGCCGCCTGTAGCACTCCCACCTGTTTTACTGCTGACGCCAGCGCGGCCTGACTCTGATGCACGGCTGCCAGCGCCGAGCGCTGGTTTGAGCTGGCTTTCTGCTGATCGTCGGCTGCCACGGTACCGCTTTTATAGAGGCGGTTATAACGATCGGCGCTCTGACCGGCATACTGCGCAGAGGCTTCGCTGGCCGCGACGCTGGCTTTCTGCTGGTCAATAACCGACTGCTGCTGCTCCAGCTGTGCCTGGCTGCTCAGCAGTTTCGCCTGGCTCACCTGCAGGTCAGCCTCCGCACTTTCCAGCGCCACACGATAGTCACGATCGTCCAGCGTCGCCAGCAGCTGACCCGCTTTGACCTGCTGATTATCCTGCACCTGCACGTGGCTGATGTAGCCCGAGACTTTCGGTGCCACAAGGGTGTAGTCCGCATTGACGTAAGCGTCGTTGGTGCGGTGATTGTTGCCGGTCATCAGTGACCAGACCACAAAAGCGATGGCCAGTAACACCAGCAGCAACAGACTCAGCAGCAGGGTTCTTTTCATTTCGAAAGCACGCATATTCAGTTATTCCGGGAAGGGTTTTGAATCAAAGTTTGAGGCGGCCACACCCGTTTTGGCAGGATGGCGGTAAGCAATAACAGGCAGGCGGCAAAGCCGGTCAGCATCAGCCAGCTGTCGCTCAGGCCGAGGATCGTGGCCTGATGCCTGACAAGGGTGGCGAATCCGCTGAGATTATCGGCGGCGCTGATGCTGCCATCCGGCAACAGCGGCAAGCTGCTGCTGGCCTGACTGGCCGTCGGCGCTGTCATCAGCCAGCTGCGACTGGCCGCCTGATTAATCAGCACACTGGAGTGAAACTGCTCACGATGCGAAAGGAAAACCTCAACCAGCGTAGAGGCAGCGATGCTGGAAAAGCCGCGCACCGTATTAAACATCGCCGAGGCAAACGGGCCTTCTGGCGGGGCCACAACGCTGGTGGCGCTCATCAGTATCGGCAAAATGATCATCGGTTGTCCGAACGCCTGCAGGATCTGCAGCAGCCAGAAATTCTGTCTTGCCCAGTCACTGGTGATCTGTGTGCCCAGCAGACAGGAGGTCACCAGCAAGCCGACGCCCGCCGTCAGCATCCAGCGGCAGTCGATCCAGCGGATATTCAGCAGGGCTGCAATCAGCGGTGCGATCAGCAGTTGCGGCAGGCCCACCGCCAGCGCCAGCGGGGCAAACTCAAGGGTGCGAAAGCCGCTGACCTGAGCAAAATAGGCCGAAGGCAGCGCGGAGCCAGAAAGCCCAAGGATGAGCACGCAGGCCAGGCCCAGCAAGCCGTGCGCCAGATTTGGCCGTCGGAGCATCTGCAATTTAAACAGCGGCAGCGGGTGAAACCACTCATTAATCAGGAAAACCAGCAGCAGCGGCAGCGCGGTGAGCAACATACCGGTAATCAGTGGCGAGTTCAGCCAGTCGAGGCGCTCACCCTGGGTCAGCACCAGAATCAGCAGCGCAACACCACTGCAGCCGGTCACCATGCCGAACAGATCGATCTGCTGAAAGCGTTCCGGTCGCAGCGGATCCTGGGGCAATCCCCATCCTGTCAGCAGCATAGCGATCAGCATCAACGGCACGACCTGCCAGAACACCATCATCCAGCTGACGTGATCGGTCCACAACGAGGCCAGCGAGGCCGCCATATTGGGGCCAAACGTCGCGGTCAGGGCATAGCCCGCCAGGCCAAAAAGTTTAAAGGGCGGCGGCAGAAAGCGCAGGGCGACCGTCATCAGCATTGGCGGTAAGGCGCCGCCAAACAGGCCCTGCAATACGCGCAGGCTGATAAACAGCGTCGGATCCCGCACCAGCGGCAGCAGAATGCCGGTCAGCATAAATCCCGCCGACACGCCTAACGTAAAACGCCGCAGCGACAGGGTGACGGCAAACCAGGGCGCAATCATCATGGCGGCTACTTCTGCCGCCTGATAACCAGAGATAATCCAGCTACCCTGATCGTAACTGATGCCGATCGCGGCACGGATATCGGCCAGCGCGATATCACTGACGCGATCATTCAGCCCGGAGGTCAGGGCGGCGATGAGCACGCCGACTAATCCCAGTGCCAGTCGCAGTGTAAAAGGATGAGGGGCCGGCGCGGCGGCAGGCTTAGCGTTCATTGCAGGCGATCTCGTTATTATGATGCAGTGTACTGCGATGTGATACAGGTCGTAATATTACATCCCGGTATACTGTATTGCAATGTGGTACAGGCTGTAAAAAGTGCGGCATTCGCGCTACAGTAAGGCAGCTCAAACAGGACGACGCTATGGCACATCAACCCTCCAGCCGCGAGGATGAAAAAACGGGCGGTATACAGGTCATTGCCCGTGCGGCAAAAATTCTTAATGCGCTTGGCGAACAGCCCGGCGGCATGAGCCTCGGTGAGATCGCTCAGGCGGTCGAACTGCCGCGCTCAACGGTGCAGCGTATTGTTGCCGCGCTCGACAGCGCAGAGCTGGTGCGCAGCAGCGGGGCGGGCGGACTGCGTCTGGGGCCGGCGCTGTTAAAACTGATCTCCAGCGTACATACCGATGTGGTTGATCTGGTCAGTCCGCTGCTGGAAAAACTCTCTTCCGACACCAATGAAACCGTCTCACTGGCGCGCGCCAGCGGCAGTCAGCTGGCGATTATTCACCACGTGGTGGCGTCGCGTGAGCTTCGGGTGGTTCCGCATATGGGACTCAATCTGCCGCTCTACAGCACCTCCGGTGGACGGGCGTTGCTGGCGCTGGAGTGTGAAAAAGATGTACGGACGATCGTTGGCGACGCCTGGCAGGAGTTAACCGATATGACGGTGAAAACGCTGCCTCAGTTGCTGCAACTTATCAGGGAAGTGCGCGAAACCGGTATCGCCGTGGATCGCGGTGAAACGCTGGAAGGTATCTCTACCATGGCGTTTGCGCTGGATACGCTGTTTGGTCGCTTTTCTGTCTCTTTGCTGGTGCCCTCTGCACGTTTTCTGCGACACGAAGCCCGTTTTCGTGACGAGATGCTGAAGTGTAAAGAGGCACTGGTGCGTGAAATCGGCAAAGTCGCCGCGATAGAAGGATAAGCATTCGATGAAAACCCTGCTGATGGCCATTGATCACTCTCCGGTAGCGGAAAAAGTGGTCGCCTTAACCATTGAAGAAGCGCTGGCGCATCGCGCCGATGTGGTCGTGCTGTGCTGCGTCGATCCCGCTTACTCCTCCTGTAATCAGCCAATGGAAATCGATGCGGGTGAAGATCCGGCCGATTTTGTGGCCGCGCAGGATGAGCAGAATACGGCAGAAATGGTGGTGCGCCATGCACTGGCTCCGTTACTGCGCGCGGGCATTAATGCGCGGGGCATGATTCTGGCGGGTGACGCGGCAGATACTATCGTTGCCCAGTCGCAACAGCTCAAGGCCAGCATGATTATCATGGGACGTCGCCATCTCTCCTCTTTGAATCGGCTGTTAAAAGGCTCGGTCAGCGCATCGGTTATTGAGCGCGCTCACTGTCCTGTGCTGATCGATGTGCGTAAGGATTAATCCCGCCGCATGAATGCTCTGCTTTTTATTACGCTGGCCGCGTTTGCGCTGCTGGCGCTGATTGTTATTGTGCTGATCAAAACCACCCGGCTGCGTTTGTGGCAGGGGCTGATCATCTTTCTGCTGCCCCTGATACTGGCGAATCTGCTCTGGTTCAGCTGGGTTGCGCCGCATCAGTTGCAGGCCAGTCAGCGTGAGCAGGCGGTAAATCAACTGGCAAAGATGCCCGGTTATCGGGTGCTGCAGACTCAGGAACCGGCGTTATGGCTGTTGCTGACCCAGGAGCTGACCCGGCGCATCCGTGCGGGGGGAGCCGGCTGAGAAGGCGACGGGCGAGCTACGTGGCTGGCTGATTGAGGTGATTAATCAGCGGCTGATGCGCGGAACTGACGCGGCGGTGGTCAATTATATCAGCGTCTCAGTTGAAGAGATGCGGGCGCTGAACCAAATCGATCCGGGCCTCTGCTTCCGTTATCTCTATCCGCAGGTGAGTGGCGGCATCAATCTGCTGACCACGCTGCCGCCGTCGCTGAATCGCAAAGAGGCGGATGCCATGGAGCAGTTGCTGCTGAACAGTCCACTGCCCGATCAGCCACTGGATAAGGCGCTGGCGCAGGATGATCTGCAAAAAATTGTCGCCCGGCTCTATCAGCAGTGGGGGGGATAAGCTGCAGCAGCTGAATATGCCTGCCGACACGGCGGTTGATCGCTCATCGCTGTGTGCCATGTCGATTGATCTCTACAGCGCGATTCTGGCATTACCTGACAAGCGCGCTGCTAACCTGTTACGTAGAATGATTGCACTGACTGGCCAGTAAGCGGCAGCGGAGCAGCGGAATGGCGGGCGAAAAAAAGCCCGCTAAGCGCGGGCAGGGAAGAGAGGAACAGATTTTTATTTTTGGCATTTCCTGGTGTGGTGCAGTCTTCGTTTTGTCTGAATGCATCTTGTCACGCCGTGCATGATAGTGATAGCCGTTTAATCGTATTACATTAATCGGTAAAAGCTTCTCAAGTTTTGAACTTTCGCGCATTAATCCTATGGATGCGCGGCATGCTGCGTCATAAACTGCGCGGCAACGTGAGGATAACTTAATGAAAAAACTAATAACCGGCGCACTGGCGCTGATTTTGCTGAGTGGATGTACTGCCAGCAAACCCGGGGCATTTGAACGTGTAGATGAAGATCCAGGCTCAAATACCGTGCAGTACCGTTTTGACCCGGTAAAGGTCAATCGTGATGCAATGAATATTGATCTGGCGAATTACTGCAGTAATAAAGGCTTTGATAAAGTCGAGGCGTTACCTGCGCAGGAGAGTCATATTCCGGGACTGCAGAAAGCGTGGTTCCAGTGTAATTATGCTGTGAAAAGCTAAATAAAACGGGCGGGATAATTATCCCGCCCTTAAAGTTTAATGCTTTTATTTTATGCTGTGTGACATCTTTGCCCGTTAGCGGCGATGGTGACCGCCATGATACCCACCGTGATAACCTCCATAGTAGCCTCCATGATATCCGCCGCCACCCCCGCGGTGCCAGCCATTGTCGTGTCTGGGGCTGATGATACAACCACTTAATAATGTCATCAGCGCAACCACCGAAGCGACTTTAATTAATCTCTTCATCGGAAGCTTCTCCTCTTTTCCAATGACTATGACACTACGCTGGAAAAGTGGAGTGAAGATGCAGGCTTTGTAGAGTTATTTAAGAAGGTATGACGGGATATTTCAGAGTGCTGCGTTTTGCAGCGGATAATAATAAAGAAATAAGAATGAACTGAATAGTAAATACTATCAAAGAGAATAGTCTCAAAATCAAGCGAAAATAATTCTCATTTAAAAGTTTTTACAACTACATTATTAGCATGTCAGTTCAATGGGAGAGAAACATGGCGCATGACGTTAAAAATATTCTGGCTTTACAGGCTGAACTGGGCGAATGCCCGCTCTGGTCAGTGGAAGAACAGGTGCTGTACTGTGTCGATATTCTGGCACCCGCCATTCACCGTTTTGATCCGGTCAGCGGTGAACTGCAAACCTTCCCGCAGGCGGAAGAGGTGGGATGCATCGGTCTGCGTGAGCAGGGCGGTCTGATAGCTGCATTGCGTGGCGGTGTCTGGCTGCTGGATGCGCAGGGTAAGCCAGAGAAAAAGATCGCAGAAAATCCCGGTGAGGCTGCGCAAAGCCGATTTAATGATGGCCGCGTTGATCCCTGGGGGAATTTCTGGTGCGGCAGCCTGTGGGAACCGCAGGACAAAAATGGCGGGCTGCTGTGCCGCGTGACGCCTGACCTGAAGCTGGAGGTCAAAGCGCGTGACATTAAAATTTCCAACGGGCTGGCCTTCTCTCCCGACCGGCGCTGGATGTATCACAGTGACACGCCGAATGAAGCGCTTTATCGCTATCCATTAAATGCGCAGGGCGAACCGGGCGAACGCACCCTGTTCCGCCGTTTCGACGCGAAAGGTGGATTGCCGGATGGTGCCGCAGTGGATAGCGAAGGATTTTACTGGTCCGCACAGTTTGATGGCGGACGCGTAGTACGCATCGATCCCCAGAGCAGCGAAATCGTCGATGAGATCCTGCTGCCGGTGAAGTGGCCAACCATGGTGGCCTTTGGTGGCGCCGATCTTAAAACGCTGTTTATTACCAGTTCACGGGAAGATCGCACCGAAGAGGAGCTGGCACGCTATCCGCAGTCAGGCGATATCTTTGCGGTGGACGTCTCGGTGGCGGGCATGGCAGAGCCGCGATTCCGCGGCTAAACGTGAACGGGCCGCTCTGGCGCGGCCCGTCGTGATGGTTAATGACGTTGCAATACAGGTGTTGCTGTAACAGAACTCTGTGGTAAGCGGATGGTGAGTGACAGGAACAGGGAGATGACCAGCAGCGTCATAATCAGGCTGAAGGTGACGGTGAACCCGCCAAACAGCGAGGCGACCAGTGAGCCCAGCACACTACCGATACCAAATCCGAGATAGAGCAGACCATAGTTTTTTGTCAGGTTGTTGAGGCCGAAAAAGTCACTGACCAGCGACGGGAATACCGTGATGGTACCGCCAAAGCTGAAGGCTACACAGGCGAGTGACAGGAAGAAGGTGATCTCATTCATTCGGGTAAACAGCAGCACGCTCATCCCGATCAGCGACACGATTTGCGCCAGTGAAATAACCCGGATGCGCATCATTTTGTCAGACAGTATGCCCAGCACCAGACGGCCACTCAGGTTGGCAATCGCAATCACCGTTACCGCACTGGCAGCGGTCTGCGTAGTCAGATGCACCAGCCCTTCGCCGATATCTTTGGCAACGCCTATCACATAGAGACCGCTCATGCAGGCTGTCAGGAACATCAGCGCCAGCATCCAGTACTGAGGCAGACGCACCGACTGTGCCAGTGTGTAATCCCGCGCATGTTGCTGACCATTCGTGCTGCTCCCGGTATCCTGAAGGGGGGGCATCACGCATCAGCAGTGCACCGAGGATAATCATCGACATCGCGAGCACGCCCCAGATCATAAAGGTCTGCTCCAGACCCACCGTTGCCAGCAACGCCCCGCAGATAAATTTGAATCCCAGACTGCCAAGACCGTAAGCGCCAATCGCACAGGCAGAGATCATCCCTTTGCGCTCCGGAAACCACTTCACGCAGTTTGAGAGCGTCATCAGGTAACCTGCACCATCGGCCAGGCCCACCAGCAGCCCGGCGCTGAAATAGAGCATCATCAGGTTATTAGCATGCGCGGTAAGCCAGAAACCCAGCGCCATCAGCACACCCGCCCCGATAGTGACGCGGCGTACGCCAAAACGTTCCTGTAATTTACCGGCCAGCGAGGAGGCAATAGCCAGCCCCAGACTCAGCAGACCAAACGAAAAAGCGACCTGACTGACCGTCGCATCCAGCTTCTGTGACAGCTGGCCGTTGAACAAACTCCATGTGTAGACTGACCCCAGTGCGAACTGAGTGATTACCGTTCCGAACAATGTAAGCCAGCGAGCACGCTGGTAAGAAGCCTGTTGAGTCTGGTTCATAATTTATCTCTCCCGTCCGGGAATCTGGAAACTGCGGTCAGAATAAAGCAGTGATTCGCGCGCGTGAGCAGTAAAGGCATGAACGGAACGGATCGGGGAATGAAATGCCATTCCGACGGTATGAATGGCATCGGAGGGGGTTGGCAACGTCGCGTCAAAAGTAAGCAAAGCGGCAACTTAATAAGTAAGCGTAATTAGCCGTAAGATAATGTTTCATTAAGATGATTCTGTGAGCAGGTTTTCAGATTATTTGCCAGGCTAAGAGTTCACTTATCAGGAGGAAATATGAAAGACCGGACATATGAATCCAGCACCAGTGAGGATGAAGTTTGCTGCATCATCGGTCAGGCGGTGATTGAACTCAGTACAGAACAACAGCCTGTGACCAAATCGACGCTGGCATTAAAACTGCTGTCGATGGCCGATCGTGATAGTGACGATGAGCGTGTTCTGCTCTACTGGATTGCGCGTAAAGCGATCAATAAACCACAGAAACTCCTTCAGCAGCAGTGGGCATAACGCCCATCCGGACGCGGGCCTCAGCCCGCCTCCGCGTCAGATGATTATCCGGCGACGACTTGCCGGCCAACGGGCAAACATCACGATATTGCCCAGTAAAATCATGACAAGGCCAGGGATGGCGCTGGCATGCCACTCATATCCTTCATAACGGGTAGAGAGTGCCAGCGCCACCAGCGGAAACAGCACCGTTGTATAGGCAGCCCGACTGGCTCCGATACGTCCCACCAGCGTAAAATAGGCCCCGAATCCCATCACCGATCCCACGATAGCCAGATAGATCAATGCCCCAAACCACTGTGTATTCCATGTCGGCTGCAGCGAAACACCCTGCAGCAGCGAGACCAGTGCCATGATCAGCGCACCGTATAACATGCCGTAACTGTTGGTTGTCAGCACGTCACGTTGCAGACGCTGATGCCGCTGACTGATCATATTGCCGAATGAAAATCCCAGGGTGCCCAGCGCACTTAACCCAATGCCCCACATCAAGCCGGCCGAGGCCTGAGTGCTGCGCAGATCGTGCCAGAACAACGCAACAATACCCGCCATGCCGAGCACTATCGCTGGAATCAGACGTGCGGAAGGGCGCTGACGGAAAAATATCCAGCTGTTAATGGCGTTATACATCACAGCCATAGAGAAAATGACCGACTCCAGTCCGCTGCTGATATAGCCAGAGGCGTAATAGAAGCAGACAAAGTTAAAGCCAAAAACGCAACAGCCCTGCAGCACACAGAAAAGGTGATCCTGCAGCGTCAGCCTGTGCAGACGCTTTATCAGCTTTAGCAGCAATAACATGACCAGTGAGGCCAGCAAAAAACGCCAGAAGACAGCGACGGTTACGGCGCTGATGCCTGCAGACTGTTGCGCATAAATCGCAATCCAGGTCGTGCCCCAGATCAGCACGACTGAGAGATACAAAAACAGGTTCATTACCAGATTCTCCACCGAAAAAAACGCCGAGTCTGCACCCGCAACGCTCCCTGGTCTTGCAGCGGATTGCGCAGGGTTTGCAAAATCTTGCGCATTTTTACTCTCTGTCCCGATGTGCTCTGTTTTCTGTCCCGCGCAATCCGTAAACTGGCACTCTGTTTATCTGAACTGATACCCCGATGAGTCGCTTCCAGACCTTTGACATGCTGCAACGACACAAAGCACAACTGCGCGATCAGGTGCAGCTTCACAGCGGCATTCAGCTGGCAGCCTGGTTTAATAGTGGCGATCGCGTGACAAACCTCAGCGATCATCACACGCTGAGCCTTTACGTGGCGGGCGGCTACGATACCTGGCATAAAACCCCGAATGGCTGGCGTAACGGTGGCGCACCGGACCGCTTCTGTCTGATGCCGGCAGGCACGGAATCAACCTGGGATCTGCGTGCCGATCTCGCCTTTGTTCATCTCTATTGCAGCGAGAACCAGCTGCGGCAACTGGCCGAACGGGTCTGGGACCGCAGTCCGGCGCAGTTAAACCTGCATGAGAAAATCTTCTCTGTTGATGACCGCATTACCCAGCTCTATCGACACTTTCTGCTGAGCAGCGACTGGCAACAGCCCGCCAGCCAGCTGACGCTGAGCAGCGCATCAACACTCTTGCTGACCCATCTGCTGCAGCACTACAGCGAAGTTAAGTGGCAACTGCCCCAGGTACGGGGTGGACTGGCTCCCGCTGTATTACGGCGGGTTCTGGAATTTATTGAAACCCATCTCGATCAGCCTTTAACCCTGTCTGTGCTGGCGCAGGAAGCGGCATTGAGTGAGTTTCACTTTGCCAGAATGTTCCGTCACACCACTGGCGAGGCACCACACCAGTTCGTGATGCGCCGTCGTATGGATCGTGCAAGGATGTTGCTTGAGCGGCCCGATCTTACGCTGACCGATATTGCCCTTCAGTGTGGTTACCACTCTTCAGCCCACTTCAGCCATCGTTTCCGGCAGGTTTATGGTATGACGCCCTCGGCGTGTCGTCGGGGGAGTCGCTGAAATTTCTGAAATTGCCTCTATAGATACTGGTATTAAGCCACATTGAGGATCTACCTTTGGATTACCGTTTAACTATTCTGCAAGTTTCTTTTTCTGATGAACATAATTTATGCGAATTCTGGCTTAATATGTGAGTCGTTATTTATCTTAATGCTTCATAAGTGTGTTTAAGACTGTATGATTGGATTAACTCTCATAATTTGAGAGAAATTATTACGGCTTAATAAAACACGAAGGTGCCAGTTTTAATTGACACCCTAAATAAATAATAAGCTTCAGATCGTGCTAAAACATCCAGTGTTCTTGAGACATTACTGTTCTTTGTTACCTTTAATATCCCACCCTGACTGAGTTTCCGCGCCTTTGCCGCCACTCGCTGACTGTTCCCAATACTGTGTTTTAACTTTTGATGCCTGAAACTGATATGAAACTCCGATCAGATCACGATTTGTAGTGCCATTGAAAATCACATTGGTGATAAGAACGTCTTCAAGCGTAATGCGGCAATACTCGATTTGGCTCCCTCCTGCCTTACATACCGAAAGCTCCACCTTGCCAATATGCTTGCCGTTGGAGACGTAACGCATTATTGCTGGAGTAGCTTTGTCTATAAGCGCCTGAACAGTGAGATCACGATACTGAACTTTTCCTGCGCCACCGCCCCCACCAACCGTCATGTTCCCTGGCTGGCTTGCACCCCAGGTGAATGATTCAATGCTGATGCAGCCTTTATGATTACTGTCCTGAGATTCGCCTGTAATGCCATCGATTTTTAAGAAGAGATCTGTACTCATAGCTGGTCCTTTTGCTTTCCCTGAGAAGAGGAATCTGATTAAATAACCTTAATGATACGTATAGTGACATAAAGGTACAGTCATGGACTACTGGAAACCAGACCGATTTAAGGATTACTTTCTGACAATGGCTAATGCTGAGGCTAATCAGCTACTTAGTACGTCAAGCCACCTCTCTTTAATTCACTTGTATGATGGCTACAACAGGGTTCAGTTTCAGGACGAAGTGAAGATTTTCATTAACGCTCAAATGGATACTATTCGATCAGGTGCCAGCGATGATGAATGCCAGCGATGTATACAAAATCTGAAAGAAGAACATCGTAATCTCATGAAACAAGATCAACTTCTGCGGACAGGTCAGGCGGCATTGCATGCTTCAGTACAGTTTGTTCAGCAAGGTGATATTTGGGGATATGTTATCAATGGTGTAGGTGTAGTTCTGAGTGGATTACAGGTAGTGGCTGGGTTTGGAGTCATGGCCGCTTCAGCTGCAACCGGAAATATAATAGGGGTTGGGTTTGGTGCAATGCTCACACTTCATGGTGTGAATGGGGTCCAGGAGAGCGTGATGAATGTTATTACAGGAAAAAATGACGCCCAGGGTTTCTTAAAGGACGGCTATATTGGAGCAGCTAAGTTTTTAGGGTTCGATCAAAAAACAGGTGAAATTGCTTACAGCAGTATGGATCTTGCTCTCTCTGCTTACGGCATGTTTAGGCTGATTAGAAAACCCGAAACTTTTCGTCTTTTTTTACTACATAAACTCCGATTTTGTTCGGGGTATTAAAGATATGAGCCGTTTTGAATTAGGGGTTGAAATATATAACGACTATTCCGCTCTTAAATCGATATACGATAATAAAAAATAAGTCAGTTTTTTCTTGTATATCGGAATGATTTGTAGCCTAACTTCATCGGTGTAAAAATGTAAAAAATTGGAGCTATGATTAGCATTGTGATTGAGTATGAGGTAATAGCGAGGCTATCCTTATATATAAACGTGTATATCCAAACCACAGCAAGAATGATTACAAGGAGCATTGAAGCAATAAAGCGTAGGCTAAGCTCTTTAAGTAAAGCTGGGTAAGTTGTTCCACTTTTTTCGGCTTGCATTCTTAAAGCAGCAATATCTTTCGCATTGAAACCGCTTTCAGCAAGTCTTCTTTCAATTTCAAAAACGTTCATATGGTCACCAGAGCTGTAAGTTTAGACCGATCATAACTCATGTGGACTGGTGGTTGCCAGAGAAAATTACATTATCTTTCAATAAGCTAGATATGAATTTTAGAGTATTCGGTATTGGTTTTTTCATTAGCCTATATTTCAATCCCCCATGGTTTAATTCAGTTTTCAGGCGTTTTTTTTAAATGAAAAACCTGGTTTTAATTTTCTCATACAACAGGAGTCTGACTTATTCGTTTGTAAGATCATTGCCTCTAACACGGATTTAAGAATATAGAATAATTGAGGTTCACCGCCACAGTCTATAAGTAATTCTGCTAAAGACAAAAACTGAATAGTTATTATTCAAATCATACTGCTTTTGATCTGAAGTAGTGAGCTGTGACTAAATGACTTGCCCGGTTTGCCTGGCAAACGCAACGATACGCAAAACCAACAGAAAGCATCCTCAGCTGTCGGATGTTTATTGCAAGTGCACCTATCTGGAATGTAGGCACACCTTTGTAATGAAGATCTCGTTTTTACATACTATTACTCCCAGTTCGTTAGCTGGAGATGGAATGGTAGGGAGCTGCTAAACGCGCTTGGGCAGGATGAGCGTAAACAGGTGATTGAGTTACTTAGATAGGAAGAGATTAAGGGTTAACTACTATGTCGGGCAGAACGTGAGCATTCGGCTTACTTTTTGGATGAAAAAATTTCAATAGTCTTTCTGATAAAGTCATTAAATATCAATGGATTATATTTCAATAATTTTGACTGAGATTGATTTCTTTGGTCACGTAAAAATAGAATTACATTAAGTATCAATAAGTTGAATGAAAGTTTGATGACTTTAAGGTGTAGCGAAACTGAAAAAGAGTGAAATTCCTTTCAATGACTTCAGTTAGGGGTCTGAGTAGTAAACCCTCTGCTGCTGCGGGCGGAGATGGTGTTTTGTAGAAAAGCGAAACTGAAATAATTTCATGATACGGAAACCGCAGGCGGGTGCGCTTGCGCTGTAGCGCCGTTTTGGTGGGTTCTAGGATTATATTAGCTTCAGAGCTTGTACTATAAAAATGATTTGATATCATGCTGGTACTCTTTACGCGAAGGATACCAAACGGTTTATCCTTGTCGGGCGTTTCGCCAGACTCTAACTTATTGCGTGTGATTGGGTTGCGCTAAATACTTTTGGCACGATCCTGCGCAAGCTTAGGAGCGCACCAAAAGCATTTAGCGCATCCTCTAGGTAAAGAGAAAACAAGGTGGCTTAGCCGCCTTGTTTTTTTTACATGGAGTGTTTTCATTGAGTGACTCTTCTTACGATTCAGGTTATTTAGATACCCTCTTAGCCGAGTGGGGTGAATTATCTATTGCCAATTTTACGGTTCAGTATATCCCACCAGTCGTATTTGTTTGCGGAGGGCCTACTGTACAGATAGGAGCAAGTTTAAGAGAAAGAGTATTTAGGTATTTTGCAGAACATAATCCTAAAATATCAAAATCATTAGTTATGGCGGAAGCTTTTAAGGACTATTTCAAAAGCGGAGCTTATTCTGATTTGATGCAGTTTGAGGAGGATATTGCAAATATATCCACCTTGATTGTTATCTTTCTTGAAAGTGCTGGATCTTTAGTTGAATTGGGTATGTTTGTCAATAAATCATCTATAGCTCATAGATTGCTGGTTTTTGTACCTGCGGAAGAATTAGCTGGGGATGAAGAAAAAGAAATTCCGCCAAGATCCTCATTTATTTATTTAGGTCCCTTAGAAAGCCTCAGGCGAGCTTCTGCTGATTCTGTTAGTGTATATCCTTGGCCAGATAGTCAAAGTCTAAGATATTCAGAAATAGAACATGTCGCTAGCGATGTGATAACTAAACTTGAAGCTGTGCAAAAAACAGAAAAATTCTCGAAAACTAATTCAGGCCATATTGCTGCTCTAATATTAGAAGTGATACTTCTTTCTGAGCCAATTAAAATAACCGAAATAGAATGGGTTTTATCTTGTTTGGAAATTGATGAGTCACTGCCTAAAATATCAAAGTCTCTTTATTTACTTGAGGTTTTAAAATTAATAGATTCAATAGAGTATAGTGGATCTAGATATTACTTTGTGATTGATAGCAAGCTTAGTAAAATTCGATTTGGGCGTACTAAACAGGGGAGGATTAAAGATTCACCTAATATGAGAATGTCAATAATACAGTCTTATATAAAATTTGGTGATGAGTCTATGGATGAAACTGCAAAGAAACGCCGAAATGTTTTGACGCAAATAAGTAAGCGAAGAGGAGGTTAATATGGATATAGTAGAATATTTAGCACAGGGTGTTTTCTTGTCTGAGAAGGATTTCCTTAGTTATGTGAATACCATGCCTCGACGTTATAAACAATTCACCGTTAAAAAAAGAAATGGCGAAGATAGACTTATTGCTCAACCAGCGAGAACAGTTAAAACATTACAGATGGTTGTAGTGAGTCTACTTAAAAATCATTTGAATATTCATGAGGCTGCGATGGCCTATGTAAAGGGCAAGAGTATAAAAGATAATGCTAATGCTCATGTTCAAAATAAATTTATTTTAAAAATGGACTTTAGAAATTTCTTTTTATCCATAAAGCCTGATATTTTCTTGGCCTGCATTGAAAAACAAGGATTGATATTAAGCGATCAGGATAAGATGGTTTTGTCCAATCTATTCTTTTGGAAGTTAAGAAGGAACAGCTCTTTTGCGTCTGAGTATAGGTGCACCCTCTTCGCCATTTGTATCAAATGTAACAATGTTTTTCTTTGATGAGCTTATTTCTAAAATATGCAAAGATAAAGGAATTGTATATACGCGTTATGCTGACGATCTTTCCTTCAGCACAAATCAGAAAGATATATTATTTTCAATTCCTGCTCTAGTCAAAGAGTCTTTAAAAGTTGTTGGGCTGAAAAATATAAAAGTTAACAATGCAAAAACCGTTTTTTCATCCAAAAAGTTCAACCGTCATGTGACCGGTATAACGTTAAGTAATGAAGGAGTAGTGTCATTAGGACGTGAAAGAAAAAGAAGTATTAGCGCTATGGTACATCATTTTACTCTTGGTTTATTAGATAAAGAAAGTATATATAAGTTGAAGGGGTATTTAGGTTTTGCAAAATACATTGAGCCATCTTTTGTTTTGAGATTAAAAATTAAATATGGAGATGAAGTTGTCCTCAAAATACAGAAGTTTAATGATTAATAAATAATGAGTTTGCGTACAATTGCATCATTTTTTCTCTATCAACGATATATTGTGCATGGTTATAAATCCCACGTATCGTTTTTTTATCAACATGCGCAAGCTGAATTTCAATCGATGCGCTTTCAAAGCCATGTTCATGCAAGACCGTGCTCATCATATGGCGGAAACCGTGCCCCGTTAGCCGCCCATGATAGCCAAGCATCTTTATCACTTTATTAATACTGGCATCGCTCATCGGCTTTCTAACATCGTTTCTGCCCGGTAACACTAGCTGATATTTACCTGATATCACCTTCAGTTTATTTAAATTCTCAATTGCTTGAGACGATAGCGGCACCAAATGAGAGCGGCGCTTTTTCATTCATTCTTTCGGTGTTTCCCACAGAGCATTCTCGAGATCAAACTCACTCCATGAAACCTCACGGAGTCCAACGGTGCGGACACCAGTAAGCATGAGTAACGGAGTGGCGTATTTAGACAGTAAGCTACCCTGATACCTTTCAAGCGCTTCAACAAAAGCTGGAATCTCTTTCTCTGTCAGGAACGGGAAGTGATTCTGTTTAGGCTTGTTCAATGCGATAGCTAAATCGGGAGCAAAATTGTATTTTGCTCGGCCTGTTACCACAGCAAAACGGAGGACTTCACCACAGCGGCGTCGGATCTTGCTAGTCTGCTCTAACGTGCCACGCTTCTCTATTTTTTGCAGGACGGCCAATAGTTCAAGTGGCTTTATTTGCTCAATGGGGCGGTGATCAACGTAATGGAAAATATCACGCTCAAGGCACCCTAGAACTTCTTAAGCAAATCCATTCGACCAGGTTGACTTCGTACTGGCGTGCCATTATCTGGCAATGGCTTCAAATCTATTCTCATGAGAGAAACGCAGCGCTATTTTATCGGCTTTACGTGCGTCACTGAGGTTGATCCTCTTAGCGAGCAACACACGCGCCTCCTCACGTTTGCGGCGAGCCTCTGCAAGCGAAACTTCCCCGTTAATGCCAATGAAATCATTTAGGGTTTGCCAGCAAAGCGATAGCGGAAGAACCAGCCCTTAACACCATTGACATCAACCAACAGAGATAGCCCTGCGCCATCGTTGAGCGTATAAGGCTTGTCTTGCGTATAGTACGTTTAATTTGAATATCAGATAGAAGTACGTGTATAGAGAAAAGATCGAACTAAGATATACGCAATTTTATACACATCAGTGTATAGATTCCATTGTACTTTACAGGACAGTGCAGGACATGAATTATGATTTATATTCATGTTTTGTAAGGGTTTTTAGACTTTTTTTAGACAAGTTCAGACTTGCAAAAATTGTCCCCTGCAGGAATCGAACCTGCAACTAGCCCTTAGGAGGGGCTCGTTATATCCATTTAACTAAGAGGACAGCGGCGCGCAGTATAGCGCATACAGGCAGTGAGATTCACTACGTCGCCGTCCGTTTGCTCATTCCGCCAGCAATTCCGGTTTTCTGCACGCGCTAACGTTACGTGCAGAAAGCGGAAACAGCTGTACTGAAGTCCGGGATGTCATCCAGACTGAAGCGGCACCCCGACTCTTAAAGCTTCACTCCCTCTTTACAGCAGCCACTTCCAGTAAACGTTTTTCAGACGCCCGCCTGGCAAATCGCCTTCAGCAAACAGACCTGAAAAGCAGACAGAGCGGTTCAATCTGCTCGGTCTGCCCTGGATTTACTCAGCCTTTTCCTGCTCTTCACGCTGGCGACGTTTCTCCTGCTTCTTCTTCTCAGCCTTCGCTTTAGCCACAGCAGCTTCACTCATGTCGTTGCGGATCTGCGCGTGGCTGATCAGGGCAAAAATCAGCGTGCCGCCGGTAATGTTGCCGAGCAGCGTCGGCAGGGCAAACGGCCAGAAGAATTCATACCAGCTGATGCTGCCATTAAAGACCAGATAGAGCACTTCCACCGATCCCACCACGATATGCGCCAGATCACCCAGCGCAACCAGCCAGGTCATCATCACAATCACCAGCAGTTTGGCGCCGCCCGCCGAGGGGAACATCCAGACCATGGTGGCGATAATCCAGCCGGAGATCACTGCATTGGCAAACATCTCGCCGGGCGTATTTTCCATCACCTTCATACTGATGTTGGTAAACGCCTGACGGGTAGCTTCGTCAAATATCGGCATCTCATTAAACGCCAGCGCACCCAGTGCCGTACCGATCAGGTTACCCAGCAAGACGATGCCCCATAAACGTAATAGCAGAGCGCCATTACTCCAGGTCGGTTTATGCATCACCGGCAGGACTGCCGTAACGGTATTTTCGGTAAACAGTTGCTGACGCGCCATGATGACGATAACAAAACCAAAGGTATAACCCAGGTTTTCAAGCAGGAATGCCCCTGGTACGCCATCCAGATGTACCTGAAATATCCCCTTCGCCATCAGCGAGGCGCCCATGGATAAGCCCGCCGCAATGGCTGACCAGAGCAGCGCCATACCATCGCGCTCCAGCTCCTTTTCCCCATCCTGGCGGATCTCTTCATGGATGGCAGCGGCGCGGGAGGGTAAAGCCTCCTCATCGACTTCGATGTCAGTGCCCTTATCCTTCTCTTCACTCTCGACGTCGTTAGGACCCTGTTCATTACCTGATGAAGGCTTCATATTTTCTCCTGGTGATAGTGCTGTCGCGTAATAAGCGTAGCCGTTTTTTATTTGCCGATAATGTAACGATCGATGCGAATAAGCGTAACAACGTTTTTCGGAACTGCATTTTTATTCAGAGTGCGAGCGATACCGCACGAATAAACCCATGGCATCGAAACTGAGCGGTGGCTCACACTTCGGCCCACAGCAACATTGTGGTAATATCCCGGCCACTTTTAGCTGGTGCGATTCCCCCCCTCGATGTTGGAAATCATTACGCTCACTTGTGCATACGACGAACGTGCGCTGTTCCGGCAGCTCTCATTTTGCGTCTCTGCAGGCGACATTGTGCAGATTGAAGGCCCTAATGGTGCCGGTAAGACCTCACTCCTGCGGCTGCTGGCTGGCCTGAGCCGTCCTGAACAGGGTGAAATACGCTGGCAGCAGCAGCCGATTCTGCGGCAGCGCGAAGCCTGGCATCAGGCGATGCTCTATCTGGGCCATCATCCCGGTGTTAAAGGCGTGCTTACGCCGCTGGAAAATCTGCGTTTCTACCATCCTGATTGCAGTGATGCGCAGATCTTTGCTGCGCTGGAAAGCGTCGATCTCACGGGCGACGAAGAGGTGCCGGTTAGCCGGTTATCGGCGGGCCAGCAGCGTCGGGTAGCGCTGGCGCGTCTGTGGCTCAGCCAGGCCCGCATATGGATTCTCGATGAGCCGCTGACCGCCATCGACAAAGCGGGTGTTAAAAAATTAATGGCGAAATTCGCCCGGCATGCCGATAACGGTGGCGCAGTGATCCTGACAACCCATCAGGATTTGCCCGCGGATGCTGCGCGGGTGCGTAAAATTCGCCTCGGCGACGGGGAGGCAGGCTGATGCTGTTTCGCCTCATCCAGCGTGAATTGCGCATCGCTTTTCGCGGCGGGGCTGATGTGGTCAATCCGCTCTGGTTTTTCCTGATTGTTATTACCCTGTTTCCGCTGGGCATCGGACCTGACCCGCAACAGCTGGCGCGCATTGCACCGGGCGTAGCCTGGGTTGCCGCGCTGCTGGCGTCGCTGCTGGCGCTGGAGCGGCTGTTTCGCGATGACTTCAGCGATGGTTCGCTGGAGCAACTGGTACTGCTGCCGACGCCGCTCCCGGTAACGGTTATCGGTAAAGTGGTGGCGCACTGGCTGGTTACAGGCGTGCCGCTGATTATCCTGTCGCCGCTGGCTGCGCTGCTGCTGTCGCTGGATTTTAATGGCTGGCGGGCGATGGCCCTGACGCTGCTGCTCGGCACGCCAACCCTGAGTTTTCTCGGTGCCATTGGTGTAGGTCTCACGGTGGGTTTACGGCGTGGTGGCGTACTGCTTAGCCTGCTGGTGCTGCCGCTGGCTATTCCGGTCTTGATCTTCGCCAGTGCGGCGATGGAGGCGGCCAGTCAGGGGTTACCGATTAATGGCTATCTGGCGATTCTCGGCGCGATGCTGCTGGGCAGCGCCACGCTCTCCCCGTTTGCCACGGCGGCAGCGCTAAGAATTACTTTGCAATAACAGCCGTTGAAATAACCGCGCGTAAAAGACGCGGCAACACTCTTTTATCGTTAATGTGAGCATTTGATATGTGGAAAGCGTTACATCAGCTGGCCAGGCCCGAACGGCTCTATCAGTTTTCGGGGCGACTGGTGCCGTGGTTCGCCATCTCAGGGCTGGCGGCGTTGCTGCTGGGCTGGGCCTGGGGCTTTGGATTTGCTCCCGCTGACTATCAGCAGGGCGACAGTTTCCGCATCATGTACATTCATGTGCCCGCCGCGATGTGGTCGATGGGCATTTATGCCTCAATGGCCATCGCCGCCTTTATCGGCCTGGTGTGGCAGATGAAAATGGCCGATCTGGTTTCTGCCGCCATGGCACCGGTGGGCGCGGTCTTTACCTTTATTGCGCTGGTCACCGGATCCGCATGGGGTAAGCCGATGTGGGGGACCTGGTGGATCTGGGATGCGCGCCTCACTTCGGAGCTGGTGCTGCTGTTCCTCTATATGGGCGTGATTGCGCTCTGGCACGCTTTTGATGACCGCCGCACCGCAGGGCGGGCCGCGGGTGTTCTCATTTTGGTCGGCGTAGTTAATCTGCCGATCATTCACTTCTCAGTGCAGTGGTGGAATACCCTGCATCAGGGTTCGTCGGGCATTCTCCAGCAGGCGATTGCGCCAGTGATGCGAACGCCGCTGCGCTGGGCAATCATCGGTTATCTGCTGGTATTTATCACGCTGACCCTGATGCGGCTGCGCAACCTGATTCTGTTAACCGAACGTCATCGTCCCTGGGCGATTGATGTGGCGAAGCGGGGAGAGCAGGCATGACACCCGCCTTTTTCTCCTGGCACGCCTTCTTTCAGATGGGTGGCTACGCCTTCTATGTCTGGCTGGCGGTTGCCTGCACGCTGATTCCGCTTGTCGGGCTGACGCTGCATACCCTGTTGCTGCGCCGCCGCCTGCTGGCTGAGATCCGCCAGCACGACGCGCGGGAACGCCGCATCCGGGCAGCGAAATCTAAAAAAAGCCGCGGCTGAAGCGGCAGGAGAGACATTGTGAATACCCGTCGACGCAACCGCCTCTATGCGGCAGTGGCGATTCTGCTCGGCCTCGGCCTGGCCACCGCGCTGGTGATGTATGCGCTGCGCTCAAACATCGATCTGTTCTATACCCCAGGTGAAATCCTCTACGGCAAAGGCGAGGCGCACGAGAAGCCCGAAGCGGGCCAGCGGCTGCGCGTCGGCGGCATGGTGATGCCCGGCAGCGTCCGGCGCGATCCGAATACGCTTGCCGTGTCGTTCAAACTTTATGATGCCCGCGGCGTGGTCAGCGTCAGTTTTGAAGGCATCCTGCCGGATCTGTTCCGTGAAGGGCAGGGCGTCGTCGCACAGGGCGTGCTGGCGGCGGGCAACCAGGTGATCGCCAAAGAAGTCCTGGCGAAACATGATGAGAAATATACGCCGCCGGAGATTGAAGACGCGATGAAGAGTAATCACACCGGCCCGCAGTCGCTGTATCAGGCGGGAAATAAATCATCATGATGCCCGAGATTGGTACTTTTCTGCTCTGCCTGGCGCTGGGGCTCTCCCTGCTGCTGAGCAGCTATCCGCTGTGGGGCGCAGTGCGCCAGGATGCGCGACTGATGGCGATGGCACGTCCGCTAGCCTGCGGTCTGTTTATCTGCATCGCGGCGGCTTTTGCGCTGCTGGTCTGGGCTTTTATCAGCAACGATTTCACCGTTGCCTATGTCGTCACAAACTCCAACAGCCTGCTGCCGGTTTACTATCGCATTGCTGCCACCTGGGGCGCGCATGAAGGATCGCTGCTGCTGTGGGTGTTGCTGCTCAGCACCTGGACATTAGCGGTGGCGATATTCAGTCGCGGTATGCCGCAGGATGCGCTGGCACGCGTGCTGGCGGTAATGGGCATGATCAACCTCGGCTTCCTGCTGTTTATCCTGCTGACCTCGAATCCGTTTGGCCGCACGCTGCCGGACTTTCCGATAGACGGGCACGACCTGAATCCGATGCTGCAGGATATCGGCCTGATCTTCCATCCGCCGCTGCTCTATATGGGCTATGTCGGCTTTTCGGTGGCGTTTGCCTTTGCTATCGCCTCGCTGATGGCCGGACGGCTGGATACGGCCTGGGCGCGCTGGTCGCGTCCCTGGACCACGGCGGCCTGGGTCTTTCTGACGATTGGTATTGTCCTTGGCTCGGCCTGGGCCTATTACGAACTGGGCTGGGGCGGCTGGTGGTTCTGGGACCCGGTTGAAAATGCGTCGTTTATGCCGTGGCTGGCAGGCACCGCCCTGATGCACTCGCTGGCGGTCACTGAAAAGCGAGGCACCTTTAAGGCCTGGACCGTGCTGCTGGCGATTACCGCGTTTTCGCTGAGCCTGCTGGGGACGTTCCTGGTGCGATCCGGGGTGCTGGTGTCGGTGCATTCCTTCGCCTCGGATCCGGCGCGCGGGATGTTTATCCTCGCGTTTCTGGTGATTGTAATCGGCAGTTCGCTCCTGCTCTACGCAATTAAAGGCGGGCAGGTACGTGGCCGGGTGCAGAATGAAACCTGGTCGCGCGAATCGTTTTTGCTGAGTAATAACGTGCTGCTGATTGCCGCGATGCTGGTGGTTCTGCTCGGCACGTTGTTGCCGCTGGTGCACAAGCAACTGGGCCTGGGCAGCATTTCGGTCGGTGAGCCGTTCTTCAACACCATGTTCAGCTGGCTGATGGCGCCGTTTGCGCTACTGATGGGGATCGGGCCACTGGTGCGCTGGCGTCGCGATGAGCCGCAGAAGCTGGCAAAGCGGCTGGCGCTGGCGCTGATCGTGACCCTGGCCTGTTCCGTCATCATTCCCTGGTGGCTGCAGGATCGCATTGAGGCGATGACCGTGGTTGGCCTGCTGATGTCACTCTGGATTATCGTGCTGACGCTGCTGGAACTTCATGAGCGCGCCACTCACCGCCATCCGTTCTTTGCCGGTTTACGTCACCTGTCGCGCAGTCACTGGGGCATGGTACTGGGCCATCTTGGGGTAGGGGTGACGGTGATCGGTATTGCATTCAGCACCCAGTACAGCGTGGAACGCGATGTGCGGATGAAGGCGGGTGATAGCATCGATATTCATCACTATCACTTTGTCTTCCGCGGCGTGCAGAATCTGCAGGGGCCTAACTACAGCGGTGGCATGGGCATCATCGATGTCACGCGCAACGGCAAACATGAAGCGACGCTGCAGGCAGAGAAACGCTTTTATACGGCCGCCCGCACCATGATGACCGAAGCGGCGATTGATGGGGGGTTTCAGCCGCGATCTCTATGCGGCGCTGGGCGAAGAGCTGGAGGATGGCGGCTGGGCCGTGCGCATCTATTACAAACCCTTTGTCCGCTGGATCTGGTTCGGTGGCGCGCTGATGGCGCTGGGTGGGCTGTTCTGCCTGTTTGATCCCCGTTATCGTTCGCGCAAAAAAAGCGGGAATTGAGGAGCGGACATGAACAAGAAAATCCTGTTTATTCCCCTGATGCTGTTTCTGTTGCTGGCGGCGGCGCTGCTGTGGCAGCTGACACGTAATGCCGATGGCGACGATCCGACCCGTCTCGAATCCGCTCTGATCGGTAAGCCGGTGCCGCTGTTCCGGCTGGAAGCACTCGATCAGCCAGGCAAAACCTACGACCAGCGCGTGCTGACGGATGGCAAACCGATATTGCTGAACGTCTGGGCGACCTGGTGTCCGACCTGTCGCGCCGAGCATCAGTATCTGAATACGCTGGCGGAGCAGGGCATTCGCGTCGTCGGGCTGAACTACAAAGACGATCGTCACAAGGCGGTTAACTGGCTGAATACGCTGGGCAACCCCTACGCGTTGAGCCTCTATGATGGCAACGGCATGCTGGGACTGGATCTCGGCGTCTATGGCGCGCCGGAAACTTTTCTGATCGACGGTAAGGGGATCATCCGTTATCGCCACGCGGGCGATCTCAATGCGCGCGTCTGGGATCAGGAAGTGAAACCCTTGTGGGTGAAATACAGTGCGGAGGCGGGATCATGAGAACGCTGTTACTGCTCTGCGGCCTGCTGTTCAGCATCAACCTATGGGCAAGCATTGACACGCTGCAATTTGACTCGCTGGCCCAGGAAGAACAATACCGCGATCTGACCGCTTCACTGCGCTGTCCGAAGTGCCAGAACAACAGCATCGCCGACTCAAACGCCATGATTGCCGCCGATATGCGGCTGAAAGTCTATCAGCTGATGAAGCAGGGCCAGAGTCGCCAGCAGATCATCGACTACATGGTGGCGCGCTATGGCAACTTCGTCAGCTATTCGCCACCGGTCACGCCCTCAACTTTGGTTTTGTGGGCTGGTCCGGCGCTGTTTGCGCTGATGGGCGGTGCGGTGATTATCCTGCGCAGCCGTCAGCGCAAAACCCGCAGTGAGCTGGATGAAGATGAGCAACAGCGTCTTAATGCGCTACTGAAGTCAGACAGGAAGCCGTAATGAGTGCATTTTGGATTACCCTTTTTCTGTTACTGCTGGCGGCCTGTACGCTGTTCCTGGCGGCGGGCTGGCGGCAACGTCAGGCCAGCACAGGCGATCGCGATCGCCTTAATCAGCGCTTCTACCATCAGCGGATAGATGAGCTGGCACAGGATGAAGATCAGGGCGTCGTCGCTGAGCGTCCACTGATGGAGCGGGAGTTACAGCAGACACTGCTGGCGGATATTCCACCGGCACAGACGATGAAATCACACAGCAGCGGTCGCTGGATTTTGCTGCCAGGCCTGATCGTGCTGATTGGGGTATCGCTGGGGACTTACCTGAAAACCGGTGGCCTGGCACAGCTCACGGGCTGGAAGCAGGTGCAGCAGGCGTATCCTGAGCTGCGTGCCCGACTGATGGACCCTGGCGCTAAACCGCTGAGCATGGAGGAGCTGGCGCGTTTACAGCTCGGATTGCGTACCGCGTTGCAAACGGAACCGGATAATCTGGCTGACTGGACGATGCTGGGACGGCTCGGCATGGTGCTGAATAATGCCGATACGGCCAGCCAGGCATTTGAGCATGCGCTACAGCTTGCTCCCAACGATCTGGCGCTAAAACAGGATTATGCCGAAGTCCTGACGCGATCCCCCGACCCGCAGGATAACCGTCAGGCGTCACTGCTGCTGCAGGCATTGCTAAAAGCGGATCCGCAAAACCTGCGTACGCTGAGCCTGCTGGCATTTAATGCTTACGGACAGCAGCAATATGGTCAGGCTATCGACGCATGGCAGACTCTGCTGGGTCTGTTGCCGGCCGGTGATTCGCGACACGCGATGATCGCCCGCAGCATCGAAAAGGCCAGAAGTGCCGCCGGGCAACAGAGTCGTCAACTGGCACTGACCGTGACGCTGGCACCTAAGGCAGAAAAAATGTTACCGCAGGACGGAGTGTTGTATATTTCGGTTTCTGACGGTGCTTCACCGGTGCCGGTGGCTGTTAAGCGGATGCCGCTCAGTCACTTCCCGCTGTCGCTGACGCTGGATGACAGCAACGCCATGATGCCGGATCGCCTGCTTTCGGCGCAGCATCAGGTCGAGGTCCGGGTGCGTATCTCCCGCGACGGCAGCGCCAATCCCCGGCCGGGTGACTGGCTGGGCCTGAGCGCAGTGACGCCCTGGGATGGGCATCAGCCGATCGCGGTAGAGATTAATCAGCAGCTTCCCTGAACGCATCAACTGACCGCGTTCAGGATGATGCGTGCCATTGCCTGCTGCCTCTGGCACAAAGTCAGCTATGCTCATCGGGTAAGTCGATACGATACCGGGCTGTGACCTGAACGATGGGTAGACCTTTTTCATCCGCACAGGGAGATTGGAATGAATTATCGCCTGACCAGCCTGGCTGTCGCCAGCGTCCTTCTGGTAGGTTGTGCCAGTTCAAAGCCGGCGAATAGCGATCCTGCTCAGCGCAGCGATCCGTTCGAAGGCTTTAACCGCACGATGTTTAACTTTAACTACAACGTGCTGGATCCGTATGTATTGCGTCCGGTCGCTGTGGCCTGGCGTGATTATGTGCCGGTGCCGGCACGTACCGGCCTGAGCAATTTCCTCGGCAACCTGGAAGAACCTGCCAGCATGGTCAACGCCATACTGGTCGGCAACGGGCGCGATGCGGGTGTGCACTTTACCCGTTTCTTCCTGAACAGCGTGCTGGGACTGGGCGGTTTCATTGACGTTGCCGGTAAAGCGAACCCGGAACTGGCGCGTGAAGAGCCGCACCGTTTCGGTACTACGCTGGGTCACTATGGCGTCGGCTACGGCCCTTACGTTGAGTTGCCTGCTTACGGCAACTTCACGGTGCGTCAGGATGGCGGCGACTACGTTGATACGCTTTATCCGATACTTGGCTGGCTGACCTGGCCAATGTCGATTGGTAAATGGACGCTTGAAGGGATTGAGACCCGCGCGCAGTTGCTGGACTCTGATGCAATCCTGAAACAGCAGAGCGATCCGTACGCCTTCATCCGTAACGCTTACTTCCAGCGTCACGACTTCCTGGCGCGCGGCGGCAAGCTCAAGCCGGAAGATAATCCTAACGCAGCCGCGATTCAGGATGACCTTAAGGATATTGACGCCGAGTAATCGCCCGCGATGCGCCGCCAGAGATGGCGGTTTTTGCCTCTTTGCGCAGGGCGTATGCTCCCTGATCCATTAAGCGATCCACGGCCACGAAAAAGGGCGACTCACCAGAGTCGCCCTTTTTTAATCGTGCTATCCAATCAGAACTTGTAGTTAAAGTTCGCGCCGTAGAGCCAGGCCTTGCCTTCAGAGGTAAAGGTATAAGGACCTTCTTTCACCGTCACTTTCTGTCCGTGCATATAAGAGATGCCTAAATCAACCGAGGCATCATCGTTAAAGGCGTAAGAAGTACCGGCACTCAGCCATAAACGATCCTGGTCCGGGATGGAGATAGAGCGCTTATCGGCCGGAACCGGGCTGTCATCAAACGCAATACCGGTTCGGAACGTCCAGTTCTTGTCGTAGGAATAGGTCGTACCCAGTGCAATGCGGTAGGCATCGTGGAAGCTTTCATCTTTATAGAACAGCGTCTGGCCGTTAGAGCCAGTGGCTTTCAGCTCCTGGAACTGGCTCCAGCTGGTGTAAGCCATGCTGTAGTGAACCGCCCACTGCGGTGCCACTTTATGCCAGCCCGACACTTCCCACATCTCTGGCAGATTCAGCGTTAACGCGCCTGGAACGGTGGTGCCGTTGGTGCCAAAAGGTACGCCTGACACTTCCGGATTATTCACCGCATTCAGCCGGGATGAGAGATTACTTTTGTAATCGCCATCAAAATCAACTTTCACTTCTGAACGATAGGTAAAGCCGAAGCGGTTATTTTCATCCACTTCATACAGGATGCCAGCATTCCAGCCGTAGCCCCACTCATCGCCTTTCAGATGGGCAACCTGCGTATCAGCCGGAACCCCCAGCCGCGCGCCTGACTCACCGGCATAACGCTCAATTTTGGCTTTAGCGTAAACCGCATCAAAACCGATGCCTGCACTAAAATGTTCATTAAACCGATAAGCGGTGCTGAGATTTAAATTGCCGGTCATCAGGTCAGTTTTACCGCCGTAACCGCCAGCGGTGTATCCATTATTAAACTCTGTTGCTAAGCCGTAGTTTGAGGTTGCAGATGCGCCAATCCACCACTGATCGTTGATGGGCTGGACATAATGAATATTGGGTACCCACTGATTAGGGGCAATATTATTCGCATCCAGGCTGCGGCCACTGGGACTGCGACCACTGATATTTACATCCGGCGCAATATAGACAGCCCCGATAGAAAATTCCGGGCGATCCATTAACGCCATTGTCGCCGGGTTACGGCTGGCAGACGCCGCGGTATCACCCATTGCCCCTTCGCCTGAATATGCGCGACCTAAACCAATCGAAGAGAATTCATTTAACTGAAACCCAGCAGCGTAAACGTGGGAAGAGACAAGCGCCACTGCAGCCGCCACGGCTGACTTTGCAAACAGGTTTTTATGGTTCATGACCACAACCTCATGTGAATTATTATTTAACGCTATAACGTCGCGTAACAAAGGACGGCGGATTGTAGGGACTGATGTAAAGCGCACATATCAGACCAGTGCGGAGAGTATAGGTCCGACCTGTGTGCATGTTGCAATATTGTTTTTAAAATATTTCAGGTTTGATCGCTTAAAATTCGATCTGCATAACAAAAAAGCCCCTGATCCTGGACAGCATAACCATTCCAGTTTGTTCTGGATCAATTTTTATTGTGATATTCGTCACTTAGCAACAGGTGCGTGGCGCATCTTTCAGCGAGCAGGTAAGATTTCGTCCATAAAATCGCTCAACCTATGCAATTGCTGGTCTGGAGAATGAAATGACTAATGCCATTAAAAAATGCAGTGCGACCGAAACCGCAGCCTGTTGTTGTGTTGATGTCGGCACGGTAATGGATAATACCGATTGCACCGCCAGCTGGTCAGAATGGTTTGCGCAGCGTGCCGATGCGGAAGCGAAATTAGCGCAACTGACCGAACGTGCCCGCGAGGTTGAATCAGAACCCTGTCTGATTGAATCGCGCTTCAGCGAAGTGGATCAGGGAGTGCAGCTGGATATCGATTTCACCTTCAGCTGCCAGGCTGAAACCATGATTTTTCAACTCGGTTTGCGTTAAGTCCCATTACGCCGCGTCACTGCGGCGTTTTTCATTTTCGTGTTTCCCTTCGCACTTTTTCCCTTCCGATATTGGCGGCTCACCCGCTTGTGGTTAACACTGATCAGGTCAGACCTCTTCAGGCAATGATGCCACAGTCCCAGCCACAGGTGAGAACAATGAGCAAAGCGCAGCCGCTGCTGACGCGTGATGGTGAACGCATCGCAATAACCCACGGATTACGCACCCCTTTCTTACGCCAGGCGACCGGCTTCCATGGCATTCCCGCCATTGAGCTGGGACGTATGGTGGTCAGCGAATTAATGGCGCGCAGTGAACTGCCGGCTGAGGTGATCGAGCAACTGGTCTTTGGGCAGGTGGTGCAGATGCCGGAAGCGCCGAACATTGCGCGTGAAATTGTATTAAGCAGCGGGTTGAGTGTGCATACCGATGCCTACAGCGTCAGCCGTGCCTGCGCCACCAGCTTTCAGGCGGTAGCGAATGTGGCAGAAAGTCTGCTGGCGGGCACCATCTCTGCCGGTATTGCCGGTGGCGCAGACTCTTCGTCGGTGTTGCCGATTGGGGTCAGTAAAACGCTGGCCCGCGCGTTGGTGGATCTCAATAAAGCCCGCAGCTTCGGTCAAAAACTGCACATTCTGCGGCGTCTGCGTCCGCGTGATCTGCTGCCGGTCCCGCCCGCAGTGGCGGAGTATTCGACCGGCCTGCGCATGGGCGACACTGCGGAGCAGATGGCTAAGAGTCACGGCATCACGCGCGAAGCACAGGATGCGCTGGCGCTGCGATCCCATCAGCATGCCGCAAGGGCCTGGCAATCCGGGGTACTGAATCAGGAAGTCATGGCAGCCTTTGTGCCGCCGTGGAAAAGCGCCATCGATCAGGACAATAACGTGCGGATGAACGCCAAAGCGGAGGATTACGCCCGACTGCGTCCGGCATTTGATCGCCAGCACGGCAGCGTCACCGCGGCCAACAGCACGCCTCTCACCGACGGCGCGGCGGCAGTGATTCTGATGCGCGAGGGCCGCGCCCGTGAACTGGGCATCAGGCCGCTGGGCTATCTGCGCAGCTACGCCTTTACCGCCATTGGTGTGCAGCAGGATATGCTGCTGGGCCCGGCATACGCTTCACCACTGGCACTGGATCGCGCCGGCATAACCCTGGCCGATCTGACGCTGATCGATATGCATGAAGCTTTTGCTGCCCAGACGCTGAGCAACCTGCACAAGTTTCGCGACGAGCGCTTTGCCCGTGAAGTGCTGAATCGCCCACACGCGCTGGGCGAAGTGAATGAAGAGCGCTTTAACGTGCTGGGCGGATCGATCGCCTATGGTCATCCTTTTGCCGCCACGGGTGCGCGCATGATCACCCAGACGCTGAATGAATTACGCCGTCGTGGTGGCGGGTTAGGACTGGTCACGGCCTGCGCGGCAGGCGGCCTGGGTGCGGCAATGATTCTGGAGGCCGAATAATGGAGCAGAATGCGTTTCATCTGAAGATGCGACTGGATCACGTCGGCATCATTACGATCGATGTCCCTGGTGAGAAGATGAACACCCTGAAAGCGGAATTTGCCGGGCAGATCACCGCCATCATTGCGGAAGCGCGACGCGATCCGCAACTGGCTGGCCTGGTGCTGATTTCCGGCAAAGCGGACAACTTCATCGCGGGCGCAGACATCAGCATGATTGACCGCTGTAAGAGCGCGCAGGAAGCCGAAGCGCTGGCAAAACAGGGCCAGGAAGTAATGGCTGCGCTCGACGCGCTGCCGTTCCCGGTGGTCGCGGCAATCCACGGCGCCTGCCTCGGTGGCGGGCTGGAACTGGCGCTGGCCTGTGATGCCCGTATCTGCTCGCTGGATGATAAAACCCGCCTCGGTTTGCCGGAAGTGCAACTCGGCTTACTGCCAGGCTCTGGCGGCACTCAGCGGCTGCCACGCTTAATCGGCGTGCAGCAGGCGCTGCCACTGATTCTGACTGGCAAAGCCCTGCGGGCGAAACAGGCCCGTAAGCTGGGCGTGGTCGATGACGCGGTGCCGCAGGCGATTCTGCTGGAGACCGCCATTGCCCGGGTGAAAAAGGGCAAGGTTAGTGGACGAACGCTGCCGCTGCGCGATCGTCTGCTGCATGGTCCGGTTGGCCGTCAGGCGCTGTTTGCGCTGGCGACCCGACAGACCGCAGCCAAAACGCAGGGTAACTATCCGGCAGCAAAACGCATTATTGAGGTGGTACGCATCGGGCTGGAGCAGGGCAGTCGGGCCGGACATGAGGCTGAAGCACGCGCTTTTGGTGAGCTGGCGATGACGCCAGAATCTGTTGCGCTGCGCGGGATCTTTTTCGCGACTACGGCCATGAAAAAGGAGCGGGGCGGTGAAGCGGAACCCGGCACCGTTAAGCGTGTTGGTATCCTCGGCGGCGGCCTGATGGGCGGCGGCATCGCCAGCGTCACCGCAATCAATGCCGGGTTGCCGGTACGCATTAAAGATATCAGCCTGGAAGGGGTGAACCATGCGCTGAAAACCAGCTGGGAACTGCTGAGCAAAAAAGGTTAAACGCCGCCAGCTCTCTCCGGCACAGCGTCAGCAGCAGATGGCACGTATCACGGGCGGCATCGATTATCAGGGCTTCTCACAGCGCGACGTGGTAATTGAAGCCGTATTCGAAGATTTAGCCCTGAAGCAGCAGATGGTCAGCGAAGTGGAGGCACACTGTCAGCCGCATACGCTGTTTGCCTCAAATACCTCTTCGCTGCCGATTGAGGCGATCGCCGCCGGCGCCCAGCGTCCTGAGAACGTCATCGGGCTGCACTATTTCAGTCCGGTAGAGAAAATGCCGCTGGTGGAGGTGATTCCTCATCTGAATACCTCTACCGCGACGCTGGTGACGATTGTGGCGCTGGCGCGCAGCCAGGGTAAAACTCCGATTGTGGTGGCGGACAAGCCTGGCTTCTATGTTAACCGCATCCTGACGCCCTATATAAATGAAGCGATGCGCTGCCTGCTGGAGGGCGAGCCGATTGACCATATTGATCGGGCGCTGGTGAAGTTTGGTTTTCCGGTCGGCCCGATTCAGCTGCTGGATGAGGTCGGTATCGACGTTGGCAGCAAAATCAGCCCCATCCTGTATCAGGCTTATGGTGAACGCTTTGCCGCCCCCGCTGCTTTTGATGCGGTGCTGAAAGATGGCCGCAAGGGGCGTAAAAACAGTAAAGGCTTTTATCGCTATGACCAGCCGCGCTGGCAGCGTAAAAAACCGGACGCTTCGCTGTATACGTTGTTGAAAGTCTCGCCGCAGGCCAGGCAGAGTGAAGCGCAGATTGCTGAACGCTGCGTGATGATGATGCTGAACGAAGCGGCTCGCTGTCTTGATGAGCAGGTGGTTCGCTGCGCCCGCGATGGGGATATCGGTGCGGTGTTTGGCATCGGCTTTCCGCCTTTCTTAGGCGGCCCGTTCCACTACATGGACAAACTGGGCGCGCCGGAAGTGGTCAACAGATTAACCCGGCTTGCGCAGCAGCATGGCGAACGATTCACACCCTGTGAGGCGCTGATTCAGGCGGCTGCAAAATAGACGAAATTTTACATTTCTGCTGAAAATGGAATAACCAATCCGATTCAGCGGCTTAGAAAAGCGCCGCCAGAGTGTGCGGCGCAGCATGATTCTGAGAAGTGCTTATTTAATAAACAACCGGTTGACTATACTAAAGCCATTAGGGTAAAACACAGCGTTCATTCGCAGAGTGAAGAGTCAGGCGCTACGCGTCGGGCGATGTCGACAAACAACAGCGGTGCTTTATGCAAGTTTTTATCATGCGTCACGGCGATGCGGCTCTGGAAGCAGCCAGTGATTCAGTCAGGCCTTTAACCTTATGTGGCTGCAATGAATCACGTCAGATGGCCAACTGGCTAAACAGCCAGACGCCGGACATTGAGCGTGTCCTGGTGAGTCCCTATTTACGCGCGCAGCAAACGCTCGCGACCGTGCGTGAAGCCTTTCCCCTGCCGGAAAGCCAGGACGTTCTGCCGGAATTAACGCCGGGCGGCGATCCGGAGATGGTCGGGTGCTATCTGCAGGCCCTGGCGAATGAAGGCGTGAAATCGGCTCTGGTGATTTCACATTTACCGTTGGTGGGGTATTTAGTCTCTGAACTGTGCCCGCAGGAAGCACCGCCAATGTTCGCCACTTCCGCTATTGCCTGCGTGGAATTCGATCCCGCAGCGAGTGCCGGTAAACTGCTGTGGCAGGTCAGTCCCAAAAAGCTGGCTAAAGCAATCTGACGTCTGTGGGCCGATAATTCCGGCCCCTCTCAGGGCAATTCAGGCGGTTGCCACTCCTCAATCTCAATCAAAACCAGCAGCGCGGCGTCACCGCCGAACATTTTGGGTGCCTGATGAAAAGCCATCACCCACGGATGCTGGGCCAGCCACAGCGGCGTCTGCTGCTTCAGAATATGCTTTCCATGACCGGTCATGACGCTGGCGCAGAACAGATGTTCACGGCGGCAGGCGGCGATCAGTGCCCCCCAGTTCCTGCTTGGCCTGCTGCTGCGTTAAGCCGTGCAGATCGAGGAAAATCTCCGGCGTATAGTCGCCACGGCGTAATTTCTTCAGCTCAAAATGGCTGACATCGGCGCGCACGTAACGGGTGGCACCTTCCGTTGAGAGCAGCGGCTGGAACTCATCCGAAAAGTAATGACTGTTGTCCGCCTGCTCTGAAAGCAGACGCTTTACCGGGATGTGGCGGGTTTTAACCGGCGCTTTGTGGACAAACGTGTCCTGTTTTAACTGGCGTGTACCCGTCATCAACTGGCGAAACAGCGCCTGGTCATCCGGGCTTAGTGGTGTTTTTTTACTCATGGCAGGTCAGTCATATCAGAAAAGGCTGTCACACAGCAGAGCCGATACCTTACCGTTAAGCGTCATTAAATGTCAGCTTTTTCACCTCGCTGCGCTGAATTCTCCCCGGCTTCATGGCACACTACTGGCCGATTTAGCAAAAAGGCCTGCGGAGGGCTACGTGGACAAAATTTTCGTCGATGAGGCAGTGAACGAGCTGCACACCATTCAGGACATGCTGCGCTGGGCGGTAAGCCGCTTTTCCGCTGCCGGAATCTGGTACGGACATGGCACAGACAATCCCTGGGACGAAGCCGTTCAACTGGTCCTGCCGTCACTCTGGCTGCCGCTGGATATTCCTGAAGATATGCGCAATGCGCGTCTGACCGCCAGCGAACGTCTTCTGATCGTCGAGCGCGTCATTCGTCGCGTTAACGAGCGCATTCCGGTCGCCTATCTGACCAATAAAGCCTGGTTCTGCGGCCACGAGTTCTTTGTTGATGAGCGCGTGCTGGTGCCGCGTTCACCGATTGGCGAACTGATTGAGAACCGCTTTGCCGGTCTGGTCAGCTCGCCACCCCATCATATACTGGATATGTGTACCGGCAGCGGCTGCATCGCGATTGCCTGCGCCTATGCCTTCCCGGAAGCGGAAGTGGACGCGGTGGATATCTCCACCGGTGCGCTGGCGGTTGCCGAGCAGAACATTGAAGAACATGGCCTGATTCATCAGGTTACGCCGATTCGCGCTGACCTGTTCCGCGAATTGCCACCGCTGAAATATGATCTGATCGTCACCAATCCGCCGTATGTTGATGCGGAAGATATGGATGATCTGCCGAACGAATATCGCCACGAACCAGAGCTCGGGCTGGCGGCAGGCAGCGACGGCCTGAAGCTGGTGCGTCGCATTCTGGCCTGTGCACCGGATTATCTCAGCGAGCAGGGCGTACTGGTCTGCGAAGTGGGCAACAGCATGGTGCACATGATCGAGCAGTATCCCGACGTGCCCTTTACCTGGCTGGAATTCGACAACGGCGGCGATGGCGTCTTTACGCTGACGCGCCAGCAGATTGTCGACGCAAAACACCATTTCTCTTTTTACAAAGACTAAAAGTGGGGCGAAGCATCGCCCGCCGAACCCTGAGAAGGAAACAGCATGGCCGGAAACAGCATCGGGCAATTTTTTCGAGTAACTACCTTTGGCGAGTCCCATGGGCTTGCGCTGGGCTGTATCGTTGACGGCGTGCCGCCAGGCATCCCGCTGACCGAAGCGGATATTCAGCATGACCTCGATCGCCGTCGTCCTGGCACATCGCGCTATACCACGCAGCGCCGCGAGCCGGATCAGGTGAAAATTTTGTCCGGTGTCTTTGAGGGTGTGACCACCGGTACTTCGATTGGCCTGCTGATTGAAAATACCGATCAGCGGTCGCAGGATTACGGCGCTATCAAAGATCTCTTCCGTCCGGGCCATGCTGATTACACCTACGAGCAGAAATATGGTCAGCGCGACTATCGTGGCGGTGGCCGCTCGTCGGCGCGCGAAACCGCGATGCGCGTGGCGGCCGGTGCGATTGCCAAGAAATACCTGCAGATGAAACACGGTGTGGTGGTGCGCGGCTATCTGTCACAGATTGGTGACATCGCCTGTGAGCTGAAAGACTGGAGCATCGTGGAAGAGAATCCGTTCTTCTGCCCGGATGCGGACAAGCTGGAGGCGCTGGATGAACTGATGCGCGGCCTGAAAAAAGAGGGCGACTCCATTGGCGCTAAAGTCACGGTCATGGCAGATCACGTGCCGCCAGGCCTGGGCGAGCCGGTATTTGACCGACTGGATGCCGATCTGGCGCATGCGCTGATGAGTATTAATGCCGTTAAAGGCGTTGAAATCGGCGACGGCTTTGCGGTGGTTAACCAGCGCGGCAGCCAGCATCGCGACGAGATCCGCCACGATGGTTTCCAGAGCAACCACGCCGGGGGGGATTCTGGGCGGCATCAGCAGCGGCCAGACCATCAGCGCCAATCTGGCGATGAAACCAACCTCCAGCATCACCGTGCCGGGTAAAACTATTACCCGCGACGGCGAAGAAGTGGAGATGATCACCAAAGGCCGCCACGATCCCTGCGTCGGGATCCGTGCAGTGCCGATCGCCGAGGCGATGATGGCGATCGTCCTGATGGATCATCTGCTGCGCCAGCGGGCGCAGAACGGTGACGTTAACAGCTCCGTACCGCGCTGGTGATGCCATGAAGGCTCTTCTGCTTACCCTGAGTGCGCTGTTGATCAGCGCCTCCAGCCTGGCGGCGACGCCGTGGCAACGCATCCAGCAGCCGATCACTGGCGCACCGCAGTCAATCGGTGGCTTTGCCAACGGCTGTATTGTTGGCGCCGAGGCGCTGCCGCTGAATTCACCGCACTATCAGGTGATGCGTCAGGATCAGCGGCGCTACTTTGGTCATCCCGATCTGATTCAGTTTATTCAGCGTCTCAGTACGCAGGTGCATAACCTGCAACTGGGCAACGTGCTGATTGGTGACATGGGCATGGCAGCAGGCGGACGTTTCAGCAGTGGTCACGCCAGCCATCAGACCGGACTGGATGTCGATATCTGGCTGCAACTGCCGAAAACCCGCTGGAGCGCCCAGCAACTGCTGAAGCCGCAGCCGCTCGATCTGGTCGGGCCGGGTGACAAAAATGTGATTGCGCGTCACTGGCAGCCAGAAATTGATAGCCTGATTAAACTGGCCGCCAAAGATGATGATGTGACACGGATCTTCGTCAATCCGGCGATTAAAAAGCAGCTTTGTGCCGATGCGGGTAACGATCGTGACTGGCTGCGTAAAGTGCGCCCGTGGTTTGCTCACCGGGCCCATATGCATGTGCGCCTGCGCTGCCCGGCGGGCAGTATCGGCTGTGAAGATCAGCCTGCACCGCCTGCTGGCGATGGCTGTGGCGCAGAGCTGCAGAGCTGGTTCCTGCCAAAACAGCCTGGCTCGGGCGCGCCGGTGAAACGTGAGCCGCCGCCATTACCGCCTGCCTGTCAGGCCCTGCTGGATAAACATCTACTGTAAGGGATTCCATGGATTGGTTTGTGGTCAGCCCGCTGCTCGTCGGGCTGCTGTTTTTAATCGCCATGCTCGCCGGTTTTATTGATTCAATCGCGGGTGGCGGGGGGATTACTTACGGTACCTTCGTTGCTGGCGGCGGGCCTCTCTCCGGCCCAGGCGCTGGCGACCAATAAACTGCAATCGGTCGGTGGATCGTTTTCCGCCAGTCTCTACTTTATCCGGCGTGGTGCGGTCAATCTGAATGAACAGTGGCTGAACATTGCCATGACGCTGCTGGGTTCCGTGCTGGGCGCGATACTGATTCAGCGCCTGCAGGCGGATTTCCTGCGCCAGATGTTGCCGCTGTTTTTAATCGCTATCGGTCTGTGGTTCCTGCTGATGCCGCGACTCGGCGAAGTGGATCGCGCGCGCCGTCTGCATGGTCTGGCCTTTGCACTGGTCGGCGGCGGGGCAGTGGGATTCTATGACGGATTTTTCGGACCGGGCGCAGGATCTTTTTATGCGCTGGCTTTCGTCACGCTCTGCGGCTACAACCTTGCCAAAGCGACCGCCCATGCCAAGGTCCTCAACTTCACCTCGAACCTCGGCAGCCTGCTGTTCTTTATGTTCGGCGGCAAAGTAGTGTGGGGAACCGGCCTGATCATGATGCTCGGCGCTTTCTGCGGCGCGCGTCTGGGCGCAAGACTGGTGCTGAGCCGCGGACAGAAGCTGATCCGCCCGATGGTGGTGATTGTGTCTGCCGTCATGAGCATTAAATTACTGTGGGACAGCCATGGCAGCGCCGTTATGGCCTGGCTTGCCACGCTGCAATCGTAACCTAAAACCTGATACCGTCATGAACCCGACTCATCATTATGAACAGCTGATCACGCTGTTTGATCGCTGTTTCAGCGATGAATTTCAGACCCGTCTAATTAAAGGCGATGATGAACCGATCTATCTTCCTGCTGATGCCGAATCGCCGTGGAACCGTGTGGTCTTTGCTCACGGCTTCTACGCCAGCGCCCTGCATGAGATCTCTCACTGGTGCATCGCCGGTGAAGCGCGCCGCAAACTGGTCGATTTTGGCTACTGGTACTGTCCGGATGGCCGCGATGCGCTGACCCAGAGTCAGTTTGAAGCGGTGGAAGTGAAGCCACAGGCGCTGGAGTGGATGTTTTGTACGGCGGCAGGCTTTCCCTTCAACGTGAGTTGTGACAATCTCGACGGAGATTGTGAGCCGGATCGCATTGCGTTCCAGCGTAAAGTGCATGCTCAGGTCATGAGCTATCTGACGTCGGGCATTCCCGACCGTCCCGCGCGTTTTATTACCGCCCTGGCGGAATTTTATGGCAGGCCTTCATTAACAGCATCGCAGTTTCCCTGGCCGGACGATCTGTGATGCAGAAAGGCATTATTAAAAGAGGAATTGAGATGATCGCAGAATTTGAAGCGCGTATTCTGGCCCTGATTGACGACATGGTCGAGCATGCCAGTGACGATGAGCTGTTCGCCAGCGGTTATCTGCGCGGGCATCTGACACTGGCCGTCGCTGAAGTGGAGCAACTGGGCGAACATACGCCAGAAGCGCTGCAGATTCAGGTGACCCGCAGTCTGCAAAATGCCATAGCTGCCGGAGAACTCTCGCCGCGCGACCAGGCATTAGTGGTCGGGATGTGGGATAACCTGTTTGTTCAGGCACGCCAGCTCTCCGCGTAGTGGTGCAGGGCGGCGTGCCGCCCTTAGCGTCCGCTAAACGGCTTTTCCCTTCAGTAATTTCCTCACCCAGTAACGATTCGGATTGAGTGCTGCCAGGGTACTGGCATCCAGAGGCTGCGGCTCGCCCGCCAGCTGAGCTGCCAGTACTTCGGCCGCCAGCGGCGCACTGCACAGGCCGCGCGATCCCAGCGCCCCAAACAGATACAAGCCCGCAAGATCGGGTGCGTCAGCGATATCGCTGCCTGCCGCCTGCTGTGCCGGTAAATCAGCATACTGCGCCAGCGTAGCAGCATAATCCGGCACGCCGCCCACCATCGGCAGGTGATCCCGGGTGGCGCAGCGCACCCCCATTCTTGCCTCTCCGTCACTGACATCCACCGTTTCGGCCCAGCTGCTGTCAGGCAGGCAATGCAGCAGGCGGCTGCGGTTCTGCTGCTGATCCTCTTCCCGATACGCGGTTGCGGTATTGCCACGGTGATAGCTGGCCCCGATACAGTGCGTACCAAACTGCGGGCTGACGGGCGTCAGATAGCCGTCGTAACAGAGCACCGTTTGCAGCGCGTTGAGGCCCGGCGTGGAGGGAACATGGCTTACCTGACCGGCCACCGGATAGGTCGGCAGCGGGGCGCTTTGCGCAAAGTCAGCAATCGCATGACCGTTTGCCAGTACGACGGTCGGATGACGCACCGCCGGACGATCGCTGAACGTCAGCGTCCAGTGATCATCCTCCCGGGAAAGCGCGCTCACCCGGTGCAGCCAGTGAATGCGCAATCCCTGGGTTTCGCTATGCGCCAGCATCGCGGTGGTCAGCTCTACCGGTGAGAGCCAGCCGCCTTGCGGATAGAAAATGCCGCCACAGCCATGTTCAACATTTGCCAGTTTTTCAGCTTCTGCCACATCGACGCCACAGGCGATGATTTCAGGCAGGTCCATCGCCAGCATCTGACTGATCTTCTTACGGCTTTTCTCATCCCAGCCCAGCTGCAGCACACCGCTCCAGTCATGCTCATAGGTGACGGTTAATTGATCATAGAGCCGCCGGGCAAAGCTGAAGGCCGAGGGAAAAAAGGTGGCAAGTGCCGGGTCGTGCTGATTGAGCAGCGGATAGAGCGCTCCCTGACGATTGCCGGATGCGCCCAGCGCGGGCGCCTCATCGGCGCAATAAAGTGTTACCCGCCAGCCGCGACGCAGCAGCGCCAGCGCCAGGGTGGCACTGGCGACGCCGCCGCCAATAAGAGCCACATCACGCTGCTCCGCACATTGACGATGATACCAGGGCTGCGCGGCGGGCAGCGGAGGCGCATCCTGCAACGGCCCGCATAGCATTTCGCGCTTCGGACCAAATCCTTTGCGGCGGATGACCGCAAAGCCCGCCTGCTGCAGACCGCGCCGGACAATACCTGCGGCCGTAAAGGTCGCGAAGGTCCCCTGCGGCCGCGCCAGTTTTGCCATCATGCCAAACAGCTCCGGCGTCCACATATCCGGGTTCTTTGAGGGCGCGAACCCATCCAGGAACCAGGCATCCACCTGACGATTCAGGCTCTCATCCAGCTGATCCATCAGCAGGTTAATATCGCCCAGCCACAGGTCGAGCGTGATGCGGCCGCCATCAAACAGCAGACGCTGACAGCCGGGCAGGGCAGCGGGCCACTGCGCCTGCAGCGCCTCCGCCCAGGGGGCCAGTTCGGGCCAGTGCTGCTGCGCTGCGGTTAAATCTTCACGGGTTAACGGAAATTTCTCAAAGCTGATGAAATGCAGACGTTTTAAAGTGGCGTCGGGCTGTTCGCGCTGAAACGCATCGAACGCCTGCCAGAGCGTCAGGAAATTAAGACCGGTGCCAAAACCGCTCTCCGCCACGATCAGCAGATCGCGCGGATGCTCAGCAAAACGCTGGGGAAAACCGTTGCCGCCAAGGAAGACATAGCGTGTCTCTTCCAGACCGTTGTCATTAGAGAAATAGACATCGCCAAACGCTCGGGAAACAGGTGTACCCTGTTCATTCCAGTTTAGCTTTGCATGTTTAACCGGGGTCAATTTCACGGTAAAGGCTCGTTTTTCAGGCAGTGGCGCGATTCTAGCGACCCGCGTGACATGACGCAAATTTACAAAAGGAAATAGCTGATCGGACTTGTTCGGCGTACAAGTGTACGCTAGAGTGCATGCCAATTAAGAAGAAGTGGATGAGGAAGATTGAATGAAACGTGCTGTGATTACTGGCTTAGGGATCGTTTCCAGTATTGGTAATAACCAGCAGGAGGTGCTGTCATCTCTGCGTGAAGGACGCTCTGGCATCACCTTTTCTGAAGAGATGAAAGATTCCGGCATGCGTAGTCACGTCTGGGGTAACGTTAAATTAGATACCACCGGCCTCATCGATCGCAAAGTTGTGCGCTTTATGAGTGATGCGTCCATCTATGCTTATCTTTCCATGGAAGAAGCGATTAAAGATTCTGGCCTCAGCGCTGAAGCGTATCAGAGCAACCCACGAGTGGGTCTGATTGCGGGTTCAGGCGGCGGCTCCCCACGTTTCCAGGTATTTGGTGCTGACGCAATGCGCAGCCCACGCGGCCTGAAAGCGGTTGGCCCTTATGTGGTCACCAAAGCGATGGCCTCTGGCGTCTCTGCCTGCCTCGCAACGCCATTCAAAATTCATGGCGTAAATTACTCGATTAGCTCCGCCTGTGCCACCTCTGCGCACTGTATCGGTAACGCCGTTGAGCAGATCCAGCTTGGCAAACAGGATATCGTTTTTGCGGGCGGCGGCGAAGAGCTGTGCTGGGAAATGGCCTGTGAGTTCGATGCCATGGGCGCGCTCTCGACCCGTTACAACGACACGCCAGAAAAAGCGTCACGCACTTATGACAATGAGCGCGACGGCTTTGTTATCGCCGGTGGCGGTGGCATGGTCGTCGTTGAAGAGCTGGAGCATGCGCTGGCACGTGGTGCGCATATCTATGCCGAAATCGTCGGTTATGGTGCCACTTCAGACGGTGCAGACATGGTTGCTCCATCAGGTGAAGGCGCAGTGCGCTGCATGAAGATGGCGATGCACGGTGTCGATACACCCATTGACTATCTGAACAGCCACGGAACCTCTACCCCGGTGGGTGATGTGAAAGAGCTGGGTGCGATTCGTGAAGTGTTTGGCGATAACACGCCATACATCTCAGCAACGAAAGCGATGACCGGCCACTCTCTGGGTGCGGCTGGCGTGCAGGAAGCGATCTACTCGCTGCTGATGCTGGAGCATGGCTTTATCGCGCCAAGCATCAACATCACCTCGCTTGACGCGGCAGCAACCGGTATGAACATCGTCACTGAGCCGATGGAAAAAGAGCTGACTACCGTGATGTCTAACAGCTTTGGTTTTGGCGGTACCAACGCCACATTGACCATGCGTAAATATCAGGCGTAATTATTACGTCAGCACTCTGAAGGGCCGGCTTGCCGGCCCTTTTTTGTTTTACAGCCCATCCGCTTTACCTCGTTCAACCCTCCGTTTTAGCCCTCCCGCTGCAGCAGCCGCAGCAATGTATCGCATCCTGCCACAATCTCGTCAGGCGTCAGTGCGGCAAAGCCCAGCATCCAGCCTTGCTGAGATGAAGGCCCGGCATAGAGCGGACTCAGACGCGGCAGCAGCAAACCCTGTTGAGCCGCCAGTGCGCTTAATCGCGCTTCATCCTGTTGCAGTCTGACAGTTACCTGTAATCCGCCGCTGCTGACAATCGGCGTGATCCACGGCGACAGTTGCTGAGCGATTAGCGTCAGCAGCAGATCGCGACGGCTGTGATAGAGCTGACGCATCAGCCGCAGATGGCTGGCGAAATGTCCCTGTTGCAGAAAGGCGGCTGTGACAGCCTGCGGCAGCAGGGCGCTGTGTCCATCCAGCACGCTGCGTGCCTGGCCTATGGGGGTAATCAGCGCGGGCGGGACCACCATCCAGGCCAGCCGCAGGGAGGGAAACAGCGACTTCGAGAAGGTGCCCAGCGTAATCACCCGCTGATGGCGATCCAGTCCCTGTAGCGCAGGGATAGGACGTTCGTCGTAGTGAAATTCGCTGTCATAATCGTCTTCGATCAGCCAGCACCGGTTGCGCTGCGCCCAGTCCAGCCACGCCAGGCGTCGCGTCAGGCTCAGCGTCACGCCGGTAGGGTAATGATGCGATGGCGTCAGATACATCAGTTTTGCACTGCCGCTGGCGGGGATGGCACCTTCGGCATCGACCTCAATCCCGCGCACCTGTGCGCCGGCAGCCAGAAAGGCGTTACGCGCACCAGGATAGCCCGGCTCCTCCATCCATACCTCATCACCGGGATCGACGAACATCATTGCCAGTAACTGCAGTGCCTGTTGTGAACTGGTCAGAATGATCACCTGTTCCGGCTGGCATGCCACGCCCCGGGAAAGTGCCAGATAATCCGCGAGTGCGCTGCGTAACGGCAGGTAGCCGCAGGGATCGCCATATCCCATTGCGGCACTGCCCAGTGAACGCTGCACGCTGCTGCCGAGGCGTCGCCACGTGTCATGGGGAAAAGCGCGTAACTCCGGTGAACCGGCGGCGAATGCATGGGGAAAAGGGGGGATCCTGACAGCCACCGGTTGTCAGTACCTGCTGGCCCCGCGCCGAGAAATGGACGGGCTGAGACCGGGCAGGTAATGATGATGAGTGGGTGGGGATGATGATGGCAACAAAAGTACCGCGACCGGTCTCGCGTCGCAGATAGCCTTCACTTTCCAGCTGTCCGTAGGCCGCTTCCACCGTCACACGTGACAGACGCAGATCCTGCGCCAGCTGCCGACTGGACGGCAACTGCTGACCAGCATGCAGATGGTGCCGGTTGATCGCCAGTCGCAGGGTAGAGCAGAGCCGCTCGCGCACGCCGCCATTGGTCTGATGCTGGAAAAGTTGTAATAACGGTGAAGACATATGGGTCTTATACCTGATGGGGAATGGGTATCAGTAAGCAGTCCACTTTGCCGTAAACTGCAGACTCCCCACAACAGGAGAATCGCTATGTCATCGGTTTTACGAATTCCGGCCGCCCCCCCCCGCAGCAAAGCCTCGACTATCTGCAGGCAAAACTCGCTTTTTACACCGACGCCTGGGATCTGGCGGAAGATCTGGGGCGGCAAATCCCGGATATCGTGGTAATCGATGCTCGCGCGCCGGAGGCTTATCGCGCCGGGCATATTTGCGGCGCGATCAACTTTCCGCATCGCGAGATGGATGCCACTACGACGGCCCGGCTCGATCGCAGTAAAGTTTATGTCACGTATTGTGACGGCATTGGCTGTAACGGCTCGACGAAAGCGGCCTGGAAACTGGCCTCGCTGGGATTTCAGGTGAAGGAGTTGATTGGCGGGCTGGATTTCTGGAAACGTGACGGTCATCCGCTGACCTGGGGTGATGCACCGGGCGAATGGCCAGTCGCCGCGCCCAAAGCATTCTGTGGCTGTTAACTCAGAGGACCACCCAGAGTAAAAGGGTGATGACGACCAGTGCAACAAAGAAGCCCAGCAGGGGGCGCTCTGCCAGAGGCTGAATCGCGGGCGGCAGCGACGCAACAAAGGGTGACCAGATCGGCTGGGGTTTTATCTCGCTGGCAGCCAGCGGCTGTTCGAGAAGTTTTTCTGCCCGGTCGGCGCGCCGGCTGAACAGGAAGTTCAGCAGATCCTGGGTCTGCGTTACGGTGAGCACCGTCTGCGGCGTGGCCTGGAAACGCTGCTGGCTGTAATCCTCCAGTTGCTGCCGCTCCTGCTGATCAAGCGGCTGTTTCAGGGACGCTTCCAGCAATTGCAGCGTCGGTGCGCTGTGCTGACTCAGCGTCTGGCGCACCTGCAGATACTGGGTCAGCAGCGGGAAGTGGCGCGACGGGATGGGATCACCGCTGGTCAGATTCACCAGTTTCAGCGCAGCCGTCCACAGCTTACCGGTGGATTCGCCCGTGGCAGCGGCCAGGCGTACCACCTGCTGATTCAGCGTATGGTGCTCGGCAGGCAGCAGCGTGCGATCGCTGACGCGGATCTGCTGCGGCTGAGGAATGGTCATCTGCCCGTTCTGCAGCATCGTCAGCACCTGGCGCAGCTGATCCTGGCTCAGCGCGCTCAGTACGGTCTGACCAAATTGCTGACGGATAAAGTCGCTGACGGCCTGACGGTTATTCCCTTTCGGCAGCAGATCGGTGAGCTGGGTCATCAGCTGGCGTGTGGCATGCCCATTTTGCGTCTGCGTAAGGCGGCCATTAAGGTACTGTTCCGCTGCCGGAAAATGACGCGATTGCAACTCCGCTTCACTCTTTACGCCCACTTCATGGCGTACGCCCGCCCACAGTTCAGGCGCTTTAAGATTACTGAGCGATGAGATACGCACGATCAGCCGTTCTAACGTCGTGCGCTGCGCAGGGGGAGAGGGGCTGTTCACCGGCCACTGAACCGTGACGCGTTACGCCAGTTTGCGGATTGACAGATGAACGATCGCCGACCGGCACACCGGGGCCGCTGAGTGGTTGCATGGCGGATTCCTTGGGAAAACAGAACAGCGTGGGGTGCGCCGGAAAATGAATAGGCCATGATAGCAAAAGCCCCCCGGGAAATCCCACGGGGGACATGCGTTTCGGCGCGAGATTTACGCTTCAGCTGTAGCCTTTCTTCACTGCCATCCTCAACAGCACCCTCACTCGCCACAGCCGCGCTATTCAGGCCTGTGGGTGGCTCACCGGTTTACGGCGGGATAAGGGGGTACGCAGCCGCTGCGCCAGTATCACACCGCCAAGCGTCAGACCACCGCCAATCCAGTGGTAACTGTGTAGTTGCTCATGCAGGAAAATCACCGCGATCACCGCGGTAAGTACCGGGATCAGATTCATAAAGATACTGGTGGTGCTGGCACCCAGACGCTGCACACCGTGGATCCACAGGAACGGCGCGATGATCGAAGCAAACAGACCGGCAAAGGCCACCAGCGGCAGGTTGTGCCGGTTAAGCGCCACCTCGGGGGCCAGCAGAAAGCCAGGCAACAGCAGCACGACACCGAATAAAATCTGCACATACAGACTTTGCCAGATCGGCAGCGGCAGTGCCCAGCGCCGTGTCAGCACGCCATACAGCGCATAGGCGGCGGAGGCGGCCAGCATCAGCAGTTCACCTTTGCCCAGGCCATGATTCAGCAGCTGCATCACGTTACCCTCACTGACCAGCCACACCAGACCGGTAAAGGAGATGATGCTGCCAAGCAGGATGCCCAGCGTCGGCGCAATCCGCAGGATCACCACGCTCAGCAGCACGGTGAGCAGGGGGGATGAGGGCGCCGATAATGCCCATAAAGAGTGCGCTGACACTTTGTGCTGCGTAGTAGGCGAGACTCTGATAGAGCACCATGCCGAGCAGGCCAAGGATCGCCAGCCGCCAGAGGTGCGGTTTAATGACCTGACGCGTGCGCCACACGCCGGGCAGCACAAAGGGCGTCAGCACCAGCAGCGCCAGTAACCAGCGGTAGAATGAGATCGCCGCCGGATCGATCGCATCCGCCGAGAGTTTGCTGACAATTGAGTTGATCGACCAGATTATTACCGCAAAGAGCGGGTACAGGAAAAACATGCTGACTCTCCACACGCCATAATGAGGCGCAGTGTACGCTTGTCCGGATTTATTCAGATAGTTAATATCGGACAAAATTAGTTGTGGAGCGGACAGAATGACCCTGAAAGTGATCTACCAGCCGCCCCTTGACGCGCCGCAGCTGCGCTACTTTATGCGTTATGAGCAGGCCAATGCCCGCACCGAATATTTGCCGCATGCGCATGCCTGGGGTCAGCTCATTATGGTGAAAAGCCACGTACTGGAGATGCAGGTCGAGGGTGAGCGATTGCTGACACCGGCAGATATTCCGGTCTGGATCCCACCGGGTCAGCTTCATAGTAGCTATAACCATCGTCAGGCACAGTTCCGTACCTTTAATCTGGCGGCCCCATTATGCGCCGATCTGCCCCGGCGCGCCTGCCTGCTGCTGGTCGATCCCATTGCACACGCCATTTTGGATGAGTTTGCTGAGCAGCAAATCGAGCAACCCGAAACGGATGCGCAGTGGCGGCTGTGCGAGGTGCTGCGCGATCGCCTGCAGCTGGCGCAGGTACAGGAGAGTTATCTGCCCACCTCTGACGATAAATTTCTGGCGCCGGTGTTACATGCGCTGGAAGCGCATCCGGGCGATAACACCACGCTGGCAGGCTGGGCGGCGCGGGTCTTTACCACCGAACGGACGCTGGCGCGTCGCTGCCAGCAGCAGCTTCATATGACCTTTGGCGAGTGGCGGCAGCGGCTGCGGTTTCTGCGCGCCATTGTGCTGCTGGAGCAGGGGGAAAGCGTGCAAAGCATCGCCCATGAGCTGGGATACAGTTCAGCTTCGGCACTGATTGTGATGTTCCAGCAACAGGCGGGAACCACGCCCGAACGCTACCGTGCACGGTTAGGCTAACGCGTCGCTTTGTGCCAGAATAATTGCCTGATATGTAACTGACAGGAAAGCCGTGGTGAAAATTCTGGTCGATGAAAATATGCCTTATGCCCGTGAGCTATTCAGCCTTACCGGCGACGTGGTCGCGGTGCCGGGGCGTCCGCTGCCGGTGGCTGAACTGGCCGATGCCGATGGCCTGATGGTGCGCTCAGTCACCCAGGTTAATGAGGCCCTGCTGGCAGGAAAGCCGGTGAAATTTGTCGGAACCGCCACGGCGGGCACCGATCATGTCGACGAGAACTGGCTGCAGCAGGCGGGCATTGCGTTCTCTGCCGCACCCGGCTGTAACGCCATTGCGGTGGTGGAATATGTTTTCTCTGCGCTGCTGCTGCTGGCGGAACGCGATGGTTTCCAGCTGCGTGACCGCACTGTCGGCATCGTTGGCGTCGGTAACGTCGGTGGGCGACTGCAAAAGCGTCTTGAGGCCTGGGGCATCAAAACCCTGCTGTGCGATCCGCCGCGTGCCGATCGCGGTGACGAGGGGGGATTTCCTGTCGCTGGAGGCTGTGACAGAGCAGGCTGATATTCTGACGTTCCATACGCCGCTGTTTAAAGAGGGCCCGTATAAAAGCTGGCATCTGGCGGATGCGGCGCTGCTGATGGCGCTAAAGCCTAATACTATTCTGATCAACGCCTGTCGCGGCCCGGTGGTGGACAACAGCGCGCTGCTGGAGGTGCTGAAAATGCGGCACGATCTTAGCGTCGTGCTGGATGTCTGGGAGCCGGAGCCGGATCTGTCGCTGGCGCTGCTGGATAAGGTCGACATCGCCACGCCGCACATCGCGGGCTACACGCTGGAAGGCAAAGCGCGCGGCACTACCCAGGTGTTTGAAGCCTGGTGCGACTTTATTGGTCAGCCGCAGCAGGTGCCGCTCAGTACCTTACTGCCGGTGCCGGAATTCAGTGAAATCACCCTGAATGGCCCGCTGGATCAGCCAACGCTGAAACGCCTGGCGCATCTGGTGTATGATGTGCGCCGCGATGATGCCCCCCCTGCGTAAAGTGGCGGCGAAACCCGGCGAGTTTGATCGCCTGCGCAAGCAGTATCAGGAGCGCCGCGAGTGGTCATCGCTGCAGGTGAACTGCGATGACGCCACAACCGCTGAGCTGCTGAACCAGCTGGGCTTTAACGCAATCATTTCCCCGGAATAGCGGGCGCTGCAGGTCAGGCGCCCTGGCGCGATTTCTGCACTGAATTAATCAGTGAACGGAAGGCGCGCGCTGCTGGCATGTCTGCATGACGGCGGGTTCTGGGGGGGATATACCCAATGGATTTCGGGTTGCATTGAGGCGGCAAGAGAACGAATCCCGATGAGCTTACTCAGGTAAGTGATTCGGGTGAGTGAACACAGCCAACAAAGATGCAACGTGAAAGACGACGGGGATAAATCTGAATCCCTGGGCGGTGAATATCACCGCCTTCTGTTTTTATGTCATTGTCTGGAGTAAACCAACATGTCTGACGGCTGGAATATTGCGCTACTTGGCGCGACAGGCGCAGTAGGGAACGCTGTACTGGAACTGCTGGCGGAACGCCAGTTCCCGGTTGGTGAATTATATTTGCTGGCCAGCGAAAACAGCGCGGGCGAAATCAAACGTTTCGAAGGCCGCTCGGTGCGGGTCGAAAATGCGGAGACGTTCGACTGGTCACAGGCGCAGCTGGCCTTTTTCGTGGCGGGACGTGACGCCTCGGCGCGCTTTGCCGAGGAAGCGGCCAATGCCGGTTGTCTGGTGATCGACAGCAGCGAGCTGTTTGCGCTGGAACCCGATGTGCCGCTGGTGGTGCCGGATGTGAATCCGCAGGTGCTGGCAGATTATCGCAATCGCAACATCATCAGCGTGGCGGATAACCTGGTAAGCCAGCTGCTGACCGCAATTAAACCGCTGGTGGATGCGGCCGGATTGAGTCGTTTACAGGTGACTAACCTGATCTCAGTCTCCAGCTACGGCAAAGTGGCTGTTGATGCGCTGGCCGGGGAAAGTGCCCGCCTGCTGAACGGTCTTCCGGCCGATGAACACCATTTTGGTCGTCAGCTGGCGTTTAACCTGATGCCACAACAGGCCGACGCAGAAGGCAGCGTGGAGAGTGAGCGTCGCCTGATTGATCAGGTGCGTAAGGTATTGCAGGACGAAGGCTTACCAATCGCGGTCAGCAGCGTACAGGCTCCGGTGTTCTACGGTAATGCGCAGATTGTGCATATCGAAAACCTGCGCCCGCTCTCTGCGGAAGAAGCGCGTGCCGAACTGGCGCTGGCGTCAGATATTCGTCTGAGCGAAGAGGATGAAGTGCCGACGCCGGTCACGGATGCCTCAGGCAACGGCGAACTGAGCATCGGCGCTGTGCGCAACGACTACGGTATCCCGGAACTGCTGCAGTTCTGGTCAGTGGCGGACAACATTCGTTTTGGCGGCGCACTGATGGCGGTGAAAACCGCTGAGAAACTGGTTCAGGAGTATCTGTAACCATGTCCGATGGTCAGACGCAAAAACTGGCGCTCGGCATCGAGTATGACGGCAGCCATTACTACGGCTGGCAGCGTCAGAATGAAGTCCGCAGCGTGCAGGAGAAGGTTGAGCGCGCGCTGTCGAAAGTCGCCGATCATCCGGTCAGCATTTTTTGTGCTGGCCGCACCGATGCAGGCGTACACGGGACGGGGCAGGTGGTCCATTTCGAGACCACCTCGCAGCGGCCTGATGGCGCCTGGACGCTGGGCGTCAACGCTAATCTGCCGCCGGATATTGCGGTGCGCTGGGTGAAAGCGGTGCCGGATGAATTTCATGCCCGCTTCAGCGCCACGGCCCGACGCTATCGCTACCTGATCTACAATCAGCGTCTGCGTCCGGCGGTGCTGGCGCAGGGCGTGACGCACTTTTACCATCCTCTGGATGCAGAGAAAATGCAGCGAGCCGGGCAATGTTTGTTAGGCGAGAATGATTTCACCTCATTCCGCGCGGTGCAGTGCCAGTCGCGTACACCGTGGCGCAACGTGATTCACCTCAACGTGACGCGTCAGGGTCCCTACGTGATTGTGGATATCAAAGCCAATGCCTTTGTGCATCACATGGTGCGCAATATCGTGGGCAGCCTGATGGAGATAGGCTGCGGCAATAAGCCGGAGTCATGGATGGCAACGCTGCTGGCGGCGAAGGATCGGACATTAGCCGCAGCCACAGCCCGGGCAGAGGGGTTGTATCTGGTGGCGGTGGATTACCCATCCCACTTTGCGTTACCACAGCCGTCGATGGGACCGTTGTTCCTCGCGGATTAATTCACTTTCAGGACTTAAAAGGGCGCGCCATGGAGTTTCTCCATTTTCTGGTTGATTTTATTCTGCACATTGATGTGCATCTTGCCGAACTGGTTGCACAGTACGGTATCTGGATTTACGCTATTTTGTTCCTGATTTTGTTCTGCGAAACCGGTCTGGTGGTGACGCCCTTCCTGCCGGGTGACTCGTTGCTGTTTGTGGCGGGCGCACTGGCGGCGTTGCCGGGTAACGATCTTAATGTGCATGTGATGGTGGCATTATTAGTGGTGGCCGCGGTTCTGGGCGACGCAGTGAACTACACCATTGGCCGCCTGTTTGGCGAAAGGTTGTTCAGTAACCCGAACTCGAAGATTTTCCGTCGCAGCCATCTGGATAAAACCCATGCGTTTTATGCCCGTCATGGTGGAAAAACCATTATCCTGGCGCGCTTCGTGCCGATCGTGCGAACCTTTGCGCCGTTTGTTGCCGGTATGGGCCATATGTCCTATCGCCACTTCGCGCTGTTCAACGTAACGGGTGCGCTGCTCTGGGTGCTGCTGTTCTCCTATGCCGGCTACCTGTTTGGCGATCTGCCGGTGGTGCAGGAAAACCTGAAGCTGCTGATTGTGGGCATTATCCTGGTCTCGATTCTGCCAGGTGTGATTGAAGTCTGGCGTCATCGCCGTCAGGCTAAGCAGCAGAAGCAGCCGTAAGGCTGCGCTCAGGGGTAAGACCAGATTTTTATCCACAGTCTGAACAGGTTGTGGTTTAATGAGCGACATTTACCGTCTGCTGAAGCGGTTTTCAGCAGTATCAAGACGACTGGACCAGGTCAGTTTTAAACAGAAAGGTCATCAATGAGCTGGATTGAACGCATTCTTAATAAAAGCACCGGAACGCCTGTGCGCAAAGCCAGTATCCCGGAAGGGGTCTGGACCAAGTGTGACAGCTGTGGTCAGGTGCTCTACCGCGCCGAGCTGGAGCGTAATCTTGAGGTCTGCCCGAAGTGTGACCATCACATGCGGATGCACGCCCGTGAGCGCCTCGGCAGTGTCCTCGATCAGGGCACGATGGTTGAGCTGGGTAGTGAACTTGAACCTAAAGATCTGCTCAAGTTCCGTGACTCCAAAAAGTACAAAGATCGTCTGATCGCGGCCCAGAAAGACACCGGTGAGAAAGATGCGCTGGTGGTCATGAAAGGTCAGCTGCACGGCATGCCGGTTGTTGCGGCAGCCTTTGAATTTGCCTTTATGGGCGGTTCAATGGGCTCAGTGGTCGGTGCGCGTTTTGTACGTGCGGTTGAGCAGGCGTTAGAAGATAACTGCCCGCTGATCTGCTTCTCCGCCAGCGGCGGGGCGCGTATGCAGGAAGCGCTGCAGTCGCTGATGCAGATGGCGAAAACCAGTGCGGCACTGGCAAAAATGCGTGAGCGCGGTCTGCCTTATATTTCCGTGCTGACTGACCCGACTATGGGTGGTGTTTCGGCCAGTTTTGCCATGCTGGGCGACCTCAATATCGCGGAACCTAAAGCACTGATTGGCTTTGCCGGCCCACGCGTTATTGAGCAGACCGTGCGTGAAAAACTGCCGCCGGGCTTCCAGCGCAGTGAGTTCCTGATTGAAAAGGGCGCGATTGATATGATCATTCGCCGTCCGGAAATGCGCTACAAACTGGCAAGCCTGCTGGCAAAAATGATGAACCTGCCGGCACCGCTGCATGACGGTGAACAGTCCGCTCCGGCGACGACTGAATCGGAAAGCAACGAGGCCTGACAGGAGATAGAGAGGTGCGTCCAAAGCACCTCTTACCAATGCACCGTATACCGCAGCAGCAGCCTGCCAGGTATAAATAAGCAAAACGGGACATATGGACAATCTTCACCTTCCCCAAGCCACGTCGCCTTTGGCCACGTGGCTTTATTATCTTGAGCACCTGCATACTCAGGCCATTGAACTGGGTCTGGACCGTATTCGTCAGGTTGCGCTTCGTCTCGACCTGCTGAAACCCGCTCCTTTTGTCTTTACCGTGGCCGGTACTAATGGCAAAGGCACCACTTGTCGCACCCTGGAAACGCTGCTGATCGCCGCGGGCTACCGCGTTGGCGTGTACAGCTCACCGCATCTGGTGCGCTATACCGAGCGCGTTCGGGTTCAGGGAGAGGAGCTGAGTGAAGCGCAGCACTGCGCCAGTTTTGCGGAGATTGAAGCCGGACGTGCAGATATTTCGCTGACCTATTTTGAATTTGGCACGCTCTCCGCGTTGAATCTGTTCCGCCAGGCGCAGCTGGATGTCGTTATCCTCGAAGTCGGCCTCGGCGGACGGCTGGATGCGACAAACATCGTGGATGCCGATGTCGCGGTGGTCACCAGCATTGCACTCGATCACACCGACTGGCTTGGTCCGGATCGCGAAAGCATCGGGCGTGAAAAAGCCGGTGTGTTCCGGGCGGGGAAACCTGCGGTAGTGGGTGAACCAGATATGCCGCAGAGTATTGCCGTGGTCGCACAGGAAAAAGGTGCGCAGCTGTTGCAGCGCAACCGTGACTGGTCGTGGCATGCGCAGGCAGAAAGCTGGTCACTGCGTGATGCGACGGGTGAGCTGAACGATCTGCCGCTGCCGCAGGTGCCGCTGCCTAACGCGGCGACCGCGCTGGTGGCGCTGCGGGTCTCCGGGCTTGAGGTCAGTGAGGCGCAGATTCGCGCCAGCCTGCCGCTGGCGATGCTGCCAGGCCGTTTTCAGACCCTCAGCGAATCACCGCGCGTTATTCTGGATGTCGCCCATAACCCGCATGCGGCAGCGTATCTGGCGTCGCGGCTGGCGTCACTGCCGAAACGCGGCAAAGTGCACGCCGTGGTGGGCATGCTGCATGATAAAGATATCGCCGGAACGCTGGCGGCGCTGGCACCGGTGGTCGATGCCTGGTACTGCGCGCCCCTCGAGGGTCCGCGCGGCGCCAGTGCTGAGCAACTGCTGAACAACCTTTCGCAGGGCGAGGCTTTTAGTTCGGTTGAGCTCGCCTGGCAGCAGGCACGCCAGCGGGCAGCGCCGCAGGACATTGTGCTGGTCTGTGGTTCATTCCACACCGTTGCACAGGTCATGGAATCGATTGAAACGGAGAAAGGACGTGGCAAGTAAGTTTCAGAACCGTTTAGTCGGCACCGTTATTCTGGTCGCCGTTGGCGTGATTGTGCTGCCAGGGCTGCTGGATGGTCAGAAAAAGCATTACAAAGAGGAGTTTGCCGCCATTCCGCTGGTGCCGAAACCTGACGATCAGCAGGACAGCGAAATGGTGCCGCCGGTAACCCAGTCGCTGCCGGCACAGCCGCCGGAAGGCGCGGGCAATGCGGTCAGCAGCAGCAATGGCAACGGTAAAACCAACGCTACAGCAGAGCAGGGTCGGACTCAACCGGAAGACGAGAGCGATCCGGTAGTGGTCTCGCCGCCGCCGGTCCATCAGTCTGTGCCCGCACAGACGGTGACGAAGCCGAAGGTCGTTGAGCAGCAGAAACCGAAAGTAACAGAGCAGCCTAAGCAGAAGCCGGTCGAACAGCAGAAGCCAAAAGTCGTGGAGCAGCCTAAACCTAAACCGGTTGAACAGCCTAAAGTGGTCGAACAGCCGAAGCAGGAAGAGCCGCCGAAAACGGCAGAGACGACAGCGCCGGCAGGGCAGGCTTATGTGGTGCAGTTAGGTGCGCTGAAAAACGCCAGCAAAGTGAATGAGATTGTCGCGCAACTGCGGCTGTCGGGCTATCGCGCCTTTACCGTGCCTTCAACGCCGGTACAGGGTCAGATCACCCGCATTTACGTTGGGCCTGATGCGTCGAAAGCCAAAATGCAGAGTGCGGTTGGCGAGCTGAAAAGTATCTCAGGACTGGGCGGTGTCGTGAAACCCTACAGCGCCCGCTAAAACGGGCGATTGGCGCTGCCGATAGCAGTAACAGGCAGCGTCTTTTACCCCTCAGGCAGCGCGTTTAATGCGCGCTGCCGCGAAAAAATTGACGATTTTCAACGGCCTGTCCGGCTGAGAATCACCCGGGCGATAGCGTTTTTTTTCATCGCCTTTTTTTATGGATGCAGAAAAAGAAAACCGCTACGCAAACGTTTTCTTTTTCTGTTAGAATGCGCCCCGAACTGGATGCAGGGGTGCAATTGCACTGGCGCTGGAAGAGTTCATGATCTGGATTGATTACGTCATTATTGCGGTAGTTGGTTTTTCGGCTCTGGTCAGCCTGGTCCGTGGGTTTGTCCGTGAAGCCTTATCTCTTGTTACCTGGGGATGCGCGTTTTTTGTCGCCAGTCATTACTACGCCTACCTTGCAGTCTGGTTTACAGGTTTTGACGACGAACTGGTTCGTAACGGTATCGCCATCGGTGTGCTGTTTGTGGCGACCCTGATTGTGGGGGCCATTGTGAACTACGTTATCGGCACGCTGGTGGAAAAAACCGGCCTGTCGGGAACCGACCGGGTGTTGGGCGTCTGTTTCGGGGCATTGCGTGGTGTGCTGATCGTAGCCGCTTTGCTGTTCTTCCTCGATACATTCACTGGGTTTTCCAAAAGTCCGGACTGGCAACAGTCTCAACTCATTCCCGAGTTCAGTTATATAATCAGGTGGTTTTTTGATTACCTGAAAAGCACGTCGAGTTTTTTACCCCGGTGATGTGACCGGGAGTGCGGCTTAATGAGGAAATGACAACATGTGCGGTATTGTCGGTATCACCGGTTTCATGCCGGTCAACCAGTCGATCTATGACGCGTTAACGGTGCTCCAGCACCGCGGGCAGGATGCCGCAGGCATTTGTACTATCGATGCGCTGAAATGTTTTCGCCTGCGAAAGGCAAACGGCCTGGTCAGCGACGTTTTCGAAGCACGCCACATGCAGCGTCTGCAGGGCAATATGGGGATCGGTCACGCGCGTTATCCAACCGCGGGAAGCTCCAGTGCCTCTGAAGCGCAGCCATTCTATGTAAACTCCCCGTATGGCATCACCCTGGCGCACAACGGTAACCTGACCAACGCCCACGTGCTGCGTAAGCACCTGTTTGAAAAGGGCCGCCGTCACGTTAATACCACCTCAGATTCTGAAATCCTGCTGAACATCTTTGCGCAGGAGTTAGATCGTTTTCAAAACGATCCGCTGACAGCCGACAACATCTTTGCTGCGGTTGCTGCCGTGCATCAGCAGGTGCGCGGTGCCTATGCGGTGGTGTCGATGATTATCGGCCACGGTATGGTCGCCTTCCGTGATCCTAACGGTATCCGTCCGCTGGTGCTGGGCAAGCGCGTTATCGCTGATGGCCGCACCGAATATATGGTCGCCTCCGAGAGCGTGGCGCTGGATACGCTGGGCTTTGAGTTCATCCGTGACGTTGCACCAGGTGAAGCGGTTTATGTGACTGAGGCGGGCCAGCTGTCTACCCGCCAGTGCGCTGAAAATCCGAAAAGCAATCCGTGCCTGTTCGAGTATGTCTATTTTGCGCGTCCGGACTCCTTCCTCGACAAAATCTCGGTCTACAGCGCCCGTGTTCGTATGGGCACCAAGCTGGGTGAGAAAATTGCGCGCGAGTGGGAAGATCTCGATATCGACGTTGTGATTCCGATTCCTGAAACCTCCACCGATATCGCGCTGGAAATTGCACGTATTCTCGACAAACCCTATCGCCAGGGCTTCGTGAAGAACCGGTACGTTGGCCGTACTTTTATCATGCCGGGCCAGCAGTTACGCCGCAGCGCGGTGCGCCGCAAGCTCAACGCTAACCGCGCCGAATTCCGTGATAAAAACGTGCTGCTGGTGGATGACTCTATTGTTCGCGGTACCACCTCAGAGCAGATTATTGAGATGGCGCGTGAAGCGGGCGCAAAACGGGTTTATCTGGCGTCAGCGGCGCCGGAAATTCGTTTCCCGAACGTCTACGGTATCGATATGCCCAGCGCCACGGAACTGATTGCGCATGGCCGTGAAGTGGAAGAGATTCGCCAGCTGATTAAAGCCGATGCGCTGATCTTCCAGGATCTGGACGATCTGATCGAAGCGGTTCGCGAAGAGAATCCGGACATTGCACAATTTGAGTGCTCGGTGTTCAACGGCATTTACGTGACGAAAGATGTCGATCAGCAATATCTGGAGTATCTTGAGTCGCTGCGTAATGATGATGCCAAAGCGCTTCAGCGGCAGAACGAAGTCGAAAACCTCGAGCTGCACAACGAAGGCTGATACTTTCAGCAGGCGGGCAGCATAAAACAGGGCGGGAGCAATCCCGCCCTGTTTGTTTTCAGAAACCCGCAGGCCGCGTATGATGGCCCATTGGCTGAAATAAGGTTGGAATATGAAACGACTCATCATTGGCATCTCTGGCGCAAGCGGGGTGATCTATGGCGTGCGCATGCTGCAGGTGTTGCAGCAGGTGGAAGAAGTAGAAACGCATCTGGTCATGAGTCAGGCGGCGCGTCAGACGCTGGGACTGGAGAGCGATTATTCGCTGCGTGACGTGCAGGCGCTGGCCGATGTGGTGCATGACGTGCGCGATATTGCAGCAAATATCTCATCTGGATCGTTTAAAACGCTGGGCATGGCGATTTTACCCTGCTCAATGAAAACGCTCTCTGGCATCGTCCACAGTTACAGTGACTCGTTGCTGACCCGTGCGGCTGACGTGGTGTTAAAAGAGCAGCGTAAGCTGGTGCTGTGCGTTCGCGAAACCCCGCTGCATGTTGGCCATCTGCGAATGATGACCACTGCCGCAGAGCTGGGTGCCATTATTATGCCACCCGTGCCGGCATTCTATCATCGGCCTGAAACGATCGATCAGCTGATCGATCAGACCGTTAACCGGGTGATCGACCAGTTTGATATCGAATTATCGGAAGATCTCTTCACGCGCTGGCAGGGTGCATAAAGTTCCGCTGGCGCACTTATTTAGTGCATAAGCGCGCCTCGGATCACTCTTCGTGCATTTGACGCACCAAAAGTTAACAACGTCGCTTTTTCTCTTTTACTTCACTGCTATATTCCCCTCACAAACACAGCGTTTTCGCCTGTCTGACATCACGCTAACAGCGTGGTTAACTTGCAGAACTGGCATGAAACATGCAAATTACTTTGCGCAAACACATCACGAACCACATAACAAAAAGCACTTCACTTGAGGGTAATCTATGAAAAAGCGTGTTCTGGCTCTTTCCCTGATGCTGGGCTTATCCAGTGCTGCCAGCGTTTTCGCGGCGGTTCCGGGTTCAATCCGTATCGGCACAGATCCAACTTACCCACCGTTTGAGTCGAAAAACGCGCAAGGCAAGTTAGTGGGCTTCGATATCGATCTCGCTAACGAAATCTGTAAACGTATTCATACCCAATGTACCTATGTAGAGAGCGACTTTGATGCGCTGATCCCTTCGCTGAAAGCGAAGAAAATTGATGCCATCATCTCCTCACTTTCCATCACAGCGAAACGTCAGGAAGAGATCGCCTTCTCGGAAAAACTCTACGCCGCTAACGCGCGTTTAGTCGCGCCGAAGGGATCGAAAATTGAGCCGACCATTGAGTCGCTGAAAGGCAAAAATATCGGTCTGCTGCAGGGCACCACGCAGGAAACTTACGCCAATCAGAACTGGCGGCCAAAAGGGGTGAACGTCACGCCTTATGCAAACCAGGATCTGGTCTATCAGGATCTGAATGCCGGTCGTATTGATGCTGCCTTTCAGGATGAAGTGCAGGCCAGCGAAGGATTTCTGAAGCAGCCGGTCGGTAAAAATTACGCCTTCGCCGGTCCGGCCGTGAAAGATGACAAGATTTTTGGCGTCGGTACCGGCATGGGACTGCGTAAAGATGACAGCGAACTGAAAGCCGCCATCGACAAAGCCTTTGCTGACATGCGTAAAGATGGCACCTACGACAAGATTGCGAAGAAATACTTCGATTTCAACGTGTACGGCGACTAACCATCCTGTCGCTTTACCCTCTGTATCCGTTTTGCCGGGTCTGAGCCGGTTCTGCCAGGTGCAGAATCGGGTTCTTTTCCGCTAATGGCGGATGGCATCTGCAACAGAGAAGTAAAGCTAAACTGCCCGTCTCGCTTGCGGGCAGCGTTTCGTTTTCACCCCACGACAGGACCCTCTCGATGCTGTATGGCTATTCTGATGTAATTCTTCGGGGCACGCTGGTGACGCTGGAGCTGGCGCTCACTTCCGTCGTGCTGGCAGTGCTGCTGGGCCTGATTGGCGCAGGCGCGAAACTGTCGCGCAGCCGGCCACTGGCGATGATTTTTGAAGGCTACACCACGCTGATTCGTGGCGTGCCAGACCTTGTACTGATGCTGCTGATCTTCTACGGTCTGCAGATTGTCCTCAACCAGATAACCGATGCGCTGGGCATGGCGCAGTTTGATATCGACCCGATGGTCGCCGGTATCATCACGCTCGGCTTTATCTATGGTGCCTACTTCACCGAAACGTTCCGCGGCGCCTTTATGGCCGTGCCTCAGGGGCAGATTGAAGCAGCAACCGCGTTTGGCTTTACCGGCGCGCAGGTGTTCCGCCGCATTCTGTTTCCGGCCATGATGCGCTACGCGCTGCCAGGCATCGGCAACAACTGGCAGGTGATTCTGAAAGCCACCGCGCTGGTCTCGCTGCTGGGGCTGGAAGATGTGGTGAAGGCGACGCAGCTGGCAGGAAAAAGTACCTGGCAGCCGTTCTACTTCGCCATTGTGGCCGGTGTGATTTATCTGGTATTTACCACGCTGTCAAACGGTGTGCTGTGGTGGCTCAACCGGCGCTATACGGTAGGTGTAAAGAGGGCGAGTTATGATTGATATTATTCAGGAATACTGGAAATCGCTGCTCTGGACTGACGGTTATCGTTTTACCGGTGTAGCTATCACCCTGTGGCTGCTGATCCTCTCGGTCACCATTGGCGGATGTCTGGCAATCCTGCTGGCGATAGCGCGGGTTTCCCCTAACCGGTTTATCAGCTTTCCGGTCTGGCTCTTCACCTACGTCTTTCGCGGCACGCCGCTCTATGTGCAGCTGCTGGTGTTCTACTCCGGCATGTACACGCTGGAGATTGTGAAAGGCACTGAACTGCTGAATGCCTTTTTCCGCAGTGGTCTGAACTGTACCCTGCTCGCCTTTACCCTCAACACCTGCGCCTACACCACGGAAATTTTTGCCGGTGCGATTCGCTCGGTGCCACACGGTGAAATTGAGGCGGCACGGGCGTACGGCTTCTCTACTTTTAAACTCTATCGCTGCATTATCCTGCCATCGGCGCTGCGTACGGCACTGCCGGCCTACAGCAACGAAGTGATTCTGATGCTGCACTCCACGGCGCTGGCCTTCACCGCCACCGTGCCGGATCTGCTGAAAATCGCGCGGGATATTAACTCGGCGACCTATCAGCCGTTTACCGCCTTTGGTCTGGCGGCTGTGTTGTACCTGATTATCTCTTACGTGTTGATCAGCCTGTTCCGCCTGGCGGAACGTCGCTGGCTGGCCCACGTGAAACCCTCTTCATCGCATTGAGTAGAACTATGGCTGACAATAAATTAAGCGTCACCGAATTGCATAAGCGTTACGGTGAACATGAAGTGCTGAAAGGGGTCTCGTTAACTGCTAAAGCGGGCGATGTGATCAGTATCATTGGATCGTCCGGCTCAGGGAAAAGTACCTTTTTTACGCTGCATCAACTTCCTCGAAAAACCGAGTGAAGGCAGCATCATGGTGAATAACCAACAAATCACCTTAGTCCGTGACAAAGATGGTCAGCTCAAAGTGGCTGACAAAGAGCAGCTGCGCGCGTTACGTACCAGCCTGACCATGGTGTTCCAGCACTTTAATCTGTGGAGTCACATGACCGTGCTGGAAAACGTGATGGAAGCGCCGATTCAGGTGCTGGGGTTGAGTAAAGCGGCGGCGCGTGAGCGTGCCATCAAATACCTCGATAAAGTCGGAATTGATGCGCGGGCACAGGCAAAATATCCGGTTCACCTCTCCGGCGGTCAGCAGCAGCGTGTGTCGATTGCGCGCGCGCTGGCGATGGAGCCAGAGGTGTTGCTGTTTGACGAACCCACTTCGGCGCTTGATCCGGAGCTGGTCGGGGAAGTACTGCGCATCATGCAGAAGCTGGCTGAGGAGGGCAAAACCATGGTGGTCGTGACCCACGAGATGGAGTTTGCCCGTCACGTCTCCAGCCATGTCATTTTCCTGCATCAGGGTAAAATCGAAGAGCAGGGACCGCCTGCGGAACTGTTCGGCAGCCCGAAAAGCCCACGTTTACAGCAGTTCCTCAAGGGATCGCTGAAGTAACGGTTAGATGTTAGTTAAGGCGAGGGAATCAGGGCACCGGCGTAACGTGCCCTGCGCAGAATAAGTGCGAGCCGCGTTTGAGATTTTGCGTCATCTCTGCGTTCTGCCCTCGCACTCTGCATCCATGCTGAGATATCACTTTTGCAGTAGCTTCAGCGCCGTATCCTCATCGGTCACCAGTCCCGATACCCAGCCGCCCTGTAATGCGGCACGGATTGCTGGATACTTGCGCTCGCTACCCGCAAAGCCAATAATTTTACGCTGAGTCCGGCTTTCCAGTCGCACGCTGGTCAGTAGCTCATCCGTTTCGCCCCATACCCGCTCACCCTGCTGATTGAAAAAGTGACCGAGCATTTCGCCCACCACGCCGCGCCCATTTAGCGCCTCGACCTGCGCATCTGTGATGAATCCCTCGGCATTCAAAGGACAGCCCGGCATCACTTCGCCAATACCCACAAAAGCCACGTCCGCCTGTAATGCGCGATCAATGACGCGCTGGTAAACCTTATGCTGAACCCACATCGCTTTATCCTCTGGGGTGTCGGCGTATAAGGGCGCTGGGATAAAGAAATACTTACCTTGCATCTTTTCGGCCATCTTCAACGGTACGTCATAGCGTGTACCGGAATCATCCCGCGCGATGGCACCAATCATGGAAACGCAATGATGCTGCGGGCGATCAACCCAGGGTAGCGCATCAATCATTGAGCGCAGGGTTTTACCGGAACCAATACCGAACACCTGAGGCGTTTCCTCATTGATGAATTGTGTCATCACCGCCGCGCCTTCAACTGCCAGCATTTGTTGAATAGCCTCATCATTCAGACTGGCAGATGGCACAACGCGGCACAAATCCAGACCAAACTTCGCCTGTACCTCACGCGCCAGTGCAGACAGTGTGTGACTGGATGATCAATTTTTACGTTCACCATGCCCATTTCACGTGCACTGGATACCAGCCGCTGCGCTACCTGTCGTGACAATCCCAATGCCTGCGCAATCTCCTGCTGTGTCACGCCTGCGACGTAATACATCCATGCGGCACGTGCGGCCAGCTCCTGCTTTTTTTCTTCTCTGCTCATCACGATGTTCCGTCGAATTTGAGGGGACATCTTAACGCCGTGCGGGTCGAAAAGCACTAACTGAGCAAAAGCCCGGAATGAGAGCAAAAATATTATTTGTGACTCAGCTCGCAGAAGGATCTTCGTAATAGGCACTATGCTACAAGTCATCGGGCAAATGCCCTTAGGTGTGGCAAATGTTTAAATGAGGCGATTATGAACAACCAATCAGTGTGGATGCACATCGGCGCGGGATCTTTTCATCGTGCACATCAGGCGTGGTATCTGCATAAACTGCGTGAGCAGGGTGATGAAAGCTGGAGCATCGCGCTCGGCAATATCCGTAATGACGCAGTGCCGCTGCTCAATCAGCTCGCGGCGCAGCAGGGAGAATATGTGCTGGAAACCGTGACGCCTGAAGGTAAGCGCGACTACGAAACCATCACTTCGCTGCGCAAAATTTTGCCCTGGGACAGTGATATCAGTGCGTTGATCGAGCAGGGGGCCAGCGCGGAAACACGTGTGATTAGCTTTACCGTAACCGAAGCGGGTTACTACCTGACGCCCGCGTTTACCCTGGATCTCAATCAGGCAGATGTGAAGGCCGATCTGGGTGGCGATATCCGCACCCTCTACGGCGCACTCAGCCATATTCTGACACAGCGTGTTGCGCAAGGCGGTCCGCCGGTTACGCTGCTGAACTGCGACAATCTGCGGCACAATGGTGAGCGTTTCCGTGACGCCTTCCTGGCGTTTCTTACGGCCAAAGGCGATACCGCGCTGGCCGACTGGGTGCGCACGCAAACCCGCTCACCGAATACCATGGTTGATCGCATTACACCCCGTCCTACTCCGGAGGTGGCAGAACGCGTGCAGGCGGCGACCGGCAAACAGGATGGCGCAGCAGTAATGGCCGAATCTTTTATTCAGTGGGTCATTGAGGATGATTTTATTGCCGGGCGCCCGGCGCTGGAAAAGGTCGGTGTTGAACTGGTGGAATCGGTACTGCCGTGGGAAGAGGCGAAAATTCGCATCCTCAATGCGACACATGCTGCGATTGCCTGGGCGGGCACACTGATTGGTCTGAACTATATCGATGAGAGCACCAGCCATCCGGCGATTTATCAACTGGCTCACGACTACGTAACCCAGGATGTCATTCCTTCTCTGTCTCCCAGCCCGCTTGATTTAGCGGATTATCGTGACGTGGTGCTGGCCCGCTTCAGTAATCCTTACATTAAAGATACCAATCAGCGCGTCGGTGCCGATGGTTTATCCAAAATTCCCGGCATGGTGACGCCAACCCTGCAACAGTGCTACCAGCGCGGTGCGCAGCCCACCGCAACGGCGGTGATTCCGGCACTGTTCTTCCTGTTTATGCAGCGATGGGCCGATGACAATTTACCCTATTGCTATCAGGACGGTGCGCTACAGGTCGATACGCTACGTAAGCAGTTCGCCAGCGCCGATCCGCTCCATGCATACCTGAGTGATAGCGCGCTGTTTGCGGAACTGGCATCTGATAAGGCGTTTCATGAATTAGTCACCCGCCGTGTTGCGAGTTTGCAGCAGTGGCTGAAACAGCCTGAACTGGCGGCGGTGTAATTATGTATCTCGGCATTGATATTGGTACCTCAGAGCTTAAAGCGCTGATCATTAATACGCACGGTGAGATTGTGGCGGCTCAGCACGCCACGCTGAGCGTGCAGCGTCCCCATCCCCACTGGGCTGAACAGGATCCTGAATGCTGGTGGCAAGCCTGCAGCGAGGTTCTGGCGGGATTACGTCATCAGTTTCCTCTGGCATGGGCCGCGATTCGCGCTATTGGATTATCGGGACAGATGCACGGGGCCGTGTTGCTGGATGCCGGGGGGAAGGTGCTGCGTCCGTGTATCCTCTGGAACGACACGCGCAGTGCACCGCAGTGTGAAAGGCTACGGAAGAGCAATCCCCGGATAATGGAAATTAGCGGCAATATGATTATGCCCGGCTTCACTTTGCCGAAACTGCACTGGGTCGCGGAAAATGAGCCAGAAATTTTCAGCCGCATCGATAAGGTCCTGCTGCCGAAAGATTACCTGCGCTGGCGTCTTACCGGGCGCTTTGTCAGTGAGCCTTCGGATGCTGCCGGAACGCTGTGGCTCGATGTCTCCCGGCGTGACTGGTCGGAAGAACTGCTGGCCATCACCGGACTGAAGCGTGCCCAAATGCCTGAACTGGTAGAAGGCAGTGCCATAAGTGGACGCCTGCAGCCGACGCTGGCGAGCGAGTGGGGTTTATCTACTGCGGTTACTGTCGCGGGAGGCGGCGGTGACAATGCCGCATCGGCAGTCGGTGTGGGGGGCGGTGAATCCCGGTGATGCGTTTATCTCATTGGGTACCTCCGGTGTGATTTTTGTCGTAAACGACCGCTTACGGGCTGACCCTCAATGCGGGGTGCACGCCTTTTTGCCATGCGTTACCGGGCCGCTGGCACCAGATGAGTGTGATGCTTAGCGCCGCCAGTTGTCTGCGCTGGTTGTGCAATCTGCTGTCGGTCAGTGAAAGCCAGCTGATGGAGGAGATGGTCCAGCTCAGTGATGAGCAAGTGCGTAGCGCCCCGGTTTTCCTGCCCTATCTGTCTGGTGAACGCACACCACATAACGATCCTGACGCATCCGGTTCTTTCTTCAATCTGCGCCATGAAACCCCGCGCGCCTTGCTGGGCTATGCGGTGGTTGAAGGCGTGGCATTTGGGCTGGCTGATGGGTTGAGTGTGCTCGGCGATGCCAGGCATCACATTCAGCAGTGCAGCCTGACCGGTGGTGGCGCACGTAGCACATTGTGGGCTCAATTGATTGCCGATGTGCTGCAACTGCCCATTGTTACCCATCCCGCCAGCGCATCTGGCGCGCTGGGTGCGGCACGTTTAGCGTGGCTGGCTGATGGCGGCCTTGAGCATGAGGTGTGTCTGAAGCCGGCTGTGCAGGCGTGCTACCAACCGGACGAGACGCGCGGTGCCGTGCTGCAAAAGCGGCTATGTCTGTTCCGGGAACTCTACGTCCAGCAACAACAGGTGCGCAGTTTGCTGCCTGCATAACGACTAACCAGACAGAAGGTAATTGTGATGCTATCGAACGAATACTGGTTTGGCTTACCGAAAAAGATGTTCTGGGGTTTCCTCGCTATCGCAATCTTTATGGCGGGTGATGGCTTTGAAATGGCGTTTCTGTCGCGCCATATCACCGATATGGGCTTTACGCCCGCGCAGTCTGCAGTCGTATTCACCTTCTATGGCTTAGCGGCAGCCCTGGCGGCCTGGGCATCTGGCGTGGTTGCCGAGTTGATCACACCGCAGCGCGCGATGATGATTGGCTTTGTGTTATGGATCGTGATGCATACGCTGTTTATGTCGCTGGGGCTTGGCCTGCGCAACTATCCGCTGATGGTGCTGTTCTACGGCATTCGCGGGCTGGCTTATCCGCTGTTTATCTACTCTTTCATGATGATGCTGGTGCAGGTCTTACCGCGCGAAAAACTGGCGGCGGCGACCGGCTGGTTCTGGGCGATGTATTCTGTCGGCATCGGGGTGATTGGCAGCTATCTGCCAAGTCTCACCATTCCGATGCTGGGGGAAACGGGGACGCTGTGGCTGGCTATTATCTGGGTGGCCTGTGGTGGGATCCTCGCATACTTCAGCCTGCGCAAGGTACCGGTGGATCGCTCTCGTGTGAATTTGCCGATGCGTGACAAGATGACAGAGATGGCGCGTGCCGTGACCATCCTGTTCACCAATCAGAATGTGTTTTATGCCTGCCTGATTCGCATCATCAACACGCTGTCGCTGTTTGGTTTCGCCATTATCATGCCACTGCTGTTTGTCGATCGTCTCGGCTTTACCATCTCTGAATGGCTACAAATCTGGGCGGTGTTCTTCTTTGTCACTATATTTACGAATATCTTCTGGGGCCTCACGGGAGAGAAGCTGGGCTGGATCCGTCAGGTGCGCTGGTTTGGTTGCCTGGGGATGGCCATCTCCAGCCTGACCTTTTATTATCTGCCGCTGTATGCGGGTCATAACTTCTGGGTCGCATTAATCCCTGCGGTAATGCTGGGCATTTTTGTCGCCGCGTTTGTACCGATGACCGCTGTATTTCCCACGCTGGAACCGCATCACAAAGGCGCTGCGGTCTCTATTTACAACCTCTCCGCAGGACTCAGTAACTTTGTGGCACCGGCTATCGCCTCAGTCATGCTGCCGTTCTTCGACATTGTCGGTGTGGTATGGGCCTATACCGGGCTATACGTGTTCGCTGGCGTGCTGACCTTTATTATTCGTGTGCCACAACCGGGGCATACGCGTGAAGAGAAGGTAGTGAAGTCGCGTGTAGCAGAGCAGCGTAACTAACGAAACATACGGCGGCCCAGGGCCGCCGTATGTTTATCCTGCGACATCCTGCAACGCTTCCTGCAAATCGTACCAGCGGAAGCCAAAGCCTGAGGCTTCCAGCCGTTTTGGCAGCACATGCTGTCCTCCCAGCACCAGCACCGACGATTCGCCCATCATCAGTTTAATGGCGCTGGCAGGCGTGCGCATAAAGGCCGGACGATGCATAACCCGGCCCAGGGTGGCGGCAAACTGCTCGTTACGCACCGCGTAGGGAGCGACCATATTGAACGGACCCCGCAGATCGTCATGCTCCAGCAGCCAGATAATGGCGTTTAGCATGTCATCAATGTGAATCCACGGCATGTACTGTTTACCACTGCCAATCGGCCCGCCGATGCCGAGTTTAAAGGGCAGCTTCATTTTGCTGAGTGCGCCGCCCTCAGACGCCAGCACCACGCCGGTTCGCAGCAGGCAGACGCGGGTGCGTTCGCTTTCAGCCGCGAGCGCCAGCTGCTCCCAGCGGGCGCAGAGCTGATGAGTAAACTCATCCTGACCCTGATCCTCTTCAGTCAGTACCAGATCGCCGGTGTTACCATAAAAGCCGGTTGCCGAACCTGAGATCAACACGGACGGTGGCGTGGCGCTGGCGTTGATCAGTGAGACGATCTGCTCGGTTATCTGCCAGCGGCTTTCACACAGCTGCTGTTTATGCGGCTCCGTCCAGCGTTTGTCGGCAATAGGTTCTCCCGCCAGATTAATGACCGCATCGATCGTATCCAGGTTCGACTGTTGCGCCAGCCCTGACCAGAGCGCGACCTCTTCGCCCAGTTTTTCACGTGCGCTGACCACGTCACGCGTCACCACACTGATCTGATGCCCCAGCTGTTGCAGGCGCGGAATCAGGTGACGGCCAATCAGTCCCGTGCCACCGGTAATAAGAATGTGCATGTTGCGGCTCCCTTGATGTTTTTGTTATTTGCATCTTTCAGCATAGAAGAGTCGAGCCACTCTATCGTGAGTCGCGTCGCGCTTTCTTATTCCGGAGGCAGAGATCGGATCAGCTCAGCGTTGCCTTCCCAAATAAAAATCGGTAAACATGATGCAACCCTGACAGCCAATTGAGGTAACCGATGAATTATCCGTCCATCACCCTGTGGTCAGATTCATCATTTTTCAGTCCTTACGCCATGTCGGCCTATGTTGCTCTTACCGAAAAAGGGATCCCTTTCCAGCTGAAGCGCGTCGATTTGTCGCAGAATCAGCAATACGCCGCGGCTTACCGCGAGCTGTCGCTGACCTGCCGGGTCCCGACCCTGCAGATTGATGCGTTCCTGTTAAGCGAATCCTCGGCGATTACCGAATATCTTGAAGAGCGCTTTCCGGCGCCCGAATTTGAGCGCCTCTATCCCCGCGACCGCGAGAAGCGTGCCCGCGCCAGAGAGATCCAGGCCTGGCTGCGCAGTGACTTCCTGTGGATACGTCAGGAGCGTCCCACAGAAGTGCTGTTTGCCGGTGAGCGCTTTGCGCCGCTGACCGCATCAGCGCAGCAGGCGGTGGATAAACTGGTTATGGCCGTCGATCGCCTGCTGCCGGACGGGCAACAGAACCTGTTTGGCGAGTGGTCAATTGCGGATACCGATCTGGCGGTGATGCTTAACCGGCTGGTATTGCATGGCGATCCTTTGCCCGCGCGTCTGCGGGATTATGCTGAGTTTCAGTGGCAGCGAGCCTCAGTACAGCTGTGGTTAGCAGAAAGTGGTAAAAATCGGTAACAGCCAGGGCTTGCTCAGGCTGCCGGAAGTGATTACCTTACGCCACATAAAAATAAAGACGTGGCAAACTGCGTACCCAAGAGTACGCCAAACAGGAAAGGGTTACGGATGGTGGATCAAACTGCGGGTGACGGCATCGAGTGGGTCGATATCGTAAACGAAGAGAATGAAGTTGTTGCTCAGGCAACACGTGCGCAGATGCGCGCTGAGTGCCTGCGTCACCGCGCTACCTATATTGTGGTTCATGACGGTATGGGCAAAATTCTGGTGCAGCGTCGCACAGAGATAAAAGATTTTATGCCGGGCAAGCTGGACGCAACCGCAGGCGGCGTGGTGCAGAGCGGTGAAGATATGCTGGAGTCTGCGCGACGTGAAGCGGAAGAGGAGTTAGGAATTGCTGCGGTGCCGTTTGCTGAGCATGGCAAATTCTACTTCGAAGATCAGCACTGTCGCGTCTGGGGCGGACTGTTCAGTTGTGTGTCACATGGGCCATTCGCCATGCAGGAATCGGAAGTCGATGAGATTATCTGGATGACGCCCGATGAGATCACCGCACGTTGTGATGAGTTCACTGACGATTCGCTTAAAGCGCTCTCTCTGTGGATGAGCCGCAACGGCGATAACCGGGCCTGAAAACGGGCGCTTTAACGCGTCTCAGCGATCCGCATTAAAACCTCTGGCTCTGTTACCGGCGAAAAAAAGGCATGCCCTGGGGCATGCCTTTTGCGTTCTTACCTGACGCTTAGCCTTGTTCAGCCTGCTGAGACTGAATGGCGGTTAAGGCGATGGTGTAGACGATGTCATCAACCAGCGCACCGCGCGACAGGTCGTTAACCGGCTTACGCATACCCTGCAGCATCGGCCCGATTGAGATCAGATCGGCTGAACGCTGTACCGCTTTATACGTGGTGTTACCGGTGTTCAGATCCGGGAAGATAAACACGGTGGCGCGACCGGCAACCTGTGAATCTGGCGCTTTCGACTTCGCCACATCTTCCATGATCGCGGCGTCATACTGCAGCGGACCATCGATGACCAGATCAGGACGTTTTTCCTGCGCGATACGCGTTGCTTCACGCACTTTTTCAACGTCGCTGCCTGCACCTGACGTGCCGGTAGAGTAGGAGATCATCGCAACACGTGGATCGATACCAAAGGCTTTAGCAGAGTCGGCTGACTGAATAGCGATCTCAGCCAGTTGCTCAGCGGTGGGATCCGGGTTAATCGCGCAGTCACCGTAAACCAGCACCTGCTCCGGCAGCAGCATAAAGAACACCGATGAAACCAGTGAGCTGTTAGGCGCTGTTTTGATCAGCTGCAGAGGCGGACGAATGGTGTTGGCGGTGGTGTGAACCGCACCTGAAACCAGGCCATCCACTTCGCCACTTTCCAGCATCATGGTGCCCAACACCACGTTATCTTCCAGTTGTTCCTGGGCGACCACTTCGGTCATGCCTTTGCTCTTACGTAGCTCAACCAGACGCGGCACGTAGTTTTCACGCACCTGTTCCGGATCAACAATCTCAACCCCTTTGCCCAGTTCGACACCCTGAGCCGCAGCAACACGCTGAATCTCATCCGGGTTGCCTAACAGTACGCAGGTGGCGATACCGCGTTCAGCACAGATAGCGGCCGCTTTAACCGTACGCGGCTCGTCACCCTCTGGCAGCACGACGCGTTTGCCCGCTTTACGCGCCAGCTCAGTCAGCTGATAGCGGAAGGCCGGTGGCGACAGGCGACGGCTGCGCTCTGACGTGGCGGTCAGTGACTCAATCCAGTCGGCATTAATGTAGCTGGCAACATATTCCTGCACTTTCTCGATGCGCTGCGTGTCGTCAGCGGGCACTTCAAGATTAAAGCTCTGCAGGCTCAGAGAGGTCTGCCAGGTATTGGTTTTCACCATGAACACCGGCAGGCCGGTCTGGAAGGCACGGTCACAGAGGCGCGCGATACGATCGTCAATCTCGTAGTTACCGGTCAGCAGGATAGCGCCAATCTCAATGCCGTTCATGGCGGCCAGACAGGCGGCGACCAGTACATCCGGGCGGTCTGCGGAAGTCACCAGCAGTGAGCCTGGACGGAAATGCTCCAGCATGTGCGGGATACTACGGGCGCAGAAGGTGACCGATTTAACCCGGCGGGTCTGAATCTCACCTTCGTTGATGATGCGCGCATCCAGGTGGCGGCACATATCGATTGCGCGGGTGGCGATCAGATCAAAGCTCCATGGCACGCAGCCCAGCACCGGCAGCGGGCTGTCTGAGAACAGCTGCTTAGGATCGATATTGGCGATGCTGGCTTTTGACGAGTCATCAAAAATTTCTGACAGGTCAGGGCGGGTACGCCCCTGATCATCGACCGGCGCGTTGAGTTTATTGATGATCACGCCAGTGATATTTTTATTCTTCTGACCGCCGAAGCTGCTCTGCGTCAGTTCAATGCGCTCTTTCAGCTGGGCCGGAGAGTCATTGCCCAGCGCCATCACGAAGACGATTTCCGCATTCAGGGTTTTCGCGATTTCATAATTCAGCGCGTTGGCGAACTGATGCTTACGGGTAGGGACCAGACCTTCAACCAGCACTACTTCCGCATTCTGCGTGTTGGCATGGTAACGGGAGATGATCTCTTCCATCAGCACATCCTGCTGGTTCGATCCCAGCAGTGATTCAACACGTGACATCTGCAGCGGTTCAGCGGCAGGAATCGAAGAGTTCTTACGGATAATAGTGGTGGTTTGATCCGGCGTATCGCCGCCGGTACGCGGCTGAGCAATCGGCTTAAAGACGCTAAGTCGAACGCCTTTGCGCTCCATGGCGCGGATAACGCCGAGGCTGACGCTGGTCAGGCCGACGCTGGTGCCGGTCGGAATGAGCATAATTGTACGTGACACGTTTGAACCTCTCAGTAATGGCAGGGTGTCAAAAACAACTCCGTCAGCCTGAGCTGACGGAGAGAAGTGTTTACGCAGTCAGACGCGCGGCGTCCTGGGCGATGACCAGCTCTTCGTTGGTCGGGATCACCAGCGCCGGGCGGGTGCCTTCTTTATTGATGTAACCAGACTTGCCGAAACGGGCCGCCAGGTTGCGATCGTGATCGACGTCAAAGCCCAGCAGTGCCAGTTTTTTCAGTGAGAGTTCACGAACCATCGCGGCGTTTTCACCGATGCCGCCAGTAAATACCACGGCATCAAGGCGGCCATCCATCAGCGCAGTGTAGCTGCCGATATATTTCGCCAGGCGATGACAGAAGACATCCATTGCGCGCTTCGCATCTTCTTTGGTGGTGTAGTTATCTTCCACGTAGCGGCAGTCGCTGGTGACTTCAGTCAGACCTAACAGGCCAGACTCTTTGGTCAGCAGTTTATTGATGGCATCGACGCTCATACCCAGCGTATCGTGCAGGAAGAAGATAATTGCCGGGTCGATGTCGCCACTGCGGGTACCCATCACCAGGCCTTCCAGTGGGGTCAGGCCCATTGAGGTGTCCACACACTCGCCGTTGCGAATGGCAGAGACAGAACCGCCGTTACCGAGGTGGCAGGTAATAATATTCAGTGACTCAAGCGGCTTGTTGAGCATTTTGGCCGCTTCATGGGTCACATAGAAGTGGCTGGTACCATGCGCGCCATAGCGACGAACGCCATGCTCTTTATACAATTTGTACGGCAGCGCATAGAGATAAGACTCTTCCGGCATTGTCTGATGGAAAGCGGTGTCAAATACCGCGACATTCTTATCTGACAGGTGCGGGAAGTTTTTCATCGCTTCATCAATACCGATCAGATGAGCCGGATTGTGCAGCGGTGCAAAAGAAGAGGCGTCTTTGATGCCCTGTACCACTTCTTCAGTGATGATGACTGACTGAGTCAGCTTCTCGCCGCCATGAACGATACGATGGCCGATTGCAGCAATTTGTGCCGAAAGCTCAGGTTTTTGTGCCAGAATGGTTTTAACGATAAAGTTCAGCGCTTCACTATGCGCTGCGCCAGCACCCAGAGGCGCTTCCTGTTTTTCGCCTTCCAGCTTCCATTTGATGCGGGCTTCAGGAAGGTGGAAACATTCCGCCAGGCCCGACAGGAATTCTTCACCGCTGGCAGGGTTGAGGATGGCAAACTTAAGGGAAGAGCTGCCACAGTTCAGAACCAGAACTAACTTACTCGACATGGAAGTACCTATTTTTTGAGAGTGGCTAAATAAAACGCAATCAGACTAACAGCGTAGCCCATGAAAGCTGGTAGATTAATGACAAACATCATGCGGTAGACAGAATTCTGCATTTCCGCAAAATATTTCGGCAATCTTACGCGAAAATTTGAAAATTGCCTCGTCTGAACCTGGCTCAGGCCTCTTCCCAAAAGCGCAATCCGCTTCCGGAAAGGGGGTAAAACGGCGTCAGAATAGCTGGAGTCACCTTTAAAGACAAAAATAATTGAAGGATGTCACGTAAAGTTGTGTAGTTATAACTATTTTTTAATTTTTACAGCATTAGTTGAGGTGAGCCATGGCGAATGAATCTGGCAGTACCAATTGGTTTCGGATGTTTCAGCGCGGCCAACACTATATGAAGACCTGGCCGGCTGATAAGCGCCTGGCACCTATGTTCCCGGAAAACCGTGTTTCATCGGCAACGCGTTTTGCTATTCGCTTTATGCCCCCCTTTGGCGATTTTTACGCTGACCTGGCAGATCGCGATGGGCGGTCAGTTAGGCCCGGCCGTGGCGACCGCGCTGTTTGCCTGTACCCTGCCGATGCAGGGATTATGGTGGCTGGGAAAGCGTTCTGTGACGCCGCTGCCGCCGACGCTGCTTAACTGGTTTCATGAAGTTCGTGCCCGGCTGGAAGAAGCGGGGCAGGCGACAGCGCCAGTAGAAGGCAAGCCGACCTATCAGGCGCTGGCCGATCTGCTAAAGCGGGCGTTCAAACAACTCGACCGCACTTTCCTCGACGATCTCTGACCCATCCCCGCTGGCGGTAAAATATTTACCGCTAACCTGCGGCCAAATCAAAGAATGGTGATACGGCGATTTCCGTGTCGCTAACGCTGTGCAATGATTTCTCCATTGTCGATTAACTGAGCGGTCTCTGACCGGGAGTAAATGATGGAAATGACCCATGCGCAGCGTTTGATTCTCACTAATCAGTACAAAATGATGGCCATGCTTGAGCCGGAAAATGCGGAACGTTTTCGTCGTTACCAGACCATCATCGAACGCGGTTATGCGCTGCAGATGCGGGAGCTGGACAAAGAGTTTGGCGAACTCAGCGAAGCGATCTGCCGGACGGTAATCGATATTATGGAAATGCATCACGCTCTCCACGTCTCCTGGTCGAACCTTAAAGAGAAAGGTGAGCTTGAAGAGCGCCGTCTGGCCTTTCTGGGCTTCGATGCGGCAACGGAAGCGCGCCTGCTGGGTTATGTCCGTTTTATGGTCAATACAGAAGGGCGCTATACCCACTTCGATTCCGGTACCCATGGTTTTAATGCGCAGACCCCGATGTGGGAAAAGTATCAACGGATGTTAGCTTTGTGGCAGACTTGTCCGCGCCAGTACCATTTAAGTGCAAACGAAATTGCGCAAGTGATTAATGCCTGATGAGGAGGAGCGCGTGACCTACAGAGGTTTTCTATTTGATTTAGACGGCACGCTGGTGGATTCACTGCCAGCGGTTGAACGAGCCTGGAGCCAGTGGGGTGCCCGTCATGGCATCGCGGCTGATGAGATTCTGGATTTCATTCATGGCAAACAGGCGATCACCTCTCTGCGTCATTTCATGGCAGGCCAGTCGGAAGAGGCTATTCAGGCGGAGTTTGTTGCGCTGGAGCAGGCTGAAGCGGCGGACACCGACGGTGTGCAGGCGCTGCCAGGGGCCAACGCGTTGCTGAACCGGCTGAACGAACTGCAGATTCCCTGGGCGATTGTCACTTCCGGTTCAGTGCCGGTCGCACATGCACGTCATAAAGCCGCAGGCTTACCGAAGCCTGCCGTGTTTATTACCGCTGAACAGGTGGCTAAGGGCAAACCGGAGCCCGATCCCTACCTGCTTGGCGCGGAGAAGCTGGGATTAGCGGCGACATCGTGCGTGGTTGCAGAAGATGCACCTGCCGGAATCTTATCCGGCCTGAATGCTGGCTGTGCGGTGATTGCCATCAATGCGCCGGCGGAGACACCCCGGCTGGATGAGGTAGCGCTTCAGCTCGACTCACTGGCGTCACTGGTGATAACCCGCGAGTCTGACGGCAGCTTTACCTTCCATCAGCAGGCTTAAGGGCTGGCCCGGCGGCCAGACCGCCGGGCTTAGAGTGGCGTATCCTGCGAGATTTCATCCAGTGACAGGCTGAAGCTCGGAATAAACACCTCAACGAAGTAATCCATCTCCGGTGAACGCCGAAGTGCCAGGGTCTTTTCCAGCCGCGCTTTGGCCAGTAAAAATTCGTTGTTCCCGGCAGACAACTCCTCAAGACATTTTACATATGCACAGAGCGCATCCGCCTGTTTCACAACCGCCTGCTCCTCTTCGCTGTGCAGATGCTCATCGATCAACGGGCGATAGATCGCCTGAAACTCTTCAGGCAGCATCTCAATCAGCTTCTGCTGAGCAATCTTCTCGATTTTCTTGTATTCGTGGGCGATCTGCGCGTTGTAATATTTTACCGGAGTCGGTAAATCGCCTGTGAGCACTTCACTGGCATCGTGGTAAAGCGCCAGCATGGCAATGTGATCGGCATTAAGCGACCCGTTGAATTTAAGGTTTTTGATCACGGCCAGGGCATGCGCCACCATAGCGACCTGCAGACTGTGTTCGGAGACATTTTCGGTGCGCACATTGCGCATCAGCGGCCAGCGGTTGATCAGCTTAAGACGGGAGAGATGAGCAAAGAAGTGGCTTTGTGTCATGAGCGTTCCTGTTGGCTGGCGGGGGAGAGACAGGCTCTGGCTCTCCCCAAATAGCGTCAGTATACGCGGGCCCGATTATTGACGATAGCCTTGCAGGAAGCGGCCAAATTTATTGATCGCCATCTCAAGATCATCCACACGAGGCAGCGTAACAATGCGCAGGTGATCGGGCCATGGCCAGTTAAAGGCACTGCCCTGAACCAGCAGCACCTTCTCGTGTAACAGAAAATCCAGCACCATCTTCTGATCGTCGAAAATGTTGAATTTTTTGGCATCGATTTTCGGGAACATATAAAGCGCGCCCTGTGGCTTCACACAGCTGACGCCTGGGATATCATTAATCAACTCCCAAGCGCGCTGCCGCTGCTCGTAGAGACGACCACCCGGCATGATAAATTCGCTAATGCTCTGGTAGCCGCCCAGCGCCGTCTGAATCGCATGCTGCGCCGGTACGTTGGCACACAGGCGCATCGAGGCGAGCATCTCCAGTCCTTCTATATAGCCTTTAGCATGTTTCTTTGGCCCGTTCAGTACCATCCAGCCCTGACGGAAACCGGCAACGCGATAGGTTTTAGAAAGGCCATTAAAGGTAACAGTCAGCAGATCGGGTGCCAGCGCTGCGATGCAGTGATGCTGTGCATCGTCATAGAGGATCTTGTCGTAGATCTCATCGGCGAAAATAATCAGGTTATGCTGACGCGCAATTTCAACCACCTCTAACAGCAGCTCTTTGCTGTAGACCGCGCCAGTGGGGTTATTCGGGTTGATAATCACGATGCCGCGGGTACGAGGCGTTATCTTGCTGCGGATATCATCGAGGTCAGGGAACCAGCCTGCTGATTCGTCACAGAGATAGTGCACTGCTTTACCGCTGGAGAGGGAAACCGCAGCCGTCCATAACGGATAGTCGGGTGCCGGCACCAGCATTTCGTCGCCGCTGTTCAGTAACGCCTGCATCGCCTGCACGATGAGTTCTGAAACACCGTTGCCAATGTAGATATCTTCTACGGTGACATCGCGCATGTCGCGCGCCTGGTAGTGCTGCATGATCGCTTTACGGGCGGAATAGAGACCCTTGGAGTCACAATAGCCCTGAGAGCTGGGAAGGTTACGAATAACATCGACCAGTATCTCATCCGGTGCTTCAAAACCAAACGGCGCCGGGTTGCCAATGTTCAGCTTCAGAACTTTGTTACCTTCTTCTTCGAGGCGCTTAGCCTCTTTCAGTACCGGGCCACGGATGTCATAGCAGACGTTATCGAGTTTTCCGGATTTATCAATTTGAAAAGTCATTGTTACCGCCTTAATGGGCAGAATCCTTTTGGCTGCCACAGAAATCCAACCAGCACAATGTACTCTCCTGACAGTCACAAAAGAAGGGTGCCGCCCCGTTTTGGCGGGTTCAACAACTTTTTTGCCCGGTGCGCAGCGTAAAAAATATTTGTTGTCGCGTAAACTGGTTAATAAAACCATAAATTGGCATTAATGCAGGATTTTAACTTGTCCAAAGCGCTGCTGAACCGACATATGGCTTTAGCATCATGAACGCTATCTGGAAGTTATTGAAATGGAACTTTTCTTTGCACCTGAAATATACACTTAGAGAAATAGTTAAAGGATATTTTATAAATGTTCAAATTATGGACGATTTTAGAACGTGCCTAAAGATTACGCCTTAACGCTGCTTAAGAGTGGCGCGTTTAAGGCCTTGTGTTCGCCGGAAAAGTGCCAAAAGCAGAGCTTCATATGGCACCTTTATTGCAGGATTGTGAGCCGTACTTAACACTTCCTCACTAAATTTCAGAACGCTGAAGGCTTAAAAAAGTGATCAATAATGTGGCATAAGGGTCTGGAAATGCCTTTAGCACAAAATTTACAGCGCTTTTCACAAAATCATTTCCATTTTGAAGTCAAAAATGATTAAGTATAATTTATTATTTAGTGCACTTTGCCGCTTCGCTTGGATAGCCCGTAAAGTGCGCTTTCTATCCCGCACGATTCTTTCTGGTGGGAATAAGACAACTACGCAGCTTCCTGCATTTGCGCACCCAGCGCCATCGGTTCAGAAGTTGTATCTGTCTTGAATAGTACTATGGCTTGAATAGCGCTATGGCCCTTTCAGGGGAGTCAACAGTGCAGGATCCACTTAAACTTTTTTTGTGTCAGTCTTCACACAGGACTGTCATTGAGCACCATTACTGCTTATCACTTTGATAAGCTTGTGATAACACCAGGGTAGTAGTTCGTAAAAATCTTATAAGTGAAGAAAAAACATGACTAATGCAAATCGTCCGATACTGAATCTCGACCTCGATCTGCTGAGAACCTTCGTTGCCGTTGCGGATTTGAATACCTTTGCAGCAGCCGCTGCAGCGGTCTGCAGAACCCAGTCAGCAGTCAGTCAGCAGATGCAACGTCTGGAACAATTGGTAGGTAAAGAGCTGTTTGCCAGACATGGACGTAATAAGCTTCTGACAGAGCACGGTATCCAGCTTTTAGGCTATGCGAGAAAAATTCTTCGTTTTAACGACGAAGCCTGCACATCTCTGATGTACAGCAACATTCAGGGCGTGCTGACTATTGGCGCCTCTGATGACACCTCTGACACTATTCTGCCGTTCCTGCTAAACCGGGTGACCTCGGTTTATCCGAAACTGGCAATCGATGTGCGGGTTAAACGTAATCCGTTTATGATGGAAATGCTCAATCAGGGTGAAGTGGACCTGGTTGTGACGACTTCCAGCCCGGGCAATTTTACCTATCAGGTACTGCGTACTTCACCTACCTTGTGGTACTGCGCAGCGGATTATATCTTCCAGCGTGGCGAAGCCATTCCATTGGTGTTGCTGGATGAGCCAAGTCCTTATCGTGATATGGCAATCGATCATCTCAACGAAGCGGGCATCCCGTGGCGTATCTCTTATGTCGCTTCCACACTGGCTGCAGTACGCGCAGCGGTGAAAGCGGGACTGGGCGTGACGGCACGTCCGGTCGAGATGATGAGCCCGGAACTGCGTGTTATGGGTGCAGCTGAAGGACTGCCGGTACTGCCGGATACGCAATATCTGCTGTGCCGTAATCCTGACAGCGATAATGAACTGGCGCTGGCTATCTTCAATGCCATGCAGTCCACCAATGATCCTTATAACCTGAGCAATAATCCCGACGGTTCACTGTTGCTGGATGACGAAGAGTAATTTCGCTAACGTGTTGTACTCAATACCTGCGTGATTGCCTTAATAAACGCTTATAAATAAGCCTCTCCTTCCCTGAAAAGAACGAGAGGCTTTTTTGTGCCTGACCCTCGTCCTATGTTCCTTACTGCTCATCTGCCTCTCCTGACCCGACTAAAAAAGTTTCACCACCTGCTTAATTGAAACATCCAGACCAAAAAACCGAACGCTTTGTTCCGAATCACCGTTTCAGGTGGGGAAAATTAACGCATAAAGGGCAAAAGTGTGTTCTGGATCAAAAAAATAGCCCTGGAAAGGGGAGGGAAAATTCAGTGATACCTGTCAAAATATGTTTGTTAAATGCACGATCCATGCATGTGAATACCCGCTACACTAAAATTAACCCTACAGACTGAAGCGATTTAGCTGGAAAGCGGGGCATCATTTGTTAATAATATGATGCAGGTGTGAAATAATGTTTGGATACTTTTGTCAAAGTTGACAAAAGGTTATAGAAAGGAGTAAAAAAACCCCATAAAATAGCTGCTTATTACGTAATAACAGCGACATTTGAAAGGTTTTTATCCTTCCCTTGAATCGATGTGGTCAGTTTGCTGCGGGAAACGCGTGCAGGATGCCAGCGCCACTTTTGATGAGTAAGCAATGAGTATGTCAACTACCACCGAAATCATCGCTCAGCACTGGGCGTTTATCGTATTTATCGTTATTGCCTTTGGCCTGTGTGCTTTCATGCTGACCGGAGGATGGCTGCTTGGCGGCAGAGCGCGCGCCCGCTACAAAGACACGCCATTCGAATCGGGCATTGAATCCGTTGGTGATACCCATATCCGCCTGTCGGCGAAATTTTATCTGGTTGCGATGTTTTTCGTCATCTTCGACGTCGAAGCCCTCTTTTTATACGCATGGGCGACTTCAATCCGTGAAAGCGGTTGGATCGGCTTTGTGGAAGCCGCAATTTTCATTTTGGTGCTCCTGGCGGGTCTGGTCTATCTGGTACGCATTGGCGCACTGGACTGGGCTCCAGCTCGCCGTCGCGTGGTGGTAAAAACCACTACGGTCAGCCACACCAATCCTCATAAGCAGTAAAAGAGAGGCAATAAGATGGACTATACGCTCACCCGCATAGACCCGAACGGTGGTGAGAACGACCGTTATCCTCTGCAAAAGCAGGAAATCGTCAGCGATCCGCTGGAGCAGCACGTTCATCGCAGCGTTTATATGGGCAAGCTCGAAAATGCCCTGCATGACATGGTGAACTGGGGGGCGTAAAAACTCCCTCTGGCCTTATAACTTTGGCCTGTCCTGTTGTTACGTTGAGATGACAACATCGTTCACCGCGGTCCACGACGTGGCACGTTTTGGCGCCGAAGTTATGCGCGCTTCGCCACGTCAGGCCGATTTCATGGTCATTGCCGGTACGCCGTTCACCAAAATGGCCCCGGTTATTCAGCGTTTGTACGATCAGATGCTGGAACCAAAATGGGTGATTTCCATGGGTGCCTGCGCCAACTCTGGCGGCATGTATGACATCTATTCCGTGGTGCAGGGTGTCGATAAATTCCTGCCGGTCGATGTTTATATTCCTGGCTGTCCGCCACGTCCTGAAGCGTATATGCAGGCACTGCTGCTGTTGCAGGAGTCGATCGGCAAAGAGCGCCGTCCGCTCTCGTGGGTGGTTGGCGATCAGGGCGTTTATCGCGCCAACATGCCATCTGAGCGTGAAAGAAAACGCGGCGAGCGCATCGCAGTCACAAACCTGCGCAGCCCGGACGAAGTTTAAAACCGTATGGATGGAAAACAGCGCCTGCAGCAGAACATCACAATTTAATGCATGGCCCCATCCTGACGCCTTCATTTGAGTGCCTGAGACCAGGCCGGAATGGTGAGTAACGTATGACAGATTTGACCACGCAAGATCTCGCTCAGCCTTCATGGCAAACCCGTGATCACCTTGATGACCCGGTGATCGGCGAGTTGCGTAACCGTTTTGGGCCGGATGCTTTCACTGTTCAGCCAACCCGTACCGGTATTCCGGTGGTGTGGGTGAAGCGTGAACAGATACTGGAAATTATCGAGTTCCTGCGTAAATTACCCAAGCCTTACGTCATGCTGTATGACCTGCATGGCGTGGATGAGCGTTTACGTACCCACCGTGCAGGCCTGCCTGCGGCGGATTTTTCCGTTTTCTACCACCTGCTGTCGATTGAACGCAACCGCGACATCATGCTCAAGGTGGCACTCTCTGAAAACGATATGCACCTGCCGACCATCACCCGCCTTTTCCCGAATGCCAACTGGTATGAGCGTGAAACCTGGGAGATGTTTGGTATCACCTTTGATGGTCACCCGCATCTGACGCGCATCATGATGCCGTCGACCTGGGAAGGCCATCCGCTGCGTAAAGATTACCCGGCGCGCGCCACCGAATTCGATCCGTTTACGCTGACCAAACAGAAAGAAGATCTGGAGATGGAAGCGCTGACCTTTAAGCCTGAAGACTGGGGCATGAAGCGCAGCACCACCAACGAAGACTTCATGTTCCTGAACCTCGGGCCTAACCACCCGTCGGCGCACGGGGCATTCCGCATCATTCTGCAACTGGATGGTGAAGAGATTGTCGACTGCGTGCCTGACATCGGCTATCACCACCGTGGTGCCGAAAAGATGGGCGAGCGTCAGTCGTGGCACAGCTACATTCCTTACACTGACCGCATCGAGTACCTCGGCGGCTGCGTAAACGAAATGCCGTACGTACTGGCGGTGGAGAAACTGGCCGGTATCGTGGTGCCCGATCGCGTTAATGTGATCCGCGTGATGCTCTCTGAGCTGTTCCGCATCAACAGCCACCTGCTTTATATCTCCACCTTTATTCAGGACGTCGGGGCCATGACGCCGGTGTTCTTTGCCTTTACCGACCGTCAGAAAATCTATGACGTGGTTGAGGCGATTACCGGTTTCCGTATGCACCCGGCGTGGTTCCGCATCGGTGGTGTCGCGCATGACCTGCCGCGAGGCTGGGAACGTCTGCTGCGTGACTTCCTCGACTGGATGCCAAAACGTCTTAAAGAGTATGACAAAGCGGCACTGCGCAACAGCGTACTGATTGGCCGTTCCAAAGGCGTTGCTGCTTACAACATGGAAGAGGCGCTGGCGTGGGGCACTACCGGTGCTGGTCTGCGTGCTACCGGTCTCGACTTTGACGTACGTAAATGGCGTCCCTACTCCGGCTACGAAAACTTCGATTTTGAAATCCCGGTCGGCGACGGCATCAGCGATGCTTACAGCCGCGTCATGCTGAAAATGGAAGAGATGTGGCAGTCGCTGCGCATTCTTGAGCAGTGTCTCAACAACATGCCAGAGGGTCCGTTTAAAGCGGATCATCCGCTGACCACGCCGCCACCGAAAGAGCGCACGTTGCAGCATATTGAAACGCTGATCACGCACTTCCTGCAGGTTTCGTGGGGGGCCGGTGATGCCAGCCAATGAGTCGTTCCAGATGATTGAAGCGACGAAAGGGATCAACAGCTACTACCTGACCAGCGATGGCAGCACCATGAGCTACCGCACCCGCGTGCGTACGCCGAGCTTCCCGCATCTGCAGCAGATTCCTTCAGTAATCCGTGGCAGCCTGGTATCCGACCTGATCGTATATCTGGGTAGTATCGATTTTGTTATGTCAGACGTGGACCGCTAATTATGCACGATCAACACATTGCCATTAAAACGATCGACCCTAACGAGGTCTTCGTGCTGAGCGCGGAAGAGCATCACGCCATTGAGCACGAAAAACACCACTACGAAGATGCGCGTGCAGCCTCGATTGAAGCGCTGAAGATCGTGCAGAAACAGCGCGGATGGGTGCCGGACGGCGCCATCAATGCGATTGCCGAGGTACTGGGTATCCCGGCGAGTGATGTTGAAGGTGTGGCGACATTTTACAGCCAGATCTTCCGTCAGCCGGTTGGCCGTCATGTGATCCGTTACTGTGACAGCGTGGTCTGTCATATCACCGGTTATCAGGGCATCCAGTCAGCACTGGAACAGCAACTGAATATCAAACCGGGTCAGACCACTGCCGATGGCCGCTTTACACTGCTGCCAACCTGCTGTCTGGGTAACTGCGATAAGGGGCCAACGATGATGGTGGATGAAGACACGCATGTGCATCTGACGCCGGAAGGCATCCCTGGTTTGCTGGAGCAGTATCAATGACAATTAAACAGATCATTCGCACTGCAGAAACCCATCCGCTGACCTGGCGGATGCGTGACGACAAGCAACCTGTCTGGCTTGACGAATATCGCAGTAAAAATGGCTATGCCGGTGCGGAAAAAGCGCTGAAAAGCATGTCGCAGGATGAAATCGTTGCGGCAGTCAAAGATTCAGGCCTGAAAGGGCGCGGCGGTGCGGGCTTCTCCACCGGGCTGAAGTGGAGCCTGATGCCGAAAGATGAGTCGATGAACATCCGTTACCTGCTGTGTAACGCCGATGAGATGGAGCCGGGCACTTACAAAGACCGTCTGCTGATGGAGCAGATGCCTCACCAGCTGGTGGAAGGAATGCTGATCAGCGCCTTTGCGCTGAAGGCTTACCGTGGCTATATCTTCTTACGTGGCGAATACATTGAAGCCGCGGTGCATCTGCGTCGTGCGATTGCTGAAGCGACCGAAGCGGGCTATATCGGTAAAAATATTCTCGGTACCGGCTTCGACTTTGAGTTGATTGTTCACACCGGCGCAGGTCGTTATATCTGCGGCGAAGAGACGGCACTGATTAACTCACTGGAAGGCCGTCGTGCCAATCCGCGTTCGAAACCGCCATTCCCGGCGAGTGCGGGCGCGTGGGGCAAACCGACCTGCGTGAACAACGTGGAAACCCTCTCCAACGTTCCGGCGATTCTGGCCAACGGCGTGGAGTGGTACAAAAACATCTCTAAAAGCGAAGATGCCGGTACCAAAATGATGGGCTTCTCCGGACGGGTTAAAAATCCCGGCGTCTGGGAGCTGCCATTTGGTATCACCGCACGTGAAATCCTTGAGGATTATGCGGGCGGTATGCGTGACGGACTGAAGTTCAAAGCCTGGCAGCCCGGCGGGGCAGGGACTGACTTCCTGACCGACCAGCACCTGGATCTGCCCATGGAATTTGCCAGCATCGGCAAAGCGGGCAGCCGTCTGGGTACGGCGCTGGCGATGGCGGTCGATCACGAGATCAACATGGTCTCGCTGGTGCGTAACCTGGAAGAGTTCTTTGCCCGTGAGTCGTGCGGCTGGTGTACACCGTGTCGCGATGGCCTGCCGTGGAGCGTCAAAATTCTGCGCGCGCTGGAGCAGAAGCAGGGTCAGCCAGGCGATATCGAAACCTTACTGCAACTCTGCCGTCAGCTTGGCCCGGGTAAAACCTTCTGTGCGCATGCGCCGGGTGCGGTTGAGCCACTGCAGAGTGCGATTAAATATTTCCGTGAAGAGTTTGAAGCCGGCATGGCACCGCAGGTGTTTGGCAATACCCGCGCCATTGGCGGGATCCAGCCAAACCTGCTGAAATCGCGCTGGTAATTCGCCGAAGAACACGGAACAGGCCTGGTGCCGCCGCCCCGACAATGTCGTGCGTCGGGGCAAGAATATGATTAACGCTCGTCTCTGACGAGCCTTACGGAAGCATGTCACTATGGCTACAATTCATGTAGACGGTAAAGAGTATGATGTGAACGGAGCGGACAACCTGCTACAGGCATGTCTCTCTCTGGGCCTTGATATTCCTTACTTTTGCTGGCATCCGGCGCTGGGAAGCGTTGGGGCCTGCCGCCAGTGTGCGGTAAAGCAATTCCAGAATGCCGAAGATACCCGCGGCCGTCTTGTCATGTCCTGCATGACGCCGGCCTCTGACGGCACATTCATCTCCATCGATGATGGCGAAGCGAAAGAGTTCCGCGAAAGCGTGGTGGAGTGGCTGATGACCAACCACCCGCACGACTGTCCGGTGTGTGAAGAGGGCGGTAACTGTCACCTGCAGGATATGACAGTAATGACCGGCCACAGCTTCCGCCGCTATCGCTTCACCAAACGTACCCACCGTAATCAGGATCTCGGCCCGTTCATCTCCCATGAGATGAACCGCTGTATTGCCTGTTACCGCTGCGTGCGTTACTACAAAGATTATGCCGATGGCAAGGATCTGGGTGTCTACGGCGCACACGACAACGTCTACTTCGGTCGTCCGGAAGATGGCACGCTGGAGAGCGAATTCTCCGGTAACCTGATTGAAATCTGCCCGACCGGCGTCTTCACCGATAAAACGCACTCCGAACGCTATAACCGTAAATGGGATATGCAGTTTGCGCCGAGCATCTGCCAGCAGTGCAGTGTGGGCTGTAACACCAGCCCGGGTGAGCGTTATGGTGAGTTACGCCGTATCGAAAACCGTTATAACGGCACCGTAAACCACTATTTCCTGTGTGACCGTGGCCGCTTTGGCTATGGCTACGTGAACCGTAAAGATCGCCCACGCCAGCCGATGCTGCTGCGCGGCAACGACTGGGTGACGCTGAACGCAGAGCAGGCGGTCAATGCCGGTGCAGATTTGCTGCGTCAGGCGAAAAAAGTGATCGGTATCGGCTCGCCGCGCGCCAGCATTGAAAGTAACTTCGCGCTGCGTGAACTGGTCGGTGCAGAGAACTTCTCTACCGGCATGCCAGCGGGCGAGCAGGCCCGGCTTGAACTGATGCTGAAAATTCTGCGTGAGGGCGGTATCTATACGCCATCGCTGCGTGAAATTGAAAGCTACGATGCGGTGCTGGTGCTGGGCGAAGATCTGACCCAGGTTGGCGCACGCGTGGCGCTGTCAGTGCGTCAGGCCGTGAAAGGCAAAGCGCGCGAAATGGCTGCCGCTCAGAAAGTAGCAGACTGGCAGATCGCCGCGATCCTGAACATCGGACAGAATGCGAAACATCCGCTGTTTATCACCAACGTCGATGAAACCCGTCTGGATGATATCGCGGCATGGAGCTATCGCGCACCGGTTGAAGATCAGGCGCGTCTCGGTTTCGCTATCGCCAGTGCGCTGGATGAAACCGCTCCGGCGGTGACCGATTTCGACAGCAAACTGAACGGCAAAATGGATGTCATCGTGCAGGCGCTGGCCGGCGCGAAAAAACCGTTAATTATTTCCGGGACCCATTCCGGCAGCAGCGCGATGATCGAAGCGGCTGCCAACGTGGCCAAAGCGCTCAAAGCGCGCGGTGCCGACGTCGGGATTACGCTGCTGGCGGGACACGCCAACAGCGTGGGTCTTGGCCTGATGGGCGGCAATCCTCTGGAAAGCGCGCTGGAGCAACTGAGCAACGGTGAAGCCGATGCGCTGGTGGTACTGGAAAATGACCTCTATCGCCATGCACCGAAAGCGCTGGTTGATGCGGCGCTGGCCCAGACCACTAACGTGATTGTGGTTGATCATCAGCGCACCGCGACGCTTGAGAAAGCGGGTCTGGTGTTATCAACCGCCAGCTTCGCCGAAAGTGATGGCACCTCGATCAACCATGAAGGCCGCGCACAGCGTTTCTTCCAGGTTTACGATCCTTCTTACTATGACAACAACGTAGTGATGCTGGAGAGCTGGCGCTGGCTGCATTCGCTGCACAGCACGCTGGAAAGCCGTCACGTCGACTGGACGCAGCTGGACCACGTGATCGATGCGGTGGTCAGTCATCTGCCACAGCTGGCCGGAATCAAGGATGCGGCACCGGATGCCAGCTTCCGTATTCGTGGACAGAAACTGTCGCGTTCACCGCACCGTGCCAGTGGCCGTACCGCGGCGCGCGCCAATATCAGCGTGCACGAACCGCGTCAGCCGCAGGATCAGGACACGATGTTCGCCTTCTCAATGGAAGGGAACAACCAGCCAGGCGCACCGCGTTCGCAGATTCCGTTTGCCTGGGCACCGGGCTGGAACTCACCGCAGGCGTGGAACAAGTTCCAGGTTGAAGTGGGCGGCAAACTGCGTAATGGCGATCCGGGTGTACGGCTGTTTGAAGCCAGCGCAGCCAGTCTGCCCTGGTTCAGCAACGTTCCGGCGGCATTCGTCAGTGAAGCGCAGTGGCGCGTGGCCCCTCTCTACCAGCTGTTTGGTAGTGAAGAGATGTCACAGCGTTCACCGGTCTTCCAGCAGCGTATGGCACCGCCTGCACTGGTGATTAACCCGGAAGATGCAGCGAAGCTGGGCGTCAACAATGGCGCGGCGGTTGAGTTCATCTGTGCCGGTGAGACAGTGCGTCTGCCGGTCCGTTTCTCGGCGTCACTGCAGGCGGGACAGATTGGTCTGCCGCTGGGCATGCCGGGCGTTCCGCCATTCCTGGCGAACGGTAAAATCGACACTCTGCAGGAGGCGGCGCAATGAGCTGGTTAACACCGGACGTTATCGACATTCTGCTGGCCATTGTTAAAGCCATCGTGATTCTGCTGGTGGTTGTGGCCTGCGGCGCGTTCATGAGCTTCGCCGAGCGTCGTCTGCTCGGCCTGTTCCAGAACCGTTACGGACCAAACCGCGTAGGCTGGGGCGGCTCGCTCCAGCTGGTAGCGGACATGATCAAAATGTTCTTTAAAGAGGACTGGGTTCCGCCGTTTACCGACCGCTTTATCTTTACCCTTGCGCCGGTTATCGCCTTTGTTTCACTGCTGCTGGCCTTTGCTATCGTGCCGGTTTCGCCAACCTGGATGGTGACAGACCTGAATATCGGTCTGCTGTTCTTCCTGATGATGGCGGGCCTTGCGGTCTACGCGGTGCTGTTTGCCGGCTGGTCGAGTAATAATAAATACTCGCTGCTGGGCGCGATGCGCGCCTCGGCGCAGACCCTGAGCTACGAAGTGTTCCTGGGTCTGTCGCTGATGGGTGTGGTAGCGCAGGCGGGCTCGTTCAATATGAACGATATCGTCAACAGCCAGACGCACCTGTGGAACATCATTCCGCAGTTCTTCGGTTTCGTGACCTTCTGTATTGCTGGCGTGGCGGTGTGTCACCGTCATCCGTTTGACCAGCCAGAAGCGGAGCAGGAACTGGCGGACGGTTATCACATCGAATATGCCGGTATGAAGTTCGGCCTGTTCTTTGTCGGCGAATATGTGGCGATCACCACCGTTTCAGCGCTGATTGTGACGCTGTTCTTTGGTGGCTGGCACGGCCCATTCCTGCCGCCGTTCATCTGGTTCGCCCTGAAAACGGCGTTCTTTATGATGATGTTCATCCTGATTCGTGCTGCGCTTCCGCGCCCACGCTACGACCAGGTGCTGTCATTCGGCTGGAAAGTGTGTCTGCCGTTGACGCTGTTGAACCTGCTGGCGACTGCCGCAGTGATTCTCTACACAGCGCCGTAAGGGGTTAACAAATGACTTTGAAAGATATTGTCGTAGGCTTTGGCACGACAGTTCGCAGTATCTGGCTGATCGGGCTGCACGCCTTCGCCAAACGTGAAACTCAGATGTATCCGGAAGAGCCGGTTTATCTGCCACCACGCTATCGTGGCCGTATCGTGTTAACCCGCGATCCGGATGGTCAGGAGCGTTGCGTCGCCTGTAACCTGTGTGCGGTTGCCTGCCCGGTTGGCTGCATCTCGCTGCAGAAAGCCGAAACCAAAGATGGCCGCTGGTATCCGGAGTTCTTCCGCATCAACTTCTCACGCTGCATCTTCTGCGGCATGTGTGAGGAAGCCTGTCCGACCACGGCGATTCAGCTGACCCCCCGATTTCGAACTGGGTGAGTTTAAGCGTCAGGATCTGGTGTATGAGAAGGACGATCTGCTGATTTCGGGGCCGGGTAAATATCCGGAGTACAACTTCTACCGCATGGCAGGTATGGCGATTGACGGTAAAGATAAGGGCGAAGCAGAAAACGAAGCGAAGCCTATCGACGTCAAAGGCTTATTACCTTAAGGAGCAAGGCATGGAATTTGCGTTTTATCTTTGCGGGCTGGTGGCGGTGCTGACGACGTTGCGCGTCATTACCCACACTAATCCGGTACATGCGTTGCTGTACCTGATCGTTTCGCTGTTATCGATCGCGGGCGTCTTCTTCTCTATGGGAGCCTATTTTGCCGGTGCGCTGGAGATCATCGTCTACGCCGGTGCCATCATGGTGCTGTTCGTCTTCGTGGTCATGATGCTGAACCTGGGCAAACAGACCGAGAAGCAGGAGCGTGAGTGGCTCAGCCCGTCACTGTGGATTGGTCCGGGTATCGTCTCGTTGCTGCTGCTGGTCGTAATGGTCTACGCCATCCTGACCGCCAACGATCAGGGCATTGATGGCACCATCATCGACGCCAAAGCGGTCGGCATCAGCCTGTTCGGTCCTTACGTACTGGCGGTTGAACTGGCCTCAATGCTGCTGCTGGCGGGTCTGGTCGTGGCGTTCCATATCGGTCGCGAAGAGCGTCAGGGCGAAGTCCTGAGTAACCGTAATGCTGACGCCGCTCAGGTGAAAAAGGAGAACGCATGATCCCGTTACAACATGGATTGATTCTTGCTGCCGTGCTGTTTGTCCTTGGACTGACGTCGCTGGTAATACGCCGCAATCTGCTGTTTATGCTGATCGGCCTTGAAATCATGATCAACGCCGCCGCTTTAGCCCTGGTGGTTGCCGGGAGCTATTGGGGTCAGGCCGATGGACAGGTGATGTATATCCTGGCGATCAGCCTGGCGGCAGCGGAAGCCAGTATTGGTCTGGCACTGCTGCTTCAGCTCTATCGTCGTCGTCAGACGCTGAACATTGATACTGTGAGCGAGATGCGCGGATGAATCTTCTCTATTTAACTGTCTTGTTTCCGCTGATCGGCTTTCTGCTGTTAGCGTTTTCGCGCGGTCGCTGGTCAGAGAACCTGTCGGCCACGATTGGTATGGGATCGGTGGGTCTGGCGGCCCTGACTACAGCGATGGTCGGTTTTGACTTCTTCGCCAACGGCCAGCAAGCCTACACGCAGGCGCTCTGGACCTGGATGCATGTCGGCAACTTCGACATGAAGGTAAACCTGACGCTGGATGGCCTGTCGCTGACCATGCTGTCTGTCGTGACCGGTGTCGGTTTCTTCATTCACATGTTCGCCTCCTGGTACATGCGCGGAGAAGAGGGCTACTCCCGCTTCTTCGCCTATACCAACCTGTTTATCGCCAGCATGGTTGTTCTGGTGCTGGCCGATAACCTGATGCTGATGTATCTGGGCTGGGAAGGGGTAGGACTCTGCTCTTATCTGCTGATCGGTTTCTACTACAGCAATCCGGAAAACGGCAAAGCGGCGATGAAAGCGTTCATCATTACCCGCGTGGGCGACGTCTTCCTGGCATTTGGTCTGTTCATCCTCTACAACGAGCTGGGCACGCTGAACTTCCGCGAGATGATGGAGCTGGCTCCTGCGCACTTTGCCGCAGATAACCATATGCTGCAGTGGGCAACGCTGATGCTGCTGGGTGGCGCGGTCGGTAAATCGGCTCAGCTGCCGTTACAGACCTGGCTGGCAGATGCGATGGCCGGTCCGACACCGGTTTCGGCACTGATCCACGCCGCGACTATGGTGACAGCAGGTGTCTACCTGATTGCCCGTAGCCACGGTCTCTTCCTGCTGACGCCGGAAGTGCTGCATCTGGTCGGGATTATCGGGGCGATAACCCTGGTGCTGGCAGGCTTTGCCGCGCTGGTACAGACCGACATCAAACGTGTTCTCGCTTACTCCACCATGAGCCAGATTGGCTACATGTTCCTGGCGCTGGGTGTTCAGGCGTGGGATGCGGCGATTTTCCATCTGATGACGCACGCCTTCTTTAAAGCGTTGCTGTTCCTCTCTTCGGGTTCAGTGATTCTGGCCTGCCATCACGAGCAGAACATTTTCAAAATGGGTGGCCTGCGTAAGAGCATTCCGCTGGTCTACACCTGCTTCCTGGTGGGCGGCGCGGCGCTGGCGGCACTGCCGCTGATTACGGCGGGCTTCTACAGTAAAGATGAGATCCTGTTTGGCGCACTGGCTAACGGTCACATCAACCTGATGGTTGCGGGTCTGGTGGGGGCGTTCCTGACCTCTATCTATACCTTCCGTATGATCTTCATCGTGTTCCACGGCGAAGAGAAAATTCATGCGCACGCCGGTAAGGGTATTACCCATCATCTGCCGCTGATTGTGCTGCTGCTGCTCTCTACCTTTATTGGTGCGCTGATCACGCCGCCGCTGGCAGGTGTACTGCCAGCCAATGAGTTCGGTGAAGCGGGCAAAGTGGGACTTGAAATCACCTCGGGCGTCGTAGCGATTGTCGGCATTCTGATCGCTGCCGCGCTGTGGCTGGGCAAACGTGAGCTGGTTACCCGTATCGCAAACAGTGCACCAGGCCGTTTCTTCGGCACCTGGTGGTTTGCGGCCTGGGGCTTCGACTGGCTCTACGATAAAGTGTTCGTCAAACCTTATCTGGGTATTGCGTGGCTGCTGAAGCGCGACCCACTGAATGGCCTGATGAACCTGCCTGCGCTACTGTCACGTATTGCCAACAAAGGCCTGGTAGTCAGTGAGAATGGCTACCTGCGCTGGTACGTTGCGTCAATGAGCGTGGGCGCCGTGCTGGTGCTGGCTCTGCTGCTGGTGATTTAAAGATTGATGAGCGGGGCAGGTTAGCTAATCTGCCCATTGAGAATGTCAAAAATTGTCCTGAGCAAGGGCGTTATCGTCGCGGCCAGTTTGGTTACCGCCAGCGCACAGCAACCGGAGCATACCGAGGTATGTGAGGATTGCGAGCACTGCCGGGAGCCAAAATGGCAAGTAAGATAGCCCGAACTAAGACAAAGAAAAGGGAAGTGTGCCGTGTTATTACCTTGGCTAATTATCATACCCTTCGTCGGTGGTCTGATCTGCTGGCTCACTGAGCGCCTCGGCGCGAAGGTGCCACGCTGGATCGCACTGATCACTATGGGGCTGACGTTGGCGCTTTCACTGCAACTCTGGTTGCAGGGAGGCTATTCACTGACGCAGGCAGCGGGCATTCCGCAGTGGCAGTCAAGTTTCTCCGTTCCGTGGATCCCACGCTTCGGCATCAGCTTCCATTTAGCCATTGATGGCCTGTCGCTGCTGATGGTGGTGCTGACCGGCCTGCTCGGTCTGATGGCGGTGCTCTGTTCCTGGAATGAGATTTCAAAGTATCAGGGCTTCTTCCACCTGAACCTGATGTGGATCCTGGGCGGCGTAATCGGTGTTTTCCTCTCCATCGACCTGTTCCTGTTCTTCTTCTTCTGGGAAATGATGCTGGTGCCGATGTACTTCCTCATCGCGCTCTGGGGTCATAAAGCATCGGACGGCAAAACCCGTATTTCCGCCGCGACCAAATTCTTCATCTACACCCAGGCTTCAGGTCTGGTGATGCTGATTGCGATTCTGGGCCTGGTGTTTGTCCACTACAACGCGACTGGCGTCTGGACATTCAACTACGAACAGCTGCTGCAGACCCCAATGTCGAGCGGTGTTGAATATCTGCTGATGCTGGGCTTCTTTATCGCCTTTGCGGTGAAGATGCCGGTGGTACCGTTGCACGGCTGGCTGCCGGATGCGCACAGTCAGGCACCAACGGCTGGTTCTGTCGACCTGGCGGGTATCCTGCTGAAAACCGCAGCTTACGGTTTACTGCGTTTCAGTCTGCCGCTGTTCCCGAATGCGTCAGCCGAGTTTGCGCCAATCGCCATGTGGTTGGGCATCATCGGTATCTTCTACGGTGCCTGGATGGCCTTCTCGCAGACTGATATCAAACGTCTGATTGCTTACACCTCGATTTCGCACATGGGCTTTGTGCTGATTGCCATCTACACCGGCAGCCAGCTGGCGCTGCAGGGCGCGGTGATTCAGATGATTGCGCACGGTCTCTCCGCTGCAGCACTCTTCATTCTGTGTGGTCAGCTGTATGAGCGTCTGCATACTCGTGATATGCGTCAGATGGGTGGCCTGTGGTCGCGCATCAAATGGATTCCGGGTCTGTCGCTGTTCTTTGCCGTTGCCAACCTCGGTATGCCAGGCACCGGTAACTTCGTCGGCGAATTTATGATTCTGACCGGCAGCTTCCAGGTGGTGCCGATGATTATCATCATCGCGACCTTTGGTCTGGTGTTTGCCTCGATTTACTCGCTGGTGATGATGCAGCGCGCTTATTACGGCGAAGCGAAATCGAAAGATCCGCTGCCAGGCATGTCACCGCGTGAGTTTATGACCATCGGTGTTCTGGTGGTGCTGCTGGTGCTGCTGGGCGTCTATCCACAGCCGATTCTGGATACTTCGCACGCTGCCATGAGCAATATTCAGCAGTGGTTTACCGCTTCAATTTCAACTACAAGGCCGTAATTCGCCATGACAATAACTCCTCACCAATTGATTGCGTTGCTACCGCTGTTAATCGTCGGATTGACGGTGGTGGTTGTGATGCTGTCCATTGCCTGGCGACGCAACCACTTCGTTAACGCCACGCTAACGGTAGTTGGCCTGAACCTGGCGCTGCTCTCGCTGTACTTTGTCGGTCAGGTCGGAGCGATGGATGTCACGCCGCTGCTGCGCGTCGATGGCTATTCGATGTTCTATACCGCGCTGGTCATGCTGGCGAGTCTGGCGACCTGTACCTTTGCCTATCCATGGCTGGCAGGCTTCCCGGACAACAAAGATGAGTTCTACCTGCTGGTGCTGATTGCGGCACTTGGTGGCATCGTGCTGGCCAGTGCTAACCATCTGGCTTCGCTGTTCATCGGCATTGAGCTGCTGTCGCTGCCGCTGTTTGGTCTGATTGGTTACGCCTTCCGCCAGAAACGTTCACTGGAAGCCGCGCTGAAGTACACCATTCTTTCGGCGGCGGCCTCGTCGTTCCTGCTGTTTGGTATTGCGCTGATCTACGCCGACTCCGGTAATCTGAGCTTTGTGGCACTGGGCCAGAGCCTGACTGACAGCATGATCCACGAACCACTGCTGCTGGTGGGTCTGGGCATGATGATCATCGGTCTGGGCTTTAAGCTCTCACTGGTTCCGTTCCACCTCTGGACCCCCGATGTTTATCAGGGTGCGCCTGCGCCGGTTTCAACCTTCCTGGCTACCGCCAGCAAGATTGCAATCTTCGGTGTCATCATGCGTCTGTTTATGTATGCGCCGGTGACCGACAGCGAAGCGGTGCGCACAGTGCTGGCCATGATCGCCTTTGTGTCGATTCTGTTCGGTAACCTGATGGCGATTTCGCAGAGCAACATCAAGCGTCTGCTGGGTTACTCCTCTATCGCCCACCTCGGTTATCTGCTGGTGGCGCTGATTGCGGTTAAAGATCATCAGCTGTCGCTGGAAACATCTGGCGTATACCTGGCCGGTTATCTGTTCAGCAGCCTGGGCGCGTTTGGTGTGGTGAGTCTGATGTCCAGCCCGTATCGTGGCCCGGATGCTGACTCGCTCTACTCCTACCGCGGTCTGTTCTGGCATCGTCCTATCCTGTCAGCGGTAATGACGGTGATGATGCTGTCACTGGCGGGTATCCCGATGACGCTGGGCTTTATCGGTAAATTCTACGTTATCGCTTCAGGCGTCAGTGCGCACCTGTGGTGGCTGACCGGTGCTGTAGTCGCGGGTAGTGCGATTGGCCTCTACTACTATCTGCGCGTGACGGTGAGTCTCTACCTCAGCCCGCCAGAACTGCATACCCGTGATACCCCGGCTAACTGGGCATTTACGGCCGGTGGTGTGGTGGTACTGATCTCTGCCATTCTGGTGCTGCTGTTAGGGGTTTACCCGCAGCCGCTGATCAGACTGGTGCAGATGGCTCAGCCGCTGATGTAAGCGCGTTGCTGCGACTGACGAATCAGGCCTCCGGGCCTGATTTTTTTTGCCTGTAACATAGTGTCACCAGCAGGTGCTGGCGACACCGCGCTGATGTAGAGTGTGTGGTTTAAAGGAGAGACCATGGACATTAACTGGCAGGATAAACACCATAGCGAACTGACCCCCCTCACAGCTCTATGCACTGCTGGCGTTGCGCAGTGCCGTGTTTGTGGTGGAACAGCAGTGCGCTTACCTTGATGTGGATGGCAAAGATTTGCAGGCGGAAAACCGGCATCTGCTGGGAATGGCGGATGACCAACTAGTGGCCTATGCGCGACTGCTCTCTCCGGAGGATGAGACCAGCCCGGTGAAAATCGGACGGGTGATTGTTTCAGATCGGGTTCGTGGTGCGCGGCTGGGGAATCGTCTGATGGAGCAGGCAATCAACAGTTGTCAGCAGCACTGGCCGGGCCGCGATCTGTTTCTCTCTGCGCAGGCGCATCTGGAAAGTTTCTATGGGCAGCATGGCTTTGTCGCGGTGGGGGGAGAACTACCTGGAAGATGGGATCCCTCACGTCGATATGCTGAAGAACGCGCCATAAAAAAAGGCGAGGCCTGAGCCTCGCCTTTTTTTACATCAACCCACCGTCATCTGGCGGTCATCGACATATTTACGCTGATCCGGCGCAGGCGGGAAATATTGATAGAGCCAGGTTTCACTCAGCGTCTCATCTTTGCTGCGCAGGAACAGACGCATCTCTACCGGCTCGGTGGAATCGCTGTTCGGATACCAGTCAAACAGGATGCGATAGCCCTTAAGCGGATCGACATACAGAATCTCAACCTGCTTCACGCTGCCGGATGAAACGGTAATCACCGGCTCAATACCTTTCGGCGCAGCAGCCTGCAGATCGCCACCAATAAAATCAATGGCGAAGCGGCGGCACCAGGTTTCCGGGAAGTGTTCGCCAGGCGCCCAGCCTTCCGGGAAACCACCGATACCGGTACGGGTTGCATCCACGCGTGCCAGACCGCTACGCACCGGCGGCAGACCACTCCAGTAAAGCTTGTAGGAGAAGTTCAGCTCGCTGCCCGCTTTGACCGGCTCAGCCGGTTGCCAGAAGCAGACCACGTTATCCAGCGTTTCACCCGTGGTCGGGATCTCCATCAGGTTAATCGCGCCTTTGCCCCACTTACCAACCGGCTCAACCCACAGGCTGGGACGTTTGTCATACCAGCCAATCACATCCTGATAATCTTTGAAGTCGTGATTAAGCTGCAGCAGGCCAAACCCACGCGGATTCTCATCTTCATAGGCGTTGAACTGCAGACGCTGAGGATTATTCAGCGGACGGGCAATCCATTCACCTTTACCGGTCCACATCGCCAGGCGATCGGAGTCATGGATCTGCGGATGGTAAGTGTTGCACATGCGGCGTTCGTTGGTGCCGCAGCTGAACATGCTGGTCATTGGCGAGATGCCAATCTGACGGATCTCTTTACGGGCAAACAGGTGGTTTTCCACCTCCATCACCACGCGTTTCTCTTCGCAATGGATGATGAATTTATAAGCACCGGTGACGCTGGCACCATCCAGCAGGGCGTAGCAGGTAAAGGTGGTATCTTCCGCTTTTGGCGTTTCAAACCAGAAGGCGGTGAAATCGGGAAACTCCTCCTGGCCATTGCTGAAGGTATTGATCGCTACGCCACGCGCCGAGAGGCCGTACTGGAAAGTATCGTCAACGGCACGGAAGTAGCTTGCGCCAAGGAAGGAGACGATGTCGCGACGGGCCAGTTCCGGTTTTTTAAAGGCGCGGAAACCGGCGAAGCCGAGGTCAGTTTTGCCCTCCAGCTGCTTCGTATCAACTTTGGCGTCGTTGTAGTTGAACAATTCGGGACGGAAGTGAATTTCGCGCGCTTCGCGACTCTCGCCGTCAACAGAGAACATGCGGATGCGCCGCTTGAAGCCCATACCGACATGGAAGAACTGAACGTCCAGTTGACGATCGGGCAGGTTGTTCCAGAGTGAGTGGTTGGCGTCATACTGAATTTCGTTGTACGCCTGCGGGGTCAATGTGGCCAGCGTCTCCGGCAGCGCGCCCGGTGCTCCGCCCCAGGGTTTTTTCGCCAGTGCAGCCGCGTTTTTCTTCAATACGTCGAAATCGAAGCGTACGGCGGTTCCGTCAGCAATGCCATCTTCTGCCCATGCGGATTGCGCAAACAGCGTTGACAGGCCGGTCATGCCGCTGACGGCGGAGAAGGCCATTGACGCTTTCATAAACATTCTTCGATTCATGCCAGAGATTATTCCTTAGCTGTTCGAGGGTGTCGTGACTGTCGTGCAAAATGCACTTTCATGGCCCGATAATCACAGGCAACAGAGGGGTACGACAGTAGGGTTACTGGAAAATTCAGTCACAACAAAATTTATCAGATTAATCAAAGAAGCGAAGCGAAATTCCGCGGTTGCCGCTGCGTCTTACACTTCTTTGCGTAGCGAAACGGCGCACAGCCTGCACCGAGCAAGATTAACAGATGAAAAATCAGGTGATTCCTGGAGCAGGAAATCAGCAGAGCGCCAGATTATGACTATAGTTAATGAACTGCTTTGCAATTCACACGGAGGAAACGATGGTAAATCAGACAAATCAATTCGAAACGGGCCTCGATGACGATATTGCGTTACTGACTGAAACGCTGGAAGAAGTTCTTAAGGCATCAGGCGATCCGGCCGATCAGAAGTACATTGAGCTTAAAAGCAAAGCCGAACAGGCGCTGAACGATGTGAAATCTCGTGTCAGCCAGGCGTCCGATAGCTACTACTATCGCGCTAAACAAGCGGCTTACCGTGCAGACGATTACGTGCACGAAAAACCGTGGCAGGGTGTCGGTATCGGTGCAACAGCCGGTCTGGTACTTGGTCTGCTGCTGGCGCGTCGTTAATCGCGATTCGCTGACCCAGTTGTAGCAGACAACTGTAGTAAAAAAAGCGGCGGGGCAATCCCGCCGTTTTTATTGGTTTTTAACTCCCTGAACACCTTCACCTCCCTTGTTCCTGCTTCACCCTCGCTATCTTTATGCGCAACGTGCCTGAGACGCAGTGGTCACAATCCCTGGTGATGCCGATTGTGTCTGGCGGGAGGAGTTCGTACAGTAAAGCAAACGTGAAAAGGAGAACTCAACGTGATTAGAGTAGAGATGCTGTCGACCGGGGATGAGGTGCTGCATGGCCAAATCGTCGATACCAACGCAGCCTGGCTGGCGGATATGTTGTTCCAGCAAGGGTTGCCTATGACCAGCCGTACCACGGTTGGAGATTCACTCGAATCGCTAATCGCCACGCTACAGGCGCGCAGCCATGAGGCAGATGTGCTGATTGTGAATGGCGGTCTGGGGCCGACCAGTGACGATCTCAGTGCGCTGGCAGCAGCCAGAGCCTGTGGCGTTGAGCTTGAGGTGCAGCAGGAGTGGCTGGAACAGATGGAAGCCTGGTTCGCCAGCCGGGGACGCGTGATGGCGGCCAGCAATCGCAAGCAGGCGGAAATCCCGGCCAATGCGGAACTGATTGATAATCCGGTCGGTACCGCCTGTGGCTTTGCACTGCAACTCAATCGCTGCTGGATGTTCTTCACGCCTGGTGTGCCGTCTGAATTTAAAGTGATGGTGGAGCAGCAGATCATCCCCCGTCTGAAAGCGAAATTTTCGCCGCCCGAGCCACCGATTTGTCTGCGGCTGACCACCTTCGGTCGTGGTGAAAGCGATATTGCCGCCGAACTGGAGCCGCTGGCGCTGCCGGAAGGCGTGGTCATGGGATATCGCTCGTCCATGCCGATCATTGAGATCAAGCTCACCGGCCCGGCCAGTCAGCGGGTGGCGATGGAGCAGGTGTGGCAGCAGGTGCGTCTGCAACTGGCGGAGTGCACCATTTTCGAAGGCACCGAAGGCTTACCGGCGCTGCTGGCACGTGAGCTGGAGCAGCGCGGTGAGCAGCTGGCAATCAGTGAGCAATACACCGCCGGACTGCTCTACTGGCAGTTGGCTGGCGCCAGCGTGCCGCTGCGTGGCGCTGACATCTTTCCACCCCGGCAGGAGACGCTGGAGCAGCAGGTGATCCGCACCCGCGAACTTGCTGCACAGCAGCAGGCTGCGCTGGCGCTCTCTGTTGGCAGCCTGGAGCAGGAAGAGATTTCGGTGGCGCTGCATACACCGGATGGCAGTTTTGGTCAGCGCGTGAAGTTCAGTACCGGTCGCCATAATCTGGAGACGCGGCAGAAGGTGGTGGCAATGATGGCGATGAACATGCTGCGCCGCTGGTTACACGGCAGCGAAGTGAGCACCGGTCACGGCTGGATTGATGTGGTTGAAACTGTCAGACAGTAATATCAGTGAAAATAAAACGGGCGCCTGAGGCGCCCGTTTTTGTATGTGACTGCGAATTAACCCCCCATACAGCGTCATTCTCGCAGCAATAAATTAGCTCAAAGCGCAGGGAACACGGGCAGAGGAGGAAAGCGTCCCGCGCCTGGGACAAAAACGCCGGGAGCGTTTTTGAACAACGCAACGCGTTGGCCCGGCTACGGGCGCACCTCAGGGATGAGGTGCGTAATCGCGCGGGCCGAGCTGTCAGGGATGACGCTTTTTGCGTCTTTCCGATCTGACCGTGTTCCCTAAGCTGACTCGATCTCACAGCAAATCAAGCCAGACTTATTCCACCTCAGTTATAACTCCAGCTCAATCTCGCCTTTGGCTTTGCAGCAGCAGGGCAGGATCTCATCCTGCTGCACAAAGGCCAGCGGCCGCTGTGGGTAATGCACTTCGCCTTTCAGCAGCCGCATCCGGCAGGAGCCGCAATAACCTTCGCGGCACTGAAACTCCACGCAGAGATTGTTGGCTTCCAGCAGCGTCAGCAGATTGGTATGTTCGTCTGTGCATTCCAGCCGGGTGCCGGAACTGCGCAGAATAACAACGTCGCGGCTCATAATTAAAGCTGGAAGTCGTCGAAGTCGTTAGCGCCTACTTCAGAATCGATCTGACCCACCAGATAGGAGCTCACTTCCACTTCCTGTGGCGCAACCTGAACGTTGTCAGAGACCAGCCAGGAGTTAATCCATGGGATTGGGTTTGAGCGCGTCTGGAACGGCAAATCAAGGCCAACAGCCTGCATACGGATATTGGTGATGTACTCAATGTACTGGCAGAGAATATCTTTGTTCAGGCCGATCATTGAGCCGCCGCTGAACAGATATTCTGCCCACTCTTTCTCCTGCAGCGCTGCTTTCTTAAACAGCTCGAAGCACTCTTCACGGCACTCTGCCGCAATCTCTTTCATCTCCGGATCGTCTTCACCGCTGCGCAGCAGATTCAGCATGTGCTGGGTGCCGGTCAGGTGCAGCGCTTCATCGCGGGCAATCAGCTTGATGATTTTGGCATTGCCTTCCATCAGCTCACGTTCAGCGAACGCGAATGAACAGGCGAAGCTGACATAGAAACGGATCGCTTCCAGCGCATTGACGCTCATCAGGCAGATATAGAGCTGCTTCTTCAGGGCGCGCAGGCTGACGACAACCGGTTTGCCGTTGACCTGATGCGTGCCTTCACCCAGCTGATGCCAGTAGTTGGTCATCTCAATCAGATCGTCGTAATAGCGTGAGATATCCTGAGCACGCGCCAGAATCTGCTCATTGGTGACGATATCGTCAAACACCACTGCCGGATCGTTAACGATATTACGGATGATGTGGGTGTAAGAACGGGAGTGAATCGTCTCTGAGAACGCCCAGGTTTCAATCCAGGTTTCCAGTTCAGGAATCGAGATCAGCGGCAGCAGCGCGACGTTCGGGCTGCGGCCCTGAATCGAATCCAGCAGCGTCTGATACTTCAGGTTGCTGATAAAGATATGTTTTTCATGATCCGGCAGCGCCTGGTAATCGATGCGATCGCGTGAAACGTCGACCTCTTCCGGACGCCAGAAGAAGGAGAGCTGCTTTTCGATCAGCTTTTCAAAGATGTCATATTTTTGCTGGTCGAAGCGCGCCACGTTTACGGACTGACCGAAAAACATCGGCTCTTTCAGCTGATCATTTTTGTTCTGTGAGAAAGTGGAGTAAGCCATAAAAGTTGTCCAAAAGTAGACGAAGCCAGGCCTCGTGAAATGAATGAGGCGGGAGATTCTCCCGCCTGACCATTAGATCTTACAGGCGCCGCTCTCGCAGCCATCATCCTGGATAGAAGGTGCCAGGTCATCCTGCGCATCTTCAGCACCGTCACGGGTGTTTTGATAGTAGAGCGTTTTCACGCCGAACTTATACGCCGTCAGCAGATCTTTCAGCAGCTGTTTCATCGGCACTTTACCGTTGGTGAAGCGCGACGGATCGTAGTTGGTGTTGGACGAAATCGCCTGGTCGATGAATTTCTGCATCAGACCCACCAGTTGCAGGTAGCCATCGTTGTTCGGCATTTCCCACAGCAGTTCGTACTGATCTTTCAGACGCTCATACTCCGGTACGACCTGACGCAGGATGCCATCTTTCGACGCTTTGATGCTGATGTGACCGCGCGGAGGCTCAATACCGTTGGTGGCATTGGAGATCTGCGACGAGGTTTCAGACGGCATCAGCGCAGACAGGGTCGAGTTGCGCAGGCCGTGCGTTTTAATCTCTTCACGCAGGCTTTCCCAGTCGAGATGCAGCGGTTCGTTGCTGATCGCGTCCAGATCTTTCTTGTAGGTGTCGATAGGCAGAATGCCCTGCGCATAGGTGGTTTCATTGAACCACGGGCAGGCACCTTGCTCTTTCGCCAGCTCGTTTGAGGCTTTCAGCAGGTAATACTGAATCGCTTCAAAGGTCTTGTGCGTCAGGCCATTGGCGCTGCCATCGGAGTAGCGCACACCATGCTTCGCCAGATAGTAGGCGTAGTTAATGACGCCAATACCCAGGGTACGACGACCCATCGCGCCACGCTGGGCCGCCGGGATCGGGTAGTCCTGATAGTCGAGCAGCGCATCAAGCGCGCGTACTGCCAGGGTAGCCAGCTCTTCCAGATCGTCGAGGCTTTCGATGGCGCCGAGGTTGAACGCAGAGAGCGTACACAAGGCAATCTCACCGTTTTCGTCGTTAACATCTTCCAGCGGTTTGGTCGGCAGGGCGATTTCCAGGCAGAGGTTAGACTGGCGAACCGGCGCAATGCTCGGGTCAAACGGGCTGTGGGTGTTGCAGTGATCGACGTTCTGAATGTAGATACGGCCGGTAGAGGCGCGTTCCTGCATCATCAGTGAGAAGAGATCGACCGCTTTAACACGCTGCTTGCGGATGCTCTGATCCTGCTCATATTTGGTATAGAGGCGCTCAAACTCATCCTGATTGGCGAAGAATGCGTCATACAGGCCAGGCACGTCAGACGGGCTGAACAGGGTGATATCTTCGCCTTTCAGCAGGCGCTGATACATCAGCTTATTGAGCTGTACACCATAGTCCATGTGACGCACGCGGTTGCCTTCAACACCACGGTTGTTCTTCAGCACCAGCAGGCTTTCGATTTCCAGATGCCACATCGGGTAGAACAGCGTGGCTGCGCCGCCACGAACGCCGCCCTGAGAACAGGACTTCACCGCGGTCTGGAAATGCTTGTAGAACGGGATACAGCCGGTATGGAACGCTTCACCGCCGCGAATCGGGCTGCCCAGCGCACGGATACGACCGGCGTTGATACCGATGCCGGCACGCTGAGAGACATATTTCACAATCGCGCTGGAGGTGGCGTTGATGGAGTCCAGGCTGTCGCCACACTCGATCAGTACACAGGAGCTGAACTGACGTGTTGGGGTGCGTACGCCAGACATGATTGGCGTCGGCAGGGAGATTTTAAACGTCGAGATCGCATCATAGAAACGCTTGATGTAATCCATACGCGTGTCGCGCGGGTAGCCGGAGAATAGGCAGGCGGCGACCAGTATGTAGAGGAACTGCGCGCTTTCGTAGATTTCACCCGAAACGCGGTTCTGCACCAGATATTTGCCTTCCAGCTGCTTCACAGCGGCATAGGAGAAGTTCATGTCACGCCAGTGGTCGAGGAACTCGTCCATCTGCGCAAACTCTTCCTGGCTGTAATCTTCCAGCAGGTGGCGATCATATTTGCCCATGTCGACCATTTTAACGACCTGGTCATAAAGCTTTGGCGGCTCAAACTGACCATACGCTTTTTTGCGCAGGTGGAAGATCGCCAGGCGGGCAGCCAGGTACTGATAGTCAGGGGCATCGCGGGAGATGAGGTCTGCTGCGGCCTTGATGATGGTCTCATGAATGTCAGAGGTTCTGATGCCATCATAGAACTGAATGTGAGAGCGCAGCTCAACCTGTGAAACTGAGACGTTGTTCAGCCCTTCAGCTGCCCAGTCCAGCACACGGTGAATTTTGTCGAGATCAATGCGCTCCTGGCGGCCATCGCGTTTAGTAACGAGCAGACTCTGGTTCATGTCGCGTTTTTACCTTTGCGTGAGTATCCAAAAATTAAAAGAAATCCCGGTTTATACACAGCCTATTCATTGTGAATAATGTGTGGATAAACACTACATCTAGGGGGTGATGGGAAAAGCCATAACTACATGGGGGCATATTTTAGTATTTTACGGCCGCTTAACAAGAGCAAAAAATGATGGCTGGAGGGGTTGTAATTCTTGCGAAATTTCTTAGCCCACGCCTTGTAAGGCCTGGCATCATGTCAACCAGATCACACTTTTTTTTCTTATTATGATCGGGCGCGTGTTTCTTATTCAATACTCAGGATTCAGCAGGAAAAGGGATGAAAAATGGCTAAAAGCCGCTAGCGGGTTGCTGGTCAGCAGAGAACCGGATGCGGTAACGCTGAAGAGGATGGAACCGGGCTGATGTAACCTATTGGCAGACATCAGAATGCCTCTGGCGCGGTGAGTGCTGTGACCGGCACAGGGAGAACGGGCGCAGAAGAGGAGATGCCCGCCCTGATTCAGGCGGGCGGGTCACTCAGACGGCGCGGTGGGTGTGCACCATATAATTCACGTCAGTGCCGGGAGCCAGTTTGAATCGGTTAGTCACCGGGTTGTAGTGCAGGCCAATGATGTGGCGTTCACGCAGGGCCGTTTCATCGACCCAGCCCAGCAGTTCGGAAGGACGGATAAATTTCTTCACGTCATGGGTGCCGCGCGGCAGCATGCGCAACACATATTCCGCACCAAATATCGCCAGCAGCCAGGCTTTTGGATTGCGGTTCAGCGTAGAGAAAAAGACTTCGCCGCCGGGTTTGACCAGCTTCGCACAGGCGTGAACGACTGAGCGCGGATCCGGCACGTGCTCCAGCATCTCCATGCAGGTCACCACATCATATTTTCCGGCGTGCTGCTCCGCATGCTCTTCTACGGTCTGCTGCACGTAGTCCAGCGTCACTCCGCTCTCCAGAGCATGCAGGCGCGCCACGGCCAGCGGTTCCGCGCCCATGTCCAGGCCCGTGACCACGGCACCTTCACGCGCCATGCTTTCGGCTAAGATGCCGCCGCCGCATCCGACGTCGAGCACGGTTTTACCGAATAAGCCGTTGCTGTGCTGCGCGATATAGCCCAGGCGCAGCGGGTTAATGCGGTGCAACGGTTTAAATTCACCCTCCAGATCCCACCAGCGCGAGGCAACGGCCTCAAACTTGGCAATTTCCTGCGCATCGACGTTCTGCTGATGATTCTGCGGTTGTGCATTCATTGAATCGTAACTCCTGACAAAATGTGCCCACAGTATAAACGCTTAACCGCAGATGGCACACCTTTCAGGCGCAAGGAAAAGCGGGTGAAATCGGTGGTTAGCGTTCACCAGAGCATTGCAGTGTGATATACTTTCGCACCTTTAAAATCCGGGATTAAGTAGAGGGATAGCGGCTCCATGAGCGACCTTGCGAGAGAAATTACACCGGTCAATATCGAAGAAGAATTAAAAAATTCTTACCTCGGTTACGCCATGTCGGTCATCGTTGGCCGAGCTTTACCCGATGTGCGTGATGGCCTGAAGCCGGTTCATCGTCGCGTACTTTTTGCGATGAGTGTACTGGGTAACGACTGGAACAAACCCTATAAAAAATCTGCCCGCGTCGTCGGTGACGTTATCGGTAAATATCACCCGCATGGTGATTCCGCCGTTTACGACACCATTGTACGTATGGCCCAGCCTTTCTCCCTGCGTTACATGCTGGTGGACGGACAAGGCAACTTCGGTTCCATCGACGGCGACTCCGCCGCGGCGATGCGTTATACCGAAATTCGCATGTCGAAAATCGCCCACGACCTGTTAGCTGACCTGGAAAAAGATACCGTCGATTTCGTACCGAACTACGACGGCACTGAGCAGATCCCTGAAGTTCTGCCGACCAAAATCCCTAACCTGCTGGTGAACGGCTCTTCCGGTATCGCCGTAGGTATGGCAACCAACATTCCGCCGCATAACCTGCGTGAAGTGATTAACGGCTGTCTGGCTTACATTGAAAATGAAGACATCAGCATTGAAGAGCTGATGGAGCACATTCCGGGGCCTGATTTCCCGACCGCCGCTATCATCAATGGTCGCCGTGGCATCGAAGAAGCGTACCGCACCGGACGCGGTAAAATTTATATTCGTGCGCGTGGCGAAGTGGAAGCCGATGCTAAAACGGGCCGCGAGACCATCATCATTCATGAGCTGCCGTATCAGGTTAACAAGGCACGCCTGATTGAGAAGATTGCGGAGCTGGTGAAAGAGAAGCGTGTCGAAGGCATCAGCGCACTGCGCGATGAGTCTGATAAAGACGGCATGCGTATCGTGATTGAGATCAAGCGCGATGCGGTTGGCGAAGTCGTGCTGAATAATCTCTATTCACTGACCCAGCTGCAGACCTCGTTTGGTATCAACATGGTCGCCCTGCATCAGGGTCAGCCGAAGATCATGGCGCTGAAGGAGATTCTGGACGCCTTTGTTCGCCATCGTCGTGAAGTTGTGACGCGTCGTACTATCTTTGAACTGCGTAAAGCACGCGATCGTGCGCATATTCTGGAAGGTCTGGCGATTGCGCTGGCGAATATCGATCCTATCATCGAGCTGATTCGTCGTGCACCAAACCCGGCAGAAGCAAAAGCGGGTCTGATTGCGCAGTCGTGGGCTCTCGGTAACGTGTCAGCGATGCTGGAACGTGCTGGTGATGACGCCGCGCGTCCGGAGTGGCTGGATCCACAATATGGCATCCGTGATGGTCAATACTATCTGACCGAGCAGCAGGCTCAGGCGATTCTGGATCTGCGTCTGCAGAAACTGACTGGTCTTGAGCACGAGAAGCTGCTGGATGAGTATAAAGCGCTGCTGGAGCAGATCGCTGAGTTGCTGCGCATTCTGTCGAACGCGGACCGTCTGATGGAAGTGATCCGCGAAGAGCTGGAGCTGATGCGTGATCAGTTCGGTGATGAGCGTCGCACAGAGATTACTGCCAACACGGCTGACATTAATATCGAAGACCTGATCAATCAGGAAGATGTTGTGGTGACATTGTCGCATCAGGGCTATGTGAAGTATCAGCCGCTGACCGACTATGAAGCGCAGCGTCGTGGTGGTAAGGGCAAGTCAGCCGCACGTATCAAAGAAGAGGACTTCATTGATCGTCTGCTGGTCGCCAATACGCATGACACGATTCTTTGCTTCTCCAGCCGTGGCCGTCTCTACTGGATGAAGGTTTACCAGCTGCCGGAAGCAAGCCGTGGCGCACGTGGACGTCCAATCGTCAACCTGCTGCCGCTGGAAGCCAACGAGCGTATTACGGCGATTCTGCCGGTACGTGAGTATACCGAAGGCTTTAATATCTTTATGGCCACCGCGCTCGGTACCGTGAAGAAGACCGCACTGAAAGAGTTCAGCCGTCCACGCAGCGCGGGCATTATTGCCGTGAATCTGCGTGACGACGATGAGCTGATCGGTGTGGCGCTGACCAACGGTAACGATGAAGCGATGCTGTTCTCAGCGGCCGGTAAAGTGGTGCGCTTTGCAGAAACCGCAGTCCGTGCGATGGGTCGTACCGCCTCTGGCGTACGCGGCATCAGGCTGGCTGAAGGCGATCGCGTTGTGTCATTGATTGTGCCGCGTGAAGAGGGTGCAATTATGACCGTGACGCAGAATGGTTACGGCAAGCGTACGGCCAACAGCGAATACCCGACCAAGTCGCGTGCGACTCAGGGTGTTATTTCAATCAAAGTGACCGAACGTAATGGTCCGGTGATTGGCGCCGTTCAGGTCGTTGATGGCGATCAGATTATGATGATCACCGATGCCGGTACGCTGGTGCGTACCCGCGTTTCAGAAGTGAGCGTCGTGGGTCGTAATACCCAGGGTGTGATTCTGATTCGTACCGCAGAGGATGAGAACGTCGTGGGTCTGCAGCGTGTTGCCGAGCCGGTTGAAGAAGAAGAGCTGGATTCAATCGACGGTAGCGTGGCGGAAGGCGAGGAAGATATCGCGCCGGAAGCAGAGAACGACGATGAAGAGATTGCGCCGGAAGCGGATGCAGAAGACGAAGACGACGCGGCTGAAGACGAAGAGTAATTTGTCTGGCGTGAGCTGAGGTTCGTTGCAGAAACGGCAGGTCTGGGGAAACCCGGCCTGCCGTTTTTTTTGTGTGATGGGGAGATTGCAGGGGGGCAGAGAGCTTATGGCTGGTGGCTGGGAGCTGATGGCTGTGAGTCGGGAGCTGCCGAAAGGCCCACTATGCCCGATCGCAAAGGATTCCCGCATCCATGCGGATCGGCCACGCCATCCCTGGCGTGGACGCTTTGCTCTTCGGGCATAGCAGGCCTTTCTTGTTGGGATTTGGGTGTCGCTTTGAGGGGGATGGGCGTGTTGTTTGAGGTCTTAGAGGCGGGGCGGGAAAATGGCTGGCTGATGGCAGTCAGATGGGAGCCGTCGAAAGGACTGCTGTGCCCGATCGCAAAGGATTCCCGCATCCATGCGGATCGGCCACGCCATCCCTGGCGTGGACGCTTTGCTCTTCGGGCATAGCAGGCCTTTCTTGTTGGGGTTGTGGTGTCGCTTTAAGGAGATGTGTGCGTGCATTTGTTTGAGGGGGGAGAGGCGGCGACTTCTTCCTAAGATAAAGATGTTGCTTTGGCTGTCTTAAAAGATTCTCAAACCGCCCGCTAAGCCTGCGGCTGGCTGGCTTTTTTACGTCCGATAAAGCTAGTGTATGGGCATTAAAAATCGATGATGCGACTAACCTTGCCAACTGCGAGTTACCTTTGAAATATCCTGTCTCTTTCCGCACTACGCTTCGCATCTCGCGCTATCTTTTCCGCGCGCTGGCGCTGCTAATCTGGACGCTGGGCGCCGTTCTTACTGCGTTTTACATTATCAGCGTGCTGCACAATAAAGAGACGCAGGTTCGGCAGGAGTTTGCCAGCAACTACGGCACCATACAGTGGTATGTGCGCCATTCGGCGGACATGATGCGTGAGCTGAAATATATCACCGAGAACCGCTTAACCAACGCCAGCAGCGGTCTGGATGTGCTGACCGGTATGATGCCAGGTAAAACATCCCAGCCGCAGTTTACGCCCCTGTTTTCGGATGGCGACTGTACCTCGATGAGCAATACCTGGCGCAACTCGCTCGATTCACTCAGTTACTACATCAATTACTGGAAAAGTAACTTCGCCTCATCGTATGAGCTGAATCGGGTGTTCTTTATCGGTGGCGAGAGTCAGTGTCTGGCCGACTTCACGATTGGCAGCAGCAATGCTGACCGGGAACGCAGCCTGAAATCGCTGCGTGAGAATGTGCTGCGCTATCGCAATAGCAGCGAAGAAGATCGCCGCAATCCGATGTACTGGATTAATAGCAGTGCTCAGCCAGGCGTCGGAACCTTCTTTATGGTGGTGCCCGTCTACGTTGCTAATAAGTTACAGGCGCTGCTTGGCGTCGAACAGAATATCCGTCTGGATGAGTTTATTCAGCCGGGCAGCCTGCCGATTATCGCGTCCATTACCGATGAAAATTATCGTCCACTGCTAAATTCGCGGCGCGGCGGGCTGGGCTTCTCGCTCGATAGTCTTCCTGATGATAAAACCTGGTTCGGATACCTGAATGGTTATCGTCAGCTGGTTCTGAAAAAGCCGCTGCCGCCTTCCGATCTTAACGTGGTGTGGTCGATATCTACCGACGTGATGGTGGATCAGCTCAAGCTGATGATCATTAATGCGCTGCTGCTCAATATTTTCAGCGCTGTCATTCTGTTTACCCTCGCCTGGCTGTTTGAGCGCCGGATGTTCCTGCCGGCGGAGGAGAATGCGCACCGGCTGGAAGAGCATGAGCAGTTTAACCGTAAGATTGTCGCCTCTGCGCCGGTCGGGATCTGTATTTTACGCACCAGCGACGGCACCAATATTCTGAGTAACGAGCTGGCGCACAATTATCTGACGTTGCTGACGCAGGAAGATCGCCTACGGCTGAATGAGATTATTGGCGGGCAGCAGGTCAACTTTGTCGATGTGCTCACCGGCAGTAATACCAACCTGCAAATCAGCTTTGTGCATTCGCGCTATCGTAATGAGAACGTGGCGATTTGCGTGCTGGTCGATGTCTCGGCGCGCGTGCGGATGGAGCAGTCGCTGCAGGAGATGGCCCACGCGGCAGAGCAGGCGAGCCAGTCAAAATCGATGTTCCTTGCCACGGTCAGTCACGAACTGCGCACGCCGCTTTATGGCATTATCGGGAATCTCGATCTGCTGCAGACCAAAGAGCTGCCCAGCGGTATCGACTCGCTGGTGACGGCGATGAACAACTCCTCCAGCCTGCTGCTGAAAATCATCAGCGATATTCTCGACTTCTCAAAAATCGAATCAGAGCAGCTGAAAATTGAGCCGCGTCCGTTTGCACCTCGTGAAATCGTGACCCACATCGTCGGCAATTATCTGTCGCTGGTGGTGAAGAAGCGGCTTACGCTCTACTGCTTTATCGAACATGACGTTCCGCAGGTGCTGGACGGCGATCCGCTGCGTCTGCAGCAGGTGATCTCGAACCTGCTGAATAACGCGATTAAGTTCACGCATACGGGCTGTATTATCCTCCACGCTTACGTTTCGCAGGGCTATCTGGCATTCCGCGTCCGTGATACTGGCGTCGGCATTCCGGCAAAAGAGCTGCCACGCCTGTTTGATCCCTTCTTCCAGGTAGGAAATGGCGTGCAGCGTAATTTCCAGGGCACCGGGCTGGGACTGGCGATCTGTGAAAAGCTGATCAATATGATGGACGGCGACATTGAGGTCGACTCAGAGCCAGGTATGGGCAGCCAGTTTATTGTGCGTATTCCAATCTACAAAGGGCAGAAGCCGTCACTGATGCTGCTGGAGGATTTACAGGATAAGAAAATCTGGCTGGCGATGCGCAACGAGTACCTCGCGGAATTTATCACGCGTCAGATTCAGCAGCAGGGCATTCAGGTCGCAGAATATAACGGTAAGCCCGGCCACGACGATGTGGTGATGACCGATTACGAACTGGATATTGATGTTCCGCTGCGGGCGCTGGTCACTTTCGATGGATCGCATGTGGATATGCCGCGTGAACGTCAGCCTGGCCGCTGGATCCACTCTACCGCCACGCTGCATGAGGTTCCGGCGCTGCTGGCGCGCATCTATCGAATCGCACTGGGCAACGACGCCGCAGATGCGCTGTTGCTGGCCGCACCGGTAGAAGAGAAAGTGCATAACGATGACATCATGGTGTTGATTGTCGATGACCATCCGATTAACCGCATGCTGCTGTCGGAACAGCTCGGCACGCTGGGCTATCAGGTGAAGACTGCGCAGGATGGCGTTGATGCACTTAATGTACTGAGTCGTAATGAGATTGATATCGTACTGACCGACGTGAACATGCCGAATATGGATGGTTATCGCCTGACGCAGCGGTTGCGTCAGCTGGGCCATCTCTTCCCGGTAGTTGGCGTGACGGCGAATGCGCTGGCGGAAGAGAAACAGCGTTGCATGGATGCGGGCATGGATAACTGCCTGTCGAAACCGGTGACGTTAGATGTGCTGAAAGTGACGCTGGCAATCTATGCTGATCGGGTACGTAAAACGCGGATGGGGTAGGGCAGGAAAGGGCAGAGGCGAGGCGGTGCAGGCTGCACCGCCTCAGGAAGTAACTTAGTCTCTTTCGACCTGAGTCTGGCTGACAGACGACAGGTAGTTCAGCAGTGCGATATCGTTATCCACGCCCAGTTTCATCATCGCTGATTTCTTCTGGCTACTGATGGTTTTGATACTGCGGTTCAGCTTCTTGGCAATCTCGGTGACCAGGAAACCTTCTGCAAACAGACGCAGCACTTCGCTCTCTTTCGGTGACAGGCGTTTGTCGCCATAACCACCCGCGCTGATTTTCTCCAGCAGTTTCGCAACGCTTTCCGGCGTATATTTCTTGCCTTTCTGCAGTGCAGCCAGTGCCTTTGGCAAATCGGTTGGCGCGCCCTGTTTCAGTACAATCCCTTCGATATCGAGATCAAGCACTGAACTCAGAATCGCCGGGTTATTGTTCATGGTCAGAACAATAATCGAGAGATCCGGGTAGTGGCGTTTAATATATTTAATCAGCGTAATACCATCGCCATACTTCTCACCTGGCATAGAGAGGTCGGTGATCAGGACGTTGGCGTCAAGCTTGGACAGATTATTGATCAGTGCTGTTGAGTCTTCGAACTCACCTACAACGTTAACCCATTCAATTTGTTCCAGAGATTTTCGGATACCGAAAAGGACAATTGGATGGTCATCGGCAATAATTACGTTTAAGTTATTCATCTTATTGGTTACCTTGCTGCAGCAGTTGATTGACGTAAGCGTCAATATCACTGGTGGTATTTGTAATGTTTGAATCGTCACACGCTTTAATGTGGTGTTCTAACTCTTCACAAAGCTGTTTGCCGGGAGTCAGATTGAGCATGGCAAACACGCCCTTTAGGCGATGCGCTGTCTGAGCAAGCGAGGCGTAGTCCTTTTCCGCCGACTCAGTATACAGCCTCTTCACATCAACCGGTACTGTCTCCGTAAACAGCTGGAAATAGCCGCCGCTCATCAATGGCGTGGCCGCGTCGTCTTCCGTGTCGTTATCCATCACATCATGCGACAGTTGCTTCTCTATCAGTGCCAGCAATGCATCCAGCAGCGCATTACTGAGATTGAAATTGACCCGATACTGCTGGTCGTTCAGTGCATGATGCCCCAGTTCATCTTCCGCCAGCAGCAGTGCCCAGCCGCTAAGCTTTGATGGATCGTCGGTCACCAGCACATCGTGATCCTGACCGGAAATGCGCTCGTCGGGTGTCAGACAACGCGCTCCCCAGTTTTCCAGATGGCGGCAGACAATTTTATGCACGTCCTCCACGGTGATCTCCACCAGCGCGGTAACGCCATCCAGAATTTTTTCCTCTTCTTCTTCGCGCTTCTGCTCCAGCACCAGCGGCAACTGCATGTTGTAGCGCGTGCCGATATCCGCTTTTGCCACGATATCCAGGCTGCCACCCATCTGCTTGCAGAGCTGCTTACAGAGGAAGAACGCCATGCCAGAAGCCTGTCCGTAGCGATCCTGACTGGTATCACCCAGGAACGGGAAGTCGACATTGGCCAGTTCATCCACCGTCAGGCCCGCACCGGTATCCACCAGTTCGATAATCAATCTATCGGCCTGCTTGTCCGCAGCCTTAACTTCCAGGGTGATTTTCCCCCAGCGGGTGGTGGTCAGGGCGTAGTGCATCAGCGTGGTCAGCACTTTACGCAGGGCGCGACGGTCGCCAAAGCGCGTCTCATCATTAGCCAGGTGATTATTCACCACCAGCGACAGCCCTTTGCGGCGCATCAGCGGCAGGCTTTCCAGCGCGATCTCATCCAGCAGTTCCTGCAGGTTAAAGACGGTCGCATCGGGTGACCAGTCGTGCGCCTCAAGCCGGTTCAGCAGCACGATATCATCCACCAGCCGCGCCAGCCCCTGACTCTCATCGAGCAGATCCAGCACGGTCTCATCGGCATCACGCTGGCTGAGCTGTACCAGCTGCGTCACCATCTTCTCCAGGGGCTGATTCAGCGCGTGGCCCAGATTGTGCAGCAGCTGCTGTCGCATCTGATGGTTACGATCCAGCACCTGCTGCGCTTTTTGCAGCTTCTTATTCACCAGCAGTTCGCGATCCTGGTCACGCATCATAAACAGCTGGGTATGCGGCGACAGCACGCTGCGGGCGTGGCGAATCTCATACACTTCGTTATTAATGGTGGCCTGCAGCACGCCCTGATGCTGGTCGGACATATTAATGATCTTCTGCAGATTGAGGTGAGGCAAAAGATGTTCAGCAATCTTATTGCTCAGCAGGGTGCGGTTGCTGGCAAAGTCATATACCAGCAGACCGACCGGCAGACTGGCCACAATCTCTTCATTCAATACCCGCAGCGAATCGAGTTCAGCGCTCTGGTTCTCGCTGGGACGCAGCGACTGCTGGCGCAGCAGCACGATACCCGCCAGTGAAAGCAGGAACAGCAGCAGGTTAATCAGCAGCGGCCAGAGCAGATTATGCAGGGTGTCGATAATCAGACGGCCAATCGGCACCTGATAAACCAGCTGTAGCGAGGTGCTGGGCAGGGTGGCCGTAATCTCGATATTGGGATTAACCAGTGAGATGCGGGTATTTTCCACCTCCTGCTGTTCACTGCTGCTGGCAGGCATTGAGCTGTCCTGACGCAGCTGGAAATTTTCCAGCGGCATGTTCTGCGGAACAATATCGTTAACCGGCAGATCAAAGGCGACCACTGTGGCCAGATGGCCTGGCTGGTTAAAGGTGGTACGCAGCGTGAAATAGTGATCGTTCTGGAAGGCGAGGTGGCGCAGCGGTGAGAAACTCTCGCGCTCATCGAGCGCATTCGCCTGTTGCAACATCTCAGCACGACGGCCATCAACCATTGAACTGATGGCACTCTCTTTATAACGCGTCGCCATATCTTTCAGCGGCAGGGTCGAGATCATAATCAGGCTATTGTCCTGACCATTTAAAAAGTACATCGACCAGGTGGGGTTTTCTGCGCCCCACAGCGTGTCGAGATAGTTCGACATCCGCATGGTCATGTCCAGCGTGCTGCTGTCATGTGAGCCGAAAATCAGCGCTTCCGTTTTACGCCGGGTTTTTTCCAGGTAGTAGACGTCAGGACGCAGTCGCGTCTCCTGCAGGTTACTGCCGGGTGTTGCACCTGCCGCACTGGTAGAAAGGTTTTCATAGATCTGCCAGGTGGCAAAGCGATAGGCATCAATGCGCTTCTGAACGTCACGTGCCAGATCGTCCATGGCATAGCGCTTCCCGGTCAGCCAGGCATTCACCGAGTTATGTACCATAAAGCCCAGCGCCAGCAGGAGCACCAGATTGAAAACCACAAAAAAGCGGGTGACGTTGCCGGAGGTCAGTGGAAACTTATACAACATAGCGTGTCAGGTACCTGAATTATTGCGCAACTTTTCGCGCACTGGCGGCTACCGCTAACAGCAACAGGGCGATCGCTAAAAATGCGCCGCTGAGGCTGATCCATTGCGAAATGAATCCGATTAAAGCCGGACCTGAGAGAATACCCGCATATCCCAGCGTTGTCATGGCAGAAATCGCCAGGTTCGCAGGCATATCCTGTTGATTCCCGGCAGCATTGAACAACATCGGCACCGTGTTAGATAAACCAAAGCCGACCAGCAGGAAAGCCAGCAGGGCGATCTCCGGCCACGGCAGCCAGACGGCCAGACTCATGCCCGCGGCGGCGGTCAGCGCGCCGGTCAGCATCACCGGGTAGCGACCAAAACGCTGGATGATCTTATCGCCGCTAAAACGGCCCAGCGTCATCGCCACGGAAAAGACCGCATAGCCCAGTCCGGCCCAGGCGGGTGACATCTCCGGGTTCTGCAACAGCAGCAGCGCGCCCCAGTCCAGCACGGCCCCTTCCGCCAGGAACAGGATAAAGCAGAGCAGGCCAAGAAACGCGACCCAGCCGCGTGGGATCACCAGCCAGGGTTGATCGGGCTGATGCAGGCGTTCATTCATTAAGACCGGCAGTCGCCACAGCAACAGCAATAACATCACTGCCATCACCACCAGCGTGGCGGCCAGGGGTGTAAAAGACTGGCTCAGCAACAGGCTGACCGTGCCCGCACCCAGAATCCCGCCAAGACTGAAGAAGCCATGGAAGCCGGACATCATCGGTTTATCCGCCGCCTGCTCAACCTGAACCGCCTGATAATTCATCGCCACATCCAGCATGCCCAGCCCGGCGCCAAACAGCATCAGCGCAGCCGCCATGACCAGATGAGAGTCAGCCGTGGCCAGTAGCGGCATCATCATCAGCACTAACAGGGTAGAGAAGCACATCACCCGACGGCAGCCAAACCGCGCCACCAGTGTGCCGGTCACCGGCATCGCCGCCAGCGAACCAATACCCAGACAGAGCAGTAACGCGCCCAGTGATGCGCCGCTGAGCTGCAGACGATCGCGGGCAAACGGCACAAGCGGAGCCCAGGCTGACATTCCTAAGCCATTGATTAAAAAGATGGTGCGCGTGCCCCAGTTCAGGCGGCTCTGATGTTTGTTTTGTTGTGCAGCGTCCAGTGCGGTCATAGGTCAGATTCATCAATGGTAAAGCGGAAAAGTGTAGCACTGGCCGTGAGTCAGTGGTCGTTGCGCCTCTTATCAGGAAGGGGGCAGCAACATGGCATAAATGACAAAACCGGGAGTTTACCGACTTTTGTCGCGCTGCGAATTTTTTCCAGAACTTTCCTGGCATGACCACCGCCCCGCAGAATGACTTAACTCAAATTTCACTGTCGTTTTTCAACGACTTGCTGCTGAAAAATCGGAACAGGGCCACTGATAAATGATGGCTGAATCGCTTAATGAACAAATTTTGGTTACAGCCCTGATGTTCCGGTAGTGGTGGTTTTTTTAACCTTTCCGCATCATTTCCGGAAACAGTCAGCAATAAATTGACATGTAAAAACAAAGGCAAAGCGGATTTTATGAAAACCTTTTTTCAAGTGAGGCTTATGTAATGAAGATTAAACCATAATGAAATCTGTACATTTAAATTGTTTTTTAACACGGCTACGCTAAAAGTTAATCTGTCAGAAACGTTACATTTTGCGTGAGTCTGTACAAGTAAAACTAACAATAATAGCGTCACTCGCCACTCTGGTTAGGGACGTGTGACCAGCTTTGGCTTTGCCGTTTCGACATACACCAGGTTAAGACATCTTCTGATCTTCAGAAGGTGAAACTATGTGTGAACACTGTAAGCATAAAATAATTTTATGTTTATGGATTCAGTATATTAGCTAATCTGGTGGAGTAGAGGTTACAAATGGCAGAACTCACGCAAGGCCGTGTAGACATTATCTCGCGCGAAAACGGCACACTCATCTCGCAGTCCGTCAGCGGTTCGTCACAATCCATTAACCTCACCGAGCCCAGCGTCGTGCGCATCAGCGGCACCCGCGACATGGTGACGCAGTATGAGCGCCAGGGTAACGATCTGGTGCTGCATATGCGCGACGGCAAGACTGTCCGCTATCAGAAATTCTTCCTCGACGACGCCGATGGCCAGCACAGCGAACTGGTGTTCGATGATGGCGTCAACCCACCGGAACACGCGCTCTTTCCGCAGACCGCAGAAGGGGCTGAACTCGCTTCCACGTCGGTCACGCCAACCTATGAATCACTCGACAGCGTAGAGCCGCTGCTGCTGGCAGATAACGCCAACACCTCGATGGGTGTGATAACGGCGGGCGGTCTGGGTGTGCTCGGCTTAGCCGGTCTGGCCGTTGGCGTCGGCGGTGGTGGTGGCGGCGGCGGTGGGGGTAACGGTGGCGGCAATGACGGTGGCACCGATCCTGGAACACCGGTCACGCCGGGGACGCCTGCCATCACGCTCAATGCATTCGCTGGCGATGATGTTCTGGATAACGCGGAAAAAAGCAGCGATCAGGTACTGAGCGGCACCACCAGTAATGTCGAAGCGGGTCAGATTGTCACTGTCACGCTGGGCGGCCAGACCTACAACGCCACCGTCGGTGCTGACGGCAGCTGGAGCGTCACTATTCCTGCTTCCGCGCTGGCGGGACTCGCCGCAGGCACCACCACCATCGACGTCAGCGTCACTAACGCGGCGGGCACGACGACCACCGGCAGCCTGCCCATTACCGTCGCGGCCGCCGATCCCGGCACACCGGCTGCGCCGTCCATTAGCCTGAACCCGTTTGCGGGCGATAACCTGCTGGATAACAGCGAAAAAACCACGCCACAAACGTTGTCCGGCAGCACCAGCAATGTCGAAGCGGGCCAGCAGGTCAGTGTGACATTGGGCGGACAGAGCTATAACGCCACTGTGGGGGCGGATGGCAGCTGGAGCGTCTCAATTCCGGCTGCCGCACTCTCGGCGCTGGCTGCAGGCAGCAGCACCATTTCGGTCAGTGTGACCAGCGCCGCGGGCACGGCGGCTGCCGCCAGCCTGGGTATCCAGGTGCAGGCACCTGACACCACCCCTGGTGTGCCAGCCCTGACGATCGCCCCGTTTACCGGCGACGACGTGCTGAGCAACGCAGAAAAAACCAGCGATCAGATTCTTAGCGGCAGCACCACCAACGTCGAAGCCGGGCAGATCGTCACGGTTACCCTGGGCGGCCAGAGCTACAGCGGCAGCGTGGCAGGCGACGGTAGCTGGAGCATTACCGTGCCTGCTGATGCGCTGACCGCACTGGCATCCGGCACCACCACGGTGACTGCCACCGTTGCTAACCAGGCAGGAACCGCCGCCAGCGGTAGCCTGACCGTAAACGTAGAGCCACCACTGACTCAGCCGGGTACGCCCGTTATCACCATCGATCAGTTTGCCGGTGATGACATTCTCAGCAATGCCGAGAAAAGCAGCGATCAGGTACTTAGCGGCACTACCACCAATGTGGAAGCGGGCCAGATTGTCACCATCACGCTGGGCGATCAGACCTACAGCGCAGTAGTGGATGCGCAGGGCAACTGGAGCGTCACGCTCTCGCCTGCGGCACTGAATGCGCTGGCAGCCGGTTCGGTTGCGATTTCCGCGGTCGTCACCAGCCAGGCTGGCATTGAAGCCAGTGAAAACCGCGCGATCAGCATTGATACGCCGGTCGTTCCGGGCCCGCCATCCGTCACGCTGGATGATTTTGCCGGGGACAACGTGCTGAGTAATGGGGAGAAAGCCACCGATCAGACACTCACCGGCAGCACCAGCAATGTTGAACCCGGTCAGCTGGTAACAGTCACCCTGGGCGGCCAGACTTACAGCGGCAGCGTTGATGCGCAGGGCAACTGGAGCGTTACTTTGCCATCGGCGGCCCTGAGCGCCCTGGCGGCAGGTGAAACGACGCTGACGGTTTCAGTCAGCAATGTGGCCGGTGATACCGTGACCGGCACGCTGCCCATCACCGTGGAAGCGCCTGTCACATTGCCGGGCGAACCCACAGTCACCATTGGTCAGTTTGCCGGGGATGACATCCTCAGCAACGATGAAAAAGGGACGGCCCAGACGCTCTCCGGCTCCACCACCAACATCGAAGCGGGCCAGACGGTGACAGTCACCTTCGGTGGCCAGACTTACCTCGGCACCGTCGATGGCAGTGGTAACTGGAGTGTAATTGTTCCGGCAGCCGCGCTGGGTAATCTGCCGGCGGGAGCTAATACCATCAGCGTTACCGTCAGCAATGCCGATGGCGTGAGCACTACCGAAATCCGCGATATCGCGGTTGAGACGCCAGTAACGGAACCGGGCGTGCCGTCTCTGACCCTGAATGATTTCGCCGGCGACAACCTTCTGAGCAACGACGAAAAAGCGGTCGATCAGCTTGTCAGCGGTAGCACCAGTAATATCGAAACCGGGCAGATCGTGACGGTCACCCTGGGCGGTCAGACCTACAGTGCCAGCGTGCAGGGTGATGGCAGCTGGAGCGTCGCCGTGCCGTCAGCCGCGCTGAATGCGCTGGCAGCAGGCACCACCACACTGACCGTCTCGGTCAGTAATGCAGCGGGCGACACAGTCACTTCAACGCAGCCAGTCACTGTCGAAGCCCCGGTAACGCAGCCGGGTGAAGCCACCGTAACCATCGACGCCTTTGCCGGGGATGACATCCTCAGCAACAGCGAGAAAGCCAGCGATCAGCTGCTGAGCGGCACCACCACTAATATCGGCGAAGGCCAGCAGGTCACTGTCACTCTGAACGGAGAGACTTTTACCGCCACGGTCGGTGCGGATGGCAGCTGGAGCGTGTCGATTCCTGCCAGTTCACTGGCTGCGCTGACAGCCGGTAGCGCAGCCCTGAATGTGGCGGTGACAGATCAGTCTGGTACTCAGATCACTGAAACCCGCGACTTCCTGGTGGAGTCCTCGGGCACCGGGCCAGGCACCCCGACGCTAACCCTCAATGCCTTTGCTGACGACAACATCCTGAGCAACGATGAGAAGCTGGAAGCGCAGGCGGTCTCCGGCAGCACCACCAACGTCGAGGCGGGCCAGATTGTCACGGTGACGCTGGGCGGCCAGAGCTACAGCGGAACGGTTGGCGCCGACGGCAGCTGGAACATTGCCATTCCGGCCGATGCACTCGGTGCGCTGGCAGCCGGTTCTGCCTCGCTGGTGGTCACGGTCAGCAACGCGGCAGGCACCACCGTCAGTGACACGCTGCCGATCACGGTTGAGCCGCCGGTTACCGGGCCGGGCCAGCCCACTATCACGCTCGATCAGTTCGCCGTGGATGACGTGCTGAGCAACGATGAGAAAACCAGCGATCAGCTGCTGAGCGGCAGCTCAACCAATGTCGAGGCGGGTCAGGTCGTGACCGTTACGCTGGGCGACCAGACTTACAGCGCCACGGTCGGCGCGGATGGCAGCTGGAGCCTGAGCGTCCCGGCCAGCGCGCTGGCGGCACTGACGGCGGGCAACGCGACTATCGCGGCCACAGTCACCAATCAGGCGGGCGTAACAGTCAGCGAAGATCGGGTGATTGCGGTGGAAGCGCCAGCGGAACCGGGTACGCCGACGGTGACGATCGCCCTGTTTGCCGGTGACGATCTGCTGGATAACAGCGAAAAAGCGCTGGACCAGACGCTGTCCGGCAGCACCAGCAACGTGGAGGCGGGCCAGACGGTCACCATTACCCTGGGCGGCCAAAATTACACTGCGCTGGTCAACGCGGATGGCAGCTGGAGCACGCAGATCCCCTCTGCGGCGCTCAGCGCACTGGCGGCGGGCAGCAGCACCATCGCGGTCAGCGTCACAACGGCGGCAGGCGCCCCAGCTACCGACACCCGCGATATTAACGTCGCCCCGGCGGCAGGCGAACCTGGCGTGGTTTCCATTAGTGAACCTGTCAGCCTTGATGGTTTCCTGAATCAGCAGGAGCTGAGCAGCGATCTGATCATCAGCGGTTCTGCGGTAGGCGTTAACCCGGGCCAGGCGGTGCAGGTTAACTTTAACGGCAATAATTACAGCGCGGTGATCGGCGACAATGGCTTCTGGAGCGTCACTGTTCCGGCAGGCGATCTCACCACTATCACCGACGGCGTAAAACTGATTTCGGTCACCACCACCGACGCCACCGGCGCACTGCTGACCGACTCCGCTCAACTGAATGTAGTCGCAGCCACGCTGCCGCAAATCACGCTGGAGGAGAGCGCAATCACCGATGGCCTTCTCAACCGGGTGGAAGCGGGCAGCGATCTGCTGATCGGCGGCAGCACTGGCAAAGCCGTGCCGGGCCAGCAGGTTGAACTGGAACTTAACGGTAAAACCTACAGCACCACGGTCAATGCAGACGGCAGCTGGAGCCTGGCGCTGCCGGCCGCCGATCTCGCCTTACTGCCACAGGGCGCCAACAGCCTGATCATTACCGCGATTGATGAAGCAAGCAACCGCGTGGATGAGACGCTCAACTTCAGCGTCGACACGCTGCCACCGAATCTGATTGTGGCAGAGGTCGCAGGCGGCGATGGCATTCTCAACAGCAGCGAAGTGGCTGCCGGTCTGCCGGTCAGCGGTTCAGGTGCGTTGCCGGGCGAAGTGGTGTCTGTCTCGCTGAATAACGAGAGTTACAGCGCCACCGTAGATGGGCAGGGCAACTGGACGGTGGATGTGCCGCCAGCGGCGCTGCAGGCCCTGTCAGATGGCAGCAGCTATACGCTGGTAGTTACGCTGACTGATGCCAGCGGTAACACCACCACGCAGACGCAGCCCCTGGCGGTCAGCACGCAGCCTCCGGTTGCAACCGTTACCGCACCGGGCGGTGATGGCGTCCTGACCAACAACGAACTCACTACGCCGCTGCAAATCAGCGGAACCGGCACCCCGGGCGACAGCGTGACGGTGGAATTAAACGGTAAGTCCTACACCGCCATTGTTGACGAAAACAGTAACTGGAGTGCATCCGTCCCGGTGGCCGATCTCGGCACGCTGACCAATCAGACCTATCCGGTGACCGTCACCGTGACCGATCCGGCCGGTAACATCAGCACTCAGAATACGGAACTGCGGGTGGCTACCGCGGTGCCCACTCTGACGCTCAACGATCTCAGCGATGATGGCGTGATCAACGTCAGCGACGCGCAGCAGCCGCTAATCGTCAGCGGAACCGGCGACGAAGGCGACATCATCCGCGTCACGCTGAATAACGTGGCCTACAGCGCCGTGGTGGCGCAGGGTGGCAGCTGGAGTGTCACCGTTCCGGCATCCGACCTGGCAAATGTGCCCAACGGTACCCAACCGGTATCGGTAGTGGCGACAGACGCCGATGGTAATACCACGCCAGCCAGCAGTTCACTGATTTTCGCCACCACACCGCCGTTGCTGGAAGTCTCCACGCCGGGCAGTGATGGTTATATCAATATCGCTGAACACACTCAGGATCTCACACTCGACGGACGCGGGGGGGCCCAGGGCGACACCGTCACGGTGAGTTTCAATGGCGAGACCTACACCGCCACCGTGGATACTGATGGCGCGTGGAGTGTTACGGTGCCCGCCGCGATTATCAGCCAGCTGGGTGACGCAACCTATCCGGTGGATGTGGTACTCAGCGATGCTTATGGTAACAGCAGCACCGTACCGACCAGCGTCACTGTGCTGGCGGCAACGTCGCCGGCGCTGACCATTAATCCCGTGACCGGCGATAATCAGGTCGACAGCGCTGAACAGCTCACCGACATTCTGGTCACCGGTAACGTCACCGGCGTACCGGCAGGTCAGCCGGTATTGCTGACCATCAATGGCCAGTCTTACGATGGCGTAGTACAGGCGAACGGTAGCTGGAGTGTGTCGCTGCCAGCCGGATCGCTGGGCGGTGCAGGCGATAAAACCTTCACCGTGGCGATTACCGATGTGGCCGGTAACCCGGCGCTGCCTGCTGAAGGGCAGTTCAGCGTGGTTACATCACCCGTACCGTCGCTGTCGATTGCCCCAATCAGTGACGACAATGCGCTGAATGCCCTGGAGGCGCAGAGCGATCTTATCCTCAGCGGCGGTTCAGCGAACCTGCCGGCTAACAGCCCGATCAGCGTAACGCTGGTGACTGGCGGCACCGTCTACACCACCACAACCGATGAAACCGGTGCGTGGACCCTGACCGTGCCGGCTGCCGATCTGGCGACGCTGCCGCAGGGCACGACCACCGTTACCGTCTCTTCGGGTGATGTGCAGAACAGCCTGCCGCTGCTGGTGGCGACCGCGCCGCTGGCAGACCCGCAAATCAACACGCCATTCACTGACGGCATACTCAATACCGATGAAGCCAGCGCGGCGCAGACGCTGACCGGCACAGTGCTGCCAGGCCAGGCGGTCAGCGTGACCCTGGGCGGTACCAGTTATCCGGCCACTGTAGACGCGAATGGTGAATGGAGCGTGACGATACCCGCAGACAGACTGCAGGCACTTGCGCAGGGCAGCAATCCGATTACCGTGACGGTGAGTGATGAAGCGGGTAACAGCACCAGCATCAGCGAGCCGCTGATTGTTGATACCGGCGTACCGGCGCTGACCGTTAACCCGATTGCCACCGATGGCACGATTAATGAGGCTGAAACCGCCACCGATCTGACCCTCAGCGGCACCGTTACGCCAGGTAGTAGCGTCAGCCTTGCGCTGAATGGCCAGACCTATGACGCAGTGGTTGCCGCCGATGGCAGCTGGACCGCCACCGTGCCTGCTGCGAATCTGCAACAGTTGCCAGATGGCCGTTACGATCTCAACGTGACCGTCACCACCGTCAGCGGCAACGTCGCCACTACGCCAGTGTCGGTTACCGTGGATACCACGGCACCAGACTTCAGTATCGCTGCGCCCGCGGGTGATGGCGTGCTGAATATCGCTGAGCAGGCGGCAGGGTTCAGTTTCAGCGGCGCAGGCAGTGAAGGCGACCGCGTCAGTGTGACGCTGAATGGCGTGACCTACACCGGCACCGTTGATGGTGACGGAAACTGGGCGCTGGCTGTTCCGCCAGCGGCGCTTGCCGGTCTGACCAATGGCAGCAGCTATCCGGTGGTGGTCACCGTCACAGACGCAGCCGGTAACAGCAGCAGCCAGAACAGTGCCCTGACGGTTGCGACTACGCCGCCTCCGCTGGTCGTCGCGCCGGTCAGCGGTGATAACGCGCTGAACGTCGGGGAACTGGCAGAGCCGCTGGTGGTGAGTGGCAGTGGTCAGAATGGCGACGTGGTCACGGTCCAGCTCAATGACCAGCTCTACAGCACCACCGTTGGCGTTAACGGCCAGTGGACGCTGCAGATCGCCCCTGAAGCGCTGGCGGCGCTGCCTCCTGGCAGTAATCTGGTGACGGTGACGGAAACCAGTGCTAACGGGAATCAGAGCAGCCAGGTGGTTGATCTGAATGTGGCAACCGCGTCGGACGTGCAGCCTGTACTGACCATCGACAGCAGCACCTTCGCCGGTGACGGCATCGTCACGGCAGCGGAGCAGCTGCAGCCGATAACGGTGCGCGGCAGCAGCACGAATGTCGAACCGGGCCAGCAGGTGATCATCTCCCTGAATGGCATCGAATACAGCGGTGTGGTCGAGGCCAGCGGCAACTGGAGCATTATTCTGCCTGCGGGCGCCCTGGCTGAACTGGGAGAAGGCACTCAGACGCTGAACGTCAGCGTCATCAACGCCGTCGGTAACACCGCCAGCAGCACGCTTGACTTCAGTGTGGACAACACCCTGCCGTCGATCGCGCTGGCACCCGTCAGTGACGACAACTACCTCAATGCGCAGGAATTGGGTGGCGCCGTCGTGGTCAGCGGCAGCACCAGCGGTCTGCCTGATGGCAGCATTGTCACCGTGCTGGCCAACGGCACCACGGTCAGCACCACCGTGACGGCAGATGGAAGCTGGAGCCTGACCTTACCGGCAGGCACCTTTACCGGAACGGCAGATGGCCCGCAGACCATCACCGCCACCGCCAGCGACGCTAACGGACAGCCGCTGGCGACCAGCGACGTTACCCTGACGGTGATCGCCAGCGCATTGCCGGTGGCGACCCCGGGCGTGGCCTTTGATGATGGTATTCTGAACGGTGAGGAAGCCGCCGCCGGTGGCACGATCACCGGTAACACGGGCGTGCCCGGCGACGGCCAGACCGTCGTCGTGACGCTGGGCGGCAACAACTACAGCGGCACGGTCGATGCCGCAGGCAACTGGCAGGTCGTCGTTCCGGCCGATGTCTTGTCTGCATTGCCGCAGGGCAATAGTGGCTACACCGTGGTCGTCAGTGATGTAGCGGGCAACAGCAGCCAGGCTGATGGCAACCTGGTGGTGGATACACTGCCTCCGGTGCTGAACTTCATTACGCCATCCGATGGCATCATTAACGCCGCTGAAAGTCAGCAGCCGCTGACGCTGACCGGCAGCAGCGAAGCTAACGCCCTGATTGTGGCCAGCTTTAACGGCACCACCCTGAGCACCACCGCTGACGTCAACGGCGTCTGGTCGCTGGATCTGCCCGCCACGGTTTACACCGGGCTGGGCAACGGCAGCTATCCGCTGACCGTGACCGCCAGCGATGCGGCAGGAAATGCCACCACCACCAGCCGCGACCTTGCGCTGAAAGTGGAGCCAGGCACACTGCCGACCCTGACGCTGGATGCCTTTGCCGGTAACAACGTGGTCGATGGCGCGGAGCGCCTCACCGATCAACGTCTCTCCGGCACCACCACCAACGTCGAAGCGGGTCAGCTGGTTACCGTCACCGTTGACGGCACAGTCTACAGCGCCGCCGTGCAGGCGAGCGGGGCATGGAGCCTGATCGTGCCAGCCGGTGCGCTGGCCGCGATTAATGATGGCAGCGCCAGTTTTACCGTGGCAGTCAGCGATGTGGCGGGCAACACCTCCACCAGCAATCTCACCTTTGACGTCAACAGCAACGCCTCTGGCCTGGCGATGGATGCCATCAGCGAAGATAACTACCTGAATGCGCAGGAGCTGGGTCAGGCCCTGGTCGTCACCGGTACGTCGGTGAACGTGACAGAGGGCAGCACGGTCACGTTGCTGTTTAACAACATCAGCTACACCGCGCAGGTCTCGGCCAGCGGCCGCTGGACAGTGATCGTTCCGGCTGAGGCACTGACGGCGCTCGCCGATGGGCCTTACACTCTGACGGTCACCGCAACGGACAGCGGCGGGGCGACCCTGAGCAGCGAGGCAGCGCTCAGCGTGCTGGCGACGCTGCCAGCACCGCAGATCGTCTCGGCCTTTGGCGATGGCTTGCTCAACAGCAGCGAGATCGCTACAGCACAAACCCTGAGCGGCACCACCGGCATAACCGGTGACGGCCAGACGGTGAGCGTGCTGCTGAATGGCGCAACCTACAACGGCACCGTCGACGGCAATGGCAACTGGCAGATCAGCGTGCCGGCTTCCGCGCTGGCCGGTCTGCCGGAAGATCTCCTGAACTATACCGTCACAGTCCAGGATGCAGCGGGTAACACCGGCAGCAGCCAGGGCAGCGTGACGGTGGATCTGACGCCACCGACCCTGACACTGAATACGGTTGCGGGCGATAACAGTATCAATATTGCCGAAAGCACCGCGCCGATAGTTCTCAGCGGCAACAGCAATGCCGAAGCCGGACAGCAGGTCACCATTACCCTGAACAACCAGACCTGGACCACCACGGTTGACCAGAACGGCGAGTGGAATCTGACGCTGCCTGCGGGTTCGCTGGCCGGTATTCCGGCCGGGGCGTACATTCTGACCGTGACGGTCAGCGATGCGGCGGGTAACCCGGTAACCGAAACCCGTGAAATCACCGTGGCAACGGCGTCGCTGGCCGTCAGCATAGACACCCCGTTTGGCGATGGTTATCTGAACCTGGCGGAACAGGGGGTCGGTCAGACGCTGACCGGCAGCACCGGTGTAGCGGGCAACGGCCAGACCGTCAGCGTGACGCTGGGCGGGAACGATTATTCCGCCACGGTGGATGCGCAGGGTAACTGGACGCTGAACTTATCAGCAGATCAGGTGCAGACGCTGGGCGAGGGGGGTTACTACGCTGGTGGTCAATGCCAGCGATGCCGCCGGTAACAGTGGTTCGCTGACCAGCGCCGTTACGGTCGATCTCACGCCGCCTGTGCTGACCGTCAATGCCATCGGCGGCGACAACATTATCAATTCGGTAGAGGTGCTGGAAGCGGTCGCTATCAGCGGCAGTGCGTCGGTAGCGGATGCCGGACAGACAGTCACCGTCAGCTTCCAGAATGTCGATTACACCACTCAGGTGCTCTCTGACGGCACCTGGGAGGTGACACTGCCAGCCAGCGTCGTGCAGGGGCTGGCTGACGGCAGCTACACCGTTGCTGTCTCGATGACCGATGCGGCGGGGAACCCGGCCACGGCCACCCAGACCCTGACGCGTGATGCTGACACTCTGAACCTGCCAACCCTGACCATCGGGACCATCAGTGATGATAACTTCCTTAACCAGGCGGAGTCGCTACAGGATCTGAACATCGGCGGCACCAGTAACAACCTGGTGGAAGGCCAGCTGGTGACGGTGACGCTGAATAACATTCAGTACAGTGGCACGGTGGCAGCCGATGGCAGCTGGACGGTGACCGTTCCGGCCGCCGATCTGGGTAATCTGCCGGATGGCGATCAGCTGCTGGTCGTGGTCTCAGCGGATACGTCTGGCAATCCGGCCAGCGCCAGCACCAGCCTGGTCGTGCTGGCCAGCGACCAGGTTCAGCCGACGCTGACCATGAACGTGGTAGCCGGCGATGATGTGATTAACGCCACCGAGGCCACAGCGGATGTCGCGGTCAGCGGCAGCAGCACCCTGCTGGCAGCGGGTACGCTGGTGACGGTGTCGTTTAACGGCACTGACTACAGCACCACGCTCGACGCTGACGGCAACTGGACGGTGAATGTGCCGTCTGCTGCCTTTACCAGCGTGGATCCGGGCAGCACGCAAATCTTTACCGTGACCGCCACTGATGTCGCAGGCAATCCGGCGACCGCCACTCAGGAGGTCAGTTTCATTACCACACCGCCTGCGCTGACGAATATCACGGTCGACGCGGGAGATACCCTTAACCTGGCGGAGTCGCTGCAGGATCTCACCATCAGCGGCAGCACCACCGGCGCATTGCCGGTGACGGTGACGCTGAATAACGTCAGCTATACCACCACGGCAGATGCCGACGGTAACTGGTCACTTACTATTCCGACCGCCGACCTGCAGCAGCTGGCGGACGGCCCCAATGCGATTACCGTTTCGGTCACCGACGCGGCGGGCAATATCACCACGGATAGCACCACGACACTGGACGTAGCGTTTAATACCCTGCCAGCGCTGACGCTGAATACGCCGTTTGGCGATGCGCTGATCAGTGCGGCAGATGCGGAAGGGGCGTTAACGCTGAGTGGTGACAGTACCAATCTGCCGGAAGGCAGCGTGGTGAACATCTCTGTAGGCGGGCAGAACTTCAGCACCACCACGGATGTCAGCGGTAACTGGACGCTGAACCTGGCACCGGGCGCGCTGACGGGCCTGGCCGATGGATTGACACAGGTGGTGGTCAGCGCCGCGGATGGTGCCGGTAATCCGGCGCAGGTTACCGCAGGCGTTGAGATCCTGCAGAGTGATCCTGTTTCAGCCGCCTTCGACACGACACTGTTCGGCGATAACATCATTAATATCAGCGAAGCAGGCTCCGTTCAGCTGGTCACCGGCACCTCCACCGTCGTGCCGGGCCAGACCCTGAGCGTCACGGTAGGCGATGACAATATCCCGCTGTCGGTGACGGTCGATGCCAATGGCAACTGGACTGCCAGCCTGCCCCCAGAGTTCATTGCCAGCCTGGGAACCGGTGAACATACCCTGACCCTCACCACCACGGATCGGGCCGGTAACAGCATTGAAACGATCAAAACGTTCGTCGCTGCGATTACGCCGATTGCTAATCCAACGCTGGATACGCCATTTATTGATGGCCGTATCAATGCTGAAGAGGCCGCCTCAGGCGGATCCCTGACTGGTGCGGTGAATATTAATAACGCCGCGTCGGTCACGGTGACCGTTAATGGCACGGTCTATTCCGCTACGCTCAGTGCGGATGGTTCGCGCTGGTCGCTGGATCTGCCACCTTCTGTATTGCAGTCATTGCCGGATGGCAACTGGCCGGTGAGCGTGACGGTTACCGATGTGAACGGCAACATCGGCAGCACCAGCGGTACGATACTGGTCGCCGTTAACGCGCTGCCGGATGTCACCCTGAACCTGCCGTTTGGAGACGGTGCGCTGAACGCAGCAGAGGCGGCCGGTGAACAGATCCTTAGTGGCACAACCGGCATTACCGGAGCCGGACAGACGGTAACGGTGCTGATCTCTGGCTTTAACAACGGTCAGCCACTGGCAGCCACGGTGCAGACCGATGGCAGCTGGTCTCTGGCCCTGTCGCCAGCGCAGTTAGCCACTTTCACCAGCGGCACCCACACCATTACCGTGACGGCGACCGATATCGCGGGTAACAGCGACGCGACGGCGCAGAACGTGGTGACAGAGGTGGCGCTGCCCGTGCCGACCTTCAACCCAGGCGCATTTGGCGGCGACAACCTGCTGAACATCAGTGAAGCCGCGGCAGGGGTGACCCTGACCGGCACCACCGGCAGTGTCGGGGCGAACCAGGCGGTCAGCATTACCGTGGATGTCAACGGCAGCCTCTATTCTGGCACCGTGGCGAGCAACGGTAACTGGACGGTTAACATTCCTGCCAACGCCCTGAGTTCACTGGGTGACGGTGCGCAATCACTGACGGTTAACGTCGTGGATGCGGCGGGCAACAGCGCGTCGGCGCAGCTGCCGTTCACCGCGGATCTCAGCGCGCCACAGCCTGCGGTCAATCCGGAATTCCTTGGCAGTTATGTGAATGGCGGCGATGTGGCCGCGGGAGTGACGCTGAGCGGAACCACCGGTGAGGCGGGCGCGAATCAGACTGTGCAGCTTACGCTTGGCGGCACAACCTATTCTGCGACAGTGGATGCCAATGGGAACTGGACGGTGCCACTGACAACGGCGGAGCTTTCACTGCTGCCGGATGCCACCTATCCGGTTACCGTGACGGCAACCGATGCGGCAGGCAACAGCACCACCATTAACAGTTCGCTGGTGCTCGACACCACACCACCGGTGCTTAATGTTGCCGCCTTTACCGGTGACAATGCGCTGAACTACGCCGAGAGCATTCAGCCGCAGAGTCTCAGCGGCACCGCAGCGGGAGCCGAGCCGGGATCAGTGGTCTCAATCTCGCTGAATGACACGCTGCTTGGCACCGCGATAGTGACAGCCAACGGCAACTGGAGTGTAACGCTGACGCCAGAACAGATGGCCACCTTTGGTCCATCGACGACCCTGGCGCTGGCAGTGACCGATCTGGCAGGCAATACCGCCAACGGCACGGTTGCGCTGACGGTAGATCTTACCCCACCGCCAGGGCCGCTGGTCACGCTGGGCACAGTCTCGGGTGACAACATCATCAGCACTCAGGACGTGGCGGGTGGTGTGGTAGTGAGTGGCACCTCCGCTAACCTCGGTGCGGGTGGGGTAGTGACGGTGTCGATTGGTGATCAGGAGTACGCGACTACGCTGGATGCGTCGGGCAACTGGTCAACGGCGGCATTGCCGGTCAGCGCCTTTGGCAATGCGGACGGCAGCGTTGCCATCACGGTGAATGCTACCGACGGCACTAATCCTGTAACCACCAGCGGTAACGTGCTGATCGACCTTACGCCACCGGCACTGACTCTCAATCCATTTACCGGTGACAACCAGGTCAATGGCAATGAAAGTGCCACCAGCCAGGCCATCAGTGGCACCGCCGATCTCAGCGAAGTGGGTCGCACAGTGGTGGTGACCTTCAATAATCAGACCTACAACGCCGTGGTGCAGAGCAACGGCACCTGGTCCACAACGGTTCCTGCCAGCGCGATGCAGGCTCTTCCCGATGGCAGCTCGCCGGTGATCACCGCGCAGCTGGCGGATGCGGCCGGTAACGTGACGACGACCACCCAGACGGTGACGGTGGATACCGCCGCGCCGCTGGTCCAGGTCGACGCGTTCCTCGGCGACAACGTGATCAACGCCGCTGACCTGGTGCTAAGCCAGGTGCTGACCGGCAGCGCGCAGGGCGCAGAAGGCCAGACCATCGGGCTCTATCTGGGCGATGCCGCGCCAATCGCCACCGCGACGGTGGGTGCTGACGGACGCTGGAGCATCGATCTCGCGCCGGATGTCCTGTCGAGTCTCACTGACGGTGCGCTGGTGTTTGGCGTGCGGGTCAATGACGGTGCGGGCAACCAGACCGACGCCACGCTGACGGTCAACAAAGTGGTCAACAGTGCGCTGACGCTGGTGGTCGATTCGGTGTTTGGCGACGGCACGCTCAGCGCGCTGGATACCACGGTGGCGCAGACTATCTCCGGGGTTGCGACCTCGGCGGGCGTGGGTGCCACGGTATCGGTGGTGCTGGGCGGCACAACGCTCTCTGCGTCAGTGGGCCAGGATGGTAAATGGGCCATCGTGGTGCCGCCTTCGGTGCTGGGCCTGTTAAGCGATGGCAATCTTGCGCTTGACGTCACCCTGACCGATGCCGCGGGCAACACCCGCACCGTCGGTGAAACCGTCACCGCGATTGTCGATGCGGTGCCGGTGGTTGGCGCGCTCACCGGGCTGTTTGGCGGTGATAACCTGTTGAACATTGCGGAAGCCGCTGCCGGACAGCTGGTCAGTGGCGTGATAGAAAATGCGGCTGCGGGTTCCCAGGTAACGGTCACCTTTGGCAGCAAGAGTTACAGCACGACGGTGCAGGCGGGTGGAGTGTGGAGCGTTAACCTGCCGGGCAGCGATCTGACCTCTCTGCTGGATGGCAATCTGACGCTGGGTGTCAGCGTCAGAGACGTGGCGGGCAATGTCGCCTCCAGCAGCGCATCCATCGGCATCTTTACTCAGACGCCATCAATCTCGCTGACCTCACTGTTTGGTGATGGGGTGCTGAACCTGGCCGATATCGCCACCGGACAGGTGATCAGCGGGGTGGTGAACAACGTCGCGCAGGGCAGTGTGGTGACGCTCTCGGTTGGCAACAGCCAGGTGACCGCCACCGTGGGTGCGGGCGGGGCGTTCAGCGCCACGGTGACGCCAGATATTCTGGGCACGCTGGCGCAAGGCAACCTGACGGTGGGCGCATCGGTAACGGATGCGGCGGGCAATACCGCCAGCACCAGCGCCGGTATCCGGGTCGATACGCTGCTGCCGACCATCACCGTGAATCCGCTGTTTGGCGACGGTCTGCTGAACGTGGCGGATTCGCTGGTCACCCAGGTGATCGGTGGGGTGATTGGCGGCGCGGAAGCGGGATCGCGCGTGGTGGTGTCGGTAGGTTCACAGCAGTTGGTGACGGCGACCGATGCCAATGGCAACTTTAACGTCTCGCTGACGCCAGCGCTGTTGCAGGGGATTGCAGATGGCAATCTGACCGTGGGCATCAGCGTCACCGACAGCGCGGGTAACACCAACAGCACCACGGCCGGGGCACTGGTCGGTATTCACAACCTGCCGAAAGTCACCCTCAGTCCGCTGTTTGGCGACGGCGTGCTGAACCTGGCGGAGTCGCTGGTGACTCAGACCATCAGCGGCACGGTCTCCGGGCTGGCTGCGGGTAGCAGCGTCAGGCTGACGATTGGCAACACTATCGTCGACGCGCAGGTCAACGCGGATGGCAGTTTCTCAACCGCCGTCTCGCCAGCGATTCTGTCTACGCTGCTGAACGGTAACTTCACCGTCAGCGCGGCCGTCACCGATCCGGTCGGAAACGTCAGCAGCACCAGCGCGGGCGTGTCACTGGGACTGTTCCAGCCGACCCTGTCGGTGAATACGGTGTTTGGCGATGGCGTGCTGAGCGCCGCGGATCTGGCCTCTAACCAGACCCTGAGCGGGACGTCCAGCCTCGCTGCCGGTTCAACCGTCAGCGCCACGCTGAATGGCCTGACCTACACCACCAAAGTGGTCAGCGGCGGCAACTGGAGTATTACCGTCCCGAAAGCGGATCTTGTTGCTATCACTGACGGCAGTAAAACCGTCACGGTCACCGGCACCGATGCCTACGGTAACGTGGCAAACAGCAGCGGAACGCTGAGCGTCATCAGTCAGTCGACGCCGGTGGTCGCCATTACCTCGCTGTTTGGTGACAGTGCGCTGAGCGCGGTGGATGTGAAAACGGCGCAGACCATCAGCGGCACCGCCAGCAACGCCGAGGGATCGGTTGTGCGCGTCACGCTGGGTGGTCAGACTTACAGCACGACGGTGAGCAGCAACGGCAACTGGAGTCTCTCTGTTCCGGCGGCTAACCTTGCTGCCATTACTGACGGTCTGCAGACTGTCACCGCCAGCGTGACCAACGGTGCGGGCAGCATTGGCAACACCTCGGCGTCGCTGGGTGTGGTCAGTCACACCACGCCAACGGTCAGCGTCAACAGCTTCTTTGGCGGCGATGGCTACCTCAATATTGCGGAAGCCAACAGTACTGAAACCATCAGAGGAACCAGCACCAACGCGGCGGGCGGCACGGTGACGGTGAACGTGGCGGGCAATATCCTCACCACTACTATTGGTGCGAATGGCGCATGGAGCATCAGCGTGCCGTCAGCGACGCTGAAAGGGATCGCCGATGGCAGCCATCCTCTCACCGTCACGGTGGCGGATATTGGCGGCAACACCGCAACCAGCACCAGCAGCTTTACCGCGCTGTCGCACAATCAGCCGCTGGTCGGGGTCGATCCGGTGCTGAGCATCGTCGGTTCCTTACTGGCGGGTCTGGTGGTGCAGGGGGGGATCGCTGAATGCCGCGCAGGGCTCGAAAGTGAACGTTACGCTGCTGCTCTCCAACGGCAACAACGGCCCGACGCTGAACACCACGACCGATGCGCTGGGGCGTTACGCGGTTAACTTCTCACCTTCACTGCTGTCGGTGGGGGGCCTGCTGCTGTCGCTGGGAACGCTGGCGAAAGTCACGATTACCGACGCGGCCGGTAACAGCTACTCGACCACCAATACCCTGTTACTGGGTGCCGTGCTACCGGTGACGCTGGCGGCAAACGAATCGGTTGCGCTGTTCTCGGTGGCGGATGACAGCGCTACTGTCGCCAGCGCGGAGACGCAGCATAACAGCAGCACCAGCAGCGATGAGAGCAGCGCCCATGTGGCGGTGGCTTCCACGCTGATCACCGAAGCGGATACCGTGACGCCAGTCAGCAGCAGTGAAAACGCGGCGGCAAATGACGCCGCGGTGGCAGCGGCACCGGCAGAGGAGGTGGGTTACACCATCGGCGGCGTCGTGATTACGCTGGCCGATGGCAGCACCATTGAGGGGGGCGGCAGTGACCGGCAGCAGCGGGGCGGATATCGTAACGGTCAGTGACCTTAACTTTACCCATATTGATGGCGGCGCAGGCACCGATACCCTGGTGCTGAATGGTGAGCATCTTAGTCTGGATCTCACCGCGCTGGGCCTGAAGGTCGAACACATTGAGGTGCTCGATTTGGGTAAAACCGGAACCAACTCCGTGAAGCTCGATCTCAACGAAGCACTCAATATTACGGATAAACAGAGTGACGATTTGCTGATCAAAGGCGCAGATGGCAGCCAGGTGACACTGGCTAACAGCAACGGCGGAATCTGGGAAGTGACGGGCGAGCGTACCGTTGAGGGCAGAGTCTTTGAGATCTACCACAACTCGGCGCTGACCAGTGATAACACCCTGGGCGATGTGCTGGTGCAGCAGAACCTGCAGGTCCATGTTGTGTAGTGACTGAAAGGTCAGTTCAGTTGATGAACAGAGCGGGTGCGAAAGCACCCGCTTTTTTTTGTTTTAGTCACGTGATAATTGCATTTTCCAGATTATCGCCACTATTCATTAGCAGAATGAAAGATTAGGGTAGGCGCAACAAACGGCGTCACGCCGTAAAATCAGCATTCTGACTCTATTTGTCGCTTTTATTAGCGTCCTGTTTATCAATCCTTGTTACCTGCGGGTAATCAGTTCCGACCAGCGGAAACGGGCAGCTTCAGCTGTCCCACTACCATGTCGCCAGACTAAACGATCGGTTTATCCGATGGTTTTTGTCTGCGTTTCTGTTCTGAACTGAGGTTACCTATGTCATCACGCGATACGCTTCGTACCATCCGGCTCGAATCCATTTTCCAGACGGCGGTGAGCGATTTTGCCGTCGCCGATAGCGCTGTGCCCGCCATTGCGCCAGCCGCTACGCAAAGTCTGAGCCTTCCTTTCGCCACGCCGGGCCAGAGCCTGCCGATCACCACGCTCTCCACCGAGTCACTGCATAGCAGCCCGCTCAACGACAGCACACTGGCTGTCAGTGCGGTCAAAAGTTCGCCGCCCGCTATGCTGCGACCCTATGAACCGATCGCCAGTGATGGCGTGATCGCTGGCTGGGAAGCGCAAAAGCCGGTGCATCTGCGCGGCCGTGCGGAAGGAGAAGCGGGCTCCACCGTCACGCTGACCTTCAACGATCAAAGCTGGCACAGCACCGTCAATAAGTGGGGCTACTGGAACGCCTCAATGCCGGCTGATACGCTGAAAGGCGTACCGGATGGCAATCACACGCTGACGCTGACCATTACCGATAAAGCAGGGCAAAGCACGGCAACTACCGTAGATTTTGGTCTCTATACCGACCGTACGATCAAACCTACGCTGACAGTGGACACGGTCAGTGGTGATAACGCGGTGAGTATTGCTGAGAGCATTTATGGCGTTGAGATCAGCGGCAGCGCAACGCATTTGCCGGTGGGGTCGGTGCTGAAACTGACGCTGGGGACGCAAACCACCACCGCCAGCATGGGAAATGACGGTAAGTGGTATGGCACATTTCAGGAAAGCGATATGCAGGCGCTGAAAGACGGGGTCTACAGCCTGAAAGTCACGGCGACTGATCCCAATGGAAAAACCGCCACCGAATATCACGATCTGACGCTGATCACCCATCTGAGTAGCCTGCCAAAAATTACCTTTGATAAGGTCACTGCGGACGATGTGATAAACCTGGCAGAAAGCCAGCAGGATCTGCTACTGAGCGGCACGCTCTCCACCGTCATGCCGGGCCATCGCCTGGTGATCACGGGTGCCAACCAGAAAGATTATGCCGCCACCATAGGCGATGATGGACACTGGCAGGTGGTGATCCCGGCAGCGGATGTGCACGCCTTTATCAACGTTGGGGAAATCCGCGCCTGGTCGATCGACGGGGCTAAAAACTACATCGACGTCACGCATGAGCTGAATATCCACACCGGTTTTATTCCGATCTACACCGAAATGGATATCGGCGGTGACATGACGCTTAACTATCAGGAGGCGCAGCACGATCTGAGCTTCTACGTTGAAGGCGCCAACACCCTGGAGATCAACGGTAAAACCTACCAGCCCGATGCCAAAGGTATGGTAACACTGACCTCCAGCGAGCTGCTGGCACTGCCGGATGGCCCGGTCGCCGCCACCTTTCACCGCTGGGATGAATATGGCAACAGCGACACCCAGACCAGCGATAAACTCTTTACCGTAGCCGTGCACCAGCGGCCGACGCTGACCCTGGACACGGCTTTTGGTGATAACAAAATTGATGCTGCCGATGTCAACAGCTGGCATCTGATTCAGGGCAGCTCCAGTCATCTGCAACCGGGCAGCCTGGTGGAATTAACGCTGGGCGATCAGCACTACAGCGCCAGTGTAAAAGCCGATGGCGGCTGGGCGCTGACTATTCTGGCCGGGCAGCTGGCACCGCTGGACGATGGTGAGTACCAGATGACAGTCAGCGGCAAAGACAGCGCCGGTAATCTGGCCAGTGCCAGCCAGACGGTGCAGGTGGCATCACATACTGAAAGTGCCAACCCGCTGGAGGGTCAGACGGTGGACCAGCTGCTGGAGACGGTCAGCCTGACCCAGCAGGCGGAGACGGCGCACGTGGCGCAGGCATCTTCTGCCGCCGCCGCACCGCAGGAAAGTCATCTGTTCTCTGATATTCCTTATACGCTCGCCGACCACCTGCTGCAGCATCCTGCGGCACACCCCCTGGTCTGACGCTGACACATTAGTAAACGCACTGCCTTCCGGACAGGTCTGTTAAGCCTGTCTGGATTGGCGCGAGCTCGCTCAGTGGTTGCTTTTCGTTCGTTCAGCAGAAATATTAACGATTTCATCTGTTTTTAGCAGGAATAAGCGCGGGATCTGATCTAATAATGTTAAAGGTCGTTTAGCGTCTCGCTTGCGAACCATAAATAAAATAATGCAGTAAATCTGTCAGACGCTGAGTAGCACCCCTTTTTTGCTCGCTTTGTTCACCAGGAAAAACACCATGATGATAAGAACCCCTGTTGGTATGGATAATGAACAAAGCGCGATTAACTTTTTTGTTGTGCGCCCTGAGTGGCGTTGCAGTGCACGCGGCCTTTGCCGCACCGTTACCTAAAGCCGAATTTAACTGGCGCGCCGCGCCCACCGAAGAGCAGATTGCCAGCTTAACGCTGCGCGACGCCATTCTTCGGGCCTTCGCCCGCAATCCGAAAATCTCAGAAGCGGCGGCACAGATCCACATCGGTGAGGGGGGATCTTGATGCCGCCCGCAGCGCCTGGTATCCGCAGATCTCACTGCAGGGCGCGGCGGGACGCTCTCATCAGACCGACTCCGCCGGGAGCCTGAACAATAACGGCTCCGGTGGCATCACGCTCAGTCAGCTGCTCTACGACTTTGGCCGCACCGGCAGCGCCATCGATGAGCAGCACGCGCTGTCGGATGCTTATCGTTACAGCCTGTTCGACTCGATGACCACCGTGGCGGAAGATACGCTGCAGGCCTACCTCGAAGTCAAACGTTACCAGGCGCTGGCAGAAACGGCGCATACCAATATCGCCTCGCTGAAGCGCGTGCGGGATATTGCGAAGCTGCGCGCCGATGCCGGCCTCAATTCCCAGTCCGACGTGCTGCAGGCAGAAACCCGCATTGCCGCGATGCAGGCTACGCTGGAGCAATATCGTGCCCAGCACCGTTCCGCCACCGCGCAACTGACCGTGCTGACCGGCGTGGTTCCCGCCACGCTGCCTGAACTGCCACAGGCGCTGCTTAAGCAGCAGATCACCCTCGACAAAATTGCCTATGAAAGCAGCGCGGCGGTGCGCAGCGCGCAGTCGAAACAGGAAGCCGCTCGTGAACGGGTGCGCCAGGCAGAGTCCGGTCACTGGCCGACGATTAAAGTGCAGGCGGGCCGGACCCGCTATGAAAACGATCGTCAATCTTACTGGGATGATGAAGTGCAGCTGCAGGTGGAAGCGCCGCTCTACCAGGGCGGCCTGGTGAATGCGAAAACCCAGTCAGCAGAGGGCGATCGTGAAGCGGCGCAGGCGGCTATTCAGCAGGCCAAGCTCGCCATCAATCAAAACGCCTCTACCGCCTATGCCGACATGATTGGCGCGCAGCAACGGCAGGCTGCCGGGGAAGTGCAGCTGGCCAGCGCCGACCATACCCGTAATGTCTACGCCGATGAATATCGCCTGAGTAAGCGCAGCCTTAACGATCTGCTTAGCGTGGAACAGGATGTGTTTCAGGCTGACAGCTCACGTATCACCGCGCTTTACGATGGCTGGGATGCCACCGTGCGTTATGCCGCCGCGGTAGACAATCTGCTCGATATCATGGGTATCGATCGCCAGCAAAGCAGCGGCGATCTCCTTCCTTCGCTGCAATAGCGATAAGGCATTAATAATGAGTACATCAACCCTGAATACCGATAACTGGATTGCCGCCATGCTGCGCGTAGCCGCGCGATTCGGTAAACCTGCCGATGGCAAAACCCTGCGTCAGCAGATGCGCTGGTTTGAACATTTGCCGGTGTCACAGCAGCTGGAACGACTCTCCGGCCTGCTGGGACTGCATCTGACCATGGTGCCGCAGAACAAACTGCGCTGGCGTCAGGAGATCACCCCGGTGGTGCTGGTGCTGGAGAATGCCAGCGTGGCGGTGCTGGAGAGCATCGATTCAGACAACAGCGCGCGCTACTGGCTCAGTGAAGGCGGCGATGTGGTGCGTGAAAGCGCGTTATCAGAACTGCTGGCACGCGCCCAGGGCGATGTCGGCGTGATTGGCGTAGCGGCGCGTGGCCGTGATGCGCGCATCGACGAATTCGTTCAGCCTTATGAGCCACACTGGTTCTGGAAAAATTTTCGCGGTATGGGCCGCCGTATCACGGAAATTTCGCTGGCCTCGGTGATCAGTAATGTGCTGGCACTGGCCGGTATTCTCTTTTCGATGCAGGTCTACGATCGGGTCATCCCGGCCCAGTCGCAGTCCACGCTGTGGGTACTGTTTGTCGGCGTGCTGATCGCTGCGGCCATTGAGTATCTGATCCGGCTGATGCGGACCCAGGTGTCAGACTTAATGGGCAAACGCATCGACCTGAAAGTCTCGGCCATGCTGTTTGCCCGGGCGATGAGCATACGTAATGAGGCGCGTCCGAAATCGACCGGTTCGTTTATCTCGCAGCTGCGTGAGATCGACCAGGTGCGTGAGCTGCTCACCTCGACCACGGTAGGCGCAGCGGCCGATCTGCCGTTTGTTATCCTGTTCCTGTTTATTATGTCGTTTGTTGGCGGCTGGCTGGTGCTGATTCCGCTGGCGGCGATCCCGCTGATCGTCATTCCCGGTCTGCTGGTGCAGATCCCGATGGCGCGCCTGGCCAAAGAGGGGCTGCGCGAGGGCGCGCTGCGCAATGCGGTGCTGGTAGAGACCATTGAAGGGATTGAGGATATCAAGGCGCTGCAGGCGGAACCCTATTTTCAGCGTCAGTGGGAGCAGACGCATGAAGTCAGCGCCTCAATCAGTAATCAGCAGCGGTTGTGGGGCGCGCGTCTCACCGGCTGGGCCGCGACTGTGCAGCAGCTCACCTATGCGGGCATGCTGGTATTTGGTGTCTATCTGGTGCTCGATTCGCAAATCACTACCGGTACGCTGGTTGCCTGCAGCCTGCTCTCATCACGCACCATCGCCCCGCTGATGCAGCTGACCATGGTCTTCTCGCGCTGGCAGCACGCCAAAATGGCGATGAAAGGGCTGGATGAGTTGCTGAAAAAGCCGCTTGATCAGCCTGAAGCGACCACGCTGGCACACTGCCCGACACTCACCGGCCAGTACGATCTGCGCAATGTTCACTACAGCTATGACGAAGAGAATGAAAAGAATGTGCTCAACGTTCAGCAGCTGCAGATTAAGCCCGGCGAGAAAATTGCCATTCTGGGCAAAGTCGGAGCAGGGAAATCGACGCTGCTGAAGATCCTCGCCGGTCAGGCGCTGGCTACCCAGGGCAAAGTGATTGTCGATGGCGTCGATATTGAGCGTATCGATCCCACCGATTTACGTCGTCAGCTCGGCTGGCTGTCGCACGACTCCCGCCTCTTTTTTGGCACGCTGCGGCAGAATCTGATGTTGGGCAATCCCCATGCCAGCGAACAGGAGATGCTGCAGGCGCTGCGCATCAGCGGCGCGCTGTCGCTGGTCCAGCAGGATGCCGCCAGCCTGGACCGCATTATCAATGAAGGCGGGCGAGGGCTTTCGGGCGGCCAGCGTCAGATGGTGATGCTGAGCCGGTTGATCCTGCGTCAGCCGCAGGTGGTGTTGCTGGATGAACCCACCGCGGCGATGGATGAACAGCTGGAGGAGCATGTGATCCGTCAGCTACAGGGCTGGATCAGCGGCCGGACGCTGGTGCTGGTGACGCACCGTCCGGCGCTGCTGAAGATGGTCGATCGTATAGTGGTGATGGATAACGGCCGGATTGTGGCCGACGGCCCGCGCGACGAGATCCTGCGCCGTGCGACGACACCCGCGCCGGCACCGTCGCCAGGTAAAGGAGACACCGCATGAGTCTGGTTATTGTTGATAAAGATCTTGCCCGTCATGAACGCCGGACATCGGCGATTATCTGGCTCTGCACCGCCGCGCTGGCGATTTTTCTCATCTGGGCGCACTTTGCCATTCTGGATGAGGTCACGGTCGGCACCGGTAAAGTCACCCCTTCCAGCCGCGCGCAGGTGATCGACAGCCTGGATGGCGGCATCGTCAAACAGCTTAACGTGCATGAGGGCGACATTGTCGAAAAAGGGCAGGTGCTGGCGACCCTCGATCCGACGCGCTTCCAGTCGAACTTCGGCGAGGCGCAGGCCAAAGTGCGCACCCTGCGCGCCTCGTCCGAGCGGCTGGAGGCGGAGCTGTCGGGCACGCCGCTGACATTCAGCGCCGAAACGCTGAAGGAGCCGAACCTGGTGACGCGCGAACGGCAGCTCTACGAGTCGCGACGCCGTAATCTCACCGAAACCATCAGTAATCTGCAGCAGTCGCTGCGACTGGTGCAGGATGAGCTGCGCCTGACGGAACCGCTGGTTGCCAAAGGCGCAGCAGGGCAGGTCGAGGTGATTCGACTGCGTCGTCAGGTCAGCGATCTGCGCGGCAAAATCGATGAGGCGCGCAATGACTATCTGGTGCGCGCCCACGAAGAGCAGGTGAAAAACAATGCCGAACTGGATGCGCAACTGCAGGTTGCCGCAGGCAAAGAGGATCAACTGACGCGTGCCACGCTCTATTCACCGGTGCGCGGCATCGTTAAAGATATTCAGGTCACCACGGTCGGTGGGGTACTGGAGCCTGGCGGCAAACTGATGGAAATCGTCCCGCTGGAGGATCAATTGCTGATTGAGACGCGCATCAATCCACGCGATATCGCTTATATCCGGCCCGGTCTGGCGGCTACCGTCAAAGTGACCGCCTACGACTCCTCCATTTATGGCGATCTGCACGGCGAAGTTGAAACGGTCTCGCCAGATACCCTGCAGGATGAGGTAAAACGTGATCAATATTACTATCGTGTTTATGTTCGTACCCAGAAAGCCGAACTGACTAACCGTGCCGGACGAAAATTCCCGATTGTGCCCGGTATGGTGGCCAATGTAGAGATTAAAACCGGTCAGAAGTCGGTCATGGATTATCTGATTAAACCCCTGAATAAAGTCAAAGAATCGATGCGCGAGCGCTGAAACTCCGCACCAGCTAAAATATCCGCCTGCTTAATTACGGTGATAAATTAACATGGCGGATATATGGGCAATCAGGGCGCAAAGCGTGCGTATTTTAACAATATGTGCGGAAGCAGGCTGTAGTTAATTTAACCCGGTTAAGAAAGTTTACGAAGATATAACGCAATGGCAAATAGCAGGCAAAAAAAATGCCGGACAACTTGTCCGGCGGGAAATAATAAGTTGTACATCTCATTCGGGGAGAATGAAGGTAATAATGGAATAAATGATGATAGCGGGGTCTATTCTATTACCTGATGCCGTATAAGTTTTACCATTCAGTGCTTCGGAATACTCTGATGTAACCTGTTGATAACATAGCTATCGGAATCGGTTTGTCGATTTGTGCGCCATTTTTTATCGATCCGTGCTGGTTATTAGTTCCCCGTTATTTACATTATGAAATAACTGTTTCGACTTATGAAACACTTTTGGAAATTTAGTAGCATTTTCCTGGTGGATTATTGCCCGTTATAAAACAACAATGGCCTGCCGGCTGAATTTTTAATCATTCAGTTAGCAGTGGCAAATAATAAAGGCACATAACAGAGGGTAATAAAATGAAACGTCGCGTTCTCTCCCTGATGATCCCTGCGTTGCTGGTTGCAGCAGGATCAGCAAACGCAGCTGAAATCTATAACAAAGACGGCAACAAATTAGATCTCTTTGGTAAAGTTGACGGTCTGCACTACTTCTCTGATAACGATGGTTCTGATGGCGATCAGTCTTACGTTCGCTTCGGCTTCAAAGGCGAAACCGAAATCAGCAATGAGCTGACCGGTTACGGCCAGTGGGAATACCAGGCGGCGCTGAACAACGCCGAGTCTGAAGGTACGGCTGACAGCTTCACCCGTGTTGGCTTTGCCGGTGTGAAATTTGGTGATGCAGGTTCGTTCGACTACGGTCGTAACTACGGCGTAGCTTACGACATCGGCGCCTGGACCGACGTGCTGCCAGAGTTCGGCGGCGACACCTACGGCGCAGATAACTTTATGTATCAGCGCGGTAACGGCATGGCGACCTACCGTAACAATAACTTCTTCGGTCTGGTGGATGGCTGGAACTTTGCAGTCCAGTATCAGGGCAAGAATGGCAACAGCACCGAGTCTCCGAATGGCCGTGACGTACTAGGTCAGAACGGCGACGGCTGGGGTCTGAGCACAACTTATGATCTGGGTTCAGGTTTCGGCATTGGTGCGGCTGCTTTCCAGTCTGACCGTACCAACGACCAGAACAGCGCAACATCAGGCATCCTCGGGAGTGGCGATAAAGCGGAAGTCTATACTGGCGGTCTGAAATATGACGCGAACAACGTCTATCTGGCGGCTATGTACTCACGCTCGTACAATGCGACCCGCTTCGGCGACAGCACCAACGACTCTTCAGCTTATGGCTATGCGGATAAAGCGGACAACTGGGAACTGGTTGCGCAGTATCAGTTCGACTTTGGCCTGCGTCCATCCCTGGCGTACGTCACCTCACGCGGCACCGATGTTCAGAACTGGGGTAAACAGAATCTGAAAAAATATATCGACGTTGGCGCGACCTACTACTTCAACAAAAACATGTCCACCTATGTTGATTACCAGATCAACCTGCTGGACGACAACGCTTTCACCGACGCAGCCGGTATCAATACCGACGACGTGGTGGCACTGGGTCTGGTTTACCAGTTCTGAGTTGTACGGGAGCGCAGTTACCGCTGCGCTCCTGCGTCACCTTTCGGGCTGAGCGCTTCAGCCTTTCGCCACTTCGTGGCTTCCGGCGCGGTTGTCACTGACGACACCACGCTGCCGAATCGCGCGCCTTCAAATGCCACGCCTGCCAGGGTGAAGGCTGAAAAGCTCAGCCAGTGATGCCATGCTGACTGCCACTTCTGTGAATTTTTCATTCTGCACCTCTCAGAGATAAACACTGTTTCAACAGTGCAGAATTCATGCCAGCTTTACCGCTCTCACAGCCACAGACCTCGCGCGCACTTTGGTACACTTGCCGCGCGCGTCAGGGCGATCTTGCCCCAATGAGGTGCAGTTAAGCCTGTTATTGGCGCGGGCGTGAGGGTGTCATGTGACGATGACGACGCTGATGCAAGACTTTATAGCTACTGAAGATAAACAGCCCCAGGGCAATGACGAGAATCAGATAGATCATCTGCCGCTCCTTACTTTGGTTAACGTTAGTCGCCTGATAAAAGGCGCATACAGGGTAGATGACCGGTGAATACTGATAGGTTTCAGAGAAATATTCAACTCTCTTTAAGCGTCTTTACCAGAAGTTTATGCTTTGTAGCAGAGCTGAATAAAGTGTTACAAGTGAGGAAAGATGCGTTCTCAGATTAATCTGCTGTTTATAGCGATGTTAGCGTTGATGTTAACGGCCTGTGATAAGCCAGCGACCACATCCGCGCTGGTGCTGGAAGGAAAAACCATGGGAACCGTCTGGCGGGTAAGCCTGGCCGGTGTGGCGAGTGAGCGCAGAGCGGAACTGCAACAGCGGATTCAGCAGCAGCTGGATGCGGACGATGCGGAACTCTCTACCTGGAAGCCAGACTCCGCCTTATCGCGCTTTAACCAAAGCCGTGACCTGTCACCGCAGCCGGTGAGTGAAAACATGGCAGATATTGTCACGACCTCACTGCGGATTGGCCGTAAAACCGGCGGGGCGATGGATATTACCATCGGGCCACTGGTCAACTTATGGGGCTTTGGCCCGACGAAGCAGCCCGGCCATACGCCGGATGCGGCACAAATCGCCGCCGCCCGGGCGCAGACCGGATTGCAGCATCTGCGGGTGGTGCAGGGCGCAGACGGACAGTGGCTGCAGAAAGATCTGCCAGGTCTCTATGTCGATCTCTCGACGGTGGGCGAGGGCTTCGCCACCGATCATCTGGCGCGACTGATGGAGCAGCTCGGCATCAATAACTATCTGGTGTCTGTGGGTGGCGCCGTGCTGAGCCGTGGCCTTAATGCGCAGCAGCAGCCGTGGCGGGTGGCGATTCAGAAACCGACCGATCGTGAGAATGCGGTTCAGGCGCGCGTTAATCTGCAGGGACACGGCATCAGTACCTCCGGCAGCTATCGCAACTATTATGAACTGGACGGCAAACGCATTTCTCATGTTATCGATCCCGTTACCGGACGGCCAATTGAGCATAAACTGGTTTCCGCCACGGTGATCGCCACCACGGCGCTGGAAGCCGATGGCTGGGATACCGGACTGATGGTACTTGGCACGGAAAAAGCCCAGGCGCTGGCGATCGAACAGCATCTGGCGGTCTATCTGATCAGCAAGCAGGGCGATAAATTTGTCAGCTGGATGTCGCCGCAGTTCGCTGCTTTCCTGATCCCCGCTGAATCCGGAGAACCCTGATGTTAGATCTGTTTAGTGAAGAACAACCCTGGCAGGAGACGCTGGCTGAGGGCGCGGTGATCCTGCGGCGTCGCGCACGTGAGGATGCAGAGGCGCTTTATCAGCAAATAATGGCAATTGCGGAGCAGAATCCGTTTGCCCATCGCATTACGCCCGGTGGCCATCGCATGTCGGTGGCGATGACCAACTGTGGCGATTTCGGCTGGTCGGTGGATTCTCGCGGCTACCAGTATCAGCAGCAGGACAACCTGAACGGGCGTAAATGGCCGGCTATGCCGCCGCTGTTTCGTACTCTGGCGCAGCAGGCGGCGTCTGAGGCGGGGTTCCCTGGCTTTAATCCGGATGCCTGCCTGCTTAATCGCTATGAGCCGGGCGCGAAGCTGACGCTGCATCAGGATAAAGATGAGAAAGATCTGCGTCAGCCTATCGTTTCGGTGTCGCTGGGTTTACCGGCGGTCTTTCAGTTTGGCGGTTTCGAACGGGGTGATAGTACCCAGCGTGTGCTGCTGGAGCATGGCGACATTGTGGTGTGGGGCGGGCCGTCGCGCCTGCGTTACCACGGCATCCTGCCACTTAAGCCAGGCGTTCATCCGCTGGTGGGTGCCTGGCGTTATAACCTGACGTTTCGACGCGCTTTCTGACCCACCACGCCGGTTACGGCGTGGTACGAATAACTATTGCTATCATTTTGCATCCCATTACACTGCAGGCTGTTTTTTGACTGCTGGATTGCCTGCATGACGTTGCTAAGCGTTGTTTTTCGCCAGTTCCGCTGGCCTTTTATCGGGGTGATTGCGCTCACGTTGTTAAGCGCCGTGCTGGGTATCGGCATGATCGCCTTTATCAATCGCGAAATGATTGTCGCCATCAACACCTCATTTGCGGTACTGCCGCAGTTTCTGTTGCAGCTGGTGGTGCTGATGGCGGTGACACTGGCCTCGCAGCTGGCGCTGACCATGCTTGGCCATCAGTTTGTCTGGCGACTGCGCGGCGAATTTATCAAGCGTATCCTCGATACCCGCATTGAACGCATCGAGCAACTCGGTAGTGCGCAACTGCTGGCGGGACTGACCAGCGACGTGCGGGCCATTACTCTGGCCTTTGTACGCCTGCCGGAGCTCTTTCAGGGCGTGATTATTACGCTTGGCTCAGCGATCTATCTCGCGTGGCTGTCGCCTAAAATGCTGCTGGTAACCAGTGTCTGGCTGGGTGTCACGCTGGTTGGCGGCTGGCTGCTGGTCTCGCGGGTTTACCAGCACATGGCAAAGCTGCGGGAAATCGAAGATAACCTCTATCGCGATTATCAGACGGTGATTGAAGGGCGCAAAGAGCTACAGCTTAACCGCTCACGCGCTCAGCAGGTCTACGACACGGTTTATCAGGAAGATGCCCGCGCCTGGCGACACCACATTGTCCGCGCCGATACTTACCATCTCAGTGCGGTCAACTGGTCAAATATCATGACGTTAGGCGCTATCGGTATGGTCTTTTTTTATGGCCAACAGCCTGGGCTGGGCCAATACCGCCGTCGCCGCTACCTTTTCCCTGACGCTGCTGTTTTTACGTACGCCGCTGCTCTCCGCGGTGGGCGCGTTACCGACGTTGCTCAGTGCCCAGGTCGCATTCCGTAAGCTCAATGCCTTTGACCTCGCTCCTTATCAGTCAGGATTCCACTCCGCCTCCACGTCCTCAGACTGGCAAACGCTGGAGTTGCGCGATGTCTCTTTTCACTATGGTGATAACGGCTTCCAGGTCGGGCCGGTTAACCTGACGCTGCGCCGGGGCGAACTGGTCTTTCTGATTGGCGGCAACGGCAGCGGGAAATCGACGCTGGCGATGCTGCTGACCGGGCTGTATCAGCCTCAGTCCGGCACGCTGCTGCTGGATGGCAAGCCGATAACGGCGGATGAGCTTGATGTGTGGCGCAGTCAGTTCTCGGCGGTCTTTACCGACTTACATCTGTTTGACCGGTTAATCGGGCGGGAAGGGGTTGCAGCCAACCCGGCGCTGGTTCAGCTCTGGCTTGAGAGGCTGAAGATGCAGGATAAGCTGAAGATTGAAGGCAACAAAGTGCTGAATCTGCAGCTTTCTAAAGGACAGAGTAAGCGACTGGCACTGCTGCTGGCGGTGGCAGAAGAGCGCGATGTGCTGCTACTGGATGAGTGGGCGGCGGATCAGGACCCTCACTTCCGACGTATCTTCTATCGCGAGCTGCTGCCATGGTTACAGCAGGCGGGTAAAACGGTGTTTGCTATCAGCCATGACGATCACTACTTCATTCATGCCGATCGGCTGCTGGAGATGCGTGAAGGCAAGTTGACGGAGCTGACCGGTAATGAGCGCGATCTTGCCACGCTCGACTCGGTGAAACGCACTGACACCGGGCTTTAACGGCAGCTGGCAAAGCTTAGCAAAAAAGCGTAGTGGCGTGCTTCGCCTGAACCAGGCTACGTTAGCGATCAGCAGAAACTCCGGTTTCTGCCATTCTGAACCTTTTCTTTCGTCTGTGTTACCCCCCGGCTAAACCGCAAAGTTTTAACGCGTATTGTTTAGCCGGTTTTTTTAAAGCCGATGTGTGATTAGCGTGATTACCTGAGTATCCCGCCACACAAAGCTTGCCTCCAGTAACGTTCCCATCGCAAAACACCCGCTAAAGTGCTGAGTCAGTCGCAACGTCGCCCGCTGCTGCGCGAAATCTACCGACACCAGTTCTGCATCCGGAAAGTCCATCGGCTGTAGCAGTTGCGGCCAGATGGCTTTGTAAACGCTCTCTTTGAGGGAGAAGAGCAGGGTAGCGGCAGCGCGAAAAGAGACGGGCAGCGTCCGTAGCAGGTGCTGTTCCTGCTCGTTCATCAGCAACTCAGCCGTTTCATGCGCCGTCGTCTCCGACATAAATTGCTCGACATCCACCCCAACAGCGCAGCGCTGACGGGTTGCCGCTACCACAACGATGCCTGCACTGTGCGACAGTGACGCCTGAATACCAGCGGGCCAGCGGGGAGATCGATCGGCTGCATTGGTCAGAATGAAATCAGCAATACCCAGTTCTGCCATCACTGACCGGACCAGCAGACGGCTGGCGAGGTATTCAGCACGCCGTTTGCTGACAGCCTGCTGCAGTCGGGCGGGCAGCGGAATATCCCACTCGACAGCCAGCCCATCATGATACTTTTGCGGATCGAAGTGACTCACCGCCAGCAAAGGATCGCTGCGGTTAAGGTGCCGGGAAAGGATAAAGCCGCCTGCAACAGGCGGCAGAGGCAGGTCGGGATAGCGCATGCGGGACCATCATCAAAACCAAAAAAGGCATTAAATCAGGCGCGATGGATCAGGGCAAGCAGCCCGCCGGAATCAGTCGTTGGGAGGAATGGCAAAACTCTTCAGAGAAACAACGAAATGGTGGTGACCCCTGCTGATGCGTGCACCTCGGTCGCACCAGTGGCTTGCCAGACGAAAGAAATCGTCGCTGCCAATGTCATACGCCAGTTCCACTTTGCTAATGCCTGAATGCAGCAATGCTTCTGCATCTTTCAGGCTTTTCGCTTTGATCGCCATAAAAATTATCCGTCAATTTCTGGGGATTTCAGGGTAGGCACTTTCTGTGACATTTTTGTTTCAGTTTGATGAATAAGCGCAGCCGGTAGCCGATTTTGTGAAGCAGATCAGATTATAATGCAACTGTTAACCTGCTGATTGTAAGAGGAATGTTAACTGCCACACGGGACTATTCTGAATGTTAAACGGAGGGGGTAGCTGACATAGAAAGGCCGCGTCAGACGCGGCCCCGTGGGTTACTTCTGGTCTGGCGGAGAAGGTTGCTTATCGCCTGACTCGGGTGCTTCTGTTGGATCGTCTTTTTCAATATATGTCATGAACTCTCCTCTTGTTACCCACACGCAGTTAAGTATAGAACGGATTGTGGAAGGTGCGAGGAAAGTTAAGGTTTGATGACATAAACGAAAAAAGCAGCCTTTAGGGCTGCTTTTCAGGGAATTTGGTCGGCACGAGAGGATTTGAACCTCCGACCCCGGACACCCCATGACCGTGCGCTACCAGGCTGCGCTACGTGCCGAACACTGGAGGATTAGTCTACTGGTTATCACCATTAATGCAAGATACCTGCCGACTATTTGCCTGATTATTAATCAGTTAGCGATAAACCGCTTCTCTTCAGTTAATACCTGCAACAGCAGCGCCAGTTCTGGCTTGTGATCTTTCAGGGCGTTGCCCTGCGCATCATAAGCGCGATAGCTGCCGTTATTGTTGAGTACCAGCGTCACCTGCGGCGTGGTAATCACCAGCTTATTCTCTTCGCTGCTGACGACCCAGTCATGGCGGCGGCGCGCAGCAAACAGATCTTCACCCTGAGAGTAGTTCACCGGATTGGTCCGCACATGCAGCAGTCGCTGCATCAGCGTCGACATCACATCCTGATGATCAGAAAGGCGATCAACGGTCTGTGCGGGCGTGTCAGGCCAGTGAATCACTAACGGCACCTGCAGCGTTTGGCGGTTTCCAGCGCTGTCAGGATTGCCATCCAATGCCAGTCCACGCTGCGCCGTAATCACCACCACCGTGTTCTTCAGTAAATCACGCGCCTGCAGGCTGCTGAGCACCGCGTGGATCTGCTCATCAACGGCAGGAGCCTGGCGCAGATAGCTGCGCTGACGCGCTTTTGCACTGTCGCCGGTGACGTCCGGGCCGTTCAGGGCAATCCATGAGAACCACGGCGCCTGTGAACCGTTCTGTTTCTCCAGCCAGTTCTGCCATTGCGCCACAGTACTGGCGTTGGGCTGGCTGGTCGTTGCAGGCAGTGAATAATCAGTCAGCAACGCCTGTCGGTAGAGCGGCGGATTAAAGCCTTCCGAGGAGAAGAGGCCAAACTGATAACCCTGGGTGCTAAGCGCGCCCAGCAGCGCCGACGGCGTTCGGGATGCCAGAATACCGTTCATGTAGCTGGATGAGATCCCATAGAACAGGCCAAACAACCCTTTCTCCGGCGTATCACCCGCGCTGTAGTGCTGGGTAAAACGCACGTTCTCGCTGGCGAACTGATTAAGCTCCGGCAGCGCTTTGGCCAGCGTGGCGTTGTTCAGACCATCGACCGTCAGCACCAGCAGGTTGTTGCGTGTGCCGGTATCACGGAAAGTAATCTCGCTCAGCGGATACTCCACCGCCACTGCTTCCGGGTCGCCCTGCTGAATCAGCCGACGCTGATACTCCTGCGCATCCAGCAGACCATGACGCTCAAGGAAGCGGCGGGCGGTCATCGGGTAGGAGAGCGGCAGGTTGGCACGCTGCATCGTAATCGGACGATAAAAATTCGCATCGGCCCAGATATACATCAGGTGGCTGGCAAAGAAGGCGCTGATAAACAGGGCGGCGACAGGCTTACCAAACGAACGGCGATTCAGGCTGCGAAGCTTCTGCCAGCTCCAGGTCGCAAACAGCATCTCAACCAGGAAAATCAGCGGCACGCTGATAAACATCAGCTGCCAGTCGCGCGCCATCTCGCTCTGATCAGGGTTAATGACCAGCTCCCACACCACCGGATTCAGGTGCAGGTGGAAGCGGCTGAACACCGCACTGTCGACCATCACCAGCGTCAGCCCGGCGGTAGCGACCACCGCGGACAACACCCGCATCAGCCGTTGCGACATCACCACAAAGGTCAGCGGGAAGATAATCAGCAGATAGGCGGCAAAAACAACAAAACTGAAGTGGCCAACCCAGCTGGTATAGGCGTAGATGCGCCCCGCCAGCGAAGAAGGCCAGTCGGCGACCAACAGGTAGCGACTGCCTAAAATCAGCGCGAATAAGATGTTAAACAGAGCAAACCAGTGACCCCAACTGATCATCTGGGAAACTTTTTCGCGGTAGCGCTGCCGGTTGGTTACCATATTATGAAGTCAAATCAGCCAATTAATGGGCGTTATCGTCACGCACAGACGCCTGAAGGGCATCGGCGAAAGATCGTGCCAGTGAACGACGTTGCGCCGGAGCGACATCGCTGTTAATTAAGTTGGTCACCATATTTCCCAGAACCATCAGGGAGAGATCGGTGGGGGCCTTGTCCTTGTGCAGGATTTGGGCCATTTCCGCGAGGAGTTGTTCCACGCGTTCGTCACTGTAACGGGATGATTGTGCCATATCGTCGTCTAAGCTCATTTCAAAAGGCGATATATTACCGGAACAGCGCACTTTTTACCGCAATTTTATCGAAAGCAGCACGTTCGCTATACGCATGGAGTTGAAAGCCGATGCTGGCGGTGTTTGAATACGCGCCTGTGCTAAAAGGAGAGTCTACCATGAGTCTGGATATCGACCAGATTGCCCTGCATCAGTTAATTAAACGCGATGAAAACCAGCTTGAACTGGCGCTGCGCGATTCGCTGCTGCCTGCCACCAACACGGTCAACGCGATGGTGGAGGAGTTACACCGGGTTTATAGCGCAAAAAGCAAAGCCTATGGCCTGTTCAATGCAGAGAGTGAACTGGCAGAAGCGCTGCGTAATTGTCGTAAGGGCAACGATGATTTTCTCGCTTTTAGCCGTGCCGCGACCGGTCGTCTGCGCGATGAGCTTGCAAAATACCCCTTCGCTGAAGGCGGCGTGGTGCTGTTTATTCACTACCGCTATCTGGCGGTGGAATACCTGCTGATTGCGGTGCTGAACAGCCAGTCTAGCATGCGCGTCAACGAGCAGATGGATATCAGCAGCACCCACTATCTTGACATCAATCATGCCGACATCGTGGCACGCATCGATTTAACCGAGTGGGAAACTAACCCGGAATCGACCCGTTACCTGACTTTCCTGCGTGGCCGGGTCGGACGTAAAGTGGCTGACTTCTTTATGGACTTCCTGGGTGCCGAAGTGGGATTAGACACCAAGGCGCAGAACCGCGGTCTGTTGCAGGCGGTAGATGACTACTGCAACGAATCGGAACTGGATAAGCAGGAGCGGCAGAACTATCGCCAGCAGGTCTACAGCTACTGCAACGAGCAGCTGCAGGCGGGCGAGGAGATTGCGCTGGAAGAGTTGTCGAGCGAACTGCCACCACTGGGTGAAAAAACGTTCCAGGCCTTTACCCAGGAGCAGGGGTATGAACTGGAAGAGAGCTTCCCGGCGGATCGCAGTACTCTGCGCCAGCTGACGAAGTTTGCCGGAAGCGGCGGGGGCCTGACCCTGAACTTCGATGCGATGTTGCTGGGCGAACGCATTTTCTGGGATCCGGCAACGGACACCCTGACGATTAAGGGCACACCACCCAATCTGCGCGATCAGCTGCAGCGCCGTACCAGCAGCAAATAAAAAAAGCCGGGCTTAGCCCGGCTTTCATTCCCTGCACGCGGCGATCATTTCACCGGGCAGCGCCAAAGAAAAGGGCCGGTTTCGCAACCGGCCCTTCTGCTTTCAACGAAGTTCGCGATTAAGCGCGAACGAAGTCGATGTGGAACAGTTTTGGCTTGAACGGGTGACGCTGAACAGCCTGAACTTTCACTTTAGTTTCTTTACCGTCAACTGACAGGGTCAGCACTTCGTCGTAGAAACCTGGCTTAGATTGCAGGTTCATTACGGAGTCGTGATCCAGGTCGATGGCAACAGCCGCTTCAGAACCACCGTAGATGATGGCCGGGAAACGGTTTGCTGTACGCAGGCGGCGGCTCGCACCCTTACCCTGCTCTTTACGTTCTACTGCATTGATAGTGAGCATTAATATATCTCTTTATTTAATTCCTGCTACAGGCGACCCAGTAACAGGCTGGTTATTCAATACCGCTGATGCACATGCAAAAGCGGGCGGCAGTATAGCCGTTATGCTGGATGGTAGCAAACGATATACCCGCCAGCCGGGCTCGGCATCCGGTTAGCCGGACCCGATAGCGCTCATTAGCGCAGCTCATTGGCACGGCGATAGCGACCCTGATAATCGAACATTTTTTCGCGGATCTGCCAGAACTGACCTTTGGCCCGCGCCACCACAAAGTCGGGATGACGCAGCAGCGGCTGCAGCGCCAGCACGTCAGCGGCGCTTTGCCAGCCCAGCGGCACGCCGGGCGCGCGCTGATGCGGGCGCATAAAGAGCTGTTCAAACGCTTTGCGCTGGGCCGGTGTCTGCAGACGAAACCGTTCGCTGACGCTGGTGCCTTCCTCGTCATAATAGGTCGCCTTGAGCCATTCACCTTTGGCGTCACGGCCCTGTTCCAGCGTCATGCCGCCACAGCGCAGCACCAGCGCATCTTTAAGCTTCAGCGCCGCTTTGAGCATATCGTCAGGATCGACCAGAATTTTGTCGCACTGGTGACAACGCCGGGCGGCAATATCATTCTCTGCGCCACAGTCGGGGCAGCTTTTAAAGCGGAAGCGGAAGTCACACTGTTCGCGCTCGCCCTCATCATCTTCCAGCACGCCCTGACAGCGTCGGCCAAAATGTTCGATAACCATGCCATCTTCGGTCGCCTTGCCCCAGAAGGTGTTGGCGAAACCGCAGGCGGGACAAAAAACCTGTACCGGCTGATTGTCGCTGGCCCCTTTGGGCGCGCCGACCTCGGGCGTAAAGAGATCGTGCGGATTACCGGCATAATCGAGAATCAGACAGTCGGTTTTACCGGGCGAGAGCCGCAGGCCGCGTCCGACGATTTGCTGATAGAGGCTGACCGACTCGGTCGGGCGCAGAATCGCAATCAGATCAACGTGCGGAGCATCAAACCCGGTGGTCAGCACCGCCACGTTAACCAGGAATTTCAGCTGCTGCGCCTTAAAGGCCAGAATCAGAGCATCGCGCTCTCTGGCAGGCGTTTCGGCTGACACCAGCGCGCTGTTAGCGGGCAGCAGCCGCAAAATTTCATGCGCATGCTCAACCGTTGAGGCAAAAATCATCACCCCCAGCCGATCTTCAGCGAACTCCACGATCTGACGGATAATATGGGGCGTCACGCGCTGCTGCTGTTTCAGTTCACGATTAAGATCGGCTTCGCTGAACAAGCCGCTGCTTTGTGCCGTCAGGCGGCTGAAGTCATACTGCACCACCGGCATGTCCAGTCGCTCCGGCGGCACCAGAAACTGATGCTTAATCATGAAGCGCAGCGGCAGTTCATAGATACAGTCGCGAAACAGCGATTTTTCGTCGCCACGCACCATGCCGTGATAGTGGAACTGATAAATCCAGCCTTTACCCAGCCGGAAAGGGGTGGCGGTCAGGCCCAGTAAACGCAGTTGCGGATTATGCTGACGCAGATGATTGAAGATCTGCTGATACTGACTCTCTTTATCATCACCGATACGGTGGCACTCATCGACAATCACCAGTGAAAAGGCGCTGTCGAACTGGTCGAGGTTACGCGCCACTGACTGCACGCTGCCAAACACCACTTTGCGCTGACTCTCTTTACGCTGAAGTCCGGCGGCAAAGATATCCGCTTCCAGCCCGTAAGCCTGATATTTACTGTGGTTCTGCGCTACCAGCTCTTTGACGTGCGCCAGCACCAGCACCCGGCCACGCGCCAGCCGTGCCAGCTCGGCAATGACCAGGCTCTTTCCGGCACCGGTCGGCAGCACAATGACTGCAGGCTGTTGATGACGACGGAAATGCGCCACGGTGGCATTCACCGCATCCTGTTGATAGGGGCGTAAGGTAAAAGACATGATGCTCACTTTTGCAAAACTGGGGGTAATTATGCCATGAAAGTGCGGTAAACGCGCTGTCAGGCTGGCGCGGATCACGTTATACTTCCCGCACATTTTCAACGGTTAACCAGGCCGTTTCAGATTCCCTCCGCAGTAACAGGCAAAACGAATTCATGCGACTCGACAAATTCATCTCTCAGCAACTGGAAATCAGCCGCGCCATCGCCCATCGCGAGATCCGTGGCCAGCGTGTCACCGTTAACGGGGAAATCGTACGCGATACCGCGTTTAAACTGTTGCCCGACCACGAAGTCGTCTATGACGGCAACGTACTGCAGATGCAGACTGGTCCACGCTACTTTATGCTGAACAAACCGCAGGGTTACGTCTGCTCAACCGACGATCCCGATCATCCCACCATCATCTATTTCATTGAAGAACCGATGTCATTCAAACTGCACGCGGCGGGGCGTCTTGATATCGACACCACCGGACTGGTGCTGCTGACAGATGATGGCCAGTGGTCACACCGTATTACCTCGCCACGTCATCACTGCGAGAAAACCTACCGTGTGACCCTGGAATCGCCGGTCAGTGACGATACCGCCGCACAGTTTACGGCGGGCGTGCAGCTGCACAATGAGAAGAGCCTGACTAAACCGGCTCAGCTGGAGGTAATCACCCCGACAGACGTCCGGCTGACACTGAGCGAAGGCCGTTATCATCAGGTAAAACGGATGTTTGCGGCAGTAGGCAATCGGGTCCTTGAGCTGCATCGCGAGCGCATCGGTGACATCGTACTGGACGCCGATCTGGAACCGGGCGAATATCGTGCGCTGACAGAAGAAGAGATCGCCAGCATCGGTCTGCCGAAAGAGCTGCAGACAAAATAACCGGACGGGCCCGGCGGCCCGCGTCACGATCATAAGGGCAGGAGAGGGTGTGCGTAAGGAAAAGAATTCGCCAGCAGGACTGGTGGTCATCCTCGGTCTGTTAGCCATGCTGATGCCGTTGTCGATCGACATGTATCTGCCCGCCATGCCGCAGATTGCACGTGAGTTCGGCGTTTCAGCCGGTAGCGTGCAGATGTCGCTCAACCTCTACATTCTTGGCTTCGCGATTGGGCAGCTGATCTATGGGCCGCTGGCAGACAGCTGTGGGCGTAAGCCGGTGATTGCGCTCGGCACCCTGATCTTTGCCTGCGCCGCCGCGGCCTGTGCGCTGTCACAAACCATCGATCAGCTGATTACGATGCGCTTTCTGCATGGGCTGTCGGCTGCCGCAGCCAGTGTGGTGATCAATGCGTTAATGCGTGACAGTTACTCGAAAGAGGACTTCTCCCGCATGATGTCCTTTGTGATGCTGATTACCACCATTGCGCCGCTGCTGGCGCCGATCATCGGCGGCTGGCTGCTGGTGCTCTGGAGCTGGCACGCCATCTTCTGGGCGCTGGCGGGCGCGGCGTTAGTCACTACCGTGCTGGTGACCACGCAGATCCGTGAAACCCTGAAGCCGGAGCAGCGACAGCGGTTTCATCTGCGTACTACGCTGGGCAATTTCGTAACGCTGTTTCGCCACAAGCGCGCGTTCAGTTACATGCTGTCGAGCGGTTTCTCCTTTGCCGGGCTGTTTACCTTTCTCAATGCCGGTCCCTTTGTTTACATCGAACTGAATCACGTTTCACCGCAAAACTTTGGCTACTACTTTGGCCTCAATGTGGTGTTTCTGTTTGTCCTGACGCTGATTAACAGCCGCGCCGTGCGCCGCTTTGGCCCGGTGGCGATGTTCCGGATGGGACTGCTGATACAGTTCTGTATGGGGATCTGGCTGCTGCTGGTCAGCGCCTTCAGCCTCGGCTTTTTGCCGCTGGTGATGGGGATCGCGATGTTTATCGGTTGCGTATCAATGGTCTCATCGAATGCGATGGCGGTGATTCTGGATGAGTTTCCACATATGGCGGGTACGGCATCGTCGCTGGCGGGCACCCTGCGTTTTGGCGTCGGGGCATTTGTTGGCGCACTGCTGTCGCTGGTGAGTTTCAACAGCGCCTGGCCAATGGTCGGCACGATTGCACTGTGCGCGACAATCTCTCTGCTGCTCTTTTTCTACGCTTCACGTCCCCGCACTGCGTCCCGGTAATCGGGCGCAGTGATTTCCCTCTGCAATGACGTGCCGACTTGCACGCCTCCTGACTTTGTTTCGATATTGTGAAAATATTTAGTTAAAAAAAGTAATCACAATGCAGCTAAAATGATTGTTAACGGCGTGTGAACGCGGTACATATAGGCTGAAGTGCGATGTGAGTCGCAAAAAAATGCGCTTCTGCAATCCACACGGACGGGCCATTAAACCCTGTCCGGACTCAGTGGTTATCAGGCCGCTTCCAGCTGGGCTGCTTTGTGTTGCGACATAAACTCATCCGGGGAGAGTAAACTATGCTGCAACTTTCGATTGTGCATCGTCTGCCACAGCATTTTCGCTGGGCCAGCGATCACCACAGTGCTATCGAATCCGATGACACCACGCTGGACGAGCAGGATTTCGTTGCGCTGCGATTGATCAGCCATGACGGCATTCCGGCGTGGGAGATCCTTCAGCAGCTAAAAGAGGTTCTGGCGGATATTCAGGTCGATTGTAAAGTGGCCGAGTGCGAAGGACAGCCCTGCCTGTTCATTCAGCGTCGTGACGAAAGCGCCACCAACTGCTGCCTGAAAAATCAGGGCGTAGCGATTGCCGAAACCTTTATCGCAGGTTGAGTTGTGCCGACTGCAGCAGCTCGCGGGTATACCCGGCCGCGGGTGAAGCAAACAACCTTTCACACTCTCCCTGTTCCACCACTTCTCCCTGACGCAGCACAATAAGCTGATGGCACAGGGCACGCACCACATCCAGATCGTGACTGATAAACAGATAGCTGAGCTGCCGCTGCTGCTGTAAGCGGCGTAACAGCGTCAGAATCTGCTTCTGCACCGTGCGATCCAGCGATGAGGTCGGTTCATCCAGCACCAGCAACTCCGGCTCCAGAATCAGTGCACGCGCAATGGCAATACGCTGTCGCTGACCGCCCGAAAATTCGGCCGGATAACGATGGCGACTTTCCGCTTCAAGCCCCACCTCCGCCATTACCTCGATGACCCGCTGCTCCTGTTGCGCACGGCTAAGCTCGGGCTGATGTACCGCAAGCCCTTCCGCAATGATCTGCTGCACTGTCATACGCGGATTCAGTGAAGAGTTAGGATCCTGAAACACCACCTGAATGCGCTGACGCAGCGGCAATAACTGACGACGTGACAGCTGATGCAGCGGCTGGCCGTCAAACCAGACTTCGCCGCGCGAGGCAATCAGCCGCAGCAGTGCCAGCCCGGTAGTGCTTTTACCTGATCCGGACTCGCCCACCAGCCCCAGACTTTCGCCGCGTCGCAGGCTAAAGCTCAGGCCGGAGAGCACCTGTTTCTCACCACTCTGCCGGCGGAACAGCCCGCGCCGCAGCGGAAAACTGACCTGAAGATTATCGACCCGAAGAATGACCGGCGCGTCTGCGGGCAGCGGCAGCGCTTTTCCTTCCGGTTCGGCGGCCAGCAACTGCTGGCTGTAAGGGTGTTGCGGCTGATTCAGCAGGACCTGGCAGCGGTTCTGTTCGACGATGTGACCATTGCGCATCACGCTGACGTTATCTGCCAGCTGACGCACGATATTCAGGTTATGGGTGATAAACAGCATGCCCATATTCAGCTCTCGCTGCAGTTCACGAAGCAGCGTCAGGATCTGCGCCTGCACCGTCACATCCAGCGCGGTGGTTGGCTCATCGGCAATCAGCAGCTGAGGCTCGGTCAGCAGCGCCATGGCGATCATCACCCGCTGACGTTCCCCACCCGAGAGCTGATGGGGGAAATCATTGAGCCGGGTGGCGGGCTGTCGTATTCCGACCCGATCAAGCACGCTGAGAATTTCACCGCGTGCCGCCGGACGACGCAACCCGCGATGCAGCGACAGCACTTCATACAGCTGCTTCTCCACGGTGTGCAGCGGATTAAGCGATACCATCGGCTCCTGAAAAATCATCGCGATCTGGTTGCCGCGAATCCCGCGCAGGCGCTGCTCGCGCGCGCGCAGCAGATCTTCACCGTTAAACAGAATCTCCCCGCTGGGATAAGCCACCGCAGCCTCATGCAGCAGTCGCATCACCGACAGTGCTGTGACGCTCTTACCGGAACCCGACTCGCCCACCAGCGCCAGCGTTTCGCCCGCGTCGATGCGCAGTGAAACGTCATTCACCACCTGGCGAAGCGTCTCGCCCTGACGAAAGGCGACCGAGAGATGATTGATGGCAAGCAATGGCGTGTTCATTCAGGCTCCTTTGCCCGGATCAAAAGCGTCGCGTACCGCTTCGCCAATAAAAATCAGCAGCGAAAGCAGGATCGCCAGGGTAAAAAAGCCCGCCAGGCCTAACCAGGGTGCCTGCAGGTTATTTTTGCCCTGCAGCAGTAACTCGCCCAGCGAGGGCGAACCCAGCGGCAGGCCAAAGCCGAGAAAATCGAGTGAGGTCAGCGTGGTAATCGATCCGCACAGAATAAACGGCAGAAAGGTCAGGGTGGCGACCATGGCGTTTGGCAGCATGTGGCGCAGCATAATCCGGCCGTCGCTAACCCCCAGTGCCTGCGCCGCACGGATGTAATCAAAGTTTCGGGTACGCAGAAACTCGGCCCGGACCACGCTGACCAGGCTCATCCAGCCGAAAGCCACGGTGACCAGCAGCAGCCACCAGAAACCCGGCTGGATCACGCTGGAGAGGAGAATCAGCAGAAACAGCGCAGGCATGCCGGACCAGACTTCAATCAGCCGCTGCCCAATCAGGTCAATCCTGCCGCCGAAATAGCCCTGCAGCGCGCCGACCACAATCCCGATGACGCTGGAGAAGAGCGTCAGCATCAGTCCGAACAGCAGAGAAATGCGCGTGCCATAGAGCAGGCGTGCCATCACGTCGCCGCCGTTAGCATCCGTGCCGAGCCAGTTCTGCGCAGAGGGCGGAGAGGGGAAGGGCACCTCGGTAGCAAAATTGATGGTGCTGTCGCTGAAACGAATCGGTGCCCATATGGCCCAGCCATTCTGCTCAATGCGCTGCCGCAGCCAGGGATCCTGATAATCCGCCGCTGTCGCCAGTACGCCGCCATAGTCGGTCTCGCTGTAGTCAAACAGCAGCGGCACTGTCCAGCGCTGCTGGTAATGCACCAGCAGTGGCTTGTCATTGGCAATCAGTTCGGCACCCATCGACAGCAGAAAGATGATCAGAAAGATCCACAGCGACCAGTAGCCGCGCCGGTTATGACGAAAGCGCTGCCAGCGCTGTTGGTTGAGCGGAGAGAGCGTCATGAGCGGCTCCCGAAATCGATGCGCGGATCGACCAGCGTATAGGTGAGATCACTGAGAATATTCATCAGCAAACCTATCAGCGTAAAAATATAGAGCGTGCCAAACATCACCGGATAGTCGCGTTGCAGAGTCGCATCATAGCCGAGCAGCCCGAGTCCGTTGAGCGAGAACATAACCTCGATCAGCACTGAACTGGTAAAGAACATGCTGATAAAGGTGGCGGGGAAGCTGGCGATCACCAGCAGCATCGCATTGCGAAACACATGGTGATAGAGAATACGGCGCTCCGGCACCCCTTTGGCGCGCGCAGTCACCACATAGAGCTTGCGGATCTCATCCAGAAACGCGTTTTTCGTCAGCATGGTCAGCGTGGCGAAGCCGCCGATCACTGTCGCCAGCACCGGCAGGGCAATATGCCAGAAGTAGTCCAGCACTTTGCCATACCAGGGCAGTGTGTCGTGCTGCGCAGAGGTGAGCCCGCGCAGCGGAAACCAGTCCAGATAGCTGCCACCCGCAAACAGCACGATTAACATAATGCCAAACAGAAAAGCCGGGATGGAGTAGCCAATGATAATAAAAGCGCTGCTCCAGACATCGAAAGCGCTGCCATTGCGCACCGCTTTGCGGATCCCCAGCGGGATCGACACCAGGTAGATGATCAGTGTGCTCCATAATCCCAGACTGATCGAAACCGGCAGGCTCTCTTTGATCAGCCCGATCACCGAGGCACTGCGAAACAGGCTGTCGCCAAAATCCAGACGCAGATAATTCCACAGCATCTCGCCGTAACGCTGCCAGAGAGGTTTATCGAAACCATAACGCTGTTTAATCTCGGCAATCACTTCGGGATCCAGCCCGCGTGCGCCCCGGTACTGATTATCGGCCGGATTGAGATGACTGATGCTGGCGCGTGAACCGGCGCTGTCTGCGCCACTTCCGGGCAGACCGGTTGTCTGACCAAACTGAATGTTAGCCAGCGCCTGATCGACCGGTCCGCCGGGCGCGATTTGCACGATAAAAAAATTAAGCGTGATGATCGCCCATAACGTCGGGATGATCAGCAGCAATCTGCGCAGAAAGTAAGCGGCCAACGGTGATCTCCTTAGCGTTTGCTGGCCGGCAGGCGTCCGGCTTTGTTTGTGTCGTACCACCAGTTTTCCAGTCCGACGCTGTAGGCTGGCTTGCGGGCAGGGTGAGAAAACTTATCCCAGTACGCCAGCCGCTGCTCTGCGTTGTACCACATCGGAATCATATACGCATTCCACAGCAGCACCCGGTCCAGCGCCTGGGCCAGCGGCCGCAGCGCGGCGGGATCACCCTGATGCACCACAATCTGTTTCACGAAATGATCGACTACAGGCTCTTTGACCCGCGCGGTATTCCACGACGAGGCGATAAAGTCAGACTGCCACAGGATCTGCAGGCTGGAGGTTGGGATCGGCATCGCCCCATAGACCGTGGCAATCATGTCATAGTCGCCTTCGCGCCAGCGCCGCAGATACTGCGAGTTGTCGATCTGCCGCAGGTTCAGCGTAATGCCAAGCCGGGAAAGATTGTGCTGGAACGGTAACGCCCAGTCGGTATTGGTGCCACCGCGCAGCAGGAGTTCTATGGTAAACGGCTGACCGGTTTTATCATTGACCAGACGGCGATTTTTTATCTGCCAGCCCGCCTGTTTCAGCAGGTCAGACGCTTTTAACAGGCTGCCGCGGTCATAGCCGCTGCCGTCGGTTTTGTGTGGCTGATAAGGCTGGCTGAACAGCTCAGGTGGCAGTTGCGCGCGCCACGGTTCAAGCAGGGCCTGCTGCTGTGCATCCGGCACGCCGCTGGCCGCATACGCCGTGTTCTGGAAATAGCTGCTGGCGCGCTGCCAGGCACCGTAATAGAGCGCTTTGTTCATCCACTCGAAATCGAACACCAGTGACAGCGCCTGACGCACGCGGCGATCCCGGAACAGCGTTTTTTCATTGTTGAATGCCAGCCAGCGGGTATCGATAGCGGCATCGTTAGGCGTGGTCTCTTTGACGATGCTGCCATCGTCAAAATTGCGGCCGCGATACTGGGTAGCCCATTTCTTTGCCGATGTCTCTTCACGCAGATCGTAAGCACCCGCCTTGAAGGCTTCAAATGCCACATTGTCATCCAGATAGTAGTCATAGCGCATTCGATCAAAATTAAAGCGTCCGCGATTGACCGGCAGATCAGCGGCCCAGTAATCTTTTACCCGGCTGAACTCAATAAACTGTCCCAGCTTCCAGCGAGTGATGCGATAGGGTCCGCTCGACAAGGGTGGCTCGCTTAACGGCTCATTAAACTTCTTATCGCGCCAGAACGACTCTGCGATAACCGGCAGCGTCAGTAAGCCAAGCAGCAGATCTTTATCCGGCTTCTGTGCCTCGATGCGCACAGTGAGATCGTTCAGCGCTTTAACGGTCACGCCACGGTAGGCGACGCGAAATTGAGGCACGCCCTCGGTCATGAATTTCTGATAGGTGAACGCCACGTCGCGGGCGGTGATGGGTGTGCCATTCTGAAAACGGGCGCGGGGATTAAGGCGGATCTCAATCCACGTAAAATCGCTGGCGTAGCGCGCTGACTCGGCAATCAGCGGATAATAACTGCCAGGTTCATCGTCTGAGCTGGTGTAAAGCCCATCATAAAGCGTGCCGGTGTTAATGCCCGGATTACCGCGAGAAGCGTAGCGGTTGAAGTTGTCGTAAGTGCCCACTACCGCCATGGTGATGCTGCCGCCTTTGAGTGCGCGGGGATCGGCGTAGTCGTAATGGCTGAAGCCGGGCGGATATTTCGCTTCACCGGCCTGGGTGAACGCGTAGCTTTGCTGGACAGAGGCCGCCAGCAGCGGGGCGCTGAGCAGGCTGCACAGCAGCAGAAGTCCGGAACGAAACAGCATGCACTCTCCTGTCAGATGTCTGGCGCGATTGGGCCAGGTAGTGTCAGGCGTTATGACGCCGGAAATAGTCTATCAGCGTTTCCGGCCGCAGCGGACGGCTAAAGATGTAACCCTGCAGATGGGTCACACCGCGGTTAATCAGCCAGGCAGCCTGCTCGCCGGTTTCTACCCCTTCGGCCACACTTTTCAGGTTCAGCTTCTTCGCCAGCTGCAGCACGGTATCGAGCACCGGCGAGGTCAGGCTATCCGTACCGATGCTCTGAACAAAGCCGCGATCAATTTTCAGATAATCAAAGTCATAACGTTCCAGATAGATCAGCGCGCTGTGACCGGTACCGAAATCATCAATGGCGATATGGATCTGCTGCTGATGCAGCCAGTCAAACAGTTCTCCAACGTTTTCGTCACGCACCATGGCTCGCTCGGTGATCTCAAACACGTAAGTAAAGTGGTCCGCAGGCATAGTATCAAGCCAGCGCAGCACATCCTGACGGAAACCGCTGTCAGCCAGATGCAGGGGCGAAATGTTGAGGCTGAGGCAGGCATGACGGGGAATGGTATGACACAGCAGGTGGGCATCACGGGAAACCAGCTGAAACAGATGTCGGGTCAGGGGAATAATCAGGTTCTGCGCCTCGGCATAGTGAATAAACACATCGGGCGGAATCGGGCCTTTCGTCGGGTGGGTCCAGCGCAGTAACGCTTCCATCCCATACGGCTGACCATCATGGGAGGTGACCAGCGGCTGATATTCGACGTGAAATTCACCGCGCTTCATGCCCCGAATCAGCTCTTTACCAGGGCGCTGATAAACCGACAACAGCAGCCAGCAAGCGCCTGAAACCAGCAGCGACAGTAGCAGGCCGCTCAGCAGGATATTCTGATAATCGCTGAACGTCAGAGTGGAACCGTACAACACAAACTGCAGCGGATAGCCTGTCAGCGCCTGCCGGTGCAGCGGCGTCGGCAGGTTTTTATTCTGCATGACGACGGATTGCCAGCTGGTTAAGGCACTGCGTTGTGCCACCAGTGCCATACCGGTGATTTCCGGATGCCCGGACGCCAGCAGCTGATAGGGTGCCAGGGTAATATTCAGCGTCGCGAAAACGCCTGACTGCAGGCTGCCGGGATTTTTGATCCACAACGCCAGCGCCGGTTTATTGGGCTGCAACGGCGTGCCCGGCATCAGCTGCAGATCGATATCACGCGAAATATCACTCAGGGGCGCAATTACATTGAGCGGCAAATTAAAACTGCCGGTGGCCGAGGAGCAAAAGGCATTACCTTCTTTAACCAGCAGGATGGCACGAAGATTTCCGGCAAAGGCGGCGCGTGAGGTGAGTTCACGATTGATGGTATTGCAGGCAGTGTGGGTAAACGGAAGCAGGGGACTAAGAGTACTGTTAATCAGGCTGGAGAGCGTTTGCTGCAATGCCGTGCGGCTGTTCTCCAGCAGTTGCTGATGCTGTCGTTCGCGCTTCTGCCAGGTCTGGTGAAGCGAGAGTGCAGCAAATAACAGAAAGAATAAGCCGCCAGCCATCGCACTACTCCATGCGATACGGCGAGGATAGGTGGCATGGCGCCGTAGCGCCCCCGACAGTGGCATGAGGAGCTTCCCCTAATCAAATTATTATTATGTTATTGCGCACGACGGCTTCGGTTTAAGCGACCGAGAATATAACGAGACGGCGGGAAATGTCTTGCTATTAATCTGAGTCAGAATGCTTTTATCTTATATAACTGCTGGTAAAAATGATTAAAGGCGAAAAAAAACGCTGCATAAGCAGCGTTTCATGTTCTCTGGCTGAGAGAAGATCGAAAGTGGTTATCAGGTCGGGTTACGACTTAATACACGGCGTCCTTCACGGTAGCGCTTTTTCCAGTAATCATCATTCAGACTGGAGATCATCACGCCACTGCTGGTCGAGGCATGAACGAAGTTATCGTTGCCAAGATAGATGCCAACGTGACGGCCCGTAGAGCCTGCACGGAACATCACAAGATCGCCGGGACGCAGTTTACTGCGGGTAATCTCTTTACCGGTGTCCTGCTGCTGCGAGGTAGAACGCGGTAATTCTAAGCCAAACTGATCGCGGAAGGTGCGTTGTACAAAGGCGGAACAATCGATCCCGCGTTTGGTATCGCCACCGAGGCGATAGCGCACACCTTTCCAGACGGCGTATTGTTCCATGATGCGCGACTTAACGTCGACATTACGCACCATTTCTTCAAACTCATCCTGAGACGCCTGAAGTAAAAAACCATTGTGGTTGTTAACTTCATGATTCTCGTTATTCGCGTTTTGACTGCTATGGGTACTGCTACAAGCTGAGAGGAGTGTTGCCAGCGCCACTGCGGGCACGATCCGCAAGATATATCTCAGTATTGGTTGAGACTTGACCATTATTCGGGTTTTCCTTCGATTTCCTTACGACAAGATTGTCGCCAGCCAGATGACAAAACAGGGAGATTAATAAGCGAAACAGACTAAGACAAATCCTTAATTACTAAAATGTGTTAATGGACACATTTTAACGGTAAAAAATCCGAATTTTCTGCCGCTTTTGCCTCACTGCGACTGAGGTTAACTGATTACAGACGCCGTGGCGAGTGCTTTTAATCAATTTCATATAGGTTTTTTTGATGTGAAATCAAACCGTAACACACTGACTACTTTAGCTACAATTGTGGTCAAATGATGGTGAGAACAGGGAGTTAAAGGGGGGCTAATTCGGGGCATAGCCGCTATTTTTAGAGTTTTCTTTATTGACAGAGGATATTGGCGACTATTTAACCTGCCAGCAGGGTCATAACCTTTTCTTTTCGTGAATTTAATTAGCAGGCTAATAGTGGTGGGGTGTTTTTTATAAGCGCGGGCGGTTCAAACCAGGGGTTTAAATCGTCCGCGCTTAACATTTACGTCACGGGCTTATATTTACCCGGCAATTTGCGATAAAACCAGTTAACCAATACGTCACTGGCTGGCGTTAATAGCCACCAGCTCAGACCCACTAATACCACCGACATTGAACCGACGGCAACATCGGTAAACCAGTGCGCACCGGCCATGATGCGTGGCAGTGAAAATATCACCACAATAGCCGTGGCAATTAAAAAGCGGCTGAAACCAAAATAACGCCAGATAAAGCAGGCGAAAATGATCAGCATCATACCGTGGTCGCCGGGGAAGCTATCTTTTGAAGCATCTTTTGCGGGAATACCGGTCAGTTCACTGACGCGATGCACGTTCTCGAAGAACAGTGTCGGACTGGAGTGTTTAACCGGCAATAAATGGCCCAACTGATTGAGAACGACGGCGGTCAGCAGCATGGTGATGCCGATTGCCAGCATCCGGCGCTGCGCCTGTGGCGTTTCACGCCGCCAGATCGACAGGTAAAGCAGACCCATCGCCAGCAATGACACCGCATCAAAACCACGGTAATTCGTGATAGCGACGATCAGCGCGAACAGCGGATGGGTCACCATCTGGCTATTGAAGCCAAAGAAAATAGATTTATCGACGCCGAACCAGAAGCCATGTTCCGGGGGCAGATACCATGACAGAAATAGCACCACGCCCAGTGCATTAAGCAGCAGGATAGTAATAAGGCGAGTTACGCGCATAGTTAAACTCATTATTATTAAAAATAACCGCCGACAATACCTCTGTCAGCGTAAACGGCACTTCAACAATGCCGATTGTAGTCGATTCCAGTCAGCCTGTTGAGAATGAATGATCTCAATGCGGCTATCGGATGGCGGTGAGGGGAGTGTTTCACTCTGCAGCTCATTTGCCTGGCGATTGATACGCAGAGCGCCTTCTTTCGTGCGCATCACTCCTTTAACGCGATCTACCGGCGCCTGCCGAACCCATTCCAGCAGTGTGCCGCTGTCGAACAGCGTATCACCATCAAACAGCCAGCCGCAGGCGTTATAGTCCTGGTCGTGGTTCAGCGCCCGACGCCAGCGCGCCTCGCCATTCAGTCGCAACGCCGCCAGACCGCTGGTGGGACCCGACGAATGATGATGCTGTGGCACGGGAAGCTCGCGCGGCTGCCGGGGTGTATCCAGCAGGGAAAGGGGGGACCTGACCAAATTCGGTCTCTATCAGAGGGCGCGCAGGCTGCATCTGCTGCTGCCAGTCAGCCAGGCGCTGACGATCCGCCTGATCCCAGCAGTCGCGCTTATTAGCGATAATAAGGTCGGCGGCAGCCAGCTGATCGCGGAAGTTTTCATTGGCAACGATACGAGGATTGGCCAGCTGACGCGCATCCAGCAGCGTCAGTGTGGCATTCAGTTGCAGCCACGACTGATAGACGGGCGCACTCAACATCTCCAGCACCTGACGAGGATGGCCCAGGCCGGTTGGCTCGATCAGCAGCCGATCGGGTTTACTCTTCAGCAGCATATTCAGCCCGACCTGCATCGGCAGGCCATTAACACAGCACAGGCAGCCGCCGGGGATCTCTTTCAGCGTGGCACCGCGATCGGCCAGCAGGGTGCCGTCGATCCCGATCTCGCCAAATTCATTTACCAGCACCGCCCAGTTTTCCCCGGACGGCCTGGCAGCCAGCAGATGGCAGAGCAGCGTGGTTTTGCCGCTGCCCAAAAAACCGGTAATCAGATTAACGCGTGTCATGGGAGTGACTCCTGCCGGGGAATAACGTGATAATGTAATAATATAACACTATCACGATCGGCAGCAGGCTTCTTATTTAGTCTGCACGGCCCATATAGCGGCGTTCAGCAATGTGGATGCGGATGCGGTCACCGTTGCTGAGGTATTCCGGTACCTGAATCGAGAGGCCTGTACTCATACCGGCGGGTTTGGTGCGGGCGCTGGCGGAAGCACCTTTAATGCCTGGTGAGGTATCAACAATCTCCATATCCACGGTTTGTGGCAGTTCCAGCGCCAGCACCTGACCTTCCATCGTCAGCACGTGAATGCCAGGGATACCGCCTTCAGGGATAAACAGCAGCTCTTCTTCAATCTGCTCCTGTTTAAAGGAGTAGGGGGTGTAATCCTCATCATCCATAAAAATATATTCGTCACCATCTATATAAGAGAAGGTCACGCTGCGACGGCTGAGCGAAATCGCATCAATAATCTCGTCGCCTTTAAAGCGCTCTTCCACTTTTAAACCGGTGCGGACATCGGTAAAGCGCATTTTATACAGGGTGGCGGCACCGCGTGCGCTGGGGCTCTGGACATCAATATCTTTAACCAGCAGCAGTTTACCGTTGTGCGTGACGGCCATCCCTTTTTTTGATTTCATTGGCTTTTGGCATTGCTGTTCTCGCTATCTTGAGAGTGAAGTGCGCGCAACGTTACTCGCGCCGATGAAAACTGGCAATATCACCGGCGTGAAATTTTGTCTCAGGCCGCGGCTTTCATGGCAATTGCCGCCCCGGACTTCTATTGTCGCCGCGACTTTCTCTGCCGGGGCACAGCATGCAATGCCGTAGCCAGGGCGGTGCCTGTTGTACAGCGCCCTCTATCTCTTCACCGATTTCTGGCATGGGTGACAGTGAACGATTTAAGCAGGAAGTTAAGAGCTGAAGGGTGTGGTGTCGCTCCCTCTGAGATTCTGTTACTGTCTGTTGTATACTGAAGGTCGCGTGAGAGGTGTTAATGCAGTGTCGTATTGATTGTGGAGCCTGCTGCATCGCGCCGTCAATCTCCAGCCCCATCCCCGGAATGCCGCAGGGTAAACCCGCGAATGTCCGATGCATTCAGTTATCGGATGAAAATTTGTGCATGATTTTCGGTTCAGATTTAAGGCCGAAAGTATGCGGAAGTCTGCAACCTTCAGTTGATATGTGTCTTACAGACCGTACCTCAGCCATGACCTACCTGATTGAGCTTGAAGCCAGCACACGTGCCTGAGAACCCTCCCACCGCTCAGATTTAATCCAGCGTCAGCGGTTAGCTGTCCCACTCTTCTAGCTGCAATCCGGGTACCCGTTCAAACTCGCGTGTGTTATTGGTCACCAGAATAGCCCTGGCCGCAATGGCATGCCCGGCAATCGCGGTGTCGTTGGGACCAATGGGCGTTCCGGCAGCCACCAGCGCCGCTTTGATTTCAGTAGTTGCAACTACCGCTGCGCGATCCCATGAAAGCACAGCATTAAGACGTGCGCAGAATGCATCCACCAATTGCAAACGTATCTGCTGTAAACCGAAGCGGATACCGCGCCCTGAGGCGCTGACGCTGCTGAAGTTTTCGGTCCACCCATTCTTACCTTACAGCAGCAGCGTCAGCCTGTTCGCCCGCTAATCCCTTAAACCTGCCCGAAATGTGCGTAACGTCAAAAATCTGCTACGCCGTTTGCGCATTTTCTTGCCTGGTGAAAGCGGCTGTACCACAATCCCTGAAACGTTTCAGCGGTTACTGCGCCACCTGTTTTCCACAGCATGGCGTAAAAACTTTCCCACTGGCTGAAACGATTCAATCTCAGCAAGCGAGGAGAATTATGTTCCAGCTCGAATTGCAGGCCATCCATACCGGAGCCAGCGCCCAGAATAAAGAAGAGGCCATTCGTCAGGTTGCTGCCGCGTTAACCGCGGCGGGCAATGTGACCGAAGGGTACGTCAACGGCATGCTGGCGCGCGAACAGCAGACCTCAACCTTTCTTGGCAACGGCATCGCAATCCCTCATGGCACCACCGATACCCGCGATCTGGTGCTGAAAACCGGCGTTCAGGTTTTCCAGTTTCCGCAGGGCATTGCCTGGGGTGACGATCAGACAGCCTATGTTGCCATCGGGATTGCCGCTAAGTCGGATGAACATCTGGCGCTGCTGCGTCAGCTGACCCATGTGCTGAGCGATGACACCATTGCAGAACAGCTAAAAACCGCCTCTGCTGAAGATCTTCGTGCGTTGCTGATGGGCGAGAAACAAGCCGCTGAATTCAGCTTCGACACCTCATTAATCACGCTCAACGTGGCTGCCAGCGATCTGATCACCTTACAGGCGATGAACGCCGGTCGGCTGCAGTCCGCTGGTGTGGTGGATGCCAGCTACGTCGCAGACGTGGTTTCAACGCCTCCGCTGAATCTGGGTCAGGGCATCTGGCTCAGCGACAGCAGCCTCGGCAACCTGCGCAGCGGCGTGGCTATCAGCCGCGCTGAACATGCCTTCGACCATCAGGGCGAATCGGCTGCGATGTTAATCAGCGTTTCGGCGACCGATGAACGTCCGCTGGAAGTGCTGGGTTACCTCAGCGCCTTGCTGCAGCAGGGCAAAGCGGATCGTCTGTTGAAAGCGGATGCTGCAGGCGTATACGCACTGCTCACCAGCGAAGTCGATGAGCAGGCTGACGTGCTGACGGCTGAATTTACCATTCGCAACGAACACGGCCTGCATGCCCGTCCAGGCACGGCGCTGGTCAGCGTGATCAAGCAGTTCAACAGCGACATCACCGTGACCAATCTCGACGGCAGCGGCAAACCCGCTAATGGCCGCAGCCTGATGAAAGTGGTTGCGCTGGGCGTGAAGAAAGGTCATCGCCTGCGCTTTACCGCCAGCGGTGAAGATGCACAGCAGGCACTGAATGCGATTGAAGAAGCGATCACCAGTGGTCTGGGTGAGGGGGGCATCATGAGCAGACGCGTCGCCACCATTACGCTGAACCCGGCGTATGACCTGGTGGGATATACCCCTGAAATTGAACGTGGCGAAGTTAACCTGGTGAAAACCACCGGGCTGCATGCTGCGGGCAAGGGCATCAACGTAGCCAAAGTACTTAAGGATCTGGGTATCGATGTCACCGTCGGTGGCTTCATGGGGAAAGAGAATCAGGACGGTTTCCAGCAGTTGTTCAGTGAGCTGGGCATAGCCAACCGTTTCCATGTCGTGCCTGGCCGTACCCGTATCAACGTTAAACTCACTGAACAGACCGGTGACGTCACCGATCTGAATTTCTCCGGTTTTCAGGTGACGGCGCAGGACTGGGATCGATTTACTACCGATTCTCTGACCTGGCTGGGCCAGTTCGATATGGTCTGCGTCAGCGGTAGCCTGCCTGAGGGCGTCGACCACAATGCCTTTACCCGCTGGATGACCGAACTTCGCACCCACTGCCCATGCATCATCTTTGACAGCAGCCGCGAGGCGCTGGTGGCAGGACTGAAGGCGGCACCGTGGCTGGTTAAACCTAACCGCCGTGAGCTGGAAATCTGGGCCGGTCGCAAACTGCCAACCCTGCAGGATGTGATTGGCGCTGCGCACGAACTGCGCGAGCAGGGTATCGCCCATGTGGTGATTTCGCTGGGCGCAGAAGGCGCTCTGTGGGTCAACGCTTCTGGCGAATGGATCGCTAAACCGCCGGTGTGCGAAGTGGTCAGCACCGTGGGTGCAGGCGACTCAATGGTTGGCGGCCTGATTTATGGCCTGCTGATGCGCGAATCCAGCGAACACACGCTGCGTCTTGCGACTGCTGTGGCGGCGATGGCCGTCAGCCAGAGCAATGTTGGCGTTTCCGATCGTACTCAGTTGGCCGCAATGATGGCGCGCGTCGACTTACAACCCGTTAACTGACAGCAGGAGAGCGATAATGAAAACGCTGCTGATTAAAGACCCTACGCTGGGACTGGCTTCCGCATATATGGCGCAACAACGTCTGGCCGCCGCCGCCGCTGCGGCGGGCCTGACCCTGACTGATAATCCTGCCGACGCTGAGCTGGCGATTGTGCTGGGCAAAAACGTGCCGGACGATGCGGCGCTGAACGGCAAAGCGGTCTGGCTGGGCGATATCCAGCTGGCAGTACGTGAGCCAGAAACCTTCCTGAACCGCGCGAAAGCAGAAGCGAAAACCTGGCAGACACCGGCTGCGGTAGCAACACCTGCAGCAGGCGCACCTGCTGCACCGGCTCAGGCTGGTGCACAGAAACGCGTCGTCGCGGTGACCGCCTGTCCGACCGGCGTGGCGCATACCTTTATGGCTGCCGAGGCCATTCAGGCTGAAGCGACCCGTCGCGGCTGGTGGGTGAAAGTTGAAACCCGTGGTTCAGTGGGAGCCGGTAATGCGATCACTCCGGAAGAAGTCGCTGCCGCCGATCTGGTGATCGTCGCAGCTGATATCGAAGTCGACCTGGCGAAATTTGCCGGTAAGCCGATGTACCGTACCTCAACCGGTCTGGCGCTGAAGAAAACCGCGCAGGAGCTGGATAAAGCGGTAGCAGAAGCGAAGCCGTATAAAGCGGCGGCTGGCGGACAGAACAATAGCAGTGAAGAAGAGAAGAAAGGCGGAGCAGGGGCTTATCGTCACCTGCTGACCGGTGTTTCTTACATGCTGCCGATGGTGGTCGCAGGTGGTCTGAGCATCGCGCTGTCGTTTGCCTTTGGTATCACGGCGTTTAAAGAGCAGGGCACGCTGGCTGCGGCGCTGATGCAAATTGGTGGTGGCAGCGCCTTTGCCCTGATGGTGCCGGTGCTGGCGGGCTTTATCGCCTTCTCCATCGCTGATCGTCCGGGTCTGACGCCGGGTCTGATTGGCGGTATGATCGCCACCAGCATTAACGCAGGTTTCTTAGGCGGAATTATCGCGGGCTTTATTGCCGGTTATGCGGCGAAGCTGATCAGCGGCAAAGTTAAACTGCCGCAGAGTATGGAAGCGCTGAAACCGATACTGATTATTCCCCTGTTCGCCAGTCTGATCACCGGTCTGCTGATGATCTACGTAGTGGGTAAACCGGTTGCTGGCATCATGAACGGCCTGACGCACTGGCTGGCCAACATGGGAACGGCGAATGCGGTCCTGCTGGGTGCCATTCTGGGCGGCATGATGTGTACCGATATGGGCGGTCCGGTAAACAAAGTGGCTTACGCGTTTGGCGTCGGGTTACTGAGTTCGCAGACCTATGCGCCAATGGCTGCCATTATGGCAGCCGGTATGGTGCCACCGCTGGCGATGGGGCTGGCGACGCTGGTTGCCCGTCGTAAATTCAATAAAGGTCAGCAGGAAGGCGGTAAAGCGGCACTGGTTCTGGGTCTCTGCTTTATCTCTGAAGGCGCGATTCCGTTCGCTGCCCGTGACCCGATGCGCGTTCTGCCTTGCTGTATCGTTGGCGGTGCAACCACCGGCGCGATCTCCATGGCGATTGGCGCAAAACTGATGGCTCCGCACGGTGGACTGTTCGTACTGCTGATCCCTGGCGCGATTACCCCGGTTATCGGCTATCTGATGGCGATCATCATCGGTACTGCGATTGCGGGTCTGAGCTATGCGGTACTGAAACGTCCGGAAGAGCAGCTGGCGAAAGCCTGATGTGCAGAAGTGCATAATCTGCTGAAGTGAAAATAACAGGGAGCCGGATGGCTCCCTGTTTGCTTTTACAGACGGTTCCCGAAGCCAAAGCGACGGGAGCATACGACTGGAGTAAAGCATCGCGGGCCATGGACAAAAAGCCGGGAGCGTTTTTGAACAACGCAAAGCGTTGGCCCGGCTGCGGGCGCACCTCAGGGATGAGGTGCGTAATCGCCCGCGCTGCGCCTGCCAGGGATGGCGTTTTTTTTGCGTCTTTACGGAAGGCGTATGCTCCCTGAGCCAGTGTTCTCTCTAAACGAAAAGGGAGCCATGCCAGCCAGTTAAGCGACAGGTGATAACGCAGTCTGGTGCCGCTCAGGGGCTGGCGGTCCTCGCGCCGCTGCGCGGTTCCTTCACTTCATTCGCCTGCCTGACGGACCGCCGGGGATGGCACATCCTGTGCCGCCCCGCCTTTCGCCCGCGTCCTGCGGGCTCTCCTGGCAGACTCATTCTGTTCAGCGCTGCGGATTGCCTGCCCCTGCCCGGCATCAGCCTGCTCTGAAGCTTCTGGTGCGTACTGTTAAAAAGGGCACGAGAGTGGAGGCCTGAGCGCCTCTGCTGCTGAAAGGGCTATCCGCAGCGCTGAGGCGTGACGGTGGGCCAGAAGTCCACGCCGGGAAGCGTGGACAGGTCGGGGCCGGCCAGGGAGGGCCGATCCCCGAACGGTTCGTCGGCACGACGTCAAAGCCGAAGGTACCGCGTGAGCGGCGCGAGGACGGCCCGGCAGCAGCAGAGGTGCACTGGCCCGCACTGCGGCTCGCTCGCACTGACAAAAAAAGCTGCCACGTTTGACCGTGACAGCCTTTACAAATCTAATCTTAACTGACCAGCATTAAGCCAGCTGGCTCCCTTTTCTATCCCTGCTGTTCGGCTTTCAGCCAGGCAATCTCATCTTTCCAGATATCGGGATTAATGGTTTCCAGAATCAACGGGATGCCATCAAACCGCGGATCTTTCATCAGCCAGCTAAACGCTGTTTTGCCGATATTGCCTTCACCCAGGCTGTGATGGCGGTCAACGCGACTGTCGAAGGCGCTTTTGGCATCGTTAAGGTGCATGCCGCGCAGATAGTTAAAGCCGACAATGCGCTCAAATTCGGCGAAGGTCGCTTCGCAATTCGCTTCGGTACGCAGATCATAACCACCGGCAAACGCATGGCAGGTATCAATACAGACGCCGACACGCGATTTATCTTCAACATGCTCAATAATGGTGGCGAGATGCTCGAAGCGGAAACCCAGATTACTGCCCTGACCGGCGGTATTCTCAATGACGGCGGTGACGTTCTGGCTCTGGTCGAGAGCGATGTTGATCGACTCCGCAATCCGCTTCAGACAGGCCTCCTCATCAATCTGATGCAGATGGCTGCCCGGATGGAAGTTCAGCAAAGTCAGGCCCAGCTGGTCGGCACGTCGCAGCTCATCAATAAAAGCGGCGCGGGATTTCTCCAGCGCCTCTTCAACCGGATGACCCAGGTTTATCAGGAAACTGTCGTGCGGCAGGATTTGCTGCGGACCGAATTTGTACGTCTCGCAGGCGGCGCGAAAAGCATCAATCACCTCAGTCGAGAGCGGGGCGGCCTTCCACTGACGTTGATTTTTAGTAAAGAGCGCGAAGGCGGTGGCTTCTATTTCATGGGCGCGGATCACTGCCTGATCCACGCCACCTGCCGCACTCACGTGTGCGCCAATATATTTCATGCCTTTCTCCTGGGGCTGTGCACGGATGAGACGGCATGATACCCGATGCCGCTAGCCCATGAAATGTTGCACCAGCAGATTGATTGCACCGCCGCCCGCGATTAACCAGACAAACACCAGCGCACCCAGCAGCAGCGGTTTAACGCCTGCCTCACGCAATGCCCCGAAACGGGTGGTCAATCCCAGCGCCGCCATCGCCATCGCCAGCAGCAGACCCGCCAGCTGATTCAGCGTCGCCACCACCGCGGCAGGCAGCAGCTGCAGCGAGTTAAACAGTGCGACGGCAATAAACAGCAGGGCGAACCAGGGAAATGTCACAGCCTGACGCGCGTTGCTTCCTTGACGTTTGCCGCGTATCACGGCGCTCAGGCAGAGCAGAAAGGGAGCCAGCATCATTACCCGCAGCATTTTGGCAATGACCGCGCTGTTCTCGGCTTCCGGGCTGATGCTGTGTCCGGCGGCCACCACCTGCGCCACTTCATGGATGGTTGAGCCGGTAAAAACACCAAACTGCGATGCACTGAGATCCGGGAACAGCTCATGCGCCAGCGGCCACAGCAGCGGATAGATAAAGATCGCCAGCGTGCCGAACAGCACCACGGTCGCGATAGCCACCGCAACTTTCGACGGCGCGGCTTTCACTACCGGCTCGGTCGCCAGTACAGCCGCAGCACCGCAGATACTGCTGCCCGCACCAATCAGCCAGACGGTATCGCGATCCAGCTTCAGCAGCCGCATGCCCAGCAGGCAGGTTATCAGGAAGGTGCTGGTCAGGGTCAGCGCATCAATCAGGATGCCGCTGAAACCGACGTCAGCAATTTGTTGTAAAGTGATGCGAAAGCCAAACAGGATGATCCCCAGCCGCAGCAGTTTCTGCTTAGCCAGCAGCACGCCGTTGTCGCAGCGTGACGCCAGCGGCGAATAGATGCTGTTACCGACCAGGATGCCCAGCATAATCGCCAGAGTCAGTGAACCCAGCCCCAGCGCGGCAATCATCGGCTGCTGCGCCAGCCAGCTGGCTGCCCCGGCAATCACGGCGGTCAGCAGCAGACCCGGGATCCAGAGCGGAACGGGATGATGCGGTTTAGCGATGCTCAGTTCAGTCATGATGCTCACTCCTCCTGGTTGAGACCCGATCATGACGGCGACTGGCTTAAAAGTGAAATTGATAATATATTTATAATTAACCAGAATAAACGATAAGGCAGCAATCATGATAGTTTCGCGTCTGCGCCGCTGGGCGACGCTGATCAAAAGAGATGTGTTTGTGCTGGGGTTTGCCTTCCGTGATCCCCGCACACCCTGGTGGAACAAGCTGGGGATGCTGGGGCTGGTCGCCTATGGCATCAGCCCGATCGATATCATTCCTGATGTGATCCCCTTTGTCGGTCTGCTGGATGACGCGGTGATTATTCCGACGGGCGTCATGGTGCTGCTGCGTTTACTGCCGCGAGAGGTGCGCATCAGCAGCAGCGAGCGGGCGCAGTCTCAACGTTCGCGTGGCAAAAAGATTGCAGGCTGGCTGGTGGCGATAGGGCTGATCTGGCTGGCATTAATCATTTACCTGGTCAGGCAGTCACTGAGTTAAGAGGCAACGATGCACATTACACTGCGGCAAATTGAAGTTTTCACCGAAGTGCTTAAGAGCGGCTCCACCACTCAGGCTTCGCAACTGCTGGCGCTGTCGCAGTCGGCGGTGAGTGCAGCGCTGGCCGATCTGGAGAGCCAGCTCGGAGTGCAACTGTTTGACCGCGTCGGCAAACGGCTGGTGCTGAATGAGCATGGACGGCTGCTCTATCCCCGTGCAGTAGGGCTGCTGGAGCAGGCGGGCGAAATCGAGCAGCTGTTTAAAGAGGATAACGGCGCGATCCGCATCTTTGCCAGCAGCACCATCGGTAACTATCTGCTGCCAGGTATGATGGCCGCTTATCGTCGCGATTTTCCCCGCCTGCCGCTGGAGCTGAGTGTCGGCAACAGCCAGGATGTGATTCAGGCGGTTTCCGATTTCCGCGTCGATGTCGGATTAATTGAAGGGCCGTGCCATATGACCGAGCTGGTCAGTGAACCCTGGCTCGAAGATGAGCTGGTGGTGTTTGCCGCGCCAGACGCGGCGATTCTGCAACAGCCGGTGACGCTGCAAACCCTGGCTGACGCCCCGTGGATCCTGCGCGAACGCGGCTCCGGCACCCGTGAAATTGTCGATTATCTGCTGCTGTCGCATCTGCCGAGTTTTCAGCTGGGCATGGAGCTGGGCAATTCCGAGGCGATTAAACATGCGGTGCGGCACGGCATGGGCATCAGCTGTCTTTCGCGCCGGGTGATTGCCGATCTGCTGGAGGCGGGCACGCTGGTTGAACTGACGATTCCGCTGCCGCGTCTTATCCGCACGCTCTATCGCATCCATCACCGGCAGAAGCATATTTCCAAAGCACTGACGCGGTTTTTTTCCTATTGTCGCGAGTAATTACTAATAATTCCGGCGCGATCATGAAGTTAACTAATAACAGGTTGGCATTCGCTATACAGAGGCGATCTGGCTGCTACAATCGCGCCTCATTTTTACCCAGCGTAGCGTTAACACATGCATAATGACTCAAATACAACACAACAACCTGCATTACGACGTGCGTTAAAAGCCCGTCACCTGACGATGATCGCCATCGGCGGCTCCATTGGTACCGGCCTGTTTGTCGCCTCCGGTGCCACCATCGCTCAGGCTGGCCCGGGCGGAGCACTGCTCTCCTATATCCTCATCGGCCTGATGGTCTACTTCCTGATGACCAGCCTCGGCGAACTGGCTGCGTTCATGCCGGTATCGGGTTCCTTCGCCACCTACGGCGCGAAATATGTCGAAGAGGGCTTTGGTTTCGCACTCGGCTGGAACTACTGGTACAACTGGGCGGTGACCATCGCGGTTGACCTGGTAGCGTCCCAGCTGGTGATGAACTACTGGTTCCCCGACACGCCTGGCTGGATCTGGAGCGCGCTGTTCCTGGGGCTGATGTTCCTGCTCAACTACATTTCGGTCAAAGGCTTTGGCGAGGCGGAATACTGGTTCTCGCTGATTAAAGTGGCCACCGTGATTATCTTTATCATCGTTGGGGTGCTGATGATCACCGGCATTATGCGCGGTGCTGAACATGCGGGCTGGCAAAACTGGCAGGTGGGCGACGCGCCGTTTGCGGGCGGCTTTGCGGCCATGATCGGGGTGGCGATGATTGTGGGATTCTCCTTCCAGGGCACCGAACTGATCGGTATCGCGGCGGGCGAATCTGAAGATCCGGCGAAAAATATTCCGCGCGCTGTGCGGCAGATTTTCTGGCGTATTCTGCTGTTCTATGTGTTCGCTATCCTGATTATCAGCCTGATCCTGCCATACACCGATCCGCAGTTGCTGCACAATGATATCGACGATATCAGCGTCAGCCCGTTCACCCTGGTGTTCCAGAATGCCGGTCTGCTCTCTGCCGCCGCCGTCATGAATGCGGTGATCCTGACGGCTGTGCTGTCAGCGGGTAACTCCGGGATGTATGCGTCAACGCGTATGCTTTATAACCTGGCCAGCGAAGGTAAAGCGCCACGGATTTTCGCGAAGCTCTCAAAGGGCGGCGTGCCGCGTAATGCCCTGTGGGCCACCACCGTGGTGGCCGGACTGTGCTTCCTGACCTCAAAATTTGGTAATCAGGAAGTCTATCTGTGGCTGCTGAATACCTCAGGCATGACCGGGTTTATTGCCTGGCTGGGTATTGCCATCAGTCACTATCGCTTCCGTCGGGGCTATGTGGCCCAGGGACGTGACCTGAACGATCTGCCTTACCGTTCCGGCTTCTTCCCGCTGGGTCCGATTTTCGCCTTTGTGCTCTGCCTGATCATCACGCTGGGTCAGAACTACCAGGCATTCCTTAACGACAGCATCGACTGGTATGGCGTGGCGGCAACCTATATCGGCATTCCGCTGTTCCTGATTATCTGGTTCGGCTACAAGCTGACGCGCGGTAGCCGTTTCGTGAAGTACAGCGAAATGGAGTTCCCGGTTCACAAAGATTAACTCTGCGTAATCGCCCGCACAAAACCCGCCAGGGATGGCGGGTTCTGCGTCTTTGCGAAAGGCGCAGGCTCCCTGAGCCATTCTCCTGCCTGCAACACCGTTTTTTACTGTTTTTTCACGTCTCGCTTATGTTCTCGAATTGATAATTATTATCACCTGCACTATTGTGGCTGCGTTTTCTGACGTGATAGCCACACAGGGTTCAAACATGACTACCGAAACTTCGCTGCTGGCGGGGGAAGAGACGCTTCACCACACCATGCAGAACTATCATCAGGTGCTGCGCCGCCGCTTAATCTGGATTGGCGTGCTGTTGCTGGCGATACTCGCCTCGCTGATCCTCGACTTCACGCTGGGTCCGGCGGGACTCTCACTTGAAACGCTGTGGAATACGCTGCTCAGCCCCGAGAGCGTCGATGCCGGCACGCGCGTCATTGTCTGGGACATTCGTCTGCCCTATGCGCTGATGGCGCTGGTAGTGGGCCTGTCGCTGGGTCTGGCGGGCGCAGAAATGCAGACCATCCTGAATAACCCGCTGGCCAGTCCGTTTACCCTCGGTGTCTCATCGGCGGCGGCGTTTGGTGCCGCGCTGGCCATCATCCTCGGCGTGGGTATTCCCGGCATTCCCGATCAGTGGTTAATTTCTGCCAATGCCTTTGTCTTTGCCCTGTTTGCCGCGCTGATGCTGGATGCCGTGACCCGCTGGACTCAGGTCTCTTCGGCGGGCGTGGTGCTGTTCGGTATCGCGCTGGTCTTCACCTTTAACGCTCTGGTATCCATGATGCAGTTCATCGCCAGCGAAGATACCCTGCAGGGCCTGGTGTTCTGGACCATGGGCAGCCTGGCGCGCGCCTCCTGGGAAAAGCTGGGCGTGCTGAGCGTGGCGCTGGCCATTCTGGTACCGTTTTCAATGATGAGCAGCTGGAAGCTGACGGCGCTGCGTCTGGGCGAAGACCGCGCGGTAAGCTTTGGCATTGATGTGCGTCGTCTGCGTCTGACTACCTTACTGCGCATCAGCATCCTCTCTGCCCTGGCGGTCGCGTTTGTCGGCCCGATCGGTTTCATTGGGCTGGTCGCTCCCCATATCGCCCGCATGATGTTTGGTGAAGATCACCGTTTCTATTTGCCCGCCAGTGCGCTGGTTGGCGCGCTGGTGCTGTCGCTGGCGTCGGTCGCCTCGAAAAACCTGCTCCCCGGTGTAATCATCCCGGTTGGCATTGTCACCTCACTGATTGGCGTGCCGTTCTTCCTGAGTATTATTCTGCGTCATCGGGGGGACGGTATGATGGAACAGGGTCTGACGTTACGCGGCTTCAGTGCCGGGTACCCAAAAAATAAAGTCATTGATAATCTTAATATCGCGCCGCTGCCGCGCGGCGAGATCACCGTGCTGCTGGGGCCGAATGGCTGTGGTAAATCGACGCTGCTGCGTGCACTGGCCGGGCTGAACAAAGGCCAGGGCGAAATGTGGCTCAACGGTGAGGATCTCATGACCCAGCCGTTTGCCCGGCGTGCGAAGAACGTGGTTTATCTGCCGCAGTCGCTGCCTGCGGGCGTGCATCTGCATGTGCTGGAGTCGATCATCGTGGCGCAGCGTGCCTCCGGTGGTCTGCACAGCGCCAGCAGCGAAGCGGAAATCATGCATCTGCTGGAACAACTGGGCATTGCCCATCTGGCGATGCGATATCTCGATCAGCTCTCCGGCGGACAGAAACAGCTGGTCGGGCTGGCGCAGTCACTGATCCGTCGCCCTAAGCTGCTGCTGCTGGATGAACCGCTGAGCGCGCTGGATCTCAACTACCAGTTTCACGTGATGGATCTGGTGCGGCGCGAAACCGCTCAGCGTAACATCGTGACGGTGGTAGTGGTGCATGACATCAATATTGCACTGCGTCATGCGCAACATGCGCTGATGCTGAAGCAGGGCGCGCTGGTGGCGGAAGGGCAGCCGGATAAGGTGATCACGCCTGCCACTCTGGCAAAGGTGTATGGCGTCGATGGTCGTATCGAACACTGCTCGCGTGGTATCCCGCAGGTGATGATCGACGGGCTGACCGGCCCGGCACTGGTCTGATATTGAGGAGGCGTCCGGTAGGGCGCTGAGCATCACTGTTCTGAGAAAGGAATTTTTACAGGGCAGGCTGGCAGTATGCTGGCTCTGTGACAGAGCGTTAGCCAGCAGAGCAGGCATAAAAGTTCAGGGCCGCGATTGCGGCCCTGATTGTTTACGCCAGCAGATGCTGCGCATGGAAGCGCAGATGATCTTCCACAAAGCTGGCTATAAAGAAGTAGCTATGGTCATAACCCGGCTGAATGCGCAGCGTCAGCGGGAAACCCACCTCATTCGCGACCTCTTGTAACCGCTCCGGTTGCAGCTGATCGGCCAGGAACTGATCGCTGTCGCCCTGATCGATCAGCATTGGCAGCCGATGCGACACCTCCGCCATCAGCTGGCAGCTGTCATATTCCCGCCACGTTGCACGATCGTCGCCCAGATAGGCCTGAAACGCTTTCTGGCCCCAGGGTACCTGCATCGGATTCACAATCGGTGCAAAAGCGGAAGCCGAGGCAAAGCGGTTACCCAGACGCAGCGCCAGCATCAGCGCGCCGTGTCCGCCCATCGAGTGACCCATAATCGACTGACGTTCACTGACCTTGAAGTTATCCGCAATCAGGGCGGGTAACTCGTTGCTCAGATAATCGAACATGCGGAAATGGCTGGCCCAGGGCTGTTGGGTGGCATTGAGATAAAATCCCGCGCCCTGACCCAGATCGTATCCTTCATCATTCGCAACCCCTTCGCCGCGCGGGCTGGTATCCGGCATAATCAGCACCAGACCCAGTTCCGCTGCAACCCGCTGTGCGCCGGCTTTGCTGGTGAAGTTCTCATCGTTGCAGGTCAGCCCGGCCAGAAACCAGACCACCGGCGGCGGCGCATCACCGTGCGGCCCAGGCAGATAGATGCTGAAGGTCATCGGGCAATTCAGCACCGCAGACTGATGACGCCAGCGCTGCTGCCAGCCGCCAAAAATACGGTGTTCTTCCAGTAGCTCCAGAGTGGATGCCATAACGCCTCCTGATTACTTGTTAAAGTGCACGACCGAGCGAATCGATTTTCCTTCGTGCATCAAATCAAAGGCGTCGTTGATCTCTTCCAGCGGCATGGTGTGAGTGATGAAGTCGTTCAGCGCAAATTTACCGTCGAGGTAATCCTGCACAATGCCAGGCAGCTGCGAACGGCCTTTGACGCCGCCAAACGCGGAACCGCGCCAGACGCGACCGGTCACCAGCTGGAACGGACGGGTGGAGATCTCTTCACCGGCACCGGCGACGCCGATAATCACGGACTCGCCCCAGCCTTTATGACAGCACTCGAGCGCGGAACGCATCACGTTGACGTTACCAATACATTCAAACGAGAAATCCACGCCGCCGTCGGTCAGCTCGACGATCACATCCTGAATCGGCTTGTCGTAATCTTTCGGGTTGATCAGATCGGTGGCACCCAGTTTGCGTGCCAGATCGAATTTGCTGGTGTTAAGGTCGATGGCAATGATGCGGCCCGCTTTCGCCATCTTCGCGCCGATGACCGCAGAGAGGCCAATGCCGCCGAGACCGAAAATCGCCACGGTGTCGCCTTCTTTCACTTTGGCAGTGTTCATCACCGCGCCCATGCCAGTGGTCACGCCACAGCCCAGCAGACAAACCTCTTCCAGCGGCGCTTCTTTACTGATTTTCGCCAGCGAGATCTCCGGGATTACCGTGTACTCAGAGAAGGTTGAGGTGCCCATATAGTGGAAAATGGGTTTGCCATCTTTAAAGAAGCGGGTGGTGCCATCCGGCATCAGGCCTTTACCCTGAGTGGTACGGATCGCCTGGCAGAGGTTAGTTTTGCCTGAAAGACAATATTTACATTTGCCACACTCCGGCGTGTAGAGCGGAATGACGTGGTCACCCACTTCAACGCTGGTCACGCCTTCGCCCACGGCTTCGACGATGCCGCCGCCTTCATGGCCAAGAATCGCCGGGAAAACGCCTTCCGGGTCGGTGCCGGACAGGGTGTAGGCGTCGGTATGACAGACGCCGGTCGCGACGATACGCACCAGCACTTCACCTTTCTGCGGTGGCATTAAATCAACTTCTTCGATTTTCAGCGGTTCGCCAGCAGCCCAGGCAACAGCGGCACGGGTTTTGATCATATTCATGCAATCCCTCTTCCAGTCAGATTGTGACGCGCAGTGGCGCCGGGTGGTCGTGATGATTCAAAGCCTGGTGGGTCAGGCTCTTAAACATAGCGTGGAACGCTTACTCCGCCGCCTGTAATGGGTAAATCAGCTCATCGTTGAGCGGACGATCGTCAAATTGTTCAATAATCAGGTACTTCAGTGCTTCAACATTCGGCGTAAAGGCGTCGCGTCGCCACATCAACCAGGTGGCGGTGTCGCGATAAGCGGGAGGTAACGTATGCGCCTGCACCCGTGACCGATCCGCCATCTGCTTCAGCACCGAGGCCGGAATCATCGCTACGCCCGCACCGCCTGCCACGCAGGCCAGCATGGCGTGATAGGACTGAATCTCCATCACACTGTTGGGCGCAGTCTGGCTGTCCCGATACCAGCTCTCCAGCTTCACCCGGTAAGAGCAGCTGTTGCGAAAGGCAAACAGAGTGTCGTCCTGTACGTCGCGCGCGGTGGCGATTGGCGCATGATCGAGCCCGGTGATCAGTATCATCTCTTCGCGAAAGGCGATGCAGCCATTGAGATCGTCATGGGAGACCGGGCCATCCACCAGCGCGGCCGCCAGGGTGCCTTCACGCACCCGATCGATGATTTCGCCCGAGGTGCCGGTAATCAGCGACAGCGCCACTTTGGGGAAGCGCTGGTGATAGGCGGCGAGCAGGCCGGGCAGACGCGTCGCCGCGGTGCTCTCCATTGAGCCCAGCGCAAAGTTGCCCGCCGGTTCACCGGTGCGGGTCATGCTCATCGCTTCTTCACTTAATGCCAGGATACGCTGCGCATAATTCAGAAAATTATGGCCCATTGGTGACAGGCGAATGCGCTGTTTCTCACGAATAAAGAGATCCACACCTAATTCTTCTTCCAGCTGGCGCAGCCGCGTGGTGAGATTAGAGGGGACGCGATGCAGCTGTTCTGCTGCGCGCGCCAGTGAACCCGTTTCGGCGACGGAACAGAACATACGCAGCTGAACTAAATCCATATCTTCTCTTCCTGTAAGCAAGTTGGTTAAAATTATTCACTTTCCGTGAGTTTAATCATCCTGCATGCTGTTAGCAAGTCAGAAGAGATCTCAGGGCAGAACAACAGGAGTTCAGCAATGGCGTTACGCGTCGCGCTCAGCGCGTTTTTAACCTTATTTGTCGCGATGGGCATTGGCCGGTTTGCCTTTACGCCCCAGGTGCCGCTGATGATTCAGGCACACCAACTGACACTCACCAGTGCCAGCCTGGTCGCGGCACTTAACTATCTTGGCTATCTGTGTGGCTCATTTGATGCCATGCGCGCACACCGGCGGGTTGAGCTGCGATTGCAGGCGGGCGTATGGGGCGCGGTGATCCTGACCCTGCTCTCAGCATTCGCCAGCGGACCGTGGCTGCACGGCGCAATCCGCTTTCTGATTGGCTGGGCCAGCGGCTGGGCGATGGTGCTGGTGGCGGCCTGGAGCAATGAACAGCTGCATCGCCATGGCCGGGCAGGGCTGTCAGCGGCCGTTTTTGCCGGGCCAGGCTGCGGCATTTTTGTCAGCGGTCTGCTGGGGGTAGCGCTGCACACATTGCAGGTTTCTGCCGGTCTGGCCTGGGCCGCTTACGGTGCGCTGGCGCTGCTGCTGATTGCGCTGATTACCCGTAATCTGCCGCGTCGGGGCGAACTGCATCGCCCGGATCAGGCACCCGAGCCGCTGGTGCTGGATCGCAACCTTAAACGGCTGGTACTGAGTTACAGTCTGGCGGGCTTTGGCTACATTCTGCCCGCCACCTTTTTGTCGCAGATGGCCGCCACGCGGTTTCCTGACGGCATCTTCGCGCAGTTTGTCTGGCCGATTTTTGGCGGCGCGGCGATGATCGGCATCCTGCTGGGGATCCTGACGCGACGCTGGGGGGCACAGCCACGTCCGCCTGGCATTGGTGCTGTGGGCGCAGGCGCTGGGCGTATTTGCCGCGGCGCTGCTGCCAGGCTTTAGCGGCCTGCTGGCCGGTGCGCTGCTGGTGGGGGGGCGGTTTCCTCAGCGTGGTGCAGCTGTCGCTGCTCTGCGCCCGTGAGCTGGCACCCAATCATCTGCGCTACATGGCTGGCCTGCTGACCACCGGCTATGCTATCGGGCAGCTGGTCGGCCCGCTGCTCTCTTTTCTCTCCACAGCCTTGTTACATCGGCTGGAGCCTGCCCTGTGGGTTGCCGGGGTTAGCCTGGTCTGGGCCGGCCTGCTGGTGTGGCGGCGAACCGGGTGAAAAGCTTTCATCACCAATCTGATTGATTGCTGGATTCCCCGCAAAGAAAGTTTCACAATACGCGCCTGATTACAGGGCCCGCTGGCAAAAGCTGGCGGGCGCAACACCAGCCGGAGAAGAGTAAGATGAGCACCCTAAGTCAGGAAGCTGCCCTGGTTCACGAAGCGCTGCTGGCGCGTGGACTGGAAACGCCGTTACGTGCACCGACGCGCGATATAGATGACAACACACGTAAAAGTCTGATTGCCGGGCACATGACCGAGATTATGCAGCTGCTGAATCTGGATCTTGAAGATGACAGCCTGATGGAAACGCCGCATCGCATCGCCAAAATGTATGTGGATGAAGTCTTTTCCGGTCTCGACTACGCCAACTTCCCGAAAATCACCGTCATTGAGAATAAAATGAAGGTTGATGAGATGGTGACCGTGCGTGATATCACGCTGACCAGCACCTGTGAACACCACTTTGTGATCATCGATGGCAAAGCGACCGTCGCCTACATTCCCAAAGAAAAGGTGATTGGCCTGTCGAAAATCAACCGTATCGTGCAGTTCTTCGCCCAGCGCCCGCAGGTGCAGGAGCGTCTGACGCAGCAGGTTCTGGTCGCACTGCAGACGCTGCTGGGCACCAACAATGTGGCTGTTTCTATTGATGCGGTGCATTACTGCGTGAAAGCGCGTGGCGTAAAAGATGCCACCAGCGCCACCACGACGACCTCTCTGGGTGGCCTGTTCAAGTCCAGCCAGAATACCCGCCAGGAATTTTTGCGCGCGGTGCGCCATAGTTGAGTCTACGGCGGGCGCATAACGTTGCCCGCCTCAATGGTGCAGGTGCCGCATGCAACGCTATCACGCGCTGGATTTCATTCGTGGATGTGCCATTCTCGGCATTCTGCTGCTCAATATTGTCGGCTTCGGCCTGCCTTCTGCCGCCTACCTTAATCCGGCCTGGCAGGGCAGCGTCAGCCTGTCCGATGTCTGGACATGGGCGATCTCTGACGCCTTTGCCCAGCTCAAATTCCTCACCCTGTTTGCGCTGCTGTTTGGCGCAGGTCTGCAAATGCAGCTGCCACGCGGCAGTCGCTGGCTGACTGCCCGGCTCTCACTGCTGGTGCTGATCGGTTTTCTGCACGGCGTCTTTCTCTGGGAGGGCGATATCCTGCTGGACTACGGCATTATCGGGCTGGTGGTCTGGCGGGTGGTGCGCGATGTCCCTTCCACCCGCAGCCTGATGAATACCGGCATTCTGCTCTACCTGGTGGGCTGTGGCGTTCTGCTGGTGTTTGGGTCAATCTCCGATCCTGAACCGACCCGATCCTGGCTGCCAGGTGCTGCCGATCTGCAATATGAACAGTACTGGAAACTGACCGGCGGCTGGGAAGCGATACAGAACCGGCTGGATCATCTCTCGTCAGGACTGATGGCGCTGGCAGCACAGTATGGCTGGCAGCTGGCGGGCCTGATGATGATCGGTGGCGCACTGCTGCGCAGTGGCTGGCTGCTCGGCGAATTTCCAGCGCAACATTACCGTCAGGCGGCGGCGCTGCTGCTGACGATGGGGTTATTAATTGCGGTGGCCGGTGTGGCAGCGCAATGGCTGTTACATTGGGAATTCCGCTGGACCGCTTTTTATCTGCAAACCCCGCGCGATCTCGCCAGCCCGCTGATTAGCCTGGGCTATGCCGCGCTCTGTCTGGCTTACTGGCCGCAGATAGCGCGCTGGCGCATCAGCTATGCCATTCAGTGCGTGGGCCGCATGGCGCTGACCAACTATCTGCTGCAGTCGCTGATCTGCACCACGCTATTCTATCGCTTCGGCTTCTATATGCACTTTACCCGGCTGGAGCTGGTGCTGATGGTGCCTGCGGTCTGGCTTATCAATATCCTGTTTTCACTCATCTGGTTACATTTCTTCGCACAGGGTCCGCTGGAGTGGCTGTGGCGGCGGCTCACGCTGATCTCAGCCGGTAAATCGCGCATCACTGACAACGCCAGATAATGACCGCCATCACAAAGGTTACAGAATTGTATGTAACCGTTTTCATTGATGTGACGCAATTCACGCTGTACGCCTCCTGCCCCTGACAAAATAGCGCCGGTGTTCAACCCGGCGTGATGCCTTATTTTTCCTTTGTGGAACTGCTGCATGATAACAATTCGTGATGTTGCCCGTCAGGCTGGCGTGTCGGTGGCGACCGTGTCGCGCGTCCTCAATCAGAGCAGCGCCGTCACCTCTGACACCCGCGACGCCGTGTTACAGGCGGTGGAAGCGCTGGGCTATCGCCCCAACGCCAATGCGCAGGCGCTGGCGACGCAGGTCAGTGACACCATTGGCGTGGTGGTGATGGATGTTTCGGATCCCTTCTTCGGTGCACTGGTTAAAGCGGTGGATACCGTGGCGCAGCGCGTGCACAAACATGTGTTAATCAGCAACTCCTGGCATCAGGAAGAGAAAGAGCGTCATGCCATTGAAGTGCTGATTCGTCAGCGTTGCAGCGCCCTGGTGGTACACGCGAAAACGCTGCCTGACGCTGAACTGGCGGATTTTATGCGCCACGTTCCGGGCATGGTGGTGATTAACCGCATCGTGCCCGGATTTGAACACCGCAGTGTCAGTCTGGATAACGTCACGGGTGCGTTGATGGCCTCACGAACCCTGCTACAGCAGGGGCATAGCCGCATTGGCTACCTTTGTTCCAGCCATCCCATCGAAGATGTGGCGCAGCGCCGTGAAGGGTGGATTCAGGCGATGGCAGAGCAGGGCATCCGGCCGCAGGAGAGCTGGATAGCCAGCGCAGAGCCCGATATGCAGGGCGGCGAAGCGGCGATGGTGGAGCTGCTGGGACGCAATCTCAATCTCAGTGCGGTGTTTGCCTATAACGACGGCATGGCGGCTGGCGCACTCACTGCGCTGAAAGACAACGGCATCCAGGTGCCACAGCATTTTTCTGTCATTGGCTTTGATGATATCCCCATTTCCCGTTACACCGATCCACAGTTAACCACTGTACGCTATCCTATTGTATCTATGGCAAAAATCGCCACTGAACTGGCACTGCAGGGCGCAGCCGGACTGCTGGATGACACGGCAACGCACATCTTTATGCCAACGCTGGTGCGGCGTCATTCGGTGGCGCAGCGGCAAAATGTGGAGTCCGTCACTAATTCAGGCGATTCAGCCATGTAACCGTTTTCAATCTGTGATTACATTCACAGTTAATTAACATTGCTCTCACTATGATGGCAGCGTCTTACCGGACTGAAACATTATGTAACGCCAGTGTAACGGCATCAGTTGTGGTCTCAGTAGCCGGTTAAAGGGTTTATACCCTCTTCATGGAAGCATTCTGGCACAGGGAAGTCAGGTTTTAGACGGTGTTCAATGGCTTAACAACCTCATTACGTTAACCAACGCGCCGATCTGTTTTACCGATTGCTCTCCCGCCTGTATGGCGCGGTAGCGCTAAAAAGACCCTGCATAATAAAACCGGAGATACCATGAATAAGAAGGTTTTCACGCTTACAGCACTGGTTGCCAGCATGATGTTTGGTGCAACCGCTCACGCAGCTGTCACCCGTATCGGCGTGACCATTTACAAATATGATGACAACTTCATGTCAATGGTGCGCAAAGACATCGAGAAAGAAGCGAAAGCGATCGGTGGCGTGCAGTTGCTGATGAATGATTCACAGAATGACCAGTCCAAACAGAATGATCAGATTGACGTGCTGATGGCAAAAGGCGTGAAAGCGCTGGCGATTAACCTGGTTGACCCGGCTGCGGCTGCGGTGGTAGTAGACAAAGCGCGTGCCAACGACGTGCCGGTGGTCTTCTTCAACAAAGAACCTAACGCCAAAGTGCTGGCCGGTTATGACAAAGCTTACTATGTCGGTACCGACTCTAAAGAGTCAGGCATCATTCAGGGTCAGCTGATTGAGAAGCACTGGAAAGCCACACCAGCGTGGGATCTGAACAAAGATGGTCAGATTCAGTTCGTGCTGCTGAAAGGCGAGCCGGGCCATCCTGATGCAGAAGCCCGTACCAAATATGTGATCGATACCCTGAACAAAGATGGTCTGAAAACCCAGCAGTTAGCGATGGATACTGCAATGTGGGATACCGCGCAGGCCAAAGATAAGATGGATGCGTGGCTGTCAGGCCCGAATGCCAAAAAAATCGAAGTTGTGATTGCCAACAACGATGCGATGGCGATGGGTGCGGTTGAAGCGCTGAAAGCGCACAACATGACCTCAATCCCGGTCTTCGGCGTCGATGCACTGCCAGAAGCGCTGGCGCTGGTGAAATCCGGTGCGCTGGCCGGTACCGTGCTGAACGATGCGGAAAACCAGGCGAAAGCAACGCTGGATATTGCCAACAATCTGGCTAACGGCAAAGCTGCCACCGACGGAACAAACTTCAAGATGGTTGATAAGATCGTCCGCGTTCCTTACGTGCCGGTTGATAAAGAAAATCTGTCTCAGTTCGTGAAATAAGATCGATTACGGGTGCGACCGCTGTCGCGCCTTTTTTTATGTCACCACCGTTTTTTAGCCAGGTAAAATATGGCCAGTGATAATACGACCGCGCAGCGAGAATATCTGCTGGAAATGACGGATGTCTCAAAATCATTTCCCGGCGTTAAAGCGTTAGATAATGTGAATTTAAAAGTGCGGCCTCACTCTGTTCATGCATTAATGGGCGAGAACGGTGCCGGGAAATCCACCTTATTAAAATGCCTGTTTGGTATTTATAAAAAAAGATACCGGCAGTATCCTGTTTCAGGGTAAAGAGATCGACTATAAAAGTTCCAAAGAGGCGCTGGAAAATGGCGTGTCGATGGTGCATCAGGAATTAAACCTGGTTCTGCAGCGTACCGTGATGGACAATATGTGGCTTGGGCGTTATCCGCGCAAAGGCTTCTTTGTCGATCAGGATAAAATGTACCGGGATACCAAAGCGATTTTTGACGAGCTGGATATCGATATCGATCCGCGCGACAAAGTTGCCAATCTTTCTGTATCGCAGATGCAGATGATTGAAATTGCCAAAGCGTTCTCCTACGATGCGAAAATTGTGATTATGGATGAGCCGACCTCCTCGTTAACCGAGAAAGAGGTTAATCACCTGTTCACGATTATTCGTAAGCTGAAAGATCGCGGCTGTGGCATTGTTTATATTTCGCATAAAATGGAAGAGATTTTCCAGCTGTGTGATGAGATTACTATCCTGCGTGATGGTCAGTGGATCACTTCTCAGCCGCTGGAAGGGCTGGATATGGATAAGATCATCTCCATGATGGTTGGCCGTTCACTGAACCAGCGTTTCCCTGACCGTACTAACGTGCCAGGCGAGACGATTCTTGAGGTGCGTCATCTGACGTCACTGCGTCAGCCATCGATTCGCGACATCTCATTTGATTTGCGTAAAGGGGAGATACTCGGCATTGCCGGGCTGGTGGGCGCCAAACGTACCGATATCGTCGAAACGCTGTTTGGCATTCGCGAAAAATCGGGCGGCACCATTAAACTGCATGGCAAACCGATTAATAATCACAGCGCCAATGAAGCCATTAACCACGGTTTTGCGCTGGTGACTGAAGAGCGTCGCTCAACCGGTATTTATGCTTTCCTCGACATTGGTTTTAACTCGCTTATTTCCAATATCAAAAAATATAAAAACAGTATGGGACTGCTGGATAATAAACGCATGAAGAGTGATACCCAATGGGTGATCGATTCTATGCGTGTAAAAACGCCAGGCCACCATACTCAGATTGGTTCGCTTTCGGGCGGTAACCAGCAAAAAGTGATTATTGGCCGCTGGTTATTGACCCAGCCTGAAATCCTGATGCTTGATGAACCCACTCGCGGTATTGATGTTGGTGCAAAATTCGAAATTTACCAGTTAATTGCTGAGCTGGCGAAAAGAGAAAAGGGCATCATTATTATCTCATCCGAAATGCCGGAGCTGTTAGGCATTACCGATCGTATTCTGGTAATGAGTAATGGTCTGGTAGCAGGCATAGTTGATACCAAAACGACCACGCAGAACGAAATATTGCGTTTAGCGTCATTACACCTTTAATGAAGCAAGGGCTGTTAACATGAAAGCGACTACAAAAAAAGAATGCGCTAACCTGGTTAAAAGAGGGCGGCATTTATGTCGTGCTGCTGGTATTGCTGGCTATTATTATTTTCCAGGACCCCTCATTTTTAAGTTTAATGAACCTGAGTAATATTCTGACCCAATCTTCGGTGCGCATTATTATTGCACTGGGTGTGGCGGGTCTGATTGTGACGCAGGGTACTGACCTGTCAGCCGGACGTCAGGTCGGTCTGGCGGCGGTTGTCGCCGCGACGCTGCTGCAGGCGATGGATAACGCGAATAAGGTCTTCCCGACGCTGGATACGGTGCCGATTCCACTGGTAATCCTGACCGTGTGCATCATCGGCGGCGTGATTGGTCTGGTCAACGGTGTGATTATTGCTTACCTCAAGGTAACGCCATTTATCACCACGCTGGGCACCATGATCATCGTTTACGGTATCAACTCACTCTATTACGACTTTGTTGGCGCATCACCGATTGCCGGTTTTGATACAGGGTTCTCGAAATTTACCCAGGGCTTCTTACGCTTTGGTGATTTCAAGCTCTCGTTCATCACCTTCTACGCCGTGATTGCCATTATTTTCGTCTGGGTGCTGTGGAATAAAACCCGTTTCGGCAAGAACATTTTTGCTATCGGCGGTAACCCGGAAGCGGCGAAAGTCTCAGGCGTTAACGTCAACCTGAACCTGATCATGATTTATGCCCTGTCAGGTGTGTTCTACGCCTTCGGCGGGATGCTGGAAGCGGGTCGTATCGGTTCGGCCACCAACAACCTCGGCTTTATGTATGAGCTGGATGCGATTGCGGCCTGTGTGGTCGGCGGTGTCTCCTTCGCCGGTGGTGTGGGTAGCGTGGCGGGCGTAGTGACCGGTGTGTTGATCTTCACCGTTATCAACTACGGTCTGACCTATATCGGCGTCAACCCTTACTGGCAGTACATCATTAAAGGCGGCATCATCATCTTCGCCGTGGCGCTGGATTCCCTGAAATATTCACGTAAGAAGTAAGTCTTCTTCAGTGCTCACAAAGCGACCTTCGGGTCGCTTTTTTTATTATGTGGAAGTGGTGGGTGTTGCTGTGAGATCGAGTATGCGAAGGGAACACGGTCAGATCGGAAAGACGCTAAGGCCAGTAAATGATCTGCCTGTGTCATTCCTCCGCAGAACGCTTTTTATAGCGGAGAGTGCTGGAATCGTTGCTGTGAGATCGAGTATGCGTAGGGAACACGGTCAGATCGGAAAGTCGCAAAAGCCGTCATCCATGACACGCTCGGCCCACGCCATCCCTGGCGTGGGACGCTTTCCTCCTCTGACCCTGTTCCCTGCGCGTTGAGCTGATTTATTGCTGTCATATGTAGCTCGCTTCAACTTCTCAGCAGACCGGTCTTCACCATCAGACGGCGACAAAAGCTAAAACGATGGGAGCATATGCCCGTAGTAATAAAGCATCGCAGGCTATGGACAAAATGCCGGGAGCGTTTTTGAACAACGCAGCGCGTTGGCCCGTTTACGGGCGCACCTCAGGGATGAGGTGCGTAATCGCCCACGCTGAGCCCGCCAGGTATAGAGGTCCTGCGTCTTTGCAGAAGGCGTATGCTCCCTGAGCCAGCATATTACCGTCAGCTCCTAGAGCCTTGCACGTTACTGCCAGACTTCGGCACAGCAGTAACCAGCATAAAGAAGCCGCAGCGCGTGAGCTATTTCCGCAGCTTCTGTTCCAGCTCCAGCAGCTGCTCCGGCGTCACTGCCGGGTAGCTCTGCGCATCTTCAGGGACATCGCGTACGGCGGGGATCGGCACCAGTGGGCCCAGGAAGCGCGGTTCGCGCTTAAGCAGGAAGAGGTCCACCAGCGCGCCCAGCCGGGCACCTACCTCACGGAAGCGCACGCTAAGCATGTTCTTCGGTGAGGGCACCGCATAACACTGCGCCTGAATACCCAGCTGTAGGGCGATAAACAGCGCACGCTCACAATGGAAACGCTGCGTGATAATAATGAAGTCGTTGGTATCAAACACTTTGCGGGTGCGCACAATCGAATCCAGTGTACGGAAGCCGGCGTAATCGAGCACGATATCAGCCGGATCGACACCGGCTTTGATGAGATCGCGGCGCATCGTCATCGGCTCGTTATAGCTTTGCAGCGCGTTATCACCGCTTAACAGCAGATAATTGACCTTGCCGCTGTTGTAGGCATTCAGCGCGCCCTGCATACGATAGAGGTAATACTGATTGATGACGCCGGTGCGATAATATTTCGCCGTACCCAGTACCACACCGACCTGACGATGTGGCAAAGAGGCGACATTTTCGTAGATAAAGGGCGCAGTTTTCCAGCTGATCCAGCGATCAAGGCCGAGCGCCGTTGCCATCATCAGTAAGATGATGAAAAGCAGACCAATGAAAACGCGTTTCAGCATGCGCCTGGAGACTCGATGTCAGAATAGTGAGATGGGACAAGGCTACTTGAGCTATCACTGTGAAGCAAGTTACTGCCGGCTGGCTGTGCTCTTTTTGAACACTGCCGGATCGGATGCAATCCGGCAGTCTGAAGATTAAATCGAGGTACGACGATAATGACGGTACTGCGGCAGCCAGAAGTTGTTGGCGATAGCCTGTGACAACACATCTTCAGAGGTCACCACGGCGACACCCGCCAGCTGAGCAGCTTTACCCACTTCCATCGCAATGATTTTCGATACACCCTGGATATCTTTAATCTCAGGCAGCACCGGGCCTTCACCTTCATTCACCAGCGGAGAGCAGTCAGCGAGCGCGCGGCTGGCGGTCATCAGCATGGTATCGGTAACGCGGCTGGCACCCGAAGCAATCACACCCAGACCAATGCCCGGGAAGATGTAGGAGTTGTTGCACTGCGCAATCGGATAGGTTTTACCGTTCCAGCTCACCGGCGAGAACGGACTGCCGGTTGCGACCAGTGCGGCACCGTCAGTCCAGGCGATGATATCGGCTGGCGTCGCTTCCACGCGTGATGTCGGGTTCGACAGTGGCATCACAATAGGGCGCTTACAGTGCTTGTGCATCTCGCGGATGATCTCTTCGGTGAACAGGCCCGGCTGGCCAGAGACACCAATCAGAATATCGGGCTGCGCATTGCGCACCACGTCCAGCAGCGAGATGGAATCATTGGTGACATCCCACTGCTGCAGGTTTTCGCTCTTCTGCACCAGCTTGCTCTGGAAATCGAGCAGGTTAGGCAGCTTGTCAGTGAGCAGACCAAAGCGATCCACCATCATTACGCGGCCACGCGCTTCCTCGTCACTCAGACCTTCGGATTTCATCTGTGCGATGATCTGTTCAGCGATACCACAACCTGCGGAACCGGCGCCCAGGAACACCACTTTCTGCTCGCACAGGCGGCTGCCGGCGGCGCGGCTGGCGGCAATCAGCGTACCCACGGTTACGGCGGCAGTGCCCTGAATATCATCATTAAAGCAGCAGACTTCATCGCGATAGCGGTTCAGCAGCGGCATGGCATTCTTCTGGGCGAAATCTTCAAACTGCAACAGCACTTTCGGCCAGCGGCGTTTAACGGCCTGAATAAAATCGTTCACGAACGCATCATACTCATCACCGGTGATGCGCGGATGACGCCAGCCCATATAGAGCGGATCGTTCAGCAACTGCTGGTTGTTGGTACCAACATCCAACACCACCGGCAGGGTGTAAGCCGGACTGATGCCGCCACAGGCGGTATAGAGTGAAAGCTTACCAATCGGGATACCCATACCACCGATGCCCTGATCGCCGAGGCCCAGAATACGCTCGCCATCAGTCACCACGATCACCTTCACATTCTGCTTGGTGGCGTTTTGCAGCATATCTTCGATATGGTCGCGGTTAGGGTAGGAGATGAAGACGCCGCGCGCACGACGGTAGATTTCAGAGAAGTGTTCGCAGGCTGCGCCGACGGTCGGGGTGTAGATGATGGGCATCATCTCTTCGAGATGGTTATCCAGCAGGCGGTAGAACAGCGTTTCGTTGGTGTCCTGGATGTTACGCAGGTAGACATGCTTATCGTTATTGTTTTTGAAGTCCTGGAACTGACGCCAGGCACGCTGCGCCTGCTCTTCAATCGATTCCACTGCTTCTGGCAGCAGACCGTTGAGGTTGAATTCGTTACGTTCTTCGATACTAAAGGCGCTGCCTTTGTTCAGCAGGGGAAATTCCAGCAAAATCGGGCCAGCATAAGGGATATACAGCGGGCGTTTACTTTCGTAGTCGAGTTCCATGCGGTAATGCTCCGGTTGCAGTGTTGTCTGGCGTCACGCCGGAAAGGTAGCGCCAGTTTTCTTACCCGTTATAGCTCAGACTGCAGGCCTGGCAGCGGCAGGGGAACCGCTGCTAAAACATTCACGACCGTGCTGCTATCCTGCAACCTGAATTATTCAGAGTAATTTGTAATCACGTGAATTCTGGCGCCAGATCCTATGAAATTTCCCGCAGAAGTACAGCGTTTGTTCATAAAAGCTCACAAAACTGTGGCCTCTCTGACAGCGGGTTATGCTTTGTACAGCGTCACCTGCAGCAGCTCACCGCAACCAAATGTCTCAAGCGTCGCCTGTGTGGCGGCGAACTGGCTTAGCGTGGCATTTTCCACTTCGGCTAATACCGCTTTTTTTATCTGACGAACATCGCCACCCTGCATGTTGAGCAGGACCAGCGCCGCCTGAAGGGGCGGAAAACTCGGGTTAAAGGCGGCATTTTCCGCATAGCGCCCGATGACAATCGTGCCGGTTGCGGTCAGCAGCGCAACACCGGCGTGTGACTGGCTGTAAGGCGCGTGGCTGGCATTGGCAGCGGCAACTGCGGCCTGCACCAGTTCATCGCCTTCGGCTACATAGCCGTGATCCACGCTGTCCATCAGGAAGGTCGTGATGTCCAGATCGCGCGGTCCAAAGGCATCCGGCAGATAATCGGCCAGGGTGCTGACCGCGCGTTGTGGCAGGCTGATACGAATGTTCGTGCCGCTGTTCAGCTCGTTCATAAACTGACGGCAGTGACCGCACGGCGTGTAGTTAACGGTGATCGTCTCAAGCTGGCTTTCGCCACGCAGCCACGCATGGGTAATGGCGCTCTGCTCGGCGTGAACCGTCTGCTGCAACGGCGTACCGGTAAATTCCATGTTGGCCCCGAAGTACCAGTTGCCGCTGACGCCACGGGCGATAGCCCCGACGTTAAAATGCGACACGGTAGCAACGGCACAGGCCGCCGCCAGGGGCAGCAGCGCCAGCGCCAGAGCATCGGCATCCATCTGTGTCTGTTGCTGCAGTGAGGCGACCTGGTCGGCGCTCAGCACCGCCTGAAAGCCAGGATCGTCCAGCAGCGGAGCGAGTGCGGTTTGCAGCGTTGACGGCAATGCCTCAAAGGCAGAGAGGAAACGGGATTGCATGTGAGCCTCATTAGATTCAGCAGGGCGATGTGCCAGTCACCGGTTTATATGTGATCCACATCGCTCTGACAATGTAACCTGTGTTGCATGTTTCAACTTTGCGAGATCTCTCGCAAACTTTCAGCCAAACCAGTGCAGCAGCAGCGGAAAAATAAACGGCGCCAGCAGTGAGGTGATGATGCCGCAGATCACCAGCGCCAGTGAGCTGAATGCCCCTTCCTGATAGTCGAGTTCAGCGGCGCGCGCTGTGCCGAGGGCGTGCGACGCGTTACCTATCGCCAGTCCGCGCGCTGCTTTAGATTTCACGCCAAGCAGATTCAGCACGGTATGTCCGAACACCGCCCCCAGTACCCCGGCAATCAGCACGCAGATGGCGCTGATGGCGGGAATACCGTGCAGCGAACCGGAGACGGCCATCGCAATGGGCGTGGTAACGGATTTAGGAACAATGGTAGCGGCGATTTCAGGCGTGGCACCCATCCACAGAGCAATAGCGGTGCCAGAGGTCATGGCGGTCACACTGCCGATAAAGCAGACGCCAATAATCGATTTCCAGCGGGCTCGGATCTGGTGCATCTGCTCATACAGCGGCAGTGCCAGCGCGACAACTGCCGGTTGCAGCAGCTGATTAAGAATCTGACTGCCCGCGAAATAGCGCGAATAGGGCAGCTGCAACAGCAGCAGAATCGGGATAATAATCGCCATCGCGACCAGCAGCGGATTAAGCAGCGAGATTTTCAGCCGTATCGCCAGTTTGCGCGCCAGAAAAAATGCCGCCAGCGTCAGTGGCAGTGACCACCATATTTCACTCATCGCCTGACTCCCCGGCCGGACGGCGACTATGAAGCTGGTGGGCGCTTACGCCGACAATAGAGAGAACCAGGAAGGTGCTGACGACGCAGGAGATCACGATAGGGCCAAACTGCGCGGTCAGAATATCGGTGTAGCTCATTACCCCGACGCTGATTGGCACAAATAGCAGCGCCATATAGCGAATCAGCAGATGGCAGCCCGGTTTAACCCAGCTGACAGGCAGGATCTGCGAGGCGAGCAGGGCAAACAGAATTAACATCCCAAGGATGCTGCCAGGCAGTTTGATGGGCAGCAGCGAGGCGATGCCGATTCCGGCGTATAAGCAGAGATAAATGATGATAAAGGCGCGAAGATAGCGCCCGCAGACAGACAGCACGGTGAGCATGGCAGGCTCCTGTTTTCACTGAGCTTCATCATACGCATTAACCGCTTAGCGTGCTAGCGATCACATTTATGCAGCGGTATGGCCGTAGCAGATACAGATTTTCAGGGGCAGGAGTGGAATGGACACGGTGCACATTCAGAGCGAGGAGTGATAGCCCTTCGCGCCCGTGATGAGGCACGAAGGGTTTGAGAACGGCACTGCGCTAAGCGGTTAAAGCCGCAGAATGCAGAGTGTTACTTAACGGGCATTCCCGGTACAGCACCGCTGTCAACGGACAGCACAAACAGATCTTTGCCGCCAGGACCCGCTGACAGCACCATGCCTTCAGAGATACCAAAGCGCATTTTACGCGGCGCGAGGTTGGCCACGATAATGGTCATTTTACCGACCAGCACAGAGGGATCGGGATAGGCGGCGCGGATACCCGAGAAGATCTGACGCTTTTCACCGCCCAGGTCGAGCTGCAGGCGCAGCAGCTTGTCCGAACCCTCAACCAGTTCCGCCTGCTCAATCAGCGCCACGCGCATATCAACTTTGGCGAAATCGTCGATGGTGATGGTGTCACCTACCGGCGAATCTGCCAGCGGGCCGCTTGCGGCCGGTGCACTGGCGGCAGCGGCATCCTCTTTCGAGGCCTCAATCAGTCCTTCAACCTTTGCCATCTCAATGCGGCTGTAGAGCGCTTTGAATGGCGCAACCTGGTGATCCAGCAGCGGTTGCGCGATAGCATCCCAGCTCAGTTCGCAGTTCAGGAAGCCTTCTGCACGGGCGCTCAGTGACGGCAGCACCGGCTTCAGCCAGGTCATCAGAATGCGGAACAGGTTAATGCCCATTGAGCAGATCGCCTGCAGATCGGCATCACGGCCTTCCTGCTTCGCCACCACCCACGGAGCCTGCTCATCGACATAACGGTTCGCCAGGTCAGCCAGCGCCATGATCTCACGAATAGCCCGGCTGTATTCACGACCGGCCCAGGCTTCACCAATCTTCTCTGACGCGTCCACAAAGGTCTGATAGAGCGCCGGATCGGCCAGCTCAGCCGCCAGTTTGCCGTCAAAGCGTTTGGTGATAAAGCCCGCGTTACGTGACGCCAGGTTAACCACTTTGTTGACGATGTCGGCGTTTACGCGCTGGACGAAATCTTCCAGATTCAGGTCGATATCGTCGATACGTGAAGAGAGTTTCGCCGCGTAGTAGTAACGCAGGCTGTCCGCATCCAGATGCTGCAACCAGGTGCTGGCTTTAATAAAGGTGCCGCGCGACTTCGACATCTTGGCACCGTTGACGGTGACATAGCCGTGCACAAACAGGTTGTTCGGCTTGCGGAAGTTACTGCCTTCCAGCATCGCTGGCCAGAACAGGCTGTGGAAGTAGACGATATCTTTACCGATGAAGTGATAGAGCTCGGTCGTGGAGTCTTTACGCCAGAATTCGTCGAAGTCGATGTCGCCGCGCTTGTCGCACAGGTTCTTGAACGAGCCCATGTAGCCGATAGGCGCATCCAGCCAGACATAAAAATATTTGCCTGGCGCGTCCGGAATTTCAAAGCCGAAGTAAGGCGCGTCTCGGGAGATATCCCACTGCTGCAGGCCCGATTCGAACCACTCCTGCATTTTGTTCGCCACCTGATCCTGCAGCGCACCCGAGCGGGTCCAGGCCTGCAGCATGGCGCTGAACGAGGGCAGATCAAAGAAGAAGTGTTCAGAGTCGCGCAGAACCGGTGTCGCACCAGAGACCACCGATTTTGGCTCGATCAACTCGGTCGGGCTGTAGGTCGCGCCACACACTTCGCAGTTATCGCCATACTGATCGGCAGATTTACATTTCGGGCAGGTGCCTTTCACAAAACGGTCCGGCAGGAACATCCCTTTTTCCGGATCGTAAAGCTGGGAGATGGTGCGGTTTTTAATAAAACCTTTCTCTTTCAGACGGCCATAAATCAGCGCAGAAAGCTCACGGTTTTCGTCGCCGTGGGTCGAGTGATAGTTGTCATAGCTGACGTTGAAACCGGCAAAGTCGGCTTCATGCTCGCTTTTCATTTCTGCAATCATCTGCTCCGGTGCAATCCCTAACTGCTGAGCTTTCAGCATGATAGGCGTGCCGTGCGCATCATCGGCGCAGATGAAATAAACCTGATTGCCACGCATTCGCTGATAACGCACCCAAATGTCGGCCTGGATATGCTCGAGCATATGGCCGAGATGGATTGATCCGTTCGCGTAAGGCAGTGCGCACGTTACCAGAATTTTTTTAGCGACTTGAGTCATAGTTTGCGTAGCTTTCTGTTGATTGAAAAAACGGGCTTAGATGGTAACTGAAGGCTTCTCCTGCGTAAACACAAGGGATTCACCCCCTCCGGTCACCGCAGATCCACGAGCATCTGATATCATTGACAATACATCGCTGAAACACAGCGTAAGCACAGCAGAAATAAGGAGTAGGGGATGACAGCACAATCCCGGGAACCGCAGACGCCAGAAGGCCTGCGCGCCATCGTGGCTGGCGTATTGAGAAGCTTTGAGCATTCGACCCTTAAGCAGAATCTCACCGCCCTGAAGGCGTTACATCACGTGGCACAGCTTGACGGTACGCTGCATGTGGAGCTGCTGATGCCGTTTGCCTGGGCCAGCGGGTTCGACGTCCTGAAAGAGCAGGTCAGCGCCGAACTGCTGCGTCAGACCGGCGCGGGTGCCATCGACTGGCGACTCAGCCATGATATTGCCACCCTGAAACGGGTGAAAAACCAGCCGGGCGTCAACGGCGTGAAAAATATTATTGCGGTCAGCTCTGGCAAAGGCGGCGTGGGTAAATCCAGCACCGCCGTGAACATGGCGCTGGCGCTGGCAGCAGAGGGGGGCGCGGGTCGGTATTCTTGACGCCGACATTTATGGCCCGTCAGTTCCGAACATGCTTGGCACCCAGGATCAACGGCCTACCTCGCCGGATGGCACCCACATGGCGCCGATCATGGCGCACGGGCTGGCAACCAACTCTATTGGTTATCTGGTCACGGACGACAATGCGATGGTGTGGCGCGGGCCGATGGCCAGCAAAGCGCTGATGCAGCTGCTGAACGAGACGCTGTGGCCTGAGCTGGATTATCTGGTGCTGGATATGCCACCCGGTACCGGTGACATTCAGCTAACGCTGGCGCAGAACGTACCGGTCACGGGCGCGCTGGTGGTGACCACGCCGCAGGATATCGCCCTGATTGATGCCCGCAAAGGGCTGGTGATGTTTGAAAAGGTCAATGTGCCGGTACTTGGCGTGGTGGAAAACATGAGCCTGCATGTCTGCAGTCAGTGTGGCTTCCATGAGCCGATTTTCGGCACCGGCGGCGCACAAAAACTGGTAGAGGATTACCAGACGCAACTGCTGGCCCAGCTGCCGCTGCACATTGACCTGCGCGAAGATCTCGATGAAGGTCAGCCGACGGTGATTCGCCGGCCCGATAGCGAGTTTACCGCGCTTTATCGCCAGCTGGCCGGACGCGTTGCTGCCCAGCTTTACTGGCAGGGCGAAGTCATCCCCGGCGATATCGCGTTCCGCGCGCTTTAAGCCCGACCCGACCCGCTGGCATATTGCGAGGCCAGCGGGTAGTGCATTAACACGTAGCCGCCATGTTCGCCTTCGCCCTGTGAAATCATCTTCCAGCCATGTTTCAGGTAAAAGGCCTGCGCCGCTTTATTCTTCTGCAGGCACTTCAGCGCACCGGTTGAGGTAAAGCGCGCCTCTGCCGCCTTAAGCAAAGCGCTGCCCACGCCGCGCCCCTGCCAGTCAGGATCGACATAGAGGCTGTGCAGGAAATTATCGTTCTCCAGCAGGCCGGCAAATCCGACCCGCTGTCCGTCAGCTTCCGCGACCAGCACGGTTTCACCCAGGATTACCCCATCAAAATCTTCCAGCTGCCACTCGCTGCCGTCCAGCCAGCGCCAGTTATGCCGACGCGCCGCCAGAAACAGCGTACGCAGAAAAGGACGATCGGCTTCAGTAAACGGACGAATCTCCACAAGTCAGCTCCCTTTTAATCCGGTCTAACAAAACTAGCAGCGATTTGCGGAGAGGGGCGGAAAAGATAAAGCGGGTTAAATGTCACGTAAATCGCTGTACACTGCCTGCCGGGCCAGAGAGCATCAGGCTCTTAGCGTTTGATAGCTTTCGTTAATCAAATTGATAACGACTGCATATTAGATGTTGGCCCGGAAATTATGTAACCTGCATCACATATTTTAACGGAGGCCACCAGATGTCTATTATCAATACCAAAATCAAGCCGTTCAAAAACGCAGCATTCAAAAACGGCGAATTCATCGACGTAACCGAGAAAGACGTTGAAGGTAAATGGAGTGTGTTCTTCTTCTATCCAGCTGACTTCACCTTCGTCTGCCCGACCGAGCTGGGCGACGTGGCTGATCACTACGAAGAGTTCCAGAAACTGGGCGTAGATATCTACTCCGTTTCTACCGATACCCACTTTACCCACAAAGCCTGGCACGGTTCTTCTGACACCATCGCGAAAATCCAGTACACGATGATCGGTGACCCGACTGGCGCGCTGACCCGTAACTTCGAAATCATGCGCGAAGACGAAGGTCTGGCTGACCGTGGTACCTTTATCGTTGACCCGGAAGGCGTTATCCAGGCAATCGAAATCACTGCTGAAGGCATTGGCCGTGACGCCTCTGACCTGCTGCGCAAAGTGAAAGCGGCTCAGTACGTGGCTTCTCACCCAGGTGAAGTGTGCCCGGCTAAATGGAAAGAAGGTGATGCAACACTGGCTCCGTCTCTGGACCTGGTTGGCAAAATCTAATTCCGCTTCGGCCTTTCGACCATTCTCCAATCGGGTGCTGCGGCACCCGATTTTTTGACCAGGATATCACTATGCTCGACACAAATCTGAAAACCCAGCTCAAGGCTTACCTTGAGAAATTAACCAAACCTGTTGAGTTGATTGCCACGCTGGACGAAGGTGCAAAATCAACCGAGATCCGTGAACTGTTGGTTGATATCGCCGGTTTGTCTGACAAAGTCAGCTTCCGCGAAGAGAACGATCGTCAGGTGCGTAAGCCCTCATTTCTGATCACCAACCCAGGTTCGAACAGCGGCCCGCGTTTTGCCGGTTCACCTCTGGGTCACGAATTTACCTCACTGGTGCTGGCACTGTTACAGACCGGTGGGCATCCGTCGAAAGAAGCACAAAGCCTGCTGGATCAGATTGCCGCGCTGGACAGCGACTTCCATTTCGAAACCTACTATTCACTCTCATGCCATAACTGCCCTGACGTCGTACAGGCGCTGAACCTGATGGCGGTGATTAACCCGCGCATCAGCCACACCGCTATCGACGGTGGCCTGTTCCAGAACGAGATTCAGGAACGTAACGTGATGGGCGTGCCAGCGGTTTACCTCAATGGTAAAGAGTTTGGTCAGGGTCGCATGAGCCTGGCGGAAATCGTCAGCAAAGTGGATACCAATGCCGACAAACGTGCAGCGGAAGAGCTGAACAAGCGTGACGCCTATGAAGTCCTGATTATCGGCAGCGGCCCGGCGGGCGCAGCGGCAGCCATCTACTCAGCACGTAAAGGTATCCGTACCGGCCTGCTGGGTGAGCGTTTTGGCGGTCAGGTGCTGGACACGGTCGATATCGAAAACTATATCTCCGTACCGAAAACCGAAGGGGCAAAACTGGCCGGTTCACTGCGCGCACACGTGGATGATTACAACGTAGACGTCATTGAAAGCCAGAGCGCCATCAAACTGATCCCGGCAGCGAAAGAGGGCGGAATGCATGCCATCGAAACCGCCTCCGGCGCAGTATTGAAATCACGCAGCATCATCCTGGCGACCGGCGCACGCTGGCGTAACATGGGTGTGCCGGGTGAAGAAGAGTATCGCACCAAAGGCGTGACCTACTGCCCACACTGCGATGGCCCGCTGTTTAAAGGCAAACGCACGGCGGTGATCGGCGGCGGTAACTCCGGCGTGGAAGCGGCCATTGACCTGGCCGGTATCGTTGAACACGTTACGCTGCTGGAGTTTGCCGGTGAGATGCGCGCCGATCAGGTGCTGCAGGATAAACTGCGCAGCCTGAAGAACGTGGATGTGATCCTGAACGCGCAGACCACCGAAGTGAAAGGCGACGGCACCAAAGTCACCGGCCTGCACTATATCGATCGCACGACGCAGACCACTCATGAGCTGCCGCTCTCCGGTATCTTCGTTCAGATCGGTCTGTTGCCAAACACCCCATGGCTGGAAGGTGCGGTTGAGCGCAACAAAATGGGTGAGATCATCATCGATGGTAAATGTGAAACCAGCCTGAAAGGCGTGTTCGCCGCGGGCGACTGCACCACCGTACCGTACAAGCAGATCATCATCGCCAGCGGCGAAGGTGCTAAAGCCTCACTGAGCGCTTTTGACTATCTGATTCGTACCAAATCGGCTGAGTAACATTTAGTTAGCCAGACAATAGCCCTTCAGCACGCCTGCTGAGGGGCTTTTTTTGTTAATAGCCCGCCAGCGTCATCAGCATCATCCAGATTGGCGTCGTCACCGCCGCAAACACGGTAGAAAAGAGCATGCTCGCCGCCGCCGGGCCGGTAATGACATTGAACTTCTGCGACATCAGATAGACGTTAACCCCGACTGCCATCGATCCCAGCAGCACCACCACTTTACTCTCCAGCGGCGGCAGATCGGTCAGCCACGCGATAGCCCATACCGTCATCGGTTGCAGCACCAGCTTCAGCAGGCAGATGGTATAGCTCTCTTTTAAGCCATCCCGCACCCGATAGTGTGCCAGGCTCATGCCCAGCGTCACCAGCGACAGAGGTGCAGCCAGTGAGGCCAGCATCTTTAGCGGTTCAGCGGCCAGCAGCGGCAAGGGACGTTGCAGAAAGCTCCAGGCTGTACCGCTGAGAATACCGATGATCAGCGGATTCTTCAGCACGCCGAGCAGGGTGCGCCAGAGTCCTTCCAGCGAGAAGCTGCCCTGTTTTGCCCACTCGACCGAAACGGTCAGTAAGGTCCAGAGGATCAGGCTGTTAAACACCAGCACCAGCGCCACCGGGGGCAGGGCTTCTGGCCCCAGCAGTACCGTGGCCACTGGGATCCCCAGCATGACGTTGTTGGAAAAGATGCCGCCCAGCGCAAAAACCGACGCCGCTACGCCATCCAGATTAAACAGCCTTGTTGCCAGCAGTCGTCCCACGATAAACACCAGCAGGCAACTGCCGAAAAAGGCCAGCAACAGGCGCGCATCCACCGGCGGACTTTGCGAGAAGGTGCTCATCACCCGAAACAGCATGCAGGGCAGGGCAACGTTAAACACAAAGCGGTTCATCCCTTCGCTGATGCTGGCGGGCCATTTCCCGAGGCGCGTCAGGCAGTACCCCAGCAGGATCAGGATAAACAGCGGGGCTGACAGGTAAATTTGATGGCTTAAGCTTTCAAACAGCAGTGGCATAGAGAGAGTCTGGTCAGACGATGATTAGTTACCAGACTAACAAATTGCTAACTAACTGTTAACCTGAACTGTGTCCGGAATGACCGTTGCCGGGACGCTAACCTAACCAGCGGCGCGCCTGCCGATCGCTGATGTCGCGATAATAGACCCGGTGAATAATTTCGCCACAGCCTGTGCAACGGGCGGAGATATAGGTGGAGAGGTACTGTCTGCCATTGGGTGCCACGGCACCCCTGCGTTCAATATTAATATCCTGCCATCGATGGCGGTGTGGAATAAGCGCTAAAAATCGCATCATACATCCTGAATAGTATGAAGTTCCGCTTCAGGAGTTTTCTAACCCCATGAAATAAAGTTTTTTTTACGATGATGCTGCAAGCAGGTTAATTATTATGGGATAACCAGAGTCACTGCGGGAAATATTACCTATCCGGGTAATAAGCGGGGCTACCTATAAAGAGGTATCTCGTTAACCCGCAGCATTAAGCCTTTTTTTGCACCCTCAGGCGTTGATCGGGATCATGTGAATTGTTTCAGCTCTGATTATTTCCCAGGCGGGAGTCGCTTGCTTTCGCTGCGCGGCTTGCCTATGCTGCAAGCCGTAAGATGACTCGGGGTGCCGCTTTCCACACGGAAAGGGCTGAGAAAAACCCGCTGACCTGAACTGGATAATGCCAGCGTAGGGAAGTCTGATGCCTGACCGCATTCGCCTTCTTGTTCGCCGGTTGGGAGCTACGATGACACATCAATCTCAACACCTTTCTGCCGCGCACTTCGCGCCCATTCTGCACGCTTTCCGCCGCCAGTCACCGCTGGTGCACTGTATGACCAATGACGTGGTCCAGAACTTCACCGCCAACGTGTTGCTGGCACTCCATGCCTCACCGGCGATGGTGATCGATGCCGCTGAGGCTGCCCAGTTCAGTAGCATGGCCGATGCACTGCTGATTAACGTGGGCACCTTAACCCGCGATCGCCAGCAGGCGATGCAGGCTGCCGTCACCGCGGCTAATCAGGCGGGCACGCCCTGGACACTCGATCCGGTTGCCGTCGGCGCGCTGACGCTGCGCAGTGACTTCTGCCAGCAGTTGTTAAACCAGCAACCGGCGGTGATTCGGGGAAATGCGTCAGAGATTCTGGCGCTGGCACAACAGGCCAGCGGCGGGCGCGGTGTTGACACGCTGCATCAGGCGGATGCCGCACTCGATGCGGCCCAACAGCTCGCGGAAACCTGGAGCACGCTGGTGGTCGTCACCGGTGAAGTGGACTACGCCACCGATGGTCAGCGACTCCTTGCTGTACACGGTGGAAGCCCGTTAATGACACGGGTAGTCGGGACCGGCTGCGCCCTCTCGGCAGTGGTGGCGGGTTTCAGCTCTCTGGCTGGCGATCGGCTGATGAATGTCGCGGCCGCCTGTCAGGTGATGGCGCTGGCGGGTGAAAAGGCGGCGGCGCAGGCTGCCGGCCCCGGCAGCTTTGCCACAGCGTTTATTGATGCACTCTGGACGCTGGAGGGTAATCATGAAGCGTATTAACGCTCTGACGATTGCGGGTACCGATCCCAGCGGCGGCGCAGGGATTCAGGCCGATCTCAAGACCTTCTCCGCTCTGGGAGCCTATGGCACCAGCGTCATCACCGCGCTGGTGGCACAGAACACCTGCGGCGTGCAGTCGGTTTATCGCATTACGCCTGACTTTGTGGCCGCCCAGCTCGATTCGGTGCTCAGTGATGTGCGTATCGACAGCGCAAAAATTGGCATGCTGTCAGAAACGGCTATCGTGGAGCAGGTTGCGGCCCGTCTGAGAAATGCGGATATCCCGTTTATCGTGCTGGACACGGTCATGGTCGCGAAAAGTGGTGATGCGCTGCTCTCGCCAGACGCCGTAGCCAGTGTTCGGGAGCTGTTATTGCCGCAGGTCTCGCTGATCACGCCTAATCTGCCGGAAGCGGCGGCATTGCTGGACTGTTCCATTGCGGCAGATGAAGAGGAAATGCGCGAGCAGGGACGGGAATTGCTGGCACTGGGCTGTCAGGCCGTGCTGATGAAGGGCGGTCACCTTACGGCGGCGGAGAGCCCGGACTGGCTGATCACGCACTCAGCAGAGCAGCGATTCAGTACGCCGCGGGTGAATACCCGTCATACGCACGGCACCGGCTGTACGCTATCGGCAGCCTTAGCCGCGTTGCGACCACGTCATGCTGACTGGGCAGAGACGATTGGGGAAGCCAAAAACTGGTTACAGCAGGCGCTGCTGCAGGCGGATTCGCTGGAGGTCGGGAAGGGTATCGGGCCGGTTCACCATTTTCATCAATGGTGGTAATGACGAAGGCCCGCATCGACCTGGTAATCAGGTGGTGCGGGCGGTTTCAGGTTCAGGGTGCTTCAAACCAGGCGCTGTTACGCTCGGCAATCGGGGTGATAGAGAAGATCATCTCCTGCAGATGACGACGCATCGCCGCTTCGGCTGCATCGGCGTCATGACGCTTCAGCGCGGCAAAAATCTCTTCATGCTGCTCAATCAGCTTGTCCGGTGGAGAGACTTCACTCAGCGTCAGAAACCGCACCCGGTCCATGGCCGCTTTGATGTTCTCCACCGTTTCCCGGGCCAGCTTACAGTCAATGCTTTCAGCAATCAGGCGATGAAACTCATCGTCCAGAGTGAGAAAAGCCTGGCTGTCATGCCGTTCAGCGGCCATGCGCTGCAGCTGCAGGTTATGCTCCAGCGCCATCAGGGCCGGATCATCAATCTCCAGTGCCGCACGGCGAACCACCGACACCTCGACTGCCTCCCGGATAAAGCGGCCATCCGCCACCCGCTTAGCGGAGATTTTGCGCACGAAAGTGCCACGCTGCGGCAATACCTGTACCAGTCCGGCTTCGGCCAGCTTGATGAACGCTTCACGCACCGGCTGGCGTGAGACGTTGAAGCGCGCGGACACCTCTTTTTCCGAGAGCAGCGAGCCCGGCTGAATTGCGCAGGTGACGATATCTTTGCGCAGATACCGGTAAATCTGCTGATTTACCGGTTCGCTGGTAGTAATGGTATAGGCGATCGACATGCAGCAATATCCATATTACGGCTGGCCGGGGCCAGCGCGATGGGAAAGTGTCAGTCTAATCAGCGCGCTGCATCTGCGCCAGCGCTTTGTCACCAGGCTGTTATGCCTGGCTCATACACTGTTGCACCGTCGCCCGCGCGCCCTGAGTCGTCAGCTGCTGGTAATACGTCGTCAGTCGGGCCACCAGATCGGCGTTCTGCGCTAAATCTTCGCCAAAGATGTCGCGCAGACCCAATAGCGCACGGACACGCGCTTCGCCTTCTTCGCTACCGGCAACCGTCTCTGCCAGCGTGGCTTTCAGCGGATCGCGGATCTCAATCGGTTGACCCTGTTCATCGATGCCGCCGACATAGCGCATCCAGCCCGCCACGCCCAGCAGCAGCAGGTCGCAGCGGCTGCCGCGTTGCAGATGCCAGCGCAGACTGTCGAGCATGCGTTGTGGCAATTTTTGCGATCCGTCAGTGGCGATTTGATATGTGCGATGTTTAATGGCACGGTTTTCGTAACGGGCGATCAGCGAATCGGCGTAGGCGTTGAGATCCACGCCCTGGGTACGTAGCGTCGGCGCCTGCTCATCAATCATCAGTGAACGGGCGGCGGCGCGGAAATGGGGATCGGCCACGCAGTCGCTGATGTACTCATAACCGGCCAGGAAGCCGAGATAGGCCAGAAAAGAGTGGCTGCCATTCAGCATGCGCAGTTTCATCTCTTCATAGGGCAGAACGTCACTGACCAGTTCTGCGCCCGCTTTTTCCCACGCCGGACGGCCATTGACGAAGTTATCTTCAATCACCCACTGAAAGAAGGGCTCCGCTTCAACCGCAACCGGGTCATCGGAACCCAGACGCTCGCTTAGTGCCGCAAACGCTGCATCGGTCATGGCCGGAACGATACGATCGACCATGGTGGAGGGGAAGGTAATGTGTTGCTGAATATAGTCTGCCAGTGCCGGATCCTGATGCTGTGCCAGTTGCACAACAACGTTGCGTGTCACGTGACCATTTTCCGGCATGTTGTCACAGGACATCACGCTAAAGGCGGGTAAGCCCTGATCACGTCGGCGGCGAATCGCGGCCAGAATCAGACCGGGCAGCGAACGCGGCGAATGCGGATTCTGCAGGTCATGCACGATATCAGGGTGATCGGGATTTAAATTGCCACTGGCAGGCTGGTGGCAATAGCCTTTTTCGGTGACGGTCATGGAGACAATGGCCACCTCAGGCTGGCTCATGGCATTGATCACCGCCTCAATACCGTCACTTTTGCCGTGCAGTGCCAGAGTAATGACGCCAATCACCCGGGTATGCAATGAATCATCGGCCATCTCGGTGAGAGTATAAAGCAGCTGCTGCTCTCGCAGGGCCTCAATCAACGCGCCGCTGTTGAGGTTCACTTCACAATAACCCCAGTCGCTGCCCTGTTCAGCCAGCTTATCGCTGCAGAGCGCCTGATGGGCGCGGTGAAATGCACCAAAACCGATATGTACCATGCGGGTTTTTAACTGGCTGCGGTCATAAGCGGGGCGCTTGACCTCAGCGGGCAGGCGATCAATCTGTAACATAGTCCATCCTTATGGCAAACGGGGCGCAAAGCGCCCCGAAATCATACATCTGTTAGCGAAACAACACTCAGACCGAAACCGGTTTATCCTGAGTTTTCGGACTGCGAATCACAAATAACACCAGGAAGGCACCCAGCGCGGCAACACAGCCCGCCAGGATAAAGGCGCTATCGAATTTACCGGTGTGATGAACAATAAACCCGGTGACGATGGGCCCGATGATGCCGGAGAGGCTACCCACCAGATGGATAAAGCCGCTGATGCTGCCGATACGGCTCTTGTGCACCACATCCTGAATAATCGCCCAGTAGATTGCGCCGGTGATGTAGAGAAAGAAAATCGACACCGACATCATAATTACCGCAGGCACCACATCTTTTATCGTACCCGCCAGCGCCACACAAATTGCGGCGGCCAGCAGTGAGACCACCAGCACAATTTTGCGGGACAACAACAGCTTGCCGGTGATGTTAAAGATCTTATCGGAGATCCAGCCACCCAGCGCCAGGCCAACGAAACCGACGATCCACGGGATCATGGTGGTGATGCTCATTGATTTGATATCCAGGCCGTGCGCCTGCACCAGGTAGGCCGGGAACCAGCTCAGGAAGAAGAACAGAATGTAGTTGTAGCAGAAGAAGGCAAAAGCGGTGACCAGGATAATCGGCTGGCGCAGGTAGTAGCCAAACGGATGTGACGTTTCCGACAGATCAACTTCATCATTCGGGTTCGTTGCTTTCAGGCGATCAATCAGCAGACGTTCCTCTTCGCTGACGCGCTTGCTCTTCGCCGGATTGTCAGCGGCGAAGAAGAGCCAGAACGCCATCCACACCAGACCGATGCAGCAGACAATCACGAACGCCGGACGCCAGCCATAGGCGAGCGCCAGATAACCAATGATCGGGCCAGCGACCGCACCACCTAAAGGTGATCCGGCACTCAGTAAGCCCATGGCCGTCGCGGCCTGTTTTTTCGGGAACCAGCCGTTAATCGCTTTGTTGGCCGAGGAGCAGATCGGGCCTTCAGCCATGCCGAACAGCACACGCAGGATCAGCAGTGACCAGAAGCCGGTGGCCAGTGCGGTCATGCCGCAGAAAATGGACCAGGCACCTACCGCCACGGCCAGCACGATTTTAGGGCCATAGCGGTCAGTGGCAAGGCCGCCAAGGAAGTTAAACAGGGCATAGCCAAAGAAAAAGCTGCCGAAGATCATGCCAAACTGCTCAGCATTGATCGCCAGATCTTTTTCCACCAGCGGCACCGTCAGCGACAGGGCGACACGATCGAGGTAGTTAATCATGTAAACCAGGAACAGCAGCAAAACGAGGGTCCAGCGCAGATTCTTGAACATACAAACTCCGTGATCTGTTTTATCTTTATAGTCATGCCGGCGGGTACGCACCGGCTGAGGAGACCTGGTGTTCAGCGGATAATTAACCCATCTGAAGTATGACTTTGCAGCAGGTGCGCGGATCTTTTTCAAACAGGGTCATCGCACGCTCAATCTCCTGCAGCGGGAAGTAGTGCGTGACCAGTTTCTCTGGCTGGATTAACCCTTTTTCCATCCATTCGATCACCTGGGGGGAAACGATTGCTGTTAAGACGTGAGGTAAACAGCGACAGCTCCTTGCTGGTCAGGCTCTGCTGAGTAATGCTGCACGGCTCGCCGGAGAAACCCAGCAGGCCAATGCGCGCGGCCGGTGAGGCGAGGGCAGCTGCTTCAGCCAGAATGGTGGGATGGCAGGCCGCGTCGATAATCAGCGTAGGCTGCACGCCCTCAAGCTGTGCCGCCAGCGGGATTTCGCTGTTATCGAACAGTTGATCGGCACCGCTCTGCTCTGCAAGTGCCAGCCTTTCCGGCAGGCGATCCACCACCATCACCTTTTTAACCTTATAGACGCCCTTCAGCACCTGAATCGCAGTGAGCCCCATCGGACCGGCACCGTAAATCAGCGCCACATCGTCTGGCTGCGGCTTGAGAAATGCGGTGATATTGGCGGCGATCGTGAAAGGCTCAACCAGACTGGCGAGCCGATCGGGGATGCTGTCCGGCAGGGAAAAAGCATTTTTTGCCGGAGCCAGCGCAAACTCGCTGAAGCCGCCATCACGGTGCACGCCAATCACCTGCAGTGTGGTGCAGACATTGGGACGGCCTACCGAGCAGGGATAGCAGCTGCCGCAGCTCACCACCGGATCCACCGCCACGCGGTCGCCCAGCCGGGCCGGATCAACACCGTCACCCACCGCGTCAATAACGCCGAAAAATTCGTGACCAATTACCCGTGGATATTTCGCGAACGGGTTATGACCGTGCCAGATATGCACATCAGAGCCGCAGATACTGGCATAAGCCACTTTGACCCGGACTTCGCCCGCCGCAGGTTGTGGCAGCGGACGTTCAGCCACCACCAGTTCACCCGGCTGTTCAATAACAACGCTTTTCATCAGCTTCTCCTTACCAGTTCCACAGGGTGCCATCTTCAAGACGGGCGACCGGGAGATAGGCAGGTTCATAGGGATATTTCGACGCCAGTTTCTCGTTGAATTCAATGCCGAGACCGGGTTTGTCGCCTGGATGCATGTAGCCCTGGTCAAAGGTCCAGTTTGCATCAAACAGCTCCATCATCTGTTCAGAGAAGCCCATGTACTCCTGCACACCGAAGTTCGGCACCCAGAGGTCAAAGTGCAGTGCAGCCGCCATGCAAACAGGGGAGAGATCAGAAGGACCGTGCGAGCCGGTGCGCACCTGATAGAGCGATGCAAAATCAGCAATACGCCGCATACCGGTGATGCCGCCCGCATGCGTAATGGTGGTGCGGATGTAGTCGATCAGCTGTTCTTCAATCAGCTGCTTACAATCCCAGATGCTGTTGAACACTTCACCCACGGCAATCGGCGTAACGGTATGCTGGCGGATCAGGCGGAAGCACTCCTGATTCTCAGCAGGCGTAGGATCTTCCATCCAGAACAGGCGATAATCTTCCACGCTCTTGCCGAAACGCGCCGCTTCAATCGGCGTCAGGCGGTGATGCATGTCATGCAGCAAGTGCTCGTCGAAACCAAACTTGTCACGGATGGCGGCGAACAGTTTCGGGGTGAAATCGAGGTATTTCTCGGTTGACCAGAGCTGCTCTTCGGGCCAGTTGCCTTTGGTTGCAGGCTCATAGGCCAGACCTTTACCTTTCGCCATGCCGTAAGTGGTTTTCATGCCCGGAACGCCGCACTGCGCGCGAATCGCTTTGAAGCCCAGCTCTTTGTGCTTCGCGTAGTCATCCATCACTTCATCAATGGAGTGACCGGTGGTGTGGCAATAGACCATCACGCCGGTACGGGATGCACCACCCAGCAGCTGATACACCGGCATATTGGCGGCTTTGCCTTTGATATCCCACAGTGCCATATCGACGGCCGAGATAGCGGACATGGTGACCGGGCCACGACGCCAGTAAGCGCCCTTGTAGAAATATTGCCAGATGTCTTCGATCTGATGCGCATCGCGGCCAATCAGCTGCGGGCAGACGTGATCTTTCAGGTAGGAGGCGACCGGTAATTCACGGCCATTCAGCGTTGCGTCGCCAATGCCGGTCAGACCCTGATCGGTGGTGATCTTTACGGTGACAAAGTTTCTGCCTGCGCAGGTTACAAATACTTCTGCCTTAACAATTTTCATCCTGGTTGCCTTAAGTCAGCGTTCAATGATGAAAAAGTACGCTCTTTAATACTACCATACAAGTTAGGGTGGCAGAGTTGTGAACGGAATCACAGAGTGTTTACATTGCCTGAAAACGCCCGTTAAGGCGTGATAAAGCGAGGCAGCAGGAGGAATGTTACGAAGACAATGGGCGCTAATGGTAGCAGAAGAAAAAAGGGGCTTTCGCCCCTGATGTCGGTTCAGGCAAGCAGCGCGCACTGCGGCGGCAGGCGGCAGCTCAGCGCGCCCGCCATCACCTCAATCACGAATTCGCGCCCGGAAAGCGGCTCGCCATCGAGGTTAAAGGTCATCTCATGCGGCGAACGGATCGTCAGTGACTCCAGTTGCGTGGTGACGATGCCGGGATTGTCATCGTCGCCGGTCAGCGAGTGCAGCAGGGTAGGCAGCAACTCCTGCGCGGTGACAACACTGACGTCAAGTCGGCCATCGTTGATCAGGGCAGAAGGGCATAACCGCTGACCGCCGCCCGCCTGACGACCATTACCAATACCGATCACCAGCGCATCACCCTGCCAGGCGAAATCGGGGCCGCTGATCTCGCAGGTATCCGGTTTCAGCGTATCCATGCGCATCAGGCCGTGAATAAAGTAGGAGACGCCACCCAGCGCCGACTTCAGCTTTTCCGGGGTTTCAGTCGTGATACGGGTGCCAAACCCGCCGGTCGCCATATTGATGAAGTAGTGGCTCTGGTTTACCCTGGCCAGATCGATGGCACTGGCTTTGCCCTGAATCGCCAGTCGCAGTGCCGGTTCCATCTCTTCCGGGATGCCGACGCTGGTGGCAAAATCGTTAGCGGTACCCAGCGGCAGGATGCCCAGCACCGGGCGATGATCCGCTTCAGAAGAAGCCAGCGCTGTCGCAATTTCATTGATGGTGCCATCGCCGCCACCCGCCACCACGGTCGCGGCCTGCAGCGCAATGGCCTCTTTGACGTACCGATCGCCGTCACCTTTTTCAAATGTGACACGCACCGCAATGTCGAAGCCTTCTTCACGCAGGGTCGTAATAGCTTCGCGCAGATCATCATTACCCGCGCCTTTCCCATTCAGGATGAGCAGCGTAAGCGGTTTATTATCCATTTTGCGTTCCTTGAAGATCTACAGAGTAAGAAGGGATTTATAACACAGCTGCCAGCAGTAAATTATTGGCGAAAGAGAGAAAAAAGAAAACCCGCACGGGGGAGCCGGGCGGGTAAATGAGGTGGTTCCTGGTAAATCTGCCGTTTGTTGTTACTCGTTAGCAGCAGGCGGGACTATAAAGCAGCGCTGCGCAGGGGTCTGTGATCCTGTTCTGATTTCCTCAAAATGTTTCCGTTGGTAAACGATTATGAGGGTCCCGGGTATCTTCACCATGATCGAAGTTGCGCAGCAGCAGTGCAAAACGCAGATCCACCTCCTCTGGCACCCGCAGCCAGACGCGATGGCCATCGCCCGGCGCAACTTCAGTGGGTTCGCCGCGCGCATTCTGCAGCGCGTCCAGCTGGCAATTCAGGTTCCCCTGAGGCGTCATGATCTCCACGCTGTCGTGCAGCATAAACTTATTCTTCACCGCCACTTCAGCCCATTCGCCCCGGCGTTCGCCGGTGAATTCGCCGACAAACTGCTGGCGGTCGGACACCGAAAAGCCCTGCTGATAATTCTGGTAGCTGTCGTGAGTGTGGCGGCGCAGGAAGCCTTCGGTATAGCCACGATGTGCCAGGCCTTCCAGGGTTAACAGCAGTGAGGGATCAAACGGCTTACCGGCAGCTGCATCATCAATCGCCCGGCGATAAACCTGAGCGGTGCGGGCGCAGTAGTAGTAGGACTTGGTGCGTCCCTCAATCTTCAGCGAATGAACGCCCATCTCACTGAGCCGCTCCACGTGCGCAACCGCGCGCAGATCCCGCGAGTTCATGATGTAGGTGCCGTGCTCATCTTCGAACGCGCTCATCACCTCGCCGGGCTTCATCTTCTCTTCCAGCAGAAACACCTTGTCGGTGGGCTGACCAACGCCCAGCGTTGGCGTCACATCCTGTACGGCGACAGGCTGGTGGATACCGACGATATTCCCCACCTCATCCTGCTGACCCTCCGCCACTTTATACTCCCAGCGGCAGGCGTTGGTGCAGGTTCCCTGATTCGGATCGCGTTTGTTCATATAGCCGGAGAGCAGGCAGCGACCGGAGTAGGCCATGCAGAGTGCGCCATGGACAAAGACTTCCAGCTCCATCTCCGGGACCTGCTGGCGGATCTCGGCGATCTCCTCCAGCGAAAGCTCGCGTGACAGAATCACCCGGCTCAGCCCCATCTGCTGCCAGAATTTTACCGTGGCCCAGTTGACCGCATTGGCCTGCACCGACAGATGAACCGGCATCGTCGGGAAAGCGTCGCGCACCAGCATGATCAGGCCGGGATCGGACATGATCAGCGCGTCGGGCTGCATCGCCACTACCGGCGCTAAGTCACGAATAAAGGTTTTCAGCTTGGCGTTGTGTGGCGCAATGTTCACCACCACGTAGAATTTTTTACCCAGTGCGTGCGCTTCACTGATGCCCAGTGCGAGGTTTTCGTGGGTGAATTCGTTGTTGCGCACCCGCAGGCTGTAGCGCGGCTGGCCGGCATAGACGGCATCGGCACCATAAGCAAACGCGTAACGCATGTTCTTCAGGGTGCCAGCGGGGGAAAGCAGTTCGGGTTTCATGATTTTCTCACTGATGTCAGGTCAGCATGTCGCCTCAGGCGGCAGGTGCAGGGCAGTGAAGCCCTGCAAAAGGTGCGGAATTGTAGGCAGTGAGAAAAGGGAAGTAAATTGATCGGGATCAAACTAGATCAAATGACAGGCATCGGCTTCCCAGCGATAGCCCATGCCGTAGACGGCGCGGATAAAAGGTTGCTCGCTGTCGAGAGTCTCCAGCTTGCGCCGCAGGTTCTTTATATGGCTGTCGATGGTGCGGTCCGTGACCACGCGGTAGTCATCATAGAGATGGTTAAGCAGCTGTTCGCGTGAAAAGACCTTGCCCGGCTCCAGCGACAGCGTTTTCAGCAGGCGGAACTCCGCCGGCGTGAGATCCAGCGGCTTGTCTCGCCAGCTGGCGAAGAAGCGGCTCTCATCGACGCGAAGTAACGAGGCGCTTTGCGGCTCTTCCGCCGACCGTTTTACCCGGCGCAGAATCGTTTTAACTCGCGCCACTACTTCACGCGGGCTGAAGGGTTTACAGATGTAGTCATCCGCGCCCAGCTCCAGCCCCAGCAGCCGATCGATCTCCTCGGTACGGGCGGTGACCATAATAATCGGCAGTTCGGAATGACGACGGATTTCACGGCACAGCGTTAAACCGTCGTTGCCTGGCAGCATCAAATCCAGCAGCATCAGGTCGGGTGGCGTCTGGCGCACGTATTCCAGCACCGCGTTGCCGTCGGCGATGTGATGGGTACGGTAGTTCGAGGCATGCAGATAATCGATCATCAGCTGCGCTAGTTTCGGCTCATCTTCGACCACCAGAATCAGCGGGTCGTGGTTTTCCAGGCTCATAAGCGTCTACACAAGGGGAACATAGCGCAAGTGTAGCGCGATTTTCAGTCCACCTAAATCAGAGTGCGCCGCGTGAATATCGCCGCCATGCGCGTCAGCGATATTTTTACAGATGGCCAGGCCCAGGCCCGAGCCACCGCTGGCGCGATTGCGCGAGCCTTCGGTGCGGAAGAAGCGCTCAAAAATCTGCGCCTGATGTTCCCCATCCACGCCCGGCGCGCTGTCATCAAACTCGATGCGCCAGTTGGGCGCCTCATAGTTCAGCGTCACTTCAACCCGGCCCCCACTGTCGGTGTAGCGCAGGCTGTTCTCCAGCAGATTAGTGAACAACTGCATCAGGCGGTCGGGATCGCCAAAGAAGGGGGCGTTATCGGGCAGATTGAGTTTCAGCGTCAGCCCGTGTGCACGATAGCGTTCGGCAAAGCTGCCTGCCGTCACTTCCAGTAACTGCACCAGATCGGTTGCCTGTTTGCGGTAGGCAAGGGCGCCCTCATCGGACAGCGACAGCTGGTGCAGATCGTCGACCAGCTTGGTCAGCACCACCACTTCGCTCTGTAGCGAGGCGATCGCTTCCGGCGTCAGTTTGCGCACGCCATCCTGCATCGCTTCCAGTTCACCGCGCAGGATCGCCAGTGGTGTGCGTAACTCATGGGAGATATCGGCCATAAAGGCGCGGCGCATGCTCTCATTTTTCTCCAGCGAGCTGGCAAGGAGGTTAAAGTCCCTGGCCAGCTGGCCCAGCTCATCCCGGCTGCTGACCTCAACGCGGGTGGCAAAATTACCGGCCGCCAGATGATGGGTGCCGTCAACCAGCCGTTTGACCGGAGCCAGCAGACCGCGCCCCATCAGCCAGGTCGCCAGTGCCGCCAGCAGCGTAGACAGCCCGACGATAATCCAGCTGGTGCGCCGCTGCTGCTGATCAAAGTTAATGTCGGTGCTGCGCGTCAGCCGCTCCGGCGGCGAGCCGATGACCCAGCCGACCACTTTATTATTGCTGGTGGTGATATTGCGTCGCGTGCCCTCGGGTGGCACTGGCGATTTTGGCCCGGCCAGCACTTTATATTGCTGATCGAGGATCCAGAACTGGGTGCGCCAGCCGTGCGGCGGCAGCTGACTGTTACTGTCGGGATTCTGCTCCAGCGAGCGCAGCATGGTGAACACCAGCCGGTCGTTGTGGCGCAAAAAATCCCAGTTGCCGTGCTGCTCATACTGATCGGCCAGGGCATCGCTGAGCAGATTTAACCGCTGCTCGTTGCCGCGCTTAATGTAGTCGACAAAGCCATGCTCGAAACTGAGGCGAACTCCCCAGTGCATGGTAATCAGCACCAGCATGCAGGTGGCGAAAATCGCCATAAACAGTTTGGCACCGATGCCCAGGCGCAGGTTATCTCTCATTTTTTTCTCCGGCGTCGCAAATCAACGTTGGTACTCACCTGTGGCGGCACGCGCCAGAACACCAGCGCGGGCAGGATGATAATCAGCGACATGCAAAGGTAGGTATAAATAAACATCTGATGTTCCGCCGTGCTGTTCGCTGCGCTCTCCTGAGCAAATGCCCCCCAGCAGCAGCCCGGCCACGGTCACGCCGATACTCATCGACAGCTGCATAATCATCGACAGCAGGCTGTTGCCGCTGGATGCCAGCTCATCGGGCAGCTCCTTCAGCGTCAGGGTATTCATTGAGGAGAAACGAATGGCGTTGACCATGCCCTGCAGAAACAGCACCAGTGGCAGCAGCCAGACCCAGCCCAGAATTGCCACCAGCGGGAACAGCAGGACCACCAGCGCCAGCGCCACGGTCGACATCACCAGCACGTTGCGGTAGCCATAAAGATTGACGATGCGCACCACAATGCGTTTCATCCCCATATTCCCCAGCACCATCGGAATCATCATCAGACCGGCGTGAAACGGGCTGTAACCCATGCCGAGCTGCAGAAAGATAGGCGTCATAAAGGGCAGCATGCCGCTGCCGATGCGGCCGGTAAAACTGCCAAGCAGGCCGATGGAGTAGATGCGATTATCAAACAGCTTCAGGCTGAACAGCGCATTATCATTGCTGCGCGCATGCATCAGGTAGAACAGCAAAGAGAACATACCAATGAGGATCATGGCACCCAGCAGCAGCGGAGAGCCGCCACTGCTGCGCTGACCATCCAGCGCCAGCGTCAGGGTTGCCATTCCGGCGGCCAGCAGGATAAAACCGCCGAAATCAAAGCGCCGCGTCTGCATGCTGTAGTTGGGCATCAGCATCAGGGTGGCGATAGCGCCTGCAATGCCGACCGGGATATTGATCAGAAAGATCCAGTGCCAGCTGGCGTACTCCACCAGCACACCGCCCAGCGCCGGACCCAGCAGCGGGCCAATCTGGCCGGGCAGAGTGACAAACGTCATGGCGGACATATACTGCTCGCGCGGCACGATTTTCATCACCGTCAGACGACCCACCGGCACCATCATGGCCCCGCCAATCCCCTGAACCACCCGCGACAGCACCAGCTGATCGAGGGTGCCGGAGAGGGCGCACAGCAGTGATCCCAGGCTGAACAGTACAATGGCGCAGAAGAAAATGTTGCGCACGCCAAAACGATCGGCCAGCCAGCCGCTGACCGGCAGCATGACGGCGACCGTCAGCACGTAATAGACGATGACCGAGTGCATGTGCAGCGGGCTGACACCCAGATCGTGCGCCATCGACGGGATCGCGGTATTCACGATGGTGGTATCCAGCGTCTGCATAAAGAAGCCGATGGCAACAATCCACAGTTGCCAGCGGACGTGAGTGCTTTGCGTACTCATCGATCCCCCCCCCGATAAAGGCGTCACGTCCGATGCCTGCTGCCGCCATACCTGTTACGGCTGCTGCGCGGCGGCCAGCGGGCGTTTTTTACGGCGCAATTTATCCATCATTAAATAGACCACCGGCGTGGTGTAGAGCGTCAGCAACTGGCTCATCACCAGCCCGCCGGCAATGGTAATCCCCAGCGGCTGACGCAGCTCTGCGCCGTCGCCGCTGGTCAGCACCAGCGGCAGCGCGCCAAACAGCGCCGCCAGCGTCGTCATCATAATCGGCCGGAAGCGCAACAGGCACGCCTGGAAAATCGCCTCGCGCGCGCTGAGCTGGCCGTTGCGCTCTGCCTCCAGCGCAAAATCGACCATCATGATGGCGTTCTTTTTCACGATACCGATCAGCAGCAGAATACCGATCAGCGCAATCAGGCTGAAGGGCGTATCGAACAGCTCCAGCGCCAGCAGTGCACCGACACCCGCCGAGGGCAGGGTAGAGAGGATCGTCAGCGGATGGACATAGCTCTCATAGAGGATCCCCAGCACGATATAGACTGCCGCAATCGCCGCCAGCATCAGCCAGAGCTGATTGCTTTGCGACTGCTGAAACACCTGCGCCGTACCGGCAAAGCTGCCGCGCACGCTGGAGGGCACGCCAATCGCGGTCATGGTGCGTTCAATTGCCTCCGACGCCTGCGACAGCGACACCCCTTCCGGCAGGTTAAATGAAATGGTCGAGGCGGCAGACAGCCCTTCATGGTTGACCGAGAGCGGCGCATTTGCGGGCTGCCAGTGGGCAAACCACGACAGCGGAATCGCTTTACCTTCGCTGTTTATCACGAACATCTGCGACAGGGCACTGATATCCTGGGTGTAGCGCGGATCGACCTCCATCACCACTTTGTACTGGTTAAGCGGCTGATAGATGGTGGAGATCTGACGCTGACCAAAGGCGTTATTCAGCAGGGCATTGGCCTGAGAGACATCGATGCCAAGCCGCGCCATACTTTCCCGGTCATAGGTCAGCGCCATTTCGCTGCCTTTATCCTGCTGATCGGAGTTCACATCCGCCAGCTGTGGCAGGGCAGAGAACGCCTGACGGATTTTTGGCTCCCACTCACGCAGGGCGTTAAGGTCGTCCGACAGCAGGGAATATTGATAACCGGCATTCGATTCCCGACCGCCGACGCGCAGATCCTGCACCGCATTCAGATAGAGACTCGCCCCGGGTTCTTTCGCCAGCTTATTGCGCAGGCGGGCGATAATCTCCACTGCGCTCTCTTTCCGCTCCGACAGCGGCTTCAGCGAGATAAACATGGAGCCGCTGTTGGTACGCATCCCGCCGGTGAAGCCCACCACGCTCTCTACCGCCGGATCGGCCCCGACGATCTCCATAAAATCCTGCAGCTTACTGCGCATCGCCTGAAACGAAATGCTCTGGTCGGCAGAGATGAAACCGGAAAGTCGTCCGGTATCCTGCTCCGGCATAAAGGTTTTTGGAATATGAACAAACAGCCAGCCGGTCAGGACGATGGTGGCGAAAAACAGCACCATCACCCAGCGCGCATGGTTCAGTACCACGCTAAGCGAGCGGCCATAGCCCTGCTGGATCGCCATCAGCAACCGGCCCGCGCCGCGCTGACGCGGCTGGCTGCGCGGCGCGTGCGGCTTCAGCAGATAGGCACACATCACCGGCGTCAGGGTGACCGAGATAAACAGCGAGATGACGATAGCCACCGACAGCGTAATGGCAAATTCTGAGAAGAAGCGGCCAATCAGTCCGCCGATCATCAGCAGCGGCAGGAACACGGCAATCAGTGACAGGCTCATCGACAACACGGTAAAGCCGACTTCCCGTACCCCTTTCAGCGCGGCGGCCAGCGGCTTCATGCCCGCTTCCACGTGTCGGGCAATGTTCTCCAGCACCACAATCGCATCATCCACCACAAAGCCGGTGGCGATGGTCAGCGCCATCAGCGACAGATTGTTGAGGCTGAAGCCACACAGGTACATCGCGGCAAAGGTGCCGATCAGCGAAACCGGCACCGCAACGGCGGGGATCAGCGTGGCGCGGCCCGAACGCAGGAAAACAAACACTACCAGAATCACCAGCGCCACGGCGATCACCAGCGACTGCTCCACCTCATGCAGCGAGGCGCGAATGGTGGGTGAGCGATCCTGAGCGATCTGCAGATCGATGGCGGCCGGGATCACCTCATGCAGCAGCGGCATTTCGGCGCGGATGCGGTCCACCGTATCGATGACGTTGGCTTCAGGCGTTTTGCGGATCAGCAGCAGCACCGCCGGTTTACCGCGCGACATCCCTGCGTTGCGTACGTCCTGCACTGAATCTTCGACTGTCGCCACATCCGACAGCCTGACCGCCGCGCCGTTGTTGTAATGCACTATCAGCGGCTGATACTCACTGGCGGTCTGCAGCGCGTCATTGGTACGCAACTGCCAGCGCTGCTGCGAATCATCCAGTGCGCCCTGCGGCCGTCGCTGATTGGCGTTGGAAATGGCGGTGCGCACTGCATCCAGCGAGACGCCCTGATTAAACAGCGCCTGTGGATTCAGGGCCACGCGGACCGCAGGCAGCGAGCTGCCACCCACGGTGACGTCGCCCACGCCCTCAATCTGTGACAGTTTCTGCGCCAGCTGGGTCGAGGCGTAATCGTAGAGCTGACCCGGATTATAGGTATCCGAAGTCAGCGTCATGATCATAATCGGCGAATCTGAAGGGTTCACTTTGCGATATGTCGGGCGCGACGGCATCCCGGTAGGCAGCAGGCTTTGCGCCGCGTTAATCGCGGCCTGGACATCGCGCGCGGCTCCGTTGATGTCGCGATCAAAGTCAAACACCAGAATGATGCGGGTGCTGCCCAGCGAACTGGTTGAGGTCATTTCACTGACGCCCGCGATGCGTCCCAGCGAGCGCTCCAGTGGCGTGGCCACCGACGACGCCATGATCTCCGGCGCGGCACCCGGCAGCGAAGCCGAGATAACGATCACCGGAAAATCAACCTGCGGCAGCGGCGCCACCGGCAGCAGCCGGAAACCCAGCATCCCCGCCAGTGCGATGGCCAGCGTCAGCAGGGTAGTGGCGACGGGCCGGTTGATGAACAGGGCAAAGAACTTCACTCTGCGGCCTCCGTGCGGGCAAAGCGGCGGCGGGTAGCGTGCGCCAGTCGATCAAACAGCAGGTAGATCACCGGGGTGGTAAACAGGGTCAGCACCTGGCTCAGAATCAGCCCGCCGACCATGGCAATCCCCAGCGGATGACGCAGTTCGGCACCGACGCCGGTGCTGAGCATCAGCGGCAGCGCGCCGAGCAGTGCGGCCAGCGTGGTCATCAGAATCGGGCGGAAGCGCAGCAGGCAGGCCTGATAAATGGCATCAACAGGCTTCATACCCTGTTCACGTTCGGCCGCCAGCGCAAAGTCGATCATCATGATGGCGTTCTTTTTCACGATGCCGATCAGCAGGATGATGCCGATTATCGCCACGATATCCAGCTCATTGCCGCTGAGCATCAGCGCCAGCAGCGCGCCGACACCCGCTGTGGGCAGCGTTGAGAGAATCGTGATGGGGTGAATAAAGCTCTCATAAAGCACGCCCAGCACGATGTACATCGCCACAATAGCCGCCACAATCAGCCAGACGGTGCTGCTCAGCGCCGCCTCAAACGCCAGCGTGCTGCCCTGGAACTGCGTCATCAGCTCTGCGGGCATGCCAAGCTCGGCTTCAGCCTGCGACACCGCTTTCACCGCATCTTCCAGCGAATAGCCGTCAGCCACGTTGAAGGAGAAGGTCGCCGACGGGAACTGGTCGAGATGATTAATGCTGAGCGGCGTGTTGCGCTGTTCAATGCGGGCAATGGCGCTCAGTGGTACGCTGCCGCCGTCGCTGCTGTTAAGGCGAATCGCCTCCAGGCTCTCCATGCCTGGAGTGGCACTATTGTCCTGCTCCAGCACCACCCGATACTGGTTCGCCTGGGTATAAATGGTGGAGATGAGCCGCTGACCGAAGGCGTTGTACAGCGCGTTATCGACATCCGCCATGCTGATGCCGAGGCGGCTGGCGCTGTCGCGGTCCACTTTGACATAGGCTTCCAGTCCCTGATCCTGCCAGTCACTGCTGACATCGCGCAGCTGTGGCAGGGTGCTGAGCCGGGTCAGCAGCGCCGGAACCCAGGTGCTGAGTGAAGACAGTGAACCCGATTGCAGCGTGAACTGATAGGGCGTGCGGCTCGCCTGGGTATCGATGGTGAGATCCTGCACCGCCTGCAGCCACAGCTGCACGCCCGGTACCTCACTGACCTGCTGTTGCAGGCGCTGCTGAATGGCAGGAATACGGTCGTCGCGTTGATCCAGCGGTTTGAGGTTGATCTGCAGACGCGCGCTGTTCAGCGAGGCATTGGTGCCATCCACGCCGACAAACGAAGTCATGCTCTCCACCGCCGGATCTTTCATGATGATGGAGGCGACGTCGCGGGTGCGCTGCGCCATGCTGGCATAGGAGACTGACTGCGGTGCCTGCAGCGTGCCCTGAATAATGCTGTTGTCCTGCTGCGGGAAAAAGCCTTTCGGGATGATCATCCACAGCAACAGCGTCAGCACCAGGGTGCCAAGCGCCACCGACAGCGTTAGCCAGGGATGATTAAGTACCCGTTTCAGGCCGCGGCCATAGGCGGCCACGATACGATCAAACATCGCTTCGCTGGCCCGCGAAAAGCGGTTCTGTTTGCGCAGCGACTCCGCGCTCAGCATCCTGGCGCACATCATCGGCGTCAGGGTTAGTGAGACCACCGCTGAAATCAGAATCGCCACCGCCAGCGTCACGGCAAATTCGCGGAACAGACGGCCGATCACGTCGCCCATAAACAGCAGCGGGATCAGGACCGCAATCAGCGAGAAGGTGAGGGAGATGATGGTAAAGCCGATCTCGCCGGCACCTTTCAGCGCGGCGGTCAGCGGCTTTTCCCCTTTCTCGATATAGCGTGAGATGTTCTCAATCACCACGATGGCATCATCGACCACAAAGCCGGTGGCGATGGTCAGCGCCATCAGCGTCAGGTTGTTAATTGAAAAGCCGAGGAAGTACATCGCCGCAAAGGTGCCGATCAGCGACAGAGGCACCGCAACCGCCGGGATCAGCGTGGCGGGCACATTGCGCAGAAACAGATAGATGATCATCACCACCAGCGCCATCGCCAGCATCAGCTCATACTGCGTGTCGTTGACCGAAGCACGAATATTGGTGGTGCGGTCGGTGAGCAGTTTAACCTCCACCGACTTCGGCAGGGCTGCGGTCAGGGCGGGCAACATGGCACGGATATTATCTGCTGTGGCGATGATATTGGCACCAGGCTGACGCTGAACGTTGAGCACAATCGCCGCATCGCGGTTGGCCCAGGCGCCGAGCCAGCTGTTTTCTGCTCCCTGTTCTATGGTCGCCACGTCGCCAAGACGCACCGGTGCGCCGTTTTTGTAGCTGATAATCAGCTGGCGATAATCCTCCGCTGATTTCATCTGATCATTGGCTGACAGGGTAACTGAGCGGGTCGGACCATCCAGGCTGCCTTTGGCCGAATTTACGTTGGCATTGCTGATGGCGGTCCGCACCGTTTCGCTGGTCAGACCCAGCGCAGCCAGCGCCTGCGCATTCATTTTCACCCGCACCGCCGGACGCTGACCGCCCGATAGCGTCACCAGTCCGACGCCGCTGACCTGAGAGATTTTCTGCGCCACCCGCGTTTCCACCATGTCCTGCACCTGCGTCAGCGGCATGCTGCGCGTGGTGACGGCAAGCGTCATGATCGGTGGATCGGCAGGATTCACTTTGCTGTAGACCGGCGGATTAGGCAGGTCGTTGGGCAGCAGGTTAGTGGCGGAGTTAATGGCAGCCTGCACCTCCTGCTCTGCGACATCCAGCGGTAGCGTCAGCTGGAACTGCAGCGTCACCACCGAGGCACCGCCGGAGCTTTGTGACGCCATCTGTTTCAGGCCAGACATCTGACCAAACTGGCGCTCAAGCGGCGCGGTGATGGAGGAGGTGACCACATCCGGGCTGGCACCCGGATAGAGCGTGACGACCTGGATCGTCGGATAGTCGACTTCCGGCAGCGCCGAGACCGGCAGGAAGCGGTAGCCCAGCACCCCGGCCAGCAGGATCGCAATCATCAACAGCGTGGTGGCGACCGGCCGCAGGATAAACTGGCGTGACGGTCCGCCACTATGATCGGGAGGCATGACCTGCATTACTCACGCTCTCCTTTTGACGGCAGGGTGGCGCGGGTAGCGCGCGGTGCGTTGCTCTGCGGCGCGACCACCTCGACTTTTGCGCCTTCCGTGAGGCGATCCAGCCCATCGGTCACGACACGTTCGCCCGCCTCCAGACCGGCGCTGACCACCACTTTCTCGCTATCCTGCAAGCCGGCAATCACGCTTTTCTTGCTGACCTTGTTGTCACTGTTAACCACCCAGACAAAGTTGCCTTCGTTGCCCATCTGCAGCGCGGCAGGTGGGATAACAATCGCATCCTGCAGGGTGTTGACCTTCAGCCGCACATTCACGAACTGATTGGGGAACAGCGTGTCGTCCTGATTATCAAAACGCGCTTTAATTTTGATGGTGCCGGTGGTGACATCAATCTGGTTATCGAGGCTTAGCAGTTTGCCGCTGGCGATCAGATTCTGATTACTGCGATCCCAGGCCTCCACCAGCAGCGATTCACCGCTTTTCTGCGCCTTGAGAATGGAACTGATGCTGTTCTCAGCCAGGGTAAAAACCACATCAATCGGGTGCGTCTGGGTGATCACCACGATACCGGTGGTGTCGCCGCTGGTGACGTAGTTGCCGACGTCCACCTGTTTCAGCCCGACCCGGCCGGCAATCGGTGCGGTGATCCGGCTGTAGGTAAGATTGAGCTGCGCACTGGCGACGCTTCCCTCATCCGCTTTCAGCGTGCCGAGCGTTTCACTGACCAGTGAGCGCTGGGTATCCAGCTCCTGTTGCGACACCAGCGAGTTTTTTGCCAGCTTCTCGAAGCGCGCCAGGTCACGACGGGCGTTGGCTAGCGTCGCCTGATCTTTCGCCAGCTGGCCCTGCGCCTGCGTTAACGCCACCTGATAAGGCCGCGGGTCGACTTCTGCCAGTAGCTCGCCCGCTTTTACCTGCTGCCCTTCGGTGAAGTGGATTGCCAGCAGATCGCCATTGACCCGGCTGCGCACCGTTGCCGTGTTAGCCGCGGTCACCGTACCCAGTCCACTCAGATAGTGCGGCACGCTCTGGCTGGTGGCCGTAGCGGCCTGAACCGGCGCGAGGGGACGACGGGCGCCATCACCGCCGCCTTTGCCGCCACGTGGCGCAGGTGCGTCACTCTGACTGCTGCTCTGCGGCTGGGCATGGCGCTGCCAGGCATAATAGCCGCCAGCGGCCACGGCGATCAGGGCCAGCACGATAAGGGTTTTCTTCATAACAGGATGTCGGGTGCTCATGATTGTTGGTGCTCTCCAGCAGTGACGTAGTCCCAGGCGCAGGCATCAAATGGGTAGCCTGCAAATGACAGAGTGTAGCCGCCTCTGACGGGCAGAAGTTGAAGGAAATAAGGATATCTGTCAGGGCGGGGTAATTATGCCTGTTCTTTCATTAATCGCATCACAATCGTCATAAAGCCGTGAAATCACTTTGCTATGCTGAAAGACAGACGGTTTTTTCAGGCAAATAAGGAGCAGGAAATGAGTCAGAATCAAACCCGGCAGTTGGGTGACAGTGGTATCGCGGTGCCGTTGCTGACGTTTGGCGGCAACGTGTTTGGCTGGACAGTGGATCAAACCACCTCCTTTTCTCTGCTGGATGCGCTGGTGGATCGAGGCCTGTGGTTTATCGATACCGCCGACGTCTATTCCCGCTGGGCACCGGGCAATAAAGGCGGTGAATCGGAAACCATTATGGGTGAATGGCTGAAAAAAAGCGGCAAACGCGACCAGATCGTGCTGGCAACCAAGGTTGGCATGGAATTGTCGCCGGAGAAAACCGGGCTGAAACCGCAATATATCCGTCAGGCAGTTGAAGATTCACTGCGCCGGTTGCAGACCGACTATATCGATCTCTACCAGGCGCACCGCGACGATCAGGATACGCCGCTGGCGGAAACCCTGAGCGCCTTCGACAGCCTGATCAGAGAGGGCAAAGTGCGGGCGATTGGTGCTTCCAATTACAGCGCGGCACGGCTGCAGGAGGCGTTGCAGGTCAGTGAAACGCAGGGGCTGGCGCGCTATGAAACCCTGCAACCTGAATACAACCTTTATGACCGCCAGCCCTATGAATCGGAGCTGGAGCCGGTGGTGATGGCGCAGGGGCTGGGCGTTATTAACTACTATTCACTCGCCAGCGGCTTTCTCAGTGGCAAATACCGCGAGGCGGCGGATGCCGGTAAAAGCGCGCGCGGTCAGGGTGTCGTAGATAAATACCTTAACCCGCGCGGTTTGCGGATCCTGGACGCGCTGGATGCTATCAGCGAAGCGCATCAGGTGACGCCGACGCAGGTGGCGCTGGCCTGGCTGATCGCCCGTCCCGGCATCACCGCACCGATTGTCAGTGCCACCTCGCTGAAACAGCTCGACGATCTGAGTGGCGCGATGCAGCTGACGCTGACCCCGGCGCAGATTGAACAACTGAATCAGGCAAGCCAGTAAACACAAGGGGCGATAGCGCCCCTTTTTTACGCTGCACCTGTCAAAAAATACGCACCCCGCCCAGAGAATAACCAATCAGCGATCCCGATCACAAATGCGTTAATAAACGGATGTTACGGGTAATTATGCGCACGTATTTACAAAAAACAGAGGTTATCCAGCACTATCCTCTGCGCGTCATTTTCCGTAACTTACATAAGAATAAGCAAGATGAAAAACAGAAAAGCAGAGCAGCGTTTCCCGCTGCGCCGTGTGGCAACCGGCACCCTGATCCTGGCCATGTTTTCCGCGCAGGCGTTGGCCGCTGACGCCCTGAGTCCGGACTCCGAATGGATGTTTGGTGACTGGGGCGGGTACCGAACGCAGCTGCAGGACGACGGCATTAAGTTTGACGTTAACTACACCATGGAAAGCGCCGCGAATTTAGGCGGCGGGGCAGATACCAATACCACCATGCGCTACAGCGATCAGTGGTCGTTCGGCACCAATTTCGATCTGCAGAAGCTGCTGGACTGGCAGGATGCCGAGTTCCAGATGACCGTGACCAGTCGTAACGGACAGAATCTTTCTGAACAGGTCGCGGATCAACGCACCGGTATGCTCTCCTCGGTGCAGGAGGTTTACGGTCGCGGCCAGACCTGGCGTCTGACCCAGTTCTGGTTACGCAAAGGATTGTTTAACGATGTGGTCGATGTGAAAGCCGGGCGGGTGACGGTAGGGGAAGACTTCGATAACTTCGATGGCAATCTGTTCCAGAACCTGGCTCTGGGCAGCGGGCAGGCGGGTAACTGGCGCGGCGATCGCTGGTTTAACTGGCCGGTCTCGCAGTGGGGCGGCCGGGTGAAATTCAATATCACGCCGGACGTTTTCTTCCAGGTCGGTTTCTATAATCAGAACCGCGCTAACTACGATCGCGGTGATGGCTTCCGTCTGGATACCAGCAATTCAGAAGGGAATCTGGTGCCGGTCGAACTGGGCTGGAAACCGACCTTCGGGCCGGAGAGATTACCGGGTAACTACCGCATCGGCTATTACTATTCCTCGGTGGATGGCGATGTTTATGGCAGCTGGCGCAACGGCGGCTATCAGGATCAGGCCCATTCCTATGGCGGCTATCTGCTGTTACAGCAACAGCTGACCGCGCAGGATGGCGATGTGAATCGCGGTCTGGGCGTGCGGGTGCAGGCGGTGATGAACGATCACAAGACCTCAAAGACCGACAACTATCAGTCTATTGCGTTTACCTGGACAGGACCGTTTGATGCTCGTCCTCAGGATGAGATCGGCGTGGGCGCATCACGTGTTCATGTGAACAGCGACTATACCCGCTCACTGCGTCAGCAGAATCAGGCTAATGGCGAGAGCCGCTTTGACAGCCCGACCTATCTGCCGATTCAGGAAGGTTCAGAGTACAACTATGAGGTTTACTACAACGCCAAAGTAACTAACTGGATGTCACTGCGACCTAACCTGCAGTATGTGGTTGCACCAGGCGCAGTCAGTGAAGTGAAAGATGCGTTTATCGGCGGTATCAGCGCCAATATTGCATTCTGATTTTCCGGGCGAGCGAGCCGCAGTGCGGGCCAGCGCACCTCTGCTGCTGCCGGGCCGTCCTCGCGCCGCTCACGCGGTACCTTCGGCTTTGACGTCGTGCCGACGAACCGTTCGGGGATCGGCCCTCTCTGGCCGGCCCCGAACTGTCCACGCTTCCCGGCGTGGACTTCTGGCCAACCGTCACGCCTCAGCGCTGCGGATAGCCCTTTCAGCAGCAGAGGCGCTCAGGCCTTCACCATCGTGCCCTTTCTGACAACATGCACTCAAGCTTCAGAGCAGGCCCGGCACCAGACTGCGTTATCACCTGTCGCTTAACTGACTGGCATTACACCCTCAGGTGCCGTTTTTTTATTGCAGCGCAGCGTAAAGCAGAATTAACGGAACATCACTTCCGCCCAGCGGGCCAGCCCAGCGGTGACGGAGGCGAAATCATCGCCGCCCGCAATCGGTGTATCCGGCAGCGTCTGCTGCAGCGCCGCGCGCAGCAACGGCGAACGCGCACTGCCGCCGGTCAGGTAAATCACATCAGGCTTAATCTGGCTGGTGGCCAATGCCAGCTGCACCTGTTCCAGAATTTTCTCCAGCGGCTGACTGATAGCGTCCTGCAGCTGATCCACTCCAATCTCTGTCTCTAATTCGGCGGCAATAAAGTCGAGGGAAGCGGTATGCGCCGGGCTGGCTGACAGCGCAATCTTGCTCTCTTCCGCTGCGCGCACCAGGCGATAACTGAGCTTCTGCTGCCACACTTTCAGCAGGCGAGCCACCACGTCACCCTGTTCCGCATCACGCACTAAATCCCGCAGCCACTTTCCGCAGGCGGGACTGTAAAAGTCACTTTGTGCCGGAACATCATTGATGGCGATCGCATTCCACCACGGCAGCGCAGGCAGGGCGGTGCCTTTCTGAGTGTTACCTCCCAGACCGAGTAGCGGCATCAGGGTCTTAAACGTCAGCATGATGTCCAGGTCGTTACCGCCGACACGGCAACCGCTGTGGCCCAGCAGGCTTTCACGGCGGTCAGCTTTATCACGCCACTTCGGCCCCATCAGCAACATTGAGCAGTCGGTAGTACCACCGCCAATATCCACTACCAGTACCCGCGTCTCCTGCTGCAGCGTGGCTTCGAAATCGAGTCCGGCCGCTACCGGTTCGAACTGAAACTCTACGTCGCGGAAACCGGCGCGGTGGGCGGCGCGCAGCAGAATACCTTCAGCCTGCTGGTTAGACTCTTCACTGCCTAAACCCTGGAAGTTGACCGGTCGGCCGATTACCGCCTGATCGATAGCCTGATCAAGCTGGCTTTCACCCTGCTTGCGGATGTGCAGCATCATGGCGCAGACCAGATCTTCAAACAGGGCAATCTGCTGTGGCTTCAGGCCAGTAGCACCGAGGAATGATTTGGGGGGATTTAACGAACCAGACATCTTCGGGATCGACCATATAGTGCTGCAGCGCGGTAAGGCCAAACTGCACGCTATTGGGCTGGACGTCGATATCTTCTTCGCGGTTATATCGCAGCGCGCGCTGCAGCAGCGCCGTGGTTTCGCTGTCAGGTGTCGCGACCTGATGATGACGATAGAGCCATTCGCTGATCGACTCGCGGGTCGGCGCACAGATCATCGACGGCAGCAGGCGCTGATCATTTTCCAGCGTTAACAGACGTGGCGTGCCATTTTCGCTGACTGCAATAGAGCAGTTAGCCGTGCCGTAATCGAATCCTATGAACATTTTCGCCCCCCATGCCGGAAAAAAGGGGGCGACTTTAGCGCAGCTTCAGCAGGGTGGCAAGCGGGCAGCGCCGGAATTAACGAATAGCGAAGATGTGATCTTCAGCCAGTGAACGCAACGGCTGGCGCTCAGCCACGGCACTGCCCCAGACGCCATTAACATCAAGGTTAGCCAGGGTGCTGAGCAGGGCCGGTACCGAAACCGGACCGGCCAGCACCGAGATATTGCGCTGTGTGGCCTGGCCCTGAATGATGGTCAGCAGCATCTCATCCATCAGATTATTGTGAACGTTGGCAACCAGTTCAGGCGCCAGCACCAGATAATCGACCACCTCGTCACTCAGCAGATTGAAGGCATCCAGATTACGGCCAAAATGCTGCAATACGATGCGGCAGCCGCACTGCCGCAGTTGAAGCAGCGCGGCATAGAGCTGATCGCCCTGGCTCAGCACGCTGGCGGCAGGGAAAGCAAAACCACAGCCGCTGCTGGAGAGACCGGCAGCGACAAAGCGCTGACAGAGTTGCTGCACAAAGGCGGCATCACTCAGCACCTGGGCATTAAGCGGCAGAATCACCGGAATGCCTTTGTTATTGAGCCGCTGCACGTCGTGGCGGAAAAAAGCCTCAAGAATATTGTTATCCAGCCGGCGACGCAGCGTTTCATCAGGCAGGTTATTGCGTAACAGTGTCTCATCCAGCAGCAATCCGTCAGCGGTTAACAGCTGCACCTCAAGCAGCCAGATAAAGGCGGCCTGCGGCGTTTTTGGCGGGGCAACGGCCCAGGCGGGCAGTTCGATCTGCAGCGCATCAATCATCGCCGCATCCATGCCCTGATGGTTGCCCGACAGCGGTAAGCGATGCTGTTCGTAGACCACCAGCCGTCCGCGCCCGCTGCGTTTGGCGTTGTAACAGGCGATGTCCGCCTGCGAAAGCACGTCGCTGCTCTGACAGTTTTCTGCTGAAATCTGCGTCACGCCCGCGCTGGCACCGACCTGATAGAGGCGTCCCAGCCACTGGAACCGGTAATCATTTACCGCGGCGACAATGCGCTGCACCACATCATGTGCCTGTGCGATATCGCAATCGGGCATCAGTAGCGCAAACTCATCACCGCCCAGTCGCGCAAGGAAATCGCTGCTGCGCAGAGGGTGCTGCATCAGATCGGAGAGTTCGCGCAGTAACGCATCGCCTGCAGCATGCCCGGCGCTGTCATTGACCGCTTTAAACTTATCAAGGTCGATAAACACCAGCACGTGCTGATGCTGATGTTCAGCGGCATCAAACAGCAGACGCTTAAGCTGAAGTTCGAAGCTGGCGCGGTTAGGCAGACGGGTCAGGGTGTCATGCAGCGCGCTGTAGCTCAGGCGCTTCATCAGTTTGCGTGACTCACTCACATCCTGAATGACCATCACCGCCCCCTGTTCCAGACCCGCTTCTGAACGCAGCGGCGTGATGCTGTAGTGAATATCGATATGGCCGCCGTCCGGGGTATGCAGCACCAGATCTTCAGCGAGACCGGGGGTGACTTTTTCCGGCGGCAGCTGGCATAACAGCAAACTCTCTACCTCAGGGCCGTTACGTCCCTGCGTGATATGCAGCAGCTCACTCAGCGGCTGACCGGCGGCCTGCTCCTGCGACCAGCCACTCATTTTCTCCGCCACCGGGTTCATAAAGGCAACGCGCATCTCTTTATCGGTGCTGATGACCGCTTCGCCGATCGAATCCAGGGTGATCGCCATGCGCTCTTTCTCCTGAAACAGCGCCTCGTTAAGATTGCGTAGCGGCGTGATGTCCTGACAGATGCCCAGCATACGCTCAATGCGGCCTTCTTTACTCAGCAGCCGGTTGGCCTGAGTGCGCACCCAGCGATGTCCCTGGTCATCGACCACGCGGTACTCCATGTGAAACGCGCTGCGAAGCTCAATCGCCTGTTGCACCGTCAGTGCGGCATACTCGCGATCGGCGGGATGCAGCAGATGGATCCAGAGGTCATAGCTGGGTGACTCATGCGGGGCAAGACCAAACAGCGCGTACATGCGCTTGTCCCATAACATCTCGCCGGTCAGCAGGTTCCACTCCCATACGCCAATGCCACCCGCTTCGTTGGCCAGCGTAATACGCTCCATCAGCCGGCGATTCACCTGCTCGCTCTGCTTCAGCTCAGAGATATCGATAATCTGCGCAATAAAGTAGAGCGGTTCCTGGTTACCATCGCGCACCAGCGATACCGTCAGCCGCGCCCAGACAATCTCGCCATCTTTGCGGAAATAGCGCTTCTCAAAGGTGTAGGTATCAATCTCACCCGCCAGCAGTCGGTTCGCATGTTGCAAATCGAGGCTGAGATCGTCGGGATGGGTGATCTGCTGAAAGGTCAGCCGCTTCAGCTCCTCAGCCGGGTAGCCCAGGATCTGGCACAGCGAGCGGTTGACCTGCAACCAGCTGCCGTGGGGCGCCACCAGCGCCATCCCGATGGCGGAGTACTCCATGGCGTGACGGAAGCGGGTTTCACTGTCAGTGATATGGAGCTTTTCGCGCCGGAACGCATCCATCACCAGCGACATAATGTGACTGGGGATTAGCACCAGCAGGAACGGCAGCCAGCTGGAGACCGGGCCCAGCGCGCTGTTGTTGTTCACCACGGTGACCAGATCAAAGGCGAGCAGTATCGAGATAAAACTGGCGTTCAGGAAGAACAGCACGAACGCCTGCAGCTTGGGCAGGCGGACCGCGCACCAGAAGAGGATCACCACAATAAAGGTAAAGGGCCACGGCAAAAAGCGCAGCGCCAGATAACTGGCCCCGAGGGTGAGAAGAAGCGTCAGCAGAGCTTCGGCCAGGCGCAGATTGCTGAACCCCGTGCGACGCAGCGGCCACGGCAGAAGTAACAGCATCGGGCCTAACACCAGCATGCCGATGATTTCGGAGATCACCCAGGTATAAAAGAAGGGAAACGAGGCGTGGCCGCTGACCTGTAGCGTCCAGAGTGCCAGCAGGCCGCCGAGCACCGGCGTCACGATGCCCACCGACAGTACCATCCGTGCCCAGTCATGCAGTGAATCCAGCGGCGCGCGCCGATCCAGCAGGGCGCGCAGCAGCATGCCACCCACACCGGCCTGGATAAGATTGAGCAGGGCGAATTTAATGTTCGAGAGGGCAGGCCCGATGATGATGGCGTTAGCCCCGGCGGTGCCAAGCACGCAGGCTGTCAGCAGCAGCGGGAGCTGGCGTGACGGGCAGCGGAAAACCACGACGGTCATTAACGTAGTCGGAAACCAGAGCGGGGAGATTTTGCCGCTGACGACGATCAGTTCCAGACAGAAGAGTGTCAGGACAAACACCACGCAGCCAAGGAGCAGCGCCGAGAGCCAGCGGTTTGGCGTGCTATTTTGCGGGGACAGGATCTCTATCGTCATGCGGACTTCCGGCAGGGTGCAGCGCTCCACAATGGCGTATCAGGCACCAGTCATTCTCTCACTGCATGCTAGCACATCCGGCAAAAAAAAGGGGTGAAATCAATATTGCCCGTTATTCGGCGAATTGACGGGCACGCTAAGATTGATTGCCAGCACGTTGATTACTGGCGGAAAAGATCGGCGCGGGTATAGGGTTTCTCCATGCCCGCAAGGCTGGCGGCGAAACGCTCCAGGAACTGCTGCGTGGTGGCGACACGACCGTGACTCATCAATACAAACGGCACTAACAGCGCAGCACCGACCTGCGGCCAGCTGAAGCCTTTGAGCGAGGTGCGACGCTGGGATATCAGAAACGCCGTGCTCAGCGTGAAGCCCAGCAGCAGCCCGGTGACCACCTCACTTTTTGAGTGTGCGTGGATGACCAGGCGGGAGAAACCGACCATCAGGGGAATCAGATAGCCAACCCCAATCGCCGCAATGCGCCACATCGCGGACCAGCGCCCGGAAATCAGCCACAGCATGACCGGCCACAGCGTGGCGGACATGGCACTATGACCGCTGAAACCGGTAAAATTAAAGCGGGCGCTGCCGATGCCAAACCCCAGAAACAGAATTTTAGAGATGCTGACGGTCAGGCCAGCCAGGCCAAATGCTACAATCCAGTAAAAGACCGTATGACGATTATCACTCTTCCACGGCAAAATCAGCGCAATAATCACCGCTGTTGGAATCAACAGCATGCTGTCGCCAAAATAGGTCAAAGTCTTCCAGTGCATACCACTCCTGATGCATCTTCGGTCGTCACGTTAGCGACACGCGTTGTCTGAACAGCGCGCCGCGCAGGCCATTTTTTTTATAGTATGGTGTGCCGCTAGTTTATCGGTGAAATGAGTGGCGTCCAAAGGAGAAAGTCTGAAAAGTCGCCGACGCCATTTCTCTGGCATCAAAAGGCCGAAATCCCTATACTTAGCGCGAACACACCCTCTCCATTTCGGCCCGTCCGCTGCCCGCGTAATGTGTGACCAGTGGCAGGCTCCAGTTATCAGGTCTTAAAAAAGTATGACTGACAAGTCTCATCAGTGCGTGATTGTAGGCATTGCCGGCGCTTCCGCATCCGGTAAAAGTTTAATTGCCAGCACGCTCTATCGTGAAATCCGTGATCAGGTAGGTGGCGAGCACATCGGGGTCATCCCGGAAGATGCTTATTACAAAGATCAAAGTCACCTCACCATGGAAGAGAGGGTTAAAACCAATTATGACCATCCGAGTGCGATGGATCATGATTTGCTGTTGCAGCATCTGCAGGCGGTCAAAGCCGGTCAGGATATTGAGCTGCCGGTCTACAGCTACGTTGAGCACACCCGCACCCAGCAAACGCATCATCTGAGCGCAAAAAAAGGTCATCATCCTTGAAGGCATTCTGCTGTTAACCGATGCCCGTCTGCGCCAGGAACTCAACTTCTCTATCTTCGTGGACACGCCGCTCGACATCTGTCTGATGCGTCGTATGAAACGTGACGTCAATGAGCGTGGCCGCTCAATGGATTCGGTAATGAGTCAGTATCAGAAGACCGTTCGTCCGATGTTCCTGCAGTTTATCGAGCCATCAAAACAGTACGCCGATATCATTGTGCCGCGCGGCGGAAAAAACCCGTATCGCCATCGATATCCTCAAGGCGAAAATCAACCAGTTTTTTGAATAACACACGTCCGTCCGGACGTGGTGCAGACCGACGGCAGGCACGCATGCCGGTTTGCTACACTAATGCCATGGAGTTACCGCAATGAGATTATGCGATCGCGATATTGAAGCCTGGCTGGACAATGGCAAACTGGCCATTGAGCCACGCCCGCCGGTCGAGCGCATTAACGGGGCCACCGTCGATGTGCGTCTGGGTAATCAGTTCCGCACCTTCAGCGGTCATACCGCGGCCTTTATCGATCTGAGCGGCCCGAAACAGGAAGTGAGCGCGGCACTGGATCGGGTCATGAGCGATGAGATCGTATTGCCTGATGGCGAGGCCTTTTTCCTTCATCCGGGAGAGCTGGCGCTGGCGGTGACGCTGGAGTCCGTGACGCTGCCTGACGATCTGGTCGGCTGGCTGGATGGCCGTTCATCGCTGGCGCGACTTGGGTTGATGGTACACGTTACGGCTCACCGCATCGATCCTGGCTGGCAGGGCCGTATCGTGCTGGAGTTCTACAATTCAGGTAAACTGCCGCTGGCTCTGCGTCCCGGTATGTTGATCGGTGCGCTGAGTTTTGAACCGCTTTCAGGCCCGGCTGCGCGTCCCTACAACCGGCGTGAAGATGCGAAATATCGCGGTCAGCAGGGCGCTGATGCCAGCCGTATCGACAAAGACTGATCTGAGGATGTAATGAAAAGAGTGATAACCACGCTGGCCATCCTGTTAGTGGTGGTCGTAACGGGAATGAGCGCGCTGGTGCTGCTGGTCAATCCCAACGACTTTCGTGCCTATATGGTGCAGCAGGTCGAACAACGCAGTGGTTATCGCCTTGAGGTCAGCAGCGATCTGCGCTGGCACGTCTGGCCTCAGCTCAGCATTCTGGCCGGCCGGATGAGCCTGACCGCGCCGGGTGCCAGCCAGCCAATGGTCTCGGCGGAAAACATGCGGCTGGATGTTGATCTCTGGCCACTGTTGTCTCATCAGCTCAGCGTCAGCCAGGTGATGCTGAAAAATGCGATAGTGCGGGTGACGCCAGATAGCCGCGCGCAGCGTGCCAGAAATGCGCCCCAGGGTCCGCGTGATGCGGAGCCGGCTTCGCCTTCCAGCGGCTGGTCATTTGATATCGCTAAACTGCGGGTAGCAGACAGTCTGTTGATCTGGCAGCAGCCAGGCGGCGACGAATATAATTTCCGCGACCTCAACATTAATATGGAACAGGACGCGAACAAGCTGGCGACGCTGTCGCTGAGCACTACGCTGATGCGCAACCAGCGCAACGCCACACTGAATCTCAAAGGCCAGCTGGATGCCGCGCAATATCCCCATCGCCTCAGCGGCCAGTTGCAGCAGCTTGATTACACTTTGTCCGGCGCCGACATTCCGGCACAGGGGATCAAAGGCTCGCTGAGCCTGCAGGGCGAGTGGGATGGTGACCGCCAGCAGCTCTCCTTCAGTAATCTGCAGCTCACCGCCAATGACAGCACCCTGACCGGGCAGGGCAGTGGTCATATTGCGCCACCGCAGCAGCTGGCGCTGGATCTGAAAGCCAGCAACCTTAACGTAGATAATTTACTCACCAGTGCGCCCGTCTCTGACGCACCTGGCGTGCAGCACGCCACCGTAGCCCGTTCGCCGGTGATTGCTGCGCCGCGGGAACGCAGCAACGCCGACTCTCCGCTGAATGACCTGGATCTGGCGCTGAAGTTACAGGCTGACAATGCGGTATGGCGCGGACTCTCTCTGACCAGTCTTTCGGTGAACGCCAGCAATCAGCAGGGAGTGATGACGCTGAAGACGCTCAGCGGCAAGCTGGGCAATGGCAGTTTCTCCATTCCTGGCAGTATCGATATCCGTCAGCCAGAGACGCGGGTCAGCCTTAAACCCCAACTCCGTTTAATTGCGATTCAGCCGCTGCTTAAAGCGTTTGAACTGCCGGAAAGTGTGCAGGGGAACCTGAGTCTGGATGGCGACCTGTCGGGTGATACGCTGACGGTCGAAGCAGCCAAACATCGCTGGCAGGGCAGGGCGACCATCAGCGCCAGCAACCTGAAGCTGGCAGAGCTGAATCTGCAGCAGATGGTGCAGCGTGCCGTGGCGCGGGTCAGCGATAAGGTCAGCAGCGATCAGGCGGTGGATGAGGGGATTGAGTCGATCAGCGCACAGGTGGCGCTGAATAAGGGCGTACTCAGTTTCAGCGATATCAATGGCAACGGCCAGAATCTGGGCCTGCAGGGTGCGGGCAAAGTTGACATGGTGCAGCAACAGCTGGATATGACCCTGGGGCTAAAAATCAGCGGCTGGCGTGGCGATGATGCGCTGGTGAAAGCGCTCTCCAGTCAGCCGGTTCCGCTGCGCATGTATGGTCGCTGGGACAGCCTGCAATACTCTCTGCCGGTGGATGACGTTCTGCGTAACCGGCTGCAGAGTGAGGCGAAATCACGGCTGAATCAGTGGATCGATCGCCAGAAAGAGGGCGAGAACAAAGAGAACCTGAAGAAAATCATGCGCCCGTAGCGGGCGCATTCCCTTCTGCCAGCTAACCACTCAGACCTCGTAACTGATATCGGGCTGCAGCAGGATCTCGACTTTCTGCACCCGATGATTTTCGACCTGCAGCGTTCGCAGCAGATAGTCACCCAGTTGCAACACTTCGCCTTCCTGAGGGATGTGTTGCAGCTTATCCATCAGTAATCCCGCCAGCGTATGATAGTCACCCTGCTCATCGAGCGGCAATTTCACATAGAGCGCCAGATCTTCCAGCGGCATATGACCGTTAGCAATCCAGTGACCTTCATCCTGAATCTGAATATCGTAGCGAGCATCGATTTCACCCGCCTCATTCGGCAGATTGCCGGCGATGGTCTCCATTACATCGCTCAGCGTCACCACGCCTTCCACCGAACCAAACTCATCAACCACAAAGGCAAAGTGAGTATGGGCCTGACGAAACTGTTCCAGCGCCTGCAGCACCGTCAGCCGTTCAGGAAAGACCAGCGGCTGTCGAATCAGGGCGCGTAAATCCAGGGAATTGTGGTGCAGTGACTGGTGCAGCAGATCGATAACGTGAACCACGCCCAGCGGTTCGCTGGAGTGATCTGTGATCAGTATTCGCGTGTGCTGATTGCGGTCGAGGCGCGACATAATCTCTGCCGGATCATCACTGAGATCGATATGTTCGACGTCGTGGCGCGAGGTCATGATGCTGTTAATGTGGCGCTGACCCATGCCCAGTACGCGGGCAATCATCACCCGTTCCTGCCGGTTAAACAGCATGCTGTCATCGCTGTCAGCAATCAGTGACGAAGTTTTCGCATCCAGTTCCGCCGGTTCTGCCGCGCCGCGCAGCAGCCGTAACACCGCTTCCGCCGTGCGCTGGCGTAGCGGACGACCGGCCGACAGCACCCGACGACGATTAAAGTGCGCCAGCTGGTTCAGTGCCTCAATGACCACCGAGAAGCCGATTGCCGCATAGAGGTAGCCTTTGGGAATCACAAAGCCAAAGCCTTCCGCCACCAGGCTGAAGCCGATCATCAGCAGAAAGCTTAAGCAGAGGATCACAATCGTAGGATGGTTGTTCACGAAGCGGGTTAACGGCTTGCTGGCGAGCAGCATCAGCAGAATGGCGATGGTGACCGCAATCATCATGACCGGTAAGTCATTAACCATGCCGACGGCAGTAATCACCGCATCCAGCGAGAAGATGGCATCCAGCACCACGATTTGCGCCACCACCGGCCAGAATTTAGCGCCGCCTTTTTGTTGACCGGACGCCTCATCATCCCCTTCAAGACGCTCATTCAACTCTGTGGTGGCTTTAAATAGCAGGAAAATCCCGCCTGTCAGCAGCAGTAAATCGCGCGCACTGAAGGGATGGCCCATAAGCGTAATCCAGGGTTCTTTCAGCGTAACCAGCCAGGAAAGCGATGCCAGCAGCAATAATCGGCACAATAACGCCAGCAGCAGTCCAATCACGCGCGCGCGGTCGCGAAGCGGCCCTGGAAGCTTCTCCACCAGGATGGCGATGAAGATCAGATTGTCGATGCCTAAAACCAGTTCCAGAACGATTAGCGTTACTAATCCCGCCCATAGCGAGGGATCTGCAATTACCTCCAGCATGCGTTGTTCACCTGAATGTCTTAAATTGAGTTTTCTCTGATGATAGTGGAGTGCGAAGCCACGTACAAATGGCAGGGCAGGGGGCATGTTCTCAGATAACCGCGCTATATCGTGCAAAATATGAACATAATAGTGTGACGCTTTGATTAACTTCACAGGACGCAGTAGAGATAATTCTTAGTCATTGGCTGACAGGAAAGAGATATTCACCTGTCGGGCTTATGCGATTTATCTCATCGGGAGTATGGCATTAATCCGAATTGTGAAGAAAGGATTGCACTGCCCGTCAGGCCTCAATACTAATTGCTGGTAGTCTTTTTCCTAAAATAGTCCAGGGATGGCGGGACCTGCTTGTAAACAAGCCAGTAATAACTAGTATAGCAACAAGTTAGCAAACTCTGCCCCAGAGTCGTAATCTGCGTACCTATTCGACATTAATCGCAATGTCACGAATGAGTAATTCGCCTGTGAACGTCTGTATGATGCGTTGCGGTAACGCTAACACATTACGGGGAGCATTATGAATGATGACAGCGATATTGGCAGCGACAGCCAAGGGCGGTAGCGTGCCCGAATCGCGTTTTTGTTGATAAAGTGAGCAGCGCTGGCGGTGGTTAAGTCAGAGTAATCTGTTGGTATTCATCACGATATTATTGGTTTCATGGTTAAGATCATTGGCGTAAACGCCGCAGGAGCTCCCCTTAGAAACGGCTCACTCTGGAGAGGTTTCGTCGCTTAATGATTAAACAGGCGATAGCCGTTGCGGGTTTAAGGAAATAAAATAAAGAGTTAAATATGCGCGATACAGAATTTACGTTTAAAAGTCTTATTACCAAATTAATGCTGGCATGTTCAGACTTAATTTGTTTCAACGCAGCGTTCTTTTTGGCGATGATGCTAATTAATTTGCAGTCAGATTCGCCGCTGGCAGATATTTCTGAAAAAGAAATGAATTTAAAAATTGCCACACACATTTGTCTGTCGGTAATTTGTATTGGTTGGTTCTGGGTAAGGCTGCGTCACTACACTTACCGCAAACCTTTCTGGTTCGAATTAAAAGAAGTTTTTCGTACCATTCTTATATTTTCTGTTATCGACCTGTCGATTACCGCTCTGTCGCAGTGGCAGATGTCGCGTTTCGTCTGGTTACTGACCTGGATCCTGGCGCTGATTTTAATTCCGACCTGCCGCGCGCTTTCTAAACGTCTGCTGAATAAAAATGGCTTGTGGAAAAAACAGACCATTATTATCGGCAGCAGCAAAAATGCGCACGAAGCCTGGCAGGCGCTGCAAAGCGAAGAGGTCATGGGTTTTGACGTTATCGCCTTCTATGACGTTGATGGAACCTGTCCGCAGGAGATCATGAACGGCGTGCCGGTGCTGCGCGACGAGCAGGAGCTCTGGAGCCTCACCAACAGCGAAACGCAGTTTATCGTTGCCGTTGAGTACGAGCAGAGTCAGTACCGTGATGTCTGGCTTAAATCGCTGGCGATGCACAACTGCCGTTCAGTGTCAGTGATCCCAACCCTGCGTGGTGTACCGCTCTACGGTACCGATATGGCCTATATCTTCAGCCATGAAGTGATGATCCTGCGGGTTCAGAACAACCTGGCTAAACGCACGTCGCGCTTCCTGAAGCGGGCATTCGATATCGTGGGTGCGCTCTCGATTATCCTGATGCTGATGCCAGCGCTGCTGGTACTGGGCTTCCTGGTGGGTCGTGACGGTGGACCACCGATTTATGGTCACGAGCGTGTGGGAATGAATGGCCGTAAATTCAAATGTCTGAAATTCCGCTCGATGGTCATTAATTCAAAAGAAGTGCTGGAAGAGGTGCTGCGCACTGATCCGATTGCCCGTGCGGAATGGGATAAAGATTTCAAACTCAAAAATGATCCACGTATTACTAAAGTGGGCCACTTCATCCGTAAAACAAGCCTCGATGAGCTCCCTCAGCTCTGGAACGTGGTGCGCGGTGATATGAGTCTGGTCGGACCGCGTCCGGTCATTGAAGATGAACTCTGTCGTTATGCCGGTGATGTTGATTATTACCTGATGGCAAAGCCAGGCATGACGGGATTGTGGCAGGTCAGCGGTCGTAATGATGTTGACTATGAAACCCGCGTCTATTTCGACTCGTGGTACGTGAAAAACTGGTCACTGTGGAACGACATCGCGATTCTGTTTAAAACAGTGGGCGTGGTGTTGAAACGCGATGGTGCCTATTAATCGTGAGTCGGAATGAGCGCGTTAATGCGCGCTCAGAGGTGTTTTGCCGTTGTCAGGCGTGTCGTTGATAGTGGCCATCATCAGGGATATCGCTGTGCATCCATAGTCCGCTATGATGCGTGGCGTTCAGGGTACACCCTGGTAGATGGCCGCTACTTATAACAAGTGGAGCAAGGATAATGAACGACAGGTTCAGTGCTTAAGTCAGGTAGGATTTACTTTTTGTTGGACGCTTACACAGCGGCGGTTTCGCCTCTATCAATAAATAACTGATAGCGAAGATCTAAATGATTACAATCAAAATGAAATTGATACCCTTGCTGGTATCCGCCACATTCCTTAGCGGGTGTACGATCGAACCAGGTTCTCACCTTTCTACATCAGGAAAAGATGTTGTTGAACAGCAGGATAGCAACTTTGACATCGATAAATATGTCAACGTCTTCCCGTTAACGCCTTCACTGGTTGAAAGGATGCGTCCGAAGCCACTGGTGGCTCAGACGAATCCTGCCCTGCAGAACGAAATTCAGAACTACGAATACCGTATCGGTGTGGGCGATGTCCTGACCGTAACGGTCTGGGATCACCCGGAACTGACCACCCCAGCGGGTCAGTACCGTAGCGCCAGCGACACCGGTAACTGGGTACATTCTGACGGCACCATTTTCTATCCCTACATCGGTCGTGTGCGTGTAGCGGGCCGTACCGTCGGCGAAGTGCGTGACGAAGTGTCACGTCGTCTGGCTCAGTACATTGAAAGCCCACAGGTTGATGTCAGCATCGCCTCGTTCAAATCACAGAAAACTTATGTGACGGGTTCAGTGACCACTTCTGGTCAGCAGCCCATCACCAACGTTCCGTTGACGGTGCTGGATGCGATCAACGCCGCTGGCGGCCTGGCCGCTGATGCTGACTGGCGCAACGTGGTGCTGACGCACAACGGGCGTGAACAGCGCATCTCTCTGCAGGCACTGATGCAGAATGGTGACCTGAGCCAGAACCACCTCCTCTATCCAGGCGATATTCTTTACGTTCCGCGTAACGATGATCTGAAAATCTTCGTGATGGGTGAAGTGAAGCAGCAGACCACCCTGAAAATGGACCGTAGCGGCATGACGCTGGCGGAAGCACTGGGCAATGCGGCCGGGATGGATCAAACCACCTCTGACGCCACCGGTGTATTCGTTATCCGTCCACTGCACGGCACCGATCGCAACAAGATTGCCAACATCTATCAGTTGAACACCAAAGATGCGGCATCCATGGTGATGGGAACCGATTTCCAGCTCCAGCCTTACGACATCGTTTATGTCACCTCTACGCCGCTGACGCGCTGGAACCGTGTGATTGGGCAGTTGATACCGACCATCGCAGGTATCAACGATGCAACACAGGCCGCATCGCGTATCCGTACCTGGGGTAATTAAGGTCCCATCATGATTAAGTCCGTGTTAGTCGTTTGCGTCGGCAACATCTGCCGCTCTCCTACCGGAGAGCGCCTGTTTAAACGTGCGCTGCCTGATTTAGACGTTCGCTCTGCCGGCCTGGGGGCGCTGGTCGGCCACCCGGCCGACAAGACGGCGTCTGAAGTCGCTGCTGCGCAGGGTCTGTCGCTGGAAGGACATGAGGCGCAACAGTTGACGGCAGAGATGTGCCGCAACGTTGACCTGATTCTGGTGATGGAAAAGCGACATATTGAACAGGTGAATCGCATCGACCCGGCCGCGCGTGGCAAAACCATGCTGCTTGGGCACTGGCTCAATCAGAAAGAAATTGCGGATCCGTACAGAAAAAGCCGTGAGGCCTTTGAAGAGATTTACGGATTACTGGAAAACGCTACCCAGAAGTGGGTGAACGTATTAAGCCGATAGTTGGGATTATCCATGAATATAAAAAATAAGGTCAGAACCGCGCCGGGAGAGGATTCGAATGGATGGGATCTGGCGCATCTTGTGGGACAGCTAATTGATCATCGCTGGATCATTGTTGCCGTTACCGCTTTTTTCATGCTGGCGGGAACACTCTACACACTGTTTGCAACACCCATTTATAGCGCAGATGCGTTAGTTCAGGTTGAGCAGAAGAATGCCAGCACCGTTCTGAACGAAATTGACAGCATTCTGCCACCGACACCAGCCTCTGATACGGAAATCGAGATTCTGGAATCCCGTATGGTCATCGGCAAAACCGTTGACGATCTGGGTCTGGATACCGTCGTTGAGCAGAACTATTTCCCGGTTATCGGTAAAGGTCTGTCGCGCCTGATGGGCAACAAACCCGCCAGTATCGCGATTTCGCGCCTGGAAATCCCACGCACTATCGACAAACGTAACGTTGAACTGGAAGTGACCGGTCCGGATAGCTACACCGTCTCAAAAGATGGCGATGAGCTGTTCAAAGGTAAAGTCGGCCAGCTGGAGTCGCACGGCGACATCAGCATGCTGGTCAGCGAGATCCACGCTGATGAAGGCACCAGCTTCACCGTGACCAAGCTGAATAACCTGCAGGCGATCCGTTCAGTGCTCTCTAACCTGACCGTGGCAGACAAAGGTAAAGATACCGGCGTGCTGGGTCTGGAGTATCTGGGTGAAGATCCAGAGCAGATCAGCAAAGTGCTGAACCAGATTGTGAATAACTATCTGTTACAGAACGTTGAGCGCAAGTCAGCGCAGGCAGAGAAAAGCCTGGAGTTCTTACGCACTCAGCTGCCTGCCGTGCGCAGCAAGCTGGATGAAGCGGAAGACAAGCTGAACACCTTCCGTCGTCAGAACGAATCTGTTGACCTGTCACTGGAAGCGAAATCCGCTCTGGACTCCTCTGTCAGCGTGCAGAGTCAGCTGAACGAACTGACCTTCCGTGAAGCCGAAGTCTCTCAGCTGTTTACCAAAGATCACCCGACGTATCGCGCGCTGCTTGAAAAACGCAAAACGCTGGAAGGTGAGCAGGCTCAGCTGAACAAGAAAATTGCTGGCATGCCACAGACTCAGCAGGAAATCCTGCGTCTGACCCGTGACGTTCAGTCTGGTCAGGAGATCTACATGCAGCTGCTGAACCGTCAGCAGGAGCTGGGTATCAGTAAAGCGAGCACCGTGGGTGATGTCCGCATCATCGATGGCGCGCAAACCGCTAACTCGCCTGTTGCACCGAAGAAGCTGCTGATCATCGCCGCGAGCCTGATTTTCGGTCTGTTTGTGTCAGTGGGTCTGGTTCTGCTGAAAGCGCTGCTGCATCACGGCATCGAGAACCCGGATCAGCTGGAAGAGCTGGGCATGAATGTCTATGCCAGCGTTCCACTGTCAGACTGGCAGCGTAAGAAGGATACCGAAGCCCTGGCGCGTCGTGGCAGCAAGGTGAAAACCGATCCGCACGAAACGCTGCTGGCGCTGGGTAACCCGACTGACCTCTCCATCGAAGCGATTCGTAGCCTGCGTACCAGCCTGCACTTCGCGATGATGGAAGCGAAAAACAACATCCTGATGATCACCGGTGCCAGCCCGGGTATTGGTAAAACCTTTATCTGTGCCAACCTGGCGACCCTGGTCGCGAAAGCGGGTCAGCGTGTTCTGTTTATCGATGGCGACATGCGTCGTGGTTACACCCACGAACTGCTGGGCGCAGATAACAAATCAGGTCTGTCCAACGTGCTGTCCGGTAAAACTGAGTTCAGCCCGGCGCTGATTCAGCAGGGCGTGTACGGTTTCGACTTCCTGCCACGTGGTCAGGTTCCGCCGAACCCGTCTGAGCTGCTGATGCATCGTCGCATGGGTGAGTTGCTGGAGTGGGCGAGCAAGAACTACGACCTGGTGTTAATCGATACGCCGCCAATCCTGGCCGTCACCGATGCCTCTATCATCGGTAAGCTGGCCGGCACCTCACTGATGGTGGCGCGTTTCGAAGCCAACACCACCAAAGAAGTGGACGTCAGCTTCAAACGCTTTGCCCAGAACGGTATTGAGATTAAAGGTGTGATCCTCAACGCCGTGGTGCGTAAAGCCGCTAATGCGTATGGCTATGGGTATGACTACTACGCCTATGACTACGGCAAGACGAACAAAAGCTGATCATTGAGCAATAAAACAGGGGGCGGTCTGACCGCCCCTTTTTTATCGTCCCTTTGAATGACGACACGCATCAATTTACACAGGTTATTCTGTCCAAACCCACAAAAGCGATACATCTATAAATCGCATGGCGAGCGTCACTCAACAGAATTCATCACCAGCAGGCATCGCCCGCACGCAATTTGTGACCGTGCAATCAGACTCGCTGTAAAGCCAGTCGGTAAGGCGAAGCGTGATTATTGCTGGCATGAGAACTTGTGGAATTAAGGAATCACACCATGGCTCCATATTGGTATGTATCAGGCTTTTTTACTGCTGCTTTCGCTGTTTGAAATAGCGTTAAAAAAAAGACGAACGCACAAATTATATTCTGACCTGGCTACTCTGTTTTGCCGCCGTGACTTTGATTATTTTCGGGGGAATACGTGGTCTTGGTACCGGCATGGATGACTTTCAGTACCGGAGCTTCTTCGAAGACTTTGTAAGACGTATTGAGATTAATGGCTTCTTTAATACCGTTGCGTTTTTCCGTTACGAACCGCTGATTTTTGCGATGGCCTGGCTCACCAGCCTGTTTTCGCACAATGCCAGCATCTTCCTGTTTGTCTTCTGCGCCATTGCCGTTTCCATCAATACCTGGTTTTTCAGGAAGATGTCTCCGTATCCGGTGCTGGCGCTGGTGCTCTATTCGGCGCACATCTTTATCAACAAAGACATTAACCAGATTCGCTTTGGCCTGAGTTCTGCGCTGTTCCTTGGCGTTCTCTGGTCGATCTATCTCAAGCGCTACTGGTGGGCATTTGCCTTCTTTATTCTGTCGTTCACGAGCCATAACACCGGTGTCATGGTGGTGACGCTTGTGCCGTTCCTGTTTATCCGGGACTGGCGCTGGTGGCCGGTCATTATCATCGTTGCCAGTCTGCCGCTATCGGTTGTGGGTGGCTCGGGCTTTATTGCCCTGATTGCCGGTCATCTGGGATCGCTGGGAGAGAGGGCATCGGGCTATAACAATGACCCCTCCTATGCAATGGGTGGCAGCATCCTGGCCGTATCGAACCTGAAAAACATCATGCTGGTGTTTGTCTTCTTCTATTTCATGCTGACCGATAAGCTGAAGCGCGAGAATTACGCCCAGTATCGCCTTAACTATCTGCTGATTTTAAGTTTTGCCATCGGCGGGGCGATCAGGATCTTCCTGTACAACTTCCCGTCAGGTTCGCGCCTGTCCAACTATCTGCAACAGGTTGAGCCGATCATCCTGACCTCGCTGATTTATCAGGCAAGGCGATCCTGTAAGCCAGCGCTGTATGCCATGCTGGTGTTCTTCCTGCTCTATTACCTCTACTACAACACCATTTCAACCAAACAGGCCGTTACCGGTTATGAAGTGGCGCGGGAGTTTTGGCTGATCCACTAATCAATCTGACGACCGCCTCTGGGTGACGAGTTTCACCCAGGGGCGGTCGCCGGTCAGAACACAGGTTTTTCATCGACCGTTGTCGAATGAACTGTTTATTTTTGAACTACTTTAATGAGGTGCTGGCAATGAAGGACATTCGTTTCTCCATCGTAATTCCGGCTTATAACGCGTCAGAATCGATTGTCACGACGCTGGATTGCGTTAAAGCACAAACGTATCGCAATTTCGAAGTCATCATCGTTGATGATAAATCTGCGGATGCCGCCGCGCTGGCGGATGTGGTGCGCAGCGAACGCTACCGGGATCTCGATATCAATCTGGTGCTCTCCGAGGTCAAACTCAACGGAGCCGGTGCACGTAACAAAGGCATTGAGCTGGCGACCGGTGACTACGTCAGCTTCCTTGACGCCGATGATGAGTGGGCGGCGGACAAACTGCAGCAGGTGAGCGAAAAAATTGCTCAGCTGGACGCGCAGGGCAAAAAGAATTTCGTCATTTTCAGCCAGGTGAATATCTATCAGGATGGCACGTTCCTGAAAGTGATGCCGATGCAGCCGCCAGGCAAAAATGAAACGGTCGCGGAGTATCTGTTCGGCTGCTACGGCTTTATCCAGACCAGCACCATTGTGCTGAAGCGGGAAGACGCGGCGAAAATTCAGTTCGATACCCGCTACATCCGTCATCAGGACTATGATTTCTGCATACGTGCCGACCGCATGGGCTATGACTTTGTGATGATCGCCGCACCGCTGGCGAACTACCATCTGGTCACTAAGTTTGGCTCGAAACACAAAGGCGAATCGGTGAACTACTCGATGTTCTGGCTCGATAGCATGAAGCCGCATCTGACCCCGCGTGACATCCACACTTACAAAGCTTTTAAGCTGCCGCTGCGCTACAAGATGGATGGTAAGTCGCTGATGGCGAGCCTGAGCTTTGCGCGCTACTTCTTCCTCACCAACAAAGACAACCGTGCTTACTTTATGAACCGGGTTAAAGACAAGGTCAAAGCACGTTTCGGCGGTGAGAAAGCGATCTCCTGACGCGCGCCGCGCCTCGCTCTGCTCCTGATGCCAGGAGCGACTCTTTTTACGATTAATTCAGGGTTGAAGATGAATACTTCTGTTGGAACCGTTGGCATTGTCATGCCTATGTATAATGCACGTCAGACGGTGTTACGCGCGGTGCAATCGGTTATCAATCAGCACTATACCGACTGGCATCTCTATCTGGTCAACGATAAATCGACCGATGACTCGCTGGAATTTGTGCGTGAGCATTGTCAGGATCCGCGCATTACCATTCTGGATAACGCGGTCAACATGGGCGCAGCAGAAACCCGTAACGTCGGGCTGCGCGCGGCCACTGAAGAGATTATCGCCTTTCTCGACAGCGACGATGAGTGGCATGCGGATAAGCTGACCCAGCAGGTCGCTGCCATCGCGGCCGGTGATGATTTTGTGATTACCGAATATCACTATAAAACCCGCAAGGCTGAGCACGACATTACCTACGGCAAACCTTACCTGCAGCAGGAAAACTTTGTGAAGAAGCAGTATCGCGTCTGCTTCTCCTCCGTCTGTTTCCGCCGCCCGCCGCAGGGGCTTTTCTTCCAGCGCAAAGGCCACGAAGATTTCCTGTTTTTGTATGAATTATTCACCCGCTATAAGCAGGCACGCGTAATTCAGACGATTCTGGTCAACTATTACGAATTAGGCGATTCCCTTTCCCGTAATAAGAACAAAGCGGCCCAGTGGCACCTTGAATTATTAAGAATTATCTATAAAAACAATCCTTTAAAAATCTATTACTATTACGCCTGGTATATGGTGAATGGTGTGCTGTTTACCCTTAAGCATCGTTAAGCCTGTCGGCAGGATTGTCTTTAAAATTTGAGGTGGATAGCGTTTCATGAAAAAAATTGTCCTGGTGATCAAAGATGCTTATTCGTATGCGGGCACCGAGAACATCTGTAACTTCATGTCAGAGTGTCTTGGCGAGACCCATGAAGTCACCATCTACTCGCTGGAAGGCAGTGGAAAAACCTTTTACCCGTTTGAGCACGTCAAACAGATCGTCAGCTTTGAAGGGCAGAGCAATCCGATCAAAAGCGCGGTTGCCCGGATTCACGAAGAGGGTTTCGATACCGTCTTCCTGATCAGCATGGGTCGCCTGAGCGTGATGTTCGCTTTCTGGAATCTGCTGGCGATGAAGAAGAAGCGGGGCAAAGCCTACGCCTGCGAACACATCGCCATTAACTCCTTCAGCAAACCGATTAAGTTCCTCAAGTTTCTGCTGCTGCGCTACTACGACCGCGTGATTGTTCTGACCGACAAAGATCATCAGGTGTTCAGCCGCTGGCGCATTCCCAGCAAGCAAATCCCCAACCCGGTGGTTTACAAAGACTATCAGCGCCAGACCCGTCATCGCCAGGCGCTGGCCGTAGGCCGTCTGGATAACCAGAAGGGCTTTGACCTGATGCTGGATATCTGGCGCGACTTCGCCCGCAGCCATCCTGACTGGACGCTGGTGATTGCCGGTGACGGTGAACTGCGTCAGCAACTGCATGACCAGGCGGCGGTGCTGGGCATCACCGACAGCGTGAAGTTTGTCGGTAAGGTCAGCAATATCAACGACTACTATCGCGACAGCGATATGGCGCTGATGACCTCGCGCTATGAAGGATTGCCACTGGTACTGCTGGAAGCAAAATCCTGGTCACTGCCGGTAGTGGCATATGACTGCCCGACCGGTCCACAGGAGATCATCAATCACGGGGAAGATGGTTTCCTGGTTCCGATGAACGACAAAGCCACGTTTCTGGCCCGAATGGAGCAGCTCGCCAGCGATGACGCGCTGTTCTATGCCATGAGCGAAAAAACGAAACAGACCGCGCTGAAATTCGACGGTAATCAGATTAAGCAAAGCTGGCTGTCACTGGTTTAACCGGAGCTGGAAAAGCTCACTTGCGACGTGCCTCAGGGACACCGCCATGGCCAATGGCCTTATTGACTACGGGAATTGATGCATGAAAAGAAGAGAAGTTTTACAGACCGCCGCCTCCGCTCTGGTGGGGGCTCTCTCCGTGAGCACCTTTTCCAGCTACGCTGCAAAAAGTAACGGTATCGCCCTGAAGCCGGTTGATGCCACTGACGTGCCTAAAGGCGACGTGCCAATTCTGACCCCGGAAAATGTCTACGCCATGCCACCGCAGTTCTGGCAGGGTTTTGAAGGCAAACTCTGGATTGGTAAAGCAGGTGCAGATGCCAGCAAACCGGGCAACCAGATCCCGGTCTTCCTGCGTGATGCCAGCGGCAAAGTGTCGGAGATTGCTCAGCCTATCGCGCTGAACAAAGGTAACTTTGCCCAGTTTATTCAGGACAATGCTGCGCTGATTGCCAATCCGTCGCATTCGATGGCAGTCGAGGACAGCAGCGGTCAGACGCTGTTCAACATCGCGGATGTCAGCCGTCCGGGCGCTGCAGATTTCAGCCAGCGTCTGGCGCAGCCAGCGGGTTATCAGCTGATTGGTGAGATCCCGTCCGTAGCGGAGTTACGCAAAACCCGTCCGCTGTTTGAAGGGGCCAAGGTTAAGCTGAAAAGCTGGCATGAAGGACGGGAAGTCGGCGGCGGCGAGTTTGTCGGCAGCTTCCAGCCTGCTCAGAATGATGGCGGTGTAAACTTTGCCGGTGAGGGCTTTTCCTGGCGTCGCGTGGTAGACGATTTTAACCGCCTGACCCTGTTTGATTTCGGTGCGATTGCCGATGGCAAAACCGATACGGCACCCGCCATTATGGCGATGTTCCAGTGGTCACAGCAGGCAAACCAGCAGATCTGTGTCCAGTTCCCGGCCGGTACCTTCATGGTCTCAGCCTGTAACCTTGGCGATAAGTATCTCAACTTCTTCCGCATGTCCGGTGCGATGGTAAACTTCGGCTACTTCCCGGCGACCACGATTGTCTCGGATGGTAAGTCAGAGTTCGTCTTTGAGATGAATGCCCGTCGGGTTGAGCTTTCCAACCTGAACTTTAACGGCAACAGCGATAAAAGCCCCAACAAGCAGGGCTTTTTCCATAACAACTGCCCTGGCGGACAATATTTCCGTGGTGCCTGCCTGCGCTTTAACGCAGTTGGCGGCACCGCCATCAGCCTGCAGGATACTCTGGATTGTAAAATCGACCAGTGGTACGCCTCACGCTGCAGCGGCGATGTGATCAAATCGGGCTGGTCAGGTCAGAAGCAGGGCAAATGGGACCACAGCACCGCGATTGAGCTGTCGAACTTTAATGCGCAGTACTGTCGTGGTGGCAAAGTCCTCAATCTGCCGCGCTGCGGCCAGTCGATTATCCATAACGGCTGGATTGAGCACTGTGATAATCCAGGCGATCTCTCCAACGGCCAGTGGATTGTCGATGCGCTGAGCCTGGAAGATTGTAAGAATCCGCTGATCGCGCATAACACGCGCCTGAATATGCGGCAGACCAGCCTGCAGTCGGGCAGCTGGATCGACAACTCCATGCAGGGCGACCGTCTGCTCAGCATCTGGGAGATGGGATCGACCCGCGTGGAGTCCTATGGCGTCGCGCTCGATGGCAGCCTGAAGTACAACTACATTACCTCGCGCTGGCGTTTAGAGAACAACACGAATCAGGAAACCTGGTTTGATCTCGGCAGCCTCTACTCCCCGACCGTGGGTGATTCGTGGGAGATCGAAATTTTTGGTCAGTCGCAGTTCAGTAACGGCAGTGGCGATAAGCCGCTGATGGACCTGATCGGTGACAAGACCACCGGTGGCCGCGCGATGATCCACGTACAGCGCAAAAAAGATCGCTCTGAAGCGAGCTGGTCGGCCGAAGGCAGCAGCCCGATTGTCGATGTGCGCTATGTGGCTGAGCATGACACCGATGTCCGCATCTTCGTCAAACTGGCGGGCTGGACGCCGTCGGTGGCCGTGCTGGTGAAAACCACCGGTAAAGATCGCTTTGTCACCGGTCGCTGTGCGCGCGTTAACGCGAAGATGGAGAAGGGCAATCCTCCGGCGGGCGACGCGACTAAACGCGCGCCGCAGCGCTTCAGCCTGCACAACGGCAAAGCGGGCGTGGGCGCTAATGAACAGGGCGACCTGCTGATGGCTTCCCGTCCGCTCTCCGCCGATCAGGTCGATACCAGCAAGCCGGAAGGCTTTGTTTCCGTCGTGATCAACGGCAAACAGGTCGCACTGCCTTACTTCGCAATCAAGTCGTAATCCCTTGCATCACGGCCGCCACAATGGAGGCGGCCGGTTTTAACAGGAGCACTACCTTTGGGTGCGTTATCCCGTAAAGCATTACTTTAAACAGAGTTCATTTTGCCCATTGCGGATCTGGGCGGCTTACAGAATTAAAAAAATTCATTCGGAGTTGTTATGAAAATTTTATTGGTGGGTAACCATACGTGTGGAAATCGCGGGGATGGCGCGATTCTTCGTGGACTGATTGATTCAATGAAGTCTGCACGCAGTGATTTAGAAATTGATGTTATAAGCCGTTATCCAACCAGCTCCGGTTATCTGCTTCAGCAGGATATTAAGCAGGATGCGCTGTATCTGCACAACAGCAAATCAGGCAAAGGTCTGGTTGGTTCGTTCAAGCGTAAAGTCGCGAACCGCCTGATGCCTGATATCATGATGGCGCATCTGGGCAAGGGCGGGATCTTTAAGTCGTTCGCTGTACCCCCGCACCTGAAAGCGTTTACTGACAGTCTGGCAAAATATGATGCGATTATTCAGGTTGGCGGATCGTTCTTCGTTGACCTCTATGGTGTGACCCAGTTTGACCATGCCCTCTGTGCACTGATGGCGAAAAAGCCGATCTACCTGATCGGTCACTCGGTGGGGCCGTTCCAGAACCCGCGCGTCAATGCGCTGGCAAACTTTGTCTTTGATCGGGTCGACAGCCTGGTGCTGCGTGAATCGGTGAGTCTTGACCTGATGAAGCGCGATGGCGTGACCAGTTCTAAAGTCGCGTCTGGCGTTGATACCGCATTCCTGGTGCGCGCACGCGAAGTCGAAAATCCGAGCCATAACCTGCTCTACTGGCAGGGCATTATCGATGGCCGTAAAACCATCGCGATCACCGTGCGTGAACTGGCACCGTTTGATAAACGTCTGGGTGTGACGCAGAAAGAGTATGAAGCGGCATTTGGCCGGGTGATCAATGCCATGATTGCTGAAGGCTATCAGGTTGTGGCGTTCTCAACCTGTACCGGCATCGACAGCTATGCCAAAGATGACCGCATGGTTGCACTGACCCTGCGTGACCACGTGACGCAGCCTGAACATTACCATGTCATTATGGATGAGTTTAATGACCTGGAACTGGGCATCCTGCTGAATCATTGCCATCTGACCATTGGTACCCGCCTGCACTCGGCGATTATCTCCATGAACTTTGGCACCCCGGCTGTGGCGATCAACTACGAGCACAAGTCGATGGGTGTGATGAACCAGCTTGGTCTGCCGCAGATGGCAACCGATGTGAAAAGCCTGATGGATGGCTCGCTAATCGACAAAGTGAAAACTGTGCTTGCCGATTACGACAACATCAAGCTTAAGGTCGACACGGCCGTTGCGAATGAAAGGGAAATTGGCAACCGGATCACTGAAGAGATTCTCAAAGTATTAGGGTAATGTGATGAAACTGACTTTTTTCACCATGCGTTTCCCGGTTGCCTCTGAGACATTCGTATTAAATCAGGTAACCCACTTTATTGATGCCGGTTACGAGGTGGAGATTATTTCAGTCTTTCCCGGCGATTTAGTGAACCGGCATGCCGCTTTTGATGAGTATGGTCTGGCGGCGAAGACGCATTATCTGCTGCCGGAAGAGAAGATCTCGATTGTCGATAAGCTGAACCAGCGCATCAAGCTGGTGCTGCCAAAAGTGACGAAGCCGTCGCTGCTGCGTTCGCTGAATGTGCGCCGTTATGGCGCACAGTCCAGCAAACTGCTGCTGCCGTCGATTGTGGCGAATGCTAAACAGACCTTCACCGCAGATGTGTTCCTGGTGCATTTCGGCTATGCCGGTGCCCTGGCGAACAAGCTGCGTGAGCTGGGCGTGCTCAAGGGTAAACAGGCGACCGTGTTTCACGGCGCCGATATTTCCCGTCGTCACATTCTGGAAGAGCACAAACTCGACTATGTGAATCTGTTCCGCCAGAGTGAGCTGATGCTGCCTATCAGCAATCTGTGGAAGAACAAGCTGATTGAGATGGGCTGCCCGCCGGAAAAAATTCACGTTACGCGTATGGGCATTGAGCCGGAGAAGTTTAACTTCCAGCCGCGCCAGGCATTTCAGACGCCGCTGCGTATCGTTTCGGTGGCACGTCTGACCGAGAAGAAAGGGCTGGATGTGGCGGTCAAAGCCAGCGCCATCCTGAAGCAGCGTGGCGGTCAGTTTCAGTACACCATTATCGGTAACGGCGATCAGGATGAGATGATGCGTGATTTCATCGCCCGCGAGGGGATGGAAGATTGCGTCAGCATGCCGGGCTTTAAACCGCAGGAGGAGATCCGTCGCGCGCTGAGTGAGGCTGACATCTTCCTGCTGCCCTCCAAAACCGCCGCAGATGGCGATATGGAAGGTATTCCGGTTGCACTGATGGAGGCGATGGCGGTCGGCCTGCCGGTGGTCTCAACCTTCCACAGCGGCATTCCGGAGCTGATCGAAAACAACGTATCTGGCTGGCTGGTGGAAGAGGACGATCCTGAGGCGCTGGCGGAGACGCTGCTGAAGCTCTCTCAGGGTGAAGTGGATGTGGCGCCCGTGGTCGCGGCCGCCCGTCACAAAGTTGAGACTGAATTTAATCAGCATATCGCCTACGGCGAACTGGCACAGATTCTGGAGCGACTGGTGTGAGTGGATTTAAGTCACAGGCGATTTGGCTGTTCGGCAGCACCTGCTTCTCGGCAGTGCTGCAGGTTGCACAGCTAAGCTTTCTCGCCCGCAAACTGGAAACCCACGAGCTGGGTCTGTTAGCCATCATCAACGCCATCCTGGCGGTGGCGGGTGTGCTGCAGGATATGGGGATGAGCAGTTATCTGGTGCATCGCCAGAACATTACCCGTCGTGAGCAGAGCACTATCTACTGGGTGAACGTCTCACTCAGCTTATGTACTGGCCTGATCATGCTGCTGATCGCCTTCCCGGTCTCCTGGTTCTATCACCTGCCGGAGCTGGTAGGTCTGATCATGCTGACCAGCCTCAACTTCCTGGTGCTGGGGCATCTGTCGCAGTATCAGGCGCACTACATCAAAACCAAGCGGATGGTTTCGCTGGCGAAGATTGAGATGGGCACCAAGCTGTTTGCCTTCCTCTGTGTGGTGGCGATGCTGGAGTTCACCTCGCTCACCGTAGCGGCGGCGATTCTCGGTCTGTTCATTAACGCCTTTACCCGCATCCTCTGCATGATTGCGCTGGGTGAGAAGTCGTGGCGTCCGACCTGGGAGTTTGATAAAGCGACCTTTATTGGCGCGATTCGCTACGGCAGCTATCAGCTCGGCTCGCAGACCATTAACCAGCTGCGAACCCAGGCCGATGCGCTGGTAGTGGGTAAAGTGATGGGTGCCGAGATGCTGGGTGTCTACTCGCTGGCGAAAGAGCTGGTGCTGCAACCGCTGAAGCTGGTGACGCCGGTGATTAACCGTCTGGCACTGCCGCGCTTTGCAGAGAAGCAGCACGATGCCGAGCAGCTGAAGAAGCTGTTCCTCAAAGGCACGCTGGGGATTATGCTGTTCAGCAGCGCGATGTACCTGGTGATTGGCATCTTCTCGCCGGTTATCGTTCGTGTGCTCTACGGCGCATCCCACGAGCAGGTCTATCATCTGATTCCGCTGATGCTGCTGTTTGGTATGCTGCGGCCGATGGGCGGACTGACCGGAGCGATTTCCCAGGCCAACGGACGGACCAACGTTGAGTTCTACTGGAACATCGTGGCGAGTATTGTGGTTCTGGCGGTGCTGGCAACCACCTTTATCTGGCCGAACGTGCTCTATGTGGCGCTGACGCTTTCCATCTCGCAGATTCTGATCTCGGCACTGGCTCATCCGTTCTTTATCAAGCCGGTAATTGGCATTCGGTTTATCCCTTATGCCCGGCAGTGGGTGGCGGTGTCGGTGGTATTTGTCGGCATAATGCTGCTGGTCAATCACTTTAATCTGTTTGTGATGCCGGAGTGGTTTGAAGGCTGGTTGTAATCACAATTGCGTTATATCAACGGGCGGCCTCAGGGTCGCCCGTTTTCATTTATGGCTGGTCTCAGCCGTGCGGCGACCAGGGGTTGAAATAACAGAGGCGATATTCGATTACTGATTGTCTTTATTCAGTTTATGCCGTTGCTGGCAATGGGCAAAATGCCGAATTTCCAAGTTATGACAGAGAGTTACTGTCCGATTTTCAGATAAAGATTATACTTGCTCTTCCGGCCGATCCTGCATAATCGACCCACATCTTCATTTTATTAAACGGAATAAATATGACCAAGCTTAAAGCAGTAATCCCGGTTGCGGGCCTCGGTATGCATATGCTCCCTGCGACTAAAGCCATTCCGAAAGAGATGCTGCCTGTCGTCGACAAACCGATGATCCAGTACATCATTGACGAGTGTGTTGCCGCGGGTATTAAAGAGATTGTGCTGGTCACGCATGCATCGAAAAATGCCGTAGAAAACCATTTCGACACCACCTATGAGCTCGAAGCGCTGCTTGAAGCGCGCGTGAAGCGTCAGCTGCTGAGCGAAGTGCAGTCTATCTGCCCGCCAGGCGTGACTATCATGAACGTGCGCCAGGCGCAGCCGCTGGGTCTGGGCCACTCGATTCTCTGTGCCCGTCCGATGATCGGTGATAATCCGTTTGTGGTCGTGCTGCCTGACGTGTTGCTGGATGATTCTACCGCTGACCACATGCGTTATAACCTTGCGGCGATGGTTGCCCGTTTTGAAGAGACCGGCCACAGCCAGGTCCTGGCGCAGCATATGCCCGCGTCCAATCTCACTGAGTACTCGGTAATCACCACTGCAGAGCCGATTGATCACCCTGGCGACATCAGCACCATTACCGATTTCGTTGAGAAGCCTGAAGATACCGCCGGACTGAACTCTGACCTGGCTGCGGTAGGCCGCTATGTCCTCTCTGCTGATATCTGGGCCGAACTGGAGCGCACTGAGCCAGGCGCGTGGGGCCGTATCCAGCTGACCGATGCGATTGCCAGCCTGAGCAAACATAAAACCGTTGATGTTTCGCTGCTGACCGGTCACAGTTTTGACTGCGGTCGTAAGCTCGGTTACATGCAGGCGTTTGTCTCTTACGGCCTGCGCAGCAACGCGCAGGGTCGCGATTTCCGCGAAGCTATCCAGACCATCCTCGCAAAACAACAGTAATTTATTTGCCGCGTCCTGCGCGGCAGATTGAAAGGAGCTCACATGGCAATTTTAGTCACGGGCGGAGCAGGGTATATCGGCTCCCATACGGTACTGGCGCTGTTGCAGCGCGGTGATGATGTTGTGGTTCTGGATAACCTCTGCAATGCCTCACGCGAAGCGATTAACCGCGTTGAGAAACTGGCAGGCAAAAAAGCGACCTTCGTTGAAGGCGATATCCGTGATCGCGCCTGTCTGCGTGACCTGTTTGCATCCAACAGCATTTCAGCCGTGATCCACTTTGCTGCGCTTAAAGCCGTCGGTGAATCTACGCGTATGCCGCTGGAGTACTACGAGAACAACGTCGCGGGCACCGTGGTGCTGCTGGAAGAGATGCGTGATGCCGGCGTCTGGAACTTTATCTTCAGCTCATCAGCAACCGTTTATGGCGCAGATGCCCCGGTTCCTTACGTTGAGACCACCCCGATTGGCGGCACCACCAGTCCATACGGCACCTCTAAGCTGATGACCGAATTCGTGATGCGCGACTTCGCCAAAGCGGAGCCGAAGTTCAAGGCGATTGCGCTGCGTTACTTCAATCCGGTTGGCGCGCATGAGTCAGGCGAAATCGGTGAAGATCCGGCGGGCATCCCAAACAACCTGCTGCCGTACATTGCACAGGTTGCGATTGGCCGTCTGGAGAAGCTGGGCGTGTTTGGCGGTGATTACGATACGCCAGACGGCACCTGTCTGCGTGACTACATCCATGTCGTTGACCTGGCGGAAGGGCATCTGAAAGCACTGGATTATCTGAGCAAAGTTGAGGGCTACACCGCCTTTAACCTGGGCGGCGGCAAAGGCTTCTCGGTGCTGGAGATGATCAAAGCCTTTGAGAAGGCATCCGGCAAGGCGATCCCGTTTGAGATAAAGCCACGTCGCGATGGCGACCTGCCTGCGTTCTGGGCCGATGCGTCACTGGCAAACACCACGCTCGACTGGCGCGTGACGCGCGGCATCGATGAGATGATGCGCGATACGTGGAACTGGCAGAGCAAGAACCCGGATGGGTTTCGGTAGTTGAAAAAAGGCGAACTCAGGTTCGCCTTTTTTTATATTTGATTTGAAATATCTTATCAGACCTTTCTCATAATTCTGATTGCATCACCCTGAGGCATCAGCAACCATCTCCTGCGCCAGAAAAGTGCTCATTAGTTGAACTAACACCTGCGACATAAACGCATTTTATTCGTAATAGCTATACCTGAGTGATAGAATTTACGATTGTTGAATGATAAACCCACTTAAACAATTTCATTAATAAAGTGATATCAATCAACTGAATGCTGAACATCTGGCGGATTCATGTTGTCAGCATACTCATTCGGTCAAAGATAATCAGCATCGTGGGAGCTGTAACCCAGGGGCGGTAGCGTGCTCTTAAAACGCCTATGATTGTCTGCTTTTTATTCAGGCACCCATGCCTCAGATAGCTTGTCAGGAATAAATACGTTATGAAGATTCTTATCACTGGTGGTGCAGGTTTTATCGGTTCAGCGGTTGTGCGTCATGTTATCAACAATACGAACGATGAAGTCATTAACGTTGATAAACTAACCTATGCAGGCAATCTTGAGTCTCTTAAAGAGGTGAGCAGCAATCCACGCTATACCTTTAAACAGATCGATATCTGCGACGGTCAGGCTATCACTGAAGCATTAAATAAATTTCAGCCTGATGCCATCATGCATCTGGCCGCTGAAAGCCATGTAGACCGTTCGATCACCGGTCCGGCTGAATTTGTTCAGACTAACGTGGTGGGCACCTATGCTCTGTTAGAGGCGAGCCGCCAATACTGGAGTGCGCTGCCTGATGAGCGTAAATCAGCATTCCGTTTTCACCATATTTCAACGGATGAAGTCTATGGCGACTTACCTCATCCGGATGAAATGGATGGCGACCTCCCGCTGTTCACTGAGGAAACGCCTTATGCACCCAGCAGCCCTTATTCTTCTACCAAGGCTGCCAGCGATCATCTGGTTCGCGCCTGGGGCCGCACTTACAAGCTGCCGGTGATTGTCACCAACTGCTCGAACAACTATGGCCCTTATCATTTCCCGGAAAAACTGATCCCACTGATTATTAGTAATGCGCTGGAAGGCAAACCACTACCTATCTACGGTAAAGGCGATCAGATTCGTGACTGGCTTTATGTTGAAGACCACGCGCGCGCGCTTTACACCGTAGTTAAAAATGCGAAGAATGGCACCACCTATAACATCGGCGGACATAACGAAAAGAAAAATATCGATGTTGTGATGAAGGTTTGCGAACTGCTGGATCAGTTGCGTCCAAAAGCGACTCCGTACAGTGATCAAATTACCTATGTTCAGGACCGCCCGGGACATGATCGTCGCTACGCGATTGATGCCGCTAAGATTGAAAAGGATTTGGGCTGGAAACCGGAAGAGACGTTTGAAACGGGCCTGAAGAAAACCGTTGAGTGGTACCTTAACAATTCACAGTGGGTTGAGCATGTGAAGAGTGGCGCGTACCAGAACTGGATCGAAGAAAATTACGAGAAACGTAGCTAATGGATATTCTCCTTTTTGGTAAAAATGGCCAGGTCGGCTGGGAATTACAGCGTGCGCTGGCGCCATTGGGCAATTTGATTGTGGTCGATCGTCAGTCTACTGACTATTGCGGCGATTTCGAAAACCCACAGGGGCTGGCTGAGACGGTTCGCAGGATAAAACCAGCTGTAATCGTGAACGCGACAGCTTACACCGCTGTTGATAAAGCTGAATCAGAGCAGGATAAGGCTCGCCTTGTTAACGCCACTTCAATTAAGGCTTTGGCAGAGGCCGCTGAAGAAATCGGCGCGTGGTTGGTCCATTACTCTACCGATTATGTTTTTGACGGCTCGGGCGATCGTGCCTGGTGTGAGGATGATGCAACAGCCCCGTTGAATGTCTATGGACAGACTAAGCTGGAAGGGGAGCAGGCAATCGTCCGCACCATGACGAAATACCTTATTTTCCGTACCAGCTGGGTCTACGCAGCAAAGGGCAATAATTTTGCTAAGACGATGCTGAAGCTTGCTAAAGATCGGGATTCATTGTCAGTGATTAATGATCAGTTTGGTGCGCCAACTGGCGCTGAACTGATCGCAGACAGCACTGCACATGCAATCAGAGTGGCATTGAATAATAATGCAGTTGCTGGCATCTACCATCTGATTGCAGCAGGTGAGACGACCTGGCATGCTTATGCTAAGAGCGTAATCGACTTTGCAAAATTGCAGGGTGTTGAGCTTAATGTTCAGGTGATTAATCCTGTGCCAACAAGTGCATTCCCTACGCCTGCCAGACGTCCTTCAAATTCCCGGCTCAATACTGAGAAGTTTCAACATACGTTTGGTTTGACCCTGCCTGACTGGAAATTGGGTGTTGAACGTATGTTGCTTGAAACTCTTAAATAATTTAAACAGGTAGCGAAAGCTGCCTGTTCATGTAAGGTGAAATTGTGAAAAAGAATAAAGGTATTATTCTCGCTGGCGGCTCAGGAACGCGTCTTTACCCGGTAACAATGGCAGTCAGTAAGCAACTGCTTCCGGTTTATGATAAGCCGATGATTTATTATCCACTCAGCACGCTGATGCTTGCAGGAATTAACGATATCCTGATTATCAGCACACCGCAGGACACGCCGCGATTCGAAGGCCTACTAGGTGATGGCTCTCAGTGGGGCATCTCAATTCAGTACAAAGTGCAACCGAGTCCGGATGGCCTGGCTCAGGCGTTCATCATTGGTGAAGAGTTCATCGGTGATGATTCAGTCGCACTTATCCTCGGCGATAATATTTTCTACGGGCATGACCTCTACAAGCAGCTTGAAGCTTGCGTCATTGAAGGATGATGGCGCTACCGTCTTTGCTTATCACGTTACCGATCCTGAGCGTTATGGTGTTGTAGAATTTGATAAGGAGGGTAAAGCTATTTCGCTGGTGGAAAAACCTGAGAACCCTCGCAGTAATTATGCCGTTACTGGGCTCTATTTTTACGACAACAGTGTTGTGGAAATGGCGAAAAACCTGCAGCCTTCACCTCGTGGTGAACTCGAGATTACGGACATTAACCGTATCTACATGGAGCAAGGCAAACTTTCTGTATCAATTATGGGCCGCGGTCATGCCTGGCTTGATACCGGTACGCATCAGAGTCTGATGGAAGCGAACAACTTTATTCAGACTATAGAATCAAGACAGGGCCTGAAAGTAGCTTGTCCGGAAGAAATTGCCTTCAGAATGGGCTTTATTGATAAAGCGCAATTACAGGAACTTGCTAAGCCGTATCTAAAAAACGAATATGGCAAATATTTGATGGCGCTGGTGGAAGGGCGTTTATAATGAAGATTATCGATACTAAAATTCCTGATGTTAAAATTTTTGAGCCTGCTGTGTTTGGCGATGAACGTGGGTTCTTTTTTTGAAAGCTTTAGTCAGAAAAAATTTGATGAAGCTGTCGGCAGGCATGTTGATTTTGTACAGGACAACCATTCTAAATCAAGCAAAGGTGTTTTGCGCGGTTTGCACTATCAACTTAATCCTTATGCGCAAGGTAAACTAGTACGTTGTGTTGCGGGAGCTGTGTTTGACGTAGCGGTTGATATACGCAAGCAATCTCCGTTTTTTGGTCAATGGATTGGTGTTGAACTTAGCAGTGAAAATAAAAGGCAATTATGGATACCGGAAGGTTTTGCACATGGATTTTTAACACTCATTGATAATACTGAATTTGTTTATAAAACCACTAACTTTTATTCAAAAGAAAATGAGCGTAGCATTGTCTGGAACGATCCTTCAATCAATATTGAGTGGCCGAAAAATGAGGTCCTGCTATCAGAAAAAGATAAGCTTGCTTCTTTATTTTCCGGAGCTGAGGTCTTTGAATGAATTCGCTTCTTAAAATGACGTGGCAATGTGTTAAATCGCCAGTGTCTAATCGAAGATTAATCTATACACTGACTAGAAGAGAAGTTATTAGCCGCTATCGGGGCTCAGTATTGGGTTTGTTATGGTCGTTTTTCACTCCTGTATTAATGTTAGTCGTTTATACGTTTATTTTTAGCGTAGTGTTTCAGGCTAAGTGGAGTGAAGGTCATACTTCTAAATCGTCTTTTGCGTTACTGTTATTTTCCGGATTAATAATTTTTAATTTATTTTCGGAATGCATAAACCGGGCGCCTGGCATCATTCTTGCCAATTCAAACTATGTAAAAAAAGGTTATCTTCCCCTTAGAAATATTGCCATGGGTAAATCTTTGCGCTGCATTGTTTCATTTTGCGATCAGTTGCATTGTATGGATAACATTCTATGTATTTGAAGTCGGGATGCCACATTTAACAATTCTGCTGTTACCCTTTATTTTGCTTCCTCTGATGTTTATGATAATGGGCATCAGTTGGATACTAGCTTCACTTGGAGTATACCTAAGAGATGTGAGTCAAATCGTCGGGATTTTAACGATGGTTTTAATGTTCTTATCACCTATCTTTTTCCCTACTTCGGCACTGCCAGATTCAGTAAGACCGCTTTTATCTTTAAATCCGTTAGCCCATTTTATCGAGCAAACGCGTGATGTTATGTATTGGGGAAAAGTTCCTGAAATAATCCCTTATATTAAAGGATTAATTATAAATGCGATTCTGGCATGGTTAGGATATTTGTGGTTTCAGAAAACACGTAAAGGATTTGCTGATGTCATCTGATAATATCATTGAAGTCGCTGGGTTGAGTAAATGTTATCAGATTTATGAATCACCTCAGCATCGTCTTATGCAGATGTTCTATAGATCGCATAAACAAATGTATCGAGAATTCTGGGCGCTTCGGGATGTAACATTTTCCCTCAAAAAGGGGGAAACAGTAGGCATCATCGGACGGAATGGATCGGGAAAATCGACGCTGCTGCAGATGATATGTGGAACACTGACTCCGACGAATGGCAGTGTAACAGTCAATGGACGTATTGCTGCATTGCTCGAACTTGGTGCGGGCTTTAACCCTGAGTTTACCGGGCATGAAAATGTGTTCATGGCAGCGTCGCTATACGGATTAACCAATGAACAGATCCGCGATCGATATGAAAAAATATTAGCCTTTGCTGATATTGGTGATTATATAGATCAACCGGTTAAGTCCTATTCAAGTGGTATGTATGTGCGTCTTGCATTTGCTGTCATCGCACATGTAGATGCAGACATATTGGTTATCGATGAAGCGCTTGCCGTAGGTGATGCAGTTTTTACACAGAAATGCATGCGATTTATACGAAAATTTAAAGAAAATGGAACATTACTTTTCGTTAGCCACGATACTAACTCTGTCATTAACCTGTGTGATAAAGCTATCTGGCTACACAAAGGTGAAATGATAACTTCAGGAACGGCGAAGCAAGTTGCAGAAAAATATCTGCAATATACTCTGCAGGAAGTTTATGGAGATGAAACACATCTCGAAAGTATCAAACAAGATAGTGAAGCAACATTAGAAGAAAACGACAAGCATTTAACCCCTAAAGAATTAAATGAAACCCCAGCTATCGATTATAAGGTTCAATATGGGATTGCTAACAACCTTTCTGAAGCTAATGGATGGAAAACAGGTGCTGCAGAAATAACAGATGTGTCATTTATCAATAAAGATCATAAAAGCAAGAATCTCTTTAAAGGAGGCGAAAAAGTTGAGTTATCTGTCAGGGCTAACATTTATCAGGATTTTGACTCGCCAATTATTGGTTTTTTAGTAAAGGACCGTTTGGGGCAGGTATTATTTGGAGAAAATACGTTACCCTTCACTACTGAAAAACCGTTGGTTGCTTCTGCGGATAGTAAGATTCATGCCACATTTGAATTTACATTGCCAATGCTACCTAATGGTGAATATGCACTAATGGTCTCCCTTGCAAACGGAGATTTGAATAATCATGTTCAGCATCACTGGCTTCATGATGCTATGATCATTAATGTATCATCCAGTGAAGTACGCTGGGGACTGGTTGGAATTAAATTTGATAAAGTTAAGCTGAGACAAGAATGAAAAATTTAAAAGAGCTCTATCAGGAGCATCATGGTAAATCATCCGATAAATGGGATATTTATCTTGAAACTTATCATAATATCCTTTCCAGACAACAAAAAACTCTAAAAAATCTTCTTGAAATTGGTGTCCAGAATGGCGGGTCCTTGGAAATATGGAGTAAATATTTTCCAAATGCTGAAAACATAGTGGGTTGTGATATTAATCCTGATTGTGCTCGTCTTGAATACGAAAATAAATCGATTAAAGTTTTGATCGGGAACTCTTCTACATTAGAAATTAAAAACAAAATTAGTGAAATTACCCCTTCATATAATTTGATAATAGATGATGGTTCGCACAATTCATCAGATATAATAAAGTCTTTTTTACTTTACTTCCCTATGCTGGAGCAGGATGGTGTTTATATTGTTGAAGACCTACACTGTAGTTACTGGCAAGAATGGGAAGGAGGACTTTATGACCCATATTCTTCTATGGCCTTTTTGAAAAAACTTGCTGATATTACCAATTTTGAACACTGGGGTATTGAGCGTTCTGCTTCAGACTACCTCTCTTCATTATTTAAACATTATCATAGTGCAGAACTAGATAATGTTGATTATTCAGAAATTCACTCCGTCACTTTCATAAATTCATTATGTATAATTACAAAAAAATCCAGAAAAGAGAATTTATTAGGTCTACGTCACGTTGTTGGTGAGGATGAAGAAGTAGTAGTTGGTAATCTCGAGTTAAATGGCAGCGTATTTAAAGCGCCAGAACAAACAGAAAACCCATGGAGTAACCTAAGTGTCTTTCCGGAAATGGAGTGGAAAGAACTTGTTACTCAGAATACCAGCTTATCCGATCAGTTATCTGTAAGCGCAAGGCAAATTAATCTTTATAAAAGAATTGAAGATGTACTACGAACTGAAATTGACGATCTTAAGGCGCAACTAAACAATCAGTCTGAGCTAGCAAATAGATTATCCTTTGAAAATAATGCTCTGCTGACCTCCACTAGCTGGAAAATTACTGCGCCTATGAGAAAGGCAGTTCTTAACGCGCGTCGCGTTAAGAAAGCGGCTAAAGTTGCAAAAAGTGTGGTCTCTAGTTATGGCATAAAAGGAAGTGTGAATCGAACACTTTCTCTATATAAAAAAGAATGGGCTTAAAGGGATTGTTCGCAAGATATATCATATTAATAACTTACAATCCGCGTCACAAAGTGTTTTATCAGCTAAAACTCTCCCAGCTGTAATGTTAAATAACGAATCTTTGCTCTTACCACGAGTACTTATTATTGCTGAAATGTCTATTCCTCAGTGTAAGAAATATCGTGTAGATCAGAAAGTCGATTTATTTAAACAGCTAGGAATTCCTGTCAAAACTCTGAATTGGACCGACTTAATTGGTTGTATGGAGGCTTTACAGTATCATTCGATAATCATTTTTTATCGTGTACCTGCGTTTGAAACAGTGATGACACTCTTTGATGAGTGTAAACGTTTAAATTTAGAAACATACTGGGAAGTCGATGATCTGATATTCGATGAAGACATACTTCTTAAAAGTAAAACGTTAAATGAGCTTGATAAAGAAACCTTTAAAGGGTTAATAGATGGTGCCAGGTTATACCATGATGCAATGATGCGTTGTAAAGGCGTCATTGCATCGACTGAGCCTCTGGCAGAAGCTATGTTAAAATCAGGAGCTAGTAAATCAATAGTCATTGAAAATGCGCTTGATCCTGAAACAATTGAAACAGCAGGATCTATCCCAGAAATAAGAAAAAGTGAAACTGATGGTATAATTCGTATTGTCTATGGGTCTGGAACAAGTACTCATAATGTAGACTTTCTAGAAGCTTCAGATGCCATCTATAATATTCTTGTTTCTTCTCCTAATGTTCATTTACGTTTAGCGGGTATGTTAGAACTACCTGACAAGTTTGATAAAGTAAAAAATCAAATAGAAAGAATAGGATTTTGTCCTTATGCAGATTATTTAAGGATCCTTGCTGAGTGTGATATTAGTATTGCGCCACTTGAAAATTATATTTTCAACGACTCAAAATCAAATATTAAGTATCTGGAAGCTTCAATCTTAGGTTTGCCAAGTGTTTGCTCTCCTCGTCCAAACTTTATTTCCGTAATAGAAAATGGAGTGAATGGTTTTCTCTGTTATGACACAGAAGAATGGGAGGCATCATTTAAGATGCTTATTGAAGATCCTTTATTACGAAAGAATGTCGGTGAAAACGCTAAAAAGTCTGTTTTGAAACACTATTCACCTGAAAGCATTGCCCGTGAACAAGCTTCCATAATTATTAAGGATTTTGAACGTTTAAATAATAATAAGGTTAAGCATGTTCTCTCTGTCAATTGCTATTATAATCCACGTTCTTTTGGTGGAGCGACTGTTGTAGCAGAGGCTTTGAATAAATCCTTCGTTAATGATAAAGAATTTAATATTCATATATTAACTTCTTTACCAGAAGAATATGGTGCTGCTAATACTCTTCGACGATACGAAGCCTACGGCCAGGATTGTTATGGTATAGTTTTGCCCAACTTACTTTCTGAAAACCGTCAGGTTATTAACCCTGATATAGATAAAGCGTTTACAGATGTACTGGATCTAGTTAAACCAGATATTGTACATTATCATTCTATTCAAGGGCTTGGCATTACTATGCTACGGATATGCGCTGAACGTAATATCCCCATCGTTGTAACTACACATGATTATTGGTGGTTATATGAGCATCAATTTATATTGAGCTTTAAAGAAGATCACAAGTCCCGTGGAAGTAGTGACGATACGAATGGCAACATTCCAGCAAAAATGGACTATCTGGAAATGAAGAAAAGAGATGCACTATCTCTTGCTACTAAGATAATTTCTCCAAGTATGTTTACCACTGAGCTTTATCGTAAAGAAGGTTTTACTGAAGCTCTGCTTAATAAAAATGGAGTTACTTATCCTCAGTGTATTTCGCCTAAAGTTCCTGGCCGACCATTACGATTCGGTTATGCGGGAGGAAATACAGACATAAAAGGTTATCACTTAATAAAATATGCATTTAATCATATAGCAGAAAATGAAGGTAAGTTAATAATCGTTGATAATGCACTTAACCTCGGTTTTAAGTCTTTCCATGAGAGCGATCTAGCCGGATTGAAAAATGTTGAAGTTGTGCCTGCTTTTTCACAGGATAACATGGACGAATTTTTCAATTCTATCGATGTTCTTTTATATCCAACTCAGTCTAAAGAAAGTTTCGGATTGACTGTACGTGAAGCGCTAATCAGAAACGTCTGGGTTATTACCTCAGATGCGGGTGGTGCTGTAGAAGATATTATACCCGGCGAAAATGGGTTTATTATCCCTTTTAATAATGATGGTGGCACGCTTCTGGAATGTGTTAAAAAAAACCATAGCGCATTTCTCCTATTTGCCACAAACTGACGTAGTACAACTGCCTCATTCACACATACGATCATTCGGCGAGCAATACGAAGAGCTTAAAGATATCTATCGCAGCTGTATCAAATAAGGGCCTTTGGCCCTTTTATTAGATAATCACATGCCAAATAACACCCTCGCAATCATTGTTACTTATCATCCACAGCTTGAGCAATTAATGTCTCAAGTTAATATATTGTCAAAAAGTAATGTCGATATTATTATTGTTGATAATGCTTCGGATAATAATTATGCACTGAAAAATATGGCTTTCGAATTTGATAAGCACATTGAAGTTATCTTGTGCGATAGCAACTTAGGAATTGCGGCAGCTCAAAATATAGGTATAAACCATGCCATCATCAATAGATATAAAAATATATTACTGATGGATCAAGATAGTTTACCTGCAAATGATATGGTGTCTTCCTTACAGGAAGTTTTGGTTAAATACCCAGATGCTGCAGCGGTGGGACCACAATTTTTAGACGTAAATAACAATGTGCGGTCACGCTTTATCCAAATTAGAGGGTTAAAGATTGATAAAGAACTTCAGCCAGATGATAATGGATGTGTTATTGTTGATCATCTAATTTCTTCTGGTTCATTAATATCCGTCGAAAGTATTCAAAAAGTTGGCTTGATGGACGATACGCTCTTTATTGATTATGTGGATGTTGAATGGGCATTAAGGGCTAAGAGTAAAGGCTTTAAGAGTTATGGAGCTTGTAACGCCCATATGACACATACGTTAGGCGATGAAAGAGTTAATTTTTTAAGTAACTCAATTGCTATTCATTCTCCCCTCAGACACTACTATCAGGCTCGAAATGCTTTGCTATTATACAAGCGTAACTACATCCCTTTTAACTGGAAAGTGGTAGATGCATTTAAATTAATAGTAAAGATGTCCTTTTACATTATTGCATCTCGAAACAAGTCGCTCGAGTTAAAGATGATTTTCAGGGGAGTTATGCATGGTTTACGTGGCATCCACGGAAGATACAGTCAATAATTCTCAAACAAATGAAATAAACTCCAACAATCCCGAACGTGAGATTTCTTTGCGAGTTTCAATTGTTTGTTACTATATTGATGATGATATACTTGAATTACTTGAATCATTTAAAAAAGGCCGCATCTTACATTGATCATCTGCGTTACGATTTTGTGATTGTAGAAAACGGTTATAAAGAATTAAAGCCACTTCATAACAAAGTTGTTGAACAATTCCAGTTTTGTGAAATCATCATAAGTGGTGAAAACCTGGGCTATGGTCGGGGCCATAATGTTACTTTTTCTGAAGATTATGATTATCATCTGATTCTTAATCCTGATGTTATTTTTACAGATGACTCTTTGTCTAATGCTCTGGTTTTTATGGAAAAAAATAAAGCCTGTGGCTTGTTATCACCGCAGGCTTTTTTGGAGAAATGGCGATAGGCAATATCTTTGCAAGCGTTATCCAAATGTTTTCACATTATTTCTTCGCGCTTTTCTTCCAAAATCACTCCATCATTTATTCAAAAGTAAACTTGAAACATACTGCATGATGAAAGAAACGCAATCTGAGACAGTTTTGTGGCAGCCAGATAGTGTTAGTGGCTGTTTTATGTTTTTCAGAAATAACGTTCTTTTGCAACTGAATGGTTTTGATAAAAACTTTTTCTTATATTTTGAAGATACAGACCTGAGTTTACGAGCTCGTCAGGTTACTGAGGTTGCTTATGTTCCGGATGTGAAAATAATCCACCATGGTGGTAATGTTTCCAGGAAAGGTCTTAAGCATATACTCCTTTTCTCACATTCGATGTTTAAATTCTTTAATAAACATGGATGGAAGTTTTTCTAAATAAAATTGCCGTCAGCGCACTGTTAAGATTTTAACTAATGGCACCAAATGCTATTTATCTTCTCATTCAGTAAGTTATTATCTTCTATGTGATATATAGTTCTAAACGTATTCATTACGTTTTATATAACAGGAGTAAAAGATGTCCAAGCAACAGATCGGCGTTGTAGGTATGGCAGTGATGGGCCGCAACCTGGCTCTTAACATTGAGAGCCGCGGTTACACTGTTTCTATCTTTAACCGTTCACGCGAAAAGACTGATGAAGTCATCGCCGAGAACCAGGGCAAGAAACTTGCTCCTTTTTACACCGTTGAAGAGTTTGTCGAATCGCTGGAAAAACCTCGTCGTATCCTGCTGATGGTTCAGGCGGGTGAAGCGACCGATAAGACTATCGCCTCCCTGACTCCACACCTGGATAAAGGCGACATTCTGATCGATGGCGGTAACACCTTCTACAAAGATACCATCCGTCGTAACAAAGAGCTTTCTGACCAGGGCTTCAACTTCATCGGTACCGGTGTTTCCGGTGGTGAAGAGGGCGCACTGAAAGGCCCATCTATCATGCCTGGCGGTCAGAAAGAAGCCTACGAGCTGGTTGCTCCGATTCTGGATAAAATTGCTGCACGTGCAGAAGATGGCGAAGCCTGTGTGGCTTACATCGGTCCGGACGGCGCGGGCCACTATGTGAAGATGGTTCACAACGGCATCGAGTATGGCGACATGCAGCTGATCGCAGAAGCCTACGCTCTGCTGAAAGGCGCGCTGGGTCTGAACAACGAAGAGCTGGCTGAGACCTTCACTGAGTGGAACAACGGCGAGCTGAGCAGCTACCTGATCGACATCACCAAAGATATCTTCACCAAGAAAGACGAAGAAGGTAAATACCTGGTTGATGTGATTCTGGATGAAGCAGCGAATAAAGGCACCGGTAAATGGACCAGCCAGAGCTCACTGGATCTCGGCGAACCTCTGTCACTGATCACTGAGTCTGTGTTCGCTCGTTACCTCTCCTCGCTGAAAACCCAGCGTGTGGCAGCCTCTAAAGTACTGAGCGGTCCACAGGCGAAGGCCTTCACCGGTGACAAAGCGGAGTTCATCGAGAAAGTTCGTCGCGCTCTGTATCTGGGTAAAATCGTTTCTTATGCTCAGGGCTTCTCACAGCTGCGTGCCGCGTCAGAAGAGAACAACTGGGATCTGCATTACGGTGAAATCGCGAAGATCTTCCGCGCTGGCTGCATCATCCGTGCCCAGTTCCTGCAGAAGATTACTGATGCTTACGCAGAAGATGCAGGCATTGCTAACCTGTTGCTGGCACCGTACTTCAAAGATATCGCCGATCAGTATCAGCAGGCGCTGCGTGATGTGGTTTCCTACGCGATTCAGAACGGTATCCCGACGCCAACCTTCTCTGCGGCGATCGCTTACTACGACAGCTACCGTTCAGAAGTGCTGCCTGCTAACCTGATTCAGGCGCAGCGTGACTACTTCGGTGCGCATACCTACAAGCGCATTGATAAAGACGGTGTGTTCCACACCGAGTGGTTAGATTAATCACTAAAAAAGGGCTTCCCTCGGGAAGCCCTTTTTTTTATCCTACCAGCAAATCCCCGCTCCGAATCTCTCGCTCACCTGCCAGTCTCACCACCAGCATGCCTGCCGTTGCAAATTTAGCCCAGTGTCTTGCATAGAGAATACCGCCATGTTCCGTCACCAGCGGGGTGATCTGGTCGGTTATCGGGTCAACAATCTCCGCCACCACTTCTCCCGGCCGAATCTTTGCGCCCAGCGGTTTACGATGCAGGATCAGTCCGGATACCGGCGAATGAATATATTCACAGCCCGCTAACGGCGTAGGTGGATTTTTCAGGGCAGGGGAGGCCGCCGCCGATCCTTCGCTGTGACGCTCTTTGATGACGCCAGCTTCTCCAGGTGCTTCAGCGATATCTGGCACGTTTAAACCAATCGGGCCGTCATTGATAGCCACGATATCGTCACCGCCCGCGCTCGCCGGGACCAGTTCGTCGCCACCAATCACGGGCGCCGCCACTTCCACGGAAATCGCAGGCTCGCTGTAGCCGATATAACCCCCTTCCTGTAGCGCTGAAATAATCGCCTCCGCGTCTTTCTCTGCCTGTTCAGGCGACACATCACGCACGCCACGCAACTCCAGCGTCACAGGCAGCAATCCCCGTGGCATCGGATAATCTTTGCCAAACCGTTCCGCCAGCGTCAGCCAGGGTTCGCAACAGGCTTCATCGAACGGTTCACCGCCAGAGATCTGCGCCAGCAGCTGCACCTCGCTGCCTAACCAGCGCGCCAGCGGCTCAATGTCCGGCCAGGCGTGCGGCGTGGTGTACAGGTGTGGCACGGCTTCCCAGTCACAGTGCAGGTCAATCATCAGATCGGCCTGACTGGCCATCCGCATCAGCGTGTGGCGTTGCGCATCCAGCTCGGTTTTTGGCACGGTATCACGATAGTGACGATCAATCGCCTCGCGGATCAGGCTCTTATTTTGCGTTTCACTTTGGGTCAGACTCTCAGCCAGCCCGGCCGCCAGGGTTGCGCCCAGTGACGGGAAACGGCGGTTGAAGTCCTGGCCAGAGAGCGTATGGAATCGGCCCAGATGGGTGCCATGCCAGTGCTGTCCCAGCGCCAGGGGATTGGCAACCGGTACCAGGGTAAAGGCGGCTTTAAGTTGACCGGCGGACTCCAGCGCCTGTAGTCGCTGCTTTAAAAACCACGCCACTGCCATACCGGGCAGTTCGTCGCCATGCAGCGCAGCCTGAATGTAGACCTGACGCTCGTTGTCTTCCGCGAAATGGAAACTGATGATTTCACGCTGGGTGCCTAAAGAGGCGCTTAACAGTGGATGATGTTGTTGATGCATACCGTGTTAATGTCCTTTAATCGGCAAAGGACGACAGCGCGCCGTCCCGAAATAGTTAGAGTATAGTGCCGGATCGCGGTGAGGATGAAAAAGGGCGACCGCGAGGTTAAGGCTGGATAGAGATATCCGTGGCGAAGTAGCGCTTCTGAATCTGGTCAAAGGTGCCATTCTTTTTGATTTCGACGAAGGCGTTATCCAGTGCGGTTTTCAGCTCGGTATCGCCTTTACGCAGGCCAATCGCCGTGCCGGGGCCGATGATCGGATCCTGTATAATCGGGCCAGCCAGTTCAAAATCTTTGCCCTGCGGATGCTTCAGGAAGCCGATGGCCGCCTGTGCCGCATCGGTGAATACCGCATCCAGTCGGCCTGAAACCAGATCGCTTTCAACCTGTGCCTGATCGCCATAAGGCACTACGGTCACACCGTGAGGCTGCCATTTCGCCAGCGCATAGCGCTCCTGAACCGTTCCCTGTTCTACGCCGACCGTTTTTCCTTTCAGGGATTCAACGGTGGGCAATATGCCAGCACCTTTACGGGCAATCAGCTGGGTGTGGGTGTCATAGAGCGGCGCGGTGAAATCAATCTGCTTCAGGCGCTCTTCGGTAATGCCCATGTCGGACAGAATGGCATCAAATTTACGCGCTTTAAGGGCCGGGATCATGCCGTCAAACTGGCTTTCAACCCAGACACATTTTGTCTGCATCTGAGTACAAAGCGCATTGCCCAGATCAATATCAAAGCCGACCAGCTTGCCCTGTGGCGTTTTCGATTCGAATGGCGGATAGGTCGGATCGACCGCGAAACGCACCTGTTCGATTTTTGCCTGCGCGCCAAAAGCGCAGCCTGCCATAACGGCCACAGCCAGCGTCTGACGCAGGCGTTGAGTGAAAATGTTCATGATTTTGCTCTTATTCTGTCGTGATGAGTGATTATGCAGAGTATCGCCGGGCTGCCGGGATGGCAATTACTGCGTAATCTTCACCACGTCAGCCGCGCATAACGCGCGATAATCTTCGGTATTCAGGATCACTGAGCGTTCCAGCAGACCGGCGTTAAACGCGATCTCCGGATAACGTTCAAACAACGCGGGGTCAACAATCAGTCTGAGGTCGGGATGAAAGCTGAACGGTGGTATCGCCCCGAATACGCAGCCGGTCAGCAGATCGGTTTCCGCCGGACTGGCGAGTGAGGCGCGTCTTCCCCCGACTGCTACCGCGACTTTGCCCAGATCGGCCTGATGATCGGCAGGTAAAACCGCCAGTACATGCTGTTTAACGCCGTTGCCTTTCACATGACAGACCAGCGCTTTAGCACCCTGGCCGATTTCGGTGCCGCGTATCGCCGCGACCGCTTCACATTTACCGGTCGCCTCATGCTCCATCAGGCGATAGCGTGCCTGGTGCTGGTCGAGCAGGGCGATTAATTTCTCATGGGTGGTCACGGTTCTCTCCCTGAGGTTTGAGTTGCCGTCTTTGTGCCGGATGGACGTGAGGAATGAGCTGAAGACTGCTCAGAATCCGCATAAAAACGGCATTCTGAGCAGCATATTGCACAGTTACTTATGGCGGTCACGCAGGTTGTTGATCACGGCGCGGAAGTCGAGATCCTGATCCTGCAACAGTACCATCAGGTGATAGACCAGGTCAGAAGCTTCGTTGGTGAGTTCATCCCGATCGTTGACCGTGGCGGCCAGTGCGGTTTCAACGCCTTCTTCACCCACTTTCTGCGCGATGCGTTTGGTGCCGCTGGCGTAGAGTCGTGCGGTGTAGGAGCTTTCAGGATCGGCGGTTTTGCGCGAAGCCAGCAACTGCTCAAGCTGATAGAGGAACGTCCACTCAGGGACCGCCGGTGAGAAGCAGCTGGTGGTGCCCAGATGGCAGGTCGGGCCAATAGGATCCGCCAGCACTAACAGGGTGTCATTGTCGCAGTCAGGCGTGATGCTCACGACCTGCAAAAAGTTGCCGGAGGTTTCGCCTTTGGTCCACAAGCGATTTTTGGTGCGGGAGAAAAAGGTGACCTTGCTTTCTGCCAGCGTTTTCTCCAGCGCGGCCGGGTTCATGTAGCCATGCATCAGCACTTCGCCTGAGACGAAGTGCTGGACAATGACCGGCATCATGCCCTGTGTTTTATCCCAGTCGAGAAGGGCCAGTTGTTGTTCAGTTAGCACGCGCGAATCTCCACTCCGTTGTCGATCAGAAAGCTCTTCAGCTCACCAATATTAATAATCTGCTTATGGAATACCGAGGCGGCTAAAGCACCATCCACGTTAGCTTCGGTAAACGCATCCAGGAAGTGCTGCATGGTGCCTGCGCCGCCAGAGGCGATAAGGGGGGACGTTGCAGACTTCACGCATTTTCTTCAGCTGCACCAGGTCATAGCCGTTACGCACGCCATCCTGATTCATCATGTTCAGCACGATCTCGCCTGCGCCCAGCTTCTGCACTTCCTGCACCCACTCCAGCGTTTCCCACTGCGTCACGCGGGTGCGCGCTTCGTCGCCGGTATACTGATTCACCTGATATTTACCGCTGGCTTCATCAAACCAGGTATCGATCCCGACCACAATACACTGCACGCCAAAACGGTCCGCGAGGCGGGTGATCAGCGTGGGGTCGGCCAGCGCCGGCGAGTTAATCGAAATCTTATCTGCGCCAAACTCCAGAATGCGCGCTGCGTCTTCCGGGGTTTTAATGCCGCCCGCGACGCAGAACGGGATATCGATCACTTCCGCAACCCGCGATACCCAGCTTTTGTCGACGACCCGGCCATCGGATGAGGCGGTGATATCATAGAACACCAGCTCGTCGGCACCTTCGGCGGCATAGCGCTGCGCCAGCGGCACGATGTCGCCGATGATCTCGTGATTGCGAAACTGTACGCCTTTGACCACCTGGCCGTCACGTACGTCCAGGCAGGGAATTATCCGTTTTGCCAGCATGCGATCGCCTCCGAAACAGTGAATTTATCTTCCAGCAGCGCACGTCCGACAATTACGCCCTGAACGCCGCTGCCGCGCAGGGCGGCGATATCATTGAGGTCGCCAATGCCACCCGAGGACTGAAAAGCAATCGTCGGGAAGCGCCCCGTCACTTCCTGATAGAGCGCAACATTGGAGCCGCTCAGGGTGCCGTCGCGAGAAATGTCGGTGCACAGCACGTGCTTCAGGCCCACCTGCTGAAAGTCGGTAATCACCTCTTCCAGCGTGACACCCGCCGCTTCCTGCCAGCCACTGATTGCCACTTCTTTGCGGTTACTGGCATCAATGCGCACATCTAACGCAAGCACAATCGCCTCTGCGCCAAATTCCGCAAACCACCGTTTTACCTCTTCAGGCTGTTTCACCGCCGTGGAACCAACCACCACACGACTCGCTCCGGCTTCAAGCAGCGCATGAACATCGTCACGGCTGCGAATGCCGCCACCGACCTGCACCGTCACATCAACGCCATCCAGCAGGGTTTTCAATAGCGCGATCTGGCGTTTCGCCGGATCTTTCGCGCCGGTTAAATCCACCAGATGCAGCACGGTCGCGCCCTGGCGAACGTAATCCTGCAGACGTGGCAGCGGATCGCTGCCGTAATCGCGCTGCTGTCCATAATCGCCCTGATGCAGACGAACCACTTTGCCGTCAATTAAATCTAACGCGGGGATAATCATTACATCTCCAGGAAGTTTTTCAGCAGCTGCGCGCCCGCTTTGCCCGAGCGTTCCGGGTGGAACTGGACGCCAAAGAAGTTATCTTTCTGCACCGCGGCGGTGAAAGCTTCACCGTAGTGACACTGTGCGATGGTGCTGGCGTTGACCGGCATGGCATAGCTGTGGACGAAGTAGAAATAGCAGCCTTCGTCGATGCCACGGAACAGATGATTGCCCGCCTGCGCGGTAATCTGGTTCCAGCCCATGTGTGGCAGCGGCAGGCCGTGCGTGTCCATTAACGACACCGGCTCATCGATAATCCCCAGCGTCGGCACGCCGCCGTTTTCATCGCTGCCTCGACCCAGCAGCTGCATACCCAGGCAGATCCCCAGCACCGGCTGGGTACAGGCTTTGACCAGATCGATCAGGTCACGCTCTTCCAGCTGATTCATTGCCGCCTGCGCGGTGCCTACGCCGGGCAGAAACAGTTTATCGGCACGCAGCACCACATCGGGATCGCGGCTCACTTCCGGGGTGTAGCCCAGACGTTCAATCGCCCATTTCACCGACGACAGGTTGGCGCAACCGGTATCCATGATCACCACGTTCATCACAGCACTCCCTTCGAGCTTGGCAGCGTATTGCCCTCAACGCGGATCGCCTGACGCAGCGTACGGCCAAAGGCTTTAAACAGGCTCTCGACGCGGTGATGGTCATTCTTGCCTTTAGTTTTAAGATGCAGGGTGCTCATCATGGCGTAGGAGAGTGAGCTGAAGAAGTGCTCGACCATCTCGGTGCTGAGGTCGCCCACGCGCTGATAGTTGAACTCCGCTTTGAACTCGATGTGCGGACGGCCGGAGATATCCAGCGCGCAGCGCGCCAGACATTCATCCATCGGCAGCACAAAACCGAAACGGCCAATGCCACGCTTGTCGCCCAGCGCCTTCAGCAGCGCTTCGCCCAGTGCCAGACCGGTATCTTCCACCGTGTGGTGATCGTCAATATAGAGATCGCCTTTCACTTCGATGTTCATGCGGAACCCGCCGTGTACGGCAATCTGGTCCAGCATGTGGTCGAAGAAACCCACGCCGGTATTAATCTTGCTGCCGCCTTCGCGATCCAGCCACAGTTCTACCCGCACCTGTGTCTCTTTGGTGTTGCGCTGCACCAGCGCATGGCGGTCACGCTGGGTCAGACGCTGCTGGATAGTCTGCCAGTTCTGGCCGTCAGCACCGTAGCGGATAGGCTGGATGCCCATGTTCTCCGCCAGCTGGACATCGGTCAGGCGATCGCCAATCACGTAGCTGTTGGCGGTATCCAGCGCGCCTTCGGCCAGCCAGGCTTCCACCATTCGGGTTTTCGGCTTGCGACAGTCGCAGTGATCGTCCGGCATGTGCGGGCAGATCAGCACATCGTCAAACGCAATGCCCTGCGAGGTCAGGATCTGCATCATCAGATTGTGCGGGCCATCGAAATCGGCCTGCGGGAAACCCGGGGTGCCAAGACCATCCTGGTTAGTGATCATGACCAGGCGATAACCGGCGGCCTGCAGTGCCAGCAGCGCCGGGATAACATCTGGCTCAAACGCCAGCTTATCCATGCGGTCCACCTGATAATCTTCAGGCGGCTCAGAGATTAACGTACCGTCGCGGTCAATAAAAAGGGTCTTCTGGCTCATGCTTGCTCCACAGAAAAGGCTTGCAGCGCGGCGATCACTCGTTCGCACTCTTCACGCGTGCCGATGGAGATGCGCAGGCATCCCGACAGGCCCGGATTTTTGTTCTGATCACGCAGGATAATGCCCTGATCCCATAAGGTTTTGAAGACTTTTGGTGAATCGGTAAAGCGCGCCAGCACATAGTTGGTTTCACTGGAGAAAACCTGCTCAACGCAGGCCAGCTGAGCCAGTTCAGCCTGCAGCCAGCTACGGTTCTCATTCAGCTGTGCCACATGCTCACGCATCAGCGCAATTCCCTGGTCGCTCAGCGCCTGACCGGCGACATCGGCCACCGGTGTGGCCAGCGGGTAGGGCGCGATCACCTTCATCAGCAGGTCGATGACCGGCTTATTCGCCAGCGCAAAGCCGCAACGCAGGCCAGCCAGCGCAAAGGCTTTAGAAAGCGTACGCAGGATCACCAGATGCGGATAATCCTTCAGCCAGCCGGTCAGGGTCGCCTGCGGGCAGAACTCAATGTAGGCTTCATCTGCGACTACCAGCGCTTTACCGGCGGTCATTGCCAGCAGCTGACGGATGTCGTCCTGCTTGATCAGGTTGCCGGTCGGGTTGTTCGGGCTGCAGAGGTAAACCACTTTGACGCCATCCAGCTGCTCTGCAATGGCAGGCAGGTTCAGCTGCCAGTCGGTCAGGGCCGGGACGGTGCGGTATTCAATGCCGATGGTTTCGGCGCTGACGCTGTACATGCCATAGGTCGGTGGACAGAACAGAATCGCATCCTGACCCGGCTCACAGAAGGCACGCATGATCAGTTCGATGGCTTCATCTGCGCCACGGCTCACCAGCACCTGCTCCGGCGTTAAGCCTGCATAAGCAGCGTAGCGCTCAATCACCAGTTTAGGCTGACATTCCGGATAGCGGTTCAGCGTCTGCTGCGACAGCTCAAACGGCACCGGCAGCGGAAACTCGTTGGCATTGAGCCAGACATCTCCGTTGCCACCCAGACGACGCGCCGACATATAGGGCGTCAGGGCGCGCACATTGGCGCGCGCCAGCTGCTCAATATCCTGACTCATGCTTGCTCCTTCAGTGCGGCAACGCGCAGGGTGACGGCATTCTTATGGGCATCCAGCTGCTCGGCGGCGGCCAGGGTTTCAATGGTGGCGGCCAGGTTCAGGAAGCCCTGCGGCGTCAGCTCCTGCACCGTCATGCGTTTCTGGAAATCGGCCAGGCCCAGGCTGGAACAGGTCGAGGTGTAACCGTAGGTCGGTAACACGTGATTGGTGCCAGAGGCGTAATCGCCCGCGGACTCCGGCGACCAGTCGCCTAAAAATACCGAACCGGCGCTGGTGATCGACTCCACCAGATCGCGCGGCTGGCGCGTTTGCAGAATCAGGTGCTCCGGGCCGTAGAGATTAGAGATTGCGACACACTGCTCAAGGTCACGCGCCACGATCAGGCGGCTGCTTTCCAGCGCCTGACGCGCTGTGGCAGCCCGCGGCAACTGCGCCAGCTGCTGCTCAACCGCGACCGCGACCGCCTCGGCCAGCTTTAATGAAGGCGTCAGCAGAATCACCTGCGAGTCGGGACCATGCTCTGCCTGTGAAAGCAAATCAGACGCGACAAACGCGGGCGTGGCGCCTTCATCCGCAATCACCAGCACTTCAGAAGGACCCGCTGGCATATCAATCGCCGCGCCATCGAGTCGCTGACTTACCTGACGTTTCGCTTCTGTCACCCAGGCGTTGCCCGGGCCAAAAATCTTATCCACGCGTGGCACGGTTTCGGTGCCGAAGGCCATCGCGGCGATGGCCTGCGCGCCGCCTACCTGGAACACCTCTTCTACGCCGCACAGCTGGGCGGCATACAGGATCTCATCGGCAATCGGCGGCGGCGAACAGAGCACCACGCGGCCACAGCCAGCGATACGGGCCGGGGTCGCCAGCATCAGCACGGTGGAGAAGAGCGGGGCGGAACCACCAGGAATATAGAGTCCGACCGATTTCACCGGACGGGTAATCTGCTGGCAGCGTACGCCTGGCTGGGTTTCCACATCCACCGGCGGCAGGATCTGCGCGTTGTGGAAGGTTTCGATATTGCCCACCGCGACAGCCATCGCCTGCTTCAGCTCGTCACTCAGACGTAAGCTGGCCTCTGCGATTTGCTGCGCGGTAACACGCAGGTTATCCACCTGCGCTTTGTCGAAGCGGGCGCTGAACTGGCGCAGAGCGTCATCACCGTTCAGCTTTACCTGCTCCAGCACATCGCGCACCGTCAGCGTCACGTTTTCAGAGGCGGCGATAGCAGGACGTAACAGCAGCGCCTGCTGCTGTTCGGGGGTGCACTGCTGCCACTCAATCGGGGTAGAAAAGGCCATGGCTTACTCCATCATCTTCTCAATAGGCAGCACCAGAATCGAACTGGCACCAAGCGCTTTCAGTTTTTCCATGGTTTCCCAGAACAGGGTTTCGCTGCTGACCATGTGCATCGCCACGCGGCTGACATCGCCTGCCAGCGGCAGCACGGTAGGGCGCTCTGCGCCAGGCAGCAGGCTGATCACTTCTTCCAGACGCTCACTCGGCGCGTGCAGCATGATGTACTTCGATTCACGCGCTTTAATCACGCCCTGAATACGGGTCATCATCTTGTCGATCAGCTCCTGCTTGGCGGCAGGCATCTCGCCGTCACGCTGGATCAGCACCGCTTTTGAACGATAGATCACTTCAACTTCGCGCAGGCCATTGGCTTCCAGCGTAGCACCGGTAGAGACCAGGTCGCAGATGGCATCAGCCAGACCGGCGCGGGTCGCCACTTCTACGGAACCGTTCAGTAAACAGGTCTTAAAGCTGACGCCTTTTTTGTCGAGGTATTGTTTTAACAGGTGCGGATAGGAGGTGGCGATGCGGGATTTATCCAGGCATTCCGGGCCGGTGTACTCGGCATCTGTCGCCATCGCCAGTGACAGACGGCAACCGCCGAAGTCGAGGCGGCGCAGCGTAAAGTAGCGCGGATCTTCACCCTGGGCACGGCGCGACAGCAGCTCTTCTTCCAGCACGTTCTCGCCGATGATGCCTAAATCGACCACACCATCCATCACCAGGCCAGGAATATCGTCATCGCGCACGCGCAGGATGTCGATCGGCATGTTCTCCGCAAACGCAATCAGGCGCTGTTGCTGAAGGTTGATTTTAACGCCGCAGCGCGCCAGCAGTTCGCGTGAATCATCACTTAAACGGCCAGATTTCTGCATAGCTATGCGTAAACGGGTGTTATCTAACATGGTTCCTGTCCTCTTAATTCGGTCCTGAATGTGTGGTTACGTCAGCCCATAAAAAAACCCCCCGGAAGACGATCTTCCGGGGGTTCTCTTGCGTTCACACCACTGGAAGATCTTGAAAGTCTTCCAGCACCAATCGCCTGAAAGACTAGTCAGGATGATGGTGATGATGATGGTTGAACTGAACGCGTGTCATAATAATCTCGTCGATGAATGAGTATTCATTTGTGGGGTTTAACCTAGCGAAGATGGCTGCGCTTGGCAACACTTTTTTAAACGGGCGGTTCGGAAAGCGCTGAAACAGGTTGTTCTGGTTTGCAATCCGGGGGCAAACTACGGTGAAGTCAGGGTTGATGTTTCACGTCAGGAGTCAAAATGAAGAAGGTCGCGATTGTGGGACTGGGCTGGTTAGGCATGCCGCTGGCCACGGCGTTAACTGCGCGAGGCTGGCAGGTCACCGGCAGCAAAACCACGCCAGACGGTGTAGACGCGGCACGCCGCTGCGGCATTGAGGCGTTCCAGCTGGAACTGACGCCGGAACTGCTCTGTGATGCCGCCGATATTGAGCCGCTATTCAACGTCGATGCGCTGATCGTTACACTGCCCGCCAGCCGCACTGCGGAAGGTGGCGAAGCCTATCTGCAGGCGGTGCAGAATGTGGTCGATACGGCGCTGGTTTATAAGGTACCGCGCATTATCTTTACCAGTTCCACCTCAGTCTATGGCAGCAGCGCCGGCGCTAAGCGGGAAAACAGCCCGCTGGACGCAGAAACGGTGGCCGGAAAGACGCTGGTTAAACTGGAGAACTGGCTGCACGATCTGCCAGGCACCAGCGTAGATATTGTGCGGCTGGCCGGTCTGGTAGGACCAAAGCGCCATCCGGGACGCTTCCTCGCCGGTAAGCAGGATGTGGCCAATGGCTCGCAGGGCGTCAATCTGGTGCATCTGGATGATGTCGTTGAGGCGATCACGCTGCTACTGCAGTCGCCCAAAGGGGGCCGGGTCTATAATCTGTGTGCCTCGAAACATCCCTCGCGTGACACCTTCTATCCTGCGGTCACGCACCAGCTTGGGCTGCTGCCGCCGCAGTTCGCACCCGAGCCGGAAAAGAATAGCGGCAAGCTGATTGATGGTTCCCGCATCTGTAGCGAACTCGGTTTTGAGTACCGCTATGACGATCCGGTTAAAATGCCTATCTAAAAAAATTTTGTATATACGTGATGTTTATGGGGGGTTCACACTAACTCTCATAAGCATTATAATACTAAAAATTACTTAACTAATAATGATTGTAAAATGAATTTTCTGTTCAATTGTCGCTGGGGTTTTGTGTGGTTGTTACTTGCTGTATATGCATCAGTTACGTATGTTCAATATAATTTAGTGGTTTATATACTTCCAACACTTGTTGAGATCTTTTTTTATTCAAGTAACTCTTTTTTTTATTTGTCAAGTTTGCAAAATTACATTTTTCCATAGTTAGGTTTATTTCTGTAATTTTAGCTTTTTTCATATTATTACAACTTCAGTTTGTTCAGAAGTCTGGTGCATTTATAACCGTTTTATCACTGTGGAATAGAGATTCCGCTGATTTTATAAATATCTCAGCATCAAGTTATTTTCCTTTTGCTGTTTTTCTTGTTCTTTTTTTTAATTTGTCGTCCTAATTCAGGCTATATTAATAAAAAATTCACTAAAGCAGTTAGTATTGGGGCTATATTATCATATTGTGGTATTGTTTATGCGAATGTCCAGCATGAACCTTCTTTTTCAGAATGGCGTTCGCCTTTGCTTTCTATTGTGACAACAATGCATAATTATATAGAGATGAACCGAAAGCTGGATGCTATGAAAGAAAATGGTTCAGAGCGTGAAAAGATATATAATGAATTTAAACATTACACTATCTATCCGTCAGAAGGAAAGGATGAAGAGTTATTTAGTAAAATACCACATAAACCGAATGTGGTAGTTTTCTTTGTCGAAGGTATGTCAGCAAATATCATTGATTATTATGGTGGTAAATACAAAGATCTTACCCCTAATATTGATCAATTAGCTAACTCTTCTCTGGTTTTTAAAAACTATTACAATCATACTGCTGCCACTTTCCGGGGATTGCGAGGACAATTGACATCTACCTATCAATATATAGGCGGGACAGATTCATTAGCTAAAGGTCTTGATCAACTGTCATCCGAACAGGTAGTGCTTCATACATTAAATAAGTTAACTACACTGCCAAATATTCTGCGTGACGAGGGTTATAACACCTACTTCATCAGTCCTCATTATCAAGGTGCTAACCTTAATACTATGCTGGCATCTCTAGGTTTTGACCGCGTTTATACACGTGCAGATGATATGCAGTTTAAAGGTTCCTCTACAGAGCCATTAAGTGATAAAGCACTTATTGATTTCCTAATCAAAAAAACCAAAAGTGATAAAGCACCATTCTTTATTGGTCTTTATAATTTTGGTACTCATCTTACTATTGATAGCCCTGACATTAAATACAAAGATGGACGAAGTATTGCACTGAATAGATTCCATAATTTAGATGCGCAGGTTGGTCGTTATATTAAATATCTTAAGGACAGTGGGATGTCGAAAAACACCATTTTCGTTCTAACTTCTGACCATGCCTCATTCCCGGCTCCAGAGTTTACATCGGTCATTGATACTCCAAAGAATTATTTTATTGATAAAATTCCTTTACTTATGTATTGGGAAGGTGTTCAGCATCAGGTGATTGATGCCGAAGGAAAGAATAGTGTGAATTTTGCGCCAACATTGCTCAATGTTTTAAAAATAGCAAAGGCTAAAAATTATTTTATGGGATGCTCACTCCTTGACAACAATTGCCATCCCGTAGCGAATATCAGCGCATATGGTGACAGTTTCTTTATAACGGATAAGCACGATGTTTATCCTGAGTTTGCCATGCCAGATTATCTTAAAGATCAATTTACACAAGGTAAAGAGTGGGTCTGGAAGGGATACAAAATGACTGACAATACTCATTAAACATTCATAGTTATGGGGGGGGGAACCCCCATAATCAGGGTTGAATAAAGACTCAAGCTATCTAATGCAGTTACAATTTAGATAACCAATGATCTTAAAGGTCGTTTTGATTTTAGTTACACGGGTTCACACCCCTAACCGATCCCTCAACGCATACCACACTGCGCCCATCGCCGTCAGCGGCACCTTAAATCGTCGCCCACCGGGAAACGGCAGATGAGGCAGGCGGGCGAAGGCATCAAAACGCTCGGCGTCGCCGCGTAACACTTCGCTGATCAGCTTGCCGGAAAGATGCGTACTGGTTACGCCATGACCGCTGTCACCCTGCATAAAATAGACATTCTTCTCCAGCCGGCCAAACTGCGGCATGCGCGACAGCGTCAGGAGGAAATTGCCGCTCCAGCTGAAGTCCAGCTTCACGTTCTGCAACTGCGGGAAAGTGCGGCGCAGCTTGGGCCGGATCAACGCTTCAATATCGGCCGGTTCCCGTGCGCCATAAACCACGCCGCCGCCATAGAGCAGCCGGTTATCCGCAGTCAGACGGAAGTAATCCAGCAGATAGTTACAATCTTCCACACAGTAGTTGTTCGGCATCAGCGACAACGCCTGGTCGGGTGACAGCGGTTCGGTTGCCACAATCTGCGATCCGCACGGCATGCTTTTCCTGCTCAGTCGCGGTTCCAGCTGCGGGGCCAGATAGGCATTCCCGGCGAAGATCACAAAGGTTGCGCTGACCTCGCCCTGGGCGGTTTTTACCCGGTTTGGTGTGCCATAAACCACACTGGTCGCCGCGGACTGTTCATAGATGCGTCCGCCATGTCGACGGATCGCCTCCGCTTCCCCCAGCGCCAGGTTCAGCGGATGCAGATGGCCGCCGCGCCGATCCAGCAGCCCGCCAACGTAGCGTTCGGTGGCGACTTCACGGCGGATGGCTCGCTCATCCAGTAGTTCCAGATCATGATTCCCATACTGCTGCCATAACGCTTTCTGTTTTCGCAGATGCGCCATCTGGCGCGCATTCAGGGCCGCAAAAACGCCGCCAGGCCGGTAATCGCAGTCGATCGCGTACCGCTTAATGCGATCGCGGATGATTTCAGCGCCTTCAAACATCATGCTGCCCAGCATACGGGCGCTCTCTTTACCGTAGCGCTGTTCAATCACATCCACGTCGCGGCTGTAGGAGTTCACCACCTGACCGCCGTTACGCCCGCTGGCACCAAAGCCGACCCGCGCCGCTTCCAGCACGACCACGTCATAGCCTACCTCGGTCAGATGCAGCGCCGCCGAAAGACCGGTGAAACCGCCACCAATAATGCAGACGTCACACTGAATGCTCTCCTGTAATGTCGGCCAGGGCGCATGCGGATTGGCGGTCGCTGCGTAATAACTCTCCACGTAATTCATAACAACCTCCGGAAGCGCCTAAAAGTTGGCTGGCGTATGGGCACTGACAATGCGGCAGGGGATTTCAGCACGGTTGGTGAAACTGTGTGGTAAGCCCGTATCAATGACGTAGCTCTCTCCGGCGGAGAGATGATAGTGCTCTCCGTTGATGACCAGCGTAATCTCTCCTTCCAGCAGCGTGCCGGTCTCTTCGCCCGGATGACGCAGCTTCTCGCCGGTGCTGGCACCGGGTTGATAAGTTTCCAGCAGCATGCCCAGCGTGCGCTGTGCACGGCCATTGTCGATAAGCTTCAGCGAAACCCCCTGACTGCCAATCTCCAGCAGGTCGCTGGCGCGGACAATGACCTTCGGTTCCGCATCCGGTTTGGGTTCCGAGAAGAACTCTGACAGCGAGAGCCCATAGACTTTCAGCAGCTTCTGCAGGGTGCTGACCGCCGGGCTGACCTTATCCTGTTCAATGGTGCTGATGGCGCTATGGGTCAGTCCGGCCAGTTCGGCGACACGGCGTTGCGACAGCCCCAGTGTCTGCCGGATCTGCGCCAGCCGTCGTCCCGGCGCCAGCGTGGCATCACTCATTTTCTTTTTCCTTGTGATAACGAATGGCGGCCTGAATAAAGCCGCTGAAGAGCGCCTGCGATCCCGCTGTGTGTTCCGGCTGCCACTCGGGATGCCACTGCACCGCCAGGGCGAAGGGATGATGGCGCAGACTCACCGCCTCAATCAGGCCATCCGGCGCGCGCGCTTCAACGCGCAACTGCGGGCCCGGTTCGCGTACCCCCCTGATGATGCAGTGAATTGACCGCCAGCGGACTGTTGCTGTCCAGCAGCGTCGCCAGCAGGCCGTCGGGTTCAATAGTGATTGGATGCGCCTGAGCATACTGCTGCTCCAGCGGCAGCGTCTCATCTTCATGGTGACGCTGAAACGACGGCTGCCCGCTGAGCTCTCGCCAAAGCGCGCCACCATTCGCCACCACCAGCTCCTGCAGCCCACGGCAGATCCCGAACATCGGCATCTTGTGGCTGGTGGCCCAGGTGATCAGCTGAAAGGCGATATGGTCACGGCCCGGATCGGCATGCGGCTCTTCGCCCGCCTCGCCATAATGCCAGGGTTCGATATTGCTGGGGCTGCCGGTCAGCAGCAGGCCATCCAGAACAGCCATAGCGTTTTCTAATAGATGAGGCGCATTCATCAGGCTGTGGGGCAGGGCCAGCGGTACGCCACCCGCAAGGACAACCGCATCGGTATACTTATTGTGAACCGTCTGGCTCGGATGGCCTCCCAGATCCTTCTGGCACATCACTACGCCAATCAACGGCTTGTCAAAAATAATGCCCATCTCACGTCCTCGCATCGCTGTTCGAAATATCTACCGAAAGGGCACGTCTGGCGGTTAAGTGTGCAATATTTTTTCAATCTAGCAATCTGCTGTTTGTTCTTCAAACAGATTTGTTACATTTGCACACTTTTTATGTTGGCGCTATGTTAGTGGTGTGGCTGTTATTTTGAGCATTACGCAAACCTAATAGGGGCGGGTGAGATCATGACTAACCTGGTAGAAGTGGAAGACTTCACGCTTCACAGTGAAGAGAAACGAACCAGCGCGTTCCAGCTTGAGGTGAAAACCTGGCTGGAGCGCCATCCTGACACGCAGTATGTCGACATCCTGTTAAATGATTTAAATGGTGTGTTCCGCGGCAAGCGCATTCCGGTCTCTGCGCTGCCTAAGCTGGAAAAAGGGTGTTATTTCCCCGCCTCGGTGTTTGCCATGGATATCCTCGGCAACACAGTAGAAGAAGCGGGACTCGGTCAGTCACTGGGCGAACCCGATAATCTCTGCCTGCCCGTCACCGGTACTTTAGTTCCCTCCGCGTCTGACCCTCAGCACATTGCGCAACTGCTGTTAACCATGTGCAACCAAGATGGCACTCCCTTTGACGTTGAACCCCGAAATGTCCTTAACCGGCTGTGGCAACAGCTGCGTAACCGAGGTCTGTTTCCGGTGGTAGCGGTAGAGCTGGAGTTCTATCTGGTGGACAAAAAGCGCGATGCCGAAGGCTTTATCCAGCCGCCGTGTTCGCCCGGCAGTGATGAACGCAATATGCAGATCCAGGTCTACTCGGTAGATAACCTCGATCATTTCGCCGATGTGCTGCGTGACATCGACGATCTGGCCCGTCAGCAGGGCATCCCGGCCGATGGTGCGCTGGCGGAAGCCTCGCCCGGACAGTTTGAAATTAACCTGCATCATACCCGCGACGTGCTGCGGGCCTGTGACCATGCGGTGCAGCTGAAGCGACTGATTCGTCAGGTGGCAGAAAACCACGGTATGACCGCGACGTTTATGGCGAAGCCCTATGAGGAGTATGCGGGCAGCGGCATGCATGTGCATATCAGCATGCTGGATGCCGCCGATCACAACGCCTTCGCCTGCGATGACGGCAGTGATTCGCCGCTGATGAAACGGGCGCTGGCTGGGATGATCGATCTGATGCCCGCCTCAATGGCGCTGCTGGCACCCAATGTGAATGCCTATCGCCGTTTTGTTCCGGACGCCTATGTGCCGTTGCAGGCATCGTGGGGCCATAACAACCGGACCGTTGCGCTGCGGGTGCCGTGCGGGGATATCGACAATCATCGTATTGAGTACCGGGTTGCGGGCGCGGATGCTAATCCCTACCTGGTGGTATCGGCTATTCTTGCCGGGATGCTGCATGGGCTGGATACCCAGTTGCCGTTGCCGCATCCGGTTACCGGCAACGGTCACCATGCCGAGGGTCTGGCACTGCCGATCCGCCAGAGCGATGCGCTGTATGAGTTTGACAACAGCTATCCGCTGCAGAAGTTACTGGGCGAACGCTTTGCCAGTGTCTGGCACAGCTGTAAGCATCATGAACTGATGCAGTTTGAACGGCTGATTACGTCTACCGAGATTGACTGGATGCTGAAAAATGCCTGACAGGTTTTTTTACCTGTCATCTGACGCGCTTTTTTTTGCATAAGATGCCCCGATGGCTTGTATTCCTGCCACGGGTTAGGGCAGAATACGCGGCCTGCAAAATCAGATGATAACCGACGCTAACCGCGCCGGTTATTTTTTTGCATCCAGTTTTATTAGAGCGTTTTTTGCTGACTTAACCGAGGCCGGGCACGCACCCGGATAGATAAACACTGAAAACACGCATAAGCGTGAGATTGAGGATGACAAAGATGGGGATGTTTTACACTCTGCCAGCCAACGCTGGTACGCGTTTTCGTGATGACTACGGCGCCGCGTTAACCGCTAACCTTACTCCCTGTCGCTTAATGCGCAGTTGCCCTGTGACCCAGCCCAGCCAGGTTGTCGCACATGGGGGACTGAAGCATGTCGCTTAATACCTCCGCCGCACCGCAGCGTGCGCAACTCAAAAAAACACTCACGTTACTTCCGGTCGTCATGATGGGCTTAGCCTACATGCAGCCTATGACCCTGTTCGATACCTTTGGCATCGTTTCCGGGCTGACCGAAGGTCACGTCGCCACCGCTTATGCTTTCGCGCTGATTGCGATTCTGTTCACTGCCGTGAGTTACGGTAAGCTGGTACGCCGCTTCCCCTCTGCGGGCTCCGCTTATACCTACGCTCAGAAGGCGATCAGTCCGCACGTCGGCTTTATGGTCGGCTGGTCATCACTGCTGGACTACCTGTTCATGCCGATGATCAACATCCTGCTGGCTAAAAACTATTTCGAATCGCTGGTGCCGGGCATTCCGTCGTGGATTTTTGTGGTGTTGCTGGTCGGGTTTATGACGCTCTCTAACCTCAAGGGCATCAAAACCGTCGCCAACTTCAACAGTGTGATTGTGGTGCTGCAGGTGGTTGTCATGGTCGGGATTACCGCGATGGTAATCTACGGTGTGGCAAGCGGCGTAGGTTCCGGCACGCTGGTGAGCAGCCGTCCATTCTGGTCTGAGAATGCGCATGTGGTGCCGATGATTACCGGTGCGACGATACTCTGTTTCTCGTTCCTCGGCTTTGATGGCATCAGTTCGCTGTCGGAAGAGACCAAAGATGCAGAACGCACCATTCCGCGCGCTATTTTCCTGACCGCGCTGATTGGTGGGGTGATCTTTATCGCGGCATCTTACTTCCTGCAGCTCTACTTCCCGGACATCACACGCTTCCAGCACCCGGACTCATCGCAGCCTGAAATCATGCTGTTCGTGGCCGGTAAAGCGTTGCAGGTCGGCATCCTGATCTTCTCGGTGGTCACTGTGCTGGCATCCGGTATGGCGGCGCACGCTGGCGTCTCGCGTCTGATGTATGTGATGGGCCGTGATGGTGTGTTCCCGGAGCGTTTCTTCGGTTACATCCATCCGAAATGGCGTACTCCGTCGCTCAACGTGCTGCTGGTGGGTGCGATTGCACTGATGGCGATTAACTTCGACCTGGTGACCGCAACCGCGCTGATTAACTTTGGTGCGCTGGTGGCGTTTACCTTCGTTAACCTGTCGGTGATTGCGCAGTTCTGGGTCCGTGAGAAGCGTAACCGCACGCTGAAAGATCACGTTCAGTATCTGCTGCTGCCGCTGCTTGGCGCGCTGACGGTGGGTGCGCTGTGGGTGAACCTGGAAGAGAGTTCTATGGAGCTGGGCCTGATCTGGGCCGCCATCGGGATTATCTACCTGGCGTTCGTAACCCGCAGCTTCCGTAATCCGGTGCCGCAGTTCAGCGAAGAAGTTTAATTACGCTCACGTTGCCGCCTTCCCGGTCTCAGGGAAGGCGGCGACAGCTTAACCAGCAAGTATCAGTTCACAGCTTCCCGCACTTAACAACTCCCGCGCCGACTCACTCAGATGCGTATCTGTCACTACCCGATCAAAGCTCTCCAGAGGTAAAGCCAGAAACGTCGCGATCCTGTTGTACTTCGAACTGTCACTCAGCAATACCCGCTTACTGCTCACCTCACTCACCGCCTGCTTCACCATCACTTTATCTTCATCCGGCGTAAACAAGCCACGCGGCCCCCAGCAGGAGGCGGAAATAAAGGCAATATCAATGGCCAGATGACGCAGGCTGCGTGCCGCCGACTCGCCGACACAGGAGCGGTTCTCCCGGCATACGGTGCCGCCCGTGTGAATAACCCGGCACTGACTGGCCTCCATCAGCAGATTCGCCACCATAAAATCATTGGTCACCACCAGTAAATCATCGCGATCCACCACTTCTCTTGCCAGGGCTAACGTCGTGGTTCCGGCATCCAGATAGATGCAGCTGTTACGCGGGATCTGTCGGGCGGCGGTGCGGCCAATGGCGCGCTTCTCCTCGTTGTAGAGGGCGCTTTTCGTCAGATGTGACGGCTCAGCCGCCAGCCGGTCGGCTGAGCGCACGCCGCCGGAGACCGACAGCACGGCCCCTTGCTCCTCCAGTTTCTGCACATCACGGCGTATGGTCATGTGTGACACACCCAGCCGTTCAGTGAGTTCTGCAATGCTCACCACGCCACGATCGGCCACCAGCGCAAGAATCTGTTGATGACGTTCAACCGGAATCATATCGGCTCCCTGATGATTACCATTTTTTCACATTATAAAGTATCTGCCGGTTAACCAGAACAAATAATAACAGCGGCAATCCCGGCAACGGCGGCGGTAACTGCACTGCGGCAGTGCCGGTGCTGCCAATCTGGTAATGTTAAAAATTGTTCTGGTTCACATCGGGAATATTTTTTTGTGAGCGGTAACACATTTTTGCCGGCAGTAAACTGGCAGGATTAACAGTAACAAACAAATAATCACTTAAATTAACAGTGGAGGCGTATCGTGCCAGCTGAAAATATCTGCGTTATCGGGTTAGGTTCCATGGGCATGGGTGCCGCGAAATCCTGCCTGCGTGCCGGTCTCAATACCTGGGGTGTCGATTTGAATCCCGCCGCGCTTAAGAACTTACGCCAGGCAGGCGCGCGTGATGCGCAGCCTTCAGCATCCGCCTTTGCAGACCAGCTTGATGCCGTTTTGCTGCTGGTGGTAAATGCGCAGCAGGTTAACGCCATTCTGTTTGGTGAAGAGGGCCTGGCCGCAAAACTGCGTCCCGGCACCGTGGTCATGGTCTCATCCACATTGTCCGCCCGGGATGCGCAGCAGATTGAACAACAGCTGGCGCAATATCAGCTGCTGATGCTGGATGCACCAGTCTCCGGCGGTGCCGCTAAAGCGGCCAGCGGTGAGATGACGGTGATGGCGTCCGGCAGTGAAGCGGCCTTTACGCAACTGCAATCTGTACTGGATGCCGTGGCAGCCAAAGTTTATCGCGTGGGCAGTGAGATCGGCCTCGGATCAACCGTCAAAATTATCCATCAGCTGCTGGCAGGTGTTCACATCGCGGTCGGGGCAGAAGCGATGGCGCTGGCGGCGCGTGCCGGCATCCCGCTGGAAACCATGTATGAAGTGGTCACCAACGCCGCAGGCAATTCATGGATGTTCGAAAACCGCATGCGGCATGTGGTGGATGGCGACTACAGCCCGAAATCGGCGGTCGATATCTTTGTGAAAGATCTCAACCTGGTGGCCGATACCGCGAAAGCCTTGCACTTCCCGCTGCCGCTGGCCTCAACCGCCCTCAATATGTTCACCGAAGCCAGCAACGCCGGTTACGGCCGTGAAGATGACAGTGCAGTAATTAAAATCTTCAGCGGCATCACGCTGCCGCAGGCAGAGGAGAAAATCTGATGCGGCTTGGCGTGATAGCGGACGATTTTACCGGTGCGACTGACATTGCCAGTTTTCTGGTGCAGAACGGGCTGACCACTATTCAGTTCAACGGCATTCCTGACAGCGAGGAAACCACAGAGGCGCAGGCGATTGTGGTCAGCCTGAAGAGCCGCTCCTGTCCGGCAGACCAGGCGGTTGCTCAGTCGCTGGCTGCGCTGGCCTGGCTGCAGACGCAGGGCTGTGAGCGTTTCTACTTCAAATATTGTTCCACCTTCGACAGCACCGCGCAGGGCAATATCGGTCCGGTAACCGACGCTCTGCTGCAGGCGTTGGGTGAAACGCAGACGGTAATCTGTCCGGCGCTGCCGGTGAATGGCCGCACCGTTTATCAGGGCTACCTGTTTGTCGGCGATCAGCTGCTGTCAGATTCCGGTATGCGGCATCATCCGGTCACACCGATGCACGACAGTAACCTGCTGCGACTGATGACATCACAGGCGACGGGCAAAGCCGGGCTGATCGCTGCGGCACAGGTCGATCAGGGCGCTGAGTCAGTACGGCAGGCGCTGGGTCAGCTGGCGGTGCAGGGGATCAACTACGTCGTAACTGACGCCCTGCATCAGGAACATCTGTTGACCCTGGGCGAAGCACTGAGCGATCTGCGCCTGGTCACCGGCGGTTCCGGGCTGGCCATCGGTCTGGCACGGCAGTGGGCAACGGCTCAGAGTGATGCAAAAGCGGAGCAGGCAGGCCGTCCGCAGGGCGATCGCGCCGTGGTGCTTTCCGGTTCCTGTTCACAGATGACCAATCGTCAGGTCGCCGCGTACCGCCAGCTGGCACCGGCCTGCGAAGTGGAGACTGAACGCTGTCTGGAAGATGCCGGGGCTTATGCCCGGCAGTTATGCGACTGGGTGGAAGCGAACAGCGATCAGACGCTGGCACCCCTGCTGTTTGCCACCGCTGACGCGCAACAATTGCAGGCGATTCAACAGCGTTATGGTGCTCAGCGCAGCAGCGAAGCGGTTGAGCAACTGTTTGCTGCCGTCACCCGCGAGCTGAAACGGCGCGGATGGCAGCGCTTTATCGTGGCGGGTGGCGAAACCTCCGGCGTGGTCGCACAGAGCCTGGGCGTGACGGCCTTTCACATCGGCCCGACGATTTCGCCCGGCGTGCCCTGGGTGCGCGACATTCATCAGCCGCTCTCTCTGGCACTGAAGTCGGGCAATTTTGGCGATGAAGATTTCTTCCGCCGCGCGCAAACGGAGTTTACTGATGTCTGAATCTTTCTCTTTAACGGAACAGCAGGCGCGTGACGAGATGGTGCGTCTTGGCGCTTCGTTCTTTCAGCGCGGCTATGCCACCGGCTCGGCGGGCAACCTCTCAATGTTGCTGGAGGATGGCAATCTGCTGGCGACTCCCACCGGTTCATGCCTGGGTGAATTACAGGGTGACCGGCTGGCAAAAGTCACGCCTGACGGCGAATGGCTCTCAGGCGATAAACCCTCCAAAGAGATTGCGTTTCACCGCGCGCTCTATCTGAATAATCCCGACTGCAGGGCGGTGGTGCATCTGCATAGCCACTACCTGACGGCGCTCTCCTGTTTACAGGGGCTGGACACGGACAACTGCATCCGTCCGTTTACCCCCTATGTGGTGATGCGTGTCGGTGATGTGCCGGTTGTGCCTTACTACAAGCCGGGTGATGGGCGACTGGCCGAGGATCTCGCGGCGCTGGCTCCACGTTACCGTGCCTTCCTGCTGGCGAATCATGGCCCGGTAGTAGTGGGGAAATCGTTGCAGGAAGCGGCAGACAACACTGAAGAGCTGGAGGAGACCGCCCGGCTGATCTTTACCCTGGGAGACCGCCCGATCCGTTATCTCAATGATGCCGAAGTGGCGGAATTAAGGAGCCGATAATGCCGAAGTTTGCTGCTAACCTTTCGACGCAGTTTACTGAATTGCCGTTTGCTGAACGCTTCGCTGCAGCGGCGAAAGCCGGTTTCACCGCCGTCGAATTTCTGTTCCCTTATGACTATCCCGCCACGCAGATCAAACAGTGGCTTGATGATAACCAGCTGGACTTGGTGCTGTTTAATACCGCACCCGGCAACGTCGCAGCGGGTGAGTGGGGCGTCTCCGCCATCCCCGGACGTGAAGCAGAAGCAAAGGCGGATATTGATCGCGCCCTGAGCTATGCGCTGGCGCTGAACTGCCCGCAGGTGCACATCATGGCGGCGACGGTGCCGCCCGACGCTGACCGTCGGCGCTACGTTGAGACCTTTATCAGCAATATGCGTTATGCGGCTGAGCGCTTTGCGCCGCACGGCATCATCCTGCTGATTGAGGCGCTGAATCCCACAACCAAACCCAACTATCTTTATGCCAGCCAGTATCAGACGCTGGAGATGGTCGAACAGATCGATCGACCCAATGTCTTCACTCAGCTCGACCTGTTCCATGCGCAACGGGTGGATGGCAACCTCAGCCATCTGATTCGCCACTATGCCGGACGCTATCGGCACGTGCAGATTGCTTCGGCACCGGATCGTCATGAACCGGATGAGGGTGAAATCAACTACCCCTATCTCTACTCACTGCTGGATGAGGTCGGCTATTCCGGCTGGGTGGGCTGCGAATATATCCCGCGCGGCAGCACTACCGCTGGTCTTGGCTGGTTTGCGCCCTGGGCGAGAAAAACCTGATTTAACGGGCTAAAAAAAACCGGTGTTTAGGCACCGGTTGAGATTTTTTCGTCCTTTATCTGACCCTGCACCTGTTTATTCTGTACGCCGATAACCTAAAAAATATAACAATTTCTGAGGTTTACTATGTCCACCGCACTGCTGTTAGCCATAGCGACCGCCAGCATCGTGATCCTGCTGCTGCTGGTCATCAAAGCCAAAGTTCATCCCTTTGTCGCCCTGTTAATTGTCAGTCTGCTGGTGGCCATCGCCACCGGCATTCCGGCTGAAAAAATCATGGAGACGATTATCACCGGGATGGGCGGCCTGCTTGGTCACATCACCATCATCATCGTGCTTGGTGCCATGCTCGGGGCGATCATTGAAGCCTCGGGCGGTGCCGAGTCGCTGGCGCAGCGTTTCAGTAAAACGCTGGGGCTGAAGCGTACCGTTGCGGCATTGACCATGGCGGCCTTTATCCTTGGCATCCCGGTATTTTTTGAAGTCGGCTTTATCATTGTTATTCCGCTGATTTATGGCTTTACCAAAGTGGCGCGGGTCTCGCCGCTGAAGTTTGGCCTGCCGATGGCGGGCGTGATGCTGACGGTGCACGTGGCGCTGCCGACCCATCCGGGCGCAGCGGCAGCAGCCGGGATCCTGCACACCGACATGGGATGGCTGATGATACTGGGGATCGCGATTTCCGTGCCGGTCGGGATCATCGGCTACTACGTAGCGAAATTCATGAACCGTCGCCACTACCCTCTGTCGGTGGAGGTGCTGGAACAGTTGCAGATGGCCAGGCCGGAAGGGCAGGAAAAGAAGAATGAACCGGCACCACCCGGTGCGCTCACCATCAGCGGCCTGATTGTGGTCCCGATTGTATTGATCGTGCTGGGAACTCTGTCACACACACTGCTGGCTGAAGGGAGTCTGCTGCGTAGTGTGATGACCGTGATCGGCACACCGCCGATTGCCCTGCTGATTGCCTTAGGGCTGGCGGCCTGGCTGCTGGGCGTACGGCGTGGCTGGAGCAAAGATAAGCTGGAAGATCTGACCGGCCGGGCCATTCCCACCTCAGCCAGCGTGATTCTGGTGGCCGGGGCCGGTGGTGCATTCGGCAAAGTGCTGGTGGAGTCGGGCGTGGGTAAAGCGCTGGCGGTCACGCTTGAAACGCTGCATCTGCCGCTGGTGCCCGCGGCGTTTATCCTGTCGCTGGCGCTGCGTGCATCACAGGGTTCCGCCACGGTGGCGATCCTGACCACCAGCGGGCTGCTGACGCAGGCGGTGACCGGCGTGACGGATATGCAACGGGTACTGGTCACCCTGGCGGCCTGTTTTGGTGGTCTGGGATTGTCGCATGTCAATGATGCGGGATTCTGGGTGGTGACCCGTTATCTGGGACTTTCGGTGGCCGACGGTTTACGCACCTGGACGGTGCTGACAACGCTAATGGGGCTGAGCGGCTTTGCGCTGACCTGGCTGGCGTGGACCTTGCTCTGATTAAGCAGCATCAGAAAGTCTGACCCGGCAGGCGATACCGGGTCAGACTCTTAGTGCTTCAGGAAACCAACTCCTGCGCATAGAGATAGAGCGCTTTAAGCTGCCCAACCTTTTCTGCATCCGCTTCATGCAGATTCGCCAGAGCTTCCAGTTCCTGCATAAACGCCTGCACCCGATCGGCATTAAGCACGTCACGACGGTGCTGCAACCAGCGTTGCTGCTCGGCATCGTCCAGCGTGCCGGGGAAGTTACGCGCCCGGTAGCGGAACAGCAGTTTCGCTACCCGTGCACTCTCAAAGCTCAGGTCCAGCGCAGGCAGATTCGCGGGCGCGGTCTGACGGATAATATTCATCCCCGCCCGGTCGGCATCACTGAAGAAGCCATCATAGAGTTGTGTGTCCACATCATCTGACGGTGCAAACGGCTCCGCTTCGGCAAACAGCGTGACCAGTTTTTCCCGCACGTCGGGCTGCTGACGCAGCAGCGCCAGATTCGCCAGGCAGTGCTGACGATCAATATTCAGCCGGGCCGCATCTTCCGGCCGCAGCGTACTGGCAGGCGCCAGCACCGGACACTTATTGATATGCACCAGTTTGACCGGCACCGCAGGCAGATCGCCGAGATCGTTTTTCGGCGTGTAAAGACGCTCACGCAGCGTGTCGGCATCCAGTTGCAGCAGCGGTGACATGTCGCCCGCCAGATCCACCACAATCAGCGCATTGCGGTTATCGGGATGCCAGGCCAGCGGTACGATCCAGCTGGTGTTACCGCGCGCGGCACCGAACATACCGGAGACATGAACCAGCGGTTTCATCTGCGGGATATCAATCAGGTTCATCAGCTTGTTTTTGTTACGATGGGTAAACAAAAACTCAAACAGTTTTGGCTGCTTCTCCTTCACCAGCTTCGCCATCGCCAGCGTGGCGTAAACGTCGGACATTGCATCGTGCGCATTTTCATGGGAGACGCCGTTCGCTTTGGTCAGATGCTCCAGCCGGAAACTGGGAAAACCTTCTTCATTCTCCGGCCAGTTGATCCCTTCTGGCCGTAACGCGTAGCAGGCACGCATCACGTCGAGCAGGTCCCAGCGTGAGTTGCCATTTTGCCAGGCCCAGCCATAGGGATCGTAAAAGTTGCGATAGAAGATATTGCGCGTCACTTCATCATCGAAACGCACGTTGTTGTAGCCCACCACACAGGTTTGCTCCGTGGTGAACAACGCGTGGATGCGTTCAGCGAACTCAGCTTCGATCACGCCGCGGCTCATTGCTATCTGCGGGGTAATGCCGGTGATCATTACCGCTTCGGGCTGTGGCAGATAGTCATCAGGCGGACGGCAGTAGAACACTTCGGGTTCGCCGACCGGATTAAACTCACTGTCGGTGCGCAGGCCGGCAAACTGGGCTGGCCGGTCACGAGAGGGGCTGGTGCCGAAGGTCTCGTAATCGTGGAAGAGGAAAGTGGGCTGTACGCGGTCGTTATTCAAATTTCATATCCGTTCATTGCGTTCACTAAACTGATGAACAGAAAGTCATCAGGCTTCCCGTTCGCTGGATGCCTTTCTTCATCGGCGCCTGGCTGCTGGTGCGAGAGCGGTGCCTTTGCCGGGCAAGGTCATTCATGCTCAGGCTTCACTTACTACATGGTAAACCATAATCCCACTGGCCTGAAGTTTCGGATGGTAGCGGGGGGGGCGTAGTATCTGACTGAGCGGTCAGGGGCAAGGAGTAAAGCGGACTTTTTACCTCTCAGGCTGTAGCTCGCTCATTCCATGAGTCACGATAGATAATATTCCCTTCGACATATTTCCAGGTTATTGCTGCATAGCGTAATTCCGGTGTTTCCAGATGCGTGCTGCTCATGCCGCTGGGTGCAAGGCAGGGCGATACCGTGGTGACATTAACGTTTTTCAGGATGATATTGAAATATTCAGTCTCAATTCCTGCATCAATTAGCCGTTACCTCCCCCCTGCAGGCATCAGCCATATCCGTCGCAGTTCATACTTTTTTTCAATTTATTCAAACCTTCACAACGCTTTTGCCGTAAAACGTGCGGCTGTTTCCGTTTCGTTTTAGAAATTTTCTCTCCCGTGCAATTAAGGATGAAGTGTTGAAAAGGCGTCTGCTGTTCACCGTTACCGCTACTGTTTTTTGGGCCTCGCTGGCACAGGCTGATGCGATTCCCTTTCCTGTGACGCCACCAGCGATTGATGCGGCTTCCTGGGTGCTGATGGATGCCACCACAGGACAGGTTCTGACCGCTGGCAATCCCGATGAACGCCGTAATCCCGCCAGCCTGACCAAACTGATGACCGGTTACGTGGTTGATCGCGCCATTGACCAGAAGAAAATCAGCCGTGACGACATGGTTACGGTCGGAAAAGATGCCTGGGCGGCGGGTAATCCGGTGTTCAAAGGCTCCTCGCTGATGTTCCTGAAGCCAGGCGATAAGCTGAGCGTCCGGGATTTAAGCCGTGGCGTTATCATCGACTCCGGTAACGACGCCTGCGTTGCCCTGGCTGATTATGTGGCGGGCAGCGAAGCGAACTTCGTCGGCATGATGAATCACTACGTTGAGAAAGCTCGGCCTGCAGAATACCCATTTTGAAACGGTTCATGGTCTGGATGCGCCGGGTCAGTTCTCCAGCGCGCTGGATATGGCGAAACTGTCACGCGCCATTATTGATGGTGAGCCTGATTTTTATGCCATGTACAGTGAGAAGACCCTGACCTGGAATGGCATTACCCAGAACAACCGTAATGGCCTGCTGTGGGATAATAATCTCCACGTTGATGGGCTGAAAACCGGTCACACTGAGACCGCGGGCTTTAACATCATCGCCTCGAATGTGGTGGGCAAGCATCGCCTGATCGCCGTCGTCATGGGCGGTAAAAGCCCGAAAGGCCGCGAAGAACAGGCGCGGAAACTGCTGGTCTGGGGCCAGAACACCTTTGATACCGTTCAGCTGTTCCATGCCGGTAAGAAGATTGGCAGCGAAAACGTCTGGTATGGCAATCCTCACCAGGTGGATGTGGGTACCGCAGAAGATGTTTATCTGTCACTGCCGCGCAGTGAAGTGCAGAACGTGAAGGCGAAGTACGTCATCGATCGCAAAGATCTGGAAGCCCCGCTGAAAGCCAACGAAGTCATCGGTGAAATTCAGGTGATGGATAAAGATCAGCAGATTGCCCACTATCCGCTGGTGGCGCTGAGTGCGGTTGAACCCGCAGGGGTTATTACCCGCCTGACGGATTATCTCAGGCAGAAGTTCTGATTAGCCGATTGTCAGCACTAAAACGGGTAGCCTGCGGGCTGCCCGTTTTTACTTGCACGCTGGCTGCTCTGAGCGTGTTACTGAGAGCCGATAAAGGTTAAAAAATCGCATTAAGTTGTTTTTAACTTCCGGGAAAGTATGTGAGGCGGATGTTGATAATTGTAAGCGAACGTCAAAACTGTTTTAAATATCCGGCCCGCGCTAAGCCTGAGCCGCGTTCAGCGTTAAGATAGCCACACCATGTTCCCGCAACCGGAAAGTCATTTTGCGTCCCGATAAGCCCATATCAAAACTGGAGTTCTGGTTTTATCGCCATTATCGCTCCGTCCACGGTGTGCGTATTGCCATCGCCTTTTTTGCTCTGCTTTATCTTTGTGCGGGCGACCGATATCCCTGAAGGCACCTGGCCGCTGATTACGCTGGTGGTGGTGATGGGGCCCATCTCCACCTGGGGAAATGTCTTTCCACGTGCACTGCAGCGCATCAGCGGCACGGTCGCCGGGTCAATATCCGGTCTGATTGCCCTGAAGCTGGAGCTGATCTCGATGCCGATAATGCTGGCCTGGTGCGGCATCATCATGATGATCAGCGGCTACCTGACGCTGGGCAAACATCCCTACATGGCGCTGTTGATCGGGATTACGCTGAGCGTGGTCGTGGGCGCGCCAACCGGCGATTTCACGATGGCACTGTGGCGCGGCGGTGATGTGATCTTGGGCTCGCTGATGGCGTTGCTGTTTACCGCTATCTGGGCGCAGCGTGCCTATACACACTGGCGCATTCAGCTCTCCGACGCGCTGGCGGAAATGGCAAAAATCTATCACGCCGGCTTCTCGCCAAATCTGGTTGAAAAGCCGCGTCTTAACAAGCCGCTGGGCAAATTGCTGAGCAGCGTGATCAAAATGCGGGCGCTGCTGGAGCCGTCAAGCAAAGAGACGCGCATTCCAAAATCGGTGCTTGAAGCGATCCAGACCATCAACCGTAATATGGTTTACACCATTGAGATGCAGATTAATGCCTGGTGGGCATCGCGCGAGAGCCATCTGATTATGCTTAACGCGCCTGCATTGCGCCGCACCCAGCAGATGACTGAGAACACGCTGCGGGCGCTGTCGGTCATGGCGATTGAAGGGGAAACGGAAGAGGTGGTGGCTAACAGTCACGAGCTGACCGAAATCAGTGGCGAACTGCGGCGACTGATCGCGGAAGCGGGCAGCGAAGGTCTGGAGGAGACGCCGATCTACGGCTACGTCTGGCTGACACTGGAACTGGCAAAACAGCTGGAACGGATGACCGACCTGATGCGGATGGCGCTGCGCAAATAATCACCTCAGACAATGACTTAATGTGAAACAGGGTTTCTTTGCGCTAAGATAAGAGCCAGTCTGAATTTAGCTGTGAAAATTGCTTACCTGGCGGGCTAGCCGCTAAGCTGATCGTTTTGACTCTCTCCCTGCGTCAGCAGGCTCAAAGAAAGGTGCCATCATGGAAAATGCCAAGCAATCATTTCAGGACGTACTGGAGTTCGTGCGTATGTTCCGCCGCAAAAACAAACTGCAGCGTGAAATTGTCGACAACGAGAAAAAAATTCGCGACAACCAGAAGCGTGTACTGCTGCTCGACAACCTGAGCGAATATATCAAACCCGGCATGAGCGTTGAGGCTATTCAGGAAATCATCGCCAGCATGCGTGTGGATTATGAAGATCGCGTGGATGAGTACATCATCAAAAACGCCGACCTGTCTAAAGAGCGTCGCGAGCTGTCGAAAAAGATCAAAGCGATGGGCGTGGGCGAACACCCGAAAGCGTAAGGGCAGACAGCAGCGCGCAAGCGCCAGACGTCCTATGCAAACCCGCATCCACTCCGGTGGGGCGGGTTTTTTTATTGCCTGCGTCAGCGCAGGGTTATTTTCCCGCCAGCCTGCGGGCGATCACCTGTAACTGCTGTGACAGCGCCACTAAATTGACCCGCTCATCAGCAGGCGGGGCGGTGGTCTCCCGGATCACCAGCGTGGTTTCCAGCGCGTTGTCTGACGCCTCTGCTCCCTGAAGCCGGGCCAGCATCCGCTCGACGCTCTGCGCGCCGAGAAATTGCAAATCCTGCCGCACCGTGGTCAGCGGCGGCTGATACCACGCACTCTCGGCGGTGTCATCATATCCAATCACCGATATCTCGCCAGGAATGGCTACGCCATACTGATGCAGCGCCCGCATCGCACCCAACGCCATCTGATCGTTCGCCACCAGCAGCGCCTGCGGCAGATCGTCGGGAAGCTGCGCCAGCAGCGCCTGGTAACCCGACTGCGCGCTCCAGTCCCCGCGTAAAGAACAGTGCGGTGTCAGCTGATGATCGGCCAGCGCCTGACGCCATGCATTTTCACGCTGACGGGCCGAGACCGAGCGCTGCGGCCCGTTTAACAAACCAATATGACGATGACCCAGCGCCACCAGATGTTCAACGGCGGCACGGGCGCCAGACTCATTCGGGTACTGACACTGCGCTACCGCCGCCTGGGGTTCGACATCCAGAAACAGCACCGGTTTGCTGCCGCAGAGCAACTGGATCTGTTGCGCCTCATCTGCCTCCAGCGGCAGGTTGATCAGCAGTCCATCGACCCGCTGTGCCAGCAGTTCATTCACCGTTGCTGCCGCATCGTTACCACTGTCCATGGCGATCACCAGATGATAACCCGCCCCGGCGGCGCGCTGCTGGATCGCTGAGGCGATCTGCGCAGGAGCCATCAGGGCCAGGTCGCTGGTGGCCAGACCCAGCGTTCGCGTCGCCTTACCGGCCAGCTGCTGCGCCACACGATTGGGCACATAATTGAGCTGCAGCATCGCCGCCTCAACCCTTTCCCGCGTGCGGGCTGACACCTGTTCAGAACGATTTAAAACACGTGAAACGGTTTGATATGAGACGCCGGCCAGTTGAGCGACATCATCGAGGGTCACGGAGCGGGAAGTCATTGAACTCTCCAAAAGATGAAGCGACGAGTGTAGCAAATTTTCCTGCTGCACTGCTGCTGCACACCACACTTTCACGACCACAAAAACCGGGTCCGTTGCAGCACCCGGTCACGGTATCTGGCAGGGCCATTAACGCTGCTGCAGATAGACCTGAAGGTTCACATCCACCGCGTTAAGCAGTGGCGTGGCGAGACTATGGCGTTTCGCCCGCAGCAGCAGGTCACCTATCACCTGATCGGCTTCGATATCAAAGCCCTGGGTTAAATCGCGGTACATTGAGGAGGTCATCGGGGTGGCCGGATCGCTTAACAGCTCAAGAATGCGGGCAGTGGCCGCCGGACGCGTCTGATAGCCTTCGGCAGTAATGACTGACAGAATCTCCGAGAAAACACCCTGTAACAGCGCTTCGCCGCCGCGCGAGGTGAGTATCTGTTGGGTATTTCCGCGCGCCAGGCAGCAAACCGCGCCGAGCGTGCTCAGCAGCAGCCACTTCTCCCACAGCTCATCCATGATGTTATCGCTGAATTGGGTATCGACCTGACAGTCACGCAGCGCCGCATCAACCCGCTGTAGTCGCGCATCGTTGTTACCATCCAGCGCGCCATAATAGAGCTGATGCAGCGGCGTCATCTGGATTACTTCGCCATTGTCACCCAGCGTCGCGTTGATTTTGCACAGGCCGCCAATCACCTTATCTTCGCCGAAACGCTGTTGCAGCGTCGCGATGTGCCGCAATCCGTTCAGAATCGGCATGATCAGCGTTTCCGGACCCACTGCAGGTGCAATATCCTCCATCACCTGATCAAGGGCAAAGCTCTTCACCGTCACGATAATCAGATCATAGTGGCCCGTCAGGCTGCTCGCCTGAGCCAGCTGCGGTTTTAGCGTTTCAGTGCCCTGTGGCGTCTGCAACACCAGACCGCTGGCCTGAAGCTGCTGATAACGCCGTTCACGGACCAGAAAAGTCACGTCCTGGCCCGCCTGAGCCAGCCGTGCACCAAAATATCCACCGGTCGCGCCGGCGCCTGCCATCAGAATGCGCATCCCACTCTCCCTCTGCTGAAAACCTCTACCTTAGAACGCCGTGACCGGGCTTACCAGTCTTAGCCTGGGTCAGAGCGCATCGGGGAGCATGAAATGAGAGGCCGGGAAAGCGCGGGCAGGGAGGGGACGATGCAGAGAAATCAGATTTTCCCTGCCCGGTCAGCAGGGCGAAACAGAGGGGTGTGTTACAGCCGGGTGACGCCCAGCGCGGCAGCCTGCTGTTCCCACGCCAGCACGCCCTGATAATCGTCTCGCTGCACCGGGCTGAATCCGCCGATCAAATTGTCGTCGCAGACGGTGCGCCAGGCGGGATCGTTCACCAGCTGATGCAGCGCCGAGCGGAGTCTCTCCAGCCGGTCCACTGACGTCGGGGCTGCCGTAATCAACGGCAATCCGGGCGCGGCTGGCGTTTCACCGATGATATGCAGGCCGCGCAGCGCATCCGGCTCATAGCGCGCCAGCAGCGCCCAGCTGACGCAGTCGATAGCCGCGATATCCGCCTGTGAATCACGCAGTGCTGCCAGCGACTGACGATGCCCACCGCTCAGCAGTAGCTGCGAAAATCTCACGCCCTGAAGCGCTGCCACAAACCGCAGCGCGTTATAGCCGGAGTGAGAGTCCAGGCTGTTAGCTACGGCCCGCTGGTCGTTAAAATCGGCCAGCGTCGCCTGTTTGTCCCGCGCCACCAGCCAGCTGCGATAGTCACGGCCGGTGCAGCCTGGGGCCTGATAGTGAAAGGTGCCGACCAGCTGAACCGCAGGAAGCTGGCTGACCAGCGGATAGCCGCAGGTCTGGCTCAGCAGCAATCGATTATCCTGCCAGTGTGTCAGCAGATCCTCAGGCCAGACCAGCTGCGTAGCGATGCCGTGCTGCGTCAGCAGGGTAACCACTGCCTGCATCAGTGCTCGTGTGGCGGGCGGGTGAATCGCATACATCGGCAAGGCGAGCAGGTTATTCATGCGTTTTCTCCGCTGATCGTCCCGGATGGACATTGACCCCGACCGGTCTGACCCAGAACTGACGCAGCCAGACCCGATAGCCCGCCACGCGAAAGCCATGATTGCGCTGGTAGTAATGCTCGCGATCGCGCAGATAGAGACGACGCAGGCCATACCAGGGGACGCCGGGGAGGTCGTGATGTACTGAATGGTAGTTCAGATTCAGGAATAGCATGCGCCACGGCCACGCCGCTTCATTATTCACCGACCGTGCCAGCGGATCGTCCGCCGCACGATGCTCATAGAAAGATCGCACTTTGGTCAGCGCCAGCGCCGGATAACTCACCGCCAGCAGATACCACAGCGGTGAAAATCCCTGCCGCGCCATCCAGAAAAACAGCAGTGCCAGCAGCGTCCCGTGCAGCAGCCACATCGCTATCGCGGGCCGATCGCCGCGGCGCAGTGCCTGCCACATCCCGCCGAAGGTCGCCGCTACATCCAGCAGCGGGCCGAGCAGCAACCGTCCCAAAAAAGTGTTACGCAGATGAATCAGCTGCTGCTGCCAGCGCGGTAACTTCGCCCAGCGAGCAGCGGAGAGGTAGTAGGTTTCCGGATCTTCATCCGGCTCGGTCAGGGTGTGATTGCGATGATGGGCCAGATGAGAATCGCGATAGAGTCCGTAGGGATACCAGACCGCCAGCGGCAGGGTGCCAAATAGCTGATTCACCCGCGGCCAGCGTGTGGGATGCCCGTGAATCAGCTCATGCTGCAGCGACATATACCAGCCAGTGAAGACGATCAGCAGCAGGGTGGCGGGCAGCCGTCCCAGCGTCTGCGCGTTCAGCATCACCGCAAACCAGCCGCCATAGATCACACCGATTAGCAGCCAGGTCGGCAGTTCGCTGCGCCAGAGCCAGCTGCGTGCGCGCGCTTTAAGCCAGGCGCGCTGCTGTAGAGAGAGATAACCGGTGTGCATGATTCACCTGACAGCGGAAGCGGGAATCTGAACAGTGAAAGAAAGGGCGGGCAAAGGCAAAGTGGATAATCTGCTTAGCTATGTCGAAATTCCTGAATATGGCGCTGAAAGATATTGACTATCAGTGGCGGCTCCGGGGGCGTAACCTTTCTCTATCAGAAATCGCATTGCATCCACGGGCGTTTACCGCCTGTCAGGAGAAATACAGATGAAAAATATTGGCTTCTTATCCTTTGGTCACTGGACGCCCTCGTCGCAGTCCGCCACCCGTACCGCGCAGGATGTGTTACTGCAATCGATCGACTTAGCGGTCGCCGCCGAAGAGCTGGGCGCAGATGGCGCTTACTTCCGCGTCCACCATTTTGCCCGTCAGCTCAGCTCGCCATTTCCGCTGCTGGCTGCCGTTGCAGCGCGCACTAAAACGATTGAGATCGGCACCGGTGTCATCGACATGCGCTACGAAAACCCGCTCTACATGGTGGAAGACGCCAGCGCGGCAGACCTGATCTCCAATGGTCGTCTGCAACTGGGTCTGAGCCGCGGTTCACCTGAGCAGGTAATCGATGGCTGGCGTTACTTCGGCTTTGAACCGAAAGCGGGAGAAAGTGATGCGGATATGGGCCGTCGTCACACCGAAGAGTTTCTGGAGGTGCTGCGCGGCGAAGGTTTTGCTAAGCCAAATCCACAGCCCATGTTCCCCAATCCGCCAGGCCTGCTGCGTCCTGAGCCGCTCTCTGAAGGCCTGCGCGACCGCATCTGGTGGGGATCCGGCTCCAACGCCACCGCAGAATGGGCGGCAAAAATGGGCATGAACCTGCAAAGTTCAACCCTGAAAGATGATGAGACCGGCGAGCCGTTCCACATTCAGCAGGCTAAACAGATCCGCGCCTACCGTGAGGCCTGGAAAGCGGCGGGGCATCAGCATGCGCCACGCGTCTCCGTCAGTCGCAGCATCTTTGCGCTGGTGAATGATATGGACCGCGCGTACTTTGGCCGCAGCGGTAACGACCAGGATTCCGTCGGCTTTCTCGATGAGAAAACCCGCGCTATCTTTGGCCGCAGCTATGCCGCAGAGCCAGAGGCGTTAATTAAGCAGCTTGCGCAGGATGAGGCGATTGCCGAAGCCGACACCCTGCTGCTTACCGTGCCTAACCAGCTTGGTGTCGCCTATAACGCCCATGTGATTGAGGCGATCCTGAAGTATGTCGCCCCGGAACTCGGCTGGCGTTAAGTGACAGAGCGCCCTGAAGAGCAGGGCGCTGTGAGATCCACCGCAGGCGCAGATGACAAAGCGCCTGCGGTGATTCTGCTGTAAACGCGCGTCATCACTCCCCGCTTTTTCTGCTTTATCCTCTCTGAACTTCTCTCTGACGAGCCATTCCAGGCCCTGGCAGAGCCATTCCAGGCCCTGGCAGAGCCTTTTCGTTACTCTGTTCCCAATGTCCGGAATATGCAGATTTTGTGACTTATGGTTTATTTCGTCACTTATTGCTGAATAGGATGTTTCCTCTGCTCAGGGTGGGTCTGAACCCTTCATCAACGCATTTCCCTGGTTTAACGTGTTTTCATAACCTGTATGAATGGACAATGCCTTTACGCAATTTGTGACTATTGACAGTATTGGTCACATGATAAGAGAATGGCGGCACTCTCCTGCTCACTGTTGAAGGTAATCTATGCTCAGGTTCAATCCTGCCATTCTGGTTGTTTGTCTGCTGCCACTGGCGCTGGCGGGTTGCCGGGATAATTCACCCAAAGACGATCCGCGCACGCAGCCGCCGCTGGTCAGGGTCACAAAGGTCATCAGCGCCACCGATGGCAGCCGTGCGTTTAGTGGCGTCGTGGTTGCCCGGGTTCAGAGCGACCTCGGCTTTCGGGTCTCAGGAAAAATCCTCGAACGGCTGGTGGATAGCGGCCAGCGGGTGAAGCGCGGTCAGCCGCTGATGCGGCTCGACCCGGCAGATCTCCGGCTGCAGGCCCAGGCTCAGCAGCAGGCCGTTGCCGCCGCGCAGGCACGCGTCAGACAGGCCAGCGCCGATCAGGCGCGTTACCGCACTCTGGTGGCAACCGGGGCAGTTTCTGCGTCGGCATACGACCAGATTCGGGCCGCTGCGGCCACCGCTCAGGCTGAGCTGAAAGCCGCCCAGGCGCAGGCCAGCGTGGCAGGTAACGCCAGCGGATATGCGCTGCTCCTGGCTGATGACGATGGCGTGGTGATGGCAACGCTGGCGGAGCCGGGTCAGGTTGTGAGTGCCGGTGAGGCTGTCATCAGACTGGCCAGAGCCGGACAGCGCGAGGCAAGTGTTCAGTTGCCGGAGACCCTGCGCCCGGCAGTGGGAAGTGAGGCAAAGGCAACGCTGTATGGTGCGGGCAGTGCGCCGGTTTCTGCCCGGCTGCGCCAACTGGCTGATGTGGCCGATCCGATGACGCGCACCTTTGAGGCGAGATATGTGCTGGAGGGCGCACTGGCCAGCGCACCGCTGGGAGCCACCGTCACAATCACGCTGCCGAATAAACCGTCGCAACCGCTGCTGCAGGTTCCGCTGGCGGCGATCTACGATGCCGGTAAAGGGCCAGGCGTCTGGGATATTACCGGCCAGCCCGCTACCGTTGCCTGGCGGCCGGTGACGGTGGTGTCGATAAGTGATGAGGCGGCCACCGTCACGGGTCAGCTTAATGCTGGCGATCAGATAGTGGCGCTGGGCGCGCATCTGTTGCAGCAGGGGGGAGCGCGTGCGCCCCGATGACGCTGCCGTTGCCGGGAGCCAGCCATGAGCCAGGGACGCTTTAATCTGTCAGCGCTGGCCGTGCGCGAGCGCGCCATTACGCTGTTTCTGATCATCCTGATTACCGTGGCGGGCGTCTTGTCCTTTTTCGAACTGGGACGGGCAGAAGATCCACCGTTCACCGTAAAACAGATGACGATTATCTCCGCCTGGCCAGGTGCGACGGCTCAGGAGATGCAGGATCAGGTGGCCGAGCCGCTGGAAAAGCGTCTGCAGGAGCTGAGGTGGTATGACCGTAGCGAGACGTACACGCGCCCCGGTCTGGCTTTCACTATGTTATCCCTGCAGGACAAAACGCCGCCTTCCCAGGTTCAGGAGGAGTTTTACCAGGCGCGTAAGAAGCTGGGTGATGAGAGCAGAAATCTGCCTGCCGGGGTCATCGGGCCGATGATCAACGACGAGTTCTCCGACGTGACCTTTGCACTGCTGGCGCTGAAGGCAAAAGGGGAGCCGCAGCGCCTGCTGGTTCGTGAAGCGGAATCACTGCGTCAGCGACTGCTGCATCTGCCTGGCGTGAAAAAGGTCAATATCATCGGTGAGCAGAGTGAACGCATCTATGTGTCATTTTCACACGATAGACTGGCGACACTCGGCATCACCCCGCAGGCAATTTTTGCTGCGCTGAACGATCAGAATGTCCTGACGCCAGCGGGATCGATTGATACGCAGGGGCCGCAGGTCTTTATACGGCTGGATGGCGCGTTCGATAAACTGGATAAAATCCGTGAGACGCCGATTGTGGCGCAGGGGAGAAGCCTGAAGCTGGCGGACGTGGCTACGGTGACCCGGGGTTACGAAGATCCCGCCACCTTTATGGTGCGCAATCAGGGCGAACCGGCGCTGCTGCTGGGTATCGTAATGCGTGAAGGCTGGAACGGTCTGGAACTCGGCAAGGCACTGGCGGCTGAAACCGCCCGCATTAACCAGGCGATGCCGCTGGGGCTCTCACTGACTCAGGTCACCGATCAGTCCGTCAATATCCGCTCGGCGGTTGATGAATTTATGGTTAAGTTCGTCGTGGCGTTGCTGGTGGTGATGGTGGTCTGCTTTGTCAGCATGGGCTGGCGTGTCGGGGTAGTGGTCGCGGCTGCGGTGCCGCTCACCCTGGCGGTGGTGTTTGTGGTGATGGAGGCTTCCGGCAAAAACTTTGACCGCATCACGCTCGGTTCGCTGATTCTGGCGCTGGGCCTGCTGGTGGACGACGCCATTATCGCCATTGAGATGATGGTAGTGAAAATGGAGGAGGGCTACGACCGCATCAAGGCCTCTGCCTATGCCTGGAGTCATACGGCGGCACCAATGCTGGCAGGCACCCTGGTTACGGCCGTCGGGTTTATGCCCAATGGGTTTGCGCAGTCCACGGCGGGCGAGTACACCAGCAATATGTTCTGGATAGTCGGCATCGCGTTGATCGCCTCCTGGATCGTCGCGGTGGTGTTCACCCCTTATCTTGGCGTAAAGCTGCTGCCAGCCATCAAAACGGTAGAAGGCGGCCACGCAGCGATCTACAACACCCGCCACTACAACCGCTTTCGCCGCCTGCTGACCCGCGTGATTGCCCGTAAAGGCTGGGTGGCAGGCGTGGTGATTGCCCTGTTTATCGCCGCTGTGCTCGGTATGGCGCTGGTGAAAAAACAGTTTTTCCCGACCTCAGACCGGCCTGAAGTGCTGGTTGAAGTTCAGCTCCCCTACGGCAGCGCCATAGAACAGACCCGCGCAGCGGCTGAAAAGGTTGAGACCTGGCTTAAACAGCAGCAGCAGGCAAAAATCGTCACCACCTATATTGGTCAGGGGCCACCGCGTTTTTATCTGGCGATGGCACCGGAACTGCCCGATCCGGCCTTTGCCAAGCTGGTGGTACTGACCGACAGTCAGGACGCGCGTGAGGCACTGAAAACGCAGCTGCGCGCCGCCATTGCCAGCGGTCTGGTGCCTGAAGCGCAGGTTCGTGTGACGCAGCTGGTGTTTGGCCCATACTCCCCTTATCCGGTGGCGTGGCGGGTGATGGGGCCCGATCCGGCCCGCCTGCGCGCGATTGCCGATCGGGTGGAAGCGGTCCTGCGGGCCAGCCCGATGATGAGGACGGTGAACACCGACTGGGGCGCCCCCGTGCCGACGCTGCATTTCTCACTGGATCAGAACCGGCTGCAGGCAGTGGGGCTGACATCCAGTGACGTCGCCCGGCAATTACAGTTTCTGCTGTCGGGCGTGCCTGTCACTACCGTGCGGGAAGATATCCGCGCGGTCCAGGTGGTGGGGCGTGCGGCCGGACAAACCCGCCTCGATCCGGCTAAAATCGCCGACTTCACGCTGGTGGGCGCCGCGGGTCAGCGTATTCCCTTATCGCAGATTGGTGATGTGCAGGTGAAAATGGAAGATCCCGTGCTGCGGCGGCGCGACCGCACGCCGACCATCACCGTTCGGGGTGATATCGCCGATTCCCTGGAGCCGCCTGACGTCTCGACGGCGCTGAACAAAGCCTTGCAACCGATCATCGCGACGCTGCCCGCGGGCTACCGCATTGAACTGGCCGGTTCAATAGAGGAGTCCGGTAAAGCGACCCAGGCGATGGCCCCGCTGTTCCCGATCATGATTGCGATCACTCTGCTGATCATCATTCTGCAGGTGCGTTCTCTGTCGGCGATGATCATGGTCTTTCTGACTGCGCCTCTCGGGCTGATTGGCGTCGTGCCGACGCTGCTGCTGTTCAGTCAGCCGTTTGGTATTAATGCACTGGTCGGGCTGATTGCCCTGTCGGGCATCCTGATGCGTAACACGCTGATTCTGATAGGGCAGATTCACCACAATGAACAGGAGGGTCTGGCACCCTTTGATGCCGTGGTCGAAGCGACAGTGCAGCGTGCCCGTCCGGTGCTGCTGACGGCAATGGCGGCGATTCTGGCGTTTATTCCACTGACCCACTCGGTGTTCTGGGGAACGCTGGCCTATACCCTGATTGGTGGCACGCTGGGCGGCACCCTGATCACGCTGGTTTTCCTGCCCGCAATGTACGCTATCTGGTTCCGCATCCGCCTGCCGGGCAGCAAAACGGCAGTTGTGAAACCGGCGCTGTCGGAATAGTCTCAGGGTGACGGTTGCCGCTTCGCTGCTCTCTGCAGCCTGGCAGCAACCGTCAATTCATTGTTTTAAGCTTTTGAAGAAGGTGTATAAAAAGGTAAAAGCTATCAAACAGATAGGATGAGACAGGTGTGCGTTCCTGAAAATCCTCTATAGAGTAGCGATGAAAATACAAAAAAAGAGGTGTGACCATGAGCAATTCCATTGATGAAGATGCAAAAGATGCAAAGCCTATTGTCGAAGCCGATCGCGAGGCGCCTGAGGGCAAATGTCCTTTTCATGCTGGTAAGCCACCTCAGGCTAATCAGGCGCCGGGCGGCGGAACAACCAACCGCGACTGGTGGCCTAATCAACTCCGGGTTGACCTGCTGAACCAGCACTCATCGCGTTCGAACCCGCTTGATGAATCCTTCGATTACCGTAAAGAATTTGCCAAATTAGATTACTCAGCGCTGAAAGCTGACATCAAAGGGTTGCTCACCGAGTCACAAGCCTGGTGGCCCGCTGACTGGGGCAGCTACATCGGCCTGTTTATTCGTATGGCCTGGCACAGCGCCGGAACCTATCGCTCCGTGGACGGACGCGGTGGTTCAGGTCGTGGTCAGCAACGCTTCGCCCCCTTAAACTCCTGGCCAGACAACGTCAGTCTGGATAAAGCGCGCCGCTTACTGTGGCCGGTTAAACAGAAATATGGTCAGAAGATCTCCTGGGCCGACCTCTACATTCTGGCGGGCAACGTCGCGCTGGAAAACTCCGGATTCCGTACCTTTGGCTTTGGTGCCGGACGTGAAGATGTCTGGGAACCGGATATGGATGTGAACTGGGGTGAAGAAGCCGCCTGGCTGGAACACCGTCACCCGGAATCCCTGGCGCAGTCACCACTGGGCGCTACCGAAATGGGTCTGATCTACGTGAACCCGGAAGGGCCGGAACACAGCGGCGATCCTGCCTCTGCGGCCCCGGCTATTCGCGCCACTTTCGGCAACATGGGCATGAACGACGAAGAGATCGTGGCATTGATTGCTGGTGGACATACGCTGGGTAAAACCCACGGTGCCGCACCGGCCAGCCACGTCGGAGTTGATCCGGAAACCGCACCGATTGAGGCGCAGGGCCTGGGCTGGGTCAACAACCACGGCACGGGCGTTGGCGCAGATGCGATTACCTCCGGTCTGGAAGTGATCTGGTCTCAGACGCCAACCCAGTGGAGTAACTACTTCTTCGAGAACCTGTTCAAATATGAGTGGGTTCAGACGCGCAGCCCGGCGGGTGCCATCCAGTTCGTGGCAGCTGATGCGCCGGATATTATCCCGGATGCGTTTGACGCCGCGAAGAAACACAAGCCGACCATGCTGGTGACCGATCTGACGCTGCGATTTGACCCGGAGTTTGAAAAGATTTCGCGTCGTTTCCACAACGATCCGCAGGCGTTCAACGAAGCCTTTGCCCGTGCCTGGTTTAAACTGACTCACCGTGATATGGGGCCAAAAGCGCGCTACATCGGACCTGAAGTCCCGCAGGAAGATCTGATCTGGCAGGATCCGCTGCCTGCACCGGTTTATCATCCAACCGTGGCGGATATCGCGCAGCTGAAAGAGAAAATCGCTGCAACCGGCCTCAGCGTCAGCGAGCTGGTTTCGGTTGCCTGGGCTTCGGCATCAACCTTCCGTGGCGGCGACAAACGTGGTGGTGCCAACGGTGCCCGCCTGGCGTTGCTGCCGCAGCGTGAGTGGGACGTCAATGCCGTCGCAGCACGCGTGCTGCCGACGCTGGAAGCGGTGCAGCGTGAAGCGCACAAGGCTTCACTGGCAGATGTGATTGTGCTGGCGGGTGTGGTCGGCGTTGAGCAGGCGGCGAAAGCAGCTGGTGTTGAAATTGACGTGCCATTTACTCCGGGCCGTGTTGATGCGCGTCAGGATCAGACCGATATCGAGTCGTTCGATCTGCTGAAACCGCGTGCAGATGGTTTCCGTAACTACGGTACTGGCTTCGGCAAAACCACCACCGAAAATCTGCTGATCGATAAAGCGCAGCAGCTGACCCTGACCGTGCCGGAGTTAACGGTGCTGGTTGGCGGAATGCGTGCGCTGGGTGCTAACTTTGATGGCAGTCAGCACGGCATCTTCACGCACCACACAGGGACGCTGAACACAGACTTCTTCGTGAATCTGCTGGATATGCGCACCGAGTGGAAAGCCGCTGATTCGACCAATGAGAAATTCATTGGACGGGATCGCGTCACTGGCGAAACCCGTTTCACCGCCACGCGCGCCGATCTGGTGTTTGGCTCCAATGCGGTGTTACGCGCCTCGGCGGAAGTCTACGCCAGCAGCGACGCCCGTGAAAAATTCGTCAAAGACTTTGTTGCAGCCTGGACCAAAGTGATGAATCTGGATCGGTTTGAACTCTGATTGCTGTTGACGTTGTAAAATCTGAAACCCGCTGATATTAGCGGGTTTTTTTTATGAGAGCAGGTGAGTAATTCGACCGCTTAACTATCCTTTTACAACCCAGGTACAACAGGTTAATGGCATCATTTAAATTTCGGTCACTGCCAGTAACGTGATCCTTCGGGCCACGTAGTCAAGTACGGCTTCCCGCTGCGATTCAGGCATATGACTTTCATTATAAGTATCGATAATAAGCTGATGATGACTCACCACCTCGGAAAGCCATTTTCGTGCCAGTGTCGGATTAATATCCATACCCTGGGCAAGTAGGATAAAGTCTGCACCCAGATATTCTCCGTACTCTGAATTCATCCCCGGTGCGTTTCCTGCATCATTTTCTTCACGTTCCAGCAGGGGCAAAGCTAAATACTCTCCAAACGCTGCAGGGTAGGGCACAACGCTGATAAAGTCATAAACCGGGGCCAGCCAGGGTGAACCCTGCGGAGGCAGGATAATCCCGATATTGCGCAGATGAAAATCATTGTTTCCCAGCACATAGGCATACACGATGCGCAAAAAGAGGTCACGTTTACTCTTTAAACTGCTGTTCACTCTGGTATTCAGGAATTTAGCGGCTTTCTCGTAACTGATGGCCTTATGATTATCAATCCTGCCATATTTATCGCCGAGACCCATCGCGCCATCCAGCTGTTCCTGATGTAATCTCGCGTTATCTGACGCTGTCCGGTCATACCTTTTAATGACAAACGCCAGTTCCCCTGGCCGATTTTCATCGTGTCTGAATGGCATCAGCCCGAATGGGGGTACGTCAAATTTCAGACGCTGCATAACGCACATAGTGGCATGCTCGTTTTCTGCCAGGTGTGGGTATTCTTCCGGAGAGGGTTTCAGGATATAGGTGCCATCATTGCTGACGACCACCAGTTCTCCCTTTGCCAGGCGAAGCGACAGTTTGGGTTGATAGCCTGAAATGCTCATGCCTTTCTGACGTTCAGGGAGTTCCTGAATAAACTGACTGCGCGTAAACGGCAGGCTAAGAGCCACATTCAGACTACCCAGCAGATGTCGGATGCCTTTTGTTGAGTAGCCGGTTTTTAGCTCAGATTCTTTAAGCCGTTTTAATGTGATCAGGCAGCGTTCTGAATTCATGATGTTATCTCTTTGAAGACGACTGCCCCAAGCAAATCGTTACCATTTTCCATCAGTAAGCCGAACAGATCTTTATCATCAATTTTTTGAATTTCAGAATAGCGTTTTCGCAACCAGCCTTCCGGCGCTAAACCTTTAAAGAAGGGATGTAGCTCTTCACTTAAATAGGGCTCAGGTCTTACCGGCATGCTGATAGATATCGCACAACCAGCATAAGTGGGCAGGTAGCAGAAAGTATAACCGTTTTGCCCTTCACTCAGCGTTCCTGCCAGCGTGTTGTAAAGCCACACTTCTATTTTTCGAGCCATACTTTTATACCCAGTTCTTTAAGCAAGGCGTGAAGATTTATTGCCTTTGCAGAAGATGGTTTAGCAATCAGTCGTTTAAATGTTGAGAGTGATACACCAATCTGAATCGCCATCTCTTCATAGGTGATGTTTTGTTGTTTGAGTTCATTGGCCAGTAGTTGTGGCAGTGTCGGAAACGTCAGATCACTCAGCTCCGATCGGGTGTCCGGTTTGTCCGCATTTATTGCTTCTGTTGTGACTTCTCTACTCAAAGCTAACCCCGCCAATACCTTTTGCCGATCTGACTCAGAAAGGCTTAGCAGCGAAGATTTAATCTCATCAAGGTTCATTTTTGACCTTTTCTGCAATTTCAGTACGTTTTTGAAACGATATGTTCCGACTATAGTACTAAAAGGGTCATTTTTGAACTATTTACCGGTATCATCTTCTCAGCTTACAGCCAGACTGTGAAATATGCGGATGAAAGGTCATTTATGACACTTTAAGTCACTATTAATGCATTTGTTAAAGAGAGTATGAGATGTAGGGGTCAGAAATGAACCTTTAAGTGAGGGCGGCACCGAATGTCTAAGTATCAGGCACTAACGAAAAGAACCGGGAATTTGAAGAGTAAACAGACTGAGTAAGACGCAAAAATTTTATCAGAAGTATGAAAAGCAAAAAAGCCCGCTTAGTTTCCTAAGCAGGCTTTTCTAATTTGGCTCCTCTGACTGGACTCGAACCAGTGACATACGGATTAACAGTCCGCCGTTCTACCGACTGAACTACAGAGGAATCGTTTGAACGGGGCGCATAGTAACGGCCACGCCGGGCCATGTCAAAGCTCTTTTTCATAAATTAGCGCGACTGCTGAAATAGTCGCCACTATGGCGTTTTAAGCACTGAAAGAGCGGCCTGTGCGGCTGACTCATCCGGCAAAACGGCACGTGTAAAACTGAGGTGTTTATGAGGTGTTATGGCGCTGTCTAGCCCTTGTCAGGCGGCCAGGCGCGTGATTTAACCGGATAGTTTTTTTACGGGCGTCACAAAGTGTGGATTCTGGCTTTGTCAGCAATAAAAACGAAACGTAGATTCCATTTCAACCCTGAACTGAATCTCTGGAGTTGAAATGAACAAAGTCAGAATCGGCATGATTGGCAGCGGCTATATCGGACGCTGCCACGCGATTGCTTATGCGCAGGCCCCCACCGTATTTGCATTAAAAGGCAAAATCGTGCGGGAGATGCTGGCTGAAGTGAACCCCGAGCTGGCCGCCCGTCAGGCGGCGACCTTTGGTTTCGCGCGCTCGACGGGTGACTGGCGCGCGCTGGTCAGCGACCCGGCGATTGATGTCGTGGATATCTGCGCCCCCAACTTCCTGCATAAAGAGATGGCGCTGGAGGCGATACGCCATGGCAAACACGTTTATTCAGAAAAGCCGCTGTCATTAAGCGTGGCGGATGCGCAGGAGATGGTGGCGGCAGCCGATGCGGCCGGAGTCAAAACGCTAGTGGGCTTCAACTATATGAAAAACCCTACCAGCCAGCTGGCGAAAGAGATCATTGCCAATGGTGAGATAGGCGACGTGGTGCATTTCTACGGCACCCATAACGAGGATTATCTCGCCAGACCGGAAACGCCGCTCGACTGGCACTGTCAGAAAGCGCTGGCAGGTCTCGGTGCGCTTGGCGATCTGGCGGCGCATATCGTTAATATGGCGCACTACCTGGTTGGTGACATTGCTGAGGTCAGCGGCGACATGATGACGGTGATCGCCTCACGGCCTGACCCGAAAGAGCCTGCGCGGCAGTTACCGGTCGAGAACGAAGATCAGGCCAGTGCGCTGCTTCGCTTCCATAACGGTGCGCACGGCGTGATTGAAACCTCACGCATCGCCTGTGGCGCAAAGATGGGACTGACTTACGTTGTCACCGGCACCAAAGGCACACTGCGCTACACCCAGGAGCGCATGGCGGAGCTGGAACTCTATCTGCATGATGAACCGGCCGGGCGTCAGGGATTTAAAACTATCCTGACCGGACCAGCACACCCTGACTACGCAAATTTCTGTGTTTCTGCCGGACACGGCATCGGCTTTAACGATCAGAAAACGGTGGAGATTCGCGACCTGATCAACGGCATCGCAGCGGGCGATCGCATGTGGCCCGATTTTGCAGAGGGATTGCAGGTTCAGAAGGTGCTGGAAGCGATTGCTCACTCAGCGGTGCAACGCCGCTGGATTGAGGTATAGGGCAGAATCAGAGGGATAGAGGGGACAGAGGGGATTGCCGATGTGTTGATTAACCCAGGCGGGCAGGGCGGGAAACGTTGGCTTCCCGCCCATAGCCGATCAGATCAGACCGCTTTTTTCCCACCACAATTTATCCAGCGCATAAAAGCGATCGCGCTGACTCTCGGGCTGGCTGAGATCGCGTTTCCACGGTTTTGCCAGAATATAGTGCAGGTTCTTCACCTCATCATCGTGCCAGAGACCGCTATGCTGAAACGGCAGCGTTTTCAATGCATTGTAGATGTAAGAGAGCGGCTTCCAGCGATCGGCAAACACTTCGTTCAGCAGATCCTGCTCGGAGAAGGGATAGTTACTGAGATCATCGATGGCGGCAATACGCTTTTCCAGTGCGTCGAACATCGCATTATCGGGCTTCAGCACCAGAAAACCACCGTTCAGGTAAAGATCCACACTCTCTGGCGCCTTTTCACCGCGCGCCTGCCAGGTATAGTGGCACTGCTCAGGCTGCCACTCTGCCGGATAAGAGGCAATCTGGTTGGGATTACAGCGGCAGGCGTGGCAGGCGGCGAGCGGGTTATCGCCCAGATCCAGGGTAAAAAGCTCATCCATGTTTTGAAGGACCAGCATATCGGCATCCAGAAACACGACGCGCTCATAATCGGTTAGCTGCCAGGCGCGCAGCTTGGTCCAGACTTCGCCGAACTGCGCCGATGCGTAGTGCTGATCCAGATCGTCGCGCGGATAGAGGGGGTCGACCGGTTTAATGACACAGCCCTCATCCTGCAAAATCTGACAGTCAGACGCTGAAATCGCCGGCGTGGTCATCACCACCAGCGGCCACTGGCTGTGGCTCTGTTGCAGCGAACGGTGCAGCGCTTTCACGCCCACCAGATAATCGGGTTGAGTTAACAGCGTTACCCAGGCAAACATAGCTTTCCTCAATCAGTCAAAAAGTGGCGTGATGTAGTCGTTACCCAGTCGGCCATTTGGGTCGAGCTGGCTGCGCAGGGCGCGGAAGGCGTCCCACTGCGGATAGATCTCACGCCAGTTGTAACGTTCTTCATCGTAATATTTGCCCCAGTGCGGGCGTCCGCCCTCTTCGGCCAGCAGTTTTTCCACTTCAGTCAGGAAGTGCAGGCCTTCCTGCGACAGCGAACCATCGTCGGCGTAATAGACCACGAAGCCGAAAAAGCAGGTTGGCTGGTCAGCGGCCGGACTGAGCCAGGCCGATGATGCACCGGTGCAGCGCAGGATAATCGGGTAGTGCATATGCGGACGGTTCTCGGCATACCACTGCTTGATGCGGCGAATGATGGCCGGGGTTTTTGCCAGCGGCACGCCGATTTCCACATTGATCTGCGGCACCGCAATGCCGCGGCAGAAGAGCTGGTAAATGTCACCGGTAACATCGGTGAAATCACGAAAACGGGTGACGGTGCGAAACTGTTTTCCCCCTTTGCCCTCAATCTGCGTATCGCGGTGCATATGTGCCAGCGTCTGGTCGATGGTGTCGTTGAGGCTTTCGTCAACGTCGCCCTCATGTTCCACCACCTGACGACCCTGCGCTTCGTAGCGCTGACGCTCTTCATCACTCGCCTCATGGGCGTTCCAGACGTGCATCAGGTTGTCATCGACAAACCACCAGGCTTTGCTCAGCGGATAGTCGTTGTTCCAGCGCAGCAGATCCTCTTCAAGGGTATCGGCAGAGACGGCATATTTGTGGCAGGTGAAGATGCTAAACGGCTGGGTACGCAGGGTTACCGCGGTAACAATGCCTAGTGCGCCCAGTGAGACCTGCGCTGCCGGGAAGTCAGCGTCGCCACGAACAAATTCGCGCACGCTGCCATCGGCCAGCACCATTCTGATTGCCAGCGCTTCGTCGGCAATCGAACTCTGCTGCAATCCCTGGCCGTGCGTTCCGGTCGCCATCGCGCCCGCCAGTGTCTGAATCGCAATCACGCCTGGCGATGAAGCCAGCATGCGGTTCATTTCGGTCAGGCTGCGATAGACCTGCTCAAGCGGGGTCGCACCACCAAAGGTCACGCTCTGTTCATCACTGGCAAGCTGGCCGCTCAGGGCGCTGAGATCGAGCAGCACATCGTCATCACTGACATGCAGCATACGACCAGGCGACAGCTTGCTGCCGATCACCCGAATCTGGCCGTGTGACTCCCGGATAAGTCTCTGTAATTCCGCTTCACTGGCGGGACGCTGAACCTGGTGACGGCTGCCGATTTGCGCGTTCTGCGCCCAGTTCCACAGCGCATCATCATCGGGTTCAACATGGGTCTGACGAAGCGGATAGAGGCGTGCATCTCTGCTCACAACAGCATTCCTTATTATTGCATTTTAGTGACAAGTATCAGTAAGCGTAGACTATGGCTAAGCGCAGCCCGGCCTGCGGGCAATTATTTGCGGATATAGCGTAACGTTGCGGTTACAGCCAGCTGACGATTGCGGCGGATACTCTCTGCTTCGCTGTTGTCCGGGCTGAAAAGGGCGTTGAAGGTGTAGCGGTTTGAGACGTGATGAACGCAGATACTGCTGATCAGGCGATGGACATCGATGGTCTGCACATCGGCAGTGAACACGCCCTGTTGCTGACCGCGTGCCAGAATGTCATCCAGCAGATCCAGCGCGCTGCGATTAAGGGCTTTAATCTGCGGCGACTGGGTGATGTAGCGCCCGCGCAACAGGTTCTCACTGCAGACCAGCCGGATAAAATCGGGATGCTCGACATGGTAATCAAAACTGGCTTCCACCAGGCGGGTCATGGCCAGTTCCGGCTCCATCGCCGCCAGGTTCAGGCCGGTTTCATGCTGACGTATCTGCTGATAAACCTGCTCCAGCACGTGGATATAAAGCTGCTCTTTACTGCCAAAGTGATAGACCACCATGCGTTTAGTGGTTTGCGCATGCTCAGCAATCTGCTCCAGCCTGGCACCCTGCATACCAAACTCCGCGAAGGTTTTCAGTGCGCCTGCGATGATGCGTTTTTTCAGCCCTTCAGGGTCATTTTTACGTTTTGTTAGCTCTGACATGGTGCTCAATAAGGTGATTTTGACCGGGGAATGTTAGCACAGTGTTGAGAGGCTGCCCGCAATCGCGGGCGCGGCAGGTGCGGCAACCTGGTACAGCCCGGATGATTACAGGTATAATCCCGGACATTATTTCACGGGTTCAGAGACGACAATGACAAAACTCACCTTGCAAGAGCAGATGCTGAAAGCGGGATTAGTATCCAGCAAAAAAATGGACAAGGTTCAGCGGACAGCGAAGAAATCCAGGGTTCAGGCACGCGAAGCCAGAGCTGCGGTGGAAGATAACAAAAAAGCGCAGCTTGAGCGGGATAAGCAGCTGAACGAGCAGCAGAAGCTGGCTGTGCTGTCTAAAGAGTACAAAGCGCAGGTCAAACAGCTGATCGAAATGAACAAAATTGACGTGGCAAGAGGCAACATCAGCTTCAACTTCACCGACAATAACCTGATCAAAAAGATTATGGTGGATAAGCTGACGCAGACTCAGTTGATCAATGGGCGTCTCGCCATTGCCCGCCTGGCAGCTGACAATAATGGCGAGAGCCAGTACGCCATCATCCCGGCCAGCGTAGCGGATAAAATTGCGCAGCGTGATGCCAGTGCCATCGTATTAAACAGTGCATTAAGCGAAGAAGCACAGGACGAAGATGATCCTTATGCTGATTTCAAAGTGCCCGATGATTTGATGTGGTAACAGCGCGCTGACGCATTCAGAACGGGCTGTCGGCAGAGAGTTGCAGCGTGCTGCCGCTGACAGGATGAACAAACGTCAATCCGCTGGCGTGCAGCATCAGTCTCTCTGCCTGATCCGCGCCAGGCAGCAAAAGCCCGCCGTAGAGATCACAGCCCAGAATCGGGTGCCCCAGTTGCTGACAGTGAATGCGCAGCTGATGGGTGCGCCCGGTTTCCGGCATCAGTTCAACCCGCGTGACCGGCAATCCCTTTCCCTTTTTTTCCTGATAATAACCGCGTTCTATGACCCGGTAGCGTGAGCGCGCAGGTTTCCCCTGGATCGGGCAAATCACCATCCGGGGAAACTGCGCCGGATCTTTCGATATCGCGGCATCAATAACGCCTTCGTCATCGGCAAGGTGCCCGCACAGCAGCGCCTGATAAGTTTTACGCACGCTGCGCTGGCTGAACTGCTGGCAGAGTGCCGCGTTAATCGCTTTGCTCCGTGCTACGACCATCAGCCCGGAGGTGCCAAAATCGAGCCGATGAACCAGCGCGCAGCCAGGAAAAAGCTTCACCAGCCGATGATGCACCGAATCGAGGTTTTGCGGATTTTTGCCTGACAGGCTCAGCAAGCCGCTGGGTTTATTGATCACCAGCAGATGGTCGTCCTGAAAGAGGAGGGTTATCTCATCAAAGCAGGGCGGGGCGATAAACGTATCGATAATGGCAGACATCGGGCAACCGGCAGGTAAATGGCAACGGATCATAACCGATTGGCCGGTCACTGACGATACTGCGCGCAGCCATTATTCTTCGCTGATCGTTTCCCCGCTTTGCGTGAAGAGTGACTGGCCAGCCTGCTGCGTTTCAAATTTGCCATGGGCAGCAAAAACGGAGCAGACCGTCGCAGCCAGCAGCGTAAGGAGAATGGAAAGTTTCATGGTGACATCCCATCGTGAATTTAAAAGCAAGTCTGACAGGAAGGGCGGCAGAGACAAACAGAACAATCCGGAAAAAAAACATTAAGAACATTTGTTCAGCAAGTTGCGCGATTTTTAGTGATAAATTCGGGCAGTTCTCTCTTTTACGACTACAGTCTCTGGTGAGGTTGTCATCAATTCGTATCTAATGGAGGATTTTCTGTGTTATTTCAAAACGACGAGAAAGGCCACGTCATTATTGGCGAAGCGGCACTAAGCCTTGCCCTTGGTGAAAAAGAAATCAGTATCGCAACACTCTTTACCCAACTGGGTTATATGGCGAAATCTGAAAGCAACGCGGATCGGCTGACGAAAATCGCCGAAGCCAGAAGCTGGCTGAGTAGTTTTGAGTCACCGGCGATTGCTCAACAGCAGGTGCCGTACCTGCAGACGCTTGCAAGCCTGAACGAAGAGCTGAACTAGCAGTAACGGAACTGATGCCAATGGACGTAGTCCGGCTCCGGCCGGAAAACGACGAAGCGGACGACCTCATCGGTTGCGCGAAAGCGTATACCGGCCGGAGAAGCTGTCAGGGACGACAACTCTCTCTCCATCGCTTTCTGTACAGACCGATCGCGATTCTTATCTACCCTCATTTCAAAGCCAGCCTCAATAATTAAGGCTGGCTCTATTTACAGTCAGACAGAATTAACGCTTCGCTAACCGTTAAAAGCTTTCCCAGCTTGAGTCTGCGGATGCATTAACGGGCACAGCGGGTACTAAACGCGGTGACAGGGCAGGTGCGCCCCGGCTGCTACTGCTCTCCCCAGGAGAGAGACGGAATACGGCCACTGTTTTTTCCAGTTCATCTGCCTGAGATTCCAGTGAGCTGGCTGCGGCGGAGGACTCTTCAACCAGCGCGGCGTTCTGTTGCGTCGTGGTATCCATCTCGGCCATTGCCGTGGCGATCTGAGAAATGCCGCGGTTTTGCTCGTCAGAGGCGGCAGCAATCTCACCCATAATATCTTTAACCTGACTGACAGAGCGGACGATGTCATCCATGGTGGTACCGGCGCGTTCCACAAATTCAGAACCATCATGAACCCGATCAAGTGACTCGCGTATCAGCGTTTCAATCTCTTTGGCGGCCAGTGAACTGCGCTGGGCCAGATTTCTGACTTCACCGGCAACTACCGCAAATCCGCGACCCTGCTCTCCGGCTCGTGCCGCTTCGACGGCGGCGTTAAGGGCCAGAATATTGGTCTGGAAAGAGATGCTGTTGATGACGTGAATGATCTCGCCGATTTTGCCCGAACTCTGGCTGATGTTGTTCATGGTTTCGATAACGTCACGGATAATCTCGCCACCACGTCCGGCATTCACTGACGCGTCTGTCGCCAGCTGACTCGCATGGTGAGCGTTCTCCGCATTCTGTTTCACCGTTGAAGAGAGCTCTTCCATGCTGGCCGCGGTCTGAACCACTGCGGCAGACTGCTGTTCTGTGCGGGATGAAAGATCGGTATTACCTGCCGCGATTTCCGCCGAGGCACGCGCCACGCTGCTGACGCCATCACGCACGTTGGTGATGATATTCTGCAGGCTGATGTTCATTGCATCTACCGCCTGCATCAGCTGACCTAACTCATCACCACGTGTGGTTTTCAGTGAGGTTGTTAAATCACCGCTGGCAATACGTTGCGCTGCGTTCAGCGTCTCTTTTAATGGCAGCGTAATGTTGCGGGTGATCCGCCAGGCAATCAGCAGACTCAGAACCACACAAATCAGCGCGGCAAAAGCAATGCGCCACTCCGCCTGTTTGATAAATTCAGAGGATAGCTGGGACTGATAGGCAAAGGTATCGGAAACCACCGCATTGAGCCGCTCTGCGGTGGTGGTCAGGCCCGCCGATTCGCTCTTTTCTTTCTCTGTCGCATCGACATAGCGCGTTAAAGCCTGGCGTTGCTGCGTCAGAGTGCTGAGCACATTTCGCGTTACGTCATTAATATTCGGCTGGGCGAAAATATCCAGTTGCTCGCTCAGGGTGTTGATAGCGGTGTATTCTTCAAGAATCGCCTCTCTGCTGGCCTCAGACGGCTTATCGAGAAACGCTTTTTCAACATTGGCCGCATCAAACAGCGCTGCGGCCAGGTGCATGACCGGCAGCGCCGCGTCGGGTGTCAGAGCCATATCGAGTGATTCAAACTGATGCGCAAGCGCAATCAGGGCACCCGGTTTAATGGCATCAAAGGCACCGCTTGTCGCCTGCGCAGCAGTTACGAATGTCTGGCGCTGATTCTGATAATCGTTAAGTAACTGCCCCATCAGTGCGACTTTCTGCTGGCCCATCTCATCCCATTTAAATCCATCCAGCCGTTTATAAAGGGCATCTAACTCCTTCAGGGCCTGAACGTTCTGCGTGGCAAATTTGGGGTCTTTGGTGTACTGGTAGAGGGTGCGGTTAAGGCGTGCCTTGCTTAACGTGTTTACCATCTCCACGGTAATCGTGCGCCGGGCGGAGTTGTCTTTAATACTGCGAAAACAATCGAAAGCGATAAAAGTAATGGCGAGGGAGGCAGCAATGACGACGATAAAACCGACGCCCAGTTTTTTCCCAATTTTAATATCGGAGATGCGTTGAGCAAGGCCCATAAGGTTCACCTTTAGTGAGATATCAGAAGCAGAGAAGAGGCTGTTAAATAATTCAAAGATGATCTTTTTATCGTCAGTGCCAGACGAAGCTTTAATATTATTTATGCTTAATCAATGATCTGATTAATGAGGCTTTCATTATTCTCAAGGGAAACTATCTGCCTGCTAATCTTTGATTTGCTTCGTGTAATGTATTGATAATTTTGATTAAAATTATGATTCCCGTGCCTGCTGCAGTCTTTACATTACCTGAATAAATAGTTATTGATTTTGATCAAATAAGTCCCGGATAAAAGAATCGGTCAGGCGCAGAGGGATGATTTTTCAATAAATACTTATCAATGAAATTATATTTTTATTAATCATCAGAGCCTGGCTGTGCCAATTAATTAACCGCAGTATGACGTTTTCTCGCCTCGCCAATCCTTACCAAACTGCTCATCTCTTCGGTCACAGGATGCCAGCGCCTGTTCAACAGGCTGGCAAGGCGCGCCATTGCCATATTCCAGCAAAATATTCCCGGTTTTAGCATTTGTGATCGTCGCCGGTCTTCACTGAGAATGACAACAGAACGTTACGAGGATGATAAAAGCTCTGGAGCCCGCCGCTTATCTGGCTTTCTTTCAGCGCTGACAACAGGTCACGATCGCTTTTCCCTCTGGGGGGAACATTTTAAATATCAGGAGAAAGGTTCCGGTGAAATTGATAAAAAAGAATGACCCTTTTCACACTCGTGCTCAACGCATCCGTCAGCTTTGCGGCAGAACCCTCAGTGCCTGCTGACAGCAGCATACATGTCAAAGCCGATCCGGCGCTGAAAACGCTGATTCCTGCGGATATCCTCAAGCGTGGCTACATTGTGGCAGGAACAAACCCGAATACGCCGCCAACTACCTTTTATAAAGAAGATAATAAGACGCTGGCCGGTCGCGAAATCGACATCATGAATGCGGTGGGTGAACGTCTGGGTATCGCGGTAGAGTGGCGCGACACGGGCGGCTTCGACAACATCATTCCCGGTCTGAAAACCGGACGTTACGATGTGGCGCTGTCGAACATCAACGCCACACCGACCCGCCTGAAACAGATCGACTTTGTCGGCTACTACAACGCCAGCCTGCTGGGAATTATTTCCCGAAAAGACGCCAGTATCGCCCCGTTTAAATCACTCAGTGACGTTTGCGGCAAAGAGGTCGGCGCCGGTTCCGGTACCACCCAGGTTACGCGGCTGGAAGAAGCCAGTAAAGACTGTGAGGCCGCAGGTAAACAGCCCATCAAGGTAGCGATATTCCCGGATCGTCCGGCTGGCGTGCAGGCGGTGGTCAGCGGTCGCGTACCGCTGTTCCTGGGTCCCTATGAGGGGCTGCTGTGGCAGGTTAAGGTAATCAAACCGCTGACCATGAGCGGCGAAATCACCGTTAACGATGCACCGGTCTCTGTCGCTTTCCCAAAAGCCTCTCCACTTGAACCTGCCGTGCAGGCCGCGCTGAACTCATTAATCAAAGATGGCAGCTACCGGAAAATCCTCGATAACTGGGGAATCGGATTTGGTGCTGTGACCGAAGCCCGACGCAACGAAGAGATTTTTAAATGAGTGAGATTCAGAACCACACTGACGATCTGAAAATCGTCAGTAAACGCTACTACGGACGCTGGCTGAGTGCGCTGGTGGTGCTGTTGTGCGTGGTGGCGATGGCACATTCGATGATTAACAATCCGCGCTTTGAGTGGGGGGATCATCGCAGAAAACTTCACTGCGCCCTCCATTCTGCAGGGGGTGTTAATGACGCTGCAGCTCACCGCCATTTCAGTGGTGCTGGGCTTTGCCTTCGGCACGGTGCTGGCGCTGATGCGTCTATCATCAAATCCGGTTCTGGTTGCGGTGAGCTGGGCCTACACCTGGTTTTTCCGTGGCGTGCCGATGCTGGTGCAGCTGTTTCTCTGGTACAACATCGCGGCGCTCTATCCCAGAATAGCGCTGTCGATTCCCGGTTTAGGTGAGATCTGGAGTGCACAGTCCAACGCGCTGGTCAGCCCGTTTAGTGCGGCAGTGATCGCGCTGGTCATGCATCAGTCCGCCTATGCCGCAGAAATTGTGCGCGCGGGTATCCAGAGCGTGGGTAATGGGCAGATTGAAGCGGCACGCGCGCTTGGATATCGCCCGGCTCAGATTTTCCGTCATACCGTTTTACCGCAGGCGATGCGCGCCATTATGCCGCCAGCGGGTAACGAGATCATTGGCCAGTTGAAAACCACGGCAGTGGTGTCAGTGATTTCTCTGCAGGATGTGCTGTTTTCGGCGCAGATTATCTATCAGCGCACCTATGAAGTGATCCCGCTGCTGCTGGTCGCCACCCTGTGGTATCTGCTGATGACCTCAGTGCTGTCGGTGGGCCAGTATTACGTGGAGCGTTATTTTGGCCGCGGTGTCACGCGACGTGAAAAGCGCAGCCTCTGGCCGTCGTTGCCGCGCTTTTCGCTGCCGAAAACCCAAAGGAGTGTGAGCAATGGCTGAAGCAATTGCACTGCGCAAGGTCACTAAGCGCTTCTCTGGCGTGACCATCCTCGACGACGTTAACCTGGATATACCTGCCGGGTCGGTCACGGTGATTCTGGGGCCATCCGGCTCCGGTAAATCCACGCTGCTGCGCTGCATTAATCACCTTGAGAAGCTGGATGGTGGCACCATCCGTATCGGCGGCCAGATGGTGGGATACCGACAAAAAAGGCCAGGCGCTGCACGAACTCAACAGCAGTGCAATTGCACGCCAGCGGGCGGAAATCGGCATGGTGTTTCAGCAATTCAACCTGTTCCCGCACCGTACCGTGTTGCAGAACATCACGGATGCGCCGATGCGGGTGAAAAAGCAGAGCCGCCATCAGGCGACCAGCAAAGCACTGGCGCTGTTGAAACAGGTGGGGCTGTCTGGTCGCGAAGATGAGTGGCCGCAAAACCTTTCCGGTGGTCAGCAGCAGCGCGTTGCGATTGCCCGCGCACTGGCGATGGATCCTGGCGTTATGTTGTTTGATGAACCGACCTCGGCGCTTGACCCGGAACTGGTGGGTGAAGTGCTGCAGGTCATTAAACAGCTGGCGCATTCCGGTATCACCATGGTGGTTGTCACCCATGAAATCGGATTTGCCCGCGAGGTCGCCGATAACATCGTCTTTATGGAGAGCGGCAAAATTGTGGCGGCTGGCCCGACGCAGCAGGTACTCGACGATCCGGACAACGGACGCGTCAGAAACTTTATCGCAACGGTGCTCTGAGCACCGTTTCTTTTGTGATAACCAGGAAGCAGGATGACGCAAAAACCGGTAATGCACAGCGCCCACTGGGGCGCTTTTCACGCTGAGCGCAGCGGCGATCAACTGCTTATTGAGCCGTTCGGGGGGCGATCCCGACCCCAGTCCGCTGTTGCAAAACTTCCGTCATGCACTTAATCACCCGGCACGCGTCGCACGGCCGATGATACGGCGTGGCTGGCTGGAAAACGGGCCTGGCCCGGATCGGCGTCGTGGGGCAGATGAATATGTCGCGGTTAGCTGGGAGGAAGCCAGTCATCGGGTTGCACTGGAGCTTAAGCGGGTCGGTGAGGCTTACGGCCCGGCGGGGATTTTTGGCGGATCTTACGGATGGTCAAGCGCAGGCCGTTTCCATCACGCCCAAAGTCAGGTGCACCGTTTCCTGAACACCACGCTGGGCGGCTATGTTCGCTCAGTTAACAGCTACAGCTCCGGCGCGGCATCGGTTTTGCTGCCGCATATTGTGGGCGACATGAATGAAGTCGCCCGGCGTGGCGTGAGCTGGGAAGAGATTGCCGGTCACAGCGAGGTGGTGCTGGCGTTTGGCGGGCTGGCGCTGAAAAATGCCCAGGTGGCCAGCGGCGGCCTGAGTGAGCATACCGAGCGCGGTTTTATGCAGCGTGCAGCACAGCGCGGCACCCGTTTTATCTCGGTAAGCCCACTGAAAAGCGATTTGCCAGAGGAAGCACAGGGTGAGTGGCTGGCGCTGCGACCCGGAACGGATGCGGCGTTTATACTCGGCCTGCTGGCGGTATTAATCACCGAAGGGTTAACCGATGAGGCATTTCTGGCGCGCTACTGTGTCGGCTGGCCTCAGATGGTGGCCTACATCCGGGGTGAAGAGGATGGCGTGGTGCGTGACGCGCCGTGGGCGGCCGCGATCTGTGGCGTCAGCAGCGACCTGATCAGGCAGTTCGCCCGACAGCTGCACGGCAAGCGCGTACTGGTTACGGTCGCCCATGCCTTACAACGCGCCGAGCATGGCGAACAACCGGTGTGGCTTGGCCTGGTGCTGGCGGCGGCACTCGGACAGCCCGGGCTGCCCGGCGGCGGCTATACCTATGCACTGGGTGCGCTGGGCCATTATGGCAAACATCACAATCTGGTCAGCTTTCCGTCCCTGCCGCAGGGTAAAAATGGTATCGACCGCTTTATTCCGGTAGCACGTATTGCCGATATGCTGCTCAATCCCGGCACCAGGTTTGACTACAATGGCCGTCAGCTTACTTATCCTCATATCCGGCTGGCTTACTGGGCGGGCGGCAATCCGTTTCACCACCATCAGGATCTGGCCCGGCTGCGTCAGGCATTTTGCCAGCTGGATACGTTCATAGTGCATGAGAGCGTCTGGACCGCCAGTGCGCGTCATGCTGATATCGTCCTGCCCGCCACCATGACCCTGGAGCGAGAGGATATCGGCGGTGCGCCGACCGATCGCCATTTAATCGCCATGCAGCCAGTGGCACAGCCTTACGCCGAAGCCAGGGACGATTACACGATTTTCCGTGATCTGGCCCGGCAACTTGGCCGGGAAGAAGCGTTTAGCGAAGGGCGCGATGCGCGAGGCTGGTTGCAGCATCTTTACCATCAGCTACAGGAAAAACTGGCGGCGCATCAGGTGCAGACACCGGATTTCAATCAGTTCTGGCAGCAGGGCATCCTGGCGTTGCCGCAGGTGAAGGATGGTGGACGGATGATGAATGCGTTTCGCGCTGACCCTGATGCTGCACCGCTGCCCACAGCAGGCGGCAAAATTGAGATCTTCTCCGCCACTATCGCCAGCTTTGGTTATGACAACTGTCCCGGCCATCCGGTATGGCGTGAACCGCAGCAAAAACCCAGCGCCGACTACCCATTCTGGCTGATTGCTAATCAGCCCGTGACGCGCCTGCACAGCCAGCTCGATTTTGGTGATTTCAGTCAGAGTGGCAAGCGTGGCGGGCGTGAAGTCTGTAGCCTCAACAGCGAGGATGCGGCAGCCCGGGCTATCGCGGATGGCGACATCATTGAGCTTTATAACGATCGGGGCCATGTGCTCGCCAGCGCACGTCTCACCGACACGGTTATGCCTGGCGTGGTACAGCTGCCAACCGGTGCCTGGTACGATCCGGTCGACGCCACTGCCGCCCGTCCGCTTTGTCGTCACGGTAATCCCAATGTGCTGACGCTGGATATCGGGACGTCATCTCTGGCGCAGGGATGTAGCGGGCAGATTACGGTGGTACAGGTGCGTAAATTTGCCGGGGAAGTCACGCCGGTGCAGGCCTTTATTCCCCCCGTTATGAGTCGGTTACAGGGCGCTCAGCATTGCGCGCCCCAGCGCCTGCAAATCTGCCGTTGAACGCAGCTCACTGGCTGCCAGCAGATCGGTCGACGACGCCTGCAGCGCCAGCTGCAGTTTCCTGTTTACATCCACACTCTCTGCCAGTGACTGCTGGCGCGTGCGGCGCTGATGCAGCTTTGTGCTATCACTCAGCGTCAGCGAGACGTCATGGAAGCGCAGGGCGGGATTAATCGCATCGGGCGGCGCGCTGTTATCGGGAGTACGACGGACGCGGGCGGCCAGCGGCATAATCTGATGATTGAGATCGCCTTCGGCGAAATCCTGCAAACGCAGATCGCCGTAGATCAGCATCGCAGCAATCACATATTCCAGGCTGAAACGCGCTTCAATGCCGTGCGTCGGAACGGATATGGAAGCGGCGATGTCACCGCCTGGCGGGAAGGCGACGGTGATATCGACAATCTGGCTCAGCAGTGCATCAAGAGGTTTGCCGGCTGCCAGCCACTGCTGGCGCAGCATTTGTGCCGCTTCCGCTGCGCTGTGGGTGCCTGCGCAGGTTGGGAAAGGTTTGAACTCCAGTCCGGGCGCGCTAATCCGCCAGGGGCGGCCCCAGTTTTCCAGCAATTTCTCCGGCTGCGCCTGACCCGAACTGCTGGCTGCCAGAAAAGCCTCAATCACACCCGCCTGACGGCCATCTATTCCGGCCAGTGTCAGCAGAGCCGCTGACACCGCACGTTCTGCGGCAAAACCAGCGTGCAGTGGTTTCACCGCCGAACCAAACTGCGCGCGTAGCCCGCTGGCCTGGGTGGCAGCGATCCCCAGCAGGGTCGCGGTTGCATCACTTTCCAGCGCCAGCAAACGCGCCAGTGCCGCCGCCGCTGCCAGGGTGCCCAGCGTTGCCGTGTTGTGATAGCCCAGCGCGTAATGTTGCTGGCTGACAGCCAGTCCCAGACGACCAGCCATTTCCACACCCGTGACGTAAGCATCCAGAAAACGGTTCAGGCGCTTTGGCTGATATTGCTGCCAGGCGAGCAGGGCGGGCAGGATCACTACACTGGGATGACCGCGAAAATCGGCATGAAAATCATCGTAGTCCAGCGCATGTCCGGCATAGCCCAGCAGCAGCGCCTGCGAGCGCACGCTGCCGTCGCGGTAGATTGTGCGCAGTGCCGGTAAGCCGCTATCTGGCACCTTGCCCTGTAACACCGGCCAGCTCACCGCCAGGAAGTCCCGCACGCCTTCACGCGCGTGCTGGTGCGCTGACTCATCCGGCTGACTATAAAGGATATGTTCAGCCAGCATTGCGCTCAGGTTCATTGCGGTCGCTCCGGAAAACGGTGCAGTTCGTGGCGAAACGCGATCGGCTGTTCGCCCAGTGATGCGGCATTATCGTTGCTCATAGCGGGTTTCCTTCTGCTGCTGTCTGGCGGCTCAGCCAGGCATCATGTGCCGCCGGGTCCAGTACTTTTTTCATATAGAGGGTGATGTGACCTTTACCGAGATCGCGGGTATGCATCGGCTGGAAGCCACGTTTCAGATACATCTCTTTCAGCCAGGGGTGATGGGTGGCGGTGCCCAGCGAGACCGCAGGGGCATGCAACTGATCGATCAGGATTTCCTGCTCTAACCGATCCTGAACCTGGCGACCAAAATGGTGGCCGGGATAGTCGGGATGCGCGCCAAACCAGCAGATATGCGGCAGCCCAAACGGGCCGGGCAGCGGCCCCCAGGGATAGCGAACGGTCACTGATGAAACCATCTGGTCACGCATGTAGAGCGCATACACGCCATGATTCTGCAGATGGCGTAATGCTGTAGCGCGGTCAGCCGTGGCGGCATCAAATTTAATGCCCAGTGCTTTAACGGGTGCATAGGCGGCATGCATCAGCGCCAGATAAACATCTACCTCATCTTCTCTGACCTGACGAAAATCGAGTTGCATAATATTTCCCGGAAAACTGCCAGGCAGGCAGTTAATTCATTCAGCCAGAATGAGAGATTAACAGTAAAAGCCGGGTCGCTATGTGTGAAAAATAACTAACCTAATGCGGATTTGTGAATATGAAATGGCCGGTTTTTGATTGCTTAAATTGTTATTTGTCGTAGTATTCAGAAAAGAAATTAAATTCCATGAAACGCTATTAACTCACTGTAATAAAAGTCTTTTTCTATTTTATATAATCAGGATGCTGCTGTGTTAGCCATTACATCTCCGCGAGCCTATGCGCATGAGGCGGGCCTGCGCATCCGCGCCGGTCAGTTTATTAAACCCTATGCCACCCATATTCGTATTTTTACCTCTCCTCAGGCGTGGCAGGCGGTTAATCCGGAATTAAGCCAGAGTCTTGAAGAAAATGGCATCCGCTGGCAGCTCGACTATTTAGAGGGCGAATGTACCGAACAGGCCATCGCCAGCTTAAAACATCATATCGCACAGCAGGGCGCAGAACTGCTGCTGGCGATTGGGGGTGGACGCGTGCTGGATGCGGCTAAAGCCGCTGCCAGCCAGTTGCCGACGGTCACGCTGGTTAACTTTGCGACCCAGGCGGCAACCTGCGCGGCCTGGTCACCGATTGCCATCATCTATAACGAGCAAGGCGGCCATCTGCGCAGCCAGCCGCTGGGGAAAATGCCGGAGCTGGTGCTGGTAGACAGTGAAGTGATCGCCCGGAGCGACGTGCGCTACCTGAAAGCGGGTATTGTGGATGCGCTGGCCAAATATTATGAATTCCGGCCTTACCAGCAGCACAACCCTGATGATCTGGCTTTGGATCTTAAGGTGATGACCGCGCGGCAGGCGCTTGACACTTTCCGGCAGCAGGGAGACGCCGCGATCCTGGCCTGCCAGCAGCAGCGGGTCACGCCTGAACTGGTCAGAGTCATTGATGCCACTATCGTGCTCGCCGGGCTGGCGAACAGTGTGCGCGACCTGCTGCCGACGCCGGGCTTTGCGCACGCCATTCACAATCGACTGACGCACCTGCCGGAGCTGCATCACTGGCTGCACGGTGAGAAAGTCGGCTTCAGCCTGCTGGTGCAGTCGCTGATGGAACATGACGGCGTCGCGGATGGGGAACTCCTTACGCTGCTGCGTCACTACGATATGCCGCTGAAGCTGCCGGTGTTAGGCGGCGATCGCCATAGCGCGCTGCGCAACCTCGCGCAGCAGATTAAATTCCCCCAGGCTTGCGCAGAACGGCTGCCGTTTAGCGTCTCTGCCCGCGCGCTGGAGCAGGCGCTGCTGGCGACGGACACCCTTTTTTAAGCGCGCGCTGCGGCGCGCCTTTTCACCTTACAGACCAGGAATCGTTCATGAATCATTTCACTCCATCACGTCGCCTGCGGCTCGGCCTGTTTGTTCAACCGGTGGGTCAGCACGTGAGCGGCTGGCGTCTGACTGAACAGCTGGGCGATCCCACTGACATCGACTGGCTGATCACGCTGGCTAAAAAAGCCGAAGCGGGTAAGTTCGACCTGTTCTTTGTGGGTGATGCACTGGCAACCAGCATGTATCGTCTGCCGTCGACCATGGCACGCCTTGAACCGCTGACGATGCTGGCGGCGCTGGCGGTCAACACCAGACGTATTGGCCTGGCTGCAACCGCCTCTACCACCTTCAGCGATCCCTTTACGCTGGCGCGCAGTTTCTCGTCACTGGATCACATCAGCCGTGGCCGGGCCGCGTGGAACGTCGTGACCTCGTTTTCCACTGACGTTGCACGTAACTTCAGCCGCAGCGATATGCCCGACCACGCTTCCCGCTATGCCCGTGCGCGGGAGTTCCTTGAGGTGGCAGACAAATTGTGGCGGGGCTGGGAAGCGGGGGCAGTGCAGCCTGATAAAGCGACCGGGGACTATTTTGTTGATGAGAAGATCAAACCGATCAACCATCAGGGCGAGCATTTTCAGGTACAAGGCCCCCTGAACATCACGCGTTCGCCACAGGGACGTCCGGTGATTATCGAAGCAGGTTCTTCTGCTGATGGTCAGAAAGCTGGCGGCTGAGACAGCGGAAGTGATCTTTACCGCCTCCGCCAGTCTGGAGGAAGCGCAAGCGTTCTATCGCACTCAAAAGGAGCAGGTCATTGCCGCCGGGCGTAACCCGGATCATGTCGTGATCATGCCCGGTGTCATGCCGATTATTGGCCGCACGCGTGAGGAGGCGAAGGCGCTGTGGAAAAAGCTGAATACGCTGGTGGATATCGAGAACGGGCTTCGTCAGCTTTCACTGCGGTTCAGTATGGATCTCAGCCAATATCCACTGGATGGCCCGGTACCGGAGGTTCCGCTGGGCGAAGGTAATCAGAGCCGCGTTAAGCTGATGACCGATATGGCAAAGCGCGAGAATCTGACGCTGCGTGAGCTGGCCGCCGTCGCCGCCGGTTCACGAGGACACCGCGTGATTGTCGGTACCGCTGAAGATATCGCCGACGACTTCCAGCAGTGGCTGGAGCAGGGCGGGGCGGACGGCTTTAACATCATGCCAGCCATTATGCCGGAACAGCTGGATCTGTTTGTGGAGCTGGTGATCCCGGAACTGCGCCGTCGCGGACTGTTTCGCGATGAGTATGAGTTTGCTACGCTGCGGGAGAATCTGGGGCTTGAAGTGATAACCGAAGAGAGTTAACAGCCACGGTCATCACGGGAAATATTACCGCAATACTGCATGCAGTTTGCTGGAAAAGGAGATGCGGTTAACTCAGCAGGGAGGCTGGAGCCTGTATTGTGCCGCACTATTTTCCAAAAGCGTTCTGCAAACCCATTCATACCCGATATAGTGCAAATCTATCCTCTGGGATGTGAGATCGCTGAATGTCAGAATACAGGTTCTATACCAAAGGCAAATACACTGTTGCACTTGAAAGATCGGACGTAACACGAGCTTTCGATCTGACAGAGCAGGGTTATAAAAAACAGTTCGAGGAAGTTCGTGCCTCAGATGAAAAACAGGCACTCGCACGCTTCGCGGATATCCGCAGGGACAAACGCATCGACCAGCACAACTTTCTGGCGGGCGCGGCCACGATGCCCCTGATTGGCGTATTAACAGCGATTGCTTTCTCTCTCTTCTGGCGAAAAAAAACGGGAAAATAACCCTGTGTTGATTCACTTTGCAGGGGTTTAGCTTAGCCTGATATCAGAATAACCAGGGAGCAGGACGCCGTTCCCTTTTCACCTAAAAGGACTTATCCATGAAAAAGATCATTCCCATTTTCTGCTGTGCCCTGTTAGCCGGTTGTGCGCCTCTCACTCCACACGAATGCATTAAAAAAAAGCGCACTCGAAACCTGCAGCTATAACCGTTCAGGAAAAGTCGGGGACAACGATATCTATGGTCAGCAGGCATCTGGCATAAAAAAAGCGCTGGATGCTGCACTATCAGAGCCGCACGCCTGGAAGGGGAAACGCTGTAATGCCCATCTGGATTTCAAAATTGATGGCACCCTGGATAATTTTATTATCAAAGGGGGGCGATAAAGATTATTGCAACGCGCTCAAAGTGGCGGCAAAACGCGCCAGATTTCCGGCTTTCACCGACCAGCATGTTTTCGATGTGATGGGATCAGCGCGCTGGAATATGGAAGGACAGCCCTGACACGCATCATGCCCGTTAAATCAGCCCACCAGACAGCCCGCAATCGCGGGCTGTCTGGCCTCTCAGCTCACCATTATCAGAACTGATAAGACACGCTGACATTCACGTTACGTGGCTCACCGTAAACGTAGCTGTTCATATAGCTGTAATATTCACGGTCAAAGAGATTATCGACGTTGGCCTGTACGGCAACCTGCTTATTCACCTGATAGCGGGCAAACAACGAGGCCAGCGGGTAGCTGCCCTGATATACCCGTACGCTGTCGCCGCTGGCATTGGTCACATCTTTAAACACCCGGTTCTGCCAGTTAATTCCGCCACCAACGGTGAGCTCGGGGATTGCGTCCAGCTGATAACGGGTGAAAAGCTTGAATGAGGTTTGCGGCTGATAGCTGTTGAACCGGCCACTTTTATCGCGTGCCACATAGCGGGTTGCGCCAAAGGTCAGCTGCAGATTATCGGTCAGTGCGCCATTCAGCTCGAACTCGGCACCTTTACTCACTGCACCTTTGGCGGCGTCATAGGCCTGCTCATTGCCGCTCAGATAAACGCCATCAATTGCCTGTCCAACGTTATCCTGCTCGATGCGGAAAATTGCTACGCTGGCGGTCAGCAGGCCATCGTTCCAGGCGGATTTCAGACCGGTCTCGTAACTTTTACCTGTCACCGGTGAGAGGTAACTGCCGTGAGTATCGCGATAAGTCTGCGGCAGGAAAATGGCGGTATAGCTGCCATAGGCGGACCAGGTGTCATTAATGTCATACACCAGCCCTGCATAAGGCGTGGTGTTATTTTTGGTCATCTCTCCGCTGCTGCCATGGGTGCTCCACTGGGTATAGCGAGCGCCAATAATCAGCGACAGCGGATCGGCCAGCGACAGGCGTGCAGCGCTATAGACCGATTTCTGACGAACAGTGTCATCATCGTTGAGATACCAGCCCTGCCATTCAGGTTTCGCTACGTTACCGGTCCAGCTATTATTGAAAATCCCCATATCGGCGGCAGTGATTTCACCCGCCTCCGCATCGCTGAATCCATCCTGACTGTAGGCGGCATTATGCTGGCGGCTGTAGCTTGCCCCGGCCATCAACAGGTGATGACGACCCAGTAGTTCAAACGGGCCGCTGGCAAAGCCATCGATTGAATCCATTTTACGCTTGCCGCGATCCATACTGCCATAACCGGTAGTGCCTTCACCGCTCTCCTGATCGGGATTGCCCATCACATAGAGCAGCTTTATCGCTGAAGGTATTCTCAGCATGCGTGCCGTTGATATGAATATTCCAGCCGTTATCGAAGTTATGGTCGATATCCGCAAAGACTTTGCGCGAATTAGTGTTGTAACGCGCCCAGTTAGCTGATGAATTCAGGCTGCGGTCGTAATGTGTCGTGGCGTTGTTACTGTAAAACATCGGCAGGCCACCCCAGGTTGGATTGCCGGTGTTGTCATCTTCATAGTCGTAGCCCAGTGACAGCGTCGTCTTGTCGGTAAGGTCCGCATCAATCACGCCATAGATGAATTTTTTGGTTTTTTGATAGCGATCCAGCCAGCTCTCCTGATCGGTATAACCGGTCACCACACGGCCGCGCAGGCTGCCATCGCTGTTAAGCGGGGCAGAGAGATCCGCCACGTAGCGCTGCTTGTTCCAGCTGCCATAGCTGGCACTCAGCGTGCCGGTCGCGGTTTTGCTGTCAGCATGTTTACGCACCATATTGATCGAGGCCGAAGGGCTGCCCGCTCCGGTCATCAGGCCGGTCGCACCGCGCACGATTTCAATACGGTCATAGATTGCCGTGTCGGACGCCGCGTCGCCGTAATTCCATGTATCGTTAACCGAGGTCGGAATGCCATCGAAAGTGAAGTTGCTGACTTTGAAGCCGCGTGAATAGTACTCGGAGCGTTCACTGTCGATAAGATTGGTGGAGATACCGGTGGCGTTGGTCAGCACATCATTAACCGATTGCAGATCCTGATCCTGCATTCGCTGCTGCGTCACCACGCTGAGTGACTGAGGCACATCTCGCGGTGTCAGCATTAATTTGGTGCCCGCGCGGGTGGTCTGCACCGCGTAATTCTGCTTACCGCTGTCACTGGTTTCGTCAGGCGTGGCGCTGACCACCATATCCTGCGATGTCTCCTCCGCCGCCAGGGCGGGGTGGAAGAGGGCGTGTATCGCCAGTGTCAGTAATGAGACGCTAAAGCTGTTTCTGAAACCTGATTCCCTGCCACTACGAGCCATAAAATTTTCCATTAAAAATTGGTATTGAGTTAAACCGTTGTGTCTTTGGTTGTTATTTTTTATCCACTCATCTTCTGGAGAAAGACGCTCAGCCAGTTATGAGAACGCCAATGATAATCATTTGCTTTATATATTCTTCAAAGGATTCAATCGAAAGTGTAACTTTATGTTAATTATTTATAATTCAATGTGATAGGAAAATTTAAAGCCTTTTAGTTGCTGGTGTTTATCAGATTTGAAAGCAGAAAAAGGGCATTCAGGTGGAATTTCACGGGGCAGTTAAGCGGTTTAACGCGGGTAAAATGACCGGACAGGTCTGGATAGTAGCGTCGTCATTTGATTACTGGCTGTTAATGCGTATGATTCTCATTCTTTATTTCCTGACGGAGTTCAGCATGAAATCGTTAAGCCCGCGCAAAGCCGCTGTTGCCATGGCAGTTGCCGCTGCCTTTAGCCTGACAGCGTGTCAGGCACCAGCTAAAAAAGCCGATGCGCCTGCCGCTGAAGCCCCAAAACCGGTTAATACCGCAGTGACACAACGCGCTCTGGGTGATGGTCTGTACGAAATGGCTTACTCCCCTGCGTCAAAAGCGTTGTTTGTCGCCAGCGCGCAGGCGTTTAAGGATGTGAACGGCGGCATGATCTATCGTCTCGATCCGGCCACGCTGACGACCAAAGGCGAAACGCATACCGACATGAAAAACTTCGGTACCGCTATCGATGAAAACGGTCAGGTGTTCTACACCACCAACTCACTGGATGGCGCGATCTCCAAAGTGGATGCCCAGAGTGGCAAAGTGCTGCAGCGTCTGGTGTTCCCGGGCAAGATCAGTAAAGAGGGCTATCCGGCGGGTGCGCGTGAAGTCCTGTGGCACGGCAACGAGCTTTATGTCGGTCGCGTAGCCGAACCGGGCTATATCTCCGTCGTAGATACCCGAACCTTTAAGCTGAAAACCGAGATTAAAAACGCCGGGAAATGGGTCACCGGTATCATCTATTCCCCGCTGACTGAGCGCATTTATGCGGCTAACGGCTCGGGTGAAATTCTGGTGATCAATCCACGCAGCCATAAAATCGAGAAGCGCTGGACCGCAGGCGATGGCAAAGAGTATCTGTTCCTGAACATGGCGGAAGATCCTGCTACCGGTCGCCTGTTTGTTACTGACGACTCCAAAGGCAAAGCCACGCTGATCTTTGATGAGCGCACCGGCAAAGTGATCAAGCGCATCGAAGGCGATGCGATGGGCATCAAGTTCAACGCTAAACGCAATGAGCTTTACATCAGCCAGCGCGAATCGAAGAAAGTGCTGCAACTGGATGCCACCACCTACGCGGTGAAAAACAGCTGGTCGTTTGACAAGAACCCAAACAGCCTGCTGATTGGCCCGGACAACAATACGCTCTATGTCACGCTTAAGGCGGAATTCAACAAAGATTCCTCCACCAAAGGCACTGACGAGATTGCCCGTATCGCGCTGCCGTAATCACGCGCTAAAAGCGTCACTCTGCATTGGCAGGGAAGCGATGCAAACAAAGTGAAAGCCCGCTCAGGGAAGCCTGAGCGGGCTTTCTTATTGATAACAACGCCTCACATCATCTCACCCCATAACCAATCCGGTACAGCTCGCAAAACGATGAAGGTTGTGTGGATTCATCACTGACCCGGCTGAACGCTTCTCTCACTTTGCACTAAAAGCACAGGCATCTGAAATCCCCCCTGCATCACAGTCGATTATCGCTTTACACCTATATAGTATTTGACCTATATTGATAAGGAGATCCCGTGTGGATGATTAAAACGACGGAGAGGTTTGATCGCTGGTTTACCTTGCTTAATGAGAGCGATCGCGCCTGCGTACTGGCAGCATTAATGGTGTTGCGCGAAAAGGGGCCGGGGTTGTCCAGGCCATACGCGGATACGCTAAAAGGCTCTGTTTATATCAACATGAAAGAGCTGCGTATTCAGAGTCGCGGCGATCCGATAAGGGCTTTCTTTGCTTTTGACCCAAACCGAACGGCGATTGTGCTTTGTGCCGGAAATAAGGTGGGCAATGAAAAGCGTTTTTATCAGGAGATGCTTCCGGTTGCCGATCGGGAATTTACACACTGGCTGAATAGTTTTAAAGATGAGGAGTAACCAGATGGGCAGAACGCTTGAACAGCTTATTGCGGATGAAAAACCGGAAGTCGTTGCCGACGCACAGGCGATGGCGACGGATATCCTGCTCAACATTCACCTTGCCGAGCTGCGCGAGAAAGTGCAGAAAACACAGGTCGAAATGGCAAAGGCGTTGGGCATTACACAGCCTACCGTGGCGGGTATGGAAAAGCCGGGCCGCGACCTGAAGCTCTCCACGCTCAAGCGCTATATCGATGCGGCGGGGGGTAAGCTGCGGCTGGTGGTGGAACTGCCGGACGGCTCGCACTACGGGTTTGAGGTGTAAGCCATTCAGGCGGGGATGTCATGCCGCCGTGACCGAAAACATAAATGCAAAAAAGCCCGCTCAGGTTTCCCTGAGCGGGCTTTTCTAATTCTGGCTCCTCTGACTGGGATCGCCTTTGCCAGTAAATGGCTAATAAGTAAGCTAAACATGAATTCCCTTTCTGTCAAGACCCCGAGAATGACCACCTTCCGTGAAAGCTGTAATACAGTAGCATTGTGACTATGGTTGTAGAAAGATCAATGTAATGTCAGGGAATTTAGCGTGGGCTACAGGGTATTACCTAGCTTTTCTCTATTGGCTTCTTGTAAAGTTTAGCAAAATGTGTGAGTTGGTATCTATTTGGAGGAAACAGGATGACGACTTCAAGAACGAAAGGTCAATCTCGAGTCAAGCGTAGAACCGAGGTTCCGGGCCAGGCGTTAGGATACAGCCTCCAATTTACACGACTTACTCATTTGTTGCTTCAAGCGCCCGAGGGTAGTTTGTGTAGTTTGGAGCTTCTTGACGATGTAGCCCAAGAGGATGGCGATGGCGGCGTTATACTGGTTCAGAGTAAAAGCGCACTTACAGCTAATCCTGTGGCTGACCGAGCGAAATCACTATGGAAAACGCTTTCAAATTGGATTGAGCTTGCAGCATCACCAGGGTTTGAAATAGACAAAGCTATTTTCGAGCTTTATGTTTCTCGCCCAGTTGAAGGGCTGATCGTTGAAAGTTTCGCAAAGGCTGATACTCCTGAAAGTGCTAGATTAGCCATCGCACAGGCTCGCACTTTGTTATGGGGGGAGTGCTCCAGATTACGATATGAAGAAAAGTGTCTCTGTAGAAATTGCTACATACGTCGAAAAGGTGTTTACAGCCGACCCGGATCTTTCAGAACGACTTATTTGCAATTTTCAACTGACGCAGGGCAGCGGCAGTCCTCAGGCAGATCTTGAGGCGCTAGTTCGAAGTCACCCCGTATCACCATCTAAGGTTGGAGATATCACCAACCATCTTTGCGGTCAGGTGAAGCGCCACATCGATATGCTACTAGAGACGGGAAAGCCCGCAGTCATTGCACGCAATGACTTCCATGTCTGGTACACATCGTTCGTACAAAAAATTGATCGACAAACGGTCCTATCGAGCCGTGCGCATCCACCATCAGAGGAAATATCACGGGAATATCTTCCTGATAATTTCATTCGACAACTAGATATCATTGGTCTGCCATACGAAGAGAAACTCGGAGCTGTTAGTGATTTCTTAATGGCTTCCTTCGATCGGACAGATTGGGCTGTCCGGGGAGAAGTTGACGAGAGCTCTTTTGACGATCTAAATGATGTCCTTAAGCGCTCATGGAAGAATAAACAGCGGGTTTGTAGGTTGAATCACAGAGAAAGATCCGAGCAGGAGCAAGGGCAATTTCTTTATTCAGACTGCATGCAGTTCGTTGCTCCAGTTCAGGCAATGTCTACGCCGGGGCACTTCATTCCTGGTTGCTTCCACATGCTTGCCGATGAGTTGGTTGTAGGCTGGCATCCTAACTACCAAACTCAGTTGAAGGGCAAGAAGGTGGCGTAATATGCTGGCAAGAGAAGTTCAAAATGTTCAGAATCCGGCACTAGGCGCAGCAATCGTCTGGCGTTTTTGTTGTGGATATGTCGAGACAAATCGTATAAGTGCCTCACCCCCTCTACCTCTTCTATTTCTAGTGCTCCCTATTATTCTTCATCAAGCAACCTCAGAATTTGTAAAGCGTACCTTCAAAAGTTCGGGCTTACGGGCGTTTGCGGCAAAGTTCGGGGACTCATCTGTATCCAAACAGGACTTGTTGTTGCAAATTCAAGAGCGCGCTATTCGTTGGCGCAAGCTCAGCCTGCTGTCCATTGAACTCGCGGTTGCTGGAAAACTGATCAAACTTGAAGAAAACGGCGAGGTAATTCCATTATCGCAGACTAAGGCGAGGGGGTTATCCGATGAGGTGAGGCAACTTATGGATTTGGCAGAAAAACTTGGTGCTTGGTTCGGTGAACTCACCGTGCATGAAGTCGTAACAACATTGAGGGTGAAGCTCTAATGTATTTTCAAATTCGAGGTATCGTACTTTGGCCGCGGAACAAAAAATTCCAACCTCGCAAGTTGCGTTTTGAACTTGGTAAAGTCAACGTCATTAGTGGAGCCTCACGTACGGGTAAATCAGCGGTCATTCCAATCATAGACTACTGTCTCGGCGCAAGCACTTGCTCTATTCCTGTAAATACCATTCGCAAATACTGTGAATGGTTCGGCATCGTTGTGGCGACCGAGCAAGGTGACAAACTCTTGGCCCGAAAGGAGCCTGGGTCTCAGCGTAGCACCAATGATATGTTCCTGCTGGAAGCAGAGAATATAACCAAGATTCCCAGCCGTCTTAGTAAAAATACAAACGTTATAGCAGTCAAAAGGCTACTTGATGACCTAGCCAATCTGTCTAATCTTGATTTTTCTGGTGGAGAGGATGTCTCGGGGTTCGATGGGCGCCCGGCTTTTCGAGATTTGGCTGCTTTCACATTTCAACCACAGAACGTAGTTGCCAATCCGGATGTTCTATTTTTTAAGACTAACACTTACGAGCACCGTGAAAAGTTGAGGAAGATCTTCCCCTATATACTTGGTGCAGTCACATCAGCATTGATGGCTAAGCAGTTCGAGCTGAACAGAGCCCGCCAACTTCTACGTCGTAAAGAGCGAGAACTCAGGGATGCCCAAGATGTCTCCGCGCGGTGGCTTGCCGACTTGAGATCTAAGTACAGTGAGGCGCAGGAACTTGGTTTGATCCCCGAGCTGGAGGATGAAATATCGCGAAACCAAATGATTAAACATCTTGACGAAATAATCACTCGAACAGACCTAACTTTGGCTGTTAGCACATTAACGATCTCAGATGCACTAAGTGAGCTGAATGATTTGGAAAGTGAAGAGCGAGTTGTTTCGCGCGAACTTACTACGCTTCGTCATCGCTTGGAAGAAATGAACCGAATGCGAACAGGTGTGCAACAGTATCAGACGGCATTATCAGTGCAGAGGGGGGCGGCTTCAACTATCGAGTTGGTTGGTGTCGCATGCAAACGATGAATCGGATTGTCCCATGTGTGGTAGCCATAATGATTCAGCCAAACGAAAACTGCGGGTTCTGGCTCATCGTCTGGAAGAAGTCGAGTTAGCTGCGGGCGCAGATAAGGACAAAGAAATACCTGCCGCCTTCGATCGTGAGTTTCAGCGCGTTACTGCAGAGGTTGATAGCGTGACCGAGCGACTGAGATCCGTACAAATCCGCAAAAGAGCGTTGACGAGTAGATCGAAGGAAGCTAATGACCAGCAATTTTCTGCGAAGCGTACCGAGCGTTTTATAGGCAACATTGAATCGTCATTGGATCTACATCGCAAATTGGGCAGCGACAGCGAACTTGTCGAAGAGGTGCGGATGCTCAAGGAATCGGTACAAACATTAGAAGGGGAACTCCGCGAACAAGATATCGAGGCTCGTAAGCATAAAGCTCTGCGAATTATCAACACAAACGCTGGGAAGCTTCTCCCCTATCTAGATGTTGAGAATCCACACGACCCGATTTCTTTAGAAGTCGATGATCTAACTATCAAAGTCCTTGGGGCTGAGCGCGATGACTATCTTTCAGAAATAGGAAGCGGTTCGAATTGGCTTTCCTATCATTTGGCAGTATTGCTCTCTCTTCACCAATTCTTTCTGGGCCAACGAAGCAGCCCTGTACCAGGATTTCTTGTGCTTGATCAACCTAGTCAAGTTTACTTTCCCAAACCCACGGTGCATCAAGACATTATTTTAGACGAAGAACCCAAGGTTCGGGATGAAGACGTGGAAGCTGTCCGGAAGGCATTCGAAGTTATGGGCAATGTCGTGCTTCAGGAAAATGGAAATCTCCAACTCATCGTTCTAGACCATGCTTCGAGTGTAGTGTGGGGCGAAATTGCTGGAGTTGTCGGCTTGCCGGAATGGCGTGATGGTACCAAATTGGTCCCAATGGAATGGTTTAGTGAAATTTAGCAGCGAAAATTTCCACTTCGAAGAAAGATGTCATTCGTATATATGAACATAGGGCTTAACGATGATGATATATCGGTGTTTATTCATAGAGTAAATTTTTTAGGATGTCCATGTAGTTACTTTCCTCTTCTTTAGTCGGTTGGATATTATTTCACTATGCCGCTGAATTTTAGTCGGAGCCAATCAAGTTAAGGAGCTATTTTGATCGAATCGCTGATAAAAAATTTAAATCAGGATATTGCTATTCTTCAACTTCGTGTCGAGAGAGATAAGGACACGGGTTTTAACGATATGTCACGGCTACTTGAGGCAATTTCTATACAGTTATTCAAAGCATTAGGTATTGCCAACCTCAAAAGTAAAAACCAGATTAGAGTTAACTTTCCAGCCATTGATGCTGCGGATGATAACATGAATGGCGGAATAGCTGTCCAGGTAACCTCAGTAGCTAATGCAGTAAAGATAAAAAAAACAATTGAGACTTTCGAGAAAAAGGATAAAAACGGTAAATCCTTGAGGGACAGATACGCGGTTCTTTACATTTTTGGTTTCTGTAAGATCTCAAAGGGTGTGATAGTTCCAAATTATTGTAAGGTTGTGGAGCCGGGTTTTTTCCTTAACAGGCTTATTGACTTTGATGATGAAGAAAAGATACAGGTTGTTATCGATTCTATGCGTCGCCATGTAGACTATTCTTCTATCCACCCCTACGATGATATTGACTGTTTGAAAATCATATTAGGTTATGTGAGTCGAAATGCGGTCAGGCACTACATGTCCTGTGAAGGAAGTATTGAATATATGACAAAAGGCCTCAAGGAAATCTCGGAGCTAATCGGAAAAGGTACTGTTAATGGTAGACAGAAGTCAAAGGCCCACCACGAATTTGAAGATCAGAATATCGCGAGTTTTTTGAGGCAGGTGATGAGCAAAATTGGTAGCATAATTGCGATTATCAATCATGCGAGCCGGGATGGTTTTGTCTTCCTTGACGAGCATGATATGAAGAAAATTGATAATCAGAAACGGGAAATGATAATAGCAGCCCAGCATGTAGCTGTTGACTACGGTATTGATATACAATTGGGAATGCATGAAATAGATTGATTTTCGTTGACGTATATAACAATAAGCTAAGCCCAACTCTAGAGGGGGGCAGGTCATCTAGATGGTTATATAATAATCTTTGTAGAAGAGTGAGTGATTTTTTCTTATCCAAGAAATAGATTATTCAACCTAGGTTTCAATAAATTATAGGGTTTATCTAATGTTCTTTACCGTTATCGAAAAGAATGAAAAGATATCATATAATAATCCATTAAAAGCGTATCTTTTAGTCGATTATTGGGATGACTGGGCAAAATACCGAACAATGTTCACCCTAATTGTAATCGATGAAAATGGGGATAAGCATACTATTGGTTCAGTAAAAATAGGACAGAAAGGACTTCTTCCAGCGCAAAAAAAATCAGATAACCATCGCTGTCCAATGCTTGATAAGCATTTTGATATTTTAAAGGGTGATTACTTTTCGCTGGGACAAAGCGAAGATTATTATGAATCACTAAATAAATTAAGTGAGTCACTTCGGACAAGAGTTTTTTCAGGATTACGCGATTGTGCAGCGAATTTAACAATATTTGAAAAATATATTAATGAAACTGTTATGGTTGAATCTTTATTGCGGGATATTCGGAAGGAAAATGTGAGAGGGAAATTAAATCGTTTGAGTCGTGGTGATGCTCAATTGACAGAGTATGCTTTCACGTATACATTCCCTGATTTTAATGAAGAGAAGCAGCCTAAAATTTTATTTGAGGTCATACCTGAATCCAAACCACCTACTAACGTTCATGTTTTGATCGGGCGTAATGGTGTAGGAAAAACACGAGCTATGAAAAATATAGCTCTATCCATCTTGGGAAGAAAAACAGAAGAAAATACATCACCAGGTTTAATTGAAATGAATCATAGTAGCGCAATAGGAGAAATTGCGTTTTCAGGGTTAATATTGGTTTCATTTAGTGCATTTGATGATTTTGAGTTAAAAGCATCAGAAAAAGACAATTTTATATTTCATCAAGTTGGCTTAACATCGATCATTTCGACAGAATCATTATCCCCATCTAAAAAGGACAATTCGATAAGCTCCGATTTTGCGAAATGCCTGCAGCGCTGTAAATCGGGTGTTAAAGCACAACGATGGATAAGAGCGATGAAAACGCTGGAGGAAGATGATCTTTTTTGCGGAAGCAAATGTTACATCTTTACTAGAAGATGCAGAGTCACCAGCACAATGGCGATTACGAGCAAGAAAATTATTTAAGAAACTCAGTTCTGGACATTCAATTGTACTTTTAACCATTACTCGATTAGTTGATCTTGTAGATGAAGGTACGCTTGTATTGATTGATGAGCCCGAAGGGCATTTACATCCTCCTCTACTCTCATCTTTTGTTAGAACACTTTCAGACCTTCTGATTAGTAGGAATGGTGTGGGTATAATTGCAACTCATTCGCCGGTTGTTTTACAAGAAGTACCGCGATCATGCGCATGGAAATTACGTCGTAGCCATGCCGTTACAGTTGTTGAGCGTCCTTTACTTGAAACATTTGGTGAAAATATTGGCATACTGACGCGAGAAGTTTTTGGATTGCAAGTAACCCAGTCAGGCTTCCATAGAATTTTGCGCGAAGAGGTTAATGATGGAAAAAGTTACCGTCAAATTATTCGTGATTTTGATAAACAGTTAGGCGAAGAAGCTAAAGCTATTATCCAAGCATTAATAATACAAAGAGATGGGGAATTGTAATGAGGAAACTACCGATTCCAACTATAATAGCAGTTGATATATTAAGACTATGTTCCTCAAGTATAAGAAATGAGACATTGAAAGTAAACCTTCGTTTAATTGAAGTTGACGTAGACAATGCTGAAGTGGAATATAGGAAGCACGCAATTGCAGAAGAGTTGTATTTAATTAAAGCAAATGAAAATATTGGAGAGCATTTTACTGGGAAACAGATGGAACGTGTTTATAATAATACATTTGTTAAAAGTAATAAAACACGTCTTATATATGATCAGCTGAAAAAAGCATGTGAAAATGACATATGCCCCCTTTGTGGGCAGGGAACTGTTTACCAGTTAGATCATTACCTACCAATTTCTTGTTTCCCGATTTATGGGGTTAGCCCAATTAATTTGATACCAGCTTGCGCAGACTGTAATAAACGAAAATCTATCTATGTAGCTGATGCAGCGAATAAACAGACTCTACATCCATATTTTGATGATATAGATAATGAAAGATGGCTTTATGCTTCTGTTATTGAAACACAACCTCCTGCACTCCAGTTTTATATTGAGCCTCCAGCACATTGGGGGGGGCGTTATATCTGAACGCATTTTAGCACACTTCAAAACATTTGGATTAGCCGCGCTTTATGCAACTCATGCTGCTGTGGAAATTACTAACATACGATATTCTCTGCAAAGAATTGCGGTTGGTGAAAATTCTGCAAAAAACGTTAGAGACCACCTCATAGACAAAGCTCAAAAGCTGCATGCATGCGCGACTTAATTCATGGCAAACTGCAACTTACTATGCATTAGAAAAATCGGATTGGTTTTGCAATGGTGGGTTTAATGTTACCTAATGGAATTAATTTATTTCAAATGCTCAACTGTTCTCACAAATACATACTTTTATAAATTATAAGCAAAGGGTTTTTATTATTGTTCTCATTTATGCTTATGATTTAATTTTGCTGAGTATGGAAACGGTCGTTTTACACTCAACTATTAAAGAGCCACATTATTTAAAAATAAAGTGACTCTTAAGTTTGAACTGTCCTTTGATTTTTATTTTTCCGGCATCATTTTAAAAATAGTATCACATATATTTTGCACGACGGTTATCAAATGCGGGCATAGTGCCTTCAAGGACATTTACAACCTTATTATTAATCACATTACACTCTATTGCTCCTGAGGTATATGTAATGTTATGCCCATTTTTTCGGTCAAGCTCACAGTGAATTATTTGCTCCGCATCGCAAACAACGGCAAGGTTTGGATTATGCGTAACCATAATGATTTGCCTTTTTTTGCTTTGCTTCCGTTAAAACAGGTACAAGCAAACTGACAATGGTTTCGTTGTCTAAGTTTTCTTCGGGTTGGTCGAGTATTATGGGAGTATTACCTTTATCCACCAGCAAATAAAAAATTAATAATAATGCACCACGTTGCCCAGGCGAGAGTTGTTCAATTTGCGCATCCTGAAACATTAAGGTATATCTAGGATCAATATATTCTAATCCAAAAATTAGGTCATATACCTCATTGGAGGTGCGATCCTTCCGTAATAAGGATGCTATACCAACATTATTTTTAGAAGAAGCTTCGAGTTTACGATGAAGTTCATCTATGAAACTAAGTGTAGAATCTATATCGTTTAGATCATGTTTATCTATAAGGTCTTTAATAACTGATAAACTTTCCGACTCACCTCTAAACTCTCCAGAGGTTTGCTTAATGATAGAAAATAATTTGTTATAAATTTGATCGGCTGTGCAACTTAGTTCTGCCATGAACTGTAACTTATATTCTTCACGTATCAATGAGTTATTTTGTATTAATGATTGTACGGGTTCAAAGAGGGCTTCGCGGTTAGCTTTTTGTTCATTTAGTATTAAGAGTATTTGATTAGCTAATGATAATCTTTGTTCCATAAGTTGAAGTCGTTGGTTTGGTAAAGTATCCAATATATTTTTACGGTGTTTCAACCCCTCGAGCGTATCTGGTTCATCTTTAGAACCTTGTAAAGATATGATTTTATCTTCCTATACCTTTAGTTGTTCTTTATATTCTTAAAAAGCCTGCTGTGGTGCATTTAACTTTTCACTAAGACTTGATTTCTGTTTTAAAAGAGATTCTTCTTCACTGTTCAGATTTATATTGATTTCTTTAATTGAGTTATCATGAACAATCAAATTGTCCTCAATCTCATCGATTATGTTCTCGTTGATATCAAGACTGATTAATTGTTGAGGCTTTAAGTTGAGCAACTCTATTGCAGACTCAAACTCTGAATTGAATTGTTTGATCGATCTCTTAACTACTTCGATTCCTTCTCTTATATTTTTGCATGCCTTTTTTTTGGCTGCTATTTTTGTTTGCTCTTCGGTATTAGATTCTTTATTACTAATAGTTCTTTCTAACTGAGTTGTTATAGCTAAAAGTTTCTCTGAAACTAATTGTTGCTCAGGTGATAAACTATTGGTTGGCTCAGCTATTTCTGCTGGTTTTATTTTAATGAGCTCTTCTAGAAGTCTTTCTTTTTGAACTAATTGCTCAGCAAGAGCCTTTTGTGCTTCTTCACTCATTTGGTTTTCAAGAGTTTCGATTTGACGATTAAGTTTATGCAGTTCACTACGGAAGCTTTCTATTCGACTGCGTAACGGACTTTCTTGTTCTTCAATTAATTGTTCGAAACTAAGTGCACCTAAGCGAATGGCATCACTAGAATGAGAGAAGATTACAGACCTGAGTTCTTTCTCAAAGGCATCTGATTCTCCAGACACGTGAGCGTTGCATAATGACTCAAAGTGCCCTTGAGGTATATATTTTACAAGTTCCACTTTCTCTAAAGCGGGGTTCTCATTCAAATTTTTTGTTAATATTTTCTCATCACCCCAAGTCACTTTTGCTTCAAAACTTTTAGCTGGCTCACCAACTTTACCCCTAAATCTATTATTTTTAAGGAATGAAAAATGCTGACTTTGTTGGGAGTTACCTAGTAGCGCCGTAATATCAGCTAAAGCGCTTTTACCGCTTCCTTTGTTACCTATTATTGCCACAAGATCATGATTCAAAGTAATAGACGTTTGATCAAGCCATTTATCAGGTATCACTGCATCATTTTTTTTTGATATTTCAAGTTTATCAATAAAAAAGGCTTCTATTTTCGCTGACTAATTTACGTTTAGGTGGGAGTGCTCCTATATACGAACGTTTTGCTGGCTCTTTGATCGCTTGCTTCAAACCTTCAAATGTTGGATCTGCTTTTATCCACGTAGCTTTTCCCGATGGGTAGTCGCCATATCCTCGGCAATCATTACTGCCTTGTTTGCCATAGTATCGGTGCGCATCACTTCCTGAAACAGCAAGCCTTGGTATATTCTTTAAGGCATGCTGAAAATCTGAAATCCATTTTTTATTTGTATCAGTTTTGACTCCAGAAAAAGCAGCCCACAAATCTGGTGTTCTCGTTTCAAAAATAGGGGAGGTTTCAAATAACCCAAGGACGTAGGCATAATGTTCTTGCCATTTTACATCAGCTAATCCATCGTTAGTATTAAATGGCATAAATCCCAAGGCCATATTATCAGGAACATTTTTTATCGCTTGTTTGTAACTTTCATATGTTATTTCAGCGATTGTTGAACCAGCAAGCAATGCTGTATCATCAACGCTCATAACTTCCGATTTTTTAAAGCCTTTTTCACGTAGTAAATCTTCACCTACTTGACGTGCAAGACATTTTAACGAATATTCAGATAATGGCCGTTCAATAAGTGCGACTCTCAATCCAGCAAGAAAATCTTTTAATACTTGATCATTTGTTTCATCTGAAAACAACACATGAGCATTGAGCCGACTCTCCATCGGTGACACTAATCGTAATTCAATTCCAGGGAAGACAGTTTTATTTAATTTAGGTGCGTCCGGGTCTAATAAACGTTTCTTTAGGGCAAACCACCCATCAAAAGTCCAGTAATCCATGATCGCAAATACGGCAGGTTCGGCTGTATTCAATGCCTGAATCATTTCATCTATAAGCCGTATATTATCAGCTGGGTTAGGGGTGGAGTTAAATTTTTGTCCTTCCCAATGAAATGATGCAGGAGTGTGGATATGTAAGTCCCATTTACGCCATTCTGAACCACGAGAATAATTATTGCTTTTCACTTTTTCGCTCTCACAATTATTTATGGTTAATCCTAATGCTTTACTGGTTTGATCATATTTACTTTTTTAGGTTAGCTTACTTCCACATTATCCTTACTTATAGCTGCGTAACGTGTGAACAAAGATAGACCCTAACTGTTGATGATGAGAAGATACTATTATTACTATACAGGTTTCAGTAGAATTTTTTTAATAAATGATTTTGTGTGTTGTTAATCAATTGCTTACGTTAAGCATTGGATTGAACAGAGGCGATGTCAGTAATATAGCTCTCCAATCATAGCAATTGCCGCTTCAGAATTTGGTTTTCAATTTAGATACTGTGTCATGTCTTAAGTCGTCGCTCGTTCCATTGAACGGCTGAGTCGTGAACATGGACCTACTACGACGATTACATTTCACCGCTACGAACCAAGGGGCGCTACGCCCGACTATGCAGGGGCATTTTTTCTCCCGCGTGATTTATCTTCCCGCATCAGCTTCCGGTTAATCGTTTCCCAACACAACCTGTCCCGCAAGGGTAAATGGCACGCATGCTGCGCCCTTGCAGGACAGAACGATGCCGTGAAAGCGAACCGTCAGGCGATACGAAGACGAAAATCACATCACTGACGGAGAAAAAATCATGACTATTTCCCTGCATAACAAGACTAGCGCCCCTAACACCGCAGCGACGACCAGCGTATCCCCGCTGGAGCAGTCAGGCTCCTCAAAAACGAAATTTTCTCAAACCAGAACCGACATTTATCAGACCGTCACTGACAGCATCATTTCTGCGCTAGAAGCCGGTGTAAAACCGTGGTCTTGCCCGTGGCAACGTGTAGATGGCATGTCTGGTCTGCCTTCCAATTACGCCACTGGTGTGGCTTATAGTGGCATGAATATCATGTTGCTGTGGTGCAGCGCATCTAAACAGGGATTCAGCGATTCCCGCTGGATGACTTACAAACAGGCGCAAGCGGAAGGCGGGCAGGTGCGTAAAGGCGAACATGGCACAACAGCTATTTTCTATACCATGTTGGAAAGGGAAAATAACGAAGGAGAAACTGACTATATTCCTATGCTTAAGACTTTCACCGTGTTTAATGTTGAGCAAATTGACGGTTTGCCTCTGAGTGATGAAGCCGTTTTCCCGGCAGAAACCTTTGAGCCGTTACCGCAGGCGTAAGCGCTTTTCCGTAACAGTGGTGCAACCATCATTGAGAAGGGGCAGAACACCTTTTTCGCACCATCAACCGACGAAATCCATTTACCGGAACGTCGTCTTTTTAGCGATGCTGCCAATTTCTACGCTACGGGTATGCATGAGCTGGTTCACTGGAGTGGAGCCAAAAGTCGGCTGAATCGTGAAATGAAAGGGAAGTTTGGCAGTGAGGATTATGCTTTTGAGGAGTTGATCGCCGAGCTTGGAAGCGCGTTCCTAATGGCGGACCTGGGGATTGTCGGAGAGGTTCAGCATGAAAGTTATATTGCTTCCTGGCTGAAAGCACTGAGGAACGACAAACGCTATATTTTCAAGGCCGCCAGCGCGGCATCCAAAGCGCATCGTTATTTGATGGATAAAATCTGAGCAGAAAGGAGTCGCAACGGAATGCGGCTTTGCGTGTAGGGCCGCTTAAAACAGTAACGCTGTAGAGACACGAATGAGGCGGAGAGCAGCCAAGGCGAGCACCGAACAGTCATTTCCCTTCAGCGGAATAAAGAAGTTACGCGGATAGAGACTAATGGGTAATTATTCTAAATTATCAGTATCTCTCTGAAGCATCTGCAGCCGCTGTTCCAGGCTATCCAGTCTTTCTTCGAGGCCATGACTCTGCTGCTCAATATCTTCCAGTGTTTCTGACAGAACATCCCGCAGCAGCACAAAATTTGCTTGTAAGGTATACACAAAATCGCTGCCGCGAGTCAGTAATGCTTCGCGCGGTATGTCCTGTAATGCGGAATGCGTCATCCATGTCACCAGCGCTTTTGCGCTCATTTCGGTCAGTACGTCCGCAAGTCGGTCAGTTTCTCTGTTCATTCTGGTGTCCTGTCTGTTCTGATGATGGGGGGAGTATTTCGGTAGGGCATTACTTCCGGTCGTTGCGCTGCTGGTGGGCGGGTTGGGGCAGTTAGTGATACAGAACAACTATATGCAGTTGCCTAAATCCAGCCGTTGCAACTCGTCGAGCGTGTAGATGCGGAAGACATTTCGGTGGCGGGTTTCCAGCGGGATGTGCTGATGGTTAACGATGACGTGTCTGATACTGTCAAACAGCCGTTCAAGACCGCGCTTTTTCTGCGGGTCCGGCACGATATAAAAAACGTAAATCCAGTTTTTACGGTCCGGGCCAGTAAATGGCTGGCGATGATCGACTGATAACGGGCTCTGGTTTTCAGGCGTCGCTCGGTCTCAATGGCGATCACCGTGCCGCCGAGGAGGGTAATCAGTCCGTCTGGGCGGTGACTGACCTGGTAACGACTGAGGAAGGTCGTGCGATCGCCATTTATCCACCCGTATGCGCCTTTTTGCTCAAGGATGATGCGGGCTGTCTGATTATCAAGGTGATGCTCCAGCGTCCAGCCGGTAATTTTTGAAGGCTCAAACCGCGCCGGGAAAAGCGCATCGTCGGGGGTTAACACGACGGCTATCCCGTCACTGGTTATGCCCCACAATGAAATTTTCATCGTGCGCGATACCAGGACGTGCTTTTGTATTAAGCCCATGCCCTCGACTTTTGAAAGAAGGGAATACAGCGATTTATGATCCCTGAAGCCAAACAGCAGCATCAGCGTTTTAAAATCACTGTACGTTTCTTCCTTCAGGAAATTCAGCAGTCGTTGTATTTTTTCGCGGCGTCGCGTCTGGCGTTCGTTGTATGAGGTGATCAGCATCATTCCCCCTTTACAAATCCAGCAATGCCGGGTTTTCCTCTTTATTGGTATTCGGTGTTGTCGTGTCTTTTTCATCCGTCTCATCAAAAAAAAGATCGGGCCGCGTTGTGGTGATATTCGGCGTTGATGCGGGGTCGGGGGGATGTTTCCTCCTCGCTAAAATCCAAGGATATGTTAACCGTTGCGGCGGTGGCGGCAATCGCGGGCGACACGGCACTGATCTCCAGTTCGCGTTTTTTCACCCTGATGGGCGAAATCAGAGAAGCAGACGGGAGTGCTTTTGTCGTGAAGATGAAGCTGACAAAATCGGGTAAGTTCAGAATCATATTGCTGTCGGTAAAGAAACGCTCGGCCTGCCTGATGGTGCGTTCATCGTCGATAGTCTCTGTCAGCACGGCGTCAGTTTTCGCTTTGCGGACCTCATCATCGACTAATATAGTACCGGACATTCTTGCCACCCATTCGGCGATATCCGGATGCATGACGCGATAAACCAGTTTGAATTTGGCGTTCTCAACGACCGCGCCCACTACGGCGTCACCTTTCAAATCTGCCGGGCAGTCTTTTAAATTAATATGCACGCCTTTATCGCGTGCCGCGCCCAAACCTTCCAGCGCTGGCCTGGATAAATGGTATTTCAGTTCGGAAAGATAATTAGCAATGGGGCGGGGTACTTTTTTCACTCGCTCGCGCTTTTCCGCCAGTTGATACAGGCGAACCAGCAGCATGCGCTGAGCGGTAATGATTTTGCTGTTGCACATTGAGCCAATCACATAACAGCAACCACCTTCCTCAAATATCGTATTAAGTGGAAATCCTGTCGGCGCATTGATGGCATTGAGCAAGGCCAGCTCTACAATTCGCTGCCCTGTTTTTTAACAGCATATAAGCTTTCACAAAAAGGACACTTCACGTCAACCAGAGCCATAAATCCTTAACCGTAAAATCATGAATTATAAAGATCCATCAACAGATTGAATACTTGACCCGCTTCTACACAGTCGTTCAGATCTCACTATCACATCGTCGCCAACTACGCCCCACCTTTATGACGGTTGCTTTCGCCTTTTTCTTCCCTTTGCTCGTTCCTCGCAGCGACGATAAAAGGGAAGCTGACCTTTCAAGAGGGGGGCGCGTCACGCTACCGGCTTTTGGCCTGTAACATAGCCGCGACGGTGTGCGGGGCTATGCCCCCCAAATAAACCGCTGTCGTGGGCGACAGCTTTTCGCTCGCTGGGGCAGCGAAATTTATTCGGCTCCCCCCCGGCTGGCAAAATCTGCGTGGGTGCGGCTGTTTGCCGATGAGGCGCAGTGCCTTAACTATTTTCGCGCCTTAACCCGCGAAAATAATTCTGTCCGCTGCCTCATTGTTACTGCCTGCATTCCTTCACTCCTTAATCCAAAAAAAAGTGGTGGACCGTAAAAGCGTAAAGACCCAGATAAAGCGGGTTTATGCAAATTACTTAATAATTATTGCTTAATCCGCATTTAACTCCTTGCCCAACCGATACTACAGTTACCTTTCTGGTTAAATGTTAACAAGGCAGTTAATGTGAGTAGTGATAAATTTATAAGTCAGCATAATATTTTTGTTCATCAAATTTCCAGGCCCCACGGCGAACCTCTGGCAGAGAACTTCCGCTTCGTTGAGCAGCCGCTGGAACCCTTGGGAGAAGGGGCTGCATGGGTCGAGAACGTCCACTTCTCGGTCGATCCTTATATGCGGGAGTGTATGGATGGTGACTGGGAATTAAACGAACCATTAGAAGGCAGAACGATTGGGCGAGTGATACGCTCGAATACGCCAGCCCTGCATTCAGGTGACTGGGTATTTCATCGCAAAGGTTGGCGGACCTATGCACAGGTGACGCCGGAGGAAGGCCGCGTCATTGCCCCCGTTGCGGGCGTGCCGTTACGGGCATGGCTGAGTCTGCTAGGAGGTACTGGACTTACCGCTTGGGTGGCACTGACCAAAATTGCTCGTTTGCAGCCCGGTGAGTCACTTTATATCTCCTCGGCGGCAGGCGGAGTTGGCTCGGCAGCAGCCCAGTTTGCGGCACTGCTTGGTGCAAAACGCATAGTTGGTAGCACACGCAATGCTGAAAAGTCTAAAATTCTGACTGAGAGACTCGGTTATACCGATGCGTTTGTCTATCAATCTGGCAAGATAAGCGCGCAGTTACGTGATGTCATTCCTGAAGGCATCGATGTTTATCTGGACAATGTGGGCGGTGAACAGCTCGAGGCTGCTATTGCTGCATTTAAAGATTTTGGGCGCGCGGCACTTATCGGCGCGGTCGCGCAATACAGCGCGTTAACGCCGCCCACTGCCCCTTATAACCTGTTTGATATTGTGGGTAAGAGCCTAACTCTGCAAGGCTTCCTGGTGCGCGACTATAAAGATTTTCAGGACGAGCTGGAGGAATTCATTATTCCTCACATTCAAACTGGAAGGGTGGTGCCAGAAGACACTGTTACCCACGGTTTTAATAATATTGTAGACGCTTTTCTTTCCATGCTTAAAGGTGGAAATATTGGTAAGGCGATCGTCAGTATAGAGTAATGATATAAATAGGTAAGTAAATAGCGCAATTTACATTGCGCTATTTGCATTTGTCTGCAATTAGTCATTAATTCTTGATGTTATTATCTTTTGTGGTAAATAATAATGCTTATCTATTAAAATTATTTAAATAAATTTAACTTAAGGGGGGTATCGTCGAACTGTAAAGGGGTGTGCTTTATTAGCGGGTGTACTTTATAACAGAGGTGAGCCATGTCGATGATTGAGGTTGAGAATAAAGATGTTTATAGTGATATCTTTTTCCATACATTGCAGCATTTGAAATCTACGGAAGCATATCGTCACTTCCTCGAGTTCTCTCGCAGTGCCGGCCATTTCCCTCTGGCCGATTATCAGAATGAAAAGATTGAAGTCTGGTGCAGTAACGACTATCTGGGAATGGGGCAGGATCAGCAAGTTATTAATGACTTCAAGGCATCACTGAGCAGGTACGGTGCGGGTTCTGGGGGGGTCACGTAATATCTCGGGGAACACCCTGGCGCACGTAGCTCTGGAAAAGAGATTGGCCGATCTTTATCAGCGAGAGAGTGCTCTGGTTTTTAATAATGGATATTTAGCCAATACGGAAAGTTTAGGTGTTCTGGTAGCGCTATTTGATAACATTAAGGTTTACTCCGATGAACTGAATCACCGCTCTATTATTGAGGGGCTTAAAAAGAGTAAGGCCGAGAAGTATATATTCAAACATAATGATTTAAAACATCTAGAGATTGGGCTTTCTCTTGAGCCTTTTGAACGACCTAAGATTATTGTGTTTGAGTCTATTTATTCCATGGACGGTGATTTAGCACCCGTCGAAGATATTGTACGCTTGGCTAAGAAATATAATGCCTTAACCTTTATCGATGAAACACATTCTTTCGGTGTATTAGGTGAGCGCGGATTAGGATTAATTGAAGCGCTGCAGGTTAGAGATATTGACTTTATTCAGGGTGGGTTTGGCAAGGCTATAGGCACCACGGGCGGGTTTATTGTCGGCGACAGAGATGCAGTTGACTGCATCCGCAGCCTTGCGCCGGGTTTTATTTTCACCACATCACTACCACCGGCATTACTGGAGGCCACGCTGACCAGCATCAATAAGGTAGTGGCCGCATCCAACAGGCGAAAGAAATTATTTCTAAACGTACGCCATTTGAAAGCAGCACTGGCTAAGCACCAGATAGATTTTATTGATGCAGAAAGCCATATCTTGCCCATTATTATTCCTGGATTGGCCAGAATAAAAGCCGTCTCCGATAAGCTTCTCAAACATTTTAAAATTTATGTTCAACCCATTAATTATCCTTCCGTGCCGCGCGGACAAGAGCGTTTTCGCGTGACCGTGACGCCAGATCATTCACTTGAGCAGATAGAACGTTTTGCCTTCGCCTTAAAAAGTGCACTCGATCTTTCTTGAGGAATTAAAAATGAGAATTGAAAAAGTTAGCAATTATATCGGTGCAGAAATTCATGATGTTTCTATTAGCGATATTCGTGTGCCTGAAGTTCGCGACCGCGTACTGCATGCATTACACGAAAATGAGCTGCTTATTTTTAAAGGTCTCGATATTTCCCCGGGGGGATCAGGTTGAGCTGGCACGTGTAATTGGGGAGCCGGTACCCTTTGTGATGAGTCAATATCGTCACCCTGAACACCCGGAGATAATGATCTCCTCCAATGAGGTGGTTAACGGTAAGGCTTACGGTGTGCCGAGAGTGGGTAATTTCTGGCATCAGGATTCGTCTTATACCGATAATCCGACGACCTACACGCTGTTGCACGGTATTAACATTCCGCGATGGAGCGGGGACACGCTTTTTTCCAGTGCGGGGAATGTTTATGACAGGCTCTCACAGCATTGGAAAGACAAAATTTCCGGACGTGATGCGGTTCATACGGTCAGGAAACGTTTCAAAATCCGCCCGGAGCATGCCGGATATTCAATTACCGAATTAATGAAAAAGGCCGACGAACTCCATCCTCCCGTCACTCATCCACTGGTGAAAATCGATCCTTATACCAAACTACCGTATTTATACGGTGCTAAAGACTATCTCGACTACGTTATTGGTTTTGATGCCAACGAAAATCAGGAGTTTCTCAATTTGGTCGAAGAGTTAGTCACCGATCCTGGTCACGGCTATCGACATAAGTGGACTAAGGGCGACCTGCTGCTGTGGAAAACCGAGACGGCCTACCATGCAGTGACCGACGTCGAAGATAATCAGTCAAGAACGGTTCACCGAGTGGCGGTGAAATAATGACGCGCGCAGGCATTACCGCGTTTGAAACCGTCATCCCGCCGGGCAATGTGTCCCGGCAGGATATTGCACGGCTGTCGGGTGTAGACGCTAAAGAGCTGGAGGAAATTCTTCCTGCTCCCTTTCTCTCTATATTCGACACCGACAAAAGCGATTGGGAGTATGCGACCAAGGCTGCGCAGAGGGTGCTGGAGCAGGGGAATATGGCTGCATCGCAGCTGGACTGGATTATCTACTGCGGCTCCGGCGTGTGGGATAAGCCTTTTTTGGTCTCCCGCCGCCAAAGTCGCAGAACAGTTAGGTGCGACTCAGGCGCACTGTTTTGAAGTCGTTAACTTCTGTAATGCGGGAGCAACGGGTATTGCCATTGCTACCGGCTGGGTTAATGCCAATCCCGAGAAAACGGCGCTGGTGATTATCTGCGATCGGTTAAGTGGTTTGATAGACCATGCTGACTCCGCATCTCGTGCCTTGTTTAATTTTGGCGACAGCGCGACGGCGCTGCTGGTTGGCATCGAATGTCCTTTGCTTACTCTGTCGGCCTGCGATATGCAGACTGACCCCACATGGTGCGATATGTATCAGGGGGGAGTATCGCCAGGGGCGGGTGCTTGCGCGTAAAAACTATACCCGTAAAGGCCTGCTCCAGGTTTATGTGGAGATGCTCAGCCAATTACTTGACCGCAGCCTGTCAAAAACGGGTTTGAATTTGCTCGATATTAAATTTTTGCTCATTAATCAGGGCGATATCAATGTCCATAACGCCTTGCTTACGCGACTGGCATTGCCCAATGAGCGCAGCGTATTTAACTATCATGCCAACGGTCATCTGGGCGGCGGTGATAACTGGATAGCGCTGCGCCAGCTGCTGAAAACGGAACGATTGCAAAAGGGCGACATGCTGGCGATGGCTACCAGTGCGATGGGATTCAGCTGGGGAATTTCCCTGTTTGAGGTGACTCGATGAAAATACTGATTTTGCACCAGGCCCCTTTCAAAAAGATGCGCTATGACCATGTCATCGATCACCAGCAGCATCAGGTCACCTATATCGGATTAGCAAAGCATCTGAGTGACCTGCCTGAGGCGTTGCGTTATCAAAAAATAGTGCTCCCGCCCGCGTCGGAACAGAATCTGGTGTCTGAAGTGCTGGCTCGGGTGAGTCCGAGTGATGACTACTCCTCACTGCTTGCCCTGTCGGAATATGGCATCCTTGAGGCTTGCCATATTCGCGAAGAACTGGGGCTGGCCGGACCGTCCTATGAGCAAATCGAGGTGGTTCGAGACAAGGTAAAAATGAAGCAGCGGATCGCTGCTCGGGGCACATTGCGTTACCCGCGTTTTATTGATGCCCCAGAGCAAGTTATCCAGGGAGGCTGGACGGGGAAAACTATCAGTAAGCCGCGTGACGGGGCTTCGAGTCAGGGGATCACCCTGCATGAAAGCTTTGCGGCAGCAGTAGAGTATGTTGAGGATAAACCGGGATGGAACAACTACGAGCTTGAAGAGTTTATCGATGCACCGCTTTATCATTTTGACGGCGTAGTTATCGCGGGGGGAGGTTCAGCACCTGCTGGCCAGTCGCTATATCAATTCACCGTTAGAGTATCTCTCCGGGGTGCCAGTGGGATCTTTCCAGGTGGTGCTAAACGATACGTTTCGCCGGTTCATCGATGAAGTGATTGCCGCACTTGGAATAGTGCGCGGTTGCTTTCACATCGAGGCATTTTACGATGGAGAAACATGCATATTTCTTGAGGCTGCCAATCGCCTCGGCGGTGCCCGTATCGTAGAGACACATCGCTCAAGAACCGGCGTTCATCTGCCTTCGGTGGAAATAAGCGATTACCTTGCACTGCCTTTGCCTCGTCAACAGCCGGCTTCAACGCACTATTTTGGATTTTTGCTCTATCCAGCTCATCACTTGCTCGACTCGCAAACGCTCAATATCCCTGAGGGAATATTGAGCAGCCCTCATCTGGTCAGTTTTCAACGTACAGGCGCACAAGCCGATATTCTTACCTATAACGAAGACCTTCTGCCTCTGTCACTGATTGCTCGCGCAGAGACGCCACACCAATTACAACTCTTCCTGCAGCGATGTTTAACGGAAATTTCGACTCACTGAGTTCACCGAAAAACATAATTTATTCAATAACTTTAGCAGGGTGACATCATGCAATTTTTGACCGATCGTATTATCACACTTGCGGCGCTGTTCGACGATTTACAACAACACGCCGAGTGGGCGGATCCCCCTCACCCCCAGGCAGGCTGAGCAGATCAGGGCGCTGCTGGATGCAACGGCGTTAGAGCAGGTGGTGCAGATAAGGCTAGGAAATTTGCATGCACTTCCGTGGGTCTATTATCCCTACACCAATGAGGTAACCGAATTGGTGCCCCTCGGGTCTGTAACCTTGAAAAGCGCCAGTCTGGAAGGTGAGGTGCGCGGAGTGCTGCTCGCGTGGCTCACCGGTAATCAGGTCTCTCTGGCCAGCGGCTTTGAACCATTTTGGAAGCAAATAATTGAAAGGGCATCTCGGCTGCAGACGTTTGCTCCGTTCAATCTTACGCTGACCCATGCGCCGCAAGACTCTGCGCCGGTCATTTTTATTCCCGAACAGGCCCTCGCCAGCGTGCAGGGGAAAGCTGGGATCCGCTATCAGGTTGCTCCGGGAGCAAGCGCGCCTTATGCACTGTCTGTGGATTTACTGGATGCCTGGACCGCACCGCTGATTGTAAAAGTGCATCATGCAGGCGTTTCCCTAAGCGAAGTTCGCCGTCAATTAAGTCCCGACGAACGTCGCCAGCGGCTCGACAGTCGGCTGCGTTTCCTACTCTATAAGACCCAACGGCTACCTCATTACCAGCAGGTTGCGCAGCCGCAAACTGTGGCAGAACTGCACCAATTACCGGTGTTGACCAAGCAGGCGCTGGAACACGGCTCGCCGCCGTATGGCAGAGCAATGGCGTCTCAGGCACTTCCTTCCGGCGAGGTGCTAGTGTCAGGGTCTAGCGGCGGCAAGACGCGCTATATTCCTTACTCGCGCGATGACTGGCAAAGCATGATCCATGAAGCGGTACAAACCCTTTATGACATCGGGTTGGTGGCGGGTGACCGAGTAGTTAACACGCTCTACGGCGGCCATATGTATGGCGGCATGCTGACTTCTTCTCAGGAGCTGGCGCTGATGCCGGTTGAGGCCTATACAGTAGGTCAGAATATTACGCCACACGAGTTGGTTTATTTACATCAGACGTTTGATATCAATGCTATTGTTGGCATCCCAAGCTTACTTGACACGCTTCTGTCACAGGCAAAACAAATCGACCCACAGTTCCATATTGAAAAAGTAATTTATGGTGGGGCACTGTGGCCTGAACACCGCAAAAAATGGTTGATCGAGACGCTGGGTATTAAGACGTTTCACAGTATTCTGGCGGCCAATGACGGTGCGCAGATTGGCTACCAGTCTCCGCCATTGCAGGGTGTCGAGCATTATCTGGTTGATGATTATAACTATGTTGAAATAGTTGATGACCTCGGAAATCCCGTGGCCGACGGCGAGCGTGGGCATATTTTATTGACCAATTGGCAAAAATTTGAATACCCGCTAATTCGTTACAAAATCGGTGACGTTGGGCGCATTGTACCGCAGCGGGATGGCGGTCGAGTACTCGAATTTTTGGGGCGTAGCGATGGGCTAATCGTCCTTAATGGTCGCCAGTCACTTTATTATCAAGATGTTGCTAACGTCTTATCTGAGGCTGGTATAGCTCAGCTGCAGCTGACCATCAGTCAAAAAGGGCATCGGGAAATGTTGCAGGTAAGCATTGAGGCTCCCCAGCCTGTGGATACACAGGCGCTTGAGCAAAATTTGCAGGCAGCCTTACCCTCCCTGCGCCCGGGTGATGGCGTGTCAATTGAGCTGCTGGATTTTCAAGTCAGGGTCGTGCAAGTCGAAAAACTTGCGCGTCATCCGGTAAGCGGAAAAATCCGTTTGGTAGAGGACCTGCGTTTTTCTCGTCCCGAGGAAATCGCATGATCTCTGCAAACAACTTCCCTGCGTTGGAAAGTAGTTTTTTTCCTTATGAAACCTTGCTGATGGGGGCGGGGCCCGTTCCACAACCACCAACCGTAAGGCAGGCGAACACGCACATTGCCAGCCATCTCGGAGAAAGAATGGATGAGGTGGTTGAGCAACTAAAGGCAATGGCGCGCTATGCCTTTCAAACGATTACCCCTTGGATTTTTGGCCTTTCCGGTCCCGGCTCGGCGGCGGCGGAAATGGCAATCGGTAATCTGGTTCATCGTGGATCGCGCGTGCTGGCAATCAGTTCCGGGCATTTTGGTTTGCGCATGTTCGAGATGGCACAGCGGCATCAGGCCACGGTGCTACTCTTTGAGTTCGACGGCAAGGATGAATTCCCATTGGAGCGGCTTCACGCACTGCTGGAACTGCAGGATTTTGACGTGGTGACGCTGGTACACGGCGAGACATCGTCTACAACTCTTAACCCCAGCCTTTCTTCGATTGCTGCACTATGTAAAAAGCATGGCGCTCTGGTGGTGGTTGATACAGTGTGCACACTTGGAACAACCGAAGTATTGATGGATAACTGGCAGTTGGACGTGGTGTTCTGCGGAGGGCAAAAGGGATTGTCGTCGATCCCCGGAGTGTCGCTGATAGCCTTCTCGCCCGAGGCGTGGGAGAGCGTGGTCCAGCGTAAATTTACCCCGACACAATGGTGCTATGACGCATTGCTGGCGAAAGAGTTCTGGTATCACCATCGATATCACTACACGGCACCGGTGAACGGTATCTTTGCTCTGCACGAGGCGCTGCGGCTTCTAAACGAAGAGACGCTTCCCCTGCGTATTGAACGCCATCGGCGGAGTTCACTCGGGGTACAAAAGGCAATTGAGAAGTTTGGACTGATGTTGACGGCACCGGTTCCAACTCGGTTGGATGCGGTGGTTGGATTTCATCTGCCGATTTGGCTCTCTTCGGCGGCGTTAATCGACCATCTGTTGCAGCAGCACCGTGTCGAGATTTCCGCCTCTTTCGGATCTCCGTTACTACGCATTGGTCAAATGGGTGAACAATGCCGTCCTGCAAACGTACTTCGTTTGGTCAATGCGCTGGGTGAGTCCCTTGAAGCATTGGGGCATGCCGTTGATCTGGTAGGAGCTATTGATGCAGTATCGTTACAGTTTGGTCACAGGGAGTTGTTGAAATATGATTAGAAATTCTTTTTTTGACGCCGCTGTTTATTCTGGATTTTATTTTACATTTTAGCCGTGCGTTGACCTTCACTTTTTTCCCGATTTATCTCTCTCATACGCTGGGCTTTAATCCGCTACTGACAGGCTACGCGCTGGGTGGAAGTTTGGTGATCGCCACGCTGGCGGGAGTCTATTGCGGTATCCTGGTAGACAAATTTAACCCCTTGCGCGCGCTGCTATTGGCTATTTTTGTTTCAGTGTTGGTCTATGCCGTGCTGCCCGCTTCTCGCCAGTTTACTCAGGTGTTTATTCTGCTGGTCATTATTGAAGTGGCCTTCACGACAATGCACCTTTCGGTCAAGTCACTTCTGACCGGTTTATTGCCCGCTGAACAACGTGGCGCGGCGTATTCGGTTAGTTACACGCTTATTAATATTGCCTTTTGCAGTGGGCCGATTCTTGGCATCACCATTAGCCAGTATGCCGTTCGTGCCCCGATGTGGTTTTCGGGAGGATTGAGTTTTATTTCTTTGTTGATCCTGCTGATGTTTTATCGACGCTATCATGTGCATCTGCGGGAAGTTCGTCCGCAAAGCGGTCAGAAAGCCAGCCTGAAGCAGACTTTAAAAGTGTTAGTGACTGATAATCGGCTGCAACTTTTTATGTTCGGAGGCCTGTTTAGTGCACTGGTATATGCGCGATTTGCCACTTATTTGTCGCAGTATTTGGGGTATGTGGCCAGTGAGTCCGAGGCGCTAAGGTTGGTTACGCTGATCGTGAGCATTAATGCCGCGACCGTTATTTTGCTACAATACGTTATAGGTAAAAGAATAACCCATAAGAATATGGTGTTCAGCGTAATGATTGGCAGCGGTTTGTTGATATGCGGGCTATTGTTTTATCAGGTATCTGAGCTGACTATATTCTGGGTTATCGCCACCGTATTCTTTTCACTGGGTGAGGTGATTATTGTTCCCTCCGAATTTCTTTTTATCGATGCGATTGCCAGAGACGATATGAAAGGGGCCTACTTTGGCGTACAGAATATTTCGATGTTAGGCGGAGGTGCGAACGCAATACTGTTTGGCTATTTACTTGAAAGCCATCTTACCAGGCCCTCGGCGATATTCTATTTCCTGATGCTGTTTGCCGCGTTGGGATGCACACTCTACCTCATCGGGATCCGCCAAAAACGGGCCGTAACCATAGTGGATAAATCCTGAACAAAAAGAGTGCATAATGCTGTTATTTCCCTATATCCCTTTTCATTAAATGCTTAGTCTATCCTTAATGAAATATATAAAAATTGTCGGTAAAACCCTTGAGCAGGTTGCACCGCACGTTACTCCTTATTATTTCCAGCTATGTTCCGGAGCTTGTTTCATTTAGCCATGATATTAATCAGTATTCAGAAATCGCTTTTGAAGACGTAAGAACCTCAGCGATTGTTGCTGAAAATCTGGCATCTTGGGGGGATAGAGGTCATACGCGGTATGGTGGCACCGGGATTGAATGATGGTGCGGATGAAGAGTGTCCCTTTCAAGCTCGGCTGAAGATGTTCATAAACGGCTTAACAATTTCTCCGAATTGAAGCCAGAAAAATGCCGTACCAGTGCAGACTGATACGGCCCTTTTTTTGTGGTTTATTTCGTCAGAAGGGATAGCTCATTGTGTAGATGCTCCCCTTCACACAAATATAAGGCGGCACATACTCTTTCCGGCACATATCCAGATAATCTGACCACCACTGCATCATCGCCTTGCGGGCTTCCAGATGCTCCGCCTTGTTAACGTATGCTGCCCACGCTATTGCGCTCCTGATGGCTCATCTGACGCTCCACCGCATCCTGTGACGAGAGGCCTGATTCAATCAGGGCACTGCAGGCCATTGCCCGGAATCCGTGGCCGCAGACATCCTCTTTAGTATTATATTCCATCAGCCGCAGCGCCTTATTAACCGTATTTTCACTCATTGGTTTAGATGGATTATGGATGCCGGGGAACACCAGCGCCTGATCACCGGAGATTTCTCTTATCTGCTTCAGTATGCCGATGGCCTGTTGTGACAGCGGTACAATATGCTGCGTGCGCATTTTCGCCCCCCTTGTCGGAATAGCGGACTCCGGGGATGGGTTCTCGTGTGGCGGGGATAGTCCAGATTTTGTTTCTGAGACTTATCTCCGTCCAGCAGGCAAACCGCAGTTCACTGGAGCGAATAAAGACATACAGGGTAAGAGAAACAGCCAGCCGGGTTAATTCCCGTCCCTGATGATAGCCGTCAATGCGGATCAACAGTTGGGGAAGTCGTTCAAGGGGAAGGGCGGGGTAGTGTCGTTTAACCGGTGCTGCGATGATACCTTCTAGATTCGACGCGGGATTGCTCTCAATCATCCCCTGATGCACTGCATGCCGCATGATGTTGCACATATGCTGCCGGGTACGTGCTGCGACTTCCAGCAGACCTTTTTGTTCAATGCCTTTTAGCAGGTCGATAAAGTGACGAGGTTTCAGTTCAGCTACCGGCAAATGTCCAATAACGGGGAAGAGGTGATTGTCATACTGGCAAGCAGGCGGGCAGAGTGGTTCTGTGACCATGTTCTGTTGCTTTTATGCCAGTTCAATGCAACGTGCTTAAATGTTTTTTCCGGTGAGCGGCCAGCTTTCTCTGCGATACGTTGCTGGGCTGGATTGATATTTTGCGCCAGCAGCTTTGCGTATGCCATCACGTTGCTGTCGGGCGTAAGCCAAAGAAACATCGGGATAGGCCCCTAAGCCGAGGCGGGATTCTTTACCATTGATACGATATTTGAGATACCAGAGACGTGAACCGCCTGGATTAACCAACAGGTACAGACCATGGCAATCGGAAATTTTGAAGGGTTTTGCAGATGATTTTAAGTTGCGGATTTTTGAGTCGTTAAGAGACATTTGGGGGTCGCTGCGTCATCGAACCAACATGACCCCAAATCTGACCACCAAATTCTCCCGATGCGGAGGGAAAACTGAAAATGCATCGGGAAGACTTTTCACACTAACTCGTTGAATCTAAATCGTATAAAGATTCGTGAAGATGCATGAAAACATAAATTTGGCTCCTCTGACTGGACTCGAACCAGTGACATACGGATTAACAGTCCGCCGTTCTACCGACTGAACTACAGAGGAATCGCTTGAACGGGGCGAATATTAGCGGCGCAGATCCCGCTTGTCAAAGCCCTGTTTACCGAATTGCGTTCAGATGCTCGTAAAAGCAGCGGATTGGCGATTTTTACCCGATTCTGCTGGATTTTCAAACTGCCAACAGGATCTCACTTTGCGGGCATTTCTCCGCAGATGTTAGAGGCATGTCAAAGTTTTGTTGTTTGCCGATGTTAAAACAACCGTTTCAGTGCTTTTATGATAAAAATTTCAAAAAGTGATTATATGGAATAAATAAACTGCTTATCATCACGGTCGTCATTATCGTCTGAAAGTGAAACGCTATTTTGAAGTTAACTGTTTGCAGATCAAGTGATTGTGAAAAGGAGTGGTCGATCACAAAAATAGTCAGAACCTGAAGTCTTACCTCAAATTTCCCGAAACAGACGCCAGACAGGCTGGGTGAATGTAAAAGATATTTTTCATTCGCGGTCACAGCCGCTGAGCAAGTTAACAAATAAGAAGGGTCCCTATGAACATTAAAAAAAACGATTGTCGCCTCACTGTTAGCCTGCATGTTACCTGCCGCGGTTATGGCAAAAGATATCTCAGTTGGCGTCTCCATGGCGCTGTTTGATGACAACTTCCTCACCATTCTGCGTACCTCAATGCAGAAAGAGATGCAGAAAGATGGCGTTAAAGGGCAGGTTGAGGATGCAAAAGGCGACGTTTCACAGCAGCTGCAGCAGGTTCAGAACTTTATCGGTCAGGGGGTTGATGCGCTGATCGTCAACCCGGTCGATACCAATGCGGTGAAACCGATTATGGACCAGGCGAGCAAAGCGGGTATCCCGCTGATCTTTGTCAACCGCCGTCCACAGGCTGAGCTGACCGGCAAAATGGCCTATGTCGGGTCAGATTCGGAACTGGCCGGACGCTTACAGATGGAAGCGCTGGCTAAAGCGATGAACGGCAAAGGCAATGTTGCCATCCTGATGGGTGACCTGGCGAATGAAGCGACCCGTGACCGTACCAAAGGTGTGGAAGAGGTTGCGGCTAAATTCCCTGGCATCAAAATTGTTCAGAAACAGACCGCCAAATTTACCCGTAACGATGCGGTAGACGTAGTCAGTAACTGGATGACCGCCGGTGATGAGATCAATGCCATCGCTTCTAACAACGATGAAATGGCGATCGGTGCGCTGCAGGCACTGGGTAAAAATCCGGACAAAATCCTGATCGCTGGCGTCGATGGCACACCCGATGCGCTGCAGATGCTGAAGCAGGGCAAGATGGTCGCCACGGTATTCCAGGATGCGCAGGGCCAGGGTGAAGGTGCGGTGCAGACGGCAATCAAACTGGTGAATGGCGAGAAAGTTCAGAAAGTCATCAATATCCCCTACCAGTTGATTACTAAAGAAAACATGGAACAGTTTACCAAGCGTAACCTGAAATAGTCGTTCCCGACCCAGCTGTACGGAGGTGATGTATGAACGCTTTTGCGCTTGAAGCCGAAGGCATCAGCAAGTTCTTCCCCGGCGTTAAAGCCCTCGACAACGTCTCGTTGCGGGTGCGTCCGGGAACGGTACATGCCTTGATGGGCGAAAATGGCGCGGGCAAATCCACTTTAATGAAGTGCCTGATCGGGATGTATCGTCCCGATCAGGGCACCATCAAAATTAAAGGGGAGCCGGTGCAGTTTCAGGACACCATGGACGCGTTGCGTTCCGGCATTTCAATGATCCACCAGGAACTCAACCTGGTGCCTTACATGACCGTCGCCGAGAATATCTGGCTGGGTCGCGAGCCGATGAGATTTGGCTTTGTCGATCACGCCCGGCTTAATCAGATGACGCAGGAACTGCTCAACCGCCTCAATATCCGTCTGAAAGCCGATCGGATGGTGGGCGAGCTTAGCATCGCGTCACAGCAGATGGTTGAGATTGCCAAAGCAGTGTCATGGGATTCAGATATCGTGATTATGGATGAGCCCACCTCCGCGCTGACAGAAACCGAAGTGGCGCATCTGTTTACCATCATTCGTGACCTGCGGGAGCAGGGCAAAGCGATCATCTACATCAGCCATAAGATGGATGAAATTTTCACCATCACCGACGAAGTCAGTATCTTCCGTGACGGCAGTTGGATCGCCAGCGATCAGACGTCGAAATATACCCGTCAGTCGCTGATTACCCAGATGGTGGGACGCGAACTGACCCAGCTGTTCCCGAAATTCAACAGCGCAATTGGTGAAGAGGTGCTGACGGTGCGCAATCTCACCTGCAAAGATCGTTTCACCGACGTCAGTTTCAGTGTGCGCCGGGGGGAGATCCTCGGCGTCGCCGGACTGGTGGGTGCGGGTCGCAGCGAGGTGATGGAGAGCCTGTTCGGCATGGAGAGCTTCGACAGCGGCGAGATCCTGATTGATGGCGTGCCGGTGACGATCGACTCACCCTCAACCGCGATTGAAAAGGGCATGGCGTTCCTCACCGAAGACCGTAAAAAGTCCGGCCTGTTTCTGGTGCTATCGGTAATGGAGAACATGAGCATCGTTAACATGCCGGAGTACAGCGGTAAAAGCGGGTTTGTCAGCCATGTGAAGATGGCGCAGGACTGCATGGATCAAATCCGTCGTCTCAACATTAAAACGCCAACCATGGATCAAATCATCAATAACCTCAGCGGCGGTAATCAGCAGAAAGTCCTGATTGCCCGCTGGCTGCTGGCGCAACCGAAGATTCTGATTCTGGACGAACCGACGCGCGGCATTGACGTCGGGGCGAAAGCGGAGATTTACCGCTTAATCAGTGAACTTGCCAACCGTGGCGTGGCTATCATCATGGTCTCCTCTGAACTGCCGGAAATTCTTGGCATGAGCGACCGGGTAATGGTCATGCACGGCGGGCGTATAACCGGCATCCTCGATAAAGAAGAAGCCGATCAGGAAACCATTCTGTCGTTGGCATCCGAGTGAGGCGCGAGACCACTATGAGCAATATGAAAGCTACTGCCACCCCGGCAGCCCCGCAGCAACCCTCTTTTTTTGCCAGCCTGCGTCATAAATTGCCGAAAGATACCGGCATTTTCGTGGTGATGGTGGGGATTGCGTTAATTTTTGAAATGTTCGGCTGGTACGTGCGTGACCAGTCTTTCCTGCTCAACACCAACCGTCTGATCCTGATTGTATTGCAGGTGGCGATTATCGGGATTATCGCCGTCGGCGTGACTCAGGTCATCATCACCACCGGTATCGATCTCTCCTCCGGATCCATTATTGCCCTGGCGGCGGTGGTGGCCGCGAGCCTGGCGCAGACCTCTGACAGCCTGTCGCCAATGTATCCGTCGCTGGTGAATATGCCTGCGGTGATCCCTATTGCGGCCGGTATCGGCGTCGGTTTGCTGGCGGGCGTGGTCAATGGTGTACTGATTACCCGCACCGGCATTCCGCCCTTTATTGCCACGCTGGGCATGATGGTGTCGGCACGTGGTCTGGCGCAGTATTACACCCAGGGCAATCCGATCAGCTTCCTTTCCGATGGCTTCACCTCAATCGGACAGGGTGCCATGCCGGTAGTCATTTTCCTGGTGGTGGCGCTGCTGTTCCATATCGCCCTGAAGCATACCCGCTACGGTAAATATGTTTACGCCATCGGCGGCAACATGACCTCGGCGAAAGTCTCCGGTATCAACGTTAATAAGTATCTGATTATCGTCTACACCATTGCAGGCGCGCTCTCTGGCCTGGCGGGTGTAGTACTGGCGGCGCGCGTCAGCAGCGGTCAGTCGAGCATGGGGATGTCGTACGAGCTGGATGCCATTGCTGCAGCCGTTATCGGTGGCAGCAGCCTGATGGGTGGCGTGGGCCGTATCACCGGTACATTGATTGGCGCAGTGATCCTTGGCCTGATTAAAAGCGGATTCACCTTCGTTGGTGTCGATGCGTACATTCAGGACATCATCAAAGGGATGATTATTGTGGCTGCGGTCTCTATCGACATGCACCGTAACCGCAAAAAACGTTAATCAGCAGGCGTTGCCTTCTTCCGGATGCGGGAGAGGGCAACGGTTGCTTTTTATCATCCGGCATTCGTCAGTGATAAGAAATCCTGCTGATAGCGGTTACATTCACTCCCTGTTTTTTACTCCTCTGTTCAGGCCCTGCCAGCCTTCATCAGGTGCAATGCGTTTCCACTGCACTCAAACTGTACAACCTGTCATCACTTTTCTGCACGTCTGACTCGCAGCGTCTGCACTGTCACAGTGCGCCTGACGGCTTTACTCTCTCTTCTCAGCCATTCCTGATCCTTATTAACCCATAAGAGGTAATCAGAAACGCTTATTTTCCGGGCCGTTAGGAAAAATCTGGCTGCCTGATGGCCTGAATTTTTTAAACCTGGCCTGCATCTTGCAAAATCTCTGTTATCAGGGCGATGGGATCAGACCCATTTCGCTATTCGGGGTGAGTGACGGAGGCAAGATGAATTTAAGACGACTGAAGTACTTTGTGAAAATCGTCGATATCGGCAGTCTGACGCAGGCAGCAGAAGTGTTGCACATCGCCCAGCCTGCACTCAGTCAGCAGGTCGCGACGCTGGAAAATGAACTTGATCAGCAGTTGCTGATTCGTACCAAGCGCGGCGTTACGCCAACTGAGGCGGGTAAGATTCTCTATGGTCATGCGCGCACCATTCTGCGCCAGTGTGAGCAGGCCCAGACTGCGGTAATTAACGCCGGTCAGGTGCTGAGTGGACAGGTATCGATTGGGCTGGCCCCAGGGACAGCGGCTTCATCGCTGACCATGCCGCTGTTACAGACCGTGCGCGATCAATTTCCGGAAGTGCTGGTTTACCTGCACGAAAATAGCGGCAGCGTGCTGAATGAGAAAGTGATGAACGGTCAGCTGGATATGGCGGTGCTGTACGATCGCGCGCCCACTGCCGGGATCACCAGCATGCCGCTGATGAAAGAGGATCTGTTTCTGGTAGGCGCCACCGATTACCCGGGAGCCAGCGTCGATCTGGCCGATGTGGCGCAGATGAGTCTGTTTTTACCGCGCGATTACAGCGCAGTGCGCAAGCGGGTCGATGAGGCCTTTTCGCTGCGTCGGCTGAGTGCACGCATCATCGGTGAGATCGAATCGATTTCAACCCTGACCGCAGCCATTTCCAGCGGCATGGGCGTGACCGTATTACCTGAGTCCGCCGCCCGTTCGCTGGTGGGATCCACCGATGCCTGGATGTCACGCATCAACAGCCCGTCATTGAGTCTGCCGCTGTCACTGAACGTCTCCGCCCGGTTGCCGCTGTCACCTTCAGCGCAGGCAGTGAAGAACATTCTGCTGTCGCTGCTGAATAAGCCGCTGAGTGAGGAGCGGGAGTTAATGTTAGTGAGTTAAGAGGGCGCTTGCAGCGGGCTGGCAACCAGCCGGTTTCGCTTTGCAGCGGGCTGCACTGAGCGGGTTTCGCCCGCCAGGCGTATGGGAGTTTCAGGTCACTTAGCCGCGCGTTAGCACTGAGCGGTTTACGCCCGCCCCTTAACAATCCCGGCGTCCGGCTGCCTGCGCGCCCCGCTGTGCGGGGTACCTTCGTCACGCCCTGCGGCCGACGGACCGTCCGGACTCGCCATCCCCTGGCTCGTACCGTCCTTTCGCCGACGTCCTGTCGGCTCATCCTTGCCTCCGGTTGTTCCTCAGCGCTGCGGACGCCTCTGGTAAACCTTCGTCTGTAATTTCTGTATTTATTTGCTGCACAGAGCTGTTTACTGGCTGGACAGGAAGAGGTTCTATCTTTCCATTTCGACACAATGTGAACTTCATAGCACGAATGATAAATCCATGTTGGCGTGAAGAATTGCTGATGCGACTTTTAAATTATTCTGAATAGCTTTTGGGCACGTTTTTTTTCTCTGATACCGGGTTATTCCGCGATCTCTATATCTGAAACAATAAAACTTCAATCAGGTTGATTTCACGCTGTATGAAAATTGATCTGATGTTTGCCGGAAGATAGTTTAATCAGGCTGTGAAAGCAGTGGGCCTGTCAGCAGAAAACAGGCTGGCTTTCTCTTTTTAAAATGGAGTTTAAAACGATGGCTATTCCAGCTTATCTCTGGCTTAAAGATGACGGTAACAACATTATTGTCGGATCAGTCGACGTGGCAGGTCGTGAAGGCGCTATTGAAGTCCTCGGCCTGAATCACGGCGTCATGCTCTCCACAGACAACGTGACGGGTAAAACAACCGCTGTCCGCGAACACGCTTCTTACAGTTTTGATAAAGAGATCGATAAGTCCAGTCCCTGCCTTTACAGGGCTGTGACCTCAGGTCAAAAGCTTTGCTCAGCGGAAATAAGATTTTACCGGATAAATGACGCGGGGCAGGAGGTGGAATATTTCAATACTTTGATGGAAGGCGTAACCGTTATCTGTGTGGGCCCGATGATGTATGACGTTAAATCCCGCTATGGTGAGGCGCGGGATCATCTGGAAACTGTAGAGCTGATTTACGAAAAAATTACCTGGCGATATGCAGACGGAAATATCGTCCACTCGGACAGCTGGAATGATCGAGTGACAGCATAAAGGAATATAACGATGACATGGACATATGAGCAAAGCACGGGTCACTTATACCACAACAGTGAATTTATTGAGGCCGGCTACTCAGGTAGTCTGACTAACAAAAATAATCCCGATCGCCAGCATGTAAGAGGGATGGGGCCCCTTCCTCAGGGAACGTACAGAATTGCAGGGCACTCCACATCAAAAGGACCCCTGACCATTATTCTGGTGCAGACTTCCGGAGAGTCTTTTGGCCGTTCGGCATTTCGCATTCATGGCGAAAGGGTCAATAAGCCAGCGGGCTTCGCCTCAGAAGGCTGCATCATTATGTCACTTGCAACCCGGCGACGCGTGCTGCGGGACGCTGGAGGTGGTCCGATGAAATATCTGATATTGATTGGCCTTATGCCCTTCGCGGTCTGGGCTGGAGCGAATACATCCGACTGGGAAAATTCGCTGAAGGGCATCGCGTCAGGAGAGCAAGCCTGGCTTGCAAAAGTGCCCCAACTGGCAGCTACGGCTGATGTTCAGCAGGCAACCCGGATGGAGGATGCCCTTGCCTCGGCGTTAGCAAAGAATACCCCGGGCGTGCTGGAGACGCTCCGGGTTATTGACGCCAGATCCTGGCCCCATATGGCAGGTACAGACATTGTCTGCAGCGTTCCGGCTGAGCAACCTACAGCCTTTATAGAGGATTTTTATCAACAAACCCGTCTGGCGCTACTGGCAACTGACCAGGGTGCGACCTGTCTGTGGATCCTGGAAGCAAGCTATGAAGAGATGAAAGCAGAGAGCGCCAGAATGCGTAATCTATCGCCTTCTGTAAAATAGCCTCTCCCCCAGGCCGGGTTTCAGTCAAATTCTGAAGTCCGGCCGCCCATCTCAAACCTCTCTGCCCCCCCCCAAAACCCACCCCGTTATTCCCTAAAGTCATAAATCCGAATTTTTTAGTATTTCCGGTTATCAATAATAGTTCTTACCATCAGATAATCAGATTATGTAAAGGGAGGTAAATACCGTGAATTTCCAGCAGCTTAAAATCATCCGCGAGGCGGCCCGCTGTGAGTTTAACTTAACGGAAGTCGCTAATACGCTGTTTACCTCCCAGTCGGGAGTAAGTCGGCACATTCGTGACCTGGAAGATGAACTCGGGGTTGAGATCTTTATCCGTCGCGGCAAGCGCCTGCTGGGGATGACCGAGCCGGGCAAAGCGCTGCTGACCATCGCTGAGCGTATCCTGGATGAAGCGGGCAAAGTGCGACGTCTGGCCGATGTCTTTACCAATGAAACCAGCGGCATCCTGACCATAGCCACTACCCATACTCAGGCGCGCTACAGCCTGCCGAAAGTCATCAAAGCGTTTCGTCAGCTCTATCCTAACGTCCGGCTTGAACTTAATCAGGGTTCGCCGCAGGAAATTGTCACCATGCTGCTGGCGGGTGAGGCGGACATTGGCATCGCCAGTGAATTACTGGTCAACAACAGCAGCCTGGCGGCGTTCCCCTGGTTCAGCTGGCATCACGCCTTACTGGTGCCGAAAGGGCATGAACTGGTGCAGAATCAGCCGGTTTCACTGAGCACCCTCAGCCGCTATCCGCTGATCACCTACCGGCAGGGTATCACCGGACGTTCGCGGGTTGACCGTGCGTTTCAGACGGCCGGTTTAAAACCAGATATCGTGCTCAGCGCTCAGGACTCCGATGTGGTGAAAACCTACGTCAAACTCGGTTTAGGCGTGGGGATACTGGCCGATCAGGCGTGTGAAACTGAAGAGAGTGAAGAGCTGGTACGCCTCGATGCCACCCATCTGTTCGATGCCAGCACCGTATGGCTCGGCCTCAAGCGCGGCCAGCTGCAACGCAACTACGTCTGGCAGTTCCTGGAACTCTGCAACGCCAACCTGTCGCTGGAAGAGATCAAGCGTCAGGCGCTCTCTTACAGCAATGACGACGAACCGGTTATCGACTTCCAGATTTAAGCACACGGCGCATCCACCCGGATGCGCGCCTGTTTCCGCACGGCATAAAATTTCAAATCATTGCGAAAATCTCCCCCTATCGACCTTTCTCACCCCGCACAACAACATCCTGCGCTGACCCGGCGCGATAAAGTGGAATCAGCTGACCACAAGGGGATGATATGTCGCGACTACAACTTAACGATAGCGATCTGCTGCGCCAGCAGGCGCTGTTTAATGGACGCTGGCAGGATGCGCATCAGGGCGCCACGCTGCCGGTTATCGATCCCGCCACGGGCGAAACCCTGGCGACGATTCCGGCACTGGGTCGGGCAGAAACCGGGCAGGCGATAGCTTATGCGGAAACGGTGCGCATCAGCTGGGGCAAAACTACCAATGCCAGCCGTGCCGCGCTGCTGGAAAAGTGGCATCAACTGATTATTGAACACGCTGACGACCTGGCGATTATCATGACCGCCGAGCAGGGCAAACCGCTGGCGGAAGCCAGAGGCGAAGTGCTCTATGGAGCCAGCTTCGTGAAATGGTTCGCGGAAGAGGCACGCCGAATCTATGGCGACACCATTCCCGCGCCCAGCGAGGACCGGCGCATCCTGGTGCTGAAACAGCCGGTAGGCGTTGCCGCCGCAATCACGCCGTGGAACTTCCCGATTGCGATGATCACCCGCAAGGTGGCGCCCGCGCTGGCCGCCGGATGCCCGATTATTGTTAAACCTTCCGAGTTAACACCGCTGTCGGCGCTGGCACTGGCGGTACTGGCAGAGCGCGCGGGCTTCCCGTCCGGCGTGCTGCAGGTGCTGACCGGCCTGCCCACGGAGATTGGCGCGACGCTGACTGAAAGCCGCACGGTACGTAAAATCTCCTTTACTGGTTCAACCCGCATCGGGCAGTTGCTGATGCAACAGAGCGCCGACAGCATCAAGCGCCTGAGTCTGGAGCTGGGCGGCAACGCGCCGCTGATCGTGTTTGATGATGCCGATATTGAGATTGCCGTCGCGGGGGGTCATGCTCAGCAAGTTCCGCAACGCCGGGCAGACCTGCGTCTGCGCTAACCGCATCCTGGTGCAGCGAAGTATCTATCCGCGTTTCACCGCCCGATTGCTGGAGGCGGTCGCCACTCTGAAAGTGGGCGATGGTTTTGCGCCCGACAGCACTATTGGCCCTTTGATCAACAGCCGCGCGGTGGAGAAAGTGAACGGTCATATCGACGATGCCCTCAGTCAGGGTGCAACGCTGCTGACCGGCGGCATCAGCCAGGGCAACGGGACCTTTGTGCAGCCCACGGTGCTCGGTGAGGTCACCGCCGCCATGCGCATCGCCCATGAAGAGACGTTTGGTCCGGTCGCGCCGCTGTTTATCTTCGACGATGAAGAGGAGGCAATCGCGATGGCAAATGACACGCCCTACGGCCTGGGTGCCTATTTCTTTACCGAGAACATCCGGCGCGCATGGCGGGTAGCGGAGGCGCTGGAGTTTGGCATGGTCGGCTTTAATACCGGCGCTATTTCCCTGGAGGTCGCGCCGTTTGGCGGCGTGAAACTCTCCGGTATTGGCCGGGAAGGTTCCCGCTACGGAATTGATGAATATCTGGAACAGAAAACATTTCACATTGGCAGTCTGTAACTAAAAATGAAAAAAGCCAGCCGGATAATCCGGCTGGCTTTTTTTTGCCTGAGGCTCCGTAAAAACTTACCGGCGTCAAATAATTGTTCTGAAAAAATTAAAGAATTTATCAGGGATGTGAAGCGGGTCGTTAAATCGGCGGGTCATGTGAACCGGAATGAGCCGCCTGACCCGAAATATCCGCTTTGGTGCAATTTCCGTGCAGGTTGCACCAGCAGGGCGCATAAATTTTGTGAAGTAAATCATCTGTTTAATTGTTCGGCAATTCCACAAAAAAATCTACCGCCAATACGGCAGAAAATTTTTTTGCGCTGTTTTAAACGCATTTTTATTTTTTGCCCGGCTGGCATACTTTCTGCATTAGCTTATTAACAGCGCAGAAACCGGCAGTTTTAAACGCTAATAAACCAGCAACTGATGGGTGTAACAAATAAGGAATTCTTCCATGTTAAGTTTCGACCCGGAAAAAGTTTCTCTCCCGACTGGCCATTATATTGGCGGCCAGCACTGCCAGAGCCAGGGCGCATCCTTTGAGGTTAAACGTCCCTCGGATGGCAGGGTTTATGCCACGCTGCAGGACGCCACGCTGCAGGATGTTGATCGTGCCGTGACTGTGGCGCATCAGGCGCTGAAAAGCAGCGGCTGGTCCGGTTGTCCGCCGCGCGAACGCGGACGGGTACTGCGCCGCTGGGCCGATCTGATTGAGCAGGACGCGCTGCTGGCACAGCTGGAAGCGCTGGGCTCCACCCGGCCGATCAATGACGTGGTGCTGCACGAAATTCCTTTTACCGCCGAAGCGATTCGCTTCTATGCCGAATGCGCTGACAAATACAGCGGGGATCTCTTTCCCACCCGCGACAGCAGCCTGGGCATGCTGATTGCCGAACCTTATGGCGTTATCGCCGCGATTACCCCGTGGAATTTCCCGCTGTCGATGGCGTCGTGGAAATGCGGACCGGCGCTGGCGGCGGGCAATGCGGTGGTGCTTAAACCCTCTGAACTGACCCCGTTTTCTACCGTGCGCATGGCCGAACTGGCCATTCAGGCGGGCTTACCGGCGGGCGTGCTGAACATTGTACAAGGCAGTGGCGCGGTGACCGGCAGCGCGCTGGTAAAACATCCGCTGGTGCGCAAAGTCTCGTTTACCGGCTCGACCCTGACCGGCGCGCGCATCATGAGCGATGCCGCGCAAAACGGCATGAAGCCGGTGACGCTGGAGCTGGGCGGCAAAAGTCCGCAACTGGTGTTTGATGACGCGGGTGACCTTGAGGTGCTGGCCCAGCGGATTCTGCGCGGCTTCACCGCCAACGGCGGTCAGGCCTGCGTGGCGGGCACCCGTCTTATTGTGCAGCGCAACATTGCCGATCCGCTGGTTGAGCGGCTGGCTCAACTCTGCCGGGAGGTTAAACCGGGTGTCACCTGGCAGGAGGGCAGCCGCTACGCGCCGCTGATCGACGAACGACAGGGCAACAAAGTCTGCTCGGTTATTGAGGCGGCAAAAGCGCAGGGCGCAGAAGTGCTGGTGGGCGGTGAGCGTTTTGCCAACACCGACGACGGCTGGTTCTGGCAGCCCACGCTGCTGAGTCACGTGACGCAGGATAACCCGGCGGTCCAGCAGGAGATTTTTGGTCCGGTGCTGACGGTGCAGACGTTTGATGATGAAGAGCAGGGACTGGCGATGGCCGCCCATGACACCTATGGCCTCTGCGCCGGTGTTCACACCCTGAGTCTGCCGCGCGCGCTGCGGGCAATGCGCGCCATCGACGCGGGCACCGTCTGGATCAACCGCTATGGGCGTTCCGGCGACTTCATCATTCCGACTGGTGGCTTTCTCGGCTCCGGCATTGGTAAAGATTTAGGCCGCCAGGCGTTTCAGGCCTGCCAGCGCCAGAAGAGTGTACTCATCGATTTCTAAGCGCAACTGACAATGACGAGGGTGTTACATGGCACTGTTTAAACCGAAATTCATCACGTTTGACTGTTACGGCACGCTGATTCGCTTCGATATGGCGGGTGCCGCGCAGCGCTGTTTCAGCGACCGCGTCGACCCGGACGCAATGCACGCCTTTACTACCGACTTTTCCAGTTACCGGCTGGATGAGGTACTCGGCGCGTGGAAACCCTATTACGACGTGGTGAGTAATGCCCTGCAGCGCACCTGCAAAAAGTGGGGCGTCCGTTGGGACAAAGCCGACAGCGACTTTATCTACACCGACTGCGCCAGCTGGGGTCCGCATCCCGACGTGCCCGCCGGGCTGGCAAAGGTGGCTAAGGAGTTTCCGCTGGTGCTGCTGACCAACTCGATGAAAGACCTGATCCCGCATCACGAACCGCGTCTGGGCGCGCCAATCTATATGGCTATCACGGCAGAAGAGACGGGGGCCTACAAACCACAGATGAAGGGCTTCGAGTACATGCTGGATAAGCTCGGCTGCGGCCCGGAGGAGATCCTGCACGTCTCCTCCAGCTTCCGCTATGACCTGATGACTGCCCACGATCTCGGCATCAAAAACAAAGTCTGGGTCAATCGCGGTCATGAACCGGCGAATCCGTATTACCAGTACACCGAAATCAACGATATCGGCGGCCTGCCTGGCGTCGTCGGACTCTGAGGAACACCCCATGAAACTGGAATCGTTCTGGCAGGCCACCGCTCCGGCCTTTACCGGTGCCGCACGCGAACCGCTGCCCGCACAGGCGGACGTGGTGGTGATTGGCGGTGGCTTCACCGGCATCTCAGCGGCCCTGAATCTGGCGCGCAGCGGCATCAGCGTTGTGCTGCTGGAGAGTGGCGACGTGATGAGTCAGGCCTCGGCGCGCAACGGCGGCCACTGCAACACCGGTGTGGCGCAGAACTTCGCCTCGCTGGTGGCGAGCCAGGGTCTGGAGCAGGCCAGCCGCTTCTACCGGGCGTTTGATGAGGCGGTGAGCTATGTCCAGCAACTGATCCAGGATGAAGCGATCGACTGCGACTTCCGGCTGTGCGGCAAACTCAAGCTCGCCAGCAAAGCGTCGCATGTGGCCGGGCTGCAGGAAGCGTATGAACTGATGCGCCGCACCGTTGACCCGGAGATCGAACTGCTCGACAAAACGGCGGTACGCGACGAGATCGCCAGCGATAACTTCCACGGCGGCCTGCTGCAGAAACGGGGCGGTCAGATGCACATGGGCAAGTTCGGCGTCGGGCTGGCTGAGGCCGCCGCCCGCAGCGGCGCGAAGATTTTCCCGCACCACGCCGTGACGAAGTTAGCACGCCTGAAGGGTTATCAGCATCGGGTAGAGACCGCGCAGGGCACCATTCTGGCGGACAAAGTGCTGATGGCGACCGGCTGCTCCAACGTCGGCCCTTTTCCCTGGTTTCAGCGCCGCATTGTGCCGGTTGGCAGCTTTATCGTGGTGACGGAGGCGCTCGACCCGGCGCTGCTGCGCCAGGTGCTGCCAAACGATCGCACCTACGTCACCTCACTGAATATCGGCAACTACTTCCGTACCACGGCCGATCGCCGTTTGGTGTTTGGCGGGCGGGCGCGGTTTGCCGTCAGCAACCCGACGTCAGATTCGCGTAGCGGCGAGATCCTGCGCCGGGCGATGACGCAGATGCTGCCACAGCTTGGCCAGTCGCAGGTGGATTACTGCTGGGGCGGTATGGTTGATATGACGGCCGACCGTCTGCCGCACGCGGGTGAACAGGATGGCCTCTTCTATTCGCTGGGCTACAGCGGTCACGGTACCCAGATGTCGGTGTGGATGGGACGCGTCATGGCCAGTCTGCTGGCTGAAAAGCGCACTGAAAATCCCTGGCAGCGCGACACATGGCCCGCGCTGCCCGGCTATCACGGCAAGCCATGGTTTTTACCGCTCGCAGGACTCTATTACAAAGCAAAGGATCGCCTTTCATAACGTCCCGTCGGGTGCTGACCGCCAGGTTATCAGCACCGCCAGAACATGATCCCCGGTTCGCCTGACTATTGAGGGTACAGAGATGAGTAAATTTGATAATAACGACGCTGATGCGGTAAATCCGGCACTGACGCGCATGATCACAGAAGGCTCACTTTCACGTCGCAGTCTGATGAAAATGCTCTCAGCCGGTGCGGTGATGAGCAGCGGCCTGATCACTTTTTCAGGAGCGGCACTGGCGGATGACAAGCCGGTCAGGGGCGGTAAACTGCGGGCGGCGATGTCGAATGCCTCGGCCACCGATACACTTGATCCGGCCAAAAGTAACAACAGTGCGGATTACACCCGCCAGTTCATGTTCTACAGCGGCCTGACCGAGCTGGATAAAAACCTGATGGCGCAACCGGCGCTGGCCGAATCGCTGGAATCCAGCGACGGCATTACCTGGCATATCAAACTGCGTAAGGGGGGTCACTTTCCATGATGGCAAACCGCTGACCGCCAAAGATGTCATCTACTCGCTCAGCCGTCACAAAGATCCGGCCATCGCCTCTATCGCCTTTAAGCTGGCCGATCAGTTTAAAACCTTCAGCGCGGTCAATGATAACGAGGTGCAGCTGGAGCTGAGCAGCGCTAACTTCGACGTCCCTTATATGCTGGCGACACCGCCGTTTCTGATCGTGCCGGACGGCACCAAAGATTTCAGCAAAGGCATCGGCACCGGTCCGTTTGTCTGCAAAACATTTATGCCGGGTACGCGCACCATCGGCACCAAAAACCCCAACTACTACAAACCTGGTCTGCCACATCTGGATGAGGTAGAGCTGATTGGCGTCACCGACGGCGCAGCGCGCGTTAATGCCCTGATGTCGGGCGATCTGCAGATGGTCTCCACGCTGACCGCTGCCGACTGCAAGCGCATCAAAGCCAGCAGCGAATTTGGCGTGCTGGAGAGTAAATCGGGCATGTACACCAACCTGATTATCCGCACCGATGTGAAGCCGGGTAACAACGAAGATTTCGTGCTGGCGATGAAATATCTGCAGCCACGTGAAATGCTGGTGAAAACGGTGCTGCAGGGTTACGGCGACGTCAGTAATGACACCCCGGTGCCGCCGTGGCATCCGCTCTATAACGCCGATCTCAAACCGCGTGCGCTGGACATTGAAAAAGCGAAGTTCCACATCAAAAAAGCGGGCATGGCGGGCTCCACGGTGGAGATCATCACCACGCCGAATATCGAAGGGGCAAATGAAGGCGGTCAGATGATCCAGCAGATGGCGCGCGGGGCAGGGCTGAACATCAAAGTGCGACGTGTGCCGTATGACGGTTACTGGTCTTCGCACTGGATGAAAGATCCGGTGGGATATGGCTCGATAAACCCGCGTCCGACGCTCGACATGCTCTTCTCACAGTTTTATCTCTCTACCGCACCGAATAACGAATCGGGCTGGAAAAATCCTCAGTTTGATCAACTGGTGGTCGCGGCACGCGGTGAGCGCGATCAGGCGAAACGCAAGCAGATGTATGGCGACATGCAGAAGTTGATTTATGACCACTGCGGCACCCTTATCCCGACCTTTATCAGCTCCACAGATGGCTACAACAAAAAGGTCAAAGGGGTGGAGGCCTGGCCGTCAGGCATGATGATGGGCTATCGCTTCCATGAATTTGCGTGGCTGAGCGCCTGATACGTTATTTGAGGAAGGAGTACGCCGATGAACCGATACATGCTGTTCCTGATTGCCCGGCGAATTGGTGCCGGCATCCTGACTTTGCTTATCGTCTCGGCGGTGGTGTTTTTCATCACCAGCCTGCTGCCGGGCGACGCAGCGCAGATGATCCTCGGCCAGAACGCCACGCCGGAAACGGTGGCGGCGTTACGGCAGCAGCTGGGTCTCGATCAGCCTTTGCTGATGCGCTACTTCCACTGGCTGACAGGCATGGTGCAGGGCGACTTTGGCACCTCGTTTGCCAGCCATTTGCCGGTCTCGCAGCTGGTGGCGCAGCGCATTCCCGCCACCTTTGAACTGGCGGGTATCACCACGCTGATCTGCGTGCCGCTGGCGCTGATTATCGGCATTATTGCGGCGATGAATCGCGGTTCCCGGCTCGATCGGGCGCTGGTCATCGGCACCATGGCGACGGTTGCCGTGCCGGAGTTTCTGGTGGCGACGGTGGCGGTGCTGATTTTTGCCGTCAAGCTGCACTGGGTCTCGGCGATGTCGTTTGGCAGCCCGGATAGCGACCTGCTGAGTTACCTCAAAGCCTATGCGCTGCCGGTGCTGACTCTCTGCTGCGTGCTGGTGGCGCAGATGGCACGTATGACGCGGGCAGCCATTATCAACCAGCTCGACAGTCCTTATCTGGAGATGGCGCTGCTGAAAGGGGTTTCACCGCTGAGAGCGGTACTGCGTCACGCACTGCCTAACGCGGTCGGCCCCATCGCCAATGCCATTTCACTCAGCCTCTCCTATCTGTTTGGCGGGGTGATCATCATCGAAACCATCTTCAGCTATCCCGGTCTCGCCAGCCAGCTGGTGGATGCGGTCAGTAATCGCGATCTGCCGGTGGTGCAGCTCTGCGTGATGCTGTTCGCCGCCTGCTACCTGGTCCTGCTGCTGGCGGCAGACATTCTGACTATCGCCTTTAACCCGAAATGGAGAAGCGCATGAATATTCTCTCGTTGCCCTGGCGTTTCTTACAGTCGCTCTCCTGGTCGGGACGGCTGGGTCTGATAATGTCGTTGTTCTGGCTGCTGATGGCGGTATTCGGCACCCCGCTGGCCCCGCACAGCATTGATGACATCGGCGGCGGCCCGCTGATGGGCGGCCTGACGTCCGATAACCTGCTGGGCACCGACTACCTTGGGCGCGACATGCTGAGCCGCATTCTCTATGGCGCGAAGTTCTCTATCGGTCTGGCGCTGAGTGCGGCGCTGCTGGCCAGCCTGATCGGCACGCTGCTGGCGTTGCTGGCAGCGGTGGCGGGGCGCTGGCTGGAGGAAGTACTGGGCCGCGTCAACGACGCGCTGCTGGTGCTGCCGGGCAAAGTGCTGTCGCTGATGATAGTCGCGGTATTTGGCTCCTCGCTGCCGATGCTGATCCTGACGGCGGTCTTCACCTACTGGCCGGGCGCATTTCGTATCGCGTTTGCCATGGCCAGCTCGCTGCGCAGCATGGATTACGTCCGGGCGTCACGGCTGCGGGGCGAAAGCCGCTGGTATATCGCCATTCACGATATCCTGCCCAATATGGTGCACCCGATGCTGACTGACTTTGGTCTGCGCTTTGTCTACATCGTGCTGCTGCTGAGCGGCCTTAGCTTCCTCGGTCTGGGTGTTCAGCCGCCCTACGCCGACTGGGGCACGCTGGTGCGTGAAAATATGCAGGGGCTGTTTGACGGCTCGCCTGCGGTGCTGATGCCCGCGCTGGCGATTGCCAGCCTGACCATTGGCGCCAACCTGTTTATTGACAGCCTGCAGGCGATGCGTCCGATGACGCTGGCGAAGGAGGGAGCATGAACGTGACACCACATACCGCCATGCCGGTGATTTCGGTGGATAAACTGCGCGTCACTGCGCAGACCGATCGCGGCGAAGAGATCGACCTGGTTTCCGACATTCACTTTACCGTGCAGAAGGGCGAAGTGCTGGCGCTGATTGGCGAATCCGGCTCAGGTAAAACCACTATCGCGATGGCGCTGATGGGTTACGCCCGCAGCGGCTGCCGCATCGCCGACGGCAACATTCACGTTGCCGGCACCGACGTTAACAGCCTGACGCCAGGGCAGCTGCGCGCCTTTCGCGGCAACAAAGTCGCTTATATCGCCCAGAGCGCGGCAGCGTCGTTTAATCCGGGCATGAAGATCCTCGACCAGGTGATTGAGCCGGTGGTTATCCACGGCACCCTGACCCGCAAAGCGGCAAAAGCCAAAGCGATTGAGCTGTTCCGCGAACTGGCGCTGCCCAACCCCGAGACCATTGGCGACCGCTTCCCGCACCAGGTGTCGGGTGGTCAGTTACAGCGTCTGATGACGGCGATGGCGCTGATTGGCGATCCTGACGTGGTAATCCTTGATGAACCTACTACCGCGCTGGATGTGACCACGCAGGTGGAAGTGCTGAAGGCGTTTCGCCGCGTGGTGGTGCAGCGCGGCGTCACGGCGATTTACGTCAGTCACGATTTAGCCGTGGTGGCGCAGATGGCAGACCGGATACTGGTGCTGCTGCGCGGCAGAATGGCGGAGTATGGCAGCACCGCGCATCTGATCGGCGCACCGCAGGCGGAGTACACCCGTTTACTGATGGAGGCGGCACGGCAGAAAGAGCGGCCCAGCAACTGGTGCCCGGTTGCCGCCGATATTCAGCCGCTGCTTGAGGTGCGCGACCTCAGCGCAGGTTATGGTCCGCGCGGCAGCGATGGCTACCCGAAAATACGCATTCTGGAGGATATCAACCTCAGGCTGTGGAAAGGGCAGGCGATTGGCATCATTGGTGAGTCAGGCTCAGGCAAAACCACTCTGGCGCATGCCATTGCCGGACTCAACGCTCCAAGCCACGGCCATATTCTGTTTAACGGCCACTACATCTCGGGCGATATGCAAAAACGGCCTGACAATGAGCTGCGCCGCATTCAGTATGTGTTCCAGATGGCAGACACCGCGCTGAACCCGGCCCACAGCGTTGAACGCATCCTGTCGCGTCCGTTGACGCTGTTTCACGGTCTGAACGGTGCGGCCCGACAGCAGCGGCTTTATCAGCTGCTGGATCTGGTGCAGCTCCCGCGCAGCGTGCTGTGGCGGCGTCCCTGGGCGCTCTCCGGCGGGCAGAAGCAGCGCGTCAATCTGGCGCGCGCACTGGCGGCTGAGCCGGATCTGATTCTGTGTGATGAAGTGACCTCGGCGCTGGATACAGTGGTTGCCGCCGCCGTTCTCGACTTAATCAGCGAACTGCGGCGCGAACTGGGACTCTCGGTGATCTTCATCAGCCACGACATGCATGCGGTACGCGCGGTGTGTGATGAAATCGTGGTGATGAAGAGCGGTCGCATCGTCACCCAGCTGGCGCGCAGCGACTACGACAAGCCGACCAGCGAATTGTATTTCGAGCGGCTGAAACGCGCGGTGCCGGAGTTGCGTCAGGGCTGGCTGGATGAGCATGAAGAGATTTTAAAAGCAGAGTGAGTTGCCTGAAGCAACGGGCACCCTGATTAATCCGCCTGCACAGCACTGATGTAATGCGCGGGCGGCGCGGGTCAGCACACAGCGGTGATATCGCTTTGCGCTGATCAGATACTGACAACAGAGGTAGTCTTGTTATGCCTGCACCGATTCGTTATGTACAGGACAGTGCGAATTTTCCTGATTCCGCCGATGTAGTGGTGATTGGCGCCGGTATCGCCGGAGCCGCCGCCACCTGGGAGCTGGCGAAGCAGGGACTGAAGGTCGTGCTAATCGAAAAAGGCCTGGTAGGAGCGGAGCAGTCGAGCCGTAACTGGGGCTGGTGTCGCCAGCAGAACCGTGATGAACGTGAATTGCCGCTGATTATTTATGCGCTGCAACGCTGGGGTGAGCTTAACGATGAAACCGGCGAAGAGCTGGGTTTCCGCCGCAGTGGGCTGGTCTACGCCACGCAGGAAGAGTCGGACATCGCGGCCTGGGATAAGTGGATCCAGATGGCAAAAGGCTATGGCGTGCGCAGTTCGATCCTCACGGCGGAGCAGGCCAAAGCGATGACGCCCGGCAGCACCACAAGCTGGCGGGGCGGTCTCTCAGCGCCTACCGACGGTCACGCCGAACCACGGCTGGCCGCGCCCGGGCTGGTGGCGGGCGCGCTGAAAAAAGGGGCGCTGCTGTTTCAGCAATGCGCGGTGCGCGGGCTGGATATCGCCGCCGGACGGGTCAGCGGCGTCTGGACCGAGCGCGGCCTGATCAAAACCAGTCGGGTGATCTGTGCCGCCGGGGCCTGGACCTCCATGTTTTGCCGTCGTCACGGTATCGATCTGCCGCTGGGCAACGTGATTGGTACCGCCTTCCGCACGCAGCCCATTGAGCAGGCGATTGCCATGCCACTCTACACACCTGGCTTTGCCTGTCGGCCACAGATGGACGGCAGTTACACCGTCTCCGTCTCGGGTCGCGGGCGTCTGGAACCTGGCGCGCAGGGGCTGCGCTATGCCCGCCAGTTCTATCCGACCTTTAAAAGTCGCCGCAAGAATCTCACCCTGAATCTTGGCCTGTCGCCGTTCTTCAATGGCCCGGAAGCGATGGGTGGCTGGGCATTTGACCGCGAGTCGCCGTTTGAGCGCATGCGCATACTCGATCCGGCAGCCGATGCAAAGATCGTGGAAGAGGGGCTGGCGGCGATGCGGCGTGAATATCCGGCGCTGGCGAACCTGCGGCTGGCGCAGTCCTGGGGCGGCATGATTGACAGCACCCCGGACGCGATTCCGGTGATCTCCACCGTGGCGAAACTGCCGGGGCTGGTGCTCTCGGCGGGCTACAGCGCCCATGGCTTCGGTATCGGACCGGGTGCCGGACGACTGGCAGCCGATCTGGCGACCGAAGCCACGCCAGTCGTAGATCCCACCCCTTATCGCTACAGCCGTCTGGTTGACGGCAGCGGACTTGAAACGCCAGGCATGATGTAAGGAGACCTGCAATGAGCCTGAAAATACGCGCAATGACGCCGGACGATATCGACCCCTGTTTCACCTTAACGCAGGCACTGAAATGGCCCCACCGACGTGAAGACTGGGCGCTGGCGCTGCAGCTGGGCGAGGGTACGGTGATTGAAGAGCAGGGCAAGCTGATAGCGAGCGCGGTGCTCTGGCGCTGGGGCGAGCGCGCCGCCACGCTGGGACTGGTAATCGTCGATAACCAGCAGCAGGGGCGTGGCCTGGGCAAACAGCTGATGCTGGCGCAGCTGGAAAAATTGCCTGACTATAACGTGCGTTTGCACGCCACCGAAATGGGCAAAGGATTGTATGAAAAACTCGGGTTTGTCAGTTGCGGTGAGATTCGCCAGCACCAGACCCGCGAAGTGACCACCCTTCCAGACGTCGTGATCCCGGCGGGACTGCAGCTGCGTCCGGCAACACTGGCCGATCACGCCACACTGGTGACGCTGGATCAGCAGGCGCACGGTATGCTTCGTCCGGCACTGTTCGACCACCTGCTGCGCGACTGCCAGACGGTGCTGTTGCAGGATGATCATCAGCAAATTCAGGGCTTCGCCAGCCTGCGCCGCTTTGGTCACGGCTGGGCGATAGGCCCGATCATCGCGGGAGACTTCGCGGTAGCGCAGGCACTGGTCGCCAAATTGATGCAGACGCTGCAGGGGGGAGTTTCTCCGCATCGACACCGATGCCGCGCTGCCGATGGCCGCCTGGCTACAGAGCCTCGGCATCCCTCAGGTCGATGCGCCTGCGACTATGGTGCGCGGCACGCCCTGGACACCGCAGGGTATGCAGGCGTTTGGACTGATGACGCAGGCGATGGCCTGATGCATATCGTCTATAAATCGGAGCCGGAACGTGGCCGGATCTGGCAGCGCTGGCTGGCAGCGCATGCGCCTGACATTCAGCTGCATATCTGGCCTGAGACCGGCGATCCAGAGCAGGTTGAGGCGCTGGTCGCCTGGCAGCCACCGGCTGACATCACAGTGCTTTTCCCCCGGCTGAAACTGTTGTTCTCCGTGGGTGCCGGGGCCGATCAGTTTGACCTTGGCGCGCTGCCGCCCGACCTGCCGGTGATCAGAATGATCGAGCCAGGCCTGACCCAGGGCATGGTGGAGTATGTCACCTTCGCGGTACTCGGCCTGCATCGCGACATGCCGCGCTATTTTCATCAGCAACGCCAGCAGCAGTGGCTGGCACACGCGGTATTACCTGCCGCGCAGCGTCGGGTAGGCGTCATGGGGCTGGGCGAACTGGGCCAGGCCGCACTGCAACAGCTGGTGGCGCTGGGCTTTGACTGCGCTGGCTGGAGCCGCACACCGCGCCAGATTCCCGGCGTCCGCTGCTGGCACGGTGACGATCAGCTCGGGGCGTTTCTGGCGCACAGCGAGATTCTGGTCTGCCTGCTGCCGCTGACTGACACCACACAGGGTTTGCTTAACCGAACCCTGTTTAATCAGCTACCACAGGGTGCGGCGCTGGTGCAGGCCGGGCGCGGCCCCCAGCTGAATCAGGACGATCTGCTGCAGGCGCTGGAGAGCGGTCAGCTCCGTGCCGCCGTGATAGATGTGACCGACCCGGAGCCGTTACCGGCGGGTCATCCCTTCTGGCACCATCCCGCCATCTGGCTCACACCCCACATCGCCAGCCAGACGCAGAATGAGAGCGCCATTGCGGCACTGCTGGAAAACCTGCGGCGCCATCAGCGTGGCGAGCCGCTGTACGGTGAGATTGATCGTTCGCGAGGATATTAAGATGGAACATCTGGTGGCATTGCGCCGCGACCTGCATGCGCACCCGGAACTGGGCTTTCAGGAGCAGCGCACCAGCGACATCGTGGCGAACTTTCTGCAACAGCTGGGCATTGAGGTGCATCGCGGCATCGGTAAAACCGGCGTGGTCGGGATACTGAAAAAGGGCAGCAGTGAATGCATGATTGGCCTGCGGGCTGATATGGATGCGCTGCCGATGCAGGATCAGAGCGGCACCGACTGGCAAAGCCGCGCGGAGCAGGTGAGCCACGCCTGCGGCCACGATGGTCACACCGTGATGCTGCTGGGAGCCGCAGAAAAACTGGCGCGCGACGTCAGCTTTGATGGCAGCGTCTGCTTTATCTTCCAGCCCGCCGAAGAGGGGCTGGCGGGCGCAAAGGCGATGATTGACGATGGCCTCTTCAGCCGTTTTCCCTGTGAGGCGGTCTACGCCATCCACAACTGGCCTGAACTGCCGCTCGGCCAGGTACAGACCCGCCCTGGCGCGATCATGGCAGCGGCTGACCGTTTTGATATCCGGGTACTGGGCGGAGGCGGTCATGCCGCGCAGCCGCATCTGACGCGCGATACTCTGCTGGCGACCAGCGAGCTGGTGGTGCAGCTGAATACTCTGGTCTCGCGCGCCCTGGATCCGTGCGAAACGGCGCTGCTCACCGTCACCCGGATGCAGGGCGGCTTTTCGCACAACATGATCCCGGCGGAGGCGAACATCACCGGCACGGTGCGCACTTTCAGCCCGGCAGCGCAGGCGACGATTGAAGCACGACTGCGTCAGATGGCGGAGCACATCACCGCCGCCCACGGTTTGCACGCAGAGGTCAGCTATCTGCGCTACTACCCGGCGACCCTGAACAGTAATGCTGAAGCGCAGTTTTGCCTGCAGGCGCTGACGCAGGCGGGCATTACGGCTGAGGCCGCGCCCCAGCCCGCACTTACCTCAGAAGATTTTGCTTTTATGCTGCAGGCGCGGCCCGGTGCCTATCTGTGGCTGGGATCGGCACCCTGCAAGCCGCTGCATCATGCTGCATACGACTTCAACGATGCGCTGATCCCGCATGGCGTTAACGTTTTTGTCACGCTGATTCGTCAGGCGCTGGCAGAGAAATTTCCCTGCTGAATGCCGCAGGATTTTGACAGGAAATGCCGCTGTCTGGGGAATTACGGCAGCGTGACAAACCAGCGGGTTGCGATACTTGAGCCAACCGAACGTTACGTGGATGAGGGTTTAAAATGCAGAATGTCATGGCAGAGCAGCAAGCATACTCCGATAACAGCCTGTTACTGGATGCACGCGAGCAGAACGTGCCGCGCGGCGTAGTTACCGCCCATCCGCTGGTGATCGAACGCGCCAGAGGCAGTGAAGTGTGGGACGTGGAGGGCAATCGCTATCTCGACTTTGTCGGCGGCATCGGGGTGCTGAATGTCGGCCACAATCACCCGGCGGTGGTCAATGCGGTGACCCGCCAGCTCGGTCTGGTGTCTCATGCCTGCTTTCAGGTGGTGGCCTATCCGGGCTACATCGAGCTGGCGCAGCGGCTGAACAAACTGGTGGGCGGCGATGAGGCGTACAAAAGCGTCTTCTTTACCAGCGGCGCCGAAGCGGTGGAAAATGCGGTGAAGATTGCCCGCTCACACACCCAGCGCTCTGGCATTATCGCTTTTGATGGTGCGTTTCATGGCCGCACCCTGCTGGGTATCACCCTGACCGGCATGTCCGCGCCTTACAAACAGAATTTTGGCCCGTTCCCCGGCGATATTTACCGTCTGCCCTTCCCGAACCCGCTGCACGGTATTACTGAAGCGGACTGCCTGAAAGCGCTGGATCAGCTGTTTGCGGTGCAGATCCTGCCGGAGCGGGTCGCGGCGATTATCATTGAGCCGGTTCAGGGTGACGGCGGCTTCCTGCCCGCTGGCCCGGCATTTATGCAGGCGCTGCGTCGCATCACCAGCCAGCACGGTATTCTGCTGATTTGTGATGAAATCCAGTCCGGCTTCGGGCGTACCGGCACGATGTTCGCCTTCCAGCAACTGGGTATCAAACCCGATTTAGTCACGCTGGCGAAAAGCCTGGGCGGCGGTCTGCCGATTTCCGGTGTGGTGGGGCGTGCGGAGATCATGGATGCACCGACGCCTGGCGGTTTAGGCGGTACTTATGGCGGCAACGCACTGGCCTGTGCGGCGGCGCTGGCGGTACTGGATCTGTTTGAGCAGGAAAACCTGTTGCAGCGCTCCTGCCAGCTTGGTGAGCAACTCAATGCACGACTGCGGCAGCTGGCGGATAAATATGCCTGCATCGGTGACGTCCGCGGCGTGGGCTTTATGCAGGCGGTGGAGATCCTCGATTTCGAAACCGGTCGCCCGGATGCGGCCTTAACCCAGAAGATCCTCGACAGCGCCTGTCAGGAGGGATTGCTGCTGATCAAATGCGGCCTGCATCGCAACACCATCCGTTTCCTGGCGCCGCTGGTCACCACCGACTCACAGCTTGAAGAGGCTCTGCATATCTTCGATATTGCGCTGGCCCGCGCCACAGGCCGGTTGGGGTAAAGTGCGATTCCTCATTGATATTGTTAAAGTAATTTGAAAATCTCCCGCTGGTATAACCACTGCGAAGCGCTGGCGCGTTTACGGTAAAGCGTGATATACCTTCGGGAGGTTCTGCACATTTAATTAAGCGTCTATCCCATCAGGCTATTTCATTTGTCAGTCTGAACCTGGTCAGTGCTTACAATCCTCACGTACGCCATGTACGCACCGGTTGTTCCGCGCTGTCCGTCTCCAGACTGCCTGCAACAATGACGCCTGGTGGGACAGACTCTGACAATGAGGGGGGGTGCTATGAACGGCTTAATGAAACTCGACCGCATCGACATCAACATCCTGGTGCAACTCCAGAAAGATGGCCGTATCAGCAACGTTAACCTCGCCGACGCCGTAGGCCTTTCGCCCAGTCCCTGTCTGCAACGGGTCAAACGTCTGGAACAGGCCGGTTTTATCACCGGTTATGAAGCGCACATTAATCTCACCCGCATTACCGATTCGGTGACGGTCTTTACCGAAGTCACCCTGTCAGGCCATCGCCGCGAAGACTTTATGAAATTTGAAAGTGCGATGCGCGACGTCGATGAGCTGATGGAGTGCCATCTGATTACCGGCGGCTATGACTATTTGCTGCGCTTTATTACCCGCAGCATTGAACATTACCAGGAAGTGATTGAGAAGATGCTCGACGCTCAGATCGGCATCGATAAGTACTTCAGCTATATCGTGATCAAATCCCCGATCATGAAAAGCAGCGTGCCGTTGCGATCGCTGATCGGCAAGCACAATTCGGTGGAGTTCGGCGTGTAGCGGGCGGCCAGGCGTCGCCCTCGCCATGTTTACCGGTGGAGAGAGGGCCGTCACCTGCCTTGTTTCTGCTTACTCTTTCGCGATTCACCCCAGCAGCACTTTTGTTCGCCCATCCGCTTCACTTCTCCCGTTAATGTGCCAGACGCCCCCCTCAGCATAAAATTTCTTCATGACGCAAAATTCAGTCGCAACAGCCGGTTCTGTGGCGCGCTACAGCCTCAACCGTTGGGCGAACCCTTTTACACTGTTTTCAACCGATACAAGGAGTTGTCATGGACTCATTGCAGATTGCTGACCAGCAGTGGCAGCGCGAGGCGTTCACTGTCTCCACCAGCCGCCAGCGGCTCGACCTGGCGTGGATCCACATCCAGCTGGCGGAGAAATCCTACTGGGCCAAAGGCCAGCCGCTGGCCAAAACCGTGCGGGCGATTGCCGGTTCGCTGCCGTTTGGCCTCTATCACCAGCAGAGCCAGATTGGCTTTGCCCGACTGATTACTGACTACACCCGGTTTGGCTGGCTGTGTGACGTAATGATTGATGAAAACTGGCGCGGTCACGGGCTGGGCAGCTGGCTGGCAACCTGCGTCCGTGAACACCCGGAGCTGCAAACGGTGCATCGCTGGATGCTCTCAACCCAGGATGCCCATCAGGTCTATCAGCGGCTCGGCTGGCGTGTGGTGCAGCATCCCGAGGCGCTGATGGAATTTCCCCCTTCCTGACACTGGAGTTACCCCGATATGCGATACCGCGTTGGCGTGGATATTGGTGGATCCTTTACCGATTTCGCCGTGCTCGATCAGCAAACGAACCAGATTCACACCCTGAAAGTCCTGTCGCGACCGGATCAGCCAGGCAGCGAAATCGTTACCGGACTGGCGCAGTTTCAGCAGAATCAGGGCATTGACCCCGCTGAGATTGGCTACTTCACCCACGGCACCACGGTAGGCATTAACGCGGTGATCCAGCGGCGTGGCGTGCGGCTGGCACTGTTCGCCACGGAGGGCTTCTGCGATGTCCTGGAGCTGGCCCGGCTTAAAATCCCGCATATTCACGATCTTTTCTCCCGGCGTCCTGCTCCGCTAATCACCCGCGATCGGGTGTTTGCCATCCGTGAACGCAGTGACGCGCACGGCAACGTGCTGCACGCGCCTGATCGCCAGAGCGTGCTCGACGCAATCGCTCAGGCACGCGCGGCAGGCTGTCAGGGCATTGTGGTGTCGCTGCTGCACAGCTATCGCAACCGGCACAATGAAGCGGCGGTGAAGGCGATTATCGACGAGGTGGCACCCGAGCTGCTGACCTCCTGTTCCGCTGACATCTGGCCGATCATCCGTGAATATGAACGCACCATTACCGCCACCATTAATGCCTATGTGCAGCCGATGGTGATCCACTACCTGGAATCCTTTGAGCAGGCGCTGCAACGGCTCGGCGTCAGGCCGCCGCCGCGCATCACCAAATCCAACGGCGGGGTGATGGGCGTCGATCAGGCGAAACGCGAATGCGTGCAGATGGTGCTCTCCGGCACCGCATCCGGGGTGATTGGTGCCAGCTATCTCGCCAGCGCCTGCGGTTTTGACAAAATCCTCAGCCTGGATATCGGTGGCACCAGCGCCGACGTGGCGGTGATCATCGACGGCAAAGTGGCGCAGGGCAACGGCGAAATCATCGGGGATTTCCCGATCTTTATTCCTTCTGTCGCCGTCACTTCGGTGGGTCAGGGCGGCGGCTCGCTGGCGTGGATCGATGGTCAGGGCGTGCTGCAGATGGGCCCGGACAGTGCCGGATCGCTGCCTGGCCCGGTCTGCTTCCAGCGCGGCGGCACGCAACCCACCGCCACCGATGCGTTCGCCGCCTGCGGCATGATGGGCCATGGCGCGCTGGGTTATAACGCCGTCACTGTTGATGTGGACGCCGCCTGCGCGGCCTGGCAGCCGCTGGCGGATGCGCTTGGCGTCACGGTGCAGGAAACGGCAGAAACCGCCATCCAGCTGGCGATCTCCAGCATGTACAGCGACACCAGCGGGCTGCTGTCGCGCTTTGGACTCGATCCGCGTGAATTCTGGTTCCTCGCCTTTGGCGGAGCAGGTCCGATGATGGGCTGTTTTCTGGCCCGCGAACTGAATATGAAAGGGGTGATTGTGCCGCCGACGCCGGGCGTGCTGTCCGCGCTGGGCGGGCTGGTAGCAGATATCCGCAACGATTTTATCCGCACGCTCTACGGCGATCTGACACCCGCCCTGGCCGACACCCTGGCCAGTGAAGCCGAAGCATTACAGCAGCGCGCCTGTGGCTGGCTGGCCCAGGAGCACGGCAGCGATATGCCTTACAGCCTGCAGTTCAGCGCGGATATGCGCTATCGCGGTCAGTCGTTTGAGATCGATGTACCGCTGGAGACGAACTGGCTGGCGCAGGCGGATTTCACTGCGCTGCATGACGCCTTTGATCGCCAGCACCAGCAGCTGTTTGGTCACTGTGACCCGCAGGCGCCGGTGCAGTTGATCAACCTGCGGCTGGTGATTGCATCACCGACGCCGAAACCGGTGATTAACCCACTGGCTCCGGCCACGGAACCGGTGCCGGTACTGAAACAGACCAGGGCGTGGATCGACGGCGGCTGGCATCAGGTTGATTTAGTGCTGCGTTCGGTGCTGCGTGCCGGCCATCAGCTCAGTGGCCCGGTCATCATCGCCCAGGATGACTGCACCACCTGCGTGCCGCCCGGCATGGGCGTCACGGTCGATTCATTCGGTAATCTGCTGATCACGGCGAACGAGGCATAACATGGCGATTGATGGACGTAACTTACAGATCCTGGCGAACTACTGCGCCGCGGCTGCCGATGCGATGGCCTTTACCCTGATGCGCACGGCGCACTCCACCTTTGTGAAAGAGACGGAAGATTTCTCCTGTCAGATTGTCAGCCGCAGCGGCCTGGCGTTCGCCTCGCCGCGCAGCTTTGGCGCGCCCTGGTACAGCGGCATCGACTATGCGCCGGTACTGGCGCTGATTGAAGAGTACGCTGACGGCGACATCTGCATTACCAACGACGCCTACGCCGGCAATGTGGCGACCCACTCGCCCGATATCCACATCTGGAAACCGGTGTTCCACCAGGGTGAAATTGTCTGCTTCGTGGTGGGCCACATTCATAACACCGACGTCGGCGGCGCGGTGCCTGCCTCGCTGTCGCGCTCGCTGACCGATATCGTGCAGGAGGGGATTCGCATCCCGCCGCTGAAGATCATGCGGCAGGGTCAGCTCAACGAAGAGGTCGCCAGCATCATGCGGCTCAATGTGCGGGTGCCGGATCAGAACTGGGGCGATTTCAAAGCCCAGCTGGCGTCTGTGAACGTCGGCGAGCGTAAAATCCACGACATTATTGCCCGCTTTGGCATCGCCGATTTTTTGCAGGGCATTGAGGGCATTCTCGATTACGCCGAAGCGCAGGCGCGCAGCATTATCAAAACCATTCCCGACGGGGAATACTTCTATGCCGACTACGCCGATGAAGATGGCGAGGGCGGTTATCCCTGCCGTATCGCCATTACTCTGCGGGTGCAGGGCGATCAGCTGGAGCTGGACTACACCGGCAGCGATCCGCAACTGGCCTCGTCGCTGAATATGCCGACTGGCGGACGTGAGCGGCATCCGCTGGCGCTGGTGGGTGTTACCTATGTGCTCTCTACGCTGGACCGCTCACTGCTGCTTAACGCCGGTACGCTGCGACCCACCCGGGCAATCCTGCCGCCTGGAACGGTCATGAACTGTGAAGCGCCCGCAGCGGTAGGGATGCGCTCGCTGACCTGTGCACTGTCGCAGATTGCCACTATCGGCGTCTTCTCGCTGGCGATGCCGGAGCGTTTGCCCGCGAATTCACCGGGCGGCAACTCAATCATGAACATCCGTACCCAGACGCAGAATCGCAGCGTGGTTGCCTCGCTGGGTCCGGTGGGCGGCGGCGCGGGCGGCACGCCGCGTCACGACGGGCCTGACGGCTCCGGCGGTCTTTCAGCCTTTCTGAAAAACACCCCAATTGAGATCAACGAAGCGGAAGTGCCGATCCGCTTTCATCGCTACGGACTGGCCCAGGACAGCGCCGGAGCCGGTCGCTATCGCGGCGGTTTAGCCACCGAAATGGCATTTGAGATTTTCTCGCCCAATACCACCATTACCGCGCGCAACCGTAACCGATCGGTGTTTGCCTCGGCGGGCGTCGTCGGCGGCCAGAGTGGGGCGCTCTCTTACTTCCGTACCCGGCGCGACGGTGAGGTCATCAATCACGGCAACACTGATGTGATCCAATGCCTGCCGGGTGATGTGGTTGAAGTGCGCGGGCCCGGCGCGGGCGGTTATGGCCTGCCGGCACAGCGCGATGCCGATGCGGTGATGCAGGATGTGCGCTGCGGTTATCTCAGCGTCGCGGCAGCCAGGACGCAGTATGGCGTGGTGGTGGTTGATCACCACGTGGATCGGGCAGCAACGGAGCACCTGCGCACCACGATGCCGCAGCAGGCTGCGCACCATTTTGAGCACGGCGAAGCACGGAGTCGCTTCGAAACGCTCTGGACGCCACAGCGTTATCAGTTACTGACCGCCTTTCTGGCAAGCGCGCCGGTGAGCTGGCGTCACTTCCTGAAAACCCAGGTATTCCGGGTAGTGGCAGAGATAGGCGAAACGGCGGATATGGCACAAATATTCAGTGATTTGCGTCAGCGATACCCGGCAATGGCGAACAATTAACGGCGATTGCTCATCGTCTACTACGCTTTAAGTCTGCATGGACTACAAGGGGAAACGCGACGATGAGCATGAAAACCAGTGATTTTTTTGTCCAGCGCTTGAAAGAGTGGGGCGTCACACGCATCTACGGCTATCCGGGAGATGGCATCAACGGGGTGCTGGGTGCCATTCAGCGTGCTAACGCCAAAGGCGACGGCATCGAATTTATTCAGGTACGCCACGAAGAGATGGCGGCCTTTATGGCGGCCGGACACGCCAAATTCACCGGTGAGCTGGGCGTCTGCCTCTCTACCGGCGGGCCCGGCGCGACCCATCTGCTGACCGGACTCTATGACGCCAAAATGGATCATGCTCCGGTGCTGGCGATTGCCGGACAGGCGGAAGCGACCGCGCGCGGCTCCAGTTATCAGCAGGAGATGAACCTGGATCGCATTTTCTCGGACGTTGCCAACTTCGTTCAGGAAGCCTCGACTTCGACCCAGGTGCGCCATCTGCTCGACCGGGGCGTGCGCATCGCCAAAGCGCAAAACGGCGTGGCGGTGATCATCATCCCTAAAGATATTCAGGATGAAGAGTGGCAGCCGCCGCAGCATCTGCACGGTTTTACCCATTCCGGCAGCGGCTATCAGCGTCCCAAAGTGATCCCTTATGAAGCGGATCTGCAACGCGCCGCTGAGGTGCTTAACGCCGGCAAAAAAGTGGCGATTCTGATTGGCGCAGGCGCACGTAACGCCGCCGTCGAGGTGGTACAGGTCGCCAATGTGCTGGGTGCGGGCGTGGCAAAAGCGCTGCTGGGCAAAGATGTGCTGCCGGACGATGCGCCGTTTGTGACCGGTTCGATTGGCCTGCTGGGCACGAAGCCCTCATCCGATTTAATGCAGAACTGCGACACCCTGCTGATGATCGGCAGCGGCTTCCCGTGGACAGAATTCCTGCCGGAAGAGGGCAAGGCGCGTGCGGTGCAGATCGACATCGATCCCGCCATGCTCGGCCTGCGCTATCCCAGCGAAGTGAACCTGCATGGCGATGCGGCTGAAACCCTGCGCGCCCTGCTGCCGCTGCTGGAGCACAAAGAGGATCGCAGCTGGCAGGAAGATATTGCGCTTCAGGTGCGCGACTGGTGGACGCTGATGGAAGAGCGCGCCATGGCACCGGCTAATCCGGTCAACCCGCAGCGGGTGGTGTGGGAGATGTCGCCACAACTGCCGGATAACGCCATTGTCACCTCGGACTCCGGTTCCTGTGCCAACTGGTTCGCCCGCGACTATCGGGTTAAGCAGGGTCAGCGCGCCTCGCTCTCCGGCGGTCTGGCCTGTATGGGCGCGGCGGTGCCTTATGCGATTGCCGCAAAATTTGCCCACCCCGACAAACCGGTGGTGGCGCTGGTGGGTGACGGTGCGATGCAGATGAACAACATGGCGGAGCTGATCACCATCCAGAAATACTGGCAGCAGTGGGCCGATCCACGCCTGATCGTCTGCGTGTTCAACAACCAGGATCTCAATCAGGTCACCTGGGAGCAGCGGGTCATGGAGGGGAATCCCCGCTTTGACGCCTCGCAGCAACTGCCGGATGTGAAATATGCTGAGTTTGCGCAGTCGCTGGGAATGGTCGGTATTTTTGTCGATAATCCTGACGATCTGGCGGCGGCATGGCAGCGTGCGCTCAGCGCCGATCGCCCGGTATTGCTGGAGGTGAAAACCGATCCGGAAGTTGCCCCGTTACCGCCGCACATCACCTTTAAACAGGCGAAAGCCTTTATGGCGTCGATGGTGAAAGGCGATCGCGGTGCGGCACAGATCATCAGCGACACCGCCAGCCAGCTGTTCAATAAAAAGCATTAAGGGCTAAGTGGGGCGGTCGCGCCTCGCTAACCTTAAATCCCGGATGCACTCGCGTCCGGGTCTCCAGTCACTTCATCATCATCAACGGGAGTCTTACCATGACTGCTCACTCCAGCCCTGTCTGGTTAATATCGGGATGTTCGACCGGATTTGGTCGTGAACTGGCGCAGCAGACCATCGCGCGTGGTTTTAAGGTCGTCGTGACGGCACGTGATACCTCTTCCATTGCCGATCTGGTTGAGGGACACGACAACGCGCTGGCAGTAGCGCTGGATGTGACCCACCAGGCGAGCATCGACCAGGCCGTCAAAACGGCACTCGACACGTTCGGCACCATTGATGTGCTGGTCAACAACGCCGGTTACGGCTATCAGAGCTCGGTGGAAGAGGGTGTGGAAAGCGAAATCCGCGCGCAGTTTGATGCCAACGTCTTTGGCCTGTTTGCACTGACCCGCGCCGTGCTGCCCGCGATGAGAAAGGCGCGCAGCGGCCACGTCATCAACATTACCTCGGTGGCAGGCTTAATTGGTTTTGCCAGCTCAGGCTACTACTCTGCCAGCAAACATGCGGTGGAAGGCTGGTCAGATTCGCTGGCGCTGGAAGCGGGACCGCTGGGCATTCGCGTTACCTGTGTCGAGCCAGGTCCGTTCCGCACCGACTGGGCCGGACGCTCACTGCATCAGACGCCGAGCACGCTGCCAGACTATGCAGAGACTGCAGCCGCACGGATGAAAGCCACCGCCGAATACAGCGGCACTCAGAAGGGCGATCCGGCGCGAGCCGCCACGGCAATGATCGCCATCACTGAGCATGACAACCCGCCACGCCATCTGGTGATGGGCGCCTGGGGCCATGATGCCGTGACCAGTAAGCTTAAAGAGCGGCTGGCTGAGATCGAAGCGTGGAAACAGACGTCAGTGGAGACGGATTTTCCGGAGTAACAGGTGAGTTGCGGGTGGCGAAAAGCCGTCTGCGAGTGAGCCAGAAGCTGATAAAAATACGAAAGGCCCGTTATCGGGCCTTTAAGCGTTAAGCGCTGATCTTAGCTTTCTGCATTTCGCGCGCATTCAGCTCTTTCAACTTGCGGCGTAACAGGGCAGACGACGAGCGTTTTTTCCTCTGAGCTAACTGGGCTTTAATGGCGGGCAGATCGGGTCTGGCCAGCCATTCAGCAATCAATAGTGCCCTTAACTCCTTATACCTGGTTTCGACCGGAGCCAAAGGGGTTGTTTCATCGTGTTTATTGTAAAACGACATAGCAAGCTCTCCCTGTAGTCACTACTTTATAAGCCCGGAAACAGTCCGGGATTAAAGGTTGCGGCGCTTTCTTTGGCAACCCTGTCCGGCGATTGTAGCGTAGTTCATTTTTTAACCCAAGCAAAGCATCGTAGATCTCCTCAAGGGGTGTCGGGCGATTGCGGTCAACGATCTCTCCTGATGCAGCCTGGAAAACAAAACCGCCTATAAAGAAGCTTTCATGGTGTGCCATTAACGCCAGGAGTACGCTTTTGAAACGACAGCACTGCCTAATCCTGCAAAGCTGATATGGCGGAAATCGCCCATGCACTCCAGACCATCGAACACGTCAAAACAGACTTCAGCCAGCCCGTTAACCATTCAGCTATTACGCCCCCCTTATCGCGCAGCCCTGCGCCATCATCGTGCTGGAAAAATAAACAGCCGCCTGCACCTGGCATCATAAGAATTCGATCTTGTATCCCAGCCCGTATTCCATCTGGCATCCCCGTTTCAGACCGGATGATTCACCGCTAACTGGCACGCTTCATGCACTAGCTGACAGGTACACTTTTGGCGAGGTAACCCATGTTTGACTCCTTATTAGACGAAGATGCCACCACGATGGCCGCTCTGATTCGCAGCGGGGACGTGTCGGCTTATGAGCTGACCGGGGCGGCGCTGGCACGGATGGAACAGCGGGAACCGGCGATACAGGCTTTTTGTACCCCGACGCCTGAACTGGCAATGGCACAGGCCAGAGCCGTGGATGCCCGACGGGCACGCGGTGAAACACTGGGCGCGCTGGCAGGCGTACCGCTGGCGGTGAAAGATTTAATCTGCACCGCAAACGTCAGAACCACCTCCGGTTCGGCGGCGTACAAAGATTTCGTGCCGGAAGATGATGACATCACGGTGGAACGGTTGCTGGCCGCCGACGCCATTCTGCTTGGCAAAACCACCGCACCGGAGTTTGGCTACAGCGGGGTCGGGCACAATCCGCTGTTTCCGTCGCCACGGAATCCCTGGGATTTGAGCATGACGCCAGGAGGGTCCAGCGCCGGTTCGGGTGCGGCGGTGGCGGCGCGGCTTTGCCCGATTGCACTGGGCAGCGACGGCGGCGGGTCGGTACGTATTCCGGCGGCGCACTGCGGTATTTTCGGCTTCAAGGCGTCGATGGGCCGGGTGCCGCTCTGGCCCGGCTGTCGTGATGAACGCTACCCTGGCGTCTCGAGCTGGGAGTCGCTGGAGCACATCGGACCGATGACGCGCAGCGTGCGCGATGCCGCGTTGATGATGTCACTGATGGCCGGACCGGATATGCGCGATCGCCACTCGATTCCCTGCAGCGATGTCGACTGGCTGGGTGCGCCACACCATCTGCCAGGCAAACTGCGCATCGCCTTCAGCGCGGATTTTGGCTATGTGGCTGTTGACCCGGAAGTGCGGGCAGTGGTCAGCGCGGCGGTGCAGCGTTTTGCCGCTGAAATCGGTGCTGAACTGGAACTGGCCGATCCGGGCTTCCCTGATCCGTCGGCGGCCTTTGGCGCGCTGGTGGCGATGGAGAGCGATCTCACCGGTATGCGCCGGATGCTGGCGGAGCAGGGCAGCGAGATGTCGCCGCATCTGGTCGCTATGCTGCAGCGCGACTGGCGGGCGGAAAACTTCACCGATGCCATCACCACCCGAAAAGCGGTCAGCAACTGCCTGTGGCGCTTTATGCAGCGCTTTGACCTGCTGATTACCCCAACGCTGGCGGTGCCGCCGTTTCCGCTGGGGATGCAGGGACCGGAGATCATTGATGGCCGCATGGTCCGCAGCGATCACTGGCTCTCGTTCTGCTACCCGTTCAACTTCACCGGTCAGCCCGCCGCGTCCGTGCCCGCCGGTTTTACCGCCAGCGGCTTGCCCGTCGGTCTGCAGATTGTCGGAAGTCATCTTGATGATGCCTTAGTGCTGGCTGCCAGTGCCGCTTTCGAGCGCATTCAGCCGTGGAATCACCTTCAACCCGGAATCGCCCAATGAAAACGTCTACTACGCCTGCGCTGGAGCAGGAGTTTGAACATGAGCCGGTACCGCTGTCGCACCGTCATTCTACCCGCTCCGTCTCGGCCGTCTGGTTTGGATTTCCGATGATCCTCACCAATGCGCTGTTTGGCGGCATCATCACCTGGCATCTGGGGTTCTGGCCTGCGCTGATCGCTATTCTGCTGGGAAACCTGGTGCTGTTCGCCTATGTCGGCGCGCTGAGCTGGTACGCCGGTAACAGCGGAATGAATTTCGCCCTGCAGGCCAGACGCACCTTTGGCAGCAAAGGCTACATCCTGGTCTCGGGTTTTCTCTCGACGGTTGTGATCGGCTGGTACGCCTTCCAGACCGGCCTTACCGGCACGGTCATTAATCAGACCTTCGGCTGGAATGCGCTGGCGGTGACGGCCTTTGCCATGATCCTCTATACCGGCATTACCTTCCTGGGCGTGCGGGCGCTGTCGGTGCTGGGAATGATCGCCGCGCCGCTGTTTGTGGTGCTGGGAATGGTGGCGCTGTGGCTGATTAGTAAACAGCACGACTTCTCCGTGGTGACGCAGTGGAAGGGCAGCGCCAGCGCAGCCGGTGCAATGAGTATGGGCACCGCCGTCACCATGGTGGTGGCCGGTTTTGCTGACTCCGGCACCATGACCGCTGACTTTACCCGCTGGTCGAAGAATGGCCGTTCGGCGGTGATCGCCGCGTTCTCTGCCTTTCCGGTCGCTAACGTCATCTCTTACCTGTTCGGTGTGGTGATTGTGGCCGTGGGCGCAGCAGTTGATCCGCTGACCAATGGCGGCAACTTCCTGCCGATGCTGATGGGGCACAGCGCCTTTTTTGTCGGTAGTGGCCTGCCTGTTTGTCTTTATCAATCTCGGATCGGTCTGCACACACTGCCTCTATAACGGGGCGGTGGGCTTCAGTCATCTGTTCAGCAGTAAAATGCGGCTCTGGACGCTGATCCTGGGTGCCATTGGCGGCGTGCTGGCGCTGGCGGGCGTCTGGTCTTACTTCCTGGAGTGGCTCAGCCTGCTCGGCATTGTGGTGCCGCCGTTTGGTGCGGTGATGATCGTGGATTTAATTTTTATGGCGCGCATCAGCGAACAGCGTCCGGCGCAGCGTTTTCGTGGTAATGCGTTTGCCGCCTGGGCGATTGGCAGCCTGTGTGCGGTGATCGCCCACGTCGCTTTCCCTCAATTTGGTGAAGCGGTTATTGGTCTGGTGACCGCCGCCATCAGCTACAGCGTGATCAGCAAAATGCGCATGCCGCGCCCGGTAATGGAGAACAGCAATGTCCGACTATAGCGTTAATTCAACCCCCTACGCCTGGCCGTTTGACGGCACTTTTACGCCGGCTGACACCGCGCTGATCGTGATTGATATGCAGACCGACTTCTGTGGCGTGGGCGGTTATGTCGACAGCATGGGCTATGACGTGAGTCTGACCCGCGCCCCCATTGTCCCGTTGCAGCAGGTGCTGGCGGCGATGCGCGCCCGGCAGTTTCCGGTTATTCATACCCGCGAAGGGCACCGGCCCGATCTCAGTGATTTGCCCGCCAACAAACGCTGGCGCTCGCGGCGAATGAACGCCGGGATCGGGGATGACGGACCGTGCGGCCGTATTCTGGTGCGCGGTGAACCGGGCTGGGAGATTATCCCGGAGCTGGCACCGCTGCCGGGTGAAGTGGTGATTGATAAGCCGGGTAAGGGATCGTTTTATGCCACCGATCTGGAGCTGATATTGCGCAGTCGCGGCATCCGTAATCTGATCCTCACCGGCATTACCACCGACGTCTGCGTCCACACCACGCTGCGCGAAGCCAACGATCGCGGCTTTGAGTGCCTGGTGCTGTCTGATTGCTGTGCTGCGACCGAGCAGCATCATCATGAGGCGGCGCTGAGCATGATCCATATGCAGGGCGGCATCTTTGGCGCGGTCGCCCATTCTGCCGCGCTGCTGGATAGCCTGGGGGTTTAATTTCCCGCAACAACGGGTGAAGGGTGATGTTGATCTTCTGATCTCAGATGCATCACGCAGCCGGAAAGCCTGAGCACAGAGCTGCGCTCAGGCTTTCCACATCAGTATCACTCATGCTGCGCATTGTCTGGCGCAATAGTTTTCATCAGCGCCGCGAGCTGATCGGCGGGCACCGCCTGACTGAACAGATAGCCCTGCAACTGATTACAGCCTGCATCTGCCAGCGCAGACATCTGTCCTGGCGTCTCGACGCCTTCTGCTGTCACCATCAGACCCATGGCATGACCCAGCTTCACCACCGATTCAACAATCGCCACTGAATTTTCCGCCACGCCCAGCGACTGGGTGAATGAGCGATCGATTTTGATTTTATCCACCGGAAAGTTGCTGAGATAGTTCAGGCTGGAGTAACCGGTGCCAAAGTCATCCAGCGCAACCCGGAAGCCCGCATCACGCAGCTCCACAATAATGGCGCGTGCTTCACGTTCATCTTCGATTAACACCCCTTCGGTGATCTCCAGTTCCAGGCGCTTCGGATCGCCGCCGTTCTGGCTGACAATCGCCATCACCCGCTCAACAAAGCCGGTAGAGCGGAACTGCACCGGCGAGACGTTGACCGCCACCAGCAGTTCGGGAAAACGCTGCTGAGTGACGCAGGCTTCAGCCAGTACCCATTCGCCCAGCGGAATAATCAGGCCGGTCTCTTCGGCAATCGCGATAAATTCACCGGGCGCAATCAGGCCGCGGGCTGGATGGTGCCAGCGCAGCAGCGCTTCGATGCCCACCATCTGCTGGCCGCCAATATCCATCAGCGGCTGATACCAAACCTCCAGCCCCTGATGGGTATGCAGCGCCGTACGCAGGTCGGCAGCGATGGTCTGTCGGGTCCGCACCGACTCATCCATCGCCCGTTCAAACTGTCGATACGTGCCGCGCCCGCCGCTTTTGGCCTCATACAGCGCAATATCCGCTTTGCGCATCAGTTCCAGCCGATCAACCCCATCTTTGGGTGCCAGCGCCAGTCCGATACTAGCGCCACTCCAGACATCGCTGCCAAACAGCGTAAAAGGCTCACTCAGTTCATCGATAATGCGCTGCGCCGGGCTATGCACCTGGCCGATATTATCGACATCTGGCATCACCACGATAAATTCATCACCGCCGATGCGTCCTACCGTATCGCTGGCCCGCACGATACGGCTCAGGCGCTGTGCGACCGCGATGATTAGTTCATCTCCGGCATGATGACCGTGAGTGTCGTTGATGGTTTTAAAGCGGTCGAGGTCGATGAGCAGCAGCGCCACCCGCTGATCGTGGCGCGTCGCCAGAGCCAGCGCCTGGGTTAAGCGGTCTTCGACCAGTGCGCGGTTCGGCAGGCCGGTCAGCACATCATGAAACGCCAGGTGCTGTGCCTGAGCCTCCGACGCGCCGAGCCTGAGCATGGATTGCGAGAGGTTCACCGACGAGTTCCAGAGTCGCCGCACCATATAAAGGCACAGCAGGGATATCGCCAGTACCGCCAGCCCGGTAGATGGCCCGATGGTGCGCAGCATCTGCGCACCGGGACGGGAGGGGATCCAGTTCAGATAGCCAACCGCCTCACCCGCCTGCGCGATCAGCAGATAGCGCGCGCCGGTTCCCGGCTGTGGCGTGCCGTCGGAGAAGTGCAGCCCCTGCAGCTGATTGCGTTCCGCCAGGCCCGCCAGATAGCCGTCATCAAGAAATTTCAGGCTCACCAGCCGGAAACGCGGCAGGGCATTGCTCTCCCGCTGGATGTTACCTACTGCCAGCGCGGCGGCCCGGTTTGTCACACGGGCATAATCGGCGTTATCGTGGCGGGCCGGATCGTTGACCAGCGGGCTTTGCAGCACCTCACCAATCAGCGGGTCATCTTCAGGGGCGGAGACCGGCTGGCCTTCGCGCCAGACTCTGACGATCTGATTTTGCTGGTCCAGCACCAGAATCAGCTGATGGCCGAACATCTCATACAGCCACAGCCCAATGTTCTCATCCAGCCACCTGCTGCTGTTGCCCTCCTCCAGATGCTGCTCAAAGGGTCCCCAGCGCGACAGGCTATGTAGCTGGCGCAGATGCTCATTCAGGCTCTGTGAAAAAGAGGCCTCAATCATCCGTTGCTGCTGATGCCGGGCCTCCGTATTGGTAAGTGAGGTGCCAACAAAGAGCGCAGCCCCTGCACCTACAAACGTCAGCAATAAGATAGCGACCAGCGGCACCAATACCTCACGCAGGAAACTGCGACGAAAATCAGAGGAAAGTTTAAGGGTGTTAATCATATTGTTGTTTTTCTCAGCAGCAGGGGAACAGCTTAAAAATTAGCAGATTGCACAAAAACGTCCACGCAAAGCGTTGCGCTTAGTGATTCTGGCAACGTTTTTGTTGCCGGATGATCAGGGCTGGCTAAAAAAAAGGGGAGTGAAAAAGTGGCCGTGTTGTATCAGATATTTTAATGGGGTTAGCTGGCTGGACGGTGACATGAGGGCCAACATTCGGCCTCTGTATCAGTAGCCATAAGGCTGGCGCGCGACAGCCTCTCTGGACGCATCACCGTGCATTTCCTGTTAACTTCGCCGCTATGGTTCATACTCATGTGCGCTGATTGTGTTACGAACGGATAGCCGTGAAGACAACGGTTACTGAGTTTGTCACTTATCTGACAGCCTGAGGTTGTCAGCTTACTATAAGGGAAAATAATGCCATTGTTATTCGGTGAGTTATCTGGTTTCCCGTCATGGGTGCCTGTTGTATTACTCGTCTCGCTCTCTTTTGTGCTGGGATTTCTGGCCCGCCTTATCCTGCTCCGGTTCATCCGCTACTGGCAGATTCGTGACAGAAAACTGTTTAAATCCCTTGAGAAGCATCTTAGCGGCTCGATGTTCTTTTTTATTCCGTTATTAATGATTAATGTCGGCGTTAATTACATCGATTTCCAACCGGAATCTCTCTCTTTAATCACCAATATCATCAATGTCTTTATTATTATGTCATTTTGCTCGGTCTTAATCCGGCTGACCAATGTGGCGCAGGATATGCTTTATATCCGCTATGACATTAATATTTCCAATAACCTTCGTGCGCGTAAAATTCGCACGCAGATTATCTATGTCAAAAAAGTGGTTATTGTCATCCTGGTTCTGTTCTGTGTTTCGCTGATTCTGCTCAGCTTCCCTGCGGCGTCCGGAAATTCGGCACCACCATTCTGGCCGGTGCGGGTGTTGCCGGTATCATTATTGGTTTTGCGCTGCAGAAGTCGCTGGTCAATCTGTTCGCCGGTATTCAGATCGCTTTTACCCAGCCTATTAAAATTGATGATGCGGTAGTGGTAGAAAAAGAGTGGGGCTGGATTGAGGAGATCAACCTGACCTATGTGGTGGTGCGCATCTGGGATTTGCGTCGGCTGGTGTTGCCGATCACCTACTTTACCGAAAATCCGTTTCAGAACTGGACGCGCAATAACGCCCAGATCTTAGGCTCGGTGTTCCTTTACGTGGATTACTCCATGCCGCTGGAGCCGCTGCGCAAGCATTTTGAAAAGGTGCTGAGCGAAACCAAGCTTTGGGATCAGGAAACGTCTGTGCTACAGGTGACCGACACCACCGAGAAAACCATGACCATCAGGATGCTGATGACCGCGCAGAACTCCCCGATCGCCTTTGATTTACGCTGTTACGTGCGTGAGAAGATGATTGAGTTTATTCAGCAGAATTACCCGGAAAGCCTGCCGCAGGTGAGAGCATCACTGACGGATACCGGGCGTGAGAAGGTGGGAATAGGGACGGCAGAATAGGGGCAAGCTGGGAGCGGCAGTCTGCGTGGGTGTGTGCATCCTGATGGCTGTTGCTCCGTTGTTCTTTCAGGGCAGGCGATGGTGTGTTTGTCCGCCTGGTGCCAAGAGCTGAAGTTGTTACAGCATTTTGTAGTAATTACTGGTGAGCAGATCACTAATCGCAAACATAAAGTGCATATTCCGACCCAATCCGGAGCGCTGACATGGCCGCCGAAGGTGCTTGTTACAGCCTTGCCAGCCTGAGCGAGGGAGTGTGGTCCAGTGCACAGCGACGGTCGGAATTAATAAAATAACACCATCTAATTAATGGGTCATGAAGATTTGAATGAGCAGTTTTGTAATAAGATAACTTAAATGCTTCAATCGCCTTTTCGGCAACTTCATCAATCTCTTACTTCAAGATTATATATGCTCCTGACATGTCAACTCCTTGGGGTATTTTTTATTTGCAATGCATAACTCTCAAAATAAAATATATTTTCACTTCTCATTGCAATTATTGAATTTTTGATTTTAGAATTTTCTCTTGATTCCTACTTTTTATAATATTAGGTGTTTCTGGTTTATATAAACCGCATTGAACCAATTCGTCAACCTCTTTTGGATTGCCCTCCATTGCAAAAGTCATGCTTCCCAACATCAAATCGGCCCAACGAGCCTCCTCTACTTGATCTGGCATCTCTCCAGTCATTGTTATTGCCCGCGAGCTCATTGACTTAACTACTGCCAGACTAAATGGGGCCTGTGGTGGTTCGATATTATAATTATTTCGCTCACTGATAAGTTGGTTCAGTTCTTTTGCTTCTTCCATAAGGGTTTGTGGTATCTGCTGGTTATTTATCTGTCTGGTAGAGACAAGAACCTGTGCCCTTACCGCATCTAAACTTGGCATTATGAAATCTCTGAGAACAAAGTAAAACTCAAGCTGGCTTATTTGTGCAGCTTCTGCAGGTTCTCTGAGCTCTATAAACATACGGGCCATTATCTCCTTATCCTTGAGTGGCGGACAAAGAGCTTTCATATTATGTAATACATTTTTTTCAAATGAACGGGTTCTGTCAGACGCAATTAGCACTTGCCTATAATCTTCACGAAATATCTTTAAAATAGCGGACAGATTATCAAAAGCACGCGCGTCTATATTTAAACCAGTTTCTTTCACTTGAGATTCAATTTCCCCCAGCGATGTTGACACAGGTTTTGCACAGAATGTATCCAGTTCCCATGATGATAAAAATGGTTTTTCATCAAGGGTCTTCAGACATGTGCTGTATGCATGATCCAGTTTATTGGTCAGAGTTAAAAACTGAGAGATGTCTTTATCCGTGTTCTCTCTGAGATCAACCTGAGCATTGTGATAAGTCAGATACTGATGAACTACATAAATACTGCTAATGATCAACAGACATCCAATAGCAATTCGCATTGCCCACTGTAGATTGGATGGACGCTTGAACCAATACCCAAAATGTTCCCGCTGTACAGATTCATACCTCCTAATTTGATTTTCAAGTGTCTGCCACCCCCAAAACGTTACCGGAAAGCGTCCTTGAAGCAAATGCGACTGGGTAATCTGCACGGCTTCATCTTCAAGAGCGACATCATTTGGGCAGGTCGACAGAATGTAGAAGTGAGCGATTCTATTCTTGAAATTATTAGTTTCTCTAACTGCGGTATGAATATCCTTTGGTTTAAGTCTACTACCATAACCTTGATCCCTACCTTTGCACTGAACTGCGATTACATCTCCATTTGGAAGAATGCCAAGCGCATCTACGCCGTTCTGCCGCTGCCCGCTACGGCCATAGGCCTGAAACTTGCAACCATAGATTTCGCTCATCAAAGTGATGCAGAGTCTCTCAAAATTTTGCCAATCAGCAGGAATGGGATAGCTTGCGGAGTTTGGGGCCGTCATTCGTAAACCTTATTTATTCCATATTCACTTAAGTGATAATCCATGATCTGTCTAACAAGGGGTTGCTAACTTCTATGACCTTTAGTCAGTAACAGAGTGAAAACATTATGCATCAAAAAAGGGGGTGTCGGTAGGTTTTACAACAGGTTTAGCTCGGAACGCTTATCGATTTTCATTCTGTCATCCATTCGCAGTGTGAGCAATGAACTCGTTAAAAAAAGGTCTCAAGAACTTTAATACATAAGAACAATCATTCAATAAATACAGATATCGATAGACATTAAGCTATCAAGGTTGGCGCTGCTTAGCAGGGCCGTAAAGGTTCTGTTACGCGCCTGGCCACTTCCTGATACCTGCTCCCCGATGATTAATATACCGCGATGTTAGAAATGTCCGGTCCTTGCTCATAACAGACCTGACCCTAGAGCAACCCGGGTTGCCTTACCCATCTTCTTCATAACCCTGCTGATATTGCCGCTCAGGTCTAAGTACTTAGAGTGCCCACAACTGTTTTGATCGGTGCAGCCTCAGGTTAAAACGTTGATTGCCGTTAAGGGTGCGGGCTGAACGCGGTCAGGGCTAAATGCTTGTCTGGATAATGATATCAACGCACTCAGCAGGCGATAATTCTGCGGTATCCAACAGCAGATGGTCTCTGGTCCACGGTTCATAAACACGATCCACAACGGCTTGCCAGTCAGGCACTTTTAAACCAGGAATATCTGAGATTCTGTTCTCTACACGGGCACGATGCTGTTCTGGATCCGAACAGAGGATTTCAATTTCCAGAAAGGGAACACCTGATGATAGTGCGATATCACGAAAACTATCGCGCACCAGGTTAAGGTCATTCACCGAGTCAGTGACAACAGTTGACCCTAGTTGCAGATTGTCCCGCGCAAGCTCATAAAGGATGAAGTAGCCTTCAGGGCCAATATCCCTGAAAGTTGCTGAACTATTACGCAGAGCCTGTTCAACTGTGTCGACGCGTAAATACACCGCTTTCAATTTTTCAGATAACATTTTAGCGATAGTGCTTTTTCCGCAACCCGGAAGGCCACTAAAGATGTAGAGCATAACGACTCCTGTTTAAACCCACACTCCGGCGGTAAATCAAACACATTGATACATCAGTCTGCGCGAAATTATGCGAACTCGTTTCGGATGACCGCCACCCTTTGCCAGCAGCGGGCAGTGTTTATTCCACTTCTGCCCGGCTATTCATCTGGCAGTGCTTCAAGGTCTGCGGAGATAATTGCCGGTAGGTTTTGAGTAATCTTTTCTACCGGCCAGTCCCACCAGGCCAGCTTCTCTAGTCGGGATATGGTTTCATCAGTAAAACGCTGCCTGATCACTCTGGCCGGGTTGCCACCCACAATCGAATAGGCCGGGACATCCGACGTCACAACAGAACGTGACGAGATTATTGCGCCGTTGCCGATTTTAACGCCTGGCATAATCAGCGCCTGATAACCCATCCATACATCATTACCAATCACTGTATCGCCTTTATAGGGCAGATCGCCGGACTGAGGCTGGGCTGTTTCCCATCCATTTCCGAAAATGTAAAACGGAAAAGTGGAGAAACCCGCCATGTTATGGTTTGCCCCGTTCATGATGAACTGAACGCCTCTGGCTATCGCGCAGAATTTACCAATGATCAGTTTGTCACCAATAAAAGGGAAGTGATAAAGGACATTGCGCTCAAAGTTTTCTGAGTCTTCAGGGTCATCATAATAAGTAAAATCCCCGATTATGATGTTGGGGTTTTTCACCGTATTTTTGATAAAACAAACCTGTGGGAAGCCTTCCATTGGATGGGGATTGGCGGGATCCGGTCCGTACATATTCTCTCCATTAAGCGCAACGTTAGTTCGTTCCAGTGTACACCAGGCAGCCAGTCGTTCTATGCGAACAGGCTCAATGCCTGCTTGCTGTAAATCCCTGACTACCACATTCACCTCTCCTTCACCCCCCGCGTCACGGTTCTGTCATCTGATCCCCTCAAGCTAACACCATCCCGCAGCGTCTTTTCACTGCGTTCCCACTCTGTAACCCGTGAGGATTTCATCGTGATGGAGTTATCCAGACATCCGACCACTGTATATCAGGCTGTTGCCGCACAACTGGAGCAGGCGCTGAAAGAGCGCTACCGCTGCGGCGACTATCTTCCTTCCGAGCAACAACTGGCCGATCACTATGAGGTGAATCGCCACACGCTGCGTCGGGCGGTGGATGAGCTGGTGCACAAAGGGCTGCTGCAGCGCCGTCACGGCGTCGGCATCCTGGTTTTGATGCGCCCTTATGACTATCCGCTGCATGCTCAGGCGCGATTCAGCCAGAACCTGCTGGAGCAGGGCAGTCATCCCACCAGCGAACGGCTGCTGGCGGTGCTGCGTCCGGCCAGCAACGACGTTGCCAATGCGCTGGGCGTGAAAGAGGGCGACAACGTCATTCATCTGCGCACCCTGCGTCGCGCCAACGGCGTGCCGCTCTGCCTGATCAACCATTTCCTCGCCGACCTCAGTTGGTGGCCACAGCTTCAGCAATTTAACAGCGGGTCGCTACACGACTTCTTAGTGGAGCACACCGGCAAGCAACTGGTTCGCACCCAGACCCGCATCAGCACCCGCCGGGCGCAGGCCAAAGAGTGTCGGCAGCTCGACATCGCGCTGCATTCGCCGCTGCTCTGCGTGCGGACCCTGAACAAAACCAGTGATGGCGCGGTGGCGGAATACTCCGTCAGCCTGACGCGCGGCGACATGATTGAACTGACTCTGGAGCACTAATGGAACAGCAAACGGATCGCCAGCGCTGGCTGTCGGTGCTGGCGCACAGCAGCGCCGCCTTGCTTGAGACGCACTGGCAGGCGCTTAACCTCCAGCCCGCCTTTACCCTGATCCGTCCGGCAGAGATCGGGCTGACACGGTTGCAGGCGCGGATGGGGGCCACCGGCAAACGCTTCGTGATGGGTGATGCCACGGTGACGCGCGTGGTGGTGCAGCTCAGCGACGGCACACTGGGTTACAGCTATCTGTTAGGGCGTGACAAAGCCCATGCCGAACGCTGCGCCCTGTTGGATGCGCTGTTGCAGCAGCCGGAAACCCGGCAACTGCTGGAAGAGAAGATTATTACCCCGCTGGCGGCGTGGCGCGATGAGCAGCGACAGCTGCGCGCCCGCGAGATCGCCAGCAGCAAAGTGGATTTCTTTACGCTGGTTCGCGGAGATAACTGATGACTTTACTGGCAAGTTTTAACCATCCGGTGGCGGATGCGCAGCGCGCGTTTCGCCGCATTCTGAAAGCGATGAGCGAACCGGGCGTGATGGTCTCGCTGCCGCTGCAACAGGGCTGGGGCGCACTGTCACCGGCGGCCACGGCGCTGCTGTTGACGCTGGTCGATCAGGAAAGCCCGGTCTGGCTGGATGCGGAAATCGACAACGAACAGCTGCGCAACAATCTGCGCTTCCATACCGGCGCGCCGATCACCACACAGCAGGATGCGCCTTTTGCCCTGAGCCATGCGGCGGCGCAGCCCGATCCGACGCAGTTCGCGGCCGGTGACAACATGTCACCAGAAAAAAGCACCACGCTGATTATCGAAGTGCCGTCGCTGAATGGCGGCCTGACGCTGCGCCTCTCCGGCCCTGGCCTGCGGGAAACCCGCGCCATCGCGCCACAGCTGCCCGAAAGCGTGCTGGAATATCTGCGCACTCGTCCGCATCCGTTTCCACAGGGCGTGGATCTGATCTTCACCTGTGGCGAAGCGATCATGGCCGTGCCGCGCACCACCGTTGTGGAGGTGTGCTGATGTATGTCGCGGTGAAAGGGGGCGAAAAAGCCATTTCAAATGCCCACCAGTTGCAGGCCGATCTGCGGCGCGGCGATCGGGCGGTAGCCGAACTCGGCTGCGATCAGGTGGCGCAGCAGCTGGGACTGGCGGTGGATCGGGTGATGACCGAAGGCGGAATTTACGATCCCGAACTGGCGGCGCTGGCGATTAAACAGGCCAGCGGCGATCTGGTCGAGGCGATCTTTCTGCTGCGCGCCTATCGCACCACGCTGCCACGCCTGGCGGAGAGCACGCCGCTGGCGACCGGTGCGATGCGCATCGAACGCCGCATCTCGGCGGTCTATAAAAATCTGCCGGGCGGCCAGGTATTGGGGCCAACTTACGACTACAGCCACCGTCTGCTCGATTTCACCCTGCTGGCCAATGGCGAAACGCCTGCCGCGCCGCGTGACGATCGTTCGGTGCCTGATCAGTGCCCGCACATGTTCAGCATGATGAGCGATGAAGGGCTGGCTGCCGCTGAGATGGATGACGGCAGCGAGCCTGTCGATATCACTCGCGAGCCGATGAGTTTTCCCGCCTCACGCGCCGCCCGCCTGCAACAGCTGGTGCGTGGCGACGAAGGCTTTCTGCTGGCGCTGGGTTATTCGACCCAGCGCGGCTATGGCCGCACCCATCCGTTTGCCGGCGAGATCCGCACCGGCACTCTCAGCGTCAGTATCTGTCCAGAAGAGCTGGGTTTTGAACTGGAGATCGGTGAGCTGCTGCTGACGGAGTGTGAAATGGTCAACGGCGTTGCCCACAGCGACGACACGGCGCCGCACTTTACCCGGGGTTATGGGCTGGTGTTTGGCCGCGCCGAACGTAAAGCGATGGCGATGGCGCTGGTGGACAGGGCGCTGCAAAGCCGCGAACAGCATGAGCGTGTTACCAGCCCGGCGCAGGATGAGGAGTTTGTGCTGTCGCACGCCGACAACGTGGAAGCCGCAGGCTTTGTCTCGCATCTCAAGCTGCCGCACTACGTCGATTTCCAGGCGGAACTGGAACTGCTGAAACAGTTGCAGCACGATTATCAGGAGCGCAACCATGGCTGAACTCACCGGCTATAACAACGGCTATCTCGATGAGCAGACCAAACGCACCATCCGCCGCGCCATCCTGAAAGCGGTGGCGATCCCCGGCTATCAGGTGCCGTTCGCCGGACGTGAGATGCCGATGCCCTACGGCTGGGGCACCGGCGGCATCCAGATCACCGCCAGCATGATTGGCGATCAGGATGTGCTGAAGGTGATCGATCAGGGCGCAGATGACACTACCAATGCGGTGTCGATCCGCCAGTTCTTTAAGCGGGTCAGCAATGCTGCCACCACCGAGCACACCGCCGATGCCACCCTGATCCAGACCCGGCACCGCATCCCGGAAACGCCGCTGGAAGAGGATCAGATCCTGATTTTCCAGGTGCCGATCCCGGAGCCACTGCGCTTTATTGAGCCGCGCGAAACCGAAACCCGCACCATGCATGCGCTGGAGGAGTACGGCATCATGCAGGTGAAGCTGTATGAAGATATTGCCCGCTACGGCCACATCGCGACGACTTACGCCTATCCGGTCCGGGTCAACGATCGCTACGTGATGGATCCTTCGCCCATTCCCAAATTCGACAACCCGAAGATGCACATGATGCCCGCGCTGCAGCTGTTTGGTGCCGGGCGTGAAAAGCGCATCTACGCCTTGCCGCCTTACACCCGTGTGGAAAGCCTGGACTTCGACGATCATCCGTTCACCGTGCAGCAGTGGGATGAACCCTGCGCGCTGTGCGGCTCGCGCCACAGCTATCTCGATGAGGTGGTGATGGACGATCAGGGAACGCGGATGTTTGTCTGCTCCGACACCGACTTTTGCCATCAGCAGCAGGAACAGCAACATGCACAGTGAAAAGCCGCTGCTTGCGGTGAACCAGCTCACCCATCTTTATGCGCCGGGCAAAGGGTTTGAGCAGGTCAGTTTTGATCTCTTTCCCGGCGAAGTGCTGGGCATTGTCGGCGAGTCCGGCTCCGGTAAAACCACGCTGCTGCAGAGCCTGTCGGCGCGTCTGACGCCGCAGCAGGGCAGCATCCTCTATCAGAATCGCGACCTCTATCAGATGAGTGAAAGCGATCGCCGTCGCCTGCTGCGCACCGAATGGGGCGTGGTGCATCAGCATCCCATGGACGGGCTGCGTTCGCAGGTCAGCGCGGGCGGCAACATCGGCGAACGGCTAATGGCGACCGGACAGCGCCACTATGGCGACATCCGCGCCGAGGCGAGCCGCTGGCTGCAGGCGGTGGAGATTGACGCCGGTCGCATCGACGATCTGCCCACCACCTTTTCCGGCGGTATGCAGCAGCGGCTGCAGATCGCCCGGAATCTGGTGACGCAGCCGCAGTTGATGTTTATGGATGAGCCGACCGGCGGGCTGGATGTGTCGGTGCAGGCGCGACTGCTGGATCTGCTGCGGACGCTGGTGCGCGAACTTAATCTGGCGGTGGTGATTGTCACCCACGATCTCGGCGTGGCGCGACTGCTGGCGCATCGCCTGCTGGTGATGAAGCAGGGGCGGGTGGTGGAGAGCGGTCTGACTGACCGCGTGCTGGACGATCCTCATCATCCTTACACTCAACTGCTGGTCTCTTCGGTGCTCAATTAAATGACAACTATCACTCCGCGCCTGCGGGTAGAGAATTTGTGTAAAACCTTTGTGCTGCATAACCAGAAAGGCGCGGCGCTGCCGGTGCTGCATAACGCCAGCCTGACGGCAGGCGAGGGCGAATGCGTCGTGCTGCACGGTCATTCCGGCAGCGGTAAATCCACACTGCTGCGCGCGCTTTACGGCAACTATCAGCCCGACAGCGGCCACATTCGGGTCGCGCATCAGGGCGAGTGGATCGACATGGCGCAGGCATCGGCGCGCCAGATTATCGCCCTGCGCCGCGACACGCTGGGCTGGGTCAGCCAGTTTCTGCGGGTGATCCCGCGCGTGCCGACGCTGGAGATTGTGATGCAGCCGCTGCTGGAGCGCGGCGTCGAGCGCGCCTTATGTGAAGCACGTGCCGCCGAACTGCTGACCCGGCTCAACGTGCCGCAGCGTCTCTGGTCGCTGGCCCCGTCCACTTTCTCTGGCGGAGAGCAGCAGCGCGTCAATATCGCTCGCGGCTTTATCGCCGACTATCCGGTGCTGCTGCTGGATGAACCCACCGCCTCGCTCGACAGTGTCAACAGCGAGGCGGTGGTGAGCCTAATTGAACAGGCGCGCGCCCGTGGTGCCGCCATCGTCGGTATTTTTCACGATCGGGCGGTGCGCGAGCGGGTAGCGGACCGGCTGCACCTGATGCACCCAATCGAGACAGGAGCGCAGGCATGATCATCAATAACGTCAGACTGGTGCTGGAAAACGAAGTGGTAACCGGATCGCTGGAGTTTCGCGACGAGCGCATCAGCAGCTTCAGCGAAACCACCAGCCAGCAGCCGGGCGCGCTGGATGGCGAGGGCGCCTGGCTGATGCCGGGTCTGGTGGAGCTGCACACCGATAACCTCGATAAGTTTTTCACGCCGCGTCCGAAAGTGGACTGGCCGGCACACTCGGCGATGAGCAGCCACGATGCGCTGATGGTCTCCAGCGGCATTACCACGGTGCTGGATGCGATTGGCGTCGGGGATGTGCGCGACGGCGGGCACCGGCTGGATAACCTCAGCAAGATGATCGACGCCATCCGCGACAGCAACCGCAAAGGACTGAACCGGGCCGAGCATCTGCTGCATCTGCGCTGTGAACTGCCGCATCCCACCACTACGCCGCTGTTTGAAGCGCTGATGGGCACGCCGGAGCTGGCGCTGGTGTCGCTGATGGACCATTCGCCGGGTCAGCGTCAGTACGCATCCCTGACGAAGTATCGCGAATATTATCAGGGCAAATATCAGCTCAACGACGCGGAGATGGATCAGTTCGAGCATGACCAGCTCACCCTGGCGGCAGAATGGTCACAGCCCAATCGTCAGGCGATTGCCGGACTCTGCCGGGAACATGGCATCGCCATTGCCAGCCATGATGATGCCACCGCGGCACACGTGGAGGAGTCCCATGCGGCAGGCAGCCGCATCGCGGAGTTTCCTACCACGCTGGAGGCGGCACGCGCCTCGCGTTATCGCAATATGCAGGTGCTGATGGGCGCGCCAAACATCGTGCGTGGCGGCTCGCACTCCGGCAACGTCGCCGCCTGGGAGCTGGCGTCACACGGCCTGCTGAATATTCTCTCCTCCGATTACTATCCGGCGAGCCTGCTGGATGCAGCGTTCCGGCTGGCAGATGATGAGCGCAACAGCCTCGGCATGGCGCAGGCGATCGCGCTGGTCACCTGTAACCCGGCGCGCGCCTTAGGGCTCGAAGATCGCGGGGTAATCGCCGAAGGCTGCCGCGCCGATCTGGTGCTGGCGCATACCGCACACGGCTACCCGCACGTGCGGCACGTCTGGAGCAAAGGCCGGCAGGTGTACTGATGGCGCGGCTGATCTGGCTCACTGGTCCTTCGGGTTCGGGTAAGGACAGCCTGCTGGATGCGCTGCGGGCGGCACCTCCGCCACGGCTCCTGATCGCCCATCGCTACATTACCCGCGCCGCCGATGCGGGCGGTGAAAACCATGTGGCGCTGACCGAGGCGGAGTTTGCCCGCCGCGCCGCGCTGGGACTGTTCGCGGTGAGCTGGCAGGCGCACGGTTTCAGCTATGGCATTGGCTGTGAGACGGAGCAGTGGCTGCTGCGCGGGCAGAATGTGGTGGTGAACGGTTCGCGGCTGCATCTGGCGCAGGCGCAGGCCCGTTTCGGCACGCAGCTGCTGCCGGTCTGTCTGCAGGTCACACCCGCCGTGCTGGCAGCGCGGCTGCGCCAGCGCGGACGGGAAGATGAGGCGGAGATCGCCCGGCGGCTGGCGCGCGCCGCACAGCCGCAGCCCGATGGCTGCCTTATCCTCAACAACGACGGCGCGCTGGCGGATACCGTGTGCCTGCTGCGTCAGATACTGGAGGCGCATCAATGAAACTCTCTTATCCTGGCACCGGCGGTGACAGTCCGGCATCGACATCCGCTACCAAAGGCGCATCAATGAAACTCACTTTTCTGGGTACTGGCGGGGTCACTGCCGCACCGCTGCCGGGCTGCGACTGTCGCGCCTGTCAGCGTGCGCAGCTCAACAGCGACTACGCGCGTGCACCCTGCAGCGCGCTGATTGAGTTTGGTCGCGAGCGCATCCTGCTGGATGCCGGTCTGCCGCTGCTGGCGTCGCGCTTCCCGCCCGGCACACTGACACGCATTCTGCTGACTCACTACCACATGGATCATGTGCAAGGGCTTTTTGCACTGCGCTGGGGAGTGGGCGCGCCGGTTCCGGTCTGGGGTCCACCCGATCCGCGAGGCTGTGACGATCTCTATAAACATCCAGGCCTGCTCGATTTCCGTCCCGCCTTAACGCCGTTTGTAGCACACGCCTTTGGTGAACTGCAGGTTACGCCGCTGCCGTTGCAGCACTCGAAGCTGACGCATGGCTATCTGTTCGACTGGCACGGCACCCGGCTCGCCTGGCTGTGTGATACCTGCGGATTGCCACCCGACACCGCCGACTTCCTGCGCGGTCAGCCGCTGGACCAGCTGGTGATTGACTGCAACGATCCGCCGCAAGCAGAACCGCGTAACCATAATGATGTGACCCAGGCGCTGGCGATAGCAGAGATGCTCCAGCCGCGTCAGACCTGGCTCACCCATCTCAGTCATGAGATGGATAACTGGTTAGCTGAGAACCCGTTGCCGGACGGTGTGCTGGCTGCCCGTGACGGCCAGACATTGCTGTGCGGCACGCACTGGCCTGTCACGGTTTGATCATCTGACTGTCATCTCGTGTTCATCGCGTCACGCCTTAATAACCCGCAGAACGCAATCAGCGATGACGGAGAAACCATGGCACAGGCACTTCTGAAAACGGTGGTCGACAACGACCTGCCACCGGCCAGCCTTAGCGGACAAAAAGTGTTGTCGGTGCAGAAACTGAGCAAAGCCTACGGCGACACTCAGGTGCTGGATCAGGTCAGCTTCGACCTGCACGCCGGTGAGCTGGTGGCGGTGATTGGCCGCTCTGGCGCGGGTAAATCGACCCTGCTGCACATGCTCAACGGCACGATTGAAGCGACTTCCGGCGCGATTATCAGTCTGCATCATGGCGAAGCGGATCGTAACGTGGTTACGCTCAACAGCCGCCAGCTGCGCGAATGGCGCAGCCAGTGCGGCATGATCTTTCAGGATTTCTGTCTGGTGCCACGCCTCGACGTGCTGACCAACGTGCTGCTGGGCCGTCTGAGCCAGACCGGTACGCTGAAATCCTTCTTTAAAATCTTCTCCGACAATGACCGGGCGCACGCCATCGAACTGCTGCAGTGGATGAACATGCTGCCGCAGGCGCTGCAGCGGGCGGAAAACCTCTCTGGCGGTCAGATGCAGCGTGTGGCGATCTGCCGTGCCCTGATGCAGAACCCCAAAATCCTGCTGGCCGATGAGCCGGTGGCGTCACTCGATCCCAAAAATACCAAGCGCATCATGGATGTGCTGCGTCAGGTCAGCGAGCAGGGCATCAGCGTGATGGTCAACCTGCACTCGATTGAGCTGGTGAAAAGCTACTGCACCAGGGTGATTGGCATTCAGCGCGGCGTGGTGCTGTTTGACGGCCATCCTTCAGGACTGACCGACAGCCTGCTGCACCAGCTGTACGGCGATGAACTTAACCAAATCCATTAACTTCCACAGCAAGAGAACAACCCCGAATGAAACTGACTTCTTTAGCACTCCTGACCAGTGTAATGGCGTTTGGTGTCAGCGCAGCGGATGCGCCGAAACAGCTTAATCTGGGGATTCTGGGCGGTCAGAACGCCACCCAGCAGATTGGCGATAATCAGTGTGTGAAGACCTTCTTTGATAAAGAGCTGGGTGTGGATACCCAGATGCGCAACGCCTCCGACTACTCTGGCGTGATTCAGGGTCTGCTGGGTGGCAAGATCGATATGGTGCTGAGCATGTCGCCAGCCTCGTTTGCGTCGGTCTACATTCAGGACCCGAAAGCGGTGGATGTGGTTGGCATTGTGGTGGATGACAAAGATCAGTCACGCGGCTACCACTCGGTGGTGATCGTCAAAGCGGACAGCCCCTACAAAAAGCTGGAAGACCTGAAAGGGAAATCTTTCGGTATGGCCGATCCCGACTCGACGTCCGGCTTCCTGATGCCGAACCAGGCGTTTAAGAAGATGTTCGGCGGCTCAGTGGATGACAAATATAACAACACCTTCTCCAGCGTGACCTTCTCCGGCGGCCATGAGCAGGACATTCTGGGCGTGCTGAACAACCAGTTTGATGGCGCTGTGACCTGGACCTCACTGGTCGGTGACTACAACAGCGGCTATACCTCTGGCGCGTTTGGCCGTCTGATCCGCATGGACCATCCTGATCTGATGAAGCAGATCCGCATTATCTGGCAGTCACCGCTGATCCCCAACGGTCCGGTGCTGGTCAGCAACAAGCTGCCCGCTGACTTTAAAGCGAAAGTGGTGTCGGCGATTAAAAAGCTGGATAAGGAAGATCACGCCTGCTTCGTGAAAGCGGTGGGCGGCGAGCAGCACATCGGTCAGGCGACGGTTGCCGATTATCAGAACATCATCGATATGAAGCGCGACCTGATGAAAGGCAGCCGCGGCTAAATCCAGCTACTTCTTATCTTCTCCGCTCAGGCGGGGAAAGCGGGACGCAGCAAACTCGCCTGCGTCCCGCTGCTTTAGCGCCGGAGATCCCCTTTGACCGAATTCGAACACTACTATCAACGCATCCGTCGTCAGCAGAAACGAGACACGCTGCTCTGGTCACTGCTGCTGGTGGCACTCTACCTGGCGGCGGGCAGGGTGGCAGAATTTAATCTGCTCACCGTCTGGCAGTCGCTGCCGCACTTCTTTGACTACCTGCACGAAATCCTGCCGGTGCTGCATCTGCCGCTGCTGTTTGCAGACGGCAAGACCGAAGGCTCGCTGGCTTACTGGGGCTACCGTCTGCCGATCCAGCTGCCGCTGATCTGGGAAACACTACAACTGGCGCTGGCTTCGACGCTGGTGGCGGTGGCACTGGCCGCGGTGCTGGCCTTTTTCGCCGCCGACAACACTCAGACGCCGGTCAGCGTGCGGATGACGATTCGCGCCTTTGTCGCCTTCCTGCGCACCATGCCAGAGCTGGCGTGGGCGGTGATGTTTGTGATGGCCTTTGGCATCGGGGCGATCCCCGGTTTTCTGGCGCTGGCGCTGCACACCGTGGGCAGCCTGACCAAGCTGTTTTACGAGGCGATTGAGTCGGCGTCGGATAAGCCGGTGCGCGGCCTGGCGGCCTGCGGAGCCAGCAAGCTGCAGCGGATGCGTTTCGCCTTCTGGCCACAGGTCAAGCCGGTCTTTCTCTCCTATAGCTTTATGCGGCTGGAGATTAACTTCCGCTCCTCAACCATCCTTGGGCTGGTCGGGGCGGGCGGCATCGGCCAGGAGCTGATGACCAACATCAAACTGGACCGCTACGATCAGGTCAGTATTACTCTGCTGCTGATCCTGATTGTGGTGTCGCTGCTGGATACGCTCTCCGGCCAGCTTCGTCGCCGTGTGACAGGAGACAGGACATGATAAGCACCGTTCCCGATATCGCGCTAATGAAGCAGCAGCATCGTGAACTCTTCGCCGCACAGCCGCGCTATCTGCGTCGCCTGGCGCTGATGACACTGGCGGTGCTGCTCTATTACCTCTTTTTCTTTTCGGTGTTTGGTCTGGAGTGGTCGCGTTTGCTGATGGGCTGTCAGCAGCTGGGGCGCTATTTCCTGCGGATGTTTGTCTGGCACGACTTCCTGAACTGGCCGTTTGGCTACTATCTGTCGCAGGTCGGTATCACCTTAGGGATTGTCTTTGCCGGTACGCTGACTGCCTCGCTGCTGGCGCTGCCGCTGTCGTTTCTGGCGGCGCGCAACGTGATGCACAGCCGAACCGCGAAACCGCTGGCGTTTCTGATGCGCCGTCTGTTTGACGTGTTGCGCGGCATCGACATGGCGATCTGGGGGCTGATCTTCGTCCGGGCGGTCGGCATGGGGCCGCTGGCCGGGGTGCTGGCAATTATCCTGCAGGATGTCGGTCTGCTCGGCAAACTCTACGCCGAAGGGCACGAAGCGGTGGAGCGTTCACCGGGTCGCGGACTGGGCGCCGTCGGCGCCAACAGCCTGCAGAAACACCGCTTCGGCATCTTCACCCAGTCATTCCCGCAGTTTCTGGCGCTGAGCCTTTACCAGATAGAGTCCAATACCCGCTCAGCGGCGGTGCTGGGCTTTGTCGGCGCCGGGGGCGTCGGTCTGGTTTACGCTGAGAATATGCGCCTCTGGAACTGGGATGTGGTGATGTTCCTTACGCTGATTCTGGTGGTGGTAGTGATGGTGATGGATGTGATCTCCAGCCGCCTGCGCAAGCGCTACATCAGTGGGAAGCCGGTGCCGTTGTGGCAGCCTGCTGCGCGCGATTAAGCCTTTTGCTGCGCTGCCAGGCGCGCTGTAACGCCTGCACCAGCTGTGCCTGCTGCCAGGGCTTCGCCAGCCGTTCGCACAGCGGCAGCGTCACCGGCTGGTGGCGCAGGTCCTGACCGCTGATGAGCAGCGTCGCCAGCTGCGGCCAGTTCTGCTGCGCCTCGCGGATCACCTCCGCACCGTTAATCTCGCCGGGCAGCATCAGGTCGCTGATCAGCAGGTCGATATCAGGTGTCTGGCGCAGCAGCGCCAGCGCCTCTTCACCGTCACCACACTCCAGCGTCAGATAGCCCAGCTGATGCAGATGCTCACAGAGCGTCTGGCGCACCGCCGGTTCATCATCCAGCACCAGCACCAGCCGGTTACTGGCCGCCGCAATGTCCGTCTCAATGTGCACAGGCGATGGCGGGGTGATCACTGCCGCGACGGCAGCTTCCGGCGCGCGTGGCAACAGCAGCCGCACCGTTGTGCCCTGGCCTGGCGCGGTTTCCAGTTCGATCTGGCCGCCTGACTGCCGTACAAAACCATAAACCATCGACAGGCCCAGCCCGCTGCCGCTGCCGGTAGCCTTGGTAGTGAAAAAAGGCTCAAACACCTGCTCACGAACCCCGGCCGACATGCCGCAGCCGTGGTCTATCACCTCGATTGTGACCCTGTCACGCTTTTCATCGCCCTCCAGACGGCGCTGATTCCAGATGCGCAGCCGGATTTCACCGCTTTGCTGATGCATCGCATCGCGGGCATTCACCACCAGATTCATCAGCGCATTTTCCAGCTGGCTGGCATCAATCCAGGCGGGCCAGCCGGGACGCTGCGCATCAATAATCAGCTGCTGACCGGGCAGCAGCGAGTGCAGCAGCAGCCCCTGCAGGTTATCCACCAGCGTCACCACCGACACCGCACGGGGATAGAGTGCCTGCTTGCGTGAGAACGCCAGCAGCCGCTGGGTCAGCTGGGCAGCGCGATCGGCCGCCTGCCGCGCCCGCTCAATCCGGCTGGCCAGCGGGCCGGGCGTCAGCTGGCCTTCGGTCAGCGCCAGACTGCCGATAATCACCGCCAGCAGATTATTGAAGTCGTGCGCCAGTCCGCCGGTCAGCTGGCCGACCGCCTTCATCTTCTGGCTATGCTGCAGCGCCTCCTCCAGCGTTTTACGCGAGGTCCGGTCCAGCACGGTATTGACCATGCCGCGCCGCGGAATCGGGCTGAAGCGCAGCTCCAGCGTACGACCATCGGCCAGCCGGATCTCCTGCGGTTCACCGGGATCGTGCAGATCCACCGCCAGCGGCGCCAGCAGTTGCTGCCAGAGAACGCCGCGATGCAGCTCATGCGGTGCGATGCCGAGCAGCTCCGCATACTGGGCATTCCACACCACCAGCTGACCGTTGTTATCAAACAGCGCAAAGCCGTCCCGCATCGCCAGAAAGGTGGACTCCAGCTGATTACTCTTCTCTTTCAGCAGCCGTGAGGTGTGAGCCAGCGAGGCGGTGTTACGGGCAAAGACGTTAAACGCCCGCGCCAGCTCGCCCAGCTCGTCGCGGCGTTGCAGCCCTGGCACGCTGACGTTCTGCTCGCCCTGCGCCAGCCGCGTCATGGCTCCGGCAATCGCCGTCAGGCTCGACCCGAGATTGCGATAGATGTAGATACCGGCATAGCCGGTGATTGCCAGCGCCAGCAGCGCAAACAGCGCGATAAAGCCGATGATGGAATCCAGCTCACGGTGGGTCGCCAGGGTGCGCGCCTCACTCTGTAACGCCACCTGCTGCACCGAGGCGCTGATATCTTCATTCAGCATCGCCACCAGCGCTTTAATCCGGTAGGTGGCATAGGCGATCGCCAGGTCGCTCTGCTCCAGCGCCTCTGCCAGCGGCAGCAGGCGCTGCTGGGTAGCCAGCAGTCGCTGCACGTTTTCGCCGGTCACGCCCGTCAGCGGCACGTTGCGCCACTGCGCCATCACCTGCTGGAGCTGTTCGATGACGGCGATGGGCGAGGGTGTGCGGATCGCGATGGTGATCAGCCGTTCGGTTTGCTCCCGCAGCGCGGCATCCGGTAGCGTCCGCTGTTCCCGCTGTACCAGCTGGTCGATATGGCTGAGCAGAATCTGTGTCTGCCACAGGTCGCTCAGCATGTTGTTGCGCTGCAGATGACGCTGGTGACCGGTCAGCAGCAGGCTGTTAATCGTCTGTTCCAGCATCAGGCTGCGGGCGCGGATCCGGGCGATGCGCTCCGGCTGACGTGCCGCCAGCGGCGCACTGGCCAGCAGGCTCAGCGACTGCTGCAACGCCTGCTGATTCTGCTGCAGCCGCTGTGATTCGCTCTGGTACTCCAGCGCGCCCACCACCTGTGACAGCCGCACTGCCGCTGTCGCCACGTTGGCGGTATCCCGCGCCAGCGCCAGGCTGCCGTTCATGTCGGCCAGGGTCTGCGCCTGTGCCTGCTCCTGAATCGCCCCGGCATGACGAAAGCCGAAGATCGCCACCACGCTGACCATCAGCGTGACCGACACCACCAGCAGATTGAACAGCAACAGGCGTCCACGTGCCCCGGCCTGCCACGGATAAGTGCGCTGCATCCCACGACCTCTTATTCACTGCAACGATGGGCCGAGTATAGGAGCGTGCAGGCAGGCGTTTATGACAAATATGAATGGGCGCTGACATTTTCCGTTTATCTGGCGTTGCTTTACTGACGGCTATCCACAGTCCGCAGGAGCGAGGCGATGACAGCCACACCGATACTGGAAATGCGGGGAATTACCCGGCGCTTCGGCAGCTTTTATGCCCTGAAGGGCGTCGATCTCACGGTTTATCCCGGTGAGGTCCACGCGCTGATGGGGGAGAACGGCGCGGGTAAAAGCACACTGATGAAGATTCTGGCCGGTGCCTATACCGCCAGCAGCGGGGAAATTTTAATTGAAGGCAAGCCCTGGGCGCTGAAAGGGCCGAAAGAGGCACTGGCCGCCGGGATCACCCTGATTTATCAGGAGATCAACCTGGCACCTAACCTGACGGTGGCGGAGAACATTTTTCTCGGCAGCGAAATCGCGCCCGGCGGGCTGGTCAGGCGGCGGCAGATGGCCGAAGAGGCGCAGCGGGTCATTGACCGGCTCGGCGCGCAGTTCAGCGCCTGGGATCTGGTCAGCCGTCTGAGCATCGCCGAGCAGCAGCAGGTGGAGATCGCCCGCGCGCTGCAGCGCAACAGCCGCATTCTGGTGATGGATGAGCCGACCGCCGCGCTCTCCAACCGCGAAACCGAACAGCTGTTCGCCCTGATCAAACGGCTGCGCAGCGAAGGCATGGCGATCATCTATATCAGCCACCGCATGGCGGAGGTGTATGAGCTGTCCGACCGCGTCAGCGTGCTGCGCGACGGGGAGTATGTGGGCAGCCTGACCCGTGACCAGCTTAACGCCAGCGAACTGGTGCGGATGATGGTCGGACGGCCGCTCAGCGACCTGTTTAACAAAGACCGTACTATCCCACTGGGCGACATCCGGCTGGCGGTCAATCACCTTACCGACGGCGGCAAAGTGCATCCCAGCAGTCTTGAAGTGCGGGCCGGAGAGATTGTCGGCCTGGCCGGGCTGGTGGGCGCAGGCCGCAGCGAACTGGCACAGCTGATTTTTGGCGTGCACAAGCCGAAAGAGGGCGAGATCTGGATCGATGGCGAGAAGGTCACCATCCATTCACCGCGCGATGCGATTGCACGCGGCATCGGTTTTCTCACCGAAAACCGCAAAGAGCAGGGATTGTTTCTGGAGATGGCGGCGCAGGAGAACATCGTGATGGCGACGCTGGAACGTGACGCCAGTTACGGGATGCTGAACAGACGCAAAGGGCAGACCATCGCCAATGAGGCGATTGCTTCACTCAATATTCGCGTTCCTCACGCTCAGGTCCGGGCGGGCGGTCTGTCGGGCGGTAACCAGCAGAAGCTGCTGATTTCACGCTGGGTGGCGATTGGTCCGCGCATTCTGATCCTCGATGAGCCGACGCGCGGCGTCGATGTCGGGGCGAAAAGTGAGATCTACCGGATGATGCAGGAGATGGCGCGGCAGGGTGTGGCGATTCTGATGATCTCCAGCGAACTGCCGGAAGTGGTCGGGATGAGCGACCGCGTTTACGTGATGCACGAAGGCACCATCGTCGGTGAGCTGGAGGGCAGCCACATCAGTCAGGAAAATATTATGACGCTGGCAACCGGTGCGCACAGCGCGTCAGCAGGCGAAATCTAAGGAGACCACCATGACACAACTGGCCCGCACCAAAGCACCGACGCTGAAACGCGCCCTGATGGGCGATCTGCTGCAAACGGTGGGTATCCTGCCGATTCTGATCCTGATCGTGGCGGTATTTGGTTTCGTCACGCCGAACTTCTTCACCGAAGCAAACCTGCTCAATATCACCCGTCAGGCGTCGATTAATATCGTGCTGGCGGCGGGCATGACCTTTGTGATCCTCACCGGCGGCATCGACCTGTCGGTGGGGTCAATGCTGGGGACCACCGCGGTGGTGGCGCTGGTAGCGTCGCTGGATCCGATGCTGGCTTCCATGACCATTCCGATGGCGCTGGGCGCAGGCCTGGTGATGGGGCTGTTCAACGGCATCCTGGTCGCCTGGGCCGGGTTGCCGCCCTTTATCGTCACGCTTGGCACCTACACCGCGCTGCGCGGAGCCGCTTACCTGCTGGCGGATGGCACCACGGTAATCAACTCCGATATTAACTTTGAGTGGATCGGCAACGGCTATCTCGGGCCGGTGCCGTGGCTGATTGTGATTGCCTTTGCGGTGATCGCCATCTGCTGGTTCATCCTGCGCCGCACCACGCTGGGCGTACATATCTACGCGGTCGGCGGCAATATCCAGGCGGCGCGTCTCACCGGTATCAAGGTCGGAATGGTGCTGCTGTTTGTCTACGGCATGAGCGGCCTGCTGTCGGGGCTGGGCGGTCTGATGAGTGCCTCGCGGCTTTACAGCGCCAACGGCAACCTCGGGGTTGGCTATGAGCTGGATGCGATTGCGGCGGTGATCCTCGGCGGCACCAGCTTTGTCGGCGGCATCGGCACCATCACCGGCACCCTGATTGGTGCACTGATTATCGCCACGCTGAATAACGGCATGACGCTGATGGGGGTCTCCTACTTCTGGCAGCTGGTGATCAAGGGCGCGGTCATCATCATCGCGGTCCTGATCGACAAATACCGTACCCGTCATCATGTGAGTTGAGTCTTATAAGGGCGGATGTGCCATTTCACCTCCGCCACCTAAAAAACGCCATTAAGTGGTTGGCACCTTGAAAACAGCAGGAGAAGGTCTATGCGTTTTAATCCGATTGTAACCGGGCTGCTGGCGGCGACGCTGTTCAGTACCGGCCTGGCTCAGGCAAAAGAACTCAAATCTATCGGCGTAACGGTCGGCGATCTGGCAAACCCCTTCTTCGTGCAGATCACCAAAGGCGCTGAGATGAAGGCGCGTCAGCTGGCGGGCGATAAAGTGAATGTGACGCTGGTCTCCAGCGGTTACGATCTCGGTCAGCAGGTGGGCCAGATTGATAACTTTATTGCGGCCAAAGTCGACATGATTATTCTCAACGCCGCCGACTCTAAAGGGATCGCCCCGGCGGTGAAGCGGGCGCGTGATGCCGGTATCGTCGTGGTGGCGGTCGACGTGGCGGCCGATGGCGCGAATGCGACCATCACCTCCGATAACACCGAGGCGGGCGCGATGGCCTGTAAATATATTTCTGACCGCCTGAAGAACAAAGGCAACGTGGTGATCATCAACGGACCACCGGTCTCTGCGGTGCAGAACCGCGTTGAAGGCTGTATGACCGAACTGAAAACCCATCCGGACATCAAGCTGCTCTCATACAACCAGAACGCCAAAGGCAGTCGTGAAGGCGGACTGGAAGTCATGACCGGTCTGCTCTCTGCTAATCCAAAGATTGATGCGGTGTTTGCCATCAATGACCCGACAGCGATTGGCGCAGACTTAGCGGCGAAACAGGCGCAGCGCAATGAGTTCTTTATCGTTGGCGTCGATGGCTCGCCGGACGGTGAAGAGGCGCTGAAGCGCAAGAATTCACTGTTCGTCGCGACGCCTGCGCAGGACCCGCAGGTCATGGCCGCCAAAGCGGTCGAGATTGGTTATGACATCCTGCAGGGCAAACCGGCACCCGATAAGCCGGTACTGATCCCGGTGAAACTGATCGATCGTAATAATATCGGCAGCTACCAGGGCTGGACGGTGAAATAAGCTTTAGTGCGGCACCCGCTTCAGACTTCTGACAGACTTAAATCAGGGTGAATCTGGCAGCAACGAATAACCTTATCGCGCAGGGAACCCGGTCAGAGGAGGAAAGCGTCCCGCGCCAGGGACGGCGCGGGCCGAGCGGCCAGGGATTGGCCTTAGCGACTTTCCGATCTGACCGGGCTCTCTGCGCAGGCTCGCTCTTACAGCTAACCCGGGCCAGACTTTGTCAGTACCCTCAGGAGGCCACCATGCAACGTTCAGAGGTTAATTATTACCTGCAACATACGCGCGAGTTTTTCCGACAGCAGGATGTGCATCTGCCGCCGTGGGCCGATTTCGATGTGAGCCAGTGGCGGGCTCAGGATCGTGATGTGGCGCAGGAGATTCTGGCGTTGCGGCTGGGCTGGGATCTCACCAGTTTTGGCGCGGCTGATTTTCTGCAGACCGGGCTGACACTGTTTACCCTGCGCAACGGTTCACCAGGCGGGCAGCCGTGGCATAAACCCTACGCCGAGAAAATAATGCATGTGCGGGAAGGGCAGCAGACGCCGATGCACTACCATCCGCGCAAGATGGAAGACATCATTAATCGCGGCGGCGGGAATCTGATTGTCGAACTGCATAACCGCGAAGGTGACGGGCTGGCTGATTCTCTGGTGGCGGTGTCGCTGGATGGCCTGCGCCAGACCCATGCCGCCGGTTCACAGCTCCGGCTCTCACCGGGTGAAAGCGTGACGCTGGAGGCGGGCATCTGGCACAGTTTCTGGGGGGAAAGTGGCTTCGGCGACGTGCTGGTGGGCGAGGTGTCGATGCCCAACGATGATGAAAACGACAATGTGTTTCTGACGCCGCTGGCTCGTTTCAACCCACTGGAGGAAGATGAAGCGCCGCGCTGGCTGCTGTGCAACGATTACGCGCACTGGCTATCCTGCGCGCGGCAGGCGTAATCAGGCAATCTGACTGGCACGCGTTGTTGAATCGGGTTTCACCACATCGGCCGAAAAGACATAACCCAGTCCGCGAATGGTGCGGATCAGGTTGGGCTGGTGCGGATTGATTTCGATTTTACGGCGCAACCGCATGATCAGCACGTCGATGGTGCGATCAAACACGTCGAGACTTTCGCTATGGGTCAGCTCCAGCAACTGATCGCGGGTCAGCACTTTTCGGGCGTGGCGAACCAGCGCGCGTAACAGGCTATATTCCCCCCTGGGTCAGCGGCACCAGCTCGCGCTGCGGATTAAACAGCTGGCAGCGGCCATCATCCAGTTGCCAGCCGCCAAAACGCCAGCCCTCCTGTTCAGGGTCGGCCTGGGCAATGCGTCCGCTGCGACGCAGGGCCGCCCGGGTTCTCGCTACTACCACGCGTGGATTAAAGGGTTTGGCGATGTAATCATCTGCGCCCATCTCAAGGCCCACCACCATCTCCGCTTCAGAACCCATACCGGTCAGCATAATCACCAGCACTTCGGGTCGCTGACGCTGAAGCTGCTGCAACACCAGTAGCCCGTTGGTATCGGGCAGCATCATATCCAGCATCACCAGCGAGATTTCCGGGTGTTCGCTGAGCATCGATAGCGCCTCGCGTCCCTGATGACAGCGGTAGACCGTTAACAGATGTTCACTTAACGCATCCTGCAAGACGTCGCAGACTGCAGGATCATCATCCACCACCAAAATTGCTGGCTTCATTGCGCGGCCTCAGTGTTACTAAAGAGTTAATTCAGGAGTCTACACAGGCCAGAAAAGCTTGCTGAGGCAGCGTGCTGAAACGTGACCAGCTTCGCCTGTGAGAGTGCGGAAGCGTGCGCTGGCGCAGAGTTTTTCGGGGTTGCCTGTTTGCCGCAGGAAAACGATTGCGCGGCATCGGTGCATTGCACCATAATCGCGCCTCGTTTTGGTTCGGAATTCTCTTAGGCGTACCCGGCTCTGCCAGGTAATCGATTGCGTCGGTAGCTGGCATGGCAATTGCTTTGGGCAGTGGGTAAGTCAGGGATTTCAGGCGATTCTGGCACGCAAGTATGCAGCGTCCGGCATCAGTGTCCCGGAAACAGAATAATCAGCATGCAAACCCCTTTGGCAAGTGAGACTGATGTCTCCTGTATCGAGAGATGATGATGTTAGAAAAACTATTCAAACTCAAAGCGCATAACACGACGGTTCGTACTGAGATTATCGCCGGGATCACCACCTTCCTGGCGATGGCTTATATTCTGTTTGTGAACCCAAGCATTCTGGGCGCGACCGGCATGGACAAGGGCGCGGTATTTGTTGCCACCTGTCTGGCGGCGGCGATTGGCTGCGTGCTGATGGGGCTGATCGCCAACTATCCGATTGCGCTGGCTCCGGGTATGGGACTGAACGCCTTCTTCACCTACACCGTTGTGCTGCACATGGGCTACACGTGGCAGATTGCGCTGGGTGCGGTGTTTCTCTCGGCGGTGATTTTCTTCGCGATGTCGCTATTTAAGATTCGTGAATGGATTATTGCCAGTATTCCGCTGCCGCTGCGCGCCGGGATTGGTGCCGGTATCGGGCTTTTTCTGGCGCTGATTGCGCTGGAAGGGGCGGGTATCGTGGTCGATAACCCGGCGACGCTGGTGGGCATTGGCGACCTGACTAAACCGGGTCCGCTGCTGGCGATGCTTGGCTTTGTGGTTATCGTGGTACTGGAAGCGCGTCGGGTGACGGGCGCAGTGCTGATCGGTATTCTGCTGGTGACCTTTATCTCCATGGGCATTGGTCTGTCGCCCTTTGCCGGGGTCTTCTCTGCACCGCCGTCGATTGCACCGACCTTTATGCAGCTGGATATTGCCGGCGCGTTTAACGTCGGCCTGATCAGCGTGATTTTTGCCTTCCTGTTTGTTGATGTGTTTGATAACACGGGCACGCTGCTGGGTGTGACCAAACGCGCCGGTCTGGCGGATGAGCAGGGTAACGTGCCGAAGATGGGCCGTGCGCTGATTGCCGACAGTGCGGCTGCGCTGTTTGGTTCGCTGCTCGGCACCTCGACCACTACCAGTTATGTGGAATCGGCGGCAGGCGTGAGTGCCGGTGGCCGTACCGGCCTGACCGCGATTGTGGTCGCCGTGCTGTTCCTGCTGGCCCTGTTTTTCTCGCCGCTGGCCTCCAGTGTTCCGGTTTATGCCACCGCGCCTGCGTTGCTGTTTGTAGCGGTGCTGATGGCATCGGGTCTGGCAGAGATTGACTGGAAAGATATCACCACCGCCGCGCCAGTCACCGTCACCGCGCTGACCATGCCGCTGACCTATTCGATCGCTAACGGTATCGCGTTTGGTTTTATTACCTGGACGCTGGTGAAGCTGCTGAGCGGACGCGCGAAAGAGGTGAATGCGGCGCTGGTGATCCTGTCGATTCTGTTTGTGATTAAGCTGGGATGGTTGAGTGCTTAGTTGTTGCCTGGCGGCAGGGAAGGTCGCTTAGCAGCGGGCGGATTTCGCTGTGCAGCGGGCTGGCTATGAGCAGGTTACGCCTGCCCAGGCGATGGGGCGTTTTAGATCACTTAGCCGCGCGTTAGCACTGAGCGGGTTTCGCCCGCCAGTCGTTCGGGAGTTTCAGGTTGCCCGTGCAGGCGGACGCGTTAAGGGGCGTACGCCCGCCCCTTAACAATCCCGGCGTCCGGCTGCCTGCGCGCCCCGCTACGCGGGGTGCCTTCGTCACGCCCTGCGGCCGACGGACCGTCCGGACTCGCCATCCCTGGCTCGTGCCGTCCTTTCGCCGACGTCCTGTCGGCTCATCCTGGCCTCCGGTTGTTCCTCAGCGCTCCGGACGCCTCTGGCAAACCCCTGCCGGTGGGTTTGTTACCCGGATGGGCGGGGCTCAAGTTACTGAAAGCGGGGAAAGATTCATAAGGTTTCGCTTTGTAGCAGGCTGACACTGAGCGGGTTTCGCCTGCCAGGCGATGGAACGTTTTAGATCACTTAGCCGCGCGTAAGCACTGAGCGGGTTTCGCCCGCCAGGCGTTCGGGAGTTTCAGGTTGCCCGTGCAGGCGGACGCGTTAAGGGGCGTACGCCCGCCCCTTAACAATCCCGGCGTCCGGCTGCCTGCGCGCCCCGCTACGCGGGGTGCCTTCGTCACGCCCTGCGGCCGACGGACCGTCCGGACTCGCCATCCCTGGCTCGTGCCGTCCTTTCGCCGACGTCCTGTCGGCTCATCCTGGCCTCCGGTTGTTCCTCAGCGCTGCGGACGCCTCTGGGAAACCCCTGCCGGTGGGTTTGTCACCCGGACTGACTGGGCTCAGGCCGCTGAAAGCGGGGAAAGATTCATAAGGTTTCGCTTTTAGCAGGCTGACACTGAGCGGATTTCGCCCGCCAGGCGAGGAGAGTTTCAGGTCATTTAGCCGCGCGTTAGCACTGAGCGGGTTTCGCCCGCCAGACGTATGGGAGTTTCAGATCACTTAGCCGCGCGTTAACACTGAGCGGGTTTCGTCGGCCAGGCTATGGGGCAGGCGGTGTCTGATACACTGCGAAACATTGCAATAGAGCGAATATGGCGGAGCTGTTGTTATTCGCGGCTGTTCTCGTTTGTGCGGTTAAATTATAAAAGCATTTCACTTGTGGCGTTTGTTGTTACTCGTTACTCCATTTCAGCGGTGTATTTAATTCCATTATTTCTCACATCATGGCTATCAAAAATCCGGGGCTCCACTGTACGCCAACTCCAGGTTGCATTTCCCTGATGGTAAAAAAAGAGGAGTTTCACACATACTCAGCGTTGACAGGATCTCTGAGCGTTTTAGTTAATTCAGGTAAGCTGATTTTAATGTTGAGCTGACGGAGCTAACGGAAAGTTTTCTTACGCTGAATCAGAGTTATTAAAATGCCTGTTTTAGCTGTGAATTAACCCGTGATAATTGCTGTTCTGGCCTGTTTTATAAGCCTGCTGCCAGGAGAGAAGAGATATTAAGGCGTGGTTGAATTTAGTCGCCGCCATCTCCTCCGTCACCACCGTTACCTCCCGCACCGCCGTCACCTCCCGTGCTGCCACCATTCCCTCCGTTCCCCCCCTGCGCCACCAGCACTACCATTGCTGCCATCCCCTCCATTTCCACCGTTTCCGCCATCTCCCCCCCATACTGCCGCTTCCTCCATTCCCGCCATTGCCTCCGGCCTGGCCATTCTGTCCAGCACCTCCGTTCCCTCCATTTCCACCGCTTCCTCCCAGGCCGCCATTTCCGCCATCACCGCCATTGGCTCCGGCACCACCGTTTCCTCCTGGCCCTCCATTTCCGCCGATACCTCCGTTTCCCCCTCGTCCTCCATTTTCACCCGGACCGCCATTGGCCCCGGCACCGCCGTTCTGACCCGGTCCGCCATCAGAACCTCCAGCGGCATCAATGAGAATGACATTATGGTGTGAACTCAACATATCCGTTTTGTACTCAGCATGCGCATACGGAATGATGATTAGCGAAGCTAACAAAGGGATTGTTTTCATTTGAAAATCCTTTTCAGAAAACTTTCTCCACCGGTCCCTCCGTTACCACCCGCACCGCCTGCACCGCCCGCGCCGCCCGCACCACCCGCACCACCCGCACCACCCGCACCGCCTGCGCCACCCGCACTGCCTGCGCCACCCGCACCGCCTGCACCACCTGCGCCGCCCGCACCGCTTTTACTTGATGTATCGGGATTATCGGCACTCCCACTATTGCCACTATTGCCGCCATTGCCGCCATTGCCGCCATTACCTCCTTTTCCTCCGTTAGTACCTTCTCCCGGAACGCCTCCTTTGCCTCCCGCGCCTCCGTTTTCACCATTGCCTTGTTGTCCGTCTTTACCTGCTGAGGGCTGGAGGGAGGTATTTGAAGATGAAGTATTCATGTCGCTGGCAGTCTGAGCCAGGGAGTAAAACGGACATGCCACTGTCAGTACGGTGGCTAAAAATAATGGGTAACTTCTGGTAAGTTTCATGTGCTGTTCCTGTGCTAACAGTGATAATGCTCCTGCTATAACGGTTACAAACAGGAGCTTTTTAGTTAATGGACGCCAGACTATCAGTCTCCGCCGCCATCACCGCCGCCATCACCACCACCATCACCTCCTCCATTACCACCGCCGTTGCCTGCATCATTTCCGTTACCGTCACCACTCCCGTTAGCATTCCCGGTGCCGTTATTACTGTTATTACCCTGATCAGAACCGTTGCCGTTTTTACTGCCGTTATCATTATTGGAATTATTACCATTCTGGCTGGCGTTAGCGGCGCCATTACCATTACTTCCGCCAGCACCTCCGGCGCCTCCAACACCTCCGGCACCACCTTGCCCGCCTAACGCTCCTCCTGCACCCCCCCGCGCCACCTGCGCCGCCGGCACCTCCCGCACCTGTAAGAATGAAGGAAGACTTAGAGGTATTGACGTCAATGTTTGCTGCACTGATATCAAATTGCCTGGCCATACCCTGAGCGGAGTAGAATAAAACCATACTCGCTAACACAGTCATATTTTTAACTTTCACAATGAATCCTCTTTAAGTGAGTAATTAAATTTATTATCTGCGCTGCCAAAGGTATGTTAATTTTCCTCAAATAATTCTTGTCAGTCTTCCTACATTTTGGAGTTTCTTTATGCGTCCTTTATTTTATTTTATGTGAAAGGCGGGAATACATTGCCAGTATGTGGCACTAATTTTAAGAAATAGCTTCTACAGTCTGCTGTTATTTATATTGCACAGCAATTATGGAGTGACAAGCTCAATAATGATGTTTTTTGTTGCTGTGTATGTTTTTATATTTCGTCTGCAATATGCTTCAGTTATGTTACGGCTTTTAATTTCATCTGTTACTGCAGCTGATGCGCGAGTCAGGCAAATCTATTTCTCTCTGCGATTGCCCGGGCTATCCGTTCGTATCAAGGGCTGATGATGGAGAGTTTATTCGTGATGCATATCAGACCAGGGCTATCGTGCAGACGGGCACGCTCATCAACGCATTCAGCGCGTTTTCTGCCTGAAGGCTGGATTGCTACGGCCGGGCTGAAGCATCCTTATGCCGGTCTGTTCTGCCATATTCATCGAACTAATAAAGCATTCATATCCTGCGAAACGTCACAGAACCGGCCCGCGTTTAAAGTGATCTACAGAAGTTCCTGACGTTATTTATAATTATAATTTATGTATTCCTGATTTTTATTGCGGTATTTTTTGCATGCGAAAAGCATCCAGGTTGTAGCAGCCTTAAAAGCCGCGCCTGCAAGGGTTAAATGAAATTTTTATGACATGCAAACCAGTGTAGCGTAACGCAGTAATAAGTTAAGACAACGGTAAGCATAAGGGTTCTGATTGTTTATAACGCACAAAAAACGATTTCTGGTTGAACTGGAAATCATCGAAGCCTGACAAATTTATGAGTTTTTGTGATGCTTTGCAGCGGTGCCATTAATTCTGGTTAATATTATTTATGTGATAAATATTCATTGAAGTTAAAAAAAAGAGATGCCGATAGATCTATATCGCCGCCCCCCCTTCAAGGAATGTTAATGAAAATCTCTACGCGCCTCGGTTCCGGATTTGGCACGTTAATCATCTTTTTCTCCATATGTATCGTTGTCGCTATTCACTCTTTATATCAGGCTAAAAGCACGCTTGAGTCAGTTGTTCAGGGTGATATGAAAAAAAACAAAATTAATCAATGAACTTACCCTGGCGCAGCGCGATATGGCAATAACCGTCAGGAATTTATCACTCTTTTCAGATCAGGCTCTTATCCAGGAGCAGTCTGATCGTCTGGTTAAACTGAAGGCTAAATTTGCAGCCAGCAGGGATCAACTGAATACGATGATCAGCCAGTCTGGCGATACGGAAGAATATAAAGCCTTTGCGAAGATCAGTGACAGCGAGAAAAATGCTCTGGATGCCTTCAGTAACACCGTTCCGCTGGCACTGGCTAAAAACAGTGATATCACCGTTAAGTATCTGTTGGAAAAAGTCAGGCCCGCACAGGTTCCGCTGCTTGAAGGTCTTACCCTGATGAGTGAAATCCTGGCAAAGCAGTCGGATGACTCAGTTATTCAAAACGCGAAAAATACCGAAAGAGCCTACATCATCCTGGTGGCGCTTTTAGTTGCGGCTATTTTGTTCGGCACGGGCACCAGCATCTATCTTATTCGTAAACTCATGAGCGAGCTTTGGCGATGAACCGAGTACAGCGCGGAAACTTGCTAATGCGATCACTAATGGGGATCTGACCACACCGGTTAGCTTGAAGAAAAATGACACTCTCAGTCTCATGGCCTCTTTAAACAGCATGCAGGTTCGGTTACGGGATATCGTTTCAGAAATTAAATCAGGCTCTTCTTCAGTCGCCCTTTCTGCGAATGAGATTTCTGAAGGAAACAATGAGCTTGCATCCCGCACTGAACAGCAGGCCGCTGCCTTGCAGGAAACGGCTGCGAGTATGGAACAGCTCACCGCTACGGTACAAAATAACAGCAAAACTGCCAGGGACACAGCCAACTCAGCGAGAGATACCGCCTCGATTGCAAAACGAGGGGAAACGGACGTCAAACGAATGTCAGATACGATGAGTGATATTTCAAAAAGCGCGTCTAAAGTCAGAGATATCACCGCCGTCATCGAAAGCATCGCATTCCAGACTAATATTCTTGCCCTGAACGCAGCCGTTGAAGCGGCACGAGCGGGAGAGACGGGAAGGGGCTTCGCTGTCGTCGCGTCTGAAGTCAGAACGCTTGCACAACGTAGTGCGACTGCCGCAAAAGATATTAAAGCGTTAATAGAGCAGGCTGTCGGACAGGTTGAATGCGGCGTCACTGTTGCCAGTGATACGGGTTTGAGTATTCTCAAAGTCGTGCATTTAGTGGATGAACTGGCTGAATCCATGGATGCTATTGCGCTGTCGTCGGCTGAACAGATGCAGGGGATTTCTCAGGTGAGTATTGCAGTCAGCCAGATGGATGGGGTGACGCAAAATAACTCTGCTCTGGTAGAAGAATCATCAAGTGCTTCTCAGTCTCTCTCTGAGCAAGCGCAGTCTCTCAGGCTGATTGTAGAGACCTTTAAAGTATAAATTGTCCCGGCACTGACATGCGCGTTGGGTAAATTCCAAAGCAGGAGGCCGGTACTGCCTGTCAGCAGTACCGGCCTTATTCCTCGCATCAGGTGGTTAAACGCTTACCTGAAAGGCGGCTCATTAAAGGTACGCAACTTACGCGAATGCAGCTTATCGCCCTCGGCGCGCAGCAGCTCAACAGCGTGAATACCAATCTGCAGATGCTCCGAAATCGCCCCTTCATAGAAACGGTTCGCCTGACCGGGCAGCTTAATCTCACCGTGCAGCGGCTTGTCTGAAACGCACAGCAGCGTGCCATATGGCACCCGGAAACGATAACCCTGTGCGGCAATAGTGGCGCTTTCCATATCGACCGCCACCGCACGGCTCAGGTTAAAGCGCAGTGCCGAAGCGGAGTAGCGCAGTTCCCAGTTGCGGTCGTCCGTGGTCACCACGGTGCCGGTACGCAACCGCTGCTTCACCTCTTCGCCTGGCATGCCGCTCACTGATTTGGTGGCGTCATACAGCGCGCGCTGCACTTCGGCAATGCTGGGTACCGGGATATCAGGCGGCAGCACGCTGTCCAGCACGTGATCGTCGCGCAGATAGGCATGGGCCAGCACATAATCACCAATCCGCTGGCTCTCGCGCAGACCGCCACAGTGACCAATCATCAGCCACGCATGTGGACGCATCACCGCCAGATGATCGCAGATGGTTTTGGCATTCGACGGGCCAACACCAATATTAATCAGCGTAATACCGCGACGATTCGGCGAGGTGAGATGCCAGGCGGGCATCTGGTGCTTCTTCCACGCCAGATCCGAGAGCATCGACTCACTGTCAGCGGTGTCGGCGGTCAGCACCACATCGCCCGCGCAGGCCAGGCTGTCGTAAGGGGTACTGGGATCGCGCACCTGCTCGATCGCCCAGCGCACAAACTCATCAACATAACGGGTGTAGTTGGTGAACAGCACAAACGGCTGGAAGTGCTCTACGCTGGTGCCAGTGTAGTGGCGCAGGCGGGCCAGCGAGAAGTCGGTTCGCAGCGCGTCGAAGTGCGACAGAGGGGATTTTGCATCGGCGTGGAACAGGCCATCGGCGGTTTCATCGCCAATCTGCGACAGCTCGGTGGTCGGGAAGTGGCGCGCAATCCCGGCGCTCATGGTGCGATCCAGTGACAGGTCGGAACCGTCGATCACGTAAGGATAGGGGATCTCCTGGCTGGAGGGCCCCACGTCGATCTCCAGCTGATACTCCTTCTCCAGCATCTGAAGCTGTTCCGAAATATAGTGGCGCAGCAACGCCGGGCGGGTGATGGTGGTGCTGTAACTGCCGGTGTGGGTGAAACGTCCCCAGGCACGCGTGCGGTTCTGCTGCGGACCGTCGCCGCGCCAGGTGATGCGCAGCTCCGGGTAAACAAATAGTCCCTGCGCCCGTGCGGCGGCATCGGGCAGCGTGCCGTTTTCGGTAAAGGCTTTAATCGCCTCGCGCAGCGCATCGACGGCGCCATCGTACAGGCGTTCGAGTTCATCCAGCGCCTGCTGGCTGGTCAGGTTTTTCCGTAGTGTCGGCATGGTTTCTCCTTCCATTTTTTTCCGCAATTTGCCCCAAGCTTAGCGGGTTTGTTGCGGAGATTGGTGAAGAATCTGTGATCGCCGTTTTTTTGCGCCAGCGAAGCGCGAATTCTGAGCAGTGCTGTTTTAAATGAGGATTCGCTGCACTGAAATCCAGTAAGAAAATCTTTACGATCAGAAGGGGTGATCCGCCACTTTTAAATGCGTTACCGATGAGGAGAGGGCGGAAAAAGCGCCAGCAGCAAAGCATGGCCAACCGATCATAACGTCAGGGAAATAATCAGGTTTGCTACAGCGGGCGGGGCAGTGAGGCAGATTGTGCCGTGGCGGCATTAAAAAGTTTGTAACCATGATTAATTTGCACCGGAAAGACTTTGCATATTTCTCTGCCCACTATCATCATTAGAACTCCTGTCCAGTCTCTTCTGATTTGGTAATCCTTTGCAAAATCCCGGCGTAGCAGTGATGCAGGCGATCAAGCGCACGGCGTGGTACCCGAAACGCCGCTCGTATCGCACGCTCTACTGGCGTGAGATATCGCCATTAGCAGTGCCTATCTTTTTCGAGAACGCCTGTGTGCTATTGATGGGCGTACTGAGCACCTTCCTGGTCAGCTGGCTGGGTAAAGAGGCGATGGCGGGTGTGGGCCTGGCCGACAGCTTCAACATGGTGATCATCTCGTTCTTTGCTGCCATCGATCTCGGTACCACGGTGGTGGTGGCATTCAGCCTGGCAAAACGCAACGGCAAGCGCGCCCGTGCCGCCACGCGTCAGTCGCTGGCCATGATGACGATACTCGCCTTTGTGCTGGTCATCGCCATTGAGTTCTGGGGCCATCTGATCGTCGATGCGATTGCCGGTGCCGCCGATCCGAAAGTCAAAGCGCTGGCGCTGAGCTATCTGCAGACTTCCGCCTGGAGCTATCCGGCCGCCGCCATCACCCTGATTGGCAGCGGGGCGCTGCGCGGTGCAGGTAATACCAAAATTCCGATGCTGATTAACGGCGGCATGAACATCCTCAACATCATCATCAGTAGCGTGCTGATTTATGGCTGCTTCTCGTGGGACGGTTTAGGGTTTATCGGTGCCGGGCTCGGACTGACCATCACCCGCTATATCGGGGCGATCGCGGTGATTTACGTGCTGATGATCGGCTTTAACGCCTCACTGAAAATTACGCTGTCGAGCTATTTCCGGCGCTGGAACAGCAGCATTCTGATGGAAGTTTTAGGAATAGGCGTGCCTGCCAGTATCGAGTCGGTGCTGTTCAACGGCGGCAAACTGCTGACACAGGTGTTTGTTGCCGGAATGGGCACCAGCGAGATTGCCGGTAATTTTATCGCTTTTTCTATCGCCTCACTGATCAACCTGCCAGGCAATGCGCTGGGTTCGGCTTCAACGATTATCACCGGTACCCGTCTGGGCAGGAATCAGGTGTTTCAGGCGGAACGCCAGGTGCGGCACGTCTTCTGGCTGGCGACGGTCTGCCTGACCGTGATGGCCCTGCTGACGGTGCCGCTGGCCGGGTTGCTGGCACGGTTTTATACCAGCGACCCGGAAGTAATTAACGTGACGAAGCAGCTGATCTGGCTTAACGCGCTGTTTATGCCGTTATGGGCCGCTTCCTGGGTACTGCCTGCCGGTCTCAAGGGCGCACGCGATGCGCGTTACACCATGTATGTGTCGATGTTCAGCATGTGGGGCGCCCGCGTGGTGGTCGGCTACCTGCTCGGGATTGAACTGGGGATGGGCGTGACCGGCGTCTGGCTGGGGATGTTCCTCGACTGGACGGTGCGTGGCATCTTCTTCTGGTGGCGACTTAACAGCGGCAAGTGGCTCAACCGCTATCGAAAAATGATCGCGAAAACCGGTTAGCGCGTTGTTAACGCCTTTCACCCGCCGTGGGGAAAGGCGTCTTACCTCTTTCAGCACCATTAAAAATAACATCTCCGTCACATCTCCAGACTTTCGAACCGAATTTCAGACAGTTGCACAAAGCCAGCCTCCCCGGACAGGGTTAGCGTAATGCCTGCTGCGCACCGACGCAGACACTACTTATCAAGGTGACCCTATGATCCGTCTGAAAACGGCGCTGGCACTCCTGCCGCTGCTGTGTAGCGCCCCGTTATGGGCGACAACCTTTGTCTATGTCTCCAATGCTGAATCCGGCACCGTTTCCCGCTATCAGCTCAGCGAGGCGAATGGCAGCCTGCAATGGCGTGGCGATACGCCTGCCGGTAAAAAAGATTATGCCGCTGGCGGCCAGCCCGGATGGTAAACGGCTCTATGGTGCGCTGCGGAGTCCGCCTTATTCGATCATCAGCTGGCGCGTCTCGGGTTCGCACGGTGATTTGCAGAAACTGGCGGTGACGCCGGTTGCAGCCAGCTTTCCGTGGATCACCACCGACAAAAGTGGGCGCTATCTGCTGGCTGCCTCCTATGACAGCGATATCGTCACCAGCAACCGGATTGATGACAAAGGAGTTGTGACACCCCAGGTCACGGGCGAGGTGAAAACCGGGCCGCATGCCCACTCGGTGATTACCGACGTCAGCAATCATTCACTTTACGTTGGCAACCTTGGCGCGGATCGCGTACTGCAATATGCGTTTGCCGATAACGGCGCGATAACGCCGCTGGGAACCGGATTTGTTCAGGGTGAGAAGAACAGCGGCGCACGACATTCGGTGATTTCGCCCGACAATCGCTTCCTCTATAACCTCGCGGAGATGAGCGGCACTATTACGCAGTTCCGGCGCGCGGCGGATGGGTCGCTGACGGAGCTGAAAACCTGGCCGAATGCGGTGGCGAAGAAATATAACCTGCAGCATGGCGAGCAGCGCCCGGCGGGCTACAGCGATCCCACGCCGCGCATCTGGGCGGCAGACATTAAAATCACCCCGGACGGACAATTTATCTATGTCACCGAGCGCACCTCCAGTACCGTCAGCGGCTACCGGGTTGATAAACAGTCGGGTGAGTTAACACTTATCGGCAGCTGGCCGGTTGAAAAACAGCCGCGCAGTGTTGCGATTGATGTGCAGGGTAAATGGCTGATCGTCAGCGGGGAGAAGAGCGCGGTGATTGGCAGTTACGCTATCGATTACGCCAGCGGTGAACTCAAACGGGTTGCTGAAGCCCCGGCTGGTAAAGGCGCGAACTGGGTGACGCTGATAAGGCAGTAACCGTTTTGAGCAGCCGGTGTCTGGCACTGGCTAAACAGATGGGGGCTGCTTATGCCATTTCCGGCATAAGCAGCGCAGAAATTTTTGCTTCAGATTGGGCGTGTAAGCGGGTTAACTCAGAGCATCAACTGATGCGGAGAGCCTGAAATGAAACAGAAACTGATAGCCTGGTTTGAACAGCTGCTGAGCGGCCCTGTGGCGAGTGAACGTGTGCATGATATTAACGTGGAACTGCTGCTGCCGCTGAGCCAGCTGTATGGACTGGAATATTATCCGGCAGTGCATCGCTACCATGAAAAATAACGGTTGTTGTATGTTGTCTGGTTAAAGGCCCGCTACGTTGCGGGCCTTTTTTGCATCTGTAGTGCGCGAGTCATTTCAGCCAGCAGGCTTCACCACGAAAAACAGCAATATCATTATTTTTTATCCCACTTAATACCCCAGCGCCGTTATATGAATGAGTAATCCGGCACGGATCTATATTCATCAGTGCACGCCGTTACATCCATTCCCTTAACACTCGAAAATGACCTCCACACATAGAAAGTGGCTAAATCATTACAAATTTGGCTTAGAAAACGTTTTATCACCGCTAATTTTACTTTTTGTAAAACCACATCATTATTTTAAGTCAATAAGGAACTTCCGATTGTTAAGGTGGTAATCTGCACGCCTGTGCTTACACAAAACTTACAATAAGCGTTGTTAATCCTTCGATGAAAATGCCTGAAACAGGGAAGTGGCTGGTTTTCGGAGCCAGTTTGTTTATCAGCAATGTCATGGCTGCACCGGTCACGCCGGGTGATCTTGACGTTATTCAAAACCAGCAGCAGCAGCGGTTGCAGCAGGATCAGCAGCAGCGTGACGCATTAACACAGGCGCATCAGGTTGAGCTGCAAAAAACCGAATCGGCGCCAGCCAGCGGCCCCTGTTTTGAAATCAACCAGATTTCACTGCAACAGGCGAGCTTAATCACGCCTGATACACAGAAGAGACTTGTCGCTCCCTATATCAATCAGTGCCTGAGTCTGGACCGTATTAATCAGCTGGTACGCGCTATTTCAGAGTGGTATGTACAGCGCGGCTATATAACCAGCCGGGCGTTCCTGACAGAACAGAATCTTTCCCACGGGACGTTAAATATCACCGTACTGGAAGGAAAGCTTGAGGCGATTCATTTGCAGGGTGCCAGTGCACGTCAGCTGAACATGGCGTTCCCGACCCGTGCAGGTCGTATTTTAAATTTACGTGACATTGAACAGGGTATGGAGCAGATAAACCGGCTTCGTACTACGCCGGTTCAGATTGAAATCATTCCCTCGACTCAGCCGGGCTATTCCATTGTTAATCTGACCAGCACCCCCCGAGTTTCCTCTGACGCTGGGGCTGAATATGGACAATAGCGGCCAGCGAAGCACCGGCATAGGTCAGCTTTCCGGCTCGCTGGTGGGTAATGACCTGCTGGGTGTTGCCGATCGCTGGTTTGTCAGCGGTGGTCGCAGCAGCGCTTTCAGCGACTGGCGCGATGCGCAAAATTTCCAGGCGGGTGTCAGCGTGCCTTATGGCTATGGGCTGCTGGATTACAGCTATAGCTGGAGCAACTATCACAGCCGCTTTAACGCCAATAGTTTCGACTGGTATAGCAACGGCGACAACATCTCTAACCGCCTCAGCGGCTCGTGGGTGCTGTTCCGCAACGGGCAAATCAAAACTGGTGTTCAGCTTGGGCTGAACCATTATGCCAGCCATAACTGGCTGAATCAGACCCTGCTTCAAAGCAGCAGCCGCAAACTGACCAGTCTGCAGATCGGTTTTAACCATACGCAAAAAATTGCAGGTGGGGTGGCCACCCTGAACCCGATGCTGAGCCGCGGGATGCCGTGGTTTGATGCGGAAAGCGACAAGGGTAAAAGCGACGATTTTCCGAAAGCTGAATTCCGCAAATGGAGCGTCAGCAGCAGCTTTCAGCGGCCAGTCACTCAGAAAATGTGGTGGCTCAGCAGTTTTTACGCTCAGTGGTCGCCGGATCGCCTCTATGGCAGCGAACGCCTGACGATTGGTGGCGAGAACTCGGTTCGCGGCTACAAGGAGCAATACCTTTCCGGCGATGTTGGCGGCTATCTGCGTAACGAACTGAATTACTCGCTGTTTACCCTGCCTGCAATCGGCGAGGTCAGCACCACCCTGGCGCTGGACGGCGGGTGGCTCCAGAGCGACAAACAGGATCGCTACGCAGCAGGCACGCTGTGGGGCAGTTCGCTGGGACTTGGCACCCGTAACGCGCATGTTTCCACTCAGCTGTCGCTGGGTATCCCTGTCAGCTACCCCAATTATCTTGCGCCCGATCGCCTCAGCGTTTACGCGCGTGTTGGACTCGTTTTTTAAACAAAGGCCCCGATTATGGATGATCAATTAAAGCTTTCACTGCCGCGTCGTTTGCTGAGCTATCTCATCTGCTCGCTGATCGCGTTTCAGCCACTGCTGCCCGCCTTTTCTGCGGCGATAGCGCCCGTCACACCAGGGACCAAAGTCGATGCTGCCGGTAATGGCGTGCCGGTCATTAATATCGCGACGCCGAATGCGGCGGGCCTGTCACATAACCAGTATCAGAATTACAACGTGGGCCAGGAAGGGCTGATCCTGAACAACGCAACCGGCCGGTTGACGCAGACCCAACTGGGTGGACTTGTCCAGAACAACCCGAATCTCAAAGCAGGGCAGGAAGCCCGGGCCATTATCAATGAGGTGGTGGGTGCTAACCGTTCACAGCTTCAGGGCTATACCGAGGTAGCGGGTAAAGCGGCCAATGTGATGGTCGCTAACCCTTATGGCATTACCTGTAACGGCTGCGGCTTTATCAATACGCCCAACGTTACGCTGACTACCGGTAAACCGCAGCTTGATGCGCAGGGCAATCTGCAATCGCTGGAAGTGACGAAAGGCGCAATCAGTATTGAGGGTAAAGGACTGGATGGCAGCCAGGCTGATGCTGTCTCGATCATCGCACGCGCAACCGAAATCAACGCAGGCATCCATGCCAAAGATCTTAATGTGACGCTGGGCGCAAACCGGGTCGGTGCTGATGGCAGCGTGACACCCATCGCGGGCGAGGGTGCTGCGCCATCGGTCGCCGTAGATACCGGCGCGCTGGGCGGCATGTACGCAAACCGCATCCATCTGGTCTCCAGCGAAAACGGCGTTGGCGTCAATCTCGGCAATCTTAATGCCCGTCAGGGCGATATGGTGCTGGATGCGCAGGGTCGGTTAAGCATCAACAATAGCCTGACCAGCGGCACCCTGACTGCAAAAGGCAGCAGCATTGCCCTGCAGGGTGAACATAAAGCGGGTGGTAATGTCGCGCTGACAGCACAGCAGGATATCGCCTTAAACGCGGCCTCGCTGGGCAGCGACGCCTCGCTGGATCTCAACACTCAGGGCAGTATCACGCTTAAAGGCAGCAGCGTTAAAGCAGGCCAGAATGTGCGTCTCAGCGGTGCTAACCTGAGTGTTGATAACAGCAGCAGCGGTAGTGCGGTAGACGCGCTGCAGCTCTCTGCCACCTCTCAGCTGGACAATGCCGGTCAGCTCGCCGCCGCAAAAACACTCGATATCCAGGCCGCGCAGATCGCTAACCGTGGCAGCCTGACCAGTAATGGTGACGTGCAGGTTCGCACTAACACTCTGCAACAGAACGGTAAGCTGCTGGCTCAGGGTAAAAATACTTTGGCTGTTAGCGGACAGCTGACTAACCGCGATGAAATCAGTGGCAGCAGCCTGAACATTCAAAGCGGCACTCTTGATAACAGCGGCAAACTGATCAGTACGGGTGATGCCACGATCACGGCTAATCGTCTGAATCAGGATGGGATCTTCTCCGCACAGGGCAACACACTATTCAGTGTTGCGGACACCTTCAGCAACAGCGGCAATCTGGTCAGTAAGCGTCTGCAAATCGATGCCCCGACCCTGAATAACAGTGGCGAGATGATGAGTCATGGCGATGCCGTGATTAACAGCGATACGCTGCAACAAAACGGCTCCATCACTGCACGCGGTGACGCGCAACTGACCGCTCGTGGCAGGCTGGAAAATCAGGGGGGCCATCAGCAGTCAGAACGCACTCATCCTGAACAGTGCACAACTGCGTAACATGGGCTCGTTAACCGCACCGAATCTGACGCTGATCGCCGCGCAAATCAGTAACGGCGGCCTGCTTCAGGGCTCTAATCAGCTCTCTTTACATGCCGGACAGCTGGATAACCTTGCTGCGGGGACGATCAGCTCCGATAACGATTTTGCGCTCGATTTGCCACAGCTTAATAACAGCGGATTGATCACCAGCGGCAAAACATTGGTTGTCAGCGGCGACCAGTTGAACAACAGCGGGGAAATCAACGCTGCCAGCCTCAGCGCCCGGTACGGGCATCTGGATAATCAGCTGGGTGGCAAACTGCTGGCCAGTGACCCACTCCAGCTGCACGGCGATGTACTGACTAATCAGGGCATCATCGCCGCCGCAACGCTGAATAGCGATGTCAGCCAGATCAATAACAGCGGAACAATCCAGGGCGACAAGGCAGTATCGTTGCAGGGCAGCGGGTTAATCAACAGCGGCACGCTGCTCAGCGCAGGTCAGCTGAGTGTGAAACAGCAGACGCTGGACAACAGCGGACTGATGCAGGGCAAACAGCTGACACTGAATGCTGACCGCTGGCAAAACAGCGGCAATGCCCTCAGTGAAGCCGACGCCGACCTGCAAAGCGACACGCTGGTCAATAGCGGCAAGATTCTGGGACAACAGGGCATCGCGCTAAAAGCGAATCACACTGACAACAGCGGCTGGCTGATTGCCCAGGCGCTGACGCTGCGGGGCGACCTGATTAACAGTGGCCTGATTCAGGGCAATCAGCAGATTACGCTGGAAGGCGACCAGCTGGATAATCAGCAGGGCGGGCAGTTGCTGAGTGACGGCACCCTGAATGGCAACATCACTTCACTGAATAACCGCGGCGCAATGCAGGCCGATCAGATGGCGTTAAACGCGAAGGCGTTGCAGAACAGTGGCACTGTTCGCGCCGGAAAAGCACTGACAGCCCAGGTCGGGGGTGTGCTGGATAACAGCGGAAGTCTGATCAGCCAGCAGCAGATGAATTTACAGGCTGGGGAGATCGATAACAAAGGCACACTGGCGGCGGATAACCTCAGCCTGCATGCGCCAGTGCTCAGTAACGGCGGTCTGCTGCAGGGCAATAGCACCTTAACGCTGGAGCATCAGCAACTCCACAACCTCCAGGGCGGCCAGTTAATCGCAGGAGGACCGCTGACGCTGACGTTAGACCAACTGGATAACGACGGGCTGCTGCAGGTTAACGGTGCGCTTTCAGTCAACGGCAACCGTCTCAACAACAGCGGACGCCTGCTGAGCGATGACCTCGACCTTCAGATTGCCGATACGCTGAATAACAGCAGCACGGGACAGATCGTGACCGGCCAGCAGGCCGACATGCATGCCCAAACGCTCAGTAACAGCGGCCAGATTGCTGCACAGCAACTCAGCGCCAGCGGTAATACGCTGGAAAACAGCGGGCTGCTTCAGGGCGACACGCTACTGGATCTCGGATTTGCTCAGACCCTCAACCACAACAATGGGCAACTGCTGAGCGGCGATCGACTGATCATCAAGGGCGGTAGCGCGATCAATGATGGCAGCTGGCAGGGCCAGCAACTCGACGTCACGCTGGATTCTCTCGACAATCGCGGCAGCCTCAATGGCATCAGCGCTTTGCGCGGTAACATCGCCAGCGATCTGATCAACAGCGGCACGCTGATCAGCCAGGGAGAGAGCGATCTTAATGCCACCACGCTGCGCAACAGCGGCAAAATAATGGCGAACCGCCTGGGGTTGCAGGGCACCAGCCTGAACAACGACGGTCTGTTACAGGGCAACACGGCGCTGACTGCTCAGGCCGATAACATCACGCAATCTGCCGGTGGCAAAACGCTGAGCGGCGGAACACTGACGCTGACCGCGGGTCAGCTCAACACCCAGGGAACGCTGCAGGGCGAGCAGGCAACGGTTAACGCTGATAACTGGCTGCATCAGGGATCGCTGCTGGGCAGCAAAGATCTGAACGCCAGTATCAGCAATGAACTGCATAACACCGGCTCGTTGATGAGTCAGAACACCGCACAGGTTACGGCGAACACGCTGAACAACAGCGGCTCACTGCTCAGTGAAGGGGCGATGGTGCTGAACGGTGCCGCGCTGAATAACAGCGGATCGGTGCAGGGCAAAACTCTGACCATTTCACCCGCCAGCGTCATTAATCAGGGCAGCCTGATTGGTCTGCAGGCATTAACGTTTGCCGCTGCGCCACAGGTGGCCGGGCGAATGCTGCTCAGAGCGCTGGCCGCGCCGTCACGTCAGCTGATCAATAATCAGGGCGGATCGCTGCTGACGCAGGGCACGCTGAACATCAACGGCGGGGACGTTGTGAATAACGGCAGCTGGCAGGGACAGCAGATCCTGCTGAATGCCCGGCAACTGACCAATAATGGCGCGATCCAGAGTGCGGATGCGCTGCAACTGATTCTGGCGGATCGCCTTGATGCGGGCGCTGGCAGTAAGATTTCAGCGAATGGCACTGCGGCACTGCAGGCACTGACGCTGACCAATCAGGGTGAATGGATTGCCAGAAACCTGACGCTACGGGGCGACACGTTAAACAATAACGGCGCCGTCACCGGTGTCGACGCGCTGACGGTTGGCCTTAACGGTGCACTGACCCAGCAGCAGGATAAAACGCTGCTCAGCGCAGGCAGGCTGACGCTTCAGTCCTCCTCGCTCAATAATGCCGGACGCGTGCAGGGCGGCGACCTGCAGATCACCACGGGCGCGGTTGATAACAACGGGCGCTTACAGGGTGACAACAGCCTGCTGGTCAATGCTGGTGGACGCATCACCAACGGCGGCAATGGCGCCATGATCACGCAAAACGCCCTGACGCTGACCGGGCCAGAACTGTTCAACTATGGCCTGATTCAGGGCAATGGCAACGGTGTCGCGACATTAACCGGTTTAACGCAAAACGATGGCCGGTGGCTCTCGGGTGGCGCGCAGACATTGAATACGCCGCAGCTGAATAACAACGGCTGGTTACAGGCGTCGCAGCTGATTCTCAATGCGACCAATGCCAGCAACAACGGTACGCTGCTGGCCGACGGACAGGGTACGCTGACTGGCAATGGCTTCAGCAACCAGGGCACGGCCCAGGGCGGTAACCTTGAGGTCAATTATCAGCAGGTAAACAACAGCGGCACGCTGCTGGGTAACAACCGGCTGAGTGTGATGGGCGCTCAGGTCAATCAGCAAAGCAGTGGTCGCCTGTTCAGTGGCGGCAGTTTGCTGGTTCACAGCAATGGCTTTGACCAGACCGGTCAGGTTGTGGCGCTGGGTGATGCCACGCTGGAGATCGCGAATGGTTTTACCGGTCGCGATGTGCTGGCTGCGGGCGGGCGACTCACCGTCAGCAGTAATGGCGCGATAGACAACCAGGGCACGATGCAGGGCGGGGCGCTGACGCTAAGTGCAGGCGGCGATCTCACTAATAATGGTCAGCTCACTACCGGTTCGGGTGACAGTGCGTTCAGCGGCAACCGTATCGCCATGAACGGGAATGGCAGTCTGCAAGGCGGCGGTAACATCAACTTAGCCAGCCGCAGCGATATCACTGTTGATGGTTTTACGGGTACGTTGGGCAATCTGACCCTCAGCGCACCGGGCAGCATCGTCAATAACGCGCTGCTCTATGCGGCCGGCAATCTCTCTCTTTTTGCCAACAGTATTCGCAACCAGCGTGCCGATATGCTGGCAGGCGGCAGTATGTGGCTGCAGGGCGATGCGGCGGGGAACGCTAACGGCGAGGTCGTTAATAACTCCGGCACCATCGAAACGCAGAACGGCGATATCACGATTAATACGGGACATTTGCTGAATACAAGGGATGGGTTGAGCACCTCAACATCAATTCAAAAGAGTCCAGATTTACCTTCATGGTTAGGTAAGGATACTGTTTATATCACACTGGGATCCTTAAAGGCTGATGAGCTTGGCTTCTATACCAAACATGTTAGGTCAGGAGGCAGCCCGGGTAAGGGGAATGGTTCCGATGATGATCATTATTATCTCGCACCTAATGCCAAGGGTGCCCTTAAAAAATATTTAACTAACACCATATTTAATCATGTTAATGCAAATGATGGTGCTGGCCGGATTGCATCAGCTCGCGGGTTGCAAATTTCAGCTCAAAAGTTAGAAAATTTTGCCAGCGATATTCTCGCTAATGGCGATATTGTTTTATCTGGTAATCAACTAAATAATCAGTCTTTCCAGGACGGACAGCAGAATGAGTATACAACTTATAAATACTCGGGAAATATTGGTGGGAAGTTTACTAAAAATATCGACCTTGCGTTTTTCGATCCCAAATCTCAGCGGTGTTGTTTTCGACAAAATACTACTGGCACTCAGGTTAAGTATGTACTTACAGGCCAGCCCAGTTATGAAGACGTTGGGCCCGTTCAAATCTACCGCGCCGTTATCCAGGCCGGAGGCAATGTCTCTGCAAATTTCAGCGGCAATATCAGCAACACCAACACCACCGCGAATGCCGGCCGGAGCGGTAATACGCTTTCTGCCCCAAATTTACGCGGCTTAACCGCTGCAGGCACCGCAGGCGCGCAGTCCCATCAGCAACTGGCAACCGCCGACAAAGCCGCAATCAATACCCCGCAATGGCGCGATCAGCTCCAGAATGCCTTGCAGCAGGTCAATAGCGCAGGTGCGCTGGAGACCGCATCACAGGGCAGCGCATCGCTGACGCAATATGCAACTGCGGGTAAAAACAACGCAGCGCTGGGTAAAGCCGTTAACCTGACGAACGCTTCTCAGGGTCCTGCGTCGCTGCATAACTATAAGGCCGCTGAGGTTGATATCAGCGCCTATCCATTACCTTCTGGTGAAAACGGCTACTTTGTTGCGTCGAACACCAATAGCCGCTATCTGATTACCGTTAACCCCAAACTTAATGGCCTGGGTCAGCTGGATCAGAGCCTGTTCGGCGAGCTGAATGCAAAACTGGGCAAACAGCCTGCCACCACGCCATTACAGGAAAAGCGCCCTCAATACACAGACGAGAACGCCTTCCTCGGCTCCTCATATATGCTTGATCGCCTTAACCTGAAGCCAGATTATGATTATCGTTTTCTCGGCGATGCGGCGTTTGATACCCGCTACGTCAGCAATGCGGTACTGAATCAGACCGGTAATCGCTACATCAATGGCCTGGGATCCGATCTCGCCCAGATGCGCTATCTGATGGACAACGCTGCGGCGGCGCAAAAGTCGCTGGGACTGGAGTTTGGTGTCTCACTCTCTGCCGGGCAACTCGCCTCTTTAGACAAGAGTATGGTCTGGTGGGAAGCCACCACCATCAACGGTGAAACGGTGATGGTGCCGAAGCTCTATCTGTCGACAAAAGATGTGGAGATGCGCGATGGCAGCGTAATTGCCGGTAACAACGTGACGCTGAAAGGCGGGAACATCACCAATACCGGTAGTAGCGTAATGGCCAAAAACGATCTGACTATCGACAGTCAGAACACGCTCAGTAACCTCAACGCCGGTCTGCTTCATGCTGGTGGCGATCTGCAGCTTAGCGCACTGAATGATATCAACAACGTCAGCGCGACTATCAGCGGTAAAAAAGGTGGCACTGGAGAGTGTTAACGGTGACATCAACAACCTGACTACTTCACAGCTCTGGCATCTGGATGCAGGCAACGGTAAGGGTGCGAAGAAATCCTATACCGAAACCCTCAGCGGGCCAACGGCGAGCATCACGTCACTGGATTCTCTGAGCCTCAAGGCGGGCAACGATATTGCCGTCACCGGCGCTAACCTCAAAGCGGGTGGCGAAGCTGCTGCTGAACGCCTGGAATGATATTGCTATAACCGGGAACCAGAACGTCACTGGCAGCGCGCAATCCGGCTTCGGAAACCGCTGGCAAAAAGTTGACCTAACCAGCACAACTACCGTCACCACAGTCGGCAGCAAGATCGCCGCAGGCGGCAATATGGCGATGCAGGCGGGCCACGATCTGACGGTTACCGCCAGCAGCATCACTGCCGGTAAAAACGCGGCGCTGGCAGCCGGTAACGATCTTAATCTCAATAGCGCGACGACCAGCCAGAATGATGTGAAGGGCAAACGTGAAACCCATTCAACCGGGCTGGATCGCACGACGCTGACCAGCGGAGGCGATTTAGCACTTCAGGCCGGACGCGATCTCAATAGCCAGGCGGCAGGCATCGCCGCAGACAAAGACGTGACCTTACAGGCGGGGCGTGATGTCAATCTGCTGGCGGCTGAAACCGGTTCTGGTAATAGCTACAAATCCGGCAAGAAGGTTGAGATCAATGAGTCGGTACGCCAGCAGGGCACTGAAATTGCCAGTGGCGGGAGTACGACGGTTAAAGCGGGTCAGGATGTTAACAGTGAAGCGGCTCAGGTTACGGCCAGCGGTAATATCGCAGTGGGTGCCGGACGCGACATCAACCTGACCACCGCCACTGAAAGCGATTATGCCTACAAAGAAGAGACCAAAACCAAAAAAGGATTTTTGAGTAAAAAAGACCACGCATACCATCAGCGAAGACAGTGACACCCGTGAAAATGGCACCTTACTGAGCGGCGATAATGTCACGCTTAATGCGGGCAACAATTTACTTGTCCAGGGTTCTCAGGTCGTAGGCGATGGCACGGTAGCGCTCAGGGCCGGTAACAACGTGGATATCGTTGCTGCGACCAACTCGGACTCAACCTGGCGTTTTTCGGAAACTAAGAAAAGCGGCCTGATGGGAACCGGTGGCATCGGCATCACTGTAGGCAGCAGTAAATCGGTCCATGACTTACGTGACAAGGGCACCACCCAGAGCCAGAGTGCCAGCACGGTGGGCAGTACGGGCGGTAATGTCAGCATTGTTGCGGGCGGACAGGCTCATGTCAGCGGCTCAGATCTGGTGGCGGGGCGCGATCTCGCCATTACCGGCGACAGCGTGATCATCGATCCGGGTCATGATAAACGGACTCATGATGAACTGTTTGAGCAGAAGAAGAGCGGGCTGACACTGGCGCTCTCCGGGGTGGTGGGTGAAGCCATTAATAACGCGGTTGCGGCGGCGCAGACATCGAAAAAAGAGAGTGACGGTCGCCTTGCTGCCCTGCAGGCTACCAAAGCCGCGCTTTCAGGCGTGCAGGCCGTGCTGGGCGGGCAGCTGGCGGAAGCGAGCGCCGATCCCAACAACGGCCTGGGCGTCAGCCTTTCCCTGACCACACAGAAATCAAAATCGCAGCAACATCAGGCGTCCGACAGCGTCGCCGGATCCACGCTCAATGCCGGTAAGAATCTTTCCATTACCTCTGCCGGTAAGGGCCGTGGCGAGCACAGCGGCGACATTCTTATCGCCGGCAGCCAGCTGAAAGCCGCAAGTGACAGCAGCCTCAATGCTGCCAGGGACATTGTGCTGAGCGGGGCGGCCAACACTCAGGAAAGCAACGGTAAAAACAGCAGCGGCGGCGGCGGCGTGGGCATCAGTTTTGGTGCCGGACAGGGCAGCGCGGGTATCAGCATTTTTGCCAGCGTTAACGGCGCCAAAGGTAAGGAGAGCGGCAACGGTACGCGCTGGTCTGAAACCACCCTGGACAGCGGCGGCAGGGTAAGCCTGAACAGTGGAAGAGATACCACGCTCAACGGCGCGCAGGTCAGCGGTAATCAGGTGACGGCCGATGTGGGCCGGGATCTGACCATCACCAGCCAGCAGGACAGCGACCGTTACGATTCAAAACAGACCAGCTACGGCGCGGGCGGCAGCTTTACCTTTGGCTCAATGTCGGTGTCCGGCTATGCCAGCGTCAACCAGGACAAAATGCACAGCAACTTTGACAGCGTGCAGGAGCAGAGCGGTATCTATGCCGGTAACGGCGGCTTTGACATCACCGTCGGCAATCATACCCAGCTGAACGGTGCAGTGATTGCCAGCCAGGGCGATGCGGCAGACAACCGTCTGGATACCGGTACGCTCGGCTTCACCGATATCGGCAATGCGGCGGACTACAGCGTCAGCCACAGCGGCGGTAGCATCGCGCTGTCCAGCGGTGGCGGCATGGGTGCGCAGATGCTGTCCAGCGTGGCGTCCAATGCCGCCAGCACGCTGCTGTCGGGCCTGAACAACAACGGCCATGCCGAAGGCACCACGCAGTCGGCGGTGGCAAACGGCACCGTGATCATCCGCGACCGGGTCAACCAGAAGCAGGATGTGGCAGACCTCAGCCGTGACACCGAACATGCCAATGACAGCATCAGTGCGATCTTTGACAAAGAGAAAGAGCAGAAGCGGCTTCAGACGGCTCAGTTAGCCGGTGAAATCAGCGGTCAGATGACAAATATCGTCACGACCATGGGCGATATCAAAGGGCTTGAGAAGGCGCGGAGTGCGAAGAACGCCGAGACGCTGCCCGCCGGAGCAACGGAAAAACAGCGGAGAGAGTGGCTGGAGAAAATGCGTGATTCGCCAGAGTATCAGGCGGAGATGAAGCAGTGGGGCATCGGCAGCACGTCGCAGAAGGTCGCACAGACGGTCGGCAGTATTCTGACGGGGCTGGTGACCGGCAATGCAGGCCAGGCGGTCGCAGGCGGCCTTAATCCGTGGGCAGCTCAGCTGATTAAGAAGGAAACGACCGACGCTTCCGGAAACGTTGATGTGGCAACCAATGCCATGGCACATGCGGTGTGGGGTGCGGTATCATCGCAGATGTCCGGGGGAAGTGCGGCAGCGGGCGCGGCAGGTGCCTTCAGCGGCGAGCTTGCCACACGCTACATCGCAGAGAAATACTGGGGCGCAGATACCCCGGAGAAGATAGCGGCGCTGGGACAGGAAGACCGCGAGCAGCTGAGCCTGCTCGGCACGCTGGCGGCAGGACTGGCGGGCGGCATGGCGGGCAACAGCAGTGCTGCGGCGACGAGCGGCGCGGTTGCGGGGAAAAATGCGGTTGAGAATAATGCGCTGAGTGTGCCGGAAAACCAAGACCGCGCCAAAGAAATGACTCAGTGTCAGGGACGTGAGGCTTGCACCGCCGTAGTTGAGAAATACAAGAAGATTAACGCCGAACAGCATGAAAGTGTTGTGAACTGTACCGGCGCTCAGGACTGTGTCGATAAGGCTAATGATGTTGGCAAGCTACAGGCAGATTATGCTAAACGCACCAATGAGTTGATGGAGAAAGCGCGTGCTAACGGTAGTTTAAGCCCGGAAGACCAGAACGAATTATCTATTCTTCAGGTAACTACTATCCAATTGGAAGCAGACAGAAATGCTGCGATCCACAACGCGCTAATGTCCGGCGATTCATCTGAAGCGAAGCAGCTTGCTATCAATTCGTTAGCGCAGGTGGCAGGGACAAGCGCTGCGGGAATTGCTGCTGGGATTGGTAAAGGTAAGGGAAGCGCGATGCCTATACCTACCCCAACGAAAGCTGCCAATGGGTTGGTTTATCAGTCGAATGGGAAGCATACTCCAGGTCAAGTTGGATATAATAGAAACGCCGGGACCGAACCTACAAACTCTATTCAATTGTTTGGCAACTCAGTAGAAAATGGGAAAAAGAGGTATGCATTGGACGAAAAAGGTAACGTGCATCAATTTACGAATACAAATGATGGTTCATGGCATTGGTCAGGAAGTACGGGAGATGCATCCGTTCCATTGAAAAAAAGTGATATACCAAACGCTGTTAAAAAAGAGTTTGGGTTGCCCGGGAAATGGAGGTAAATATGATTTTCGGTGATCCGTATCGTTTTGCTATCTGGGTAGAAAGTATTCCTCAGTGGAGTGACTCCTATAAGAATGGTTTTTTTTATTTTTTTGTAAATGGAAATATGTATCCAGAAGATGTCAGGACATCAACGTTAGATGTTGATTTTTATGATGTCATTGATGAAAAAAATGCTCTTATCTCTCTGCCATGCAATGATGAGATTTTCAATGCACCAACAAATGAAGCTTTTGATGCCCTGTTTAAACTGGCATACCCAGAGTCGACACAAGATGATGAATACCCAGAGCAAGTGTTTGATTTTTGTGCTTCCCCCACGATCATTAACGACTCTGGGGCATATTTTTTTGCTGTTTCAAATGAAAGTTCGGTGAGAATTGTTGGAGGTAAAATAACGAAATTAGTTGATGGGGATAATGGAAGGGTTTGGGAAAATATAGAGCGTCCGCTCATTGAGGATATAACCATTCCAAAAAATGAGATAAGTGAAATAATTACAAGCTTGAAAAAATATTCAACTTATTTATTTTAGTAGTCGTTTTTAGTCTTGAAATACTTCCACTTCACACCGTCGCAACTGGATCACACTGGGTGCGGCGATGGCTGATGTGATGGGTAGTCCGCTCTTTAACAACGATGGGAAAAATGGCGTAACGGCCTGAAAAAGCGCGTCTGGGAAAAAAGTTGCCTGGTCCAGAATGCACAGGGGAAAACTAGTTGTAATTTGCTGAGTGTAATAGGAAAAATGCTGTTGGCTGGCTAACTCCGCACTGGATAAAGTTGTTGTTGAGAATAATGCGCTTGGAAGTGATGATGAGGAGTTGCAGCGTGAACATGGCAATCGCCCGGTAAAAGTCATCCCGATAAATCCAATGAAAACAGGAATAGTGGATGATGCAGGAAATGTAGAGGTATCCGGCGGCAAGGTTATTACTATTAATAAAGGCCAGCAGAATAAACATATCCTTGGCACTAATGAGTATAAAACTGCGGCCGCTTCATCAGGAAGTCAACGTAGTATCTTAACGGCTGACCCACAATCTTTGTTGCCTCAATTAGGAAAAGGGCAGCAGGTAGGGAAGGTAGAGGTGGGTTTAGCTGGTTCTAAAGAGCGAATTGATTTTGGTAAGGCTATTGGAACTTTTGTCGATAAAGATACTGGTTTGTCTGTGTCTACGACAAAAGGAATTGTTCATTATGGAAAGGATGGTGCTCATATAGTACCTGCGCGTCCATGAACGGGAGATTATTATGAAAAATAATTACGAATATATAAAAAAGATTAAAGTTATCAATGCAATCAGCTCTGCTTGGTGCTGTTACTGAAAATATGAGAAACATAGCTGTAGATATTTATGAAAATAAAATTTTGCTGTATTTTTTTATTGATGGACAAGTTCAAGATGATGATAAAGAGAACATCTCTATAATTGAAACAGAGGTCATAGCAGATTTTGAGGATGATTTTGACATAGAGACGATTATAAAAAAGGATTGACTGTCCAGAGCCAATTATTCTAGGCCAGGGTTATAGTGTTTTTCAAAGAAAAGAGAACTAATTATAAATGGCCATTTAAAGCAAAAAGTGCTTTATAAGAGTATCCCGGCCTGATATCGCCGGGATATTTTTATCAGCCCCTACGCAAAATGCCCGTCATCACGCTTGTTCTGCCGTAAGCACGCCATTTCCGACGCCACCTTCTAAACCTGGCGTAAGAAGTATGGTGGTATGGAGATGCCCGAGGTTAAGCGCCTGAAGTCGCCTGAGGAAGAGAACACCAGACTCAAAAAGCTGCCTGCCTTATTCTGCTTAACGCCGTTTCACCCGAATCATGCTGGGCGCAGCGGTAATCTCCAGTTGTCCCGCCTCAGTGAGACCGAAGCCGGTCAGCCGGTCAGCCGGTCACCGCTGATAATCAGCTCGCTTGAAAACCACGCCAATGCGGGCGGCAGCGGCTTCAGCGCAGCTGTCAGCGGCAGCATGGGAAAAAACACTACTCATACATCTGACAGTTCAGGGAACGACACATCAAAATCTGGTCAGTCCCAGCAGTCGGGCGATAACTCGCTGCCCATGGGCACGCTGCAGCAGACGAAAGACAGGGCAAGTTCTACCACCTACAGCGCCATCTCACCGGGAACGATTGAGATCCGCAATCCGGATGCGCAGAAGCAGGATGTGTCCCAAATCAGCCGCGACACCGCCGCGGCGGAGAATGTGCTGAAAGATAAGTTTGATGTGCAAAAAGCAGAAGGCAGCCTTGCCATCCAGCGTGAAATGGCCGTACTCGGACAGCAGGCGATTCAGCAGACCTTTGATGCGTTGAAGAAGCAGGAGAAGGAGCAGGAGAGAAACAAGCTTAAAAACGATGCTGCGTTCAATAAGCTTTCAGAGGCGGATCAGAAAAAAGCACTCGATAAAATCGATCAGAATGTTGAAGAGAAGTACGGTATCGGGTCAGACCTGCAGATTGCGGCACAGGCTATCAGCGGGCTGTTTGCCGGGCTGGCGGGCGGTAACGTCAGCGGCGCGGTGGCGGCAGGCGCAGCTCCATTGCTGGCGCAGATGGTCAAGCAGGTATCGCAGGGTAACGAGCCTATGCGCGTGCTGTTGCACACGCTGGCGTCAGGGCTGATTGCTAAAGCGCAGGGTGGCAGCGCCATTGGCGGCGCAGCGGGTGGACTGACTGCAGGAATGCTCAGCTATAACGACGCGCTCAGCCACCTGCTATACGGCAAGGATGCTTCGGAACTGTCAGCCGATGACAAGATGCTGATTGCCAACATTGTAACCCTGGCAGGCGCAGCAGCGGGCGGTGCGGTTGATGGCAGCGCTGGGGTGGGTAGCGGGGCATCTGCCGGTAGAACTGAGGTTGAGAATAACTACCTGAGCAGCACGGAGAAGAGCCGCCAGACATATCTCAACAACAAACAGAACCTGACGCCAGAAGAGCAGAAAGATAAGGAGAGGTTAAATCGTAAGGATCTGGAAAGCGATATGGCGGTTTATGCGGCCTGTAATGGCACAGGAGCTGGCTGTCAGGCAGAAAGAGCAAAAGCGAAAGCCGCGCAAGATACCTACTTCAACCAGACTTACCAGAATCCGAAAGAGGCTCAGGCGGGTTATCAGCAGATAGTGAATTTGCTGAACTCTACAGATCCGAATGCGAAGGAAGTATTCAATATTCTGGAAGGGTATACTCAAGCATTCATGTCTTTTGGGTACACGGAGGATGAGGCCAAAGCGAGAGCTGGAGCTTATGTTGGTTCCATGTACATCGCGAGTGGAGTGAGTGCTGTAGTCGCGTCTGGTGCACTGGCGAAGCAGTTTGGAAAGGATGTAGCGCTCAACAATAAAGCTTCGGCTTCAGGGGCAGCAAGTTCACTTGTTAAGAATGCTGATGGAATTTATGAGGTAAAAATAAATTTAACGCCTTTGGAAGGCCATGACCGCCTGAATACGCCAGATTTACTGGGTAATGGGAAGTATAATCCTGCAGAAGCGGCGGCGGCTGCAAGGTTGGAAACCGCTATAGGTAAACTTGACAGGATAACGAACTCTTCGACTGATAAGAATGCTGACTTCATTATTACAAGCGGGCCGAACGCAGGAAAAACAGTAGACTTAATGTATACAACTAAAAATCTATCTCAAAAAGAAATTGATGGGATCAATAAGTTTTACGAAAAGAATATGACAACATCGAAATCGCCAGGAGACATACCTCATGGACAGGATCAGATCTTACAACATCTGAAGAAAGCAGATTTAGTCCCTGTAGACTTCAGTGTACTGACTCAAAAAAACCAAGCGATCTTTATGGATTTCATAAAGACATTGCCTAAATCACAACAAGATAAAATCATTATTATGAGGTGAGTCATGGGTGCTTATTTTGGTATTGGTTATAGAGCCCTAAATAATAACTATGGTGAGCGAAATTTAAGTGTAGTGCTAAATCGTCAAGCATCCGATGTATTGGAGGCGTTACTTGATGAAGTATTACAGGATAATTATCCTGTAATACATCAAAAAATCATGGAAGTTCAGGTTCTTGACCAGATAAATTTCAATGAGTTGAATAAGTCTGAATTCAATACATCTATTAAGGTTATTAGAGAATACTTAGCAGCTCGCAAGGAAACCAGTGAAGGGCAGTTATACCAAAAACGTATATGGGAAGAAGAGATAGAGCCATTAATTCAACAAGATGAACGTTATCAACAACAAAGTGAAGATAGGAGCCCCGGCTAGTTAGCCGGGGATTTTGGCGTTAATACCTTAAAAACATCCACTTCTCGCCGTTGTAACTGGAGCGCATTGGGAGCAGCGGTCAACTCAAACTGTTCAGCACTGGTAATGCCGGACTCGATGAGCCAGTCACTACCCAAATCCTGTCAGTCCTGGCTGGTTCCGCACAGTGCTTCCTAAGTGGCGTTGTTGGTAACGATAGAGATCCATAGAGTATGCTGCTAAAGCGTCTGTTGTATCGGAGTGCCGGTGGTAAATCCCAATGCGGCCAACGCGCCGCCTGCCAGTATCGGCTTAGGGGTAAAGGTGATGTTCATGCGGTTCCCTCCGTGTCGGACGTGATGCGAATGATCAACTGACCCGGCTCGGTGATCACCTCGATCCGCTGGCCAGTGGTAAAGCCCAGCGGCTCCAGCCAGCGGCCCTTAATAGTGAGTTGGGGCAGGGGATTCGGCTGGCCCCTATTAGGCCGATATCCGACTCTGTAATAATGCGCAGCGGTTGTGGCCGTGCGTGTTCCTGACTTATGATGCTTATCAGCCATAATTAACTCCCGTATAGTTAGTTGTGGTCAGCGGCTGCTGCGGGTTGCCCCCCCGCTTCAGCCGCGCTAAAAATCTCTTCTTGGGCTCTTCCTGTTCCGTTTTTACCTGTTTAAAGATACACCTTATGCCGGGAAAACTCGCTGAAAGCTAAGACATAAAATGCGAGTCGCCTCTGAAAAATGGATTCTTTTTCCCGGTCTGCAATTCACTTATTCCTTCGTCCTGTAGCCTTCTGAAATATCAGTTGTGGGCGGGCTTTCATGCTGTAAATCCGCGTTAACCTGTCTTCAGTCTGTCTTCCTGATTACGCACGTATCGCCGCCGAAAATGATAACGAAAAGATTTCCCTGCTGGTGAAGATAGCGGCTGCAATGAGCGCTTCCGTCAGCGGTAGCCCGGAAGTGACAGCTACTATCTGTGCGGGATCGATCCGCGATTTGTTAATCAGACCGTCACGCCGCCAGATGGCACACAGAAGACTGATGCCGGAACATGCATCACCGCTAGCGGCGGCTTCAGCTTCACGTTCGGCAGCATGACCGGCTCCGCTGGCCTCAGTCTGAGCCAGAGCAAAGTGAACAGTGAGTATGCCAGCGTCGGCGATCAGAGCGGCCTGTTTGCAGGGAATGGTGGTTATGACATCTATGTTGGCAACCACACTCAGCTGAATGGCGCGGTGATCGCCTCAACGGCGCAGTCCGCGAACAATGCGCTATCCACCGGTACACTGGGCTGGTCTGACATCGACAACCACGCTTCATACAAAGCCAGTAGCTCATCCATCAGCATGGGTGGAGGTAACGAAGATAATAAAATGTCAGGCGGTGCGATACCAACCTCTGCTAATACCCATGGCAGTGCATCTGGCACCACCCGTTCAGCCGTGGCGGACGGTACCATCACGGTACGTAACGGTCAGGCTCAGACACAGAACGTCGCCGACCTGAGCAGAGATACCGACAACGCCAACGGCCATATCGACAAGATATTCGACAAGGATAAGGTCGCACGCAAGCTTGAGTTTGCACAGGGAATGCAGGAGCTGGGTCAGCGTGTAGCAGGCGATGTCAGCAGCTACAAAATGCAGGCTGCTGAAGATGAAACCAGAGAAAGGTTGCTGAAAGCAAACCCGCAATATGCCAGTTATTCCAAAGCAGAATTAAACAATCTCATTGTAAATGATGCGGGCTATAAGGCCGTGGCAGAAAAGTGGGGCACTGGTGGCAGCTATTCCATGGCAGCAGCAGCGGTAACTGGTGTGCTGGGTGGCCTTGGCGCAAGTAACCTCGGTGCTGCTGCAGCAGGTGGAATGGCGCCTTACATCGCCAATAAAATTAAGCAAGCTACCAGCAAAGTTGTCGACGGACAGGAGCAGACTAACGTCCTGGCTAACACCATGGCGCACGCGGTTGCGGGTGCCGTACTGGCGCAGCTGGCGGGCAACAACGCAACAGCGGGTGCAGCCGGTGCTGCGGGTGGCGAGCTGATGGCCAGAGCTATCCTCAGCTCAATGTATCCCGGCAAGCAGGCCAGCGAACTGACGCAGGAACAAAAGCAGGTTGTCAGCGCGCTCGGCCAGCTGGCTGCGCAACTGTCCGCGGGAGTGACTTCTGGTTCTGTTGAAGGTGGGATTCAGGGCGCGGTTGCCGGTAAGAATGCGGTTGAGAATAACTTCTTGAGCAAGGGAGGTCCTAAGAAATACACTGATAAATATAAAGAATGTAACGGAAATGCTGATTGTGAGCAGGGCATCCGTAAGGATATGGCACAGGAGTCAGCAGAGAACATTCAGAAGCTGAAATCATGCTGGGATGCTGGTAATGCAACCTGTGTAGCAGATACGCGTTCTAAAATAGAACTTTATGAAAAAGCGTATACTGAACTGCGTCAGCAGGACAATATGGCGGGCCGGACTTATGAAGACTCGGCGAAATGGTATGCAGATATCATTGATAAATGCGCAGGTAAGTGTAGCTGGCTTGAAGCATCATTGCTGAAGACCGGAGCCGATGGGTTAGGTAACCTGGTATATGGTGCATTAGGTGCGGGGAGTGTTATAGCTGAAAGACCAGGTACAGTTGCAACAGTTGAACATACGGGTGCAAAAAGTGTAATAGCCGACACTATTCCCGAACTCAAACTTGGTCAGAATGCGCTTATCAATGATGTCAATGTTACTCGTGTGGGTAGATGGATGTCTTCGGATGAGTTAGCCCAAATGCAAAATAGCGGCAAAGTGATTCAAGGTGGTGGTGGACAGACATTTATTTCTACTAATGGTGTTTCGGACTATAAGGCAACAGCACCCGCGGGCTCTGTCTACGTTGAGTTTGATGTACCTACAAATAGTTTGTTACAGGGCGGGAAAGATGGGTGGTTCAAGCTAATCGGTCCAGACGCTAGTAAATCACAACAGTTTATGCTCAATAAACAAGGCGGTAACCAGCTGCCAGAAGTTAAAAATCTAAAAGTTGTAGATAAAAAATAAAGGGGTCAGTCATGAATATCGATTTTTTTAAAACCCAAATAGCCCCACGTTTAACCGGGTATGAACTTCAATACAGTTTTTACAGCAATGGTGATTTTGGTGACTTAGATCGTGTTGAATTTGAGAAAGAGGATAAGCTAGGAACTGTTGATTTTTGGTCTCAAGGCTGGATGAGTCTTGATGTCTACAGCAGTGCTTTGGATACCCAATTAATTAATTTGCTGCTAAGCCCCGATGAGTCAGAAGAGCAAAAAAAAGCCATGCAAAAACTTATTCAAGTTTTGGAAGAAAATGAATAGAGTTCGCTTGATTCAAGGGGATATAACGACATTTACTGCGGGCGCTATTGTGAATGCGGCTAATTCATCTTTGCTTGGTGGTGGCGGTGTAGATGGGGCCATTCATAGGGCTGGTGGGCCAAAAATTTTGGCTGAGTGCCAGGAAATAAGGAATCGACAAGGTGGTTGCAAAGTTGGTAATGCTGTCATTACAAATGCTGGGAATTTACCTGCAGATTATGTAATACATGCTGTTGGGCCATACTGGAGTGATGGATGTAATGGCGAAGTTGAGCTGTTGAAGAAAGCCTATCATAGTTGTTTTAAGCTAGTTAATGAATATCATATTAAAACCGTATCTTTTCCGAACATCAGTACAGGAATATACAATTTTCCTAAAGAGTTAGCTGCCAAAATCGCATTGGAGGTTATTGATTCTTGCTTGCGAGAAAATAATGAAATTGAGTTTGTAAACTTATTATGTTTCGATAGGGTTAACTATAATTTGTATTTTGAAAAAATTTGAAATTAAATTGAATGTCTAAATTTAATTTCAAATTTTATTTAATGTTCATCATTTTAATGTCTGGGGATGTGTTTCGGATAAAGCATCAGTAAAAAATATTGTGTTTTCTAGCATAAGGCTTGTATGGTAGTACCTTAAGTAATACTGAAGTCCAGTTGCCCCGGCGTTTGTGGGATACGGCCTCATGTCCAAAGAGAAAGTAGCATCATCTACAGAATAAATATGCTGATCTAAATTTTGCAGTGTGCGATGTTGTAGCATCTGTTACATGGATCATTATTGCTTATTGAAATCGCTCGACAGTTACTCCTTCCCATTATCTCTATCCCCAAAACCCAAAACCCAAAACCCAAAACCCAAAACCCAAAACCCAAAACCCAAAAGATAAAAGATAAAAAGATAAAAAGATAAAAGCCCAATACTTAAGTACCAGGCTTTTATCTTTCACTAGCATCATGCTTAGTGCATTAACTGACTCACCAGTCCGGTAAGATCGGCTTTTTTTATCCACGACGCCCGCCGTTGACGCTTTATCCACCAGCTGCGGCAGATATTTTGCCAGCAGGTTCAGTGCATCGCTGGTGTTGATGCCCATCCGCACAGCCAGTTGCTCAATCGCCTCAGAGTTAATCATCTTCTGCACCAGGTCGCTGCTCAGCGCAACGTTCTGCTCATCACCCAGCCAGGAGTTAACCACCTCACTGTACTCGCCGCTCTGCAGATGACTCACGATAGTATGTAAACCGCCTTGCTGCTCAACCCACTCCAGTACACCTTTCACTTCCTGGTTGGTCTGATTATTCAGGCCGCACATGGCCAGTACTGTTTCCAGTAAACTCATTCTGTTATCCTCTTTAACTTAATCTGTTAAGACTGTTTACACGCTCTGATTTTATGAATGACAAACAGCACAATAATTGAACCCACGGTGGCAATAGCAATGCTGTAAATATTGAAGCCATCGACCTTGCCAAAACCCAGAGCGGTACTGACGACACCGCCAATCAGCGCACCGATAATACCCAGAATAATGGTCATGAAAATGCCCATATGTTCTTTATCTGGCATAATACATCTGGCGATAATGCCGGCAAGTAATCCGAATACAACCCATGACAATATACCCATCATTAATATCCTCTGTTTTTATATTAATTACAGCAACGTTTAGCAGTGGTTTAACCCATGAATTAAAAGCAGGTGTATCGTACGCCGAGCAGTATTTGCCTGGCAATCCTGTTTTCTTTATCAAACTAAACGTATCAGAAACGATAGGGGAGTAAATATGAGCATTCTGGATAATATTAAAAATATAGGCGATGAGTTGTTACATGCTGTGGATAAAAATGTTGAAGATAAGTCTGTCACCGCCGCAGGGAGTAATCGTACATATACGGTTAAATCAGGCGACACGCTCAGCGCCATCGCCAAGCAGTTTTACAATGATGCATCCCAATACATGAAAATCTTTGAGGCGAATAAAAACCTTCTCAGCAGTCCGGATAAAATTGCACCGGGTCAGGTACTGACCATTCCTGAGTGATAATTCGTCATTAGTATGAGCCAGCCTCGCAAATATTGCCCGGCTGGTTTTTTATTTAAAGCCAGCTCGTCATAACACCATGACAGGGTTGCGCCATACAGCATGCGTTGATCCAGACTTAACGGTGGTCTCGGTAATAGGAGCCGCAGACGAGCTGAGATGAACAGTCAGACAGGAAGAGAAAACTGGGATCGCTGAAAAGCAAAAAAACCCGCTCAGGGAAACCTGAGCGGGTTTTTCTAATCTGGCTCCTCTGACTGGACTCGAACCAGTGACATACGGATTAACAGTCCGCCGTTCTACCGACTGAACTACAGAGGAATCGTGTGAACGAGGCGAATATTAACGGCGTCGCTCTAAGGTGTCAACAGCAAAAAATACATTATCATTCAACTGGCTAGCTTTAACGCAAAGCGATCGTGATTTAAGCAGTTTGCGCAGTGTCAGCGGCGATTCTGGCCAGGGGATCCTGCTGGTAAAACTGGCGCAGATGCTGATACATGGCGGGAAAACGTTCGGCCAGCAGAACCGGAGCCGTAAAGAAATATTCAGAGAGCACGGCAAAGCACTCAGCGGGATCGCTGGCGGCGTAGGGATCGATCGTGGCGGCCTGCTCACCCACCAGTTCAACTTCACTCTCAATCTCCGCCATCGCGGCACGCAAATCCTTCTCCCAGAGTGCGACGTCACGCAGCGACATGACCGGAATACCGCTGGTGTAACCGCTGCCGCGGGCATCCAGCTTGTGCGCAACTTCGTGGATCACCAGATTAAAGCCGGAGAGATCGAACGAGTCCTGAATATCGAGCCAGTTGAGTACGACCGGCCCCTGCGTCCAGCTCTGTCCGGCATGAACCGCAGGCGCACTGTGAACCAGCCCATCGTCATCCTGCCACTGATCGTCGACCTCGAACGGCTCGGGATAGATCAGCACATCGTGGAAACCGTCCAGCCACTCCAGGCCCAGTTTCAGTACCGGCAGGCAGAACAGCAGGGCGATCCGCACACTGCGCAGTTCATCCAGCTGAACACCGTCGAGCGGCACCAGTTTTTTCTGTTGCAGAAAGCGCTGCGCCAGCTCAACCAGCGCCTGCTGTTCAGCCTCATCCAGCTGGCTGAATATCGGCTGCGCCAGCCCGTGCTGCCATGGCAGCGCGGCCAGGGTGGCGTCGTTATGCGTTTTCCAGGGCCATTTAAACATCGCAACTCCCGCACAGAACCGGACTATTTCGCTATCCTGACGCGGCAGACATAAAAATGCCAGCATCGAAACACCATGCTGGCACTGTTCATCTGGCGACAGGGCTAAGGGCCGTCTATTCAACCCGTTAGCACGGTCGTTGTCTGTGATTCAGCCCGCAAAGCGTGGGGCCGGGGCGTCAGTTGCGCTCAATACGATGAAACTCAATCACCCACACCCAGGGATTCACTTCCCAGCTGGTCGCACCATACTGTTTTTCCCAGGCTTTGCGGTACGCCTCTTTAGGCGATTCAGAATTGACGTTCATGGTGAAGAAGTTGTTGAGGAAGTGCGAATCGGTCTGCACACCTTCCGCCATAATGTCATCTTCACTGATGTCCTGAATTTTCTCGGCTCGCACGCCGGTAATCTCCAGATTGATGCGGCTGGCCCAGCGCGGCATATGAATGGCAGTCTGCCAGCCAAACTGTTCCGCTTCCGGCGTGCTCAGTGCATGCTGGCCCAGCTCGTTGCTGTCTGCACGATACTGGCAATATTCTGGCTGGCGGAAGGGCGTCGGGTCGCGTTCATAATCGGCCAGATACTGCTCGGGTACCATCGGGCCACGCCAGGTTTCACGCACCCAGAGCACGTCACCCGGTTTACCGTACGGACACTGATAGCTGATGTCCGTCATCGACATCATTTTATAACCATGCAGATGATTAGCACTCACATCGAAAGCGTGTACGCCCTCGTGATGATCCTGTCCCGGACCGAAAGCCTGAGTTTTCATAATGCGCCGGGTTTGCGTTTGCTGGCCAACCAACAGGGCACGAACACGCTGTTCGGAAAAAAGAATCGGCCGTTCTTTCATGGATTACCTCTTTTTTATTAGTAGAACCCGGTTACTGCTGTAAAAGTCCATTTGCTTCACATCTGAGAGTTATCATAAAAGCTTTAAATCATTTTGCTTAATAATTTGTCGGCTGACTGTCACTGTATAATTGTCACTTTAGTAGTTAAAAAGCAGCAAAATGCAAAAAGCGCACCAAAGCTTATCACGCAACTGGCAAAAAGCGACGAATAGCCCGGATACAGTACGTTATAACCGTAAAAATAGGAACCTTTTCAGACTTTTTCACCTGTCATAACGTGCAGTTTTACACTTAATCGCGTGACAAAAAAACGCTGAGCATGAGGCAGGAAGTTGGTTAAGATCGAACCAAACATTACGCCTGTTAAACTAATTTTCTTAGCAGCAATTCACTGAGGAAAGACTGAAAACAGCCGAAATTGCGGTTATTGTGTAACAGAGATGCTATACAGATGATCCAGATCTCATTTTTCTGCCCGGAATTGCTGGCAGCGCTGCTCTTTTCAACTGCACTGTAAAAAAAGTGTCATTAGCCAGTCGCTATGATGGCTTGCCGTTTGCGCACTGATCGCGACAGAAAAACTGCTGTCGATCACTACAGGGAGATAGATTATGTCACTCACACTCTGGCAATCTCGCTATGAAAGCTGGTTTCAGGCGAACTGGATCCACGACGACGGCGCGCACGATATCGCCCATCTGCGGCGTGTCTGGATGAGCGCACAGCGAATCATGAACGGCACGCCCGCTGATCCGCTGGTGGTGCTGACCGCCTGCTATTTTCACGATGTGGTGAACTTGCCGAAGAACCATCCGGAACGCCATCTCGCCTCAACCTATGCCGCGACGGAAACCCAGCGCATTCTGCAGCAGGATTTTCTCGATTTCCCGGCTGAAAAGATTGATGCCGTGATGCATGCCGTTAAAACCCACAGTTTCAGCGCCGGCATACCGCCTCAGACGCTGGAAGCTAAAATTGTACAGGATGCTGACCGGCTGGAGTCGCTGGGCGCGATCGGGCTGGCGCGGGTCTTCTACACCGCCGGTGCGCTGAATCGGCCATTATTCGACAGCCAGGACCCGCTGGGTAAAGATCGCGAACTGAATGATGTTAAGTGGACGCTGGATCATTTCCAGAAGAAGCTGCTGCGTCTGCCGGAAACTATGCACACTGAAACCGGCCGCATGCTGGCTGAGCATAACGCAGATTTCCTGGTACGCTATATGGCTAAGCTTTATGCCGAGCTGCAGGGCAATCTGGTGGGAATGGATGAGGGTGTGCTGCGGGACTTCACACCTTTGCAAACCGAATATTAAATTTTTGTGACAGTGTATTAATCGAAACGGTCATCCGGTAGCTTGTAGCAATAAAAAAAAGGAGCTGCCCGATGACTGAAACTGTTAATTTAACAATTAAAATTGATCCTGAGCTGAAAGAAACGATTAAACAGCTGGCGCTGGAAAATCAGATTTCGATGAGCCAGGAGATTGTGCAACGTTTACAGGCCAGTCTGGAAACGCATCCACATCCGGCGATTGATAATCAGGACATCACTGAAGAGGGGACTGAGGGATCCAGTGCCGCTGACGTGAAGACCGATGCACTAAGTGCAACAGAGCTGAAGCAGATTCGGCTACTGCTGAAGAAGCAGAGCAAGAAGAAGAAATAAAACAGAAACCCGTCGCCAGACGGGTTTTTACTTTGGAGAAAGGCTGGACCTTTTCGCTGTGAGACTGTGCCTGCGAAGGGAACACGGTCAGATCGGAAAGACGCAAAAGCCGTCATCCATGACATGCTCGGCCCGCGCGATTACGCACCTCATCCCTGAGGTGCGCCCATATCTGGGCCAACGCTTTGCGTTGTTCAAAAACGCTCCCGGCGTTTTTGTCCCTGGCGCGGGACGCTTTCCTATTCTGATCGTGTTCCCTGCGAGTTAAGCTTATTTGTTGCTGTGAGACTCGCCTGATGTGAGTTCTTCATCAGCCTGAAACCCGTCGCCAGACGGGTTTTTTCATTTCACGGTGCTTACGACTTCAGCTGACGGATATGTGGCAGTAACAGCTGAGCCACCGCTGCAAACACAGGCACTACCACCGAGTTACCAAACTGCTTATAAGCCTGGGTGTCCGAAACCGGAATGCGGAACGGCTCGCGGCCTGGCACATCAAAGCCCATCAAACGGGCGCACTCGCGCGGGGAAAGGCGGCGTGGCCGACGCGCCATGTTATCGGCATCCTGAAACTCCGCTTCGCCCAGCGCACTGTCCCAGCCGCGATCGATCAGAATCTCTGAGCCATCTTTGTAGTAACGTGCTGACAGCGTACGCACGCAGCAGTCAGGATTATGCGGATCGTTGAGGCCAAAGCCAAAGCCATTGCCTTTGGCTTTATGTTTTTTCGCATACTGATAGAGGTAGCGCCACAGCACTGGTGACAGGATATATTTGTCGTCCGGCGAACTCTCCAGCAGGCTCTGCAGGCTGGGTACCTGCGCCGGGTAGAAACGGCGGATATCGCGCAGTGTAAAATCCTGCTTTTTCAGATCACGGCGAATACCCACCATCACAATGCGTTCGCGATGCTGCGGCAGGAAGTGACGCGCATCGATCACTTTGGCATCCGGGCTGCTGGCACCCGCATCCGCAACGTCATAGCCCAGCTCATCCAGCGTCTCCATGATAATGGCGAAGGTGCGGCCCTTGTCATGACTCTTGAGGTTTTTCACATTCTCCAGCACAAAGAACGGCGGCTTCTTGGCAGCCAGGATACGGGCCACATCGAAAAACAGCGTGCCCTGTACCTGACACTCAAAGCCATGTGCACGACCCAGCGCATTTTTCTTGCTGACGCCCGCCAGCGAAAAGGGCTGACAGGGAAAACCGGCCAGCAGCACCTGATGATCGGGGATCGCCGCATCAATCGCGCGGTATATCGCTTCATCGTCGGTCAGACCTTCTGGCTGGGTGACCTGGCGGATATCGGTATTGAAGTGATGCTCAAGCGGATCGCTGTAGTGGTTAGCTTTATAGGTGCGGACCGCCTCTTTATTCCATTCACTGGTGAATACGCACTTGCCGCCGATCGCCTCGAACCCCTTACGAATGCCGCCAATACCGGCAAAAAGATCGATAAAACGAAATTCAGGATTATCATAATGGGCGGGACGGGACGGCAGCAGCCCCTGTAACAGCGACAGTTCCGCCTCACATAACGGTGGCAGGGCGGTTTTACCCTGACGAATCCGGTTCAGTAGTGCCGGCGTCCAGCAGGAAAATCCTGCCTGCTGCAGGCGGGCCGTGAGATCACGAACCGAATAGATTGCCAGCACCTGCTGAAAGAGTTCAGACGCATCAGCAGATGAAAGTGCAGCAGAGAGTGGTTCAGCAAGGGCGGCGGGATGCATGCGTTTTTCCTTAACAGTAAGGTGCCTATGCTATCACTCCAGACGCTGTGAGGAAATTGCCTGGATGTGCCCTGTGTCAGCCCCCCGGAATGTTCTGTTTTTGCGGCGCACTGTGTGAAGTCGTCGGGCGGCGGCTTTCGCTTTTCGTGGCGCAGGCTAAAGTTGAAGTACCAGCAAAAAAGGAGAGGTTATGGCTGATGTTCACTCCAGCGAAATACGCAGCAAAAATATGCGTGCCATTCGCGCTCAGGATACGGCCATTGAGCAACGTATTGCGCTGCTGCTGAAAGATCGGGGATTCAGCTTTCGCGTGCAGGATAAAAACCTGCCGGGTCGGCCCGATTTCGTTCTGACAGAACATCAGGCAATTATTTTTGTTCATGGCTGCTTCTGGCATCGTCATCACTGCTATCTGTTTAAACTGCCAGCGACGCGCACAGAATTCTGGACCGGAAAAATCAACAGCAACGTTGAACGTGATCGGCGTTATGTGCGCCAGCTGCAGGAGAGCGGCTGGAAAGTGCTGATCATCTGGGAGTGTGCGCTACGTGGCAAACTGCGCCTGACGGATCAGGACCTGCTGGAGCGGCTGGAGGAGTGGCTGCTGGCGATGCCGGAGAGTGCCGAAGTCGACCATCAGGGCATTCATCATTACAACGCCGATTGCTAATCACAGACATAATTGGTTAGATCTGCGCTTTCTCCGTGGCCAGGAGCCTGAAATGAGCAGCATAAAACTGACGGTAAAACGCCTTTACCAGATTCGTGACGAGCGGATGGTGAATACCAAAGCGACCGCGCGGGTTTACTGCGGTGACAGGCTTGTCGCCACGGAGGAGATCACCGGCATGACCGAAAGCCCGGTCAGCAAATATCTGCATGCTGAAGGAGCAGCAGGCGAGACGGTGCGGGTAGAGTGGGATTGTGAGGGCATCGCCGAGATGACCGTTACGGAAATTGAGCGCTGCCCATGTTGTCAACATAACGAACCAGACTAAGGATAAGATTTTGGCGGGAACCAGTTTACTGACTTTACTTGATGATATTGCAACACTTCTGGACGATATTTCCGTCATGGGGAAAGTGGCGGCGAAAAAAACCGCTGGCGTACTGGGCGACGATCTGTCGCTGAATGCTCAGCAGGTCAGCGGCGTGAAAGCCAACCGTGAGCTGCCGGTAGTATGGGGCGTTGCCAAAGGATCGTTTCTTAACAAACTGATCCTGGTGCCACTGGCGCTGATTATCTCCGCGTTTGCGCCCTGGCTGATTACGCCGCTGCTGATGATTGGCGGTGCCTATCTCTGCTACGAAGGCGTGGAGAAGGTGATGCACAGTTTGCAGCATGACAAGCAGAGCAAATCACCGGAAGCGCGTCAGCAGCGACTCGATTCGCTGGCGAATCAGAATGCGGCAGAGTTTGAGAAGAAGAAGATCAAAGGCGCGGTGCGCACCGATTTCATTCTGTCAGCCGAAATTGTCGCGATTACCTTAGGCATCGTGTCGGAATCGCCGCTGCTCAACCAGGTAATTATCCTGGCGGGCATCGCTATTCTGGTTACGGTGGGCGTATACGGCATCGTGGCGGCCATCGTCAAAATTGATGACTTCGGATTCTGGCTGCGTGAAAAACCGTCACGCCTTGCCCAGGGGTTGGGTAGCGTGCTGCTGACTGCCGCGCCCTGGCTGATGAAGATCCTCTCGGTGGTCGGCACCATCGCCATGTTCCTGGTCGGCGGCGGTATTGTGGTGCACGGTATCGCACCGCTGCATCATCTGATCGAGGAAGTCAGCAGTGGCTTCAGCGGCTGGATCGCTATGCTGCTCAGCAACGGCGCCAACCTGGTGCTCGGCTTTATCATTGGGTCGATCGTGCTGTTAGTGGTCAACCTTATTGCCAGAGTGCGCGGAAAATCGGTATAAAGCGCACTGTGATTTACGGTCAGGAGAATGACGATGAACGACGACATGTTTGAATTTGATATCGACGCACAACTGGAGCAGGCTGAAGCGAAAGCAGAGAAAAAAGCCAGCGAAGTGCCGGATGATCTCGGCGACGAAGCCGATTGCGAAGGCTGTAAAATCTGACGTCAGCGTCAATACTTCATCAAAGCGGATAAGTTTTTTTATCCGCTTTTTTTTATTTTCCGCATATCCAGCTGATTAATTCCGAATTTGCCCTTTTTTTTGCTTGCCTTAACAGGCAGGAACGTTATTCGCCTGCTATAAAGAAAATAATCACTCAGGTTAATAACACTCAGGTTAATAAAAGGAGCGCATCATGGTTTTCGCAATCAGTGAAGAAGTACAGCATAAGGAAGAGGGGCAGACGATGGTGGTGACCGGCTACGCGAGTGGCATGGTGGAGTGCCGCTGGTATGATGGCTATGCCGTGCGCAGCGAAGCCTTTCGCAGCGATGAGCTCTGCGCTCTGAATCCCGCGCAGCAACTGGCGGGCTGACAGCATCAGGCCTGTGGGTTCTGCGACCCGCCAGGCCCGGTTTCTGCTTTTTCTGGCCCGGCACGCTCCCTGTGCCGCTCTGTTTTCAGACGTTACCGTCGTTATCCTCTTCAACCGCCTGATAGATCCGCTGCAGCACATCCGGGAAGGCTGACTGGACGCGACTCCAGCTCGGTATAAACGGCTTATCGTTAGGACGCTCAATAAACGCCTGACCCGCTTCCAGAATCGACTGGGTAAACATCTCTACCGCTGCTTCTTCCACATGCTGATCAAACTTCAGCCCGTTCATCGCCGCCTCATGGTTATAGGTCTCCATCATATCCAGCGCATTACGGTAATAGGTCGCCTTCAGCACCCGGAACGAGTCGCTGGTCAGCGGTACACCCATGGTGGCGAGCTTGCGCAGCAGTGACTGGACGATATCGCTGCTCATGCGCTTCAGGCCGCCGGTGCCATCATCTTCAGCCAGCGGCTGATGCTTGTGATCGTAGTTATCGGCGATCTCAACCTGGCAAGACTGGCGGGTGGTGTAGTTACGGTAAATCTCCGACAGCACGCCAATCTCCAGCCCCCAGTCGCCGGGGATTTTAATCCCGTTCAGCACATGCGTCCGCATGGCGAACTCCCCGGAGAGCGGATAGCGGAAGCTCGACAGATATTCCAGGTATTCTGAATGGCCATAAACTTTCTGCAGCGATCGCAGCAGCGGACCCACCAGCAGACGTCCCACACGGCCGTTAAGCTTGCCATCCGCGACGCGCGCGTAGAACCCCTTACAGAACTCATACTGAAACGCCGGGTTCGCCACCGGGTAGAGCAGGCGTGCCAGCATTCCGCGCTCATAGGTGACGATATCGCAGTCATGAAGAGCCACACAACTGGTACGGTCTGACGCCAGCGTATAGCCGGTACAGAACCAGACGTTGCGTCCTTTGCCGGGATTAGTGGGTGACAGACCCTCTTTATCCAGCTCGGCATCAATCGCCTTCAGGCGCGGGCCATCGTTCCACAGAATGCGATGCCGTTGCGGCAGACGGGAGAAAAACTCGCGGGCAAACAGGAACTGGTCGCGGTCGGCGCGATCCAGCCCAATCACAATTTCATCCAGATAGGGGACTTTAGCCAGCTCATCGACGATTTTCGTCAGCGCCGGGCCTTCAAGTTCGGAAAACAGCGATGGCAGGATCAGCCCCATTTTGCGTTTGCGGGCAAAGCGTACCATCTCTTTTTCCAGCGACTCCACGCTACGGTGGGTGAGGTTGTGAAAGTTGGTGATTACGCCATTCTGATAAAAGTCACTCATCGCATCATCCTTTTAATGCCCGTGGGCAGCTCATTGAGGTTGAGTCAAAAAATAGTCCAGTCCTTCACGCCAGCCCTCTGGGCCATGGTGAGCGGTGTGATAGATCTGCTGCTGATCGGACCGGCTGAGTGTCACCGGTGTTTTACTGTAGCCCTTAATTACGACCGCATAATCAACCGCATCCAGCATCGGCGCATCGTTAGGTCCGTCACCCAGTCCAATGGTCACGCGTGTCTCACCGGGTGAATGCGCCAGCAGCCAGCGCAGGGCTTCGCCTTTGCCGCTGCCCGCAGGCATCACATGCCAGAAACGCCCGCCCTGGGTCAGGGCCAGGCCCTCTGCACGCAACGCATCATGGAACTGGTCAAACGCCTCGTCACTGTCGCGCCAGACAATCACTTCTGACGCATCGCGCTGACGCGACAGTTCTGCATCCGCCTCACTCAGGCCGGTCATTGCGGCCACTTCCGGATCAGAGAAGTCATGAAAGCCGGTAAAACGGTACGCTGTTTTCAAGGCAGCCAGCCGCTGGCAGATAGCGTCATAGGTCAGGGTGGTATCGGGCAGGCGGATACGCTGCTGATCGTGCGTTTGCACCACGGCTCCGTTTTCAGCAATAAACGGTGAACCGCTGATGCCAAGCCTTTTTTTGCAGCGGAATAATCTCGGCTGCCGTTTTACTGGAACAGATCACCAGCGGAACAGCGTACTGCCTGAGCGTGGTGAGCCATTCGGTGGCCGCATCCCAGCGATAGGTATGATGGTCGAGTAACGAACCATCCAGATCGGTAATTATCATTAACGGCTGGTGGAGATCGGGCATTTACAGGCTCCTTTCATCACATTCGCGGCTAAAGCGGCGATTTTTCAATATTATAGTTGAATATGGCTCACACTTTTTTCCTGCCACGCTGGCTGGAAATCCAGGATAATTCTTAAAACGAAACCGCAGTAAAAGTGAGTATGCAAGAAGTGTGCAGGGCTAAGTGACTGGCGGGCGCGGTGTTTTTGGTAACAGCCGCTCCATAATTACCCGATCGGTTGCAGAAACGTGCATATCTGATGCTTGTTTCGGAGTCGGGAAAGGGTAATCTGCAGAGGTGTTAAGAATTCCCTGGTGTAACGAATTGATTTTTTACCCGGCCTTCCCGCCGGGTTTTTTTTGAAATCGATTTCAGCGGTTCGCTTCATAGGCGCGATAATCACAAATATCAATTTCAAACGCCTCCGCCAGTTCGCTATAGGAGTGGAAAACCCGGCCTTCTACTTCCAGCCGTGGCGTCTGATCCTGCTCCATATACTCCCGTACCTCTCCCGACGTTCTGGCCTGAATTGCCGCCAGTAAACCTTCGACATCAATCTGCAGATCGGATGGCTGAGCATCGCCGTGCTGTTTTTCGTCTGTCATTTTCTGACTCCTGAGAGCAAACAGAGTAATCAGTATAGAACGCAGGGCAGAAAGGCGGGAGCGGAGAGATCGCAGGCAAAAAAAAAGCCCGCGCTGCGCGGGCAAAATCCTTGTTACTTTCAGGTTGGCTGCACCTATGGGGTGGTGCAGTGAGAAGAGTTTAAAGGTCTGACGCGTAAGAAGTCTTGCGGTGAAATGTTAAGGAATTGCAAAAGTTCCTCCTTACTCAGATTTACCTGACTTTTCGACTAAACAGAGCAGATTCAGCTATAGTTAACGATAAAGCTGATTTTTATCAATACCTAAAGGAATGGTTATGGACATCTTACGAATTATTATCGCTATTCTGCTGCCACCACTGGGCGTGTTTATGCAGGTCGGTTTTGGCGGCGCCTTCTGGCTGAACATCCTGCTGACACTCTGTGGTTATATCCCCGGTATCATCCACGCCGTCTGGGTCATTGCCCGCCGCTAACGCGCTGCATCACCACGGTTCTTCGTTTAGACTGTACTCAGTCAATAATCTGGAGAACCGAAATGAAGGTAAATGACCGCGTCAGCGTCAAAACCGATGGCGGCCCGCGTCGTGTTGGCACCATTCTGGCTATGGAGCCGTTTAATGAAGGCACCATGTTCCTGGTGGCGCTGGAAGATTATCCGCTGGGCATCTGGTTTTTTTAACGAGACGCAGCAGCCGGATGGGATTTTCGTCGAGCCTTACCACGAAGCCTGAGCCTGACGCGCAATAAAAAAAGCCGCCTTTCCGTTTGCCGGAAAGGCGGCTTTTTGCTGTCGGAGATTACGCGGCTGACATCAGCCGCTGACGGTTAACCGGTATGACCTCAGAAGGTTTCCCAGTTATCGCTGCCGCCTGCCAGCGCCGGACGGGGTGCCAGAGCCGGTGTTTTTACCGGTGAAGAGACGCGTGCAGCCACAACTGCGGTTGCAGGGGCGTCCTGCAGGCGGAATGCCGCGACCGCCTGCGTCAGTTTACCCGCCTGATCTTCCAGCGAGGCCGCTGCGGCGGAGGCTTCTTCCACCAGCGAGGCGTTCTGCTGGGTGACGTTATCCATTTCGGTGACCGCCTGGCTCACCTGCTGAATACCACGGCTCTGCTCGTCTGACGCCGCCGCGATCTCCGACATAATATCGGTAACGCGTCGTACGGCTTCGACAATCTCACCCATGGTGCTACCGGCTGCGCCAACCTGATGCGAACCGTCATTGATCAGCGTGACGGACTCAGCAATCAGCGATTCAATCTCTTTCGCCGCCTGCGCACTGCGCTGGGCCAGATTACGCACTTCGCTGGCCACCACCGCAAAGCCACGACCCTGCTCACCGGCACGCGCCGCTTCTACCGCCGCATTCAGCGCCAGGATGTTGGTCTGAAACGCAATACTGTTAATGACGTTGGTGATCTCAGCGATTTTTTTCGAGCTGCCGGAAATATTGGTCATGGTTTTCACGACGCTGCTCACCAGCTCGCCACCGCTGCGCGCTTTGCCCGAGGCATCCGCGGCCAGCTGGCTGGCGTGATGCGCATTCTCGGCGTTCTGCTTCACCGTAGCGGTAAGCTGTTCCATGCTGGCTGCGGTCTGCTCCAGTGCCGCAGCCTGCTGCTCGGTGCGTGAAGAGAGATCGGTGTTGCCGGCTGAAATTTCGCTGGAGCCCTGATAAATCGCGACAGCGCCTTCACGCACCGTACCAACGGTGGTTACCAGCGCCTGCTGCATCAGTTGCAGGTTATGGATGAGCGTACCAATCTCGCTGCGGCCATGGGGCAGGGGAGCGGAGGTCAGATCACCCTGCGCAATGCGTTCAATACGCAGCACCGACTGACGCAGCGGATTAATCACCACGCGGCGCAGGAAGACAAAGGTCAACAGCACCAGCACCAGGGCGGCACTGAATGCCACGGCCATGGAGATAAAGCCGATGCGCGACTGTTGATCGGCCTGGGCGGTAATGGCATTGGCGCGATCAGTTCGGATCTTGATCGCCTTCAGCAACACCGCGTTATAGTCGTCATCCAGCTTGCGGGTGACATCGGTCTCCTGAGCGATGATGCCCTCAAAGCTGCCCTGTTTACCGGATTCAATCATCGGTATCAGGCCTTTGGTAATGTAATCGTTGAAGCGAGCCTGCAGCGTGGCATCCAGTTCCATATCCGCGGGCGTCTTAACTTCACGTGCCTGATAAATCGCGAAGCCATCTTTTGCCTGCTGGATCCGTTTTTCGGCGGCGGCAATATTGGCGCGAAACTCGTCCATTTCACCAATACGCGCGGCGGCACCGGCCTGAATAATGGTCAGGCGCGCAGTACGCAGGTGGTTTGAACTGTTAGAGAGGCCCATACGAACCTGAATTTCGTCCGTAGCATCATCGAGGGAGTGATTGCCGGAAATCAGAAAGTAACTGGCGACACCAATACAGAGTGCGAACAGCAGCAAAATGCCGCCGAAGATCAGGCTAAACAGCGGCACCAGGCGGAGATTCTGCCAGATGCCTGCGCTTTTTTGTCCATTATTATCTCGTGCAGTGTTCATATCCTTGCTCTCTTGAGGCTGTTGTTATAAGGCATAACATCGGCAAAAGAGCGTAAAGGCTTAGCGGTAAGAGTGAGATCTGGATCGCAATTCCGGGCAAAAAAAAACCGGCCAGAGAGGCCGGTTCTTCAGATGTTATGATCAGCGGATATTAACGTAAATACCTGAAGTCACATTATCCGTTAAACGCACCACATGATAAATAACCTGCTTATTATGGGTTTTGATTTTGCGTTTAATATTACCTTTGTGTGACGATACCGTTTTGGCCTTAATTTGCATTTTATCTGAGATCTGGATGGTATCATGACCTGACATCCACATCTTCAGCATGTTTGACTCAGTCTGGCTCAGCGTTAATGGATGTACATCCATGCCCGAAGAGATACGCGCAGACTGGTTAAGCTTCTTCTGCAAATAGGTGCTGAGTAAGGAGTCCAGGGTCGATGTCTTCATCGATTTTGATGTAATAATCAGGTTCTTACGAACGTAGAGATATTCCTCAAAATGGATATTGCTAATCGCCATGAATATAAAGAACAGCGTATCAGGATGCTGCGTAATAATGCTGCGGATACGTTCACTGGAATCGGATTCATGAATGAAGCAATCTTCATTAATAAAGACGACACCAGGGTTTAATTGCTCACATTTTTGCTGTAGTTGCTCAATATCGGAGACAGAAGAGATATTCTTCTTCTTAACTCCTTTTAAAGACATGTAGTCTGATAATCCCAGGCGTGTGTAGTTGCAGGAATCCATAATAATAGTTGGCATAATAGCGACCCTCACCAATTTGTTATCCGTTTAAATCAACGATGAATACGCGTTGCGGTACGAGAGAGATTTCTTAGGTACTTTTTTTATTCTGCTCGTGCAGTTTGGCAACAGGCAAACGCCCGTAAAAGTCTTCATCCCTGACCCGTTCTGCAAAAAATTTGTGCTGCCATGACGTCACACATTCTCCGGCCATGGCGGGGAATGCCAGTGAAATGTCGGAGGTTAAGTAAGACTCATTTTTTTGGGAGCCAGGTCACTATCCTTGAAAACGCGGAGTTTTCTGATAGGACAATTCTCAAAAACATTTGTTTTACGAAAGTGTGATGTCTCAGCGTGCGTTGACAATGCCGGAAAAAACATTTTTTTAACAAGAAAAATCACTTAAAGATTTTTTTCTTGTAAATTCAGTGTCTTGTCGATTTTGCCTGCACATTCACAGTCTGACCGCTCCTGTGAACCACCCCACTAAAATACGCGAAGCCCGGTTTAATAAGAATTATTTTCAGACTCTCCGCACGTTTATCAGAATTTCCTTAGTTGCATTCTGGAAAACATGGTTCGGAAAATGCACGGATGGTTTTGCGATACTTAAGTATCGTTATGCAAAGATAGTTAGAAACTTAATGTTCAGGGACGGGATAGTTCTGTCAGGAACACGGCGAGTAAATCAAATACTTCACCGAACAAATGCTCACAGAACGGGGCTAGCAGAGGCATCAGCAAGCTGATGGTTAAAATTCCGACTGATAAGGTAATCGGGAAGCCAATTGCGAAGATTGATAACTGTGGTGAAACACGGTTTAACAAACCCAGTACCAGATTTACCATGAGTAACAAAACGATTAAGGGCAGCGCTAACATCATGCCATTAAGGAAAATTAATCCGCCAGATTTCACCAGCGCCATAAACGCATTGGCATTTAGCGGCTGACCGCCAATCGGCAGCGTATGAAAACTGTCCGCCAGCAGCGAGATCAGCCACAGGTGTCCGTTAAAGGTCAGGAACAGTAACATCGCCAGCATGTCGAGAAAACGGGCCAGAACCGGCATATTAAGACGGCTGCCAGGATCAAAAAAAGGTGGCGAACGAGATGCCCATCTGTAAACCAATCACTTCCCCGGCAAGGCGCACGGCAGCAAAAGCGAACTGCATGGTGAAGCCGAGTGCAATACCAATCAGCATCTGCTGAATCAGTAGCAGGAAGCCTTCAGGGGAAAACAGGGTGACATTGACCGCAGGTAACAGCGGCATCAGCAGCCAGGTGATCATTACCGCCAGACCGATTTTGACACGTTTGCTGACGGATCGTTCATTGAGGATCGGTGCGGTGGCGAATAGCGCCATGATGCGCACCAGAGGCCAGAAGAACTGGCTGACCCACTGAACCAGCTGGCTGCTGTCGAGAGTAATCATCAGCCGATGATGTAAGGCAGGTTGGTAAAGACGGTGCGGATATAGTCCAGCAGCAGATTCAGCATCCACGGGCCGGCAATGATACCGGTAGTGGCAACCGCCAGAATCTTAGGAATAAAGGATAAGGTCTGTTCGTTGACCTGGGTCGCGGCCTGGATCAGGCTGATCAGCAAACCGCTGACCAGTGCGGCCAGCAGCAGCGGGGCGGCCAGCATCAGGGCGACGCGCATCGCTTCCTGTCCCATTACCATTACTGATTCGGGTGTCATGTGTTGCTCCGGTAAGAAAAGGGGGGATCAGGAGTAGAAGCTTTGCGCCAGTGAACCGACCAGCAGTTGCCAGCCATCGACCAGAACAAACAGCATCAGTTTAAACGGCAGCGCGATGGACGCTGGCGGGACCATCATCATCCCCAGCGCCATCAGCACGCTGGCAACCACCAGGTCGATGATCAGGAACGGAATAAAGACGGTAAAGCCTATCTGGAAAGCCGTCTTCAGCTCGCTGGTAACATAGGCAGGCAGCAGAATACGCATTGGCACCGCTTCAGGACCGGCAATCGGGGCGGTATTCGCCAGACGGGCAAACAGGGCTAAATCCGCTTCACGGGTCTGACGCAGCATAAACTCGCGCAGCGGCTGGGCACCTTTATCAATCGCCACTTCCATGCTGATCTTGTCCTGGCTGAACGGCAGGTAAGCATCCTGATAAATCTTGTCGAAAGTCGGCGCCATAATAAAGAAGGTCAGAAACAGCGACAGTCCGAGCAGCACCTGGTTAGGCGGCGCAGAGGGCGTGCCCAGGGCGTTACGCAGTAAACCAAACACAATGATGATACGGGTGAAGCTGGTCATCATCAGCAGCACGGCCGGAATAAAGGTCAGCGCAGTGATAAAGACCAGCGTCTGTACCGGCAGTGACCAGCTCTGACCGCCATTCGGCAGCGAGTGACTCACCAGACCCGGCAGCTGGGCATGGGCAACCGGTGCCAGTAACAACAGTGGCAATAAAGGAAGCAGTCGACGCATCATTGTGGTTTTCCGGGACGTTTAACCAGGTTCTGTAACAGCTGACGAAAATCCTGTGGCGCACTGTTAACCGGCGTCACAGAGACCGGTTCACCCGGCGGCAAAGTATGCAGATGGGTAATCTGCTGTGCGGTGACGCCCAGCACCAGACGCGCATCGGCGGTATCGACAATCACCACCCGCTCGCGCTGGCCCACTGAAACGCTGGCTGTGAGTTTAAGCTCCTGGCCGCTGACCTTTTTCGGCGCGAAGCCGACACGGCGTGCCAGCCAGGCGCAGGCCAGAATCAATAAGATAATCACGGCTAACACGCTGCTGACCTGGGCCAGCATGGAGCCGGTCGAGATCGCCTGAGCGTGCGGTGCAGCCGGTTGCAGCGTTTGATTCTGGCTATTCATAATGTAACTCTTTAGCGACTCAGACGACGCATACGTTCAGATGGGGTGATGATGTCAGTGATGCGCACGCCATATTTGTCGTTCACCACCACCACTTCACCCTGAGCAATCAGATAACCGTTGATCAGGATATCCAGCGGCTCACCCGCCAGGCCATCCAGTGCCACCACTGAACCCTGCGCCAGACGCAGCAGCTCTTTGATGGTCATTTTGGTGCGACCCAGTTCCACGGTGAGTTTCACCGGGATATCCATAATCAGATCGATATCCTGCAGCGATCCAGCGACGTTGCCGCTGTCGAATGATTTAAAGACTTCGTCGGTCTGCGGCGCACTGCCGCTGCCGACCTGCTCATTCATCGCTTCAGCCCACAGATCGTCCGCAGAGATATCGTCAGACGGTTTATTACTGTCAGTCATGGGGCTGTTCCTCGTTCAGCGAATTCAAAATCGGGTTAATCAGGTGTTCGACACGGAGCGCGTACTGACCATTCATCGTGCCATATTGGCTGGTTAAGACCGGGACGCTATCGACATGGGCGATAATGCGTTCCGGCTTCTCAATCGGCAGCACATCACCGGGTTTCAACTGCAAAATCCGTGACAGACGCAGTGAGGTTTCGGCAAAGTGAGCGATCAGTTCCAGCTCAGAGTGCTGCACCTGTTTGACCAGGTTGTCGCGCCAGTGGTTATCTTCCTGACGTGAGTTTTCGAGCGGTGGATTCACCAGCAGCTCGCGCAGCGGTTCAATCATTGAAAACGGGATACAGATATTAAACTCACCCACCAGGTTACCAATCTCCACCTGGAACGGCGTGTTAACCACGATGTCGTTCGGTGAAGTGGTGATGTTGGTGAACTTTACCTGCATCTCTGAACGTACATACTCGACGTCCAGTGGATAAATGGCCTTCCATGCGTCGCTGTAACCATCCAGCGCCAGCTTCAGCATGCGGCGAATAACGCGCTGCTCGGTATGGGTAAACTCACGGCCTTCGACTTTAGTCGGAAAACGTCCGTCGCCACCAAACAGGTTGTCGACAGCGATAAACACCAGGCTCGGTGAGAACACTACCAGCGCGGTGCCGCGCAGCGGCTTCAGGTGGATCAGGTTCAGGTTGGTTGGCACCGGCAGATTGCGTGCAAACTCGTGGTACGGCTGAATCTTGATCGCCCCGACGCTGATATCCGGGCTACGGCGCAGCAGGTTAAACAGCGCCATACGGAAACTACGGGCAAAACGCTCATTAATAATCTCCAGCGCCTGCAAACGCTCGCGAACCACACGGCGCTGGGTGTTCGGATCGTAAGGACGAATATCGCCTTCCGGTCCGTTTTGTTTCTTTTCTTCTTCCGCACTGCCGCTGTCGCCGTTTAAAAGGGCGTCAATTTCAGCCTGGGAGAGAATGCTATCGCCCATTGATTCACCTCAAAATGAAGGCAGTAAACAGCACATCGTTTACAGCCTGCGGAGGTTGACCTTTTACCAGCGGGGGGTGTCAGCGCCTGTTTGACTTGTTCAACAAGCGCCTGCTTTCCTTGCTCTGTCGCCAGCGCCGTAGCGCTCTGACGCGAGAGCAGCAGCAGCAAACGGCTGCGCACCTCAGGCAGATAGTCGTTCATCCGACGCCGGGTATCCTCATCGGCCAGACGCAGGGTAAAGCCTACGTAAAGCACGCGGTCGGGATCGTTGTCGGGATTGACCAGGTTAACCGTAAATGTATCAAGTGCAAAAAAAGACCGGAGCGGGAGGCGGTTCAACTTTCGCCACCTCAGGCTTATCGCCCTCATGTTTATTCATCATTCGCCAGACTGCATAGCCTGCCACGCTGCAAGCGGCCAGCGTCAAAATGAGCAACACTGGTATTAAGAGTTTACGTTTGCTGCCTTTTTTTGCTTTCGCGTTATCAGACATGGTGCAGTTACTTCCTGTGAATTATGGGCAAGCCTCTCGGCTCACGAGACAGATTATCCGCGTCTTAAGTCAAACCAATGGGTAGAAAAGACGCGGGTTTTACGCTTACCTTCAGCGTTTGCCGCTGTCAGGCGAAAGTGTCGACGGCACTGTTGCCGCTAACGCGAGCCTGAAGGGCGGCGGGAACGGCGATCGGCGTAATGTCGGTGTCACTGTCCTGGGTGAGGGAGAAGCGGCCATGTTGTCCATCGCGGCGCGCCTCCTGCTGCTGCTGGAATTGCTGACCCTGCGCGGAACTGTCACTGCTCACCTGACTCTCGCCCAGGTTGATACCGCTCTCTGCCAGCGCGCTGCGCAGCTGCGGTATCGCGGCTTCCAGTGCTGCTCTGACGTGGCTATGGCTGGAAACCAGATTAATTTGTGCCTGGTCGTTATCCAGTTTCAGGCTGATCTGGATAGCGCCAAGGTCTTCCGGATGTAAACGCAATTCCGCGTTCTGCTGGCCGTTGCGACTGAACATCACAATCTGCTGACTCAGCGCCTGCTGCCACTCGTCGCTGCCCAGCTGTGAGTTCAGCATCGGCGTTGACGGTGTGCTGGTGGTCGCGGAGGCGGTCACCGGCGCGGGCAGGCTGCTGGCGGTGGCGATTGGCGTAGCGTTGACCGCGTTATCGCTGGCGCTGGCTTTAATCGCAGCCTGATCATCCTGCTTAACCATGTTGCTCAGCGCCTGCTGGAAACTGCTGTCGAGCGTCAGGCCGCTACTGGTCGCACTCTGCGCCGTGTTGTTACTCTGGCTGGCGGCAGTGGTGACGGCAGGTTTGCTCTGTACGTCGCTTCTGGCGTCAGACTTTTCATCTTCGCCCGGTGCGTGGCTCTGCTGCGCGCTGTCCAGCAGTTGCATCAGCGAGCTCTGGCTTTTCCGGCCGGTATCGGTCTGGGCGATCATCTCGCCCGCTTCACTGCTGACCGGGGTCGACGTGGTGGCTGTAACAGCCGCTACACCCGGTAACATGGCGAACAGCGCCTGCATATTCTGCATATCGCTGGCGCTTAAGGGTGCAACGTCCGGCTTGTCTTTATCATCGGCTGATTTTGACCCACCTTTAATATTTTCCGGCTTAAACAGAGCGGTCAGCGCAGCAGGATTTTCCAGTGCTGCCATCAGGGCATTCAGCGGGGCTTTCGGGCGGGCGTCATCGGCAATTTCTGCTTTGACGTCAGCGGATTGCGCCGCTTTTCCCTGCTGTTTAGCCAGGCCGAGTAACTGGTTTCCCAGTGCGGTCAGAAAGTCCTGCGGCAGGGCATCGGCACCCGCAGCAAGGTCAGTTGAGACTGAGGGTTCTGCGTCGGTTTTTACCGTCGCTTTCATAGCAATGTTTGGCAGCGTAATCATTCACCTCTCCTCGATGCGGCCCGTTGGGCAAATTCGTCCATCCGTTTCTGATCGAGACGGTTTTCCTGTCGTAATGCATTTTCCGCTGCGCGCGTAATCAGCGTCTGATAGGCGTTCAGCCGTTGCTGTTTGTCACGCCAGTTGATCAGCGCCTGTTCCAGCCGCTGATTCCAGTTATTAAGCTGGTTGCGGTGCTGCTCAATCGCTTTTTCCAGCGTCTGAATAAACTGGTGATAGTTGGTCCAGCGGGTGCTGGCAATGCCCGACGACATGTCATCGTTGAGCTTGTTGCGATATTCGTCCTGATAGTCGAGCAGCATGGTCAGCTGCTCGTTCGCGGCGTGCTGGCCGCGACGCATATCGCCTAAATAGATGGCAGCGCGTTCGAGATCCTGCTCCGCTAAGTCGCGCAGCGTATCGATGGCATTTGCAGTTTTCATTGCCGTTACCTCGCGTTAATTCGTGTGACTAGCCAAACAGCGCATGCAGATGCAGGCTGGCGTCGTCGTAATCACTGCGCTCAAAGATGCCCTGTTGCAGGAAGGCTTCCATTTGCGGATAGAGCGTGATCGCTTTATCAAGCATCGGATCACTGCCCGCGGCATAAGCACCGACGCTGACCAGATCGCGGTTACGCTGGAAACTGGAGAGCAACTGCTTAAACTGGCGCACCCGCGCATAGTGGTTCTCATCGATCAGCGAGGTCATCGCTCGGCTGATCGAGGCTTCTATATCAATGGCCGGATAGTGACCCGCTTCGCCCAGCCGACGCGACAGCACAATGTGGCCGTCGAGAATGGCACGCGCGGAGTCGGCGATCGGGTCCTGCTGATCGTCGCCTTCGGTCAGGACGGTATAGAAAGCGGTGATCGAGCCGCCGCCGTCGATGCCGTTTCCGGCACGCTCAACCAGCGCAGGCAGTTTGGCGAATACGGAAGGCGGATAGCCTTTGGTGGCCGGCGGCTCACCAATCGCCAGCGCGATCTCACGCTGCGCCATGGCGTAGCGGGTCAGGGAATCCATAATCAGCAACACATGCTGGCCGCGGTCGCGAAAATCTTCTGCGATACGCGTGGCGTAAGCGGCACCCTGCATACGCAGCAGCGGCGAAACGTCGGCCGGGGCGGCGATCACCACCGAACGGGCGCGGCCTTCAGCGCCGAGAATGTTCTCGATAAAATCTTTGACTTCGCGGCCACGTTCGCCAATCAGACCGACCACGATAACGTCCGCTTTGGTGTAGCGCGCCATCATGCCAAGCAGCACGCTTTTACCCACGCCCGAACCGGCGAACAGGCCCATACGCTGTCCGCGACCGACCGTCAGCAGGGCGTTGATCGCCCGCACGCCGGTATCCAGCACGTCGGTGATCGGCGTACGCTGCAGCGGGTTAAACGGCGGAGTGTTCAGCGGCGCGCGATAGCCGGTATCCGGAGACGGCAGGCCGTCCAGCGGTCGCCCGCTGCCATCGAGTACGCGGCCCAGCAGTTCCGGCCCCAGCATCATCTGTTTGCCTGCCTGCGGGTTCTCTCCGTTCTGGCGCGCATAGACCCGCGCACCCGGTAAAATGCCGTCCACTTCTTCCAGTGGCATCATCAGCAACTTCTGACCGTTGAATCCCACCACTTCGCTTTCGATTTCACTGATGGTTTTGCCATCGTTGCGTTCGATTACGCAGGTCGCACCCAGCGGCAACTGTAAGCCGGTTGCTTCCAGCACCAGGCCGGTGGCGCGGGTCAGGCGGCCATAACGGCGCACCGGCTGCACCTGGGCGATGCGTTTCTCAAAGGCATCGAGCGAGCCGAGCCAGCGATTCAGACGAGTGGTCATTACAATTCTCCCGGTGCGGCAAGACGGCAGAGTTCCTGCCAGCGCGTCGCGACGCTGGCATCCAGATCGCCATCTTCTGCGCTGAGTTTGCAGCCGCCAGGATGCAGGGTGCTGTCAGCGATCAGCCGCCAGCCGTGCAGATCCAGCGTCGGCCCCAGGGTCTGCTCAATGCGTTGTAAGTCATCCGGGTGAACGCGCAGTTGCGGTTTGCCGCTGAACATCGGTTCCTGCTGCAGTAACCCCTGAATCTGGCGCAGCAGGGCGGTGCCATCCACCGTGGTCGCCTGACCAATCACCGAACGTGCCGCTTCCAGCGCCAGTTGCATCAGACGGGCCGCAATCACGCTGTCCAGCGATTCAAGCGTGTTCTGGAACTCGGTTACCAGCTGCTGCATACGCGCCTGAAGGGGCGCCTGCTGCTGCTGGGCATCGGCCAGACCCTGCTGAAAACCGGCGTCGTAGCCGGCTTTCTGGCCTTCGGTCACACCCTGCTGATAGCCTTCGTTGTAACCCTGGCCCTGTGCCTCTTTGCGCATCTGCTGCTGCAGGCGTTCGAGCTGCTGTTGCTGCTCATCAACGCCATCTTCAGCTTCGTAAATTTCTGGCTGCAGCTCCGGTTCAGCAGGCTCATCGAAACGGCCTAAATCCGTGGGCTGCCACAGCTGCCAGGGGCGCGCAGAAAATGCATCAGACATAAGTTTCCTCGCCACCACCAATCACCATCTCGCCTGACTCGGCCAGGCGGCGTACCACCAGCAGGATCGCTTTCTGTTCGTTTTCCACTGCGGACATACGCACCGGGCCACGGTTGGCCAGATCGTCGCGCAGGATATCCGCCGCACGGGCTGACATGTTTTTGAGGAACTTCTCGCGCAGTGGCTGTTCGGCACCTTTCAGTGCAACCAGCAACTGCTCGGACTCCACTTCCTGCAACAGACGCTGGATGCTGCGGTCGTCCACTGCCACCAGGTTTTCGAACAGGAACATCTCGTCGATAATTTTCTGCGCCAGTTCGCCATCGAAGTCGCGTACGGCTTCGATAACCGCCTCTTCCTGCTGCGTTTTCATCAGGTTGATGATCTCGGCTGCGGTTCTCACGCCGCCCATCTTCGCACGCTTGAGGTTGGTGCCATCCAGCAGGCCGTTCAGTACTTCTGTCAGTTCGGCCAGCGCGGCTGGCTGGACACCACCGAAAGTGGCGATACGCAGCATCACGTCGTGACGCAGACGTTCGTCGAACAGCGCCACAATATCGGCGGCCTGGGCACGCTTGAGGTGGACCAGGATGGTGGCGATGATCTGTGGATGCTCGTCGCGAATAAGGTCGGCAGCAGCCTGCGGCTCCATAAAGTTGAGCGTTTCCATGCCGCTGGTGGTGTCGCGCGTTTCGAGAATGTCCTCCAGCAGGCTGGAGGCGCGCTCTTCGCCCAGTGCCCGGGTCAGCACCGAACGCAGGTATTCGTTGGAGTTCAGGCTCAGCGCCGCGAACTGCTCAGCATCCGCTTCGAACTCACGCAACACTTCAGTCAGCTGTTTATGCGACACCTGACGCATGTTGGCCATCGCGCCGCTCAGGTGCTGGACCTCACGCTGGTTCAGGTGTTTGAAAACTTCCGCGGCGCGCTCTTCGCCAATGGTCATCATCAGGATGGCGCTTTTTTCGGTTCCGGTCAGACTCATAGCTCTTTACTCATCCATTCGCGAATTACCAGCGCTACAACGCGCGGATCGTTTTCTGACATGTCGCGGATGCGTTGACTCATCACTTCTGCGCTCATGCGGTTGTTAGACTTACGTTCCTGATCCAGCTCATCTTTGCTGAGCTGCACATTAAAGGCTTCTTCTTCCGGTTGCTCAGTCGCACGAGCGGCAACGGCTTCCGCGGCGGCTTTCTCTGCGGCCTGCTTGCGAACCAGGTGCGGACGAACCAGTTTGCGGTAGAGGATGAAAGCGACCAGGGCAATCAACAGCCACTTACCGGCGTTCATCAGCTGATCAAAGAACGACTGCTGTTGCCAGAAGGGCAGATCGGTGGTCACTGGTTCAGTGGTGTTGAACTGCGAGTTCACCACGTTGATGCTGTCGCCACGGTTCTGGGAGTAGCCCATCGCTTCGCGGGTCAGATCTTCAATCTGCTTCAGCTGCTGTTCGTTCAGCGCAACCGCTTTGCCTTTATCATCTGCACGGAAGTTCACCACGACCGCCACCGACAGGCGCTGTACGTCACCAACGTTGACCTTGGTATGACGAATGGTGCGATCCAGCTCGTAGTTCACCGTGTCGTCACGACGCGAGTTGGTCGGTCCGGCACTGGCCGCTGCGGTGCTGGTGGTCTGGTTAGCGTTATTCGCCGCGTTGTTCTGACCGTTAGCATTCTGACCATTGGCGTTCTGGCCATTGGCGGCATTATTGTTCGGCGTCGTCACCGGCGCAGTGTTTGCTGGCGCAGGCTGGTTAGAGAGCGCGCCCGGCACGCCGCCCGGATAAGGGCTGCCTGACTGGTCGCTGGTGCTGGTCTGACGCGAACGAATCGCTGAGTTCGACGGGTTAGCGTTAGGCTGATATTTCTCGTCGGTCTGCTCGGCGGTGTCGAAGTTAATCTGCGCGGTAACCTGCGCATGCACATTGCCCTGACCGAGAATCGGATTCAGGATCGCTTCGATACGTTGCTGGTAGCGAGCTTCAACTTCAGAGGCATACTTGAGCTGTGCATCATTCAGGTCGCGACCGGCGGAGTCAGAGCGGGTCAGCAGGCGACCGGTCTGATCGACCACGGTGACGTTGCCCGGCGGTAAACCGGCGACGCTGCTTGAGACCATGTGGGCGATGGCCTGAATCTGGCCTTCATCCAGCGCACGGCCAGGCTGCAGGGTTAAGGTAACAGAGGCGGATGGCGCTTTCTGCTCACGCACAAATAAGGTTGGTTTTGGCATCGCCAGATGAACACGGGCGCTTTTAACCGGACCGAGTGATTCGATGGTACGAGCCAGTTCGCCTTCCAGCGCGCGCTGGTAGTTAACCTGCTCGCTGAACTGGCTGATACCGAACTTCTCTTTATCCAGCAGCTCAAAACCCACCGAGCCGCCTTTCGGCAGACCCTGCTGAGCCAGACGCAGACGCAGCTCATGCACGTTCGCTTCCGGCACCATCAGCGCGCCGCCATTTTCGGCGAAGCGATAAGGGATGTTCATCTGCGTCAGCTGCGTGACGATGGCACCGCCATCTTCATCTGTAAGGTTGTTATAAAGGACGCTATAGCTGGGCTGCTTTGCCCAGAGCACCATCGCGATCACTATCGCTACAACGGCGGCGGCAGCGACGATTAAAGGAATACGCGGATTTGCGCGCAGGCGAGCGAGCAGGTCACCGAAGCCTTTCTTTTCTTGTTCTGTTGTGGCGGCTGTACTCGCATTCATGACCGTTTCCTGCCTGACGTAATTGACCGGGTAAGTTGAGATGGCAAAACAGACTCCCTGACCTGCGTAGATAAAATTTCCACTTCAATGCCAGGCATTATTAGGTGATAAGCAAAATTCGATGCCTGGATAAGGTAGGGTTTTTGATGTCATTTAGCGGCTTTGTCTCATTGACAACGTGCTAACTTTTGCTCACATCAAAAATGTCATCCTCTTTAATAAGGTATCGTTCATGTCCATTCAGGCAATTGATGGCGTACTGCAGCAGCTACAGGCGACCTCACTGCAGGCCAGCAACCGCAGTAGTGAAGCCCCTAATCAGATCGATTTTGGTGCGACTATGAAAGCGGCGCTGGATAAGATCAGCGAGACGCAGACCACCGCCCGCACCCAGGCGCAGGATTTTGAGATGGGGAAACCGGGTATCGCGCTTAATGACGTGATGGTCGATCTGCAGAAATCGTCCATCTCAATGCAGATGGGTATTCAGGTCAGGAACAAGCTGGTGTCGGCGTATAGTGAAATTATGAATATGCAGGTTTAGGCGGGTAACTGTCTGAAGCTGTTAAGGTTTATCACACTGCCACTTTAGTGGAGCACGTATGTAGCACAAGATCGCTCATTTTCGTGTTGATGAGTGATAGCTGGTCAGTATTGTTCTCTGACATCCAGGCGCCATAAACCCGGTACACCATCTGCGCATCGGAGTGACCCATTTGCGATGCAACGTAGTTCGGGTTTGCGCCTGCTGAAAGAGCCCAGCACGCGAACGTATGACGGGACTGATATGCTTTCCGGTGACGCAGGCCTGCACGCCTCAGTGCGCCGGTCCATATCTGTCCCAGTGACTCTGTTGAGTAATATGCTCCCGACCTGCCATTGACTGCGTTCACGCTTGGATTGAACACGAACGTCTTCTGCTCCTCAATTCGCTCGCCATACTCCCTGGTATGAAAAGTGAAAGAGGTCTGTGGATACATTCGCGTCAACTCTCGCTGGTCACGCAGAATATCAACGGCTGCATCTATCAGGCATATGACACGGTTTCCCGCTTCCGTCTTCGGCGACGTAAACAAACCCTGTGGCGTGAGGTTACGGTTGACTGTCAGCTTCTTCGCTTCAAGGTCCACATCCTCCCAGGCCAGAGCGCATATCTCTCCGTGACGCAATCCCGTCAGGATGGCAAGAGACCACATGTTTGCCGTCTGTCGCGTTGCGCATGCATTGATGAGGCGAGGGTACTCCTCCCGCGTTATCGGGTCCGGCCGCTTATTCGACTTCTTCAGAGGCTTGATGCCGGTCATCGGGTTTGCATCTATATACCCGTTGCCATGAGCAAAGGCGAAGATAGCTTTCAGATCTGCCATGCTGGAGTTAACCGTGGCCGCTGTCCTCCCTTTCTTTTCTATATTCATCTTCCTGCCCGTGAAGTAGTTGCCATTAAGAAGTTCAATGCGTAGGTTGAGTAGGTCCTTCTGCATGATCGACCGGATGTCCTTTCCGTTGCCGATGATATCCAGCGTCACCCTGGCGCGACGTTCTGTCGTGACATAAGAGCTATTGGCCCAGTCAGGCTTTTTGAGCTTCAGCCACAAATCAGCAATCTCCCTGATAGCTATCGACTTTGACGATCCAGCCTGGTTCTTAAATAGTGGTGAGTCTGGGAACTCACTCCTGTAATCAAACGTCCCTGTCTTAATGCGGTAGACGGCGATTATGAGGTGTGGGCTAAAGAAGTGGCAGGCATTACCCGCGCCTGGACATACCGTCACTGGAGCGGGCGGGGAACAGTCGGTATCATGGTGGCGAACAGCGACCTGATTAATCCGATCCCGGATGCCGCCACGGTGGCCGCCGTCAAAGCCTATATTGAACCACTGGCCCCGGTAGCCGGTGCAGACATTTATGTTTTCGCACCTACGCAGCACACGGTTAACTTCCAGATTCGACTCAACCCGGACACCGCAACTGTGCGCTATGCCGTTGAGACTGAGCTCCGCTCAATGATGCTGCGCGATGGCGGTCCTGAGAACGTGCTGAAGCCGTCACGCATCAGTGAGGCCATCAGCATCGCAACCGGCGAGTACAGCCACACGCTGGTCAGTCCTGCAGCTGATATCACCATCGGTAAAGGCGAGGTGGGTGTGGTGGGGACTATCTCATGGAATTAACGGCGCAGTATCGCCGGATGCTGGGCGCACTGCTGCCACGCGGCCCTGCGTGGGACAGTGAAGACCTGCTGCTAACCGGGCTGGCACCGTCACTGGCAGAGGTACATGGTCGCGGTGATGCACTGATGCTGGAAACGGACCCGCACTCAGTGACGGAGTTGATTGATCGCTATGAGAACATCAGTGGACTGCCTGACAGCTGCGCACCTGCAGGTGTTCGGACGCTTCAGCAGCGGCGGCAGCGGCTGGATGCAAAGCTTAATCTGGCTGGCGGTATCAATGAGGCATTCTACCTGGCCCAGCTTGAGGCGTTGGGTTACACCGGCGTCACCATTACTCGCTACAACAAAAGCCAGTTTACCTGCCTGTCTGTTTGTACTGACTCACTTTACAGCGATGAGTGGCGGTACTATTGGCAGGTAAACATGCCTGCTTCCACGCAGATAACCCCAATGACGGCCATCAGTAACTGCACGGACAGTCTTAGAACGTGGGGAGACACTATCGCTGAATGCATACTTAACAACCAGGCACTGTCACATACCTACGTTATTTTCAGATACCCGGAGTAAAAATGCATCGTATTGACACATCTACCGCGCAGGTGGATAAATTTGGCGCGGGTAAAAATGGCTTTACCGGCGGTAATCCTCAGGCCGGTGAACTGCCTACTGCGCTGAATGCAGATTTTTTTGATTCAGTTCAGGAATAAATAGCTGCGGTTATTGAGGCGGGGGGCCTGACGCTTACCAAATCTAACAGGGCGCAGCTGCTCGCCGCCATGAACACGGTGGTCGGACCCGGACGGCTGATCAATGTACAGATTTTTAAAACCAGTGCCATTTATAAAAAAACGCCAGGTACGATAAATGTTATTTCCGAGGTTCAGGCCGCAGGTGGTTCGGGAGGCAACACTGGGTATTCAGGGTCATCAACCGTTTCCCTGGCTACCGGCGGTAGTGCAGGTGGTTATGCAAAATCAAAACTATCAGTAGATCAGATTGACGGACAACTTATTACAGTAGGTACGAGGGCAAATCGAATAGTGGATTACCCGCATCGGGTAGCGTAGGAGGCGACTCCTCAATAGGCAGCCTTATTTTATGTAAGGGTGGCAGCGGTGGTTACGGCCAAGAGCAGTCAATACCGCCGTTCACCTGTACGGGTGTTCTGGGTGGTAACGCAACGGGCGGGAACATTGTTAACACCCCCCGGAGGGAGTTCTGAACACGGCGTATCTCTTAGTACCGGATCAAACTTTGTTGGTAAAGGCGGAGATTCGTTTTTCGATAAAGGTGGTTTCAGTCGGGCAAATAACAACTCAGTCGGAAACGATGCCAATGGATTAGGTTCTGGTGGAGGCGGCGCAGTTGGCGGACCTAACAATGCATTAACCGGCTACAAAGGTGGCGCGGGTGCTGATGGCATTGTCATTATCTGGGAGTATGCATAATGTCAGTTTCATCTTACGCATTGATTAAAGACGGCGTTGTAGTAAATGCAGTCCTGTGGAACGGAGAAGGTGACCTTTTCCCTGAGTATGAAACTTACGAGATAAAAGAGGAGGATCAGGTCGGCCCAAGCTTTACTGCAGAGAAGGACAAAAAAGGTAGCTGGGTATTTACTGCTCCGGTAGTTGAAATCACCCCGGAAGAGCGGGCACAGAAAAACCTCAATATTGCGCAGTCGGAATACAATCACGCGTCAGCCCAGATCACCGCTCTCAACCAGCGAATTGAAGATGAGGATTATAGCGGCGAGTTAACGGAAGCGGCGGTGGCAAAGTCAAAAGCTGAATTGACTGCTTACCGCAAAGCTCTGAGAGCCTATATTGCTGAAGCATCTGGTCGAGATGTTCTTCCAAAAGGGCCTGTTAATAAGCTAATAATGTGAAAGTCTTCTGAGAAAGTAAAAATGAGACTTTAAAACAGGGAGGGTAGACGGAGATAAGGGCGGACATGCCGCCCGGACTTTTAGTTGATATAATTTATTTTAATTCGTGGAGAAAATGAGTTATTTTCGTTTGTTGGGCTATATTCCCACAAAGCTAGGGGGGGATGAATTGTCATCTTCAAAAAAAATTAAATTTTAATGTGATTTTTCTATTCTCTACCTTTAAACCCTGCGGTAGGTTAAACTCATAAAAAGAGTTATCCTGCTGTTTGTGTGTGTTAACAAAAGTTTCTTGGCATTTCTCTACGCTGCAAACCTTAAGATTTACCGTGCCTTTAGCTTTGTTATTATAATTTCCAAAATAGATGAGCATACTGCTAATGTTCCCATTAGGCACTGAAAGGGCATAAGGGGGGCTGTGAGCTCCCCAAAATATTTATGGGTCTTGAGTTTTTCAATTCGTCAGGAGAATTGATTGTTTCAAATGTAAATTTAGGGTGAATATAATGATTGCTGATTGCTGAATGAACTGTGTAAGTTGATGCAACTAAAATTGATGACAATACTAGTAATTTTTCCAGATTCATCCTTTCATAAGTGTGAAAGCAATAACCAAATATAAGTGCAGGTATGATAAAATACCTTCCTTGGACACCAACTATCTTCTCGGTAGGGAATGAGTTCCATTGAGCAAGTAAGGCGGGAAAAATCAATAATAATGAAAGTGCTGATAAGATGAAAATAAAATACGATGTTGCTTTGTCATTCGACTTTCTAAATGACATTACGGAGATTACTAATGCAGTCAAAATTATAACAAAAAATAAAGAAAAAGAAGTTTTAGAAATTGGCGCATCAAGCCAACCTAGCACACCTATCATAGATGTTAAATAGAATATTAATGTATTGACGTCAGTTATAGTATTGAAGAATGTTTTAAAGAAGATTAAAGGATTTTTCAGGTAAAAAATGACTAACTCAGTATTGCTATAACCAGGATGTCGACCCATGCCAGCGTCGTGTACATTCAAAAGATTATATGTGGTCCATGAGAGGGTGGTAACTAAACATAGTGCCAGAAATAAAAGATTTGAAAGTTTCCTGTTTTTATAAAAAAGCCACAAAGGCATTAATGACATTAATAACAAGTTTGCGCGACTACCAACTGCTGAAAATATACAAATCGACATTAAGAGAGCAAGCCCGTTGTAGTTTTTTATCTCTTTGTCAAAAAAGAAGCCTCATAAAGCATGACATGGCTAGAACAGTAAATGCCATACTAAGGCCATCAATAGTTGGTGACATCAACTGAAAGACAGACATTGGGATTGTTAAAAAAACAAGGGTTAATAATGGTATGGGGTAAATATAATAGGCAAGAATTAGTATTATTAAACATGCTGCAAAAGTTACTACATTAGTAAATAAATATGATGAGTAAAGGTTGAGATCTAAGGCTTTGCTAATGTAAAAGCCGAGAGCCTGTGGCAGGTAAACGCTGGGAGTATAAAAACTAACGTTGGGCATCCCTTTAGCTAAATAAGCATGGCTCCACTTAAGATTTTTCATTTCTTCTAATGAATCATTGAGATCTCCAAGGTGTGTTGCACTCAATGTTGAATTGAAGAGATTAGCCATTTTATCTAATGATATATCAACTTTTGCGCCGGATGAACCATCTGGAGATATTGGCTTAAGTATAAAATATCCTTGGAGAATACCGTCTGCCCGGCTCAGATGGAACCCTTCATCAGGTGAGCTAAAAGGGGGCTTCACAGTTAAAACCCATGAAAAAAGTAACATAGATGCCAGGAAAATTATGACCCCAGTTCTTACTCGCACGCTATTTTTCCTTAAAAATAAATATTTTAGATAATGTAAAGTTAAAAACCAATCCGGCAATGCTACCTATTGCGGTGGCGAATATAATATTCTCTGTAGTATGCGGTCTTGAAGATATTATTAAGCTGTAACATATCAAGTTAGCTGACCCACCTATACACATACTTACTGCATATTTGGAGAACTCAGTGATGAGCCCATCACTTCTATTAGCTTTTTTGAATGTGATATTGCGATTAAGTAACCAAGTGGTAATTACTGCGAATGAGAAAGAAATAATTCGGGCACCATATGCGCCAGCATATGATTTCAATAGCAGTACAAAAAAAAGTATCGACTAAAAAGCCTGATACCCCTACAGCACCAAATTTTATTATTTCAGTTATGACCTTGCTCATATTTTAGCTTAATGAGTTGGTAATGAGTAAATATGAAAGTCTCCGGCTCTCATGACGAGCAACGTTAATGTTATCTAAAATAAGACCGCAGGATAATGTCATTAGCCCGGCAAGCATGAGCATTGCAGATAGAACGGCTGTTGGTAATCTGGGTACTAATCCGGTAAGAAAATAGTCGGAGAAAATCGGTATAGCAAGAATAATTGATGTTGTTGAAAGTAATACGGTCAAAATGCTAAAGAAATACAAAGGTTTTTCTCGCATGAAAAGCTTTATAATAGTTTTTAAAATTCTTAATCCGTCTTTATAAGTTGAAAGTTTACTTACTGAACCCTCTGGCCTTTCTCCATATAAAGTTGAAACTTCACCATAGGGCATTCTTAATTCAAGGGCATGAACAGTAAGTTCAGTCTCAGTTTCAAAGCCTTGAGATAATGCTGGAAAAGATTTTGCATATCTTCGAGTAAATGCTCTATACCCTGAAAGCATATCTGTAAACTTACCGCCGAAAATAGATGTAACACTGCTTGTTAGCATCTTATTACCAAACTCATGGCCTAACCGGTATGCTTTAACTTTTTTTATCAGACACAACTTTTCGACAACCAACTACCATGTCAAGGTTATCATCAATTAACTTATCGACTAATTTATGGACTGAGGATGCATCGTATGTGGCATCACCATCGACCATTACATAGACATCTGCGTTAACGTCAGCGAACATTCTTCTTACAACGTTGCCTTTACCTTTTTCATACACAGAGATTAGCGTTGCCCCGGCTTTTAAGGCTTCTTCTTTGGTTTTATCAGTAGAGCAGTTATCAAAAACATAAGGCTCAATCTCAGGCATGTGTTTTTTAAAGTCAGTAACTACTTGAAAAATAGTTGTTTCTTCATTATGGCATGGTACTACCAAAGCTATTTTTAACCCACGATAATGCATTTCATGCTTTCCTTAATGTGATCTTGAAGAAATTTTACTAAAAAATATTAATTTTGTCGTGCAACCCTACTAATTTTTTTTAATAAAAATTGGGTTAATGTATTGTTTACTTTAAAATATTCTCGAAAGAGGAGTGCATGGCGCTTATTTCTTCGAGGATAGGTTTGCAAGATTTGAGATTAGAACCTTTTCGTTGCCCCTACCTGTGTAAAACTCTTATTCCTCAAATGCTTACAAATCTGAGAACTTGTCTGCTTGATCAAACATACCGATCGATATTACTGTTTATTAATACAGTATTTGTCAAGGAAGGATTTGTTATGGCGAGAGAGAGTGACATACATGCGACCTTCGTTGGAGCGATAACGAAGGACAGCAAGGGGCGGCAGATTGTCACCACTGCGGCATTCCAGAAGCGGCTGGATGACCTGAACCACGTATGGACGCTGGCAGAGTGCAACCGGTGGATTCGGCGTTACCAGAACTTCTTCTTCGAGCTGGTTACCGAGGAAAGCGAGAATAAAACCTGGTCGTTACGCAACATGGGATATGTGAGGTAGATATGGGATTTCCATCACCTGCGTTGGACTAAATAGAGCGGCGCATCGACCTCAACGACGTGCTGATGCCTCACCGGAACAACATGTTGCTAATCGAGACACCTGACGGGTTCTCGCTGGCTGACAAATCACTTAAGCCAGCGCCGGGAGACAAAATCGCATTCCATATAGGTGAGTTCCCGCAACTGGGCAGATTGTTCACTACAGGCATCATCACCTGAGACGGCGAGACGATCGACGGAGAGGGCATGGAAGGGATTATCGTGCTGGGGAAGGTGACGGCCGAGGTCGTGTCCGTCTATGAACCGCTGCGGCCGACGATTTAACCGTAGCACACATGTAGCACAAAAAAATACCGCAAATCACCTCAAAACCACCACTACGGCAGTTTGTGACTTGCGGTATGTCTCTGTAAAACCACGCTTCAATGCACAGCAACCTGATATGCTAAATATTCAAAGTGAAATTATGAATATGCAGGTTTAGTGAGCTGATTCCATTGAGCAAGGCACGCCTGCGTGGTAGCGATTAGGGCAGTGGATTGCCAGCATCAAGGCCGATCACTTTGCTGAGTCTATGACCCTGTACTGGCGATAATGCAGGTGTCATTGACTATACTGCTCTTTATTACGAGCCGTGCAGCAGGGAACTCACTCTTCGGTGCAGACGACCCGACCCCTCATCACCTATCAGCAGGACGCCAGCCCAATGCTAAAAAAACTTATCCTTATCGCATCGTTAATCAGCTTATCTCTTCCAGCCTTTGCTGCCACGCAATGCGGGCCGTTCTATCTTAAACCTGACAAGAGCGGCTGGTTCTCGGTGAATGGAGAACGCGCAAAAACGCAGAAAGTCACCTTTGCGAAAGAGAAGGGCGATTACGACAACGCGACGGTCAAACTGCTGGTGAAAAACAGCAAAGCGCCGGGGATGGTGGATATGGAACTGACGAACCGTGAGGGTAAAGGGCTGTTAAGAGCTGAAATCGTCCGCACCAGCCAGAGTCAGATCCGCATACGAGGCGCCTATGATTGCGAACCGGCTAAATAGGCTGAGCTTCGACTGCCTACTGCTGAACATGGCATAGCCCGGAAGCGGGCGTGATAAAAGCCTTTGAGTATAAGAGTGCGAAAGTTTGTCAGGCAAGCGCTTATGCTCGGGCTGGCCTGACAACTTATTCTGTCTCCTGGTCGTCTATCCTGCATCACGCACATGGCGACGATGCCTCTAACTCGATGTTTTGCACCGCGCGATCATCCCTGAAACTGCTGTGCTGATATCTGATGCTTTTGGATCATAGTAAAATGTCGCACTGGTCTGATGAGGGCTGAACTTTGCAATTTCAACCCAGGCCACGGTTTCATTATCCTGCTCAAGGTTATATCGCTTCGTGCCATCCGGCAGAGGCTCATCCTGCTCCAGATAGAGTCTTTGATCCTGTGCTGCTACGCTAAGGCAGGATTCAACCTGAAAAGGATGACCGTCGAAATAAGCGGTTTTTGTTGTCGGGTGTAATCCAACCCGTCCCATATCTACGCATCCGCCCATCAGACTTATGCTCAGGGCAATAATGATCTTCTTCATGAACTAAACCATCATGGTTATTTTGTTGGCCAATAATATCCGGATATTGATCGTATCGCTCATTTTAATCAAAAATCTGCGCTTAATATTGCTAGCGTTACGGACTAAATGTAACATTCTTCGCAACGCATTATGATGTAAGCAATGAGCATAAACAAAAGGTAGCCGCATCAGATGACTCACGCTGCCTGCTGCTGTTAACCGTTGTCAGGTGAATGTCAGGTAAATATCACTCTATACCCGTTGCTCATCATATCGTTAGTCTGCTTTGAGGTGGATGCCCGAAAATCATTGCCTGCAGCCTTTGTTAGCCAGTTTATTATAAACATGGATAGTTTTACGCAGTACATTACACACACATCAGGTTCACTAAAAAAACGACCCAGTAAAAGGCGTTATACCTCTGTTGTGTTACGCATGTTGAGGTGTCCTGATGAAAATCCTTACTACTTAAGTGCCTCTGAATATTATGATTTATGACTGTTTTTTGTACTACGATGAAGACATCTTGCTTGAGATGCGTCTGAACACGCTTGAGCATGTTGTTGATCGGTTTGTCATTGTGGAATCACGCTATACCTTTACCGGAAAACGCCGGGAAAAGCTTCATTTTGATATTGAGAAGTTCGATCGTTTCCGCGATAAAATTATTTATATTGTTAACGATATTGCGCCCAGATTTTATCAGGAAGCCTTTAAATCGAATAGTTCTCTGGTTAATGCGGGTGAGACTGATCCCTGGGAAAATGAAGCCACTGCACGTAATCAGATTATGCAGGGGCTGGCCGGCGCGCAGGATGATGATATTGTTATTGTGTCAGACGTCGATGAAATTCCCCGACCCGAGGCGATAAAAGCATTCAGTCCTCAACATCTTTGCACGACGCTGCATCAGCAATATTTCAATTTTAAATTTAATGTCCGGGTTTTAAATGACGACGGCACACCGCGCTGTGCCACCCTGGCAAAAATGGTGACCTGTAAAACGCTGCGAAACTTTTTTTATGGGACAACCGGAATTGCTTCGCAATGTTAAGCGTCGTGGAACACCGATACGCGAGAACTGGTTGCGCTGGAAGTGGCTAAATTTCCGGACGAAAACCATTAAGAACGCAGGATGGCATTTTTCCTGGGTAATGAGCGATGAGCGCATCAGTGAAAAAATGTCTTCGATTTCTCATACCGAACGTAACTGTCCCGAATTTAACAATCCGGATCATATACGGCGCTGCGTTGAGAACAATATTGATATCTGGAACCGTCCGCGAAGGATGGAGATCGTGCCGGTGACATCCGAACATTTTCCAGCCTGGCTGGTTGAGAATCAGCACCAGCTTGCCGATCTCATTAAATCTTAACGCTGACCAGCGCGCCCAGCGGGCGCGCCTCTCGCACATCAGCTTGCCTTGTAAGGATCTTTTTTGTCATCCTGGCTGTCATCATTTTTGCGCGGCACTTCACCATGATCTTTCGGCGCATCAGTAGCGGGATGATCATCTTCCTCGTATGCATTACCAGCGTTTGGCGCGGCTTCCGGCAGGCTTTTGCTGACATCACCTTCTTTCTTACGTTCTTCATTCGTATTGTGCTTAAACATAACTCTCTCCTTTTATTCCAGTCTCTTAAGTTTAGACCAGCACTGACATCCCGCATGCGCAGCGGATTAATGAAGAAAAAAAGCCCGCCAGCGGCGGGCTAATCGGAGTTTCTCTCATACTGAACACGTCATTTTTCGATGTTTGGGTGTGTACAGCAGGTTCATGCTAACCGGGAATCCCTGATCCTGTAATGGACAAACCTGTCATGTCGCTTGCGGCAGGTCACATTCCCGTCGATAAACAGATCGATAAATAAATTCGATTGAACGGATTAGCAAAAGGCATATAGTGGCCTGCGTTACCAGGAGATAGAAATTATGTTAAGAGACTATTTAAAGATTGAAGCTGAAGATCAGTTAATCGAACAACGCTCGCTGAGCCTGAAAAATCGTGGTCAGGAAGAGGTCACCGAATGGATTATTGTAAATAGCCAGGGAGTTAAAAAAAGGCGGCGTAACCCTGTTCGATAAACTCAGTACCCGCCGCTCATGGCCCGTCAATTATCGCATTATGCAGACCGATCTGCAGGGCAAAGTGGTAGTAGATCAACTGACCGATGCCCTGTAGTTGCCCGGCTATAATCTCAGCCACTGTTGTACGATGAAAAGTGAACCCGCGCCCGGCGGGTTTTTTTATGGCTGGCGGTAGCGTCGCAGTTCCACCAGCGTACCAATCAGCTTCAGGCTGTCCCGGCTGGATTGCAGCTCAGGGAAGTTGATATTGACCGGTGCCAGTTCAAACTGCATGACGCCATTTTCACTGCCGCGCTGACGCCAGGTGCGTAGCAGCACGACCTGTTGCTGCAATGCCAGCACGCAGTCGCCGGGCTGAGGTGACTGCGTGGGATCGATGATCACCACATCATTTCGCAGAATCGCGGGCGTCATCGCCTGTTCTTCCACCCGGAAGGCAAAGCTCTGCTGTGAAAGCGCCATGTCGTTGTGCATCAGCAGTTCATGCCTGACAGACCCGGCCTCGCTCAGCCATCGCGACACGTCGCGCTGTGCAAGCAGTGGGATCTGGTGCAGACCACTCCAGGCGCTTTCGCTGAAAACAGGACCATCCCCATCTATCAGAAAAGCCGGTGCGCAGCCCAGCGCTTCGGCGAGCCGCAGCAGGTTCTCACCGCGCGGCAGCGTCTCTTCTTTTTCCCATTGCGAAATCGCCACATGGGACACTTTTACCTGTTGCGCCAATTGCTTCTGCGTTAACTGCAGCGATTTACGTCGGAGTCGGATGCGGTCACCCAGCGTTTCGTTTTTCATAAGCTTGACTTTTTGGTTGAGAGTGACTTAAGTATACTTAAGCCTGGTATTTAAGCAATCTTAAATTTCATGCGGGGGGACGTGGCTAAGCAGCACGCAGTAAGTTCCAGAGACCTTACCGTACAAAGGGGTGTGGCATGGAAAGTAGTCTGATTACCAGTATGGGTGCGTTAGTTCTGGGTGGGGGGGGCAGCAGCACTGTTCTGGAAACCGTTATTGGCGGGAATTGCGTCAATCGTAACCAGTAATCGAGCCGGCGGCGAAATTATTACCAGCTACAAAGAGCAGGTGGTGTTGCTGAAAGAGAGCAACCTGCTGATACGGGAGGAGAACGATGAATTACGCGAACGGCACGACAGGAATCTGCGGCGTATCTCGACACTCGAAACGGATCTTCGGTTAATCAAGAATGCGGTAGGGATTTTACTGGCAATGACCGAAACCGATCAGAACGATAAATTTCGTAATGAGATTGATCGGCTTATCTCAACTCTGGAGGATCGCAGTGATGGCCACGATTAATAGCACTAAGACACCGATGTCTTACCGGCGCAAAGTTATTCTCGGCTGCGTATTGCTGAGCTGTTCGATGATTTGCATCCTGATGACGATCATTTTTCTCTACGTCAGTAACACCGCAAACAAGCGGGTCGAGGAGATTCGGGCGGATTACCGCTTAATTGCGGCGCGGCGTGATGACAGAGTGGAGCTGCTGACCGATCAGGTTGCAGCAATACAGCACAAGCTGGATGCAATACCGGATCGCATAGCCGACAAAACGGTCATAAAAGTCAAAGAGGTCGTCACTGAGAGTGAGGTGCCAGCCGTGAAATCCGGTCATAAACCATAACTTCCGATTATTCTTAATGCGGCTTCGCTATTATCGACTAGTTTTAAATATCCGGGCAACATTTTGTACCTGAATGCAGGCCCGCTGATTGGCCGGTTGATGAACCGCTAAGCCTACTCACTTTGGATAGATGACCAGAAGGAAATTTAGCATGAGCGATTCAACAGAAACCAAGACCAAAACTGAATATCTGCGTGACGTGACTTCTCAGCTAAAAGAGATGCGTCACTATGCTCAGACCAACACCGAAACCCTTTCCAGCCAATGGTTAGCGTTTGATGCGGGTGAGTATAAAGACAAGACCAACGCCGACCGAATCGATGCGTTGCTGAATAAGCAGGGTAAACTGCTGGAAGATCTGGATGCCGCGATTCAGGACATCGAGATTGAAGTTAATCACAGCGAGCAGGAGAGCTAAGTCATCTCCCGCTAACTGATGTGGTGGCCGTTAAGGGATTAATCGGCCACCAGCCACATTTCCGCTTCGTCGAACATCTCTTCAACAATCCGCGCAACCGTCGCTTTATCGTTCTTACTCAAATCAGTATCAATCGCGTTACGTTCCATCGGCTTGACCTTAACTTCAATGTCAGGAAACACCCGATGCACCCGCTTTTCCAGCTCCTCACGAATCATCTCGCGAGCACCCGGTAAACCGGCAACGTTGCGCTTGTCATAAATCAACTCAACAAACATGATGGCAATCCATTCAGGGCAAAATCGCTGACATATAATACTGTAAATAAAAACAGTAGCAAGGCAGCGCGCCTGATTTCGTGTAAATTTTTATCTCGCATAAACCTCAATCTTCGACTAGCAAAATGCGCACGCATCGCGACATAATGGCGGCTTACTTTTAGGAGGTCCGCGATGCGACAACTGGTAATTGATATTCTGCTAAAACTGGCAAAGATGGACGTCGATGCAAAAGAGTTGACGGCGCAACTTGAAGCGCAGTCCCTGCTGGTTGCGGCGCTGCTGGTGCAGGCGAAACAGGACAACTCGCTGACTATTTCAGAAACGGTGCAGGATGCCATTGTTACCGCTTCGCAATCTTCGACCGAGTTTCTGCAGTCTGATGTGGATCTGCTGCTGACGCATATTAATCGTCTGCTGGCGGTAGCGAGTTATGTTGAAGTAAAGGGTAAAGCGACGGAAGGTGAAGGGTAGGGGCGGATAAAAAAATTCGCCTCTGGAGGTGGAATTGAGACAACACCTGCAGAGGCAGTGCATCAGCACTATTCGTTAAAGGACAATCACGACCTGAGTCGCACGCCGAAGTTATACACTTTCCCCCGGTTAGTACAATTTTATCTGCAGTGCCGGAACTGGTTGGAGGTGTTTGCAATATACAACTTCAGCGCGGCCCTGATTAGAGCTCGTTTTTGATGCAAAACTCTTCCCAGCTCATCCCCAGCGACTCAGCATGAGATTTGAGATAAGTCTCGATAGCTTCAGCCGCCACCGCTTTATCCGGCTCAGCGAGCTGAATAGAAAAGATCATTCCATCCAGATTCTTCTGCCGCAAAAAAGGCCGCATAGATGCGTTCGGCATGCCATTCGCGCAGCTGTCGCAGTGACAGGTTAGCCGCACGGGCATCGCTCTCCGTTAATTCATCAAGTGCAGACTGAAAGTCGGGATGCGCGGTAAAAAACATCTCGCGCGCCTGGGCATAGTAGGCTTCTGGCGTTTTCATATTCATATTCCTGAAAGTCTGTTGCAGCGCGTCAGTGTAGCGGGTTGTCTTCCGCTTGTCAGGCGTGACAAAGGCCGGAGTTTGCATCAGTTCAGCCTCTGAACTTCCGGTCAAAAACCTGACCGTGGAGCTCATTGCGGGATAAATTCTGGCGCAATCAGGGTCTGCGTAGTGTTTGAACACCCAGATACCTTGCGCAACGCGGTGGAAAAATTATAACGTAGCCGCCATTGATGGGATCTTAGGGATTAAACATGAAAAAGTGGATGCTGATTGCCGCGCTGGCACTGAGTGGCTGTGCACAAATCAACGATTATGAAAATGCGGTGCAAACGCCGGCGCCCGCTGATCTGCAGGGAACCTGGCAAACCGTCGGTCCACAGAGCAGCCTGATCAGCGATAAGGCGATAGCCAGTGTGATCATCAATGCGGATGGCAGCACGCTGGACTGCCGTCAGTGGATGCGGGTGATTGCGAAGCCGGGCAAACTGACCCGGTTAAGCGGCGATTATGTCAACGTCACGCGTCAGGTGCGGGTGATGCCGCTGGTCGTGGAGAATGGCGAGCTGAGCTATGACAGGATGACTCTGCGTAAAGTGGCGCGTCCGACCGTTGAGTGTCAGCAGGCGCTGGAAGAGGTGGCGAAACAGCCGAAAGCCGCCGTGATTCAGAACATCGAACCGCAACTGCTGCGCACACCGATTACAGAAAACAACGCGAAGTCATAACAGCCGGACCATAACAAAACCGCCCCTACGGGCAGAGCGCACTTCACGCTTCTGCCTGCCGGGGCGGTTTGAGTTTTGAGTCATTTCTTCGGCAACGAGCTTATTCTGCCACCACCCAGACGCTGACACTGCCACCGTTACAGACAAAGACCGCCGTGCCGTGCTCGTCGGCAGTAATGGTCTCTTCCCGATTCCCCAGATGATCGCGCCAGACCTTACCGGCAAAACCTTCTCCCATCGGCACGCTTTTCTCACCGGCATCGCCGTTCGACATGATCACCACACAGCCTGGCTGTGTTTCGGTGCCGCTGCGGCTGAAGGCCACGCAGTTTGGGTGATCAAAATAGTCGGTCTGCACACCCCAGCCATACTGCTGGCGCGCCCGGATCAATCCTTCCAGTTCAGGGATCACCGGCATCTCAATTTTGTGCTTCTCGCCGTCGCCGCCTTCATCTTCATAGGTCGCCCCGAACAGATCGGGATAGAAGATGGTGGGCACACCCTGCTCACGCAACAGGATCAGCGCATAGGCCAGCGGTTTAAACCAGGCTTCTACCGGTGCTTCCAGCGACTGCAGCGGCTGGGTGTCGTGGTTAGCCACGATCGTCACGGCATGCCACGGATCAGCAACCACCAGCGAGTTAGCAAAAATCTGGCTCATGTCGTAGGCGCTGCCCGCGGTTGAGGCCTGGTGGAAGTTCATGTGCAGTGGCGCATCAAACAGCATGGTTTTGCCTTCCACCTGATGCACATACTCCTGCAACTTCTCCGTTTCAAACGACCAGTATTCCGCGACGATAAACATCGGCTCCTCAGCAACCTCCTGAATATGGTCAATCCACTCTTTGTAGAACCAGGCCGGGATATGTTTTACCGCATCCAGACGAAAGCCGGTGCAGGGCACCTGTTCCATCACCCAGCGCGCCCAGTATTTCAGCTCTTCCCTGACCGCGTTGTTGCGGAAATCGATGTTGGCGCCCATCAGATAGTCGAAATTACCCAGCTCGTTATCAACCTGGTCGTTCCAGCCTTCGGCGGTGTAGTCATTGATGATTTTGAATACGCCGTTTTCGTCCGGATTTTCGATGTGGTCTACGCCGCTAAAGCATTTGTGGTCCCAGACAAATTTCGAAAACTCTCCGGCGCGTGCCGGAAAAGTGAATTTCGTCCAGGCCTCGCACTCGACCACTTCGTCGTAGATTTCATCGCGGTTATCGGGATTGACGCGGTTAACGCTAATCGTCTCTTTTTCGTCGGCACCCATTTTGTGGTTCAGCACCACATCCAGCAGCACCCCAACGTTGTGACTGCGCAGGGCTTCTGTTGCCGCCAGTAACTGCTGTTTGTCGCCATATTTGGTGGCAACACCCCCTTTCTGATCAAATTCACCCAGGTCAAACAGATCGTAGCTGTCGTAACCGACAGAATAGCCCCCCCGAATCCCCTTTGTAGCACGGTGGCAACCACGCCATGGTGATACCTATTTCGCTGAGCCAGGCCGCACGATCGGCGACTTCCGGCCACAGTTTGCTGCCATCCGGGTAATACCAATGGAAAAACTGTAATAACGTTGGGTTTTGCATGTACCACACTCCAGGGGATGATGAAAATCAAGTATGGAGTAAGCGGCAAAAAAAGAGACGCCGCGCAGAAAAATAAATCTGGCGGCGTGACAGAGCAGGGGGTCAGGAGAGGGTTTCGTGCGGCACCATAACAACGCCGCCTTGATTGCTATAAGCGGACATCACCGATTTCTGGCGACTGTTCTGACCCACCAGTGAGGCCAGCTCATCCATCCGCGCCTGCAGCAGACGTTTCACTTCACATTCGTTATCGAGAATACGGCGCAGCACCGGACGTAACTGCTCCTGAGTCTGTGCCGACGGCGACACGGCTTCCGTCGATTGGGCTAAGCTCTGCACCGCACTGACATATTCCATCTCCCTGCTGATCAATTCATCCCATTCGCCTTGTGCTGCATGACGCAGCATTCCCTGGCTGAGATCGAGTAACTGTTGGTAAACGGTAATCAGATGCGGTGCAGTAGTCATTAAACGGCGTCCTGAATCAGGTTAGGTTGAACCACTTCTTTCCACGCGTCCGCGATATTGCGCAGCAGGCCTTCGACTTCCTCGACCGCTGCAACATCATTGTGCAGGTTGGCATGCAACAGGCGACGCGTCATGTAGTTGTAAAGATCCAGCAGATTATCGGCCAGCTCATCACCACGGTTTTCAGTCAGGCCCTCTTTCAGGCCCGCTTCGATAATATTGATCGCTTTGGAGATCGAGTTGCCTTTGCCTTCAATATTGCCATCCTGCATAAACAAGCGGGCGCGGATTAACGCGCTCAGGGCACCGTCGAACAGCATCACAACCAGCTGCTGCTGGCTGGCGCTCATCACGGCGCTTTCGACGCCAATTTTTGCATAGGCTTTGGTGCCTGTAGCGCTGTACATGGTCACTCCTGTTATTTTTTAGACGAATCGGACGTGTCGAACTGCTGCGTCAGATAGGTGCTGGTCGAGTTGAGTTTACTGATGGCCATATCCAGCTGAGTAAATTGCGTTTTATAGCGTGCGATATCGGCATCAATGCGATCGCTGGTGGTGTTATAGAGGGTGGTTAACTTATTCAGTGTTTTACTCACGCCATCGGTGGCGGACTGAATAATCCCTTTAGTAGCCAGCCAGTCAGTCAGCTTGCTGTCGATTTTAGCGGCGATACCGGTTTTACCGTCACCTACGATCATTGCTTTCACGCCCGCAGCATCTTTATCCAGTGCGCTGCTCAGCTTGGTCGAATCCAGTTTTAATGAACCGGTGGTGGGATCGGTGGTGACACCAATCTGACTCAGTGATTTAAAGGTAGATGTGCTCTGCGAATTAGTGAGCATGCTTTTCAGCTGCGTCTCAATCGTCCGTAACGTACTGTCACCCAGCAGGGCACCATTACTGGAGTCCTGTGCATCGCTGTTGGTATCCACTTTGGTGAATTTGGTCAGGGTATTGAACTGATCCAGCAAAGTATTGTAGGCATCCACCCAGGCGCTGATGGCGCTGGAGGATTTTGAGGTGTCTTTGGTAATCGTCAGCGTCTCATCGCCAACTGTCTTCGCGGTCAGATTTAAAGTAATCCCTTCCAGCGCATCGCTAATCTGATTGCTGCTGTTTTCAATCGCAACATTGTTGACCGTCAGTTTGGCATTCTGCGCAGCGACGCTCTGGGTCATCACGTTGCTGCTGGCGCTGGCGTCAAAGCCCACAATCCCCTGTAGCGTGCTGTCACCAGTGACGGCGATTGTTGCCACCGCATTGTCGCTGCCGGTTTTATTGGCGCTCATTGAGAGGCGGAAGCTGCCGTCTGATACCTTAATGATGCTGGCGGTAACGCCGGCATTGGCGCCGTTGATGGCGTCACGCATGCCGGTCAGCGAAGTCTGATCGCTGGAGAGCGTGATGCTTTTGCTGGTGCCATCTTTTAAGGTAATCGCGATGCTGCGGCTGGCCACGGAGCTGTCGCCCAGCGCGGCGGTGTTACTACTCTGTACGCCTGAGGTCAGAACCTGCGCCTGTGCCAGCTGCGAGACGTTAATGGCATATTTACCGGCTACGGTGCTGCCAGAAGTGGTCGCGCTGAACGCTGTGGAGCTACTGGCCGCAGTCGTAGCGGTAAACAGGTCAGCACTGTTCAGCTTGGTATTAGCAGCCTGGAAAGTTGTCAGTGAACTTTTCAGGGTGGCGTAAGCACTGAGCTTGGCCGTATAAGCTGTCTGCTGAGTAGAAATAGGTTTGAGTGAAGCTTTTTCAGCGGTAGTCAAACTGTCAAGCATGGTACTGAGTGGCAGGCCGGAACCCACACCGAGGTTGCTTATACTAGCCATATTAATTCCTTTATAAGGTCGACAGAAAATTGATACCTGGGTTATCGGCCTTGAATAAGGAAAGTTTAAGGTTATTTGCCTTAGGGTAATGAGGTAAATAAGCACTATAGAGAAGGGTAATTCAGCGGCTAGAAAATTAATGAATTAAGCCTAAAGAAGTTCGGGCGGGTGGCGATAACTTAAAACGTGACAGGTTGAAGCAGAAAAATTCGCCTGGTACTAAAAAAATTCTAAAGGTTGTTAAACGGCAGACGATAACAACTTTGACGGCGCTGAAGCCGGCGGGTTGAAGCCCACACCTTAACCGAAAGACTTGATTAACAGGAAAATTCATCATGGCCCAAGTCATTAATACCAACAGCCTCTCGCTGATCACTCAGAACAACATCAACAAGAACCAGTCAGCTCTGTCTACTTCAATGGAGCGTCTGTCTTCTGGTTTACGTATCAACAGCGCGAAAGATGACGCTGCTGGTCAGGCAATTGCCAACCGTTTCACCTCTAACATCAAGGGCCTGACTCAGGCTGCTCGTAACGCTAACGACGGTATCTCTGCTGCGCAGACTACTGAAGGCGCACTGTCAGAAATCAACAACAACTTACAGCGTGTTCGTGAACTGACTGTACAGGCTTCAAGCGGTACCAACTCAGCTTCTGACAAATCTTCAATCCAGGACGAAATCAAATCCCGTCTGAGCGAAATCGACCGCGTATCTGGTCAGACTCAGTTCAACGGCGTGAACGTGCTGGCTAAAGATGGCTCAATGAAAATTCAGGTTGGCGCTAACGATGGCGAAACTATCACCATCGACCTGAAGAAAATTGACTCTTCTACGCTGAAACTGAACACTTTCAACGTGAATGGTCCACAGGGTACACCTACTGCTGCTGCAGCTGCTGACTTCCAGAGCGTTTACGGTTCTACCAGTAACGTATCTAAAGCCACTGTTGCAGAAGGTACTGCTAACAGCCTGGCGACTCGTCTGGGTGTTGCTAACGCAAACGTCACTGTTACTGCAGACAAAGTCTATAAAGATGACAACGGCAACCTGTTCGCTAAAGTTAACGTGAAATCAGCCAGCGATGCAGAAACCAACAGCCTGAAAGCGAACGGTTTTGACATTGCTAACGGTGCAAACCAGGACTTCTACGTTGCAGTTGATGCGAAGGCTGCAGTAACGACTGCTGGTGGCGATACCGCTGCGTTCACACTGGATACGGCTAACATGAGCCTGTCTAACGTGACCTCGGGTTCAACTTCTGATCCACTGAAAAAGCTGGACGAAGCGATTGCCAGCGTTGATAAGTTCCGTTCTTCACTGGGTGCGATTCAGAACCGTCTGAACTCAGCCGTGACTAACCTGAACAACACCACCACTAACCTGTCTGCAGCACAGTCTCGTATTCAGGATGCTGACTACGCAACTGAAGTTTCAAACATGTCTAAAGCGCAGATCGTACAGCAGGCTGGTAACTCAGTGTTGGCTAAAGCTAACCAGGTTCCACAGCAGGTTCTGTCTCTGCTGCAGGGCTAATCACCCAACTTATAAAAGACAAACCCCGCTTCGGCGGGGTTTTTTTTATGCCTGCGATTAGCCTGTTTTTGCCCTGTTTCTCTGCCAATCAATCTCCCCCGCGTTCCTTTATCCTCACAGTAAGACTCTTTTTTAAATGCCTTTGTTGAGCAGGTAAATAATGAAAAATATTACTGTCGTGGAACCGCTCTTTGTCAGCGCCTTCAAATGTATTGGCAGTGAGTGTCGCGATCACTGCTGTAAGGGCTGGGATATCCACCTGGATAAGCCCACGGTCAATCGCTATTTAAAATCCTCGCTGATTGAAATCAAAACGCTGGCAGTTGAAAACATCACCACCACCCGCAAAAGCTTTGCCAGTTGGGGAACTATGAAGCTTAATGCTTCTGGCAACTGTGCATTTATGGATGAAAATCGCCTGTGCAAAGTGCATTCCCGGCTGGGTGCTGCCGCACTGAGCAACACCTGTGCGACCTATCCCCGAGCGGCGAACACCTTTAAATATGAACAGCAAAAAACGTTGGCGCTCTCCTGTCCGGAGGCGACCCGGCAATTATTAGCCTCACCTGACGCGATGCTGTTCGGGGAGAGCATCAGGCAACAACCTTATGGCAATAAAGCTAAAGATCTCGATCAGCAAAAGAAACTGCTGAATCTGATGTGTCTTAACATCATTAAATTCAGCGGCATTCATCTTGATGAAGGGTTTTACGCGCTTGCCAGCTTTCTGCTGGGTGCGGAAAGAGTAAGCCCTGAAGAAGACTGGCTGGTCCAGATGGAGCATCATTTTTCTGATGTCCTCAACAACCTGACACAGGGTGAAATCAGGCTGCAGCTTGACCAGGTTAAACCTGACTATAACCTGCAATGGTCTTTACTGTTGAGATTGCAAAGCTGGTTCAGCACCATGGCCGATAAGCGCGCCTTTCCTACCCTGAATCACTACGTTAATAAGCTGATTTACATTCAGGCCGAAGGGGCCAAAACCGATGACGTCAGTCAGCCAATGATCCGGCTGGACAACGTCTGGCAGAAGCAGGTTATGCCCTGGCTTGCTGAACGGCCATGGATAATGAATAACTATATTCAGTACCGCATTTATGATGATTTCTTCCCTAATAACGAAAATCGCAGCCCGTTACTGAGCTTATATCTTCTGACGGCAGAATGGTTCCTGCTTAAATCACTGATTGCGGCCAATGTTGAGTTGGTCGGAACCGTCAGTGAAGAGGATATTATTAATATCATCTACAGCTACCACTCAATAACAAAACATACGCCACAGTCGGTGATGGCGTTTCTGGCCGAGATTGATAAGGTCAAGGTCAATGACGATTTGTCGCTGATTTATCTGCTTAAATGATCTGAGGCGATGCAGTTTCGCATCATCGGCATCGCCCATTTGTCCCTGATAGCTACGGGCGGGCATTAGCTAATCGCTAAAAGAATTGCGGCTGGTGTGCTGGCTTATTTTTATGCCAGCAGCTCCAGGCAATGCAACGCAATTTAACACCCGCTTCCTTCAAACCGGTTTCCTGACTACAACCTTGCAGGCTGCCTGTCTCTCAATCCCAGGCAATCCCCCCCAGCCCGTTACAGTTCCCCCCACAGACTGCCGATAACTCCTCACAGAACAACATAATTTTTGATTTTAACTTTGTGGAGTGTCTATGCGCTTCAATTATGACCTGTTACCGGGTGAGCGGCTGACCTTTGAAGAGATCGCCCGGCGTTATGCTCTGCAATACCCTGATGATAAAGAGCTGACGGCGCGCGCCTTGCTGAGTCCGTCAACCGGCCTGCGCACGCTGAAAATCCGCGCGGTGTTCGCGCAGGAAGAGAGCAACAGCCCGCTGGATGATCTGCTGTTCATCTCCCATGACAACGAACGTAAAAATTACCTGCGTCGCTTTGAGCACTACCTTAAGCAGAATCTCTCCTTCCTCTATTTCCGTCGCAGCGATAGCGAGAAGCGCGACAACCTGTGGAAAGTGATGGGCAGCAGCCAGGTCTTCGCGATGATCGATCCGCAATCCGCCACGGCACAGAATCTGCTGAACAGTCGCGGCTACAAACTGGTGCTGATGCATCAGGATGATGAAGACGCTTACTGGCAGCTTTTCAATCCACAGGCAGATCCCTGTTTTCCGCAGTCGCAGCGCATTCAGTTCATCGTGGTGCTGAGTACGCCGCAGCACAAAGTTCCGGCGGCGGTGATGCCGGGAACTGAGGTCGGGCGTCGTGTTAAAGCCCGGGTGCTGCAGCGCGCCAGCCAGGCGGAATTCAGCGCCGGTGTCAAAGCCCGCTACGGCGCCTGTGTGATGACCGGTACCGAGCTGACCGAACGGCATAACTGGCCCTGGGTGGAAGCCTGCCATATCGACACGCAGGAAGGGGATGACGGTGTACTGGCAGATAACAGCATCGATAACGGCCTGTTTTTACGCAGTGATTTGCAGCGGCTGTTTATTAACCGACTGATTAGCATTGATGGTGAATCGGGCGAGATTCTGGTGCATCCTGGCGAGGAGGCGCAGCAGCATCTGGCGCCCTGGTATCAGGAACTGGAAGGTCGCATCTGCAGCCTGTGGGCGGCAGTGCCGCCCGCCACCCGGCAACGGCTGCGCGCCCGTCGTTAATCTCCGCTGAAGAGTGCAGAAGGATCTGCACTCTGAGGTAACAAAAATGAAATAGCCTCGTTTTACCCCGCCTATTCAGCCAATCGAAAACGCTACAGAATTGGATAATCATGCCGATAACTTCATTAACGCAGGGTAGTCAACGTGAACGATTTCTATACCGCCGAAGGCGTGATGGACAAGCATTCGCTCTGGCAGCGCTACGTGCCGCTGGTGCGCCATGAAGCGTTGCGTCTGCAGGTTCGCCTGCCGGCCAGTGTTGAGCTTGACGACTTGCTGCAGGCGGGTGGGATAGGGCTGTTAAATGCCGTAGAGCGTTATGACGCGCTCCAGGGTACAGCCTTTACCACCTATGCCGTGCAGCGTATTCGTGGCGCCATGCTCGACGAGCTTCGTAGTCGGGACTGGGCACCGCGCAGTGTGCGTCGTAATGCACGCGAGGTGGCCGGAGCAATGCACAGAGTGGAACAGTCGCTGGGGCGTTCTGCCTCTGAGCAGGAAGTGGCGCAGCAGCTGAATGTTTCCATGGAGGAGTACCGGCAGATCCTGCTGGACACCAACAACAGTCAACTTTTCTCCTACGACGAGTATCGGGAAGAGCACGGCGACAGCGCGGAGCTGGTGACGGAAGGCCATGAAGAGGCTAATCCGCTTCATCAGTTGCTTGAAGGGAGTCTGCGTGAGCGCGTCATTGAGGCGATCGAAGCGTTACCCGATCGTGAAAAGATGGTGCTGACACTGTACTACCAGGAAGAACTGAACCTGAAAGAGATTGGGGCGGTGCTTGATGTGGGTGAATCCCGTGTCAGCCAGCTGCACAGTCAGGCGATTAAACGCCTGCGTGCCCGACTTGCGGGAGCGCGCTAGCAGTATCAGTTCCTGGCGATTCAAAATTATAAAAAACCGGGGACTCAGTAATGGGAGCCAAGACCAAGGCCAGACCGTTAAGTCGTTATCTTAAAGACTATAAACACAGCCAGAGCAACTGTTCACACTGTGGCAAGGTATTAGATCGAATGGCGCTCGTTTTTCGTGGCCAGATCATCAATAAAGAGGCCATCGCTCGGATGGACCAGATGATTGATGAGCAGCTGTGGCTGAAACTTCAGCCCGAACTGACCGCGCTTTGTCGTTTTTGCAGTGATATTTTTTGTAATACCCATCCTAATTACTTCGACATAATGGCGTTTAAACAGTATCTGTTTGAACAGACAGAGATGAGCCCCAGCACAATTCGTGAATATGTGGTGCGGCTGCGTCGTCTGGATGAGATGCTGAAAGCCAGAAATTTCCCGGCCGACAGGCTTCAGGGAAATAGCTGGCATCAGTGTCTGGAAAGCGATCTGCCCGATGCCGGTAATAACAATTACCGCATCGCGCTGCGCAAGTACGATCAGTTCTTAGGCTGGCAGCAGGGTTAACCCTGATCTGCACCGATTGCTCCTCCGCGTGCCTGCGGCACGTTCCCCTTTTGCCCGCCAGCCGGGTAGAAGGGAAGGGGGAGCACGGCGCTTCTTTCTCCTGCAACTTTCACTACGCATCTGTCTCACCGCATCTGCTGACACCTGAATCAGGGTGATCCTTTTCGCATCTTCTGCAACACTGTAAGGATAAATTGAATGCCCGAACGGAGGCAGCATTGTCTTTACATCTGTTACACCAATTCCCACGTCTTGAACTGCTGGGCGCACCCACGCCGTTAGAACATCTGCCACGGCTCTCTGACTACCTGGGTCGCGATATTTTCATCAAACGCGATGATTTCACGCCAGTGGCGATGGGCGGCAATAAGCTGCGCAAGCTGGAATTTCTGGCGGCGGACGCGCTGCGTGAAGGCGCCGATGTGCTGCTGACCGCGGGCGCAATCCAGTCCAATCATGTGCGTCAGACGGCGGCGGTGGCGGCCCGGCTTGGCCTGAAGTGCGTGGCATTGCTGGAAAACCCGATTGGCACCCACGCAGACAACTACCTGAGCAACGGCAACCGACTGTTACTGCATCTGATGGACGCTGAAGTGGTCATGGTGGATGCACTGAATAACCCTGCGGAACAGCTGGCTGAACAGGCCACGCGTCTGGGAGCCCAGGGTTATCGTCCTTACATCGTGCCGGTCGGCGGCTCAAATGCGCTGGGTGCACTAGGCTATGTAGAGTGCGCGCAGGAGATTGCTCATCAGAGCGAGGGTGTGGTCGATTTCGCCGCCGTGGTCGTGGCCTCGGGCAGTGCTGGTACCCATGCCGGACTGGCGGTGGGTCTGGAGCATCTGCTGCCGGAGACCGAGCTGGTGGGCGTTACCGTTTCACGCCAGGTTGAGGCGCAGTTGCCGCTGCTGGAGCGGCTGCGTCAGTCGCTGGCAGAGACGCTGGAAGTGCAGGCTAAGGCACCGATTACCCTGTGGGATGACTACTTTGCGCCGCGCTACGGCGAACCCAATGATGAAGGCATGGCTGCGGTGAAACTGCTGGCGCGGCTGGAAGGGATCCTGCTGGACCCGGTCTACACCGGCAAGGCGATGGCCGGACTGCTGGACGGCGTCAGCCAGAATCGTTTCCGCCGTGAAGGTCCGCTGCTGTTTATTCATACGGGTGGCGCACCGGCGTTATTTGCTTATCATCCTTCGGTCTGAGACAAGCGAATAAAACAGTTTATACTCCGTGGGTTATCCTACTGGACTGGCAGCGACAAGCCGTGCTGCCCTTATAAGAACACACACACAATACTGTCAATAATGGGGTGAATATGTCCTTTTCTCGTGCAGGTCGTCAGATGATGATGGGCGTCATGGCCGTGGCGCTGATTGCTGGCGTCAACGTTAAAACCTTTGCAGCGGAAAATCTGCTGAACAAAATTAAAGAGCGCGGCACGCTGCTGGTGGGTCTGGAAGGCACCTATCCGCCATTCAGCTTCCAGGATGAAAAGGGCAAGCTGACCGGCTTTGAAGTGGAATTCGCGGAACAGCTGGCACAGCACATGGGCGTCAAGGCGAGCCTGAAACCGACCAAGTGGGACGGCATGCTGGCCTCACTCGACGCGAAGCGCATCGATGTGGTCATCAACCAGGTCACCATCTCTGATGAGCGTAAGAAAAAGTATGACTTCTCCACGCCATACACGGTCTCCGGCATTCAGGCGCTGACCATGAAAGCCAATGCGAACACCATCACCAAACCTGCTGACCTGGCCGGTAAAAAAAGTGGGCGTCGGTCTGGGCACCAACTACGAGCAGTGGCTGCGTGAGAATGTGAAGGGCGTGGACATCCGTACCTATGATGATGACCCGACCAAATATCAGGATCTGCGCTCTGGCCGTCTGAATGCCATTCTGGTTGACCGTCTGGCTGCGCTGGATCTGGTGAAGAAAACGGGCGATACCATGGCGGTCGCGGGTGATGCGTTCTCCCGTCAGGAATCGGGCGTGGCGGTACGTAAAGGCAACGACGACCTGCTGAAAGCGATCGACCAGGCCATTGCTGACATGCAGAAAGATGGCTCGCTGAGCAAGCTGTCTCAGAAATGGTTTGGCGCGGACGTAACGAAATAATGCAGGAAAGTCTTCAACTGGTGCTGGATTCAGCACCTTTTTTATTAAAAGGCGCGCTGTTTACGCTGCAGCTCAGCATCGGCGGCATGTTCTTTGGCCTGCTGCTGGGCTTTATTCTGGCGCTGATGCGTCTGTCGCGCTTCTGGCCGGTTCGCTGGCTGGCGCGGATCTATGTCTCGATCTTTCGTGGCACGCCGCTGATCGCCCAGCTGTTTATGATCTATTACGGCCTGCCGCAGTTTGGCATTGAACTGGATCCGATCCCCTCCGCGATGATTGGTCTTTCCCTGAATACCGCAGCCTATGCCTCAGAGTCACTGCGCGGCGCGATTTCATCGATTGAGCGCGGGCAGTGGGAAGCGGCGGCAAGTATTGGCATGACGCGCTGGCAAACCCTGCGCCGGGTGATCCTGCCACAGGCAGCTCGCACCGCGCTGCCCCCGCTGGGTAACAGCTTTATCAGCCTGGTGAAAGATACCTCGCTGGCGGCGACCATTCAGGTGCCGGAGCTGTTCCGTCAGGCGCAGTTGATTACCTCACGCACGCTGGAAGTCTTTACCATGTATCTGGCAGCCTCGCTGATCTACTGGGTCATGGCAACGGTGTTATCTGCGTTGCAGAACCGGCTGGAACAGCATGTTAATCGTCAGGATTCGGAGTCGAAATGAGCGCCATCGAAGTCAGAAAGCTGGTGAAGTCTTTTAACGGCCAGACGGTGCTGCACGACATCGACCTTGATGTGGCCGCCGGTGAAGTGGTGGCCATTATCGGCCCCAGCGGATCAGGTAAAACCACGCTGCTGCGCAGTATCAACCTGCTGGAAGTGCCGGATAGCGGCACCATCCGGGTCGGAGAGATTACCGTTGATGCGGCGCTGGCCCAGAGTAAGCAGAAAGAGCAGGTGCGTCGTCTGCGTCAGCAGGTCGGGTTTGTCTTCCAGAACTTCAATCTGTTTCCGCATCGTTCAGTGATGGAGAACATTATTGAAGGGCCGGTTATTGTCAAAGGCGAAGCGAAAGCGGATGCGGTAGCCCGCGCCCGCACGCTGCTGGAGAAGGTCGGGCTGCACGGCAAAGAAGAGAGCTATCCGCGCCGTCTGTCCGGCGGGCAGCAACAGCGCGTGGCGATTGCGCGTGCGCTGGCGATGCGGCCGGAAGTGATCCTGTTTGATGAACCGACCTCGGCGCTGGATCCGGAGCTGGTGGGCGAGGTGCTCAGCACCATTCGCGCGCTGGCCGAAGAGAAACGCACCATGGTCATCGTCACGCATGAGATGAGCTTTGCCCGCGATGTGGCTGACCGCGCCATTTTTATGGATCAGGGGCGGATTGTGGAGCAGGGCGAAGCGAAAGCGTTGTTCAGTAACCCTCAGCAGCCGCGCACCCGTCAGTTCCTTGATAAATTTCTGAATCAGTAATCCACACTGCCTTCCCAGGAAGGCAGTTTTAACCTGTTTAAAACCCTCATTTTTTAAGCTGAAAATGGCTATGGTCACGTTATTAACAGGCGCAGTATCATAAATAACTCTGCCGCTGTTAAACCTTTTGGCACATCTGACAAATCTTTTCTGTTCATCGGGAATATATTGGCTTTTCCCGTTGCCACTTTCTCTTAATTATATTCTCTGAATTATGAAGCAATATTATCCTTTAAGCTGGCTGCGGCACTGCTAATTAGTGTGTTGCGTCGATATTAGTAAGTGTAAGGAAACGTTCTGCTGAGTAAATAACTGTGGTAACAGGGCCACGCAGCGGCTTTTAAGAGTTTCGCTACATTCATCACCGGTTCAATGGCGAATAATTGCCGGATAATCATAAAAGCAATACTGATTTCCTCGCTTTTACTTTCCAGCATTCTGACCTACACAGCAGGAGTCATTGAATGAACCAGACTAAGTCAGATCAGATATTGTGGGTAGATACCCTGAAGGGCGCCTGCATATTATTGGTGGTCCTGTACCACACGGTTTTACCCGGCTTTGAAGGGACGATGAAATATCTCTCTGCCGGATGGATCCCCGCCGAAATATGGATACAGTTTAATACGGTACTGTCGCCGCTGCGTATGCCCGCCTTCTTCTTTGTCTCGGGATTACTGGCGACCAATGGCATTCTGAACCGGCCATGGAAGCAGGTATTTACCAGTCGCATCACCAATCTTTTTTTATCTCTATATTCTGTGGGGGTTTATTCAGTGGTGGTCAATTATCGGTATCTCTACTGAAATTACCGGCCAGCGTATTTCGCAGAATCTTAATGCCGCCTATGCGGGTTCACTATTTGAGTTTCTCAAGCTGACCTTTATGGCCATGAGTACCTCGTGGTATCTGTATGGGCTGGGACTCTATTTCCTCTGTGCCAAAGTTTTCCGTCAATATAAGCTGGCCCTGGTGGCGGTGGCGATCCTGCTGAATTATCTGGCGGCAGAAAAAGTGATCCCGTTCTGGGGACCACAGAGCCTGGCCCAATATTTTGTGTTCTTCCTGCTAGGGGCATTCTGGAGCCAGACGATGCTGCGCCTGAGTGAATGGCGGCGGGAGAATCTGATGCCCTGGGCGCTTCTGGCGGCAGCCGCCGGGATTCATGTGCTATTCGGTCTGGATAAGAGTCTGTTCCTGTGTGTACTGGCGGTGTTATTCAGTATCGCGGCCTGTCGCTGGCTGAATCAGCACTTCAGCATGCGCTATCTCAACTGGGTTGGGCGCAATACGCTGCAGATTTACGTCATCCACCGTATTTTTATCGAGTTCTTTGGTATGTCTGCGATTCTGTTCGCGCAGCGGCATCATCTGTTCGAGCAGGCGTGGTTTTCGTTTCTCTGGGCCTGTTTCTATCCGGTGGCCATTGTGGGGCTTTGCTCGCTCTGTTCAGTTGCCATCTGGTCGCTGACCAATCGCGGAGTCGGGCAGTCGCTGTTTGTGTTCCCGACGTTAATGAAAAGGGCGCCTGGCGGCGCGAGCGGTGGGTAAGTTACGCCTGGCAGCGGGCTTGCACTGAGCGGGTTACGCCCGCCAGGCGATGGGGAGTTTCATGTCACTTAGCCGCGCGTTAGCACTGAGCGGGTTTCGCCCGCCAGGCGATGAGGAGTTTCAGGTTGCCCGAGCAGGCGGACGCGTTAAGGGGCGGACGCCCGCCCCTTAACAATCCCGGCGTCCGGCTGCCTGCGCGCCCCGCTGTGCGGGGTGCCTTCGTCACGCCCTGCGGCCGACGGACCGTCCGGACTCGCCATCCCCTGGCTCGTGCCGTCCTTTCGCCGACGTCCTGTCGGCTCATCCTGGCCTGCGGTTGTTCCTCAGCGCTGCGGACGCCTCTGGTAAGCCCCTGCCGGTGGGTTTGTCACCCGGACTGGCTGGGCTCAGGCCGCTGAAAGCGGGGAAAGATACATAAGGTTTCGCTTTGCAGCGGGCTTGCACTGAGCGGTTTCGCCTGCAAGGCGAGGGGAGTTTCAGGTCATTTAGCCGCGCGTTAGCACTGAGCGGGTTTCGCCCGCCAGGCGATGGGGAGTTTCAGGTTGCCTGTGCAGGCGGACGCGTCAAGGGGCGGACGCCCGCCCCTTAACAATCCCGGCGTCCGGCTGCCTGCGCGCCCCGCTGTACGGGGTGCCTTCGTCACGCCCTGCGGCCGACGGACCGTCCGGACTCGCCATCCCTGGCTCGTACCGTCCTTTCGCCGACGTCCTGTCGGCTCATCCTGGCCTCCGATTGTTCCTTAGCGCTCCGGACGCCTCTGGTAAACCCCTGCCGGTGATTTCTTTGTGTTTTCTTTAGTGCAGCATTGTCTGGTGATCCGAAAGCCAGTATCAATTCCGGAATCTCACCGCAACACTCTTAGTGACCTGAAAACGAGATAACAGCGGTTAGGATCGAATGCCACTCTGTCTGCTGAGCCGAAAGTCAGAGGCAATCCCAGAAAACCACAGCGATAAAGCACTCAACATAAAAAGCAGAGATAACAGCGGGTGGGTTGAATAACATTCGGTCTGCTGAGCCAAAAGTCAGAGGCAATTCCCAAAGTTACAGCGACAGCGAACCCAACATAAAAAGAAAAGATAACAGCGAGGGGGTGGGGAGGCCGTCAGAACCGCTGAGCGGATGAGGGATTTCAGGACGAGCGACAGGGATGTCGCGAAGAGGCGGGTTCGCGCCATGGATGGCGCGTCCCGCTGGTCCGTGAGAAATCCTGAAGAGGCGAAGGAACCGCGAAGCGGCGGTGAAGCAGGCCGGAGCCCGGGGTCAAGGGGGCGCGGCGACTGGCGCCCCCTTGTCGGTCGCCTGCAGAGGCGAATCTGAAACTGCCCGGCTTACCAGGCGAACGAAACCTTCTCATAGCCCGTTCGCGCAGCGAACAATCCCAGCCCCGTTCGCGCAGCGAACAACCCCCTTAAGCTTCAGCGCTACCCTATGGTCATCAGGCTCGCATTACCGCCAGCCGCAGCGGTATTCACACTCAGCGAACGCTCAATCAGCAGACGCTCCAGCAGCAGATTGGTCTCGCCGCGGGCAAAGCCCTGCACCGACACAATCGCACCTTCACGTGCGGCAATCTGTTCACACAGGGTACGCAGCTGATCGGCATCGCCGTGATAGATCACCGCATCAAACTCTGCCGCTAACGGGTCACGCGCCAGCGTGATGCGCGCTTTCACTGCATCCGGCAGCGAGGCCAGCAGGGCGCGATGCAGCTCATCATCCTGCCACAGTGCTTTACTGCCGACGCTGGTCACCGCGGCCAGCTGGATTAACGCATCCTGCTCGTTATCAGCCAGACAGAGCACCTGATCACGCGGCAACAGTGAGAAGGTATTGCGCTCGCCTGTCGGGCCAGGCAGCAGCCGGACCACGCCCGCCTGCGCCAGATCGCCATAGTGCTGGCAGAGTTCAGCCAGTTCAGGCTTATCCTTAGCCCAGTTGCTGAGTGCCAGATGCGGTGCCAGCAGTGACTGACGCAGCGTGCTGTCCGCCGGACGTTCTGCATCCTGACGATCAAAAGTCAGACGCAGCGCACTATCCGGACGATGCGCCAGCAAGCGGTAAAGATAGAGTGGACCGCCGGCTTTCGGACCGGTACCGGATAAGCCCTCGCCACCAAACGGCTGTACGCCGACCACCGCGCCCACCATATTGCGGTTGACGTAGAGATTGCCGACTCGGGCGTTCGCCGTGACCTGTGCAATCGTTTCGTCGATGCGGGTATGTACGCCCAGCGTCAGGCCATAGCCAGACGCATTGATCTGCTCAACCAGCTGCGGCAGGTTATTGCGAGTGAAACGCACCACGTGCAGCACCGGGCCAAAAATCTCTTTATCCAGATCGCTGACCTGACCCAGCTCAATCAGTGTCGGTTTAACAAAGGTACCGCTATTCCACTCTTTGCTGTCCTGCGGGTTATCCTGCACCGCCTGATAGACCGTGAAGCCTTTATTACGCATAGCCTGAATATGGCGATCGATATTGGCTTTCGCTTCGGCATCAATGACCGGACCGATGTCGGTCGAGAAGCGTTCCGGATTGCCCATGCGGCACTCCGCCATCGCGCCGCGCAGCATCTTCAGGGTATGGTCGGCGACATCTTCCTGAATGCAGAGCAGGCGCAGGGCAGAACAGCGCTGTCCGGCACTGTCGAAGGCAGAGGCGACGATATCGATCACCACCTGCTCAGTCAGCGCGGAAGAATCGACGATCATCGCATTCATCCCGCCGGTCTCAGCAATCAGCGGCACAGGACGACCGTGCTGGTCAAGGCGACCCGCCAGATTACGCTGCAGCAGTGTCGCCACCGCAGTTGAACCGGTAAACATCACGCCACGTACCCGAACGTCACCGGTCAACTGTGCACCAACGGTTTCACCCTGGCCAGGCAGCAGTTGCAGCACGCCTGGCGGCACACCCGCATCCAGCAGGATCTGAACCGCCTGTGCGGCAATCAGCGGTGTCTGCTCGGCCGGTTTGGCCAGCACGCTGTTGCCCGCTGCCAGTGCAGCCGCAATCTGACCGGTAAAGATCGCCAGCGGGAAGTTCCATGGACTGATGCAGACCACCGGGCCCAGCGGACGATGGGTTTCGTTGTCGAAATCGTCACGCACCATTCCGGCGTAGTAATAGAGGAAATCAACCGCTTCGCGCACTTCCGCGATGGCGTTGTTGTAGGTTTTGCCCGCTTCACGCACCAGAATGCCTAGCAGCTGCTGCATCTGGCCTTCCATGATCTGTGCGGCGCGTTCCAGAATGGCGGCACGCTCCTGCGGCGGTGTGGCAAACCAGATTGGCCCGCTGTTCACCGCGGCATCCAGCGCCACAGAAACTTCCTGCTCTGTGGCTTCACGGACCTGACCTACACGGTCGCCAGGCGCTGCCGGGTTCAGAATGTCGCGCAACTCGCCGGCACCCGCTTCACCGTCGATCATCGGCTCGGCCAGGCAGGGCTGTGCGGCGCTGCTCAGCAGGGCGCTGGAGAGGGAGGCAAGACGGTGTTCGTTGGCCATATCCAGACCCGCAGAGTTAACACGGTTATCGCCATACAGATCGCGCGGCAGGGGGGATTTTTGGATGCGGCAGACCAATGGCACCTTCGCTGGCACCCAGCTTCTCCACCGCGCTCACCGGATCGGCCACCAGTTCATCAATCGGCAGCGAGGTATCGGCAATGCGGTTAACAAAGGAGGTGTTGGCCCCGTTTTCTAACAGGCGGCGCACCAGATAGGCCAGCAGGGTTTCATGGGTACCGACCGGCGCATAGATACGGCAGGGGCGGTTAAGCTTGCCGTCCGCCACTTTGCCGACCACCTGCTCATAGAGCGGTTCGCCCATGCCGTGCAGGCACTGGAACTCATACTGACCGGGATAGTAGTTGTTGCCCGCCAGCTGATAAATCGCCGCCAGTGTGTGGGCATTATGGGTAGCGAACTGCGGATAGATCAGGCTTGGCACGGCCAGCAGTTTGCGGGCACAGGCCAGATAAGAGATATCGGTGTAAACCTTGCGGGTGTAGACCGGATAGCCTTCCAGGCCTTCCATCTGGGCGCGCTTGATTTCGCTGTCCCAGTACGCGCCTTTCACCAGACGAATCATCAGGCGACGGCGGCTGCGCTGCGCCAGATCGATCAGCTCATCGATCACAAACGGACAGCGTTTCATGTAGGCCTGAATCACAAAACCGATGCCGTTCCAGCCTTCCAGCTCTGGCTCGAAACAGAGTTTCTCCAGTAAATCCAGCGACAGTTCCAGCCGGTCCGCCTCTTCTGCATCGATGTTGATGCCGATGTCATAGGAGCGGGCCAGCAGCGTCAGCGATTTCAGAATAGGGTAGAGCTCTTCCATCACGCGCTCATACTGCGCGCGGCTGTAGCGGGGATGCAGTGCTGAGAGCTTGATAGAGATGCCGGGACCTTCATAGATGCCGCGACCATTCGACGCTTTACCAATGGCATGGATCGCCTGCTGATAAGAGAGCAGATAGGCTTTGGCATCGCCTGCCGTCAGGGCCGCTTCGCCCAGCATGTCATAGGAGTAGCGGAAGCCTTTCTCTTCCAGCTTGCGGGCGTTAGCCAGCGCTTCGGCAATGGTTTCACCGGTAACGAACTGCTCGCCCATCAGACGCATCGCCATATCCACGCCTTTGCGGATCAGCGGTTCGCCACCTTTACCAATAATGCGGTTAAGCGAGCTTGAGAGATTCGACTCGTTGTGGGTCGAGACCAGGCGGCCGGTAAACAGCAGGCCCCAGGTCGCCGCGTTGACAAACAGTGACGGGCTGCGTCCCAGATGTGACTGCCAGTTGCCGTTGCTGATCTTGTCGCGGATCAGCGCATCGCGCGTTGGCTTGTCGGGAATACGCAGTAGCGCTTCAGCCAGACACATCAGCGCCACACCTTCATGGGAGGAGAGAGAGAACTCCTGCAGCAGGCTCTGCACCATGCCAGCGCGTCCGGTTGCCCCTTTCTGGTGCCGCAGCTTGTCGGCGAGCTGGTAAGCCAGCTGATGGGTTTTCTCTGCCAGCGCCGCCGGTAAACGTGCCTGTTCCAGCATCATTGGCACCGCATCAGTCTCCGGACGACGCCATGCGGCGGTCACCGCTGAACGGGTCACTGACTGAGGTAAAATCTGCTCTGCGAAATCAAGGAACGGCTGGTGCGTCTCCTCTGGCTGGGTGTCGTCGGACTCCGCGGCCGCCTGGGCAGAAAGCGGGATCTCCGGCACGGTATCGCCGGTTTCCAGCTGGCCCAGGTAGTTAAAGATCGCCTGTTTAATCAGCCAGTGTGGCGTGCGATCGATGCGCTGCGCAGCCAGTTTGATGCGCTCGCGTGTCGCGTCATCCAGTTTTACACCCATGGTAGTTGTAGCCATGACTCCAGAGCTCCTTGATAGTGGTTCGATACGGCGTTGGCTGCACTATCACTTAAGTTGCAACTTTGTGCAACCGTGTTAAATGTGAGCCAGTTAACACCCTTTTAACGTCGACGATTGTTAAATCCCGCAATGCGGCACGGATATTGCTGCAAGATCCTCGCCAGTCTGGCAGACCCGATGAAAAGCGGGTTTCAGGCAGGTAATACGATGGTGCAACCGGATAACTGTGAGCGAGTGCAACCTATGAGCACGTTTTCACAAACGGTTAGTGAAATCACTGTAACGCCTGTGTTAAATCCATTGTGCGCACAACGCCTTTCCGGCAGGATACCGCGCCGCTGGGAAATGAGTGACGCCCTGACGAAGAAAATCGGCCCGCTTTGCCCCGTTCCGGCAGGCGGGTAGCTGGCGATTTCTCTGGGATATCAAATAATAAGTGGAGAGACAGATGAGTGTAAGTACACCTTTGCTGGTGACCTTTTTGGTTTATATTCTTGGGATGGTATTAATCGGGTTTGTAGCTTATCGCTCAACCAAAAACTTTGATGATTACATCCTCGGTGGCCGCAGTCTGGGTAGCGTGGTCACGGCACTCTCTGCCGGTGCATCCGATATGAGCGGCTGGCTGCTGATGGGCTTACCGGGTGCGATCTTCATCTCCGGTATCTCTGAAAGCTGGATTGCGATTGGCCTGACGATCGGTGCCTGGCTGAACTGGAAAATCGTGGCCGGTCGCCTGCGGGTTCAGACTGAACATCACAACAACGCCCTGACGCTGCCGGACTTCTTTACCAGCCGCTTTGAGGACCACAGTAAAATCCTGCGCGTGATCTCCGCCATTGTGATCCTGGTGTTCTTCACCATCTATTGCGCCTCAGGCGTGGTAGCCGGTGCGCGTCTGTTTGAAAGCACCTTTGGTATGAGTTACCAGACCGCTCTGTGGGCGGGTGCAGCGGCGACCATTCTCTATACGCTGGTGGGCGGTTTCCTGGCGGTGAGCTGGACCGATACCGTTCAGGCGAGCCTGATGATTTTTGCGCTGATCCTGACGCCGGTGTTTGTGATTATCGCGGTCGGCGGCTGGTCTGATTCGCTGGCGGTGATTGAAGCGAAGAGCCTGGAAAACCTCGACATGCTGAAGGGACTGAACTTTGTCGCGGTGATCTCCCTGCTCGGCTGGGGCCTGGGCTACTTCGGGCAGCCCCATATTCTGGCGCGCTTTATGGCGGCAGATTCGCATCGTTCAATCCGTACCGCTCGCCGTATCGGTATGACCTGGATGGTGCTCTGTCTGGCCGGTGCCGTGGCGGTGGGCTTCTTCGGTATTGCCTACTTCCAGAACAACCCGACGCTGGCGGTTGGCGTTAACGCCAATGCGGAGCGGGTCTTTATCGAGCTGGCGCGTATCCTGTTCAACCCGTGGATTGCCGGTATTCTGCTGTCAGCGATCCTGGCAGCCGTGATGTCAACGCTGAGCTGTCAGCTGCTGGTCTGCTCCAGCGCCCTTACCGAAGATCTCTACAAAGGCTTACTGCGTAAAAATGCCAGCCAGAAAGAGCTGGTATGGGTAGGGCGTCTGATGGTGCTGCTGGTGGCGCTGATTGCGATCGCGCTGGCGGCTAACCCGGAAAACCGCGTGCTGGGCCTGGTGAGCTACGCCTGGGCGGGCTTCGGTGCGGCGTTTGGTCCGGTAGTACTGTTTGGTGTCTGCTGGAAGCGGATGAACCGCAACGGTGCGCTGGCGGGCATGATCGTCGGTGCGCTGACCGTGCTGGTGTGGAAACAATATGGCTGGCTGGGACTGTATGAAATCATCCCGGGCTTCATTTTCGCCAGCATCGCCATTGTGGTGTTCACGCTGATGGGCCGTGAGCCTTCAGCAGAAGCGCAGCAGCGCTTTGCTGCTGCAGAGGCGGAGTTCCAGACAAAATAAGCGAGGCGTTAATCGCCTGGCCCGTCCCGAAAGGGGCGGGCTTTTTTTGTTACAAAGATAAACCACTCAAAGATGAAATTATCTCCACCGGCAACTTGTTTTTTTCTCAGCGATAATGATAATCGGTATCGTTTACACTTTACCTTATTTTACTGTTTATTGACGCTGCTTAACATTCAAGAGGTTGGCGATGTTTGTTCCTTTTCTCATCATGCTGCGCGAAGGGCTTGAAGCCGCGCTGATAGTCAGCCTGATAGCCAGCTATCTCAAACGCACCCAGCGCACCCAATGGTTTCCCGCGATGTGGGCTGGCGTGTTTATTGCCGCCGGGCTCTGTCTGGGCCTGGGTCTGTTCATCAATGCCACCACCGGTGAGTTCCCGCAGAAAGAGCAGGAGCTGTTTGAGGGCATCGTGGCGCTGATTGCGGTGGTGATCCTCACCTCAATGGTTTTCTGGATGCGCAAAGTCGCCCGCAACATCAGGGTCGAGCTTGAACAGGCTGTCGATCAGGCGCTGCAACGCTCAGGTCGTGGCGGTCTGGCACTGGTGCTGATGGTGTTTCTTGCCGTGGCGCGCGAAGGGCTGGAGTCGGTGTTCTTCCTGCTGGCGGCGTTTACCCAGGATGTCGGTTATGCGCCGCCGATTGGCGCGGTGCTGGGTCTGGCAACCGCGGTCGTGCTGGGCATGCTGCTCTACTGGGGCGGTATCCGTCTTAACATGGCCCATTTCTTCCGCTGGACCAGCGTATTCATCCTGTTTGTCGCCGCGGGTCTGGCAGCGGGCGCCATCCGCGCCTTCCACGAAGCGGGTTTATGGAATCGCTTTCAGGATGTCGCCTTCGATCTCAGCAATACCTTATCGACCCATTCGCTGTTCGGCACCCTGCTGGAAGGGGTGCTGGGTTATCAGGAGACCCCAAGCGTCAGTGAAGTGACCGTTTACTTCGCCTACCTGATCCCGGCTCTGATTCTGTTCTTTATGCCTGCGCGTTCTGCTGCTTCGGCCACTGTGTAATTTGACATTTAACGGGCGCATCTTACGCCTGCAACATGATAGGGAAAGAGAGATGACAATGCGTTTCCGCCGCAAGGCACTGCTGCTTCCTCTGCTGGCGATCTCCGCAACGGCGGCCGCGGCGGTTCCTCAGGTTACCGTAAGCGTCACCGACAAGCAGTGCGAGCCGATGAGCTTAACGGTCAAGGCCGGTAAGACCCAGTTCCTGATTAAAAACAACAGCCAGAAAGCGCTGGAGTGGGAGATCCTCAAAGGCGTGATGGTGGTTGAAGAGCGTGAGAATATCGCGCCGGGCTTCAGTCAGAAACTGACCGCCAATCTGGAGGCGGGCGAATATGAGATGACCTGTGGGCTGCTGAGCAATCCAAAAGGCAAGCTGATTGTGCAGGCAGGTGAGGGTGCGGCGAAAAGTGGCACCTCAGCACGTATGCAACTGGAAGGCCCGATCACCGAATATAAAGCCTATGTGACCGACCAGGTGAACCAGCTGGTGAGCAACACCCAGGCCTTTACTGACGCCGTTAAAGCGGGTGATGTTGAAAAAGCCAAAGCGCTGTTTGCTCCGACCCGTCAGTATTATGAGCGCATTGAGCCGATTGCTGAGCTCTTCTCCGATCTCGACGGCAGCATTGACGCCCGTGAAGATGACTATGAGAAAAAAGCGGCCGATCCTAAGTTCACCGGTTTCCACCGTCTGGAGAAAGCGCTGTTTGCTGATAACAGCACGAAAGGCATGGCGGACTACGCTGAGCAGCTGAATAAAGATGTGAAAGATTTGCAGGTGCGCATCAGCGAACTGGCCTTCCCGCCAGCCAAAGTGGTCGGCGGCGCAGCCGGCCTGATTGAAGAGGTCGCTTCCAGCAAAATTTCCGGTGAAGAAGATCGCTACAGCCGGACTGACCTGTGGGACTTCCAGGCGAACATTGATGGCGCGCAGAAAATCGTTGAGCTGCTGCGACCCATGGTAAGCAAAGCCAATCCTCAGTTGCTGGCCAAGGTTGACGCCAACTTCAAAAAAGTGGATGCGATCCTGAGTAAGTACCGCACCCAAACCGGTTTTGAATCCTATGAGAAACTGACCAGCGCCGACCGTAACGCGCTGAAAGGACCGATCACCGCACTGGCGGAAGATCTTTCATTACTTCGTGGCACCCTGGGTCTGGATTAATCATGAGTCGCAAGGAAGATGACGCGCAGCCTGCGCGTCGTCGGTTACTAAAAGGGCTGGGGCTGCTGGGTGGCGCGGCAGCGCTGGGCGGCGGCTGTCCGTTCCATGCAGCCGCCGCCGACAGCTTTTCGCCGGGGACGGTTACGCCGCAGGCCCGACAGCAGATGCAGCCGTTTTATGGTCAGCATCAGGCGGGTATCACGACGCCACAGCAGGCATCGATGATGCTGGTGGCGTTTGATCTGCTCAGCAGCGATAAAGCGGAGCTGGTGCGTCTGTTCCGGTTGCTGACCCAGCGTATTGCCTTCCTGACCACGGGCGGTCCGGCACCGGTAGTCACCAATCCGCGGTTGCCGCCAATGGATTCCGGTATTCTTGGGGCGACTATCGCGCCTGATAATCTGACGATTACCGTGTCGGTCGGCAATTCACTGTTTGATGAACGCTTTGGTCTGGCGCCGCACAAACCGAAAAAATTGCAGCCGATGACTCGCTTTCCCAATGATTCGCTGGATGCCAGTCAGTGTCATGGCGATCTGCTGTTGCAGTTCTGTGCCAACACCCAGGATACGGTGATTCATGCCCTGCGGGATATCATCAAGCATACGCCTGACCTGCTTGGCGTACGCTGGCGGCGCGAAGGCTTTATCTCCGATCATGCCGCGCGCAGTCAGGGGCAGGAGACCCCGATCAACCTGCTGGGTTTCAAAGATGGCACCGCCAATCCGGATACCCACAACCCTGCTCTGATGAATCAGCTGCTGTGGGTGACCGACGATCAGGACGAACCGGTCTGGGCGCGCAATGGCAGCTATCAGGCTGTACGGTTAATCCGCTTTCACGTCGAAATGTGGGATCGCACGCCGCTGGGCGAGCAACAGACTATCTTTGGTCGCGAGAAATTAAGTGGCGCGCCGCTGGGGATGCAGCATGAGCGCGACGTTCCGGATTACGCCCGTGATCCGGACGGTGAGGTAATTGCGCTGGATGCGCACATCCGTCTTGCCAATCCCCGCACACCAGAGACGGCAAGCAGCCTGATGCTGCGACGCGGCTACAGTTACTCCGCGGGTATCTCTGCATCGGGACAGCTGGAGATGGGGTTGCTATTCGTCTGCTATCAGCACGATCTGGAACGCGGCTTTCTCACGGTGCAGCGGCGCCTGAACGGCGAAGCGCTGGAAGAATATATCCGGCCTTTTGGCGGCGGTTACTTTTTTTGTTTTGCCCGGTGTACCAGACGCCAGCCATTATTTAGCGCAGTCGTTGCTGGAAGCCTGATTAAAATTCAACCACTGTGGGCGTCCCTGTTCTGGTCGCCCACGTTTTACGGTTTTCGTGCTTTGCTGACTGAGGTTAAACTGAGTTTTAGCGGTTGTCTGGCATATATAAAATAAGCTAATTCACTGTAATAAAACGCTTTTACATTTTGCCTTAAAAGAAATACATACACGTGATTAGCAATTCTTTTGCCAGCAGGTAAAATTACTATTGCAAAGGCCCAACAAAATGGTGCACTTTATTAAACAGGCGTAATCGGATGTGTTGATGTATCACACTGGAGTTCGCGCATGGGTCGAGTCTTTAATGGAAAGTCACTGTCAGTAAATAGATTGCGCCTGACCGCGAGGGCAATTCTGCCTCGTTATTTCTTCCTTCCTTCAACCATCTCTTTTGTTTTATCGCATCCTGTTTTATCCGGTGTTCAGCTACGCTATTGCGCTGCTGCATACCCACTATCCTGTCCTGTCATGGCTCAAAAGGAAGCCAACTGAAACCTCTAAAGCGTTCACGTTATCGCAACGGGCCACCGGCCTGACGCAGGAAATGAAACCAACTGAAAGGTGCCACTATGGGAAGACAGAAAGCAGTGATCAAAGCGCGTCGTGAAGCAAGAAGAGTGCTTCGTAGTGACTCAAGAAGTCATCGTCAGCGTGAAGAAGAGTCGGTCACTTCGCTGGTGCATATGAGTGGACTGGATGCCATTGGCATGGCGCGCGATACGCGTGACCGGTTGCCGATTGAAGCCCGTAATGAAGCTCAGGCGCACTATCTTAACGCCATAGAGAGAAAACAGCTGATCTTCGCAACCGGTGAAGCCGGGTGCGGTAAAACCTGGATCAGTGCCGCAAAAGCGGCTGAGGCCCTGATTAATAAGGATATCGACAGGATTATCGTTACGCGCCCGGTACTGCAGGCAGATGAGGATCTGGGATTCCTTCCCGGCGATATTTCTGAGAAATTCGCGCCTTATTTCCGCCCGGTTTATGACATTCTGGTTAAACGTCTTGGCGCATCCTTTATGCAATATTGTCTGCGTCCGGAAATTGCCAAGGTAGAGATTGCACCGTTCGCCTATATGCGTGGTCGCACTTTCGAAAATGCTGTGGTAATTCTGGACGAGGCGCAGAACGTCACCGCCGCGCAGATGAAAATGTTCCTGACCCGACTGGGCGAAAACGTCACGGTCATTGTTAACGGCGATATTACCCAGTGCGACTTGCCCGCTGGGGTGCCTTCCGGTCTCGCAGACGCGCTGGCGCGTTTCGAAGAGGACGAGATGGTTGGCATTGTACGCTTCGGCAAAGAAGATTGTGTGCGTTCTGCGCTGTGTCAGCGCACCCTGCACGCGTATAGCTAGCGTTTGATTGAGTAGAAGTGTAGCGCCCAAACCCGGCTCCGGCCGGGTTTTCTTATTGTGGGTCAGCGGCTGCGCACGTGGTCGTTCCCAGGCGGGAGTTATCACGCTCTCTCAGCGTGAAATATGCAAAAAAAAGAGCCTGAACAAAAGTTCAGGCTCTTCTTTGAAGATGGCGGTGAGAGAGGGGTTCGAACCCTCGATACGTTGCCGTATACACACTTTCCAGGCGTGCTCCTTCAGCCACTCGGACACCTCACCAGATTTACTTCGCTGACCGCGATGGGTCAACGGGGCGGTACTATAGGGAGTCGACTGAAAACGGTCAAGCACTATTTTTCTCTTTTGATCTATTCGCTTAAGCTCTGAACGAATCGATTTACTGCGGCATAAAACCCGCCGTTTTACCGGCCACATCCCGCCATCCTGATGAGCCCGGTCAGGTGAGTTTTATGGCAGCAAATAAACCGGAGCGGCGTTCTCACCCTCGTTACTGGTCAGACGCCGCCCCGACTGATGCCGGAATCAGCTCTTTACTCTGTTAGCGAAACTTTTCCGCAGCTTCTGCAGTTTCGGTGGAATGACCGCCATGCAGTAGCCGTTGCGCTGGCCCGCGCCTTCCCAGTAATCCTGATGATAAGCTTCAGCGGGATACCACTCTTTCAGCGGCTCAATAGTGGTCACCACCGGCACATCATGGTCAGCCTGAGCGCGGGCAATGGCGGCGCGTGCCTCCGCTTCCTGCTCTGCATTGGCCGGGAAAATGGCGGAACGATACTGGGTGCCAATATCATTACCCTGACGGTTAAGCTGGGTCGGATCATGCGTCACAAAGCTGATATCCAGCAGATCGCCAAAGCTGACTTTCTCCGGGTCGAAGCCAATGCGGATCGCTTCTGCATGACCGGTCGCACCGCTGCAGACCTGCTCATAAGTCGGATTAGGACGGGCACCACCGGTATAACCGCTTTCCACCGACTCTACGCCGATCACATCCTTAAATACCGCTTCGGTACACCAGAAACAGCCGCCAGCGATAACTGCGTATTCGATTGCCATAATAATTTACTCCTGTCAGGTCGAAAGAGGTGAATGGGGGCGCGGCAGAGCGCTTTCAACTAGATCAGCATCTCCGGTTTAAAATCGCCGCTCTTATCCAGTATTTTGTCGCTCATCACGCTGAACCGGCCTTCGCCAGTGTAGTGCAGGGTAGTGGGGTATTCCGGCTGCTCGGCAACGTGCGCTTTAACAATCTCAAAAATAAACAGGTTGTAGTTAGCGACCATCGAATCGTCATAAAGCTGACACTCAAAGCTGGCAAAACATTCGGCAATCATCGGCGCGCCAACCACCTGAGCGGGTTCCGGCGTCAGGCCAAAGGCCTCAAACTTATCAATGCTGTCGCCGTGGCTGTTGCCGATTGCCACAACTTCATCAATCAGCGAGGCAGAAGGAATGTTCAGCACGCACTGACCGCTGTTGCGGATCAGCTCATGGCTGTGGTTCATACCGGCAATCATGCAGCCGACCAGTGACGGAGAAAACTCCAGCACCGTGTGCCAGCCGAGCGTCATGATGTCATGTTGATCTTTGTACTGCGAACTGAGCAGCAGCACCGGTCCGGGCTCAAGGTATTTGCGGGCTTTGCTGACCGGAAAAGCATATTTGTGCATGCGTTGGCTCATGGCGTAACTCCTGTAACGGAACGTAGCCATTAAGTGTAGAGCACCGGGCGGATGCAGCAGGCGTGTCAGCGGGCAGAAATGCGAGGTTGATGGCGGCGTCTGGCAGCGCAGACATTTTTAGCGGCAGTGTCGCGAGCTTAAGGTTTCCTTAATATGCAATCGCGATACTGCCTGCTTTAACTGAGGATGATGCTATGAAAACTGCTCCTGTTGCCCTGTCTGTGACTGCTCCGCGTCCGATGAGTGAATATGCTGCACTGCTGATTGCCGCAGCCACGGTCGTTCTGTTCCTCTCCGCCTGGTTCAGCGCTTAAAACTTCACCACGGCACGACAACCGCTTCGGTCGCGGCGGTTCTCTAAGAAAAACTGAAACCGGTGTAACTGGACGATGCGGCTGACGATGCTCAGCCCGAGTCCGATACCGCCGTAGCGGCTGTCCATCCGGATAAACGCTTTACTCAGCTCGCCACTTTTACTCTCATCAATTCCCGGGCCCTGATCTTCCACCACCAGCATCGGCTGAGGAGCTAACACCAGCTGCACACTGATGGTGCTGTTATCCGGGCTGTAGCGATAGGCGTTCTCGACCAGGTTACGCAGCAACATCTTCAGCAGCGTGGCATCACCACGCACAAACTGCTCCTGCGGCAGATCGAGCACCAGCGTCTGTTGATGCGCCTCCAGCATAATACTCAGCTCTGCCTCCATTGGCAGGATCACATCTTCAATCAGCCCCACGTTCTGATAGGTGCCAGAGGTAAAAGACTGCCCGGCGCGCGCCAGATTCAGCAGCTGCGACACGCTGTGCGTCATCTGATCCAGGCGCTGCACCAGCGGCTGAACTTTGACATCGCTGTTACGTTCGATTAACTCCAGATGCAGCCGCAATCCCGCCAGCGGCGTGCGCAGCTCATGTGCCACGTCGGCGGTGAACAGCCGTTCGCGCTCCAGACTGCTGTTCAGACGCGCGACCAGCTGGTTTATCGCCTGCGTCACCGCATCGATCTCCTGAACCTGACTGTGGCAGGCGACGGGATCAAGATTCTCTTCGCTGCGACTCTCCAGTTCACGCTGCAGCTGATAAAGCGGCCGGGTAATCCACTTCACCGCCTGATAGCAGAGCAGCAGCGTCAGGGTAATCATCACCAGACTTGGCACCGCCAGGCTGGCTACCGCTTCATGCACTTCACGCTTAACGTGACTGTCCATGTTGCGCTTCTGCAGCTGCGCTTCCACCAGAAACTGAATCTGCTCTTTGCTCTCATGCCACAGCCAGACCACGCTGATCACCTGGAAAACCAGCAGGATCAGACCGATGGTCAGGATGAGACGAAAGCGCATACTGCGATGATCGAAACGTCTTATCATGTTGCCTCACGAACGCCATCCTGCGTCACCAGCGCATAGCCAAAACCGCGCACGGTGCGGATAGCGCTTTTGCCGATTTTGTCGCGCAGATTATGGATATGCACTTCCAGGGTATTAGTAGAAGGCTCGGTCTCCCAGTTATAGATATCCTGGTAGAGAATTTCACGGTGAACCGGATTCCCGGCCTTGAGCATCAGCCGTGACAGAATCGCAAACTCTTTGGGTGTCAGATCCAGCAGTACGTCGCTGAGCGTAATCTGGCGATGGGTCATATCCAGCGCCAGCGCACCCACTCTGACATGACTGTCGCCCTGATTGACGTGGCGGCGAATCAGGGCGCGGATACGCGCCAGCAACTCATCCAGCGAGAACGGTTTGATAAGATAGTCGTCCGCGCCTGCGTCGAGTCCGGCAATGCGTTCGCTGATGGTGTCGCGTGCGGTCAGGATCAGCACCGGCGTCATCTTCTTCTGCCGCCGCAGTCGTATCAGAAAATGCAGTCCATCTTCATCCGGCAGGCCAAGATCCAGCACCACCAGGCTATACAGGCCGCTGGCGAAATGCGCTTCAGCATCCCGCACCCGCGTAACGCCATCACAGACGTAGCCTTCGCCTTCCAGCGCCAGCATCAGACCCTGCAGCAACAGGGCATCATCTTCAACAATCAGTATCTTCATTAAGGTTGGCTCCGACACGACGTCAAAATATCATCCGCAGGCACATATTCGTGGGTCGCGGTGCCGGTTAATCCCAGCATGGTTGAAAACAGATTATCCTGAGAAAAATCGTCTGTCGCCGCCAGTTTATTCAGACAGCCGCGATTAACCGCATAACGTTTCTGATAATCATCGGAGAGCCAGATCAGCAACGGCACATGTTTCTGGGTGTCCGGCGCGATAGCATAGGGCAGGCCATGCAGGTAAGCACCATTTTCACCCAGCGATTCGCCGTGGTCAGACAGATAGACCAGGCTGGTGGTGAAGCGGTCCTGATGTGCACGCAGTACGTTAATGGCTTTATCGACGATGTGATCCACATTGACCAGCGTATTGTCATAGGTGTTGATCAACTGTTGTTGCGAACAGTCCTGGATCTGGTTGGTGTCGCAGGTCGGTTCAAACTGACGAAACTGTGGCGGATAGCGATGGCTGTAGGTCGGGCCATGACTGCCAATGGTGTGCAGCACAATCACCGCGTTGCCTTTTAACTGACCAATGTACTCATCCAGACCGTGGAACAGCACGTCGTCGTAGCACTCACCATCAATACACATGCCGGGCAGGTTCAGGCTGGTCATGTCCTGATGCGGAACGCGGTCGCAGGCCCCTTTACAGCCCCCATCGTTCTCATTCCACAACACGCTGATCCCGGCGCGCTGAATAATATCCAGCAATCCCTCCTGATGGGCGGCCAGCACATCATCATAGTGGGCGCGCGGCATGTTGGAGAACATGCAGGGCACGGAAACCGCCGTCGCCGTTCCGCACGAGGTGGTGTGCGGGAAATAGATCACATCATCTTTCGCCAGCAAGGGATTGGTCAAACGACTGTAACCGCCCAGCGAGAAATTTTGCGCACGCGAGGTTTCGCCCAGCACCAGAATCGTCAGGTTAGGTTTGCCACTGCTGCGGCTGGGCTGCAGGTGCGCATCTTCACCGATGCGTATCAGCGGCGCGTTCTGTAACTGCTCATGCTTATACCATGAGAGCGTCGCCGCGATGCTGTTAGAGGGGCTCAGCGCTTTTACCAGCTCGCGGTTGTTACGGAACAGCGAGGCGTAATCTTTATAGAAGAGCAGGGCGATCAGCACAATCAGCGCTGCTGACAGCAATACGCTGAGCAGTCGCGCCAGCACGCCGCGCCACTGCTGCTTTTTGATTCGCGGCCAGAACAGCAGCAACGCCATCAGCACGCCCGAGGTGAGCAGGGTTACGAGCAGCTGTGGCGTAATCAGCGCAAAGGATTCCGAGGCGGTGGTATCCATCATGTTGGTGATCATTGAGCGATCGACCACGATGTTATAGGTGTGAATAAAGAACTGTGCCGAGGCGGAGAGCAGAATAAACAGCGAGGCCAGCAGCCGATCCAGCCAGATAAACGAGGCCAGCGTAATCACGATATTGATTACGCTAAAGGCGACCAGCGGCATCGATAAAAAAGACCAGCGTGGTGTGCAGGTCGTTCAGTGGCATCACTGCCAGGACCTGACGGTAATAGGCAACGTTAAGGAAAACCGCGATGTAAACCGCAGCCAGAATCAGCAACGTAAGGCGGCTAATCAGCGGCCTCTTCAGGGTAAACGCCATGTGAGCAGGAACCAGAGTAATAAAAGTGTCACGAGAATGCGCTTTCAATATTAGGAATACCTTAAGAAGCTTAAGGTTTGAGGAGTGCCGACTCTGCCGGGTGCGATACGTGCGTGACTCCAGTCAGCAGCGGATCGTGTCTGGCCTGATCATCGGAAGCGAAGCAGAATTGAATGGCGCTTTTATGCTGACTTAACCGCAGCGGCTGGCATGAAACCTGCATCTTTCTGGCATAACCCCTGTTAATGACTACACTTACTGTGAAGATGTTCTCAGTTAGCCAGTATTGTCAGCAATGCGCTTGCAAGTTTGAGGAGAGTGACCTATCCCGTTACCGCGTTTTATCCCTCAATCACCGCTTTATCAGAATTTCCCGCTTGCTGACCTGACTGCGTCAGGACATTCTTGTTTTAACTCAATGTTTTATTAAAATTCGATTTTCAGGAGAAGTAACGTGACCCAAGCGGCAGACACCCATGCCAGGTACCCGACATTAAGCGGCGGGCAGTACGCCTTCTTTTTTGATGTCGACGGCACGCTGGCAGCGATTCAGTCCCGTCCCGAAGCGGTATTTATTCCTGAGCAGGTCATCGCGCAACTGCAGCAGCTCTCTGCACTCTCGCAGGGCGCGCTGGCGCTGGTCTCCGGCAGACCCATAGAACAACTCGATGCCCTGGCCGCTCCCTGGTACGGCCCGGCTGCGGGCGTACATGGTGCTGAGCGCCGTGATGCAGAGGGTAATCTGCAACGCATCAGCCTGCCGGTCGAGGTGGAGCAATCGCTCAGGGCGGAATTGCAGGATGCCATGGCATCCTGGCCTGGCACCCAGCTGGAGGTAAAAGGCATGGCTTTCGCACTTCACTACCGCCAGGCGATGCAGCATGAGCAGGATGTGATGCGACTGGCTGAACAGTCAGTGAAACGTTTTCCCGGACTGGCGCTTCAGCCGGGGAAATGTGTGGTTGAGATTAAACCGGCAGGTATCGATAAAGGCGCCGCAATCAGCGACTTTATGCAGCAGCCCCCTTTTGCCGGACGTACGCCGGTCTTTATTGGCGACGATCTGACGGATGAGAAGGGCTTTCTGGCCGTGAACGCACGGCAGGGCGTCTCGATCAAAGTCGGAGAAGGTTCCACCCAGGCCCATTATCGGCTTCATGATGTCGATGCGGTTTACGGCTGGCTGGAAAGAACATTATTACTATCAGATCAAGACAACGTCGGTAAGGAGTTTAGGTTATGAGTCGTTTAGTGGTTGTATCTAACCGTGTCGCCATGCCCGATGGGTCAAAAACCAGCGCTGGCGGTTTGGCCGTCGGTATTCTCGATGCACTGAAAAGCACCGGTGGACTGTGGTTTGGCTGGAACGGTGAAATCAGCGAGTACACAGGCGAAGAGGTAGAAGAAGTCACGGTTCAGGAACATGAAGGTATTGAGTATGCCTCGTTCCCGCTGAGCCAGAACGATTACGATCTCTACTATTGCCAGTTCTCAAACACTGTCATCTGGCCCGCATTCCATTATCGCCTTGACCTGGTTCAGTTCCAGCGGGAAGCCTGGGAAGGGTATTGCGACGTTAACGATGCGGTGGCACAGCGTTTAAAACCGCTGATCAAGCCGGATGATATTGTCTGGATCCACGATTATCACTTTTTTACCGTTTGCAGCCGCGCTGCGTCGGGCGGGCATTAATAACCGCATCGGCTTCTTCCTGCATATTCCGTTCCCGACGCCTGAAATATTTAATGCGCTGCCGCCGCACAAAGAGCTTCTGGAAATGCTGTGCGAATATGACCTGCTGGGTTTCCAGACCGAATCGGATCGGGTGGCCTTCCTCGACAGCGTCAGCCAGCTCACTCAGCTGCAGAATAAGGGCGACAAAAAACATCGCGCCTTTGGCAACACCTTTATGACTGAGGTTTATCCCATCGGGATTGAGCCAGACAGTATTAAAGAGATGGCCGAAGGGCCGCTGCCACCGAAAATGGCCGCCATGAAGAAAGAGCTGGGCGATGCACGCAATATTATTGCCTGCGAACGTCTTGATTATTCCAAAGGTCTGCCTGAGCGTTTTCTTGCCTATGAAGCGCTGCTGGAGAACTTCCCGCAGCATCGCGGCAAAATTCGCTACTCGCAGATTGCACCGACCTCGCGCGGCGATGTGCAGGCGTATCAGGATATCCGTCATCAGCTGGAGACCGAAGCAGGGCGCATCAACGGTAAATACGGTACGCTGGGCTGGACCCCGCTCTACTACCTTAACCAGCATTTTGACCGTCGCCTGCTGATGAAAATCTTCCGTCTGACCGATGTCGGTCTGGTTACGCCGCTGCGTGACGGTATGAACCTGGTGGCGAAAGAGTACGTGGCTGCGCAGGACCCGGATGATCCCGGTGTACTGGTGCTGTCGCGCTTTGCGGGTGCGGCTAACGAGCTCACCTCCGCGCTGATTGTAAATCCGTATGACCGTGATGAAGTGGCAGCCGCGCTGGATAGGGCGATTACTATGCCGCGTACCGAAAGGATTTCACGCTACAACGACATGATGGCGGTATTGCGTAAAAATGATATTACCGCCTGGCGTGAAGGCTTCCTGAAAGACCTGGAGCGCATTGAACCGCGCAGCGTTGACCACAACACGGTTAACAAGGTCGCGACCTTCCCAAAACTCGCCTGATATCTCTTCTGACTCAGGTTATGAAAGCAGCGGCGCCTCTACGGCGTCGCTGTTTTTTTTCGGCCCAGGTCACAGAAAACTTGCCTGCTATCTGTTAATGACCGTTTGCTACGATTCTACGCTGATAACGTCAGTGGCTGCCCGGAGTGGCCCGATAAATGCAGGTAAGCCCGGAAATCCCCGTCCTGTCAGCCCCTGCCGCTTTCTTTACCTTCTTTACTCAAGTTTCTCTTCAGGCTGCCGATAGTGATAGTGCCAACGCATAACCCTTCGTTAATTCATTCGACTTTCTTATATAACCCCTTGTTACAGTGGGAATCAGAGTCTGTACACCCCACCACCACTGTTAACGTCAGGTTGCCAGAAATCTGACCTGCTGCCGTATAAACCTTAACGATTTCATTACTCACCCTCTGCGATACTCCCCTTAAGTAACTAATTTAAAAGCAAATACCTGCAGGTCGCAGCAGCATAATATGCTGATAACCTTTCTTTGGGTGGTTCTAAATAGGGTGTTAAAGCGATTAACACCCGATATTCATTCCGGACTGCGCAAAGCGTCAAATAGCGATGCTTTTACCCCCCTATTAAACCTTTCTCAGGACCAATTGGACTTAAAATCGGGCTTTTTTTGCTCAAAAAATGACCAGTCGGTAAGTAATGGTAAAGGGTTGCTGAAGAAATTTGCGTTAAAAGTGTGATCTGCGTCACACTTTATCTAAAATTTCACATCACTGTCGTTGTATGTCGAAATCAGACGATATAGATTTGCGTTGTTTTCGGAATAGTCCTAAAAAATGTAAGAAGACGTCACGGAAGATGTCCAGAACTCGAAAATAAAATGGCATGGATTTTCGACCTTCGGTGGGTCTGAAACCCACACAAAAATGGAAGGCGAAAACGGTGACATTAACGTTACGTAAAGTTTTTTTTGCCATCTTTTGATTTAACAAACAGCAGCTCGAACCGCAGATTTATTCTGCGATACAGTTACGTCGCATCTCTCAGGATGGAAAAATAATGGGCACCTCTGAAGTACTGAAACATATTTACGATCTCAACTTGTCTTATTTACTGCTTGCGCAGCGTTTAATTAACCAGGATAAAGCTTCTGCAATGTTTCGCCTCGGAATTGACGAGAAAATGGCGAATGCATTATCTGAATTAACATTGCCTGAGATGGTAAAAATGGCGGAAACCAATCAACTGGTTTGCCAGTTTCGTTTTACCGATAGCAGCACCATTAATCGCCTGACGCAGGAATCACGCGTGGATGATTTACAACAAATCCACACCGGCATTTTATTATCGAGCCGTTTACTGCGTAATGCGTCTAAAGATGATGCACCTGCTAAAAAGAGAGCAATGTCATGAGTGAGAAAAGTATTGTTCAGGAAGCACGTGATATTCATCTCGCGATGGAGCTCATTACATTAGGTGCCCGCTTACAGATGCTTGAGAGCGAAACCCAGCTGAGCCGCGGTCGTCTCATTAAGCTCTATAAAGAATTACGTGGCAGTCCGCCACCGAAAGGTATGCTGCCGTTCTCTACGGACTGGTTTATGACGTGGGAGCAGAACATTCATGCTTCTATGTTCTGTAACGCCTGGAAGTTTTTGCTGAAAACCGGGTTGTGCAGCGGCGTCGATGCCGTGATTAAAGCTTACCGCCTGTATCTTGAACAGTGTCCTCAATCGGACGAGGGCCCGCTGTTGGCGCTGACTCGTGCCTGGACCCTGGTCCGATTCGTTGATAGCGGTATGCTGGAACTGGCAGATTGTAAAAGCTGCAACGGCAGCTTTATTAATCATGCGCATCAGCCGGTTGGCAGCTTTACCTGCAGCCTGTGCCAGCCACCATCACGGGCAGTAAAAAAGACGTAAACTTTCTGCAGAACCTGCCGATATGTTTCCACAACTGCTGGATGAACAGGTTAAACACGCCGTTTAAGTTTGTTCGCACTGTGGAAGCCATCCAGCAGCGGTTAATACCGCTGCTTTTTTTTGCTTGCGGTTCAGGAATAACATCTGCGGCTCTCTGGCTTAACTTCCACCAACACGTTACGGACGTAAGGATTTTTTTGTGCTGATAATTATAGGTTACCTGATTGTTTTAGGCTCCGTGTTGGGCGGATATGCGCTGGTAGGTGGCCATCTGGGCGCGCTTTATCAGCCAGCCGAATTATTAATGATCGGCGGTGCCGGTGCCGGTGCTTTTTTTAGTCGGCAACAACGGTAAGTCGATTAAAAAAACGCTGAAGGCGCTGCCTAAGTTATTTCGCGGCTCCAAGTACAACAAAGCGGTTTACATGGATTTGATGGCGCTGCTTTATCGCCTGATGGCGAAGTCGCGTCAGCAGGGTATGTTATCGCTGGAACGCGATATTGAAGATCCCAGCCAGAGTGAAATTTTTGCTAATTATCCCCGCATTCTTGCCGATAAACAGTTAGTGGATTTTATTACTGACTATTTGCGCCTGATGGTGAGCGGCAACATGAACGCTTTTGAAATCGAAGCGTTGATGGATGAAGAGATTGAGACCTACGAACACGAGTGTGACGTACCAGCGCAAAGTATTGCTGCAGTGGGTGATGGTCTTCCGGCATTCGGTATCGTCGCCGCGGTAATGGGCGTGGTCCATGCACTGGCTTCGGCTGATCGTCCGGCCGCTGAACTCGGTGCGCTGGTCGCGCATGCGATGGTGGGCACCTTCCTGGGCATCCTGCTGGCCTACGGGTTTGTCTCTCCACTCTCGTCAGTGCTGCGTCAAAAGTGTGCGGAAACCACCAAGATGATGCAGTGCATTAAGGTGACATTGCTGTCGAGCCTGAATGGTTACGCGCCGCAGATTGCGGTGGAATTTGGTCGTAAGACGCTCTATTCCGCCGAGCGCCCGTCGTTCAGCGAACTGGAAGAGCACGTACGTAACGCCAAGAACCCGGCTAAACAGACTTCAGACGAGGCTTCATGAAACACGGCAATCGCCCAATTGTGCTGATCAAAAAGCGCAAACATAAAGGCCATGAAGGCAGCCACGGATCGTGGAAGATTGCCTACGCCGACTTTATGACGGCGATGATGGCCTTTTTTATGGTGATGTGGCTGCTCTCAATCGCCAACCCGCAGGAGCTGGTGCAGATAGCAGACTACTTCAAAACACCGCTGAAGGTAGCGATTACCGGCGGGGCGCGCAGCAGCGACAGCGAGAGCCCGATCCCCGGCGGTGGTGATGATCCGACCAAAAAGATTGGCGAAGTGAACAAAGTCGTCGATATGGACGCCCAGAAACGCAAGCTGGATGAGATTCGCCTTAACCGGCTGCGTGAAAAGCTCGACCAGCTGATTGAAGCGGATCCGCGTCTGAAAGCGCTGCGCCCGCATCTGATCATCAACATGGTGGAAGAGGGGCTGCGTATTCAGATTATCGACAGCCAGAATCGCCCGATGTTTAAGACCGGTCGGGCCGAGGTTGAGCCCTATATGCGCGATATTCTGCGTGCGATAGCGCCAGTCCTTAACGACATTCCGAACCGCATCAGCCTGGCCGGACATACCGATGATTTTCAGTATGCCAGCGGTGACAAAGGCTACAGCAACTGGGAACTGTCGACAGACCGTGCTAACGCCTCACGCCGTGAACTGGTGATGGGCGGCTTAGACAGCGGAAAAATTTTACGGGTGTTGGGTATGGCCGACACCATGCGCCTGAAAAATCGTGGCGGTAATGACGCCGTTAACCGCCGCATCAGCCTGCTGGTGTTGAACCACGACACCGAAGCGGCAATAGAAAAAGAGAACGCAGAAAGTGATGCCGTCCAGATCAGCGATCCGGCGGCCATTGAACAGATTACCGCACCTGCAACACCAGGCGGCGCGGTGAATACAGCAGCCCCCCTCACAGCCGAGGTGATTCCCGTGAGTATGGACATCAGCGATTTTTACCAGACGTTTTTTGATGAAGCCGATGAGCTATTAGCGGATATGGAACAACACCTGTTGGGCTTAGACCCGCAGGAGCCAGATTCGGAACAGCTTAACGCCATCTTCCGTGCCGCTCACTCCATTAAGGGTGGGGCCGGAACCTTTGGTTTTACGGTATTACAGGAAACGACTCATATCCTGGAAAACATTCTGGATGGTGCTCGTCGCGGCGAGATGCAGCTCAGCACCGACATCATCAACCTGTTTTTGGAAACCAAAGATATTATGCAGGAACAGCTCGATGCTTATAAAACCGCGCAGGAGCCTAACGCGGAGAGCTTCAAATATATCTGTGAAGCGCTGCGCCAGCTGGCGCTAGAGGCCAAAGGTCTGCCGGTTGATGTTCCGGCCAGTGTTGCCACTGCCAGCGCAGAACCGGCCAGCACCAGCGGCCTGCGTGTACAGCTGATCGATCTCAAAGAGAAAGAGGTCGATCTGATGCTGGAAGAGATGAGTAATCTCGGCACCCTGACCAACGTGCAGAAGGGCAGCACCACGCTGGATGTCTGCATTGATGGTGTCGGTAAAGATGACATCGTGGCGGTGCTCTGCTTCGTCATCGACGAAGCACAGATCCGCTTCCCGGCAGCTGACGAAGCCGTTGCCGCGCCAGCTGCTGTTGCAGCCGAGGCCGAACCGGTGGTGGAAGACGCTCACACCGCCACCGTCACCGAACTGCCGGTGGCCGCAGTGAAGCGTGAAAGTAAGCGCGTCGCGGCCCCTGCCAAATCGAGCGAATCCACCAGCATCCGTGTTGCGGTGGAGAAAGTCGATCAGCTGATCAACCTGGTGGGCGAACTGGTGATTACCCAGTCAATGCTCGCTCAGCGTTCCGGCGAACTCGATCCGGTCGCGCACGGCGACCTGCTGAACAGCATGGGTCAGCTGGAGCGTAACGCCCGCGATCTGCAGGAATCGGTGATGTCGATTCGTATGATGCCAATGGAATATGTCTTCAGCCGCTTCCCGCGTCTGGTGCGTGACCTGGCCAGCAAACTCGGCAAAGAGGTCGAACTGACGCTGCTGGGCAGCTCAACCGAACTCGATAAGAGCCTGATTGAACGCATCATCGATCCATTAACGCACCTGGTGCGTAACAGCCTTGACCACGGTATCGAAACGCCAGAGAAACGTCTGGTGGCCGGTAAAGTGGCAACCGGTAACCTGACGCTTTCAGCGGAACATCAGGGCGGCAACATCTGCATCGAAGTGTCTGATGATGGAGCCGGTCTGAATCGTGAACGTATTCTGGCTAAAGCCCTCTCATCGGGCCTGCCGGTTCACGAGAACATGAGCGACGAAGAGGTCGGCATGCTGATCTTCGCACCGGGCTTCTCCACCGCAGAGCAGGTGACAGATGTTTCAGGACGCGGCGTCGGTATGGACGTGGTGAAACGAAATATTCAGGAGATGGGCGGTCACGTCGAGATCGCCTCGAAGCAGGGCAAAGGCACCACCATTCGTATCCTGCTGCCGCTGACCCTGGCCATCCTTGATGGGATGTCCGTTCGTGTGGCCGATGAAGTCTTTATTCTGCCGCTGAATGCGGTGATGGAGTCGCTGCAACCGCGCGCCGAAGAGCTGAAACCGCTGGCCGGTGGCGAGTGCGTGCTGGAAGTGCGTGGCGAATATCTGCCACTGGTCGAGCTGTGGAACGTCTTTGATGTGCAGGATGCCAAAACCGAGGCCACTCAGGGCATCGTGGTAATCCTGCAAAGCGCGGGCAAACGTTACGCGCTACTGGTCGATCAGCTGATTGGCCAGCATCAGGTGGTGGTGAAGAACCTGGAAAGTAACTATCGCAAAGTGCCGGGCATCTCTGCCGCCACCATTCTTGGCGATGGTAGCGTGGCGCTGATTGTTGATGTTTCAGCACTGCAATCACTTAACCGTGAAAAACGTGTGGCTGGCGCTGCCGCCTGATTGATAACGAAAGGGTAAATAACATGAATGGAATGGCAACCGTGACAAAAATCGCTGGCGAAACTGTGGGTCAGGAGTTTCTGGTCTTCACGCTGGGCGACGAAGAGTACGGCATCGATATCCTCAAAGTTCAGGAAATTCGCGGTTACGATCAGGTAACGCGTATCGCAAATACCCCTGAATTTATCCGCGGCGTCACTAACCTGCGCGGCGTAATCGTGCCGATTATCGATCTGCGCGTGAAGTTTGCGCAACCCGATGTTGAGTACAATGAAAACACCGTGGTTATCGTGCTGAATCTGGAAAATCGCGTGGTCGGTATCGTGGTTGACGGCGTCTCTGATGTGCTGTCGCTGACCCAGGATCAGATCCGTCCTTCACCAGAGTTCGCTGTGACCATGTCCACCGAGTACCTGACCGGTCTGGGTGCGCTGGGCGATCGCATGCTGATTCTGGTCGACATTGAGAAGCTGCTGAGCAGCGACGAGATGGCGCTGGTGGATAACCTGCGTAGCGCGTAATTGAATCATCACGGGCCGGTTATGGCTGGCCCGTGATAGTTTCACTGAGCGATAATTCCTTTCTATTCATAGAATAAAGCCGCATTGCACTCTAATTTCCCGCTGTCACCTGCCGATAATCCCTCAGTCACTTTAATTACCTACTTTCTTCAGGGTTACTCATGTTAACGAAAATCCGTGTTGTCACCAGCCTGTTACTGGTGTTGCTGGTGTTTGGGCTGTTACAGGCCTTCTCCGGTTCTGTTTTCTACTCCGCATTAAGCCACGACAAGCAAAGCTTCGCCGTGTCGCAGCTGGCGATGCAAAATACGCAGTCGCTCAACGACGCCTATATGAGTCTTAACCAGAGCCGGGTGCTGCTGACCCGTATTCAGCTGCGTTTCGCCACCAGTAAGCTGGAAGGCAAAACGGCCGATGTCGCCACGCTGTTTGACGACAGCAAAAACTTTCAGCAGGCGGCCGCCGGTTTTTTCAAAGTCTTTAAAGAGACACCCGATACGCCGGGACAGAATAGTGAGTTAAACAACCAGCTGGAGCAGCGCTACAGCGACTATGGCGCTGCGCTGGATCAGTTGCAGACGGCGCTACAGGCAAACGATCTGATTGCGGCCGGTAAAGCCCCGGTGGCGCCAAGCCAGAGTGCGTTTCTGACGGTTTACCGTGAATGGCGAGCCGATCAGAATCGCCTGACTACGCTTGGTGTTGAAGAGAACAGTTCTGCTTACAGCCGTATGATGTGGATCCTCTCCACCATCATGGCCGTCGTGGTCGCCGTGATCGTGCTCTGCTGGTTTGGATTGCGCAAAATCGTGATGACACCCCTCAACAGCAGCATTAATCACATCCAGCATATCGCCCAGGGCGATTTAACCCAGCCGATTGTGGTGGAAGGGCGCAATGAGATGACTCAGCTCGCGGCCAGTCTGCATGACATGCAGCAGTCACTGGTGCGCACGGTGACCAATGTGCGTGACGGCTCGGATGCGATTTTCACCGGTGCCAGCGAGATCTCTGCCGGAAACAATGATCTTTCTGCCCGCACAGAACAGCAGGCTGCGTCACTGGAGCAGACGGCGGCCAGCATGGAGCAGCTCACTGCCACGGTGAAACAAAACGCCGAAAACGCCCGCCAGGCATCACAGCTGGCACTCAGCGCCTCAGAAACCGCAGAAAAAGGCGGCAACGTGGTGGCGGGTGTCGTGAAAACCATGAGCGAAATCGCTGGCAGTTCGAAGAAGATTGCCGATATCACCAGCGTGATTGATGGCATTGCTTTCCAGACCAATATTCTGGCGCTTAACGCCGCCGTTGAAGCGGCGCGTGCCGGAGAGCAGGGTCGCGGTTTTGCCGTGGTCGCGGGCGAGGTGCGTAATCTGGCCCAGCGCAGCGCCCAGGCGGCAAAAGAGATCAAAGGGTTGATCGATGACTCAGTGAACCGGGTCAATGTCGGTTCGCAACTGGTCGGCACCGCCGGGGAAACCATGAGCGATATCGTCAGTGCGGTTACGCGCGTCACCGACATCATGGGTGAAATCGCCTCGGCGTCGGACGAGCAGAGTCGCGGTATCGATCAGGTCGGGCAGGCGGTCACTGAGATGGATCGCGTTACCCAGCAGAACGCCTCGCTGGTAGAAGAGTCCGCTGCGGCAGCCGCTTCGCTGGAAGATCAGGCCAGCCGGTTAAGTCAGTCAGTGTCGGTCTTCAAAATTAAACGCGGCGCCTTGCAGCAGACGCTGACAAAGCATCTGCCGATTGCCGCACCCGCTACGGCGGCGCTGGCACCACGCAAAGCCCTGACGGCGCCGGTCAGTGATACTCACTGGGAAACCTTCTGATGTCACGCTGCGCATCCTGCGGGATGCGCAGCAACCCCTCGCGATTCCTCTGCGTAAAGCCAAACTCAGCAGCTCATGCTGATAAAAATAATTACAAAAGCCACTTCTCTCCTGAAAGCGCTGAATAGCGTTAATTAATCCTGTTACATCGCCGATATAGCCGCTGCACCTAAATTAACCTGCAGGGGAACAAGATGTTAAAAAAAATAAAAGTGGTGACCAGTTTAATCGCAGTCCTGGTCATCTTTGGCGCGCTCCAGCTAGTCGCTGGCAGCCTTTTCTGGTCAGCCCTCAATAAAGACAAAGAGTCCTTTGCGCTGTCTCAGGTCTCTAATCGCAATGTCACCGAGATGACTGACGCCTATATTTCACTGAACAACAGCCGTACCACGCTGAACCGCGGCATGCTGCGCTTACAGACCAGCATGGCCTCGCAGATGAACGGCGGTCAGCTTGATGAGCTGATCAACAAAGCCAATACCCAGTTAGCGGAAGCCGATCGCCACTTTAAAATCTATTACCATCTGCCAACCACGTCGGGTCTTGACGAAACCATGGGCGACACGCTTGAAGCCGATTACGCTAACTACGAAAACGGCCTGAAGGCGATGGTAAAAAAGTCTGCAGGCGCGTGACCTGGAAGGGATGTTTAAACAGAACATTGAGCAGAAACAGGTCGCGATGCAGGAGAGCTACAACAAATGGCGTGCGCGTCAGACTGAGCTTTCCGATCAGGGAATGGCGCAGAACCAGAAAGCCTTTAAACAGATGATGTGGCTGCTGGCCGCGATTGGTGTTGCGGTGCTTGCGGTGATTATTACCTGCTGGTTTGGCCTGCGTCAGGTGCTGATTCAGCCGCTGCAACAGCTGCTGGCACAGATTCGCGCTATTGCCTCCGGCGATTTGACCCAGCCGATTGTGGTTGAGGGGCGTAATGAGATGAGCCAGCTGGCAGCAGGCATTCATGAGATGCAGCAGTCGCTGGTGATGACGGTGGGGAATGTGCGTGACGGCTCTGATGCCATCTTTACCGGTGCCAGCGAAATCGCCGCCGGTAACAACGACCTGTCGGCCCGCACCGAAGAGCAGGCCGCTTCGCTGGAGCAGACCGCCGCCAGCATGGAGCAGCTCACCGCCACGGTGAAGCAGAATGCTGACAACGCCCGTCAGGCATCCCAGCTGGCGCTGACCGCCTCCGAAACCGCGCAGCAGGGCGGTAAAGTGGTGAATGGCGTGGTCACAACCATGAAAGAGATCGCCGGCAGCTCGAAGAAGATCGCGGACATTATCAGCGTGATCGACGGCATCGCCTTCCAGACTAATATCCTGGCGCTGAATGCGGCGGTTGAAGCGGCACGTGCCGGTGAACAGGGTCGCGGTTTTGCGGTGGTGGCCGGTGAAGTGCGCAGTCTGGCCCAGCGCAGCGCTCAGGCCGCCAAAGAGATTAAAGGCCTGATTGAAGACTCGGTGTCACGCGTCAACAGCGGTTCACTGCAGGTTGAAAGCGCCGGCAGCACCATGAATGAGATTGTGGGTGCCGTGACCCGCGTTACCGACATCATGGGTGAGATCGCCTCGGCTTCCGATGAGCAGAGCCGCGGTATCGAGCAGGTCGGTCTGGCCGTTACCGAAATGGATCGCGTGACACAGCAGAACGCCTCGCTGGTTGAGGAATCTGCCGCCGCTGCGGCCGCACTGGAGCAGCAGGCCAGCGTCCTGACCCAGGCCGTCTCCGTTTTCAAAATTTCCCGCGCCTGATTTTCCCTCTTTCAACATGGCGGCGGCGTAAAGCCGTCGCCATGCATAAAGTTCCCCCCCGTCTCCGCCGATAAATACACACGAATCGCCAACCAATGAGGTGTTTATGTTTAGTCGAGTACGAGTCGTCTCCGGCCTGCTGTGTGTGCTGGCGCTGTTTGCGCTGCTGCAGCTGTTTTCCGGCGGAATGTTTTTCAAAACTGTCAGTTCAGATAAAGAGAATTTTGCCTACAACCAGCGCCTGAATACTCTGCAACAGGCGATGGGCACCTCATGGGTTTCGCTGGTTCAGGCGCGTAACACCCTTAACCGCGCCGGTATCCGTTTTCTGCAGGATGCACAGATGTCGGGCTCGGGTGCCAGCGTGAAAGAGCTGGTCGCCCTGGCGGGTGAGGAGCTGAAGCAGGCTGAAGTCAGCTATCAGATATTCAACGATAACCTGTCAGAAGAAGGTAAAACGGCCGAAAACGTCCGGGCGTTACAGGCGAACTACAAGGCCTATCACGATGCGCTGGCGGAGCTGATGGTCTTCTTCACCGCCGGCAATTTCAAAGGTTTTGTGGATCAGCCGACCCAGAGCTACCAGGACAAGTTCCAGAAAGATTACAGCGAGTGGCTTGAGCACAATAAAGCGCTGTCTCAGCAGGGTGTGGAAGCCAACCAGCACGCGTATAACCGCTCCATCACTATTGTCATCGCCACGCTGGCAGTGACCTTGCTGATGATTATCCTGGTGTGGAACGTGATGCGCTCGGTGCTGATCCGTCCGCTGCGTCAGAGTATTGAGCATATCCAGCACATCGCACGGGGCGATCTGACCCAGCCGGTTGAGATTAGCGTGCGTAACGAAATCGGTGAGTTACTCACTTCGCTGCAGCACATGCAGCAGGAGCTGGTCCGCACCGTGCGTACCGTACGAGACGGCTCTGATGCCATCTATACCGGTGCCAGCGAAATCTCCATCGGCAATAACGATCTCTCTTCGCGTACCGAACAGCAGGCCGCTTCGCTGGAGCAGACCGCTGCCAGCATGGAGCAGCTCACCGCGACCGTGAAGCAGAATGCCGAAAACGCCCGTCAGGCGTCCAAGCTGGCGCTGACCGCCTCTGAAACCGCGCAGCAGGGCGGCAAAGTGGTGGATGGCGTGGTCACCACCATGAAAGAAATTGCGGGCAGTTCCAAGAAGATTGCCGATATCACCAGTGTGATTGATGGCATCGCCTTCCAGACCAACATCCTGGCGCTGAATGCCGCCGTTGAAGCGGCGCGTGCCGGTGAGCAGGGTCGCGGTTTTGCGGTCGTTGCTGGTGAAGTGCGCAGCCTGGCGCAGCGCAGCGCCCAGGCCGCCAAAGAGATTAAAGGTCTGATTGAAGATTCGGTTAGCCGCGTTAATACCGGCTCGGTGCTGGTAGAGAGCGCCGGTGACACCATGAGCAACATCGTCAGCGCGGTCACCCGCGTCACCGACATCATGGGTGAGATCGCCTCAGCGTCAGACGAACAGAGCCGTGGCATTGACCAGGTGGGGCTTGCCGTGACCGAGATGGATCGCGTCACCCAGCAGAACGCCTCACTGGTCGAAGAGTCAGCAGCAGCGGCTGCAGCGCTCGAAGATCAGGCAAGTCACTTAAAACAAGCGGTATCAGTGTTCAATATTGGTAAAGAATTTGTCGCTCAGGCCGTTAACAAGACAACGGCGATGAAAACTCTCCAGTCAGATGCACCGTTAGCCGTTGGTCGTTCGCCTGCTACCCGCAGCGACGACAACTGGGAAACCTTTTAAACGCCCGTGGCCCGGCCGCCATTGAGCCGCCGGGCATCGCAGCAGACAAATAATGTATTGAGTTCGGGCCAGGTGCAGAGATGAAAAAATCGACAATTTTAGATCAAAATGAGACGACAACGCTGCTGTCGCAAATGGTGCAGCGTTTACCGCTCTCCGATACGCATTTTCGTCGTATCAGCCAGCTGATCTATCAGCGTGCCGGTATCGTACTGGCCGATCACAAGCGTGAGATGGTTTACAACCGTCTGGTTCGTCGCCTGCGTACGCTGAATATCGATGATTTCGGTCGCTACCTGGCGCTGCTGGAGTCCGATCCGAACAGTGCCGAGTGGCAGGCGTTTATCAATGCCCTGACCACTAACCTGACCGCGTTCTTCCGCGAAGCGCATCACTTCCCGATTCTGGCGGAGCATGCACGTAAGCGACAGGGCAACTTCAGCGTCTGGAGTACCGCAGCGTCAACCGGCGAAGAGCCTTACTCCATCGCCATGACGCTGGCGGAAGCGCTGGGCACCGGACCGGGCAAGTTCCAGGTTCATGCCAGCGATATCGACACCCAGGTGCTGGAAAAAGCGGTGGCGGGTGTTTATCGCCAGGAGGAGCTGCGCACGCTGTCACCCGCGCAAATGCAGCGCTACTTCCTGCGCGGCACCGGTCCTCATGCCGGTATGGTGCGGGCGCGTCCCGAGCTGACCAATATGGTCACTTACGCGCAGCTTAACCTGCTGGCCAATGACTGGGCGCTGCCGGGTCAGTTCGACGCTATTTTCTGTCGCAACGTGATGATCTATTTCGATAAAGAGACGCAGGAGAAGATTCTGCGTCGGTTTGTCCCGCTCCTGAAGCCGGGTGGCATTCTGTTCGCCGGGCACTCAGAAAACTTCAGTCAGATCAGTAAAGAGTTCTGGCTGCGCGGGCAAACCGTCTATGGACTGACGAAGGAAAGATGATGAGCAAAATCACCGTGATGTGCGTAGATGACTCTGCGCTGATGCGGCAGTTGATGACTGAAATCATCAACAGCCATCCGGATATGGAGATGGTCGCTACGGCGCCCGATCCGCTGGTCGCCCGCGATTTGATTAAGCAGTTCAATCCGCAGGTGCTGACGCTGGATGTGGAAATGCCGCGCATGGATGGCCTCGATTTCCTGGAAAAACTGATGCGGTTACGGCCAATGCCGGTGGTGATGGTTTCATCGCTGACCGGGAAAGGCTCTGAAATTACCCTGCGCGCGCTGGAGCTGGGAGCGGTGGATTTCGTCACCAAGCCACAGCTCGGTATCCGCGAAGGGATGCTGTCTTACAGCCAGATGATTGGCGACAAAATTCGTGCCGCTTCCCGTGCCCGACTGCACAACCGTGCAGCGATGCCGGTGCCGGCGACGCTGAAAGCGGGCCCGCTGCTGAGTAGTGAGAAGCTGATTGCGATTGGCTCCTCAACCGGGGGTACCGAGGCGATTCGCCATGTGCTGCAGCCGTTACCGGCGACCAGCCCGGCACTGCTGATTACCCAGCATATGCCGCCAGGCTTTACCCGCTCTTTTGCCGAGCGTCTGAACAAGTTGTGTCAGATCACGGTGAAGGAAGCTGAAGATGGTGAGCGTATTCTGCCAGGCCATGCCTACATCGCGCCAGGCGCAATGCACATGGAGCTGGCCCGAAGTGGCGCCAACTATGTGGTGAAACTGAATGAAGGACCACCGGTTAACCGGCACAAACCCTCTGTGGATGTGCTGTTTAAATCGGTGGCAACTTACGCCGGACGAAATGCGGTGGGGGGTCATCCTCACCGGCATGGGCAACGACGGTGCCGCCGGGATGCTGGAAATGCATCGGGCAGGCGCCTGGACTATTGCCCAGAACGAAGCCAGCTGTGTGGTATTTGGCATGCCGCGTGAGGCCATTGCCACAGGCGGCGTGAGCGAAGTCGTGGATTTAAGCAACATCAGCCAGCATATGCTGGCGAAAATTAGCGCCGGACAGGCATTGCGTATTTAACAGGCCCGTCCCGCCGGGCGAGACAACTCAGGAGTAGATATGGCTGATAAAAACATGCGCTTTTTGGTAGTAGACGACTTCAATACGATGCGTCGTATTGTGCGTAACCTGCTGAAAGAGCTGGGCTTCAATAACGTAGAAGAAGCGGAAGATGGTGTGGACGCCCTCGGCAAACTGAAAGCGGGTGGTTTCGACTTCGTGATTTCCGACTGGAACATGCCAAACATGGATGGCCTGCAGCTGCTGCAGACCATTCGTGCCGACGCGGCAATGAGTTCGCTGCCGGTGTTGATGGTGACCGCGGAAGCGAAGAAAGAGAACATTATCGCCGCCGCCCAGGCCGGTGCCAGCGGATATGTCGTGAAGCCATTCACTGCGGCAACCCTGGAAGAAAAGCTGGGTAAAATTTTCGAAAAACTGGGCATGTAAGGGGATGTGATGAGCGACTTTCCGAAACCAACTGAGGATGCCGCGGCACACGACATCATTTCACGTATTGGCTCTCTGACGCGCATGCTGCGCGACAGCCTGCGCGAGCTGGGGCTGGATAAAGCCATAGCCGATGCGGCTGAAGCCATTCCTGATGCCCGCGACCGTCTGGATTATGTTGTGCAGATGACGGCGCAGGCCGCCGACCGTGCGTTGAACTGTGTTGAAGCAGCACAACCCCATCAGGATAAGATGGAAGCCGGGGCAACCCAGCTGAAAGGGCGTTGGGATGAGTGGTTTGAGAACCCGATTGAACTGGGTGATGCGCGGGAGTTGGTGACGGATACGCGCGCATTCCTCACCGCCGTGCCAGAGCATACCGCCTTTACCAACAAGCAGCTGCTTGAAATCATGATGGCGCAGGATTTCCAGGACCTGACCGGTCAGGTGATCAAGCGCATGATGGATGTGATCCAGGAAATTGAGCGCCAGCTGTTAATGGTGCTGCTGGAGAATATGCCAGAAGTCAGCGCTGAGAAGCGTCAGGAAGGCACCAGCCTGCTGAACGGGCCCCAGATTCACGCCGATGCACCGGGCGTGGTGGCGAACCAGGATCAGGTTGATGACCTGCTGGACAGCTTAGGGTTCTAGGTTTCGTCCGCCTGCGGGCGGGTGAAACAGCTGCAGATTATAATAAACAGGGTCACCTTCGGGTGGCCCCTTTCCGCATTGTCAGACCCATCCCCGAAAGAACGCCTGTTTTCTTCATCTTATCTCCGCTTTAACTTAAGCCAGATTTGTCATCCTATGCTCAGAATTCCTGCCAACCGAGGTTTGTCGTGGCTGAAGATAGCGACGAAGACAAAACAGAATCGCCCACGGCCCACCGACTTGAGAAAGCGCGTGAAGAGGGCCAGATTCCGCGTTCGCGCGAACTCACATCCGTACTGATGCTGCTGGCCGGCATCATGATCCTGTGGATGGGCGGCAACATGATGGCGCACCGGCTGGCGGCGATGGTCGCCACCGGACTCCGTTTTGACCACGGCATGGTCAGAGATGACAAAATTATCGTCAGCCACATCGGCAGCCTGATCACGCAGGCACTGATGGCGCTGCTGCCATTGATGGGCGGTCTGGTGCTGGTGGCAATCGCCGCGCCCATGCTGCTGGGCGGTATCGTTTTCAGCGGTAAATCGATCAAGTTCGACCCGAAGAAGATGAGCCCGATGGCTGGGTTCAAGCGAATGTTTGCGGCGCAGGCCTGGACCGAACTGTTTAAAGGCATCCTTAAGACTATTCTGGTTGGCTCGGTGGGCTGGTGGTACATCTGGAGCCACTGGCCCGAGATGCTGCGGCTGATTAGCGAAGCGCCCGTCACCGCGCTGATTCACGGCATGGAGATGATCGCAGTCTGCTGTTCGCTGGTGATGCTGGGGCTGATCCCGATGGTCGGATATGACGTCTTCTGGCAGCTGCACAGCCACTTTAAAAAGCTGAAGATGTCGATGCAGGAGATCCGCGACGAGCATAAGCAGCAGGAAGGTGACCCGCACGTTAAAGGGCGCATCCGGCAGCAGATGCGCGCCGCAGCGCGACGCCGAATGATGGCGGATGTGCCGAAAGCCGATGTCATCGTCACCAACCCGACGCACTACTCGGTGGCACTGCAGTACAACGAGAAGAAGATGAGTGCGCCGAAAGTGGTGGCGAAAGGCGCAGGTGAGATCGCCCTGAGAATTCGTGAACTGGCTGCCGAACACCGCATCCCGGTTCTGGAAGCACCGCCGCTGGCGCGTGCGTTATACCGACATACTGAAATTGGTCAGCACATTCCCGGCGCGCTCTATGCCGCCGTGGCCGAGGTGCTGGCGTGGGTCTGGCAGTCGCGTCGCTGGAAGCGCGAAGGCGGCCTGATCCCAACCAAACCAAAAAACCTGCCGGTTCCGGCAGAGATGGACTTTGCAGGAGAGAGCAAAAACGATGGCTAATAACCTGGCCGCAAAACTACGTTTACCGGGCAACTTTAAAGATATGCAGTGGCAGGTGCTGGCCGGGCCGGTACTGATCCTGATGATCCTGTCGATGATGGTTCTGCCATTACCGCCGTTCATCCTCGATCTGCTGTTCACCTTTAACATTGCGCTGTCGATCATGATCCTGCTGGTGGCGATGTTCACCCAGCGGACCCTGGAGTTTGCGGCGTTCCCGACCATTCTGCTGTTCTCTACCTTGCTGCGTCTGGCGCTGAACGTGGCTTCAACCCGTATCATCCTGATGGAAGGGCATACGGGTGCCGCCGCGGCAGGACAGGTGGTTGAAGCGTTCGGTCACTTCCTGGTGGGCGGTAACTTCGCCATCGGTATCGTGGTGTTTATCATCCTCGTCATCATCAACTTTATGGTTATCACCAAAGGTGCCGGTCGTATCGCCGAAGTGGGCGCGCGCTTTGTGCTGGACGGGATGCCCGGTAAGCAGATGGCCATCGATGCCGACCTTAACGCCGGTCTGATCGGTGAAGAGGACGCCAAACGCCGCCGTGCCGAAGTGACCCAGGAAGCGGACTTCTACGGTTCGATGGACGGTGCCAGTAAGTTCGTTCGTGGTGATGCCGTCGCCGGTATTATGATCATGGTGATCAATGTCATCGGCGGCCTGCTGGTGGGCGTGGTGCAGCACGGTATGGATGTGGGTCATGCCGCAGAGACCTATACGCTGCTGACCATCGGTGATGGTCTGGTAGCGCAGATCCCGGCGCTGGTTATCTCTACCGCAGCCGGTGTTATCGTGACGCGCGTTGCCACCGATCAGGATGTCGGCGAACAGATGGTCACTCAGCTGTTCAAAGATCCGCGCGTGCTGATGCTGAGCGCCGGCGTGATTGGTCTGCTGGGTCTGGTGCCGGGCATGCCGAACTTCGTCTTCCTGCTGTTCACCGCCGCCTTACTGGGTCTGGCCTGGTGGCTGCGCGGCCGCGAAATGCAGCCGAAGAAGAAAGTGGAAGTCACGGGCGGCATCGCCAAAACGGCGGACACGCCAGCCGCCACTGAAGCGTCGTGGACCGATGTGCAGCTGGAAGATACGTTGGGCATGGAAGTGGGCTATCGCCTGATTCCGATGGTCGATCATCAGCAAAACGGTGAGCTGCTGGGACGTATCCGCAGTATCCGTAAGAAAGTCGCTCAGGATGTCGGTTTCCTGCCGCCGGTGGTGCATATCCGCGACAACATGGAGCTGCCACCGGCACGCTATCGCATCCTGATGAAAGGGGTGGAGATTGGCAGCGGTGATGCCTATCCTGGCCGCTGGATGGCGATTAACCCGGGCACGGCTGCCGGAAGTCTGCCAGGCGAAGCGACCGTTGATCCCGCCTTTGGACTGGCGGCGGTCTGGATTGATAGCGCGCTGAAAGAGCAGGCACAGATTCAGGGCTTTACCGTAGTTGAAGCCAGTACCGTGGTGGCAACCCACCTCAACCATCTGATTGGCCAGTTCGCCAGCGAGCTGTTTGGCCGTCAGGAAGCGCAGCAGCTGCTGGATCGTGTGACTCAGGAGATGCCGAAGCTGACCGAAGATCTGGTGCCGGGAGTGATCTCGCTGACCACCCTGCACAAGGTGCTGCAGAACCTGCTGGTGGAGCGGGTGTCGATTCGCGATATGCGCACCATTATCGAAACGCTGGCGGAACATGCGCCGGTGCAGAGCGATCCGCAGGAGCTGACCAGCGTGGTGCGTGTGGCGCTGGGCCGTGCGATTACTCAGCAGTGGTTCCCGGGTAATGACGAAGTGCAGGTTATCGGGCTCGATTCCACGCTGGAGCGCCTGCTGTTACAGGCGTTGCAGGGCGGTGGCGGACTGGAGCCGGGTCTGGCCGATCGGCTGTTAAGTCAGGCACAGGCGGCATTACAGCGTCAGGAGATGCTGGGCGCGCCGCCGGTGCTGCTGGTCAATCATCCGCTGCGTGCGCTGCTGGCGCGTTTCCTGCGCCGCAATCTGCCACAGCTGGTGGTGCTCTCTAATCTGGAGCTGAGCGACAACCGTCAGATCCGCATGACTGCCACCATCGGAGGCAAATAATGCGCTGGCTGGTGATGGCATTCGTGATGCTGCCACTGATGGCGCAGGCGGCCGGTGGTGCGTGGAGCGCCACGGCCAATGGGCCGCTGCTGGCGAACCGCGGCAGCTGGCAACGGGCGCAGCCGCTGACGCCGCCCGCCGACATTGGCGGGGAGGTCAGCGTCATTAACTGGCGTTACCAGCTGAGCAGACCGGCCCCGTCCGGCCTGCAGGTGCGCTTGTGCGGCGAACAGCGCTGCACTTCCCTGGAGGGGGCCAGCGGCACCACGCGCGGGCTGGCACATCTGAGCGCCAGTGAGACCCTGCACATGGTGTTTGGTTTTGCCGGAAGCGGGGCGCTACCACCCGGATTAAGGGTGGTGAGCAGTGAAGTGATGGTCAATTACGAGTAAGGGTATCGTTGCTGAATTGACTGAAGGCGAGCCGGAGATCGCCTCCTGGCTCCCTTGTTACGTGATGACCCTGGCTGTAAACCGATGCTAACCCTGACCCAGCGGCTGACAGATAATTGACCCGTTTCAAATCCCGTCATGACCAGTGCGTTATAAAGCTTTTCACGCCAGCTGATTCTCTTTCTGCACCAGAAAATCCTTCAACGGTGTTACGCGACTGATCTCCTCCTGTGCCCTGGCATCATGCATCACTTCCCAGATATCGACACTGTTTTGCAGATTAAGCCAGAACTCAACGCTGGTTTCGAAAGCTGCAGCCAGCCTGAAAGCCATATCCGGCGTCAGCTTCCGGTTATTGTTGACCAGAGCGCTGACGGTGTTGCGGTGCACTTTGAGCATCTCCGCTAAGTCGAGAATCTTCAGGCCGGTTGGCTCCAGATATTCGTAAAGTAATACGTCACCGACAGTGGTCGGTTTGCGGGTCGCCTGGTTCATAGTCTTGCTCTCTTTATTACTGACAGAGGTTGATGTGTTACATGCTGTCTTACAGCGCCTGATGCAGCCAGGCTCAGTTTTCATCGCTTGTGCGTTTTATAACTATGAGCATCCAGATAAAGGTCAACGGCCTTACCTTCTATCCATTTAAAGATCAGCCGATATTGCTCATTGACCCTGATTGAAGCATACCCCTTGAGAGGCGGGTTTAGTTCCTCATAACGATTGCCAGGCGGCGACTTTAAATCCTTATAGCTAATCGCCGCATTGATGATGTCGAGCTTTCGCGCCAGCGCTGATGAGAGGCTTGACGGTATTCTTTTGGAAAATTTGCCATATAAAAAATAATCCTTAAGCCAGTCATCCCTGAAACTTTCAATATTCCTTAACGTCGCCACCTCATTACCTCCCTGTATCACACTGAAAACAATTTAACGCACCGATGCACAGTGCGCAAGTGCGTAGTTTGTATTCAGGCGTTCACCCCCTTCATTCCCTCCTCAGAGTAGCGACTGCCTTTAACTTCAATCTGCTGATGAACAGCGTTCAGCATCCCGATATCTTCCTCTTCCAGCTCAATATCTGCGGCCTGCGCGTTTTCAGTAAGGTAAGCGATCTGTTTGGTGCCCGGTATCGGCACAATTTTGTCATACTGTGCCAGTAGCCAGGCCAGCGCAATCTGCCCGGTGGTGGCGTGATATTTCTCAGCAAGTGGCGTCACCGCGTTAAGAAGCTGGAGATTGTGATCGATATTTTCCTGCCGGAAACGGTCATTATTTTTGCGGAAATCACCCTCGGCAAAATCGCTGTTTTTACGGTATTTACCCGTCAGGAATCCTCTGCCCAGCGGCGAATAGGGCACCAGTCCGACACCGAGCTTTTTCACCGTCGGCAGAATCTGTTCTTCGATGTCACGCGTCCAGAGTGAATACTCCGTCTGCAGCGCGGCCAGCGGATGGATCGCCTGCGCCCGATTCAGTGTTGAAGCCGATGCTTCACACAGCCCAATCCGGGCAATCTTTCCCTCCTGCACCAGACGGCTGAGACACTGCATGCTCTCCTCAATCGGTGTCGCCGGACTGATCCGGTGCAGATAAAAGAGATCGATGCGCTCAACACCCAGCCGTTTCAGTGATCCATGGCAGCAGCGGGTAATGTAGTCCGGCTGATTGTTAATGGTGCGGGCATAGGCCTCGTCAGCAGGACGCTCAATCCCACATTTGGTGGCCACGGTGAACTTAAGCCGTTCGGCCTGATTGAGCCCGGCAAGAAACTGACCTATCAACTGCTCGTTGTGACCGCGCCCGTAAAGATCGGCGGTATCGACAAAGGTGATATCCAGATCGCGCAGCTTATTGAGCAGTTGCAGGGAATGACGGTCATCGGTCTGACCATAAAATTCGCTGAGCCCCATCGCACCATAGCCGATTGCGCTGACGTCCAGACCCTGAGTTAACGTTCGCTTTTTCATTGTCGCTCCTCGTAAGTGAGACGCGATTGTTTCACTCCGCGTGAAAGCAATGAATTGCTCTTTCCGTCATGCAAAAAAGGTATCAGGCGAATGAAAGCGCTTCAGACATCCATCCGGCATGTCGATACAGTAAGATCTCAGCAACAGGCTGAGCGGGGATTAACAAGTAAGAAGAGGGGGGATGCTTCACTGCGTTTCAGCGATGCGGCATCATGCGGACTTTATCGCATCCCCGGGATGAGAGAGTTCTCTCAGCGCATTGAGAACCGCCTCATTTTTTTCATCGGCGCGAATCGCCGCGTAAACATCAATCGCCAGCGGCTGTGCCGCATCTTCTGTCAGCGGGCGATAACAGAGACCTGCCTGATTAAAGGTGCATTTTGACTGCGGCATCAGGGCGAACCCTTTTCCTCTGGCGATGTGTGACAGCATCAGCAGGGAATCGTCCGGCTCTCTCACCCGTTTCAACGTGACGCTGAGCGTGGCGAAGTAGCGCTCGCATTTATCGTAAAACAGCGGATTGGCGCTGCGGGCAAACCAGAACAGCGGCAGATCGGCCAGCGCTTCCAGCGAGACCCGTTCCGCCACACTGGCAGGATGCGCCGACGGTATGGCAATCAGCAGCGGCTCACGGTAAACCCAGGCGTACTGAATGGTGTCTTCCGTATCCGACCCCTTTTCTCCGGTGAGTATCAAATCCAGACTGTTTTTGGCCAGGCTTTGCAAAAGCTGAGGGGAGGTCAGGCGGGGCATCTCCATCTCTTCGCTGGCATGAAAAGCGGCGAGCTGCCGGTTAAGTGGCGAAATCAGTTCAAAGTTCAGCGTGCGGGTCAGCCCGATGCGTAGCCGTGCTGCGGCGGGCTGCGCATCCTGCTTCAGGGCATTCAGCGCAGTCAGGATCGCTTCCGCCTTCGCGACCAGCGCACGGCCAGAATCGGTGAGCGTTACCTCATGGGTCGTGCGGCTGAACAGCGAGTGGCCCAGCAGATCTTCCAGACTCTGAATCTGACGGGTCAGCGGCGGTTGCGTCATGCTGAGACGTTCTGCGGCCCGGCGAAAATTCAGCTCGTGCGCAACAGCCAGAAAGCACTGTAACTGTTTTATGGTGGGAAGGTGGCTGCTGATGAGGTGCGCGGCTACAGACATAACACCATCCTGCTGCGAAGTTTGAGGGATCAGAGCGGATATACGAATTCAGCAACGGAGAGGGAAACCCCTCTCCGTTTCAGAGATTACATGCGCTCGACGGTGTCGATGCCCAGCGTATCCAGGCCCTGCTTCAGCGTCTTCGCGGTCAGCGCGGCCAGCTGCAGTCGGCTCAGACGGGTTGTGTCTGATTCTGCGGTGAGAATCGGGCAGTGCTCGTAGAATCCGGAGAACAGACCGGCCAGATCGTAGAGATAGGCACACATCACGTGTGGCGTGCCGTCACGAGCGACCTGCGTAATGACCTCTTCGAACTGCAGCAGACGGGTGGCCAGCTGCGCTTCACGCTCTTCGCTGATCACAATCTCCGCATCCAGCGAATCGGCATCAATGCCCGCCTTGCGGAACACGGAGAGAACGCGGGTATAGGCATACTGCATGTAAGGCGCGGTGTTGCCTTCGAACGCCAGCATGTTGTCCCAGTCGAAAATGTAATCGGTGGTACGGCTTTTTTGACAGGTCGGCGTATTTTACCGCGCTGATGCCAACCACTTCCGCCAGCGTTTTCACTTCCGCTTCGCTCATCTCCGGGTTCTTCTCACGCACCAGCGTGTAGGCACGCTGATAGGCTTCATCCAGCAGATCGGAGAGCTTGATGGTGCCACCGCTGCGGGTTTTGAACGGACGGCCATCTTTGCCCAGCATCATGCCGAATGCATGGTGCTCCAGCGGAACAGATTCCGGCACATAACCCGCTTTGCGGACGATAGTCCAGGCCTGAACCAGATGCTGATGCTGACGTGAGTCGATGTAATAGAGCACACGATCGGCTTTCAGCGTTTCGTAACGATATTTCGCACAGGCGATATCGGTGGTGGTGTAGAGGTAGCCGCCATCCTTTTTCTGGATGATGACGCCCATCGGTTCACCCTCTTTGTTCTGGAATTCATCCAGGAACACCACGGTCGCACCTTCACTCTCTACCGCTAAGCCTTTCTGTTTCAGATCGGAGACGATGCCAGGCAGCATATCGTTATAGAGACTTTCACCCATAACATCATTGCGCGTCAGCGTGACGTTCATGCGGTCATAGATTTTCTGGTTCTGACTCATGGTGATGTCGACCAGCTTCTTCCACATCTGGCGGCAATAGTCATCGCCGCCCTGTAATTTCACCACATAACTGCGCGCGCGCTCGGCAAACTCAGGATCTTCATCATAAGTGCGCTTGGCTTCACGGTAGAAGCCTTCGAGATCGGCCAGCGCCATCTCTGCATGATCTTCATTCTGCTGCTTTTCCAGGAACGCGATCAACATACCGAACTGCGTTCCCCAGTCGCCAACGTGGTTCGCTCGGATCACTTTATGTCCGAGAAACTCCAGCGTACGCACCGCCGCGTCACCAATGATGGTGGAGCGGACGTGGCCCACATGCATCTCTTTCGCAACGTTAGGCGCAGAGTAGTCGACGACGATAGTCTGGGGCTCGGCCAGTTGCACGCCAAGGCGCGGCAGACGCAGCGCTTCCCGGGCATGACTGGCCAGCCAGTTGTGGTCAAGGAAGATATTGATGAAGCCCGGCCCGGCAATTTCGACTTTGCTGGCGATGCCGGTCAGGTCGAGGTGCTGAATCACCGTTTCCGCTAATTGTCGCGGTGCCTGTCCCAGCTTTTTCGCCACGGCCATAATGCCGTTGGCCTGATAGTCTCCAAACTGAACCCGGGCGGATTGACGAACCTGGGGTTCGCAATCGGCGGGTGCGCCGGCTAAAACCATTGCCTGACTGACTTTTGCGGAAAGAAGTGCCTGAATATTCACCGAGTTACCTTCATGTGCTGAGCAACGCCCGGACCAGAAAGCCGGGCTGTCATCATCTTGCCTGAGCGCATCGCGTCACGGAGAGGCAGAAACGGATGGGGCAGACAAAACGGAAAAAAATGAGGGGAAAAGTATACGTGAAATGTCAGTGGGCGTCAGCAGTTGGATGAAGCGGGGAAACAGAGCTTAATAGATGTTTCCCTGAAGCATTAACGACGTCGCAGATGACGGCGTGGGTTCTTTACGCTTTTATCTTCACGCACCTTCCAATGGCGGGAGATTGCAAATCCCATCAGTGCGATCAGGACAGCGACAACGATGAGCATAGACATAGAGCCATTCCTTTTGGTTGTGTTAGGTCAAATTTATAGGAAGGCGGGGTGGGCTGCAATTGTTTGCCAGGTAAATGAGAGTTATCTTATTGTATTAAAGAAGTTGATAATAATCATACAGTTAACATGCTTTCATCAAGGAACTCATGGTCCTAAACAGGAGATAAATCCGAAATGAAAGATGTTATTATAAGGATTAGCGTTAAATTTCGGGCCAAATAAGATGAATCTTATCATTATGTGATGCTCAGCACGCGGCGCGCCAAAAGCCAGGCGGGTTATAAATGCTAAACAAATTGAGAGGAAGTGGGGTAGTGAAGAGATCTTTTCCGGCAGAATTGGATGATTTAAAGACAGATTTAGGACGTTTTGAAGAATCGTTGCAAAATTTTGCGCAGCGGCTCGGCTTGCGTCTTACCGATCTGGAGGTGGACCATATCGCAGTGCGTTGCCATCAGGACACAACGGCGATGCGCTGGCAGCAAGGTTTGCAGCAGATTGGCACGCAGTTTTCGGCGGCGATGATCAATGGCAGACAGATTTGCCTGTTTAAACTCCATGACCCGCTGATTGTCGCAGGCAGGCAGATTGATGTGGTTGAACTGCCATGGCCGGGTGAAAAGCGTTATCGCCATGAAGGCTGGGAGCATATTGAGGTGGTGTTACGCGGCGATCATCAGACGCTGGGCGTGCGCGCGATGGCCTTGCTGTCAGATGAGGCGCTGACGCAGCCGGGTATCTCATTTAAAACCAGTTCACCACAGGGCGAGAATGAGCGCCTGCCCAATCCGACCCTGGCGGTTACGGATGGGCAGACGACAATCAAGTTCCATCCGTGGCGACTGGAGGAGATTGTCGCCAGCGAACAGAACTAAAGGCGGGCGGCTAACGCACGCTTCAGGCGCGCAACGGCTTCGTCGAGCAGCGCGCGGGTACAGCCGAAATTGAGCCGGACAAACTGGTCATTGCCAAACTCACGTCCGGCGGTTAAGCCCAGCCCGTGCTTTTCAAAATAGAGCGCCGGACTGGCCACACCCAGCGCGCTGGCGTCGATCCAGGCCAGGTAGGTCGCTTCCGGTGAGGCGAGTGACAGGCCGGTCATCTTATTGACCTGCGACACCAGCCAGTCACGGTTACTGCGCAGATAGGCATTCTGCGCATTCAGCCAGGGCTCACCCTCGCGCCATGCCGCTGCTGCCGCCGTGAGTGCCAGAATATCAACATCCGGCACAATGCCGCGTCGTACCCGGTTGAAGCGCGCGCGCAGCCCGGCGTTGGGGATGATGGCGATGGAAGCCCCCAGACCAGCAATATTAAAGGACTTTGAGGGTGACATCAGCGTCACGCTACGCTGGGCTGCATCTTCGCTCAGTGAAGCAAAGGGTATGTGCTTAACGCCGGGTTCCAGCAGCAGATCGCTGTGGATCTCGTCGGAACAGACAATCAAATCGTGCTTCTGCGCAAATTCCAGCTGCGCCTGCAGTTCCTCGCGGCGATAGACGGTGCCGCCCGGATTCTGCGGGTTGCACAGCATTAACAGCCGCGCTTTATCGTCCAGCTGACCTTCCGGCGCATCCAGATCCAGCAGCCAGCGTCCCTCTTGCAGCGTCAGTGGCAGCGTGATCTGACCGCGCTCTGCCAGTTTTGCTGCACCGCGAAACGGCGGATAGATGGGTGTTGGCGCAATCGTCAGCTCATCAGGCGCGGTGAAAGCGCGCACTGCCAGATTCAGACCGCTTACGACACCCGGCAAAACCACAATCCATTCCGGATTAACGTGCCACTGATAGCGTGAGGCGAGCCAGGCTATCGCGCTATCGATAAATTCCACTGGCGTGTCGCCATAGCCAAAAATCCCATGTTCGGCACGGGTTTTAATCGCATCGATGACGCAGTCAGGCGATCGGAAATCGGTGTCTGCCACCCACAACGGCAGAATGTCCTGGTCCGCATATTTGTTCCATTTAAGGCTATCGCTGTGACGACGGTCTATCCGTTGGTCGAAATTGAATGCCATAGTTAACTTTCCCGGTAAACTCATTCCAGCAGCCAGACTAACTGATGAATCTGCCTTGAACCAGAGTCATGTAAAGGAGAAGAGAATGACCACACTGGAAATTTGCTGCTATGGCGTGGATTGCGCTGTGACCGCACAACAGGCGGGCGCCGATCGGGTTGAACTCTGTGCCGCACCGCGTGAAGGCGGCCTGACCCCATCAGCGGGGATGCTGAATGCCGCCCGGCAAGAAGTTTCGATTCCGGTTCATCCTATTGTCCGGCCACGTGGTGGCGATTTTTGTTATACCGCACGCGAATTTGAAGCGATGAAATCGGATGTGGCGTTAATCCGTGAACTCGGTTTTCCTGGCCTGGTGATTGGGATGCTGGATGAAGATGCTCACATTCATCATGGTCAGATGCGGCAGATTATGGCGCTGTGTGACGGCCTGGCCGTAACCTTTCATCGCGCCTTCGATCTCTGTCACAGCCCTAAGCGTGCGCTGGAAGAACTAACGGATTTGGGTGTGGCGCGTATTCTGACATCCGGTCAGCAGCAGAGCGCTGAAAACGGAATTGCATTACTCAGGGAACTAAATGAGGCCAGCACCGGTCCTATTATTATGGCGGGTGCCGGGGTACGTCTCAGCAACCTGCAAAAGTTTCTCGACATGGGGATTGATGAAGTTCACAGCTCGGCCAGCCGCCTTGTCGCGTCGCCGATGCGCTACCGCAAAGCGGGGGGTCTCCATGTGTTCAGAAGCCGAGACTGACGAGTTCAGCCGCTACTGTGTAGACGGCGATGTGGTTGAGGCGATGAAAAGCGTGATGCAGATGAGCACCGTTCGGGTCGCCTGAACTACAACAGATTTTGCCGCGCAGCACGCCGATCATTGACGTGGTGTTTGCAAGTACCAAACCCCAGTATCCTTGCTGGGGTTCTTTTTTGTGCAAAACACACTCCGTCCCGGTTAAATTGTTTTGCGCTTCTCTGGCATGTTATTGATGTCAGAGGGATCTAAAATCTGGCTGCAGCGAAGTTATCACTCTTTCGCCTGGCTCGATAAAAATCACCTGCCCCTTATTAATCATTACATGTCATCCAGGACTTTCAGGCCCGGCAGCAACGTAATCACCCGCTTTATTCGTTATGCTGAAACCGTGTCGCCTCTCCGGTCCTTAAAACCTTAAGAGGCGATGCAGGCTGAAATCTTCACAGATTGCCGCTGTTCATCACCGCAGCGTTTACACTGAAAGCAACGTCGCCTGGAAAAGTATCCTATGAAACCCAATCCGATTGCTGTCCTGACTCTGATCCTGACTGCTCTCTGCAGTGGCAGCGCTGCGGCCAGCGCATGCAGCCCGAACAACGCTGCTGTGGCTAACAGCAATAACCTGATTTTGCTGGGCGGGAATGCGAAAGGCGCGGTGAAGCAGGTGGTTGCGGGTGAGTTTGGCAAAGATGTGAACTCGCAAAAGCGCGTACTGGGGCAGTTTGACGCCTGTGGCGATCTGACGGTTGCCGACGTCAGCTATGACAAAAGTGAGCGCAACGTTATTCTCAGTATGGAGCAACACATTGCCCGGGTGCAGGGCGGCTGGGTGGCGGAATATGCGTATCTGGTAAAAGTGCTGAAAGAGGGCAAAGAGGTGGTGGTCGATAACCGACAGGGGACGATTAACTGGCAGAAAGGTCAGCATGGCAACATTACCAGCGCCTCCGACAGGTTTACCAGCATGGGTAAAAGCGGCTTTACCGACACGACTTACCGTTATGATCGGCAGTTCAGGCTGGAGAAGAGCGTGGCGCGCGGCAGCGATCCCCTGACCAACGGTGAAAATCATTACCACTGGAATCCGCAGGGTCTGGTGACCCGCACCACATCGGCCCGCAGCACCGACAGTTATACCTACGATCCCCAATGGCGTGAAGTGCGGCTCAACGGCACGGCGACCACACCGCTGAGCACCATCCGGTCAGTAGATGAGTGTCAGTCCTGGGATCAGGTGGGTAACTGTACCCTGAGTTATCTGCACGAGACCGAAATCTTCACGCGCGGCACTATTGAGCGCCATCTCAGTTCCGCCTATAAATATGAGTACTGGGACCAGCCAGCGGCGGCGGAGTAAAAGGCGATCGGATGATCGCCTGTCGTGTGACTATTTAACCGTCTGACTAAAGGCATCCAGCGCCAGCAGTGCGTTTGCAATATCTTCCGGTGAAAGGTTTGGATTAAGGTTTTTCAGCGTGTCGCCCTCACTGTTCGCCAGTGCACCCACTTTGACCAGATTCTCCCAGCTCTCATTTTCCAGATGCAGCTCCCCGGAGCGTGGTCGGCATGTTGATCGAGCGATAGAAGCGGATATAGCGCGCAATTTCCTCATCCGGACGCTTCTCAAGCACCATCTGCGTCAGTGTGCCGTAGGCGACTTTCTCGCCATGGGTCAGATGGTGGATATCACCATCAATCGCGGTGAAACCATTATGAATAGCGTGCGCAGCTGCCAGCCCTCCGTTTTCAAAGCCCAACCCTGATAGCAGCGTATTCGCCTCAACCACCGCTTCCACGGCGGGCGTCACTCGTTTTTGGGTGACGGCAACATAGGCGCTGTAACCCCAGGTAAGCAGCGTTTCTTCACAGGCACGGGCAATCGCCAGCCCGGCAATTGTCGGATCACCATTAACCATTGATTTTGAATGCGAACGCGCCACCGCCTGCGCTTCAACCCAGGTCGCCAGGCCATCGGCAATGCCGGAGGCAAAGAGTCGTGCTGGCGCACTGGCGCAGACTGCGGTGTCCACCAGCACCAAATCAGGATTTTTGCTGTAGAAGCGATAGCTCTCAAATACGCCGCTATCAGAATAGATGACCGACAGCGCGCTACAGGGGGCATCAGTGGAGGCGATAGTAGGCACGATGGCTACCGGCTGCTTCAGCTCATCCGCCACCGCCTTAACGGTGTCCAGCGTTTTGCCGCCGCCCAGTCCGACAACCACATTACAGCCCTGACTTTTTGCCAGCTGGCTCAGGCGGGTGATCTCATTGCTCGACGCCTCGCCGTTGAACTGGTGCCAGTTGAAGGTAACGCCCGCCTTTTGCAGCGCCTGTTGGGCGCGTTCGCCGATCAATTTCCAGACGACATCATCCGCAACCAGGAAAGCGTTATCACCCAGTTCGGCCACGTAGGGGCCCAGCTCGTCCAGCACGCCCGCGCCCTGCACATATTTACGGGGTGAAGAGAAGATAAATTTACTCATAATCACAGCTCCTTAATATGAAGTTAAACCGCCCTTAGCCTGGCACACGCTGACGAACAGGGAGAGTATCCAGGGTGAGATAATTCGACGGGCCTGTTACGCTGGCAGGACACCCATACGCTGCTGACCGGCTGTTACCTCCAGGGAGAACGCCATGACCACCACGCTGTTTTCATTTCTGTTTGCCATCACCATACTGACGCTGACGCCGGGATTTGATACTGCGCTGGTGCTGCGCTCAGCAGTCGCTCAGGGTGCAAAGCGCGCCAGCGTGACGGCACTGGGTATCACGCTTGGCTGTCTGGTCTGGGGTGTCGCGGTGGGATTCGGTTTAGGCGCGCTGCTGCTGGCCTCCGAAATGGCCTATAACCTGCTTAAGTGGCTGGGTGCCGCCTGGTTACTTTATCTGGGGCTGAAATTGTTGCTGAAACCCCGCCAAACAGCAATCGACACGCAACAACCGTCGCTGCAGCAGGGCTATCTTGCCTGCTTCAGCCGCGGGCTGCTGGGCAATCTGCTAAACCCCAAAGTGGGGATCTTCTATGTGAGTTTTTTGCCACAGTTTATCCCGGCGGGGGGCGTCGGTGGCGCTCTGGTGTAGTCTGATGGCGCTGGCACACATGCTGCTGGGGCTGATCTGGAATGCGGTACTGATTGGCGGCAGCCACTATTTCGCCGGTCATTTGCGCAAACCGCGGGTGCTGAAGGTGATGGATCGCCTGACCGGCTGTGTGTTTATAGGATTTGCGGCGAAACTGGCGTTGTCTCGCCGCTAGGGCATTACGGTTTGGTGGCGACCAGCACGGCGCGCAGAGGCGCCGGATAGCCCTCGACTGTTTTGCTGGGGTCATCGGGATCGAGGAATTCAGCCAGAGACTCGCTGGTCATCCAGTCGGTGCGGCGTTGCTCTTCAGTGGTAGTGAGGGCGAAATCGACAATCCGGACATCGACAAAGCCGCTTTTTTCCAGCCAGCTTTTCAGCGCTTCAGCTGACGGAATGAAGAAGACATTGCGCATCTGCGCATATCGCTCACCGGGCACCAGCACCTGATTCACATCGCCCTCAATCACCAGCGTCTCCAGCACCAGTTCGCCACCGCTGACCAGCTGATTCTTAAGCTGTAACAGGTGATCGAGCGGCGAACGGCGGTGATAGAGCACGCCCATCGAGAACACGGTATCGAACGCCTGCAATACCGGTAACTGCTCAATGCCCAGCGGCAGCATATGCGCCCGGCGATCGTCGTTCAGCAGCTTTACGCACCGCTTCGAACTGCACCAGGAACAGCTGCATTGGATCGATGCCGACCACCAGATGGGCACCCGCGCCAATCATCCGCCACATGTGATAGCCACTGCCGCAGCCCACATCGAGCACTGTGCGGCCGGCCAGCGGAGAGATGTGCGGTAGCACGCGCTCCCACTTCCAGTCAGATCGCCATTCGGTGTTGATGTGGGTGCCATAAAGGAAATAGGGCCCCTTACGCCACGGCATCAGGTTGCGCAGTAATTTCTCAATACCCTGACGATGGCGATCGCTGATGTCATCGCGGTCGGCAGTAACGCTGTGCAACAGGTCAAGTTTTTGAGGCTCCAGCAGCGGCAGATACTCCAGCGACTTGTACCAGTCGCGGAAGTGCCCATGCAGGTTTTCACGCTGCCACTCGCTGATTTGCGCCGGTAACACTTCCAGCCACTTCGCCAGCGGTCCCACCGCAATTTGCTGATAAAAACGGCCAAAGTCGATCATTTCAACGCCACCAGAGATCCAAAATTAAAGCACTGGAACCAGAGTTCGGCGTGCGAGAAACCGGCCTGTTTCAGACGGGCTTTATGAGCTTCAACGCTGTCAGTCAGCATTACATTTTCCAGCATGCTGCGTTTCTGGCTGATTTCCAGTTCGCTGTAGCCGTTGGCGCGCTTGAAGTCGTGATGCATGTTAAACAGCAGCTCACCGACTTCGGCATCTTCAAAACTGAATTTTTCTGACAGCACCAGCGCGCCGCCCGGTTTCAGTCCCTGCCAGATCTTTTCCAGCAGCGCCAGACGCGCAGGCGGTTCCAGAAACTGCAGCGTAAAGTTGAGTACCACCAGAGAGGCGTTCTCAATCTCAATGTCGCGGATATCCGCTTCCAGCACCGTTACCGGCGTGTCCGCGCGAAACGCATCAAGATGCCGACGACAGCGCTCCACCATCGCCGGGGAGTTATCCACTGCAATGATCTGGCAACCCGGCACCTGAATATTGCGGCGCACCGACAGGGTGGCCGCGCCCAGCGAGCAGCCCAGGTCATAAACCTTGCTGTCCGGGGTAACAAAACGTTCTGCCAGCATGCCAATCATCGAAATGATGTTGGAGTAGCCCGGCACCGAGCGCTGAATCATGTCAGGAAAGACTTCAGCTACACGCTCGTCAAAAGTCCAGTCGCCCAGTTTTGCAATGGGCGCTGAGAAAAGTTGATCGCGGTCAGACATATCGAAAATCCGAAGAGACGACGGAAAGGGCGCTATTCTCGCAGAAAGTGGGGCGGGCTGCACCCCTTAACCCAGGCCAGCTTAATGCAGCGTCAGCACCAGTTCCCACGGCATATAGATCAGGTTAAAAATCACCATGCCGCAGAGGGAAAACAGCGTCAGCAGCATGCCATATTTGCGGCCTGCCATTGCGCTGCTGCGCAAACCCCAGGCGTGCAGCAGGCGACTGATAAAGAACAGCAGACCCGTGAGATGCACCATCCAGATATCGGCGCCGTTCATCTCCATCATTACCAGCAGGAACAGCGCCAGCGGAATGGTTTCGATGGCGTTGCCGTGAATGCGAATCGCCATTTTCAGGTCATGGTAGCCGCCATCGCCATACGCCACACGGTAGAATCGGCGATAGCGGACCACGTCCAGCGTGAATTTCATCACCAGTAATGCACCCATCACCACATATAACGCGCTAACCATTGCCACCCCTGCGACTGTCCATAATGCTTCTATTCTAACGGGCGTGCAGCCCGCTGTCCTGGGCAGGAATCAAAACAGTGACGTCTGCTGCGGCCAGTCCGGTCCGCTACCTATGCCGGGATCGATCTGTTGTAGCTGCGGCCAGAGCGCCTGCACCAGCGGAAAGACCTGACCCATATCGGGCGTGTGCAGAAACAGCATGGCGTCGCCCTGTTGCTGCCAATCTGTCAGTTTGTCACGCCAGATCTGAAACAGCGGCACGCTCTCTTCCACACTGTCGCTGCCGATAAACCGCACCATCGGCTGTGAGCCGGTTCGCAGCGCATGAGGCGGCACCCGGGGTTTTTGCGCGCGGGCCACCAGCGCGGCCGGACTTTGCGAGGTGGAGGCGTGAACCGGACGGCTGTCGAGCATCACGCGATTGATGCCGCGCGCCAGCAGGCCGCGATTCAGCGCCCGTTCAGCATCCCCTTTAGCGAAGAAAGCGGGATGGCGGACTTCGACGCCATAGTGAAAACGGCGCGGCAGGCTGTCGAGAAAGCGCCACAGGTCGTCGAGTTGCGTCGGGGAGAAGCTGGCAGGCAGTTGCAGCCAGTACTGACCGATGCGATCGGCCAGCGGCTCCATCAGGCGCAGGAAATCGGTCAGCAGGTCGTCGCTGTGCTGCAGCGCCGCCTGATGGCTGATGGTATTGGGAAACTTAAAGCAGAAGCGAAACGCATCGTGCGTCATATCGCGCCAGCGCATCACCGTTTCCGGATTCGGCAGCGCATAGAGCGTGGTATTTCCCTCTACACAATGGAAATAGCGGGCATAGTCCGCCAGGCTCTCGATGCCCCAGCGTTTCCAGTGTGAATGCTGCCACTGGGGCAGGCCAATACGAAGTGTCACGCGCGCTCCTGGCTGCAGATTAAGATACCCCATTATCCGCTATGGTCAGGCTGGGGGGCAAATGCACACAGGAAATCGGCGCTTTGGCGCGGATCTGCTTATCCTGTCTGGCTTTTTCCATTATAATGACCGCCATTTTTGCGACAGCATCGCAACAGGTAACGCGGCCGGATGCTGTCAGATGCAGCGGCGAAGTTAAAAGGATAGTGTTATGCGTACAGAATATTGCGGACAGCTCAATCTGTCTCATGTGGGTCAGCAAGTCACGCTTTGCGGCTGGGTAAACCGCCGTCGCGATCTGGGCAGTTTGATTTTTATCGATATGCGCGACCGTGAAGGCATCGTGCAGGTGTTTTTTGATCCCGATCGCCAGGACGCATTTAAGCTGGCTTCTGAACTGCGTAACGAATTCTGTATCCAGATCACCGGTACCGTGCGTGCGCGTGATGAGAAGAACAAAAACAGCGACATGGCGACCGGTGAAGTGGAAGTGTTTGCCCAGGCACTGACTATTATTAACCGCTCTGAGCCACTGCCGCTGGACTCGAATCAGACCAACAGCGAAGAAGCGCGTCTGAAGTACCGCTATCTGGATCTGCGCCGCCCTGAGATGGTGACGCGTCTGAAAACCCGCGCAAAAATCACCAGCTTCGTTCGTCGCTTTATGGATGACGCAGGTTTCCTGGATATCGAAACCCCGATGCTGACCAAAGCGACGCCGGAAGGCGCGCGTGACTATCTGGTGCCAAGCCGGGTACATAAAGGCAAATTCTATGCGCTGCCGCAGTCACCTCAGCTCTTCAAACAGCTGCTGATGATGTCCGGTTTTGACCGCTACTATCAGATCGTTAAATGCTTCCGCGACGAAGATTTACGCGCCGATCGTCAGCCAGAATTTACCCAGATCGACGTGGAAACCTCCTTTATGACCGCGCCACAGGTGCGTGAAATCATGGAGCGTTTAATCCGCAATCTGTGGCAGGACGTGCAGGGCGTTGATCTCGGTGAGTTCCCGCAAATGACCTTTGCGGAAGCAATGCATCGCTACGGTTCAGATAAACCGGATCTGCGTAACCCGATGGAGCTGGTGGACGTCGGCGACCTGCTGAAAAACGTGGAGTTCCAGGTCTTCTCTGGCCCGGCTAACGATGAAAAGGGCCGTGTTGCCGCGCTGCGCGTACCGACCGGCGCACAGCTGAGCCGTAAGCAGATTGATGAATATGGCAAGTTCGTGGAGATTTACGGCGCCAAAGGTCTGGCGTGGATGAAGGTTAACGTCCGTGCTGACGGCCTGGAAGGCGTGCAGAGCCCGGTTGCCAAATTCCTGAATGCGGAGATTGTAGAAGGCATTCTGAGCCGCACCGGTGCTCAGGATGGCGACATTATCTTCTTTGGTGCCGATCGCGCCAAAGTGGTCGCGGATGCACTGGGTGCGCTGCGTCTTAAAGTGGGCCGCGAGCTGAACATCACTGATGAGAAAGCCTGGGCACCGCTATGGGTGATCGACTTCCCGATGTTCGAAGAGGACGAAGAGGGCGGTCTGGCTGCGATGCACCATCCGTTCACGGCGCCAAAAGAGATGAGCGCAGAAGAGCTGGCCGCCGATCCAACCCGTGCCGTGGCGAACGCCTACGACATGGTGATCAACGGTTATGAAGTGGGCGGCGGTTCAGTGCGTATCCACAACGGCAAAATGCAGCAGACGGTGTTCAGCATTCTGGGTATCGAAGAGCATGAGCAGCGTGAGAAGTTTGGCTTCCTGCTGGATGCGCTGAAGTTCGGTACGCCACCGCATGCGGGCCTGGCCTTTGGTCTGGATCGTCTGACCATGCTGCTGACCGGCACCGATAATATTCGTGACGTCATTGCGTTCCCGAAAACCACGGCGGCCGCCTGCATGATGACCGAAGCGCCAAGCGAAGCTAATCCGGCTTCCCTGCTGGAGCTCGGCATTCAGGTCGTTAAAAAAGAAAAGCCTGAGAATAAATAATGGGCTATAAACACCCGGTTTCAGTGCTGGTCGTCATTTCGGCGCGCGATACTGGCCGGGTGTTGATGCTGCAGCGGCGTGACGATCCCACGTTCTGGCAGTCGGTCACCGGCAGCCTGGAGGCAGGAGAGTCACCGCTGGCGACCGCGTGTCGTGAAGTGAATGAGGAAATCGGCATCGACGTGCTGGCCGAGCGGCTGGAGGTGGAGGATTGTCAGCGTCAGATCGACTTTGAAATCTTTCCCCATTTCCGCCATCGCTATGCCCCTGATGTCACCCATAATCACGAGCACTGGTTTCGCCTGCAACTGCCAACGGAGCGCAATGTGATGCTCACCGAGCATCTGGCGTTTCGCTGGCTGGCACCCGCTGACGCTGCAGCATTAACCCGATCATGGAGTAACCGCCAGGCAATTGAAGAATTTATCTGAATGCTCGCCATCGCCCGGTATTCCGGCGGCGGATAGATTAAATTTTATGAATCTGGTGAGTTTTAACAGGACTTCACCAACATATTGAACAGTCAGGCGTAATCGGCACCGTGAGGTTGTTCACCGCCCGCGCGACGTCGTCAGCGTACGCTTGTACGTGAGGATGCTTCGCGACGCTCGCCCTCGGGGTATTCAGGTTGTCAGTCACCTGTATGCGTACGGACGGTAAACAGGCTCGCAAGCAGGATAGCCTGCACCCTGTAAAAGATCGGAGAAAATTTAAAATGGCAGGACACAGTAAGTGGGCAAATACCAAACACCGTAAGGCGGCGCAGGATGCCAAGCGCGGCAAAATCTTCACCAAAATCATTCGTGAACTGGTGACAGCGGCCAAGCTGGGCGGCGGCGATCCGGGCTCAAACCCGCGCCTGCGTGCAGCGATGGATAAAGCGCTGGCGAACAATATGACGCGTGACACCATGGATCGCGCTATTGCGCGCGGTGTAGGCGGCGATGACAATGCCAACATGGAAACCATCATCTATGAAGGCTACGGTCCTGGCGGCTCGGCCATCATGATTGAATGCCTGAGTGACAACCGTAACCGTACCGTGGGCGAAGTGCGTCACGCCTTCACCAAAACCGGCGGGAATCTGGGCACCGACGGCTCCGTGGCTTACCTGTTCAACAAAAAAAGGCGTGATCTCCTATGCGCCGGGTCAGGATGAAGATGCGGTGATGGAAGCGGCTCTGGAAGCGGGCGCAGAAGATGTGGTCAGCTATGACGACGGCGCGATTGATGTCTTCACCGCATGGGAAGAGATGGGCACGGTGCGTGATGCACTGGAAGCGCTCGGCCTGAAAGCGGACACTGCAGAAGTGGCAATGATCCCGACCACCAAAGCAGAGATGGATGCGGAAACCGCACCTAAACTGCTGCGTCTGATCGACATGCTGGAAGATTGCGACGATGTGCAGGAGGTCTATCACAACGGTGAAATCTCCGACGAGGTAGCGGAAACGCTGTAATGGCGTCTGCCGTAATCACTTTAACCAAAGAGGCGTAATGTCGATTATCCTGGGTATCGATCCCGGCTCACGCATCACCGGTTATGGTGTTATTCGTCAGACTGGCCGCCAGCTCACTTATCTGGGCAGCGGCTGTATCCGCACTAATACCACCGAGTTGCCCGCCCGTCTGAAGCTGATTTATGCGGGCGTCTGTGAAATCATTACGCAGTTTTCACCCGACTTCTTCGCCATTGAGCAGGTGTTCATGGCGAAGAATGCAGACTCCGCACTGAAGCTGGGCCAGGCCCGCGGTGCCGCGATTGTTGCCGCGGTTAACCACGATCTGCCGGTGTTTGAGTATGCCGCCCGTCAGGTTAAACAGACCGTGGTTGGCATCGGCAGCGCCGAGAAAAGTCAGGTGCAGCACATGGTGCGAACCCTGCTGAAGTTGCCGGCGAACCCGCAGGCAGATGCCGCCGATGCGCTGGCGATTGCCATTACGCACTGTCATGTGGCTCAGAATGCGGCTCGCATGAGTGACAGCAAGCTGGTGCTGACGCGTGGACGGTTACGCTCAGGTTAGCCGTCATCGCTCAGGTCGCACTCACAGGCTGGATATTCATCCAGCCTTTTTTTATGTTATAAAATCCGCCACATTCGTTAGTTAAGGAAGCGTTCAGGTGATAGGTCGTTTACGGGGCAATATTCTGGAAAAGCAGCCGCCACTGGTACTGCTTGAGGCACACGGCGTCGGCTATGAAATTTATATGCCCATGACCTGTTTTTATGAGTTGCCTGAACTTCAGCACGAAGCGGTGATTTTTACCCACTTCGTGGTGCGTGAAGATGCGCAGCTGCTGTTTGGTTTTAACAGCAAGCAGGAGCGCGCGTTGTTTCGCGAACTGATTAAAGTGAATGGCGTCGGACCCAAGCTGGCGCTGGCGATCCTCTCCGGCATGTCGGCGCAGCAGTTTGTGACCGCTGTTGAGAAAGAGGAGATCGCGTCACTGGTGAAACTGCCAGGCGTGGGCAAAAAGACGGCAGAGCGTCTGGTGGTCGAGATGAAGGACCGCTTCAAAGGAATGCACGGCGACCTGTTTGGCGGCGATTCTGCCTTTACGCTGACCACGCCGAGCGCCGAGCCGGAAACCAATGATGCGGAAGCCGAAGCGGTTGCCGCGCTGGTATCACTGGGTTATAAACCGCAGGAAGCGAGCCGTATGATCAGTAAAGTCGGTCGACCGGATGCGGATTGCGAAACCCTGATCCGCGAAGCGCTACGCGCCGCCATTTGAGGTAATTCATGATAGAAGCCGACCGCCTGATCTCCGCTGCCAGTATCAGCGAAGAAGAGGTTATTGACCGCGCTATTCGCCCGAAGATGCTGACCGAGTATGTCGGTCAGCCGCAGGTGCGTGAGCAGATGGAGATTTTCATCAAGGCAGCGCAACTGCGCGGCGATGCGCTCGATCATCTGCTGATCTTCGGTCCGCCGGGACTGGGTAAAACCACCCTGGCGAACATCGTGGCCAACGAAATGGGCGTTAATCTTCGCACTACTTCAGGTCCGGTGCTGGAAAAGGCGGGCGACCTGGCGGCGATGCTGACCAACCTTGAACCGCATGACGTCCTGTTTATCGATGAAATCCATCGTCTCTCACCGGTGGTGGAAGAGATACTCTACCCGGCGATGGAAGATTATCAGCTGGATATCATGATTGGCGAAGGCCCGGCTGCGCGCTCAATCAAGCTCGATCTGCCGCCGTTTACCCTGATTGGCGCCACCACGCGTGCTGGCTCGCTGACCTCGCCGCTGCGCGATCGTTTCGGCATTGTTCAGCGGCTTGAGTTCTACCAGGTTAAAGATTTGCAGCACATCGTAGGCCGCAGCGCCGCCTGTCTGGGTCTGGCGCTGAGTGACGAAGGGGCGTTAGAGATCGCCCGTCGCGCACGCGGCACACCGCGTATTGCCAACCGCCTGCTGCGCCGCGTTCGTGACTTCGCCGAAGTGCGGGCAAACGGTGACCTGAGCGGTGAAGTCTCCTGCAGCGCGCTGGATATGCTTAACGTAGATAGCGAAGGGTTCGATTATATGGACCGTAAACTGCTGCTGGCGATCATCGACAAATTTATGGGTGGGCCGGTGGGGCTGGATAACCTGGCTGCGGCTATTGGTGAAGAGCGCGAAACCATCGAAGATGTGATTGAACCCTTCCTGATTCAGCAGGGCTTCATTCAGCGCACACCGCGTGGCCGAATGGCCACGCAGCACGCTTATCGTCACTTCGGCATCACGCGTCAAGAGTAACTAGAATGCTGGTTTCCGGACCATACTGAAAATAAACAGGATGGCGGCGCAGAGCACCACTGACGGCCCGGCAGGCGTGTCGTAGAAGGCGGAGAAGGTCAGGCCGCCGGTGACGGCAATCACCCCGATGACCACGGCGACGGCCGCCATGCCTTCCGGTGAACGCACAAAGCGACGAGCAGTCGCAGCGGGGATAATCAGCAGTGAGGTGATGATCAGCGCACCCACGAACTTCATTGCCACCCCAATCGTCAGTGCCGTGACCAGCATCAGAATCAGTCGGGTACGCTGGATATTGACGCCGTCCACCTGTGCCAGTTCCGGGCTGATGGTCATCGACAGCAGCGACCGCCACTGCCACGCCATCACCAGCAGCACGATCACCACGCCGCCACCCATCATCCAGAGGTCGTCTGGCGTCACCGCCAGCAGATCGCCAAACAGATAAGCCATCAGATCGACGCGAACGTTCTTCATCAGGCTGACCACCACCAGGCCCAGCGACAGCGCGCTGTGCGCCATAATCCCCAGCAGGGTATCGATAGCCAGATGTGGACGACGCTCCAGCCAGACCAGTCCCAGCGCCAGGCAGACCGTGACCAGAATCACCGCGTAGTAAGGATTCACGTTAAACAGCAGGCCAAATGCCACGCCAAGCAGAGAGGCATGCGCCAGGGTATCGCCGAAATAGGACATCTTGCGCCAGACAACAAACGATCCCAGCGGACCGGCAGCCAGCGCTAACATCACACCGCCTATCCAGCCCGGTAATAACAACTCAATCATGATGGACCCTGTCCTTTGCGTAAAACGATACGTCCCTGAAGGTCGTGACGGTGATTATGATGATGACGATAAATCGCCAGCTCCTCCGCGCCGCGCGGACCAAACATGGCGATAAATTCCGGATGCTGCGATACCGCTTCCGGGGTGCCGGAACAACAGATGTGATGGTTAAGGCACAGCACTTCGTCGGTTTTGGCCATCACCAGATGCAGATCGTGGGAGACCATCAGTACGCCGCAGTTCAGTTCAACGCGTAACTGATTGATAAGGTCATAGAGTGACACCTGACCATTCACATCCACACCCTGGGTAGGCTCATCGAGTACCAGCAACTGAGGCTGATTCAGCAGGGCGCGCGCCAGCAGCACACGCTGGGTTTCACCACCGGAAAGCTTTTGCAGCGGGGCGTTGAGCAGGTGACCCGCCTGCACGCGTTTCAGTGCCGGCAGGATCTCAGCGTTTTTGCTGCCACGGGTCAGACGCATAAAGCGTTCAACCGTCACCGGCAGGGTCGGGTCGATGTGCAGCTTCTGTGGCACATAGCCAATTCGCAGTGCGGGATCACGCTTAACGCTACCGTTGGTGGGAGCGAGCAGTCCCAGCACCACACGCACCAGCGTTGATTTTCCGGCACCGTTAGGACCCAGCAGGGTGAGGATGCGGCCAGGCTGCAGTGCCAGGCTGACACCGGATAACACATTGCGCTGGTTAAACTTTATCGAAACATTATCGAGTGTGACAAGTGAGGTCATAGTATTTACAGGTTGCACAGAATTTCGAATGTTATAATATCACATTCCACCTCATGGTCACGATGGAATGACGCAATATGTTACATAATAAAAAGGGCGCAATTTTCGCCTTAACTGCTTTCTCCGTTACAGCTTCGTTAACCCTTCCAGCTCAGGCGAATGTCGTGGCTTCACTCAAACCGGTAGGGTTTATCGCTGCGGCCATTGCCGATGGTGTCACACCGGTTGACGTTCTGCTACCGGACGGTGCCTCTGAACACGATTATTCCCTGCGGCCCTCAGATGCAAAACGCTTAAAAAACGCGGACTTAGTCGTATGGGTCGGGCCTGAAATGGAAGCCTTTATGGCGAAGTCTGCGGCTGAACTTCCGGCCCAAAAAAACCTCGCGATGGTGAACATCGACGGGGTAAAACCGTTATTGATTAGCGGTGGTGAAGATGAAGATGAACACACAGCGGAAAAATCCGAAGAACAGGACGCCGATGCCCATCACCATCATCACGGCGAGTTTAATATGCACCTGTGGTTGTCGCCAGAGATTGCGCGCAAGACCGCGGTTGCAATCCATGGAAAATTATTGGAACTTATGCCGCAAGATAAAGCCAAACTTGACGCCAACCTCCAGCAGTTTGAGGTAGCTTTGGCGGACACGGACAAACGCGTTAGCGCACAACTCGCTCCGGTCAGAAATAAAGGATATTTCGTTTTTCACGACGCTTACACGTACTTTGAAAAACAATACGGTCTCTCGCCCACCGGGCACTTTACCGTCAATCCTGAAATTCAACCGGGCGCTCAGCGTTTACATCAGATACGAACACAGTTGGTTGAGCAAAAGGCGGTCTGCGTCTTTGCTGAGCCACAATTCAGGCCAGCAGTCATCGATGCTGTCGCCCGCGGAACGCAGGTGCGTAAAGGCACGCTCGATCCCCTGGGAACAGACATCAGCTTAGCCAAAGACAGCTATGTGAAATTCCTCTCACAACTGTCGAGCCAGTATGAAAGCTGCCTGAATGGAGCATGAGGAATAGGTAAAAGTGCAGCAGATAGCCCGCTCTGTCGCCCTCGCATTTAATAATTTGCCGCGCCCCCACCGCGTAATGCTGGGTTCTTTAACTGTAGTCACTCTGGCCGTCGCTGTCTGGCGGCCTTACGTTTATCATCCTTCGGATGATGTGACGCCCATCGTCAAAAACATTGAACTGGATAAGAACACGTTCCGCACGCTGTTGCCGGAAGCCAGTGAGCCTATCGATCAGAGCACACCGGAACCGGAAGAAGAATTGCCTGCGGACGATGTGGACACCGACGTGCCCGAAACGGCCGGTGTTCACGACTACACCGTTTCATCCGGCGATACTCTGAGCAGTGCCCTGAATCAGTATGGCATCGACATCAGTGACATTAATGCGCTGGTGATGAGCGACCGCGATCTGCGTAATCTGCAGGTTGGTCAGCAGCTGAGCTGGACGCTGGATGATGATGGCGGCCTGAAAACCCTGAGCTGGGAAATTTCCCGCCGTGAAACCCGCACCTATGAGCGCACCCCTAAAGGTGGCTTTAAGATGGATGCGGAGATGCAGAAGGGCGAATGGCGCAACAGCGTGATGCAGGGCGAAGTACGCGGCAGTTTTGCCGCCAGCGCCCAGCGTGCCGGACTGAGCAGTGCCGAAGCCAGCGCCGTGATCAAAGCGCTGCAGTGGCAGATGGACTTCCGTAAGCTGCGTGCGGGTGACCAGTTCAGCGTACTGATGTCACGCGAAATGCTGGATGGCAAGAGTGCGCAAAGCCAGTTGCTGGGTGTGCGCCTGCGCAGCGGGGGTAAAGACTATTACGCTTTCCGCGCCGAAGATGGCAAGTTCTACGATCGCAGCGGCTCCGGTCTGGCGCGCGGCTTTATGCGCTTCCCGACGGTTAAGCAGTATCGTGTCTCCTCTAACTTTAATCCGCGTCGTCTCAACCCGGTTACCGGCCGCATTGCGCCTCATAAAGGCGTCGACTTTGCGCTGCCGATCGGTACGCCGGTGCTGGCAGTGGGTGATGGTGAGATTGTCGTGGCGAAGAACGGCGGTGCCGCGGGTAACTATGTCGCCATTCGTCATGGCCGTCAGTATATGACGCGCTATATGCACATGAAGAAAGTGCTGGTGAAGCCAGGTCAGAAAGTGAAGCGTGGCGACCGTATTGGACTGTCAGGCAACACCGGACGTTCCACCGGGCCGCATCTGCATTTTGAAATCTGGATCAATAATCAGGCGGTCAACCCATTAACGGCGAAACTGCCGCGGATGGAAGGCCTGACCGGTAAAGATCGCAGCGATTACATGGCACAGGTTAAATCCTGGCTGCCTCAGCTGGGTCTGAAGTAAGCGAATTTCGTCAAATCGCGCAAAAACCGACGGGTTTCCCGTCGGTTTTTTGCTATATGGCGCAGGATGATTGCAAATTTTCAGGTCGTCACTATCATTAGCCGGTCATTGCTTGAGGCGAGTGCATGGAAACCCGTAAAAAAAATAACACTGAATTTATTCCCGTTTTTGAACGTTCTTTTCTCAAACCTAAATACTGGGGCAGCTGGCTGGCGATTGGTGGTCTGGCCGCGATGGCGATGCTACCGCCGAAAGTGCGCGATCCGCTGCTGGGTCGGTTAGGCAAATTCGCCGGTAAGCTGGCAAAGGGTGCACGGCGCCGTGCGCTGATTAACCTCTATTACTGTCTGCCGGAACTCAGCGAGGCGCAGCGTGCAACGCTGGTCGATGAGATGTTTGCGACGGCACCGCAGGCGATGGCAATGATGACTGAGCTGGTGCTGCGCGATCCGGCACGTATCCGTGAACGTGTAGAGTGGCATGGTCGTGAAATTATCGACCAGATGAAAGCGGAGCAGCAGAATGTGATTTTTTTGGTGCCGCACGGCTGGGCGGTGGATATCCCCGCCATGCTGCTGGCGTCAGAAGGTCAAAAGATGGCGGCGATGTTCCATAACCAGAGCGATCCGCTGATGGACTATGCGTGGAACACCGCACGCCGCGGTTATGGCGGACGGCTGCATGCGCGCAACGACGGAATCAAACCCTTTATCAGTTCAATCCGCCAGGGCTACTGGGGCTACTATCTGCCCGATCAGGATCATGGCCCGGAGCAGAGTGAGTTCGTCGATTTCTTTGCTACCTATAAAGCGACGCTGCCTGCGGTAGGGCGACTGATGAAAGTGTGCCGCGCGCGTGTGGTGCCGCTGTTCCCGGTTTATAACAGCAAATCGCATAAGCTTGAGATTTACGTGCGTCCGCCGATGGACGATCTGCTGGAAGCCGACGATCATCAGCTGGCTCGCCAGATGAATGAAGAAGTGGAAGTGTTTGTCCGCCCGCATCCCGAGCAGTACACCTGGATCCTCAAGCTGCTGAAGACCCGTAAAGAGGGTGACATCGAGCCCTATTCGCGCAAAGATCTCTATCCGCGCAAATAGCAAAAAAGGCCGCGAAAGCGGCCTTTTCTTATCACTTAATCGCTGGCTACAGGCGTATGCTCCCGTCGCTTTGAGCTTCTGAGCTGCCTGCTCAGGGCAAACCTGTGGCTGCGCTGCCTGTTTATAACGCTTCCAGCCTGCTGCGACGTTTACGCTCGCGCATAAACAGGATCACCAGGCCAAACCAGAGCACGCCGCTGATAAAATTGACCAGGCAGAACCACAGCGTGCCGCCGCTGAAGTAGCCGCTTTTCGCCAGCTCAATTCCCACCGCCAGCGTCATAATACTGATCATTCCCAGCATCGCTGCCACGCTGCCTTTGCCTTCATCGCTGGCGTAGAGCGTCAGGCGATACAGTCCGGCATTGACCATGCCCGCGCCAAAGGCGTAGAGGCTCAGACCAGCGGTTATCAGCAGATAACCGTGGCTGTTCATCAGGCTCGCCACCAGCGCCAGGCTCAGACCAATCAGAATCGGCCAGGCGGCGAACTTCACCGGCTGTTCAATCGGCACGCGTCCCGCCAGCTTACTCAGCGTCAGGTTACCGGCGATCATCGCCAGAAACACCGGCAGCTGCAGCAGGGCGTACTGCATGCGTGACAGACCTTCGTCGTGCATCAGGATCACCGGCGAAAGGGCAACCCAGGTGAGGATCGGGATAAACACCAGCCCGATAGCGAAGGAACCAAACATCACCAGCCGGTCTTTCATCAGCCGGCCATAGTTGCGGGCCAGATTGGGCAGGGCGATGGAGTGACTACGGTCGCCTGCGGTCTCAGGCATTACACGCCATAGCACCACAAAGGCGACCAGGCTGCAGGCGGCAAACAGCCAGAACATGCTGCGCCAGCTGCCAATGGTGAGCCAGGCTGCACCGGCAAGCGGACCCGCCAGCGGAGCCAGCAGCGCCACGTTGGCCATCAGCGCCATCATGCGCACCGCCAGCGCCTCATCAAAAGCTTCCTGAATTGCGGCATAGCCGACCGCGCCGATAAAGCAGAGGCTGATACCCTGAATAAAGCGCAGGCTGACAAATTCTTCAATCGAGCTGACCCAGTGCATCAGCATGCAGGCGACGGCAAAAAACAGGATGCCGAAGAGCATTACCGGTCGCCGGCCAAATTTATCAGAGAGAGGACCCAGCAGCCATTGCAGCACCACGCCGCCAATCAGGTAGGCGGTCAGGGAGGTGGAGACCCATTCAGGGCCGACGGAAAATTCGCTGGTGACGATCAGCATGCCAGGCTGGATCATGTCATGAGCAATATAGGTGGCAAACTCGAACAGCACTAACGCCAGAGGAAAGAGTAAAATTCGGCCGGTAAGCTGGCTGATGGGGTGGAAACGGGCCATCTGGCCTCCTTGTCAGAAAAGAAAACGCGACTGCAAGGCAGTCGCGTCGTTTATTCTACACCGACATTGTAAACCCGGGCTCAATTAATCCACGCGCAGCACACGGGTGGTATTGGTGGTGCCGGTTGCGCCCATCACATCGCCCTGCGTCACAATGACCAGATCGCCAGAGACCAGGAAGCCTTTGTCGCGCAGCAGGTTAACCGCATCGTGTGCAGCAGCCACACCGTCGTTATTGCTGTCGAAGAACACCGGCGTTACGCCGCGATAGAGCGCGGTGAGATTCAGTGTGCGTTCATGGCGTGACATGGCAAAAATCGGCAGTCCTGAGGTGATACGTGAGGTCATCAGCGGGGTACGGCCCGACTCGGTCATGGTGATGATCGCGGTGACGCCCTGCAGGTGATTCGCGGCGTACATGGATGACATAGCAATCGCTTCTTCGACATTGTCGAACTGCACGTCCAGACGATGCTTGGAGACGTTGACGCTCGGGATCTTCTCTGCGCCCAGGCAGACCTTCGCCATCGCTGAGACAGTTTCAGCCGGATACTGACCCGCTGCGGTTTCCGCAGAGAGCATCACGGCATCGGTGCCATCCAGCACGGCGTTCGCCACGTCCATCACTTCTGCGCGGGTCGGCATCGGGTTAGTGATCATCGACTCCATCATCTGGGTCGCGGTAATGATGGTGCGGTTAAGCTGGCGGGCACGACGAATCAATGCTTTCTGAATGCCGACCAGTTCCGGATCGCCAATCTCAACGCCCAGATCGCCACGCGCCACCATCACCACATCAGAAGCCAGAATGATGTCATCCATCGCTTCCTGGCTGGCGACCGCTTCAGCACGTTCTACTTTTGCGACCAGTTTGGCGTCACAACCCGCTTCGCGCGCCAGACGACGTGCCATATTCATATCTTCGCCACAGCGTGGGAAAGAGACGGCCAGATAGTCGACGCGGATTCTGGCGGCAGTGATGATATCCGCTTTATCTTTTTCGGTCAGCGCTTCAGCTGAAAGTCCGCCGCCCAGTTTGTTGATGCCTTTGTTGTTCGACAGCGGGCCACCCACGGTGACTTCTGTGAACACTTTCATGTCCTGAACTTCCAGCACTTTCAGCTGCACGCGGCCATCATCCAGCAGCAGGATATCGCCCGGCACCACATCTGCCGGCAGGCCTTTATAGTCGATACCGACGCGCTCTTTATCGCCTTCGCCTTTACCCAGATTGGCATCCAGCAGGAAGCGGTCGCCGATATTCAGGAAAACTTTGCCTTCTTTGAAGGTTGAAACACGAATTTTTGGACCCTGGAGGTCACCGAGGATGGCCACGTGGCGACCCAGTTTTGCGGCAATCTCACGCACTTTATCGGCGCGGATCTGGTGATCTTCTGGCGTGCCGTGAGAGAAGTTGAGTCGTACAACGTTCGCGCCGGCAGCGATGATTTTTTCTAAATTATTATCACGATCGGTGGCCGGGCCGAGGGTTGTAACGATTTTGGTTCTTCTGAGACGTCTTGACATCGAGGACTCCGTAAACATTTAAGCGTGCCCTGGTCTGTGGACACAGCATGGTTATCTATTCTATATGATCGACGGGTTGTGATACGACTCACATTGTAAATGTGATGTTAATTTTTTTGCTGCTCATCCTTTTCCCGAATGGTGTGCTTTTCGTAACGCGACGCTTTCAACGCCTCTTTCACGCGTTTCAGGTTTTCCCGGAAGGGCGCACCCCGTTCCAGGGTGAAACCGGTCGCCAACACATCGATCACGGTCAACTGCGCCAGGCGCGATACCATCGGCAAATAGATATCCGTATCTTCCGGTACATCAAGCACTAAAGCTATCGCTGCTTCATGGGCAAGGGGAGAATCGGCAGAGGTGATGGCTATAACGGTGGAACCGTTTACACGGGCCAGGCGAGCCAGTTCTACCATATTTTTTGTGCGTCCAGTATGCGAAATGAGAACAAAAACGTCACCGGCTCGACTATTTATGCAACTCATGCGCTGGATCACAATATCGTCTGACCAGATGACCGGCAGATTAAAGCGCAGAAATTTGGTAAAGGCGTCATGTGCTACCACAGCGGAAGCCCCCCAGCCCGAAAAAGGCGAGTTTGTCAGCCTGAGTAAGCAGGGTGACGGCCTGCTGCAGTTGGGCGCTATCCAGCTGATCCCGTACCCGCTGCAGCCCTGCCAGCGCCGAGTCAAAGATTTTGTGGCTGTAGTTCTCCACACTGTCATCGTCCTCCACGCCCCGGCTGACCCAGTTGCTGCTTTTCACCAGGCTCTGCGCCAGTTGCAGCTTAAAGTCGGGAAAGCCGCGCGCGCCCAGTCGATGACAGAAGCGATTTACCGTGGGTTCGCTGACGCACGCTTCGCGCGCCAGGGTCGCAATGCTGGAGTGCATCGCCGCCTGAGGCGCAGCCAGAATCTGCCGGGCGACTTTCTGTTCCGCATTGCTGAGCGCGGCAAACTGCGCCTCAATTTTTTCCAGCATATTCATAAGCCGATGACCATAATCACTTTTACCAATTTCAATTATCCCTGTCGTCAGAGTCGATTAACAGAGACTATATCGTGTCAGCACCTGCCAGGCGCAACGGCGGACAAGCCGATTGCCCTTTTTTTTGGGATACTTTGACCGGTGCCTGATTTTCCTGACACCAACAGACACAGAAAAAACCGGCAATCCGCACGTGTCATCACACGCGCTTAGCACATCCGGTACAGAGTTAATGCGGTTGACCCGGCGAGTCGGTTTACCTGGCGCGGGGAAAAAAGTACATTGTGCTCAAAGAAAATAATAACCTGGACCCGGTGGCAGAGGATGCATCACCACCGGACTATCCTGCAACGAGGAGAGGAAAATGGCGGTAACACAAACAGCCCAGGCATGCGATCTGGTGATTTTCGGTGCCAAAGGCGATCTTGCACGCCGTAAACTGTTGCCTTCACTGTACCAGTTAGAGAAAGCGGGGCAGATCCACGAGGAAACCCGCATTATTGGTGTCGGCCGTGCCGAGTGGGATAAAGCGGAATACACCAAAGTGGTACGTGAAGCGCTGGAAACCTTCATGAAGGAGAAGATTGACGAAGCGCTGTGGGACAAACTCAGCAATCGTCTCGACTTCTGCAACCTCGATGTCAACGACACCACGCACTTCCCGAAACTGGGCAAGATGCTGGACCAGAAAAATCGCACCACCATCAACTACTTCGCCATGCCACCCAGCACCTTTGGCGCCATCTGTCAGGGACTGGGCACCGCGAAGCTGAATGCTAAACCGGCGCGCGTAGTGATGGAAAAGCCGCTGGGCACCTCACTGGAAACCTCGCAGGAGATCAACGACAGCGTTGGTGAGTACTTTGATGAGAGCCAGGTGTTCCGTATTGACCACTATCTTGGCAAAGAGACCGTGCTTAACCTGCTGGCGCTGCGCTTTGCTAACTCTATCTTCGTGAATAACTGGGATAACCGCACCATTGACCACGTCCAGATTACCGTGGCCGAAGAAGTGGGTATCGAAGGCCGCTGGGGTTACTTCGATAAAGCGGGCCAGATGCGCGACATGATCCAGAACCACCTGCTGCAGATTCTGACCATGATCGCCATGTCGCCGCCGTCCGATCTCAGCGCCGACAGCATCCGTGACGAAAAAGTTAAAGTGCTGCGCTCGCTGCGCCGCATCGATCAGACCAACGTGCGTGAGAAAACCGTTCGCGGCCAGTACACCGCCGGCTTTGTGCAGGGCAAAAAAGTGCCTGGCTACCTGGAAGAAGAGGGGGGCCAATAAGTCGAGCGCCACAGAGACCTTCGTGGCAATACGTGTCGATATCGACAACTGGCGCTGGGCGGGCGTGCCGTTCTACCTGCGCACCGGTAAGCGTTTGCCGACCAAGTGTTCAGAAGTCGTGGTCTACTTCAAAAACCCGGAAATGAACCTGTTTAAAGACTCCTACTCCGAGCTGCCGCAGAACAAGCTGACGATTCGTCTGCAGCCGGACGAAGGGGTTGATATCGAGATCCTGAACAAAGTGCCAGGCCTTGATCACAAGCACAAACTGCAGACCACCAAGCTGGATCTGAGCTACTCCGAGACCTTTAACCAGTCGCACCTTGCCGATGCTTACGAGCGTCTGCTGCTGGAGAGCATGCGCGGTATCCAGGCGCTGTTTGTGCGCCGCGATGAAGTGGAAGCCGCGTGGACCTATGTCGATTCCATTATCGACGCCTGGGCTGCGGATGGCGACTCTTCCAAGCCGTATCAGGCGGGCACCTGGGGCCCGGTGGCCTCAGTGGCGATGATTACCCGCGATGGCCGTTCGTGGAACGAGTTCGAATAACGGAAGTGATGATGAAGCCCGCAACGCGGGCTTTTTTTCGCCCTTAAACCGGGCCAACCGACACGAATAAAATTGAACTGCCGTTTCAAATTGGTCGCAGGATGATAGACGCTCAGGAAGTTGATCATGTATGGTAGTGACGCAATTTACAGGGCAGGAGCCGATGCTCCATGACCGGGTCGCAATCCCGGTGTTATCAAGCAAGGGGAACTGATGAAAAACTGGAAAACGAGTGCAGAACAGATTCTGACCACCGGACCTGTGGTGCCGGTCATCGTTGTGAACAAACTGGAACACGCCGTGCCGATGGCAAAAGCGCTGGTGGCAGGCGGTGTCAGAGTGCTGGAAGTGACGCTGCGCACGCCAGTGGCGATGGACGCTTTACGTGCGATGATTAAAGAAGTACCGGATGCGATCGTCGGTGCGGGAACGGTGATTAATCCGCAGCAGTTACAGGAAGTGACCGATGCCGGTGCGCAGTTTGTGATCAGTCCTGGCGTCACCGAGTCGCTGCTGAAAGCGGCGGTTGAAGGGCCGGTACCGTTGATTCCCGGCATCAGCACCGTTTCTGAGCTAATGACCGGTATGGACTACGGTCTGCGCGAGTTCAAGTTTTTCCCGGCAGAAGCAAACGGCGGCGTTAAAGCGCTGCAGGCGATTGGCGGACCCTTCCCGCAGGTGCGATTCTGCCCGACCGGCGGCATCTCTCCGGCGAACTACCGTGACTATCTGGCGCTGAAAAGCGTGCTGTGCATCGGCGGTTCCTGGCTGGTGCCCAACGACGCGCTGGAAGCGGGCGACTGGGATCGCATCACCCGCCTGGCACGCGAAGCTGTTGAAGGCGCGAAGTAAGTTATGGCGGTGAGCGTCTGCTCACCGCACACGTTTATCCCTGAACCGTGACCGCTGCTGCGCTGGCAACGGCACGCGCAATCGCCTGATCGGTGCTGTCACCGCTGGCGAGCGCCACGCCCAGCCGACGCTGGCCGCTGATTTCCGGCTTGCCGAACAGGCGCAGTTGCAGACCGGCACCCAGCGCCGCTTCGACATTCACAAACTGCACATTCTGGCTGGTCAGTTGCGGCAGAATAACGGCGGACGCTGACGGACCATACTGGCGAATCGCGCCAATCGGCAGACCGAGAAACGCCCGCACGTGCAGCGCAAACTCTGACAGATCCTGCGAAATCAGCGTCACCATGCCGGTGTCGTGAGGACGCGGAGAAACTTCGCTGAACACCACCTCATCACCGCAGACAAACAGCTCAACGCCAAACAAGCCATAGCCACCCAGCGCCTTAACCACCTGCGCGGCAACATCCTGCGCCCGTTGAAGCGCCACATCACTCATCTGCTGCGGCTGCCAGGATTCACGGTAATCGCCATCCTCCTGACGGTGACCAATTGGCGCACAGAAATGAATGCCATCGACTGCACTTATGGTCAGCAGGGTGATCTCGAAATCGAAGTCGACAACGCCTTCGACAATGACGCGTCCGGCACCCGCGCGGCCACCCTGTTGCGCATAGTCCCAGGCGTTATCGAGCTGGCTGGCGTTGCGGATAAAGCTCTGACCTTTGCCGGATGAACTCATCACCGGCTTCACAATGCAGGGAAAGCCGATTTCGGTAGCCGCTTCATCAAAGCGTGCCTTGCTATCGGCAAAGCGATAGCGGGAGGTCGGCAGAGAGAGCTCTTCAGCCGCCAGCCGACGAATGCCTTCGCGGTTCATGGTCAGCCGCGCGGCACGGGCAGTCGGTACCACGCGCTGGCCTTGCTGCTCCAGCTCAACCAGTGTCTCCGTGGCGATAGCTTCGATTTCCGGTACGACAAAATCAGGCTTCTCTTCAGCAATCAGCGCAGCCAGTGCCGCGCCATCCAGCATGTTAATCACATGGCTGCGATGGGCGACGTGCATCGCCGGGGCATCGGCGTAACGATCAACCGCGATCACTTCCACACCCAGACGCTGACACTCCAGCGCCACCTCTTTACCCAGTTCACCTGAACCCAATAGCATCACACGCGTTGCTGCCGGACGCAGCGCTGTTCCGAGAGTCGTCATACATTCACCTAAGCTGTCAAAATTCGCGCGCAAGTATAAACGAAAACGTTTGCGTTCTCATCTTTCGTCCATCTGACACGACCTTTTGCCTTACTTTTCCCGCTCTGACGTTTCCTGACATCCTTTTCGTCAGGATAGCGGACTGACATCTTAAAAGGAGTGGATGATGAATAACTGGTTGCAACAAATTCAGTCGGTACTGACGAAGAAGGGCGGTGAGGGCAAATCGGGCGGCGGCTTAAGCGACATGCTGGCGCCGGGTGCGCTGGGTGGCCTGGCCGGTATGCTGATTGCCAGTAAATCGTCGCGCAAACTGCTCACTAAATATGGCGGCAAGGCGCTGATTATCGGCGGTGGTGCGGCTGCGGGCGCGGTGCTATGGAACAAATACAAGCAGCGGGTCAGCGAAGCACACCAGAATGAACCTGACTTTGGCGTGGCGCAAACGCCGGTTAACCTGCGGGCTGAGCGTCTGGTGACGGCGCTGGTGTTTGCCGCCAAAAGCGACGGGCACATTGACGATCAGGAACGGGCAGCGATTGAGCAGAATATTCATCAGTCCGGCTACGGTCAGGAAGCGGAACAGCTGATCCAGAAAGCGATGAACCGCCCGCTGGATCCGCAGTGGCTGGCCGCCGATGTGAAAAACGAGGAGGAGGCGCTTGAGCTCTACTTCCTGAGCTGTGCCGCCATCGACGTTGATCACTTCATGGAGCGCAGCTATCTCTCCGCGCTGGGCGACGCGCTGAAAATTCCCCAGGATGTTCGCGACGGCATCCAGCAGGATCTTGAGGCTGAGAAAGCCCGTTTACCCGCCAGTTAATCCCTCTGATATTCCGCTGGCGGGTCACAGGATGTGATCCGCCAGCGACTGCTTCTCAACCTATACCTGGCTTCCCGCTGCTGAAGTGTTACGCTTACAGATCATTACGTTCACGGAGACGGATGGATGAAAGCACCCATCGCAAAAAAAATACCCCACGAGATGACGCTGCACGGCGAGACGCGCGTTGACGACTACTACTGGCTGCGCGACGACAAGCGCGAAAACAGCGAGGTCCTTGATTACCTGCGTGCCGAAAACAACTACGGCAAAAAAATCATGTCGTCACAGCAGCCACTGCAGGACCGGGTATTAAAAGAGATTATCGATCGGCTGCCGCCTGAAGATCACTCAGTGCCCTATGTGAAAAATGGCTACCGTTATCAGAGCCGTTATCAGAGCGGTAACGAATACCCGGCCTATTACCGCCAGCCCGCCGCGAGCGATGAGTCTGGCGAGTGGAGCCTGCTGCTGGATGCCAACCAGCGCGCCTCGCACAGTGATTTCTATACCATGGGCGCGCTGCATATCAGTCCGGATAACCGGGTCATGGCGCTGGCTGAAGATTTCCTGTCTCGCCGGCAATATGGCATCCGCTTCCGTAACCTGAAGAGTGGCAGCTGGTACCCTGAAGTGCTGAGCAACGCCTCTTCCAGCTTCGCGTGGGGTAATGATTCGCGCACCCTCTACTATGTGCGAAAACACCCGCAGACGCTGCTTTCTTATCAGGTGTGGCGACACGAACTGGGTACGCCGCAGTTCGACGATCAGCTGGTCTATGAAGAGCAGGATGACACATATCATCTCAGCGTACATAAGACCACCTCCAAGCAGTTCATCATGATTGCGCTCTACAGCACCAACACCAGCGAAATTCAGCTGATTGATGCGAACTTCCCCGATGCGCAGCCGCATGTGTTTCTGCCGCGCCGCCGCGATCATGAGTACAGCATCGATCACTACGATCATCAGTTCTTCATTCGATCCAACCGGGAAGGCGAGAACTTCGGGCTGTACCGCAGCCGCTATCTGGACGAGTCACGCTGGGAAACCCTGATCCCGGCACGGGAACAGGTGGTGATGGAAGATTTTCAGCTGTTTCAGGACTGGCTGGTGGTCGAGGAGCGCCAGCGCGGCTTAACCAGCCTGCGGCAGATCAACTGGGCCAGCGGTGAAACCAGCGGCATCGCCTTCGACGACCCGACCTATGTGACCTGGCTGGCCTACAATCCGACGCCGCGCACCAGCAAACTGCGCTACGGCTATTCATCGATGACCACGCCGACCACGCTGTTTGAACTGGATATGGATACCGGTGAACGCCGCATCCTCAAGCAGAGCGCGGTGAAAGGCTTTAACGCGGAAGATTACAAAAGCGAACACCACTGGATCAAAGTCAGCGATGGCACCGAAGTGCCGGTATCGCTGGTCTATCACCGCAAACATTATCAGCCCGGTCAGAATCCGATGCTGGTGTATGGCTACGGTGCCTACGGCAGCAGTATGGATGCCGATTTCAGCGTCAGCCGCCTGAGCCTGCTGGATCTCGGATTTGTCTATGCGCTGATACAGGTGCGCGGCGGCGGTGAGCTGGGGCAGCAATGGTATGACGGCGGTCGCCTGCTGAACAAAATGAACAGCTTCACCGATTTTATCGATGTCACTAACGCGCTGGTGGCGCGTGGCATCGGACACCCGGAACGACTCTATGCCATGGGTGGCAGCGCGGGTGGCTTGCTCATGGGCGGAGTAATTAACCTGGCACCGCAGCGGTTCCACGGCGTGGTTGCCCAGGTGCCGTTTGTGGATGTGGTGACCACGATGCTGGATGAGTCGATTCCGCTGACCACTGGCGAGTATGACGAGTGGGGCAACCCTAATGATCCTGAGTACTACCGTTATATCCGCCAGTACAGCCCTTATGACAACATCGAGGCGAAAGCCTATCCTCATCTACTGGTCACCACCGGCCTGCATGATTCGCAGGTGCAGTACTGGGAACCAGCCAAGTGGGTGGCGAAGCTGAGATCGATGAAAACCGACAATAACCTGCTGCTGCTCTGCACCGACATGGATGCGGGTCACGGCGGCAAGTCGGGGCGCTACAAAGCCTATGAAGGGATCGCGATGGAATACACCTTCCTGCTGGGACTGGCGCAGGGCACCTTACCGCCAGCCCAGGATTACTGAGATTCGGTCAGGTACTTACGCAGCGCCTGCCGCAATGGCGGGCGCAGATCACTGACGTTATCCAGCATCCACTTCAGATAGCCCGGATCCTTGCGCGCAACGACCGCGATCGCCTGGCCGCGGTATTTGCCAAACGGCAGAACGTCGTCGCGCTGGGCTGCCGGTTGTGACCGCACAATCATCTCGGAGGCACTCCAGCCGGAGGTCTCTATAATACGAATCAGCAGCGCCGCCGTAACATAGCAATCATAGAGCGCGCGGTGGGCATGCAGGTCGGCGGGCGGCGTGACATCCAGCTTCAGCGAATGACGCAGTGCCTGATTGCCATATTTAATGCCCGGCCAGAGCTGACGCGCCAGCTGCATGGTGCAGATCCACTCTCCGTACATCTCCGGCAGCATCCGGCGATCAAAACTGGCGTTGTGCGCCACGTAAAAAGCACTGCCGTGATAGCGTGGGATCGCCTCTTCAATGGTCGGCTTACCGGCGACCATCGCTTCGGTGATGCGATGCACGGCCATCGCCTGACGGCTGATAGGGCGGTCGGGCAGGGTGAGATCGCTCATCGGATTCACAATCTGGCCGTTGACCACATCCACGGACGCCACTTCGACCACGCCACCCTGCAGACCGCAGGTTTCGGTATCAATAACGCGAAATATCATTGCTTCATCTTCGGTTCATAAGGTAGGCGCGACAGGCTGAGCGATGCCTGGCGGTAGTGCATCAGACGCTGACGAAACCAGTCACGCAGTGCTTCGGGCTGCTCCTGCGCCACCATTTCGGCGACAATCGGCATGTTATAGCGCTCTTTAAACGCCACACCCGCTGCCGCCAAATCGACATTAATCTTGTCTTTCTCTTCCTGGGACAGCAGGGCAAGGTTATGGCTCATAATATTCTCCTGACGATAGCGGGCAAAAGTAATGTTTTCGGCGGGCTGAATCAAGGATAAAGGATCGCATCGCTGGCCTCGACAGTGCAAATACAGCAGCGTATCCTTTTGCCACGTTTATCGCCCTGGCGGCGGTTAAAAGGATGATCTTATGCATAAAAAAACTGATTTCCCGCATGGTTATTGCGCTGGCGGCAGCCGGACTGATGACATTCAGTTCGCTGGCAGCGGCGCATGCGCATCTCCAGTCTTCTATCCCGGCGGCCAAAGCGCAGGTAACGACATCCACCGATGCGCTGACGCTGAACTTCAGTGAAGATATTGAAGCGGCATTCAGCGGCGTCACGCTGCTGGATAGTAAACAGAAGCCTGTCGCCACCGCTAAAGCCCGCGTTGAATCTGGCCAGAAAAACCGACTGATTGTGGGCCTCTCTCAGCCGCTGCGAGCGGGCAGCTATCAGGTTAACTGGCATGTGCTGTCGGTGGATGGACATAAAACCGCAGGAAGCTATCGCTTTAGCGTGAAGTAACGCCGGTGGCCACCCTCTGGATCCTGTTGCGCGCGCTGCATTTTGCCGCCGTGATGCTGCTGACCGGCAGCGCCTGTTACAGTGCGCTGCTGGCACCCGGACGCTATCGACCACTACTGGCGCTAAGATTAAACCCGCTGGTGAAAGGGAGCGCCTGGCTGGCGCTGCTGAGTGCGCTGGCGATGCTGGCCTGCCAGAATGTATTGATGAGCGGCGACAGCGCCAATCTGGCCGATGTCGATATCTGGCTGGCGGTGATTGGCACGCACTTCGGTGGCGTGTGGCTGTGGGAAATCCTGTTTAGCCTGCTGGCCGTTGCCGGTTTGTTACTGACCGGGCGGCTGCGTCAGCAGGTGTTACTGCTGGCGGGCGTTCTGCAATTGGCCTGCATGGCTCTGATAGGTCATGCCGCGATGCGCGATGGCTGGCCGGGATTGTTTCAGCAGCTCAATCATGCACTGCATCTGATTGCCGCGGCGTTCTGGACGGGCGGATTACTGCCTCTGTTGCTGTTGATGCGGGAGGCGCGCCAGATCGATCGCCGCACCGACGCTATCCGCACCATGATGCGCTTTTCGCGCTATGGTCATCTGGCGGTGGCGTTAACGCTGCTGAGCGGCCTGATAAACAGCGTGATGATCGCGGGCTGGCCGCTGACGTGGCACGATTCACGCTACATTGTATTGTTGCTGTGTAAAGTGCTGCTGGTTGCCCTGATGGTGCTGGTGGCGCTGATTAACCGATACTGGCTGGTGCCGCGATTCCGCCTGGCTGGCAGCGGGACGCAGCAAAAATTTATTCGCATGACGCAGCTTGAACTGCTGCTGGCGTGTGGAGTGGTTGGGCTGGTCAGCGTATTTGCCACGCTGTCGCCAGTCTGAATGTGGTTTAAGAGAGAAAAGGGTAGTTATGTTGCTGAAGAAAGTGATCCCCTCAATCCTGTTGTTATCCGTATGCGGCCAGGCGCTGGCGGCACAAATCATTACCGTCAGCCGCTTTGAGATCGGTAAAGAGAAGTGGCCGTTTAATCGTGAAGAGGTGATGCTGACCTGCGAGAAAGATGGTGCGATGTTTGCCATCAACCCGAGCACGCTGATGACATACCCCCTGAACGATATCGCCGACACACTGTTCAAAAACAAACAGGTGAAAGCGCAGCCGATCAGCGTGATTCAGGTTGAAGATAAAGCGCATCCGGGCCAGATGATGAGTCTGCAGCCGATTGTTGAGCGCACCCAGGCGCTGTGCGGTAAATAAACCTGTCGGGTGCAGCACCGCGCTGCGCCCAACCCCTCTTTTTTGCCGTTGCGATCACAAACTGATCCGGTTTATGGTCCTGCGCCTTCCGTTTGCTGGCAATTCCACCGCGCTGTTCTAATGTTAAATGGCAAGGCGACATCGCCTTCATAAATGCCAACTTTTAGCGCACGGCTCCTTGAGAGCCATTTCCCTGGACCGAATATAGGAATCGTATTCGGTCTTTTTTTGTCAGATGCCGCCCATCAGTTAATGATTTTCAATCAATAACTTAGTCTTTTTCCGTTGTGTTCTTCTCCACTCTTCTGCAAGACGCCATTCCATTATGTCATTGCCATTTTTCCTATTCAAAAGTTACAACCATGCTTTATTACCTCTCTATGAAAGGGACACCGTGGTGATAATCGGCCACCTGTTTTACTCATGGTTGAAGCCCTGCCAGGAGCATCAGGTATAGGCTGTGCAGCCCGTGCGAGAGAAGTTTGCTGAGTGAACGGCGTTGCAGTACTCGGTAATGACCGCTCTACTATCCTGTGGCACTCTATTAAGTCACATGAAAATGAGGGAACGATAATGAATGCAGGGAATGCAATCACAGAACCTGGCAGATATTACACATTTCAGTCACCACTATCGGGCAACGTATTTTTTGAATTGAGACCACGTGTGCTGCCACGAAACGCACAGCCGGTGCTGGATGAGTCCAGCGGCATGTGCATTGGTTATTCTGTGGCTTAGGCTCCCGGTCTGTGGCAGATATACGATGTGCAGGGGCATTTTGTTCGACTTGAAGAGGCACCTCTCGAAACGCCACTGATTGATCCTACAGACATAGCGCTTCTTGCGTTTGGTGTATTTCGAATTTTCCGCGCTGGCCGCGCATTATTGGAGGCTGGTACACGGGCTGCTATAAGTGTCAGACTCAGCCAGGCAACAATAATGTTCCTGCGTGCCAGGTTAAAAACGGGTTTATCGGCGTGTAACCTGAAAATGACCGAAACAGCGGCGAGGCACATGTATGAGCCGGGTCGCTATGTTCCGTTACATATTCAGGAAAGAGCTATCCGCTATGGCAGACGCATGGCCGATCCTCGCAACGGAGAGGGTATGTATCGTTATGAAACGGAAATGTATAAATTACACCGTAAGAAAAATATCACTGAGTATAAGAAGTACACTCTTGAGGTTGTGGTAAGGGTATCAGATTGGACGATAACTCATTTTAGGTATTTTTGATTAACCGACAGGAACGTACATATGTTTGATATCAGAGATGAAGAATTCGTTTTTGCGGTGTCGCCTTTTGAACGGGTTGTCGATAACGAAGTCGATCCGGTTAATCATCACTGGGATTGGATACAGTCCTGGATAGAATTCTCGGTAAGCGGCCTGAAGGTGGCGTTTAAGACTAAGTTCACTGTTGGAGAGTTGAAAATGTTGAAGAAAGAATTTTCAGCTTTTCATCAGGCGATAAATGCTCAGAAAAAGTTAAAGTCGTTTAAATATCAGAGCGATATTCATCAGCTTGATATGATACTGACAAATGAAAATACTATTGATAGCGTTACTATTGATTTTATCCTTCGACCGGAGCCTCATGCCGACAGCGTTCAGGTTAAAGGCAGCTTTGGCCTTAACGAAAGCTATTTCCCCGACATTCTGAAGAGGCTGGATGAAATGATTCAATGGCAGAATTAAACATTTTTCCATTGAAAAGTTTTAACTGAAAAATTCGGGCGTAAAATGGATTTTTATTCAGGTTTTTCCGTCCATGCAATATTCGATGCGGCAGTATCAAGTACCTGTACTGCCTGCATGTAGTTCATCCATGCCGTAAGCGATGTTTCCCAAGGTCAGCGTGTAACCCGTGCAGTAAGCGGTCTGCGTTTGTCGAGCACCACGTCAGCGGAAGGCTTGATAAGGTTGACGCGCTGCACGCTCTCAACGTGTATGGCGGCATAGAGCGCAGACAGGCGAATGGTCGCGGCCAAGTCCTTTTTTGCGCGATAACGTATGCGGTGAGCTTCGCCTCAAAGGCACCCTATAGTTAACCGACATAATCTGCAGGCGCAGCTCCTCGTATTACGGCTGGTCAATCAGTGTGGATAAAGAGAACCATACTGGCGGTGCATCACTCTGGTGCCGACAGGGGGCAGCAGAATGTCACGCACAGATTGCCTGATGTGATGGAGGCCAGTCAAAGTGCCACCGGTTTCCCTGTCCATCCCAATATATTTTACGGTTGTCATACTGGCGCGCCCGTTTTCCCACCGCTGTCGCCCGGTTGGATATGCGAATGCAGCACCTTGCCTTTTGAGGAAAGATTGCCGCCGGTATGCACAACGCCGCCTTTAATCGTGCCGCCCTGGGTGACTTCCAGCTGTGCAGTATTAAGCAGCGCTGTGCATTCAGCTTCTGGCGAGTCGAACAGGATTTTACCGCTGCTTTATTGGGTGCCGTCTGTATATCGGTTGCGGTCAGAGCACCGGTTTCCGGCTCGTACTCGATCACCACGCCGTCGAGAAATCACCAGTGCAGCGCATTGGCCGAGGCAGACAGAGCAGGGTTGTCATCTGAGAAATGCCCGGAAGTACTAAACCGGTATCGAGTTCGCCGCCCAGGCAGAGAACAAGCACCTGCTCACCCACTGACTGCGCATTTCAAGAACGGCTTTTACCCGCGAGGGTGCTCAGCCAGTGCAGCCAGTTGGTTGTGTTTTTTCCTGTATCGACGGGGCATAACTCGCCGTCGAGATTGACGGCCGAAACGGTTGCTATGCGGATCAGGTTGCGCAGCAGGCGCTGAATTTCGGAAATTTGATCGAATGAGTTCATGTGAGTAGGATGAATCTGTTTGCAAACAATGACTACCCAACGCTGTTTGTTTAGCAATGAGCGTACATTTTTTTTAAATTCAATAAGAGATATGGGATTACAGCATATGGAAACGAAGCCAAACCCTTCCAGTTTCAATAAAAATCAAAAGATAGAACTTGCTTTCAATTTTTTTTCAGAGAAAAAACGTTCCAAGCAATACTTCACAGTAGATGAAATCGCTAACAAAACCGGTTGGGGTCAAAGTACCGTTAAAACTTACCTATCAAAAAAATGGTCAACATTTATAATAAAAGAAAACAATGAATTATTCGTCTCTCCAAAGTTTGATTCTTTTAATTTATCGTCTTTTATTAAGCATCATAGCCAGAATGAAAATACACCCAAGACTTTTTATGAAAGCATTTTAGAAAAGTCAATTTCCGCATGCATTACAGCAATTGAGGTTTATAACAAACCAGATTTTAAATTCAGAGAAGAGAGCTTTTCAATCCTGATGATAAACGCGTGGGAGTTACTACTAAAGGCGAAGATTCTATCACTAAATGGAGATGATAAAACTTCAATTTACTTGAAGTCTAAGGGGGCGATTGAAGTATCTGAGTCAGGTTCACCTAAAACTATAAGCATATCCAAAGCAATAAATATTTTATCAGCTAATGGATGCCTTAAAAAGATTGTTGAAGACAACATTAAGTTATTAATTGAAATTCGCGACCATTCAGTTCATTTTATCCATGAAGATATGTCACTTAGCACAAAAATACAGTGTATAGGAACAGCATCTTTAAAAAACTATATGACATTATCTATTGATTGGTTTGATTATGATTTTAGAAAGTATAATTTTTTCCTAATGCCAGTCTCTCTTTACCATCTTAGTGATATTGAGAGTTTTAGCGTGTTAAATCACTCGGCTGATAATCTGAAATCCTATTTGGAGAAAATGGAAGAGTCTCACAAGGATGATGCAGATCCAAACTTTAGCATTTCTTTGCGCCTCTCAACTAAATTGATAAAAACATCATCAGATGAAGCCATCGAATTTATGATGACTAATGATTCTAAAGCTACACAAATAACCTTTACAGAAGAGGATATGTTGAAAAGATATCCTCTCACATATGATGCACTTACTCAAAAATTAAGTTCAAGATATAGTGATTTCTTAAGGAATGCAAAATTCCATGAATTGCACCGGCAAATAAAAAACTCAGGTGAAAAATACTGCCGAGAAAGAAGGTTAGAACCCTCAAATCCAAATAGTATTTTTAAGTTTTTCTATAGTGAATCCGTACTGAATTTTATGGATGCACATTATACAAGAAAATGAAGGTTCATTTTGAAAGAAACTCCATGAGGCAGTTAATTATTGCCTCATAATCATCATTTTTAAGACTTGGTAACAGCCGCGATTCATACTGTACCCCTTTACCTTTACACGATGGCCGGACGCGCTGCCCGTAATGCACACGGGCCATGCGCTGCACGTTACCCGTAAACTCAATAACAGCCTCATTCAGGCTTGCCTGTGTCATCATGTATTTATCCGTGCGCATCTTTGCGAACAGCTCGCGCCTTATGCGGCCCTTTTTGCTGCGCACCGGCTGCATTTTGCGGGGCTTAAACGGCGTGTCGTCAGGTGATTGCTGGCGCTTAATGTTCCGCTGCTGCCTTGCGCGCAGCTTGCGGCCAATGTTACGCGCTATTTGTTTACGTGCCGGGGCTGACAGGCTGCTGGAAGCGCTTCCAAGGAGCATTTATCAGCTGCAGGTCGCTGATGACTGCCACTCGCTGACCAGCTCACCGTGAACATAGAGCTGCACCGGCCGCGCGTCACTCTCCGGCAGCAGATTCTCGCCGACGTGTGTTACGTGCATCGCGCTGTCTGCCTGCTTCACGATCACGCTCAGCTGCTGCTCAATTCAATACTGAAAAGGCAACCGCACCACAGCAGCAGGCCGAGGCATTTACTTTCGGCGAGCCGACGCCGGTCATGGATAAGCGCGACATTCTGGATTACGCCGAGTGCATCGGTAACGGGCGCTGGTTTGAGCCGCCGGTCAGCTTTAGGGGTTGGCTAAAAGCCTGCGCTCGGCTGTGCATCACAGTTCACCGATTTACGTGAAGCGCAACATTCTGGCCTCGACCTTTATTCCGCACCCGATGATGAGCCAGCAGGAGTTCAGCAAGTTTGCGTTGGATTATGTGGTTTTTGGTAACGCCTTTGCCGAGTTGCGCCGCAATGGCCTTGAAACCACCCTGGCCAAATTTACCCGCAGGGGCGTGAATGAGGGCGTTTACTGGTTTGTTAACGACTGGAAAGATCCGCATGAGTTTTCGGCTGGCAGCGTTTTTCACCTGCTGGAGCCGGATATAAATCAGGAGCTTTACGGCCTGCCGGAATATCTCAGCGTGCTTAACTCCGCTTGGTTGAATGAGGCGGCAACGCTGTTCCGTCGTAAGTATTATCAGAAAGGCACACACGCCGGTTACATCCGTTACATGACCGATGCGGCACAGAGCAGCAGCGACGTTGAACGGATGCGCCAGGCGATGCGCGACACGAAAGGCCTGGGCGACTTCTGTAACCTGTTCATGTACGCGCCGAACGGGATCAAGATTCTGCCGCTGAGTGAGGTGGCGACAAAAGACGATTTCTTTAACATCAAGAAGGCCCGGCGCGATGATTTGTTAAGCGCCCACCGCCTGCCGCCGCAGATGATGGGGATTATCCCGGACAACTCCGGCGGATTCGGTGATGCAGTGAAAGCATCTCAGGTGTTTGTGCGAAATGAACTAACGCCTTTGCAGGAACGCCTTAAAGAGATGAATTATTGGATTGATGAAGAAGTCATAAGATTTCGCACATACAGTCTAGAATAATAGATGCTATGCCGACCATTATAGGTCGGCTTCATTTCACTTTTGACGCCACTTAAGATAAAAGGCGAAAAATGGATCGGTAATATGTAATTTTTGCTCTTCCTTTTCCCAATCGATTACCGGCGTTGATGCTTCGTCATTAGAAGCAATCTCACTCATTTTCTCAAGAACGCGCGTAACCTCATGAGCCTGCGGTGGAGCATCGGCAACTATATCTCGTATTGAAGCACGCAATGCCTCATATTGAATAGTATCCATTCCCGGTTCCATATTAGATAGAGCATAAAGAACTACTTTATATATATCAACTTGCTCGCCATTTTTTAACTTTCTCGCCATCCTGTCAGAGCGTTGTCGAGGACCAGTAGCTAACTTATCAAAAATCAACTTCCCCGTCGACTCTGCTACTTTTTTTGAACAAATCATCATGGATATTATCAACTTCAATCACTCTTTCTGAAGACTCAATAACATCATATGACTGGCATAGCGCACGGCAAAACTCTTGCATTAAATGAGGGCTACCCAAAGCTTCGATGCAAAGTCTATCCATTACAGAATCTGAAAGATTCATGTTCAACAAGGGGAAGCCTCGCTCTGCTATTTGCCTTAACTCAGAGAGAGTCCAGTAAGGAATTTGGATATTTTCCAATCTTCCCGTTATCTCTCTCTCAACCTTAATCGCATCATACCGGCGGTGGGGTATTGCAATTAAAATTATAGGAACGCCATGAAAAACTAAAGGCTTTATGGCTCTTACAAAGTTTCCTTGAAGCTCTCTAGGTAAATAATGAAAATCATCAATAATTAAACTTACTTGTGAAGACTGTAATGCTTTAAGAGCGGCAGTTTTTGATGAAATATTTCTGCTTTCTTTTATAGCTGAGTTTCTACCATCTGTTTGAGAAATTCCCGCCTCGCCGGAGCCTTTAAAAACTAAAGCACTGGCAGCTGCACTTACTTTCCCACTTACCGCTGTAGCACTATTATCGCCAGATGAAACCTCAGACAAATGCCAGGCGTTTAGAGCAACCAGAATTTGAGACCATAAATCATTTTCGTCATTTACGCTGCCGCCTTCTATCCAAATATTTTCATCATCTGAACTAGGGAACACAGTCTGAGTTAATACGGTCTTGCCTGATTTTGTTTGCCCCGTTAAAGTAATTAACTTACAAAGGTTATCCTTGACCTCCTCCAGTTTTTTTCTAATTTCACCTTCCGTTCTTTCAATATATGTAAGCTGCGGCATTCCACCAGGCACAAAAACTTTAGATGCTCTATGTTTTAACACCATTCATAAATCCTTTTCAAATTGGTTAACGTAACTTATCAAATATGAAATTAACACCATTTGCTCAAATCGTGCAATACACTTCCTTAAAATTCCATATTTTATAATAATTTCAGTCATATAAGTTACATTGGATTCTTTGCCATTTACTACAGCATCGGTAGCGATACGATTTTCAGTGTCTGGCAAGCATGTTCAAACATGTTTGCACCCCGCGCGCGCAATGCTATCCCCGCCACGCCTGCCCGCTTTATGCATCGCTTTTCATGCAGGTGCATGTGTTACCTCTGAACGCACCAGCTCTGGCCTTACAAACGCTTAGCGATCCAATTTGGATCATGCGGATTCATGCAAGCTTATGCACTTTGATGCAGAAGCAAGAAGCCACCTTAAAGGTGGCTAGTGAAGGATAGGGAAGGGGCAATTAATCATTCAGCCTGGCGGTATATGGCAGCTTCGAAAACTGATGTGTCGATTGTACGTGTCATATCACTGATCATCGACAGTACCATTTTTAATTCATCTTCTTTGCAGTTTGCGATCAGTGATACGTCAACAATGAACTGGATGCGTGCAACCGTCTCGCTTAGATTATCTATGTCTATCAAATGATTAAATCCTGCTATTCAAAGTATACTGTATGTATAAACAGTATCATGGCGTTTTGGAATCGTAAAGAATCGTGCGGCTCAGATTAGTCCGGCTGCCGTTTTATTAATCAGGCACAGGTATGCCGCTTTTTTTCGCAAGAGCATTAAATCTTTTTAAGGGAGTAGGATTCTTGTTCCGTCTATGGAACAGATAGCCGCTTGTACCGCTCCAGTAAGTAAGCTCCCCAACCTTGATTTTGTGACCTTTTATCATGCGCACAGCTTCACCGTCGGACAGTGTTAACCTGGAGATCTCAAAGAAACTCTTTTCAACGGCTCCCGTTCTATGTACTGACTTAGTTCAGAGTGATATTTGTCCGGCACCAACTGTTGTAGCGGTGACATTCCTCTTAATCGTTTAAAAATCCTTCTTCGCTCGGCGTGAGTAGGGGGGCTTAGAGAAATTGATAGCAGCTTCAGAGCCTGTTGGCTCCATACAGTTATTGACAGAACTCTGAGAGGACGCGCACGCGTCCTTAAATTCAAAACCCAAATCAACGGTACGTTTTCCATCCTTGTCCTCTGGAAGTTGCCGCAACAAACCGAAGATATAGACGCCTGCATTTTCGGGCGTGAATTATTTACCCAACCAGCGTCCGGCCTGTGCAGACTCAATTAACAGACGAATAGTCAGCGGATCGTGCGGCGCGGTGAAATCTTCCGGGAAATATTCGGCAAACGTGATAGTGCCGGGATTAATGCCAAATGTTTCAGCATACCGCTCTAGCAATTCATACGCGTCAAGAGGATCCATGCGAAAGTCATTGTTCAGATCGGTATCCAGTTCAAGCTTATAGCGTCTGAACGTAAACAAACTTCTGCCGTTATAATCTTCAACCAGCGCAAATACAGCTTTCTCTATATCCTCGTTTACCATATCTTGTCTTCCTTATGAGCAAGAAGGTTATATTTTGCCGTAGTTTTCCAGCCAATTTCTGCCACATCAGCGGCCATAATTACCCAGCCTAAAACCGGGATTGTACGACCGACGAACGTCCCCAGCTTGTGAGTCATTAACATTTTAATTTGAAGAGGGTTTTTAGGGTTCTGTATCCACGTAGGTAATCTGAATGGAAGACGGTAATCCCGTAACAGCTTTCGAGAATAGACCGAAGCATAAGAGGTGCCTTTCCATGCTCCGTTTAGCTTACCGGATACGTCAATCGTATTTTGTCCCGAGTAAATCGCAACCAGAGCGATGATATCCTTTTTACCGCTGAAGTGCTCTGCAGTCACATCAATCATTATCCAGAAATAAAGCTCTCCTGCAGAAAGGTTAGTAAGTCCGCCATAGAAGTAAGTTCCGTTTAACTGCTCCGTTGTATCCATACCATTCCCTTAAATGGGTACTGTAATGGTCAAAACTGTATCACATCAATTCCGGTCACTGCCAGATGCTGGCTGGCGCTATCTGATGCATTTTGCGACTCTCAAAGCCATAGTTGTCGCTCCGCTGGTATCAAACGATCACGATGCGCACGCTCGGGTCGTTGACGCAGCATGATCTATGCATCTTATTCCTCAGCCCACAGTAGCTAGCATCGCAATGGCGGATCACTTGATGCATGCTTTGAATGCAGTTTTACTAACGTTCATCTCATCATTGCTACTATGGCAGGTTTTGCCAGCGAGAAGAAAAAGCAAAGAGTCTGTTAATATATAAAGGTCAACGCGCCTCATAACAGATATTTAGTTATTGCGAAACCAATAGGTTGATTTGTGAAAAAAGTAAATATAAGTTATGGGGTGCTCTATGGCTGCATTACAGGATGTTTACTTATGAAATCTTTAATTCATATAGGTTCTTGAAATTGAAGGTAAACATCAAAAAATATTGGGTGCAGGCTATGTCTAACAGCGAAGGGAAAATTGCTGATGCTCTATATGAGATTCTGCATAAATGAAGCGTGCTATTTTATGGCTGATTCAGTCATTTTTCTATTTAGTTCCTGCTGCATTTATTGTGGCTGGCGTGTATATCTTCATCTGCTTTGTTCCGCAGTATGCAGCACTTCTTAGTTTTGCATGGGTTATTGTAGTTTCTTATGTGTATATTAAATTTAACCGATGGTGTTGATAAAATCCTGACATATTAGTGAGCTTAAAATTTGGGTTGAAAAGCGAACGCAAAATAACCCTATTAGCTTAAGGTGCCCGGTCTCCATCCCAAAAACCCACCCCACTCGCAAAAGCAGAAACAACCTGCCAGCCTCGCACCCAAAGCTTACCTGTCATTTTGTCATCACACCGGTTTGGCTTATCCTTAAGTCTTCAATCAAAAGGAGAACGTTTATGAAAGCGGCAATTGCTAACAGTGAACACAAGGTTGAAGTGGTTGAGAAGACGCTACGTCCTCTCAAAACGGGCGAAGCACGGCTCAGGATGGAATGCTGTGGCGTATGCCATACCGATCTGCATGTGAAGAATGGTGATTTCGGTGATAAAACCGGCGTAACGCTGGGCCATGAAGGTATCGGTATTGTTGAGGAAGTCGCGCCAGATGTCACCTCACTCAAGCCAGGCGATCGTGCCAGTGTGGCATGGTTCTTTAAGGGCTGCGGACACTGCCAATACTGTAACTCCGGTAACGAAACGCTCTGCAGAGAGGTCGTCAATGCCGGTTATACCGTCGATGGCGGCATGGCTGAAGAGTGTATCGTCGTTGCAGACTATTCGGTCAAAGTCCCTGACGGGCTCGATCCATACGCCGCCAGTAGTGTCACCTGCGCCGGTGTCACCACCTATAAAGCGGTGAAAGTGTCCGAGGTAAAACCGGGTCAGTGGCTGGCGATTTACGGTCTTGGCGGGCTGGGAAATCTCGCCCTGCAATATGCAAAAAATGTCTTTAACGCCAAAGTGATCGCAGTTGACGTGAGTGATGAGCAACTGGCACTGGCGAAAGAGATGGGTGCCGACCTGGTCGTAAACTCGGCCAGCGAAGATGCGGCTCGCTTTATTCAGGAGCAAACCGGTGGGGCGCATGCGGCTGTGGTAACGGCGGTTGCCAAAGCAGCGTTTAACTCTGCTGTCGATGCGGTCAGGGCCGGTGGTCGGGTGGTGGCTGTCGGACTGCCGCCGGAAGCGATGAGCCTGAATATTCCACGTCTGGTGCTCGATGGCATTCAGGTAGTAGGATCGCTGGTCGGGACGCGTAACGATCTGGCGGAAGCTTTCCAGTTTGCGGCAGAAGGGAAGGTGGTGCCGAAGGTGACCAAAAGGAAGATTGGTGAGGTCAATGCCATCTTCGATGAGATGATTCAGGGCAAGATCCGCGGCAGGATGGTAATCGACTTTAGCGGTCAGTCTGCTGAATAATCCGTGCTGATAATCGCAGAAGCCCGCGCCGTGCGGGCTTTTTTTATGCCTGTAAGGCCAGTTCCCTCCCTCTGAATGCGTAAGAGCACATTCCGTTAAAGCATTAATAAGCGCGGCTTTATGTTTCATGATGTGATTTTCACTTGAACTTTACCGGTAACATTATAGTTTATGGGGTGAAGTCTGATTACACACATCTGAAGGAGGGTTATTTATGGCTAAGCATCACTTACTAAAATCCATTGAAATTGCAGCGATTGTGCTGTTTGTCCTGATACTGGCGTATCTGGCGGTTACCGGTCTGCTGTCATCAACTGGCGTTGATCACGCCTGGCCGTATCCCAGTAAGTAATTGAGTGCCGCACCAGGGAAATTATAAATAATATAAATAGATAACCGATCCTGATACAGGACATAAAAAAACCCCGCAATCGCGAGGTTAATCAGAGTCTACACCAGGCTCACCGAAAGCAGAGTCAGCTCTTCGGTTTCCAGCGACAGGCTTTTTTTGGTTTCGAACATAAAGGCTTCCAGCGCCTCCTCGACATCGTCGCCCTCGATAAAGGCGTGAGTCGTGACATGATTTTCACCTTTGGGCTTAATCACGTAAGAAACAAACCACTTCTTCTTTTGCATAATGCTTATCCTCTTCTGAATAGGTAAATGCCGCACACCGGCAATACTGAGCTTTCCCGCCAGCAGTTCAGCGGAAAATGTACGGGTTCGGTCTGACAAAGACTAATCGAGCGGGGCCGGATGCAGCAGGTCGATCACGTCGTCAATTTCATTACTGGCCGCATGACGATCAAGGGCAACCGCATAGTAGCGTCCCTTGCAGTAGTGCTTTGTTACCGCCACCCGATGGCCGGTATCGCTGTCAGCTTCACCGCCGGTCAGGGTCTGCAGGTGGGGCGGGATAACCAGCTCACTTTCGAGTTGTTCTGCTTCAATGATCACTGCGCCACCGTCGGTGGATAGCAGCAGATGCTGAATGCTCATGTTCTCTCCTCTGAGTCAGATTGCTAACCGGCAAAGTGTAGTTCACCTCAGCGGGTGTGCTGGCGACGGGCTTAATCAATGCCTGAGCAGGCTCGTTATCACAGCCAATTGCGCTTTTCCTGGCAAAAAAAAGCCCCGAAGTCGGGGGCTTTTAAGAAAGGGATGGCCTGCGTTAAAAACTCAGCTGGTCTGATCGGCCAGCTTCGGCTTAAGCACGCGCTTACCAATCTGAATGCCGGGCTTCTCAACATACTTATAGAGTAAAGAGGCCAGCGCATAGGTCACCGGGATGGCAGAGACGCAGACAATCAGGAAACGCATCATGTCGCTCTTAAACTCGATGTCGGTGTGATTGAGCAGCAGTGCGATCAGCGGGATTACAATCAGCAGATGCAGCAGGTAGACCGAAAACGACACGTCGCCCAGCCAGGTGCTGAGACGGTTGTTCAGCAGCTTACGCGGCAGAGCAATCAGCGTTGCCATCAGGCTGCCCTGCGGGTATTGCCACAGAATCGCCGTCATACCGACGATCATCAGCGCCTCCATAATCACCTGCAGCTTAATCGCGCCCAGGCCCATCGCCACGCTGGCGACCGGGCCGAGCAGCGCAAAAGCGACGTAGAGCAGGGATTTACGGCGAATCGCCTCGGCCAGCAGCATCCCCGACAGGAACATATTCAGCTTTATCAGGATCATTGAAGGCATCTCAAACGCCTCATAATAATCTGCCAGCACATACCGGCCAGCGCAGCAGAGCGCCATGATGCCAATCAGCGAGGCGGCATAACCAAAGCGCAGCGTCACCAGCATGATGAACGGGAACAGCAGATAGAACTGCATCTCCAGCCCGATGCTCCAGTCAGGCAGCACAGTATTAAAACCATATTCGGGCAGCAGGCCGAACAGGAAACTGAAGTGGGTCAGGATGTTTGCCAGCGACTGGTCGTTGTAACGCGACGACTCAGTGGCGGTGCCGGAATAGAAATGAGCAATGGTGTCACGCATCTCGCCAAACCACGGGCCATAAATCAGGGCGATGATTAACAGCAGATAGTAGAGCGGGGCGATGCGGAAGAAGCGCCGGATCCAGAACTTCTTAATGGTCTCTGTGCTCTGCCACGGCTCTTTCTGCTGACGCTCGACGTAGTTTTTCGCCATCAGATAACCCGATAACAGAATAAAAAGATCGACCCCAATGCCAGGGGATGAAATAAGCGTGATGTGGCAATGAACCAGTAAGCTGATATGGCCAACTAATACCCAGAGAGAAGCGATGCCGCGTAATCCCTCCAGCTCCGTAGACCAACCTCGTGTTGCAGACATAACTATTCCTCGTTTTTATCCGACCTTCGGCGCTCACTAAGCCCTAAGGCAACAGATATGTAAACGGGCCTTTACAAAAGTAAGAAGATTCCGAGCACAGGTAAGAGGGAAAAATCAACCGAAACAGGGCGGGAAAGCACAGGAAGTTAAGGGCGTGCAGTGGCACACCCTTAATCAATATCACTGATTGAGATGGCCGATCAGGCCAGTTTTAACAGGATCATACCGGCCAGCAGCAGGGTCAGGCCGGCCCAGCCTTTGCGGTTCAGCCGCTGGCCAAACAACACCCATCCGGCCGCGACAGTGGCGATAATCCCAAAACCGCCCCAGACCGCATAGGCGATCGAGAGATCGATACCTTTGACCGCCTGAGCGAGTGCGCTGAACGCGAGCAGGACACAGCAAAGTGAAAGCAGACCGTAAAGCGGTTTCTTAAACCCATCAGAATATTTAAGGAATATGTTGGCGGCAATCTCCAGCACGATAGCCAGCGCCAGCCAGGACGCATGAACAAGATCAGCGATGAGCATGATTAATCTCCGCTGATGATTGGGTGCCGGTTTTGATCAACACAATTCCGACGATCAGCGTCACCAGCCCACAGACCTTCAGCGCTGACAGCGTTTCACCAAACAGCTGCACGCTGAATAACGTAATCAGCATGATGCCGATACCTTCCCACAGCGCATAAGCCACGCCCAGGGCGATACGTTTAATGGCGAAACTCAGCAGAATATAAGAACAGGCAATCATGCCCAGCATCATCAGGTAGCCGGAATGGCTGCCATTGAGGCTGGACCATTTCATAAAAAGGGTACCAATAATTTCAGTAACAATAGCGAGTGATAATAAAACCCAGGCGCGCATGGGTGCTCTCCAGCAACGATAAATGACGACCTGCAACAACGCACAACGTGCGGGCAGACTCAGAACAGTTCGAAGTGGTGAGGGGACTACAGGGCGTTACGCCAGTGCTGATCGGCGGCGTTCCAGCCAGAAAGGCAAGAGGGGGGAATGCAGGGGGGTTTGACATGAACATTCTGCTCATAAAATTTACAACACATCCACATTGTTGCTTCTCATCAGTGGACGGATAGTGCCTCCGGTTAAATAGACGCTGGATTTATAGCATTCTGCACATCACCAAATCAACAGCAGATGCTGCTTTGTTTGATGTCTGTTAAGGTTTGATGATTTGAAAAGGGTGAAGTGTGGAAAAGGATGTGTGGTAAACCGTAATGAAAAAAATAGCCGGGCAACAGAAGTGCCCGGCTATTATTAAGTGACGCTGTCACGTATCATTCAGCGCGCTGCGGAACCGTGCGAACGGGCGCATCACCCGCAACATAGTAAGCGGCGGTGCTGCGCGGCAACGGATCGCGTCCACGAATCTTATCGGCAATCTTCTCGCCAATCATGATAGTGGTGGCGTTCAGGTTACCGGTGATGATCAGCGGCATAATCGACGCATCCACTACGCGTAAGCCTTCCAGTCCATGCACACGACCTTCGCCATCAACGACGGACATCGGGTCGTTACCCATCTTACAGGTGCCGCACGGGTGATAAGCGGTTTCGCCGTGGTTACGCACGAACTCATCCAGCTGCTCATCTGTCTGGCAATCCAGTCCCGGACTGATTTCACGGCCACGGTACTTATCCAGCGCCGGCTGATTGATGATCTGGCGCGTGATGCGAATCGCATCGCGGAACTCATGCCAGTCCTGCTCATGCGACATGTAGTTAAACAGAATGGCCGGATGACGACGCGGATCGCGTGACTTCAGGCGTACATGACCGCGGCTTGGAGAACGCATCGAGCCGACGTGACACTGGAAGCCGTGGGCATCAACCGCGTTGGAACCGTTGTAGTTAATCGCCACCGGCAGGAAGTGATACTGGATGTTCGGCCAGCTGAACTCTTCGCGGCTGCGGATAAAGCCACCCGCTTCGAACTGGTTGCTGGCGCCAATACCGGTGCCGTTAAACATCCACTCCGCACCGATTTTCGGCTGATTCCACCACTTCAGAGCCGGATAGATTGAGACCGGTTCTTTACACTCATACTGAAGATACATCTCCAGATGGTCCTGCAGATTTTCACCCACGCCTGGCAGGTCGTGCACCACCGGGATATCAAACTGTTTCAGCAGCTCAGGAGAACCCACGCCAGAACGCTGCAGGATCTGCGGCGAGGCGATAGCGCCGGCACACAGCAGCACTTCACGGCGCGCGGTCACTTTGTTAATGGTGTTGCTGTCGCCCTGCAGATACTCCACGCCGACCGCACGCTTGCCATCGAAGATGATGCGATCGGTGGTGGCATGCGTGATGATCTTCAGGTTGGCGCGGCCTTTGGCCATATCGAGATAGCCACGCGCGGTGCTGGAGCGACGACCATTTGGTGTGACGGTACGATCCATCGGACCGAAACCTTCCTGCTGATAGCCATTAAGGTCGTCAGTGCGCGGATAACCTGCCTGCACGCCCGCCTCAATCATCGCTTCAAACAGCACGTTATTGCCCGCTTTAGGCGTCGCAACACACACCGGGCCGTCGCCGCCGTGGAAATCGTTCGGGCCGATATCGCGGGTTTCCGCTTTACGGTAGTAAGGCAGGCAGTCCAGATAGCTCCAGTTCTCCAGCCCAGGTTCGCTGGCCCAGTTATCGAGATCCATCGCATTGCCGCGGATATAACACATGCCGTTAATCAGTGATGAACCGCCCAGACCTTTGCCGCGTCCACACTCCATGCGGCGATTGTTCATGTAAGGCTCTGGCTCGGTTTCATAAGCCCAGTTATAGCGTTTGCCCTGTAACGGGAAGGCGAGGGCCGCAGGCATCTGGGTGCGAAAATCAAAGCGGTAATCCGGGCCGCCCGCTTCCAGCAACAGGACGCTCACGTTGCTCTCTTCGGTCAGACGGGTAGCCAGAACGTTTCCTGCGGATCCGGCTCCAATAATAATGTAATCAAATTCCATTCATCGTTCCTCAGGTTAAGTGATTAAAAAACTGACTGAAAACGCGTCAGCTCAACCTGCACGGACTTCACCTGGGTGTAGCTCTGCAGCGTCATCAGGCCATTCTCACGGCCAATGCCGGAGTGCTTGTAACCCCCCCACTGGCATCTCTGCGGCTGATTCGCCCCAGGTATTAATCCAGCAGATACCTGCTTCGATCTGATGAATCACGCGGTGCGCCTTATTGAGATCCTGCGTCACCAGTCCGGCGGCCAGACCAAATTCGGTGTCATTGGCGCGGCGGATCACTTCTTCTTCACTTTCGTAGCTCAGGATCGACATGACCGGTCCGAAGATCTCTTCACGCACAATCTTCATCTCATCACGGCAGTCGGTGAATACGGTTGGTGCAACCCATGCACCCTGGTCGAAATCGCCACCGGTCAGACGTTTGCCGCCGCACAGTACGCGAGCGCCTTCAGCGATGCCGGATTCGATATAACGCATCACATTGTCGCGATGGCTGAAGCTGACCAGCGGACCAAAGTTGGTCGCCGGGTCACGCAGATCGCCTGCCTGAATGCGGGCAACGCATTCGCTGATTTTCGCCTCGAATGCGGCCTGCAGTTTTGCAGGAATAAAGACGCGGGTGCCATTGGTGCAGACCTGACCCGAGCTGTAGAAGTTCGCCATCATGGCGATGTCGGCGGCCAGATCGAGATCGGCATCATCAAAGATGATCAGCGGTGATTTACCGCCCAGTTCCATGGTGACCTCTTTCAGCGTTGAACCTGCTGCATTGGCCATCACTTTTTTGCCGCTGACGACGCCACCGGTGAAGGAGACTTTGTCGATGCCAGGATGCTCAGTGAGCAACTGACCGGTGACCGAACCGATGCCCGGCAGCACGTTGAATACGCCATCCGGCAGGCCCGCTTCGGTGTAAATTTCCGCCAGCTTCAGGGCAGTAAGCGGGGTCATTTCACTCGGTTTGAAAATCATCGCGTTACCCGCTGCCAGCGCGGGCGCGGATTTCCACAGGGCGATCTGAATCGGGTAGTTCCAGGCACCGATACCGGCTACCACGCCCAGCGGTTCGCGACGGGTGTAAACAAAGGAGGTTTCACGCAGTGGGATCTGCTGACCTTCCAGCGCCGGAACCAGACCGGCGTAATACTCCAGTACGTCTGCGCCGGTGACAATATCGACCGCTGAGGTTTCGCTGTAAGGCTTACCGGTATCGAGCATTTCCAGCTCTGCCAGCTCATCATTACGCTCACGCAGAATATCGACGGCGCGACGCAGGATGCGCGAGCGCTCCATGGCGGTCATCGCGGCCCAGACTTTCTGGCCTTTTCTGGCGGCAGCAACGGCGCGATTGACATCTTCCTGGCCGGCGGCATGAACCTCTGCCAGCACTTCGCCGTTGACCGGGTTAATCGTCTGGAACGTTTCGCCAGACGTTGCGGCAATATAAGCGCCATCGATGTAGAGTTTCTGCTCGGTGAATCGGGACATGTTTTCTCCTTCCGTTATTCGTGCTCGCCAGCCAGTTGCTGACGGATGAATTGGGTGGTCAGTGTGAGGGCGATGACCGGGTTAAATGGCTTACCGCTCAGCGCGGCGCGCAGCCACAGACCATCTATCAGGGCAGCCAGCCCGTGTGCGGCCAGACGTGCCTTCTCCAGCGGCAGTTCACGCCGGAATTCGACCACCAGCGTTGAGTAGAGCCGCCGGCTGCTGACCCGCTCCAGGCGATTAAGCTGGGGCTGATGCATGCTGCTCGACCAGAAGTCGAGCCAGGCTTTCATCACTGCCGTGTGCACCTGGGTATCATCAAAATTACCCTCAACGATGGCACACAACCGCTGTTCTGCAGAGGCACCGGCCAGCGGTTCTAACCGCGACAGTACCGCCTCTCGCAGTTGACGCGTCACATCACGCATCGTGGCTTCCAGTAAGCCGTTCTTGTCCTTGAAATAGTGACTGATGATGCCGGTGGATACCCCCGCCCGACGGGCGATCTGGGCGATAGTGGCATCATTAATCCCCACTTCATTAATCGTGCTCAGGGTCGCATCAATCAGTTGCCGACGACGTATCGGCTGCATCCCTACCTTTGGCATAGCTCCAGCTCCACCCTCAAATCGAGCCCCTATTTAAACTTTTTTTGATTGCACGTTCAATATAAAAAGAAAATTTGTTAGGATGCTGTTCTTTAAATGTAGCGAAAGCGAAACGGCAATGAGTGCTAAAATAGGCTGGTTTGCCTGAGCGATTAACAGGAAGTGACAGAACGAAACAGGGCCGCACGGCCGGAAAGCCGTGGACGGCAAGACTTATCCATTGCGTATTTTCAGGACATTAACCAGAGGTAACCGATGAATAATCCACCTGCCGGTGAAAAAGACAGACTCAATCCCGTTGTATTTTATACCTCTGCCGGATTGATTCTGACGTTTTCACTCGTGACGATTCTCTACAGTGAACTGGCCGCGAGCTGGATCCTCAAGGCGGTAAACTGGGTTTCCGCCACCTTCGGCTGGTACTACATGCTGGCTGCCACGCTCTATATTGTTTTTGTGCTCTATATGGCCTGCTCACGCTTTGGTTCGATCAAGCTCGGGCCGGAGCACTCTAAACCCGAGTTCAGCGTCCTTAGCTGGTCTGCCATGCTGTTCGCCGCCGGGATCGGTATCGACCTGATGTTCTTCTCGGTCGCCGAGCCGGTGACGCAGTATATGCAGCCGCCGGAGGGGGCAGGGCAGACGATGGAAGCGGCCCGCCAGGCGATGGTCTGGACGCTGTTCCACTACGGACTGACCGGCTGGTCAATGTATGCGTTGATGGGCATCGCGCTGGGCTACTTCAGCTATCGCTATAACCTGCCGCTCACCATCCGTTCCGCGCTCTATCCTATCTTTGGTAAACGCATCTATGGCCCGATTGGCCACACCGTAGATATCGCCGCCGTGGTCGGCACCATCTTTGGTATCGCCACCACGCTCGGCATCGGGGTCGTGCAGCTTAACTATGGCCTCAAAGTGCTGTTTGATATCCCTGAAGGCCTGACCGCGCAGGCCGCGCTGATTGTCCTCTCCGTGGTGATCGCCACCATTTCTGTCACGTCGGGCGTCGATAAAGGGATCCGTATTCTCTCTGAGCTGAACGTGATCATGGCGCTGGGCCTGATTCTGTTTGTGCTGTTCTTCGGCAACACCGAGTTCCTGCTGAATGCGCTGGTGCTGAACGTCGGGGATTACATCAATCGCTTCATGGGCATGACGCTCAATACCTTTGCCTTTGATCGTCCGACCCAGTGGATGAACAGCTGGACGCTCTTCTTCTGGGCGTGGTGGGTGGCCTGGTCGCCATTCGTCGGCCTGTTCCTGGCGCGTATTTCGCGCGGTCGTACCATCCGCGAGTTCGTGCTGGGCACGCTGATTATTCCGTTCACCTTTACGCTGTTGTGGCTGTCAGTGTTCGGTAATGCCGCGCTGTATCAGATCATTCACGGCAATACGGAGTTTGCGCAGGAAGTGATGAACCATGCGGAGCGCGGCTTCTACAGCCTGCTGGCGCAGTATCCGGCGTTTAAACTCAGCGCCTCGGTCGCGACGATCACCGGTATGCTGTTCTACGTCACCTCGGCGGATTCCGGCTCGCTGGTGCTGGGTAACTTCACCTCGCGACTGAAAGATATCAACAGTGATGCACCGAACTGGCTGCGTATCTTCTGGTCTGTGGCGATTGGGGTACTGACCCTGAGCATGCTGATGACCAACGGTATCACTGCCTTGCAGAACACCACGGTGATCATGGGGCTGCCGTTCAGCTTTGTTATCTTCTTTGTCATGGCGGGGCTGTTTAAATCCCTGAAGATTGAAGATCACCGTCGGGCCAGCGCCACGCGCGACACCGCGCCCTATCTGGCTCATGCGACCGATCGCCTGACCTGGAAGAAGCGTCTGTCGCGCCTGATGAACTACCCTGGCTCGCGTTATACCCAGCAGATGATGGAAAAAACCATCTATCCGGCGATGCAGGAAGTGGCGAAAGAGCTGGAGCTGCGGGATGGCCGGGTCACGCTTGAGAGCGTTGAGGCGGATGAAAGCAACCCGATTGGCTATCTGGATCTGCGCGTCCATCTGGGCGAGGAGCAGGACTTTATCTATCAGGTCTGGCCGCAGCAATATTCGATTCCGGGCTTTACCTATCGCGCCCGCAGCGGTAAGTCGACCTACTACCGGCTGGAAACCTTCCTGATGGAAGGCAGCCAGGGTAATGACTTAATGGATTACAGCAAAGAGCAGGTGATCATCGACATACTGGATCAGTATGAGCGACACCTGAACTTCATCCATCTCAACCGTGAAGCGCCGGGCAGCAACATCAGCTTCCCAAGCGCTTAAATCAGGGCCCGTCAGTGAGCAATTGCTGGCGGGCTTTTTTTCGCTACCGTCGTCATGAACAATACCGCTTCACCTGCCGAAATCGACTATCTTTAGGGCTTTGCTGGCCTGATGCCTGAAAAGCGTAGACAGGGAGTCATATGGGAAAAATATTCAGTACGTTTCTGCCGCTCTATACCACTACGCTTCTGATGCTGCTGGGTTCAGGTTTACTGACTACCTACGTCTCGTTACGGCTGGCCAGTGAGCAGGTTAATGGTGCGCTGATCGGCGCGATTATTGCGGCTAACTATATCGGGCTGGTGATTGGTGGCAAGGTGGGGCACAACCTGATTGCCCGCGTCGGCCATATTCGTGCCTACGTGGCCTGTGCCGGGATTATTACCGCCTCGGTTGTAGGTCACGGGCTGACGGACTTTATTCCGCTGTGGGTCTTTCTGCGCCTGATTATCGGGCTCTGCATGATGTGCCAGTACATGGTGCTGGAGAGCTGGCTCAACGATCAGGCGGAATCTTCCCAGCGCGGCATGATTTTCGGCCTCTATATGGTCGCCACCTACCTTGGACTCAGTGGCGGACAGGTGATACTGAGCCTGCAATCGGGGTTTGGCGTGAGCACGCTGCTGATTGTGGCGCTCTGTTTCGCGCTCTGTCTGGTGCCGATTGCACTGACCACCCGCACTCACGTCCGGCCCATGACACCGGCGCCGATGGAGCTGGGCTATTTTATCCGCACTATTCCCAAACTGCTCGGCACCACCCTGGTGACCGGCATGGCCATTGGCGCGTTCTATGGCCTGGCACCGGTTTATGGCAGCAGTAAAGGCTTCACCACCAGCCAGACCGGTTATTTTATGAGTCTCACGATTTTTGCCGGGCTGGTGTCGCAGTTTCCGCTAAGCTGGCTCTCTGACCGCTACGACCGCCAGCGGCTGTTATTCATTATTGCCATGCTCTTTGCCGTGGCCTGCGTGCCGCTGGTGGTGCTGCCGCATCTGACCTTCCACTGGATGATTGGTATCGCCTTTGCCGCCAGCATGATGCAGTTTGCGCTCTATCCATTGCAGGTGGCGCTGGCCAACGATCAGGTCGCCGCCGATCGCCGTGTCTCGTTAACCGCCTGTCTGCTGATGGCGTTTGGTATTGGCGCCAGTATCGGCCCGCTGGTGGTCGGTGCGCTGATGCAGCCGCTGGGCAGCAATATGCTCTATCTCTTCTTTATGCTCTGTGCGCTGGTGATTGGCGGACTGAGTTATGTGCGTGCGCCGGGTCCGCTTCCGACGACCGAAGTGCCGTTGCCGCATGTGGTGATGCCTGACAGTCTGGCGACCTCGCCACTGGGTGCCGCGCTGATCCCGACGCTGGAAGAGGAGGTGATTCATGCGTCGATGGGCGGTCAGGAGCCGGAAGAGGAGAGTGCTGAGTTCGATGACACAGCTGACGAAGAGGATTTGCCCGATGACCTTCCTGAGGATCAGCGGGACAAATAGCAGCGGCACAGCAGGATGCCATTCGCCGCTGACTGTACCGTTAAAGCAGGATGTCCGGATCTGACACACTCTTGTCCGGTTGCTGGCTCGACATTCGGGTCAGCAACCGCGAAGCTGGCACATACCGCTTTTTTAAGGAGTCACACCATGCTGGAACTTCGCCCCAATTGTGAACGCTGCGACGTTGATCTGCCGCCATCTTCTCTGGCGGCACGCATCTGCTCGTTTGAATGCACTTTCTGCGCTGACTGTGCTGAGCATCTCACTCATCTTTGCCCTAACTGCGGCGGTGAGCTGGTGCGCCGCCCGGTGCGTCCGGCAGAGAAACTGCAGAAATATCCGGCTAAAATGCGTAGCTGATCCCAAATGACTACAGATATGGTTGGGGCAGAATAGCCTGTCGCGCCTGATCGCATTATGATGTATTTCGTCCCTGACAGAGCTACCACCTTTACTGAGTGCCGGAGATAAGCGCCGGGAGGGACGTACCTTTCATCTCTCTTTAATCGCTTCGCCCGGCCTCCTTGCTCCCTTGCTCCCTTGCTCCCTTGCTCCCTTGCTCCCTTGCTCCCTTGCTCCCTTGCACCCAGCCTCCTTTGCATTCTGCTTTCCAGCGCGTCATGCCAGTACAGGGTCAGCCCTGACTATACTCTGAAGATGTTTTCAGCAGACAAAGGCCGGGTGCAGCGATGTATTACCAATCCCTGAATGGCGCAGCGTGGCGACGGATCTGGGTGGTCGGCGATCTGCATGGCTGCCGCCGCGAACTGGATTCGCTGTTGCAGCAGCATCAGTTTGACCCGCAGCAGGACTTACTGATTTCGGTAGGTGACATCATCGATCGCGGTCCCGACAGCCTGGGTTGTCTGGCGCTGCTGGAGGAGCCCTGGTTTCGCTGCGTGCGGGGGGAATCATGAGGAGATGGCGCTATCAGCATTACAGGGGCAGGAAATGGCGCTCTGGCAGATGAACGGTGGCGACTGGTTCTTTCGGCTGCGTGGTGCAGCGTTGATTGCGGCGCGTCACGCGTTGCAGCGTTGCCGTGAGCTGCCGCTGATTCTCCATCTGCAACTCGAAGAGCGAATTATTGTGATTGCTCATGCTGATTATCCGGCCCGGGAATATGCGTTGAATAAGCCACTCGACTGGCAGCAGGTGGTCTGGAGCCGTCAGCGGCTGGAGGCGATGGAGTCAGGCGAACGGGCGGGCATCCGTGGCGCAGACGCCTTTTACTTCGGACACACGCCGCTGAAACAGTCGCTGACGATTGCCAATCTGCATTACATCGATACCGGCGCAGTGTTTGGCAATCATCTGACGATGCTGCAAATAAAGTGACTCAGCGGAACAGGCGTCCGTCGCGCACAAGCTCCCGCGGATAGCTGTTCTTGATACGGCTGCCGACTTTTTTTAGCCAGCCCCAGCGGCTGCTGCTGATAAGTGACAATCATCTCATTACGGGTAGGTTCCGTTTCCGGGTAGATATCCCGGCCGCGATACCACTCTTCCGCCTCTGCTGCGGTGAGCTCAAAAGTCTGCGCCGCATCCGGTTTTGCCAGCGCAATTACCGCTTCATGCTGCCAGCGATAGCCTTTAGCAAAGGTTTCTGCCAGCTTCAGGCCGATGCGCGAGAACCGCACTTTACCCAGCAGCGGGGTGACGGCCTTCGGGAACAGCCAGATCTCTTTATCACGCTGCCACAGCTCCAGCGACGCATCCCATTTAAGAGAGACAGCGGCGGCGGCCTGGGCTATCTCACTTTCCAGCTTGCGGCTGAGGTGGGAGAAGGGCAGTTTACCCACTTTGTAGCCCGGCAGCGGTAAGGGCTCGACCGACGCGGTTTTACACAGCCGCGCAACGAAAAAGCCTTCGCTGTCGAACATCTGTGGGAAGACATGCAGATAGCCCTCGGGCGTCGCGGCCTGTCCGGCACCCTCAAACAGCCCATCGAGCGCTACAACCTCAACAGCGTCCGGATAGCGCTCCAGCAGCCAGGCAATGACCTGCTGATTCTCAATCTGATTCAGGGTACAGGTGGAATAAACCAGCGTGCCGCCGGGTTTGAGTGCATGAAAGGCACTGTCGAGCAGATCGCGCTGGGTCGCGGCGATCTCATGCGTACTTGCCAGCGTCCAGTTTTTCAGCGCATCAGCATCTTTGCGAATCACCCCTTCGCCGGAGCAGGGAGCGTCGAGCAGGATGGCGTCGAACTGTTCCGGCAGGGCTGGCCCGAAGACCCGCGCGTCAAAGTGCGTTAAGGCACTGTTGCTGACGCCGCAGCGGCTGATATTGGCGTGCAATACTTTTACCCGGCTGGAGGAGAATTCGTTAGCCAGGATAACGCCCTGATTACCCATCCGCGCAGCAATCTGGGTCGTTTTAGAACCCGGTGCCGCCGCCATATCCATCACGGCGCTGACCTCTGGCTGAGCATCAAACAGGGCAGTGACCGGCAGCATGGAGCTGGCCTCCTGAATGTAGAACAGGCCACTGAGATGCTCAGCCACGCTGCCCAGCGGCAGGCTCTCATCTTCCCGACTGATCCAGAATCCCTCTTCGCACCACGGCACCGGCGTCAGCTTCCAGTCATAATTAGCCGTCTGACTCAGAAAGTCAGCCACGCTGATCTTCAGGGTATTGACGCGAATACTGCGGCGCAGGGGTTGCTGACTGTAGGCAATAAATTGCGCGAGGCTCGCCTCATCGGGCAGGCTCTGGCGAATTAACGAGAGAAAATCGGCGGGGAAAAGCGAAGAAGCATCTGACACGGGCACATTCCAGTTAAGGCAAAGGCGGCAGTGTACCATGAGGAAAGGAAACGGGCAGCCAGGCTGCCCGTTTGAGGGAGTGAATAAGGCGTATGATCCCTGAGCCGGTGCTGACTTTAAACGCCTAAAAGGGCAGCCAGGCTGCCCGTTTGAGATAGCCTTTAGCGAGGAGACGGGATCGCCGTTCCCCAGTTACGCCAATCTTTCGGCGCTTCATCCTGCAGCAGGAAGTGTTTATCCGGATTCGCCTGTGGCGCCAGCGGCACCGTCGGCGGCGTCGCAAACTGAATGCCACCGCGAATAAACTGCTGGAAGGTCCCGGTTTTCACTACGCCACCCACCAGACCGAAGTCCAGGTTATAGCCGGATGCCAGCCAGAACACCGAGTTATTACGCACCAGATGCTGGTACTTCTTACTGATGCGCAGGGCGATCTGCACACGATCCGCCATATTACCCAATGAGGTGCCGGTCACGGTACCCACTTCCACACCACGGAACAGCACCGGCGTACCCAGCGACAGTGAACCGGCCTCAGTGGCATCAACATAAATGTTCAGGCCATTAAGGTAGCGGGAGTCGGTAATGGTGCTCTCCTGCAGCTCAAACGTGCGCGCGGCGCCACCTTTACCGGGATCCACGTTGACGTAAGGCTGCAACAGGGTTTCCAGATGATTCACGCCGGTAGCGGAAATCTCCGGTGAGACCACCGAGAAACGGCTGCCGAGACGGGCGAAATCGTTGACATACTCCGGATAGAGCACCGCTTTCGCCACCACCTGATTGTTATCTTTGCTTAACGACAGTGACTCCACCTGGCCGACATTAATACCCAGGTAACGAATCGGCATCCCGGCAGAGAGCTTGCTGGCGTCATAGGTGTGCAGCGTAATCTGGCTACCCACCGCGCGGGCGGCGGTTTCAGACGGATAGAGGACGCGTTTGGCCCCTTTGGCCGACTGCGCACCACTCATATTGTCGAAACTGATCGCGCCTTTCAGCGCGCGGTTAAGCGGCGATGCCTGCACCGTCAGGCCGCTGCCGTTAAGGCTGACGCGTGCGCCACCCTCAGCCCAGAACACGCTTTCGCTGGTCAGCAGCTTGCGATATTCCGGCTGAATATGTACCGCAATATCAAAGGCGTCAGCGCGCGGCGTGACTTTGACAATCTCACCCACCTGAAATTTGCGGTAAAGCACGACAGAGCCGGCCTGCACGTCAGGCAGACTGTTGGCGGTCAGCATCAGCGTGGTAGAAGGGCCATCGCCGGTAATGCCTTCTTCCGCTTTTTCAGCATCGGCAAACAGCGGATAGGCACTTTTTGGCTCACCCTTTTTTGCCCGGATCCAGCCGGATACCGCCATCCACCCATTCACGGGCGCTGGCACCTAATACCTGCATGCCATCAAGACCGAACTTCACATCCAGCCGACTGTTAACGATAAATTTGCTGTCGCCATGCACCAGATTGCGATTTTCAGGATTGACCGCCACCACGAAATTCACGCCATTTTCATCCAGCGTACGCGACATCACCTGACCAATCTGCATGCCGTGCAGCATCAGCGGCTGGCCCTGATCGATACCATAGCTCTCTGGCGCGCTGAGTTTTACCGTCAGCACATTGGGCTTCTGCAGCAGAGTCTCATTGGACGCCAGCACGGTGTAGTGCTGCTGCGGCTCGCCTTCACCTGGCACCAGTTCCAGCGTGTTGCCGGTCAGTAGCGCGCTGAGGCTGGTATCCGTCAGGCTGATTTTCGGACTGTGCATCTCAATGCGGGTGCCGCTGCGCATCAGACCGACAACAGAGGGATCGATGGTCAGTTCGCCGGTGACCTTGCCGCCATCCTGCAGGTTCAGTTTGGTCAGCGTGCCGACTTCCAGTCCCTGATACATCAGCGGGGTGCTGCCCGCCTTGAGATTGTTGCCGTTAGGCAGATCCAGTGTGATCTGCACGCCGCGCTGACTATGTGCCAGATCGGGGTAAAGCCGGTAATTCTGCTCAGCTTTGGCCGTTTCCGCACCCTGTGGTGAGTCAAACGCGATCGCGCCATTGACCAGCGCCGCCAGACTCTCCAGCTGCACTTTAGCCCCGCTCAGGCTGACGTCAGCATTCATGCCTGACACATTCCAGAAACGGCTGTTGGTTTTCACCAGATTGATAAAGCGACGGTCAATCAGCACATCAATCGACACGCCATCGGATTTGCTGTTAATGCTGTAGTCATAGACCCGGCCAACCGGAATTTTGCGGTAATAGACCAGCGAGCCGGTGTTGAGCGAGCCGAGATCGGGCGCATGCAGATGGATCATCAATTCGCCGGTATTCACCCGATATTTAGGCTGCGTATCCAGCGCGGTAAATGACTCGCTGGGTTTACCTTTACCTGGCATCATCCCGATGTAGTTACCACCGACCAGCGCATCCAGCCCCGACACACCCGCCAGCGAGGCTTTAGGCGTCACCAGCCAGAACTGCGTATCTTCACGCAGCGCATCGCGCATGTCGCTCTTTATGCTGGCTTTAATCTGAATGCTGCGATAATCATCACTGAGATTAATGCCCTGCACGGTGCCCACTTCCACGCCCTGATAGCGGATCGGGGTGCGACCCGGCACGATACCATCCGCCGTCTGGAAATTGATGGTGATGGTGGTGCCGCGCTCCTGATAATTGGTCCAGAGCAGCCAGCAGGCGATCAGCATCGCAATAATCGGCAGCAGCCAGAAGGGCGAAATTTTGCGCTTATTGCGCAGCGTTGCGTTAGTCGGTGTAGTCGGCGTTTCCTGTTGCATGTGCATCCCAGAGCAGGCGGCTGTCCAGCCACTCAACAGACATAATGGTCAGGATGACGGCCGCGCCAAAAAACAGCGCCGCCGGTCCCATGGTAAAAGCCAGCAGCTGATCACGGTTGACCAGCGACATGGTTAACGAAATGACAAACAGATCGAGCATTGACCAGCGGCCAACCCAGGTGACAAACCGCAGCAAGCGGATGCGGGTTCTCAGCCCCTGTTCACAGCGAAAATGAATGCTGATCAGCAGAGTCAGCATCACCAGCACCTTGATAAACGGCACCAGAATACTGGCGATAAAAACAATCGCCGCCACCGGAATATTGCCTTCGCCCAGCCCCAGGATGCCGGAGAAGATGGTGTCCTCACGCCGTGAGCCATTAAGATAGACCACGGAGATCGGCATCAGATTCGCGGGGATTAACAGCACAATTGATGCGATGAGCGCGGCCCAGGATTTCTGCAGGCTGTGGCGGCGTCGGAAGTCGAGCGGCGTGTGACAACGCGGGCAGCGGCCACGTTCATCGGGTATGCTGGTGTTGTGACAGTTCAGGCAGACCTGCATATCGTCACGGGCCATATTGCCAGGCGTCTGTGGGTAGAAATGCTCCCACAGCTGCTCCATATTCAGATGGATCAGTGTCAGCACGCTCAGCACCGTCAGGGCGATGTAAGCCGCCAGCCCGTAGCCAATCTCAAGCGAAGCATAGTCCTGCACTTTAATTGACGCCACGGCGATGCCGATCAGATAGATATCGAGCATCACCCACTCTTTCAGCTTCTCCAGCATCAGCAGCACGGGACGCAGGTTCATGCCGAGCCGGTGGCCGATACCGAGATAACAGATACCCGCCACCAGCGTCACCGGCGCGCCGATGGTGCAGAACGCCACCATTGAGGCCGTCAGTACATCACCCTGCTGGGTCATCTGGATGATGCCTTCCAGTACGCTGGCATTGATGCGCATGCCAAGCAGCCGGATATCTACCAGCGGCAGGGAGAAAGCAAAGGGCATTAACACAATCATGGTGGCGGCCATCGCCATAAGACGGGTCATCGGCCAGTCACGACCACTGAGAATTTCGGCGTTACAGCGTGGGCAATGTGCCGACTGATGCGATTTCACATCCGGTAAGGAAAAAAGGGTATCGCATTGCGGGCAACGCTGATAACGTGCGTGAGGCAATGTCTGGCTGATAGCGTGAATTTTCATAGGGTGATGCAATCTTCGCTCTTCAGAAGTAACAGATATCGGTCATAAAGACATTGTCTGTGTGCCTGTCTCGGGCATCACGCTTCGATCCACAGAATGCTAAGGGTATAGCAACTAACGCTATGATTCACCTTGTGGCTCTGGATATTTAAAACTTATTTTTAACGAACGGTCTTTAATGCCCCGTTCAGATGTCATTGGTAACGGTTGAATAATGAACAAAACTGCCTTTTACGCCGATTTGAATCGCGATATGCGCGCCTTACTGGCGGGAGAAACGGCGTTCCTCGCCGCGATGGGAAACTTTAGCGCGCTGCTGTACGAACGTCTCGATGGCGTGAACTGGGCAGGTTTCTACCTGCTGACGGAAGCGAATACGCTGGTGCTGGGCCCGTTCCAGGGCAAAATCGCCTGTGTGCGCATTCCGGTCGGTAAAGGTGTGTGTGGCACGGCGCTGGCAGAAGAAAAAGTGCAACGCGTAGATGATGTGCATGCCTTCCCGGGCCACATCGCCTGTGACGCTGCCAGCAATGCTGAGATTGTGATTCCTCTGAAAGTGAATGGCACTGTGGTTGGGGTGCTGGACATCGACAGCGTGGCGTACAATCGCTTTGACAGCGACGACGAATCGGGGCTGGTCACACTGACTGATGGGCTTTGTGAAGTGCTTGCGAACAGCGACTTAGAAAAATATCTGCAGCTGACGCGCAGCTAATCGACTGGATCACATGGCATTTAGCGATGTTGTCATTATAATGTCGCCTGTTCATGCCTGCGCTGGTCGGCAAACCCGTTGTAATCAGGAAATTTCATGGAAAATCAACCTAAGTTGAATAGCAGTAAAGAAGTCATCACTTTTCTGGCGGAGCGCTTTCCGCACTGCTTTAGCGCTGAAGGTGAAGCGCGTCCGCTCAAAATCGGTATCTTTCAGGATCTGGTCGAGCGTGTTCAGGGCGAAATGGGTCTGAGCAAAACACAGCTGCGTTCCGCGCTGCGTCTCTATACGTCAAGCTGGCGTTATCTGTACGGCATCAAAGCCGGTGCTATCCGTGTCGATCTCGACGGTAACGCCTGTGGCGTGCTGGATGAGCAACACGTTGAGCATGCACGCAAGCAACTGGAAGAAGCGAAAGCACGCGTCCAGGCGCAGCGTGACCAGCAGCGCGCCGCGCGTCGTGAAGCAGGCGAAAGCGAAGAGGGCGCGGCACCGCGTCGTCCACGCAAGCCCGCGGCACGTAAGCCTGCAGAAGGCGAAGCCGCGCGTAAACCGCGTCCGCAGACCACTGCACCGCGTGCGACCGCCTCACAGCATCGCAAGCCAGCCCCACGTCCGGAGCAGGAAGCCCGACCCATCACTGATACCTCAACTTTGCAACCCGGCCAGAGTATTAAAGTTAAAGCAGGCAAAAGTGCGATGGACGCTACCGTTCTTGAAGTATCAAAAGACGGCGTTCGGGTCCAGCTCGCTTCCGGCATGGCAATGATTGTGCGCGCAGAACACTTGCAGTTCTGAAACGGAGGCTAACCCCGGCATGAACACCCTTTTTAAAGTTGGACTTATTGCGGGCCTGCTATTAGCAGGCCCAACCTTCGGCGCGGAGAACATTACCCGTGCCGATCAGATTCCCCAGCTTCACGAAGATCCGCAGGATCCGACGGTCAGTGAGCGCGTAACCTCGCGCTTTACCCGTTCCCACTATCGCCAGTTCGACCTGGATCAGAACTTTTCAGCGAAAATTTTTGATCGCTATCTGAACATGCTCGACTACAGCCACAATGTGCTGCTGGCGTCAGATGTGGCGCAGTTTGCCAGCAAAAAAACCACCGTCGGCGATGAGCTGCGCAGTGGCAAGCTGGATCTCTTTTACGATATTTATAATCTGGCGCAGAAACGCCGTTTTGAGCGCTATCAATATGCGCTGACGGTGCTGGCTCGTCCGATGAATTTCAGCGGCAATGACACTATCGACATTGACCGCGCGAAAGCACCCTGGCCAAAAGATCAGTCTGAACTGAATGCGCTGTGGGATGCCAAGGTCAAATATGATCAGCTGAGTCTGAAGCTGGCGGGTAAAGATGATAACGAGATCCGCGACGTTCTGACTAAGCGTTACAACTTCGCTATCCGTCGTCTGGCCCAGAGCAACGGTGAAGATGTTTTCCAGCTGGTGATGAACGCTTTTGCCCGCGAAATCGATCCGCACACCAGCTATCTGTCGCCGCGTAACACCGAGCAGTTCAACACCGAGATGAGCCTGTCACTGGAAGGCATCGGTGCGGTTCTGCAGATGGATGACGACTATACGGTGATCAACTCGATGGTCGCAGGCGGCCCGGCCGCGAAGAGCAAAGCCATTACCGTTGGCGATCGCATCGTCGGTGTGGGTCAGCCAGGCAAGCCGATGGAAGATGTGATCGGCTGGCGTCTGGATGATGTCGTGGCAAAAATTAAAGGACCTAAGGGCAGCAAAGTGCGCCTGGAAGTTCTGCCAGCCGGTAAGGGTACTAAAACCCGTACTGTGACGCTGACGCGTGAGAAAATCCGTCTGGAAGATCGCGCGGTTAAATTGACCATCAAAAATGTCGGCAAGCAGAAAGTGGGCGTGCTCGATATTCCTGGTTTCTATGTCGGCCTCACCGACGACGTGAAAGTACAGCTGCAGAAACTGCAGAAACAGAACGTCGACAGTGTGGTAATCGATCTGCGTACCAACGGCGGTGGCGCGCTGACCGAAGCAGTCTCGCTTTCAGGTCTGTTTATTCCGAGTGGTCCGGTAGTTCAGGTACGCGACAACAATGGTCGGATTCGTGAAGACAGCGATAACGACGGCGTTGTCTACTACAAAGGACCGCTGGTGGTGCTGGTCGATCGTTTCAGCGCCTCAGCTTCTGAGATCTTTGCTGCCGCGATGCAGGATTACGGTCGCGCGGTGATTGTTGGCGAGCCAACCTTTGGTAAAGGCACCGTTCAGCAGTATCGCTCTCTGAACCGCATTTACGATCAGATGCTGCGTCCGGAGTGGCCTGCGTTAGGCTCCGTTTCTTACACCATTCAGAAGTTCTATCGCATTAACGGCGGCAGTACACAGCGTAAAGGCGTCACGCCGGATCTGCTGATGCCAACCGGCGTTGAAGCGGCTGAAACCGGTGAGAAATTTGAAGATAACGCACTGCCGTGGGACAGCATCAAAGCGGCGACCTATGTCAAAACCGGTGATGTGAAACCGCTGGTAGTGCAGCTGACTAAGCAGCATGCTGACCGCATAGCTCAGGATCGCGAGTTCCAGTACATCATGAAGGACATTGCCCGTTACAATGCCCTGAAAGATAAGCGCAACATCGTGTCGCTTAATCTCGCTCAGCGCGAGAAAGAGAACCACGAAGATGATGCGTCTCGTCTGGAGCGGATCAACGCGCGCTATCAGGCCGAAGGCAAAAAACCGCTGAAAAACCTGGATGAGTTGCCGAAAGATTATAAAGAGCCGGATCCCTATCTTGATGAGACGGTGAAGATCGCTAACGATCTTGCGCAGCTGGAGAAATCCCAGCCAGAGGCGCCAGCGGCTAAATAATCCGCTGTTGCCAGAAAAAGCACCGCTCAGCGGTGCTTTTTTTTGTACTCAGAAAAGTTTCCAGTAAGCAATGATTAGCGCTGGTGAAGGTGCCTGAAGGCTGGGCTCCTCATCAGGCGTGTCAGAATGTAAAGTTATGTCTTTTTTAGGCACTTAAACGTTAAGGTTGCTTGAAAAGCAGCCCAATGCCCATAGGATATGGATCCGCGTATAGGCGCGTGAACTACTGAGGAAGATTAACAAAAATGATGCGTATTGCTCTTTTCCTGATGACCAACCTGGCTGTGATGTTGGTATTCGGGCTGATTCTCAGCCTGACAGGGATCCAGTCAAGCAGTGTTCAGGGCCTGATGATCATGGCAGGCCTGTTTGGCTTCGGCGGTGCGTTTGTTTCACTGCTGATGTCGAAGTGGATGGCACTGCGATCGGTTGGCGGTGAAGTGATTGAACAGCCACGCAACGAAACCGAGCGCTGGCTGGTGGATACAATTGGCCGTCAGGCACAGCAGGCGGGTATTGCGATGCCACAGGTGGCGATCTATCACGCACCTGACATCAACGCCTTTGCGACTGGCGCACGGCGTAACGCCTCACTGGTTGCTGTCTCAACCGGTCTGCTGCAGAACATGAGCCGTGATGAAGCGGAAGCGGTGCTGGCACACGAAGTGTCACACATCGCCAACGGCGACATGATCACCATGACGCTGATCCAGGGTGTGGTGAACACCTTTGTGATTTTCGTTTCACGTATTCTGGCGCAGATCGCGGCGGGCTTTATGTCCGGCAACCGCGATGGTGAGGAGAGCAGCAACGGCAACCCGCTGGTCTACTTTGCGGTGTCGATGGTGCTGGAACTGGTGTTTGGTATTCTCGCCAGCATCATCACCATGTGGTTCTCGCGTCACCGTGAGTTCCATGCCGATGCCGGTTCAGCGAAGCTGGTAGGTCGTGAGAAGATGATTGCGGCGTTACAGCGCCTGAAAACCAGCTACGAACCGCAGGAGCCGAGCAGCATGATGGCGTTCTGTATCAACGGTAAAGGCAAATCGTTCAGCGAGCTGTTTATGTCGCATCCGCCGTTAGATAAGCGTATTGAAGCACTGCGTAGCGGTCAGTATCTGAAGTAGCGTTAAGCAGAGCAAAAAAAGGCGACCCTGGGTCGCCTTTTCTGTTTAGAAACCATAATCAGACTGAATCTGACAGCAATATCTTAGCCCAACATGCAGGGAACCCGGGCAGAGGAGGAAAGCGTCCCGCGCCATGGATGGTGCGGGCCGACCGTCATGGATGACAGAAGTCTTTCCGATCTGACCGGGTTCCCTGTGAAGGCTCGGCCTTACAGCGAATCGGGTCACACTCTGTCAGGTGGTCGCCTTTTCTGTTTCTGCCATCAGGCGCGGGTCTGCGTCATCCGTGACACACTGACCAGCGCGGCCACGGCGGCAAAGCTGCCCGCCAGCAGCAGCGAAGCGTGCGTCCCGCGTTCATCAAACAGATTAAACATCAGCGCGACCAGTGCAGCACCCATACTCTGGCCCAGCAGGCGCGCGGTGCCCAGCATGCCGCTGGCGCCGCCGCTGCGATGACGCGGAGCAGAGGTGACAATAGTGTGGTTGTTGGGTGACTGAAACAGTCCAAAACCGGCACCGCACAGCATCATACGCCAGATAATGTCGCCATCACCCGGGTTGGCCGGCAGCCAGGCGAGCAGAAACAGCCCCAGGGCGAACATGGCCAGCCCGATGCCGCCCAGCAGCCCGGCATGCACCCGTTCAATCAGCCGGCCGGCAATCGGCGCAAATACCATGGTTGCCAGCGGCCAGGGCGTCAGCAGTAAACCGGTTGCCACCTCATCACGCTGCAGGACGTTTTGCAGAAAGAAGGGCAGCGACACCATCGCCAGCATCTGCGCGCAGAACGAACAGACCGACGTTCCCATCGACAGGCTGAAAATCGGGATACGCAGCAGATCAACCGGCAGCAGCGGCACCGCCATGTTTAACTGACGACGAATAAAGAACCAGCCCACAACCAGCAGAGCAATGACCTCCGACAGCACCAGCAGATGACTCTGTCCCTGTGCAAACCCGCTCAGCGCAGAGATGATCAGACCAAAGAACAGGGCGTTCATGATCGCGCTGGGAACATCAAATTTCTGCGCCGTCGCTTTCTGCGGATTATCAGGCAGCGTGCGCAGCGCCAGCCAGAGCGCAATGGCACCCAGCGGGACGTTAATCAGAAACAGCCACTTCCAGCTTGCCACCGAAAGAATCGCTGCGGCGACCGTCGGGCCTGCCGCGGTTGAAACCGCCACGACCAGCGAGTTGATCGCCATGCCGCGTCCCAGATGACGCTGCGGATAGATAATGCGTATCAGCGCGGTATTCACACTCATCAGCGCTGCACCTCCTAATCCCTGCAGCACGCGGGCGAAAGTCAGCATGGTCAGGGTGGTGGAGAAGGCGCAGAACAGCGAAGTGGCAATAAACAGCGCCAGGCCCGCCTGATAGACGCGGCGATAACCCAGCATGTCGCCCAGAAAGGAGAGCGACAGCAGCGAGACGATAATCGCAATCTGATAGGCGTTCACTATCCAGATCGACTGCGCCGGGCTGGCATTCAGTTCGCGCGAGATAGTGGGCAGGGCGACATTGGCTATCGCGCCATCCAGCACCGCCATGGTCAGACCCAGCGCGATGGTGACGATTGCCATATAGCGCTGACGCGCGGGTAATCCATCCTGAGGAGGAGAGAGTGTCATAAGTTAATTACTAAAGAGGGTGAATATCATCATGCTAATGAAATTAACGCTGAAATGCAGCGATCTGACGGATAAAAAACTGTCTTTAAATATGACGTAATGGTTAAAGCATTGCTGCCTTCGTATGCCTCACTCTATACTGACAGTCCGTTCCATTTTTTTTGAAACAGGTTTAACAAGGTGCGCGATGTCCTCTGCTGAAAATGATAAACAGCCCGATTCCGTCTCTTCGGTACTTAAAGTGTTCGGCATTCTGCAGGCGCTGGGTGAAGAGCGCGATCACGGTATTACTGAGCTCGCGCAGCGCGTGATGATGTCAAAAAGCACCGTTTACCGTTTCCTGCAGACCATGAAGTCGCTGGGTTATGTCACGCAGGAAGGTGAGAGCGAGAAGTACTCACTGACACTGAAGCTGTTTGAACTGGGCGCTAAAGCGCTGCAGAACGTCGATTTAATCCGCAGTGCGGATGTGCAGATGCGTGAGCTTTCGCGTCTGACCAAAGAGACCATTCACCTGGGGGGCGCTGGAAGAGGACAGTATTGTCTACATCCACAAAATCGACTCCCTCTACAACCTGCGTATGTATTCGCGCATTGGCCGTCGTAATCCGCTGCATACCACCGCGATTGGAAAAGTTCTGCTCGCCTGGCGCGATCGCAGCGAAGTTGAGGAGATCCTGCGGGATGTCGAATTCAAACGGAGCACGGCCAATACGCTGTTAAGCGCGGAGGCGTTGATTACGGCGCTGGATCAGGTAAGAACGCAGGGCTATGGTGAAGATAACGAAGAGCAGGAAGAGGGCTTACGCTGCCTCGCTGTGCCGGTGTTTGACCGTTTTGGCGTGGTGATTGCGGGACTGAGTATCTCTTTTCCCACCATTCGCTTTTCAGAAGATGCCCGCCAGGATTACGTGGCCATGCTGCATCGGGCGGCGCGTACGCTCTCCTCAGAGATGGGCTATCACGACTATCCGTTCTGAAAACAGCGGGCCATGTGGCCCGCTGTTTTGTTAATTATCGATCACTTCTCCGCTTTTCTTCAGCAACGGACAATCAGTCACGCCCACCACGCCACTGTCAGTATGCAGATACTGCGCACTGATCACACCGCGAGCGGTCAGATAGCTGCACTGCAGGCCAAGGCCGGCGGCATTTTTAGTACTGCCGGTTAATACGCCATAGCCGGTAAACAGCATCGCCAGCCAGATCACCGCCAGCAAGCCTACCGTACGAATAAACAGTTTCATTATGTCTCCTTGTGAAAGATAACTCAGCGCTCCACCTGGTGCCGCCGGTTATGATGATATCAGCATGCCTCGCTTTTCTGGTGGGATCGATCAGAGATAACTGAAACGGCAAATTCTGCATTGATGTTAACCCCATTATCTTTTGCGATTGCGACAGGTAGAATGGGCGGTTGCCATGTTCTGGCGTTTCCACTTAGTTTTACGAGGCAGTTATGAATGAGTTAGCCGCAAATTCGGGCCCACTGGTCAGCTATGGCCTGCTGGTCATTATTTTGATTGTGGCGTTTATCGCCTGGTTCTTTGTCAACCGCGCCAGCGTGCGCGCCGGTGAGCAAATCCGCTTACTGGAATCTTTGCTGGAAGAGCAGAAGAAACAGAATCAGCTGCTGCGCCGTCTGATTGAGATGCAGCCAGGGGCAGAGAGTAAAAAAACCGATGACGAACGCGAGAAACGCGACTTTATCCGGTTGATTCCGGAACGATAATCACAGCAGAGAGGCGGGATGGTCTGGAAAAATCCGTGGTATGACAGCAGCAAAGCGCATCACACGCCCGAGGGATTCTGCAATCCTGAACCGGAACGGCGCAAGCCGGGCGATCTGCAGCGCTGGCGCAGGGAGCGCAAAGCACAGGGACTGCCGCTGCCACCGCAGCAGGGCTACAGGGCTTTCACCGAACAGTGGTGGCAGCCCGCTGATATCAGCGGCAGTGACGATCGCATCTGGTGGCTGGGACATGCCGCCGTGCTGCTGCGACTGAACCAGCAATATATCCTGATCGATCCCGCACTCTCGTCACGCGCCTCGCCACTCTCTTTTGCCGGGCCGCAGCGAAAAACGCCAGCACCGCTTAGCATCGCTGATCTGCCGCGTCTGGATGTCGTGCTTATTTCACATAACCATTACGATCATCTTGATCGGCCGACGGTTAAAGCGATCGTCCGGCGTTTTCCGCAGGCGACCTTCATTGTGCCGCTGGGCCTGGAAAAATGGTGCAGGGCGCGGGGCGTGAAACAGGTCCATCAGCTCGACTGGTGGCAACAGTTTACTGTCGGCGACCTCTGTTTTGATGCGGTGCCGGCACGTCACTGGAGTATGCGAACGCCGCGCGATCGAAACCGTTCGCTCTGGTGCGGCTGGGTCGTGCGTTCTGCCTCCGTGCGCTTCTGGTTCTCAGGCGACAGCGGCTACAGCGATAGCCTGCCGGAGATTGCTGCCCGACTCGGCCAGTTCAGCCTGGCGGCTTTGCCGATTGGCGCTTATGCACCTGAATGGTTCATGGCGGGCCAACATATGAATCCCGATCAGGCGGTGGCGCTGTGGCAGGCAGCAGGCAGGCCACTGACGCTGCCCATCCACTGGGGCGTGTTCGAACTGGCCGATGAGTCGCTTGATGCACCAACCAAAGAACTGGCGGATGCGCTGCTGCGGGCAAACGAGCAAAAGGGCGGTTTCGCACCGTGGCGAATAGGCGAAAGCCGCGGGCTGAATAAGGATACCCAGGAATTATCCTAAAACATCAGAGTTAAAACAAAAGCCCGTTTTTATTATCTGATATCAATTTTTCAAATCAAAAGTTAAATTCTTAATAAGTAAAATCGGGCTCAATGCTTTTATTTGGAGCAGGACGACTGTCTGGCTCCTGCTTTTGGTGCAAAAAAAGTGTTATCTGTACGAAATAAAAGGCGCTGTACAGGATTGAAGCCGGATTATTGATATTTTCAACTTTTCGCGCTTCGCTTATTCATTCTGTTATTGCCATATTTGTGAAATATTAATTTCTTATGGTATCCATTGGGTTAGACCCGACAACAGAGGCCGGAGAGGGGTCTGGCCGGAGAGCGTGCTTAATTTGCATCGGCATTTGTAAGCGCCACAGAACAGGCAATGTGAGCCTTCTGGCAATTATGTGCGCAGGCTGGCTGAGGCCCTTAAAAATGGCTTGCCATTGTTTTTAGGATATGTGATAACAAATCCTGAGTTAAACGAGGTACAGTTCTGTTTATGCATGGCATCTTCTGTAAAGAAGTCTGTAAAGAAGAACGAGTAAAGACGTTGACGTTGAATACCGCTTCCTTGCCGAACCTTAATTAGTGCCTCATGCAGTAATGTCTCTGGTTTTTCTGTACGACAGCCTTCGGGCTAAATAAACATCTAAAGGAATTTGCAAAATGGCAAAGATTAAAGGTCAGGTTAAGTGGTTCAACGAGTCTAAAGGTTTTGGTTTTATCACCCCTGCTGACGGTAGCAAAGATGTGTTCGTTCACTTCTCCGCTATTCAGGGCAATGGTTTCAAAACCCTGGCTGAAGGCCAGAGCGTTGAGTTCGAAATTCAGGACGGCCAGAAAGGCCCGGCAGCCGTTAACGTTACGGCTATCTGATTCAACTCCGCCTCGGTGCATTGCACCCTGACATGAAATCTCAAAGCCCTGGCTTCTCAGCCGGGGCTTTCTTTATGCTTCCGATGCGTAAACGTTAAGGTTACACTGCGCCGCGTTATCTGATGCCGGAGCACCCTATGTCCCTGATTTGCCCTCTTTGTCACTCTCCTCTCGCCTTTACTTCGCGCAGCTGGTGCTGCGAGAATCGCCATCAGTTTGACCAGGCGAAAGAAGGGTATGTCAATCTGCTGCCCGTTCAGCATAAACGGTCGCGTGAACCGGGTGACAGTGCAGAGATGATGCAGGCACGACGCGAATTTCTTGAGGCAGGCTACTACCAGCCGCTGCGTGATCGGGTCGTCAGCCTGCTTGCGCCCGCGCTGAGCCAGCCGGAGTGCAAAATCCTGGATATCGGCTGTGGCGAAGGTTACTACACCGCCGCACTGGCTGACGCAGCAGGCGAGGCCGGGCAGGTCTATGGGCTGGATGTCGCCAGAATGGCGATCCGGCTGGCAGCAAAGCGCTATCCGGCGGTGCGCTTCTGCGTCGCTTCCAGCCAGCGCTTACCCTTTGCCGATCACGCCCTGGATGCGGTTGTCCGAATCTACGCACCCTGCAATGAAGCGGAACTGGCGCGCGTGCTGAAGCCGGGTGGCCTGGTACTGACCGTGACACCGGGCCCGCATCATCTGCAGCAGTTCAAGGCGCTGATTTACCGCGAAGTGCAGTTGCATGTGCCGGAGCAGAAAGCGTATCCCGGATTCCACCAGGTGGAGCAGCATGCGCTGCGTTACCCGATGGCATTAACCGGCACAGCCGCGACGACCCTGCTTCAGATGACGCCGTTCGCCTGGCGGGCGCGTGAAGAGGTCTGGCAGACCCTGCAGCAGAGCGAGCAGTTCAGCTGCGACGCAGACTTTACCCTGACTGTGTGGCAGCGCGACTAGCGCGCCTCGACCAGGGTGTTATAGATGCGCTCCAGATCGTCGAGTTGCTGCACCGCGATCAGCAGCCGACGCTGTTCCAGCTGAATCACGAGAATGCCATCCTCAGAGAGATTCATGCCCTGAATTCGCCGGTAATCGATCCAGACACCGGCGTAAAACAACCCCTCACTTTTCATCAGCAGCGTTGGCTTTCGCAGCCAGAATAACCAGAACGCCAGAAAACTAAGCACCATCAGCAGTGAGGTGGTGAGCTGCGGGCCGTGATGACTGACGTTGTTCCACAGCAGGATCAGCAGCAGGCCGATGAAAATCAGGCTATCCAGCTTATGCTGCCTTCGCAGCGCAACCCGTAAGCGGGTCGGGCCGTGGCGACGCGGCAGAATCGCCTCATGATAAATGGCAAACCCCATCAGGGCGGCAATACAACACGCAATCAGCGCATCGGTTAATGACATCACAGCTACCTCAAACAGGGTGAGCTCAGCCGGTTGTGGCTCAGCTCACCACGCTTAAAAGCCGGGAGCGCAGGCTCCCGGCCGGGTGAAATTACAGACCGAGCAGGCCGATCCAGTAACCAAAGATACCGATGGCAAAGAAGCCGACGATAATCCACAGCGCGTTCACTTTACGGCGTAACAGCCACATACAGCCAAAGGTCAGCAGCAGCGGCACCACGCCCGGCATCAGCTGATCGAGGATCGACTGTACGGTGGTGACGGTGGTTTTACCGGTCGAGTCGGTAATACGTGACACCACCAGCGGGATGTTTACGTGTGTCCACTTGTTGACCAGCGCCCCCCATGACAAACAGGCCGAGAATCGACGCCCCCCTCCGTGAGTTTCTGCAGGAAACCGCCGCCCATATCACTGACGATATCGATCCCTTTGCGATAGCCATAGGCCACGCCGTAGTAGCGGGTCAGCAGACGTGCCAGGTTAAACAGCACAAAGAAGAGCAGCGGACCCAGCAGACTGCCACTCATGGCGATACCGGCTCCCAGCGCGGCAAACACCGGGCGCACCGTACCCCAGAAGATCGGGTCGCCAACACCGGCCAGCGGTCCCATCAGGCCGACTTTAAGGCCGTTAATCGCGCCATCGTCGATCGGGGCGCCGTTAGCACGCTGCTCTTCCATCGCCATAGTCACGCCCAGAACCGGCGCGGCCACATAAGGATGGGTATTAAAGAACTCCAGATGACGCTTGATCGCCTGCTTACGATCATCATTGTTCTCAGGATAGAGACGGCGGATCACCGGCACCATTGAGAAGCAGAAGCCCAGCGCCTGCATGCGTTCAAAGTTCCATGAACCCTGGAACAGGTTAGAGCGCAGAAAGACGGCGCGAACATCACCGGGTGTCAGTTTCTTTTCGACTTTCGTAATATCAACCATGTGCTCACCTGTTCCTTAATCGAGTTCGTTATCAAGATCGTTTGCGGTCGCAGCACCTGTTGGTGCTCCCGCCACACGGTTGTATTTCGGGCTGAGCTGAATGTAGAGCACCGCCATGACCACGCCAATGACGCCCAGCGCCACCAGGTTAAAGTTGGTGAAGGCCGCGGTGACGAAGCCCAGGTAAAAGAACGGCATCAGGTAGCCTGCGCGCATCATGTTGATGACCATCGCATAACCGACCACCACAATCATGCCACCGGCGATATTCAGGCCGTTGGTCACCACGTCCGGAATAGAGCTGAGTAAGGCGTGAACCGCACTGGTGCCGACCGAAATCGCCACAATCAGCGCCGGGATAGCGATACGCATCGCCTGTAACAGCAGGGCAGAGACGTGGATCCAGGAGATGGCCGTGAGATTACCTTTCTCTGCGGCTTTGTCAGCCGCATGCTGGAAGGCGACGGTCAGCGTACGCACGATAATGGTCAGTACCTGTCCGGCGGCGGCCAGCGGAATCGCCAGCGCAATACCGGCACCCACACTTTGACCGCCAGCGATAACCAGGATGGTCGAGATAATGGAGGCGAGGGCGGCATCAGGCGCAACGGCGGCACCGATGTTCATCCAGCCCAGCGCAATCATCTCCAGCGTACCGCCGATAATAATGCCGGTTTTCATATCACCCAGCACCATACCAATCAGGGTACAGGCCACCAGGGGACGGTGAAACTGGAACTCATCCAGAATCGACCCCATACCGGCAATACAGGCGACAATAAAAATCAAAATAATTTGTAGCGAGGTTATTTCCATCATACTTCTTGTCCTCAGCAGGATAACCAGGAGCCCGGAAACGCAGGCGCATAAGTGCTTCTGTTACGCGTTAACTTTTGCAATCAGATCCATCATTTTCAGTTTCTGGTCACTGGAAACTTTACGCACTTCCAGTTCAATATTGCGTTCATGGAGTTTGCGGAATGCGGCAATATCTTTTTCATCGACCGAGACCGCATTATTGACCTGAGTTTTCCCCTGGCGGAACGCCATACCGCCGATGTTGACGGTTTTAATATCGACACCCTGTTCCACCACGCGCAGTACATCGGTGGGGTTGGTAAACAGCAGCATCACGCGATCCTGACCATACTTCGGGTTGTTCCACACCCGCACCATCTTATCAACATCCACCACATGGGCCGTGACGCCGGGCGGAGCGACCTGCGTCAGCAGAGTCTTGCGCACATGATCGTTGGCCACTTCATCGCTGACTACGATAATGCGCTGAACATTGGTCTCTTTGGTCCAGCGCGTTGCCACCTGCCCATGAATCAGACGGTCATCAATGCGTGTCAGCCCGATTTTCATGTGGTCACCAGGCGCCATCGGCTTAGCCGGTTGCACCGCAGCGGCCGGTTTCACCGCCGCTGGCGCCGGCGCTTCTTCTTTGGCTTTCAGGGCTTTGACGCCTTCACGGCCGGTCTCCACCGCCACGGCGACCAGCTCGTCAAAACCGGGATTGTCATCGCGCGCCATCAGGGTTTCGACCAGCATCGGGATATTGACCCCGGCGATGACCTCATACTGCGGTTTGTCGACCACGAGGCGACTGGCCGCATTAAACGGACTGCCACCCCAGGTATCAACTAAAAACAGGACTCCCTGCGTCGTATCAAGTTCTGCCAGTCGTGCCTGATATTTTTCAATCAGCGTTTCTGCATTTTCACCGGGGACAAAATCTATCCAGCCGACATTGTCCTGCTCGCCCAACAGCATTTCTGCAGTTTTCAGCAGTTGTTCCGCTGCCCAGCCGTGTGTACCAATTACTATCGCAATGGTCACGTGCTACCTCCGTTCGCTAGAGATGCTCATCTGAGTCAATGAACTGTATTGAAGTGCTTTGATGATCTGTTTAACCGGATGATTCGAATTATCGGTATAGCCTCGAAAAAACATGGGTTAACTACGTCAAGGCGGTAAAGTCGCGATTTATTTTAGTGATCGAAAAAATAAATTATGTGATGTCTGTCAGCTATTCATCGTGTGAAGCGGCCAGTAACTCTTTTTTATGCGCCTGATCATCCGTCAGGCAGATTGTAAAAATAAGAAAATTTTTTGACGCAATTCGCCGACCTGATACATTAACGTTCTGTTTATTACTCAGGAGTAACGGGCTTCAGCCCACCTTTATGGATCGTCACCGACGTCGCTTAATCTGTTCTTTGCGCCTGCTGGCGCGTCACCCTTCGCCTCACGGCGTTTCCACCGCTTTCCCGACTACCTGCATGTCACGCTTTGCTGCGCTGATAAGCGGCACCGCGTTCTGTTCCCTGTTCTGGAGTCATAAATAATGGAATTTTTATTCGACCCCTCAATCTGGGCGGGTTTACTGACGCTCGTGGTGCTGGAAATCGTACTCGGCATTGATAACCTGGTGTTTATTGCCATCCTGGCCGACAAACTGCCGCCGAAGCAGCGTGATAAAGCACGCCTGATTGGCCTGTCACTGGCGCTGGTCATGCGTCTGGGTCTGCTGTCGCTGATCTCCTGGATGGTGACGCTGACGACGCCTCTCTTTAGCGTAGGCGGTTTCAGCTTTGCCGGTCGTGATTTAATTCTGCTGGCGGGTGGTCTGTTCCTGTTGTTTAAAGCGACCATGGAGCTGCATGAGCGGCTGGAGAACCGGCAGCTCGACGGATCCGGTAATCGGGGATATGCCAGTTTCTGGGCTGTTGTGACGCAGATTGTGGTACTGGACGCCGTCTTCTCGCTGGATGCTGTGATTACCGCCGTGGGTATGGTGAACCACCTGCCGGTGATGATGACCGCCGTGGTGATTGCGATGGGTGTGATGCTGCTGGCATCTAAGCCGTTAACCAACTTTGTTAACGCGCATCCGACTGTGGTGGTGCTCTGTCTGAGCTTCCTGCTGATGATCGGTCTGTCGCTGGTGGCAGAAGGCTTTGGTTTCCATATTCCTAAAGGCTACCTCTATGCGGCGATTGGCTTCTCGATTCTGATTGAGCTGTTCAACCAGGTTGCACGTCGTAACTTTATCCGCCATCAGTCAAATCGCCCGATGCGTGAACGCACCGCCGAAGCGATTTTACGCCTGATGGGGGGCCGCAACCGTGCCCAGACCGCCAGCAATGGCAACACCAGCAGCAGCGAAGAGGCTGCGCTGGCGGAAGCGATGCCGCAGGAAGCGTTTAAAGATGAAGAGCGCTATATGATTAATGGCGTGCTGACGCTGGCTTCCCGCTCGATTCGCAGCATCATGACGCCGCGCGGTGAAATCTCCTGGGTCGATGCGAATCGTCCGGTAGATGAGATTCGCGGTCAGCTGCTTGATACGCCACACAGCCTGTTCCCGGTCTGTCGGGGTGAACTGGATGAAATTGTCGGCGTAGTGCGAGCCAAAGAGCTGCTGGTGGCGCTGGAGCACGGTGTGGATGTGGCGACCTTTGCGGCCAATACACCGACTATCGTGGTGCCGGAGACGCTGGATCCGATCAACCTGCTTGGCGTGCTGCGTCGTGCCAAAGGCAGCTTCGTGATTGTCACCAATGAGTTTGGTGTGGTTCAGGGTCTGATTACGCCGCTGGACGTGCTGGAAGCGATTGCGGGTGAATTCCCGGATGAAGATGAAACGCCCGATATTATTGCGGATGGTGATGGCTGGTTAGTGAAAGGGGGGGACCGATCTGCACTCGCTGCAGCAGTTGCTCGACTTCCATGAGCTGGTCGACCCGACAGAAGACCACGCCTCGCTGGCGGGCCTGCTGATTGAGCAGAAAGGGCAGTTACCGCTTCCTGGCGATGTAATTGATATTACTCCGCTGCACTTCCAGATTATCGAAGCGACTGACTACCGTATCGATCTGGTGCGTGTCACTAAAGATAAACGGCATGATGAGGATGAAGAGGGCTAATCGTTCTCGTTGATGCAGAGGCGCTGCCGGGTTTACCGGCCGCGCTGAATTCTCCGACAGCCGCTGGCTCATTGCCGCGGCTGTTTTTTTTCTGTGGCGTAAGGTCATCAGGCAGGACGAAACGGGGCTCAGGCGATTGTCACCTGCGGGCATCAGCCTGATGCTGCGCCAGCCACGCCGGGAAGTCCTGCAGCGGCATCGGGCGGGCAAAATAGTAGCCCTGAAGATGATCCACGCCGCGTTCGCGCAGATAGGCCGCCTGCTCAGCCGTCTCCACGCCTTCGGCCACCAGACTGATATTCAGGCGCTGGGCCAGCGAAATCACCATATCCGTCACCGTGGCATTAATCGCGTCAGTGCCGATGGCTGCGGTGAAAATCTTGTCGATTTTCAGCACATCTGGCTGCAGATCTTTCAGGTAGGATAGCGAGCTGTGACCGGTGCCAAAATCATCAATCGCCAGCCGGACACCGATGTCGTGCAGTTGCGCAATCACCGACTGATCCACGACCGGCAGGGCATCGCGCTCGGTGAGCTCCACCACCAGTTTCGGCACCGGATTGGCAGGCCACCACAGGTTGTGCAGATCTTCCAGAATGGCGTGGTCGCGGAAGTGGCTGGCGGCAACATTAATGGCGATATGGAACGCGGGATCGTCGGGCAACTGCGGTAACTGACTCACCACCTCATTCAGTACAAAGCGCGTCAGCGGTTTGATCAGGTTCTGTCGTTCGGCCAGGGGAATAAAGACATCCGGGGCAATCCAGCCCTGACGGGGATTATGCCAGCGCAGCAGTAACTCAATACCGTCGCACTCACCACTTTTGGTGTTGATCAGCGGCTGGCAATAAACCATAAACTCACGGGCCGTAATGCCATAACTGATTTGCCAGCTCAGGCTCATACGATTTGCGGTCGCCAGCCAGACGATGTAACCCATAAGCAGACTCAGCAGCAGCGCCAGCGGGAGCTGTGAGGGAAGCGTCGCCAGCGCCAGGCGGGTCGGAGAGGGGCCATAGAGAGTAAGCGTAAACGGATAGCGCAGCGAGCCCTGCTCATAGCTCACTTCGTCTTCTGACGGCACCGTGGGCTCGATCAGTGGATTGCCATACTCCAGGCTCTCCCCGTTGACGTTAAAGACAGCGCGTTCCACCCAGGGCAACTGCGGCTCCAGCAGATAATTGCTCATCATTTCGATGTTGATCACCTGCAAAATCCCGGAGCGGTTATCCAGGCTCTTTGGCGTCCACAGCAGTAAAATGGGCGAGCCTTTCAGCAGGTACTCATCGGTTGCCAGCGTCATGCGCTGACTGTTAAAGGCTAAGTCAGGGTAAGTCTGGCTAAAGGGGATGGTGCGCGGCCCGTAGATACTGGAGCAGTAGAGCACGTCGTTATCCACCAGCAGGATCGCCCGGACCGTCTGCAGGGAAGAGATTTTTTCGATGAGTGGAAAGCGAACATCCTGACAGGGAACGCCGACCAGACCCAGCGTATTATTGGCTGAAACCTCAAGCGGTGAAAACATCCGGTCAAACCGCATAATCGCTTTATCGGCGAAATCCATCGCCTGCTGCTCAATACGTGACTTCTCTTCGATATAGCGAAAGGCCAGGGTTAATATCAGCACCACGGTGGCGATAGAAAGCGCTATCAGCACACGCTTGCGTCTGAATTGTCCAACAGATTGCTGGGCCATAAACATCTGTATTCACCTTCCCAAAAAGCCAGTAAAAAGCAAAACACAACGGGGTGAGTATCGGCACGGTCAGATCAACATTGAGGCCGGAATGCAGAAAAGCGGGTCTGGAAAGTTGCGTAAGCCGGACGGCTGCGCGGAAATCACTCTACCGGTTTAACCTGCGCTGAGATAGCGCAGGATGCGGATTTTATTACGTTTGCACGTTTTTTAGTCAGTTAATCGTTTCGCTTAATCGCACTGAACTTTAATCGCCAGACCGCCACGCGAAGTTTCACGGTATTTGGCGTTCATATCTTTGCCGGTTTCATACATTGTCTCGATAACCTTATCCAGCGAGACGCGGGGTTCGCTGGTGCGCCTAAGTGCCATGCGCGCCGCATTAATCGCTTTAACCGAGGCGATAGCATTGCGCTCAATGCAGGGCACCTGAACCTGACCGGCTACCGGGTCACAGGTCAGTCCAAGGTTATGTTCCATGCCGATTTCAGCCGCCACGCAGACCTGCTCCGGACTGCCGCCCAGCAGTTCAGCCAGACCGGCCGCCGCCATAGAACAGGCGACACCCACTTCACCCTGACAGCCCACTTCCGCGCCTGAAATAGAGGCGTTCATTTTGTACAGCACGCCGATGGCGCCAGAGGCGAGGAAATAGCGCAGGAAAATATCGGGTGTCACTGGTTCAATGAAGTGATCGTAGTAAGCCAGCACCGCAGGCACGATACCGCAGGCACCGTTAGTTGGCGCGGTCACCACGCGGCCTCCCGCGGCGTTTTCTTCGTTAACGGCCAGCGCATACATATTGATCCAGTCGATAACAATCATCGGATCGCTGGAGTGCTTGTCAGAGGAGGTCAGCAGGCGACGCAGGGAGGCAGCACGGCGCGGCACGCGCAGTGGCCCTGGCAACACGCCTTCGGTATTCAGACCGCGATCGATACAGGCCTGCATCGTCTGCCAGATGTTAGTGAAATAGGCATGGATCTCATCGCGGCTGTGCAGCGCCAGCTCATTTTTCATCACCAGACCTGAGAGTGACAGGCCGGTTTCACGACAGTGAGCCAGCAGATCTTTAGCGGAGTGGAACGGCCAGGGCACAGAGACTTCATCCAGTGCCGACTGTCCGAAATGCTCTTCATCAACAATGAAACCGCCGCCAACGGAGTAATAGGTTTTTGACAGGATCAGCAGATCGCCGGCAAACGCGAGCAGGCGCAGGCCATTTTCATGCAGCGAAAGGTTCTCACTGCGAAATACCATGCCGCCTTCGCGCGGGAAATCCACTTCGTGTGCGCCTTTCGCCAGCAGCAGTCGCTCACGCTGCTCAACATCTTTAATAAAGGCGGGGATCGCATCGATATCCACCGTATCCGGCGATTCACCCGCCAGACCCATAATAATGGCGATATCAGTGTGATGGCCTTTGCCGGTCAGAGAGAGAGAACCGTAAACATCCACGGCGATCCGGGTGACCTCCTGCAGCTTTTCCTGTTCGCACAGCAAATCCACAAACTGTTTACCTGCTTTCATCGGGCCGACAGTATGCGAACTTGAGGGGCCGATGCCCACTTTGAACATGTCAAAAACACTAATCACAGGTGACACTCCTCACAATTATTCTCAGTCTGCCGGGGCAGTTTATGGCGCCCATAGTAATGGTCATGCACCAGGAAAGAGCAGCTTTTCGCATGAAATAAACTTATCAAAACTTATAGAAAAAATTATAGTGCAGCGCGCCAGTAACCTGACGGGCCGGAGAGAGAAAAACGAGAAAGGTTTCAGAATGCGATCTGAGCACTCAGTGATCGGATAATACCCGCGGTCATGCCCCACACCAGATAATCCTGATAGCGCGACAGCCAGACCGGGTGGCGAACGCCAGCCCGATGCACCTCCAGCGCGCTGTAGCGGCTGAGCTGCAAAGCCTCGGCCAGCGGCATCTCAAAGGCGCTGCTCACCTCATCCGGATTAATCGTTAATCGCAGATCGGCCGGAATGATCCCCAGTACCGGCGTCACCTGAAAGCCGGTGCTGCTGGTCACGGCGGGCAGTGCGCCTAATACCTCGACCTGATGCGGCTCAATGCCAACCTCTTCCTGTGCTTCACGCAGTGCTGTGGCGATGAGCGATGCGTCAGTGTCATCCTGCATCCCGCCGGGAAAAGCGACCTGTCCGGCATGTTTGCGCAGGGCGTGTGAGCGCTGCGTCAGCAACAGACCGGGTTCAGGCCGTGCCACAATCGGCACCAGCACCGCCGCATGGCGCCCGGATAGCAATTGTGTGCTGCGGGCTGGCTGCTGCAACAGAAAACGGCTGCGAAAATCATCAAGCGTCAGGGCCAACTGAACCTCCGGTTTGTTCCAGTGCCGGTAAGATCCGGCTGACTTTATCGAGTGTTTCCTGATACTCCGCTTCGGGATCGCTGTCTGCAACAAGCCCGCCGCCCGCCGCACAGTAGAGCTGCTGACCTTCAGCGATCAGCGTGCGAATGGTGATGCTGGTATCCATCCGGCCACACAGGCTGAGATAACCGATGCTGCCGCACCAGGCATTGCGCCGCTGCGGCTCCAGTTCATCAATAATCTCCATCGCCCGAATCTTGGGCGCACCGGTAATCGAGCCGCCCGGAAAACAGGCGCGCAGCAGATCGGTGGCCTGCAGGGTGTCAGGCAGCTGCGCCCGCACCGTGCTGACCAGGTGGTGCACGGCGGGGAAGGGTTCAACCACAAACAGTTCCGGCACCGTGACCGAGCCGGGTAGCGCCACGCGGCCAATATCGTTACGCAGTAAATCGACAATCATCAGGTTTTCGGCCCGATCTTTTTCCGCATGGCGCAGCGACTCAGCCTGTTGCGCATCAGCAATCGGATCGTCACAGCGTGGCCGGGTACCTTTGATCGGTCGGGTTTCGATCTGTTTATTATTCAGCGACAGAAAGCGCTCCGGCGACAGGCTGAGGATCGCGCTCTCGGGCAGACGCAGAAAAGCGCTGAACGGCGCGCGGTTAGCCGCATTGAGTATACTGAACGCCTGCCACTCATCACCCTGGTAACCGGCCTGAAAACGCTGCGCCAGATTAACCTGATAACAGTCACCCGCCTGAATATAGGCCTGAACCGCCGCAAAACGCGCAGCGTAATCTGCATAGCTCAGGTTGGAGCGCCAGCGGCTGGTCAGTGAAAAGGGCACGGCCTCGCGCGCCGGCCATTGCGCCAGCCAGGCGGCGCGTTCTTCCGCGTTCTTTAACGCCACCAGCGTCAGGGTCTGCTGATGATGATCGGCAATCAATGCCCAGTCATAGATACCCACCGCCATGTCAGGCGTGGTGAGATCGGCTGCGGCCTGCTGAGGCAGGGACTCAAACCGGCGGCCCAGATCATAACCAAACAGGCCCAGCGCACCGCCCTGAAACGGCAGGGCATCGCTGGCAGCCGGCGTCACGCCCAGCGCATCACACTGCTGCTGCACCAGCAGCAGGGGATCGGCGGTTGATTCGGTCGTGCCGGTCGGGTCGCTGAGGGTAGTCATCGCACCGCGGGTCACCAGGGTGGCGCGGGGATCGGCAGTCAGAATATCAAAGCGGTTGTCGCTGTGGTTCGCCTGCGCGGAGGAGAGCAGCATCGCCCAGGGCAGATGGGCAATCGGGGCAAAACGCTGAATCAGCGCATCCGGGGTATAATCAAGACTGAGGGTTTCAACAATCATCGGGCAGAGAAATCAGAGAGCAAAGAGGCGGTCAGACTGCCATATTTTTTCCTGACTGGCACCTGTTAGTTCCGCGTGGGATACTGTCTGCCCCAACGCAGGAGTGAAACATGTTTATAGGAATACCGGCTCTCTCTCATGAGCAGCAGCAGCAGGCCGTCGAACGTATTCAGGAATTGATGGCGGGAGGTTTGTCGAGCGGTGAAGCGATCACCCAGGTGGCGCAGGAGATCCGACAAAATTTCAAGGGCGAACGGATTCGGGCGCTATTCGAAGACGAAGATGAAGAAAACGAAGAGGAATAACGCCCGGCGTTTTAACGTGCAGCGATAATTTTAATTTCGATTTTGTACTTCGGATTCAACAGCCCGGCCTGTACCGTGCAGCGCACCGGCGCATTACCTGGAGAGACCCATGCGTCCCATGCGCGGTTCATCGCGGGGAAATCGGCCTTATCCACCAGAAACAGCGTCGCATCAAGGATTTTGCTTTTATCGCTACCGAGCCGTGTCAGAATCGCATCAATCACTGCCAGCGCATTGGCTGTCTGCGCTTCTGCGTCGGCATCCAGATTCTCAGGCACACTGGTGTAATAGATCGTGTCGTTGTGGATCACGGCTTCGGACATACGATGTTCCGGGTCAATGCGGGTAATACTCATCGGTTTCTCCCTGGTTAATTGCGCATTAGCCTGGCACACTCCCGACATCGCTGTCACCCCTTACGCTTTACAGGCAGCGCTCAACAATCGCCTGTCTGTCCGCCATCACCTGAGGCGCCATCCGGAAAGTCGTGAAATATTTCACCTCAGCCCCTTTTCGGCGGGGCGACACATCCGCAAAAATCGAATCTTCCCAGGTAAAAACGCTGATCTCGCTGCCGTTGGGCTGGGTGTGGGTGGTGTTATCTCTGGCAATGACGCTGGTGGTGGACCAGCCGCGATAAATACAGTCGCTGAGCTGAGGGACGGTGCGGGTGCTTTGACCCTGAAAAACAGGCTGCTGCAGACGAGCCTGATCAGGCGTGGGTGCCTGGCAGCCGCAGAGCAGCAGCACGCCAGCCAGAGAGCCGATGCGGAAACAGTTCATACATTCCTCCGCCTGAGTCAGGCAGTCGGGTTAAGGCCATCTGTTTAACACCGCCTGATCGGCAATGTTAAACCAGTCTCAGCACGTCAGCCTACGGGTGCCACATCCCAACGGTAAGCTGATTTAATCATTATAATCCGCGCGTTTGTTTACTCGCTGCGTTCCTCTGCATTTGCTAACTGCATCACACTGTCTGCATCATGATCATGAGCCGCGGACGTTGTCACTGTTGCAGCCCTGCTGCACTAAAGCAGCATAAAGCGTCGAAAGAGCGGGAGAAGTGAGGGCACGCGCGGCATAAAAATGTTATAAAACAGCAGATAAATCGCGCTACGGATGAGGATTCAGGCATGGCGAATACGCAGTATCTTTTTTGGGTGATGGTCGGCGCACTGACGCTGCTGTTTATTGTGGTTTCGGCGTTTGTTGGATTGTCCCGTGGCACTAAGCAGGGCTTTATTACCTTCGCTATTCTGTTCATCGTTATGCTGGCGGGCGCGTTGTACGTCCGCTTATAAGCAGGTCGCAACAGCAGCGTCGCCAATAATCGTGATATCAGGTCACCAGCCAGAAACAGATAAACGCCCAGTACCAGAATGAGCCGTATCTGGCTGAGCGGCCTGCTTTATCTCGCGCTTTTTTATCTGGCCCAGTGTTGAATCACCCCTGCTATTGCTGCTCAAAAAACTCACCATGCAAGGGTAGCGCTTACTGCGAAAATCCACCGTGATATTGATGGTGAGATCCTGCGGCGTCCCATCTGAACGTCGTCTGCATTATGTTCTTCTCTGGATTACCCGCTAACGGCTCGATATGTCTCCCCCGCCAGCACGCCCATCTGTCCAGGCGGCGCATATCTGATAAAAAAGTATTCGTCCAGCAGGCATGATTAACGTTATTTTTGCTAGCCGCTGGCCTCTGAAGTGAAAATGTAATAGGCGATATCAGCGGGGGGCGATTCCTTCAACACGTTTTTGTGCAATACCCTGTTTTACAGATTCTGGAAAACGCAGGTAAATACGGTTGTCTTCACTGAATAGGGCTTTATCTATCTCTTTCCCGTCATCTTTGAAACAGGATGCATAGGTGTCCCTGAATAGTTTACTGACATTATCGATATCTCTGCTGAGTAAAATGACTTCATTTTTTTTCAGATAGTTGCTCTGAATGTTTTGACTCGCTGCAGGATGGATTAAAAATGTCGCGCTGGGTAATGTTTCCCTTTGCGCCCCTGAGCAATAAATCAGGGTAGCCGCCGAACCCGTCATTGCGGCATTGATGGTTTTTATAGGAATCCTTGACCCCCCTGACGGCCTGGCCGCCCATATAGCCAGCTTCCATGTCGCCGCCAAAGCTGTTTATATAAAGCGATATTTCTTTTACAGCGGGGTAACTTGCATTAATATCATCGATGCCTGCCATCAATTCTGCCACTTTAGTGCCATTAACCTCGCCAATGTAAACAATTTTTGCCGATTTTATCTCTTGCGCTTTCAGGGTGTTATTCATCACCACTGACGTTTTCGCTATGCAGCAAGCGGAAGTGACGCCCAATAATAGAAAAGTGAAATAACGCACCATAAAAAACTCCATTTAAGGGTATGACGCTGTCAGTTTAAGGATCAGTAATGTTTAAAAAGAAAATAGCCCGTTGTAACTTCCAGGGTAATGATATAGAAGATGAGTACGATGAATATCAATAATAAACTCGCCCTGGCGTAGTTTTTCTTTGAACGTTTAGTCCTTCGGTTTAAGGACCAGTAAAGCAGCATAAAAAAGATTTAATACGGGTATGCCGGTTAAAATTAATGTGACAATCCAATCCCATAGGGAGACATCATCGACGTGTTGATTATTTTCCACAGTGTTTTTTACGCTATGTGAGTGGTGGAGTAACGACGTTAACTGCTACGACGTGCAGATCATTTCCTGACAGCTGACGAGTTTTTATTGATTCGCTGAGGATAAACGTCAGACCAGTCTGGTTGTTCGCCGGACATAATCGCGCGCCGCTGTGCAGGGCTGATTCCCTGGTTTATATGCGGCATGACAGGTTCACTATGTTGACCAACTGGGTTAAGTTTGACCTCATCGTTGGTAACACAACCGCTCAGCGTCAGAATCACTAAGCTATACCGGGGTAATTTAGGGAACAATGATATTTCTCCTTGTTGAGGTAATGGTGTCCATTTTGACGGATAGATGCAACAGGGTAGCAACAGCCAGATTACATCCCACTTAACTTATAATATAAAACCCCACTTCATTTACATTAACGGATATCTTTAGCGAGATAGTCTTAAACGGCCTTTTAAAGAGGACGGATGCCGTGGGGCATGGTTTCTATTGTGATGTGACTCATCCGGCGACAATTTTTTTATTGCCTGTGAAAGAAAACATAATTTCTGAATTTTTAATTACCTCTCTACCATCTGTTAAGTCAGCGTGGCTGCATCAGAGGAAATATTCAATCCGCTAATGCTCACAGATTGCGTTTAAATTCTGTCTCTTTTATATCAGGGATTTTTTCTTATAACAACATAACGATGTTTAATGCTACTCCTGTTGAGTTTTTATTTAATGTTACCTTTCTTTGTGCATAATTGTGCTTTGAATCGCATCATTAACTTTTCGTGTTCCTGTATTATAGGCAGTTAAGTTCCGGCCTTTTATTCATTAAACGAGTAAGAGGTTTTTTTTGAAAACAGAGGTTTTTTAACGGCGAATTATTAAACCCGCTATCAGACTGACGTCAATGATAACGCGGCTGGAGGAGGCGAATGGGCATCCGATTAACCGGTACGCTATCAGCACCGGCTGTGACGCAAGGCTGTTTCACGCAATGGCGAAGCAGAGTCTGCGGCAGCGCCCGCATTTCTGATATCTTTTGCGAGCCTTGCAAAACAGATGGCAGGAGTAAGCTACACTCAAAGGGCATAGCAAAATTGCTATCTGACACTGGAGGAAATTATGTCTGAACGCCCTGATTACGATGAGCCGCTGCCCGATGACGCTGAGATTTATCCTGAAGATGAGGAAGAAGATGAAGAAGAGGAACCACTAGAAAAGGATGTCTAGCGTCACCTGCATAATCTTTTATGACGCGTTATCGCGTTGCACCGCAAAACCGCCTGCGTGCAGTTTTGCGGTTTCTTACGTCGCCTGAATTTAGTGAAAAATTTCCCTCCCGGCTCGTTTCGACGATCAAAATGATAAATACAGAAAAATGAAACTCTTTTATTCAGAGAGATTGATATCAACCCTTTCCTGAAGTGCTTAAAAACGTCACATCGTGATGTTTGTTAATTAAATTAACATTGATTGTAATTATAAACTCTTTATTCGTTCTGATTTTGATTTAACGCATTTTGTCACCTTGCTGATTCACTAGTCAGCGGAATAGTATCCCTGCCGCAAATAAGCTTATAAAGCAGGGATAAAAATGAAATTACCAAAAATGTTAAGTCTGGTTGTGGCGCTTTCTACCCTCAACGTAGCCGGTGCGGCGGAACCACACTGGACGTACGAAGGCAAAGCTGGCCCGGAACACTGGAGCGAACTGACCAGCGACTTCCACATCTGCCACGAAGGTAAGTCCCAGTCGCCTATCAATATTAAAGATCCGATTGAGGGACATTTACAGGCACTCGATCTGGCCTACCATACGTCGGCTGAGAAGGTGATCAACAATGGCCACACGATTCAGGTGACCGTTGATGAAGAAGATGATTTTGTACTGGATCGGGAAAAGTTCACGCTGCGTCAGTATCACTTCCATACGCCGAGTGAGAACCAGATCAATGGGCACACCTTTCCCCTTGAAGCCCACTTTGTACACAGCAAAGAGGATGGCGATCTGGCCGTGGTCGCGGTGATGTTTAAGGTCGGTGAAGAGAATCCGGCGCTGGCACCGTTGATCGACGCTATGCCGAAACAGGAAAACCAGCAGGTAACCATTAATCGCCAGGTAAATTTACGCGATCTCTTCCCGGAAGATCTGCACTATTATCGTTTCAGCGGCTCCCTGACGACGCCACCCTGCAGCGAAGGGATTCGCTGGCTGGTGATGAAAGAGCCGGTTTCGCTCTCTCAGGCGCAGCTCGACGCCTTTAAACAGGCGCTGAAAACCACCAATAATCGTCCGTTGCAGCATCTCAATGGGCGCATGATTGTAGAGTAGTCACAGCGATTTCTGCTGCCTTTCGCGGTGCAACTTTTCCATCAGGCATCCCGGTGCTGCGAGCGCTTCTCTTCAGGCGGCCACCTGCCGCCTTTGTCCCATCTTTCAGACGCGATCCTGAGCCACTGGTTGCCACACTCCCAACGGCTAAAAATAGATAAGCTATTGATAATTATCAATTTTGCTTTGTTGATCCAATACTGACATAATTACAGTGTTTTTGCCGTTCTTAGTGAGGGTATGTGGCAGACGATTTTGCAGTGGATGGCGCGCTGGCGCTGGCGATCGCAGGCTTTAAGCCGCGTGAAGCACAGCGTGAGATGGCGCAGGCGGTATCTGAAGCCGTAAAACAGCAGGGTGAACTGGTGGTCGAGGCCGGTACCGGCACCGGAAAAACCTATGCCTACCTGGCTCCCGCTCTGAGGGCCGGTAAAAAAAGTCATTGTCTCCACCGGATCCAAGGCGCTGCAGGATCAGCTCTATGGCCGCGATCTGCCTACGATGATCAAGGCGCTGGATTTTAAAGGTAAAACGGCCTTGCTGAAAGGACGCTCCAACTACCTTTGCCTGGAACGCATGGAACAGCAATCGATGGCGGGCGGCGATCTCACCGCGCAGGGGCTGACCGATCTGGTGACGCTGCGCAGCTGGTCATCGCAGACGGAAGATGGCGACATCAGCAGCTGTGCGGGCGTGACCGAAGACAGCCCGGTCTGGCCGCTGGTCACCAGCACCAACGATAACTGCCTCGGCACTGACTGCCCGCGCTATAAAGAGTGCTTTGTGGTCAAAGCGCGTAAGCGCGCGATGGACGCCGATGTAGTGGTCGTGAACCACCACTTGTTTCTTGCTGACCTGGTGGTGAAAGAGGGCGGCTTTGGCGAACTTATTCCCGAAGCTGATGTGATGATCTTCGATGAAGCCCATCAGCTGCCCGATATCGCCAGTCAGTATTTTGGTCAGCAGCTCTCCAGCCGCCAGTTACTCGATCTCGCCAAAGATATTATTACCGCCTACCGCACCGAGGTGCGTGATGCTCAGCAGCTGCAGAAATCCGCTGACCGCCTGGCGCAGTGCGCGCAGGATTTTCGCCTGTCATTAGGCGATCCCGGCTATCGCGGTAACCTGCGTGAACTGCTGAGCGATAACAACATCCTGCGGATGTTTACGCTGCTGGATGATGCGCTTGAGCTCTGTTACGACGTTATCAAACTCTCACTGGGCCGTTCAGCCCTGCTGGATGCCGCCTTCGAGCGAGCCGCGCTCTACCGTGGCCGGTTAAAACGGCTGCGGGCGATTAACGAGCCGGGCTACAGCTACTGGTATGAATGTACCTCACGTCACTTTATCCTGGCGCTGACGCCGCTCTCGGTGGCAGAACGCTTCCGTGAAGTAATGGATAATCGTAAGGCTGCCTGGATCTTCACCTCAGCCACCCTGGCGGTGGATGAGAAAATGGCACACTTCGCCGAACGGCTGGGTGTGAATGCAGCAAAAAGCCTGATTCTGAACAGCCCGTTCGATTTTGCGAAGCAGGCGCTGCTCTGCGTTCCGCGCAATCTGCCTGAGCCTAACCGTCCGGGTGGTGCACGCCAGCTGGCCGCAATGATGAAGCCGCTGATTGATGCTAATAAAGGCCGCTGTTTCTTTCTCTGCACGTCGCATCTGATGATGCGTGAGCTGGCAGCAGAATTTCGCGCCTCAATGACGCTGCCCGTGCTGGTGCAGGGTGAAACCAGCAAGGGTCAGTTGCTGAAACAGTTCATCGATAAGGGCAATGCCCTGCTGGTGGCGACCAGCAGCTTCTGGGAAGGCGTGGATGTGCGGGGTGATGCGCTGTCGCTGGTGATCATCGATAAACTGCCGTTCACCTCACCGGAAGATCCGCTGTTGAAAGCCAGAATGGAAGATTGCCGGATTCGTGGCGGCGATCCCTTTACGGATGTGCAGCTGCCGGATGCGGTGATCACCCTGAAGCAGGGCGTGGGACGTTTAATCCGCGATACCGACGATCGTGGCGTACTGGTGATTTGCGATCAGCGTCTGGTTTCTCGTCCTTATGGCGCGCTGTTTCTCAATAGCCTGCCACCGACGCCGCGCACCCGGGACATTGCCCGCGCCATCGCCTTTATCCGCCAGCAACCCGAACCAGACGCGTAATTTTATGCTAAGATGCGCGCCGTTTTCTTTCTTCTGAGGTAGTCATGTCAGCCCGAATTTTAGCGCTGGATACGGCGACAGAAGCCTGTTCAGCCGCCTTGCTGAATCAGCAACAGATTGATGCCCGATTCGAAATTGCCCCGCGCGATCACACCCAGCGTATTTTACCGCTGATCGAAGAGCTACTGCTGGCACAGCAGCTGGAACTGACCGACCTGGACGCGCTCGCCTTTGGTCGCGGCCCTGGCAGTTTTACCGGCGTGCGGATTGGCATTGGTATTGCGCAGGGACTGGCACTGGGCGCTTCTCTGCCAATGATCGCGGTTTCCACGCTGGCAACGCTGGCGGAAGGCGCATGGCGTCTGCACGGTGCTACCCGGGTATTAACCGCTATTGATGCGCGGATGGGCGAGGTCTACTGGGCCGAATATCAGCGTGATGAACAGGGTGCCTGGCAGGGTGAGGCCAGCGAAAGCGTGCTGTCGCCCGAAGCGGCACTGGCCCGGATGCAGGCGCTTTCTGGCGAATGGATGACCGCAGGCACCGGCTGGCAGGCTTATCCTGCCCTGCAGCAGGGACACGAGCTTACCCTGAACGCCAGTGACGTTACGCTGCCCGCTGCAGAAGATATGCTGCCGCTGGCGACCCTTGCGCTGGCGCAGGGGAAGACGCTGCTGCCGGAAACAGCGGAGCCCACTTATCTGCGTAATGAAGTCGCCTGGAAAAAATTACCTGGCCGGTAAAATGCACGCAACTTATTGTTATGCGTCCAGTCTAACTCTTTACCTAACGGGAGAACGTCTATGTCGTCAATGTGTGGTAAAGGGCTTTCAGGTCTTCTGCTGACCTGTGTGCTGGCGTTAACCGGTTGTGTCTCAATTCCTGACACGCTGCAGGGCAGCTCACCTCAGCCGCAGCAGGATCTGTTGCGGGTCATGAGCAATCCTTCGCTCTTTGTCGGGCAGGAATCGCGCTTTGGCGGCAAGGTAGTGAATGTTACTAACCTGAACGGCAAAACCCGGCTTGAGATTGCTGCGCAGCCGCTGGATGAAAGCGCCAGACCACGTCTGGGTGCGGCCTCGGTCGGTCGGATTTATGCCGATATCCGAGGTTTTGTTGATCCGGTGGATGTCAGAAATCAGTATGTGACGGTGCTGGGTACCCTGAAAGGGACAGAGCAGGGCAAAATTGGCGAAGCAGATTACAAATTTGCGGTCATCGATGTGCGCGGTTATCAGCGCTGGCGACTTACCCAGCAGGTGACAGCACCACCCCAGCCGATGGATCCCTGGATCTGGTATGGTCCGACCCGCCATCGCGGTGGATACTGGGGTCCGAATCCCTACTGGGGAATGATGAACAGTGGGCCGGCAGAGGTGCAGACCATTCTGACCGAGTAAGTGAAAAAACATTTAATTATCAGCCCGGTCGCGGTGCTCGCTGCCGGGCTTTTTTATTTGCCTGTTTTATCAGCACGAAATTTAGTGATGCACTTCGCAACCTCAACATGCCAAAACAGGCAAACTGGTACAATCAGTTAAAATATTGTTAACAAACCAGATTGGCTGAGGCAGCGATGGAAATACAACATAATTATCGGGGTGGATCCTTGAATAAGGTTTGGCTGAAACGCTACCCGGCAGATGTGCCTGCCGAAATAAGTGCAGATCGTTACACCTCGCTGGTGGATCTGTTTGAGCAGGCCGCAAAACGCTACGCCGATCAACCCGCTTTCCTGAACATGGGTCAGAAGATGAGTTATCGTCAGCTGGAAGAGAAGAGCCGCGCTTTTGCCGCCTATCTTCAGCAACAGCTGGGCCTGAAAGCGGGTGACCGTGTGGCACTGATGATGCCGAATTTACTGCAGTATCCGGTGGCCCTGTTTGGTGTGCTGCGTGCCGGTATGGTCGTGGTCAATGTGAATCCGCTCTATACGCCGCGCGAACTGCAGCATCAGCTCAATGACAGTGGGGCCAGTGCGATTGTTATTGTCTCGAATTTTGCGCACACGCTGGAAAAAGTGGTGGCGAAAACCGCTGTGCGGCACGTCATCCTGACCCGGATGGGCGATCAGCTGGCGCCTATAAAAGCGACACTGGTTAACTTTGTCGTTAAGTATGTGAAGAAAGCTGGTGCCCAAATACCATCTGCCCGGGGCAATCTCATTTCGCCACGTACTGGAAGTCGGCGAAACGCTCAATTATCAGCGCCCGACGGTTTCCAATGACGATCTCGCCTTCCTGCAATACACCGGTGGCACCACCGGCGTGGCCAAAGGGGCGATGCTGACCCATCGCAACATGCAGGCGAATCTTGAGCAAACCCGCGCGACCTACGGCAAAGTGCTGCGCGACGGTAAAGAATGTGTCGTCACCGCGCTGCCGCTTTATCACATCTTCGCCTTAACGGTGAATGGCCTGCTGTTCCTGGAGCTGGGCGGTCAGAATCTGTTGATCACCAATCCGCGCGATATCCCCGGCTTTGTTAAAGAGCTGGGGAAATTTCCGTTTACCGCCATTACCGGCGTGAATACGCTGTTTAACGCGCTACTCAACGATGAGCAGTTTAATAAACTCGATTTTTCAACGCTGCGTCTTTCTGCCGGTGGCGGAATGGCGGTGCAGAAAGTGGTGGCCGAGCGCTGGGAAAAACTGACCGGACACTATCTGCTGGAAGGCTATGGCCTGACAGAGTGTTCTCCGCTGGTGTCAGTCAATCCCTATGACATCAGCTGTCATACCGGCAGTATCGGTCTGCCGGTGCCCTCGACCGATGTGCTGATTCTGGATGACGACGGCAATGAAGTTCCTCCGGGTGAACCGGGCGAACTTTGCATCAGCGGCCCTCAGGTGATGTTGGGCTACTGGCAGCATCCGGAAGCGACAGCGGAAGTGCTGAAAAATGGCTGGCTCCACAGCGGTGATATTGTTACCGTTGACCAGGAAGGCTTTATTCGCATCGTTGACCGCAAAAAAAGATATGATTCTGGTATCAGGTTTTAATGTCTATCCGAATGAAATCGAAGACGTGCTGATGCAGCATCCTAAAGTGCGTGAAGCCGCGGCTATCGGTGTGCCCAGCGATCTTTCTGGCGAAGCGGTAAAAGTCTGCATCGTGAAAAAAGATGCATCGCTCACCAAAGAAGAGGTGCTCGATCACTGTCGCCGTCAGCTGACCGGTTACAAGGTGCCGAAAATCATTGAGTTTCGTGATGAGTTGCCTAAAACCAACGTCGGCAAGATCCTGCGGCGTGAGCTGCGCGACGAGGCGAAACCCGGCGCGAGCTGAATCCGGGCAGAAATTGAGGTTGAACGCCGGCATGTCCGGCGTTTTTATTGTTTTTAACATGGAGCGCCGCGCGTTGTTGGCTGCGGTGGAAATCAGACGTGAACTATTCCCTTATCGACCAGGATGATCAACTGGCAGACGTGTGTCAGAAAGCGCGCCAGCACGCGGCGGTGGCCCTGGATACCGAATTTGTCCGCACCCGCACTTACTACCCTCAGCTTGGCCTGATCCAGCTGTTCGACGATCAGCAACTGGTGCTGATTGACCCGCTGAATATCCTTGACTGGTCACCCTTTATTGCCTTGCTGACCGACACCAGCGTCACCAAATTCCTGCATGCCGGGGGTGAAGATCTGGAAGTCTTCCTGCACCGTTTCGGCGTGCTGCCGACGCCCATGATCGATACCCAGATTCTGGCTGCCTTTTCTGGCCAGCCGCTCTCCTGGGGTTTTGCCTCAATGGTGGCACATTTCACTCAGGTCGAACTCGATAAAAGTGAATCACGCACGGACTGGCTGGCGCGCCCTCTGACCCAGCGTCAGTGCGAGTATGCGGCGGCGGACGTTCACTATCTGTTGCCAATTGCGCGTCAGCTGATGATCAATACGGAAGAGGCCGGCAATATGTCGGCGGCACTCAGTGAGTGCGATAACCTGTGTCAGCGTCGTCTGGATAGCCTGTTGCCGGATGAAGCCTGGCGGGATATTACCAATGCCTGGCAGTTGCGCCCGCGTCAGCTGGCGGCGTTACAGCGACTGGCGGCCTGGCGTCTGAAGCTGGCGCGTGAAAAAAGATATGGCCGTTAACTTTGTGGTGCGCGAAGAGCACCTGTGGAAAGTGGCGCGCTTTATGCCCGGCTCGCTGGGCGAGCTGGATCATCTGGGGCTGTCAGGCCACGAAATTCGTTTCCACGGCAAAGCGCTGGTGGCGCTGGTGGCAGAAGCTGAGGCGCTGGATGAGAGCGAACTGCCGGCTCCGCTGGGCAATCTGATTGACCATCCGCACTACAAGCCAGTGTTTAAAGCGATGAAAGCGCTGGTGCAGCAGGTGAGTGAGCAGAGTGGATTCAGTCAGGAGCTGCTGGCGTCACGACGTCAGATTAATCAGGTATTAAGTCAGCACTGGGGCCTGAAGCCACAGGGACGTCAGCCGGAGTTACTCACCGGATGGCGGGGCGAACTGCTGAAACCCGGCATTGAGGAGATTCTGGCGGGTTGTTAACCGGTTAAATTTCCCCTGCCAGAGCGCAGGGGAAATTCAGCAAACGGTCAGCGTCATTTAGTCACTTCATCCGTTTCCGGCAGCGTCACGTTCAGCTCCAGAATCGAGATATCATCACCTTTCTGGTCGAGCTGAACCGTTACCATTTCTGGATCGATCTTCACATATCTGCAAATCACTTCCAGAATGTCGCGCTTAAGTTGCGGAAGATAGTGGGGCTCACTGTCGCCCCTTCTCCGTTCTGCCACGATAATCTGCAGCCTTTCCTTGGCTATATTGGCAGTGTTCTTCTTCCGGGATAAAAAGAAATCAAGTAATGCCATGGTTTATCCCCCCGAACAGGCGTTTCAGGAAACCCTTCTTCTCTTCTTCGATAAAGCGGAAGGGGCGTACTTCACCGAGCAACCGTTCAACGGTATCGGCATAGGCTTTGCCAGCATCAGATTCGCCGTCAAGAATCACCGGTTCGCCCTGGTTAGAGGCACGTAACACCGATTGATCTTCAGGGATCACGCCGACCAGAGGAATGCGCAGGATCTCCAGCACATCTTCCATGCTCAGCATATCGCCACGGTTCACCCGGCCAGGGTTATAGCGGGTCAGCAGCAGATGCTCCTTCACCGGGTCCTGACTGTTTTCAGCGCGACGGGATTTGGATGAGATGATGCCGAGGATGCGGTCGGAGTCGCGGACAGAAGAGACTTCCGGGTTGGTGGTAATAATGGCTTCATCGGCAAAGTAGAGCGCCATCAGTGCGCCCGTTTCAATCCCTGCCGGTGAGTCACAGACGATGAAATCGAACTCCATCTTAGCCAAATCGTTCAGAACTTTTTCTACACCCTCACGGGTCAGCGCATCTTTATCACGGGTCTGCGACGCAGGCAGAATGTAGAGCTGCTCCGTGCGTTTGTCGCGAATCAGCGCCTGGTTCAGTGTGGCATCGCCCTGGATTACATTAACGAAGTCGTAGACCACACGGCGCTCACAGCCCATGATCAAATCCAGGTTACGCAGACCGATATCAAAATCGATCACAACTGTCTTTTTGCCTTTCTGCGCTAAACCGGTGGCGATGGCCGCGCTTGACGTGGTCTTACCAACGCCCCCTTTACCGGATGTAACTACAATAATGCGTGCCATAAATGTTGATTTCCTTAACAAAAGAAAAGGGGCCTAATTAAGTGTCTGGATAGTCAGCGCGCCATCCTGCAGGCACAGGCGCGCAGCTTTACCAAAAAATTCTTGCGGGATCTGATCCATGATCCAGTACTCTCCGGCAATCGAGACCAGCTCGGCAGCCAGGTTGGTACAAAAAATCTGGCAGTTGCGATCACCGCTGGCACCCGCCAGGGCGCGACCGCGCATCATGCCGTAAATGTGAATATTGCCATCGGCGACCAGTTCGGCGCCGGCGCTGACGCTGCTGGTGATGATCAAATCGGCGTCACGCGCATAAATCTGCTGGCCCGAGCGCACCGGGGTGTTCACGATGCGGGTTTTCGTTGCTACCGTTTCGGTTACAGCCGGCAGTGGTTCTGGTATCGGCTGCGGCGCGGCGGCTTGCGGTCTGGCCTCTTTACCTTCTGCCAGCACGGGCAGGCCGGCACGGGCGATCATACGTTTCAGCGCTTCATCTTTGCAGCCGCTTACGCCGACAATGCGTAAACCGGTGGCGAGAACCGCCTGTTGCAACAGTTTCCAGTTAACATCGGCACTTAATGTCGAGACGTTAAGTACCACCGGCGCGTTTTTCAGGAAATCTGGAGCCTGGTCAATCTTGTCCTGGAGTGCCTTGCGAATCACCGCAGGGTCATGGTGATGCAAATGGACGACAGACAGGGTGAAACTGCTACCTTTGAATTCGATTGGCGTTTGCGACATCTGTCCCGACTCAGTCCTGTTTTCACTACCGAAAGCCTGGCGATGATAAAATCATCGTGGAAGCGCTAACGGTGAATATTCGAAGTTCTGCAAGCATGTTATAGTTACAGCTATATTCAGACAAGCCTCAACGCCGGTTAATTCGAGTAAAAAATATGTTTTGTGTGATCTACAGAAGCCCGTTACGTGACCAGACTTATCTCTATGTTGAAAAAAAAGGACGATTTCTCGCGCGTTCCGGAAGAATTGCTGAAAGGCTTTGGCAAGCCGCAGCTGGCGATGGTGCTTAAGCTGGCGGGGCGGGACAGGCTGGCTAATGCGGATATCAATAAAGTTAAGCAGGGATTGAGCGAGCAGGGCTATTATTTACAGCTCCCTCCGCCGATTGAAAGTCTCCTCAACATTCATTTACAGGCCGATAAAAAACTTTAACTCGGATTCTTCTGTAAATATAAATCCTGTCGGTGCGATCCTGGCAGGATAATATTGCCCTGATGCTGCGCAAAATTAACGGTGCAGCTTATCTGTTTCACCCCTTTTTTAAATTCCCTGCTCAATTTTTTCTCCCGATTTGTACGATTATTCAGCGCTTCAACCCCTGCATTTACGCTTTCTGACAAATTACGCACCCCGGACCGTTAAAAGGATCTTATTATCACGCTATGAGGTTGGCATTTCGATCAACGCATGAGCAAACATCAACCCGCCAGCAGCGCTGGCATCACACCTAACCTGAACAGGGGATGAGCATGTATCAGCATCGTAACTGGCAAGGCGCTCTGTTAGATTTTCCGGTCAGCAAAGTGGTTTGCGTTGGGAGTAATTATGCAAAGCACATTAAAGAGATGGGCAGCGCAACCCCAACCGAACCGGTGATCTTTATCAAGCCGGAAACGGCGCTGTGTGATTTGCGTCAGCCGCTCTCTATTCCTGACGCATTTGGCGAGGTCCATCATGAAGTTGAACTGGCGGTGCTGATCGGCGCGACACTGAAGCAGGCGACCGATGCGCATGTGGCTAAGGCGATTGCAGGTTATGGCGTGGCGCTGGATCTGACACTGCGTGACCTGCAGTCCGGGCTGAAAAAAGCGGGCCAGCCGTGGGAAAAATCCAAAGGCTTTGATAACGCCTGTCCTGTCTCCGGTTTTATCCCGGTGACGGAATTCAGTGGCGATCCACAGAACGTCGAGCTTAAATTGCTGGTGAACGGTGAAGTGCGTCAGCACGGCAATACCGAAGACATGATTCATAAAATCCTGCCGCTGATTGCCCATATGAGCCACTACTTCACCCTGCGTGCAGGCGATGTGATTCTGACCGGTACGCCAGAAGGGGTAGGCCCGATGCGCTCGGGTGATCAGCTGGAAGTTTCACTGGCGGGTCACGGCATCAGCACGCGCGTACTCTAAAAACTTGCATCACCGTCGCATAGGCTTTATAAGGTGCGGTTTAGGCACAATCCGGACAAATCATCATGACTGACACCCCTTTCTGGCAACAAAAACGCCTGGCACAAATGAGCGATGAGGAATGGGAATCCTTGTGTGATGGTTGTGGACAGTGTTGCCTGAACAAATTGCAGGACGCCGACACCGATGAGATCTACTTCACCAATGTCGCCTGTGATCAGCTCAATATTAAAACCTGCCAGTGCCGTAACTATGAGCGCCGCTTCGAGCTTGAAGAGGATTGCATCAAGTTAACGCGCGAAAATCTGACGACCTTCAACTGGCTGCCGCGCACCTGCGCCTACCGGCTGCTGGGTGAGGGCAAAGATTTACCCGTATGGCATCCGCTGCGGGCCGGTTCGAAAACAGCGATGCATGCGCAGCGTATTTCGGTGCGGTATATTGCGGTGCGTGAGAGTGAAGTGCGGGACTGGGAAGATCACATCATTGATCGCCCCGATCGCAACGGCTGAGTGCCGCGCTATCAATCGGAACAGAAAAAAGGCTGCCAGTGGCATAATGCTGGTCAGTTAAGATTAGATTTGTAAAGGCTGTCACGGTCAAACGTGGCAGCTTTTTTCCGGGCGAGCAAGCCGCAGCGCGTGCCTGCGCACCTCTGCTGCTGCCGGGCCGTCCTCGCGCCGCTCACGCGGTACCTTCGGCTTTGACGTCGTGCCGACGAACCGTTCGGGGATCGGCCCTCCCTGGCCGGCCCCGACCTGTCCACGCTTCCCGGCGTGGACTTCTGGCCCACCGTCACGCCTCAGCGCTGCGGATAGCCCTTTCAGCAGCAGAGGCGCTCAGGCCTCCACTCTCGTGCCCTTTTTAACAATACACACTGAAGTTTCAGAGCAGGCTGGTGCCGGGCAGGGGCAGGCAATCCGCAGCGCTGAACAGAATGAGTCTGCCAGGAGAGCCCGCAGGACGCGGGCGAAAGGCGGGGCGGCACAGGATGTGCCATCCCCGGCGGTCCGTCAGGCAGAGGAATGAAGTGAAGGAACCGCGCAGCGGCGCGAGGACCGCCAGCCCCTGCCCGGCACCAGACTGCGTTATCACCTGTCGCTTAACTGACCAGCATTATGCCAGTGGCAGCCTTTTTTGATCTCAGCGACCAAAGAGATCGCGGCGTTTAGGTTTCAGCGGCTGGGCTATCAGCACCAGCGCCGCGACCAGCAGATAACCGGCGAACACCACAATCATCCACTGCGGCATGCTGAGCGTCAGGAAAGTCCAGCTGCGTTCTGCACAGTCACCGCTGGCAAGAAACACCGACGGCAGCCACTTATCCAGCGGTAAGCCGCTGGGGAAGCGGGCAGCAAAATCACAGGTGGTGAAGGGGTTAGGGTGCAGCTGAATCATGGTATGTTCATAAGAGAGACGCAGACCTTCCCAGGCACTGTAGATCCACAACGCCAGCGCTGCCAGACGCAACGGCGATTTTGGCGCAATCGCACCAACCAGACCCGCGCCCAGCACACCAAACAGCGCATTGCGCTCATAAATACACATCACGCAGGGCTTCAGGCCCATTACGTGCTGAAAAAAGAGTGCTGTTAATTCCAGTGCAAGTGCAGTCAGTGCCAGTAGTAACCAGGCTCCGCGACCACGTGAGCATTGATTCAGATATCGCAACATATTGCATTCCATGTAAACGTTAATGCCACGCAGTGTAAACCAAAAGCGTTTGCAAACCAGCCAGGGACAGGGAAAAATCGTGTGCAAACATGACCTGATTCTGATCCAGAGCAGGTTAAATGAGGATAAGCCAGACCTTATCGGCAGAACGCCGGTCAGTGAAGAGCGGGGAGAGCCGCAGTGGCGACAGAGGCGATCGCATGCGGCAGGAGGCGAAACGGCAGGCGCGGGTTATATGCTGTCAAAGTCCTGCGCTTTCAGGGTGGCTGAACGCTGACACTCAGCGGTGCTGTGGCACGCGCCATTTCAGCGCAGAAAGCCATTCAGCCCGCCCGTGATCCCGAAGCCGCTGATACTGCGGTCAGCCATGCTGAAATATGCGCCTGCGCCCGGTTTTAATGGTTACGCAGGCTATATCCGCTATAGGGCGTCTGGTATGATGAGTGCCCATCATGATTAGAAAAGCAACGAGAACACATTGCTATGGTTATAAAGGCTCAGAGTCCAGCGGGATTTGCTGAAGAGTATATTATTGAAAGCATCTGGAACAGTCGCTTTCCGCCAGGGTCGATTCTTCCTGCTGAGCGTGAGCTTTCTGAATTGATTGGGGTGACGCGCACCACCTTGCGTGAAGTGCTGCAGCGGCTGGCGCGCGATGGCTGGCTGACTATTCAGCACGGTAAACCAACGCGGGTGAACGATTTCTGGGAGACGTCCGGCCTGAATATTCTGGAAACGCTAGCCCGTCTCGATCACGACAGCGTTCCGGTGCTGATCGACAACCTGCTGTCGGTACGCAGCAACATTTCATCGATCTTTATCAGCCGTGCGCTGCGCCATCATCCGGACAAAGCGCGCGAAGTGCTGGAAACGGTCAGTGCGGCTGCCGATCAGGCTGATGCCTATACCGAACTCGACTACCGGGTGTTCCGCGGTCTGGCGTTTGCGTCAGGTAACCCGATTTACGGTCTGATTCTGAATGGCCTGAAAGGGCTCTATACCCGCGTTGGCCGCCACTACTTCTCTAATCCGGAAGCCCGTCAGGTCGCGCGCGATTTCTATCTTAAACTGCTGGAACTGTGCGACAAAGAGCCCGGACAGGATGAGATTGTGGACGTGGTGCGCAACTACGGCCGCCGCAGCGGTGAAATCTGGCACAGTATGCAGAAGAATCTGCCCGACGATCTCGGCAGTAAGCGTTAAAAAAAACCGGACATCGCGTCCGGTTTTTTGTTTTTATCCCATCAGAGTGATGAACCGCGTGGTGGATTACGATCCAGCAGCTCTACGCTGCCATCCTCGTTCTGCTGTTCCAGAATCACATCAAATCCCCACAGACGATGCACATGCTTCAGCACCTCGCGACGGCTCTTATCCAGTGGCGTGCGGCTCTGCGGCACATAACGCAGGGTCAGCGAACGGTCACCGCGCAGATCGACGTTATAGACCTGAATATTCGGTTCGAGATTACTCAGGTTGTACTGCGCAGAGAGCTGCTGGCGAATTGCCCGGTAGCCCGCCTCATCGTGGATCGCGGCGATTTCGAGATAATTGTTGCGGTCATCATCCAGTACGGTAAACAGACGGAAATCACGCATGACTTTCGGCGACAGGAACTGGCTGATAAAACTCTCATCCTTGAACTCGCGCATCGCAAAATGCAGCGTTTCCAGCCAGTCGGAACCGGCGATATCCGGGAACCAGTAGCGATCCTCCTCGGTCGGCGACTGACAGATACGCTTGATATCCTGCATCATCGCGAACCCTAAAGCATAGGGGTTGATGCCGTTATACCACTGACTGTTATAGGGCGGCTGAAACACGACGTTGGTGTGGCTGTGCAGGAACTCCATCATAAAGCGTTCCGACACTTTGCCTTCATCATAGAGGTGATTGAGGATGGTGTAGTGCCAGAATGTTGCCCAGCCTTCATTCATTACCTGGGTCTGTTTCTGCGGATAGAAATACTGGCTCACCTTGCGCACAATGCGCAGGATCTCACGCTGCCATGACTCCAGCAGCGGGGCGTTTTTCTCCATAAAATAGAGCAGGTTTTCCTGCGGCTCAGAGGGGTAGCGCGCGGCTTCAAAGGTCACGGCCTCTTTCTCACGCCGTGGCAGCGTTCGCCACAGGGTGTTCACCTGACTTTGCAGATACTCTTCACGGCTTTTCTGCCGCGCTTTCTCCTCCTGCAGAGAGATCTTCTGCGGGCGTTTATAGCGGTCGACGCCATAATTCATTAAGGCATGGCAGGAGTCTAGCAGCCGCTCTACCTCTTCGACGCCATAGCGCTCTTCGCAGTCACTGATATAGTTTTTGGCGAACAACAGGTAATCGACAATCGATCCAGCATCCGTCCAGCTGCGGAACAGATAGTTATTTTTAAAGAAAGAGTTGTGGCCATAGCAGGCATGCGCCATCACCAGCGCCTGCATGGTCATGGTGTTCTCTTCCATCAGGTAGGCGATGCAGGGATTAGAGTTGATGACAATCTCATAGGCCAGACCCTGCTGACCATGCTTATAGCGCTGCTCGGTCTCGATAAACTTTTTGCCGAATGACCAGTGTGAATAGTTGATTGGCATGCCGACGCTGGAGTAGGCATCCATCATCTGTTCAGAGGTAATCACTTCGATTTGGTGCGGGTAGGTATCAAGCCGGTAGAGTTTAGCCACCCGGTCGATCTCGGCTAAGTAGACATCAAGCAGTTCGAATGTCCAGTCTGGTCCGTCATTGAGTCGTTTGCTGTCTCTGATGGCTTCGTCAAAGATTGTCGTCATAGCGCACCTCTTTTTTTGCAAACCGGCTGACCCGAAAGACAACCCGTTCTGGTTATTTAAGGCTTCATCCTGAAAAAGGGAACCCGAAAAAAACTGAGCGAACACAACAATGATAGCCCACTGTCGCTTATCCGAAATGCGAACTCAAACGAATTCTTTGGCACAAAATCATTAAGAGTGGTGCGGCAGAGAATTTAACAGCCTTTAATACTGGTCTTATTATAAATTGCGGAATCTAATCCTGTTTATAAGCGGAATGTATGGGGTTGAATGAATCTCCTGCAACAGGCAGATTTAACTGCCTTCGTTGTCATTTATTTCTGTGTTTAAGGATTAAGACGCATAAAGCGCTGAAATTGGCCGTGCGACAAGATTTTAGTTACCTGAAAAGTAAAAAAAGATGTGAAATGGATGGTGAAATTCTGTGGTGGTGTCTGCTGTGTAAATCCGCTGACTATCATCAGTTGAACAGTGAATTATGCTTTTACAGGTCGGGTGGGGGGAGCTATGCACGTTGTAATTCTTGGAAGTGGTGTGGTCGGGGTGGCAAGTGCCTGGTATCTGGCGCGTGCCGGACATCAGGTGACGGTCATTGATCGTCAGCCCGCCGCAGCGATGGAGACCAGTGCGGGGAATGCCGGTCAGATTTCACCGGGTTATGCCGCACCCTGGGCAGCGCCCGGCGTGCCATTGAAAGCGGTGAAGTGGATGTTTCAGCGTCACGCGCCGCTGGCTATCCGCCTGGATGGCAGTAGTTTTCAGCTGGAGTGGATGTGGCACATGCTGCGCAACTGCGACATCAATCACTATCAGCAGAACAAAAGCCGCATGGTGCGGATTGCCGAATATAGCCGTGACTGTCTGAAAGCGCTGCGCAGTGAAACCGGCATCGCCTATGAGGGCCGTCAGGGCGGGACGCTGCAACTGTTCCGTACCCAGCAGCAGTTCGACAGCGCCAGCAAAGATATTGCGGTGCTGCGCGACGCGGGCGTGCCCTATGAGCTGCTGCAGGCGCATGAACTGTCTCGCGTTGAACCGGCACTGGCGGCAACCCAGCATAAACTCACCGGCGGATTACGCCTGCCCAATGATGAAACCGGCGACTGTCAGCTCTTTACTCAGCGGCTGGCAAAAATGGCCGAAGAGGCGGGCGTGGTCTTCCGCTTTAATACTCCGGTCGACCACCTGCTGCGCGATGGCAATCGCATCTATGGCGTGAAGTGCGGTGATGAGATCATCAAGGCGGACAGCTATGTGGTGGCGTTTGGTTCCTACTCGACCGCGCTGTTAAAAAATGTCATCGATATTCCGGTCTATCCGCTGAAAGGCTATTCACTCACTATTCCGATTAAAAATCCTGATGCCGCACCGGTTTCAACTATCCTGGATGAGACCTACAAAGTGGCGGTGACGCGGTTTGACGATCGTATTCGTGTCGGCGGCATGGCGGAAATTGTTGGTTTTAACACCAAACTCACCGAAGCGCGGCGGGAAACGCTGGAGATGGTGGTCAGTGATCTCTATCCTGAAGGCGGTCATCTCGCGCAGGCGAGTTTCTGGACCGGTCTGCGTCCGATGACGCCAGACGGTACGCCGATTGTGGGCGCCACACCGATCTCTAATCTCTGGCTCAATACCGGTCACGGTACGCTGGGCTGGACGATGGCGTGTGGTTCTGGTCAGTTGCTGGCCGATCTCATCTCCGGTAAAAAGCCGGCCATTGCGGCGGATGACTTAGCGGTGTTCCGCTACTTACCCGGTTTCGCGGCGACCTCATCGCCGCTGCGTAACGCCAACGCAACTCGTTAAGTATTCAGGGAGAGAGAGGATGTCACGTCCGATTGTCGCTACCATCAACCAGCAGGCGTTACGTCATAACCTGACTGTTGTTCGCCAGGCGGCACCCGCCTCCCGCGTCTGGTCAGTGGTGAAAGCTAATGCTTATGGCCATGGCATTGATCGCGTGCGCGAGGCGTTATCTGCCACTGACGGCTTCGCGCTTCTTAATATGGAAGAGGCGATCCAGCTGCGCGAACAGGGCTGGAAAAAGCCGATTCTGCTGCTGGAAGGTTTCTTCCAGCCAGAGGATCTGCAGCTGATTGACCGTTATCGTCTCACCACCAGCGTACACAGTAACTGGCAAATCAACGCGCTGGCCAGTGCCAGACTTGCAGCACCGGTTGATATCTATCTCAAAATGAACAGCGGGATGAACCGGCTGGGTTTTCGCCCGGAACAGGTCAACGGTGCATGGCAAAAGCTGCGGGCGCTAAGCACGGTAGGTGAGATGACGCTGATGGCCCATTTTGCCGATGCGGAAAATCCGCAGGGTCTGATTGCGCCACTGCAGCGCGTAGAGCAGGCGGCTGAGGGGCTGAACTGCCCGCGATCGCTCTCCAACTCCGCCTGCACCCTGTGGCATCCTGAAGCGCACTTTGACTGGGTCCGTCCCGGCATCATTCTGTATGGTGCGTCGCCCAGCGGTGACTGGCAGGACATTGCAGGCAGTGGCCTGAAGCCAGTGATGACCTTAAGCAGTGAGATTATTGCGGTCCAGCAACTACAGGCGGGCGATGGCGTGGGTTACGGCTACCGCTATCACGCCAGTGCAGCGCAGCGAATTGGTGTGGTGGCCTGTGGCTACGCGGATGGCTATCCACGGCATGCCCCGACGGGTACGCCCGTCTGTGTCGATGGTGTGATGACTCAGGTGGTTGGTGCGGTTTCGATGGATATGATCACCGTCGACTTGACCCCCTGTCCCCAGGCCGGTATTGGCTCAGCCGTGGAGCTGTGGGGTGAGCAGGTGAAAATCGATCAGGTGGCAAAAGCGGCCGGAACGGTAGGGTACGAGCTGATGTGCGCGCTGGCACCCCGCGTTCCGGTCACGGTTATTTAAGCGCGGTCAGGCTGCCGCGCATCTTTCTGCTGCAGCGCCAGGCGATAAAGGCCAGCGCTGCACCCAGCAGCATCATCAGACTCAGCGACAGCTTCTCCGCCACCGGCAGCGCCACAATGACCAGGCTGCCTGACGCGCCACCGGCCATCTGAATGAATCCCTGCAAGGCGGACGCCACGCCCGCCTGTTGCTGATAGGGCTCCAGCGCATAGCTGGTGGCCGGTCCCACCGTAAAGGCCAGCCCGGCAACTGAAACGGCCACCGGGAACATGTAAAGCGCCCAGTGCGTCTGCATCTCCGCCGGGAAGATCTGCATCCCCGCTACCAGCAGCACCGCGCCCAGCAGCATAGTGAAGAATCCCATCGCCAGGCAGAAATGGCGACCCGCTTTGCGAATCGCTTTATTCACGAACATGCTGACAAACATGATCCAGAAACCGTTGGCGCCAAAAGCAAAAGAGAACTGGATTGGCGTCAGCCCGCCTTCGGTCATTAATACCTGCGGTGCCAGCGACACGTAGGTCAGCACCATGCCCAGCGCACCGGCATTGGCGAACGCGAACGCCAGAAAGCGCGGCTGACGCAGGATCGCGGCATACTGTTTAATCGGTAATCCTTTCACCCGCAGGGTATCCGCCGGGCGCGTCTCTGGCAGCCAGATAATCACCAGCAGCGTAATCAGCACGCCGTAGGCGCAGAGAAACCAGAAGGGTGCGCGCCAGTCAAAGGCGCTTGCCAGCAAACCGCCCAGCAGCGGAGCCAGGGCCGGGACGATGTTTAATGCGCCATTCAGGAAGCCATACGCACGGGCGGCATCATCACCGCTCAGGCGGTCACGCACGCCGCTAAAGGCCACGACCGCGCTGCAGCAGACGCCACAGCCCTGCACCAGACGGGCAAGGACGAACAGCGGGAATGAGGTGGCGGTGGCGGCGATGGCACTCCCCGTGATGTAAAGCGCCAGGCCCAGCAGGGCAATCGGCTTACGGCCATAGTTGTCCACCAGCGGGCCGGTCACCAGTTGTCCCAGCCCCATAATCAGCAGAAACAGGGGAATGGTGGTTTGCACCAGATTAACCGGCGTATCCAGCCCTTCTGCGATTTGTGGCAGCGTGGGCAAATAGAGATCGATGCCTAAGGGTGCCAGCAGCACCAGGCTTAATAACAGCAGAGTAAATTTTTGCATAACAACCAGAGGGTAAGCGTTCTGTTAAAAAACGATCGCAGAGGGTAATGATTCAGCGGCAAAAAAGATAGAGGAAGTCGTGCGGAAAGTGCGATGCCTGCTGTAAACAGGCATCGCAGAGGTCTGATTAGTAAGCGCCGTCGCGTCGTAACACCACGCCTGCGGTTTTGAACAGGATCGCGATATCGGTCCAGAGCGCCCAGTTTTTGACATACCAGGAGTCAAAATAGACGCGGGTATCATAGTCGATATCGTTACGTCCGCTGACCTGCCACAGACCGGTCATACCCGGCTTGGCCATCAGGTAGTAGTCGACATCACCGGCATAACGCTCCAGCTCAGCTTCAATCACCGGACGCGGACCAACCAGGCTCATCTCGCCACGAATCACGTTCCACAGCTGCGGCAACTCGTCCAGGCTGGTTTTACGCAGGAAACTACCAATCCGGGTCACGCGCGGGTCATTCTTCAGTTTGAAATCTTTGTCCCACTCAATCCGCGCCTCTTCGCTGGTCGCCAGTAATTTCTCCAGCACCTCTTTGGAATTGGTCACCATGGAACGGAATTTCAGACATTTGAATTTTTTGCCATTCTGGCCCACACGCTCGTGACCATAAATGGCATTACCGCCATCACGTTTCACCATATAGCAGAGCAGGGCGAAGATTGGGCCGAGGAACAGCAGCAGCATCGACGCCACCACGATATCAAAGGCGCGCTTCATGAAGCGGGAGGAGTGTTTCGCCAGGTTGTTGCTGACACGCAGAATCATCACTTCATGGCTGAAGATAAAGGACATGTCGGTGCCGTAAAGCGGCACGCCGCGCAGCGTTGGGATCACTGAAACTGAACGGCAGTTCATCTTCGACAGGAATTTCAGCCAGCGATCGCGCATCGGCTGCTGCTCATACTCCATAGCCACAATAAACTGCACGTTGTCACGGTCAATGGTCTGCCAGTTGATATCTTTCCAGGTGATCACCGGCACGCCATTCACGCTCTGCTGAGCCGGAACATCATCGACCGAGATAAAGGCCTGTACGTTGTAGCCCAGAATCTCTTCACTCTGCAGCGCCGCGTAAGCTTCGGTGGCGTTTCTGCCGGAGCCAATAATGATGGTCTCTTTCTGCCACTGACCCGCCTTGTGAATGGCGCGTTTAACCAGAGCACGCATCAGCGGCAGCAGCAGCAGGGCATATGTCCAGCTGAAGACCCACACCATGCGGGAGAAGTCCCATTTAGAGAAGGCAATCAACGCGAGGTCGAGCAGCGAGAAAACAAATAATGTTTTAATGATCTCTTTCAGCTCAAACCAGAAGGGTTTGCGATAGGTATAGTGACGCAGGCGTACCCAGAACCAGCCGGTACACATGACTGACATAATAAACTGTGCCACAAAACGATATTCAATTTGATGAGGTGGAATAAAGGTATCCAGCTCGCCCCAAATACCCTGTATCGTCGCGGCAGATAAAAACAGTGCGAGGTTAAGTGCAATCAGATCGGAAAAGCTCAGGGCGAATTTCACGATGATATTTTTACGCGTGCCGCTCCACGAGCGGCTCGGGCTATTCATTATCAATGTACTTGCCATAAAACCTGCTCTCTTTCTCAAGTAAAAGATGGCCTGACCAGAATCATGTACGCGCTCAGGGGTGGGCTTCTGAAAAATTAAAAAATAATTTTCAGTCTGTTGCAGTCAGTAAAGCCAGTGCAGCTGCAAAAAAAGATAACGGCTAAAGCGTGAGAGTACTCACGAAATGTTGCAGCATTGAGAATGAGTATGCAGGAGTTATTTGACAGAGTTAATACGGAAAAAATCTGAAAACATCAAAAGTGATTAAAGTTTTAAATGGCTAAGTTTTGGTTTTTACTGGATAAAATAAGGCGGGGGTTGGTTATAACCAAACTGTTTAAGACGCTTTTTAGGAATTACCGCCAAATCTTACGACTGGCGGTAGTGATAACGGACTCAGGCAGGTTTTTTTAAAATCCAGCGGTCCTGCTGTTTATCGTAATGACCAATCTGCAGATCCACCGGTTCTCCGTCAATCCATGCCGGGACGCTGGTATCGCGATCCCAGCCATCAAGTTGGGTAATTAAGCCGGGATTGGTGTGACAGGGGATGCTGACGGTGTCGAGGTTCTCACTGTCAAGATCGGCATCAACAATCTCATAACGACCAATTTTAACCACGTGTCCCATTCATTTCTCCCGTTTTTGCTGGCATAGACTTCTAAGCTTAGCGTATCGACAGAAAATAACGTGGCTGAATGATTAGGATTATTCCTTCTCTTCAGCCGGACGGACACCAATCTTCACAATACGGTTATCCTCTTTCTCCGCGACGGTCCACGTCAGCTGATTCCACTCAACCTGATCGCCAACCACTGGCGCGCCGCCCAGCATACTCAGCACCAGTTGTCCCAGCGACTGCTGATCGTTGGTGTTCTCATCCAGTTCCAGTCCGTAAATCTGCGCAATATCGCGCAGGCGAGCTTCAGCATCCAGAATAAAGTCACCAAAGAAACGCTGGTCGAGGGAAACCGGCGGCGACTGGCTGAACATCTTACCCAGCGCCGGCAGATCGCGCTCACGGCCAATCACGCAGATGACGTCGTTCTCCCTGAGACGCGTTCCATCATTCGGATGCATCAGCACATTGTCACGGAACAGGGCGGCGATGCGGGTCTCACGCGGCATCTGCAGGTCACGCAGTGCGGCACCGATGCACCACTTGTCAGCGCTGAGCTGGTAGACAAACTGCTCCCACGGATTTTCGGGGTGGATATCCAGACCGATACGGCTGATAGGCGATGCGGTAGGCGGCACCACCACTTTGGCTTTTTTCGCTGCAAAGCCCAGCGAGGTGCCCTGCAACATCAGGGAGACCAGCACCACAAAGAAGGCGATATTAAAATAGAGCGACGCGTTTTCTAATCCGGCCATCATCGGGAAGACCGCAAGGATAATCGGTACCGCGCCGCGTAAACCGACCCAGCTGATAAAGACGCGTTCGCGTGTAGTAAAACTGCGAAACGGCAGCAGACCAATAAAGACCGACAGTGGGCGCGCCACCAGAATCAGCCATAGCGAGAGGATCATCGCCGGAACCGCGATATGCCACAAATCAGACGGGGTTACCAGCAGTCCCAGCACGATGAACATGCCAATCTGACTCAGCCACGCCATGCCGTCAAAGGTCTGCAGAATGCCGTGACGGTTGCGAATCGGCCTGTTGCCCAGTAAAAAGCCGCACAGATAGACCGCCAGGATGCCGCTGCCCTCTAATACCGTGGTCAGGGCGAACACCAGAATGCCGCCACTCAACGCCAGCAGCGGATAGAGCCCACCGGCCAGACTGATACGGTTAATCAGCTGCTGTAGCGCCCAGCCGCCGCCCAGGCCCAGCACGATACCCAGACCAAACTGCTGCACCAGATGCACCAGGAACATCCAGTCAAGGCCGCTGCGGCCCTGCTCGATCATCTCAATCAGCGTAATGGTCAGGAACACCGCCATCGGATCGTTACTGCCCGATTCAATCTCCAGCGTGGAGCTGACGCGCTCATTCAGACCTTTGTCACCCAGCAGGGAGAAGACGGCGGCGGCATCTGTGGAGCCGATGATCGCGCCAATCAGGAAGCCCTGCATCATATCCAGGTTAAACAACCAGGCGGCGACCACACCGGTTAAGCCTGCGGTAATCATGACCCCGACGGTCGCCAGCGACAGCGCTGGCCCCAGGGCGACTTTAAATGAACTGGCTTTGGTCCGCATGCCGCCATCCAGCAGGATAATCGCCAGCGCCAGGTTCGAGATTAAGTAAGCCGCCGGATAGTTATCAAAGGCGATGCCGCCGATACCATCAACCCCGGTCAGCATGCCGAGAGCGAGGAAGATCACCAGAATGGGGATACCCAGTCTGGATGAGAAAGAGCTGAGCAGAATGCTCGATGCGACCAGCACGGAACCGATGATAAACAGACTGTAGACAATAGTGTGGTTCAAACCCGATCTCCTGAGATATGACAGTGCGGTGCAGCGACTGGTGACAAATATCCATGCTATCTCTGAAAGATAATGTTTTATCAAGGAGTTGTCATTGTGAAAATGATCATTATACGAATTGCTTAACAGCGTATGGAATCAGATTAATGTGAAGAATGAGGGGGTTGGCAGGCAAGCGGCAGAAAACAGACTGTTTTAGCAGGTTATTCGGAAGATAAAAAAAGCCGGCGATGAGCCGGCTTAGTGCATCAGGCTTCCGTTGCCTGTTTATGGAACAGCGATCGGAACACCGGGTAGATATCTTCCGGCTCACGAATGTGTTCGATAGCAAAGTTATCGAACGTCGACTGCAGATGCTCATACTCGCGCCACAGCGTCTGATGTGCACGGCGGGTAATCTCGATATAACTGTAATAACGCACCACCGGCAGAATATGCTTCGCCAGAATCTCGTGACAGAGCGGTGAATCGTCGGCCCAGTTATCGCCATCCGACGCCTGTGCAGCATAGATGTTCCACTGCGCCGGGTCATAGCGCTCTTTCACCACCTCATCCATGAGTTTCAGCGCACTCGAAACGATGGTGCCACCGGTCTCCTGAGAGTAGAAGAACTCCTGTTCATCCACCTCTTTGGCCTGCGTGTGATGACGAATATAAACCACATCGACATTCTTGTAGGTGCGGCTCAGGAACAGGTAAAGCAGGATATAGAAGCGTTTCGCCATATCCTTGGTGGCCTGATCCATGGATCCGGATACATCCATCAGACAGAACATCACCGCCTGGCTGGAAGGCTCCGGCCGTTTCTCAAAGTTTTTGTAGCGCAGGTCGAAGGTGTCGATAAAAGGCACCCGTTCGATACGCGCCCGCAACTCGGCGATCTCTTTGCGCAACCGCTCCTCCTCCAGAAGCTGAGCCGGTTCAGAGTTCTCAATCTCCAGCAGCGTTTCTTCCAGTTCGTGCAGCATCCGGCGTTTACCCGCCGTCATCGCCGTACGACGCGCCAGCGAGTTCTGCAGCGAACGTACGACGCTGATATTGGCAGGCACACCGTTGGAGGTGAAGCCGGCACGGTGGGTCTTATACTCATTCAACTGACGATGCTGGTTCCGGCGCAGGTTAGGCAGGGCGAGATCTTCAAACAGCAGGTCCAGATACTCATCTTTCGATATCTGAAAGACAAATTCATCCTGACCTTCACCATCCTGACTGGCATTGCCCTGGCCACTGCCGCCGCCGCCACCACCCTGCGGTCGCTCGACCCGGTCATTCTGCACAAAATGGTCGTTGCCCGGATGGACCCGATGGCGGTTGCCGCCGCGTCCCTGATGAAAAATTGGCTCATTGATGTCGTCAATCGGGATAGAGACAGACTCACCGCTGCTTACATCGGTCACCGAGCGTTTATTGATGGCCTCGGAGATCGACTGCTTAATTTGCGACTTATAACGGCGCAAGAAGCGCTGGCGGTTTACCGCGCTCTTGTTTTTGCCGTTGAGTCGGCGATCGATGAAATAGGCCATGGTATTCCTCCAAACTACATTGTAAGCAGGCCGGGCGAACCCGACCTTGTCAGACCGGTATCACTTACCGGCAAGCTTACAGACTCTTATCAGGACGATTTACGCACACGCAAATACCATTCACACAGCAGGCGAACCTGTTTGCGGGTATAGCCTTTTTCCATCATGCGATCGACAAAATCATCATGCTTTTTCTGCTCATCGGTAGAGGTCTTGGTATTAAACGAGATCACCGGCAGCAACTCTTCCGTATTTGAGAACATTTTCTTCTCGATCACGGTGCGTAATTTCTCGTAACTGGTCCAGTTCGGGTTGCGACCGTTATTGTGTGCCCTGGCGCGCAGCACGAAGTTGACGATCTCATTACGGAAATCTTTCGGGTTACTGATGCCAGCGGGTTTCTCGATTTTCTCCAGTTCCGCGTTGAGCGATTCACGATCAAACAGCTGTCCGGTATCGGGATCGCGATACTCCTGATCCTGAATCCAGAAGTCGGCATAGGTCACATAGCGGTCAAAGATGTTCTGACCATATTCAGAGTAAGATTCCAGATAGGCGGTCTGAATCTCTTTGCCGATAAACTCAGCATATTTGGGGATCAGATAGCCTTTGAGGTGCTCAAGGTATTTCTCGGCCTGATCCTGTGGGAACTGTTCGCGCTCAATCTGCTGCTCCAGTACATAGAACAGGTGCACCGGGTTGGCCGCCACTTCGGCGTGGTCAAAGTTAAACACCCGCGACAGAATCTTAAAGGCAAAGCGGGTTGAAAGGCCGTTCATCCCCTCATCCACACCGGCGTAATCATGATACTCCTGCCAGGACTTCGCCTTAGGGTCGGTATCTTTCAGGCTTTCACCATCGTAGACCCGCATTTTGGAATAGATGCTGGAGTTATCCGGATCCTTGAGACGTGACAGGATAGAGAAGCGTGCCAGCGTTTCCAGCGTACCCGGTGCGCAGGGCGAGGTCGCCAGCTCACTGTGATTAAGTAACTTGTCGTAGATTTTGATCTCTTCAGAGACCCGCAGGCAGTAGGGCACCTTGACGATATAGACACGGTCAAGGAACGCCTCATTATTCTTGTTATTACGGAACGTCACCCACTCTGATTCGTTGGAGTGCGCCAGAATAATGCCGTTAAACGGCAGCGCCGAAATCCCCTCGGTGCCGTTGTAGTTCCCTTCCTGCGTCGCCGTCAGTAAGGGGTGCAGCACCTTGATAGGCGCTTTGAACATCTCAACGAATTCCATGATGCCCTGGTTCGCACGGCAGAGTGCGCCGGAGTAACCGTAAGCATCAGGATCGTTTTGCGCGTGGTTTTCCAGTTTACGGATATCCACTTTACCGACCAGCGCAGAGATATCCTGGTTGTTCTCATCACCCGGTTCAGTTTTGGCAATCGCCAGCTGTTCCAGGATTGACGGCCAGACTTTCACCACTTTGAAACGCGAGATATCGCCGCCAAAGTCGTGCAGTCGCTTAGCGGCCCACGGCGACATGATCGTGCCGAGATAACGACGCGGCACGCCATACTCTTTTTCGAGAATATGCGCATCTTCCTGCGGGTTAAACAGGCAGAGAGGGTGGTCATTAACCGGGCTGCGTTCTCCGTCGGCGCTCAGTACATAGATGGGTACCCGCTGCATCAGCGACTTAAGCCGTTCCGCCAGTGAGGATTTACCGCCGCCTACCGGCCCCAGTAAATAGAGGATCTGTTTCTTCTCTTCCAGTCCCTGAGCGGCATGTTTCAGGTAGGAGACGATCTGTTCAATCGCTTCCTCCATGCCGTAAAACTCCTCGAACGCCGGATAGCGTCCCATCACACGGTTGGAGAATATTCTGGAAAGGCGTGGCTCCTGAGCAGTATCGACCATTACCGGCTCTCCGATAGCCATTAACAGTCGCTCTGCAGCGTTGGCGTATGCACTGCGATCCTGCTTACAGATAGCAAGAAATTCCTGCAGTGTGAACTCTTCGTCCTTGGCAGCTTCATAACGCTGACGATAGTGATCGAATATATTCATAGCGATGCCCGTCCTTTCGTTTTTAGCACAGGTAAGGAGCGTAATTAGAGGCTTATAGCAGCTCCCGGAAGATATTCTCTGTTGAGTACAGCAACCCTTATGCCAACCTGATCTTTCTTATCGGGATACACAACTTTTATGGTTACTCTGCTCGTACAAAATGTCTGCTGTTACTTCTAACTGTAGATGGCTTCTAGGAAATTTCCTCCACGGGTTTGGGTTAATGAGGGGAAGATCAACTGTACAGCGGGTCTGTTGTGAGATGCGTTCTTATGGGTGATGCTTTAACTTAACGTGTTTTTAACCTTTAATGCCACTTTCATCGATCAGTCACTTAAAGGATTTCGATATAAGTTAATCCAGCCGTGAAAAAACGTTAGACTTCCTGTTTGATTGTTATATTTATGGAATGAATAAATTGTGAACCAATTCAAATTTAAGACGCTTGTTGCACTTCTGCCCTGTTATTTACTGGCCACGCACGCGAATGCCGCACCGCTTTCCATTGGCGCATCGGTGATCTATGCCGATTCACCTTATCGCGGCGGCCAGGACCGGTATATCCCGCTTCCGGTTATCAATTATGAGGGTGAAGACTTCTGGTTCCGCAGCCTGCAGGGCGGCTACTACCTGTGGAAAGATCCTCAGAACCAGCTGTCACTGACGCTGCTGGGTTCACCGCAGGAGTACAAACCCAGCGACAACGACCTGGGCGACATGAAAGGGCTGGATAAACGCCGCATGACGCTGATGGGTGGTGCAACCTATCGTCACACTGCTGACTGGGGGGATTGTCCGTACCTCATTGCTGGGGGGATGTGCTCAATAACAGCAATGGGATGATCTGGGACCTGACATACCTCTATCGCTTCCAGATGGGTGACTTCAGCCTGACGCCGGGCATCGGGGCCACGTGGAACAGCGCCAATCAAAACCGTTATTACTATGGGGTATCCGGGCATGAAAGCGCCCGTACCGGCATCAGCCGTTACAATCCGGATGATAGCTGGTCACCTTATGTGGAACTGAGCGCCAGCTATCAGATTGCGCCACAGTGGAATGCCAGCGTCATGGGACGTTACGTCCGCTTCGACAGCGAAATCAAAGACAGCCCGATGATTGATAAAAGTGGGCAGGCGTTAATCTGGACGGGTGTCAGCTATACCTTCTGATAACGCACCAAAAGAGGGCATTTATTGCCCTCTGTTCTTTTACAGGGCCTCAGAATGGGGCGGGAGAGCAGAATGCGTAACACGATTAACTTTGCCGGTTTTGGCGATCTGCCGGTGATCGGTCAGGGCACCTGGTATATGGGTGAAAACCCGGCGCAGCGGGCTGATGAAGTCGCTGCATTGCAGGCGGGTCTTGAGTGCGGATTACAGCTTATCGATACCGCTGAAATGTATGCAGATGGCGGAGCCGAAGAGGTGGTCGGGCAGGCACTGCTGGGCCGTCGCGACCGGGCGCTGCTGGTCTCCAAAGTTTATCCGTGGAATGCGGGCGAAGTGGATGCCATTGCAGCCTGTGAGCGCAGCCTGCGCCGTCTGCAAACCGATTATCTCGATCTCTACCTGTTGCACTGGCGCGGCAATATTCCGCTGGAAGAGACGCTGCGCGCCATGGAACGCCTGCAGCAGCAGGGCAAAATTCGGCACTGGGGCGTATCGAATTTTGACACCGATGATATGGCGGAACTGTGGGATGAAGAGAAGGGCGAGGCCTGTGCGACCAATCAGGTGCTCTATCATCTGGCTTCACGCGGCATTGAATTTGATCTGCTGCCGGCATGTCAGCAGCGTGGCGTACCAGTCATGGCCTACTGTCCGCTGGCCCAGGCCGGACGGCTACGTGACTCACTCTTTACCGATCCGCACTGACTCAGATTGCACAGCAGAAGGGCATCAGCGTGGCGCAATTACTGCTGGCCTGGGTGATTCGTCAGCCAGGGGTGATTGCCATTCCTAAAGCCAGTTCCGTGGCCCACGTTCAGGAAAATGCGGCGGCGCTGGAGGTGGAACTGACCGATGAGGATTTGCAGCTCATCGATCGCGCCTGGCCAGCGCCACAGCATAAGTTGCCGCTGGATATTGTTTAGCCGTTAACGTTGTTGCTGGCTGTGGCTTTCTTTTTGAGGCGGAACGTCGTGGCCAGTCGTGCCGGTTTTTCTCCCGCGCTGCGTAACGGTTTGCTGATACGCGCCGTCTCCACACAGACCATGGTCTTATAGCCCTCATTCGCCATATCCGTCATGCTGCAGGAGAGTTCCACACCCGGATTCCACGTGACAACGTCACTATGATGATGGTGGTACACCTCGATCTGCCGCTCGCCCGCAGTATCATTAATCACTGAGCAATCTTCTGCTGCGGTAAAGATACGGTCGATGCGTCCAGGATAACGCTGTTTGCCGTCGCTGCTGGCCACCTCGCCGTTATTCACTTTGTCGATATAGCTATTGCCCAGACCCGAGACTTCCACACCGTTGATGTCGCTGACGGTAAAGTAGCTGTGCAGAGCCGCCGTCGCTTCAAAGTCACCATAGGCTTCCAGCTCAATCTCACAATGCTGGCCCAGCCGGAAGCGGGCAATCAGGGTGAATTCATGCGGCCAGAGCTTCAGCGTCTGGGCGTTGCTCTCCAGCACCAGCGTCAGCATGACGCCATCTTCATTTTCATCATGCGCCGTGAGTTTCCACGGCTGAACCCGCGCAAAGCCGTGTGCCGGTTCGCCCGCCGGGCCGAACCACGGCCAGCAGATCGGAACGCCGCCACGAATCGCCTTACCCGGTGCAAAGAGACTCTTATCACTCAGCCAGAGTACCGGCTTTTCGCCGCTGGGTTGCCAGGCGATGAGGTGCGCGCCCTGAAGCGTAATGGCTGCCCGCACTTTAGGGTGACTCACAACAATGGCGGGGAGTTCACCTATCTGGCGCTGGGTGAGGTAAGGGGAGATCTGCGTGACCACCGGCAGAGAAAACAGTTTATCTTGCATGTTCGATTCCTTCCTGAGCGGATCAAAAAAAGGGCGACCGAAGTCGCCCTTATTCTCAATGATGTCTGGCTGCCTTATTTAGCAGAAACCAGTGCGATCAGGTCGAGAACTTTGTTTGAGTAGCCAGTTTCGTTGTCGTACCAGGAAACCAGTTTCACAAAGTTGTCGTTCAGCGCGATACCGGCTTTAGCGTCAAACACTGAAGTCAGGATTTCGCCGTTGAAGTCGGTAGAAACCACGTCATCTTCAACGTAGCCCAGAACGTCTTTCATCTCACCTTCTGCAGCCGCTTTAATTGCAGCACAGATTTCTTTGTAAGAAGCCGCTTTTTCCAGACGCACGGTCAGGTCAACAACGGAAACGTTAGGGGTTGGTACGCGGAATGCCATACCGGTCAGTTTGCCGTTCAGCTCTGGCAGAACTTTACCAACGGCTTTAGCTGCGCCAGTTGATGAAGGAATGATGTTCTGCGATGCGCCGCGGCCGCCGCGCCAGTCTTTATGAGACGGGCCATCAACGGTTTTCTGGGTAGCAGTGGTGGCGTGAACGGTCGTCATCAGACCTTCAACGATGCCAAACTTGTCGTTGATCACTTTTGCCAGCGGTGCCAGGCAGTTAGTGGTACAGGATGCGTTAGACACGATATCCTGGCCATCATATTTGTCGAAGTTTGCACCACGAACAAACATTGGGGTGTCATCTTTAGATGGACCGGTCAGAACGACTTTCTTAGCACCTGCGGTGATGTGTTTACGCGCGGTTTCGTCGGTCAGGAAGATACCGGTTGCTTCAGCAACAACGTCAACGCCTACTTCATCCCACTTCAGGTTGGCCGGATCACGTTCAGCGGTAACACGGATTTTTTTACCGTTAACCACCAGTGCGCCATCCTGAACTTCTACGGTGCCGTCGAAACGACCGTGAGTAGAGTCATACTTCAGCATGTACGCCATGTAATCCGCGTCCAGCAGGTCGTTGATAGCAACGATTTCGATGTCAGAACGCTTTTGAGCAGCACGGAAAACGATGCGACCGATACGGCCGAAACCGTTGATACCTACTTTGATAGTCATATATTCCACCAGCTATTGGTTAGTGAATAAAAGGTTGCCTGTAAAATTACAAAAACCTTACCAGGCGTCAAGCGGAATCGTGTCAATTGTTGCGACAAATCAATTCGCCTGAAAGGAATTATTCGATGCGCAACCGCTTGCGCGCCGCCAATGATATCGCGCTTCGTTGAATCAATCGCCGAATATATAGGGATGCTCCGGATAAAAGGTGATCGATGTCACAAATCCGCTTAGCAGAGAGCAGGCTGAAAGGGTGAGCACAAAAAAAGACCCGGGTTATGTTGATCATTTGTTAGAATAATAGTCGAATTTTTCAGAATGGCACTGCCCGGAATCCTAAAATGGCTAAAGACACCGCACCCGAAGTAAAAATTGCACAGTTGACTGAAATGCAACGCTACGTCACTCAGCAACGCGGAACGGAACCGCCTTACAGCGGCGCACTGCTGCACAACAAGCAGGAAGGGATCTACCACTGTCTGATCTGTGAGGCGCCACTTTTTCTCTCTGAGACGAAGTATGACTCTGGCTGTGGCTGGCCCAGTTTCTACCAGCCGGTCAGTGATGATGCGATTCGCTATATTGAAGATGATTCACACGGCATGCAGCGTATTGAGATCCGCTGTGGCAGTTGCGATGCGCACCTGGGACATGTCTTCCCTGACGGCCCGCAGCCGACCGGCGAACGCTATTGTGTTAACTCCGCCTCGCTGAATTTCACCGACGAGCAGGGCGAACAGACCAAAGGGTAATGGCGATGAAGGAACAGCTTGAAGCAATGCTTGCATCGATGACGCCTGAAGTCTATCAGCGTCTTGCCACGGCGGTTGAGATTGGTAAATGGCCGGATGGCGTGGCACTGACCCAGGAGCAGCGCGACAATTGCCTGCAGCTGGTCATGATGTGGCAGGCGCGGCACAACGACGCGCCCCAGCACATGACCATCGGCAAAGGTGGCGAAATGGTGATGAAGTCGAAAAAAGAGCTCAAAGAAGAGTTTGGAATTGACCCTGACGTGACCCGCATCCATCTGCATTAAAAAAAAGCTGGCGTCATGCCAGCTCCATTTTAAATCAGAATCGCGCCCTGAGCGGTCATCTGGGCAAAGGCAATTTCGCTGTCCTCGGGATTCAGATTGACGCCCCGGCAGCCCTCTTTAACCACCTCAACGTGATAACCCAGCTCCAGCGCATCCAGCACGCTATATTTTACGCAGTAATCCGTAGCCAGCCCCAGCATCACCAGATGGGTGATCCCACGCTCACGCAGCCAGCTGTCCAGCTCGGTCTTACGGCGATGGCCATTGTCAAAAAAGGCGCTATAGCTGTCGACATCCTGATCCTGGCCCTTATGGAACGTCGCATCGAACAGTGAGCGATCGAGACCCGGATGAAAATCAGCGCCAGTTGAGCCCTGAATGCCGTGATCGGGCCACCAGATCTGGGCCAGACCATTTAGCTCGCCCAGCGTGTAAACCGGCTCGCCGGAAACCGAGGCAAAACTGCCGTGATTGGCCGGATGCCAGTCCTGCAGCGCCAGTACGCATTCACCGTTTTCACGGAACAGTCGCGCATAACGATTCGCCACCTCGACCGTATGGTCGCCCTCATGGACTGCCATCGGGCCGCCGGGGCAAAAATCGTTCTGAATATCAATAATGATGAGTGCCCGCTTCATTACATATCGCTCCGTTTCAGTCTTCAGTCAGTTCGCCGCGCAAATTCTGCTGCATTCTGGCTCGGATTTGATCGGCCGAAAGATCCTGGCTGAGTAAAAAGTGTAGCTTTGTCAGCGCCGCTTCCACGGTGAGGTCAAATCCGCTGATGACACCAGCATGTTCCAGCGCATTGCCGGTAGCGTATCCGCCCATATTCACTTTGCCGGAAATACACTGGGTGAGATTTACCACCACGATGCCACGCTCGCTGGCCTGCTGCAATTCTGCCAGAAATTCCTTGTTCTGCGGTGCATTACCCACACCATAGGAGCGCAGGATCAATGCTTTGACTGGCTGACGCAGAAAGTTACGTACAACGTCGGCTGAAATGCCGGGATAGATGGTGACCACGCCAATGGGCTGAGGCGTAATGGTGTGAACCTTCAGTTCGCCCTGACCGGCTGGGGCTGGCGGTGTATTGAGGCGACGAATATGAATGCCCGCTTCCAGCAGCGCAGAGAGGTTAGGCGAAGCAAAGGCGTTGAAGCCGTCTGCATGTGCCTTGGTGGTCCGGTTACCGCGATAGAGCGTGTTATTGAAAAACAGCGACACTTCGCTGATCGGATAGTTGGCCGCCACATAGAGCGAATTTAAGAGATTCTGCTGACCATCTGAACGTAATTCCGCTAACGGAATCTGCGAGCCCGTGACGATAACCGGCTTGGCCAGATTTTCCAGCATAAAGGAGAGTGCTGAGGCGGTAAATGCCATGGTGTCGGTGCCATGCAGGATCACAAAACCATCATAGCGATCGTAGTTCTGACGGATATCTTCTGCGATAGACTGCCAGTCCTGCGGGGTCATGTCGGAAGAGTCGATCAGCGGCTGATACTCATGAATGGTGAAATCAGGCATCTCAGGGCGGTGGAACTCCGGCATGTTAGCCAGCTGTTGCTGCAGGTGTCCGGAGACGGGAATATAACCCTGCGCCGAACGCTGCATACCGATCGTCCCGCCAGTGTAGGCTACGTAGATGTTTTTCTTTTGCATTAGAGAACTCAGACTCGCCATAAAACGCGCAGTATAAGGGGAATAGCGGGGAAAAGCAGCCCGACCAGCGGCCGGGCTGCGAGGTTTATCGCACTTCGCCGCAGTTCAGGCAGAATGCATAACGGTTCTGAGGATCGTTCTGCTTGTCGAACAGACCAGGCTGGGCTTTCATAGCACTCATCACATCCAGCATCGGTGCTGGCAGCCAGGCTTTCAGCGTATCAGGCAGGACAGCCTGCACCGACGCGTTCATCTGGCTCAGCATCATATCCAGGAAGCTCGGGTCATCCTGATACCAGCTCAGCTGCGGATTACTGACTTTCGCCAGCTCGCCCGCCTTCTTCACGGCATCATCGAAGTCACCCAGCGCATCAACCAGACCATTGGCTTTCGCATCGCTGCCGGTCCAGACGTGGCCCTGTGCAATGGCATCAATCTGCTCTGGCGTTTTATGACGTGACTTCGCCACCAGTCCGACAAAGTTGCGGTAGCCATTTTCGATAGTCAGCTGCATCAGCTGCTGCACTTCTGTTGGCAGCGCTTTGGTGGTTGAGATATCCGCCAGCGGTGAGGTCGCAACACCGTCGGTGTGCACGCCAATACTGTCCAGGCTGTTCTCCAGCGTATTGATCACGCCGAAGATGCCAATCGAGCCAGTCAGCGTGCTGGGATTCGCCACAATGTAGCTGGCAGGCGTTGAGATCCAGTAACCGCCGGACGCCGCCATGCCTCCCATCGAGACCACAATCGGCTTACCGGCCGCCTGCGCTGCCGCCAGCTCTTCACGAATCGCTTCCGAGGCGGTGACGCTGCCACCCGGGCTGTTCACCCGCAGAATAATCGCTTTGATTTTCGGATCGAGACGCGCATCGCGGATCTGCGCCGCCGTCGTGTCGCCACCGACGTTGCCTGGCGTCTCTTCACCATCCATGATGGCACCGCTGGCCATGACTACCGCGATGTTGCCATCCTGCTGCGTGGAGGTGGTTTTCACGCTGTAGTCATAGATGCTGACGCTACGGTAATCGTTGCTCTGCTTATCCAGACCAAAGGTTTTTACCAGCTCCTGATCGGCTGCCGCACGTGAACCCAGGGCATCGACCAGCTTGTTATCCAGCGCATATTGCGCGGTATCGCCTTTCACGGCGTTTAATCCGGCAATAATCGCAGCAGCACCGGGGAAGAGTTGCTCCGGCGTAATCTGGCGGTTCGCTGCCACGGTGTTCAGGTAGTTCTGCCACAGCTGACCGACCCAGCGGCTGTCTGCATCCCGTGCGGCAGGGGACATGTCGTCACGCAGGAACGGCTCAACCGCTGATTTGTAGGTCCCGACACGGAAGACGTGTGAGGTGACTTTCAGCTTCTCCAGCAGGGTTTTGTAATAGAGTCCGTTAGTAGCGAAACCATGCAGATCTACGGTGCCCTGTGGCGACAGATAGATTTTGGTGGCGTAGCTGGCAAGGTAATACTGCGCCTGGCTGTAGCTGTCGCCCAGTGCATAAATCGGCTTGCCGCTGTCGCGGAATTCGCGCAGCGCTTTACCCACATATTGCAGTGAAGGCTGATCGCCACCGGCAAATTCGCGTAAATCGAGCACCATGCCTTTAATGTTGCTGTCATCTTTTGCCTGACGAATAGCGTCGACCACATCAAACAGCGAATTTTCCTGTAAGCGGTCACTGCTGGCACCCAGCAGCTGGCGGCCAATTTTGCTCAGACGATTGCTTACCGACGGTTTATCCACCAGCACGCCGCTGAGATCCACTTTCAGTGCGCCTTGCTGAATCGGCGCTGAACTGCCGCCCGACCCGCTGACCTGCAGCCAGATCCCTACACCCACCACAATCAACAAAATCAGGAAAATATTCAGAATAAATTCCCTGATAAAATTCAGTACCCGCCAGCTCCAGCGGAACAGACCTGCAATTATTCGCCACAATGTGCGCATCAGACTCTCCATAAATATGTAGCAGGAAGTGGCCGCCGCGCGGACCAGACTTCCCCGACGAGCTCATCCTAAAGAGCGGCGTGTTAAAAGTCAGCAGGAAATCACTGCGCACTGTTACAAAAAATCTGCCTGTGCCAGGATAACTGCAACATTACAGAGATCGGGAGAGAAACATGGACGCACTGGAGTTACTGGTCAACCGACGTTCGGCCTCACGCCTGACTGAGCCGGCACCTGCGGGTGACGCACTGGAAAATATCCTGCGGGCTGGCATGCGCGCCCCGGATCACGGCACGCTGCAACCCTGGCGCTTTATCATTGTGGAAAATGAGGGGCGCGACCGTCTGAGCCAGCTGCTGGAGCAGGCAGCACGCGATAAACAGCTGGATGAAAAGGCGATTAACAAAGCGAGCCAGTCACCGTTTCGCGCACCGATGATCATTACGGTGGTGGCACATTGTGAAGCGCACCACAAAGTGCCGCGCTGGGAGCAGATCGCCTCGGCAAGCTGTGCAGTGATGGCCATGCAGATGGCGGCCGTCGCTCAGGGTTACAACGGTATCTGGCGCAGTGGTCCCTGGACCGATGACGAGCAGGTACGCCAGGGGTTTGGCTGCCGCGAACAGGATGCCATCGTCGGCTTTCTCTATCTGGGCACCCCGCAACTGAAATCCAGCACCACGGTGCTCCCACCTGACACGGCGCCTTTCGTTCGTTACTTCTGACTACAATGCTTGTCCGGTTCAGGCAGGGTGCATTTCAGCCCTGCTTTTTGCACGGTTCCTGTGCGAACGATCGCTAACGCCGCGCATCACACTTACGCCAGCGGGCCTGCCAGGCTAACATAGCCCCAGTATTCAAACCGACAGCGGACAACCGGTTATCACTGCGTTCCCCCCTGATGTTAAGGATTACCTGATTCAATGCGTTTGTTTATTGCGGAAAAACCGAGCCTGGGGCGTGCTATCGCAGATGTGCTGCCGAAACCGCATCGACGCGGTGATGGATTCATTGCCTGCGGCAACGATCAGATCGTCACCTGGTGTGTAGGCCATCTTCTGGAGCAGGCGCAACCCGACAGTTATGACAGCCGTTATGCGCGCTGGTCGCTGGCGGATTTACCCATCATTCCGGAAAAATGGCAGCTAAAACCGCGTCCCTCGGTTGCTAAGCAACTGAAAGTGGTTGAGGGCTTGCTGGCGCAGGCGAATGAAGTGGTGCACGCCGGTGACCCGGATCGGGAAGGGCAGTTGCTGGTGGATGAGGTGCTCGACTACCTGAACCTGCCGGCTGAAAAAAGCAGCAAGGTGCAGCGCTGTCTGATTAACGACCTCAATCCTCAGGCGGTGGATCGGGCAGTGAACCGCCTGCGTGCAAATCGCGAGTTTATTCCGTTGTGCGTCTCGGCGCTTGCCCGCGCCCGGGCGGACTGGCTCTATGGCATTAACATGACCCGCGCCTGGACGCTGCTGGGACGCAATGCAGGCTATGATGGCGTACTGTCGGTGGGCCGGGTGCAGACGCCGGTGCTTGGGCTGGTGGTCCGGCGCGATGAAGAGATCGAGAACTTCGTGCCGAAAGATTACTTCGAAGTGAAAGCGCAAATCCTCACGCCTGACGGCGCCCGATTTATCGCCAGCTGGATCCCCAGTGAAGCCTGTGAACCGTGGCAGGATGAAGAGGGCCGCCTGCTCAAACGCGCCCTGGCGGAGCATGTGGTGGCGCGTATTACGGGCCAGCCAGCGATCGTCACTGCTTACAGCGATAAGCGCGAAAATGAGGTGGCGCCGCTGCCCTTTTCCTTATCCAGCCTGCAGATCGAGGCCGCTAAACGTTACGGGCTGAGTGCGCAGACGGTGCTGGATACCTGCCAGCGGCTTTATGAAACCCACAAACTGATTACCTATCCCCGTTCGGACAGCCGCTATCTGCCTGAAGAGCATTTTGCCGGTCGTCATGCGGTGTTAAAGGCGATACAGGCGCATCAGTCACAGCTGACCCCACCGGCAGATTTCGATGCCGATCGCAGAAATCGCTGCTGGGATGATAAAAAAAGTGGATGCCCACCATGCGATTATTCCAACGGCCCGTTCCAGCGCGGTGAAGCTCAGTGAAAACGAGCAGCATATCTATGAACTGGTAGCGCGCCAGTATCTGATGCAGTTCTGCCCGGATGCGGTATTCCGCAAATGTGTCATCGATCTCGATATTGCCGGCGGAAAATTCGTGGCGAAAGCGCGCTTCCTGGCGGAAGCGGGCTGGCGTGCGCTGCTGGGCAACAAAGAGCGGGATGAAGAGAACGACGGCATGCCGTTGCCGGTGGTAGCGAAAGGGGATGAGCTGCTGTGTGAGCGCGGAGAGGTGCTGGCGAAGCAAACCCAGCCGCCACGCCCGTTTACCGATGCCACCATTCTTTCTGCAATGACCGGCATTGCCCGTTTCGTTCAGGATAAAGAATTAAAGAAAGTACTGCGTGCGACCGATGGTTTAGGAACGGAAGCCACACGTGCCGGCATTATCGAATTACTGTTTCGTCGTGGCTTCCTGGTGAAGAAGGGCCGCTATATCAATTCTACAGATGCCGGACGCGCCCTGATTCACTCCCTGCCCGATCTGGCAGCACGCCCGGATATGACGGCGCAGTGGGAATCGACACTGACGCGTATCAGCGAAAAGGCCTGCCGCTATGATGAATTCATGCAGCCGCTGGTGCAGACCTTAACCGGTCTGATCCAGCAGGCGCGACAGGAGCCTGCGGCGCATGCATTTCGGGGATTACCGTCCACCGGACAGAAACGTCCGGTGCGCAAAACCAGGCGTAAAGTAAAGGAGACGGAATGAGGCGTTATTCAGTATTACTGCTCGTGGCCCTGTCGCTGGCGACCAGCGTGGCGCAGGCCAACAGTCGTTATCAGTCAATGCCACAGCAGGGCAGCAACGGTGGCAACACCGATGTCGTGGTGGATATGCCACCCGAGGCATGGACACAGGCAGAGAGACGTCAGCCAGACTGTCTCCGCTGCTGTATCTTTGAGAACCGTAACTACACGGAAGGCGCGGTGGTGAAATCAGAAGGGGTGTTGCTGCAATGTACCCGTGATGAACACTCCATCGGCACCAATAACCTGATCTGGAAAATAGTGAAATAGCCGTCGCGTGGCGCTCTGCCACGCGACCGTCAGTTAAAAGCGGAAGATTGACCAGATGGGTGCGTGGTCAGATGGTTTTTCCATGCCCCGGATCTCATAATCAATGCCGGTCTCAACGCAGTGCGGCGCCAGGGTTTTGCTCGCCAGCACCAGATCGATGCGTAACCCGCGATTATCATCAAACCCTTTCGAACGGTAATCGAACCAGGAAAAGCGATCCGCCACCTCCGGATTGTGCTCACGCCAGGTATCAACCAGTCCCCAGCCCAGCAGGCGGTCCATCCACTCGCGCTCTTCCGGCAGGAAGGAGCATTTGCCGGTGCGCAGCCAGCGCTTGCGACTCTCCTCACCAATACCAATATCCCGATCGGTGCTGCTGATATTCATGTCGCCCATAATCAGAACCGGCTTATCAGCAGGCAGGTCTTCGGTCAGCAGACGTTGCAGATCGCGATAGAATTTCTCTTTAGCCGGAAACTTAGTGGGATGGTCGCGGCTCTCGCCCTGCGGAAAATAGCCGTTAATTACCGTGATGTCGCCAATCGGGCTGGGAAGCTCCGCGATGATCAGGCGGCGCTGGGATTCTTCGTCATCACCCGGGAAACCCCGGCTCACTGACACTGGCTCAGCTTTGGTTAACAGGGCAACACCGTAGTGACCTTTCTGTCCATGATAGAAGACGTGATAGCCGAGCTTTGATACCTCTTCCAGCGGGAACATGTCGTCATGGACCTTGGTTTCCTGCAGACCGATAACATCGGGCTGATGCTGTTCGACAAGTGCCTGAAGCTGATGCGGGCGGGCACGCAACCCATTGATGTTAAATGAAACAAATTTCATGAGATCGACCGTTGTTCAGAAATGTCAGGCGGAGATGGTAGCGATTTTTGCTGAAAAAGTCATGGCGGAACAGGCTGAGATTGTGTGAAAGCGGGCAGGAATGTGGGGGGCGAACAGGAAGCTTAGGTATTATTTTGGGGATGGTGTGCAACATGCGAGATGGTGGTGGGAGAAGGATTATTCGGCGCGTTGCGCCTCACCCTGCGGGCCGCACTGAAGCGCGTTGTCTCGCGATGCTCGACCCGAACCTTGATCGAAGGTTCTCATCCCTCTCCCCGCAGAACAGGAAGCTTAGGTATTATTTTGGGGATGGTGTGCAACATGCGAGATGGTGGTGGGAGAAGGATTCGAACCTTCGAAGTCTGTGACGGCAGATTTACAGTCTGCTCCCTTTGGCCGCTCGGGAATCCCACCTGGGATAGTAATGTGGCTTAAGATGATTCAGATTCAGATGGTGGTGGGAGAAGGATTCGAACCTTCGAAGTCTGTGACGGCAGATTTACAGTCTGCTCCCTTTGGCCGCTCGGGAATCCCACCATGGCCTGAATCTTTCTCTCTTAAAGCGGGGCGCATCATACCAAATGCGATAAGGGTGTAAAGCGCCCACTGGCAAAACCGCAACTGTTTGCCCACTTTTTTACGCGTAGCGCTGAATCTGCAGACAATTCAGCGCACTGGCTGATTAAAGAATAATCGTGCGGTTGCCGTAAACGAACACGCGCTGCCCCAGCACTTTATACAGTGCGTTGCTCAGGACATTCTTTTCTACGTCGCGACCGGCGCGCATCATCTCATCGGCGGTGTAGCTGTGATCAACGTTTATCACATCCTGCATGATGATTGGGCCTTCATCGAGATTGTCGTTCACATAGTGCGCGGTGGCACCGATGATCTTCACGCCGCGTTCATAAGCCTGATGATAGGGACGGGCACCGATAAAGGCGGGCAGGAAGGAGTGGTGAATATTGATAATCTGGTTCGGATAACGCTGCACAAAGGCGGGCGTCAGGACGCGCATATATTTTGCCAGCACCACGTAATCGGGCTGATAGCGCTCAATCTCTTCCACCATGCGGTTATCGTGCTCTTCCCGCGTCAGTCCCTCATGGCTCACCAGCACAAACGGAATGTCAAAACGCTCAACCAGCGAACGCAGGGTGTCGTGGTTACCTAATACCGCCGCAATTTCCATATCCAGGCCGCCAAACGCGCTCTTCATTAACAGATCGCCCAGGCAATGAGCCTCTTTAGTGACCAGAATCACCACGCGGCGACGACCGGCGCTGTGCAGTTCCCGGACTGAACCCTGGGGCAGGGCGCTGTCGAGATCGGCGAGCAGGGTATTGTCGTTGAAGATCCCTTCCAGTTCGGTACGCATGAAAAAACGCCCGGTGCGATGGTCAACAAACTCATTGTTCTGCACGATATTAAGTTCGTGCTTGTAACAAATATTGGTGATTTTGGCGATCAGACCTTTTGCATCGGGACAAATGGTTCGTAAAACTTTTCTTTGCATGGTTTGCGCTTGCATCTCAATCAGAGTCCTGTCAAAGCATTAGGGGTAAAACCGCTGGGGTAATCGTCAGCTTAACCACAACATTTTTTGTATTTTTTTTCACTGCCGCACGGGCAGCGATCATTACGCCCCACGGGCGGTGCTGTACCGTCAACATAGTACCAGCGTTGATCCTCGCGAAGAAAGCGTGAACATTCATGAATGGCCTGAATGTTGGTTTTCTCGCGGTATCGCGCAAAAAAAGGTAACGAAAGCTTCGTTCTCATGGCTTCCATGATTACAACGGGTTACATTCAGGCTGAGCCAGTCGGTTCCTGGAAAACTTTCAGATAAAAGCCCTGACAGCGCCGGATGACGCTTCTCAGGATGCCAGGTCGCAACCAGATAGTCCGCATTATGCTGAACATAAGCGCAATAACGGGATCGCATAAGTTGTTCAGCTGTAACAGGAATCTGGTTACCCTGAAGAAAGGGCTCGCAACATACGCTATACTGCTCTCCGCTACAACATGGGCAGGTTTCTGACACATTATCTCCCGGGAATGATGGGTCGATTTTACAAGCGCGCTATGTTAGCTGACCCCGTGTTGTGATGCTACGTATTGACGGCAGGACCAGACAGAAATGAGAAAGGTAAAAATTGGATTGGCTCTGGGTTCTGGAGCGGCCAAAGGATGGGCGCACATCGGCGTGATCAACGCGCTGGAGCGTGCAGGTATTGAGATCGACGTCGTTGCGGGCTGCTCTGTCGGGGCATTAGTCGGATCTGCTTATGTGAATAACCGTCTGCCGCTGATGGAAAAATGGGTCAGTGCATTTCGCTACTGGGATGTTATTCGCCTGATGGATGTCTCCTGGCAGCGTGGCGGACTGCTGCGCGGTGAGCGGGTCTTTAGCCATGTTCGTCAGCTGATCCCCAATGACACGATAGAGCACTGTCATAAACCCTTTGGCGTGGTGGCGACTAACCTCAGTACCGGTCGTGAACTCTGGCTGACAGAGGGCGATCTGCATCAGGCAGTACGCGCTTCATGCAGTATGCCAGGTTTATTACCGCCGGTGGGCTACAATGGGTATTGGCTGGTGGATGGTGCCGTAGTCAACCCGGTGCCGATTTCACTTACCCGTGCCCTGGGGGCAGACATTGTTATCGCCGTTGACTTGCAGCATGACGCGCATTTAATGCAGCAGGATCTCTTTTCCGTGACACCACAGAATAGCGAAGAAGAAGCCGCCGCAGCGGCATTGAGTTGGGGTGGGAAGCTGCGTCAGCGTCTGGTGAATTTCAGCCAGCGCCGTGCGTCTCAGTCACCTGGCGCGATGGAGATTATGTCCACCTCTATCCAGGTGCTGGAAAATCGCCTGAAGCGGAATCGCATGGCAGGCGATCCGCCCGATGTTTTGATTCAGCCGGTCTGTCCGCAAATTTCGACGCTGGACTTTCATCGTGCTGAGGAAGCCATTGAAGCAGGCAAGGCCGCCGTAGAGAAGAAAATGGATGAACTATTACCACTGGTCCGTGGCAGATAATCAGGTTGTTCATTCAAAGCGGTGACTTCAGCCAATTCTTAAAGGCGCAACTGCGTTTTATGAACCACTATTGAAATATCTGGTACGCAGGGGGAAAGAATGGAAAAACCACTACTCGGCAAAAAGATACTCATTGTCGAAGATGAGGCTGTTTTCCGTTCGTTGCTGGACCAATTTTTGTTATCGATGGGTGCTGTGACGTTACAAGCGGAAGATGGTCTGGAAGCAATTGCACAACTACAACAGCATACTGTCGACCTGATTATCTGCGATCTGGAAATGCCCCGCATGAGCGGCATCCAGTTCGTTGAGCACATTCGTACCCGCGGCAACATCGTGCCGATTTTAATCATCTCAGCTACCGAGAACATGTCGGATATTGCGCATGTATTGCGTCTTGGGGTGCAGGATGTGCTGCTTAAACCACTTAAAAACTTTGAGCGCTTCCGTGAAGCGGTCTATGAGTGTCTCTATCCCTCTATGTTCACTTCGAAAGTGGAAGAGGATGAACAACTGTTCCAGGACTGGGATGCGCTGGTTCGTGATCCTAAAGCGGCTGCCAAGCTGCTCAAGCAACTCCAGCCACCGGTGCAGCAGACTATTGCCAACTGCCGGGTTAACTATCGTCAGCTGACGATGGCCGAGCAGCCTGGGCTGGTGCTTGATATCGCGGCGCTCTCCGATAAAGATCTGGCGTTCTACTGTCTGGACGTGACCCGTGCCGGTGATAATGGCGTGCTGGCAGCGTTGCTGCTGCGGGCGCTGTTCAATGGCCTGCTGCAGGAGCAACTGACCGGGCAGAAACAGCGTCTGCCGGAACTCAATGGGCTGCTCAGACAGGTCAATCTTTTACTGCGCCAGGCGAACCTGAGCGGCCAGTTCCCGTTACTGGTTGGGTACTATCATCGCGGATTAAAGAACTTAATTCTGGTTTCGGCCGGATTGAACGCCACACTTCATGTTCATGCCCATCAGATTCAGCTCAGCAATGGTGTCCCCCCTTGGCACTATGGGCAGCACCCATCTTAACCAGATCAGTCAGCGCGCAGAAAACTGGCAATGCCACGTCTGGGGCGCGGGCGGGCGCATTCGGCTGATGCTATCGACGGAAGAATAAGCCGTAAAAACAGAGGAATTCTGGCGCTGAGGACAGGGCCAGAGTTTAGCTTTACAGTTGGGTAATAGTCTTAATTTCGACGGTTTGGTGCCTTCCAGGATAAATCCGTTCGATACTAACTGATATACTCATTTCCGATTTTAAACCGACATATCAAGTATTAACTTGAACGGCCTATAAGAGAGGTATCTTAATGTCTGCCAATAATACCAAAGTAAAAAAAGCGGTAATCCCGGTAGCGGGTTTGGGTACGCGTATGCTCCCGGCTACCAAAGCGATTCCTAAAGAAATGTTACCGCTGGTTGATAAGCCGTTAATCCAGTATGTCGTTAACGAGTGTATCGCTGCTGGCATCAACGAAATTGTGCTGGTAACGCATTCATCAAAAAATGCCATCGAAAACCACTTTGATACCAGCTTCGAACTGGAATCAATGCTGGAAAAACGCGTTAAGCGTCAGCTGCTGGATGAAATCCAGTCAATTTGCCCGCCACACGTCACCATCATGCAGGTTCGTCAGGGCATCGCTAAAGGTCTGGGTCACGCTGTAATGTGTGCACACCCACTGATCGGTGATGAGCCGTTTGCGGTTATCCTGCCAGACGTCATCATCGACGAATATGAATCTAACCCAACCAAAGATAACCTGGCAGAGATGCTGAGCCGTTATGAAGAGTCTGGCCGCAGCCAGATCATGGTTGAGCCGGTTGCCGATGTGACTGCATACGGTGTTGTCGATTGCCAGGGCGCAGAACTGAACCCAGGCGACAGCGCACCAATGGTCGGTGTGGTTGAGAAGCCTAAAGCGTCAGAATCCCCATCAAACCTGGCCGTTGTAGGTCGTTATGTTCTCTCTTCAGAGATCTGGCCACTGCTGGCTAAAACGCCTCCAGGTGCAGGCGGCGAAGTTCAGCTGACTGACTCCATTGCAATGCTGATGGAAAAAGAGACAGTTGAAGCATATCACCTGAAAGGCGTCAGCCATGACTGTGGTAACAAACTGGGCTACATGCAGGCTTTCGTTGAGTACGGTGTTCGTCATCCGGTATTGGGCAAAGATTTTTCTGAATGGCTCGATGGCGCAGTTGGCAACAAAAAGTAATTCATAAACACAGGATAACTCGATGAAAGTCACTGTATTTGGTATCGGCTATGTCGGTCTGGTTCAGGCTGCGGTGTTAGCCGAAGTCGGACATGACGTTCTCTGCATTGATGTCGACGAAAACAAAGTCGAAAATCTGAAAAAAGGCATCATTCCTATTTTCGAACCAGGTTTAACGCCGCTGGTAATGTCCAATTACGAAGCGGGTCGTCTGAAGTTCAGCACTGATGCTGAGCTGGGCGTAAACCATGGTGTTATGCAGTTTATTGCAGTTGGTACTCCACCAGATGAAGACGGCTCTGCCGATCTGAAATATGTGACCGCCGTAGCGCGCACCATTGCGCAGCATATGAACGATCACAAAGTGGTTATCGACAAATCAACCGTTCCGGTTGGCACAGCAGACAAAGTTCGTGCGGTAATGACGGAAGCGCTGAAAGCGCGTGACGCCAACATCACCTTTGATGTGGTATCTAACCCGGAATTCCTCAAAGAAGGTGCTGCAGTCAATGACTGTATGCGTCCAGAACGTATCGTTGTCGGTACTGACAACGACGACGTGGTAGAACTGTTACGCGAGCTCTATGAGCCGTTTAACCGTAACCACGATCGTATGATCATGATGGATATCCGCAGCGCAGAGCTGACCAAGTATGCAGCAAACTGCATGCTGGCCACCAAAATCAGCTTTATGAATGAGATGTCTAACCTGGCTGAACGTTTAGGCGCGGATATTGAAAAAGTACGCCAGGGCATCGGTTCCGATCCCCGCATTGGCTACCACTTTATCTATCCTGGCTGTGGTTACGGCGGCTCCTGCTTCCCGAAAGATGTGCAGGCGTTAATCCGTACCGCTGAGTCAATTGGCTATCAGCCACGTCTGTTGCAGGCCGTGGAAGATGTGAATGACAACCAGAAAAACAAGCTGCCAACCTTTATCAAACGTCATTTTGGTGACGATCTGAAAGGTAAAACGTTTGCGCTCTGGGGCCTGTCATTTAAGCCGAACACTGACGACATGCGTGAAGCCTCCAGCCGTGTGCTGATGGAAACGCTGTGGGAAGCTGGCGCATCTGTTCAGGCGTTTGACCCTGAAGCGATGGATGAAGCACAGCGTATCTACGGTCACCGCAGCGATCTTAAGCTGATGGGTACCAAAGAAGCCGCACTGCAGGGCGCTGACGGTCTGGTCATCTGTACGGAGTGGCAAAACTTCCGTGCGCCTGACTTCGACATCATCAAAAATGCACTGAAAGAAGCCGTGATTTTTGATGGTCGTAACCTGTATGATCCAGAGCGTATCAGCAAACGCGGTTTCGTTTATTATGCAATCGGCCGCGGAGCGTCTATTCAAACTGCATAATTAACGAGGGATTTATGAACTTTCTGGTCACCGGCGCCGCAGGTTTTATTGGTTTTCATGTCAGCCAGCGTCTGCTGGCCGCCGGTCACCAGGTTGTCGGTATCGACAACCTGAATGATTATTACGACGTAAATCTCAAGCATGCCCGTCTCAATTTAATTAAGGCCGATCCTGGTTTTACTTTTATTGAGATGGACCTGGCGGACCGTGACGCAATGGCGTCACTGTTCGATCAGCAAAAATTCCAGCGCGTTATCCATCTTGGTGCTCAGGCTGGTGTCCGGTATTCCATTGAAAATCCTCATGCCTACGCAGACTCCAATCTGACGGGTCACCTCAATATCCTTGAAGGTTGCCGTCATCATAAAATTGAACATCTGCTCTACGCCTCATCCAGTTCAGTCTATGGTCTGAATCGCAAGATGCCGTTCTCAACCGAAGATAGCGTTGATCATCCGGTTTCTTTATATGCAGCGACCAAAAAAAGCCAACGAGTTAATGTCACACACTTACTCGCATCTCTATCAGCTGCCGACCACTGGATTGCGCTTCTTTACGGTCTATGGCCCGTGGGGCCGCCCGGATATGGCGTTATTCAAATTCACCCGTGCAATGATTGCCGGTGAAGCGATTGACGTTTATAACCAGGGCCAGATGAAACGCGACTTTACCTATATTGACGATATTGCTGAAGCCATTGTTCGCCTGCAGGATGTTATTCCACAACAGGACGACAACTGGACAGTTGAAACCGGATCGCCGGCAACCAGTTCAGCGCCTTATCGTGTTTATAATATTGGAAACAGTCAGCCTGTCACGTTGATGAACTATATCGAAGCGATTGAAAAAGCCCTGGGCATTACTGCGAAGAAAAATCTGATGCCAATGCAGCCTGGAGATGTACTGGAAACCAGTGCGGATACCGAAGCCTTGTTTAAGGCAATTGGATTCAAACCGCAGACCGGGGTCGAAGAGGGCGTTAAAAACTTTGTGGACTGGTACCGCGACTTTTACCGCGTCTGAGTATCTGCTTAAAAGAAAAAAAGGAAGCTCCGGCTTCCTTTTTTATTGCGCATCAGGCTGCCAGGAAGGCAGTCACACTGCGGTTTTTTACAGTAAAAAATCGTCCAGCTTTTTACCCTGTTCTTCCAGCGCTTTTTTAATCACGGCCGGTGTGCGGCCCTGACCGGTCCAGGTTCTGGACTCGCCTTTTTCATCGGTGTAACCATATTTAGCCGGACGTACTGAGCGTTTACCTTTTTGCCGCAGTCCGTGTGTCGGTCAGCGTGTTAATCAGTTCATTCGGGTCAATACCATCAGCCAGTAGCATTTCACGATACTGATTAAGTTTACGCGTGCGTTCTTCATTTTCTGCCTGAAAATGAGACTCTTCTTCGCGGCGCTCTTTTACTACTACGTCCAGCTTTTCCAGCATCTCTTCCAGTATTTCAACGGAATACTCTCTGGCCTGGGCGCGCAGCGTACGGATATTATTAAGAACTTTTAGTGCTTCGCTCATTGTCCTGGTCTCTGAATAAGGGAAAAGTTGTGTTGCCCGCTAATAGTAGTGGCGACATAAAATAACTGCAATCATAAAAATATGTATATCACTAATTACCCAGGTGACTAAAAATAATTTTCACCAGAAAATTGCACAGTAGTGCAGAATAAAAATATTTTCCTTTAGTCCGATATCAAATAAATTTAATGTATTCAGGTCAGCAACAAAAATGTCATTGATTTTGTTGCGGGTAAAATAAGCAAAACTTATCCCGTTCGGCACTGTACATAACAGGCGCTGGAAACGGCATGCAGAGGAATAAACGGCCAGCCGTTACACTTTATTCACTCATCAACCGCAACGTATTGCCGCCGCTTTGTGGTAATATGCGCGCCATTCCATTCAGTCCTGATGAAGATACGCGCCGATGGCTCAACTCTATTTCTATTACTCTGCCATGAATGCAGGGAAATCAACCGCACTGCTACAATCCTCATATAACTATCATGAGCGCGGCATGCGTTCACTGGTTTACACCGCTGAAATCGATAATCGCTTTGGTGCCGGGCAGGTGAGTTCCCGTATCGGACTATCGTCACCGGCCTTGCTATACAACGCAGAGACATCACTCTACAGCGACATCGCTGCTGAACATGCCGTTCAGCCTGTCCATTGCGTGCTGGTTGATGAGAGTCAGTTCCTGACCCGTGAGCAGGTTAAAGCGCTGTCAGATGTCGTAGACGACCTTGATATTCCGGTGCTCTGTTATGGTCTGCGAACGGATTTTCGCGGTGAACTGTTTGTTGGCAGTCAGTATCTGCTGGCGTGGGCAGATAAGCTGGTTGAACTCAAAACTATTTGTCACTGTGGGCGCAAGGCCAGTATGGTTCTGCGACTGGATAGCGAGGGCAAACCTTTCAGTGAGGGTGAGCAGGTGGTGATTGGCGGTAACGAACGTTATATCTCAGTCTGCCGTAAGCATTATAAACAGGCGATAGAGCAGGGATCGTTGCAGGCGATCCATGGCGCTCAGACTCCGCTGAATTAACCCTATTGTTCAGGCAATAAAAAACCCGCCGAGGCGGGTTTTTTTATCAGACAGTCAGAACGGCGCTATCAGACTTTTTTGGCTTTCTTCTCAAGCTTAATACCTTTTACCGGCTGCTCAGCAATGGCTTCGGCTACGCTTGAGAACGGTTCGACAAATTCACGACCGTAGTAGGTATCAAGCATAATCTGTTTCAGTTCAGCAATCAGCGGATAACGTGGGTTAGCGCCGGTACACTGGTCATCAAACGCATCATCGGCCAGTTTATCGACTTTCGCCAGGAAGTCCGCTTCCTGCACACCCGCCTCACGGATAGAGTTTGGAATACCAAGTTCAGTTTTAATCTCATCCAGCCAGGCGAGCAGCTTCTCAATTTTCTGCGCGGTGCGGTCGCCTGGTGCGCTCAGACCCAGATGGTCAGCAATCTCGGCGTAGCGACGGCGCGCCTGAGGGCGATCGTACTGGCTGAAAGCGGTCTGTTTAGTCGGGTTGTCATTCGCGTTGTAGCGAATAACGTTAGAGATTAACAGGGCGTTGGCCAGGCCGTGTGGGATATGGAACTCTGAACCCAGCTTATGCGCCATTGAGTGACAAACCCCGAGGAAGGCGTTGGCAAACGCAATACCGGCGATAGTGGCGGCATTGTGTACGCGCTCACGCGCCACCGGATTTTTGGCGCCTTCGGCATAGCTGGCTGGCAGATTCTCTTTCAGCAGTTTCAGTGCCTGCAGTGCCTGTCCGTCAGAGTATTCATTCGCCAGCACTGAAACATAAGCTTCCAGCGCGTGGGTTACGGCATCCAGACCGCCGAAGGCGCAGAGTGAACGCGGCATATCCATCACCAGGTTGGCATCGACAATCGCCATATCAGGCGTCAGTGCGTAGTCAGCGAGCGGATATTTCTGACCCGTCGCATCATCGGTCACTACAGCAAACGGCGTGACTTCAGAACCGGTACCGGATGTGGTGGTGATGGCAATCATGCGCGCTTTGACACCCATTTTAGGGAACTTGTAGATACGTTTACGGATATCCATGAAACGTAACGCCAGCTCCTCGAAGTGAGTTTCCGGATGTTCGTACATCACCCACATGATTTTCGCGGCATCCATCGGTGAGCCACCGCCCAGCGCGATGATGACATCCGGTTTGAAGCTGTTCATCTGCTCAGCACCTTTACGCACGATGCTCAGCGTCGGGTCAGCTTCAACTTCGAAGAACACTTCCGTTTCAATGCCGTGTGATTTCAGTACGCGGGTCACCTGGTCGGCATAGCCGTTATTGAACAGGAAGCGGTCAGTGACGATAAAGGCACGTTTCGCGCCATCCGTTGCCACTTCTTCCAGCGCAATTGGCAGTGAACCCCGACGGAAGTAGATGGATTTTGGAAGTTTATGCCACAACATATTCTCAGCTCGCTTGGCGACAGTTTTGGTATTGATCAGATGTTTTGGACCGACGTTCTCTGAAATAGAGTTTCCGCCCCACGAACCACAACCCAGCGTCAGAGACGGCGCCAGTTTAAAGTTGTAGAGGTCGCCGATACCACCCTGCGAGGCGGGGGTGTTGATCAGAATACGCGCGGTTTTCATTTTGTCGCCGAAGTAGTGAACGCGTTCGGTCTGATTGTCCTGATCGGTATAGAGACAGGAGGTGTGGCCGATACCGCCCATGGCGACCAGTTTTTCTGCTTTCGCGACCGCATCCTGGAAATCTTTCGCCCGATACATCGCAAGGGTTGGTGAGAGTTTTTCATGAGCGAACGGCTCAGACTCATCCACCAGCTTCACTTCGCCAATCAGAATCTTAGTGCTCGGTGGCACGCTGATACCGGCCATCTCCGCAATTTTGAACGCTGGCTGGCCTACGATAGCCGCATTCAGGCCGCCGTTTTTCAGAATGATATTCTGCACCGCACTCAGTTCGGCACCCTGCAGCATATAACCGCCGTGGCTGGCGAAACGTTCACGCACCGCGTCATAGACTGAATCGACCACAATCACCGATTGTTCAGAGGCGCAGATAACCCCGTTATCAAAGGTTTTCGACATCAGAATCGACGCAACCGCACGTTTCAGATCGGCGGTTTCATCAATCACGACCGGCGTATTACCCGCACCGACACCAATCGCAGGTTTACCGGAGCTGTAAGCCGCTTTCACCATGCCCGGACCGCCAGTGGCGAGAATCAGGTTGATGTCAGGGTGATGCATCAGTTGATTTGACAGCTCAACGGAAGGTGCGTCGATCCAGCCGATAATATCTTTTGGCGCACCGGCAGCCACCGCCGCCTGCAATACGATGTCTGCAGCTTTGTTGGTCGCATCTTTGGCGCGTGGATGGGGAGAGAAAATGATGCCGTTACGGGTTTTAAGGCTGATTAATGCTTTGAAGATGGCGGTTGAAGTGGGGTTGGTCGTCGGGACGATACCGCAAATCAGGCCAATAGGTTCGGCGATGGTAATGGTGCCGAAAGTATCATCCGTGGCTAACACACCACAGGTTTTTTCATCTTTATAAGCGTTGTAGATATATTCTGAAGCAAAATGGTTTTTGATCACTTTGTCTTCGACGATGCCCATACCTGATTCGGCAACGGCCATCTTGGCAAGCGGGATTCGGGCGTCTGCGGCGGCGAGGGCGGCGGCACGGAAGATGGCGTCGACCTGTTGTTGAGAAAAGTTGGCATATTCACGCTGGGCTTTTTTTTACACGTTCAACCAGTGCATTAAGTTCGGCGACATTGGTTACGGCCATGGTGTTCTCCTGAAGGAAGTTAAACTTTTTTAGTAAACAATCCTGCGCCCTGAGTATAGTCACGTTGCCATAAGGCGTTGGACTGGGTCAGAACGCCCGGATTTTCAACTGTTTACTGAACTAGTCTTCTGTTGCAGTCAGTGAGATTTTCTTCGCTGCCGCTAATACTTCCGTTGCGAAAAGATTACCTGGTTTGGGGTAGGGCAATTTTGATGCAGATCAATTTAACCGCAAGCTGACACCTTTCAGCTCCCCTTTACGCCCTTTGTTTATCAAATTGGTTACCTCTTCACGTCATCTGCCTGGTAGCGGCTAAATCCAGTCACTTTTTAATCTCTGGGGTAACGCGCTGGATGCGCCGTCATTCAACAGTATAAATAGCTGAGTCAGCATCTGGCGTCCGTGCCTGTTTTCACATACATTAGGCGCGTTTTCCCCCCCTGTGGTACGGAGTAAAGTCGTGAACCCTGCGCTGTTAGATTTATCAGGCTATATAAAATTTTTTGTCGGGCTCTTTGCGCTGGTCAATCCGGTGGGAATTATTCCGGTCTTCATCAGCATGACCCGTTATCAGGGGGGTGGCTGAGCGTAACAAAACCAACCTCACTGCCAATCTGGCGGTTGCTATTATTCTCTGGACGTCACTGTTCCTTGGTGATGCGATTCTGCATGTGTTTGGTATCTCGATTGACTCCTTCCGCATCGCGGGTGGGATCCTGGTCGTCACCATTGCGATGTCGATGATCAGCGGCAAGCTGGGCGAAGATAAGCAGAATAAGCAGGAGAAGTCAGAAACGGCGATTCGTGAAAGTGTGGGGGTTGTGCCGCTGGCGTTGCCGCTGATGGCGGGGCCGGGTGCTATCAGCTCGACCATTGTCTGGAGCACCCGCTACCACAGCTGGATAAATCTGCTGGGGTTCACCCTGGCGATTGCCATTTTTGCATTCTGCTGCTGGTTACTCTTTCGGGCCGCGCCGTTAATGGTGCGTATTCTTGGCCAGACCGGTATCAACGTCATTACGCGTATTATGGGTCTGTTACTGATGGCACTGGGCATCGAATTTGTTGTCACCGGCATGAAGTCCATTTTTCCCGGCTTACTCAATTAAACGCTCACTTATTTCAGAGAGTGAAGTGAAATAATGATCCGTAATGGTACAGGAGGGGCATTTTATGCACCATTACGATGCAATTATTCGTTGTGCTTAACAGAATCAGGCAATTATAAATTTCATTACTGCGCGCTGGCTCACAGACTTTTTTCTGCGAAATAATGTCACTATTTTCACACGATATTCTGCTCTCTATTTTCGTGTAAGCCTCACAAACTGCCAGAATAATCACGCTATCTTAAATTTCATCACGCTGAAGCCACATTCCCCAATATAAGTGCCAAAAAAAGAGGCTGTTTGTCGCTGCTTTCCGCTCTTAAGAAGGGTTTTCAGCTAAATAGTCTATTTTTCATATCGATATGATATTTTCAGGACGAAAATTAACACTTCCGCTGCCTGACTTCTCATGATAAAAGAGAATTAGTTAACATTTTAGCTATTTTGCTTTGGCGCGCCTTCACGGCTTCTGATAATTTTTGGCCCAACGTAAAATTTTTTCTCCGAAAGCCCAAAGTGAGAACGCTTTTTGCTTAAGCCTGTCGGGATACTTAATTTAAGGTTGGCGTTTCGCATGATTGGGATGAAGAATTTGCAGCAGCAGCGGTCAAAACTCGCAGTCGTTTTGTTAATGGCATTTTCTCCGGCCTATGCCGCCACGGTGCCGCCGGGTACAACACTGACCGCGCAGCAACAGATTGTGATCAATAACGGCAGTGAAGTCTCCTCGCTGGATCCGCATAAAACCGAAGGCGTGCCGGAATCCAACATTATTCACAACCTGCTGGACGGCCTGGTCAATACCGATAACAGCGGGCAGGTCGTTCCTGGCGTCGCTAAAAGCTGGGAAAACCCGCAACCCACCGTCTGGATTTTTAATCTGCGGGAGGATGCGAAGTGGAGCAACGGTGAGCCGGTTACCGCCACTGATTTCGTCTACAGCTGGCGCCGTCTGGTGGACCCGACAACCGCGTCGCCTTACTCCAGCTATCTTCAGGCAGCCCATTTTGCCAATATCGATGCCATCCTTGCCGGCAAAGCGTCACCCGATCAGCTGGGCGTGAAGGCGCTGGATGCCCATCGGCTGCAAATTACCCTGAGTGAGCCGGTGCCTTACCTGGTGGCGATGTTAGCGCATACGGCGATGAAGCCGGTTTATGCGCCAGCCATTAAGCAGTGGGGCGAAGCCTGGACCCGCCCGGGTCACTACATCGGCAACGGCGCCTACACGCTGAGCGACTGGGTAGTGAATGAAAAAATTGTCGTGAAGCGCAATCCTCGCTACTGGGATAATGCGCACACCGTGATTGAACAGGGGACATTCCTGCCGATCGCCTCTGAAAACAGCGATATTAATCGCTACCGCAGCGGCGGCACGGATATTACCAACAGTGCGGTGCCACCAGAGATGTTTGGCAAGCTGCGCAAAGAGCTGGGCGATGAAGTGAAGGTCAGCCCGCTGCTCTGCACCTTTTACTACGAGATTAATAACAAAAAGCCGCCGTTTACCGATGCGCGGGTGCGTGCCGCGCTGAAGATGACCCTCGATCGCGAGGTTATTGCCAATAAGATCATGGCCCAGGGGCAGATTCCGGCTTACAGCCTGACGCCGCCTTTCACCGCCGGTATCAAACTCACGCCACCTGCCTGGTTCACATGGACGCAGGCGCAGCGTAATGAAGCCGCGAAGAAGCTGCTGGCAGAGGCCGGCTTTGATGCTGCCCATCCGCTGACCTTTACGCTGCTCTACAACACCTCCGATCAGAACAAACGGCAGGCGATTGCGGCCGCGTCGATGTGGCAGAAAAACCTGGGTGCCAGGGTGACGCTGCAGAATCAGGAGTGGAAAACCATGCTGGAGACCCGTCATCAGGCGCAGTATGACGTGGTGCGCGCCACCTGGTGTGCCGACTACAACGAACCCTCAACCTTCCTGAACATGCTGATCAGCAACGCCTCGATCAACACCGCGTTTTACAGCAGCGCGACCTTTGATCGTCTGATGGCGGAGACGCTGACGGCGGGCAGCGAGGCGCAGCGCGCCAGCCTGTATCAGCAGGCTGAAACACAACTCGACAAAGACTCACCAATTGTGCCAGTTTACTACCGCGTAAGTGTGCGCCTGGTGAAGCCCTGGGTTGGCGGCTTCACGGGCAAAGACCCGCAGGACATGACAGACCTGAAGTACTATTTCATCAAAAAACACTGATCTGATCGCCTGTTCGGCGAGACAGTCGGAAAGCGCATCAGCAAACAGACCACTTTTTGGGGTCAATCTCCCTGGTAACAGGCCAGGGAGCCCGCAGACGGGGGACGCCGGGGCAGAGCATCGCCACGGTGACGATAATAAAACTGGAGTGTAATAATGAACAACATCACGAAAAAAAGCCTGATTGCAGCGGGCGTTTTCGCCGCAGTGAGTGCGCTGGCAGGGAATGTGGCTTTCGCAGCTACGGTGCCTGCGGGCGTTGAGCTGGCCGCTAAACAGGAGCTGGTTCGCGGCAATGGCGATGAAGTGCAGTCGCTCGATCCGCACAAAATTGAAGGTGTTCCGGAAGATAACGTGGCGCGTGATCTTTACGAAGGTCTGCTGGTCAATGACAGCAACGGTAAACCGATCCCGGCCGTAGCGGAAAGCTATGAAAACAAAGACTTCAAAGTGTGGACTTTCCACTTACGTAAAAATGCCAAATGGTCCAATGGCGAGCCGGTCACCGCGCAGGACTTCGTCTACAGCTGGGAGCGTCTGGTCGATCCTAAAACCGCCTCACCGTATGCCAGCTATCCGCAGTATGGTCATATCCTGAACGTCGATGACATCATCGCCGGTAAAAAACCAGTTACCGATCTGGGCGTCAAAGCTATTGATGACCACACGCTGGAAGTCACCCTGAGTGAGCCGGTTCCCTATTTTGATAAGCTGCTGATTAACTCCGTCATGTCACCGGTTTACAAACCGGCGATTGAGAAATTTGGCGATCAGTGGACGCAGCCGCAGAACTGGGTCGGCAACGGTGCCTTTAAGCTTGAAGCGCACGTGATTAACGAACGTATCACCCTGGTGCGTAACCCGAACTACTGGGACAATGAGCATACGGTGCTGAACAAAGTCACCTTCCTGCCGATCAGTTCAGAAGTCAGTGACGTTAACCGCTACTTCTCCGAGAACGGCAGCGACATGACCTATAACAACCTGCCAATTGAGCTGTTTAAAAAGCTGCAGCGTGACAACGGTAAAGAGCTGCACGTCGATCCATATCTCTGCACCTATTACTACGAAATCAATAACCAGAAAGCGCCATTCACCGATCCGCGCGTGCGCGCTGCCCTGAAGCTGGGTCTGGATCGTGACATCATGGTGAATAAAGTGCTGGCGCAGGGCCAGAAACCTGCCTATAGCTACACGCCACCAGCGACCGACGGCATGGACATTCTGCCGCCAGACTGGTTCAAATGGTCACAGGACAAGCGTAATGCCGAGGCGAAAAAGCTGCTGGCCGAAGCGGGCTACACCGCCGACAAACCGCTGACCTTTAACCTGCTCTATAACACCTCCGATCTGCACAAAAAGCTGGCAATTGCCGCCTCGTCGATCTGGAAGAAAAATATCGGCGTGAACATCAAGCTGGAAAACCAGGAGTGGAAAACCTTCCTGGATACCCGTCATCAGGGTAACTACGATGTTTCCCGTGCGGCATGGTGTGCGGACTACAATGAACCGACTTCCTTCCTGAACACCATGCTGTCCAACAGCAGCAGTAACACCTCGCACTATAAGAGCGATGCGTTTGACAAAGTGATTCGCGACGCGATTAAGGCCCCGGATGCTAAAGCCCGTGCAGCTGACTATCAGCAGGCCGAGCAGATCATGGATAAAGACAGCACCATCGTCCCGGTTTACTACTACGTGAACACCCGTCTGGTGAAACCTTATGTCGGCGGTTATACCGGTAAAGATCCACTGGATAAAACGCTCGATAAAAACTTCTACATCATCAAACACTAATAGCATTCAGGCTATCAGCAGTGGCGGCGCGTCTGGCGCCGCCTTTTAATTTTTTTTATATGTTGTGAAGCAACAGCCTGGTAGGTACGGCAATGTTAAAATTCATCCTGCGTCGCTTGCTTGAAGCGCTCCCGACGCTGTTCGTCCTGATTACCATCTCCTTCTTTATGATGCGACTGGCACCCGGCAGCCCGTTTACTGGCGAGCGCACCCTGGCACCGGAAGTGATGGCCAACATTGAGGCGAAATATCACCTCAACGATCCTATCGGTAAGCAGTATGTCGATTACCTGGTGCAGCTGGCGCACGGCGACTTCGGCCCATCCTTTAAATACAAAGATTATTCGGTCAACTATCTGGTCGCGCATGCATTCCCGGTCTCGGCCAAACTCGGCCTGGCCGCGTTTCTGCTGGCGGTGGTACTTGGCGTCACGGCCGGAGTTATCGCTGCGCTCAAACAGAACAGCTTGTGGGATTTTGCGGTGATGGGGGGTGGCAATGACCGGCGTGGTGATACCCAGCTTCGTGGTCGCGCCGTTGCTGGTTCTGCTGTTCGCCATCACCCTGAAGTGGCTGCCGGGCGGCGGCTGGAACGGCGGGCAGTGGAACTACATGCTGCTGCCGATGGTGGCGCTGTCGCTGGCTTACATCGCCAGTATCGCGCGTATCACCCGTGGATCGATGATTGAAGTGATGCACTCCAACTTTATCCGCACCGCGCGCGCCAAAGGGTTACCGCTGCGCCGCATTGTAATGCGTCATGCACTGAAACCGGCGTTGCTGCCGGTGATCTCCTACATGGGACCGGCATTTGTCGGCATCATCACCGGGTCGATGGTGATTGAGTCGATCTACGGTCTGCCGGGCATCGGTCAGCTGTTTGTGAACGGCGCCCTGAACCGTGACTACTCACTGGTGATGAGCCTGACCATTCTGGTGGGTTTGCTGACCATCGTATTCAACGCGATTGTTGACGTGCTCTATGCCGTTATCGATCCCAAAATTCGTTACTGATTGCGGAGTTCGCCATGATGTTAAGTAAGAAAAACAGCGAAGCTCTTGATGCGTTCAGTGAGAAACTGGAAGTAGAAGGGCGTAGTCTCTGGCAGGACGCGCGTCGTCGTTTTATTCATAACCGCGCTGCCTCCATCAGCCTGCTGGTGCTGTTCCTGATCACCCTGTTCGTGATCTTTGCGCCGATGCTGGCGCAGTTCACCTACGACGATACCGACTGGGCTATGATGTCCTCGCCGCCCGATACCACCTCTGGTCACTGGTTCGGCACCGATTCTTCGGGTCGTGACCTGCTGGTGCGTGTGGCTATCGGTGGCCGGATCTCGCTGATGGTGGGCGTGGCTTCTGCGCTGATCGCGGTGATTGTCGGGACGCTCTATGGCTCGATTGCTGGCTATCTCGGCGGTAAAACAGACTCGGTGATGATGCGTATTCTGGAAATCCTTAACTCCTTCCCGTTTATGTTCTTCGTGATCCTGCTGGTGACCTTCTTTGGTCGCAATATCCTGCTGATTTTTGCCGCCATCGGTATGGTTTCGTGGCTCGATATGGCGCGTATTGTGCGCGGCCAGACGCTGAGCCTGAAGCGCAAAGAGTTTATCGAAGCGGCCCATGTGGGTGGGGTATCGACCTGGAAAATCGTGGTGCGCCACATCGTGCCGAACGTGCTGGGCGTGGTGGTGGTTTACGCCTCGCTGCTGGTGCCGAGCATGATCCTGTTTGAATCCTTCCTGAGCTTCCTGGGCCTGGGTACGCAGGAGCCGCTGAGCAGCTGGGGCGCACTCCTCAGCGACGGGGCAAACTCGATGGAAGTGTCGCCGTGGCTGCTGCTCTATCCGGCAGGCTTCCTGGTGGTCACGCTGTTCTGTTTCAACTTTATCGGCGATGGCCTGCGTGATGCCCTCGACCCGAAAGATCGTTAAGGAGTTTCCCGATGACTATTCATGAATTCCAGCCAGCAATGGCGGCCCGCGCGGGAAGCGAACAGCTACTTACGGTCAAAGATTTACGCGTTACCTTCGGCACGCACGATGGTGATGTTACCGCCGTTAACGACCTGAACTTCTCGCTGCGCGCCGGTGAGACGCTGGGCATTGTCGGTGAGTCCGGTTCCGGCAAGTCACAAACCGCCTTTGCCCTGATGGGGCTGCTGGCGAAAAATGGCCGCATTGGCGGTTCGGCGATGTTCAATGGCAAAGAGATCCTGAATCTGCCCGAGAACAAGCTCAATAAACTGCGCGCCGAACAGATTGCGATGATTTTCCAGGACCCGATGACCTCGCTGAACCCCTATATGCGGGTGGGCGAGCAGCTGATGGAAGTGCTTAAGCTGCATAAAGGGATGAACAACGCGCAGGCGTTTGAAGAGTCGGTGAGAATGCTGGATGCGGTGAAAATGCCGGAAGCGCGCAAGCGGATGAAGATGTACCCGCATGAGTTCTCCGGCGGCATGCGTCAGCGCGTCATGATCGCCATGGCGCTGCTGTGCCGTCCCAAACTGCTGATTGCCGACGAGCCGACCACTGCGCTGGATGTTACCGTCCAGGCGCAGATTATGACGCTGCTCAACGACCTCAAGCGCGAGTTCAACACCGCCATTATCATGATCACCCACGATCTGGGTGTGGTGGCAGGGATCTGCGACAAAGTGCTGGTGATGTATGCCGGACGCACCATGGAGTATGGCCGTGCCCGCGATGTCTTTTATCAGCCGTCACATCCTTACTCGATTGGTCTGCTTAATGCGGTGCCGCGTCTGGATGCGGAAGGGGAAAGCCTGACGACGATTCCGGGTAATCCACCCAACCTGCTGCGTCTGCCGCAGGGCTGCCCCTTCCAGCCGCGTTGCCCGCACGCTATGGATATCTGCACCCAGGCACCACCGCTGGAACCCTTTGGCGAAGGCCGTCTGCGCGCCTGCTTTAAGCCGGTGGAGGAGTTAGTATGAGCACCGTAGCTGAAAAAAGAGTGTTACTGGAAATCGCCGACCTCAAGGTGCATTTCGACATCAAAGATGGCAGGCAGTGGTTCTGGCAGCCATCAAAAACCCTGAAAGCAGTCGATGGTGTCAGCCTGCGTCTGTATGAGGGGGAAACCCTGGGCGTGGTAGGCGAGTCTGGCTGTGGTAAATCGACCCTGGCGCGCGCCATTATCGGGCTGGTGAAGGCGACCGAAGGTCGGGTCGCCTGGTTAGGCCGTGATCTGCTGGGGCAAAGTGAAGAGGAGTGGCGCAAGGCGCGAAGCGATATCCAGATGATATTCCAGGATCCGCTGGCGTCGCTGAACCCGCGTATGACCATCGGCGATATTATCGCAGAGCCACTGCGTACCTATCATCCAAAAATGGCGCGTCAGGAAGTGAAAGACCGCGTTAAAAATATGATGATGAAGGTGGGGCTGCTGCCTAACCTGATTAACCGCTATCCGCACGAGTTCTCGGGCGGTCAGTGTCAGCGTATCGGTATCGCCCGCGCGCTGATTCTGGAGCCAAAGCTGATTATCTGTGATGAGCCGGTCTCCGCACTGGACGTCTCGATTCAGGCCCAGGTGGTTAACCTGTTGCAGCAGCTGCAGCGCGAAATGGGCTTATCACTGATCTTCATTGCGCACGATCTGGCGGTGGTGAAACATATCTCTGACCGGGTGCTGGTAATGTATCTGGGGCATGCGGTGGAGCTGGGCACCTACAAAGAGGTCTACAGCAATCCTCAGCATCCTTATACCCGTGCGCTGATGTCCGCGGTGCCGATCCCCGATCCGGACAAGGAGAAGAACAAGCAGATTCAGCTGCTGGAAGGGGAGCTGCCGTCGCCGATCAATCCGCCATCAGGCTGCGTGTTCCGCACCCGTTGTCCGATTGCCGGTCCGGAGTGTGCGAAAACCCGGCCGCTGCTGGAAGGCAGCTTCAATCACGCGGTCTCCTGTCTGAAAGTCGACCCGCTATAATGCAAAACGCCGGGCAATCGCCCGGCGTTTTCTTATCAAATCTGACGCTTACTCACGCCACAGGATATGACAGAGTTTGTGGTCTTTCTCGCGGCACAGCAGCACGCGAGCAAAGACGTCGGTGATCGGTTCACCGTCCGCTTCACCCAGCCCAATCACCACCTCGGCGAAGAAGTCCGGGTTCAGATCGAAATCGACATGATCTTTCCAGTCTTCAGAGGGATCGAACAGCTCTGCGCCACCGCGCTCTTCGAACTGCAGATTGAAGAGAATGACGTCTGCCGGATCAAGATTGTCGACTGCCAGTTCGAGAAAAATATCGTAGGCTTGTTCCAGCGTTTCATCTTCGGTAAGGCGATTATTTAAATCCATAGTCTGTCCTGTCGGCCTGCGGCCATTTACACAATCTGGCTCGTTTTACAGTAAAGGACTGAAGAAGTAAAACAGTCGTTCGACGATGCGTTGCCACCAGGCACGTTTTGCCCAGCGCTTGCCATCCAGCAGGCGGGAACGGGCGATATAGTCATCCTGCACACAGGCGAGATCGCTGCCAAAACCCGCATCATCAACCACCAGCGTCACTTCAAAATTCAGCCATAAACTGCGCATATCGAGATTCACGGTTCCTACCAGGCTCAGTTGTCCGTCGACCAGCACGCTTTTGGTGTGCAGCAGGCCATCTTCAAACTGATAAATTTTCACGCCCGCTTCCAGCAACTCACTGAAGAAGGAGCGGCTGGCCCAGCCAACCAGCAGCGAGTCATTGTGACGAGGCACAATCACGCTGACATTGACGCCACGCTGCGCCGCCGTACAGATAGCATGCAGCAGATCGTCGCTCGGCACTAAGTAGGGCGTGGTCATGATCAACTGTTCACGTGCCGAATAGACCGCAGTCAGCAGCGCCTGATGGATCATATCTTCCGGGAAGCCGGGACCGGAGGCGATCACCTGCACGGTGTGGCCGCTCTCCTGTTCAAACGGCATAATGTTGCGATCGGGTGGCGGCGGTAAAATGCGTTTGCCGGTCTCTATCTCCCAGTCGCAGCTGAAAACAATCCCCATCGCCGTCGCCACCGGGCCTTCCATTCGCGCCATCAGGTCAATCCACTGACCGACACCCGCGCTCTGTTTAAAGAAGCGGGGATCGACCAGGTTCATGCTGCCGGTATAAGCGATGTAGTTATCAATGAGTACGATTTTGCGGTGCTGACGCAGATCCATCCGTCGCAGGAAGACGCGCAGCAGGCTGACCTGCAACGCTTCCACCACATCGATTCCGGCATTACGCATCATGCCGACCCAGGGACTGCGGAAAAAGGTAACACTGCCCGCAGAGTCGAGCAGCAGACGGCAATGAACGCCACGGCGTGATGCCGCCATTAGAGATTCCGCCACTTCATCCGCCAGACCGCCGGGATGCCATATGTAGAACACCATCTCAATGTTGTGGCGGGCCAGCTGGATATCCCGAATCAGCGCCTGCATCACGTCGTCGGCGCTGGTGAGCAGCTGCAGCTGGTTGCCCTTGACCCCGGCGATGCCCTGACGATGGTAGCAAAGCTCAAACAGCGAACGCGCAACGTCGCTGTGTTCGGTGGCAAAAATTTCACGGCACTGCTTAAGGTCAGTAAGCCAGCGGGCAGTGGATGGCCACATGGTGCGGGCGCGCTCCGCACGACGTTTACCCAGATGGAGTTCGCCAAAAGAGAGATAAGCGATAATCCCTACCAGCGGCAGAATATAGATAACCAGTAGCCAGGCCATCGCGGATGTCACTGCCCGTCGCTTCATCAATACGCGCAGCGTAACCCCGGCGATCAGCAGCCAGTAACCAAACACCAGCAACCAGCTGATCAGGGTATAAAAAGTGGTCATAAAGTGGACATCCCGTTCGCGCTTTCGTCCGGCAAGTTTACGTGCAGATGACGGCTAACGGAACCCTTTATCCCGGACATCCTCGATGAAGGATCCGATTTGGCATTACCGCAGAGATCTCTATAATGCCCTCGCGTATATCTCGTGTGTATGACGTCAGAGAGGAAGTGATGAAACGAAGCAGAAATGAAGTGGCGCGCTGGAGAATGTTACGGCAAGTGCATCGCCGCCGCTCACGCTGGCTGGAAGGGCAGTCGCGGCGGTATAAGCGTATCCACTGCATTCGCCATCAGCTGGCACAACAGCAGCGTCGTTCGATTCTGTTTATTACGCAGATAATATAGCGAAAGCCCGGTGAATTCAGCCTGTCGGACAAAGCAGGCTATTCAGACTTCAAATCAGGCTTCAAAAAAAACCGATTCTGCCATCGCCCGTCGCGCTATCAGGTGCTCCTGATGCGACGCGCCACAATCGCTGACTTCGCGCATCAGACATTCCATTGAGCTGCCCAGCTCAGTCGGCCTGTGGTAACCCACACGATCGTACCATTCGTAAGACCACTTACGCGATTTACGCTGATAATAAACAGTGAGCCACACTGAGCAATTAGCAGGGTAACCACTCATTACTTCTATTTTGGGGTCAACAATAGAAAGGAGCCGGGATAACAGCGGGTCGAGCAATGTAAGGGACTGGCCAGAATAAGTTTTATGCATAATGTGCCCGCGACTGTGCTGTGCATCCATTCAGAGGTTCAACTCACAAGGGGTAAATGTAGACAGCTCTGCGAGATAATTCCTCTTTAATACTAAAAAAAAGGGCGGAAAGATCATATTTTAATAGTAAAACAGGTCATTCAGGCGCGGACTAAAGAGGGAATATTAACAGGATAAAAACCGCAGGCTAACAAGTTGTACAACTTTACAATGTTGTAATGTGCTGTTATTTATGAGTTTATTGTCATTAAGACGTGACGATCTGATTTTTTAAGCTAAATATCTGTACAGATAGCTCGTTGTTGTATAACTTTATCGCATCGGTTATTAATCTTAAATGAATCCTATGAGGGTCAACCATGCAGACTAACGTTCGTATTCCCGCTTCAGTCTCTGACATCTCCGCCTATTTACATAGCGCCGCGCAGCCATCACAACAGGCCATTCTTGGCTCCGTCGTGACGGAAATTATCAGTTCGGGTCGTAGTCTGAATCGTAAAGCGATCTGCTCAAAACTGATCGGCCGCTTACAGCATGTCACCAGCCCGGAAGAAGAACAGCACTATCATGCGCTGATTGGCCTGATTCTGGATCGCGGTTAACTCATCGCTGAAAATAGCCAGTGGCGGGATATTAAAGAGAGCGTGTATTACTGAAAGACCAGGCCGGTGTACTGCCGGTTTATTATCAATGTCGTTCAGAACAACGCTTTAATTTATTAAGATCAATTGGTCGCTGCGTTTATTCGCGAGGCAGAATATTCAGACCGGCCGGTTGCTGCGACAGAGAGTGATGTGCTGCTCTGTCGCAATGAAACCTCAGGTCTGATTAACCAGCGAGACGTTGTGTCGTCATCATCAGCGTTACGTTCACCAGCTGCAGTGCCGCCGCCAGCACGATCAGCATGACAATCCACTGCTTTTTTATTACGCCAGCCCTGAGTTCGCCAGAGATAAACCGCGCTTCCGATCAGTAAAGCGATAATGGCCAATAGCCCCAGAATGATTATCTGCATCTTTCCTCTCTTGAACGATCAAAATAAAAATGGCTTCTGTGCCAGGCACAGAAGCCATTTTCAATGCTGAGTCACGATCAGAAGACGCGTTTAAACGGCTTAACCGAAACCTGCTTATAGACGCCCGCGGCGAAGTAGGGATCATCCTGTGCCCAGGATTGTGCTTCTTCTAATGACGGGAATTCAGCAATCACGGTTGAGCCGGTAAAGCCCGCTACACCAGGATCGTTGCTGTCGACAGCAGGCATCGGGCCTGCAATGATCAGGCGTCCCTCTTCCTGCAGCAGTTTGAGCCGTGCCAGATGGGCAGGGCGCACGGCGTTACGTTTTTCCAGTGAATCTGCAGTATCTTCTGCATAAATGACGTAAAGCACTAAGGAACTCCCATTAACCAGAATTTCGCAACACGTTAAGGGATTGCCCCTCAGAGTGCAAACGAAACCTCAGAGTGGTGAAAGGCTCAGCATAAAGGGCTAAAAAGCGCTTTTCTTCAGGCGGGATGGCGGGAGTTATTGAAACTGATTGCTATTTGCATTTAAAATCGCTGCTTCATTCAATCACTGCGACTGTTATGACCACGCTGACTATGCCATTACCTAAACGCACGCCTGTCTCCATGTTGTTGTCTGTTGCTTTGCATGGGGCCGTGATAGCCGGAATTCTGTATGCTTCATTCCAGCAGGTGATTGAGGTGCCCAAAGCGTCGCAGCCCATCAGCGTTACCATGGTCGCCCCTGAAGTCCAGCCTGAGCCTGCACCGGCCATCGTGGAGCCGCCTGCACCACAGCCAGAACCTCAGCCAGAACCTGAACCGGTGCCGGAACCTCAGCCCGTGCCCGAACCGCCGAAAGCGGAGCCGGTGCCGATTCCCAAACCTGAGCCTAAGCCAAAGCCCAAACCGAAACCAGAGCACAAGCGGGAGCAGCCTAAACGCGAGGTGAAGCCGCGTCAGGAAAGCAAACCGCAGGCCGATCCGTTTAAGCAGGAAGCCCCGGCGACGCAGAACAAACCGACCACGGCGCCAAAATCTACGCCGTCACCCACCTCATCGGCCTCAACCGGCCCAAAAGCACTGAACGTCAGTAAGCCTGGCTATCCACAACGCGCATTTGCACTGCGTGTAGAGGGGCGGGTACGGGTGAAGTTTGATGTGGACAGTGAGGGACGGGTGGATAACATCCAGATCCTCTCTGCTGAGCCGCGCAATATGTTTGAGCGTGAAGTTAAGCAGGCGATGAAAAAGTGGCGCTATCAGAGCGGACGGCCAGGGCAGGGTCTGACCATGAATATCGTGTTTAAGATTAATGGTGGGGCCAGCCTGGAATAAAGCGTCAGGTCAGGCTGAAACAGCCTGACCTGTTTTTCATTCGCCGGGTTGCTGGTTGGCACGACCGGCTGGCAGAGGACGGGAATTACCCTCATTGTCGACCGCCACATAAATAAACACCGCCTCCGTCGCAATGTAAGTTTGTCCAATCGGCTCAGACGACACTTTTTTGATCCACACTTCCACATTAATCGTCATGGAACTGTTGCCGGTACGAAGACAGCTCGCATGGCAGCTCACCACATCGCCCACCGCGACGGGCTTCATAAATGACATGCCGTCGACGCGAACCGTCACCACGCGTCCTTCAGCGATCTCTTTCGCCAGGATAGCGCCACCCATATCCATCTGTGACATCAGCCAGCCACCAAAAATATCGCCGTTGGCGTTGGTATCTGCTGGCATGGCGAGCGTACGCAGCACCATTTCGCCTTTCGGCAATGTATGTTTTTCGCCCATTGCTTCCACTTCTATGCAGGTGAATGCTAAAAAAATGCCCGGCGGACCGGGCAGATGATTATTTTTGTTCCTGCTGCGGCATCTGTCGCCAGATGTAAAGCCCGCTGAGCAGGGTAAACAGTAAGGTCAGACCGGAGAGACCGAACACTTTAAAGTTAACCCAAAACGCCTGAGATAACCAAAAGGCGACATAGATGTTTACCAGGCCGCAGATAAAGAAGAACAGCGCCCAGGCAACGTTGAGCCGGCGCCAGACCGCGTCGGGCAGCTGCAGCTCTTTGCCCAGCATGCGCTGAATCAGCGTCTGCTCCATAAACCACTGGCTGTAGAGCAGGGCGGCGGCAAACAGGCTGTAGATAACCGTGACTTTCCACTTAATGAACTCATCGTTGTGGAACACCAGCGTCAGGGTGCCAAAAACCGCCACCAGCACAAAGGTGAAAATCGTCATCTTTTCCAGCTTGCGATAGAGCACCCAGCTGACAACCAGCGCCAGACCGGTCGCGACAATCAGCGCGCCCGAGGCGACAAAAATGTCATACAGCTTGTAGAAGATGAAAAAGACCACCAGGGGAAGAAAGTCGAGTAGCTGCTTCATAGTTTTTCCATTCAGAGTTGGCTGCAAATGTGCCCGAAGGCACATCGTCAATCAACGTAACAGCATATAGAGCCGATAAAGATAGATAATCAACATCGCCGAAACCACATTGCCTGCCGCGGTGAAAATCACCGACGAGACATTCAGCGGTAAAACCGTCAGCGAAGAGAAGAACAGCATCACCACCACTTTGGCCAGCAGCCAGAGCAGAATAGCGGGGGCAATCAGCTTCACATTCTTCCACGCCATCCGCATGCTGGCCCGCATAGCGGCAAAGACACCCATCTTCTCACTGGCCACCATCACCGGAGCCAGCGACAGCAGAATCGTCAGCAGAATGCCTGGCACCACCAGCACCATAAAGCCCAGTTGCGCCACCAGCGTCATCAGGAAGGTGAGCAGCAGCAGCTTTGGCAGCAGCGGCGCTGAAGCACCAATCGCCCGCAACGCACTGACACGCTGGCCGGAAGAGACCATCGGGATCAGATAGAGCATTCCGCCAAGCAGCAGCGTGTTCCCCATCAGCGCAGCGAAGGTGCTGGCCGCCGAGGCGCGCAGCAGCACCTGCTGCTGTTCCGGTGACATATTCTGCACCATCTCAAACAGCGAACCGGCGCTATCGTCACCCTGTTGCAGGAGGGCCATCTGATCGGCACCTGGCGTCAGCACATGCACCAGCATGACGGTGATAAAAGCGGCCAGCAGCGACATCAACAGCACCGTAGCCAGTTGATGGCGCGCGAAATTTCCTGTGTCACGGTATAACGAGCTTGCCGTGATAGACATGTACACTCCTTTGAGGAACCGGGTTAATTAACCCGGCGATTGTACATGTTCTGGCAGCTCGCTGGCACCCGCTGCGGCATAACTTTCTGTCATGACAGGTAAAGATGGGGAAAAAAGGGCGGGAAGACCATATCTGGCGCGGGCGCGATCGCAGGCTTCATTGTGGATACCTGCTTCGCCCGACATCGAAAATTCCCGACAGGGCGTCGGACGTTGTTCGTAAATTCCGCAGGAGACACAGCCGCCAATGTCGCCCTCAAGGGCAACGCAGCGCGGCGCGCGATCGTTCGTTCCACGCATATTGCGCATTAACAGGCTGAGCGGTTCGGTTAATGCGGTCGGCACCGGGCCGCCGGCATCATCGGCTTCGGCCCAGTAAAATGAGACGCGGAAATGGGCGCAGCAGGCGCCACAGCTGACACAAGGGTTAGTTATTTCACTCATTTGATCACCCGCCCCTCCCAGGGCATCGAACCAAAATCACCAGAGAAGATAAGCAAAATAGGCCCGGCGAAATTATTCAGCAAGGGGGAATTTTGCTGCGCCAGCCTGAGCCGAAATTGATCTAAATCAATTCATTGTTTTTTAAGTAATTTATCTGAAGGGTACAGAGTGCAATTTTCTGTAAATCACGTTAAATATTTGCCAGCAAAAAAGCGATGACGTTCGCGACATTAACATTAAGCAAAGGAGTGATGATGAAACTGGCAAAATGCGCGATGCTGCTGGCTCTGGCTTTTCCCCAGCTGTCGATGGCCCACGAAGCAGGCGACTTCTTTATGCGTGCCGGTAGTGCCACCGTCCGGCCCACCGAAGGTTCCGATAATGTGTTAGGGATGGGCGAGTTCAGCGCATCCAACGACACGCAACTGGGCCTGACCTTTACTTACATGGCAACGGACAACATTGGTGTCGAATTACTGGCCGCCACACCGTTCCGTCACAAAGTGGGCCTGGGCCCGACCGGAACACTGGCAACGGTACGCCAGTTACCGCCTACGCTGATGGCGCAGTACTACTTCTTTGACAGCAAGAGCAAAGCGCGTCCTTACGTTGGCGTGGGTATCAACTACACCACCTTTTACGATGCCGATTTCAACCAGACGGGCCGCGATGCGGGCCTGACCGATCTCAGCGTGAAGGATTCCTGGGGTGTGGCGGGTCAGGTCGGTCTGGATTATCAGATTAACCGTGACTGGATGCTGAATGCGTCGGTGTGGTACATGGATATTGATACGGAAGTGAAGTTTAAAGCGGGTGGCGAGCAGCAGAATATCAATATGCGCATCGATCCCTGGGTCTTCTTCTTCGGAGCGGGTTACCGTTTCTGATGATAAAGATGATAAAAAAGGCCACTGAATCAGCGGCCTTTTTTTGTCTGTTAAGACGTTATTTGATCTGCATATTGTTTACCACGGACTTCACGCCCGCCACGCTGCGCGTAACCTGAACGGCACGATTAGCCATCTGTGGTGATGAAACAAAACCGCTCAGCTGAACTTTACCTTTAAAGGTTTCTACGTTGATTTCAGTTGATTTCAGCGAGTCATCTTTCAGCAGTTCACCTTTAACTTTTGTGGTCACCACGGTGTCATCAATATAGCCACCGGTTCCCTCTTTGGTTGCGGTTGGCGCACAGGCGCTCAGTGTCAGCGCAACCACGCCCGCCAGTACAGCACCTGTCAGCAGTTTAACGAATTTCATTGCTTTCTCTCCCTGTCACAAAATGGATGCGACGTTACCGTAACGGCGCATTGTCATTGTGGTGCAGATTTTGCAAAAAGGGCAAATGGGGGGAATGAAAAAAAAAGGAAACAAATCATGCCTTATCGCGCGATAAGGCATGCTGGCAGGATTAACGGCTGGCGGCTTTAAGACGGCTGACAAAGTTCTTCAGCTCGCTCAGCATCACCTCAGGCTCTGAATGATGTTTTTCGATGATTCTGACAATCGCAGAGCCGGAGATCGCACCCGCAGCGCCCGCAGCGATCGCTTCCTTCACCTGTTCAGGCTCAGAGATACCAAAGCCCTGCAGCGGCGGGGCTGCATGGTATTCACGCAGCTTGTCGATCAGATGCTGCAACGGCAGGCTGGCGCGGTTTTCAGCACCGGTCACGCCCGCGCGCGACAGCAGGTAGGTGTAACCCCGTCCGTGTGAAGCGATCTCACGCAGCAGCTCATCGCTGGCGTTAGGCGGACAGATGAAGATGGGTGCCACGCCATGACGCAGCGCCGCCTGACGGAAGGGCGCGGACTCTTCAACGGGCACATCCGCCACCAGCACCGAATCCACACCCGCCTCTGCACAACGGGCATAGAACTCATCCACACCGTTGGTGAAGACCAGGTTGGCGTACATCAGCAATCCAATCGGCAGATCCGGATACTTACGGCGGATAGTGGCCAGCATTTCAAAGCATTGGCTGGTGTTGGTGCCCGCCGCAAAGGCACGTAACGTCGCATTCTGGATGGTCGGGCCATCTGCAAGGGGATCGGAGAAGGGAATACCCAGCTCCAGTGCATCCGCGCCTCCTTCAACCAGGGCGTCAATCACGCGCAGTGAAAGCTCCGGTGACGGATCGCCCAGCGTAACGAAAGGAACGAAAGCCCCTTCGTTATTCGCTGACAGACGCGTAAACAGTTGATTGTAACGTTCCATCAGATTTCTCCCTGCGCTGTCAAAATGTCATGAACGGTGAAAATATCTTTGTCGCCGCGGCCAGAGAGGTTGACCACAATCAACTGCTCTTTTTCCGGCTCGGCCTGAATCATCTTCATAGCGTGCGCCAGGGCGTGGGATGACTCCAGCGCCGGAATGATACCTTCATCGCGACAGAGCTGTTTAAAGGCGGCCAGTGCTTCGTTATCGGTGATAGAGACATATTCCGCACGACCGATGCTGTTCAGGTGCGCATGCTGCGGGCCTACCGACGGGAAGTCGAGGCCGGCAGAGATCGAGTAAGACTCCTCAATCTGGCCATCATGGGTCTGCATCATCGGCGATTTCATACCGAAGTAGATGCCGACGCGACCGTGCTTGAGCGGCGCGCCATGCTCTCCGGTCTCAATGCCGTGGCCCGCAGGCTCTACGCCGATCAGCTTCACGCTGGTCTCATCGATAAAGTCGGCAAACATGCCGATGGCGTTGGAGCCGCCGCCCACACAGGCGAGGATCGCATCGGGCAGACGCCCCTCTCTTTCCAGAATCTGCTTTTTAGTCTCTTCGCCAATCATGCGCTGGAACTCACGCACAATCGTCGGGAAGGGATGCGGACCCGCCGCGGTGCCGAGCATATAGTGTGATGTCTCGTAGCTGCCGGACCAGTCGCGCAGCGCTTCGTTACAGGCATCTTTCAGCGTGGCGGAGCCGCTGTGCACCGGGATCACTTCTGCGCCCATCAGACGCATACGGAAGACGTTGGGTGACTGACGCTCCACATCTTTTGCGCCCATATAGATGCGGCATTTCATGCCCAGCAGCGCACAGGCCAGCGCTGAAGCTACGCCGTGCTGACCCGCACCGGTTTCGGCAATAATTTCTTTTTTTGCCCATGCGTTTGGCTAACAACGCCTGACCCAGCACCTGGTTGGTCTTGTGCGCGCCACCGTGCAGCAGATCTTCACGCTTAAGATAGAGGCGGGTTTTGGTGCCTTTAGTCAGGTTTTTGCACAGCGTCAGGGCGGTAGGACGACCCGCATAGTTCTTCAGCAGGTCGGTAAACTCGGCCTGAAACTCAGGATCTTTCTGGGCGTCGACAAACGCCTGTTCCAGCTGGCGCAGGGCTGGCATCAGGATTTGCGGAACATACATTCCGCCAAATTCGCCAAAGTAGGGATTAAGTAACGTCATTTTTTATCTTCCTTTCTCGGGCCCGCCGTTGAGCAGGCCAGGCAAATCAGTAGGCTCGCAGTGTCTGAAACACAGCGGCAATTTTACGGGCATCTTTGATGCCAGGCGCGCTTTCCACGCCAGAGTTGAAGTCCAGTCCGGCACAGCCGAGCTGCGCGGCTTCAACACAGTTATCCGCGCTCAGGCCACCGGCCAGCAGCACGTTGTTGAGCGTCTGCCCCTGCAACAGCGACCAGTCGAAACGCTGTCCGGTTCCGCCGTCGCCATTATCAAACACATAACGGTCAACATGAGGCCAGTCGCGCGCCGGTAAGGTGCTTTCAATGCGCAGCGCCTTCCAGATTTGAATCTCTGCTGGCAGAGCCGCACGCAGTTCAGCCACAAACGCCGGCGTCTCGTTGCCATGCAGCTGCACCGCAGAGAGTGAAAGCGCACCGGCTTGCGTGACAATGTCACTCACAGCGGCATTGCGGAACACGCCGACGTAGCGCAGCGGGGCCGCAGCGATAACGGTCTGCGCCGTAGCGGTGTCAATCTGGCGCGGGGAACCTTCCGCGAAGATCAGCCCACCATAGATTGCCCCGGCTTCATAGGCGGCACGCGCATCTTCGGCACGGGTCAGGCCGCACACTTTATTGCTGCCCAGCGTGACCCGACGCACCGCTGCGGTCAGGTCGGCTTCTTCCATCAGTGCAGAACCAATCAGGAAGCCGTTGGCAAAATGGCTCAGCTCGCGAATATCGGCATAGCTGTTAATGCCTGATTCGCTGATTACCGTGACGCCGTGTGACAGGCGCGGTGCCAGCTGACGGGTGCGGTTAAGATCGATAGAGAGGTCACGCAGATCGCGGTTGTTGATACCCACGACTTTGGCCTGCAGCGCGATAGCCCGCTCCAGTTCCTCTTCATTGCTTACTTCAGTCAGAATGCCCATCTTCAGGCTGTGCGCCACGGCGGCCAGCTGACGATACTGCTCGTCATCCAGCACTGACAGCATCAGCAGAATCGCATCCGCCTGGTAGTAACGGGCCAGATAGATCTGATAGGGGTCGATGATAAAATCTTTGCACAGCACCGGCTGGGTGATGGCCGCGCTGACAATCGGCAGAAAGGCGAAGTCGCCCTGAAAATATTTCTCATCGGTCAGCACAGATACCGCGGAAGCGTAGTGGCGGTAGACCCCGGCAATGGCGGCTGGATCGAAATCCTCACGAATAATGCCTTTCGAGGGAGAGGCCTTTTTTTACACTCCAGGATAAACGCGGTTCTTGCACCCTGCAGCGCGTCGTAGAAATGACGGCTGGCGGGTTCAATGCTGTTCTGAAAGGTAGAGAGAGGCTGCTGCTGCTGACGGGCTTCAACCCAAATCGCTTTGTCCTGAACAATTTTTTCTAACACGGTGCCTTTCATGATTATCCTCTTGCTGCCAGTGCGACGACACGCTCATAAGCCTGTCCGCTGCGGATGGCGTTAAGCGCCTGCTGTGCGTTTTCACGCAGATCTTCCTGACCGAATACTTTAAGCAACATCGCCACGTTGACGGCGACGGCCTCCTCATGGGCCTGCTGGCCATTACCCTGGAGTAAAGAGGTCAGAATGTCACGATTTTCTTCCGGCGTGCCGCCCGCCAGCGCCTCTTTGGGATGGAAGCCAAAACCAAAGTCCTCTGGCGAGAGCTGGTAGCGCGTAATTTCACCTTCACGCAGTTCGGCCACATGAGTCACGTCGTGCAGCGCCACCTCATCCATTCCGCCACCGTGAACCACCGCCGCGCGCTGATAACCCAGCACTTTCAGCGTCTGAGCAATCGGCATCACCAGTTCCGGGCTGTAAACACCAATCACTGCCAGTGGCGGGCGTGCCGGGTTGATCAGCGGGCCCAGCACGTTAAACAGCGTACGGGTCTTAAGCTGCTGGCGGACCGGCATTGCGTGGCGAAAACCGGTGTGATACTGCGGCGCAAACAGGAAGCAGACATTCAGATCGTCCAGCGCCTGGCGCGCCCGGTCAGCGGGCATATCGAGATTGATGCCAAAGGCGGCCAGCAGATCGGAGGAGCCCGATTTGCTGGAGACGCTGCGGTTACCGTGCTTCGCCACTTTCAGACCGCAGGTCGCGGCGACAAAGGCGCTGGCAGTCGAGATATTAATGCTGTTACTGCCATCGCCGCCGGTGCCCACAATGTCGGCAAACCCATAATCAGGGCGGGGAAAAGGTTTGGCATCTTCCAGCAGCGCGGTGGCGGCTCCGGCGATCTCTTCCGGCGTTTCACCGCGCACCTTCATGGCGATCAGCGCGGCAGCGAGCTGCGTTGGCTCCAGCTGTCCGGTAATGATGGCGCTGAACAGCTGATGACTCTCAGCCTGATTCAGCGTCTGCGCCTGGTAAAGTTTTTCCAGTGTCTGTTGCATGTTTATTCTCCCTGTTACTTCGCCAGCGCCCAGGCCAGCGTCTGCTCAAGCAGGCGCGCGCCCTGAGAAGTCAAAATCGATTCAGGATGGAACTGAAACCCGCATACGCGATCGGTTTCATGGCGAACGGCCATCACCATCCCGTTGTAACTGGCGTTCACCGTCAGCTCTTCCGGCGTGTTGCTGCCCACCAGCGAGTGATAGCGCGCCACCGGCAGCGGATTGCTCAGACCGGCAAACATCGCCTCGCCGTCATGGTCGATTGAAGAGGCTTTGCCGTGCAGGATCTCGCCTGCCTGGCCCACATGGCCGCCATAGGCTTCGACAATCGCCTGATGACCCAGACAGATACCGATAATTGGCAGACGACCACGCAGCACCCGCAGCAGCTCCGGCATACAGCCAGCATCTTTTGGCGCGCCGGGACCGGGAGAGAGCATCAGCACCGGGTTCTCCATCCGCTGCAGCTGTTCAATAAGCAGTTCGGCGGGCAGGTTGTTGCGGTAAATCACCACGTTGTGACCAAAGGTCCGCAGCTGATCAACCAGGTTATAGGTAAAAGAGTCGATGTTATCGAGCAGCAGAATATCGGCCATCAGAAGATCTCCTTGCAGTGATGGGCAGTCGCGATAGCGCGCAGTACGGCGCGCGCTTTGTTGCGGCTTTCATCAGCTTCAGCCTGCGGATTAGAATCCAGCACCACACCAGCGCCCGCCTGAACGGTGGCGACGCCATCTTCTACATAGGCGGAGCGGATAACGATACAGGTATCGAGATCGCCCTGGGCGGTGAAGTAGCCCACCGCGCCGCCGTAGCTGCCGCGACGGGTGCGTTCAGCCCCGGCAATTAACTGCATGGCGCGAACTTTTGGTGCTCCGCTCAGCGTGCCCATGTTCATACAGGCACGATAAGCGTGCAGCACATCGAGGTCCGCGCGCAGCGTACCCACCACGCGGGAAACCAGATGCATCACAAACGAGTAGCGGTCGACTTTGGTCAGGTCAGCCACGTAACGGCTGCCGGGCACGCAGATACGCGCCAGATCGTTACGCGCCAGATCCACCAGCATCAGATGCTCAGCCAGCTCTTTATGGTCGGTACGCATCTCCAGCTCAATGCGGCTGTCGAGATCGCGGTCCAGTGAGCCATCAGCATGGCGGCCACGCGGGCGGGTACCGGCAATCGGGTAGATCTCAATCTGACGGGAGGTGGCGTCATACTTCAGCGAACTCTCCGGCGACGCGCCAAACAATGAGAAATCCTGATCCTGCATGAAAAACATGTAGGGGCTGGGATTGCTGTTTTTCAGTGTCTCATAAGCAGCCAGCGGCGACGGGCACGGCAGCGAGAAGCGACGTGACGGCACGACCTGGAAAATTTCGCCGATGCGAACCGCCTGCTGAAGGGTGCGTACTACGTCGCAATACTCTTCATCACTCTGGCTGGTGGTCAGCGTCATCTGTTCAACCGGCTGGACCGGCAGAGCCGGTGCCGGCTGAAGCATCTGGCCGTGCAACTGCTCGATGCGACGCTGCAGGCGCTGGAACTCGCTGGTGGACGGGCAGAACAGGCTGGCCTGAAGACGCGCACTGCGGGTCTGGTGATCGATCACCAGTAAGGTTTCTGCCAGGTAAAAACAGTAGTCGGGGCAGCGTTGCTGATTATCCAGCTCCGGCAGGGTTTCAAAACCGGCAACCAGATCATAAGCAAACAGGCCACCCAGCAGCACGGCTTCGCGCTCATCGGCAGGGGAGTTGACCAGTTGTGGAATCAGACGCAAAGCATCAAACACCGACAGTGCCTTGAGGCGGGAATCTTCATCCTGCTGATGGTCGGTGCTCTGCGGGAAAGTCAGCTCGCGTCCATCGGGACGAACCTGATTGCTGACCGACGCAGGCAGGGCCTCATCCAGCAGCGGCAGCAGGGCGCGGCCATTTTCTGACAACGCCTGAACGGTGACATTGTTGCCCATTGCGCTGACGCGCAGCGCGCTGTCGACAATCAGCAGGCTTTTTAAGTTGCGCTTGCTGTCGATGTCAGCGGATTCAAGCAGCAGGGTTGCCGGACGTGCGCCGCACAGCTGGTGAAACACTGCGGCCGGATCTTCGCGGTAGGGTGCGGTGCCGGTAATCAACTTCACTGTAGGTTTCGCATTTGGCATGATGATTTCTCTGAATTTCGCTCAAAAAAAAGCCCGCTCGGTGGCGGGCTCAGGTATTAGCACAGCGTTTACGCAAAGTGTGCACGACCCTGTCGCCCGTTTTCGGGAACATCGCGCCAACCGTTTAAATGCGTGATTACAACAGCCATGATTGAATACCCGTTACGTGTGAACTTGTGTACTAGTTAACGGGTTCAGGGCGGAAATGTCAATACACTTTTTCACTGACCGTGAAAATCGTTATCATGCTGGCCGGTTTAGTTTTTGCAGGAGTTCTCTTGAGCGATATCGCCCGTTTCCCGGTTTATGATTTACACAGCCACACGCGTGCCTCCGACGGCTTACTGACGCCAGCCGCCCTGGTGCAGCGAGCGGTTGAGATGCGCGTCGGCGTACTGGCGATCACCGATCACGACAGCGTTGCAGGGGTAGATGAAGCGCAGCAAACGGCAATCGATCACGATTTACCGATAAAAGTGCTGGCAGGCGCAGAAATCTCCACCCTGTGGGAAAACCATGAGATTCATATCGTGGGACTGAACATTGATATCCGCCATCCGGCGATGGTGGCGTTTCTGACCGGACAACATGCCTGTCGGCAAGCACGTGCAGAAGAGATTGGTGAGCGACTGGCGAAGGCACGTATCCCGGATGCGCTGGCGGGAGCCACGCGACTGGCTGATGGCGGCATCATTACCCGCGGTCACTTTGCCCGCTTCCTGATTGAGCAGGGTAAAGCAGAAAATATGGCGCAGGTGTTCAAAAATTATCTGGCGCGTGGCAAAACCGGTTACGTGCCGCCACAATGGTGTACAATTAAACAAGCTATTGATGCTATTCATCATTCTGGTGGCTGCGCCGTGCTGGCGCATCCTGGCCGTTACGGTTTATCGGCAAAGTGGCTCAAACGGCTGGTCGCCCATTTCCGCGAAGTGGGCGGTGATGCGATGGAAGTCGCGCAGTGCCAGCAGCCACCTAATGAGCGCACGACGCTGGCGCAATACGCCAGAGATAATGAACTGGCCGCATCACAAGGTTCTGATTTTCATCAACCCTGTCCGTGGATTGAACTGGGCCGCAAACTCTGGCTGCCCGCGGCGGTTGAGCCGGTCTGGGAGCGCTTCCCGGATCTGGCTCCCAGCCTGGCAATCACGGAAAGGTGACACGAGGTTTCTATGAGTCAATTGTTTCATATTCATCCGGACAACCCGCAGCCTCGCCTGATTAATCAGGCGGTTGACTACCTGAACAAAGGCAGCGTCATTGTTTATCCAACCGATTCCGGCTATGCGCTGGGCTGTCGGCTGGAGGAGAAGGGCGCGATGGAGCGTATCTGTCGTATCCGTCAGCTCGACGGGCACCACAACTTTACCCTGATGTGCCGGGATCTCTCTGAGCTGTCGGTCTATTCGCAGGTGGGCAACTCAGCATTTCGCCTGCTGAAAAACAACACGCCAGGCAACTACACCTTTATTCTCAAGGCGACCAAAGAGGTGCCGCGCCGCCTGATGAATGAAAAACGTAAGACCATTGGTCTGCGCGTGCCCTCTAATCCCGTGGCGCTGGCGCTGCTGGAAGCACTGAATCAGCCGATGATGTCGACCTCATTAATTCTGCCGGGCAACGATTTCACCGAGTCCGATCCGGAAGAGATCCAGCACAGCATCGGCAAGCTGGTCGATCTGATTATCGACGGCGGCACGCTGGGCCAGCAGCCGACCACGGTGGTCGATCTGACCACCGATGCGCCGGAAATTGTGCGTGAAGGAGTAGGTGATACTCGCCCGTTCCTGTAAGCCCTCAGGCTCAGGCACCGCGTGTCGGTGTCTGGGCCAGATTCGACTCTAACCAGCTTTTGAACTGGCCGTAAGGAATATAAAGTGACACATCTTTCAGGATCACTTTGTTATTACGCCCATTTTTAATCGAGTCAGAATAGCCAACAATCACGCCGCCCAGCGTATCATCACGGTTATAAACGCCGCCGCCCGACATCCCCTGAACAACACCTGCATTGGAGGCCATGGCTATACAGGGACTTTTATTCCAGTTATTCCGAATAGCCGTACGGGCTAAATTAACTCCGGTCGATTCAACCGGCATCGCTGAAATAAAACTGTAGCCATACATTTTAACCGGATCGCCGATGTCGCTGCTGCGGAACTTAGTCAGCGTGCTGGCGTCATTCTTGTGATAAATAATCGCAAGGTCGCAATAAGGGTGATAAGACTTGACGCGCTGCACGGCAGTTTTGGCAACGTGCGCAGCTGTCAGGCTATATTCAGGCGTCAGAGGAATGCTGGTGCCCAGTGTGCCGAGACCGAGGATCGTCGGAATGCCAGTCACGCTCATATCTACGTGCTGCATCGCCGTACGACTGTACTCAGTATGGCCCACAGAACACCCGCTCAGCACCAGTGCAGCAAGCACCGGGCACAGCAACAGGTTTTTCATGATGGGTTTCTTTATTCAGGCATGTCGGGAAATCCCTGGTGAAGATTTTTGACATGCAAGCAAGGTTCATCACTGAACCGTATTAACGCAACAACTCCGGATGCGCCGGTTTATTGGATTAATCTAAAAAAGACTATTTTTATAAACGAATAACAAAAGCCGGACTTCATTGTTGCAGGACCCCTCTGTCGTGAGTCCTGCTTTTTATTGTGCTACAGGAATAAAGTATATCAGCTTAATAGTGTCGTACAATTTATTAAAGCTAATAAGAATCAAATGTCCTTGAAAATAAGGCCTTAAATAAATCTTCGTTAGAAAAAATCTGGGTTTTTTGTATTTACCGAGCGGTTATAATGGATTAAGTCATTAAAACAGTTGTTTGTGCTAACTTTAATGTTTTTTTTAAGAAGAATAAAAGCAAGGGAAAACCAGCGAAAGTGTAAGATAGTGTTAAGGTTTTTATCACCAGAACATTACGTTGATGAAACTAAAGTGGTTAGAAAATTTAATTGTCATCAGCTATAAAGTTTTTAATACATGCATTTTATTAATCTTATTCCTGTCAGATGCACGGGGATTATTTAAATCAGCGTCAGATATTATCAGATCTAAAACTATCAGAGGCTGACCCTTCTTAATTCGCTTCAGACCCACTCATAAAGCGCGTTACTTCAGGGGTAAATGCCTGTATAATGGGGCCGAATTAATAGGTTAACCTGTTGATTCAGAAAGAATTATCACCCTACCGTGACGCCTGGGAAGGCGACAAAGAGGAAGCTCAATGAGCGAAAAGTTACAGAAAGTCTTAGCGCGTGCCGGTCATGGCTCGCGTCGTGAAATCGAATCAATGATTGCCGCTGGCCGTGTCAGCGTCGACGGCAAGATCGCCACCCTGGGCGACCGCGTTGAAAGCAGCAAATCTCTGAAAATCCGTATTGATGGCCATCTGGTCTCGATTGCTGAATCAGCAACCGAAGTTTGCCGCGTGCTGGCTTACTACAAACCAGAAGGTGAACTCTGTACCCGCAGCGATCCTGAAGGGCGCCCAACGGTATTTGACCGTCTGCCTCGTCTGCGCGGTTCACGCTGGATTGCCGTTGGCCGTCTGGATGTGAACACCTGTGGTCTGATGCTCTTCACCACTGACGGTGAACTGGCGAACCGCCTGATGCATCCGAGCCGTGAAGTGGAACGTGAATATGCGGTGCGCGTCTTTGGTCAGGTCGACGATGATAAAATTCGTCAGCTGAGCAAGGGCGTTCAGCTGGAAGATGGCCCGGCTGCCTTTAAAACCCTGAAATTTGGCGGTGGAGAAGGGATCAACCAGTGGTACAACGTGACCCTGACCGAAGGACGTAACCGTGAAGTGCGTCGTTTATGGGAAGCGGTCGGCGTGCAGGTCAGTCGTCTGATGCGTGTTCGCTACGGCGATATCACCTTACCAAAAGGCCTGCCACGCGGTGGCTGGACCGAACTGGATCTGCCTGCGGTTAACTACCTGCGTAATCTGGTGGAGATGGATGATGAAACGGTTACCAAACTGGTGGTCGAAAAAGATCGTCGTCGCACCAAAGCGAACCAGATTCGTCGTGCCGTGAAACGTCACAGTAAAGTGAGCAGCACCCCACGTGCACCACGCCGCAATCCGGGCAGCAAACGTAACTCCGGTTAATCACGTTGCCCGATCGCTAAAAACGCAGCCCCAGGGCTGCGTTTTCTTTTTCTGTTACCAGTCAATTCCCTGCTGAGCCTGTATCCCGGCATCAAAAGCGTGCTTAACCGGCCGCATCTCAGTCACCGTATCCGCCATCTCAGTCAGGCTGCGATGACAGCCACGTCCGGTAATGATGACGCTCTGATGCGCCGGGCGCTGTTGCAGGGCCGCTATCAGCTCTTCCAGTGGCAGATAATCCATGCTGACCATATAGGTGATTTCGTCGAGCACCACCAGATCCAGCTGCTCATCGGCCAGCATCCGTTTTGCATGCTGCCACACCGCCAGACAGGCAGCGGTATCCGTTTCGCGGTTCTGCGTATCCCAGGTAAAGCCGGTTGCCATTACCTGAAATTCAACACCGTGCTGTTCCAGCAGGTTTCGCTCGCCATTCGGCCAGTCACCTTTAATGAACTGGATAGCCGCCACGCGTTTGCCATGACCGGTGGCGCGGAGTGCGGTGCCAAAGGCCGCAGTCGTTTTGCCTTTGCCATTGCCGGTAAAGACCATCAGGATGCCACGAACCTCTGTGGCTGCAGCAATACGCGCATCTACCTGTTCTTTTAACCGCTGCTGACGCTGTTGATGACGATCGTCAGCCATTATTCAGCGGCTCCCGGTTTTCTGCCTGGCTGGGCATCAAAGCTGATCCCGGTTTTACGACGGCTGTCATCACCCATCAGATAAAGGTAGAGCGGCATCAAATCGGCAGGAGTTTTCAGCTTATTGGCATCTTCCTGCGGGAACGCACTGGCACGCATTTTGGTTCGCGTCCCGCCCGGATTAATACAGTTCACCCGCAGCGACTGGTTCTTATACTCATCAGCCAGTACCTGCATCATGCCTTCGGTAGCAAATTTAGAGACGGCGTAAGCCCCCCAGCCCGCGCGACCGGTACGGCCCACGCTGGAGGTGGTAAACACCAGTGAACCGGCATCCGATTTTAACAGCAGCGGCAACAGCGCCTGCGTCAGGAAGAAGGTGGCGTCCAGGTTGATGTTCATCACCTGCTGCCAGACCTGTGGGTCGAGTTCAGCCAGCGGCACAATCTCACCGAGGATACCGGCGTTATGCAGCACGCCGTCGAGACGCGGGAACTGCTGTGCCAGCTGTTCTGCCAACTGCTGGCAACGTTCCGGTGTCGCTTCGGCCAGATCGAACACCACAGTGTGAGCCGGGCAGAGATTGAGTTGATTGATCGCCTGTTCGACCTGCTGAAGCTTCTCAGGGTTACGGCCCATCAGGATCACTTCTGCGCCATAGCGGGCATAAGTCAGCGCCGCTTCCCGGCCAATGCCATCTGAAGCGCCAGTGACCAGGATAATGCGATGATTGAGCAGGTCGCTTTTCGGTTGATAATGCACAGCGGGGTCCTCCAGCGAAAACAGCATGATTCCGCTTTATGCCTGAATTTACGAATGGGCGCAATCGCCAACCCACGCATTCTGTGCCAGCTGCTGGCATTTCAGGCGACGAAGCGGGGCAAAACGGCTAAACTGGCGAACTGTTTTTGATTCTCAGTTTACTAAGGCGACCTATGGATTTTATTTCAACGTATGGACTGTTTTTAGCGAAAGTGGTGACACTGGTGGTTGCCGTCGCTGTGATTGTCATGATTGTGATGAATGCCGCATTACGCAAACGGGCACAAAACGGTCAGCTTCGACTGACTCATCTGGATGATGACTATCAACAGATGAAAGAGGATTTGCAGCTGGCAAAAATGAAGCCTCAGGCACAAAAAGTCTGGCTGAAAAATCATAAGAAAAGTGAAAAGCTGAAAGCCAAAGCGGAAAAGCAGGCGGCGAAGCAGGGGCAGACAGACAGTGCGAAGCCCACGCTCTATGTACTCGATTTCAAAGGCAGCATGGACGCCCATGAGGTGACTTCACTGCGCGAAGAGATTTCAGCCGTGCTGGCCGTCAAGCAGCCTGGCGATGAAGTGCTGCTGCGTCTTGAAAGCCCTGGCGGCGTGGTTCATGGCTATGGCCTGGCAGCCTCGCAGCTGCAGCGTCTGCGCGATCAGGGTCTGCGTATCACGGCGGCCGTGGATAAAGTGGCGGCCAGCGGCGGTTACATGATGGCCTGCGTAGCCGATCGTATTGTGGCGGCACCTTTCTCGATTATTGGCTCCATCGGCGTGGTCGCGCAGATCCCCAATTTCAACCGCCTGCTGAAACGGAACGATATTGATATTGAGCTGCATACCGCCGGACAGTACAAGCGCACGCTGACGCTGTTTGGTGAAAACACCGAAGAGGGACGTGAGAAATTCCAGGAAGATCTCGACGAAACGCACCTGCTATTCAAGCAGTTTGTCCACCAGATGCGCCCGTCACTCGACATCGATCAGGTGGCAACCGGTGAACACTGGTATGGCCGCCAGGCGCTGGACCTCGGCCTGGTTGACGAAATCGGCACCAGCGATGATCTAATCATCCGTCAGATGGATAAGTTCAGCGTGCTCGGCGTGCATTATGCCCGCCGCCGTAAGGTGATGGATCGCTTTACGCAGAGCGCCGGCTCGGTGGCAGAGCGCCTGCTGCTGAAACTCTGGCAGCGCGGCGAAAAGCCCCTGCTCTGATGATGCGAAACCCGGCCTGCGCCGGGTTTTTTCATTCCAGGTGGTAGAGCGGCGACAGCACTACGGCAAGGTGTTTGAACACGTTAAACACCGCCGTGGTTTTAGCCGTCGGCACTCCATCGGCATCGAGAAAAAACGGTCCGCGAAATACCAGCACTTCTCCCTGCTGAATCACCTCATCCGCCTGCATTCCCGCTAAATAATCATCATGTTCTTTGATCAGCGCATTGGCCTTTTCCAGCAACGCCTGGCGGGAAATAGCCTGAGTTGAACTCTGCATTTATTGACTCCTGTTTGACAGTACTCCAATCCTTTCTATATTACTGGCGAGTCACACGCTGTGACAAATCGGTGTAATCGATGAAAACCTGGCGTAAGTCCGGGCTGAGTGCTAATTAAGTTGCGTAACAGATTTTATCAGGTAGAGTGTGGGCGATTCCGATTTCAGGGATTTTGCACCAGGATGTGCGATGAGTTCAGATAGAAAAAGCACTCTTTATCATGCAGTTGCATAACGCCACATCATCTGATCTGAGATTGACCCCTCCGCCTTGAAATGTTAAACAGGCGCAGCAATATTGAACCCATTGGGTTTTTGGGCATCCAATCCTCTCCCGTTAAGCAGGATGTTTTCATTAGGTAAAGGTAAATATGGGTAAAGCACTCGTTATTGTTGAGTCCCCGGCAAAGGCTAAAACAATCAATAAATACCTGGGTAGTGATTACGTGGTTAAATCCAGCGTGGGTCATATCCGGGATCTGCCGACCAGTGGTTCAACCGCGAAGAAAAGTGCTGACGCCTCGACAGATAAGAAAGTCAAAGACGCTTCGACTGACAAGAAAGTCAAAAAAGTTAAAAAAAGATGAGAAGGCCGCACTCGTCAGCCGCATGGGTGTTGACCCCTATCACGGCTGGGAAGCGGACTATCAGATTCTGCCCGGCAAAGAGAAAGTGGTCGCCGAACTGAAGGCGTTAGCCGCCAATGCTGACCACATCTATCTCGCAACCGACCTTGACCGCGAAGGGGAAGCCATTGCCTGGCACCTGCGGGAAGTGATTGGTGGTGATGACTCGCGCTTCAGCCGCGTCGTGTTTAACGAAATAACCAAGAATGCGATTCGTCAGGCGTTTGAAAAGCCGGGCGAACTGAATATTGATCGGGTTAATGCTCAGCAGGCGCGTCGCTTTATGGACCGCGTGGTGGGCTACATGGTCTCGCCACTGCTGTGGAAAAAGATCGCCCGTGGTCTCTCTGCCGGACGTGTGCAATCCGTTGCCGTTCGCCTGGTGGTGGAACGTGAACGTGAGATTAAAGCTTTTGTTCCCGAAGAGTACTGGGAAGTTAATGCCGCGCTGACCACGCCGAAAGGCGATGAGCTGTCGATGGATGTGACGCACAAAGGCGATAAAGCCTTCCGTCCGGTCAACCGCGACGAGACGTATGCCGCCGTCGCGCTGCTGGAAAAAGCGCGCTATGAGATCGTGGATCGTGAAGATAAGCCGACCAGCAGCAAGCCGGGCGCGCCTTATATCACCTCGACACTGCAGCAGGCTGCCAGCACCCGTCTCGGCTTTGGCGTCAAGAAGACCATGATGATGGCCCAGCGGCTGTATGAAGCGGGCCACATTACTTATATGCGTACCGATTCGACTAACCTGAGTCAGGATGCGGTCGCCATGGCGCGTGGCTATATCGAAAGCAATTTCGGTAAAAAAGTATCTGCCTGAAAACGCCATAACTTACGCCAGCAAAGAGAACTCCCAGGAAGCGCACGAAGCGATTCGTCCTTCTGATGTGGAAGTGGTGGCGGAAAAGCTGAAAGATATGGAAGCGGATGCGCAGAAACTCTATCAGCTGATCTGGCGTCAGTTTGTTGCCTGTCAGATGACACCAGCAAAATATGACTCCAGCACCATTACTGCCGCCGCCGGTGATTTCCGGCTCAAAGCGAAAGGCCGTATTCTGCGTTTCGACGGCTGGACCAAAGTGATGCCTGCGCTGCGTAAGAATGATGAAGATCGTACGCTGCCTGCGGTAAGCGTGGGTGATGTTCTGGACCTGCAACAACTGCTGCCCGGTCAGCACTTCACCAAGCCACCGGCGCGCTTCAGCGAAGCGTCACTGGTGCGCGAGCTGGAGAAGCGCGGAATTGGTCGTCCATCCACCTACGCCGCCATTACCTCGACGATTCAGGATCGTGGCTACGTACGGGTTGAAAACCGCCGTTTTTATGCGGAAAAAATGGGTGAAATCGTCACCGATCGTCTGGAAGAGAACTTCCGCGAACTGATGAATTATGATTTCACCGCCCGCATGGAGAGCAACCTTGACCAGGTTGCCAATAACCAGGCGCAATGGAAAGCGGTACTCGACCACTTCTTCACCGATTTTACCCAGCAGCTTGAACTGGCTGAGAAAGATCCTGAAGAGGGCGGGATGCAGCCGAACCAGATGGTGCTGACCTCGATTGACTGCCCGACCTGTAGCCGTCCGATGGGGATTCGAACTGCCAGTACCGGCGTCTTCCTGGGCTGTTCCGGCTATGCGCTGCCACCTAAAGAGCGCTGCAAACAGACCATCAACCTGATCCCGGAAAATGAAGTTCTCAATATTCTGGAAGGGGATGATGCTGAAACCAACGCCCTGCGTGCCCGTCGTCGCTGCCAGAAGTGTGGCACGGCCATGGACAGCTACCTGATCGATAACGAACGTAAACTGCATGTCTGTGGTAATAACCCGGAGTGTGATGGTTACGAGATTGAGAAGGGCGAATTCCGCATCAAAGGCTATGACGGCCCGGTAGTGGAGTGCGAGAAGTGTGGTTCGGAGATGCACCTGAAGATGGGACGCTTTGGTAAGTACATGGCGTGTACCAATGAAGAGTGCAAAAACACCCGCAAGATCCTGCGTAGTGGTGAAGTTGCTCCGCCGAAAGAGGATCCGGTTCCGCTGCCAGAGCTGGCGTGTGAGAAGTCAGATGCTTACTTCGTGTTGCGTGACGGTGCGGCGGGCGTTTTCCTCGCGGCCAACACCTTCCCGAAATCACGCGAGACGCGTGCGCCGCTGGTGGAAGAGCTTCAGCGCTTCAAAGATCGTCTGCCTGAGAAGCTGAAATATCTGGCCGACGCGCCAGCAGCCGATCCGGAAGGCAACAAAACGCTGGTGCGTTTCAGCCGCAAGACCAAACAGCAGTATGTCTCCTCAGAAAAAGAGGGCAAGGCAACCGGCTGGTCCGCCTTCTATATAGATGGCAAATGGCAGGAAGCGAAAAAGTAATCCCTGAAGGCCAGCGCTCGCTGGCCTTTTTCTGAGCCTTATATCAATCCGTTCTACTCTCTCACTTAAACTGATATAGTTGTTATAGCATTTCCGACCTTTCCTGATGCATAGCATCTTTTTTACCCTCGCGACTATACGTCAACCGGGGATGCGACTCTGTAACTTACCGGGATGGAATAGATATGAAATTACAGCAGTTGCGCTATATCGTTGAAGTGGTCAATCACAATCTCAACGTCTCTTCGACGGCGGAAGGTCTCTACACCTCTCAACCCGGCATCAGTAAACAGGTGCGTATGCTGGAAGATGAACTGGGCGTGCAAATCTTTGCCCGCAGCGGTAAACATCTCACCCAGGTCACGCCTGCAGGGGAAGAGATCATCCGTATAGCGCGAGAAGTTCTCTCCAAAGTGGATGCGATTAAATCGGTAGCCGGTGAACACACCTGGCCTGATAAAGGCTCGCTCTATGTCGCAACCACGCACACCCAAGCTCGCTACGCGCTGCCTGGTGTGATCAAAGGATTTATTGAGCGCTATCCTCGCGTCTCTTTGCACATGCATCAGGGTTCTCCGACCCAGATCGCCGAAGCCGTCTCCAAAGGTAATGCGGATTTTGCCATCGCCACCGAAGCCCTGCATCTCTATGACGATTTAATCATGCTGCCGTGCTACCACTGGAATCGGGCGATTGTGGTGACTGCCGACCATCCGCTGGCCGGAAAAGGGCAGGTCACCATTGAGGAGCTGGCCGAATATCCGCTGGTGACCTACACCTTTGGCTTTACCGGGCGCTCAGAACTGGATACGGCTTTCAATCGTGCAGGTTTAACGCCACGCATCGTCTTTACCGCGACCGACGCCGACGTTATCAAAACTTATGTCCGCTTAGGTCTGGGGGTTGGTGTTATCGCCAGCATGGCAGTAGATCCGGTGGCCGATCCTGACCTGATTCGCATTGAAGCCGCCGATATCTTTACCAACAGCACCACTAAGATTGGATTCCGCCGCAGCACCTTCCTGCGCAGCTATATGTATGATTTTATCCAACGTTTTGCGCCGCACCTGACGCGCGATGTGGTAGATACTGCGGTTGCGTTGCGCTCCAATGAAGACATTGAAGCGATGTTTAAAGATATCAAACTGCCGTTTAAATAGAATTTAACCTCCCCGCGTAAACATAAGGCTGCCTGGTGCAGCCTTTTTTTGTCTCCAGGCTTTAGCGCCAAATGAGACTCAAAAGTTTTTATGATTTTTTTTGTAAATGAAACATTGATCACATGTTTCCTCATCGGGCTTTCTTAAATGCGAATTACAACACATTTTTAACTATGTCACTTTGCGGCTTGCCAGGAATATTCCCATACTCCAGTTAAGAGCTAACGTGGGAAGCCAGTAAACATAAGGTTCTTAAGTGTTATCTATAGTTTTGAGTGGATCTGTTTTTAAATTAACTCAAATTTTTTAGCGGGTTTTTTTAATTAAATATTAGTTCCGGTATTAATGATTTCTTACGTTACCTGGGCTCATTGATTAATACCGTTAATCGTTGTACTCAATAAAAATAACTGGATTTTTGGCCTTAACGCGTTTAGGATTCCTCCTAAATCTTAATCGATGTTATCAATCATTTTGTTGAGAGTGATTATCAAAAACTATGAATACACGACTGACTGTACAACCGGGTTTCCCGGCAAAAAGCACCAAGGTTGAGCGTACCGGCAACACTCGTCGCAAAGCCTGGTTAACCGTATTCGCTGCCTCTGCGCTGTTTTGGGTAGTTGTCGCGTTAATGATCTGGCGTATCTGGGGCTAAAGCCATGTGGGCAAATACACTCAGCCATAAACGTTCCCTGACCTCGGGTCAGCACAAGACGGTCTCCTGTAAAGGAAAAGAACCCCTTGCAAAGGACGAAAAAGTGTCTATCCCCGATTCATGGGATTTGAGTGATAACCAGAGACTTTTTATTGAGTCGTTTCTGGACCCTAAAAACAAATAACGTTGTCAGACCATTTCTTCGTCACTGTTCTTTTAAAACCGGAATTTCCGGTGGGCCTATAAATGCCCTTACCACATCCTGTTCGACCAAAGGGTGTCGCCTCTTTCTATAAGGTGACCGCAAAAACTTTTACGCCCGATTCCGGCGAAGGAGTGAACCAAATGAATATTATTAAAATGTCCTGGCTCAGCGCGTATGCATTCTCCTTTGCGTTCTGGTCTGCGGCGGTGTGGATAACCCTGTAATTTGAATTAAAATCACCTTTTCATGATGCCTCGTGACTTCACGGGGCATTTTCGTTTGCGATCGATTGTAGCAATTTGTGTTGTAATCAAAACGTTAACGAAATTGTGGTCTATCTTTAACATAAACCTTTGTCTCTCTGAGGTTTAAAGACCATGAATGAAAGGAGGAGCTATGTCGTCTACCCTACGCGAGCAGAGTCAGGAAGTACTGCAGGTCGACACCAAAAAATATCACATCTTCAGTCTTCCCCATGCTGCTCAACACCTTGGCAATATCGATCGCCTGCCAAAATCCCTCAAGGTCCTGCTGGAAAATTTACTGCGCTATCAGGATGGTGACTCTGTTACGACGGAGGACATCCAGGCGCTGGTTGACTGGCAAAAAGATGCCCACGCCGATCGTGAAATTGCCTACCGGCCAGCCCGTGTATTGATGCAGGACTTTACTGGCGTGCCTGCGGTAGTCGACCTTGCTGCGATGCGAGAAGCAGTGAATCGGCTAGGCGGCGATGTGGCGAAAGTTAATCCGCTGTCACCGGTTGATCTGGTCATCGACCACTCGGTGACTGTCGACCATTTTGGCAATGATGACGCGTTTGAAGAGAACGTCCGGCTGGAGATGGAGCGAAACCATGAGCGCTACGTCTTTCTCCGCTGGGGCCAGAAAGCGTTTGATAAATTCCGCGTGGTGCCGCCGGGAACCGGTATTTGCCATCAGGTGAACCTGGAATATCTCGGCAAGGCAATCTGGCATGAAACCGTTGATGGTGAAGAGTATGCCTGGCCCGATACGCTGGTCGGTACGGACTCTCACACCACCATGATCAACGCGCTTGGCGTGCTGGGATGGGGAGTAGGGGGGAATCGAAGCCGAAGCCGCCATGCTCGGTCAGCCTGTCTCAATGCTTATCCCGGATGTGGTGGGTTTCAAACTTACCGGCAAATTGCGGGCCGGCATTACGGCAACCGACCTCGTGTTAACCGTCACCCAGATGCTGCGTAAGCACGGCGTTGTCGGTAAATTCGTTGAATTTTACGGTGATGGCCTGGCCGATCTGCCGCTGGCAGACCGCGCGACCATCGCCAATATGGCACCGGAATATGGCGCAACCTGCGGATTCTTCCCGGTTGATGACGTCACGCTGAGCTACATGACCCTGACCGGACGCGATGCCGAACAGGTAGCGTTAGTGGAAGCCTATGCCAAAGCGCAGGGTCTGTGGCGCAACCCTGGCGATGAGCCGCGTTTTACCAGCACTCTGGCGCTGGATATGAATGAGGTGGAATCGAGTCTCGCGGGACCAAAACGTCCGCAGGATCGGGTGTCGCTGGGCGATGTGCCCGCCGCGTTTGATGCCAGCAACGAGCTGGAAGTGAATCAGGCGCAGAAACCCCATAAAATCGTTGAGTATACCGACAGTGATACCGGTCTGACGCATAAGCTGACCGATGGAGCGGTGGTGATCAGTGCGATTACCTCCTGTACTAACACTTCCAACCCCAGCGTCTTAATGGCGGCCGGTTTACTGGCGAAGAAAGCGGTCGAGCGGGGTCTGAAACGTCAGCCTTGGGTCAAAGCCTCACTGGCACCCGGTTCTAAAGTGGTCTCAGACTACCTGGCCGTCGCGCAACTGACCTCTTATCTCGACGAGCTCGGCTTCAATCTGGTTGGTTATGGTTGCACCACCTGTATCGGTAACTCCGGCCCGCTGAAAGATGAGATCGAGTCTGCGATCAAAGCAGGCGACCTTACAGTAGGTGCTGTGCTGTCCGGCAACCGCAACTTTGAAGGCCGTATTCATCCGCTGATTAAAACCAACTGGCTGGCGTCGCCGCCGCTGGTGGTGGCCTATGCGCTGGCGGGTAACATGAAGATCAACCTGCAGACCGAGCCGCTGGGCCACGATCGTCAGGGCCAGCCGGTCTACCTGAAAGATATCTGGCCTTCGCCGGAAGAGATCGCTACGGCCGTGCAGCAGGTCACCAGCGACATGTTCCATAAAGAGTACGCTGAAGTCTTCGACGGTACGCCAGAGTGGCAGGAGATTAAGGTGAGTGAAGCCGCGACTTACGACTGGGATGAGGGATCGACTTACATTCGTCTGTCGCCTTTCTTTGACGATATGGAGAAAGAGCCTAAGCCGGTGCAGGATATTCGCGGTGCGCGGGTGCTGGCCATGCTGGGCGACTCGGTTACCACTGACCATATCTCACCGGCGGGCAGCATTAAAGCGGAAAGTCCGGCCGGCCGGTATCTGCTGTCACACGGCGTGGAGCGTACAGACTTTAACTCCTATGGTTCGCGTCGCGGTAACCATGAAGTGATGATGCGCGGCACGTTCGCCAACATCCGTATCCGTAATGAAATGGTGCCCGGCGTGGAGGGCGGTTATACCCGACACTACCCAAGTGGCGAACAGCTGGCCATCTATGATGCGGCAATGAAATATCAGGCGGAAGGCGTGCCGCTGGCGGTCATCGCGGGTCTTGAGTATGGCTCTGGTTCAAGTCGCGACTGGGCGGCGAAAGGACCACGTCTGCAGGGGGGTCAGGGTAGTAATTGCGGAATCTTTTGAGCGTATTCACCGCTCAAACCTGATTGGGATGGGCATCCTGCCACTGGAGTTTCCGCAGGGCGTGACCCGCAAAAGCCTGGGGCTGACCGGTGAGGAGCGCATTGACGTGGAAAATCTTCAGGCACTGACGCCTGGCTGCAGCGTTAAAGTGACGCTGACCCGTGCTGACGGCAGTAAGGAAGAGCTGGACACCCGCTGTCGCATCGATACCGGTAATGAGCTGACCTATTACCGCAATGACGGCATCCTGCACTACGTTATCCGCAATATGCTGGACTGAAAAAAAAGCCGGGGAAACCCGGCTTTTTTTATGTAGCTTACAACGTCTGTAATAAGAAGCTGTGAGACCGTGGCTGCACAGGGAGCACGGTCAGATCGGAAAGACGCAAAAGCCGTGATCCATGACATGCCCGGCCCGCGCAATTACGCACCTCATCCCTGAGGTGCGCCCGTACCGGGCCAACGCTTTGCGTTGTTCAAAAACGCTCCCGGCGTTTTTATCCGGGCGGCGGGACGCTTTCTTCTTCTGACCGTGCCCCCTGCGCGTTGAGCTAATCCGTTGCTTGAGGATTCTCTCAGATTGGGCTTCTTCAAGGGTCAGATGCCAGTGAATCCCAGCTTATTTATGACTTCGGCAGCAGATGCCCCATCTTTTCCGCTTTCGTATCCAGATAGTGCGCATTCTTCGGATTACGTCCCACGACCAGCGGCACGCGTTCAACAATGTTGATACCGGCTTCGCTGAGGATCTCCACTTTACGCGGGTTATTGGTCAGCAGTCGCACTTCATTGACGCCCAGCAGTTTGAACATATCGGCGCACAGCGTGAAGTCGCGCTCATCGGCGGCAAAGCCCAGCTGATGGTTCGCTTCTACCGTGTCATACCCTTTGTCCTGCAACGCATAGGCGCGGATCTTATTCAGCAGACCGATGTTACGGCCTTCCTGACGGTGATAGAGCAGTGCGCCGCGACCCTCTTCTGCGATGGCATTGAGGGCGGCTTCCAGCTGAAAACCACAGTCGCAACGCAGGCTGAAGAGTGCATCGCCGGTCAGGCATTCAGAGTGAACGCGCGCCAGTACCGGCTCGTTATCATTAATATCGCCAAAAACCAGTGCAACGTGGTCATGTCCGGTTGCCAGTTCTTCAAAACCAACCATCAGGAAATCTCCCCATGGCGTGGGCAGTTTGGCTTCTGCCACCCGTTTAAGCTGCATGTGACTCTCCAGAACCTTCAGAGGATGCACTATCATCATGATAGTGCACAGGCCAGTGTGGCCCGACAAACGTGCAATATTGTGCCACAACCCGCAAGCGGGCTGGTAATCTCTGATACCAATTGCAGTGATAAAGCACAATTATCCAATCGGCAACGGTTATGTTATTCTTTTTTAAGCTAAAGTTATGCAATTGCTCTCTTTTGACGCCGGGATAAGGGAAGAGGATGTTTAAGATTTCACGTCGTACCACCTTTGGAATGCTGCTGCTGCTGATCATGCCGGTTGCAGTCTGGCTGAGCGGCTGGCGCTGGCAACCAGGTGAAAGCAATGCGCTGCTGAAAGGTCTCTTCTGGATGACCGAGACCGTCACCAACCCCTGGGGCATTGTTACCAGCGTCATGCTGAGTGCCTGGATGCTCTGGTGCCTGCGCTTTCGGCTGAAGCCAGCCATCCTGCTGCTGCTGATCATGAACGCCACCATTCTGGCCGGGCAATACACCAAATCCTATATCAAAGAGCAGATTCAGGAGCCGCGTCCCTATGTGATCTGGCTGGAACAGCATCACGGGCTGGATGAAAAGACCTTCTACGAGCTGAAGCGCAAACAGCGTGGCGAGATGGTAACCTCACTGATTGCCGATGAGACACAGATCCCCGGCTGGCTGAAACGGCACTGGGCGTTTGAAACCGGTTTCGCGTTCCCGTCGGGACATACTATGTTTGCCGCCAGCTGGGCGCTGCTGGCATTGGGTCTGCTCTGGCCGCGTCGGCACTATAAAACCGTGGTGGTGATCTTTCTGTGGGCCACTGGCGTAATGGCGAGTCGTCTGCTGCTGGGCATGCACTGGCCACGGGATCTGGCGATGGCAACCATACTTTCCTGGCTACTGGTCACCATTGCCACCTGGCTGGCGCAGCGATTCTGTGGCCCGCTGACGCTGCCGCCGGAAGAGCAAAAAGAGGTGGCGCAGCGGGAGCCCTGATTGTAATTCACCCGTAAGACCCCATATTATTAGACGGGCCTGCGTAAAAGCGACCCGCCCGATGCTGCTGGGAGCAGCATTTTTGCTGGAGTTTTGGCATAATTCTACCCGACAACCTCACAACAGGATGCACTGTGAAATATTTGCTGATTTTTTTAGTGGTACTGGTCATTTTCATTATTTCCGTCACCCTGGGTGCGCATAACGATCAGGTCATTACATTTAACTATCTGCTGGCGCAGGGTGAGTTCAGCATCTCGACCTTACTGGCATCCCTGTTTGGCGCAGGTTTCGTGCTTGGCTGGATCATCTGCGGTCTGTTCTGGTTACGGACCCGCGTCTCCCTGGCGAATGCCAACCGGAAAATTAAGCGTATGCAGACCCAAATCGAGCAGAGTACTACCCTGGCGACCACGCCATCTTCTCCGGCTGGCCGGGAATAATCCCTGATGCATGAATTGCTGTTTCTGTTACTGCCGGTGGCGGCAGCGTATGGCTGGTATATGGGCCGTCGCAGCGCGCATCAGGATAAGCAACAGGAAGCCAACCGACTGTCACGTGAATATGTCGCTGGCGTAAACTTCCTGCTCTCCAATCAGCAGGACAAAGCGGTCGACCTCTTCCTTGAGATGCTGAAAGAGGACAGCGGTACGGTTGAAGCACACCTGACGCTGGGCAATCTGTTCCGTTCGCGCGGGGAAGTCGACCGCGCCATCCGCATCCATCAGGCTTTAATGGAAAGCGCCTCCCTGAGCTATGAGCAGCGACTGCTCGCCGTACAGCAACTGGGCCGCGACTATATGGCGGCGGGCTTATATGACCGCGCGGAAGACATGTTTAAGCAGCTCACCGATGAAACTGACTTTCGGGTGGGTGCGCTGCAGCAACTGCTGCTGATCCACCAGGCAACCAGCGACTGGCAGCAGGCGATTGAAGTCGCAGAGCGGCTGGTTAAGCTTGGCAAAGAGAAGCAGAAAGGCGAAATAGCCCACTTCTACTGCGAGCTGGCTCTGCAGGCGATGAGCAGCGACGATCTCGATCGTGCCATGAGCCTGCTGAAGAAAGGGGAGTCGGCCGATCGCAACAGCGCACGTATCTCGATCATGATGGGCCGTATCCTGATGGAAAAAGGGGATTACGCCAAAGCGGTGGGCCATCTGCAGCGGGTGCTGGACCAGGATAAAGAGCTGGTGAGTGAAACGCTGGGGATGCTGGAGACCTGTTTCCAGCAGCTCAATCAGCCCGACGCCTGGTCAGAGTTTCTTCATCGCTGTGTTGAAGAGAACACCGGCGCGGCTGCGGAGCTCTATCTGTCTGACATCCTTGAGCAGCAGCAGGGGCCCGAAGCGGCCCAGAATTACATCAGCCGTCAGCTGCAGCGTCATCCTACCATGCGGGTGTTCCACCGCCTGATGGATTTAAACCTGCATGAGGCGGAAGATGGCCGGGCGAAAGAGAGCCTGATGGTGTTGCGCGACATGGTTGGCGAACAGATCCGCACCAAGCCGCGCTATCGCTGCCAGAAGTGTGGCTTTACCGCCCACGCACTCTACTGGCACTGCCCATCCTGCCGCACCTGGTCTTCAGTTAAGCCCATCCGTGGCCTCGACGGCCAGTAAACCGGCCGTTACAGCTGCACTGTTAATAGCCCATTATAGTTACAACATACTATAAGGCGGGTTAGCTTACAGACCTCAGCGACAGTGCATAATTTGCCAGGCAGGAGGGCAATGGCGATTGTGATGGTCAGACACCGCAGGTAGAATGCTTGCCGTTTGTCTATTGCGCCTGCGGGCGCCTGTTGCAGAGGAAATGCCATGCCTTCACCCCACAACGTGACCGCTTCGCCGATTCTGGTAGCGCTGGATTATCATGACCTCGACAGCGCACTGCGTTTCGTCGACCAGATCGATCCCCGCAGTTGCCGCCTAAAAGTGGGCAAAGAGATGTTTACGCTATTTGGCCCCTCGCTGGTTAACACTCTGCAGCAGCGCGGCTTTGAAATCTTCCTCGATCTTAAATTCCACGATATTCCCAACACCACCGCTCATGCCGTGGCGGCCGCTGCCGATCTCGGGGTCTGGATGGTCAACGTCCATGCCAGTGGCGGGGCTCGGATGATGAACGCGGCGCGTGAGGCGCTGCTTCCCTTTGGGAAAGAGGCGCCCCTGCTCATTGCGGTGACTGTACTGACCAGTATGGATGCAGAGGATCTCAAAGGGCTGGGCATTACGCTTTCGCCTGCCGAACAGGCAGAGCGACTGGCGAAGCTGACACTGTCGTGCGGGCTGGATGGTGTGGTCTGTTCCGCCCATGAGGCTGTCCGCTTCAAACAGGTTTTAGGTCAGGAGTTTGCGCTGGTTACGCCGGGGATTCGCCCGGCAGGCAGTGATGTAGGCGATCAGCGTCGCATCATGACACCTGAGCAGGCGAAGCAGGCGGGTGTGGACTATATGGTTATCGGGCGTCCGATCACCCAATCCGCCGATCCTGCCGCCACTCTGCAGGCGATCCTGCACAGTCTGGAGACACAATAATGGCGAAGGATAATCCACTGGTTTACTCAACCGACAGCGGGCGCATTACCCAGCCGGAGCCAGCGAAGGATCAGCCAAAAGGGGATGGCATTGTGCGCATCCAGCGTCAGACCAGTGGTCGCAAGGGAAAAGGCGTCTGTCTGATCACCGGTATCGACCTGGACGACGCGGCATTGACGCTGCTGGCGGCCGAACTCAAAAAGAAGTGCGGCTGCGGGGGTTCGGTGAAAGAGGGTGTTATCGAGATTCAGGGGGGATAAGCGCGATTTACTGAAAAGCCTGCTGGAAGCCAAAGGCATGAAGGTCAAACTGGCGGGTGGCTGAAAAAAAATCGGGCTACCGAAGTAGCCCGATTGTTGTGTAGATGCTTAGCGTAGCCGATTATTCTTTTAATAAGGTCTTTAGTGGACCTGATGACCGATAATACCACCGACAGCGGCGCCACCGACTGTGCCGAGTGCGCTACCATTGGTCAATACTGAACCCCCAATCGCACCCGCGCCCGCGCCAATAGCGGTGTTGCGGTCACGTTTAGACCAGTTAGAACAGCCGCTCAGTGCAACAGCTAACGTGGTCGCCAGTACAACGGCAGTGATTCGTTTCATTGTTGTTGTCATACACTTCTCCTTTGATGTGCTCACAGAGGCAACACTCTTAGTATAGCTCCGATATTTCCTCAGCCCGCTTGTGTCGCATCATTGCCGCATCCGTGTCGGCATGGAAATGTGATCACCATGGACAAACCGTTTGTAGCGAGAGAGTCACAATGCAAGCCCGACAGGGCCACGCATTGCCTGAGAGGATTCTAAGCGTTCTGGTTAAATTCCGAAGATAGAAAATTCTGAAATCACGACACATTTTTGCATTCACAGCCATTCCTTCTGCGTTTATAGCCATTTGCTCCATAACCCTTTCGCGTCCGACTCCGCAAAATTCAGGGACGATTGTCAGCAGGAGAAAATAGATGCTGGAACACCTGAAACAACAGGTTCTGGAAGCGAATCTGGATCTACCCAAATACAACCTGGTGACCTTCACCTGGGGCAATGTCAGCGCTGTTGATCGCGAACAGGGTTTGCTGGTGATTAAACCTTCCGGCGTGCGCTATGAAGTGATGAAGCGCGACGACATGGTCGTGGTCGATCTGGCGAGTGGCGACGTGGTGGAAGGGGATAAACGCCCCTCATCGGACACGGCGACGCACCGCGCGCTTTACCTCGCCTGGCCGGAGGTGGGTGGCATTGTCCATACCCATTCGCGGCATGCGACCATCTGGGCCCAGGCAGGACGACCGATTCCTGCCTGGGGAACCACCCACGCCGATGACTTCTATGGTGAGATCCCCTGTACCCGGTCGATGCGCAATGAAGAGATTCAGCACGACTACGAGTGGAACACCGGTGAGGTAATTATCGAAACTTTTGCGCAACGCGGGTTGTCTCCTTCGGCAATCCCGGCGGTACTGGTCAACTCTCATGGCCCGTTTGCCTGGGGGAAAGACGCCCACGCTGCGGTGCACAGCGCGGTTGTGCTGGAGGAGGTGGCGTATATGGGCCTGTTTAGCCAGCAGCTGACCGCTAATCTGCCGCCGATTAACCAGACGCTGCTTGACCTGCACTACCTGCGAAAGCATGGCGAGAACGCCTGGTACGGGCAAAAATAGCGAGCGGGACGCCACGGCGTCCCATTTTTTTAGTCTCATCTGAGACTGGTATGGCGATCTCCATCATAGTTATCAAAACAACAGGTCATTAAAAATAAAACAGCGTTTCATTTTATCGAGGCGATCACTGTTTTGATTACCTCAAGTCACTACTTTGCTTGCATCGCCTTCGGGCACTTCCTGCTCCATCCTCTGGCATAGCAAAGGTGACATCCATATGCATATCAAACGTGCAATAGACAAAATTCCGGGCGGTATGATGCTCATTCCGCTCTTTATCGGCGCACTCTGTCATACGTTTTCTCCAGGCGCCGGAAAATATTTCGGTTCTTTCACCAACGGCCTGATGACCGGTACGGTGCCCATTCTGGCCGTCTGGTTTTTCTGTATGGGCGCGTCGATTAAACTCAGCGCCACCGGGACGGTACTGCGTAAATCGGGCACGCTGGTGCTTACCAAGATTGCCGTCGCCTGGGTTGTGGCTGCCATCGCCTCTCGGGTGATGCCGGAGAATGGCGTAGAAGTAGGGATGTTTGCCGGGTTATCGACGCTGGCGCTGGTGGCTGCCATGGATATGACCAATGGCGGCCTTTATGCCTCGATCATGCAGCAATATGGTTCCAAAGAGGAGGCGGGTGCGTTTGTGCTGATGTCTCTGGAGTCCGGGCCATTAATGACCATGGTTATCCTGGGCACCGCCGGCATCGCCTCATTCGAGCCGCACGTGTTTGTGGGGGCGGTCCTGCCGTTTATTGTGGGATTTGCATTAGGGAATCTTGATCCGGAGCTGCGCGACTTCTTCGGAAAAGCGGTCCATACGCTGATTCCTTTCTTCGCCTTTGCTCTGGGTAACACCATTAACCTGGGTGTCATTGCGGAAACCGGACTGCTGGGCATCATGCTGGGCGTGTCGGTGATCATCATTACAGGTATCCCACTCATTCTGACCGATCGACTGATTGGGGGCGGGGATGGCACGGCTGGCATAGCTGCATCCAGTACGGCAGGCGCAGCGGTGGCGACACCGGTGCTGATTGCCGAGATGCTGCCGCAGTTTAAACCGATTGCCCCTGCTGCCACGGCGCTGGTGGCAACGTCCGTGATTGTGACCTCCGTGCTGGTGCCGATCATCACGGCCATCTATTCAAAACGTGTTAAGCGTCTTCATGTTGCCGTGGAGCAGCGTGCCGCTATTAAGTAACCCGCCTAATCAATCCCCGACGCGCGAGTCGGGGATCACTCTGGATTTTGTGTTGTAAATCAATCTCTCATTTGGTCTGGCCTCACTCTGCATTACGCTGATGTGGCGTATTTAACGCATCAAATATAAACAGAGGATGAGACAATGACAGTTATTAACCAAGCAACGTGCAGATTATTTACCGAAGTCGGCAACACCACGCAGTTAGTCGCCTATTACGAAGAAGGGCGTCGTACTATGTGGATGATGTTGCGTGCACAGCCCCGTCCGAGCTTCAACCATGAACTGATTGAGGAGATCATGAATCTGAGCTACGCCGCTCAGCGTTCCGGTCTGCCGATCGACTTCTGGGTTACCGGCTCTCTGGTGCCACAGATGTTCAACGCCGGTGGCGATCTGCGCTTCTTTGTCGAGTGCATTCGCAATAACCGCCGTGAGGCGCTGCGGGCCTATGCCCGTGCCTGCGTTGACTGCATCCATTCGGCAGCACGGGGGTTTGATACCGGCGCGGTGACGCTGGCGATGATTGAGGGCAGTGCCTTAGGCGGCGGATTCGAAGCGGCGCTGGCGCATCACTTCATTCTGGCGCAGAACAACGCGCGGATGGGCTTTCCGGAAATTGCTTTTAACCTCTTTCCCGGCATGGGCGGCTACTCACTGGTCGCGCGTCGTTCCGGCATGAAACTGGCAGAGGAGTTAATTTGTGAAGGGGAGTCCCACAGCGCAGAGTGGTATGAAACGCGCGGACTGGTGGATAAAGTCTTCCAGCCTGGCGACAGTTACCGCGCCACCCGCACCTTTATCGATACGTTACGTCCTAAACTCAATGGCGTGCGGGCTATGCTGAAAGCGCGTCAGCGCGTGCTGCAATTGTCACGCGCTGAGCTGATGGATATTACCGAAGATTGGGTCGATTACGCCTTTACCATCGAACCTAAAGACATTGCTTACATGGAACGCCTGGTTCAGTTACAAAACCGCCACAGCGCATCACTGCGTAAAGCGGGTTAATCTGAATTAGCGTTAAACGCGGGCAGGATGCTTAGCCAGCCAATGCCCAAACTGTTCCGCGGGCATTGGTTTTGCGTAGTAGTAGCCCTGACGCCCATCGACACCACTGTTAAGGACAAACTTCTCTTCATCCGGGGTCTCAATACCCTCTGCAATCACCTGCAAATCGAGCGCCTTGGCGACGGCGACAATAGCTCGTACCAGCGATTGTGAGACGGGCTGTTTATTAATATCGCGGATAAAGCTTTGGTCGAGCTTGATGGCATTGATCGGCACTCGTGCGAGCTGAGAAAGCGATGAGTAACCCGTGCCGAAGTCATCCAGATGAACCTGTGCGCCCAGCTCCTGAAACTGCTTCATCAGCCGCAGGGCTTCAGCTTCATTCTCTATCAGGCAGCTTTCTGTGAGCTCAATATCGATAGGACAGTCGGTGATATTCGCCTCATGCAGTGCCTGTTTCAGGTCAGTATAGATGCTTTGATCAATCAGCTGACGTGCCGACACGTTGACGGCGACGCGCAGAAAAATGCCCTGCTGGCGCCAGACGATAATCTGTTTCAGCACATTGAGCATGACCCAGCGTCCCAGCGGCACAATCAGTCCCGACTCTTCGGCGTAGGGAATGAAATCAGCAGGGGAGACCAGGCCGCGCTCGGGTGAGTTCCAGCGTACCAGCGCTTCGGCGCTGCGGACTTCACCATCACTGTCGATTTTCGGCTGGTAATGCACCAGCAGGTGATCCAGCTCCAGCGCTTTACGCAGATTGGTATCCAGCCACAGGTACTCAAAGACCCGCTGGTTCATCTCTGCCGCGAAGACACAGAACTTGCCACGACCGTTCTCTTTGGCGTGATACATCGCGGTGTCAGCATTGCGAATAAGGCTCTCGCGATCTTCACCATGCAGCGGCGCGAAAGCTATCCCGATAGAGCAGCCGCTGTACACTTCGATTAGTCCGATACGGAAAGGCTGACGCAGGCGCTCAAGAATGCGGGAGGACATCGCCTCCAGCGCAGCCTGGCTGGTGTGCTCAGCCAGCACCACAAACTCATCGCCACCCAGCCGGCCCAGGGTCTGGTCTTTACCCAGACAGCTAAGAATCGCCAGTGATACCGCCTGCAGTAACTGATCGCCGAACATATGACCGTAGGCGTCGTTCACTTTTTTGAAATTATCGAGATCGAGGTAGACCACGCCGGTCTCATCGCGCTCAGATCGCTCCAGCGCCAGGCTAATCTGTTGATGAATTGCGTTGCGATTAGGCAAACCGGTCACCGTATCGGTGTTTGCCAGCACCCGCAGGCGTTCCTGGGCGCGTCGCTCCTCGGTTATGTCGGTGCCAGAACAGATGAGGAAAATTTCATTTTTGCCACTGCCGCTGTGAACAAACTTATTACGAAACAGAAACAGTCGCTGACCTTTTTTGGTTTTAACCCAGCGCTCTACTTCATAGGAGTTACCGTCACGGAAGAAGCCCGCAATGTTGCGTCGTGACTGAGAAGCCTCCTGTTTGGTCATAAAAAAGCTGAAAGACGTTACGGCCAATAACCTCATGCTCATTCAGACCGGTATATTCTTCACTAAGACGGTTAAAACGCTGAATATTGCCGCGCTGATCGAGGATCACAATCACCGAGTTGGCTTCAGAAACCACCTGTTCGGCGAATGAAAGACCCAGGGTTAAGTCGCGGGCGACTGCTGAGGTATCGCCCCAGGCAGAAGCGGTTCCTGCCCAGGTCGCCTGGTTCACTTTGCGTCCGACAAAATGCATCGGAACATCAATGCCCTGCAGCGTCATGGTCAGATTGATGCTTGAAGTGATGACCGGCATCGCGCGTATCATGGCTGCCTGGCCGGGGGTTAACGGCAGGGCGATATTAGTTTGTGACGACTCATCTTCGGCAAAATGCAACGCATCGCTGTCCGCGGTCAGACGCCAATGAGGGCTGGTTGTACCGAAAAGGGTGTACAACAACGTTTGCCCTTGTTCATCGGTCATGGAAACTTCCTCCGGGAAGTGCTCTGCAGGCGTTATCTCATTATTTTAGCAACAGTATTCATCATCTGACGCCAGCACAAGATGCAAACCGAATATATTTTCCCATCCAGATAAGAATGGCACAAAAAAAGCCCCGACGGTGCGGGGCTGTTTAGTGCGGTCAGCAGGGACATTTACCCAGTTTGCCTGCCTGGCTGGGGAAGCGGGCATCCAGACAATAACGGTGGAAATCGCGCTCATTCATCGGCGCCTGATCGGGATGATGGAGTCGCATATGCTGCAGATATTTTTGATAATCCTGCACCCCGACCATTAAGCGAAAACACTGTTGCAGGCCGCTCCAGAATCCCCGCCAGCTGAATGTCTGTGGCTGTGGGGCGGCGGCAGGCTGGCAGCGGATAATCTGCCACTCTCCCTGCGGACGCCGGGACTGATGAATAGCATCAGACATGACGCACCTCCTTGTTGCGCAGCGTCACAACGGACTCATGCGTAGTAGGAAGATCGCTGCGCAGCGCCCGGCGAATGACAAAGAACGCAGAGATCAGCATCGTGACCGCCACCAGCATAAAGAAGGCGCACAGGGCCGCGTTAATCTGATTGCTGAAGACGATGGTCTGCATATCCGCCACGCTTTTTGCCGGGGCGATGATCACGCCTTCATCCAGCCCTTTGCGGAACTTATTCGCCTGCGCCAGGAAGCCAATCGACGGTTTTTCATGGAAGATTTTCTGCCAGCCTGCGGTCATCGAGGTGATAAACAGCCAGACAGTTGGCAGGATAGTCACCCAGGCGTAACGCTGCTTTTTCATTTTGAACAGCACAACGGTGCCGAGGATCAGCGCCATGGACGCCAGCATCTGATTGCCGATACCAAACAGTGGCCACAGAGTGTTAATGCCGCCGAGCGGATCGACCACGCCCTGATAGACAAAGAAGCCCCAGCCCGCCACCGCCACGGTCGTGCCGGCCATATTGCCCAGCCAGGAGCGGTTATTCGCCATTGAAGGCACCACGGTGCCTGCCAGATCCTGCACCATAAAGCGGCAGGCGCGGGTACCGGCATCGACCGCCGTCAGAATGAACAGCGCTTCAAACAGGATGGCGAAGTGATACCAGAACGCCATCATCGCCCGGCTGTTAAAGATCTCGGTAATGATGTGGGCCATTCCCACCGCGAAGGTTGGCGCGCCGCCTGCGCGGGACAGGATCGAGCCTTCACCCACGTCACGGGCGATGCCGCTCAGCATTTCCGGCGTGACGACAAAGCCCCAGCCGTTGATCACCTGAGAGGCGCTTTCAACGGTGGTACCAATCAGCGCAGCCGGGGAGTTCATGGCAAAGTAGACGCCCGGATCGAGTACCGAGGCACAAATCAGCGCCATGATCGCCACAAAGGATTCCATCAGCATCGCGCCATAGCCAATAAAGCGGATATGACTTTCCCGCTCCACCAGTTTTGGCGTGGTGCCGCTGGAGACCAGCGCATGGAAGCCGGAGATGGCGCCGCAGGCAATAGTAATAAACAGGAACGGGAACATCGCGCCGGAGAAGACCGGGCCGGTACCGTCGATAAATTTGGTGACCGCCGGCATTTTCATCTCTGGCATGGCAAAGACAATCCCCACCGCCAGCCCGACAATCACGCCGATTTTAAGAAAGGTCGAAAGGTAGTCACGCGGAGCCAGCAGCAGCCAGACCGGCAGCACGGAGGCAATAAAGCCGTAGATCACCAGCACCCAGGTCAGTGAGGTGCCTTTCAGGGTAAAGAAGGGCCCCCCAGTAAGGATGCTGGGCTACGTCACCACCATAGATAATCGCCGCCATCATCAGCACAAAGCCAATCAGTGAAACTTCGGCGATTTTACCGGGCCGGATAAAGCGCATGTAGACGCCCATAAACAGCGCAATCGGAATGGTGGCCGCGATGGTAAACAGTCCCCACGGACTGTTCGCCAGCGCCTTGACCACCACCAGCGCCAGCGCCGACAGGATAATGATCATGACGCCCAGCGCGCCGAGCATGGTTACCACACCGGCAAACGCACCCAGCTCCTGTCGTGCCATCTCGCCCAGTGAACGGCCATCACGACGGGTTGAGATAAACAGGATCAGGAAATCCTGTACCGCACCCGCCAGCATCACCCCGACCAGGATCCAGATGGTGCCCGGCAGAAAGCCCATCTGCGCCGCCAGAATCGGACCCACCAGCGGGCCGGCACCGGCTATAGCCGCGAAGTGGTGGCCAAACAGCACCCATTTATTGGTCGGGACATAATCGAGCCCGTCGCTCAGCCGCTCGGCAGGCGTCATCCGGCGGTCGTCCAGTTCGAAAATATTGCGGGCGATAAACAGGCTGTAGAAGCGATAAGCGATGCTGTAACAGGCGACAGCGGCTATCACCAGCCAGACTGCGTTGACGTGTTCGCCGCGGCTGAGGGCCAGCATGGCGAAAGCGCCCGCGCCGATTAACGCCACCACTAACCAGATCGCACTGGTTTTGACGTTTTTCATGACTAACTCCTTGTGAGGACCGAGAGGAAAGCGATCGAAAACAACGAGTCAAACTTAATGTAATGGAATGTAAGTGAAAGTTAATCAGTGGAGAAGTGTGAAGCGGGGTACAAATTTAACTTTTTTGCAATGCGGGCGGGGCGGAAACAGGCGGGATAACCGGAGTTATCCCGCCCGATTGACTGCTCAGAACATCACTACTCAGACGGCGGGACGCGCCACGACGCTGCGGGTTTCCATGCGGACTTCGGCGATAGTGACATCAATCACATCGGTCACACGGTAAACCACTTCGCCTTTGATCTGAACGCTGCCATTTTCCTGGCTGCAGACCAGCTCATCACGCACCGCGTGAATGAACGGCGCCGGGATAAAGGCGACCGCGCCAAACTCCAGCAGGCGAACACGCATGCCACCACGTGACACATCGATAATCTCGGCGCTGAAGCGACGGTCGGTTGCTGCAAACGGCGCCAGATAACGGGCGTAGAGCCAGTCGCCAACATCACGTTCCGCCATGCGGTTCAGGCGGCGGCGCTCACTCATCGTCACCGTCAGCGCATCATCCGGACGAGCGATCTGCTCACCGCGAATAATCGCTTTCAGCAGACGATGGTTGACCATGTCACCGAACTTACGAATCGGTGAGGTCCATGTGGCGTAAGCCTCAAGTCCCAGGCCAAAGTGCGGGCCAGGCTCGGTGCTGATCTCAGCGAAGGTCTGGAAGCGACGGATCCGGCTGTCGAGGAACTGGGTCGGCTGGGCATCAAGCTCACGACGCAGCACGCGGAAACCTTCCAGCGTGGTGATCGCCTGCGCATCCACGGTAATACCATGGTTGGCCAGCACGGCCGCGGCCTGTTCAGCATTGGTGGCATCGAAACCGGCATGGACGTTGTAGATACCAAAACCGAGACGGTCACGCAGCACTTTCGCCGCGCAGACGTTGGCCAGAATCATAGACTCTTCGACAATGCGGTTAGCGATGCGGCGCGGTTCAGCCACAATCTCCAGCACTTCACCTTTTTCACCCAGCAGGAAGCGGTAATCCGGGCGATCTTTAAACACCAGCGCGTGAGTCTGACGCCACTCGCTGCGCGCCAGGCAGAGGCGATGCAGCAGGCGAATCTGTTCAGCAATCGCCTCACTTTCCGGCTGCCATGCGCCGCTGTTTTCCAGCCAGTCAGAGACGTCGTCATACGCCAGCTTGGCTTTGGATTCGATCCACGCGGCAAAGAACTCAACGTCATCACCTAAACTGCCATCGGCTGCCACGGTCACGCGGCAGGCCAGGGCCGGACGGCGCACATTGGGGCGCAGCGAGCAGACATCATCAGAGAGTTCGCGCGGCAGCATCGGAATGTTAAAGCCCGGCAGGTAGTTGGTAAACGCACGCTGCGCCGCCAGCTTATCGAGCTGACTGCCTTCCGGCACATAGGCGGTAGGGTCGGCGATAGCGATGGTCAGACGCAGGGCGCCATCGTCCAGGGACTCCACAAAGAGCGCATCATCCATATCCTGGGTGCTGGCGCTGTCGATGGTAACGAAATCCAGCGCGGTCAGATCTTCACGCGTCAGATTTTCATCCAGCATCTCGCCAAAACTGACATCGGGCGCTTCACGCTCAAGGTTATGACGCGACAGCGTCACCCACCACGGCGCCAGATGGTCATCAGCTTTGACAATAAAATCGGTGAGTTCGGCATAAAAGCCGCGATCGCCTTTTAGCGGATGGCGACGCATCTCCGCCACGGCCCAGTCACCATTTTCAAACTCATGGCTGACATCGCGCGCAGGGCGACACTGGATCGCATCCTTCAGCAGGGGATGATCCGGCACAATAGACAGGCGATCGTCTTTCTTCTGTACCCGGCCAACAAAGCGGCTCAGGAACGGCTCAACCAGGGTTTCCGGCTCAGCGCTTTCGCGATCTTTATCGCTGTGGATCACGGCGGTGATGCGATCGCCGTGCATCACTTTCTTCATCTGCGGTGGTGGAATGAAGTAACTTTTTTGCGCATCGACTTCCAGAAAGCCGAAGCCTTTTTCAGTGCCTTTTACGACGCCTTCAGCACGAGGCGTTTGCGAATGGAGCTTCTCTTTCAGCTGCGCGAGCAGCGGGTTATCCTGGAACATAATTTTTACGTTTCGTTGGCTGATTGCGGCTGACAGTTTTACGCGAATCGACGTCGCGCGGCAAGGCAAAAAGCCGGACGAGCCGGCTTTTTAGGGGGGAGTGAAGGGCTGTCAGGCGATGCGCTGATCGGCCAGTGCCTCAGAAAGTTCCAGCTTCACCGGCACCGATTTAGAGGTCGGTGTACCACTGTCATCACCAAAGCTGTTCAGCGGCACCAGCGGGTTGGTTTCCGGATAATAGGCAGCCAGGTTACCGCGCGGAATATTGTAGGGAACCAGTTTGAATCCGCTGACGCGACGGGTAATGCCATCATTCCACAGCGTTTCGATATCGACATTCTGGCCTTCGGTAAAGCCCAGGTCTGCCATATCGTCCGGGTTGATGAACACCACTTCACGCTGACCAAACACGCCACGGTAACGGTCATCGAGGCCGTAAATGGTGGTGTTGTACTGGTCGTGCGAACGCAGTGTCTGCAGGGTAAAAGGCACGTCCTGATCAAGATTCGGGAACAGTGAGGTCGGCAGCGCTGAGGCGTTAAATTCCGCTTTCTGGCTCGGGGTATAGAAGCGCAACTCGGCTGCTGCGTTGCCCAGATAGAAACCGCCCGGGATGTCACATTTGGCGTTAAAGTCGGCAAAGCCCGGGATCGTCGCGGCGATATGCTCACGGATCAGGTTATAATCACCCGCCAGCTCGCGCCATTTCACTTTTTCATCACCCAGCACCGCCTCAGCGATACCGGCAACAATCCAGGTCTCTGAACGCTGTGTTTCCGCCAGCGGAATACCGATCCCTTCAGAGGCGTGCACCATGCTGAAAGAGTCTTCCACGGTAATAAACTGATTGCCGGTGGCCTGCAGATCGCGCTCGGTGCGGCCCAGCGTCGGCAGAATCAGCCCATCGTGACCCGGCACCAGATGGCTGCGGTTCAGTTTGGTGCTGATATGCACGGTCAGACCACAGCGTGACATCGCCTCTTCGGTGCGCGGTGAGTCGGGTGCGGCCGCCGCAAGGTTGCCACCCAGCGCGATCAGCACTTTCACTTCATCACGCAGCATGGCGTTCAGCGCTTCCACGGTGTTGTGGCCTGCCGCACGCGGGGGGCTCGAAATTGAAATGATTCCCCAGCGCATCCAGGAAGGCTTTCGCCGGTTTCTCATCGATGCCCATGGTGCGGTTGCCCTGCACATTACTGTGACCACGAACCGGGCAGAGGCCTGCGCCTTTTTTTACCCAGCTGGCCAAACAGCAACTGCAGGTTGGTGATCTCGCGCACCGTGTCGACAGAGTGTTTGTGCTGGGTGATACCCATCGCCCAGGTACAGATCACCCGGTCAGCGCTCTGGTAGATCGCCGCGGCTTCACGGATCTGCGCCTGCGTCAGGCCCGACTGCGCCACAATCTGCATCCAGCTGGTGTTATCCACGGCGTCGAGATACGCCTCAATGCCGTTGGTTTTAGCATTGATAAAGGTCTGATCGAACAGGCCGCTTTCGCCAGCCGCCAGACGCGCGCGGTGGGTTTCCAGCAGGGATTTCACCATGCCGCGCACCGCTGCCATATCACCGCCCAGGTTCGGCTGGTAATAGGAGGAGCTGATGTTGCCCGCTTTCGAAGTCACCACTTCCAGCGGTTTCTGCGGATCGGCAAAACGTTCCAGACCGCGTTCACGCAGGGTATTAAAGGTGACGATTTTCGCACCGTGATCGGCAGCGTGACGCAGGCTGTGCAGCATACGCGGATGGTTAGTGCCGGGATTCTGACCGAAGACAAAAATGGCATCTGCGTGGTCGAAATCATCCAGACGAATGGTGCCTTTACCGACGCCAATGCTGCGCTTCAGGCCGGTGCCGCTGGCTTCGTGGCACATATTGGAGCAGTCAGGGAAGTTATTGGTCCCCATCAGGCGACCAAACAGCTGATAGAGCCAGGAGGCTTCATTGCTGGCGCGACCGGAGGTGTAAAGCTCCATCTGATCCGGATGATCCATCGCCTTGATGTGCTGCGCGATCAGCGCAAACGCATCATCCCAGCTGATGGGCTCGTAGTGGTCGGTTTCCGCGTTGTAGCGCAGCGGATGAGTCAGACGTCCCTGATACTCCAGGAAGTAGTCACTCTGAGTATAGAGCGTGGTTACGCTGTGTTTGGCGAAAAAGTCGGTGTCGACCATCCGGCGTGTCGCTTCCCAGGTCACCGCTTTGGCGCCATTCTCGCAGAAGCTGAAGGTACTTTTATTGTCATCACCCCAGGCGCAGCCTGGACAGTCAAAACCGCGTGCTTTGTTCATGCGCATCAGGTTGCGCATATTTTTCAGGGCCGCTTTGCTGTCAAGAACGAAACGCGTGGTGGCTTCCAGTGAACCCCAGCCGCCCGCTGCCGCGCGATAGGGTTTGATTTGGCGTTTAAATTTCATATTGAGTGCAGGCTTTTTATAGTAGGAATTATTGTTTGGTGTTTGTTATCAGGTTATATCCTGATGGTGAAAGGAAGTCTGCAGCTATCCTCATACCTTGTCTAATTGATTGACTTAATGGTGCGATAGCTGGCGTTTATCGTGCATAAGCCAGAAATGTGATGCTGGTCAGATTTTACCCGCCTTTAACCTGCTGATAACGGGAGTTCTCCCGACAACAGGCTAATACTTGCTGTTCACAATCAGAGAGGGCACGACTCCATGAAACAGCTGACCAGCCAGATCCATGCATTTGGCAAAGCGTTGATGATGCCAATCTCGGTCATCGCTGCCGCAGGTATCTTCCTTGGGCTGGCGGCGGCCATGCAGAACCCGGCGGTCACCGGCGATGCCTTTGCGCAGATGCAGGTGCCGCAGTTAATTATCGGCTTTATTCGCAAGGTTGCCGGAGCGCTATTCGCTAATCTGCCGGTCTTCTTTGCGGTAGCGAGTACCATCGGACTGGCGAAAGCGGAAAAACCTACCGCCGCCTTTGCCGCGGTGATTGGCTATATCGTGATGAACGTTGGTATCAGCGCGACGCTGGCGGCCAAGGGGATCACCGCCGCCACCACCACACCTGCAGCCCTGCAGCAGGCGGGGATGGATCAGACCACCGCCATGATGACCTCGGCGGAATATATCAACATGCTGGGCGTCTTTACCTACAACATGAGCGTACTGGGCGGGGTGATTGCCGGACTGGTAACGGTGGCGCTGCACAATCGCTTTTATACCCAGCAATTACCTACCGCGATCAGCTTCTTTGGCGGACGGCGTTTTGTGCCGATTGTGACCGTGGTCTGTCTGCCACTGATTGGGGTATTGCTGGCGCTGATCTGGCCGACCATTGGCGACGGTATCGCCTGGATTGGACAGATGATTGGCAAAAGCGGGCAGTATGGCGCTTTTCTGCTGGGGGCCTTTGAGCGCATCCTGATCCCCACCGGCCTGCATCACATCCTTAACGAAACCGTGCGTTTCACGCCTATTGGCGGCATGGCGGTGGTCGATGGTCAGACCGTTGTTGGTGCACTGAACATCTTCAACGCGTCATTGACTCATCCGGGATCGATCCCCGATGAGACGCTGCGCACCGCCACGCAGTTTCTGGCGCAGGGCAAGATTCCGGTGATGATGTTCGGCCTGCCCGCCGCGGCGCTGGCGATCTATCACACCGCCCGACCCGAGCATAAACAGCGGGTCAAAGCACTGGTCATGGCGGGGGGCGCTGACCTCCTTCACCACCGGCATCACCGAACCGCTGGAGTTCTGCTTTATCTTTGTCTCGCCGGTGCTCTATCTGCTGCACGCTTTCCTGACCGGCCTGTCGTTTATGCTGATGTCGATGCTGCATCTGATGATTGGCAACGTGCAGGGCGGTGTTATCGACCTGGTGGTGTTCGGCATGCTGGGTGGAGCAAAAACCCACTGGTGGTGGACGCTGGCGCTGGGCGTGATCTATGCGCCGATCTACTACTACGCTTTCCGGCTGGTGATCACCCGGATGAATGTTGAAACGCCGGGCCGTGAATCGGAGGATGAGAAACCGCAACAGGTCGCTGCGGATGAACGAACTCAGGTCATTATCAGCGGGCTGGGCGGGCAGGCCAATATCGAGGATGTCGATTGCTGCTTTACCCGGCTGCGCGTGCGGGTCAAAGAGATGAATCAGGTGGTCGATCAGACGCTGATGAGCACCGGTGCCAACGGGGTCAATCGCGTCAGCGAGCACGACATTCAGGTGATCTACGGCCCGCAGGTCGAGAAGATCGCCAACGAGGTAAAAATGGCGCTGGGCGTCGCTTAACGGCAGCCTGTCTCACTCTTCGTCACAACGCTAACCGCCCGACGCCCGTGGGCGGTTAGCGCCTGTTCCCGGAGGCGCTCCGCCCGCTGCCGTCCCGCTTATTGTAACTAAAAAAAAGCCCAGCCCTAATGGGGCGTACCTTTCTGCCGATATAGCGACTAATCCTCTTACTTTTCGGAACACCGCGATGTCGTTAAAAAAAATCCTCCCTGATTATCTTCTCCTTCCTGCTGGCGCTGTTTCTTACCAGCGTGGCAATCAGTACCTGGCTGCTAATTCAGAGCAATCACTCGCTGAATGCGGTTAACAAAGAGATCCGCGTGGTGCTCTCGGTGATTGACCCAATCAACCACAGCCGCACGCTGCGTGTGCGTCTGATGGAGTACATGAAGGAGATTGAGGGCAGTGACGCAAATAATCCCGCCACGCTGGACAGCGTTCGGACCGTGGCCAGCAAAGCGGATGCTGCATTTCAGGCCTATATGAATGCGCCGCGTCTGCCGGGCGAAGAGGCGGAAGCCGACGCCTATAGCCAGGCTTATCAGGCCTATCGTCAGCAGGGTTTACAGCCGTTGATTGAGGCGGCAGAGGCACACGATCAGGTGCGCTTTAAAAATCAGATCGCCACCGTGGTTCGCCTTGATCGTCAGTATGAAATCATTCTGGACCGGGTGCTGGCTCAGCATGAAACCTATGCCAAAAAGCTTAACAGCGATGCACAGAGTCACTTTACCTCCGGCATTACCCTGCTGGGGCTGTTTGGGGTGCTGTTTTTCGCCATCATCGTCGCCATTTACATCTTCATGAAGCGCTATGTGCTTTCGCCGATCAATGATGCGCAGGAACACTGCAAGCTGATTGCGGCGGGCGTCCTGGATACCACGGTGCCGGTCAAAGCCGGTTCGCGCAGTGAAATTCAGTTGCTGATGGGCTCGCTGGAGCAGATGCGCAGCGCGCTGACTGCCATTATTCTCCAGGTGCGCGATTCAACCCGCTCAGTCTCCACCGCCTCTCAGGAGATTGCGGCGGGCAACATCGATCTCGCCTCGCGAACCGAACAGCAGGCTGCCGCGCTGACGGAAACCGCTGCCAGCATGGAGCAGCTGGGCGCAACGGTGAAACAGAACACTGAAAACGTCTTTGAAGCCTGCCGCCTGACCAGTGAAGCGGTGAAAAACGCGGAAAGCGGCGAAAAGGTCTCGCAGGAAGTGGTGACATCGATGGCGCTGATTAATGCCAGCTCGAAGAAGATCGAGGAGATCACCACCGTGATCGACAGCATCGCCTTCCAGACCAATATTCTGGCGCTGAACGCGGCAGTGGAAGCCGCCAGGGCGGGTGAACAGGGTCGCGGTTTTGCGGTGGTGGCAGGGGAAGTCCGTAATCTGGCCCAGCGCAGCGCTACCGCAGCCAAAGAGATTGAGGGGCTGATTGCGGAATCTGTTTCGATCATCCACGCCGGTTCCGATCAGGTCAGCCGGACCGGTGAGGCGATGAGCGCCATTATCTCCTCTGTCAGCCGCGTGAATCTGCTGATGGAGCACATCTCAACCGCTTCTGATGAACAGAGTCGCGGTATCGGTCAGATTGAGCAGGCGGTTACCGAGATGGACAGCGTCACACAGCAGAACTCGGCGCTGGTGCAGGAGTCTGCCGCGGCATCTGCCTCGCTGGAAGAGCAGGTGCAGTATCTGACACAGTCGGTCTCTACCTTCCGTTTGGCAAACAGTTAATCAGGGCTCTCCGCGCTGAGTTTATGCAGCGCGGAGTCCGGAGCCCCGATGCTGAGTAATGCCCGACAGAGAAGGGAGAGTTTGATGCAGTGCCTTGTGGCGCAGGGCTAATCGGCGGATTATAAGGCTTTCCAGTAAATATGGGGTGGTCATGCTAATCAGCACGGAAAGTGCCCGTAGCAACAGCGCGGATACCCGACTGGCCTGTACGCTTGCCGCTGCCGCAGGCGCACTGAATACCGCAGCCTTTGAGATCGTCGGTTTTTTTTCAGCCAACATGACCGGTAATGTCTCGCTGCTGTCCGATCATCTGGCAAAAGCGAATCTGGGGCCTGGCCTGTTTTTTTTGTCGATCGTTCTTCTGTTTATTGCGGGTTCCCTGTTTTCAACGCTGATCATTAATGCCGGGCACCGCAGAAATATCCGCACCATCTATGCCTTTGTCATCCTGATTGAGGGCGGCGCGCTGATTGCACTGGGGGTGATTGAAAATCACTTTCCGCCGCAGTCGCCTGGTGTAGTGTTAATCATGAGCCTGAGCTTTTTAATGGGGCTGCAGAATGCGGTGGTGACGCGGATCTCCAATGCCCGCGTTCGCACTACCCATATCTCCGGCACGGCGACCGATATCGGGATTGAGCTGGCAATGCTGTTTGAGGTGCTGCGGCGCACAGCGTCACCGAAAGAGGCGCCGCTCTATCTGAGCCGGCTGCGACTGCACTGTCTGACCCTGCTTTCTTTCCTTGCAGGAGGGATAGCCGGAATCGGGCTTTACCGGCTGCTTAGCTACGATTTCCTGCTGCCAGTAGGGTTCGGGTTAATCTGTCTGGCGCTGAATGCCATCTTTACTAAGCCAGCAAAACAACAGGGCGCGATGATTTAAGTGCGCTACCCTCACTGATGCGTAAACCAGGGCGGCGCGTAGTGTTGATTTCATCGATCCGCCTGTGCAAATGAACCGTGCGGTTAAAACATCCGAGCCTGCGCGGGGTAACATTCAGCCTTATACTCTGGTTGATCCTGCGAACGAGACAGTAATGCGAACAGCCTTCAACCTGCTGATGGATAATTAACATCGACATTAAACAACTCATTTACTTGTGTAACCTGGAACGTGAACGCCATTTCGGGCGGGCCGCGGAAGCCAGTTTTGTTACGCAGCCAACCCTCTCTATGCGCCTGAAAAATCTTGAGCGCGAGCTGGGCCTGCCGCTGATTAACCGCAGCAATAACTTTGCCGGATTTACCCCAGAGGGCGACCGTGTGCTGGCGTGGGCGCGGGAAATCGTTTCGGTCTATCAGGGGCTGAAGCTGGAAGTGGAATCGCTGAAACATGGGGTGAACGGTACGCTGCGGGTTGGCGTGGTGCCGCAGTGCAGCATGGCACTGCCGCTGCTGCTGAAAGCGGTGCAGGCGCGTTATCCTCAGCTCGACTATCGCATTGCGGTACTCAGTGCTGACCAGTTGCTGGAAGCGCTCAACAGCCACACCGTGGATGTCGGGATCGGTTTTTTCGAGATGGCAACCCTGCGTGAACTCCATTTTCAGACCGAGATGCTGGCAGATCGGGGCGTTGAAGCCATATTCCATCCCGACCATTTCCCTGAGCTGGTGGGGGAAACCGCGCTGACGCTTGATGAAGTGGCACAACAGCCGCTCTGCCTGGCGGAGCCGACGCGTTATTTCCGGCGTTATCTTGATATGGCTTTTCGCGAGGCGGCGCTGGTACCCCGGGTGATCGTAGAGAGCGCCTCTGTCATGCAACTGATGCAATGCGCGCAGGTCGGTCTCGGGCTGCTGGTGTCGCCGGTCGGTCATCTCCTATCCGCTTCATTACAGGGGCTGCAGCAGCGCGCTATTACGCTGCCGCCGATGGCGCGCCAGGCGGCGCTGGTCATCGCTGAGCCTGGCCGTGCCACACCGCTTGCACAGCACTTTTTCGACGAAGCGCGCGGTCTGCTGCCGGTTTAACGCGGTTACTGCGATTCGCCCAGGGCGTAAAACAGGCGGCTGTTCCAGTTGCCTATCGCCACGCTCTGTATCAGCGCGAACAGCGCATCAGCTTCCCAGCCCGCCTCCATTAGCGGCTGCAGATGGGCCGCGCTGAAACGCTCTGGCGAACGGGTCAGCTGCGCCGCCAGCGCAATAATCTGCTGCTCTTCCTCTTTTGCCGCCGCGTCATCCACGCCCTCAATTAAGATCTCATTTCCGGCCAGCAGCCGGAACGCCCAGCGACTGCCCAGAATACGGGCGGCCGTCGCTTCAGCCAGAGTATTGTCCTGAGTAAGATGCTGACGCAGTTGCGCCCAGCCATAGAGCACTGAGGGATCGTGTGCCAGCAGCCATACCGCGTCCTGCATTCCCGGCAGCGACTGACAGCGGGTAATGGCAGCGAGCTGCTCAGCACTGGCATACCGCAACTCCAGCGGTTTCAGCACCGGCTGCCAGCGGGCAGGATGATCAAAACCTGTGGCCTCTGCATCGGGTGGTGCAGTGCTGCCGGGCAGCCAGCGTACCGGCTGTGCCTGCAGCGCCTGTAAACCGGCGACCACCCGCGCCTGATAACTGACAAAGCCGATCACCTGATTCAGCGTCACAATATCGGGCTCTGTCAGGCCGACTGCATCCAGGGCAGTGATTGCGCTGGCGCTGATCAGCTCAGGCTGCATCGCCAGCTGGCGTGCATACTGCGTAATCTGGGTGAGGCGATTATTACTTTCACGTGAGGAGTCGGGCCCGGGCAACGGATTGAGGCGGGCAGAGTAGTGATTACACAGCCGCTGTACACCCGCCACCTGCGCCACCGTCAGCGCCGTGCTGAGGCGATCGTAAAGCGTTAAGGTATGCGTGAGTGTGGTGACGACGCGGTCGGGGAACAGCAGCTGTGCCAGATCGCGCGCCGCCAGCAGGGCGGGCTGATTGGTGCGCAGCAGTGACTGCACCACGTTGTCATCGGCGTAACATCCCAGCAAAAAACGGTCATCGATATGGGCGGCCTCGGGCACCAGCGGTGCGGCCTGTGAGGTACGTGGACTGGTCTGGCTCTCGTAAAACCAGTGGTTATGGCCCGGATAGCGGCGTTGTTCCATGATCAATCCTTTTGCAAATTCGGGTTCGGTATGCAGGCGGCAGAATCTGAAAATGTGCATAAACCGAAGGGCAGGCTTATCGTCGCTGATGGCCAGTCCGGGGCAAAAGATTGATCGGTGATAATTAATAGCGTTACGGTATAACGGCAGCGAAATCAGGCAGGAAGGGCGAGGCGGGAGCAAAGAGAAGGGCGAGCCAGGCTCACCCTTGCAGAACTTATTTCAGTTCCAGTTCGTTCATTGCGGCGATGCTGAAGCCGCCATCAACGTGTACCACTTCACCGGTGATGCCGCCAGCCAGGTCAGAGCAGAGGAATGCTGCTGAGTTGCCGACATCTTCGATGGTAACGGTACGGCGAATCGGGGTGACCGCTTCGCAGTGTGCCAGCATCTTACGGAAATCTTTGATGCCTGATGCTGCCAGGGTGCGGATTGGACCGGCAGAAACGGCGTTAACACGCACGCCTTCCGGGCCCATGGCGTTTGCCATGTAGCGCACGTTGGCTTCCAGCGACGCTTTCGCCAGACCCATCACGTTGTAGTTCGGGATCGCGCGCTCAGCACCCAGGTAAGAGAGTGTCAGCAGCGCAGAGTGTGGATTCAGCATCTCGCGGCACTCTTTGGCCATCGCGACGAAGCTGTAAGCACTGATGTCATGCGCGATTTTAAAGCCTTCGCGGGTAACGGCGTTCACGTAGTCGCCAACCAGCTGCTCGCCAGGGGGCGAAACCGATAGAGTGAACGAAACCGTCAAATTTCGGCCAGGTTTTTGCCAGTTCAGTGAACAGAGATTTGATGCTCTCATCTTCGGCTACGTCACATGGCAGCACGATGTCTGAACCCAAATCTTTGGCAAACTCTTCCACACGACCTTTTAATTTGTCGTTCTGGTAGGTGAAAGCCAGTTCTGCGCCCTGTTTGTGCATCGCCTGTGCAATACCGTAGGCGATGGAAAGTTTACTGGCAACGCCAGTAATCAGAATGCGCTTACCGGAAAGAAAACCCATAGCTGTAATCCTTATGGTCATTGTAGTTGGCGGCCGCATGGTTAAAAAGTGAGCGACCGACGTTAATCGACGTGCGGATTCTAGCACATTCGCTTTACATAGTTAATCAAGACAGTTGGTCAAAATATAAGTTGAACTATCAAAATACTTAAGAAAAAATGATGCCAGAAAGTCTGGGTGGAAGTGGCTTAATCCAATGAAATTGAGAAAATTGCAATAATATTAAGGAGTTTTGATGAGTGCTGATAGCCTTTTGAGTGCTGGTGCTGAGTCTTTTGGTAAAATTATCAAAAGTGACAGTAGGTTTGTTATTCCGATGTATCAACGAGACTATTCTTGGGAGGAAGCAAATTGGGAAGATTTATGGAACGATATTGAAGCAAACAGGACTGTTGAATCCAAACACTACATGGGATCAGTTGTCCTTATACCGAGAGAAAAGAAAAGTTTTGAAGTCATTGATGGACAGCAGAGATTAACAACCCTTTCACTAGTTATTTTATCTGCTATAGGGATTGTTAATGATATGATTGAGCAGGGGACTGATATTGAAGAAAATCAGCAAAGAAAAGATATTCTGATGGATAATTATATTGGTAAAAAATCATTATCTTCATTAACTACAATAAACAAGCTTAAGCTTAATGAAAATAATGATCCATTTTTTACAACGTTTCTTCTCCCATTGAGAAAGCCAGTAAATCTTAGAAACCAATTAAAAAGTAACAAACAACTTTATTCTTGCTATCTTTTCTTTAAAGATAAACTCCAGAAAGAGATTGTGAATTCTGGAGGAGTTGCATCTCTTATCGATTTTGTGGAATATATTTCTGACAACCTGCTTTTCATAAAAATCACTGCGACAACTGATCTCAGTGCATTTTTGATATTTGAGACTTTAAATGACAGAGGTTTGGAGTTGTCTGTTACGGATTTACTCAAAAATTATATATTTTCTATTGTGAGTGAAGATGACCGTGAGCATATAAAATATTTATGGGAGTCGATCATTAATCAAGTTTCATATTCTAACTTCCCTAAATTTCTACGACACTCATGGATGGTTACGAAAGGATTGATTCAAGAAAAAGAATTGTTCAAAACAATAAAGCAAGAAGTTAAATCCCCCCTCGCAAGCCTTTGAACTCATGAAACAATTGGAGGGGATGGCTAGTGTTTATTCAGCGTTAAACGAACCAAATAATGAATATTGGGAAAATAATTCAAAGAATAAAAAACACGTTAAAGAACTAGATCTTTTTAAGGTTTCACAATGTTTCCCTTTACTCATGGCTGCTAATCAACATCTTGATAGCGATGAGTTTACGAAAGTATTAAGGATTTGTACAGTTATCTCATTTAGATATTTGATAATATCTGGGCAGAATCCAAATGCCATGGAGAAAATTTATGCAGACACAGCAATTCTTATAAGCTCAGGAAGGATAACTAGGGCTCAGGAAGTTTTTGATAAACTAAAAGGTTTATATATTTCGGATGATGAATTTACAAGAAACTTTGAGGAGAAATCCATTAAGACAAAGCGGTCTGCTAAACTAGCCAGGTATATCCTTTATACAATTGAAAGCCATTTAAGTTCCTCATATAAAGATTATGAAAATGACCCGGGAACATTAGAGCATATCTTACCTGAAAATCCTTCAGTAGATTGGGAGATAGATTTTCCGGTTGACACTCAAGAGAGTTTTATTTATAGAATTGGAAACTTTACTTTACTTGAAGCAAATAAAAATAAGACTGTTGCAAATGGAATGATTAATGTTAAAGCAAAAGCCTATCAAGAAAGTAAATATGAATTATCTAAAAAGTTTGGTTATCAGAGTTGGACCCCGGAGACGATAAGATTGAGGCAGGCTTACTTAGCTAAGCAAGCCAAAGCCGTATGGTCTATTTAACTTAACTTCGAAAAAAATGATGTCTGTACATATAAATACGTATAGACATCATTTAGTCCGCCGCCAGGCTTCGGCACTCAATGCTTCGCCAAAGTGGCTGCTGATCAGTCGTCGGGTCAGATCGTGCAGCGGGGAGGCCAGTACATCAGCGGTGCCGCCGCGCTCGACCACTTCGCCCTGATGCATCACCAGCACCTTGTCACTGATGTGCTTCATCATCCCCAGATGCTGGGTAACATAAATGTATGCGATACCATGCTCCTCCTGCAGTTCCAGCATCAGATTCACCAGCTGGGAACGCATGGTCATATCCAGTGAGGCCAGCGCTTCATCGGCCACAATCACTTTGGGTTGCAAAATCAACGCGCGGGCCAGCCCCAGACGCTGCTTCTGACCGGGTGCCAGCATGTGCGGATAATAGCCGGCGTGATCGCGCAGTAATCCCACCTGACGCAGGGTAGCGATAATGCGTTTCTCTCGATCCTCCGCGCTGAGATCGGTATTGAGCCGCAGCGGGAACTCCAGAATCTGGCTGATACGCTGACGCGGATTCAGTGAGGTTGAGGGGTCCTGGAAAATCATGCGGATGCGCTGACTGCGATAGCCATAATCGCCGAAGGTCAGCGGATGATCGTCTATCAGAATATCACCTTCGGTAGGGGCGACCATGCCGCTGAGCATCTTCGCCAGCGTGGACTTGCCGGAGCCATTTTCGCCGATTATCGCCAGCGTCTGCCTCTCGCGTAGGGTAAAACTGACCGACTTCACCGCCTCAACGTGCTGACGGCGGAACAGGCCCGTGCGATAGCGAAAGGTTTTACTCAGGTTGCGCACTTCCAGCAGGGTCTCCATGCTACTGGCCCTCCATATTCAGCGGGAAATGACAGGCATAAAGATGCGTTTTGCTGCCGGTGAGCCGTGGCGTTTCAATACATTTGCGCTGCGCATAAGGGCAACGTGGCCCCAGACGACAGCCAATCGGCAGGCTCTCCAGCGACGGGATCGCCCCTGACAGGGTATTGAGACGGCTTTTGTGCGGCAGGGATCGTCCAAAATCGGGCATCGCCCGAATCAGCGCCTGAGTATAAGGATGGTGCGGCGTACTCATTAAATCTTCGCTCTGGGCGGTTTCTACCGTCTGACCACAGTACATCACGTTGATACGGTCCGCCCACTGGCTCATGGTGCGCAGGTCATGACTGATCAACAGAATGGTGGTGTTGTTATTCTGGTTCAGACGGCTCAGCAGGCGGAAAATCTGCGCCTGCGTAGTGGGTTCCATGGCATTCGTCGGCTCATCGGCAATCAGCAGACGCGGCTGATTAGCCAGCGCAATCGCGATCATGACTTTCTGGCATTCGCCTTCGGTCAGCTCATAGGGGAAGCTGCGCATTAAATCTTTGTGATCTTTAATGCCGACGCGATGCAGCAGTTCGATGGCGCGGGTTTTGCGCCAGAACCAGAAGCGTTTCAGCCACGGACCTTTATACGTCCAGCGCGGGATCACCTGCATCAGCTGACGACCGATGCTTTCAGAGGGATCCAGACAGGATTGCGGCTCCTGAAAAATCATCGAGACGTTATGTCCGATAATGCGGCGGCGCTCGCGCGACGACAGGCGCAGCAGGTCGACATCATCAAATACCATGCGATCGGCGGTGACACGCCAGTTATCGTTAGTTACGCCGCAGATCGCCTTGGCAACCAGACTCTTACCGGAGCCGGACTCACCGACCAGGCCACGGATTTCACCTTCGCCCAGCGTCAGATTGACGCGATCGACCGCTTTGACCGGTCCGTCAGCGGTCATAAATTCAATGGTCAGATTACGGATATCGAGTAACGGCATTTATTCCACTCCCGCTTCGACGGCGCGACGTATGCCGTCACCGAGCAGGTTAACAATTAATACGCTGACCATCAGCGCCACACCCGGCAGCATAACGGTCCAGGGGGGCGACGTAGATCAGCTCCAGCGAATCACCCAGCATCGCTCCCCATTCGGGCGAAGGCAGCTGCGCGCCCAGATCGAGAAATCCGAGTGCGGCAATATCCAGAATCGCCATCGATAGCGCGCGGGTAATTTCGGTGATCAGCAACGGTAAAATGTTAGGCAAAATGGCGTAGCGCAGGATGTTGCGGCCTCTGGCACCGTCAAGACGTGCCGCCACCACATACTCTTTTTCCAGCTCATCATGCACGGCACTGTAAATCTCGCGCACCAGACGTGGAATCAGCGCCAGCCAGACCGCCAGCAATGCATGCTCGAGTCGTGGTCCGAGAAACGCCACCACGATAATCGCCAGTAACAGCGACGGAATAGAGAGCAGGGTGTCCAGCACGTGGTTCATCACCGCCGAGCGTATGCCATGCGTCATGCCCGCCAGTACGCCCAGCACCAGCGCGCCGAGCGTGGCGAACAGCGTCACCAGAATCGCCGAACCCACCGTCGGGCCCGCACCGCTCAGCAGGCGGCTCAGCACATCCCGACCCAGATCGTCGGTGCCGAGAAAGAAGGAAACATCGCCATAATGTGACCAGGATGGCGGCAGCAACTGATAACCCAGGAACTGCTGATCGATATCGTATGGCGCTATCAGCCCGCCAAACAGACAGAGCAGCAGCAGTGCGCCAAAGCCATACAGCCCGACCATCGAAATCGGGTTGCCATAGAAATGGTGCCAGCTCTGACGAAACGCGCTGGGCAGGCGTTTTTCGGCGTAGATATTATCGGAGGGCATACGCTTTCACTTTATTGTGCTTGAGTTCGGACAACGTTTCTTTATAAAAATCATTCATATCAGAGGGTTATCCTAAGGACATGCTTTATGTTTCTTTATCATGGCTGACTCTGAGTAGCGGTAATTTATGTGTTTTGTGTACGCCTCTGCGTAGACGCAAAGAAGATGTACACATTGCAGACAGACACTAAGCTCAGGAAAGCGCTGGGTAAGCGCCGCGACAAAGCAGAGGTTATCTTCAACTCGTCCGGACTGAATGTCAGGCTCTCCATTCGAGGCGGCGTGACATTTTTCTACCGTTAGCGCTGGGAGGGTTAGCCCGTCAGCTGTCTACAGGGGATTATCCGTCGATATCCCTGTTACAGGCAAGGAAACGGCGTCAGCAATTTCGGCTCTGGATTGCAAAGGGTTATGATCCGCGTCGGCATATCATCCTGAACAGCCTGAAAAAAGTTATATTCACCTCCGGATAACAGGCAATAAAAACCGCCCTGTTGGGCGGCGGAGTAGATCTTAGCGGAGGCTACGCTGGCCGGACACTGGCCTTTGTCGGGTGTCCGTCAGGCCCATCGTCATGGGTGTGGTCAGGATCCGGCTCAATGATTACGATATAATCTTTACCTATCCCATCGCGCGTTAACGTCACTAAATCTCCGGCCACAGGTTTGGTGTCAAACTCATGTTCCTCTTCAACGCCGGTATCTTCAAAAATTACAGCGAATTTCATTTTTCGTCCTCTTTCTGATAAACCGCGTCGTTACCGCGAGGTTTGTTGCTGACGCCTACTTAAAGAATTTTAGACTATCCTGAAAATATCAGGCATCTCAGTGGATTACTTCATGCCGATATTATGCGCGATTACCGACTGGCTTCAGGTGTCCCGGTGTTCAGACCGCTGTGGAAGCATGCCCGCCTGGCGGTTTCAGGTGCAGACGCTATGCGCGAATGGCTCACTACTGAAACCCTGCCGGAACCCGCACAGGAAATCGTTCATGATGCTGCATGAGTAATACACCGTAAATCTTCCACGGAAGACGGATCATCCAACACCTAAGACGTTCGCCTCAACAGAGATCACTTTTTGTGCAGCATTGACAGATTCTTCATCATTTCCTGATTGTTCATTGATGACTTTGAGGGATAGTCTCGTGCTGAGATAGAGCCTTTTACTAAAGGAGATAAATCGGTGACGAGAATAAAATGAAAGGAGCTTAGACAAGGGAATTGCAAACGATCAATATAGAATTAAATTTTGTGTGATAATGGATTTGAATTAAAAGAGACCGCAAAAAACGCAAAAGGGGGATGGCATGACAGATAAAAACTTCTTTAATGCATTAATAAAATGGATTGATGATCATGCGGATGAAAAAATAACCCTGGATAAAGTTGCTAAAAAAAAGTGGATATTCAAAATGGCACCTTAACAGAATGTTCACAAAACATTGCGGAGTCAGCCTCGGGAAATATATTAATAACACCAGAATGCAGGCGGCCTCGCTGAGTTTAAGGTTTACTGAAGCCACTATTGCAGAGGTAGCTGATCAGTTCAACTACGACTCACAGCAAACGTTCACGCGCGCCTTCTCGCGACATTTTGGTATGCCTCCTGGCATCTGGCGAGTCACTGATGCTGCAAAAAAAATCAGATAAAAACTCTCTCTGCTTCCCCAGCGATGACACCATTTTCAGGCAGAGGTTAATAGCTTACGTAATGCCGTAGGTTTACCGGATTGTATCCGCAGCAAATTATTATCTACAGGACGGCGGGGAAGGACCGCGATGCATAAAAAATTAAAATCGGCCCTGAGATTAAACGTTTTATCTTTAAACACCCTTCATGGGTGCCTGGCAATTCAGGAACGCGCCGTTTTGTGCTAATTTTCAGCCGCTCTGTTGCAGAAAATAAGCCTGATTCCTAAGAAAGATTAAAAAAATTATTTTCCCCGTGGAGTGCGCATCCGCCCAGCGAAGCTTATACGTCCATTCTTTATCAAGTGAACCGATTGAAAGCCTCATCTCCTTGCCCGTCTGTTTACAGAAGTCCCTTGCCGCACCAATGTTTTTCCACATAAGTAAACTTCCCGGGCTAAGGTCCGAATATTTCATGTTAACGCCGCCGTTTGGCACATCAAAATAGATGATGTGTTCACTCTCAGCCATGAAGAGCAGATCCATCGCGCATGGCTCGTTCCCAACAAAAAGAATATAGCCGAAGAGCATCCTTTTCATGGCAATAATAAGCGTGATCAGGTTCTCTCTGGAATAACAGGTTATGCTGTCAGAGAAACGGGATTTAAAAAGGAAGATATAATAGTCTGCCAGCTCTTCAGGGCTGAATTGATTCATATCACAGCAGCGGCCACCCGCACGTATGAACCGGTTGTATTCGTTGCGGCGATTTTTTTCTGTTTTAACTGAATAGCTCTCTTTTACAAAGCACACTTTATTTTTTCGGGCAAAAGAAAAGTTAAAATTTATGAAATTGTGCTTGTTGAAATGTGACATTTTATTGGTTCTTTCAGGGAAACACATAGAGGCATTTTTAGCCGCCGGCACCATGATCTCATCATAAGATAGCGGGAATTTTTTCCATTGATCGACACCTATCTGTGAGTGATCCAGCAGGGCATACGCGGCAATATAGCCACCTTGCTTTTCTTTATGAAAATACGTTGCTTCATGACCTGTGCGAGATGAGAAAAACCTGATCACGTCAGGATGCATATTAACACTCCCGCCAAAACGGTTAAAACAGTGCTCATAAATGCCAGCGTCGGATTTTTCCCAGCCGTAAAGCATTCTTTTGAAGTGGCTCATATAAATGTTAAACCTGATAGTCGCTCTGATAAATCGAGTTAAAAGATGGTTCCTGAATGTCAGCCGCCCTATATTATTTTGTTTCCTGTCACTAACTCCGGACAGATGGTCTCTGCTGTAACATTTTAATCAGGGCATTATGCATTTATTTTATCAACGTAAAGACAAGGAAATATCAAGAATCTATCAAGCGATGTCGTTTTATTGCTTTATATTTGTGAGGGCTGCCTGACATTTATATCAAGTTTATCTGAGTCACCCGCGTAATAGCCTGACCGGGTGACTTCATTCTCTTTCAAACAATCCGCTGGCTCTGCTCCCGGCGATGCTTGTGATAATCCTCATCACACTCGCTTGAACAGAAAGCAGTTTCAGCCACTACGGGCTCATCTTTACACCAGATGCATAAGCCGTTTGGGCTTTTAAGTTTGGCCTTACGAGCTGCCAGAGAGGCAGCGAGATGCGCTTCTTCACGCTCCTGTGCCAGATCAACTTCATCCATAAATGTTCATCTCCTCATTAATGTTTACGCTTCGAACTTAAATCGGTTTCTGCAGGAACAATATTCGTGTACATCAATTCCTGCTTGCAGCACGACTTCTGAAAGACAAAAGTCATATGTTTATTCTATGTTTGCCTTAGCGCCCTGAGCGTTAGCGCAGGGCATACCATTCCTTATGTTTCAGCGGATTCATGGCCGCACCAATCACGTCAGAAATCACATTGACCAGAATCACCAGCCCGCCAATCACCATCACGCCAGCGGAGATCGCCGCGTAATCCTGCTGTCGAATCGCGTTGATCAGCCAGCGTCCCAGACCCGGCCAGTTAAAGACCATCTCGGTGATCATCGCCAGCGTCAGCATGGTGGAAAATTGCAGGCCCAGACGCGGGATCACCGGCGGCAGCGCATTGTGCAGCACGTGGCGGCGGATCACGGTAAACGGCGAAAGACCCCGCGTGGCCGCCGCTTTGACATAATTTTTGTCCATCACGTCGCTGGTGCTGTTGCGTAGCAGGCGGATCACTTCCGTCGTCGGCGCCATCGCCAGCACCAGCACCGGTAAAATCAGGTGGTTCAGGACGCTGATTATCATCTCATGTCGCCAGGGCGAAGGACTCATCCAGGCATCAATCAGCGCAAAGCCAGTGACACTCTGCACCGGATAGAGCAGGTCGTGACGACCGGACACCGGCAGCCAGCCCAGCGTCAGCGAGAAGAACAGCGTCAGCAGCAGCGCCAGCCAGAAAATTGGCGCAGAAAAGCCAATCAGCGCCAGTGCACTGATGGTTTTGTCCTGCCATTTATTGCGCATCACGCCGGCACAGATCCCCAGCGGGATCCCGACCAGCAGCGCGAACAGAAACGCCAGGATGCACAACTCCATGGTGGCCGGGAAAACCTCACGCAGTTGCAGGCCAATCTCCTGACCGTTGGTGCTGGAGACGCCGAAATCAAACTGCAGCATCCCTTTAAACCAGAACCACCAGGCGTCCGAGAGCGCCGCGCCTTCCAGCGGGGCGTCAGGCGTAAAGTAGCTCAGGCTGAAGCTCACCAGCGACAGCAGAAACAGGGTAATGATCAGTAGCAGCAGGCGCCGCAAAATATAGATAATCACTTACTTTTCCTTATCGCTTTCACGATAAACCCCGGCAAACGAGGCGTTGCCAAACGGACTCAGGACCAGCCCTTTAATATCATGACGAAACGCCTGCAGTCGCAGAGAGGATGCCAGCGGCAGCACCGGCAACTCCTGCGCCAGAATCTGCTGCGCTTTGTCATAACTGTCGATGCGGCCAGAGAGTTGTTGTGATAACAGCGCATTCTGCAGCGTTTCGTCAAAGGCCGGCGAGCACCAGTGCGCGTAATTGGTCTGCGAGCGAATCGCCGCACAACTGAGCAGCGGCCGGAAGAAACTGTCTGGATCGTTACTGTCGGTGGCCCAGCCTGACAGTGTCAGATCATGATTCATCGCCATCAGCTGCGCCTCCTGAAAACGGCCCTCAACCGGCACAATGGTCAGCCGGACGCCGACCTGCGCCAGATCCGCCTGCAACAGTTCGGCGGTTTTCAGCGGGCTGGGATTCCACGACTGCGACGCGGCAGGCACCACCAGCCGCAGATGCAGATCGCTGATGCCCAGAGCCGCCAGTGCGGCACGGGACTTCTCCGGATCATAGCTGGTGATGCGCGCATCATTATCATATGCCCATGAGGCGCGAGGTAATATCGAGGCGGCGGTTTCGGCGGTGCCGTAATAGATTGACTCCATCAACCGCTCATTGTTGATCGCCAGCGCCAGCGCGTGACGCACCTCAGGGCGGTCGAGCGGCGGCTTACGGGTATTAAAGGCCAGATAGGCGATGTTCATGCCGGGACGCAGCGTCATCCGCAGGCGCGGGTCATCGCGCAGGATGGTGAGCTGGCTGGCCGCGGGATAGGCAAGCACGTCACATTCACCGGTCAGAAGCTTGGAAAGCCGCCCGGTGCCGCCCGAGCCGAGATCGATCACCGCCTGTTGCAGACGCGGCACCCCTTTCCAGTAGTGAGGATTGCGCGCCAGGCGGATGTACTGACCGGTGCGGTATTCGCTGAGCTGATAAGGACCGGTGCCAACCGGTTGTCTGTCCATCTCTTCCTGCCGGCCCTGCGCGGTAAGCTGGTCGGCATACTCTTTCGACAGCACTGGTGCATAGTGGGTCGCCATGTGCCACAGGAACGACGCATCCGGGCTGTTTAACCTGAACTCAACCGTCCTGTTATCGATTTTCTTCACGCTCTGCACGGAGTCGGAGAATTGCAGACTGTCAAAGTAGGGATAGTTGCCGCCGTTGACGTTGTGCCAGGGGTGATTGCGGTCAAACATCCGGGCGAAGCTGAACACGACATCGTCGGCGTTCAGCGCCCGGGTGGGGCGGAACTGATTCGTCTGCTGAAACTGCACGCCGCTGCGCAGATGAAAGCGATACGTTGCGCCGTTATCGCGCACTTCCCAGCTGGACGCCAGATCGGGCTTGAGACGATAGGTGTAAGGATCGACATCCAGCAGGCGGTCATAGAGTTGTGCCGCCAGCGTATCGACAGTCAGCCCGCTGCTGGCCATCTGCGGATTAAAGGTGTTCAGCGTGCCGCTGACGCAATAGACGAAGCCGGTCTGGCGGATATCACTCGCAGGCGCTGACCACGCAGGGGCACTCAACACGCTGAGGCTTAGCAACAGCGAACATATTAGTTTTGACATAGAACTCAACGATTTTGAGGCATTAAACAGAGTGTATCGCAAAGCGGGCATTGTCCCAAAACCTGCAACCGCTGCCAGACTGATTTTCATCATCGCGGCGGTAAAAAAGAGCGTACAGAAGGTGTGGTAATGAGAAAAATTCTCAATAACTTGTTTACAGATGATAATAAGAATGATTATTATTCATCTGCGCTTCGACGGTAGCTCTGCCGAAGAAGAGCACGACATTGCTCACATTGCTTCCAGTATCGTTGCCCGCCTGTTGGCGGGCTTTTTTTTGGCTTTTGCAGAGTGGCATGTCTGCCTGGACGGGGAAGGGAAAGCTGCTGAAAGAGCCGGCGCTTTGAATGCGGTGTAGCGATGAAAAAAGGGAGAGAAAAGTGAGGTAATGCTGATGTTATCTCTGCTGGCCTCCCGTTTAACTAAGCGGGTCCTGAATTAAACCGCACTTAACTATTACAAAAACGCAGGTACTATAAGCTCATCTTCTGGTCACCCATTCCTGGCAATGAATAAATTCCAAAAAAACGTTCAGGCTTTTCAGCATACATCCTTTCGCTATCTCTTTTTTTGGACGCCTGTTCACCGTGCTGGGCAATGGGATTGCACCCATTGCGCTGGCTTTCGCGGTACTGGATATTGGCGGGTCTGCTTCTGATTTAGGGATAGTGGTTGCGTCCCGTTCACTGTGTAACGTGCTTTTCCTGCTGGTGGGCGGTGTGGTCGCCGATCGCTACTCACGCAGTCGGGTATTAGTTTCATCGGCAGTAGTTGCCGCTGTTTCTCAGGCTATCGTCGCCTGGTCTGTACTCGATGGCTCCGCAACTGTCATTAGCCTGACTTTGCTGGGTGCCCTGAATGGTGCGGCGGCAGGCATCGCACTGCCTGCATCGTCTGCGCTGGTTCCGCAGGTAGTTCCTGCAACGGATTTGCGTCAGGCTAACGCGTTAATTCAGCTGGGTATTTATGGCGGTACAGTAATGGGGGCATCGCTGGGGGGGAATTATCACCAGCGCTGTCGGGCCGGGCTGGGGGCTGGCAATTGATGCGCTGGGTTTTGCTGTTTCCGCGCCGCTCTATTTCCTGATCCGTGTGAAATCGAATAAAGCCGCGGATTCGCAAGGCAATATCCTGCGCGATATCAAAGAAGGCTGGGCAGAGTTCGCCGGACGAAGCTGGATTTGGTCGATAGTCCTTCAGTTCGCCATTATCAACGTCGCGTTCAATGGAATTGTAGAGGTATTTGGCCCGATGATTGCCGACGCCTCTTTCGGGCGGGCGCGATGGGGAATTATTGTGGCTGCTCATAGCGTAGGTTTAATTGCAGGTTCATTTCTGGCCATGAAATGGCATCCACGTCGTGACCTTCTGATTGGCGCGATGCTGGCGGGTCTTTGCGCACTTCCAATATTTATGCTGAGCCAGAATGCGTCAGCAGCACTGCTGATAGTGGGATTCTTCATTGCTGGCATGTCATTGGGCCTGTTCGGCGTAACCTGGGCGCACTCATTACAGACTCATATCCCACCGGATAAGCTGGCTCGCGTGTACGCTTATGATGCGATGGGTTCCTTTATCGCCATTCCCTTTGGACAACTGGTCGCGGGGCCGCTGGCAACACACTTTGGTATGAGTGCTGTATTGCTGATGTCAGCGCTGGCCGTGGTGATGGCTACCGCTGGCGTCGGTCTGGTTCCTGCCATCAGGCAACCTGAAAAAATGGGGACTAAGTCGCACAGCACATAATGGATAGGTGGCTCAACGTGAAAAAAAGCCCGGTTTATACCGGGTTGTTAATTCACAAAGCAGAGAAAAATCATAGGTTGGGGCGGCGTTAATTAACTCTCTGCTTTTATATCGTGCTTCTTCATCATTGCGCGCAACTGATGATAGGTGACGCCTAATAAGCCAGCCGCACGGCGTTGGTTATAACGTGCCTGTTGCAGGCTGGCTTCCACCAGATCCCGCTCCTGCTGATTCTGCCATTGACGCAGATCCAGCGGCAGGGCAGGCAGCGCGCTGCTATCCGCCTCCTGACTGGTCCGGATGACAGCAATCGGTTCAGGGCGTGAAGCAAACGGGTTGATAATCACATTATCCAGCGGCTGCTCGCTGCTGTTATGACGATAGACCGAGCGCTCCACCACATTTTTAAGTTCGCGAACGTTGCCGGGCCAGTGGTAATCAAGCAGAGCCTGCTGTGCCCGTGGGGTAAAGCCGGGAAAAAGTAACAGGCCGAGCTCGCGACACATCTGGATAGCGAAATGGTCGGCCATCACCAGTATATCGCTGCGTCGTTCGCGCAGTGGCGGTAACTGCACCACATCAAAGGCCAGACGATCCAGCAAATCGGCGCGGAATTTTCCCGCCGCCGCCAGCGCGGGCAGGTCTTCGTTGGTCGCACAGACCAGTCGCACATTTACCTGCAGGGAGTGATTGCCGCCGACCCGCTCCAGCTGTCCATATTCAATTACCCTGAGCAGCTTTTCCTGAACCAGCATTGGTGCCGTTGCCAGCTCATCGAGAAACAGCGTGCCGCCGTCAGCACGCTCAAAACGGCCAAGATGGCGCTTCTGCGCCCCGGTAAAGGCGCCAGCCTCATGACCAAACAGTTCAGAATCGAGCAGGTTTTCATTCAGCGCGGCACAGTTCAGCGAGATAAACGGCCCCTGCCAGCGGTCAGAGAGATAGTGCAGTCGGCTGGCAATCAGCTCTTTGCCCGTTCCACGCTCACCAATCACCAGTACCGGTTTCTCAAGGGGAGCCAGTTTGGAAACCTGCTCCAGCACCTCAAGAAAATTGTTCGACTCCCCCCAGAAGATTATCGCTAGTGCCTGTCATGATGAATTTCGCCACCCCTTAATCATTTTGACTATCTTAAAACAAGCGGGAAGGGCTGTAAAATTTAAAATATGATAAAAATCAATAAATTATAAAATTGGCACGCATTTTGTATTAACTCAGCAGGACTTCACGTTTTAAAACATTAAAAGAGGAACATCATTATGGGTATTTTTTCTCGTTTCGCCGACATCGTTAATGCCAACATTAATTCTCTGCTGGAGCGTGCGGAAGATCCGCAGAAACTGGTCCGGCTGATGATTCAGGAAATGGAAGACACCTTAGTTGAAGTGCGCTCCACCTCTGCACGCGCACTGGCTGAAAAGAAACAGTTGTCACGCCGTATTGATCAGGCGGAGATTCAGCAGGCTGAGTGGCAGGAAAAAGCGGAGCTGGCGCTGCGCAAAGATAAAGATGATCTGGCCCGTTCGGCGCTGATTGAAAAACAGAAACTCACCGATCTTATCGCCTCCCTGAAACAGGAAGTGGGTCATGTTGAAGAGACGCTGGAGCGCATGAAAGGCGAAATCAGCGAGCTGGAGAAAAAACTGAGTGAGACACGCGCCCGTCAGCAGGCGTTGACGCTGCGTCATCAGGCGGCCTCTTCATCACGCGATGTTCGTCGTCAGCTGGACAGCGGTAAGATCGATGAAGCAATGGCACGGTTTGAATCTTTTGAACGTCGCATCGACCATATGGAAGCGGAAGCAGAAAGCCACGGTTTTGGTAAACCAAAGACGCTGAACCAGGAGTTTACTGACCTGAAAGCGGACGATGAAATCAGCGAGCAGCTTAATGCGCTGAAAGCCAAAATGAACCGCAGTGAGTAATCATCGACGTTGCGATAAGTGATTAAGGAGAGTCAATGAGCGCACTTTTTTTCGCCATACCGTTAACGATCTTCGTGTTGTTTGTCGCACCGATCTGGTTATGGCTGCATTACAACAACAAACGCAACGGCGGTTCGGAACTGTCGCAAAGCGAAATCCAGCGCCTGCAGCGCGTGACCCAGGACGCGCAGCGGATGCGCGAACGTATTGACGCGCTGGAAGCGATTCTGGACGCTGAACATCCAAACTGGAGGCAGCCATGATTAAAGGACGCAAGTTGTGGCGCAAGCCAGATGAAGGGAAATTTATGGGTGTCTGCGCAGGCCTGGCAGAGTATCTCGATATTCCGGTTCGTCTGCTGCGTGTCATCGTGGTGTTATCACTGTTCTTTGGCCTGTTTCTCTTTACGGTGATCGCCTACTTTGTGCTGGGTTTTGTACTGGATGTGAAACCCGCCTCTGCCTCCCAGACTGAGCGCCAGCCCAGTGCCAGTGAACTGCTGGATCAGCTGGAGAGCACCCTGCAACGGGATGAGCGCAGCGTGCGCGACCTGGAACGCTATGTGACGTCTGAAACCTTCAGCGTGCGCAGCCGCTTCCGCCAGATTTGATTCTGCTACTGTTATTGCCGGGCCTGTCTCAGGCCCGTTCGCTCACTCAATGGAGGTGTTGATGTCTTTTTCGCGATCCACTGCTTTTCGTCACCGCGCGGCACCTGCATTGAAGTCGGCCGCTAAATTCATCATTATTAATGCTGTTACCTACGGTCCCGCCGGTGTCACTGGCTGGGCAGTGAAATCGGTAGCGCGACGCCCGTTACGTCTGCTGTTGGCTGTGGCGCTTGAGCCATTGCTGAAACGCGTGATGAACCGGGTGGCATCGCGCTTCATCAGGGAGAAAGATGAAAAGACTGCAAACTGAATTGATGGCGTTGATGAACCGTGGCGTTGATCGCCACCTGCGGCTGGCGGTAACCGGATTAAGCCGCAGCGGCAAAACCGCCTTCATCACCTCACTGGTTAATCAGCTTTTAACCGTTCACAGCGGCGCGCGTTTGCCGCTGTTTTCCGTGGTGCGGGATGAGCGCCTGTTAGGCGTAAAGCGGGTACCCCAGCGTGACATGGGCACGGCCCGTTTCACCTATGACGAAGGGCTGGCACAGCTCTACAGCACGCCGCCTGCCTGGCCCACACCCACACGCGGCGTCAGCGAAATGCGCCTGGCGCTGCGTTATCGTCCCAATGATTCGCTGCTGCGTCACCTGAAAGAGACCGCGACACTCTATCTGGAGATTGTCGACTATCCCGGCGAATGGCTGCTGGATCTGCCGATGCTGGCGCAGGATTATCTCGCCTGGTCCCGGCAGATGAACGGTCTGCTGCAGGGCGATCGTGCTGAGTGGGCAAAGCCATGGCGAACCCTCTGCGAAAAACTCGACCCGCTTGCACCCGCCGATGAAACCCAGCTGGCAGAGATTGCCGCTGCCTGGACCGACTATCTGCATCGCTGCAAATCTGAAGGCTTACACTTTATTCAGCCCGGTCGCTTCGTGCTGCCTGGCGATATGGCAGGCGCTCCCGCGCTGCAGTTCTTCCCCTGGCCGACGGCTGATGAAGCGCAACTCACTAAGCTGGCACAGGCGGACAAGGGCAGTAACTTCAGCATGCTGCAGCAGCGGTTTAACTACTACTGTCAGCATGTGGTGAAAGGTTTCTATAAAAATCACTTCCTGCGTTTTGACCGTCAGATTGTGCTGGTTGACTGCCTGCAACCGCTTAACAGCGGACCCCAGGCGTTTAACGACATGCGGCTGGCACTGACGCAGCTGATGCAGAGTTTTCATTACGGTCAGCGAACCCTGTTTCGTCGGCTCTTTTCACCGGTAATCGACAAATTGCTGTTTGCCGCCACCAAGGCCGATCACATCACCAGCGATCAGCACGGCAATATGGTGTCACTGTTGCAGCAGCTGGTGCAGGATGCCTGGCAGAACGCGGCGTTTGAGGGGGATTAGCATGGATTGCATCGGGCTGGCGTCGGTGCAGGCGACGCAGAGCGGGCTGGTCGATCACCGGGGCGAGAAGATCCCGGCCCTGCGCGGAAACCGGCTGGATGATGGTGAGCCGCTCACCGTCTATCCGGGTGAAGTCCCGCCGCGTCTGCCTGGTAATGCCTTCTGGCAACAACAGGGTTTTCAGTTTGAACAGTTCCGGCCGCAGCAGCTTGACGTCGATCGCCCGCTGCCACATATCCGCATGGATGCCGCGCTGGAATTTTTATTGGGAGATAAATTGCGATGAGTGATCCGTTGAAGCCGCGTATCGATTTTGCCCGTCCGCTGGATGAGAGCAGCGCCACGCCGCTGCGCCCGGCACAGACTTTTGAAGCGGAAGCGCAGGCGGCGTTTCTGGCGGTGCAGGATGAAGAAGTCGCTGTCGAAGAGGAGGGCGCAGGTGAACGGGCGGTGGAGGCTGCGCTGAAACCTAAGCGCAGCCTGTGGCGCAAACTGGTGACCGCTGGCGCGCTGCTGTTTGGCGTCAGCGTGATTGCGCAGGGTGTCCAGTGGACACATGACGCCTGGCTGGCCCGCGACTGGTTTTCACTGGGCAGCGGCGTGGCGGGTGGTCTGATCGTCCTGGCGGGTGTGGGTGCGCTGACCACCGAGTGGCGCCGTCTCTATCAGCTGCGTCAGCGCGCCGAGGAGCGGGATGTGGGCCGTGAGCTGCTGCACAGTCATGGCATCGGCAAAGGCCGGGCCTTCTGCGAAAAACTGGCGCAGCAGGCCGAGCTGGATCAGGCGCATCCGGCCCTGCAGCGCTGGCATGCATCGCTGCACGAAACCCACAATGACAGTGAAATTGTCCGTTTATATGCGCAACTGGTGCAGCCGGTGCTGGATCGGCAGGCGCGGCGCGAAATCAGCCGTCATGCTGCTGAAGCCACGCTGATGATTGCGGTCAGCCCGCTGGCGCTGGTGGATATGGCGTTTATCGCCTGGCGTAATCTGCGGCTGGTCAATCGCATCGCGGCTATTTACGGCATTGAGCTGGGTTACTTCAGCCGCATCCGGCTGTTCCGTCTGGTGCTGCTCAACATGGCCTTTGCCGGGGCTTCCGAACTGGTGCGGGAAGTGGGTATGGACTGGATGTCGCAGGATATTGCCGCCCGGCTTTCCACGCGCGCCGCGCAGGGCATTGGCGCGGGTTTGCTGACTGCAAGGCTGGGCATCAAAGCGATGGAGCTGTGCCGTCCACTGCCGTGGCTGGAGCAGGATAAACCACGGCTCGGCGATTTCCGTCGTGAGCTGCTGGGCCAGTTGAAAGAGGCGTTGCAGAAGGGTGGCAATAAGTCAGCCTGACGCTCTCGTGACAAATTAAAGGCGGCATTGCCGCCTTTATTCTTTAGTGTGGCTGGCGCAGCACCTGTCGGGAGTCGATGACCAGACACTCACCCGGACAGCCCGACTCATCAGTGATCACCGGATCCGCTGGCAGCGTGTAGGCCATTCCATTTTTCTCCCTGATAAAATGCGCCATCCCGCCGAATGTCCATGACATGCTTAACCCCAGTCCGCCGAAATCATCATATTTCCGTAGCGTCGCAACCTTGGGCAGATACTCCCCGGTCAGCCGATAATAGAGCGCACCCTGAAAATCTTTAGGTACATGCTGAGTGATTGCCTGCTCAAGCAGGGCAAATTCTTTGCGGGCGGGTACCGAGTAGCCATTAATCAGGTGACTTATCGACAGCGAGGCGGCAGCTATCACCAGCAGTGCATAAAAGGTTTTTTTCCATTTTAACTTTTTGCTGATTTCAAACAGGCCCAGGATAAACGCGCTGGTGGTGATCAGCGCACCGGCAATCAGGGTCCGGTAGGCCGCCATACTTTCACTGACAATCAGATTAGGTAGCGCGGCAATCAGCAATAAGATAAACATCAGATAAAATTTGTCGTTGCCTGCTGCTTTAATTTTCTTAAGCCCAAAGCCAATAATGATCGATGAGATGATCACCGACACGGATTTTGCGCCGAGGTCAAAGTTACAGATAACGTTCTTAAGGTATTCGCTGAAAAACCATTTCAGTTTAACCGGAACGTCGTAGCTGAATGCGGAACGCGGCAGCGAATGACCATAAATCTGGACAGGCAGTACCTTCGAGGCAATGAGCGCTGCGAACATTCCTGCGCCCAGCACTATCAGAGAGATTACCGCACGCTTCTTATCGATTTTTCGCTCTGAAAGGCACAAATCCAGTGCGGCAAAGAAGGTAAAGCTCATCGCTGCGGGTTGATAAAGACAGAAGGCCATGGTCAGAAGGCAGACCGCTATAATGCGACCTGTGATGCCCGGTTTTATCGAGAAGCGGTAGCTGGCACCTGCCAGCAGAATTGCAGCGATATAGGGAAAGCAGGATGCCCATGCAATATAAACCTGGAATGAGGGCAGCAGACAAAGCAATAACGCAAAGGTGATCCGCTGAGCCTGATTCTCCATCAGCGCATATTTCTGACACAGGGTATAGATGTAGTATCCGGTAAAGATGAGCAGAACAATTGCGACAGAACGCAGCAGTGCCAGGCGTTCTACGCTCTCCACCAGAAAAGAGGCGCTGTACTGAATAATGCCATATACCGGCCTGCCGGATAACGTGTCCCAGTTTAAAATACTCAGCTTGTCAAAATTAGCCCAGTAGAGGTTCGTCCAGTCATCGGTGTAGGCGTAATGGGTTAAATAAGCAGGACTGTAAGCAATCAGGAAAACTATCACAAAAAGCAAAAAAGACCTGACGGCGGGTTATGCCGGTATCAGTGGCGATCATCTGTCATCCTTATTAATCTGTCCATCTTCTCTGCCCCTGAGTGGGCAATTTAGTCGGTATTCTGAGGGGGAGTTAATTTTTTTCGGCGCGGATTTTCGCAAAATATAGCGAGGACGATTTTTGGTTTCCATGTAAATGCGGCCGATATATTCACCCAGCACGCCAATCCCAATAAGCTGAACGCCACCAAGAAACAGCACGGAAACCAGAATAGAGGGGTAGCCTGGCACCGGGTTACCAAACAGCAACTTATCCAGGATCATCCAGAGTCCATATAGAAAAGCTAGCGAGGCCACCAGAAAACCCAGATATGACCAGATGCGAAGTGGAACCGTAGAGAATGAGGTCAGTCCCTCCAGCGCAAGATTCCACAGTTTCCAGCCGCCGAATTTACTATGGCCCGCGATCCGCTCAGTACGCACATATTCTACGATATCAGTCTTTCCGCCGACCCAGCTCAGAATCCCCTTCATAAAGAGATTCTTCTCGGGCAGCAGCTTAATATTCTCGACGACTTCACGCGACATCAGCCGGAAATCACCGACATTCTCTTCTATCTGCGGATGGCTGATGCTGTTATGCAGTTTGTAAAACCAGCGGGCGGTTTTGCGTTTGAGGTGGCCATCGGCACTTCTGTCCATCCGCTTGGCAAGAACAATATCAGCACCCGCCAGCCACTTGCTGATCATCTCAGGGATAACAGTGATGGGGTCCTGTAAATCCACATCTATCGGGATAACGGCATCGCCGGTTGCGGCTTCCAGGCCGGCAAACAGCGCGGGTTCCTTGCCGAAATTACGAATAAACGACAGGCTACGTACCAGCGGATCGCTCTGACTCAGTTGGGTAATCAGCGCATGCGTTGCATCTGTGCTGCCATCATCAACAAAAACAATCTCAACCTGCCAGGCTGCCAGCGCTTCATATTTTCTGACCGCGTCATAAAAAAAGAGGGATGACCTCCTCTTCATTAAATACCGGTACCACCAGAGAGATTTTCATTATTCTCCTTTAAATACGATAAAGCGGGAAAAAAGAAAGCCACACGCCAGACTGATAGCCGATGAGGTGATCAGCGTAATAATCGGATAGAGGCCGAATCGATCAGCCAGATAACCGACGCTGAATGCCATCGCGCCCATAAAAACGACGTAAAGAATATATCGCCACGCTGTCGCCTGCTGGTTAAATGTCCAGCGCGCATTAACAAAGAAAGAGAAGGTGACGGCCAGACAAAATGCAATCAGGTTCGCGGTCGACTGGAACAGCCCCAGACTGAGGCAGATAAAAAAGGTCACCCAATGAATCAGGGTATTTACCAGACCCACAGTCAGATATTTTGCGAAGAAAGTCAGCATATTATAATCATTTCTAATCGGTTGGGCAAAATATACAGCAATCCGCCAGCAATCAACAGTCTGGTGCTGACAAAGGCTGACAATTAGTGGGGGATCGGCTGATCAAGCAGAGCAGTACAAAAGTCCGCCATACGCGTCGAAGCTGTCAACTTTTCCTGACAGATCCCTTTCTGCAGGTGCGCGACTTAGCGTATTATTGTCTTATCTGAACCTGATTAAGGCGAACGCAATGCGTCTGGAAGTGTTCTGTCAGGACCGACTCGGTCTGACGCGTGAACTGCTCGATCTGCTGGTGGCACGCAACATTGATTTACGCGGTATCGAAATCACGGCGCTGGGCCGCATCTACCTGAACTTTTCTGCACTGGAGTTTGATGCCTTCAGCAATCTGATGGCTGAAATCCGGCGTACACCGGGCGTAACAGATGTGCGCACGGTAGCGTACATGCCCTCTGAACGCGAGCATCGTGCGCTGAGCGCCCTGCTGGTGGCGATGCCGGATCCGGTTTTCTCCATCGATCTGAAAAGCAAGGTTGAACTGGCTAATCCGGCCGCACAGAACCTGTTTAATCTCGATGAAGAGAAGATGCGCAACTTCAGCGCCGGTAACCTGATTAACGGCTTCAACTTCATGCGCTGGCTGGAGAGCGATCGGGTTGAAGCGCAGGCGCAGCATGTGGTCATTGAGGGCCGCGATTTTCTGATGGAAGCGCGTCCTATTTATCTGCCGGGCGAAGAGGGCCAGAACGACAGGCCAGTGGGGGCGATGGTGATGCTGAAGTCGACAGCCCGCATGGGTCGTCAGTTGCAGAATCTGGTGGTCACCGATGAATCGGAGTTTGACCATATCATTGCTGTCACGCCGAAGATGCGTCAGGTGGTGGATCAGGCGCGTAAACTGGCGATGCTCGATGCGCCCTTACTGATCGTTGGCGACACCGGCACCGGGAAGGATATGCTGGCACGCGCCTGCCATCTGCGCAGTGCCCGCGGCAAGAATCCCTTCCTGGCGTTGAACTGTGCCTCTCTGCCCGATGACGTCGCCGAAAGCGAGCTGTTTGGTCATGCCGCCGGAGCCTATCCGAATGCGCTGGAAGGTAAGAAGGGCTTTTTTGAGCAGGCTAATGGCGGCTCTGTGCTGCTGGATGAGATTGGTGAGATGTCGCCGAGAATGCAGACCAAGCTGTTGCGTTTTCTCAATGATGGTACCTTCCGCCGCGTCGGTGAAGAGCATGAAGTCCATGTCAATGTGCGGGTAATCTGCGCTACGCAGAAAAACCTGATTGAGCTGGTGCAGCGCGGAGAATTCCGCGAGGATCTCTTTTACCGGCTCAATGTGCTGACGCTGCAACTGCCGCCTCTGCGCGATCGTCCGCAGGATATTCTGCCGCTGACCGAGATGTTTGTTGCCCGCTTTGCGGATGAGCAGGGGATGGCGCGTCCGCGACTCTCGCCGCAGCTTAACGCTTTTCTGACTCGCTACGCCTGGCCTGGCAACGTGCGTCAGCTGAAAAATGCGCTTTATCGGGCGTTAACCCAACTCGAAGGTTACGAACTGCGTCCGCAGGATATCGTGTTGCCTGAACAGGCACTGGATGTGTCACTGGGCGATGAGGCGCTGGAAGGGACGCTGGATCAGATCACCAGTCGTTTCGAACGGTCGATTCTGACGCGGCTCTATCTCTCCTATCCCAGCACTCGAAAACTGGCAAAACGGCTTGGTGTGTCGCATACGGCGATTGCGAATAAATTGCGGGAGTATGGTCTGGGGCAGAAGCGCACCGAAAGCGAATAAACGGCAAACAGAAGATGAGAAGCGGATAACCTGGTTATCCGCTTTTTTTTATTATTTCAGCGCGGTCAGCGCAGCGTCATAATCTGGCTCAGTGGTGATTTCATCAACCAGCTGGCTGTAGATCACTTTATCGTTCTCATCCAGCACAATTACGGCACGTGCGGTCAGACCTTCCAGCGCACCATCGGCAATTTCCACGCCATAATCATATTTAAACTCTGAGCCGCGCAGGGTCGACAACGTCACCACGTTGTTCAGGTTTTCTGCGCCACAGAAGCGCGACTGGGCAAACGGCAGATCGGCAGAGATGCATAACACCACGGTGTTATTCAGTTCGCTTGCAGCCTGATTGAACTTGCGCACCGATGAAGCACAGACACCGGTATCTACGCTCGGGAAAATGTTCAGAATTTTGCGTTTTCCTGCATACTCAGAGAGCGCGACGTTGACAAGGTTTTTCGCTACCAGCGTGAAAGCTTTGGCTTTATCGCCAGCCTGAGGAAACTGACCAGCAACCGGTACGGCGTTACCCTGAAAATGAACAGTCTGAGACATAGTGATTCCTTTTAATGATAAAAAAAGATCTGACACAAAACGGCAAAAGATAGCCGTTGTTTATGACATAAATGTTAAGGGTTTACGAGTTCAATTGTGGAATTTAACGTGGCGGTCTGCCACTGCGTCGCACATTGTGGAGTGGAAATGAGAACGGTAAAAAAGTTATCCCGAAGCCTGGCCGTTGCATACGCCGTTTGTCATTGCCCGTGGAACCCGGACTGAAGTCAAAGTGGTGGTGGTTGAAATTGAGGAAGACGGAGTAAAAGGCGTTGGCGAAGCGACGCCTTATGCGCGCTATGGTGAAAGCGAGGCGTCGGTACTGGCGCAAATCGCCGCGCTGCTGCCCGCGCTGCAACAGGGCATGACGCGCGAGGCGTTACAACAGGCGCTGCCAGCCGGGGCGGCGCGCAACGCCATTGACAGCGCTCTGTGGGATCTCGCCGCACATCAGCAGCAGAGAAGCCTCTGGCAGCTTAGCGGCGTAACCGCACCTGAGGATGTGGTGACCGCGCAGACCGTCAGCATTGATACTCCCGAGGCGATGGCCAGCAGCGCGCTGGCGCTGTGGCAGCATGGGGCAACACTACTGAAGATTAAGCTGGATAATAATTTCATTACCGAACGGCTGATGGCGATTCGCGCCGCCGTGCCGGACGCGACCCTGATTGTGGATGCCAATGAATCCTGGCACGCTGAAGGTCTGGCGGCGCGCTGTCAGCTGCTGGCGGACATCAATGTGGCGATGCTGGAACAGCCCCTGCCAGCGGGTGAGGATGCGGCGCTGGAGAACTTTATCCATCCATTACCGATCTGCGCCGATGAGAGCTGTCACACCCGCGAAAGTCTGGCGGCACTGCGAGGTCGTTATGAGATGGTCAACATTAAGCTGGATAAAGCGGGCGGGCTGACCGAGGCGCTGGCGCTGGCCGATGCGGCTCAGCAGCAGGGGTTTGCGGTCATGCTCGGCTGCATGCTCTGCACCTCGCGGGCGATACGCGCCGCACTGCCGCTGGTGCCGCAGACTCGCTTTGCCGATCTCGACGGGCCGACCTGGCTGGCGGTGGATGCAGAACCGGCGATTAAAGTGCGCAACGGTCAACTGATCATTGCTGCCAGCGCAGCAGGTTAACCATCATCTCCAGGTAGGTTTCAGTGGCTTCATCCACTGAAATCACCGGCATTTCAGCAGTGACGCAGGGCAGGCTGAGATCTTTACACCAGCTGCCGAATGAGCCTGGCGTGTCATAACCAACGCTGCTGACCCGCGGAAGGCCGGTGTGGCTGGCCAGCCAGCCACCAATCTCTGTCTGATGCGGGTCGTCGATACAGCCCAGCGGTTCATGCCATGAGACGATCCAGCGTGGTTTCAGCTGATGAATCAGCGCACAGAGCGCCTGGGTTTCCGGTTCAGAAGCCGGATGAGTCCCGGTCGAGAGCGCCACATCACGCTCATCGGCAGCGCTGTTCCAGCGATACACCGTCTCGCCTGACTGCCAGTTCGCCGCCGGAAAGTTGCGGTTGAGATCGACGCCGTTTGCGTTCGCGCGCAGTCCGAGCTGACAGCCATCAGGATTGACCGCCAACACCACGTGGTGCCGACGCATTCCATCAGGCAGCGTCCGTAATGCGGCGGAGAGGGTGGCGATGGCCGCATTCTCATCACCGTGAGTGCCCGCCAGAATCAACCCGCTCTCGGGATCGCCCAGCGGCGCCGGAAACCAGAGCAGCGGCGCGCCCAGCACTGAGCGGCCATACTGCTGATAGGGGACGTCCAGTTTGCCGCGCAGGGGACGTGGATGGAGTGGCGACATAGTTATTTCCTCAAAGGGTTTTACTAAAAGTAGCGGAAAAGCCGTGCGCGGAAAATAGCTATTTATCTGTCAGCCATTTGCGCTAAAGTGCCCTGCACAAGTTGCATCGGCAACAGACTGATGCAGCGCTTCTTTGGGGTAAAGGAGTGATAATGGTCAAGACCTTTCGCATGACGCTGGCAGCAATCAGCCTGAGCAGCATCATCACACCCGCCATCGCGGCGAATCCACCCGCTGGCGCACAGCTGGCTGAACAGCAGCAGATCGTTCGCCATATTAAAGATGAACCCGCTTCGCTCGATCCGCTTAAAGCGGTAGGACTGCCTGAAATTCAGGTGATACGCGATCTGTTTGAAGGGCTGACCAATCAGGATGCGCAGGGCAAAATCGTGCCGGGCGTGGCGCAGAGCTGGAGCAGCAGTGATAACAAAACCTGGGTCTTTACGCTGCGTAATAACGCGCGCTGGTCGAACGGTGATCCGGTCACGGCTCAGGATTTTGTCTACAGCTGGCAGCGCCTGGTCGATCCAAAAAACAGTTCAGCCTTTGCCTGGTTCGCGGGCTTAAGCGGTATTCAAAATGCGGCAGCGATAACCAAAGGTGAAATGACGCCCGACAAGCTGGGTGTGGTCGCACAGAGTAAAAACCAGCTTAAGGTGACGCTGGATCGTCCGGTGCCGTGGTTCCCGGCGCTGGTGGCTAACGTGGCGCTTTTCCCGGTGCCGCAGAAAATTATTGCGCAACAGGGTGACAGCTGGACGTCACCCGGCAAACTGGTGGGCAATGGGGCCTATCAGCTCAGCGAACGCGTAGTGAATGAAAAAATCGTACTGACACGTAATCCTCACTACTGGGATGATGCCCATTCGGTGCTGACGAAAGTGACTTTCGTGCCGATTAATGAAGAGTCGAGCGCCACTAAACGTTATCGATCCAACGATATTGATATCACCGAATCCTTCCCGAAAAACATGTATGCGCTACTGAAGAAAACTCTGCCCGGAGAGGTCTACACACCTGACCAGTTAGGCACCTATTACTACGCGTTTAACACGCAGAAAGGGCCGACGGCCGATGTGCGGGTTCGCAAAGCGCTCTCCTGGTCTATCGACCGGAAAGTGATTGCTGAAAAAGTGCTGGGCACTGGTGAGAAACCGGCGTGGCACTTTACGCCAGATGTGACAGCAGGCTTTAAGCCACTGCCCACGTTCATGCAACAGCACGATCAGAACAGCCTGAATGCACAGGCCAAATCGCTGCTCGCTGCTGCCGGTTACGGTCCCGGCAAGCCGCTGAAACTCAAACTGCTCTATAACACCTCTGAGAGCCACCAGAAGATTGCGATTGCTGTGGCCTCGATGTGGAAAAAGAACCTCGGTGTGGATGTCACGCTGGAGAACCAGGAGTGGAAAACCTATATCGACAGCCGTAACAGCGGAAACTTCGATGTGATCCGCGCCTCGTGGGTCGGTGACTACAATGAACCCTCCACTTTCCTGAATCTGCTGACGTCGGGCAACAGCAGCAACATCGCGCGCTTTAACAACGCGGATTATGATGCGGTTATCGCCAAAGCCAGCCGGGAGACCAGCGATCAGGTACGTAACAGCGATTACAACCGTGCCGAGCAGATCCTGGCTGAGCAGGCTCCGATCGCCCCCATCTATCAGTACACCAATGGCCGCCTGATTAAACCCTGGGTCAAAGGCTATCCCATCACTAACCCTGAAGATGTCGCCTACAGTCGCGAACTGTGGATTGAAAAGCACTGAGTGCAGGTGGCCGGTCAACCGGCCACCCTCTGACATCTTTCTACACAGCCCGGAGATTGCAACTCAACACCGTCACGCTAGACTGTATCGTATTGATTTTAGTGGTGAGGCGACGGTGTGGACGTAATTGAAGGAAAAGCGTTACAGGTTTCAGATGCCATAATTTCCTGCCAGCTGGATGGCAAGGGCGGGATGATCCCGATTGCTGAAGATGAAGTCATCCAGTGTGAGCAGCCCTGCTGGCTCCATCTGAACTATACCCACCGTAAGAGCGCGGAATGGCTGCAGTCGACGACACAGATCCCTGATGCCGTGCGTGACGCCTTAGCGGGCGACAGTATGCGTCCACGCGTCAGCCGGCTGGGCGACGGCTTTATGATCGTGCTGCGCAGCGTCAACCACAACAGCGATGCGCGTCGCGACCAGCTGGTGGTGATGCGGGTATTTATCAACGATAAGCTCATCGTCTCGACCCGGCGGCGTAAAGTTTCTGCCGTCGATGAAGTCCTCACGGATTTGCAGAATGGTAACGGCCCGATTGACTGCGGCAGCTGGCTGGTCGATATCTGTGATGCCCTGACCGATCACACCAGCGAGTTTATCGAAGATTTACATGACAAAATCATTGAGCTGGAAGATGCGCTGCTTGACCAGCGGATGCCGGCACGAGGTGAACTCGGCCTGCTGCGCAAACAGCTGATTGTGATGCGGCGGTATATGGCACCGCAGCGGGATGTCTATGCGCGGCTGGCCAGTGAAAAACTGGCCTGGATGGATGACACCGAACGCCGCCGGATGCAGGAAATCGCCGATCGGCTGGGACGCGGGCTGGATGATCTGGATGCGGGGGTGGCGCGTACCGCGATTCTGGCTGATGAGGTTGCTTCTGCGATGGCGGAGTCGATGAACCGTCGTACCTATACCATGTCACTGATGGCGATGATTTTTCTGCCAGCCACCTTCCTGACCGGCCTGTTTGGCGTCAACCTGGGCGGTATTCCGGGCGGCGAATGGCGATACGGTTTCTCTATCTTCTGTCTGCTGCTGGTGGCACTGGCCGTCGGGGTAGCGGGGTACCTGCGCAAACGGCGCTGGCTCTAGCGTTATGCGTAGCGTATCGGTTATCTGCGCTGAAAATCCCGTAAAGGACGCAAAAGCTGATCGACATCAAGAACCCATTGTCGCTGCTGACGCAAACTCTCTCCCGCAGGTGAATGCAACGTCAAGCGATGGGCGTTGCGCTCCATATTGTCTTACTTCCTAATTTAGAATTAATGCATAGCACATTTAATTCGAAACATGCCGGCCCGTGTGCCGGCTTTTTTTTGCCCGCCTGGCTGTAACGCCGTTCCTTACCTAAGCTTAAAGTCCATTCCCAACAAAAGGAGTACGGCATGAGCGCGATTCTTAACAGCGAGCCGATCCCCACGGATCCGATCCCGATTCCTGAGCCTATTCCTCAGCCACAACCCCAGCCTGATCCGCCGACAGATCCGGAATTTCCGCCGATAATGGATCCACCACCGCATCGCAACATATAAAAAAAGGGCGTGCTGCCAGCAGCACGCCCTTAACCTTTCCAGCACTTATTTAATCTGAATCACATCCAGACGCGCGCTGGTATCCGGGGCATCCTCTTCATCAGCCCGCCAGCCAATTGGCTGCAGCGGCAGAGATTCCCGGTCAAAGGCGAGATCCCCGCCGTCAACCACCGCATCGCCATGCTTAATGCCTTTAAAATCGAACAGGTTGATATCCGCCATATGTGACGGCACCACATTCTGCATCGCGCTGAACATGGTTTCGATACGGCCAGGATAGCGCTTATCCCAGTCTCGCAGCATATCGGCCACCACCTGACGCTGCAGGTTCGGCTGAGAACCGCAGAGGTTACACGGAATAATCGGGAACTGACGCGCTTCTGAGAAGCGGATGATATCTTTCTCGCGGCAGTAAGCCAGCGGACGGATCACAATCTGCTTGCCATCGTCGCTCATCAGCTTTGGCGGCATGCCTTTCATTTTTCCGCCGTAAAACATGTTCAGGAACAGCGTCTGCAGAATGTCATCGCGATGGTGGCCCAGCGCAATTTTAGTACAGCCCAGCTCAGTTGCGACGCGATAGAGAATGCCACGGCGCAGGCGCGAGCAGAGTGAGCAGGTGGTTTTGCCTTCCGGGATCTTATCTTTGACGATGGAGTAGGTATCTTCTTCGATAATCCGATACTCAACGCCCTGCGACTCAAGATATTCCGGCAGGATATGCTCAGGGAAGCCCGGCTGTTTCTGGTCGAGGTTAACGGCAATCAGACTGAAGTTGATCGGCGCGCTTTTTTGCAGACTGCGCAAAATTTCCAGCATGGTGTAGCTGTCTTTGCCGCCCGACAGGCAGACCATGATGCGGTCGCCTTCTTCAATCATATTAAAATCTGCAATGGCTTCGCCGACGTTACGACGCAGACGTTTTTGCAGTTTATTGAGGTTGTACTGTTCTTTCTTGTCAACCGTTTGATTATCTTGCATTTTTACCTATCTCAAAATCCAGAAAGCGTAGCTAAAGGGCAAATTGCCGTGCGCGTTCAGCCAGATACTTCACTGCGGTGTCACGAATATGCAGCGTATGGTACGGATTGTTGCCGCGAATGCCAGTACTGGAGTGAAGTAATCAGCGGATAGCCGCCCGGGGAATCCGGCAGAGACTACCCGTTAAGGGGGGCAGCAACATAAATCGATGCGGCGGTACTCAGTGAAAAATGAGGGCGGGCCTTACCAGGTCATTACCCAAAAATTGCGGGCTGATGTGTCACGGATAGCGTTCAACTATGCGATGTCAGCTGGCTGGCACATCTTTCCACTGGCAATCGATTTCATCATTGTGCGCAGAACAGGATGGCAGTGATGCCTGGTAAGCATCAGCCCGCGCATTCTCTTTTTTTTGCCGCACAACCCGCAGTCATAAAAATGATTGAGATAATTAACAGATATTTCATCAGAGCGACCAGTCAACAAAAAAAAGAGCATGCACCGCTATTAATCAATCATGCCTAAACGGAGTCCTGTTTATGCTTATCTGATTTGAAATTTTCCTTCGAATTGTTGCTGCAAATTCGCAGGGGGGTTAAATATCCTGATGCACTGTTAATTTTATTAACGCCTGAATCTGAAAAACGCTGCTGTTGAATATGCGTTGACACTGCCGGGTTATAATTGTGAATACGTAAGATGCACAGGCATCACTGTTTTTTTGTATCCCATTAAATGTGAATCGATTTTACTGGCACATATCGCCACGTCCAAAACTGTTGCTTTTCAAAGCAGACGAGTGAAATTAAAGCAATTAAAATGAATGTGAAAGTTAAAAAGGGCGGCTTTAATTTTTACACTCATAACTGTTTTTCCTGAGAGACCAGCTGTGACTTCATCGTTCCGCACATCATGGTAATGCGGGCAGCGTAACAAATCGTTAAATTGCTGGCTATATATGTGAATAAGGACGGAGCAAACTTTAAATTCGATGAGACATCCGGAAAACACTCACGATATAAAAAATTATGGTGTCCGATTTATACTGACGCTGATACTCTTTTTTACTCTGCTATGTTGCAGTCATGTATTGCGGCGTTTTGTTGCTGGTAAACCGACACGGATTACTGCATTTCCTGCTGCACTGAATTTATTATTGCTAGCCACAGGCTTTAAAAATCCAGCGATAAGCATGATGTAAAAAATGTCTGAGCACTTCCAGCAAACTTTCAGCGCCTTCCCCCACCAGACACTGTCCGGTCTCAAGCGCATTATTTACGGAATTACGATGATCCAGGATCATCATGATGGCCATAGCGCCCGCAATCAGCGTAAAGATAAGCATGCTCAGTACTGGCCAGCTACTTTTACGTACAGAAGCGGACAGGGTTTCGTCACGATGGTCAGAGTTTCGGCGCATTTTTCCCCGGATAAATTGTTACCTTAATAAACAATCACGGATTATGACATTAATTCCCGGCGGGCTCTATATCTCAGGTCATGCTGCATGTTTTTCTGATTCTGATAATAGATAAATTTAATGGAGAGGGCTGAAGGCAGTGAGTACCGATAACTGCCTTCTGCAACGTCCTGGCGCTGACCGGCCTGTGTTCAGCAGGAATGATCTTTATGGAAAGGAATTTACATCATCTCCAGCGACTGAACTCCTTTGATCTCCATGACCTTATCGTAGAGGTGAGCATCGTTTGACTTGCGGGACAGCGTCACCTGAACACTGAGCTCACACAGACCACTCTCCTCATCCCGGTTAATCACCGTCACATTGCCATAGCGAATGCCTTCCCGCTGCATGACCAGCAGCACCAGCGGCACACTTTTGGGCTTAAGAAAAACCAGCAGCGTATGATGTTTACCGATGAGAAAATGGCTCAGGCGGCGGAAGACTTCCAGCACCACCAGTGCCAGCACTGTGCCATAAATGCCTATCTCATACATGCCGCTACCAATCACCAGACCAATCGCCGCAGTCACCCATAATCCCGCCGCCGTGGTTAAGCCTTTCACCACCTGCTTCTGAATCATAATGGTGCCTGCGCCAAGGAAACCCATGCCGCTGACTACCTGGGCAGCAATACGGCTGGGATCCAGTGCCACATGGTCACTATTGAGCATATCGGCGAAGCCATATTTCGATACCAGCATAAACATCGCACTGCCGATACCGACCAGAATATGGGTACGCAGTCCCGCTTCTTTGGCCCGCATCTGGCGCTCCATGCCGATCAGGCCGCCGAGAATACCGGCCAGCGCTATGCGAATTAACATATCCATTAACATGGCTTTACTCCGAATTAATAAGGGCCGAAAAAGGGTGACAGTTCAGCGATAACAGGTAAACAAGATAATTCTGCTTGCAAATGACGCCGGAGAATTTTGTAAAAAAGCTGTTTCACCTCTCGACCCGTTGTGCTGCCTGACATATGCTGAGCCAGCCTTTTCCCCCACTTCCCGGAGTCCGACTGATGAAAGCAGCCACTTTTTTGCTGGCCGGTGCCGCATTATTACTCTCTGCCTGCAGCAGCAACAGTGATGATAACGAGCCACCGCAACAAGCCACCGCCGCCCACATCCAGCCACGGGTGGTGATGTCTTCCCTGGCAGAAAGCACCTGTTCGAATGCGGGCGGAACGCTGGCATTTTCGCATCAGCTGGATGGCTCGCGAGTGGGGATGTGTCAGTTAGTGAATGGCCGTCGCTGTGATGAGCAGGCGTTAATTGGCGGGAATTGCGCGCGCTGATGATCAGGCCGGATTGCTCCGGCCCGCACAGTCAGGCAGAGAGCCGGTTCGGGCAGTTTTCACCCCGGTCGAGCTGGCTGAGATTATTCAGTGTCGTTTCAGAAATGGCGGTCAGCGCTTCGGCGGTTAAAAACGCCTGATGGCCGGTGAACAATACGTTATGGCACGCCGACAGACGGCGGAACACATCGTCCTGAATCACATCATTCGACTTATCTTCAAAGAACAGATCACGTTCATTCTCATAAACATCCATGCCGAGCGCGCCGATTTTCTGCTGTTTCAGCGCGTCAATCGCCGCCTGTGAATCAATCAGGCCACCACGACTGGTGTTGATAACCATCACCCCATCACGCATCTGTTTAAACGCGTCGGCGTTGAGCAGATGATGATTCTCCGGCGTCAGCGGACAGTGCAGCGTAATGACGTGGGATTCAGCAAACAGCGTCTTCAGATCGACATATTCCGCGCCCAGTTCCAGCGCCTGCTCACTCGGGTAGGGATCATACGCCAGCAGCCGCATACCAAAACCTTTCAGAATCCGCATCGTCGCGATCCCGATTTTACCGGTACCGATAACACCCGCGGTTTTGTTATGCATGTTGAAACCGGTCAGGCCGTCGAGCGAAAAGTTTGCGTCACGGGTACGCTGATAAGCGCGATGAATACGGCGATTCAGGGTCATCATCAGGCCGATAGTATGTTCAGCGACTGCTTCCGGTGAGTAGGCCGGCACGCGCACTACTTCCAGACCCAGCTCTTTTGCAGCAGCCAGATCAACATTATTGAAACCGGCACAGCGCAGCGCGATATATTTCACACCCAGCCCGGCCAGCTCTTCCAGCACCGGGCGACTGCCGTCATCGTTTACAAAGATACAGACAGCATCGCAACCCACAGCGGTTTTGGCGGTGCTTTCAGAGAGTAAAAAAGTCAAAAAACACCAGTTCAAAGCCGAACTGCTGATTGACCTGCTCAAGGTATTTCTGATCGTAATGTTTGGTGCTGTAAACCGCGATTTTCATCGTTGTGCTCCTGCAGAGGTGATAGAGCAAGGATAACGTTTTCTGACTGACTTTGCTGAAACAGCTGACTTGTGTCCGGCGCAGACCTTCACCTCTGGCAGATTACATGCCATCATCGTTGTCAGGATACTGTAAGGAAAAGGATTATGGCTTTTATGCCACGGATGTTCCGGCGACGGCTGGCCGCCATTCTGGCGCTGATTCTGCTGCTGCTCGGCCTGATCTTGACTGTAACGCAATGGCTGCCGCGGCTGGTCGGCATCTGGCTACCTGAAGATACCCGCATTGAGCTGTCGGGCGCACCGCGCTGGCGGGAAGGTGGCCTGTGGTTGCCACAACTTCGTTATCTCGCAGGGGATTGCTCCCTGGCAACGGTAAAGGGGGTATCGCTGGGCTGGCATCAGTCGCGCTGGAAACTGAATGCGTCAGAGCTGACGCTGGATAGCACCTGCCTGCAAAAATTACCGGCCAGTGATGACAGCACGGCAGCCCCCAAAACGCTGGCCGAATGGCAGGCAATGCTGCCTGGCGCCGACGTTCATCTGGGCAAATTAATTGTTACGCCGTGGCAGACGTATGCGGGCGCGCTGGATCTGACGCTGGAAAAAGATCGCCAGCAACTCAGTTACCAGGGCGATAATCTGCAGCTGGCGGCAACGCTGACCGGTCAGCAGCTCGCTATCAGTCGCCTGACGCTCACCCATCCTGCACTTCCTGAACCCGTCACGCTGAGTGGTCATCTGGCGTTACCCACCTTTGCCACTGATCTGCCGGTGAATGGCGAGGTGACCGGACAGCTGGCGCTGGACGCGCTGCCGCATCCCCTGAAGCTGACGCTTAACTGGCAGCAGCAGCAGGGCGAGCTACGCGTGGCAATGGCCGAAGTGACCAGGCCGCTTCTCAGACTGCCGTGGCAGATCAGCCGCGATCAGATTCGCATTGAAAAGGGCGAATATTTCTGGCCGCTGGAGGCTCAGCCGCTATCAGGGTTTGTTAACCTGACGCTGGATAACTGGCAGTCAGGCCTTGAAAGTAGCCAGATTAGCGGTCGCGTTAACCTGCTGACCCAGGGACGCGGCGGCAAGGGCAACGTGGTGCTCGGCGTCGGGCCCGGCAACCTCAGCCTGACCAACAGCAACCTGCCGTTTCAGCTAACGGGCGAAAGCAAGCTGGCCAATCTGCAACTTTACGGCTCTATCCCGGGCGTGCTCAGCGGCTCGCTGCTCGATCCTCAACTGCTGCTGCAACCTAAATCGCTGCTGCGCCTGCGGGGCCGGTTGCTGTCAACGCTGGAAGTGGACGAAGCGCGCTGGCCGCTGGCGGGCGTACGACTCTCCTCGCAGGGTATTGATGGCCGCCTGCAGGCCATTCTCAATGCGCACGATGCCAGTTTTGGCCGCTTCCGGTTGCATCTTGATGGCCGCGCCAATGATTTCTGGCCCGATAAGGGCGAATGGAACTGGCGCTACTGGGGAGGTGGCGAGATGCTGCCGCTGCAGGCGCGCTGGGACGTTAAAGGCACGGGCGGCTGGCACGACACCCTGATCCATCTGGATACCTTGTCTACCGGTTTTAATCAGCTGGCGTATGGCAGTGTCAACGTTGCAAAACCGCGTCTGACACTGACTAAACCGGTAAACTGGCAGCGTGATGCGGCGCATCCGGCGTTCAATGGGCATTTCCGCCTGCAGGCAGGAGAGACCCGCTTCAGCTATGGCGGACATCTGGCAGATTCCACGCTCGACTTTGAGGCTAAAGGTCGTGATCCCGGCTATTTTATCTGGCGAGGCAGTTTACAAGCGGGCAAGGTTGGCCCGCTGCGGGTTAACGGCCGCTGGGATGGCGAACGGCTGCGCGGCCAGGCCTGGTGGCCGGCACAGTCGCTGACGGTGTTTCAGCCGTTGCTCAGCCCCGACATGAAAATGCAGATCCAGGGCGGCCGTTTGCAGGCACAGGTCGCTTTTTCCGCCGCAAGTGAACAGGGTTTCCAGGCGGGAGGCCACTGGACGGTAAAACAGGGCAGCATCTGGACGCCTGACAGCCAGGTTAACGGTATCGACTTCTCGCTGCCGTTCAGATTCCATGAGCAGCAATGGCAATTTGGTCAGCATGGCCCGGTATCACTGCGCATTGCCGAGGTTAAGAACCAGTTTGCGATGCAGAATATTCGCGCTGACCTGCAGGGTAACTGGCCGTGGTCCGAACAGGCGCCGCTGACGTTGCAGGATGTCAGCCTTGATCTGCTGGGCGGACAAATTACGCTGCCCGCTTTGCGCATGCCGCAGCATGAGCCAGCCCGGGTGTCGCTGCGCAATATCAGCCTCAGCGAGCTGGTGACGGCGCTGAAACCTAAACAGTTTGCCATGTCGGGCAAGGTCAACGGTGAGCTGCCGCTGTGGCTCAATAATCCACACTGGCTGGTGGAGAAAGGGTGGATTGCCAACAGCGGTCCGCTGACCTTCCGGCTGGATAAAGATATGGCGGATGCGATTACCCGCAATAACGTGGCGACGGGCGCCGCGCTGGACTGGTTACGCTATATGGAAGTCTCCCGCAGTTGGGCCACGATCAATCTGGATAATCTTGGCGACCTCACCATGGAGGCGCAGGTGCAGGGCGTCAGCCAGTTCAGTAACCGTCGTCAGACAGTCAATCTCAACTATCATCATCAGGAAAACCTGTTTCAGCTCTGGCGCAGCCTGCGCTTTGGCGATAATTTGCAATCCTGGTTAGAGCAACATGCGAATTTGCCATCCAACAAGGACACTTCACCATGAGCCTGAGGGCACTACTGGTTCTGGCAGCCGGACTGCTGAGCATCGGCTGCGTGCCGCGCATTGAAGTCACGGCACCTAAAGATCCCATCACCATCAACATGAACGTGAAAATCGAACATGAGATCCACATCAAAGTCGATAAAGACGTGGAAGCGCTATTGAAAAACCAGAGCGGTCTGTTCTGAGGAGAGCAACGATGAAACGCATAAGCGCGGTGCTGTTCCTCGCCCTGACGATGGCGCAGCCTGCCTGGGCACTGACGCTGGATCAGGCGCGGCAATCGGGGCGGGCAGGTGAAACGCTCTCCGGCTATCTGGCGGCACGTGCGCAGGATAGTGAAACGCTGGCACTGGTGCAGCGTATTAATGCCGGACGTCAGCAGGAGTATCAGCGACTGGCAGAACAGAATAATCTCTCCACGGCCGATGTCGCCAGTATTGCCGGACAGAAGCTGGTGAGCCGTGCGGCAGCGGGGGGAATATGTGCGCGGCATTAACGGTCAGTGGCTGAGAAAAACGGCAGAGAGCAGTCAGTAACCGGCGAAAAAAAACCGGGCGCATGGCCCGGTCTTTTACAGCGTCATCCTGAGATGAGTGAGACTTATGCCGTCACGATCTGCTTGATAGCGTCTTTCGCTTCAGCGGTCGCTTTGCTGGCCACTTCCGGACCGTAAGCGATGCCTTCAGCAAACACGAACTCAACGTCAGTGATGCCGATGAAGCCCAGGAACAGCTTGACGTAAGGGGTCAGCAGGTCAGTTGGGGTATCTTTATGAATGCCGCCACGGCTGGAGATAACGACTGCCGTTTTGCCTTTAACCAGACCTTCCGGGCCTGCTTCGGTGTAGCGGAACGTCACGCCAGCACGGGCAATCAGGTCGAAATAGTTTTTCAGCTGCGTCGGGATGTTGAAGTTGTACATTGGCGCGGCAATCACCACTTCATCATGAGCCTGCAGTTCTGCAATCAGTTCATCAGACAGGTCCAGAGCCTCCTGCTGGCGAGGTGACAGCGGGGTATCAGAGGGACGCATTGCACCCACTAACTCGCCATCCAGTACCGGGATCGGGTTAGCCGCCAGGTCACGTACGGTAACCTCTTTACCCTGGGCCTTTGCCTGTTCGATGTAGAAGTCAGCGAGCTGGCTTGATTGTGAGTAGCCTGCAAGAATGCTTGATTTCAGAACTAAAACTTTGCTCATGGTGGTTTCCTGTCTGTTACGCGGAAGACTTTCCGCTCAATGGTTTACACTCTACGGTTATCGATGGCGCGGTGAAAGCGCAATATTTCGAGACCCATGTTCGAATTTATTGAATAAGCGTAACCGGGGCCAGCCGCCGGAACAGTTCAGAATGTGCTATGATGCGCGCAATTATTTTTTATTGAATCAGCTGGTTATCCCGGCTTGCAGGGCGCTGCTTCAGGCAGCGACACCGTCTGAGTAAGGTACGTCACTATTATGTCATCTCCCGATACTTCCCCACTGGCAGCGCTCTGGTCACGCCTCGACGGTGTAATGCTGCGCGATCGCCAGCGGTTACAGCGCCGTTTACAGGGTGCCAGAAAAGCTAAAAATCCTGAGGCACAGCAGGGCATTGCCAGCGAGCTTGAGCAGGACTTTATCGCTGCCGAGCAGCGCGTGGCCCAGCGCCGTGCGGCCACGCCAGCCATTACCTTCCCGGACAATCTGCCGGTCAGTCAGAAGCAGCAGGATATTGCTGAGGCGATTCGCGATCACCAGGTAGTGATTGTCGCCGGTGAAACCGGCTCGGGTAAAACCACGCAGCTGCCGAAAATCTGTCTGGCGCTGGGACGTGGTGTGACGGGTCTGATTGGTCATACGCAGCCGCGCCGTCTGGCCGCACGTACCGTGGCGAATCGCATTGCGGATGAGCTCAGCACTTCGCTGGGCGGCTGCGTCGGCTATAAAGTACGGTTTAACGACCAGGTCAGTGACCTGACGCAGATTAAACTGATGACCGACGGGATTCTGCTGGCGGAGATCCAGCAGGATCGTCTGCTGATGCAATATGACACCATCATTATTGATGAAGCGCACGAACGCAGCCTGAATATCGATTTCCTGCTCGGTTATCTGCGTGAGCTGCTGCCACGTCGCCCGGATCTGAAAGTGATTATCACTTCCGCCACCATCGATCCACAGCGTTTCTCGCGTCATTTCAATAATGCGCCGGTGATTGAAGTCTCAGGCCGGACCTATCCGGTTGAAGTGCGCTATCGGCCGGTGATCGAAGAGGCGGATGACGGCGATCGTGACCAGCTGCAGGCGATTTTTGATGCCGTAGATGAGCTGGGCCGGGAAAGTCGGGGCGATATCCTGATCTTCATGAGTGGTGAGCGTGAAATACGTGATACCGCCGACGCGCTGAACAAACGCGATCTGCCACACACCGAAGTGCTGCCGCTCTATGCACGGCTGTCGAACGCCGAACAGAACCGGGTGTTTCAGTCGCACAGTGGCCGTCGTATCGTGCTGGCGACCAACGTCGCGGAAACCTCACTGACGGTGCCTGGGATTAAATATGTGATCGATCCCGGTACGGCGCGTATCAGTCGTTACAGTTTCCGTACCAAAGTGCAGCGCCTGCCGATTGAACCGATATCACAGGCGTCTGCCAACCAGCGTAAAGGGCGTTGCGGCCGTGTTTCAGACGGTATCTGTATCCGTCTCTACGCAGAAGATGACTTCCTGAGTCGTCCGGCCTTTACCGATCCTGAAATCCTGCGCACCAACCTGGCGTCAGTCATCCTGCAGATGACCTCGCTGGGCCTCGGCGATATCGCCGCCTTCCCGTTTGTGGAAGCGCCCGATAAGCGCAATATCCAGGATGGCGTCCGCCTGCTGGAAGAGCTGGGCGCGCTGACCCTGAACGAAGAGACCGGTCACTACAAGCTCACCGGTTCCGGGCGTCAGCTGGCGCAGCTGCCGGTGGATCCCCGCCTGGCGCGGATGGTGCTGGAAGCGCAGAAATTTGGCTGCGTGCGCGAAGTGATGATTATCACCGCAGGCCTGTCGATTCAGGACCCGCGTGAGCGTCCGGCAGATAAAAAACAGGCGTCCGATGAGAAGCACCGGCGCTTTGCCGACAAAGACTCCGACTTCCTCGCCTATGTGAATCTCTGGAACTACCTGGCGGAGCAGCAGAAAGCGCTGTCCGGGAATGTTTTCCGCCGCCAGTGCAAAAGCGATTTCCTTAACTATCTGCGCGTGCGGGAATGGCAGGATATCTACACCCAGCTGCGGCAGGTGGTGCGTGAACTGGGCATTCCGGTTAACAGTGAACCGGCTGAGCTGCAGCCTGTCCACTGCGCGCTGTTAAGTGGTCTGCTGTCGCATATCGGGCAGAAAGACACCGATAAGCAGGAGTATACCGGCGCGCGCAATACCCGCTTCGCGATCTTCCCTGGCTCCGGGCTGTTTAAAAAGCCGCCGAAGTGGACCATGGTGGCGGAACTGGTCGAGACCAGCCGCCTGTGGGGCCGCACGGCGGGCCGTATTGAACCAGAGTGGATTGAGCCGCTGGCACAGCATCTGATCAAGCGCAGCTACAGTGAACCGCACTGGGAGAAATCGCAGGGCGCGGTGATGGCCACCGAAAAAGTCACGCTCTATGGCCTGCCGATTGTCGCCGCCCGTAAAGTTAACTATGGCAGCATCGATCCCACCCTTAGCCGTGAACTGTTTATTCGTCACGCGCTGGTGGAGGGCGACTGGCAGACCCGACATGCCTTCTTCCGCGCAAACCAGAAGCTGCGCAGCGAAGTGGAAGATCTGGAACACAAATCCCGTCGTCGCGACATTCTGGTTGATGACGAAACGCTGTTTGCTTTTTATGACCAGCGCATTGGCAAAGAGGTGGTCTCGGCGAAGCATTTCGACAGCTGGTGGAAACAGGCCAGTCGCGAAAACGCAGAACTGCTGAATTTCGACAAGCAGATGCTGATCAAAGAGGGTGCGGATAAAGTCAGTCAGCTCGACTACCCCAACTTCTGGCATCAGGGCAACCTCAAACTTAAGCTGAGTTATCAGTTTGAGCCTGGCGCAGATGCGGATGGCGTGACGGTACATATTCCGCTGCCGCTGCTGAATCAGGTTGAAGATAGCGGTTTTGAGTGGCAGATACCCGGTGTACGCCGTGAACTGATCATCGCACTGATTAAGTCGCTGCCTAAGCCGCTGCGCCGTAACCTGGTGCCTGCGCCCAACTACGCCGAGGCGTTCTTGGGAAGGGTGAAAGCGATGGAGATGCCGCTGCCTGATGCGCTGGCGCGGGAATTTCGCCGCATGACCGGCGTCACGCTGGAGCGGGAAAACTGGCAGTGGGAACAGGTGCCCGATCATCTGAAAATGACGTTCCGGGTAGTCGACGAGCACAACCGTAAACTGCTGGAAGGTAAAGATCTCACTGCGCTTAAGGCACAGCTGAAAGACAAAGTGCAGGAAACGCTGTCGAAAGTGGCGGATGACGGGCTGGAGCAGAGCGGGCTGCATATCTGGAGTTTTGGCGATCTGCCACGCAGTTATGAAGAGAAGCGCGGCAGCTACCAGGTTAAAGCCTGGCCTGCGCTGGTCGACGAGAAAGAGAGCGTTGCTATTCGTCTGTTTGACAGCGAGCAGGAGCAGCAAAAAATGATGTGGCGCGGTCAGCGTCGTCTGCTGCTGCTGAATGTGCCGTCACCGGTTAAGTATCTGCACGAGAAGCTGCCGAACAAAGCCAAGCTCGGACTTTACTTTAACCCTTATGGCAAAGTGCTGGAGCTGATTGACGACTGCATCGCCTGTGGCATCGACAAGCTGATGGGGGAAGCGGGCGGACCGGCCTGGGATCAAACCTCTTTTGAGCAGTTGCGTGACAAAGTGCGCGGCGAACTTAACGAAACCGTGGTGACCATCGCGAAGCAGGTCGAGCAGATCCTGACGGCAGTCTTCAACATTAATAAGCGTCTGAAGGGCCGGGTCGATATGACCATGGCGCTGGCGTTATCTGACATCAAAGCGCAGTTAAGTGGTCTGGTTTATCGCGGCTTTGTCACCGGCAACGGCTGGCAGCGACTGGCCGATACGCTGCGTTATCTGCATGGGATTGAGCGCCGACTGGAAAAACTGCCTGCCGATCCGCACAGCGATCGTGCGCGGATGTTAAAAGTGCAGGCAGTGGAGCAGGCTTATCAGGCGTGGCGCAACAAGTTGCCGCCGCAGCGTCAGGATGATGAAGAGGTGCAGAGCATCCGCTGGATGATCGAAGAGCTGCGTATCAGTTACTTTGCTCAGCAGCTGGGTACGCCTTATCCCATCTCAGATAAGCGTATTCTGCAGATGATGGAGCAGATAGCGGGTTAAACGCCGGGATGCGCGCCGTAACCGGCGCGCATCCGATGATGGGGAGTGAGAGTGCGGATTACTGCGCGAGGGATTCCAGCTTATCTTTAAACGAGGTGACCGAAATCGCGCGGTTATCAGCCAGGTAGCGATCTTTCGCAGCCGGTGCTGAGCTTTGTACCGCGATTAACTGCCAGCCTTTATCGCTGTTGAGCAGCAGTGGCGAACCACTGTCACCTGGCAGGGTGTCACACTGATGCGACAGCACGGCGCGCTGCGCCCAGCCGGTGATCAGGCAATCGCTGTGGGAGTAAAGCGTGTCCAGATGATCAGCCGGATAGCCTGCCTGCGTCACTTTGCGTCCGGTCAGCTTCAGCGCCGCAGTGAGATCGCTGCGTGAGCCATCGAACAGCGGAATAGGCGTAATCGCTGAGGGCGGATTGCGTAAAATCACGATGCCGTAATCATAGGGGGGCTGCACTGCTCGGCACGATCCAGCCTTCACCATCCGCTTTTAACTTTGACGCCAGCGAGGGTTCAACCCGCGCATCAATATCATGAAGCTCGTAGCGCCAGCCTTTATCGCTGGCCATAAATCGCAGCGCAACCGGCTTATCGAAATTACCCGGCGGGGCAAGCAGGCAGTGTCCGGCGGTCAGCGCCAGATGCGGAGAGATGAGCGTGGCAGTACAGAGGTTGCCGCTTTCGGTTTCCAGCTGACCAATGGCATCCCAGGGGGCAGCGGTAATATCGGTGATTGCCTGGCGATGATCCTTACCGAAAAACAGCATCTTAATTTCAGCAGGAGTAGGCGAGTCATCGTCATCATCGGCATGAACCGTGGTGGCAAAGCTGAAGAGTCCAACCATTAACAGGGTAGCCAGGCGCATAGAAATCTCAATGGCGAGAAAAAATTAACGTTATTGTTATTACGTAAGTACGGTAACTATAGTCGGTGAGCGTTGAAAAAGGGAGTTTTATTGGTTAATCAGTACGCTACAGCGGTTAAACAAAAAAAGCTTGCCGCAACAATGCCACACAGGATCATCACCAGCAGAATAATTTCGAAGCGATAGCGACGCACCATATCATCCACTCCAGTAAAGAAACACCCGGCAGAACCGGGTGTTTTTAATCATCATCTCGTGGCCGTGCGCTGAAGGCGACCTTAGTTTTTAGCTGCTGGTTTCACAACTTTTTTTGTGGTGAACTTTTTTTAGCAGCCTGAGCTTTCTGTGCAGCAGGTTTAGCTACTTTTTTTGTGGTGAACTTTTTTTAGCAGCCTGCGCTTTCTGAGCGGCTGGCTGAGTGGCTTTTTTTGTGGTGAACTTTTTTTAGCGGCCTGGGCTTTCTGAGCAGCTGGTTTAGTGACTTTTTTTGTGGTGAACTTTTTTTAGCGGCCTGAGCTTTCTGTGCAGCAGGTTTAGCTACTTTTTTGTGGTGAACTTTTTTTAGCAGCCTGCGCTTTCTGCGCGGCATCTTTTTTCACAGCTTTTTTTGTGGTGTTTCTTAGCAGCCTGCGCTTTCTGAGCCGCTTTATGGTGTTTCTTGTGCGCAGTTTTGTGAACGGTTTTAGCCGGTGCTGCAGCGGTAGTAGTGGTTGTTGCGGCTGGCGCAGCAGCTGGAGCAGCTGTGGTGTCAGCAGCGAAAGCAACAGAAGACATACCCATAGCAGCGGCGACAACCAGTGCAAATAATTTTTTCATTGCAAATCCCTCGAAGACTATTTTTTCATGTGTAGCCCACTGCGGGGCCGGTGAAGAGACTATAGGGTTATCAATGAACGGTGTCCGTGGGTGTTTGGTATCGGCGTGTAACCGATTGTACAAAGGCGGGAAAGGGCGGTCAGCTGACCGCCCGAGAGCTTAGCTATTCAGGTAACGTTGTTCAAGGTGCTGGCGGAAGAAAGCCGGATTCAGCGCTTCGCCGGTGGCGTTGATCAGCAGCTGGTCGGTGGAGAAACGGCTGCCGTGCTGCCAGATGTTCTGTTGCAGCCAGTCGAATACCGGCTGCAGCTCACCGTGCTGAATCAGCTCGCTGAGCTGAGGAATCGCAAGATGTACTGAGCGGAACAGCTGTGCGGCGTACATCGCGCCCAGCGTATAGGTCGGGAAGTAGCCAAAGGCGCCGTCGGTCCAGTGGATATCCTGCATACAGCCATCACGGTAGTTACCCCGGGTATCCAGACCCAGCGACTGCATCATTTTCTCATCCCACAGCGCCGGGATATCCTCAACCTCAATCTCGCCTTCAATCAGCGCCTGCTCGATTTCATAGCGCAGAATGACATGCGCCGGATAGCTGAGCTCATCGGCGTCAACCCGGATCAGGCCAGGCTTAACCTGTTGGGTCAGGCGCACAAAATTATCCGCCTGCAGGGCAGGCTGATCGCCAAAGGTGGCGATCACCTGCGGCAGAATGCGCTGCAGGAATTCGCGGCTGCGACCGAGTTGCATCTCCATAAACAGGCTTTGTGATTCGTGGATAGCGGTGGAGCGCGCCAGCGCCACCGGCTGCCCGCGCCACTGCTGCGGCAGATTTTGCTCATAGCGGGCGTGGCCGGTTTCGTGGATCACGCCCATCAGGGCGCTGAGAAACTCATTCTCGTTGTAACGGGTGGTAATGCGCACATCTTCCGGCACGCCACCGCAGAAGGGATGCGCACTGATATCCAGCCGGCCATGGTTAAAGTCGAAACCCAGCGTTTCCATGATGCTCAGGCCGAGCTGACGCTGAGCAGGCAGGGCGAACGGTCCCTGCGGCGTGACAACAGTCTGTTGCGCCTGTTTTTCCACGACCTTCTGTAACAGATCGGGCAGCCAGGTTTTCAGTTCGCCAAAGGTTTCATCCAGCCGGGCGCGGGTCATCCCCGGTTCATAAAGATCCAGCAGCGCATCGTAACGCGAGCAGCCAGTGGCGTCGGCGCGGCGCTGGGCCTCTTCGCGGCTCAGACGCACCACCTCTTTGAGATTGGCGGCGAAGCCCTGCCAGTCGTTGGCGGGACGCTGAGTGCGCCATGCATGTTCACATACCGAACCGGCGATTGATTTGGCTTCAACAAAATCATCAGGCAGCAGGGTGGCCTGCTGGTAAGCGCGCTGCATCTCGTTGAGATTGGCCCGCTCAACATCGTTGAGTGACTGCTGCTCTGCAGCCCTGAGCCACTCACCAACCTGAGGGGCAGTGAGGATCTGGTGCTGCAACACGCTCATTTCGGCCAGCGCTTCACCACGCGCCTGACTGCCGCCCGGCGGCATGGTGGTTTGCATGTCACATCCGGCGATGGCCGTGACGTGACTGAAACGGGAAAGGCGCTGGAACGTCTTGGTAAGTTGTTGATACGCTGAGGTCACGTAAGACTCCTTGTGGTTTTTAACGCAGCGGAATTTCCCGCAAGGTTAGATCAACCGGCCAGCAAAAGCGAACGCTGGCGCCGCCCAGTGGACTGGACTCAATGGTCACATTGCCGCTCAGCGCCTGGGCAATAGAGTGCACAATCGCAAGTCCCAGTCCGCAGCCGCCTGTGGCGCGATCGCGGCTGGGGTCCAGCCGGACAAAGGGTTCGAAAACCCGCTCACGCTCTTCAGGCGGAATGCCGGGACCGTCATCTTCCACCTGCAGACACCCTATCGGACCGTCGAACCACAAACTGACGCGCAGCCGCTGTTGCGCATAACGCAGCGCATTGTTGACCAGGTTATCCAGTACCCGCTCCATCAGGCGCGTATCAGAAATGCCGATGTTTTCACGCTGCGGCAGCTCAAGGTCGAGCCGCACGTCGGGATTGATAGTGCGGAAATCGTCAAGCCGCTCGCGCAGCCAGTTGGCCAAATCCAGTGTTTTCAGATTGAGATCGACGCGCGGCCGATCAAGACGCGCATAGGTCAGCAGCTCCTCAATCAGGCTTTCGAGCTGGCCGATGTCGCGATTCAGCGCCACCCGTTCGCCATCCGAGAGGTTGTCGCTCATCTCCAGCCGGTAACGCAGGCGCACCAGCGGTGTGCGCAGCTCATGCGCAATACCGTCTATTAGCTGCTTCTTACTGGCAACCAGCGTATTGATGTTCTCGGCCATCTGGTTAAAGGCGATGCCGAGCCGGAAAAGGCTGGAGGTGCTGTCGAAATGGGTGCGCACGTCCAGCTCGCCACGGCCAAAGCGCTGAGCCGCTTTTTCCAGTCGCTGCATCTCCTGCCAGTGGGGGCGCAGCCAGATAAACACCGGCAGCGCCAGTGACATCCCTATAAAGATCAGCAGGGCAATATCCAGCAGTCGCATCTGATGCAGATAGAAGAGATAGGGAATCGGCCCGACTGACAATACGTAGTGGCTGCGCGGAATGTGCTGCAAAAAGGTGTATTGATCGTCGAGCGCCACGATCTCTCCGGCGCGCAACCGACGCATGTTGCCTTCATCAAGCTGATATTTATTCATCGGCTCGATGTGCAGGTCGAACGACAGGCCGAGATCGAGACTCTTGATGGTTTTATTCCAGTCACGCGGCGGGATCTCGCGCAGTTCGCTGCGGATCAGGTAGAGCGAACTGGCCATCAGGTCATTCATTGACTGGCGGCCCGCACGTTCAGCGGTGAACTTGTAGACCAGCCCCACCAGCAGCGCCATCACCAGAAAGCAGACAAACAGCAGCAGATAAAACTGAATAAAAAGCTTTCTCATAGTCCGCGGGTATCCCAGGCCTGGGGCGCAAACAGATAGCCTTTGTTACGAATGGTTTTAATGCGGAACGGCTCGGTGGCGCTGTCGTGCAGCTTTTTGCGCAACCGGGAGATGGCCACGTCGATGCTGCGGTCAAGGCCGTCATAGCTGACCCCGCGCAACGTTTTCAGCAGCGCATCACGGTTAAGCGTCTGGCCCGCATGGCTGGCGAGTACCCACAGCAGATCGAAATCCGCGGTGGAAAGGGCGATCTGCTCGTCAAACAGCGTGACCTGGCGGTTCAGCGCATCGATGGTCAGCGAGCCAAAACGCAGCATACGGTTGGCGGCGGGTGCGCTGGGCGCATCGTCCGGCTGTCCCTGCTGCGACTGACGCAGATGAAGGCGCAGGCGGGCCAGCAGCACCGCTGGCGGCGTGGTTTTCAGAATGTAATCCTGCGCACCCATCTCCAGGGCCAGAATATGGTTCATGTCGCTGTCCAGTGAGGTGAGCAACACGATCGGCCCCTGCCAGTTGGCCCGCAGGTCACGGCAGATAGTCATGCCATCTTTGCCTGGCAACATGATATCCAGCATCACCAGATCGGGCTGCTGTTCGGCAATGACCGCTTCAGCACGGTCGCCGCGCATCTCGACAATCACCTCAATATCATGACGACCCAGATAGGCCGCAATCAGTGAGCCCACTTCGGGTTCATCTTCTACATAAACAATTTTGTTCATAGTTCACAAAGCAGAGACAGGGATGGACGGAAGCATATCTTTTCCTGGTCCTGAGCTCTACGTTACCGCACGAAATATCCGTGGCTTGCTGGTATATAACCGGCAAAATGTGCAATCATTAGCGCGGCCTTTTTTGCGCCAGGTTTGGGATATTGATGATTATCATGAGGAGCGTTAGTGTGTCTGATAAAGAGCTGGCATCAGCCATATACCCCGACCGCATCTGCTTCAATTACAGTGACTTTCTCTCCGCTTCCTGCAAAAAGCGCTGGAGCTTCGTCGATGCTATTTATGGTGTGATGCCGATATTTGGCATGGTGACACGTAAATCGGCACACCGCTTACAGGGCAGTGACGACCCGTTAAAAGAATTAGCATTACAAATCATTTCTACTCAGGTCAGCGACGAAATTAATATCGCGCGCCTGATTACCCTTGCGGAACAACAGCAGATTAGTCGCTTCGATATTCAGCTTCCTTATCCGCTTTCGGCGGAGCAGCTGGACGCGATCCATCATGAATATTCCAGGCCGCTGAATCTGACACAGCAGGATGACCTGCTGTGTGTCTCAATACCTGTGCAGTCACACTGAGAACCTCTCCCATCAGGCTCTGAACCTGGGCAGTGCTCACCATCCTCACGTACTGTCTGTACGCCTGGTTGCTCCGCGCTGGCCGGGTTCGCACTGCCTGCAGCCATTACGCCTGCCGGGCCAGGCGCTAAGTCGTCAGCTGCCACACGGCGGGCAGCGTCGCGGCAATCAGCAATCCCATTGCAATCCGCTCCAGCGAAGTCAGCGCAAACTCTGCGCGGCCACCGCGTCGTGCAAACAGAAACAGCAGCAGGCCCGGTGTATAGAGCACCACAGACATCATCAGGTGCAATGGCCCCGAGGCGTAAAGCAGCCAGATGCCATACAGGCTGGCACCGATACCGGTCGCCATCGCCAGCGGTTTATGCTGTCCGCGTACCACTTTGATCAGATATAACCCCACCAGCAGATAGGGCACCAGAATCATCTCAGAGGCGATGGTCAGCAGGTTGTTGTAGTTCGCACCGGTCAGGGCAATCAGGATCAGGCAGAGCTGAATACTGCCGTTGGTCAGCCACAGTGAGGCGGCTGGCGCGTTATGGCGGTTTTGCCGGGCGATACTGCGTGGAAATGCACCCTGTTGCGCGGCAATCAGCGGCACTTCAGCGGCCATAATCGTCCAGCTCAGATAGGCACCGCACACCGAGATAACCAGACCCACCGCAATCACCGCATCGCCCCAGTTGCCCATCAGTCGGGTCATCAATCCCGCCATGGAGGGGTTACGCATCTGAGCCAGTTCAGCACGTGGAACCACGCCAAGCGACAGCAGTGTCACCAGCAGATAGACCAGCAACGCTGCCAGCACGGCGAATAATGTAGCCCGGCCCACATCCTTTTTCTGGCGCGCGCGTGCAGAGACCACCACCGCCCCCCTCGACGCCAATAAAGACCCACAGGGTAATCAGCATGGTCTGTTTGACCTGCTCCCATAGCGGTTGCCCTAGCGTGACGCCGGAAAAGTCAAAGCGGAAGCGATCATAGTTGAACGCCATCACCGCCAGCACAATAAACAGCAGCAGCGGCACCAGCTTGCCGAGCGTCGCCATCAGATTAATGCTGGCAGCGGTCTGCACGCCGCGCAGCACCAGCCAGTGAACCAGCCACAGCAGCACGGATGCACCCAGCATCGCCTGCCAGGTGTTGCCATCGCCAAAGATAATCCGGTCCGGCGTATCGGTGAAGAAGCTCAGGGCAGAGAAGACAATCACCAGATAGGAGACGTTGGCGATCACGGCGCACAGCCAGTAGCCCCACGCGGAGCAGAAGCCCATCAGCTCGCCGAAACCGGCACGGGCATAGGTAAAGATGCCACCATCCAGCTCGGGTTTAAGGCGGGTCAGCAGCAGCATCGCCAGCGACAGAAAGATGATGCCGACGCCGGTAATCAGCCAGCCCAGCAGCAGCGCCGCCGGACCAGCCACTGCAGCCATATTTTGCGGCAGACTGAACACGCCTGCGCCCAGCATTGAGCTGAGCACCAGCGCCGTCAGCGCACCGAGACCTAATTTTTTCTCCAAAACAACCTTCCCGCTAGCATATATGGCTGGGTAAATCGGATTCTGTCGCTGGGTTATGTCACACCAAAGGCATAATACAGGGACAATATTCGGTAAAACAGGCGGAGGATTTTACGGAGTGTGGCAGGGGATGGCAATGCGTGACTATGCAAAACAGCGCAGGAATTATGCAAACAGCAGGGCGGCAGGCGCCGCCCTGAGAAGGATTACTTAAACAGGTCAGCCGTGACGGTCAGGTTACCGCCACTCTGGTTCTGCCACTGACGGGTAACGTGGTAGAACTTGGCACCTTTGTCCGCCGCACGCTTCGCCACTTCTTCTGAAATCTCAGTTGGCGTACCGAAGTGACCGGTGAAGGTTACGGTATCGAACGGCTGCATCTGCGCAGCAGTAATGGCGTTGACTTCCTGCACCGATTTGCCGTTTGGCAGATTAACGGTATAGCGCTTGCCGGTAGAGCTTTGGGTTTCGAAGAAACGGCCCACTTTGTTGCTTGGCGTTTCAGACGAGGCCACGCCTGGAATCTCTACGTTAGCCGCCGCAGCGCCACCGGTAGCCAGAGCGGCTTTACCCGCTTCTGAATCGGCAGGAATCGCATTCGGTGTCTGCACTGCGCGCTCTTTAGCATCCGCTTTATAGACATAGGCGGTGACATACTGATTGCCGCCGCTGTTGGCATCGATCTGGCGAACGATAAAGAAGGAGGCTGCGCCTTTCTGTTTTGCGGCTTTCGAAATTGCGTCGTTTACATCCGGCTGGCTGGCAAAGAAGCCGCTGACCGAAACGGTATCGAACGGTTCGAGTTTATACGCTTCTGCTTTTGGCAGTTCGTTTACGCCGTTGAAACGACGGTAAGTCGTTGACTCTGTGGCTGCCGGGGCATCGGCTTTATAGAGGTCAGCCGTAACGCGCCAGTTACCGCTGTTACCGTTGCTGTCGTTGATCGCCTGGATGTAATAAGAGGCAGCGCCCATCTGATCTGCACGCTTAGATACCGCATCGGCAGCGTCGCCAATTGCGTTGAAACGGCCGGTAATATTAATACGTTCGAATGGCTTCAACGCGGCCGCTTTTTCTGGCGTAAGTTCCTGCGCAGCGAATGCGTTGGCTGCCAGCAGGGACAACAGAGTGGTCGCCAGAATAGTGTTCTTCAGCTTCATAAAAATAATCCTTCGCCTTACGCAAAAATGAGTACGAAAACGTGCTGGACTCTTGATGTATAACAGAATAGCCGCTGATTATTGCATGTTATAAACAGACTGTCGCAGCGATTTTTTGTGTCAGATCGCGTTATTCAACCATGATTTTTTCATTTGTTTGTCATCAAACGCAGTTATGGCCAGTTTTAGTGACAGTTACCACTAAAAGCGGTAACTGTTAGCGATAAAATAGTTAATGCATTGTTAAATAAAGGTTTTTGTTGTTGATTAATTCGTCCGGGTACAATTATCTCTGGCAGATTATCTGCCTGTGAGACTATTTTGCAGTGGGATAACGCAGGTTTCTTAACAGAACACTGCATAATTGGGTGAATGTCATCACTCTGCGTAGTCGCTGTAGATCGCTCGTCACATTTTCAGTAGGTTATAAACACTTTGAAATACCTGCGTTTCGTCTAAAAGCGGCTGAAATCGCGTTTCAGTCGCGCTCTCGTGGTGCAGGTTCGGGCCATCAACCTTTAACCGATGAAAGGAAACACTATGTTAATTGGAATACCCAAGGAAAGGTTGCCAAACGAGTCGCGCGTGGCCGCCACGCCTAAGACCGTGGAACAACTCATCAAGCTGGGTTTCAGCGTCACCCTTGAGCATGACGCCGGTAAACGCGCCAGCTTCGATGATGAAAGCTATATCGCAGCCGGTGCCACACTCAGCGACAGAGAGCAGGTCTGGCAGTCCGATATCGTGCTGAAGGTGAATGCGCCGGATGACGAAGAGATTGCGCTGACGCGTGCGGGCAGCACGCTGGTCAGTTTTATCTGGCCCGCACAGAATCCCGAACTGCTGTCAAAGCTGGCCGCACGTCAGGTCACGGTAATGGCAATGGATTCAGTGCCGCGTATTTCACGGGCGCAGTCGCTGGATGCCCTGAGCTCTATGGCGAACATTGCCGGTTATCGCGCCATTGTCGAAGCCGCCCATGAATTTGGTCGCTTCTTTACCGGTCAGATCACGGCAGCCGGTAAAGTGCCACCGGCAAAAGTGATGGTGATTGGGGCCGGTGTTGCCGGGCTGGCCGCGATTGGCGCAGCGGGCAGCCTGGGCGCGATTGTGCGGGCGTTTGATACCCGTCCCGAAGTCAAAGAGCAGGTGCAGAGTATGGGCGCCGAATTCCTTGAGCTCGACTTTGAAGAGGAAGCGGGCAGCGGCGACGGCTATGCCAAGGTCATGTCCGAGGCTTTCATCAAAGCTGAGATGGCGCTGTTTGCCAGTCAGGCCAGAGACGTGGACATCATTGTCACCACGGCGCTGATCCCAGGCAAACCGGCTCCGAAACTGATCACCGAAGAGATGGTCGCCAGCATGAAGCCGGGCAGCGTCATTGTTGATCTGGCGGCGCAGACCGGCGGCAACTGTGCGCTGACCGTTGCTGACCAGGTTACCGTCACGCCGAATGGTGTGAAAATCATCGGTTACACCGATCTGCCCAGCCGTCTGGCGACACAATCCTCCCAGCTCTACGGCACCAATCTGGTCAATCTGATCAAGCTGCTGTGTAAAGAGAAGAATGGCGAAATCCAGGTCGATTTCGAAGATGTGGTGGTGCGTGGCGTCACCGTGGTACGCGAAGGCGAAGTGACCTGGCCAGCCCCGCCGATTCAGGTCTCCGCCGCCCCACAGGCTGCCGCTGCCGCCGCGAAGCCGTCAGAAAAGATTGAGGCGAAGCCCGTTTCACCGTGGCGTAAATATCTGCTGATCGCCATGGCTATTGTGCTGTTTGGCTGCCTGGCAAACGTGGCACCGGCCGACTTCCTCTCCCATTTTACCGTGTTCGCGCTCGCCTGCGTGGTGGGGTATTACGTGGTCTGGAACGTCAGTCATGCGCTGCATACACCGCTGATGTCCGTAACCAATGCCATTTCCGGCATCATTGTTATCGGTGCGGTCTTGCAGATGGGCCACGGTGGCTGGGTCACCTTTATCTCCTTTATTGCCGTGCTGATTGCCAGCATCAATATCTTTGGTGGCTTCACCGTCACCCAGCGCATGCTGAAAATGTTTCGTAAGGGGTAACACATGTCTGGCGGATTAGTCACTGCAGCCTATATTGTGGCTGCGATTCTGTTCATCTGTAGCCTTGCTGGTCTTTCGCGTCATGAGACCTCTAAGCGGGGTAATATTTTCGGTATCAGCGGTATGGCGATTGCGCTGATCGCCACCATATTTGGCCCGGACAGCGGTAATGTGGTCTGGATCCTGCTGGCGATGGTCATCGGCGGCGCTATCGGCATTCGTCTGGCGAAGAAAGTCGAAATGACGGAAATGCCAGAGCTGGTGGCGATTCTGCACAGCTTTGTTGGCCTGGCCGCAGTGCTGGTGGGCATCAACAGCTATATCGACCATGCGCCTGGCCTGCCAGCGGTGATGGAGAATATCCATCTCAGTGAAGTGTTTATCGGTATCTTTATCGGTGCCGTCACCTTCACCGGCTCGCTGGTGGCGTTTGGCAAACTGTGCGGCAAAATCTCTTCACGGCCGTTAGCGTTACCGCATCGTCACAAGCTGAATCTGCTGGCGCTGGTGGTTTCGTTCCTGCTGCTGCTGTGGTTTGTTAACACCAGCAGCACGGCTGTGCAGGTGTTTGCACTCTTGCTGATGACGGTCATTGCGCTGGCGTTTGGCTGGCATCTCGTCGCGTCGATTGGCGGCGCGGATATGCCGGTCGTGGTCTCGATGCTTAACTCCTATTCAGGCTGGGCCGCCGCCGCTGCTGGTTTCATGTTGAGCAACGATCTGCTGATTGTGACCGGTGCGCTGGTGGGGTCATCCGGTGCGATCCTCTCCTACATCATGTGCAAAGCGATGAACCGTTCGTTTATCAGCGTGATAGCGGGCGGCTTTGGTACTGAAGCCAGCAGTGGCGATGAAAGTCAGGAAGCGGGGGGAGCATCGTGAGATTACGGCTGAAGAGACCGCTGAGATGCTCAAGGCTTCCAGCTCGGTGATTATCACCCCAGGCTACGGCATGGCGGTAGCGCAGGCGCAGTATCCGGTCGCGGAAATGACTGCCCGACTGCGTGCGCTTGGCATCAAAGTGCGCTTCGGTATCCATCCGGTGGCGGGGCGTCTGCCGGGTCACATGAACGTGCTGCTGGCAGAGGCGAAAGTGCCTTATGACGTGGTGCTGGAGATGGATGAGATCAACGACGATTTCAGTGACACCGACACGGTGCTGGTCATTGGCGCTAACGACACGGTCAACCCGGCGGCGCAGGATGATCCCCGCAGTCCGATTGCGGGCATGCCGGTGCTGGAAGTGTGGAAGGCGCACAACGTGATAGTGTTCAAACGCTCAATGAACACTGGCTATGCCGGGGTGCAGAATCCGCTGTTCTTCAAAGAGAATAGCCAGATGCTGTTTGGTGATGCCAAAGCCAGCGTGGAAGCGATTCTCAAAGCGCTGTAATAAAAAAGGGCGGCTAATCAGCCGCCCTCTCTGTTTCTGAGGAGGATTAGTCCTCCTCATCCTCTTCATCATCCAGGTCAATCGGCGATTTGAAATCGTCCGGCTTAAGCGCCAGCAGATCGCAACGCAGATGATCAATCACCTGTTCCGCCGTATTGCCGAGGAATGCCGCCGACAGTCCGGTGCGTCCAATCGTTCCCAGCACCACCACACCAGCTCCCAGATGTGCCGCCAGATCGGGGATGACCTCTTCCGGCAGGCCTTTAGCCACATGGGTGAACTCTTCACCAATCGAGAACTTCTGCCGTAGCGCTTTCATTGCCACCAGATGCTGACCACGGATCGCGTCGTTGTAGACGCTGGGATCAAAATCGGGCAGTTCGATAGCAATATTGATAGGGGTAATCGGGTAAGCACCGACCAGATGCACTTCGGTCTGATTCACCTTTTCCGCCAGGATCACCGTTTCACGAATCAGCTTCTGATTCAGGCCATCGTGATGCGGCTCTTCGCTGGCAAGATTGACCGCCACAATCGCTTTACCGCCTTCCGGCCACGGCTGATCTTTGACCATCCACACCGGACAAGGGCATTTACGCAGCAGGTGCCAGTCAGTTGGAGTGAAAATCACTGACTCAAGGCGATCATGCTGATGCGCCATCTTAAGCACCAGGTCATGCTGGTGAGCGAGCACTTCCTGAATAATGGCTTCGTAGGGACGGTTGTGCCAGATCACTTTGATGTCAATTTCGACACCGGCATCAAGATAAGCGCGGGCCTGCTCGCGGATCCATTCGGTACGCTGGCTGATCACGCCCTGGCGCATCGACGCGCGCTCATCCGGCGAAAGCAGGGTGGTCATCTCATATGAGAAGTCATAGATAGGCAGGAAGGCTTTAATTCTTCCGCCAAGACGTTGATTCAGATAGACCGCACGTCGCAGCGCGGGCTGATCGTCTTGCTGGGCATCAATGGCGACCAGAACATTTTGGTACTGGGACATGAGGCGTTCTCCTTAAACCAGAGCGACTGGAATAAAGATAGCCTATGTTGCACAGCGGAAGAAGTGAAAAAGTTACTGCCGGATCAACAAAATAAGATTTATTGATCCGGCTGAGGATCAGGCGGCCTGGTGGCTCTGACCGGCGAGCTCTTCCAGCAGGGCATGGTTTTCAATCGTGATGTACTTGCCTTTCACCGCCAGCATACCGGACTTCTGAAAACGCCCCAGCAAGCGGCTGATGGTTTCAACCGTCAGGCCCAGGTAATTACCGATATCGCCACGCGTCATAGTGAGGCGGAATTCGCGCTGTGAAAAGCCGCGCTGGCCAAAACGACGGGAAAGGTTCCAGATAAACGCCGCCAGGCGCTCTTCAGCATTTTTCTTCGACAGCAGCAGGATCATGTCCTGATCGCCTTTGATTTCACCGCTCATCAGACGCATCATCTGCTGACGCAGGGCCGGCATTTTGCCCGACAAATCATCCAGCGTTTCAAAAGGGATCTCACACACCATTGCCGTTTCCAGCGCCTGCGCAAAGCTGGGATGGCTGGAGCCCATAATCGCGTCAAAGCCGACTAAATCGCCCGCCAGATGGAAACCGGTGATCTGCTCATCACCCTGTTCAGTGATGGTGTAGCTTTTAATGGTGCCGGAGCGAATCGCATACAGAGACTTGAGTTCATCGCCTGCTTTGAAAAGCGTTTGCCCTTTCTGAATGGGTTTTTTACGCTCAATGATATTGTCGAGCTGATCCAGCTCATGTTCATTTAGCGTAAAGGGGATGCAGAGCTGACTGATGCTGCAATCCTGGCAGTGAATGGCACAACCGCCCGACTGAATACGACGAATGCTGCGTTTTTCAGGGATCATAATGGTTTGCTCGACGATTATTGACTGGGGTCAATTTTAACATTTTTTGTGCTGAAGGGAACTCATCCGAGCAGTTTTACACTTACAAATATTATGGACTAAGCACACAACGACAAACGCTGATGTGACGGGCTTCTCAGAATCCCAACAGGGCCGACTGTCAAGAAAACTTTCCGCTTATGTGATCTGTCACACGCTTCTGCACTGGCAGTGACTTTCGAAAAAGTGGTGTGGGCCGGTGATTCCAGCTTTTGCTACGCTAACGGGTAAAGCGTGATTTGCACATTCCATCAATTTTAACCAGGTGTGAGAAAACCATGAACCTTGATGATAATGATCTCTTTCGGGATGCCATGGGCGATGTCACGCCGTTAAAAGACACCACCACAACCTTGTGGCTTAAAGCACCCTCAACGAAGGCGCCACGAAAACCGCCAGGTGAATCGGAGCTAGAGAATTTCCTGACCCGGGGCGATCTGGAGATCGTTCCACTCAATACCCCGCTGGAATATAAAGCCGACGGCATTCAGCAGGGGATTCTGGATAAACTGCGCAGAGGAGAGTATCAGCTGGATGCCAGCCTCAATCTGTTGCGGCAACCGGTCGAAACCTGTCGTCAGGCGCTCTTTAACTTTATGATGCAGGCGCACAAACAGGGATTGCGCAATCTGCTGATCATCCACGGTAAAGGTCGTGATGATGAATCGCATGCCAACATTGTTCGCAGCTATCTGGCGCGCTGGCTAAAGCAGTTTGATGACGTACAGACCTTTTGCGTGGCCCAGACCCGGCATGGCGGGGCCGGGGCGCTTTATGTCGGATTGCGCAAAACCGATAAAGCCCGGCTTGAAAACCGCGAGCGGCATGCGAAACGCAGCCGCTAACTGTGAAACTTACGGATGGTGGACATCAGCACTTCAGCACTCAGGCTCAGTTCTGCGCCGGTGCGGGTAATGATGCCCACCGGTTCGCCCGGCCCGGAAGAGGCGATCGGCAGCGCACAAACCGCGTTGTGGCTCAGATCCTCTTTAATCGCCCCGGAAGGGACGAACCAGATGTAGTCGTAGCGAAGAGCCAGCTGGCGTGCCAGTGAAGTCGAAGAGGTCTCAATGCAGTGAGGCGGAAGGGTGCAGCCCTGTTCATCCAGCATCTGCTGGGCAATCCGGCGCGGAGCGGTGCCCTCGGGCGATATCACCACCGGCCACTGCATAGCACGCGAAAGCGTGACGTTGTCACTTAAAAGCGGGTGTTCCGGCCTGACTACCAGCTTGAGTGACTCCAGAAACAGCAATTCATAGGTCAGCCCGGTCATCATGGCGCTGTCCGCCATCCGGCCAATGCCGATGTCGAACTCACCGCCGCGCAAGCCCGCCAGCAGCACATTATTGTGAAGTGTCGCCACCTGAATGGTGGTGTTGGGCTGCAATTGATGAAAACGATCCAGGATGCGTGGCAGCATCCCCATCGCGGCAGTGGTCAATGCCCCCCAGCCGGATAATCACCGGCGCATCGCCCGGCTGCTCATTAAAACTCTGTCCGGCATGGTTTAGCGCGTCGAGTACCCGCACCGCATGGGTCAGAAACTGCTCTCCCATGGTGGTCAGCTGCGCGCCCAGCCGGCCACGTTCAAACAGACGAACGCCAGTCAGCTCCTCCAGCTCATTCAGGGTCTTGGAAAGGGCAGGCTGGCTGAGGCTAAGCGTCTCTGCCGCCCGGCCCAGTGTGCCTTGCTGCGCAACCGCAACAAAGGTATGTAGATGGCGCAAGCGAATGCGCTGATTGAAAAGGATATTTTTTTCCATATCCTAAACTTAATGAGAATGACCGGCTTCAGGCAACTGTTAAAAATGAATTCTGTTAACTTTGCTGCAAATTTATTTTAACAAACGATTTGAAATGACCGCGCTACCCTTTAACTCTCTGATTAAAAAGCGCTCAGCCGGGTATGCCTCTGAAAAACGCCATCCTCTGACTACGGTATATCAATAACTTAACGGCTTAAAGTTGAATAATTCTCAATATCATATAAAAATCTGACCGCTTAAGGTTAACGATCGGCTATCATTAGCGCCGTTTTTTTTACTTAAACTGATGTCAGATTTCGTTACTCCAGAGGAGTGTTCATTGACCAGCGTCGAGGCGGTAGATGTCCGCCAGCTTATCAACCAGCAGGGGCTGAGCCACTGGCAAAAGCGGCTCATTGCGCTCTGTTTTATCGTGGTGGCACTCGATGGCATGGACATTGCGATCATGGGATTTATTGCGCCGACACTGAAAGCCGCGTGGGGGGTGAGTAATCATCAGCTCGGGGTCGTCATCAGCGCAGCGTTAATCGGGCTGGCGCTGGGTGCCATGGTGGCAGGACCGCTGGCTGACCGCTATGGCCGTCGCATGATGATTATACTCAGCGTCTTCTTTTTCGGTCTCTGGACGCTGGCAACGGCGCTGTCACAAAACATTGAGCAGATGATGCTGTTCCGTTTCCTGACGGGGCTGGGACTGGGTGCGGCGATGCCCAACGTCGGCACGCTGGTGGCGGAATATGCACCTGAGCGGCGGCGGGCTTTTATCATCACGGTGGTGTTCTGCGGCTTTACCTTTGGTGCCGCCAGCGGGGGGATTTGCTGCCTCCTGGCTGTTACCGCGCTATGACTGGCACTCCGTGCTGCTGCTGGGCGGTATTCTGCCGCTGCTGGTGTTGCCATTACTGATCCGCGGCCTGCCGGAGTCGGTGCGATTTCTTATCAGCCGTGGCGCACCGGCTGCCCGCATTCACGCCATCCTCGACCGGATGATGCCGGGCAAAACCGCGCCCGACTGTGCGTTTCACGCGCCTGAGGCCACCATGCCGGTGAGCGGCGCGATAGGCACCGTACTTTCACGCCGCTATCTGTTTGGCAGCACTATGCTGTGGGGCGGCTACTTTATGGGGCTGTTCATGGTTTACCTGATTGGCAACTGGCTGCCGTCGCTGGTCAACACCCTGGGCATGTCAGTGACCGAAGCGGCGATTATCACCGCGATGTATCAGGCGGGCGGGACGCTGGGCTCCCTGTTTGCGGGCTGGATGATGGATCGCTTCAACGCTAATCTGGCGCTGGCGGCGATCTACGGCTGCGGCGGTCTGTTTATTGTGGCACTGGGCTTTTCACCCGCGGAAGTGGGCATGATGAGTGCGATCGCCTTTTGCAGTGGCTTCTGTTTCAACGGGGCCAATACCGGTATGAATGCCTTATCCGCCAGCTATTATCCTACCCACGCCCGCGCTACCGGTTCCAGCTGGATGCATGGAGTGGGCCGCATCGGCGCGATTTTAAGCGCCTTCGTTGGCGCAGAGATGATGTCTCTTGGATGGTCTTTCAGCGTAATCTTTCTGCTGCTGGCAATACCGGCTGTGATCACCACCCTGATGCTGCTGTTAAAAAACCGCTACGGCTTTAAGCCGATCACAGATTCGTGATTTTTTCCGCTGAGGCCAGCATGTTGCATTACATTAGCAGCAACGCTAACGGTGTCAGGTGGATAAGATGGACAACTTTCTCAGTGCGGATCTCATCCGCACCCGTTTCTCTCAGGCGATGTCAGCTATGTATCAGCAGGAAGTGCCACAATATGGCACGCTGATGCAACTGGTGGCGACCGTCAACGACCGCGCGCTGGAAGCGGATATCGCGCTGAAAGATCGTCTCACCGCAGCCGATGAGATCGACCGACTCAACCTGGAACGTCACGGTGCGATCCGTGTGGGCACGGCAGACGAATTAGCCACACTGCGGCAGCTGTTTGCGGTGATGGGAATGCACCCGGTTGGCTATTACGATCTCTCTCAGGCTGGTGTGCCGGTGCACTCCACGGCGTTCCGGCCGATCACCGATGCGGCGTTGCGCCGCAATCCCTTTCGGGTCTTTACCTCGCTGTTACGCCCTGAACTGATCGACGACCACGCGCTGCGTGAAAAAGCGGCGGAGATTCTTGCCGCGCGCGACATTTTCACCCCCCGATGCCGGGCGCTTCTGGAACTGCATCAGCAGCAGGGCGGATTAACCGACGAGCAGGCCACTGAGTTTGTTACCGAAGCACTGGAAACCTTCCGCTGGCATGCCCATAGCAGCGTGGACAGTCAGACCTATCAGGCGCTGAACCAGCAGCATCGGCTGATCGCTGACGTGGTCTGCTTTCCCGGCTGCCACATCAACCATCTCACGCCGCGCACGCTCGATATTGACCGCGTACAGCAACTGATGCCGTCGCGCGGTATCGATCCGAAAACCCTGATCGAGGGACCACCGCGTCGTCAGGTGCCGATCCTGTTACGTCAGACCAGCTTCAAAGCGCTGGAAGAGCCGATCATCTTTCAGGATGGGCATCAGGGAACCCATACTGCACGCTTCGGTGAAATTGAGCAGCGCGGCGTGGCGCTGACGCCTCAGGGCCGTGCGCTCTACGATCGGCTACTCAGCGAGGCGGGAAGCGGTCAGGATAATCAGCAGCATCAGCAACATCTGGCGGCGATTTTCCGTGACTTCCCCGACGACGAAACCACGCTGCGCCAGCAGGAGCTGGCCTGGTTCCATTATCGCCTGAGTGAAAAGGGCATCGCGACGCCGCCGGCTCAGGGAGAATCGCTGGAGACCCTCGTCGAAGAAGGTCGTGTGCTGGCAGACCCTATCATCTACGAAGATTTTCTGCCCGTCAGCGCGGCGGGCATTTTCCAGTCCAACCTCGGCGATCGGGCGCAGGTTCGTTCGGCGGGACAGGCGAGCCGCCAGGCATTTGAAGCCGCGCTGGGCGCTGTCGTGCTGGATGAGATGGCGCTATACGAAGAGCGGCAGCAACGCTCGCTGGTGCAGTGCGGCTTACGGCCAGACTGACGCCTCTGCGGGCAACAGGCGCGTTGCCCGCAACGCTTTCTCCGCACCCGCCCTGCTAAGGCCAGTGGACCTGAAGTAGAGCAACGCGGGTAATATGCTGACAGGACTGGGGAAAAACAACGCTTTACCGCTCAGCGCAGGTTTACCCGCGTGAGTATCTTAATCTATTAGCAGACTGACTGATTAACAGCAGCACAACCGCACGTGATAACAGAGCAACGACGCGCCACTCCGGCGCAGGCAGCGTCATTGACCAATCGCGAAAAGATAAACAACGTTGAATCATAACCGTAACTGACTCTCTGAACCTGTTGATGAGCATGTTCACGCCTGCCCCTCACGCTTCGGCTTATTCTGCAAATCCCTTCCGTACCTGGACAATGCTGGCGGGCCTGCAAATAATGGAGGGACGTTTGAACAGGGAAACAGGAATGAAAAACGAAACAGGTCTGAGGATCATGACTGCTGAGGGGGGGAGTTGCGTGGATGCATGGACGATGACCTTTTCGTATTCAAAGGCATACCTTATGCGGCGGCACCACTTGGCGCGCTGCGCTGGCGTCCGCCACAGCCGGTTACGCCCTGGCTGCAGGTGCGCGACTCCACCGCGTTTGGGGCTTCCGGCTGGCAAAATCGCACTTACTGCCAGGCCGTGGGCGGTGGCGATCCGGGTGAGTTCAGCGAAGACTGCCTCTACCTTAATGTCTGGACGCCCGATGTCGCGCCCGTGAAACCCCTGCCGGTGATGGTATGGCTGCACGGTGGTGGCTACACCATTGGTGCTGGCGGGCTGGCACCTTACAACGGCAAGCCGATGGCTTCACGCGGCGCGGTGGTGGTGACGCTCAACTACCGGCTCGGCCATCTCGGTTTCTTCTCTCATCCGGCCCTGGATGCTGAATACCCTGTTGCCAGCACGGTCAACAATTTTGGCCTGCTGGATCAGATTGCCGCACTGCAGTGGGTGCAGCGCAACATTCCTGCCTTTGGCGGCGACCGCCGCAATGTGACACTTTTCGGTGAATCCTCAGGCGCACGCAGCGTGCTGTCACTCTGCTGTTCGCCACTGGCCGAAGGGCTGTTTCATAAAGGGATTGTGCAGAGCGCCTACAGCCTGCCTGATACGCCGCTGAAAAAAGCGCGTCAGCAGGGTATGGCGGTGGCCCGCCATTTCGGTCTGCCGCCCGATGCCAGCGCTGATGACCTGCGCGCACTGCCTGCCGATGCCTTCTGGTCGCTGGAAGGGCCGCTGGCGATCCCGCCGGTGCCGATTGCGGGTGACGCTGTCCTGCCTGAGCCGATGCTGAAAACCTTTATGGCTGCAAAACAGCACCGTCTGCCGCTGATGGCGGGCAGCAACAGCGATGAAGCCAGCGTGCTGGAATATTTTGGCGTGGATGCCACCGCGGTGCTGCATCAGTTACGCGATAAAAATCGTCTCACTTACCGGACGCTTAAATGGATGTATGACATTCATGACGATCAGCGGCTGGGACGTGCCGTGGCGCGCGATATGGCATTCAGCCTGGTGCCGTGGCTGGTGATGCGGGCGCAGCACAATGCCGGAATGCCAGGCTGGCGCTACTGGTTTGATTATGTCTCTGAACATGCCCGTGACCTCTATCCGCACGGCACCTGGCACGGCAACGAAGTGCCTTATGTGCTGAACACGCTGAGTCAGATGCCGGATCCCAACGAAGAACGACCCTTCAGTGAGGCCGATCGGGCATTTGCGGCACGGGTCAGCGAGTACTGGTTTACCTTTGCCCGTGATGCTACGGAATACAAGCATCAGCTGGAGGGGGAAGTCGTGTGGCCAGCCTGGCACCCAGGCTCTGACGTGACAATGTCACTCGGTGATGATCGGAAGAGCGGGCTGGTTCTGAAGCGGAACTTTATGCGCGCCCGTATGCGGCTTTTCCGGCTATTAATGAGTCGTATGGATAGGCTTTAAACGGCAGCTCATGGTTAGCCTGCTAACCATCAAATTGCGCGAATGGAATTAATCTGCTTTTTAAAGGTTAACCTGCTGAATAAAAAAGGCTATAAAGTGAAATTTGCCTTAGGGACGCTGTAAAATATTAGGTAACAAAACAGTTACATCTTCACAATCGCATGCCGATAAACCTCCTATGCCCGACGCTTGCGGGTCAACGTGTATAGGATTTTGGTATGGGAATGCTCAAAAATTTTACCATTCGCGCAGTGATGCTCTCTATTCTGGGACTGTTTTGTTTACTGTGGAGCGGCGTCGGGCTGTATAGCATTCACTCTCTTGGCGCGCTCAGCGAAGGGAATGATGTGGACCGTCATCTGGTTGAGCAAATGACGGTGCTGAGCAAAGGCAACGATCAATATTTTCGTGTTATCACGCGCTTATCCCGCGTGATGGAAAGCAAAGCCGCAGGTCAGACCCTGAACGATGAGGCTTATGCTCCGGTGCAGCAGGCGCTGGACAGCATGACCCAGCAACTGGCGCGCTTTAAACAACTGGCACCCGGCCCGATGAACCCGGATGTCGTGGATGGGGTGATTCAGAGCTGGCAAAAGCTGCTGGATGCGGGCGTTACGCCACAATTGCAGCTGGCCCGTCAGGCCTCGCCTGATGCTTATCGTCAGCAGGCAAATAATGTCACGCCCCCACTCAGTCGTGCCTTTGGCATCAGCGCAGAGAAATTCAGCCAGGGCGCAGCTGAAAAGCTGGATGCAACCCGGGTTGAAGTGGATCACCTCACCGCGATGACCAAAACGATTATTACCATCACGGTAATTATCGGCCTGTTTATTCTGCTGTTTACCGACCGCTATCTGGTGGCGATGCTGGTCCGTCCGCTGGAAAGTATTCGTACCCACTTCGCGGTAATTGCCACGGGCGACCTGAGTCAGCCGGTATCCGATTTCGGACGCAACTGCGTCGGTAAACTGGTGCCGCTGCTGAGCGCCATGCAGGATAGCCTGCGTGAAGCGGTCAGCGCCATTCGCAGCGGCACTGAGAATATCTCGCGCGGTGCCGCAGAGATTTCTGCCGGTAACAACGACCTCTCTTCACGTACCGAAGAGCAGGCCGCTGCGCTCGAACAGACTGCGGCCAGCATGGAGCAGTTGACGGCCACGGTAAAATTCAACGCCGATAATGCCCGCCAGGCCAGCCTGCTGGCAGAAACCGCCACCACCACGGCACAACGTGGCGGTCAGCTGGTCAGTGAAGTCGTCAGCACTATGGATGGCATCTCAGGCAGCTCGAAGAAAATCGCTGAAATCACTAACGTGATCAACGGCATCGCTTTCCAGACCAATATTCTGGCGCTGAACGCCGCCGTCGAAGCGGCACGTGCTGGCGAACAGGGGCGGGGTTTTGCGGTCGTTGCCTCTGAAGTGCGTAACCTTGCACAGCGCAGCGCCAATGCCGCGAAAGAGATTGCGACGCTGATTGAAGATTCGGTTCAGCGTGTAGGTAAAGGCGCCGAGCTGGTCAGCACCACCGGCGGCACCATGAACAATATTCTGAAATCGGTGCAGGATGTTGATGCGATCATGAAACAGATTGCTTCCGCCTCAGAAGAGCAGAGCAAAGGCATCTCTCAGGTGGGTGCTGCGGTAACCGAAATGGATAGCGTGACCCAGCAGAACGCCTCACTGGTTGAAGAGGTTTCTGCCGCGGCGAGCGCACTGGCATTGCAGACGGAAGCGCTGCAGGCTTCTGTGTCGAAGTTCCGTCTCTCCAGCAACCGCCAGACCGCACCGGTCATCACGAATAAACCTGCCGCGCCGAAAGCAACCGTGCTGAATGCGCCTCAGGCTAAACCGGCGGATAACGGCGACTGGGTCACCTTCTGATCCCTGCACAGCCACGCCACCAGCTCCGCCAGGAACGGTGGCGCATCCTGCGCGGGCCGTTTCAGTAAACTGTAAACCGCACCGGTTTTTGCCTCGCCAGCGAACGGCTTAATCAGCCTGCCGCTGGCTATATCACTCTCCACCAGATTGCTGTCGGCCATCGCCACACCAAACCCCTGAATCGCTGCACTGATCGCTAAGTCCATGGTGGCAAAATGCTGGTTCCGCTTCATGTTCAGTGTCACCTGCTGCGCCTGCAGCCAGCACTGCCAGTCACGCGTATCTGCCGTCGGATGCAAAAAGGTCATTGTGGCCAGTGCCGCCGGGGAGTCCGGGCGGGGTTGATCGGCTGCCATCACTGGCGTCAGCGACTCACTGAACAGGCAAATTCCGTCAGGGTGCGGCTTACCATAGACAATCGCCACATCGAAGTTCTCCAGCTGCGCGGCATGATCCAGCGTGGTGGTCAGAGCTACATGCAGTTCAGGTCGCTGATGCTCCAGCGCCATCAGCCGGGGCACCAGCCAGCGCATTGCACAGGTTGGCGCTTTCAGGCGAATGCTGACCTGACTACGGCGGACCTTCTCGCTGGCCTTAACCATCAGCTCAAAACCCTGCTGTAAGTCGGGCAGCAGCGCCGCGCCCTGAGGGGTCAGGCGCAGACCGCGCGCGTGGCGGTCAAACAGCGTCACGCCCAGCCACTGCTCCAGGGCGGCAATCTTACGACTGACGGCGCCCTGCGTCAGGCAAAGTTCGCGGGCAGCGTGGGTCAGATTGAGATGTCGGGCGGTCACCAGAAAGGCGTGAATGGCATTAAGCGGCAGCGATAAGCGTGACACGGTGAACCTCAGCTATGCATTTTTGTCATGGCTATTATGACGACATTTCGCTTGCCGACTCAAGTCGCAGCCCGTTGAATAGCTATTTACCGCATCTGAGCGGTTAAGCCCCTGACGGAGAGAGTATGTCCCTGAAAACGCCTGTCGCTATCCACTCAAAATTGCCGGACGTCGGCACCACTATTTTCAGCGTGATTGGCCAGCTTTCGGCGCAGCATCAGGCGATTAACCTGTCGCAGGGCGCGCCCAATTTCCCCTGTGATCCGGCGCTGGTCGACTCAGTCAGCCGCGCGATGCAGGAAGGACATAATCAGTATGCCGCCATGATGGGCTTGCCCGCCTTACGCGACGCGCTTGCCAGCAAAGTGCAGGCGCTCTATGGACAACAATATGATGCCGCCAGTGAAGTGCTGATCACCGGCAGCGCCAGCCAGGGGCTCTATATGGCGATTACCGCGCTGGTTCATCAGGGCGATGAGGTGATCTTCTTTGAACCGGCGTTTGACAGCTACGCGCCGGTGGTGCGGTTGCAGGGCGGTAAACCGATTGGCCTGAAGTTGCAGGTGCCGTCATTTGCTATCGACTGGGATCAGTTGCGGGCAGCAATCACGCCGCGCACCCGGATGATCATTATTAATACGCCGCATAACCCCAGCGCGCAGGTGCTGACCCCCGACGACCTGAATCAGCTGGCAGCCTTAATCCGCAACACCGATATCGTGGTGCTCTCCGATGAGGTTTACGAGCATATTCTGTTTGATGGGCGACCGCATTGTGGGATGGCGACGCATCCGGAGCTGGCAGCCCGCAGCGTCATTGTCTCTTCGTTTGGCAAAACCTTCCACGTCACCGGCTGGCGGGTAGGCTACTGTCTGGCACCGGCAGAGCTGATGACTGAGCTGGTGAAAGTGCATCAGTTTATGATGTACGCCGCCGATACACCGATGCAGGTCGGTTTCGCACACTATCTGCAGACGCCAGAGAACTATCTGTCGCTCAGTGCCTTCTATCAGCAGAAGCGCGATCGGCTGATTGCCCTGATGCAGAACTCCCCGTTCCGGCTGCTGCCGAGTGCTGGTTCGTTCTTTATGCTCGCCAGCTATGGACATTTCAGTGACGAACCGGACAGTGAAATGGTAAAACGTCTTATCGTCGATCACGGTGTGGCGACCATACCGCTGTCGGCGTTTTATATGGATGGCACAGATAACAAACTGATTCGGCTCTCTTTTGCTAAAGACGAGGCGACACTTGAGGCTGGCGCGGCTGCGCTATGTGCTTTTTCTCACTGATTCACGCCACCGCGTGAGGCAGCTCGGGGAACAGGTAACCAGGACTTTTCGGGGTAAATAACATAATGAAGAAACTGAACGCGCTTTTTCTCGCTCTGGGCATGATGACATCGGTACAGGCACTGGCACAGGATTTACGCTACGGCGTGGAGTCACAATATCCGCCTTTTGAAAGCCGCAATGCTAAAGGGGAACTGGAAGGCTTTGATATCGAGCTGGGCAATGCCATCTGTAAGGCGGGCAACTTCAGCTGCCAATGGGTTGAGAGCAGCTTTGATGCGCTGATCCCGGCACTGCAGGCGAAAAAGTTCGACGCCATTAACTCGGCGATGAACATCACCGAAGCGCGCGCCAGAAGCATTGCGTTTACGCAGCCGATCTACCGTATTCCGACCATGTTAGTGGCGAAGACCGGTGAAAATCTGGCACCGACTGCCGAAGGTCTGAAGGGCAAGAACATCGGTGTATTACAGGGATCCATCCAGGAAACCTATGCGAAGAAGCACTGGGAGCCGCAGGGTGTGACCGTGACCTCGTATCAGGATCAAAACCAGGTTTACAACGACATGGTCGCGGGCCGTCTGGATGGCACACTGGTGATGTCCGCTGCCGGTCAGTCTGGCTTCCTCGATAAACCGCAGGGCAAAGGCTTTGGGTTTGTTGGCAAGCCAGTCGAAGATGACGCGATTCTTGGTTCAGGCATCGGCTACGGCCTGCGCAAAGATGACGCGCAGCTGAAGCAGTCACTGGATGCGGCGATTGCTAAAGTGCAGGGCGATGGCACCATCAAAAAGCTGGCTGAAAAATATTTCCCAGGCATTGATGTCAGCGCGAAGCCATAATCGCAATCGGGCGCGTTCTGCGCCCGATTCCTCCGCTTATTCCGCCGCCAGATAACAGAGTTTTTCCGCCACCTGATAGGACTTCACAAACGACGTTACCGGCAGAAATTCGAAGCGTGAATGGAAGTTGTGCGCGCCGGTAAAGAAGTTCGGCGTCAGCAGACCTTTGGCTGACAGCGCGGCACCGTCTGTACCGCCACGCATCGGAATCACCTTCGGCTCAATCTCCAGCGCGGCAAAGGCACTGAAGATCAGGTCAATCGCCCGACGATCTTCACTCAGGGCATTGCTGATATTGCTGTAAGTATCGCTGATACCCACGCTCACCTTGCCGGTGGGGTAACGCGCCGCCAGATCCTCTGCTGCCTGCTGCAACTGCTGCTTACGTGCCGCAAAGCTGGTCAGATCAAAATCACGGATTGAGGCCTTCAGCGTCGCCTTGCTGGCGTTGGCCTGAATCTCATTGAACCAGATATAGCCTTCACGGCCTTCGGTATGCTCCGGGGTCTGCTGCCGATCAAACAGGCTGATATAGTCATGCGCCATCAGCAGCGGATTGACCAGCACCCCTTTGCCCGACATCGGATGGGCGGGTACACCGGTAAACACAATTTCTGCAGCGGCAGCATTGAAGTTTTCATACACCACTTCGCCCAGTTCGCAGCAGTCGATGGTCCAGGCGAAATCAACATTAAAGCGCGTTTCCAGATCCAGCGCTTTCGCGCCGCGCAGCCCAATCTCTTCGTCCGGCACAAAGGCCACCACGATGTCGCCGTGGTCGCCGTTAAGGTTCTGCATCAGCGTCATCACCACGGTGACCGCCGCTTTGTTGTCCGCGCCCAGCACGCTGGTGCCGTCGCTGAAGATCACCTGCTGACCGACGTAGGGCGCGATCTCCGGATGTTCATCGCGGCGCAGCCAGATATCCTGCTCTGCATTCAGACAGAGATCTTCGCCCTGCCAGGTGAGGATCTGCGGGTGGATATCGGGCGACAAACCGACATCAACGGTATCGATATGCGTAATAAACCCGATGCGCGGCGCGTCAGGCCGGTTGCCGCGTTTCACCGCCGTCACCGTGGCATGTTCATCAATCACCACCTCATCCAGCCCTGACGCGCGCAGCTCATCCGCCAGCAGTTCCGCCATGGCGTGCTGGCTCGGCGTGCTGGGCAGGGTGGTGGATTTGGCATCGCTCTGACTGCTGATGGCGAGGTAACGGAAAAAACGGTCTGTGAGCTGCGACTCAAGTTTGTCTGTCATCACTATTCCTTATTAGTCAGCCACCAGCGGGGTTCGTTATGGTGCCGAATCGTGCTATCAATGAAGCATCTGAATGATTCATTTAGATATTGTGATCACCGGAAGTCAATACAAAGCGAGGATAATAATGAAAATCAAGATAGCCACCTTAGCGCTTGTTACGGCTGGGATAGCGCTGGCTGGCAGCGTTAACGCCAAAACGCTGGTCTTCTGTTCTGAGGGATCGCCAGAGAACTTTAACCCGCAGCTCTATACCTCCGGGACCAGCGTTGACGCCAGTGCGGTGCCGGTCTTTAACCGGCTGGTGGACTTTACGCCCGGCACCACCAATCTGGTGCCCAGCCTGGCGGAACGCTGGGAAATCAACCCGGATGGCACGGTTTACACCTTCTATCTGCGCAAGAACGTGAAGTTTCAGAGCAATAAAGCCTTCAAACCCAGCCGCGACTTCAACGCCGACGATGTGATCTTCTCGTTTATGCGCCAGATGGACCCGAAAAATCCCTACCACAATGTCTCTGGCGGCACCTATTCCAACTTCGAAAGCCTGGAGCTCTCCACGCTGATTAAAAGTATTGACCGGGTCGATGACCACACCGTACGTTTTACGCTGTCCCATCCGGAAGCGCCGTTCCTTGCCGATCTCGCCTGGTACTTCGCCTCGATCCACTCGGCGGAATATGCAGACGCGATGCTGAAAGCGGGGACGCCGGAGAAGGTCGATATGAACCCGATCGGCACCGGCCCGTTTGAGCTGGTGCAGTATCAGAAAGATTCCCGCATTCTCTACAAAGCGTTCCCGGACTACTGGCAGGGCAAGGCGAAACTCGATCGGCTGGTGTTCAGCATCACGCCGGATGCCTCCGTGCGTTATGCCAAGCTGGAGAAGAATGAGTGTCAGGTAATGCCATTCCCTAATCCCGCCGATCTTGAAAAGATGCGCGCTAACCCGGATATCACCCTGGAACAGAAGGCGGGTCTGAATACCGGCTTCCTGGCGTTTAACACCACTAAGGCGCCAACCGATAACGTCAAAGTGCGCCAGGCGCTGGCGATGGCGATCAACAAACCGGCGATCATTGATGCGATTTTTAAAGGCACCGGCACGGTTGCGAAAAATATCCTGCCACCGGGCGTCTGGAGCGCCGACAAAGATCTTAAAGATTACGACTACGATCCAGAGAAGGCCAAAGCCCTGCTGCAACAGGCGGGTGTGAAACCGGGTACCGAAATTGCGCTCTGGGCGATGCCGGTTCAGCGGCCTTACAACCCGAATGCGCGCCGCATGGCGGAGATGATTCAGTCGGACTGGGCTAAAGTGGGCATCAAAGCCAATATCGTCAGCTATGAGTGGGGCGAATACCTGAAACGCGTGCGCAGCGGCGAGCATCAGGCGGCGCTGATGGGCTGGACCACCGCCACCGGCGATCCGGACAACTTCTTTGGCCCGCTTTACAGCTGTACCTCTGCACAGGGCGGTTCCAACTCCTCAAAATGGTGCTATCAGCCGTTCGAGAAGTTAATCACCGAAGCCCGCGCCGAGCCGGATCAGGGCAAACGCACCGCGCTCTATCTGCAGGCACAGCAGATGATGCATGACCAGATGCCTGCGGTGATGATTGCGCACTCCACCATCTTTGAGCCGGTGCGCAAATCGGTCAGCGGCTATCAGGTCGATCCGTTCGGCAAACACATCTTCTATCAGGTTGATATTAAGCAGTAAGTGATTGCCGCTAAAACCAGAGCCCCACTTCCGAGTGGGGCTAAGCTTATGCACTAAAGTCAGGGTTTATATGACCGCAATGATAAAGCTCAACGCGAAGGGAACACGAGCAGAGGAGGAAAGCGTCCCGCCGCCCGGATAAAAACGCCGGGAGCGTTTTTGAACAACGCAAAGCGTTGGCCCGGCTACAGGCGCACCTCAGGGATGAGGTGCGTAATCGCGTGGGCCGGGCATGCCATGGAGGTCGGCTTTTGCGACTTTCCGATCGGGTCGTGTTCCCTAAGCCAGCACTATCTGACAGCCATCCAGCGCAGACTTTAACAACCAAACTCCTTTAAGCCTGTACCTCTCATCCCATCCTCACCTGCTGATCCATCTCCGTCAACCGCTCCTGCAAAAACTGCAGAAACAGCGTCAGCGCCGCATTCCGCTGGCGGCCGGACACCGTCTGAAGCTGCAACGTTCGCTGACTCAGCTGATCCACCCCCATCGAACGCAACACCAGATTTTGCGTGTCGCGCTCAAACAACAGGGTAAACGCACTGCAAATGGTTACTGCCTGCGGGGTATGCAGCAAAAAGTGGTAGAGCGTAGCGAAATAGTCGCAGGTCAGCACCGGCTCGACCACGCAGTCGTTCATCTGACAGGAGAGGTCAAACAACTGCCGCACGGTAGTATGCTGACCTGGCAACGCCAGCGGCCAGCCATGCAGATCGGCCAGCGTCACCTGACGCGACGCCAGCGGATGTGACTGATGCATCGCCAGTAACACCGGCGCCGGCCACGAGCCGAGCACCTCAACGCTGCGCTCCGGTTGCAGACTGAACTGCAGCGCAACATCGCATTCCCCAGCTCTGACGCATGCCGCCACGCCCTGCGAGTGCGTCACATTAAGCGCAAACAGCACGCCGGGATTGGCCTGACGAAACTCCGCCAGCAGACCCGGCAGCAGACTGAACGCCATTCCGTCGGTGCAGGCAATGCGGATCAGGCTGCGCCGTATTGCTTTCAGCCCTTTAATCTCCGCCAGCGCATATTCCATATCGAGCTGACTCTTGCGCACATGATGCGCGAATATTTCACCGGCTTCGTTCAATACCATGCCGCGTGCATGCCGCTCAAACAGCGGCACACCCACCTGCGTTTCCAGGCGCTGGATCTGGCGACTAATCGCCGACACCGCCACAAAGAGTTGCTCGCTGGCGGCGCTGAGCGATCCGCACTGTACGACCGCCAGGAAATAGCGGATCTCACTGCTTAACATGGTCACTCCGGCAAAACGCATCATAAAAGGGCAGGCGTGGCTTGCTTTAAAAGCAAGGCTCACTCGATAAATTAATAATTGTGGCAAAGAGAGAAGTTTGTCAAAGATAAAGCACGATAAAAAGAACAGACAGGGCAAACATGACAGAGCAACAGACCGTTGACCAGGCGATGCACTATTTCGACAGTGGCGAGTTTCAGCAGCTGCTGGCACGACGAATTTCCTGCGTGACCGAAAGCCAGCACGCCAGCAGGCAGGTGGAGCTTGAGAACTATCTGCAGCAGGAGATCGGCCCGCAGCTGGCGGCGATGGGCTTTACGCTGCACCCGTTTGAGAATCCGCAGCCCTGCAGCCCGCCGTTTCTGATCGCCACACTCATTGAAGATCCCTCCAGACCGACGCTGCTCTGCTATGGCCACGGCGATGTGGTGTTCGGCGACGATGAGAACTGGCGCGACGGTTTATCACCGTGGCAACTCACGGCTGAAGATGACCGCCTGTATGGGCGCGGCAGTGCGGACAACAAAGGCCAGCACTGCATCAATCTCGCGGCGCTGGAGCAGGTGTGGCAGGCACGCGGTGGCGCACTGGGCTTCAACTGCAAAATTTTGTTTGAAATGGGTGAAGAGATCAGTTCACCGGGGCTGGCGGAGATTTGTCAGCAGCAGCGGGCGCTGTTACAGGCCGACCTCTTTATCGCCTCTGATGGCCCGCGACTGAACGCGGTGCGGCCGACACTGTTCCTGGGTTCGCGTGGCGCGGCGAACTTTCGTCTGACTATCAGGGCGCGCGACAACGCCTATCACTCCGGCAACTGGGGCGGACTGCTGAGTAATCCCGGCACCCAGCTGGCGAATGCGCTCGCCTGCCTGGTGAATGCAAAGGGTGTTTTGCAGGTCGCCGCGCTGAAACCGGACTCCCTGACCGATGCGGTGCGCGCCATCCTCAGTGATATTGAGGTGGGCGGAATGCCGGGCGATCCGGCGCTGGCCGACGGCTGGGGAGAACCTGGCCTGACGCCTGCGGAGCGTCTTTATGGCTGGAACACGCTGGAGGTGCTGGCGTTTGAAACCGGTAACCCGGCGCGCCCGATGAACGCCATCCCCGGCAGCGCCACGGCAGTGTGTCAGCTGCGATTTGTGGTCGGCACCGACTGGGAAAATCTGGTCCGGCATGTCGACAGTCACCTGCATCAGCACGGCTTCGATAACGTCAGCGTGGAGTTTATGCGCGGTTCTCCTGCGACGCGACTCGATCCGCAGGATCCGCTGGTGGCCTGGGCGCTGGACACGCTGGCCCGCAGCAGCGGTAAAAAACCGGCGCTGTTGCCCAATCTCGGCGGTTCACTGCCCAATGAGGTATTTGCCGATATCCTCGGCCTTCCGACGCTGTGGGTGCCCCATTCCTATCCGGCCTGCGGCCAGCACGGCGTTAACGAACACATGCTCACCTCTGTTGCACGTGAAGGGCTGGCGATCATGACCCGCCTTTTCTGGCAACTGGGTGAAGAGGGCGAACAACTGATGTCGCGCCACCATCAGTGGCGGAGAGGTGAACAATGAGCAGCATCGCGCAGAGTACTCCGCAGGTGAAACCGAGCCTGCACAAAACGCTGTTCGCTACCTGCATTGGTAACGCGCTGGAGTGGTTCGACATCGCGGTGTATGGCTTCTTCGCCAGCTACATCGCGCACGTCTTCTTTCCGGTCAGCGATCCGTCGGTGTCGCTGCTGCTGACCTTCGGCAGCTTCGGCATCTCGTTCCTGATCCGTCCGCTGGGTGCCATCGTGCTGGGCAACTATGCCGACCGTCATGGCCGTAAAAAAAGCGCTGCTGCTCTCAATCAATCTGATGATGCTGGGTGGGGCGATCATTACCTTTATGCCGGGTTACGCCACTATTGGTCTGGCGGCGCCGCTGCTGATTATCCTGGCGCGTCTGATTCAGGGCTTCTCTGCTGGAGGCGAATTTGGCAGTTCGACCGCTTTCCTGGTAGAGCACTTTCCCGAGCGCAAAGCCTTTATCGCCAGCTGGCAGTTCGCCACACAGGGCGCCAGTACTCTGATGGCATCGGCGTTCGGCCTCGGGATGACACACTGGCTGAGCGAAAGTGAGATTCAGGCGTGGGGCTGGCGTATCCCGTTTGCCTTCGGCTTACTGATTGGGCCGCTGGGGATCTACATTCGCCGTCACGTGCAGGAGCCCGCCAGCTTTGCGACGCAGGAGAAGGAAGCCGCACCGCTGAAAACGCTGTTCGGGCGGCAGAAAGCGCTGATCACCCTGGCGATTGGGGTGATGGTGATCTCGACCGCGGTCAACTACATGCTCAATTACATTCCGACCTACGCCACCAAAACGCTGCATCTGCCGGGGTCGGTAGCCTTTACCGCCACGCTGGTCGCAGGGATTATCCTGACGGTGGTGACGCCCATAATGGGATTGTGGGCGGAGCGGATTGGCCGATTGCCGCTGATGTGGGGATCGCTGCTGCTGTTGATGGTCACCATCTATCCCGCCTTCAAATGGATGGTCGATCACACTACGCCCACCACGCTGATCCTGCTGGTGGCGTGGATGGCGCTACTCAAGTCGGTCTATTTCTCCACGGTGCCGTCGGTGATGGCCGATCTCTTCCCGGCGACCACGCGCGCCAGCGGCATGGCGATCAGCTACAACGTGGCCGTGACGGTATTTGGCGGGTTTGCGCCGCTGATTTGCAGCATGCTGATTGCCGCCACCGGCAGTAGTCTGGCGCCTGGATACTACCTGATGGCCGTGGCGGTGTTGAGTGGTATCGCGCTGCTGCGCTGCAGTAAGCGGGTGGCATAACAGAATGGGCCGATTACTGGCCCACTCTGGTACTGACAACGTCAGGTACGGGAGGGGGTAAGATCGAGCCAGTGCTTAACTGAACTGTAAATAGGCAACATGGGTCTGCAGATACTCCTCCAGACCATGTTTTCCATCGGCACCACCGACACCCGATTTACGCCACCCGGCATGAAATCCCTGCATCGCTTCGAAGTTTTCACGGTTAACGTAGGTTTCGCCGAACTTCAGCTTTCGCAGCGCGGTCATGGTGGTATTCAGATTCTGCGTATAAATCGAGGAGGTCAGCCCATATTCGCAGTCGTTGGCCAGCTTAATCGCCTCATCCAGCGTTTTAAAACTTATCACCGGCAGAACCGGGCCAAAAATCTCCTCCTGCATAATCGCCATCTCCTGGCGCACATCAGTCAGCAAGGTGGGCTGGAAAAAGAAGCCTCTGTCTCCGGCGCGCTTGCCGCCCAGCACCACTTTCGCCCCTGCGGCGACGGCCTCTGCCACCTTCTGCTCCACCCGATCCCGTGCTGCGGCATTAATCAGCGGACCCATATCGATATCGTTACGTTCGGCCGGATCGCCAAATGTCACCTGCTGAAACGCGGCGGTCAGCGCGCTGATAAAACGATCGTAAATGCCTTCCTGCACATAGAGCCGCTCCACGCAATTGCAGACCTGGCCGCTGTTAATGATCCGCGAGCTGACGACCGCCCGCACAGCCAGCTCGAGGTCGGCATCATCCATCACGATGGCGGGGGCTTTGCCACCCAGTTCCAGCGACACTTTGGTGACATTTTTAGCCGCGGCTTCCATGGTGGCAATGCCCGCACCAACGCTGCCGGTCAGACTCACCAGACCGACCCCGGGATTTGCCGCCAGCTCCTGTCCTACTTCCGGTCCCAGACCATAAACAAAGTTAATGACGCCAGCAGGCAGGCCCAGCGTTTGTATGATGTCGGCAAAAAGTGCCGCATTATTCGGTGTCAGCTCACTGGGTTTGATCACGATGGTGTTTCCGGTGATCAGGGCCGGTGCCGCTTTGCGGGCAATGAGGAAGAAGGGGAAATTCCACGGCAGTATTCCGGTAGTGACGCCGATCGCTTTTTTAAACAGGAAGATGTTTTCGTTGGGGCGGTCACTGTTGATGATCTCACCTTCATAGCGCCGCGCCCACTCCGCCATGTAATCGAGGTAGTCGGCGGTGAACATCACTTCGGTCTTCGCCAGCCCCTGGGTTTTTCCACCCTCAGCCACAATGGTTGCCGTCAGTTCAGGCTCACGCTGGCGGATGGCGGTGGCAATTTTGTGCAGCCAGACGCCGCGCTCTACTGCAGGCAGCGCTTCCCATCCAGGCTGAGCCACTTCTGCGGCGCTGATGGCAAGGCTGGCATCCTGACGACTGCCCTGGGGAATACGGGACAGCAACGCCTCCGTGGACGGATTGATCACTTCAATCCACCGGTCACCCTGGTGGGCTACAAATTCGCCATTAATGTAATGTTGATGATGTGTTGTCATTCGCTTAGCTCTCCGCTATCGATACGTTGCAGTAATGTGATAGCAGGGTGAAACAGATTGCTCAGGGCTACCTTTAGCTGATTGCCAGCTGCCGGTTGCGCTTGGCAGCCAATCACAGATATCGGTGAGTTCTGCGGCAAAAACGTCAATATGTTGTAGATTTAAAGGAGTGAAGTGGTAATAAAGGGGTTAAATCATGGCAAATGGATGGGCGTCAGAAGGCGCAGTACAGGAACAGATCGATAGCACCGTCAATGACGGCATTGAGCGGGTAAGACAGTCGATTGGACAGGGCGAAAGCGCCACCGAATGTGAGCTCTGCGGCGAGCCGATCCCCGAAGCGCGTCGTCAGGCGCTTAAAGGCGTGCACTATTGTGTGGCGTGTCAGGAAAAAATCGACAAGCAGCAGCAGACCAGCAGTTTATATAACCGTCGGGGCAGTAAAGACAGTCAGTTGCGCTGACCCTCAGGAGCCTGGCATCGCCAGGCCACTGCCAATAAACCACGCCAGAAAGCCCACGCCCGCCACAATGATGGCGATCGGAAACAGAATTCCAATTCTCATAATTTACCTGCTGCAAACAGCGATTTCAGGGGCTGCGATCTTATCATGAGATCTGCAATACGGCGCGGTGGGTTTTCAGCAGAGTGAACAGCTGGAACTGCGTTGCATCATTTTCCTCCCGCAACACCTCACCTTTTTTATAGAGAATATGGTGAACATGCCCGAGCTGACGCCAGACCACTATCGCTGAGGCGATCAGGGCGCAATGCTGATCCGCCTGCACACACTCAAGGGTGGCATAGTGGGTTTCATCCAGGCCATTCACAAACACCTTTATCGCATCTGCAGGTAATATCGCGCGCAGATCATCCAGCATTACCTGGCTGACTGACTGCGAAAGAAACAGCGTTAACCACTTTGTCGTCATCCCATTCCCTGATCCGATCAATTTTCCCCAGTTTATACGACCTTGCCCGCGTTAATGAAAGGCTTCTTTGCACATTTGCCAACCTTCCCTTGTGAATGGCAGTCAGATCAGAATTGTGCTGCGCCACACAGCAAAAATGAAAAAAACATTGAATAATAAGTTACTTACTTAACTAATCGTCCGGTTTTCTGACAACGGTGAAATTGTGATCCCTGATGGGCACAACGGGTAAATATTGCCACTTCACTGTGGCTTCCGGCATTTATCCAAAGGCTGAGGAATTCCTGCTGAACGTAGACTGCCTGCTGAGCGGAAGCAGACAGGTTTCCGACAGGCCTCAACCTAACCGGGGAATAACAATGAACAGTGCCATTATTGCGGGTATCTTCTGGCATTTTGTCGGAGCTGCCAGCGCCGCGTGTTTCTACGCGCCTTTTAAACAGGTGAAAAGATGGTCATGGGAAACCATGTGGTCGATCGGTGGCCTGATGTCGTGGCTGATCCTGCCGTGGGCGGTAAGTGCCATTTTACTGCCAGATTTTATGGCCTATTACAGCAGCTTCTCGCTGTCCCAGCTGACACCGGTATTTCTGTTTGGCGCGATGTGGGGCATAGGCAATATCAACTACGGCCTGACCATGCGTTATCTCGGCATGTCGATGGGGATCGGTATCGCGATTGGCATTACCCTGGTGGTCGGCACGCTGATGACACCGCTTCTGCAGGGGCGCTTTGGTGAGCTCTTCGCGTCGGCGGGTGGCCGGTTAACCCTGCTGGGCGTACTGGTGGCACTGATTGGCGTCGGGATTGTGTCGCGTGCCGGGCTGTTAAAAGAGCGGGCGCTGGGGATTAACGCAGAAGAGTTTAATCTCAGAAAAGGACTGGTGCTGGCGGTGATGTGCGGCATCTTCTCGGCGGGTATGTCCTTTGCCATGGATGCGGCTAAGCCCATGCATCAGGCCGCCGCTAATCTTGGCATCGATCCGCTGTATGTAGCTCTGCCCAGCTACGTGATCATTATGGGCGGCGGGGCTCTGGTTAATCTGGCCTTCTGTTTCTGGCGGCTGGCCACCCGGCCAGAGCTGTCGGTGCGTAAAGACTTCTCGGTCGGGAAGTCGCTGCTGATTACCAATACCGCTTTTGCGGTGCTCGGCGGCACCATGTGGTATCTGCAGTTCTTCTTCTATGCCTGGGGCCATGCCAGAATCCCGGCGCAGTATGACTATGTCAGCTGGATGCTGCACATGAGTCTATACGTCCTGTGTGGTGGTCTGGTGGGGCTGCTGCTGAAGGAGTGGAAGTCTGCGGGACGCCGCCCGGTAAGCGTGTTATCAATCGGCTGTGTGGTGATTATCATTGCCGCCAATATTGTGGGACTTGGCATGGCGGCCTGATCGCGAATAGTGACTCTGTCTTTATGCAGGCGGGGCCTGCCAGACTGATGGCTCACTCCGTCGGGGTTTTACTTACAACAACACATTAGTTTAATTCGCAGGCACTGTTTCCCGGCAATGTGGAACAGCTTTTCTCTGTTACCTCAACGGGCCTGCTATGCAGGCCCGTTTTATTAAGACTCGGCACTTTTCAGCGCCTGGCGTGGCGCGATAAATTGCTGTCGCCAGGCGCTGGGAGGCAACCCGGTGTCACGGGTGAAGACCACCGAAAAATAGTTACTGTCATCAAAGCCGCAGCGGGCAGCAACCTCACTTATCAGACAATCCTGGGTGCGCAGCAGATATTTTGCCTGACAGAGCTGTAGCTGACGCAGGTAATGACCGATGGTCATCCCGGTCTGCTGACGGAAAAGCTGCCTCAGCGCCCGTTCGCTGAGCTGGTTCTGCTGACAAAACTCCGCGAGATCAAAGGGGCGGGCAATCGCACCCTGCAACACTGACATCAGCAGATCGAGCTGTTCGCCCTCCGGCAACGCCCAGGGGCGGTCGGCCGCGTAGCCGTGGCGGCGCAGAATCAGCGCCAGCTGTAAAAACAGCGCCTCCGAGAGCTGAACTGACAGGGGATCGCTTTTTCGGCTTTCACGCTCCAGCTGGCTGATCACCCCACGGGCCAGCGCCATCCCTCGCGTGGTCAGCCGCCAGCCGCCAGGCGCATCCGGGCCCTGTTGCGGCAGCAGCTGATTCCAGTCAAGAGCAAGACCAAAGCGATCACGACAGTAGAGGATATTATCCAGCACCAGATCGTTAACGCTGTCGTAGCTGTGGCAGTCACTGTCGCGGATATAAAAAACGTCGCCACAGGTAATCAGCCAGGGCCGATCGTTGAGGACGTGCAGGCCATTGCCGCGCCAGACAATCACGATTTCACTGAACTCGTGTCGATGCGGCGGGAAAGAGAGTTGTGGCATCCTTTCGGCGACCGCCACCGGTAGAGTAGTGGCGGGAAAATAGTCATCCCGACTGAGTATCAACGCCATGATTGGCTCCTTTACATCATCTGCTGGCGCTCCGCTCGCGGTGCGCAGCCAAATTCGCGCCTGAACAGGGTTGAGAAATGGTTGCTGTCACCAAATCCACACTGGAAGGCGATATCGGTAATTCGCATATCACTGTGACGCAGCAGATGACGGGCCTGCAACAGCCGCACACGGTTCAGGTAGCGCTGCGGCGTGCTGCCGGTTTGCTGCTTCATTTGCCGATGCAGGGTACGCAGCGACAGGGAGAAGCGGTCAGCCAGTTCATCCCAGATAATCTCATCACTGTAATGCTCACCCAGCCAGTCGAGCAGACGATGCAGCCGCGCCTCCTGATCCTGACTCTGTCCATCAATGCACGCCTCACGCAACAGCACCAGCAACTGTAAAAAAGAGCTGTTCCTGACGCGCCTGTTTTTCCATCGACCAGGTATCATCCGGCTGCATCTGCGCCGCCACACTCAGCGCCTGCGTCATCACCTTTTGATTGATGCGCCAGTGGGAAGCATATTGCCCGTCCTGATCGCAGGGCAGTAAAGCCTGTAACCCGGAGAGAAAGCGAAACGCGCCGGGGCTGCGATAAAGCACGTTGGTCAGGCAAAGGTTGTCGGTCTGCTCATAAAGATGACGATCGTGATCGCGCACAAAGCAGACGCAACCGGCGCACAGCGTTTGTGGCTGACCATTAAACACATGAATGCCAGAGCCTTGCTCAACCAGCACAATTTCATGGAAATCATGATGATGTTCCGGGAAGGCGGCCTGGGGTACGCGGGGTTCAATCGCAATGGCGTAATCGCCTTCGGGGAAAAAATCCGCACTGTGCAATATGGTCATGGTCATCTCTCGCTGCTTAACAAAACCGTAACGCAGTCTAATCAGCACGCTCTAACCTTACCTTGAATTTTCAGCCTGACTCAGCAGGAATCATGCTGATTTTTCAAGAAATCCTCAGCAGTTAACAGATTTGCGGCAGGGGTCACATCCTCCCGCCTTTCGCCTCTGTGATCTCTCTCACGAAGTTCTTTGCAAGTCTGCCAGGGCTTATCAGCCGCTGGCACTCCGGGGAAGGTCTTTAACCGGCCAGGTTTTTACTCTGTGACCACTCAATCACAGGGAAAAGTCGCCATGACCAGGAGAAACATTGTTGCTATTGATCTCGGGGCATCCAGCGGGCGGGTCATGCTCGCAAGCTGGGATGCTGCGCAGCGCCAGCTCGCGCTTCGTGAGGTCCGGCGCTTTAAAAATAAGCGCCAGCGTCGTGCCGGTTATGACTGCTGGGATCTGACGATGCTTGAGCAGGAGATACGCGCCGGGCTGGCTCAGTTAGATGAAGAGAAGATTGTGCCAGACAGTATCGGTATCGACACCTGGGGCGTTGATATGGTGCTGCTGGATGCAGAGGGCGAGCCGGTGGGTGAGGCGGTCAGCTACCGCGATGCGCGCACCCACGGCCTGATGGAGCAGGCGCAGCACGAACTGAGCCGCAGTGCCATCTACGCCCGAACCGGCATTCAGTTTCTGCCATTCAATACGCTCTATCAGATGCGCGCCCTGCATCAGCAGCAGCCCGACTGGCAGGCCCGCGTGGCGCATGCGCTGATGATGCCGGACTATCTGCATTATCGCCTGACCGGTAATCTCAACTGGGAATACACCAACGCCACCACCACGCAAATGCTCAATATTCACAGCGGCGAATGGGATCGTGAGCTGCTCGCCTGGGCGGGCGTTGCTCCTGAATGGTTCGGTCAGCCGCAGGCATCGGGCAACATCGTCGGCCACTGGGTCAATAGCGCGGGTGTCCCGGTCCCGGTGATTGCCGTCGCCACCCACGACACCGCCAGCGCGGTTCTGGCAACGCCGCTGATGCAGGACGATGCGGCCTATCTCAGTTCCGGAACCTGGTCGCTGATGGGCTTTGAAAGTTTGCAGCCTTATGCCTGCGATGCCGCGTTACGCGCCAATATCACCAATGAGGGCGGCGCAGAAGGCTACCGCGTACTGAAAAATATCATGGGCTTATGGCTGTTGCAGCGCATCTGCGGCGAACTTCAGATTGACGATCTCAGCGCACTGATTGATCAGACGGCCCGCCAGCCCGCCTGTGTTTCACTGATTAGTCCCAACGATGCGCGCTTCATCAATCCCGACAGCATGGTTAACGAGATTCAGAACGCCTGCGCAGAGCAGGGAATGCCGGTGCCACAATCTGCCGCCGCGCTGGCCCGCTGCATATTTGACAGCCTGGCACTGCTCTATCGCGAGGTGATCCAGGAGCTGGCAGAGCTGCGAGGCAAACCTTTCAGCCAGCTGCACGTGGTAGGGGGGCGGCAGCCAGAACCGTTTTCTTAACCAGCTCTGTGCCGATGCCTGCCAGATTCCGGTACTGGCAGGTCCGGTTGAAGCCTCCACGCTGGGTAACGTCGGTTGCCAGCTGATTGCGCTTGGCGAACTGATCGATGTGGCTGATTTCCGCTGCAGCGTCATCAACAACTTCCCACTGGAAAAATTCGAACCGCAAACTCACAGCGTCTTCAGTGCCAGTCAGGCACGCTTCGCGACGCTGAGTCAACCCGCTAAGGAACCCGCTTATGACTAAGCAGATTGAACAGGCTTTTGAACTGGCTAAACAACGCTACGCTGACAATGGAGTTGATGTTGAACAGGCCATTCGCCAGCTGGACAGCATTCCTGTCTCGATGCACTGCTGGCAGGGGGGACGATGTCCGGGGCTTTGAGAACCCACAGGGCGCATTGACTGGTGGCATCCAGGCGACCGGCAACTATCCGGGGCGGGCACGCAATGCCAGTGAATTACGCAGCGATATCGACAAGGCGATGTCTCTGATCCCAGGCGCAAAACGTCTGAACCTGCACGCTATCTATCTGGAAAGTGACAAGCCAGTCGATCGGGATGCCATTGAACCTGCCCATTTCGCCAACTGGGTCGCCTGGGCGAAAGAGCACAACTTAGGGCTGGATTTTAACCCCAGCTGCTTCTCGCATCCGATGAGTGCCGACGGTTTTACGCTGTCGCACAGTGATAAAACCGTGCGTCAGTTCTGGATCGATCACTGTAAAGCGAGTCGCCGCATCTCCGCTTCGTTTGGTGAGCAGCTTGGCACGCCGTCAGTGATGAATATCTGGGTGCCGGACGGCATGAAAGATATTACCGTGGATCGCCTGGCCCCGCGTCAGCGTCTGATGAGCGCACTGGATGAGGTCATCTCAGAAAAACTGAATCCGCAGCACCATATCGACGCGGTTGAGAGCAAGCTGTTTGGCATTGGCGCAGAGAGCTACACCGTGGGCTCCAATGAGTTTTATCTTGGTTACGCCGCCAGCCGCCAGACGGCACTATGCCTGGATGCAGGACATTTCCATCCCACCGAAGTGATCTCCGACAAAATTTCCGCCGCGATGCTCTATGTACCGCGTCTGCTGCTGCACGTCAGCCGCCCGGTGCGCTGGGACAGCGACCATGTGGTGCTGCTGGATGATGAAACTCAGGCGATCGCCAGTGAGATCGTCCGCCATCAGCTGTTCGACAAAGTGCATATCGGACTCGATTTCTTCGACGCCTCTATCAACCGGATTGCCGCCTGGGTTATCGGCACCCGTAACACCAAAAAAAGCGCTGCTGCGTGCTCTGCTGGAGCCAACCGACCGTCTGCGCCAGGCCGAGAACGAGGGCGATTACACCGCGCGGCTGACGCTGCTGGAAGAGCAAAAATCATTGCCGTGGCAGGCGGTATGGGAAGCCTGGTGCCTGCGCCATGACGTCCCGGCTGATGCCAGCTGGTTAGGCGACGTCCGCCATTATGAACAACAGATTTTGAGCCAACGTTAAGGATTTCACTATGCAAAGCATTCTTTCTTCCGGGTTTGTTAAGGGAATGGTCAAAGCAACCAGCGATATGTGGCTGAAGGGCTGGGACGAACGTAATGGCGGCAACGTCAGCCTGCGTCTGCTGGAAGAGGAGGTTAAACCTTTTGCCGCTGATTTCTGCCTGCAACCGCGCTGTATTGAGCTGACACAACCCGCGCCGGCGCTGGCGAACGACTGGTTTCTGGTGACCGGGTCAGGAAAATTCATGCGTAATGTCCAGCTTGATCCGGCGGATTGTCTGGCACTGCTGCAGGTCGATGACAAAGGGCTCTCTTATAAAATTCACTGGGGCCTGTCGAATGGCGGTTTGCCCACCTCCGAGCTGGCGTCACACTTTCAGTCTCACGCGGTGCGTAAAGCGGTCAGCAAGGGTGCAGACCGGGTGATCATGCACTGTCACGCTACCAACTTTATGGCCTTAAGCTATGTAGTTGAGATGGATTCCGCCCGCTTTACCCGCCTGCTGTGGGAAGGGAGTACCGAATGTCTGGTGGTGTTCCCGGACGGTGTGGGTGTTTTACCCTGGATGGTACCCGGCACCGATGAAATCGGCACCGCGACCGCCGGACAGATGCAGTCACATACCCTTGTGATGTGGCCATTCCACGGTGTCTTTGGCACGGGCCCGACACTCGATGAGACTTTTGGTCTGATTGATACGGCGGAGAAATCGTCAGAAGTGATCGTCAAAGTGCTGTCGATGGGCGGTATTCGTCAGAGTATCACCACAGAACAGCTGGTTGCATTGGGTGAGCGCTTTGGTGTGAAGCCGTGGCAACCGGCGCTGGATGCAGGGCCTGCTAATGCTGCGTAAAGCCTTTGTGATGCAGGTGAATCCTTATTGCCATGCAGAGTATGAGCGTCGGCACTCACCGATCTGGCCAGAACTGGCCGAAACCCTGAAAGCGCACGGCGCGCACAACTATGCCATCTGGCTGGACGCCGAGCGGCATCTGCTGTTCGCCAGTGTTGAGATTGAATCTGAGGAGCGCTGGAACGCGGTGGCGGAAACGGAGGTCTGTCAGCGCTGGTGGGCATCAATGAAAGATCTGATGCCGTCTAATGCAGATAACAGCCCGATCAGTGAGCCGTTAAAACCGGTTTTCTTTCTGGAATAAAATCGGGAATAAAAGATGAAAAGGGCGGCATCGCCGCCCTGATATTTTTAACGCTTAGCCTGACACAGGCCGGTGAGTGTCGGCCACATCGCCATCAGCGTATCAATAATGCTCTCCAGATCGTCACGCTCAACGCCTTCACGCGCTCGCACCGACATGCCCTGCAGCATACAACTCAGATAACGTGACAGCGCGGGAATGTTTACTGACGCACTCAGTTCGCCACGCTGCTGACGCGCCAGCAGAAAATCTTTTAACACATGCTCCTGCGACTGATGCTGCTGTTGCAGCATGGTGGCAATCTCTGCTGAAGCCGCCGACAGGGCGGTCGAGGTGCAGATAAAGAAACAGCCGCCGGGAGAGTCGCGTTCGGTAAAACAGGCCGCGGTGGCGCGGAAATAGGCTTCAATAGCCCGATCCACCGGTAACTGGTCATCGCCCAATGCCGCTTCACGCCATGCACTGAACTTCTCCACATAGCGCTCCATCGCCGCGCGAAACAACCCCTCTTTATTAACAAACTCGGCGTAGAGGGTTGGCGCTTTCGCGCCGGTTGCGGCCACCAGATCGGCAAGAGAAGTTCCCTCGTAACCGTGCGTCCAGAACAGGGTCAGAGCTTTATCGAGCGCTGCTTCGCGATCGAACACTTTTGGTCGGCCGCGGCATTTCTTTACATCGCAATCCTGAACCTGACTCATACATCCTCACTGACAGTAAAACACCCTATTAAATTACCGATCATTATAAAAATGTGCAAGGCCTGGCGTGGATGTCGCCGGCAGGGGTTGCCATTTTGTGCGCCAGCGCATTATTACAGCCCCTTAGGTTAAGTCAGAAAAGAGGCTGAAGCCCATAATCACGCCACTTACCGAATAAAATAACGCTCATTAAATAAATGTTGACGACAAACCGTATCGGGGTCTATCATTTGTTTAACGGTCATTAATTAAATAGTGACAACCCATTCAGACCAACCGAATTTCAATATTGAATAGAGAGATTATTATGAAAAACATCAAAACCACCCTGGCAGCGCTGGCACTGACTACTCTGACTTTTGGCGCATCTGCCGCTGACCTGGTGACCAGCGAACCTGTTAATCAGCAGCCAGTTGGCACCATCTCTGTACTGGGCGGCACCAATCTGTCTTCTGTTGAAGCGCAGCTGAGTGCTAAAGCGGATGAAGCGGGTGCGAAATCGTTCCGCATCACCTCAACCAGCGGCCAGAACAAACTGCACGGCACGGCTGTGATTTATCAGTAATTTTTGTTTTTCAACAGAATAAGTGAGAAGGGGTTCGTTATGAAAAGTATCAATATGATGGTCGTGGCGGCTGTGCTAAGTGGTCTGTCATTTGCCAGCGTAGCGGCCCAGCAGGTCAGCAGCACACCGCTGGATCAGCAAAAAATCGGTGTTATCAGCGCAACGGGCAGTACTAATCTGCTTTCGCTGGAGCAGCAGCTGTCAGAAAAGGCCAGCGATGCAGGAGCAAAGTCTTTCCGCATCACTTCGACCTCTGGCAGCAACAACCTGCATGGCACAGCCGTTCTTTATAGATAAAGTGATCGGTAAATAACCCTGAACAGGCTTCAGATAACCCGCTTATCTGAAGCCTTTTTTTATTATCCGTTACTGCGTAACTGTGGATAACGACGGAAGATATAAACACACCAGAGTAACGCCACAAGGCCAATCATCCCGCCGACATTGCCGACTTCCGCCATGCTCAGATGCAGGCTGACCTGATTACCCAGCAGCGCACCCGCGCCGATACCGATATTGTAGATACCGGACATCAGCGACATCGCCACATCCGTGGCATCCGGTGCCAGCGACAACACCCGCACCTGCATACCCAGTCCGATCATCATCATCGCCATTCCCCAGACAACGCACAGCGTTGAGATAGCCGCAGGGCGAACGGCAGCAAAAATCAGCAGGCCCATGCACAGGGTGATCAGCGCGATGGCCGCAATCAGCAGTCCGGAGGGAAACTTATTACCGAGTGTGCTGAACAGTACGCTACCCACAATGCCCGCAGAGCCAAACAGCAGCAGTAGCAGGGTAGTGAAGTTGCCACTGGAATGGGCCACGGTTTGCATAAAGGGCTCGATATAGCTGTAAGCGGTGTAATGCGCGGTAACGACCAGCGTCACCAGCAGATACATGCTGACCAGCGCCGGACGGCGAAACAGCATCGGCACACTGCTCAGCGAGCCGGTATGTTCACTCGGCAGACGCGGCAGGATGCGCACCAGCATAATCATCAGCACCAGTGCCGAAAGGCCAATCGCGCCGAAGGTCGTACGCCAGCCAAGATACTGACCCACCACGCGGCCAATCGGCACGCCCAGCACCATCGCCAGCGCGGTACCGGTTGCCAGCATACTTAGCGCCTGAGTTTTCTTACCGGCCGGAGCGACGCGAATCGCCAGCGAGGCGGTGATCGACCAGAACACCGCGTGAGACAGGGCGATACCCACGCGTGACACCATCAGCGACCGGAAATCCCAGGCAACGGTAGAAAGTACGTGGCTGACGATAAAGATCAGGAACAACACACCCAGCAGCAGTCGTCGCTCAATATTGCGGGTCAGCAGCATCAGCGGCAGTGAGAGCAGTGCGACCACCCAGGCATAGATGGTCAGCATGATCCCGACGTCAGCCGTCTGCATTGAAAAGTCAGCAGCGATGTCAGACAACAGGCCAACCGGCACAAATTCGGTGGTATTAAATACAAAGGCGGCGATGGCCAGCAATACCACGCGTAGCCAGGCAGTTTTACGTGAAACAGTAGTTGGTTGCATGAGGAGTCAAGTCAGTCAGTACAGCGAATCGGATGCGGCAGAAACATCCAGCGAAAGTGACCTGCGTCACAAATTACTGACCATTGTAGTGAATAAAGCGGGAAGAGAAACCTTATAAACGCCTTTTAATGCTGAAATTTTTTTATCGCCCCATCACAGGGCGATAGCCTGAGGTTATTGACCGCGACGCCGGGCGGGCATCATTCGCAGCAGAGTATTGTCTTTAAGCAGATAGTGATGGAACAGTGCGGCAGCAGCATGCAGTCCGATAAGCCAGTAACCCAGCGGTGCCAGGGTTTCATGCCAGCCAATCAGCATATCCGCCATATCAAAGTCAGGTTCAGGCGCGACCGGCATGCTGATGCCAAACAGCCACCATTCCCGACCTTTAAGATAACGCGATGTCAGGCCGAGGATCGGCAGAGTGATAAACAGGGTATAGAGCAGGGTATGAGTCAGATGTGCCAGCCCGGTTTGCCAGCGCGGCGGAGCGGGAGTAATGGGCGGTGTGCGATGCCGTGTGCGTAAAAAGAGGCGGGCAAGCATCAATACCAGGATGGTCGCGCCGGCGCTGAAATGGGTAATGATCATGGCATAACCCTGCCAGGATCCGCGCTGTGCAAAACCGCGCAGTTCAATGGTGGCGTAGGCCGTCACCACCAGTAAAAAAGGTGAGCCAGTGAAGGGCTATCTGAGCGCGCGCAAACTTATCCCGCATTGTGCATTCCATTAAAGAGAATCAGGAAGATTAACATAACGGAAAACAGCGGTAATTCTTAACAAATTAGCGCAGCGGGAAAAATTTTTCCCCCCTTACCAGGTGGATCAGATTAACGCGAAGCCGGGGTGTGCTTCAGGGCCACGCTGAGCTGGGTGGCCTGCTGGTCAACATTTTTGAGAGGACAACAGTTTTCACAGCCGATTGCGCCAGCATAATATTTTTTAGCCTGCAGGATGGCGGCATTCACATGGTAAAAACTGCCCAGAAACATACGGTTATCGATGTCGGGAAGATGGGGGCAGCCTGCGGCATGAACCACATGATTATTGTTATATCCTGATTGTTTATTGACGTAGTAGTAGAGAGCCACAGGCGTTCCTTGTTGCCGTGTTAAAAGGCAAAGCAGATGAATTATTACAATAAAAACGATTATAGCGGGAAACCTGCATTTTGTTTGCTGTGGCTCTGAATAGCGCGTTTATTGTGATAAACCGCCAGGCCCGCAGGAGAAGCCAGGCCTGGCATGAGAAGACGTTCTCAGAGTTTTTTACTGTGCAGACGCCAGGCAACCAGTAACGCCAGGATCAGCAGCACGCTGATAAACAGCGTAATCCCGCTCCAGCCAAAGTTATGCCAGAACACGCCACCCAGCGTACCCGCGACGCTGGAACCCACGTAGTAGCTGAACAGATAGAGCGAAGAGGCCTGGCCTCGTGCCCGGCGCGCCCGGGGGCCAATCCAGCCGCTGGCGACCGCGTGGGCGGCAAAAAAACCGGCGGTGAACAGCATCATCCCAGGCAGGATCAGCCAGAGGGAGTTGAAGGCGGTAATCAGCAAACCCAGCAGCATGATGGCGGTAGCACCCAGCATCACCGGTCCCCGACCCAACCGGTTGGTCAGCGCGCCCGCCTTAGGCGAACTCCATGAGCCGGTGAGGTAGACCACTGATAACAGTCCGACCACGGCCTGGCTGAGATGCCAGGGCGCATCCAGTAAACGGTAGCCAATATAGTTAAACAGGGTGACAAAGGCTCCCATCAGCAGGAATCCTTCGGCAAACAGCCAGGGCAGGCCCGGATCGCGCCAGTGCAGCCGGAAGTTAATCAGCAGATTACGCGGACGCAGCGTAATGGGCCGGAAATGGCGCGACGCAGGCAGGATTTTCCAGAACATCAGCGCCGAGGCCAGCGAAAAACAGCCGATCACCGCCACGGCGAGTCGCCATGAGAAGAGGTCAGTCAATACGCCGCTCAGCAGTCGACCGCTCATCCCGCCTATCGAGTTACCGCTGATATATAACCCCATGGAAAAGGCGACGACCCGTGCATCCATCTCCTCGCTGAGGTAGGTCATGCCGACCGCCGCCACGCCACTCAGCGACAATCCCATCAGCGCCCGCATAATCAGAATGCCGTGCCAGCTGGTCATGGTAGCCGAGATCAGCGTGCAGATGGCGGCCAGCATCAGGGCTGTGACCATCACCGATTTACGACCGATAGCATCAGAGAGCGGCCCGGTGACCAGCAGGCCCAGCGCCATCAGGCCGGTCGAGATGGAGAGCGACAGGCTGCTGGTTGCCGGAGAGATACCAAACTGCTGTGACAGCACCGGCAGAATCGGCTGCACACAGTAGAGCAGGGCAAAGGTCGCCAGCCCGGCGGAGAAAAGCGCCAGCGTCACGCGCATAAACTGTGGCGAATCCCGGCGGATATGACCTGAAGCGGCAACTGACTCTGGCGGCGCAGAGACCGCCTTCTCATCCACTGTGACAGCATGTGTTGAGCGACTCACACATCTTCCTCAAATTTAGAAAACCTGTCGTCAGCTTAGGAAAGCGGCATTATGATGTCTAATATATTAATAATCTCAAATGAGACGTTTAAGATATGAATATCGAACTGCGTCATCTGCGCTACTTTGTTGCAGTGGCGGAAGAATTACATTTCGGGCGGGCGGCCCAGCGACTGAACATTTCTCAGCCGCCGCTCAGCCAGCAGATTATTCAGCTGGAAACAGAAACGGGCGCAAGGCTGTTCAATCGCACTAACCGCAGCGTGCAGCTTACCGCTGCCGGACAGCAACTGCTGAGTGACGCCCGCGCGATTCTGTTGCAGGTCGAGCAGGCGGCCGATCGCGCCGCCCGCCTGCATCGTGGTGAAGAGGGGGGAGCTGCGGATTGGCTTTACCTCCTCGGCCCCGTTTACCGCCGTGGTCTCTGACGCGCTATTCCGGTTTCGTCAGCGCTGGCCGCAGGTACATATTCAGATGCAGGAGATTAATACCCGCCAGCAGCTGGCACCGCTTCATGATGGACGGCTCGATCTTGGCGTGATGCGCAACACGCCACTTCCCGCCGATCTGCGTCATCAGCTGCTGCTGAGTGAGCCGCTTTATGCCGTGGTGCATAAGGCGCATCCGCTGGCTGACGCCGATAAAATCTCTGTCACTGCCCTGGCGGCGGAACCCTTTGTCTTCTTTGATCCTCAGGGCGGAACCGCGCTCTACAGCGATATTCTGGCGCTGCTGCACCGCTACCATATCAAGCCCTTTATTACTCAGGAAGTGGGTGAGGCGATGACCATACTGGGGCTGGTGGCAACCGGGTTAGGCGTCTCCATTCTGCCTGCCTCATTTCGACGGGCGCGGCTGGCCGATCTGGTCTGGTTGCCCTTAACGGAAGAGGATGCCATTTCAGAGCTGTGGCTGGTCTGGTCAGCCGGACGCGAAATAAATGCGCAGATGGAAAACATGATGGCGTTGCTGCGGCGAAACCGGCCCTGATGCGCGGGCAACACCGCATCAATCTGTGCGATAAATCACATTTCTAATCAAATATTTGACGCTGTCGCCGGATCTGGCTCACCATGGCGCATGTTTATTTAGAAGCGCGAAAATAACCGGGAGCAGGGTTGTGAATCCGGACAGTCAACCTGGCCACATTGACCAGATCAAGCAGACTAATGCAGGTGTCGTATATCGATTAATTGACCGTTATGGTCCCATTTCGCGTATCGAACTTTCCCGCCGTGCCCAGCTTGCTCCGGCCAGCATTACCAAAATTGTGCGTGAAATGCTGGACGCACATTTAGTGCAGGAGACCGAGTTTCAGGATCCCGGCAGTCGTGGTCGTCCGGCGATAGGCCTGATACTGGATACCGACGCCTGGCACTATCTGGCTATTCGCCTGCATCGCGGCGCCATGACGTTTACGCTGCGCGATCTCAGCAGCAAGGAACTGGTGGAAGAGAGCCTGCCGCTGCCTGATGAGTCTGCTCAGCCGTTACTTACCGCGCTGATTGAACAGGTTGATGCCTTCTTTATTCGTCATCAGAAGAAACTGGAACGTCTTACGGCCATTGCCATTACATTGCCAGGGCTGATCAACGCCGCGTCAGGTGTGGTGCATCGGCTACCGGGTTATGAGGTGCGCGATATGCCGCTGGGCGATGCGCTGGCGGCGCGAACCGGCTTACCGGTGTTTGTGCAGCACGATATTTCAGCCTGGACGCTGGCGGAGTCGCTGTTTGGTGCCTCACGTGGGGCGCAGGATGTGATTCAGATTGTGATTGATGAAACCGTGGGAGCCGGGGTGATCAGTGGCGGTCAGCTGCTGCATAAAAGTGGCAGGGCGCTGGTCGAGATCGGGCATACTCAGATCGACCCGTATGGCCAGCAGTGCTACTGCGGTAATCATGGCTGTCTGGAGACCGTGGCCAGCACCGGCAGTCTGCTGGCGCTGGCGGCGCAGCGTCTGCCGGCCCAGCCCGACAGCCTGCTCAATAATCAGCCGCTGACGCTTGAGTCGCTGTGCGCGGCGGCGCAGTCTGGCGACCGTCTGGCGCGCGACACCATCGCCAGCGTGGGTCATCATGTTGGCCGGATTCTGGCGATGATGGTCAACATCTTCAATCCTCAACATATTCTTATCGGTTCCCCCCCTTAATGCCGCCGCGGATGTGCTGTTTCCGGCCGTGAGCAACACCATTCTGCAGCAATCACTCCCGGCCTACAGTGCGAGTATCCAGCTGGCACCTACCGAATTTAGCGAACCGGGAACGTTAGGCGGCGCAGCCCTGATCAAAGACGCGCTCTATAACGGACACCTGTTAGTGAAACTGTTGCAAGGTTAAGCGGGCCTAATCTTGCGCTAACGCAATCTGTTCTCATCCTCCATTCCTTAAAATGCCGGTTCGCAGCAAGGTTAATCACCGATTAACCGCAACGGTTCGAGAGGAGAAGTTGAGTGAATAGACTATTTGTTACCGGCACTGACACCGCAGTGGGCAAAACGGTGGTGTCACGCGCCCTGTTACAAAGTTTTATCCAGGCCAGGCTCAGTGCCGTCGGCTACAAGCCCGTCGCGCGCTGCGCGGTCAAAACCGCTGACGGCCTGCGTAACAAAGATGCACAGGTTCTGCAAAGCGCTTCATCTATCGATTTACCCTATCAGGCGATCAATCCGCTGGCCTTTCAGGAAGAGGAGATCTGCACCCATCCGAGCCAGATCATTGATTACGCATTGCTGACACAGGGCTTAAGCAGCCTGACGCAGCAGGCCGATCGCGTGGTCGTGGAGGGCACCGGCGGCTGGCGCAGCCTGATGAACGATGGACGTCCGCTCTCCTGCTGGGTCGTTGAGCAGCAGCTGCCGGTGGTGCTGGTGGTCGGTATCCAGTCGGGCTGTATCAGTCACGCCCTGTTAACAGCAGAAGCGATAGCGCAGGATGGACTGCCACTGGTGGGCTGGGTGGCCAATCGCATCAATCCGGGACTGGCGCAGTACAGCGATATTATTGAGATTCTGCGTGAAAAAATTAGTGCGCCGCTGCTGGGCGAGCTGCCTTATCTGCCGCGTGCAGAACAGCGTGATTTGACGCCTTACATCGATATTTCTCTGCTGGAGCAGAACAATCTGCACGCTGTGAGTGCAAAGATCGCCTGATTATGAAACAAACTAAGTCATCTGAGTCGGCAATGAGCCTAAAGTTTCAGGCTTGTTGTCGGCTGTCTTTAACTATTTCCATTTAGAATTGAAAGACCTGGCTCGGATATCGCGAAATCGTGGCGTCATGGCGCAGAAAATGCATTAACTCCGCTTATCACACTGAGCTGGAGCCCCATCATGTCGCACTCGCACGAGAAAGGTTTGTTATATGGGCTTGAAGCCCGCATCGGCCCCGCCCCGGCGTTTTTCGCCGCACTGCAACATCTGCTGGCCAGCGTGGTGGGAATCATCACGCCGCCGCTGATTATTGGCTCCGTTCTGGGGTTGCAGGCCTATATTCCTTATCTGATCAGCATGTCATTGTTCGTTTCCGGCTTAGGCACGTTTATGCAGGCCAGACGCTTTTATGGCATCGGGGCGGGCATGATCTGTCTGCAGGGCACCAGCTTCGCGTTTCTGGGGGTGATCCTCTCGGGTGGTCTGATGGTGAAAGGGCGCGGTGGTTCGCCGGAAGAGATTATGGCGATGCTGTTTGGCTGTAACCTGGTGGCGGCGTTGATTCCGATTCTGATCAGCCGCTGCGTTGGCTCGCTGCGCAAAGTTCTGACGCCGGTGGTGACCGGCACGGTGATCACCCTGATTGGCATCAGCCTGATAAAAGTCAGCATTACCGACTGGGCGGGCGGGCACAACGCCACAGATTTTGGATCGCCGGGAAATCTGGCGCTGGGGGGCGCTGACGTTGCTGGTGATCGTGGCGCTGAACCGCTCGCGAAATCGCTGGGCGCGACTGGTGGCGGTGGTGGCCGGAATCGCGGTGGGATGCGTTGCCGCGGCCTTGACCGGTCATCTGCAACTTAATGTTGCGCCGGAGAGCAACTGGCTGGTGCTGCCCGCGTTCTTCCGGTTTGGTTTTGCCTTTGACTGGACCATTTTCCTGCCGATCGCGCTGGTGTCAGTGATCGCGGTAATTGAAGCCGTCGGTGACCTTACCGCTAACTGCCTGATTTCACAGCAGCCGATCACCGGCAAACCTTTTCAGCAGCGGTTGCAGGGTGGCATTGTCGCCGACGGCCTGAGCTGTGTGCTGGCAGCGGTCTTCTCCGCCTTTCCCAACACCACGTTTGCGCAGAACAATGGCGTTATCCAGATGACCGGCGTCGCCAGCCGTTACGTCGGTATGCTGCTGGGAATCATGCTGGCGCTGCTGGGGCTGTTTCCCTTTATTGGCTCCCTGTTGCAGCAGATCCCGCCGCCGGTGCTGGGCGGGGCGACAATCGTGATGTTTGGCAGCGTGGTTGCTGCGGGCATCCGTGTGATGACCCAGACGCCGCTGGGTCGCCGCGAGATGCTGATTGTGGCGATCGCTTTTGGTATTGGTCTGGGCGTGGAGGCGGTGCCGGATGTGCTGAAGCAGTTCCCGCCGCTGATTAACAGTCTGTTTGGTCATGCGGTGACGACCGGCGGTATTCTGGCGATTGTGCTGAACATGGTGCTGCCGGACGAGGCGCCTGTGGTGGCAGAGGTGGAGGCGGAAACGCTGACGGAGAGCTAAAAAGCAGAAGAGCCGATGTATCTCTCACATACGGCTCAAAAATCCAAAGCGATGGGAGCATATGCCTGTATCAAAGCATCGCGGACCAGGGATGGGCCGCGCTGAGCATGCCATGGATGGCATCTTTTGCGTCTTTGCTACAGGCGTATGCTCCCTGAGCTACTACCTGAATTGACAGACAGGACAGGCCGTGACTTAACTGGCTTTAAGATGGAGTCTGCGAAGGGAACAGGGTCAGATCGGAAAGTCGCAAAAGCCGCCATCCGTGGCACGCTCGGCCCGCGCCGTCCTGGCGCGGGACGCTTTCCTCCTCTGACCCGGTTCCCTGCGCGTTAAGCTTGTTTGTTGCTGTCTGATTTACCCAGGCTTGGGTATATCTGCTTATATCTGCTGTTTTAATGGGCCGGTAAGACCCATTTAGGTGACGAAATTATGGATTCAGACGACGGCGGGTACGACCAGAACTGAGGTAATCCGCAATATAATCCTGCGAAATCTCACCGCTGTAGCGACCCTCTTCATCGACAATCGGCATCCAGACCGTGTTGTGCTCATAGAGTTTTGACAGCACCACGCGCAGGTTCTCTTCCGCTTTACCGGTGACCTTAAAGGTGTGCAGTCGCTCTTCACAGCGGCCACTGACGTTACGCGCCTCGCGACGCTTCACGAAGCCCAGCGGTTTGCCATCCTCATCGACCACGGTAATCGACCGCATATCGTTCTCATCCATGGTGCCAAAGGCTTCTTCCAGCGGAGTAGAGCGGCGGACGGTGATGGTCGGCTGCTGGTCAGTCACATCGCCCGCCTGCACCAGTAACAGGCGCTTAAGCGTACGGTCCTGACCCACAAACGAGCCGACGAACTCATTGGCAGGGGTCGCCAGCAGTTCATCCGGGCTGGCGCACTGCACGATTTTACCCTGACCAAATACCGCAATGCGATCGCCGAGCTTCAGTGCCTCGTCAATATCGTGGCTCACCAGCATCACGGTTTTTTTCAGCTGACGCTGCATGTCGAGAAACTCGTTCTGGATCACTTCGCGGTTAATCGGGTCAACGGCGCCAAACGGCTCATCCATCAGAAGCACCGGTGGATCCGCCGCCAGGGCACGAATCACCCCGATACGCTGCTGCTGACCGCCGGACATCTCTCGCGGATAGCGATGCAGGAATTTGGTGGGATCCAGCGCTACCATGCTCATCAGCTCGGTAGCCCGCTCGTGGCACTGCTTTTTGTTCCAGCCCAGCATGCGTGGCACCACGGTAATGTTCTCCTCGATGGTCATGTTGGGAAACAGACCAATCTGCTGGATAACATAGCCAATGTTGCGGCGCAGGGTGGTGGTGTCCTGTGTACTGGTATCTTCGCCATTAATCAGGATCCGGCCACTGGTGGCGGGAATCAGGCGGTTAATCATCTTCAGCGTGGTGGTTTTCCCGCAGCCCGACGGTCCCAGCAGCACGCACATCTCACCGGCTGGCACGTGCAGGCTGACGTTATCGACGGCTTTATTGGTCGTGCCGTTTTTCTGGGTAAAGGTTTTCGTCAGGTTTTCCAGCGTAATCATTATCGAATCCCCTTTGGAGTCAGCGCCTGCTGCAAACGGTGCAGCAGCCAGTCAAGAAAAATAGCCAGCAGACAGATCATCAATGCCCCGGCAATCAACATACGAATATCACTGCCGCTGATACCATCCAGCAGCAGCTGGCCCAGACCGCCCGCGCCAATCACGGCGGCAATCGCCATGACGCCAACGTTCATCACCACGGCGGTACGGATGCCACCGAAGATCACCGGCAGCGCCATCGGGATTTCAACCCAGCGCAGGCGCTGCCAGAACGTCATGCCGATACCACGGCCCGCTTCTCGCAGACCGTCCGGCAGATTCTCCAGCGCGGTGTGGGTGTTGCGCACAATCGGCAGCAGCGAGTAGAGGAACACGGCGGTAATCGCCGGCAGCGCGCCAATGCCCTGACCGATGAGTGAAAACAGCGGGATCATCAGACCAAACAGCGCAATGGTGGGAATAGTCAGCACCACGGTGGCGATACCGAGAATCGGCGTTGCCAGCCATCTTACACGCACGATCAGAATGCCAAGCGGCACGCCAATCACAATTGCCAGTCCGACCGCGACCAGTACCAGCCAGCTGTGCTGCCAGCTTAAGGTGAGCAGGGTGCTCCAGTTATCCATGATGTAGTGAAGGGTATCCACAGTGCCTCCTTACAGCATGTTTTTGGATTTAAGGAAATCACGCGCCACGGTTTCCGGTGACTGATGATCGATATCGACCCGCTTGTTCAGCTCCGTTATCGCCTCATCGGTGATTTGCGCAGAAAGCTGATTAAGCGCGGTATCCAGCCCCGGATGACTCGCCAGCACATCCTGACGCACAACCGGCGTCACGTTGTAGCTTGGGAAGAAGTGCTTATCATCCTCCAGTACTTTCATGTTGAAGCCCTTAACCCGGCCATCGGTGGTGTAGATCAGACCGGCATCCACGAATCCGTCGCGAATCGCGTTATAGACCAGACCGGGGTCCATCTGGCGGATCTGCGGGCGATCCAGCGTCAGGTTGTAGGTTTTCTGCAGCGGCTTCATGCCGTCTGAACGACCCGAGAACTCCAGGTCCAGGCCCAGTCGCCAGTTATGATCCGGGTCGGTTTTACGCACCTGCTCAATCTTCGCAACCAGCTGCGACATGGTGCTGATGCCCTCTTTTTCGGCCCGTTCACGGGTCATGGCAAAGGCATAGGTGTTGTTCATTGGTGCCGGGTTAAGCCAGACCAGCCCCAGTCTGGCATCCAGCTTTTTCACCGTCTCATACGCCTGCTGTGAAGACATCGGCTGGTTGATATGGTTAAAGATGATCAGCGAGGTGCCGGTATATTCCCAGACCATATCAATCTGCTTATTCAGCAGCGCATTACGGCCAATGGTGGTGGCGATATTGCGTTTAGGCACCACCTCGAAGCCTTTCTTCTGCAGCCAGAGCACCGTCATTGCTGACAGGATATGCTGCTCGGTAAAACTTTTGGTCGCCATCACCAGCGGTGCAGCAGCCTGTGCCGTCTGGCTTAACAGCAGTGTCGCGGTCAGCGCGACAACGCTTTTCTTAATCCAACGCGTTAGCATTGCAAAGCTCCTTGTGGTCAGGCCGCAGCGTGCGGACTCAGAAAGCGGCCCAGCGCGGCCAGCATCATATCCAGTACCAGTGCCACCAGTGCAGTGGCGACGGCGCCGAGTATCAGCGTCGGAAAGTCATTCAGATAGATGCCCGGGAAGATCAGCTCGCCAAAGCTGCTGGCGCCAATCAGGAACGCCAGTGGGGCGGTGCCGACATTGATGGCGGTGGCGATGCGCACGCCAGAGAGGATGACCGGCAAGGCATTCGGCAGCTCTACCTGACGCAGACGCTGCCATTTGGTCATGCCGATGCCGTTGGCCGCCTCAATCAGCGACGGGGGGAACTGCGCTCAGACCAGAGAAGGTGTTGCGGACAATAGGCAGCAGCGAAGCCAGAAACAGCGCAATCAGCGCCGGACGGTCGCCAATCCCGATAATAACCATCGCCAGAGCCAGTACCGCCAGTGGTGGCAGGGTGTTACCGACATTGAAAATCTGCATCACGTACTCTGCCCAGCGACGTGCAAACGGGCGACTTAGCAGGATGCCGCTGGGGATACCGACCAGCAAAGCGAACAGCATTGACCAGAAGACTAAGAAGAGGTGTTGTTGCCCGAGATAAAGCAGATCGACTTTACGTGCGACCAGCTGATCCCAGCCAAGGCCCCAGATCAGCACCGCGATCACCGCGACCACTGCAAGCAGTGCCAGACCGGCGCGTCGGGCCAGTGAAGCATTTTGCATCGGAGAATCTCCCTGATTACGATCTCAATTGTTATAACAACCATAAACAGCCCGACAGGTACGGCAAAAAATGCCGCCGCGCCCAATACCGAAACTGCGATAAAATGTAGATAAAATGACTGTTTACCCACTCTTTTTCAGTGAATACTGAATAAGATGGTGTAATGCTATAGCAGCCCTTTATTGCACAAGCCAGCTTTTAAGCCACAAATCAGAGAGATAGAAACAGGTTAAAATGGTGTTAAAGCCGCGTAGCCGCTGGGCTAATGCGACAATAAAAAATTTTCATCGACTTCTGGTGACACTGTCACAGATGGCGCAGAAAATGCGCACGCGCGGGAAACTGCATTGTCTGTTTTTCAGCTAGCCTTGCAGATTAAAAAAGGAACCCTATGACTGAAAGCGCACAACTCCGGACCGGACATCGCCACTGGATCTTAATCGCCTGCATGCTGGCGATGTTTATGGCGGCCATTGAAGTCACTATTGTGGCCACCGCGATGCCCACCATCATTGCTGACCTCGGCGGTTTTTCGCAGTTTGGCTGGGTCTTCTCGATCTATCTGCTGACCCAGGCGGTCAGCGTGCCGCTCTATGGGCGGCTGGCGGATATGGTGGGTCGCAAAACGATGTTTTTTGTCGGCACGTCGATTTTCCTGGTGGGGTCGGTGCTGTGTGGCTTTGCCCATACCATGACCTGGCTGATCCTGTTCCGGGCGTTTCAGGGCCTGGGGGCGGGGGGCGATCATGCCCCTCAGCTCCACCATCGTGGCGGATATCTATTCGCCGCGTGAACGCGCCAGCGTGCAGGGCTGGCTCTCCAGCGTCTGGGGTGTAGCGGCGATAGTGGGGCCGCTGACCGGCGCGTGGCTGGTACAGCACTTTAGCTGGTCGGTGATTTTCTGGGTCAATCTGCCCATCGGCCTGATCAGCATGCTGATGCTGTGGCGCTGGCTACCGTCGCACCAGAAGGAGGAGAAATCGCAGCCGCTGAACCTGGCGGGCAGCGGCTGGCTGATGCTCTGCGTGACGGCCTTGCTGATTGCGCTGTTGCAGGCGGAACAGCTGGGCGTCTGGCTGGTGCCGTTTCTGCTCTTCTCACTGTTCGCTGGCTGGCAGCTCAGACGCCACGAGCTGAATTCAGCGGCACCGCTGTTTCCGCTGATAATCTGGCGCAGCCGGCTTATCGTGGCGGGCAATGCGGGCAACTTCATCATCGGGGCGGCCATGATGGGCATCAGCGCCTTTTTTGCCCACCTGGATTCAGGGGATCAGCGGCGGTTCACCGTTACAGGCGGGGAGTGTGCTGGCGATGATGTCGATTGGCTGGCCGCTGGCCAGCACCCTCAGCGGCAGACTGATGCTGCACACCTCCTACCGCTTCACCGCCCAGCTTGGGGCGCTGTTGCTGGTGACCGGCAGTGCCTTGCTGCTGTTTTTACAGCCCGCAAGCTCACTCTATCAGGCGGGCTTTACGGCGTTTCTGATCGGTACCGGCATGGGAATGACCAGCACCACGTTCCTGGTTTCAGTGCAAAATCAGGCGGATTACCAGATTCGCGGCATCTGTACCGCTTCAATTATGTTCAGCCGGATGATCGGGTCGGCGGTAGGGACGGCGATCATGGGCGCGGTGCTGAATCTCAATCTGCAGTGGCGTTTGCCGCAGGTCGAGGATCCGGTGCAGAAGATTATGTCCGAACCCAGTCGTCAGCAGTTACAGCCGGAAACCCTGCAGCAGATGGTAGGGTCGATTGCCGTCTCACTGCACTGGGTGTTCGTGGTGGCACTGGTGATTGCGCTGTTTGCGGTGGGTGTGGCATGGATGATGCCGCGTCAGCGGCCGGAACAGGCGGACTAACAGGCAGGGCGACAGGATGTCGCCCTGATTTGAACAGAACTACTGGGCAGATGAGTCCTGCGAACTGCCGGCACTGGCAGGTACGCTGGCTTCGTTGTCACTGCCTGAGCGCTTATAAACAATTTTTTGTGTGTCGTTCTCACAATGTCCGACGACCTGGCCACCCGCCTGATCAACCTGATCGTTGGCGACGATGTCGAGACTAAAACCCGACTCAGGCACACCGTTCTGAATAATTTTCTGGCTGATTTCGGTTTTTACCGATTCACAGGATGCCTGCGCCATTAGCGGCAGAGCAAATAACGCCGCGCTTAACAAAACCCTCTGTAGCTTCATCACGTCTTCCTTATGTTAGTCGTCGTCATTACTATAGCTCAAATTTACGGCGCTACCGGGCGACCGGAACGGCGATCCAGACAACGCAGGGTGTTGGGCTCCCAGTAGGCGTTGAGATTGAGGCTCTGCTCGCACTTGTCGCGGGTATCAAACGCACGATCGGTTTTATCAAACTCTTTTTCGACGCGGGTGTTCACTTTGTTGCGCAGCATGCGCGTGTCATTCCATTGCTCTTTATCCTGGCGCGCCGCTTCATTGCTCAGCGCGGAACTGCCATCTTCGATAATCAGACGATTAGTATTCGCAGTGGCAGTGAATGCCGCAGTGGAGAGGAGAACCATCAGCACGGCAGGGATCATTTTTTTCATCACACTATCCTTTAGTTGACGCAAACATCGCCATCCACGACAGCGGTTGCAGCGGGCATGCTTAGAGCCTGGCTCATCAGGGGTCATTGAGGCAGACAGTCTGGACACAGACAGCGCATGACAACCGGCGCGTACAGGGTGTACGTGAGGAGGATGAGCACTGCCCAGGTTCAGACGGACAAATAAAACAGCCTGATGGGCCTGGCTCTTAGTATATCATCGCCGTTTCTTTGCTCACCAGCAGTGAGTCGTTTGTTTACGTTAAGGAGAGGTAAGGATGCTGATTAAAACCGCCGTGCTGTTTTTTATTACCGCGCTGGCGGAGATTACCGGCTGCTTTCTGCCGTGGTTATGGCTGAAAAAAGGCGGCTCAGTCTGGTTGCTACTCCCTGCGGCAGCAAGTCTGGCGCTGTTTGTCTGGCTGCTGACGCTGCATCCCGCGGCCAGCGGACGGGTTTATGCCGCCTACGGTGGCGTCTATGTGCTTACCGCGCTGCTCTGGTTGCGGGTGGTGGATGGCGTGAAGTTAAGTGTGTGGGACTGGAGCGGGGCTCTGATCGCATTCAGCGGCATGCTGATTATCGTCATGGGTTGGGGGCGCGGGTAACGCCAGCCGTGAGGGCTGGCGCTGCAGGGAGTTAAGGTTTATGCACTTTCAGCCCCGCCAGCGTCTGGCTGACCGGCATCATCTCAAGGCTATTGATGTTGACATGTTTAGGCAGTGTGGCCACCCAGTATACGGCTTCTGTCACATCTTCCGGCGTTAAGGCGGTAGCCCCTTCGTAGACCTGACCCGCCTTGTCATCATCGCCCTTAAAGCGCACGTTGGAAAACTCTGTGCCGCCGACCAGACCCGGTTCAATGTCGGTCACGCGCAGCGCGGTGCCGTGTAAATCGGTTCGCAGATTCAGGCTGAACTGGCGCACAAAGGCTTTGGTGGCGCCGTAGACGTTGCCGCCGGCATAGGGCCAGCTGCCGGCAATCGATCCGATATTAATGATATGACCGACATCACGCTCCACCATCTGTGGCAGCAGGGCGCGGGTCATATAGACCAGGCCTTTGGTGTTGGTGTCGATCATGTTTTCCCAGTCTTCGACGTTGGCTTTGTGCGCCGGTTCGACGCCCAGCGCCAGACCGGCGTTGTTGACCAGCACGTCGATATTGCGCCATTCCGCCGGTAACTGCGCCACCGCCTCTTCGATGGCGGCACGGTTACGCACATCGAGCTGTACCGTATAAATATTCTCGCCCAGTTCTTCCTTCAGCGCTTTTAAACGTTCAGCCCGTCGTCCAGTGGCAATCACTTTATGACCATTCTCAATAAAGCGACGGGTGATGCTTTGACCAAAACCGGCGGTCGCACCGGTGACAAAAATAATCATCTCACTGTTCCTTATGCCATTTTCAGAGTCGATGGCTTCACCATAGCATTTCATTTCCGCTTCTGCGCGTGGAAAAACTGCCTGACCTGTAAACGGATTTTAACGGGTAGCCAGCTGCGCCTTTTCAGGGCAGATTGCACCGTTAAAGGGCAGGTTTGCGGGTAACCGGCCATACTCAAAATGACCAGGGCGCGCAATATTGCGTAGCAACCGTTTGCATCCGTTCCGCAAACGGTTGCTACGCCATCTCAGTCCTTGTTTGTTGCGCAACTTCCCTCTGTTTAGCTTATTTAACTGATATTTAAAGAATTTATTCTATTTCAATTCTGGCACGCAGGTTGCAAAGGATTATTCAGATAATCATCTGCAGATATAACATCGCGCTTTCAGAAAGGACTACCCATGCTTTCAGCAACCGACACGGCGATACGCGCCAGCTTCTTTGACTTTACCGGCGTGGTGGATCGTCCCGACGACCTGGCCGGCCAGGCCCGCTATCTTGAGGATGCGGTGCTGCTGCTGCGTGATGGATGCGTAGTGGGGCTGGATAGCTGGGAGAATAGCGAGGCGATGCTGGCGGGGCATCCGGTCATCGACCTGCGCGGCAGACTGATCGTGCCGGGCTTTGTCGATACCCACATTCACTATCCGCAGACAGAGATGATTGGCGCATTTGGCGAGCAGCTGCTGGAGTGGCTGAATCACTACACCTTCCCGGTTGAAGCGCAGTATCACTGTCCCGATCATGCTGCGCGGATGTCCGCCTTCTTCCTGCATCAGCTGCTTTCCAACGGCACCACCAGCGCGCTGGTGTTTGGTACCGTCCATCCGCAATCGGTGGAGGCGCTGTTCAGCGCCGCCGAAGCGCTGAACATGCGGCTGATTGCCGGGAAAGTGATGATGGATCGCAATGCGCCCGACAACCTGATCGAAACCCCTGAACAGAGCTACCAGCAGACCCGGGCGCTGATTGAGCGCTGGCACCAGCGCGGACGCCTGAGCTACGCCCTGACGCCGCGCTTTGCGCCGACCTCATCCCCACAGCTGCTGGAAAAAGTGCAGCAGCTGCGTCAGGAGTTCCCGGATACCTGGCTGCATACCCATCTCAGCGAAAACCCGCAGGAGGTCGCCTGGGTCAAAGAACTGTTCCCGGAGCGTGAAGGCTATCTGGATGTTTATCATCATCACCAGCTGACCGGCCGCCGCAGCGTCTTTGCTCACTGTCTGCATCTGGAAGAGAACGAATGGCAGTGTCTGCACGATACCGATTCATCCATTGCTTTCTGTCCCACCTCAAACCTGTTTCTCGGCAGCGGCCTGTTTAACCTGAAACGCAGCTGGCAGCAGGGGGGTAAAAGTGGGGATCGGCACCGATGTCGGGGCGGGCACCACCTTTAATATGCTGCAGACCCTGGGCGAAGCCTACAAGGTGGGCCAGCTGCAGCACTACCGGCTCAGCGCGGCCGAAGCCTTTTATCACGCCACGCTGGGCGGGGCGCGCGCGCTGGATCTCGACCACGTGATCGGAAATTTCAACATCGGTAAAGAAGCAGACTTTGTGGTGCTGGACCCGGCGGTTTCTGCCCTGCAGCAACTGCGCATCGGCAACAGCAAAGATATCTGGGAAAAACTGTTTGTATTAATGACGCTCGGCGACGACCGCAATATTGCCCAGACCTGGGTAGCCGGTCGTCCGGTCTGGCAGCGCGACGCACAGGAGCAAGCCGCATGATCCAGTTTCTGTTAAATAACCAGCTGGTCAGCGAGGACGCGCTCGACCCCAACCTCACGGTGCTCAACTACCTGCGCACCCGTCAGCAACGCCCTGGCACCAAAGAGGGCTGTGCATCTGGCGACTGTGGCGCCTGCAGTGTGACCCTGGGCAAAGCCGTCGGGGGAACAATGCAGTATGAAACGGTCAACAGCTGCCTGACGCTGGTCTCCGCGTTACAGGGCAAGCAGCTGATTACGGTTGAGGATCTGCGTCACGGCCGCGCACTGCATCCGGCGCAGCAGGCGATGGTCGACTGCCACGGTTCGCAATGCGGATTCTGCACGCCGGGCTTTGTGATGTCGCTGTTCAGCCTGCAAAAAACCGCTTCGGGCTGGGATCGCCATCAGGCGGAAACTGCGCTGGCGGGCAACCTCTGCCGCTGTACCGGTTACCGGCCGATTATGGCCGCCGCCGAACAGCTCTGCTCGCAGCCGGTGACAGACCAGTTCGATCAAGGTGCCGCCGCAACCGTGCAGCGGCTTGAGGCGCTGGCAGCCCCGGAGATGCAGGAATTAGGGGGTGAGGGCCGCCGTTGCTTCCTGCCCAAAACCCCGGCTCAGCTGGCGGCGATCTATCTGGCACATCCCGAGGCGAGGCTGATTGCCGGTGGCACCGATCTCAGCCTGCAGATTACCCAGCAGCATAAAAGAATACCGTTGCTGATTGCGCTGGAGCAGGTTGCCGCGCTCAAAGTCTGCAGCGAATTTGATGACCACTACCTGCTGGGCGCAGGGGCTTCGCTGCAGCAGGTCAGCGAATTTCTTGCCAGCCGCATTCCCGGCGTCAGCGAGATGCTGCAACGCTTTGCCTCGCTGCAAATCCGTCTGCAGGGCACATTAGGCGGCAACATCGGCAACGCTTCCCCCCATTGGCGACGCCTCGCCGGTGCTGCTGGCCCTGAACGCCAGCCTGTTGTTACAGCGCGGTGAGCAGCAGCGCAGCCTGCCGCTGGATCAGTTCTTTACCGGCTATCGCCAGACCCGGCTCGAAAAAGGGGAGTTTATTCGCGCCATTCGCATCGATAAAGTGACGGTGTCACCTGATTTTGTGGCCTGGAAAGTGTCCAAACGGCTGGACGATGATATCTCCGCCGTGTTCGCCGCTTTTAATCTGCAGATTGAACAGGGCGTAGTCAGCAGTGCCCGCATCGCCTTTGGCGGCATGGCGGCAACACCGCAGCGTGCCCGTCACTGTGAACAGGCATTCATCGGTCAGCCGCTGAATGCCGTGACAGTGTCACGCGCAGCCGCGGCGCTGGCAGAGGATTTCCAGCCGCTCTCCGATTTCCGCGCCAGCAGTGACTATCGTCTGCAGGTCGCACGCAACCTACTGCGACGCTACTGGCATCGCCACAACGGCGAAATAACCTGTATCGAGGTGGCCCGCTATGTCTCATAACCGTCCTGAACTCAACGAAGAGGTCATTAAGGCGCAGTATGCCGCTGATTTACAGAGCGGCGTCGGTCGCAGTAACCGCCATGAGAGCGCGGAAAAACATGTCTCCGGCGAGGCGCGTTTTATCGACGATAAGCCGGAGCTGCCGGGTCTGCTGCATCTCTGTCCGCGCTTGAGTGAGTATGCTCATGCGCGCATCCTGCATATTGATGTTCAGCCCTGTTATGCCGTTCCCGGCGTCGTCAGCGTCCTGACCTGGCAGGATGTGCCGGGCATCAATGATGTCGGGCCGCTGGAGCCGGGCGACCCGCTGCTGGCCCATGACAAAGTAGAGTATCTGGGACAGATCGTGATCGCGGTGGCGGCGGAATCCCCCCGAGGCTGCGCGTCTTGGCGCGGCCGCTGCGGTAATTGAATATGAGGTGCTGGAACCGCTGCTGGATGTGGAACAGGCGCTGGCACAGGGCAGCTTTGTGCAGGAACCTCACATTCACCAGCGCGGTGATGTGGAAGCGGCCCTGGCGCGTGCGCCGCACCGGGTCAGTGGGGCGTTTCACATTGGCGGCCAGGAGCATTTCTATCTGGAAACCCAGACGGCAATGGTTATTCCCGGTGAAGATCAGCAGTTGCAGGTCTTCTCCTCAACCCAGAACCCCACCGAAGTGCAGAAACTGGTGGCGGAAGTAATGGGCATCAGCCTGAATCAGGTGACGATAGATATGCGCCGGATGGGCGGTGGCTTTGGTGGTAAAGAGACGCAGGCGGCCGGTGTCGCCTGTCTCTGTGCAATCGTGGCGCGCCAGACCGGCCGGGCGGCGAAGATGCGGCTTTCACGTCGCGACGATATGCGCGTCACCGGCAAACGCCATCCGTTCTTTGTGCGCTACGAAGCGGGCGTTGAAGAGGATGGGCGTCTGTGCGGCATCAAAATCGATCTGGCCGGAAACTGCGGTTATTCGCTGGATCTTAGCGGATCGATTGTCGATCGTGCCATGTTCCACGCCGATAACGCCTATTATCTCGGGGATGCACGGGTAACCGGCTATCGCTGCCGCACGAACACCGCCTCGAACACCGCCTATCGGGGTTTTGGCGGGCCGCAGGGTATGGTGGCGATTGAACAGATCATGGATCACATCGCCCGTGAGCGCGGGCTGGATCCGCTGGCGCTGCGCAAGCGTAACTACTATGGCAAGCAGGATCGCAACATCACTCATTATCACCAGCAGGTAGAGGATAACCTGCTGGATGAGATTACCGAACAGCTGGAGCAGAGCAGCGACTATCAGGCTCGCCGCGCGGAGATTAAGGCGTTTAATGCCCGCAGTCCGCTGCTGAAACGCGGTCTGGCGCTGACGCCGGTAAAATTCGGCATCTCCTTTACCTCCAGCTTTCTCAATCAGGCGGGGGGCGCTGATTCTGATCTACACCGACGGCACGGTGCAGCTTAACCACGGCGGCACCGAGATGGGCCAGGGCCTGAACACCAAGGTGATTCAGATTGTCGCCGAAGTGCTGCAGATTGAGATCGATAAAATTCAGATCACCGCTACCGACACCGGCAAAGTGCCCAACACCTCGCCAACCGCGGCCTCCAGCGGGGCTGACCTCAATGGCAAAGCGGCCCAGAATGGTGCTGAGATCCTGCGCGATCGCATGACCGCCATGCTCTGCGAGCTACACCAGTGCGACGCGGCGGCAGTGAGCTTCCGCAACGGGGTCGTGCGCGCCGGGGATAAACATTACACCTTCGCCGAGGTCGCGAAGCTGGCGTGGCTGAATCAGGTGCCGCTCTCCGCCACCGGCTACTACCGCGTGCCGGGGATTCATTACGACCGGGTCGCGGGACGCGGGACGCCGTTCTATTACTACGCTTACGGTGCAGCCTGCTGTGAAGTGGTGATTGATACCTTAACCGGTGAATCCCGCCTGCTGCGCGCCGACATTCTGCATGACGTCGGGGCGTCGCTGAATCCGGCCATCGACATCGGCCAGGTTGAAGGAGGCTTTGTACAGGGCGTCGGCTGGCTCACCTGCGAAGAGCTGGTGTGGAGTGATAAAGGCCAGCTGCTGACCGATGGCCCGGCGAGCTACAAAATTCCTGCCATCAGCGACGTTCCGGCGGACCTGCGGGTCACGCTGCTGGAGAACCGCAAAAACCCTAAAGACACGGTGTTCCACTCCAAGGCCGTTGGTGAACCGCCGTTTATGCTGGGCATCGCCGCCTGGTGTGCCCTGCAGGATGCGGTCGCCAGCGTCTCCGATTACCGGCAGCACCCACTGCTGGACGCGCCCGCCACGCCGGAGCGCATATTCTGGGGCGTGCAGCGCCTGGCGGGAGGGGTTGATGATTTATCATGACTGGATTGGCGTGCTGCATCAGTTGCGTGAAAAACGTCAGAGCTGCGTATTAATCACCGTGCTCAGTGAGCATGGTTCGGTGCCGCGCGACAGCGGCAGCAAAATGGTGGTGACGCAGCAGGAGAGTTATCTCACCATCGGTGGCGGTCATCTTGAGTTTGAGTGCATCGCCCAGGCCAGGGCGATGCTGCAGAGCGGGGCGACTGCGCCACACACCGAGGATTTCAGCCTTGGCGCGCGGCTCGGACAGTGCTGCGGCGGCAAAACCACGCTGCTGTTTGAGCCGCTGCTGCAGGCGCAGCCGGAGATCTACCTTTTTGGCGCAGGCCATGTGGGACAGGCGCTGGTCAATCTGCTGTCAACGTTACCCTGTCACATAAACTGGATCGACAGTCGCCCGGCGCAGTTCAGCCACGTTCCGGCTGGCGTGGTGACGCTGCAGCCGGACGATCCGCTCGACTGCGTAGCACAGGCACCCGCAGGCAGCTACTTCATCATCATGACCCATCATCATCCCCTCGACTTCGAACTGTGCGAGGCGGTGCTGAAGCGCGGCGATTTCCGCTATGCCGGGGTGATCGGTTCTGAAACGAAAAACCAGCGTTTCCGCTACAGGCTGGCGGGCAAGGGTGTGGCGAACGAACCGCTGGCGCGCCTGCGCTGTCCGATTGGCCTGCCGGACGTCAAAGGCAAGCTGCCCGCCGAGATTGCGGTGGCGATTGCCGGTGAAATCATCAGCGTTTATCAGCAGCACGTCGCCTGAGTTGTCGCTTTCGCGGCAACCTGTCAGGATAAGACTTTGCGATGCCCACCAGGAGCGAACCATGAACGCCCGTCAGAATCCCTTCTTTAGCGTCAGCACACTGCCTTACCAGACTCCTCCTTTTGACCAGATTGAGGAGCAGGATTTTCTGCCCGCGCTGCAGGCGGGCATTGAGGAGAAGCGTCAGGAGATCGAGGCGATCGCACTGAACAGCGACACGCCCAGCTTTTTCAACACTTATGAGGCGCTGGAGAGGAGCGGACAGCTGCTCAACCGGGTGAATCTGGTGTTCAGTGCCATGACCTCGGCGCATACCAGCTCGTATCTGCAGCAGGTGGATGAGGAAATTGCGCCTCAGCTCACCGCGCTCAACGATGACATCATGCTTAACCGCCCGCTGTTTTCGCGGCTCGATGCGGTCTATCTGCAGCGCGCTAAACTGGATGCCGAATCAAAACGGCTGGTCGAGGTGATCTGGCAGCGCTTTCAACTGGCGGGGGCTAATCTGCCGGAAGCGCAGAAACAGCAGCTCAAGACACTGAATCAGGAAGCGGCCCGCCTCGGTACCCGCTTCACCAACAAATTGCTGGCCGCCACTAAAGCGGGCGGGCTGGTCGTCGATGATCTGCAGAAGCTGGCGGGACTCTCACCGGCCGATCTGGCGGTGGCGCAGGCGGAAGCGCAGGCACGCGGACTGGAAAAGCACTGGCTGCTGGTGCTGCAAAACACCACCCAGCAACCCGCACTACAGAGCCTGGCCGATCGCGCAACCCGTGAAGCGCTGTTTAAGGCGGGCGTGACGCGCACTGAAAAAGGCGATGAGAACGACACCCGCGAGCTGGTGTTACGTCTGGCGCAGGTCAGGGCCGAGCAGGCGCGGCTGCTGGGATTTGCCAGCTATGCCGAGTGGAAGCTACAGGATCAGATGGCCAAAACGCCTAAGGCGGCGCTGGCGTTTATGCATAACATCGTGCCTGCCGCGCGCGGTCGTGCGGAGCGTGAAGCGGCGGCAATCCAGCAGACTATCGATCAGCAGCAGGGCGATTTTACCCTGCAGGCCTGGGACTGGCGTTTTTATGCCGAACAGGTGCGGCGTGCCCGTTACGATCTGGATGAGAGCCAGATTAAGCCCTACTTTGAACTGAATTCGGTGCTGCAGAATGGCGTGTTCTGGGCGGCGACGCAGCTCTATGGCATCCGTTTCACGCCGCGACAGGATCTGCCGGTTTACCATCCCGACGTCCAGGTCTATGAGATTTTTGACGCCGATGAGACCCCGCTGGCGCTGTTTTACACCGACTTCTTTAAGCGCGACAGCAAAGGCGGCGGCGCCTGGATGAGCAACTTAGTCAACCAGTCCACGCTGCTCGACAGCAAACCGGTGATCTACAACGTCTGTAACTACACCAAACCGCCAGCCGGTGAACCGGCGCTGCTGAGCTGGGACGACGTCATCACGATGTTTCACGAGTTCGGCCACACGCTGCACGGTCTGTTTGCCAGCCAGCGCTATCCGAGCCTGTCGGGAACGGAAACCCCGCGCGATTTCGTTGAGTTTCCTTCGCAGATCAACGAGCACTGGGCCAGCGAGCCAGCGGTGTTCCGCAACTACGCTCGCCACTATCAGACTCAGGCGCTGATGCCCGCTGAGCTGCATGAAAAAATCGTCCGGGCCGCCACGTTCAACAAAGGCTACGAGATGAGCGAGCTGCTGGCTGCCGCGCTGCTGGATCTGCACTGGCACAGCCTTAACCGTGATTCCGCGCCGCAAAGCGTGGAGGGATTCGAGCAGCAGGCGTTACAGAGCGATAATCTGGCGCTGACGGCGGTGCCGCCGCGCTATCGTTCCAGCTATTTCCAGCACATCTGGGGCGGTGGCTATGCTGCAGGTTATTACGCCTATATCTGGACGCAGATGCTCGCCGACGATGGCTATCAGTGGTTTGCGGAACAGGGCGGACTGACGCGCGAGAACGGCGACCTCTTCCGACAGAAAATTCTGTCCCGGGGGGAACAGCAGCGATCTCAAAACACTGTATGAAAGCTGGCGGGGCGGGCCTCCGCAGCTGGAGCCCATGCTGAAAAATCGTGGTCTGGCGGATTCATAGCAGAACGGGCTGTCACGCGCTGGTCGCGCTGACAGCCCGGTTTTATTCGTGTTAGCCCAGCGGGCCACCTTCAATGGTTTCGCACATTCCGGCCAGCACCCGTTCACCGGTTTCGCTTTTCAGAGAGTCATACCATTCTTCCGTGATTGCCGGATCGCGCGCATGGGTGACGTCACAGCGTTTGCGCGCTTTTAGCACCAGATCTTTTACCCGTTCAACCCGTCGCGCCTGATAGCGCAGCAGTGCATCTTCAATACCCAGTGAATGAGAAGCCAGCGTCGAGGCCAGTACCACGGCATCTTCCATCGCCGCGCAGCCGCCCTGGCCGATATCGGGCGTGGTGCTGTGGGCGGCATCGCCCAGCAGGGCCACACGTCCTTTAACAAAGCGGCTGAAAGGTTCGATGTCGTGGATCTCAACCCGATTGGTGGTGTCAGGATTGATTGCCGCGATCAGCTGCTGTACCGGCTCCGCCCAGCCCTTAAAATAGCCGGTTAAGTCCGCTTTCACCGTGCTGCGATCCTGCGGCAGCCCTTTCGGCAGCGGCACATCAAAGAAGAAGTAGAATCGATTGCCGCTGACCGGCATCAGCGACACCCGCTTGCCGTCACCGACAAAGGTGGTCCACTGATCGGCGGGCGCAATCCTCTCATCTATAGTGACCAGGCCATTCCAGTTAACGTAACCGGCGTAACGTCGTTCCAGCTTCTGCTCCAGCACATACTCGCGGATCACCGAATGGGTGCCATCGGCGGCAATCAGGAAATCGCCGGTGGCCTGAGTGTTGTCGGAAAAGGTGGCAATCACGCCACTGCCGGTCTGCTCGACCTGGATCACCCGCTTACCAAACTGCACCCGTTCACGCCCGAAGGTATCAATCAGCATCGCCTGCAGTTCTGCCCGCGCCACCGGACAGGGATATTCGCCAACCTGCTGCACCAGCGGCGCCATACTGAAGCGGGTCAGGGGCGCGCCGGTGGTGCCATCGTGATAGGCCATATAGGCCATGTTCCCGCCCAGCTCACGCAGCGCGGTTTTCATGCCCAGCGCATTCAGGCATTTAACACCGTTGGGCCAGATGGAAATCGCCGCGCCGACGGGCTTCATCTCCTTTATGGCTTCAAAGACCTCAACGTCAATTCCGGATTTCTCCAGCGCAATGGCACTACTCATGCCGCCTATACCGCCACCAATCACGATTGCTTTCATAATGCTCTCCTGTCTGCATACGTCACTTCCTGCAACTTTTGTACCAGAGAGGGGGGCTGTAGGGTGCCTTATTTAAATAATTATGTAAATCATAGGCTTAATGCATTATTTGAGGCGCATGGCACCCGCCATCCTCTTAAACTGTTGCACTGAATTGTGGCAAACAGGCGTGCAAAAAAGGGTGCGGATATAACCGTGCTGCATCATTTGTTTCATTAACGCCCGTCTGTGTTTGTGTTAATCATCAGCCAGTGGAACGCGCCAGGTACTTTTTAGCATGGTCATTCTTATTACTTTAAAAGTTATTAACTAAAATCCTCATCCGCTTCGCTAATATTCCTGACAATTAATTAAACATTTACATAACAACTGGCGCGAATATTTCCCGGAAAATAATCGTTATATTCAATAAGGGGTTAGCCTGACACAGTTAAACACACCTGTTAATAAAAAATGCAAATTCATAACCAGACACAACTGTGTCTGTTTTAGCACCGTGCGCAATCATTAGCAAAAGCGTTCATGCCGCGTCATTACGGGCTTTTAGGATATTGCTCAGACCCGCCAGTCACGATCACGTGATATAGATCACTCCGGACACAAGGACTCTGGAAGGCGAACATGAAAATTGGAATCACGAATAACCAGTATCCGGAGCAGCGTAATATCTTAGTTAATCCGGATAACGAATATATCAATCTGAAAAAGAGCAATCTGTTCTACTTTATTAATCCGCTACGAACCCGATTGCTCAAAAAAAATAAAACCTTTGTCTTTCAGCCTGTGCCTTTTTCAGGGGCATCGCGGGCTGACATCCTGCATCTGTTCAATGAAGTGGCGATAACCCATCAGAAGTGGGTCGCGTCGTTTGAAACGGAGCTGCCGCGTGTGCTGCCGGTGGCGGGCGTCGCCAAGCAGGACAACCCCGAGCTGAAACGCCTCATTCCTTATCTGTTAAAAGATAACTGCCTGGGGTTGATTGCCATCTCAGATGCCACCCTGAACATTCAGATGAAACTGTTCAGGCCGGATATTGCCCAGCAAATCCGCCGTAAAACCCTGGTGCTGCATCCGCCGCAGAAGCTGTTTGTCCAGCAGAAAACGCCGCGTCAGCCCGGTATTCTGAAACTGACCTTTGCCGGTAACGAGTTCTACCGCAAAGGCGGGGCTGAAGTTGTGCTGGCGATCAGTGAGCTGATTGAAGAGCGCAAACTGGAAGAGTCGCAGCTGGATGTGCAGCTGATTGGCGATCTCGCCAAGCGTCGTAACGTGGCGCACCGCCAGTTCCAGGATGATGAGACGTTCTATAGTGGCATTGAGAACCGCATCAAACGCTATCGCTGCTTCACGCATCATGCACAGATGGATAACGGCGCCCTGATGCAGCTGTTCGGCCAGAGCGATGCCGGACTGCTACCGACCTGGCAGGAGACGTACGGTTTCTCGGTACTGGAGATGCAGGCTAACGGCTGCCCGGTAATCACCAGCAACGTGCGCGCGTTGCCAGAGATTAATCCCGCCAGTGCAGGCTGGGTGATTGCGAGTCCGCTGAACGCTGACCGTGAATACAGTATTACCTCGCCAGAGCAGAAAACGCAGCTACGCCAGTCGCTGGTGGAGGGGCTGAAATCGATACTGCTCGCTATTATCGAACGTCCTGAGATGCTGCAGGAGAAAGGTGAGGCGGCGATTCTGCGCATCAAAGATCAGCATGACACCCAGCGTTACATTGCCCGGCTCAACGATATCTACAGCCGTGGCGTGATTAATGTCACTCAACATCCCCCTGTGGTCTCAATTTGATTAGATTTCTCTGACGGGGCGCGCCAGACTGGCCATACTTAGTGCAGCGTCCCTCTGGAGAACTCTTATGAAAATGATCATCAGCCTGCTGCTGTCCGGATTACTGGGCAGCAGCGCCTTCGCTCAGCCCGCACTGCTTTTTCCGGCCCGCGCGCCCCTGGCACAGCTGACGCCCGTCGCTGCCCGCTGCGATGTCTCCGCCTGTCAGACCAACTGCTACACAGAACAATCGCACTGCAACACCCGGGACAACGGTGGCTGCAGTTCTCAGGCTCAGATGTGCGTGCAGGCCTGTGCCGACCAGTGTAAATAATTTAATTCAGTGAAGAATCCCTTAGTTGCCAATGAAAAAGTCTTTGTTTTATCTCGCGTTATTCTCTCTTTCTGCCAGCTGTGTCGCCGCCGATCTCTCTTCACAGCAGGTTACTTCTCTGGTTAAAGCCGCGATCGAACCGCTGATGGAGCAGCAGGAGATCCCCGGCATGTCGGTGGCGGTGCTTTACAAAGGCCGGGCGCAGTTTGTGAACTTCGGCGTGGCCGATCTCGAATCACGCCGCCGGGTCACGGAAAACACGCTGTTTGAGCTGGGTTCAGTGAGCAAAACCTTTACCGGCACCCTGGCTGGCGTCATGATCCGCAACGGCGAAATACGCCTTAACGATCCGGTGCAGAAGTACTGGCCGCAGCTGACCGGTGAGCAGTGGCGTCCGGTGCGGATGCTGCATCTGGCGACCTATACCGCGGGCGGCTTGCCTCTACAGTTGCCGGATGATGTCACCGATCAGGCTTCGCTGCTGCGTTTCTATCAGGAATGGCAGCCAGAGTCAGCGCCCGGCACGCTGCGGCAGTACTCTAACGCCAGCATCGGTCTGTTTGGTTCGCTGATGGTAAAGGGCGATTATGAGCAGGCGATGGCGCGAAATGTGTTTCAGCCACTGCGTCTGACGCGCACCTATATCACCGTGCCGCCCTCGATGATGCTGGACTACGCCTGGGGCTATAAAAATGGCCAGCCGGTACGGGTTTCACCTGGCATGCTGGATGCAGAAGCCTACGGCGTTAAATCCACCGCGCGTGACATGCTCACCTTTATGCAGGCAAATGTGGATCCTAACCGCCTCTCTTCGGGGAATGCCGTGCTGCGTAATGCCATTCGCACCGCGCAGGCGCGCTACTTCAAAGTCGGCACTCTGTTTCAGGGACTGGGCTGGGAGATCTACGACTGGCCGGTGACTGCCGACACGCTGATGGGCGACAGCGATAATGGTGTTGCGCTGCAACCCCGCCCGGCAACGCTGCTCAATCCGGTCGGGCCGTCGCAGAGCGCCAGCTGGGTGCATAAAACCGGTGCAACCAATGGATTTGGTGCCTATATCGCCTTTATTCCTGAGAGGAACAGCGGCGTCGTGATACTCGCCAACAAGAATTACCCTAATCCGCTGCGTATAAAGGCGGCGTGGCAGATTCTGCAGGCGTTACAGCAGGAGAAGCCTGAGTAACAGGCATCACGCTTGCTCAGCGACGGGGTAAAGCTGGCACCGCCTGTTCATTTGCGCTAAAATAAAAATCAAATGAACAGGAGGCTGCTATGTCTATCGCCATCTACACACCCGCTCAGCATCGTCGCGACAATTCGCTGCTGCATGCCCTGAATCTGCCGGAAACACTGCCTGATGCGCACCAGCGTATTGCGGTAGGGTTCAGCAGCGGCGTGCTGAAACGCACGGCGTCGTTGTCCACCTTTGACGAGGGCTGGCTGTGCCGTCTGGCGGGCATTGATCGCACCACCTACAACCGCAAAGTTAAAGATCCGCAGCAGACCTTTTCGCCCGATCAGAGCGGACGGATCTACATGCTGATCCGCGTCCTCTCTGCCGCCAGTAAACTGTTCCGCGACGACAGGCAGCGTCTGGTGCAGTGGCTGGAAACGCCCGCCAAAGCGCTGGGCGGTAAGAAACCGGCGGAGATGACCACCACGGTGGCGGGTGCAGAAGCGGTGATTAACCTGATTGGCCAGCTTGAGCATGGCGTGATTACCTGATGGCAGTACGTTTCTTTCGCCTGGTGAAGAGTGAGTATGCGATAACCGCCTTTGATGGTTTTGGTGCCCGCACTTACGGGGGGGCGCTGGAATTCCGTGGGAACGGTCTGTGTCTATATGGGATCAAGCCGGGCGCTCTGTGTACTTGAGGCGCTGGTTCATCTCACCATTCAGGATCTGTCACACGACTACTCAATGCTGTCGATTAGCGTCCCTGAATCGCTGATTACCGAGCTCTCGCTGGAGGCACTACCCGATGACTGGCAGGCCGATCCTGCGCCATCGTCCACGCGGCAAATTGGTGACGACTGGCTTGCCAGCCCGGATAACGGCCTGGTGCTGAAGGTGCCGAGCACGCTGACCGGTGAGTGGAATGCACTGTTCAATCCCCGTCATCCGGCAGCGGCTGGCATCATCAGTAAGGTGGTGGTAGAGCCATTTTTCTTCGATCCGCGTTTCAGGCTGCAATAGGGCGCCGGATTCGCCACTTTTCTCACCGCAACATCTCACATCACGCAGGCGCCTGCGATTCCGATAGCGCCTGCGCCGCGCAGATCAGCGCCAGATGACTCAGCCCCTGTGGCATATTGCCGCGCCAGCTCTGGCTGCGGACGTCATACATCTCATTGAAGATATCGACATTACCGTGGCCGTTCAGTGTAGCCAGGATCTCCTGCATCGCCTGTTCTGCCTCATCCGCCTCACCCATCTCTGCCCAGGCTTCCACCAGCCAGAAGGCGCAGGCGAGAAAGGTACTCTCTTCTTCTCTTACCCCGCTGTAGCGATAGAGCATGGCGCTGCCGTCACCCAGTTTTTGCCGGATAGCACGGTAGGTCGAGAGCATCCGCTGCGGATTGACCGCGTTGCCGTAGCTGTGAACCAGCGCCAGCGACGCGTCGAGGCGATCGTCACTGCCGGCGTAAAAGAGATAAGCCTGCTGTTGCTCTGACCAGCAGTGAGACTCAATCCAGTCGCGGATACGGTCACGTTCCCGCTGCCAGCGTCCCAGCCAGGTCGGTTCGATATGCTGGCTTTCTGCCAGCGCCACCGCCCGATCCAGCGCCATCCAGCAGGCCATTTTGGAGTGGGTGTAGTGTTGCAACTCCGGCAGCTCCCAGATGCCGCAATCCTTCTGCCGCCAGTGATCGGCGCAGCAGTTCGCCAGCTCGCCCAGCATGCGCGAGGTGGTGATATCCAGCACGTGTCCCGCCTCGATAAAATGCTGGGCTGTCACCAGCATGTCGCCATACATACTGAGCTGCAGCTGGTCGCGGGCATTATTGCCGACCCGCACCGGCTGAGAGTTCTGATAGCCGCTCAGCGGCGGATAACGCTCGGCGGGGACTTCATCACCATTCAGGGCATAGCAGGCGCGCAGCCTGACGCCATGGCGCATGATAGTCTGCGACAGCCAGGAAAAGGCCGCCTTACAATCTTCCAGCGCCCCGAGATAGACGAAGGCTTTAATAATCAGGCAGGCATCGCGCACCCAGGCGTAGCGGTAATCATAATTTTTTTCGCCGCCGATCCCCTCCGGCAGGGAGGTGGTGGCAGCAGCAGCCAGTGCGCCGGTCGGAGAGTACCAGAGAAACTTCAGCGACAGGGCTGAGCGCTTCACCAGCGTCGGGTAGCGGCCCTCATAACTCAGGCTCTCCACCCAGCTGGTCCAGCCGGTGTGGCTGGTTTCAATCCGCTGATCGATAGCCTCCAGCGGCGGCACCGCCAGCGGCTCTTTCTCGGTCACCAGCAGCGCGCAGAGCGAGCGGGAACCGGCATAGGTACGCAGCGTAGCGCAGACCTGCTCGTCATCCAGCTCTGTGATCTGAATATCTTCACTGGTGCGCAACATCGCCATGATCTCCGCGATGTGAAACACCTTGCCTTTCTCATTATCGGCCACCCACGGTGAACGGGTTTCGGCGGCGGTGCCGAAGCGCAGGGTGATTGCTAATTCCACTTCACCGCTGACACCCTCTATGCGGCGAGCCAGTTCGCACCAGGGCAGACGGCCCGCCAGCGTGCTGTTAATCGATTCGGTCAGCAGCACGGTACCGTCACGGGTTTCGAAGCGGGTCTCCAGCACATTGCTGTTATCGCGGTAGCGGCGTGAGACCTGATAAGGCGCACGCGGGACAATCTGGAAGTAGCCACCGAGTCCGGCATCAAGCAGGCGATCAAACAGGGGCTTTGCGTCGAGATTGGGCGCACACCACCAGTCAATTGAACCGTCCGGCGCAATCAGCGCGACTGAACGGCCTTCACCAATGGCGGCATAGTCACCCAGGCCCGCAAAGCCCTCTTTTCTGACCGGCGAATGAAAGATAGGGTTTTCCATAATCTGCTTCCTTATATCACGGTGGCGAGGTTTCTTAAGCGGGGCAAAAGCGGGACAAAAAAATGGCCGCATTATGCGGCCACCTGAGTGAGATTACAGCGTACCGGTGCCGCCATCAGAACACCAGACCTGCCCGGAGGAGTAACTGCTCTCGGTTGAAGCCAGGGTAACGTAGAGTGGGGCGATCTCAACCGGCTGGCCCGGACGGCCCATCGGTGAGTCGGCGCCAAACTGCTTCACTTTCTCCATCGGCTGTCCGCCGCTGGATTGCAGCACGGTCCAGTACGGCCCTGGTGCAACGGCATTAACCCGGATACCGTCGCCGCCCAGCTGCTTCGCCAGGGATTTGGTAAAGGCGACGATGGCCGCTTTGGTCTGCGCATAGTCGAGCAGAATATCGCTGGGTTTAAACGCCTGTACGGACGAGGTATTAATAATGGACGCACCGCGTGGCAGATATTCCAGCGCCGCTTTGGTGATCCAGAACATCGCATAAACGTTGGTTTTAAACGTCGCGTCAAAATCTTCCGTACTCAGGGTCCGGATGGACTCATTAAATTGCTGACGACCGGCGTTATTAACCAGAATATCCAGGCCACCTAATTTATCGGCTGCCTCTTTGACCAGCTGCTGACAGAATTCTTCAGAACGAATGTCGCCCGGAATAGCAAAAACTTTACGGCCTTCCGCTTCGATTAATTTAATCACTTCATCGGCGTCGGGCTGTTCTTCCGGCAGGTAGTTAATCACCACATCTGCGCCTTCACGGGCATAAGCGATAGCCACCGCGCGGCCAATACCGGAGTCACCGCCGGTGATCAGCGCCTTGCGGCCGGTCAGTCGGCCCGTGCCGCGATAGCTGGTTTCACCGTGGTCGGGAACCGGGATCATTTTGCTGGCCAGGCCTGGCGCCTGTTGTGGCTGATCCTCAAAAGGAGGTTTAGGAAATTGATCCAGATCGAGCGTCTTGTTAGTTGGTGTAGCCATTGTATGCTCCTTGAACAGAGTTATCTGAGACATTAAGCCTGGCACAAATGTGATATTTGTCACATCTGACTGCTGATTCATTGAGCAGTTAAAACCAGAAGAACTTAATAATGCAGATAAAGCGTAGACAGAAAATCGGAACACTGTGCAGTAGCGTCCGATTATTTTTCAGTGCAGGGGCGGGATATTTAAAGCGAAGCGTAAGATCGGTTGTGGATTATTTCAGGACGTAATTACATAGCGGAAGAAAATAAAAAAAGGGCGGTTAACCGCCGCGTACCGAACCGCGCCAGACCACATCTACCGGATATATTCTCCGCTCCTGCTGCTGTTCATTTTTTGGCATCAGTGTCTCCGGTTGCGCTTCCGTCTCTATCAGCCAGGCAATGGCGTCGCGGGCGAATTGCTCCACCGGCTGTGCAAAAGTCGTGAGGTTGTAAGAGGCCCAGCCCGACTGCGCGATATTATCGTGTCCGATGATGCAGAGATCGTCCGGAATACGCAGCGCAAAGCGGTGACGCGCCTCATCCATAAAGCCGCAGGCGAGCAGGTCGGTGGCACAGTACACCGCATCAGGGCGAACTTTACGCGTCAGCAGACGCTGGGCCAGAATCTGGCCGCTTTCGTAAGAGGTGGTGCCGAACCGCTCCACCTGGACCGTGACGCCCACTTTCTGCGCGGCGGCCAGAAAATCCGCTTCGCGCTTCAGCAGACTCGGCGTTCCCGCCAGCGAATTGACAAAGGCGATGCGGCTGCATCCCGCCCGCACAAACGCGTTAACCGCCATTTCTGCGGCGGGGCGGGAGTCGAGGTTGATACTGAGCGTGCCGGGCAGGGATTCGTCGCGGTTAATCAGCACCAGATGCTGACCATGTTTGTAGCAGAGCCGGGTGATACCGCTGTCCGGCATGCCGGAGAGAATAATCGATGCGTCGGCGCGAAAATTAATCGCCTGCTGCAGCGCGGCGGAAACGCGCGCATCGGATCGGTCAGTGTTAATCAGCATCGCCACTTTTCCCGCTTCCTGCAGATACTGGGTCATCCAGCGCACCAGGCTGGCACGGTAGGGCGTGTCAACCTCGGAGGCAATTAAGCAGACGATGCCGCTGCGGTTGCGCACCAGGCCGCGCGCCAGATGATTGACGTGATAGCCCAGTTCCTCCGCCGCTTTCATCACCCGCTGACGGGTAGCATCTGACACGCTGGCCCCCCGGTGTAAAGGTGCGGGAGACTGCTGAGCGGGAGACGCCCGCCCGGTCAGCCACATCCTGCGCACTCACCACCGCCTTTAGCTGCTGCATGTTCTCTCCTCGCCTGACATTGTCTGCACTGAGTTTGCCTGAAGTTGCAAGGCTGTGCAAAAAATACAGATGGGCGAAAGGTTTCAAATTTGTGACAGCGACTGACAATTGCTTAACAACTAAATTGACACTGCAGCAGGGCCGCCGTACTAATCTGCACATATGTTTGCACACATGTGCAAAAGCTGGCGCGCCTGCGTCATCCAGCCCAGGAGAACACCATGCGTTATTCCTCTCTGCTCGCTGCTGTAATCGTCTGCCCTATAGTGCCGTTTGCTGCCTCGGCGGCGGGCAATCTTAATATGATCTGCTCAGCCGATGTGGTGGTGTGCGAACAGATGACCACGCTGTTCAGCCAGTCCCATCCCGATATTAAACTCAGCATGGTGCGGCTCTCTGCCGGTGAAGCCTATGCCCGTATCCGCAGCGAGGCACGCAATCCCCGTACCGATATCTGGTGGGCCGGTACCGGCGATCCGCATATGCAGGCCGCCGAAGAGGGGCTGACCCAGGCCTATAAATCGCCACTGCTCGATCAGCAACAGCCCTGGTCACAAAAAGTGGCGGAGATCTCCGGTTATCGCACCGTGGGCGTTTATGCCGGTGCGCTGGGCTGGGGCTATAACACCAGACTGCTGGCGGAGAAAAAGCAGAAAGTGCCTGCCTGCTGGGCGGATTTACTCGACCCTGGCTTTAAAGGCGAGATTCAGATCGCCAATCCCAACTCTTCCGGCACGGCCTATAACACCCTGGCGACGCTGGTGCAGATCATGGGCGAAGACAAAGCCTTTGACTACCTGAAGAAGCTCAACGCCAACATCTCGCAATATACCAAGTCCGGCTCTGCTCCGGTCAAAGCCGCCGCGCGCGGTGAAACCACCATCGGCATTGTCTTTATGCATGATGCCGTCGCGATGGAAGTGGATGGCTTCCCGATTAAGCCCGTCGCGCCCTGTGAAGGCACTGGCTATGAGATTGGTTCGATGTCGATCATCAAAGGGGCACGAAACCTGGCCAATGCCAAAGCCTGGTATGACTGGGCGCTTAGCGCTGAAGCACAGTCGCATATGAAAGAGGCGAAATCGTTCCAGCTGCCCTCTAACCGCAAGGCGGAGATCTCTGAATATGCACCGCGCTTCGAGAACATCAGGCTGATCGATTATGACTTTAAAACCTATGGCGACTCAGCAAAACGCAAAGCGCTGCTGGGCCGCTGGGATAAAGAGATTGGTGCCAGCGCACAATAACGGTGGTACGCCCCGGCCACCTGAGCCGGGTCTGTGCCAGACCGCGGTGGCGTAAGCCTGATGTCCGCTTCCTGATCGAGGTGATTTATGAATGCGCACAATCGTCGCTTAACCGGCGCGCTGCTGGCGGGCGCCATCGCGCTGACGCTGCTGCCCTGGTATAGCCTGGAGCAGGGCTTCTTCTCGGGTGACTGGCTGTTCAGCTTATGGGGTGATGAGAACAATGCGCCTGCGCTGGGGCAGCTCGCGTTACACAGCTGGCTGGGCATCGCCGTGGCGCTGTGGCTGCTCTGTGCTGGCAGCGCCTTTCTGCCCCCGGGCCGCACCCGCAGCACGCTGCTGCTGCTGTTCAGCACCTGCGGCATTCTGTTTCTGGTGCTGGAAGGGCATGCCATCGGTTTCAGTGGCTGGAACTGGTTATGGCTGGAGAACCTCACCGGCCCGCTGGCGCAGGGGCAACCGGCGATGGGTGCGGGCGCGCTGCTGCTGCTGACCATATTTTTGCTGATTTTCGCCTTTGCCCTGGCGGAGCGCGGCGTGCTGAGAGGCGATGCCTTTGTGGTGGCGTCGATTGTGCTGCTGGTGGCGCTGGTCACGACCTTTGTGCTCTATCCGGTGCTGAGCCTGTTTGTCGCCTCGGTGCAGGATATTGATGGCAGTTTTAAACCTGACGGACTGATTGCCAATATGCAGGATCCCGCCATCTGGAGCCTCGGCTGTTTTACCGGTGGCACCTGCGGCACCGCCTGGCGCACGCTGGGACTGGCGCTGATGACGGCCAGTGGCGCTACGCTGCTGGGACTGGCGTTTGCACTGGCGGCGACGCGCACCTCGCTGCCGTTTAAAAAAGCGCTGCGGATGCTGACCATTCTGCCAATTATCACGCCGCCGTTTGTCATCGGTCTGGCGCTGATCCTGCTGTTTGGCCGCTCCGGCGTGGTCACCGAATCGCTGGCGACGCTGTTCGGCATCGAGCCGGGCCGCTGGCTCTATGGCATGACCGGCATCTGGATTGCCCAGGTACTCTCCTTTACCCCCATCGCCTTTCTGGTGCTGATTGGGGTGGTCGAGGGCGTCAGTCCGTCACTGGAAGAGGCGTCACAGACCCTGCGTGCCAGCCGCTGGCGCACTTTCTCCCGCATCTCGCTGCCGCTGATGGCGCCGGGGCTGGCCAACGCCTTCTTAATCAGCTTTATCGAAAGCATGGCCGATTTCGGTAACCCGATGGTGCTGGGCGGCAGTCACGGCGTGCTGTCGACGGAGATCTTCTTCTCCGTGGTCGGCGCACAGAACGACCCGAGTCGCGCGGCGGTGCTGGCGATGATCCTGCTGGGCTTCACCCTGGCCGCTTTTCTGGTGCAGCGCGTCTGGCTCTCCGGCAAAAGCTTCGCCACTGTCACCGGCAAAGGCGATGGCGGCCGTCATGTGATGCTGCCGCGTCCGGTGCGCTACAGCGTCTATGGCATGGTGATACCCTGGGGTCTGTTCACCCTGGTGATCTACGGCATGATCATGATTGGCGGCTTTGTGCAGTCCTGGGGGCTGAATAACGACCTGACGCTGGATCACTACATTCGCGCCTTTAACGTCAGCGTTAATCAGGGGCAACTGGTCTGGAGCGGCGTTGCCTGGAGCTCTTTCTGGACCACGCTGGAGATCGCCCTGATCGCCGCGCCCCTCACGGCCATTGTCGGACTGCTGACCGCCTGGCTGATTGTGCGACAGAAGTTTGCCGGTCGTCAGACCTTTGAGTTCATGCTGATGCTGAGCTTTGCCATTCCCGGCACGGTGATTGGTGTGAGCTATGTGATGGCGTATAACCTGCCGCCGCTGGAGATCATCGGTACCGCGATGATCCTGATCGCCTGCTTTGTCTTCCGTAATATGCCGGTCGGCGTGCGTGGCGGTATTGCGGCGATGAGCCAGCTGGATAAAAGCCTGGATGAAGCTTCACTGACGCTGGGCGCAAACAGTTTCCGTACCCTGCGCAAAGTGGTGCTGCCGCTGCTGAAACCGGCCATCAGCGCCGCGCTGGTGTACGCCTTTGTGCGGGCCATTACCTCTATCAGCGCGGTGATTTTCCTGGTCAGCGCCCAGTACAACATGGCGACCTCGTACATTGTCGGGCTGGTGGAGAACGGTGAGTATGGCGTGGCGATTGCCTACTCCTCGGTATTGATCGTGGTGATGCTGCTGATCATTGGCCTCTTCCAGTTGCTGGTGGGCGAACGTCGCCTGCGTCGTGCAACCCAACCGGCGGTGATTATTGCCGCACCCTCTGCATCCACTCTGACTCAGGAGAGAGCCGTATGACGACCATTAACGCCGGATCGGTGGTGTTTGAACATGTCGCAAAGCGTTTTGCCGGTTTTACTGCCGTGCCGGATCTGTCGCTCACCGTAGATCCGGGTACGCTGGTGACGCTGCTCGGGCCATCCGGCTGCGGCAAGACCACCACGCTGCGACTGCTGGCCGGGCTGGAGCATCCCACCGCAGGGCGGATTCTGATTGGCGGCAAAGATGTCACCCATCTGCCCGCCAACGAGCGCGACGTGGCGATGGTGTTTCAGTCCTACGCGCTGTTTCCCCATATGAACGCCATCGACAATATTCTCTACGGGCTGCTTTCCTCGGGCATGAACAAACGCGAGGCGCAGGACAGGGCGCGCGAGGGGCTGAAGCTGGTGGGTCTGGAGAGTCAGGGGCAGCGGCTGCCGTCGGAGCTTTCTGGCGGACAGCAGCAGCGTATTGCGGTCGCCCGCGCGCTGGTGCTGGAACCGCAGGTGCTGCTGCTTGATGAGCCGCTATCGAACCTTGATGAGCGTCTGCGCCGTCGGGTGCGCACCGACATCCGCGATCTGCAGCAGCGGCTTGGGTTTACGGCGGTTTATGTGACCCATGACCAGGAGGAGGCGCTGGCGGTCTCCGATAAGATTGTTGTCATGAAAGAGGGGGGATATTGCCCAGCAGGGTGCGCCGGAGACGCTTTACCATTCGCCCAATTCGGTCTTTATCGCGGACTTTATGGGGGAGGCGAATATTCTGCCCTGTGAAGTGGAAGAGGCGGATGCGGATGACGCGCTGGTCCGCCTGGGTAATCAGCGCTTCCGGGTGCGAGGTGCCGGAGCAAAAACCGGCAGTGCTCAGCTGGCGGTGCGACCACAGTTTATTACGTTGTCCGGCGACGGTCAGGGGGCGCTGCAGGGGGAGGTCATTCACAGCACCTGGCTGGGCGACCATATCGAATATGAAGTTGCCACCGAACTGGGCGCACTGTTCATTATCGATCCGCAGATGGAACAGCGTCTGCCGCTCGCCGCCATGGTCGGCGTCAACTTCAAGCCGCAGGGCCTTGCCCTGATTGCCCGTTAATCTGACTAACTCAAGGAGTTCGCATGGAATCGCATGATGAAATAATGGCGCGTCTGGCTTTAGCGGAAGCCGTTGCCCGTGAAGGTGGCGCGACGGCGTTATCTTACTTCAACCGTCGCGAGACGCTGGTGGTGGAGACCAAGTACGATTTGCAGGATGTGGTGTCGATTGCCGACCGTGAAGTGGAGCAGCTGATCGCCAGCCGTATACGGGATGCGTTTCCCGATGATGGCTTTCTGGGTGAGGAGTCGGGACTGCAGGCGGGAGAGTCTGACTACACCTGGGTGGTTGATCCGATCGATGGCACCAGCCCGTTTCTCAATGGGATGCCGAGCTGGTGTGTTTCCGTCGCGGTACTGCGCGGCGATGTGCCGGTCATCGGGGTGATTTTCGCGCCGACCTATCAGGAGTGCTACGTGGCGGCACTGGGGCAGGGCGCGACGCTCAACGGTCATCGTCTGCAGGTCGATCCCACACGCACGCTGCAAAACCACGTTACCGGTTTTGGTGCCAACAGTTATGTCAGCCCGCAGCAGGTAGGCGAGATTGTGGCAGCGCTGCTGTCGGCAGGCGGTAACTTTATCCGCATTGGTTCCGGCGCACTGATGCTGGCCTGGGTTGCCGCCGGTCGGGTCGTGGGTTATTACGAACCCTATATGCACGCCTGGGATTGCCTGGCGGGTTACTGCCTGGTGAAAGAGGCGGGCGGCTGGTACCACCCGTTTAACACCGAAGGCGATCGCATTACTAAAGGCGCGCAGGTCCTGGCTGTGGCTCCGGGTGCCGAAGCAGATCTGCGGCGCATTGCCGGTTTATAATTATGTGACCCTGTCACGCTGACTGTACTGTGGTCAGCGTGATGCTTTTGGCCGTAGCGTTTTGGTCAGATAATGACGCTGCATACCGGTTTGCGGAAAATCGGGCAGGGACATCTGCGGCTGATAACCCTGTTTCTGATAAAACGGCAGGGCCTGAAAACTAAAGGTATCCACCAGCGCATAGAGACATCCCATCTTTACCGCCTCCTGCTCTGCGGCTTCCAGCAGTGCGCTGCCCAGACCACTGCCACGGAGCGTTTCGTCCACCCAGAGATAATCGATACAGAGCCAGTTTCCTTTGCGTGCGGCGATCACTCCCCCCGCGCAACGTTCCCTGTTCGTCCCTGTGAGAAACCGACAGCGGTCCCCAGTTATCGCGGCTGATAAATTGCCGGTTGTAAGCCCCCCAGTCCTGCCAGCAACTCTTCCCGATCGTCGTCGTTGACCTGATGGGTAAGGGTAAATGTGCTCATCCTCGTCCTCTTTTAATCGTGGTTCCTGTTTATCCCCTGCAAAGGATAATTGTGCGATTATCCGCTATGGGGTATAAAGTAATTATTATCCCCTTTAGCGGATAAATGACATTTTATACCCTATCGGGGATAACACGGCTGCGCTATGCTTACAGCCTGTGATCCAGAAGGAGTCACCCCATGATATACAGCCCGCTACAGCTGGCAAACCGGCTAAAGCTCATTCGTCAGCGCAATGGCTGGACCCAGAGTGAACTGGCGAAAAAGGTCGGCCTGAAACAGGCCACCATCTCTCACTTTGAAAATGCCCCTGACAGTACCTCGCTGGCAACGCTGTTTAAGCTGTTACAGTCGCTGGAGCTGAGTCTGGAAGTTCAGGAGAAAGAGGAGGCCAGTGCGCCTCAGCTGCATGATGAGGATGAGTGGTAATGGAAAGGCTGATTGCGTGGATGAACGGCGAGCGGGTAGGCGTACTCACCCGGCAGCGAAACGGCGCTCATGAGTTTCAGTATGATACCGGCTGGCTGAGTAATCCGCTCTCCAGGCCGCTGTCACTTTCGATGCCGTTGCAGGTTAAGGCTCTCACCTCACACGCCGTGATTAACTTCTTCGATAACCTGCTGCCGGATAGCCCGTTGATTCGCGACAGAATTGTGGCACGTTACCAGATTAAATCCCGTCAGCCGTTTGATCTGTTGCAGGAAGTGGGACGTGACAGCGTCGGGGCGACTATGCTGCTGCCGCCCGATATGCCACTGCCCGCACTGCAGGCCCGCTATGAAGTGCTGGATGAAACCCGGCTCGAAAGCGTGCTGTCGGCCTATCAGTCAGATATCCCGCTGGGGATGCTGCGTGAAGAGACCGATTTCCGTATCTCGGTCGCGGGAGCGCAGGAGAAAACCGCACTGCTGCTGACCGATGAAGGCTGGAGCATTCCTGCCGGTGCCACGCCCACCTCGCACATCATTAAGCTGCCGATCGGAGAGATTAAACAGCCGGCCGCGACGCTGGATATGCGAGAAAGTGTGGAGAATGAGTATCTCTGTCTGGCGCTGGCCCGTGCACTCGGTATCGACGTGCCGCAGGCAACGATTATTCGTGCCGGACAGATGCGCGCCCTGGCGGTAGAACGTTTCGACCGCCGCTGGTCACGCGATAAAACCCGGTTGATTCGCCTGCCGCAGGAGGATTTCTGTCAGGCGCTGGGACTGCCATCTTCAACCAAATATGATTCGGATGGCGGGCCGGGTATTGCGGAAATCATGCAGATACTGATGGGATCGAGCAACGCCATCGAAGATCGCTATCGCTTTATGATGTTCCAGGTGTTTCAGTGGCTGATTGGCGCAACCGACGGTCACGCCAAGAACTTCTCACTGTTTATTGAGCGCGGCGGCAGTTATCGACTGACTCCCTTTTATGATGTGATCTCCGCTTATCCGGTACTGGGCGGCACCGGTCTGAACAAGCGAGCGCTGAAACTGGCGATGGGTCTGCGTGCCACTAAGGGGAAGAAGACAGAGATCGACAAAATCTTCCCGCGCCATTTTATCGCCACGGCAAAAAGCGTCAGTTTTGATCGTGACAGTTTGCAGCAGATCTTCGACTTCTTTATTAAGGCCTTTCCCCAGGCAGTGGTCTCGGTGCGCGATGCCTTGCCGCCCGATTTCCCGCAGCACATCGCCGACGCCATCTTCAGTCATTCACTCATTATGCTGGAGCGGCTGCGGCACAAAGAGTGATGGCGCTTATGAGCTGGCAATATCCTGAAAAACCTCTCCTCCTGTGTATGGCTAAAAGCCTGTCGGCTATGCTTATCTGACAGGCTTAACAGGAGAGTCATGGTATGAAGTGTCCGGGATGTGAAGGAGAGGCGTTTGTGTACGCCACGCGCGACGTCAGTCTTAATACGGGTAATCCGGAGGACGTTGTGCCAGATGTGAAGGGCGATCACTGCATCCGCTGTGGAGCGGTGATTATGAATGCCGGAACGTCGGAGTTGTATCCCGAAAAGGCTGAAGCGCTGGAGAATGCAGGCGTGCCCATCAAATAACACAGAGAGCCCGCTTAGCGCGGGCTTCTTTGTTTCTGTTACAGGGGGGATGTCCCTCTTTTGATAACACGCAACGAGTAAGTTGTGTGATTGTGGCACCCTACAGGTTAAACCTCAGGTTTACCCTGGTAACGGAAATCAAACCGCGTCAATCTGGCCACTGGAGTGCGTTATGGATGCCAATCGCTATGCCCTGGAAACAATCCCGTCACCGCCGGCATTTCCCGGTGCTGCCAGCCCTGTGATGTCTGATGAAACACTGCATCGCCGTCTGGCCGCCATTATTGAGCGGATGGAACAGCAGCAGATTGTGCAACTGATTATCTATGCCGACAAAGAGCACGGCAGCAATTTTGAATATCTGGCGGGATTCATTCCGCGCTTCGAGGAGGCGCTGCTGGTGGTGACTCAGCAGGGCGAGCTCACCTATATCATGGGTAATGAGAACCTCAAGCTGGTGCCGTTTGCCCGCAATCCGGGACGCTGTCTGCATGCGGCGGTCTTTTCTCTGCCCAACCAGCCTATGCGCGGGGGAGCAGCCCCTGGATCAGCTGTTAGCAGAGGCAGGGATTGTAGCAGGCGAACGCACCGGGCTGGTGGGCTGGAAGTTATTTACCGGCAGGGAGCAAGGGATGTTTGATCTGCCGCAGTTCATCTATGCCTCGGCGGCGCAGGCAGCGGGCGGCGATGCGCAACTGGTAAACGCCACCGGATTGTTTATCTCGCCTGACAACGGTGCACGCTGCGTTAACGGCGCCGATGAAGTGGCGTTTTATGAGGCGGGGGCTAATCTTGCTTCAACCGCGATGCTGGCTGCGCTGGATAGCATAGCGCCGGGCGTCACAGAGAAGGCGTTAGGCGCACGTCTGAACGCAGAAGGGCAGCCAAACACGGTGGTGACGATTGCCGCGACCGGCGATCGTTTCGCCCAGGCCCGGCTCTATCCGTCTGATAAACGGATTGCGCGTGGTGATAAGCTTTCTCTTACCACCGGCTACAAAGGCGGGCTGACCAGCCGCTCGGCTTACGTGGTCAGTGAAGCCTCTGAGTTACAGTGTAACGTCTCCGACTGGCTGACCCGGCTGGCGATCCCCTATTATCATGCGGTGGTCAGCTGGCTGGAGCAGTTGCGGATCGGGATCACCGGCGGCGAACTCTATTCGCTTATCGAAACGGTGCTGCCGAAAGCGCAGTATGGCTGGCATCTTAATCCGGGGCATCTGGTGGCTGACGAGGAGTGGCTAAGCTCGCCCATCTATCCCGATTCAGCCGTGACCCTGAAAAGCGGTATGCTGCTGCAGATCGATATTATCCCGTCGGTGCCGGGTTATGGCGGCTGCAGTATCGAGGATACGGTCGCACTGGCGGACGCGGCATTGCGTGATGAGCTGGCGCGTCGTTTTCCCGATCTCTGGCAGCGAATGACTCAGCGCAAAGCGTACCTGACAGACGTGCTGAAGATTGAGCTTGCCGAAGAGGTGATTTTGCTCTCGAACACGGTAGGCTATCTGCGCCCTTTTTTTACTGGATAAGCGCCGTGCGCTGGTGCGCCAGCAGGGGCTTAACCGGCCTGATGCGGCTGGTAATAATTTGTAAAATTTAACTGAGAGTAAAACGCAGGCGCATCTGTCAGGATACGCGCCTCAGAAAGTTCCTGGTTGCTCTCATTCGATGAAATGGTTTACCAAAAACGCGGTTTTGTTTGCCTGCAAAACCTCCTTTGCCGCGTTTATCGCACTCTCTGTGGCGCTCGTTCTTAACTTCGAAAAACCCGCCTGGGCGCTCACCACGGTATTTGTCACCTCGCAACTCTATGCAGCATCGACCGTCTCGAAATCGCTGTTTCGCCTGCTGGGCACGCTGCTGGGCGGCATCTTTATTCTGCTGATCTACCCCGAAACGGTGCAGTCGCCAGTGTTGTTCAGCCTGTGCGTATCGCTGTGGGTAACGGTTTGCCTCTGGCTCTCTCTGCATGACCGCACGCCGAAGAGCTATATCTTTATGCTGGCTGGCTACAGCGCAGCGATTATGGGATTTCCAGACGTTGAGTCACCGTTGGCAATCATCAACACCGTAGTTTCACGTATTGAGGAGATTACGCTGGGCATCCTTTGCAGCACGCTGGTTCACCGGCTGGTGTTTCCGGTTTCGATGCATCATCTGCTGGGGCAGAGCGTTAATCTCTGGTTTCAGAACGCGCGCAAACTCTGTGATGAACTGATCAGCGGAATGGCAAAGAACAAATCGCTGGAGCGCGAAGATATCCTGATTCAGATGGCGGGATATCCGTTGAATGTTGAAACGCTGCTGACCCACTGCGTCTATGAGGGCGAAGCGGCGCGTAATGTCATCCGTCTGGTCAGCGTACAGTATCAGCATCTGACTTATCTGCTGCCGACACTGACGGCGATTGAATCACGGCTGGGTGTGCTGGCCGAACTCAATATTCGTTTTCCGCCGTGCGTCACCGACGTGTTTCAGCAGTTTCTGTTGTGGCTGCATCACGATCGGATTAACGATATTGCCGGACTGCGTGAAGCGATTGCTGCCAGTCAGGCAACCCTGGAGCACGAATGGCGGGCCGGGCTGCTGGCAACCGAAGAGAGCCTGCTGCTGATTGGTCTGCTTGAGCGGCTGGCTAACTTTGTGCGCATTGCCGATGCTTATGAGAATGTCAGTGCGCGCGCAGGGGATCTCTACAGCCACGGGGATGGGGCGGCGATCCGCAATATCCGGGAACACCGGCATATCGACAAGGGACTGTTACGGCTGTCCGCGCTGACGGCATTTCTGGCGACCTTCCTCTCCAGCCTGTTCTGGATCGGCAGCGGCTGGGCCGATGGGGCGAATGCACCTCTAATGGCGGCGATCATCAGTTCATTTTTTGCTGGTGTCGATTCCCCGGTAACGCCGATGAAGCTGTTCGTGAAAGGGGTGATGATTGCGCTGGTGGTCAGCCTGTTCTACATCGCTTTTCTGATCCCGCAGGCCAATACCTTACAGGCGCTGATGATCATACTGCTGCCCGGTCTGATGCTGCTGAGCCTGGTGATTGCCAATCCGGCGACCAATCTGGTAGGGCTGAGTGTCGCCATCCAGATCCCCGGTTTTATCGGCTTAAGCCATCACTATGTCCCGAATCTGATCGTCACGCTGAATGCGGCCATCTCCTCGATGGTGGGGATTATGTTTGCGGTAGTGCTGACGGCGTTGATCCGCAACAAACGGCCGTCATGGATAGCCAGAAGAGCGGTGCAACGAGGGCTGCGCGATCTGTTAGGGTTTATTAAAATGGTGGAGCGCAATTCCGCCACGCTACTGTCACGGCAGCAATTTATTGCGCGGATGCTCGACCGGGTGAATATCATTCTGCCGCGTAAAAGGCTCGATCCGGTGCCGGATATCGTGGTGGGGGGGTATCTGATTACTGAAACCTGGCTGGGCGCCAACTGTTATGACTTCTACGCACGTTATCGTGAGGTGCTGGAGAGTCATCAGATTGATAGTGGTCAGATGTTTCACGAACTGGCGCTATACCTGAAGCGCAAGATGAAGTCGCTGCAGTTAGCGCCACATCAGGATCTGCTGGATGAGCTGGATCTGTTGCTGCTAAGACTGGAGCCGATCGCCCGAGAGGAGAGTGTGGCTGTTGCGCCCTTAATCCATCTGTTTAATATTCGGGTATCACTGTTTCCACATCAGCGCTGGCCAGATTAACCCGGTATAACAGGGCTGGCTGGCTAAGAGAGCGCTTGCCGGGACCAGAGCGGACGACCTCATTTTAGTTACATCATACATTAGATCTTAATTAAATTAAAAATCAGGCAGCGTGCCCGCATATATTGTCTGACAGGAAGATGGAGTCAGCAGACAATAAGAGCAGAGCGCGCGCATCTCACTGCAGGAAAAGTTCAGCGGTAATAGCTCAGCGGCTTTCCTGCGTCTGAAGCTGATAAATCCACGCACTGTATTGCCGATTATCCTCGGCAGAAACGCGAACCTCAACGCGATCGTAGCCATCTTCAAACGCATCCAGCATCGGCCAGTGGGCGTCCAGCTGGTCGGAGAGAAACAGATAACCCGGCACGTCGGGCCCATGCTCATCCAGAACGATGCCCGGAAAATCAGCCGCTGCGCCCCAGCCGCGCTGATAGAAGGTACCGTTCACCGAACCGGCCAGCCATTCTCCGCCAATATTTTCCAGGATATGGGCATTCTCGCGTCCCGGACAGAGCGTGCCATAGACAAATAAGCGTTTCATTTTTTCTCGTCGTTGAAACAGTGGAAGCCAGCAACTCTAGCGCGGCTAAAATGGATTGTCTTGCGGAACTGCCTCTTGAACCTCTCAAAACGCCATGCGTAGGTAAATTCTGCGTACTGCCAGCCCCATCAGATGCGCAGAATTCATGTAGCGACGCCCTGGACTGCCGCAAAAGGTCAGATTTATGTGCCCTCTGCCTGTCGGCAGAGGGCACTCCCGTCCGGTTACTTCAAGGTTGTCGTGTAGTTAACCGGAATCCCCTGGTCATTGATCACCGCATAACTCACTGACTCACCGGGTTTAGGCGGAGTGTGACTGTCAATGTAAGCATCAGATTGTGGGGCAAGAGTGAGATTTTTTATTGATGGCTGACCTTCAGAATAGACATTCATGCTCATGAACCAGGGAGTAGGGTTGGTTATGGCGATTTTATTTCCCTTTACCGCGAAACGGAGCTTTTCCGGATCGGTGGTCAGCGGGGCGTTTAGTCCCTCAGGCCGTATAAAGATTTTTAGCCGGATTCGCAGCGGTAACACCACTTTACGTTCAGCCGCGTTAAGCTCTTTTTTCAGCGCAGGGATCTGATAAATATTTAACCAGTAGAGGCTCTCTTTGTCCGCGGGCAGCGCCTGACGTGAAGTGAGTACCAGACGCAACGATCGCATTTCTCCCGGATACATTTTTACCACCGGCGGTATGACTATGACGGGCGTGATGCTGGCGTCGGGTGAGAGAGTCAGGTCACCGTCATCTGTCCAGATTTGCAAATACGTTTCGTTTCCGCCGCTGTTGACGACGTTAACAGACTGGCTCAGATCCGATTGATTGAAAACGATCCGGGTTTTATCCACATTGACCACCGCCCAGACGCTGAATGAGAGCAGGACGCCAGATAACACAACGACGTTACTGAAAACTGACCACAACCTGTAACTGCGCATTGACTGTTCCTGCTGTAATAGTTTGCCCGCTGAGCGCTTCAAGAGAGGCGGTGAAATCACCACTGTAAATATCAGCGCCTCCTGAGGAGATTTGCGACGTTAAATCTTTATAGGCATACCAGCCACGGCTGTTGCCCGTGCCCGTCACTGTTCTGTCAGGCAGTAAATTGAGCGCCATATTATGACTGTCATAAATTTTTATACCGACGCCGGAGGCGGCAGCGCTGCTACCATAGTGGGTATCCAGCAGCCAGGTTAACCCGCCGCCAGCTGTAGTCAGCCCCAGATTTCTTGCCTGCGTTACCGCATTTGACTGGTTAACGAGAAAGCCCATAGCGACATTTGCTGACGTGATCGTCGATGTACTGGTGCCGGAGATGGCACCGGACTCGCACTGGATAGTGATAGTAAAAGGAGCCTGACTTTTCCCGCCCGCGGCAAGGGTATTCACGCTTACGGTAGGCAGCAGCACCACCGAAGGATAATCCTGGACTTCGCATAGCGCGCCACGCACATAGGTGACATTTGAGAAGGTGCTCCAGGCAGCGGGCCAGTTACGGTAAAAACCATACCAGTAAGAGAGACTATCCTGGCCCACTTTCAGATTATTGGTATCCAACCCGGGTCCTTTAAAAGCAATATATCCGCGAGGTTGTGTCCAGTTGTCCACATAGCGATTGCTGTTGCTGGCGTAATAGCGCGTAGAGTCTATTTTAAACATTTCATACAGCACATTGCTGAAAGCACTGGCCGGAATATAAATATAGGTGCCATCAGAATACCAGTCACTGGCTGTCAGCTGTCGGGCTTTCCAGTAGCGACTGTAATATTCGCCGGTTGTCAGGTTAGTTAGCCTGACGGCAACATTTGCAGCGACATCATAATAGGCGCCGTCCACTTCAGAGGTAATATATTGACCGGCATAGGGGCTGTCGCCATTGGTGGCATACATCTCATACAAACTGTCTGCATCTGCCACGGCGCAGCGGTAAAGAATCTGGTTAGCTGAGTAGGAAACATTGCTGGCCGATGACAGAAAGCTGCCTACCGAGCTGGCCAGCAGTGTGCCAGAGGGCTGGAAGGTCTTTCCGCTATTGATGCTGATCACAGATGGCAGGCCCACATTCCCTGAGCAGGTGTCGCAAGCGCCGGTCCAGTAGGCGGCGGTATAGCCTGCTGCAATCGCGCTTTGAGACAACGAGGATGTGGCGGTAACAACACTGCAATTAGCCCAGGCGGGCACATTGAACAGCAATAATAAGATATACAGGAAATATTTTTCGATTCTCACACGATTAACCCTTATGGCAGACAGCATCCAGGCGAACAATATTCTCATTCACGCGACCGGTTATTTGATAATTAACAAAACATGTTTTATTGCCCTTATATTCCCAGTTTACCTTTAAGGTTCCAGAGTCATGCGGTACACGTGCATATAATTGACCACCCTGGCCCACAATACCTATCACGGTATTATCAGCATCACGGACCTCGGTGCCCATTGGCGGGATTTCATGATCTTCATTTTTGAGCGCGATTAAGACGGCCTTACCCTGCAGCGTGGCAAAATTAATTCGGGTAACGGAACCGGCATAGGGCACAACGCGCTGGCTTCCACCGCTTAATTCGGCATCAGCATTCATATAGCGTGTATCAAGGCTGACGGTGTTGGCCTGATATGGCGTCAGCGACGGCAGGATAGCGTAACCAAAATGATCAATGACGGCACCCTGACCATTGCGTACGCTGGCGCCCTGGGCACCATCCGCATGGATAAGCGCAAAAGTGTCGCTGGTATAAGGTCCGGCGGTGACGCCGCCGCGATGAATCAGCAACGTACCAGAAAGCCCTAATCCAGCCTGGCGATAATTATCCCCCCCTGACCATAATTCGCTCTGACCGCGCCTGCGCGCGTATTCTGCTGAATATTTCCGCCGAACGAGACACGGTGGCCGCTGTTACTTTGCGTATTTTCGGTTCCGCCATACAGGGACCAGGATCGCTGATTGTTCTCGCCAGATGAACCGGTCAGTGAGAGCGTCGAATTGCGCGTTTCTTTAGACTGGTTGTAGTTATAGGCCACTGAGGTAGTGTGATTGCCCCAGTTCAGCGGAACCGAGACATTCAGTGAAACGGTATTTTCGGTATATTTCTCGCGGTATGCGTTATCACCATCGTCCAGGTTCAGCCCGAAACGATCATAATCCCAGGTCGTACGCTGACGGGCAACGTTGAGACTGTAACTGATGTTATTCCAGCTGTTGCTGTAACCTAACTGAAGCTGAGTAATACGTGACCGGTTATTATAGTAATCCGCCGTGCTGCCGCTCAGGCTGATTAAGCCATAATCGGCCATTGACTGACTCAGGGTCACAGAAAAATTATTACGCTGATGCAGCGTATCTGAATAGTAACTGATGCCATTGTCCTGCTGGCGCCGAACGCCCAGCACATCCTGCAGGTCGCGATAACCGCTGGTTGAGTAACGATAGGCGGCCAGGACCAGGTTGGTGCCGGTAGCAAAGGTTTTGCTGTAGCTCAGCTCGGCGCGCCATCCCGAGGCATTTCTGTTCTGTGCGACCTTTGCATCAGAAAAGGTGGTGTTTAATCCCACTGCGCCCGCTGCCGAAGTCCAGACACCGCCAAGCAGCCAGGCCTGATAGTCCTGAGCCAGCCGCGATCCTGCCGTAGCGGTCAGTCGGTTACTGATACCGCGCTGCAACAGCCCTTCGAAGAAGGTGTTATTAACTGAGTAGAATTGCCGTACCCGACCCAGTGCAACCGAGTAATGCCAGTTTCCTGGCCTGACCGAATCAGGCACAGAGGCATAAGGAACGGTAAACGAGGACGTTTTGCCATTGGCTTCAATAATCTCAACATCGAGATCGCCCTGGCTACGGGTATTGTACAAATCGTTGATCACGAAGGGACCAGGCGCCACGCTGGTCTCATAAATAACGCGATTCAGCTGCCTGACGATAACCCGGGCACTGGAGGAGGCCACACCGCGAATTTCGGGCGCATAACCACGCCGGCTTTGCGGACGCATCCTTTCATCGGTAGTGAGCTTAATGCCATTATAAGAAAGGCTGCCAAACTGCGAACTTTCTGTATAGCTGTCGCCCAGTGTCAGCAGACTGTTCAGCGGTTCAATGGGGCGCTGAAGCCAGGTTCTGACCGTTGTGTAGCGAACATCGCTGCCGGTAACGTTATTGTCGATAAACCGCAGATTGCCCTGATGGCGCAGCTGCCAGTTATCAATATTAGTGCCCGCCGTGATGCCACTCCAGAGATACTGGTATCTGTAACCGGAAGCGGTATTTTCCGTCCAGCTATAATTGGTGTTATGCCGGATGAAAAGGGCGGAGATCCCTTTATCCCATTCGGCGACGGGAATATTTCCCCTGGGCAGATGAATTAACTCCGCATCCGGAATGGTGAACTGCAGCCGCAGTGAAGCCTGATCAAATTGCCAGCGGGCCGCTGATGACCAGTGACGCAAGGGCTGACAGCCCTCGCTGGCTGAGGATTTATTCAGTGACTTAAGGCTTAATGATTCAGCCACCGTCAGCGGGAGACAAGGTTCTATCGGCTGACCTTTCTCTGCTGACAGAAAGTTCAGGGTGACGCCGCTTTTAACCAGCTTATTGTTAACATAGATATCGACATAATAGTTGCCGGGGGCGATAGTCTGATGGTTAAACTGATCAATATTCTGGCCAAAGGCGGAACCTTTAAACAGCGAAGGATCGAAATAGTACTCATCAGCGTGTCCATACGTTGAAAAAGTAAATGATGCACAGAGAGGCAAAAAAAAGATGCGGATATTACCTGCCTGCAATCGGATAGTCTTCACTGACTTTAGCTCCCTGGTCATTCATTGCTGAAAGAGAAATCACGCTATTAGCTGATAAAGAGTGCGTTGCCGGTTTACACCTGACTATTTTTTTGGCAAAGGGTGCAATCATTTCGGCTTCGCAGGCTGTTTTTTTGCCTGCTGTTTTTATTGCAACCTCTGTAAGTGAGAGATACCAGGGTTGAGTGTTGTTGATTTCAACCCCCTCTTTTTGCATCGTTACTTTTACACCGTCGAAAACATTAACCGGCTGACCAATCGCTTTAGGACGATAAAAGAGTTTCATGCGGTTACGTAACATTAAAACAATACTGTTACGGCCTGATTCCGCCTGAATATTACCGGGGGGGATCTGCAGGGAGTTGAACCAGTAAATCGTCTCGCGATCCTGTGGTAATGAGACATTAGGTATGAATCGGATTCTTAAAACCTGGCCGGTCAGAGGCTGGATCCGAAACAGCGGTGGCGTGATAATAAAAGGCACGTCACTCTTATCGCCAGGTTGCGAATCCATATTGCCATTATCAAGCCAGGCCTGAATGACATAAGGAATATTATCGTTGTTCTTTAACTGAACATCGACGGAGAGAGCATTACCCGGATAAATAATTCGGCTGCCAAGAATAGTGACGCTTGCCTGGACGTTATCCGAAATAAACGTCATCAAAAAAATCAGTATTACCATTTTTAATGGGAACAGCATAATGCGCGAATACATGTCGGATATCTCAAGCGTGGCGTGCGTATCTGGCTATCCAGATACGCACGAAAAATATTACTGGTAAGTCACGGCATATTGCAGTGATGCGGTAACGGTACCCGCCGTTGGCGTGCCTGATGCGTAATAACGGGCAGAGTAGGTGGCAGAGCCAGAAGTTTCACCGGTCTGCAGTGTCAGATCACCGCTGCCGGTATAACCACTGGTCAGATTAACCACCGCATCTTTCGGATCGAGGATTTGTACCTCAACATTTTTTGCGGTTCCGGTGTTAGATAAATTACCGGCAGCGCTAACGTTATTCCCCACAAACACCGTCGAGATTTTGGTGGCCGAGGTACTGTCCCCGGCGCAGCCGCTAACGCCCACGGTGAAGGTGGTATCACCCGCAGTTGCACCAGAGGCAGCAAGGTCCGTAGTACTGACCGTTGGCAGCAGCACGACAGGGGACGCATTGTTGCCATTTACGGAAACAGAACAGGTTTCAGTGGTCACTTCTCCCTGAAAGTTGATGGTGTTATCTGAAGCTGCAAACACGCTGGCTGACACCAGCCCGGCACTGATTAACACAGCAAGATTAAGCGTTCTGAATTTGGTGTTCATTTAATACTCCTTTATCATAATTATGCGGAAAATAACTGATTGAGGCTGATGCCCATTTTCCGGCGAATGGCATCTTTGATGTTATAAACACGCTTGACTTCAACTCCCATTTCTCTGGCAATAATCGGTAGTGACAGTCCGTTCATCGCCAGATCAAGGAACCGAACTTCATCCTGTTTAAGTGCATTCACTTTTTTCCTGACCTCGCCTTTTAAACCGAAATAACAGCCCTGGATTTGTCTGTTTATCTCATCCAGGGACAAATCGGCATAAATCACAGTTTGTATACGCAGGTCCTCTTTTTGCCAGTACGCCGCAAGCGGCTCCATATGGCGATCACTGACGATAATCAGCATTAATCCCGTATGTTTCAAATACTCAATCCAGTTGCTATTGGTAAAATACCTGACATTTTCCCTGGAGAAGTCAACGAATACACATCCTCTGCAAAAGAGGCTCTCATATTTTCCAGCGACCATGCTGAGTATGGATGAAGAGAAAAAATGATTCCCTCCAGGCCAGGTGGTAATTTTTTGCAACGGACATCTGTTATAAATGTCTGAAGCGCGATGGGTGAGATCACAGCCATATTTACAACTGGCGCAGCGAATTTCCTCTCTGGTTATCTTTATCATAATATTTTGGCGTTGTTGCGAGAGTTGTGATTATTTTATCGATAAAAATCTCCGCGTTTCAAGGCGATGAAAATTATCCGCTATTTTCTTCATTCGGATTTTTCTTAAGGGGTCACCTCCACGGGCGGGAGTAATATTTGTTGAAAATTCGGGACAAAAAGGGCGACGACGCCCTCAGCAGTGCTGAAAGACCAGGATTTTTTTACGTCCGTTAGGAATATTTCGCAAATAACGCCACTTTGATCAATAAAAATTCCGCACTCAATGCTAAATATGAGCGAATTTTGTTCAGTGATCAATTTTGTATATAGCGGCCACTAAGATGGCATTGATAAATGACTTTTTTACTGACTCTATTATTGCTTTCTCCCTTACTTCATTGAAACGATCTGCATTTTAAATGGCTTTTATAAAAAAATTAGCGACGATATTTATAGTTCACATCCCATTTTATTAAGAATACTCCTGGTAACAAAGATGTTAATTGACGCACTTACTATAAATATTGATCTAAATCAGTTATTTAGTGCATGGAAGCATCACTATTTTGGTCAGTGTCATTAAAAGAAAAGAGATCTATATTTATTTCTTTCCCGGGCGTTATCATTCAGATTTTGTATACGAAGAATCATTCTTGCTGTGCGAAATTTACGTTCTGCTTTTTTGTCAGATTATACGAGATAGTTATTGGATGACAGGACAGAGCAGGGACGTTACACCTCATTTTGCGTGTCGCTGATAGTGCTGAAAACGACCGGATGTCACTGACTCTTATTTTCAATGCTCAGGGCAAAAGCATCACTGCGCTGCGGTGACTGCCTTGCAATCGCAATGCGAATAGCCGGTATGAGTCCGGCTGACCAGACAGCCAGCAGAAAGCTGACTCAGGCTTTCTTGATCATTACAGGATTAACCTGGCAAGGAACAGAGTGAAGAAAGCGTAGTTACACGTGGACGCGTTTACGACAATTTAATGGTACGCAAGGCAGACAACGAGGATGAACATAAAGCGGTGATGCACATAGACGCCTCTACAGCATTTTTGTGGCCGACAGCCCTGATGAATGCGCTAATTTTCACGTAGCGACGTCACTGCTTAAGTTGTGCAAAGCACCTGAGCAGAGAAACGGTCAGAATGCGCAGCAGTGCATCCAGCCAGCCGCAAAGGGCGAAGTCGTCATTGCAGCGTCCGGCTGCAAATCTCCGATATCAGGTTTGTTGATGAGATGATAGCGTGTAGAGTCGCTGAAGAAGATGTCCCGCAGGGAAAGCCATGCTGAATAACGTAGCATCACATTATTTCAGTTTCGGAACAGAATAAGCGACAGTAACAAGGTCAGGCAGACATTGTGATCGTTTCTGACAGATTTTGCTGTAAAGAGTAAAACAGTCAGGATCAGCCCAAAATGGTGAGCAGACCATACAATAGAGCATCACGCTCCCGATCATAATCAATATGCGCATAATGTATATTATGTTAAATGAGATACTAACAGCGCACTTATCGCTTCGATACTGCTCCGTTCTTTCCTGGTGTTCCGGCAATCGCACTGCCCTGCGCTTTCACTAATCCCTTCAAACTCACCGTCAGAAAAACCCCGAACGACGATTCGGTCCGGGGTTGGTTTCATGACCGGTCCGTTATTTGAGATGCGAACGCAACTCTTCACCCGCCTGATTAATAGCTGTTCTGACCGTGGGTTCCTGACTTAACGCGTTCAGCAAACCGTAATCATGAATCATGCCATTGTAGCGCGTTACGGTAACCGGCACGCCTGCTGCATCCAGCTTACGACCGAACGCTTCACCTTCATCACGTAACACATCCAGCTCTGCAGTCTGAATCAATGTTGGCGGCAGCCCCTTCAGCTGTTCAGTGGTGGCACGCAACGGTGATGCCAGGATGTTATTACGATCTTTGTCCGAAACGGTATAGTTATCCCAGAACCACTTCATCATGTTCTTCGTCAGGAAATGTCCGTCAGCAAATTGATCATACGACGCGGTATCGAAACGCGCATCGGTAACCGGCCACAGCATCACATCATAACGGATGGCCGGAGTTTTAAACTGCTTCGCCTGCAAGGCAACCGCCGCCACCATGTTACCGCCAACGCTATTACCAACCAGCGCCAGACGTTTTCCGTCAACGCCAATTTCAGCGCCATGTTCGGCGACCCATTTAGTGGCGTCATAAGCCTGAGTAATTGCCACCGGGAAATGGGCTTCTGGCGATGGTTGATAATTGACAAATACCGCAGCAGCGCCGGATGCATTCACCATGTCACGTACCAGTCGCTCATGGGTCGGAAAATCGCCCAGCACCCAGCCACCGCCGTGGAAGAACATAAACACCGGCAAGGTGCTGCTGGCATGCTCGGGCTTAACGATGGTCAGCGTCAGAGGCTTGCCCTGTACGGTGATGATCTTCTGTGAAATCTGTGCCGGCGGCAGTTCTGCGCCCTTCTGCGCCCCCGTCAACACCGCTCGGGCATCTTTGACGGAGAGTTGCTCAATCGGTTTACCACTACCGCTGTTGAGCGCCTTCAGGAAAGCGGCCACGTCTGCGGTCGGTTGCGGACTGTTTTCAGTGGGTGCAGCAAACGCGGTACTCATCTGGCTGGCTAACAATAATGCACTGGCGATCAGTTTCATTTTCATCACAGGGTTCCAATTAACTTGCTATTAAGTAGTGTGCTATCTGGTTGGCAGGACAATGACACGGCGAACCTGGATTGTAAACTACTAAATAGCACACTATTTATATCATGCTTTTACCCTCTCTGACTATTTTCGTCATTAACAGACTACTTTGCTGCTATCTGTACCTATTTTCAGCAATTAAGCACGACGCCTGAGCACCTGAAAAAGTTAAAAGCATAGAGTTTTTTTCTGGTTAAGTTCAGCATGGACGCCAACGGTGCTCGCTACCCTATCCCGCTGCCGCTGCTGAGTCCGTTCGGTTACACACCCTGTCACGGTCAGACTTTTTTTACGAATCCGGCTCGCTGATCAGGTGTGCCGGATTCACTTTCTCACGCCATTCGCGCCAGAAAACAGCCCGCCCGCGAGTCGACACATATACGGCAGTTGATAACTGACGAGACGATTCTGTGGATAGATCAGAGGATTGCTATCGCTACGTTGCCCGCCAGGGGCCAGGCTTTGTTTTATTGCTGAATTCAGAGAGGATTTCATCTGGTGCTTCTGTTCCCTGATTAGCTATGACTGCACAGGTGATGGACTGTGATTAAGCAGAGATTTTGTATGATGTAACTAAAGAATTTTTCTTCTTTCTCAGAAATTTCACATTTCCTGCGGCTAAATATCTCTTTGCCCTCAGGCGCATTACTCTCTCTGCACTGTCACCCGACTTCAGACAATCAATAAAGGAAACATTGATGAAAACTTCATATGCCTTGATCGCAACATTACTGATGACCTCTGGCGCATCCGCTATCGCTGCTCAGCCTGCTACCGCTAAAAACCCACTGAGCGTGCACGTTCTTAACCTGCAAACTGGCCAGCCAACGGCAGGCATCGAAGTTGAACTGGATCAGAAGCAGCAGGATAACTGGGTGAAACTGGCGTCAGGCGTCACCGATAACAATGGTCGCATCAGCGCCCTGTTCCCGCAGGACAAAACAGCCAGTGCGGGTAGCTACCGCGTGGTGTTTAAAACCGGTGACTTCTATAAGAAGAACAACCAGAAAACCTTCTTCCCGGAGATCCCGGTTGAGTTCAATATGGAAGCCAGCGGTGAGCACTACCATATCCCGTTGCTGCTGAGCCCGTTTGGTTACTCTACCTATCGCGGCAACTGATCCCGATCCGGCACTCAGGTGCCGGATTTCCCCTCTCCCGCTACCCGCGCCGGAAAGCACTCCACCAGCCAGTCGATAAATACCCGTAGCCGTTGCGTTACGTGCCGGTTTTGCGGATAAACCAGATGAAACGGATAACCCGCCGGACGCCAGTCGTGCAGGATCTCAACCATTTCTCCCTGCCGCAGAATCGACGACAGCGAATAATTAAATGTCTGAATGATCCCAAGCCCTGCCAGTCCCGCGGCCAGATGCGCGTTGCTTTCATTGACGCCTATGCGATGCGCACTGGTGATCTCAATTTTCTCTCCCTGACGTTCGAACCGAAGCGGAAATGGCTTGCCGGTTTGCGGCGAGAGATAACTCACCAGCCGGTGTCCGTTGCGCAGTTCATCAGGATAGGCGGGCACACCAAACGCTTTAAGGTAGGCGGGTGTCGCGCAGGTAATGAGCGTAGCGTGCCCTATCAGGCGGGCAATCAGTGAGGAATCGACCAGCGGACCGCCGCGGATCACACAATCAACGTTGTCGCTAATAAGATTGACCGGGCGATCGGATACGCCCAGATCCAGCGTAATATCAGGATAGCGGGCAAAGAAATCGGGCAGCAGCGGAATCAGAACGTCCCTGGCGGTAGATCCGCCGACATCGATGCGTAACTGCCCACGCGGCTTACTGCGCAGTGAATTGAAACAGGCATCAATATCTTCGAGATCGTGCAGGATGCGCAGCGCTTTCTCATAGTATTCACGCCCTTCTGCGGTGACGGTCACGCGTCGGGTGGTGCGCTGCAGTAGCCTGACGGAAAGATGCGCCTCCAGCTCCTGAACCAGCTTACTCAGCGTCGCCTTCGGCATATTCAGCGAGTCCGCCGCCCGGGTAAAACTGCCGCTTTCCACCACCCGTGAAAAGGCTTTTATCGCCAGCAGCTGATCCATTCTATCCCCCCTATTATCCACCCATGTGGATAGTCATTTTCATTTTAGCGGATTTATCCGCTAATCCTCCTCTCTTACAGTAGCAATCAGTCCGGCAGCCCCGCTGACCGGGAATAACCCAAACTGTCTAAGAGACTATCCGGAGAAGAACTTATGAACGCATCACTCGCAGGAAAAATTGCACTGGTTACGGGCGGAACAAGCGGAATTGGCCTGGCCACCGCCCGGGAGCTGGCGGCACAGGGCGCACAGGTTTTTATAACCGGCCGTCGTCAGGCGGAGCTGGATGCCGCCGTCGCTGAAATCGGCGGAACCGTCAGCGGCATCCGCGCAGACGCCTCACAACTGCACGATCTCGATGAGGTTTACTCGAGAATTGCAGCGCAGGCGGGACGCCTCGATATTCTCTTTGCCAACGCCGGGGGCGGCGACATGCTGCCGCTGGGGGGCGATTACTGAAGAGCATTTTGATCGTATCTTTGGCACTAACGTACGCGGCGTGCTGTTTACCGTCCAGAAAGCCCTGCCTCTGCTGGTTGATGGCGCATCGGTAATTCTGACCGGATCGACTGCCGGAGCGCAGGGTACTGCGGCTTTTAGCGTCTACAGCGCCAGTAAAGCGGCAGTGCGCAATTTTGCCCGTTCGTGGGCGCTGGATCTGAAAGATCGCGGAATCCGGGTCAATGTCGTGAGCCCCGGCCCTGTCCGTACGCCTGGGCTGGGTGATCTGGTCAGTGAAGATCAGCGTCAGGGCTTGTTTGATGCGCTGGCAGCACAAATACCGCTTGGCCGCCTGGGTGAACCGCAGGAGGTTGCCCGCACCGTTGCGTTTCTCGCCTCGGATGCCGCCAGCTTTATCAATGCGGCAGAACTGTTTGTTGATGGCGGAATGGCACAGGTCTGAGACTCACCCTGTAGCTGAAAATCAGCCCCTGGTGATTGTCCTTACCCGTTACGTAAAATCCCGGTTCGCCGGGCGTGAGCAGCAAAGCGCGCCAGGCTGAACCGTTAACGTATCAATGCCTGCCTGAGACATCAGGCTGCGTTGATCTGTAACCTGAATACGGCACGCCGTCATAAAATGTCACGTTGAAGAAACACCCGCCTGGCAAATCCCCCCGCTATAGTTATTGCCTGTCACGTCAGTCATAAAAACCATGGAGATAACATGAGCCAACTTTTTTCCACTGTCTCGCTGGGCGAACTTACGCTGGATAACCGCATTGTGATTGCGCCGATGTGCCAGTACTCCGCTGAGGCGGGCAATGCGACCGCCTGGCACCGTATCCATCTTGGCCAGCTGGCCTTTTCCGGTGCAGGTCTGATGATTATTGAAGCCACCGCCGTAGAGGATATTGGTCGCATCTCCCCAGGCGATCTCGGTTTGTGGAATGATGATAATGAAGCTGCGCTGAAAACGGTTCTGGAAGATGTCCGCCGCTACTCCTCTATTCCGGTTGGTATTCAGCTGGGCCATGCGGGACGCAAAGCGTCGTGTGCCGTACCCTGGGAAGGCGGTAAGCAGATTGCGCCTGAAGCCGGCGGCTGGCAAACCGTGGCTCCGTCCGCACTGAGCTACAGCGCGGATGAAGTGAAACCGGTTGCCATGAACACTGACGATCTGGCGCGGGTAAAACAGGCCTTTGTCGACAGCGCCCTGCGTGCGGTGCGTCTGGGAATTCAGCTCATCGAAGTGCATGCCGCACACGGCTACCTGCTGCATCAGTTCCTGTCGCCGCTGTCGAATCAGCGCAGTGATGAATATGGCGGCTCGCTGGAAAACCGTATGCGCTTCCCACTGGAAGTCTTCAAAGCCGTTCGCGATGCCGTACCCGCTTCCGTGCCGGTAGGCGTGCGCATTTCTGCCACTGACTGGGTCGAAGGCGGCTGGGAGATCAATCAGTCAATCGCCTTTTCGCGTGAGCTGGAAGCGCTGAACAGTGCTTATATTCATGTCTCAAGTGGTGGTTTGTCAGAAGACCAGAAAATCAGCGTCGGACCCAACTATCAGGTGCCGTTCGCCCGCGATATTCGTGAGCAGGTGTCGATTCCGGTGATTGCGGTCGGCTTAATCACTGAGCCGCAGCAGGCAGAAGATCTGCTGCAACAGGGTGAAGCTGATCTGGTGGCGCTGGCGCGCGGTATTCTCTACGATCCGCGCTGGCCGTGGCACGCAGCCGCTGCGCTGGATGGTAAAGTCCAGGTTCCGCCACAGTATCTGCGTTCTGAACCGCACGATGTAAAAGGCATCCTGACCCAGGATCAGTAAGCTTTAACGGGCAGACCGCATTAACGGCGGTCTGCCCATTTTCTCTTATAAAACGCCTTTCAGCCGCAGATGCTGCAGCAGCATGATGGTCTTGGCATCCACAATCTCACCCTGGTCAATCGCCTGTAACGCCTGGTCGGAACCGATCTCAAGCACCTCAATATCCTCACCCTCTTCCGCTATTCCGCCGCCTTCACCGCTACGCTGCCGATCGCCATACTCGGCAATAAAAAAAGTAGAGTTTTTCAGTAACCGAACCGGGGCTCATAAAGGCTTCAAACACCTTCTGCACATGGCTGACACGAAAACCGGTTTCCTCTTCGGCTTCGGCAACAATACGCGCTTCCGGCGAGGCGTTATCCAGCAAACCGGCGGCCGCTTCAATCAGAAAGCCATCATGTCCGTTCAGGAAAATCGGAAAGCGAAACTGACGGGTCAGTACCACCGTACGTTTGTCACGGTTGTAGAGCAGGATCACTGCGCCATTACCGCGGTCATAGGCTTCACGGCTCTGCTCCTGCCAGCGACCATCACGGCGCAGCAGCGAGAACGTATATTTCTTCAGGGTATACCAGTTGTCTGACAGCAACTGCTCATTGATGATGCGCACGCGGGGATGGTTCTGCTGCATGATGCTCTCCAGGATAGTAGACAGCCATCACGCTATCATGCACAATCGTGCAACTTCAAGAAAAAACATGCAAAGGCCAGTCATGCTATCCAGCCAGCGAAAACAGACGATTCTCGCCCTGCTCGCCCAGGAAAAACAGGTGCAGTCGCGCGATCTCAGCCAGCGCTTTGGCCTCTCCGAAGACTCTATCCGCCGCGACCTGCGTGAACTGGCGGCTGAAGGATTGTTGCAGCGGGTACATGGCGGCGCGCTGCCGGTTTCCGCTGCGCTGGCCACCTTTGAAACACGCAAAAGCGTGCAGACTGCTTCCAAACAGGTTATTGCGCAAAAAGCCGTTTCGCTGATTCAGCCGGGGCAGATCGTACTGATTGATGGCGGGACCACCAGCGCGGAACTGGTGCGACTGTTACCCGCCACGCTGAGCTTTACCGCGGTCACGCACAGTCCCAGCGTGGCGCTGGCGTTAGCCGATCATCCACTCGTGGAGATCATACTGATTGGCGGGCAGCTCTATAAACATTCAGTGGTGACGGTGGGCGCAGCGATGCTGGAGTCGATCAACCGCATCAATGCCGATCTCTTTTTTATGGGCGTCACCGGCGTGCATCCTGCGGCGGGCCTGACCACCGGTAATTTCGAAGAGGCGACGGTCAAGCGTGCGCTGGCAGGACGCGCAGCGGAAACCGTGGTGCTGGCGTCAGCGGAAAAGCTGAACTCCGCCTCGGCATTTGCCATAGGCGACCTGTCGCTGGCCAGCACGCTGGTCGTGGAAACGCAGCCGGACGAGGCGTTGCGACAGGCGCTGAGCCAGCAAGGTGTGACGGTCATCTGAGTTCGTAGCAGGCCTGCAGCGCAAGATGCGGACCGGTCAATGGTCGCTGTGTGTCAGGAAACTGCTGTGCTACGGGCGTCATTGAGCTTTGCGCCAGGGCCACCGCAACGGCTCCCTGCTGATAAGCCTGCTCTGCTGCTGCTGCAATCAATGCAAAATAGCGTGTTGTCTCCCCCCGCTTTAAACGCCGTCCACGCTCCCTCCACCAGCACGACCTCCACCTGGCTGCCGGGCTGGCAGAAAAGTGCCCGCGTCGCCGCCAGCGTTGATTCTGCCGCACAGAGCGCAACCTTGCGCCCTGCCTGACGCTGCAGTGCCTCCGCTAGCATTTCGTCGGTGCGCATGACCCGATCCTGCGCGCTGAAATCACCGGCAACCGGCCCCAGCGTCGAGCAGGTGATCAGCACCGCATCGAACTGCGGCAGCAACGTTTCAATCATTTGGGCAATACGGCGGCGTAACGCAGTCGTCATCCCGCCGCTGCGTTCCGCTTCTGCCAGCAGCGCAGGCATCACCAGATGATTCAGCGGCGGATTGTCACGCGCCAGTGCGCTGGCGGCATCATCAAATATCGCGATATTACTGGCCGCGGTGTGAAAACAAAGAATGTTCAGGGTGAGCTCCGGTTCACTGAATGGGCATGGTCAATGTGCGGATTGCCAGGCTGCATGCTGGATAACAACACGATAACCATCCCTGTCGATAAATGTCACGCCCCGTTGATCCCAGTAAGGATTCAATGCAGGAATCCTCTGTCATCCATGGAGCCATTAACTCTTTCGGTGTTGCTTTTGTAGAACCCTGATACAGATTAAAGGCATAAAAAAACCCGCCTTAGCGGGTTTTGGAGGAAGCTGACAGTCAACCAGCCTTTGCTTCGCGTGAACGCACGGTGCCTGAGCGCTCCGCAAGATCAAAAGATTCTTTGAGCTGACGCATTGCTTCCGCTTTACGCTCTGCAACTGTCATTTTTTTCAGGGTTGAAATATCGTGTTTTGAGTACATAACCTCTTCCTCCTTCGCCTATGGCGGTATTCACTTCATATATTACATCACGGGGCGGATGCTGTAAAACCCGGTCATAGAAGCGTTTTAGCTTCTCTGTTTCGGCAATAGCAAAATATGCCCTGGCCCTGTAAGCCTTATGGTGAAGCATAATGATAGTTTCAAGAGCTTCAGCCAGTTCATCTGCAAAACGCCGTTTACGTGAACGCAGTTCCGCAGGAGGCGGTGTGTAGAAATTGCCGCTGTTGAAGTTTTCAAGCCGATCAAACTTAACGTCATAACAAGCCGGAGGGATGTTAAATCCGACCTCCTCGCTTCGATATGCATGATAATCAGGATCGTTCACTATCACTTCAGAAAACAGCATCACGAAATCATGTTGCTCGATACGGAAATCAAAACGGTGCGCAGTCAACGCGCCGTGTGGAAACTCAAGAAAGTTTTTTGAAAGGTATAAAGGCATATCAGTAACTTAAGTTTAACTGGTCACTTACTTTATCATCAAGTCACAAACTTATGCTGATTCGTCGCCTCCCTCTGACCAGGATGCGTGTCATGCCGCACTGCTGTTGACTCGCCTGCCCGTTTTTTGCAAGCGGATGTGAACAGCCATCAGACTGAATCCATGACGCGAATGGTCCTGCATCCGCTGTGTCCCCGTGGTTAGCACCCTATGCCCTGTTATCGGTAAATCAGTTTACCGCTCACAGCGCTAAACGCATTCCCGCCGCTGTCATCTACACTTTCCCGGTATTCATATGGTGATGCCCTGAGCATTGCCCGGCTATAAAAGGATGACAATATGACTGAACAAGCAACCCAGAACCATGCCTGGTTACTGGCTTCACGCCCACACGGTGAGCCGACCAAAGAGAATTTCCGCCATGTGGCGCAGCCCGTCCCGGAAATCAAAGAGGGTGAAGTACTGCTGAAAACCATCTATCTCTCGCTTGACCCCTACATGCGTGGGCGGATGGACGAGGGTAAATCCTACGCCGCGCCGGCAGAGCTGGATCAGCCGATGGTGGGCGGCACCGTCTGTCAGGTCGCCGACTCGAAAAACAGCGACTTTAAGACCGGTGACTGGGTGCTGGCGCAGAGCGGCTGGCAGGAATATGCCGTCTCCGATGGCAAAGAGATTGCGAAGCTGGGCAACGATCTGCCTCATCCCTCATGGGCGCTGGGTATTCTCGGTATGCCAGGCTTTACCGCCTATATGGGTCTGATGGATATTGGTCAGCCGAAAGCGGGTGAAACCCTGGTCGTTGCCGCCGCAACCGGTCCGGTGGGCGCAACGGTCGGCCAGCTGGGTAAACAGAAAGGCTGCCGTGTCGTTGGTGTGGCGGGCGGTGAAGAGAAATGCCGTTACGCCGTCGATACGCTGGGCTTTGATGCCTGCCTCGATCACCACAGCGCCGACTTTGAAGAGCAGCTGAAAAATGCCTGCCCGGATGGCATCGATATCTACTTCGAAAACGTCGGCGGCAAAGTGTTTGATGCCGTGTTCCCGCTGCTGAACACCGCTGCGCGCGTGCCGGTCTGTGGTCTGGTCTCGGCTTACAGCCAGCGTGAGCTGCCGCAAGGCCCGGACAGAACCTCTCTGATCATGGCGGGCATTCTGAAACGCCGTATCCGTATGCAGGGCTTTATCATCTTCCAGGATTATGGTGACCGTTACCCTGAATTCCTGGAGGCGATGCGTCCGCTGGTGGAGAACAAAAAAATCCACTATCGCGAGCACATGATTGAAGGATTAGAGAACGCGCCACAGGCGTTTATCGATATGCTGAATGGCAAAAACTTCGGTAAAACCGTGGTGAACGTCGGCGCCTGATGACGTTAGCGTGCCGCGTCACTGACGTGGCACGCCATTAATCAGTGCGGCTGCCGGGAAACGTGTTCGGCAGCGGCACTATTTGCCGCACTCACCGCTTCTGCCAGCGTTACCCCGCTACTCAGGCGCTGACACAACACGCCGACAAAACAATCCCCGGCACCGTGGGTGCTTACCAGTGTCACCTTCTGCGCAGCCAGTGTATGCGTCTCTCCCGCCTCGCTGTAAGCCACACCATGTTCACCAGCGGTAACCACCACTCTGGCAAACCGGCTGGCCAGCGATTCTGCCGCTGAGCGCGCCGACGTCAGATCCTGCACGCTAATCCCGCACATATCGCGCGCTTCAATGGCGTTCACCACCAGCAGATCGATACAGTTTTCAAACGCGGCTGACAACGGCCGGGCGGGCGCGGCATTGACGCAGACCGTAATCCCCCCGCTGCTGTGCTGCCCGGGCCGCACAGAGGTTCACCGCTTCCGGGACTTCATTTTGCAGCACCAGCAGCGACACCTCCTGCCAGAAGCCGGGCTGCTCAAAGTTCTCCAGCGGGATCTGCTGATTAGCATTGGAGACCACCACCGCACCGTAATCTCCTTCGGCATCGGTAATCGCCACGCTCATCCCGGAGGGAAGCGCATCAATGATGCTGACGGCGGTGCAATCGACCCCGGCCTGCTGCAGATGATCCAGCAGGAATTGCCCCTGCTGATCGCACCCCACTGAACCGGCGAAGCGCACAGCGGCACCCGCGCGTGCCGCTGCGACGGCCTGATTCCCCCCCTTGCCACCAAACTTATAGTGACAGGCGCTGCCCATCACCGTTTCGCCTTTTTCCGGGCGATGGTGTGCATCCAGCATAATGTCGTAGTGAAGACTGCCGGTGACTGCAATTTTGCTCATAGCTAGAATTCCCGCAGATCCTGAACCGCATGCTGGGTTTTCATCAGGTTCTTCTCCGCCCGCTTCAGATCTTTCTTGGCGATAGCGACAAACAGCGCATCCAGAATATTGAGCTGGGCGATGCGTGACGCGGCGTTTTCACCCAGCAGATGCGATCCCTGAGAGGTTGAATTGAGGACCACATGCGCACTCTTCGCGATCGGGGATTCGGCGTAGTTGGTAATGGCGATAACTTTCGCGCCATTCCTCCCCGCCAGTCTGACCGGATCGTTCACCGCACGCGTAGCACCCGAATGGCTGATGGCGATAACCACATCGTCATCAGATAACACGGCGGCTGACATCAGCATGATGTGGGCGTCGTCATAGGCTGTCGACTTAATGCCAATCTTCAGCATCTTGTGTGACAGGTCCCGCGCCACGGCGGCAGAGCCGCCCACGGCGTAAAGATCGATATGACGCGCTTTAAAGATAATGTCCGCCGCACGATTGAATTCAGAAACATCCAGAATCGATAAGGTCTCTTCAATCGCCTGGATAGAGGTTCTGAAAACTTTGGCCAGCAACTGCTCCGACGAATCATCCGGCTCAATTTCCGCATGCAGCCCTGCCACTTCAGACTGGTTGTAATAGATCAGGCCACTTCTGAAATGCCTGAAGCCGGTGAAGTTAAGTTTTTTGGTAATCTTAACGATCATCGCTTCAGAGACATTATTCTCCCGCGCAATCTCCTTTAATGAGGATTGCTCGGTAATGTCGGTTCGGGCAATTATCGCCTCAGCTACCCGACGTTCTAACGGCGTCAGCTGGGGCAAACGCATACGAATCTGAGCGCCAATGGCTCGCGGATCTTGCTTCATTACTTGCCTCGGGTCGCCCGGTCAATCAACATCGCTATGATAATAATAAGGCCGGTAGCGAGCAATTGGTAAAAGGCCTGAATGTTCAGTAAGGTCAAGCCATTACGTAACGCACCGAGGATAACCACGCCGATCAGCGTTCCGAAGATACTCCCCTTGCCGCCCATTAACGACGCACCGCCAATGGCCGCCGCCGCAATCGCATCCAGTTCCCACAGGTTGCCGATGGTCGGTTCGGCAGCCCCCCAGACGACCAATCAGAATCAGCGAGGCCAGTGAGGCAAGCAGGCCGGAGAAGATATAGACCGTGACCTTGGTGCGCTTAACCGGCACACCCGCGACCCGCGCCGCCTCTTCATTGCCGCCAATCGCCAGAATATATTCCCCCCAGCGGGGTCTTATTCATCACCGTCCACAGCAGCAGTGCAATCACCGCCACAATCACAATCGGCGTGGGGATACCGAAAAGCGTACTGTTGATCAGGCTGCGAAATTCCAGCGGAATACCAAAGATGGGATTGCCGCCGGTGTAGATCAGCGCAATCGCCCGGAACAGCGACAGGCCGCCCAGCGTGACAATAAACGGCTGCAGCCCGGCATAGGCGATCAGCGTGCCGCTGAACAGCCCGCACATCGCGCCCACACCCAGCGTCGCGAGGATCGCCAGCGGCACCGGCACGCCCGATGCCATCAGGGTTGCACCCAGCACCGCAGAGAGCGCCGCCGTGGGACCGACCGAGAGGTCAATCCCGCCGGAGATAATCACCAGCGTCATGCCCAGTGCGATCAGGGCGTTGATTGAGGACTGCTGCAGAATATTCAGCAGATTAGGCAGGGTGAAAAAGACCGGCGACAGAAACGAAAATGTCACCACGATAATCAGTAAGCCAATTAAGGTACCGGCATCACGCAGATTAAATTTAAGCCGCAGCGCAGGTCGGGTACCCGGCCCGGTAGATGTCTGAGTTGTCATAGTTATAACCTTAAATAGTGTCAGGTAAGCGGTCAGGCGGTCTGGTCGATATCTTTGATGGCATAACGGGCAATGTTCTCTTCGGTGATCGCGCTGCCGGTTAACTCTTTGGTTATCCGGCCCTCGCGCATCACCAGCACCCGATCGGAGATGCGCATGATCTCGGTCATTTCTGACGACACCACCACAATGGCTTTGCCCGCCTGGGCCAGTTTTTCAATCAGGTGATAGATTTCAGACTTGGCACCAATATCGATACCGCGCGTCGGCTCATCAAACAGAAACACATTGGCATCCGCCGCAACCCAGCGGCCGATGATCACTTTTTGCTGATTGCCGCCACTCAGCGTGCCGATGGTTTTCTCAATGTCGAGCGGGCGCAGTTTCAGGTCGCCCATGACCTTCAGCGCCTCGCGGTCCAGCCTGGCCTGGTTCATCAGCCCCGCCGACGTGAAGCGGTGCATCGATGGCAGCGCCATATTCATCTTCACCGCCCGCTCTTTGATAATGCCCTCTTTTTTGCGGTCTTCAGGTACCAGGCCAATGCCCGCTTTGATCGCCGCACGCACGTTGTGGTTCTTCACCGCGGCACCGTTGACGCTCACCGTGCCACGGGTGCGCCTGTCGATACCGGCAATCAGCTTCAGCAGTTCGGTGCGCCCCGCGCCGACCAGTCCGGCAATGCCCAGCACTTCGCCCGCACGAACGCTGAAGTTTGCCGCCACCACCTCATTGCCACGCGTCAGATCCTCTACCCGCAGCACTTCGCGATCGGTGACAAAGGCCTGATGGTCAAGCTTGTCGATCTTCCGTCCGACCATTTTGGCGACGATGCTCTCCTCATCCTCATCACTGATATTGACCACCCCAACCTGCTTTCCGTCACGCATAATGGTGGCGCGGTCGCAGACCCGGAAAATCTCATTCATCTTGTGCGAGACATAGATCAGCGAGACGCCGGTCGACTTCAGATCGCCAATCAGCTCCGCCAGCCGGTCAAATTCGCGTGGCGTCAGGCTGGAGGTCGGTTCATCCATGGCAATGATTTTGGCGTCATCCAGCAGCGCCCGGGCAATCTCAACGATCTGCTGCTGCGATACCTTGAGGTTCCTGATCGGCGTATCGGGATCGATAGTGGGATCCAGCGTCTTCAGAATCAGGGTGGCCCGCGCCAGCTGGGCCTTTTTTATCCACCCACCAGCCCCCCGGCGCGGGTCAGCGGGCGACCCAGAAACATGTTCTGCGCCACGGAAAGCTCAGGCACATGCTGTAACTCCTGGTGGATCATCGCGATCCCGGCCTGACGGGCGCTGAGCGGACTGCGGATCTGCACCCGGTTTCCATTGACGCTGATCTCTCCGCTGTCCGCGCCGCGAACGCCGGAGAGGATATTCAGCAGCGTCGACTTACCCGCGCCATTTTCCCCAATCAGCGCGTGCACCTCGCCGGGCCGCACTGAGAAATCGACATCCTGCAGCGCGGCGGCGTTACCGTAACTTTTGCTGATGCCACGCATCATTAAGCGAAACTGTTCCATACCCGCTCCCGCTGACTTATTGTTGAGCCAGCAGCTGACGCAACCGGTTGTTGTCTTTGGTTGAGAACGCTTCGACATTCTCTTTGGTGATCAGCGCCTGGGGTGTCGAGACAACGCGCGACAGTTTCTGTCCATTGATCAGCCGGATAATGACGTCCATCGCCACTTCACCGGTCAGCACCGGGAAACTGTCGACCGTGCCGGTCAGCTCGCCGCGCTTAATCGAGGCGTAGGCATCGGAAATACCGTCAGTGCCAAAGATGGCCACCTGTGACGCTTTGTTCTGCGCGCGTACCGCCTCCACCACGCCCAGCGCCATGGTGTCGTTGTTGGCGTAGAAGCCGATCAAATCAGGATGCTGCTGCAGAATGGTCGATGCGGCGTTAAAGGCCTGCTCACGACTCCAGTTAGCGGGTACGCTGGCCACGATGGTGAACTTACCGGCGCTGTCCAGCGTCTCTTTAAAGCCACGGGTGCGCTGTCCGGCGGCATAAACCCCTGGCTGCCCTTCAATCACCGCCACTTTGCCGCCCTGCGGATGGTGCTGAATAAACCATTTCGCTACCCGCACGCCATTGTCTTTCTGGACGTTGCCGACGTAGTAGCGCGCATTCGGCATTACCGCATCATTAACGTTCACCACCGGGATATTTTTACTGTTGGCACTCTCCAGTGCAGGCTCCAGGTTGATATCGGTCTGCGGCGAAACCAGCAGGCCGTTAAAGCCCTGCGAGATCAGGGTTTCCGCAATGGAGAGCTGACCGAGCTGATCATCTTCATTGGCCGCCGCCTGATAAGCGACAGTGAAACCATACTTTTTCGCCGCGTTCTGGTAGCCCTGGCCGAGTGAGCGCCAGTACTCATTGGTCAGGGTTTTCGATACCCCGCCAATCTTCAGCGACTTATCGACTTTTGGCAGTGCGCCATATTTGGTGTCGAGCTGGGTCCAGTCGGTGCGATCCGGTTCAGTATCGGATTGCAGCGGTGCCAGTTCTGCCGCATAAACCGTGCTGCAGAGCAGTGAGGAGGCGATAAGAGCAAGCAGGCGTTTTTTCATTTTTTTATTCTCAGGGTGTTGGGTAGAGGTGTGATGTTTTTATGATTAATCGGCTGTCAGCGGGCCAGCATGATGTCATTGACGATCTGCTGAGAGGCCACCGCATCCTGACGCCCGATGGCCGCCAGTAACGCCGCGTTGTCGTGCAGCTGGTCACACAGCCTCAGCAGACGGGTCACGGTCGCAATATTGCTTTCTGCCTCACGGATCGGGTCAAGACCGCTGGCATCCGGGAAGGTATCGAAGTAGTAGGCACCGCGATAACCATCACGCTGCATCTGCCAGAGAAACTCCAGCGTGGCGCGAGGGTTGACTGAGCCGACCATCAGGCCGTCATCACGCTTGCCCCAGCCGTCGTTAAGGTCCAGCCCCAGCAGCCGTGAGCGGCGCGCCACCATAGCGGCGGCGTAAGCCGGGATCTCATTGGCAAACAGTACATGAGCAAAATCCAGGGTGATCCCCAGGTTGGCGCAGCCCGCCTCTTCCACGGCCAGCAGACAGGTGGTGGCGTTGGGAAAGATGCTGTAGGCGCGTGGCTCATTGGGTTTATATTCGATGCTGACGTCAACGTCCGGTGCATACTCCGCCACTTCACGTACGGCGCTGACCGCATCCTCCCAGATCTTCTTATAGTCCGCCTGGAAGCAGTAATCGAAACCGTCCTGCCCCATCCACAGCGTCATCAGCCGTGAACCAAATTCCCGACCCGCGTCAATGCCGCGCTTGGTCAGCTCAATCGCTTCGCGACGCACTTTCGCGTCGGGATGGGTAAACGCGCCGATTTTGAACTGCGGCGCGTCCCAGCGCATCTGCATACCGTTAACGGCCAGACCCGCATCACTGATCGCCTGGCGCAGTGTGGGGATATCGCTGGTGAGATGTTGCGGAAAGTTGAGGTCGAGATGCGTTAAGCCTTTGACCTTGCCTGCACGGGCAACCATCTGCAGCACAGAGGGCTTGCCCTGCTGATCGGGCCAGTAGAGGTGCGCCCCCCGAGGCGAAAGAGTTAAGACGGGTAGCAAATTTCAGTTCCGACATGAGCATCAATCCTTCAGAGTGCGTATTGTGAAGTACTTTTCGTATTCACGATTAATTGTGAAGTCATATATTAATCTACGCCTCGCGGCTTAATGCGCAAGTCTGTCAGGCAGGAGAAATCGTTAAAGCGGGAGCGCTGTCACGAAATGGTTTCGATGCGTTATCAGATGCTATGAATGCGGAGATGAAAGAATTTAGATGAAATACAACAGGTTGTCGCGCGAAGCCGTGCGTGAGATCTGACAGGCAGAAGCGCAAAAAAAGCTGAGCGCCAGGGCGGCGCTCAGCGGGTCGGTTTTTTAAAAAATCACTTCAGACGGAAAGCGACAACGCTGTCGCCCGCCGTGGTACCGAGCGAGCCGTGGCCGCCCGCGGCAATCACCACATACTGCTTGCCATCTTTGCCCATAAAGGTGGATGGCGTGGCCTGCGCTCCGGCACTCAGTTCAGTCTGCCACAGCAGTTCGCCGGTGGTGCTGTCGTAAGCACGGAAGAAGTTATCTGCCGTTGCGCCATGGAACACCAGATCACCCGCCGTCAGCAGCGGTCCGCCGTGCGCCACCATTCCCATCGGGAAACCGAGCGGGAAGCGGCCAGGCAGGAAGCTGGTCTTGAGGTTTTTGGTGGTGCCGACGCGACGCAGCCATTCGGTTTTGCCGGTGGTCAGATCCACACCGACCATCCGTCCCCACGGTGGCGCGATGCAGGGAATACCCAGACCCGACGCCATCTGCTGGATGTGGATAGCGTAGTCACCGTGGAAGTTCTCATTCCAGTACGGCGTACCATCTTTGGTGAAGGTACGCTGGGTTTCGGTTTCCGGCGTGCGTCTGATGAGGTTGTATTTGTAAGCCAGGCGTACCGGTGCCGCAATCAGCATCTGACGCTGTGGATCAACCGCTACTGAACCCCAGTTAAACACCCCGATGTTGCCCGGGAAGATCAGCGAGCCTTTCTCCGTTGGTGGCGTCCACGGGTTACCGTCATAGCGCAACTCACGGAACGTGGTGCGGCAGGCCATCTGGTCAAACGGCGTAATGCCCCACATTGACTTCTCAGTCAGCGGCTGCGGAATGAAGTTCAGGCTGGAGACTGGCTGGGTCGCCGCATACTGCTCGCCTTTAATGCCATCCGTGGAGACCTTAACCTGCTCTACCGGATAAACCGGTTCGCCGGTCAGGCGGTTCAGCACAAACAGGTTGCCGGTTTTGGTCGGCAGGATCACCGCCGGTTGCGGTTTGCCCTGATAGTTGATGTCCACCAGCGACGGCTGTGACGGGTTATCACGATCCCAGAGGTCATGGTTTGAACTCTGATAGCGCCATTTGAACGCACCGGTTTTCAGATCCAGTGCCACCAGCGCATCACGGAATTTTTCAGTGTTGCTGGCGGGATCGCGTTCAAGTCCCACTTCATCCGGCGAGGCGTTACCAAACGGCACATAGACCAGGCCGTTTTTCAGATCGGCGCTCAGGGTGGCCCAGGCGACCGGGGTATCCTGCGGATAGGTTGCCCCTTCAGCGACCGGTGCGGTGTTATCCGGGTTAGCCGGATCGAAGTTCCACACCAGACGACCGCTGACGGCATCATAGGCACGGATCACACCTGATGGGTTACCGCTGTTGAAGCCGTTATCCATCACCGAACCGCCGACAATCACCAGGTTGCCCGCCACCAGTGGCGCGGCAGTCTGCATCAGCGCGTGCGGACGCACCTCGCCCATGTTGGCGCGCAGATTCACCACACCGTTGTCACCAAAGTCAGCACAGGCTTTACCGGTATCGGCATCCAGCGCCAGCAGGCGGGCATCGGTGGTGGCATTGAAGATACGCTTGCGGCAGATGGCCGGCGATGCGCCCGTCTGCGCCTGCGCCTGCTGACCGGCATCGAAGTAGCTCACGCCACGACAGGTCTGGTGCTGCTGCAGATAAGAGCGGTTTTTATCCGGCGTCGTTTTCCACTTCACCGCACCGGTTTCCGGGTCAAGAGCATGGACTTCGTTGTGCGGCGTACAGAAGTAGAGCATGCCGTTGGCTTTCAGCGGTGTCGCTTCAAAGGTGTATTCGGTCGCATCATCACCCTGACGCAGGTCGCCGGTGTGATAGGTCCAGGCCACTTCAAGATCTTTCACGTTATCTTTAGTGATCTGCTTCAGCGCCGAAAAGCGCTGGCCATCTGTGGTTCCGCCATAGGCGCTCCACTCTTCAGCGGCACCGCCGGTCGCAGAGGCGTTGCGCGGCGTATTAATGGCGCCCTGCTGCGGCAGCGGATCGTAGAAGCAGAGACCGATGACCAGCAGCACCATCAGGACGACGGAACCCCCGAGGAAAGGATGGAAACGACGCTGCCCCTGATAGAGCGGACGCACCACCCACGGCAGCGCCAGCCAGAGACCCAGCACGCCAAACAGGTCGCCGCGCGGGATCCACTGCCATTTGTCGAAGCCCACTTCCCAGATAGTCCAGAACAGAGTGATCCACATCAGCAGCGCATAAAGCGTCAGCGCACTGCGTTTGTTCATCAACAGCAGAATCGCGCTGAGCAGAACGCCCACGCCCATCAGCGCATAGAACGCGCTGCCTCCTGCAAGCAGGAGTTGTCCTCCCATGTAAATCAGGGCGATAGCAAATATCACCATGATTATACTGGTTATTTTATTGATCATGATCCATCCTCGGGTCATTAGCGGCAATTGAAAGGTTAAGCTGGAAACATAAATTCAACGAGATTTTAACTTACGCACGAAATATGTAAAAACGTGTATAAGCGTTAATCATTAGAAATATTTATTATAAATGTCACCTGTTAATGCGGTCAGGCCGCTTTTTTTACTTTCTGAAGGGCTGATTACGGGATATCCATCACAAAAAATTAACCATAGGCTGCTAACGACCGCACCTTTTGTTCAAAGGCGATTAATTAACAGACAAGCCGCCCTTCTGTAACGCCAGCTAAAGTGTGCCCGACGAAAGTTTTTCAGAGTCAAATAATCATAATGGTTTATTAACTCTGCTCTGAAATAACTCTTATTGCTGAAATCGGGAATGTTACTGCCCTGCTGTTATTATTGGCGGCTTCATCAACGCTGGTGCGGTGTCGCTGCTGTTTAAATGATTTAATTGTGCCAGCCTGAACGCGTTTTTTATTATTTTCCTGAAAAATAACACTCAGGAAATAGATTAATGAACAAAGGGATTTTGCCGATGAAAACGATTTCAGATATTCCGTAGCATGACGCTTATTTTATCTGTGATATATATCAGCTCTCTTATATTCGTTTATCCGGCCAGCAGGCGGGATTTTTCTGGCAGCAATAAACCAGGCAGGTTAACTATGACCGCACTTCATGCTATTTATCGCAAGTTTCGTTTCCCTTTTAAGTTTCTTAATGCTGCCATTCGCTATCCTGCTGCGCAGGCACGGGTAAAGCGTTATTCCGTCATGTCGATAGAAGAGACTGTCGATCTGTTATTACGTAACCCACAATTATCTCTGGCCCGTTATGGCGACGGTGAACTGGAAATGACCTGGTATAAAAATATCGGTTTTCAGCCATTTGACCCGAATCTCTCTGCACGGCTCAAAGCCTTGCTGCAGCAGGATTCAGGAGCCAACCCGAACTGTCTGATCTGTCTGCCGGATGCCTTTCGTACCACCCGTAATATGCGGGGCGGGTCGGCCCTGTTCTGGTTCTTCCATAAATCATTTTATTTTAAATATTATGAGGGCCTGCTGAATAAACAGTACCACTATGGAAATACCTCGGTGACCCGTCCCTATCACGATTATAAAGGCAAGCAATTATCCCGGACGATATTTGATAAGTTTAAACAGCTCTATCAGGGCCGCCGGGTATTAATTGTGGAAGGCAGCGGCACGCGTCTGGGATTAGGCAATGATTTACTGGAGGGAGCCAGCGAAGTGAAACGTATTACGACGCTGAACCGTAATGCCTTTTCCGTCTATGATCGTCTGTTTGATACCGTTTTAAAGAATGCCGTCAACTTTGACCTGGTCTTGATTTCATTAGGGCCGACCGCAACCGTGCTGGCATATGATTTAAGTCAGCACGGTATCCGCTGTATTGATAGCGGCCACGTCGATATTGAATATGAGTGGATGCTGGCCAGTGCCACCAGTAAAATAAAAGTGGACGGAAAAAACGTCAATGAGGCTGGCGTACTGCTGAGTGAACAGACTACGGTGGCAGATGCGACTTATCAGCAGCAGATTTTACTACACGTTGGCGAAATACCCCAGGCCGGGACGGCTGATACAGAAGCAGTCACGCAAGCCGTGGTTATCCCGCTGCCACACGTCAGCCCCAACCATCATAACGCCGCCTGAGCCTCACCACCGACAGGCAGCGGCTGCACCGCATTGATGCGCAGGCGAATTATTAGCGGGATCAGTTAACCCCCTTCGGGGCGGGCTCAGTGGCCCGAATTCTGTGCTTGTCCGCGGTTTGCCGGATAAATGCCCTTTCCGGCATCAATTTTGCTTCTGCTCTCCTGAGACATTTAATCAGGAGAAGTGAGATGACAACCAGCCGTTACCGTTACACCATATTTTCACTGCTGTTCCTGATCGCCCTGATCAACTACATCGATCGCGGCGCCCTGTCGTTTGCGGCCAACGCTATTGCGGCGGAGTATCACTTCAGCAAAGTCCAGCTCGGTGCCGTGCTGGGCTACTTTGGCTTTGGCTATCTGTTTGGTTCGCTGTGTGGCGGCTTTCTTGCCGACCGTATCGGCACGAAAAAAGTCTGGCTGCTGGCAGGCGTACTCTGGTCGCTGCTGGAGATCGCCACCGCCTGGGCGGGGGAACTGGGCATGGCGCTGTTTGGCGGATCCGCCATTATGGGCTTTGCTGCCCTGCGCATCATGTTTGGTTTTTCCGAAGGCCCGGCCTATGCGCTGATGAACAAGGCGATTGCTCACTGGGCACCCGATAATGAGCGCGGCTTTGCGCTGGGCATCGGCCTGCTCTCGACCCAGGTTGGCGCGCTGCTGACCGCCCCGATTGCGGTGGGCCTGCTGCTGCTGACCCATGACTGGCGCATGATGTTTATCCTGCTCGGTGTTTTCTCCCTGCTGGCGATGGCGCTGTTTGCCCGCACCTTCAGCGACAGCCCGGAGAAAAGTCCAAATACCAATGCCGCAGAACGTCAGCTTATCCAGACCGGTCAGCGCCGCAGCGCGGGCGACAGCGTACCACTGCCCTGGTGGCGCTTCTTTACCAGCCGCACCCTGGTCTGCAACGCGCTGGGCTACTTCTCATTCCTCTACATCACCTTTACCCTGGTGACCTGGATGCCGAAATATCTGCAGGATAATTTCCATTACGACCTGCACTCACTGTGGTACGTCGCGATGATCCCGTGGAGCGGCGCCTGTATCACGGTGCTGCTGGGCGGTCGCATTGCCGATGCCCTGCTGGCTCGCTTCCGTAATCTGCGTCTGGCGCGCAATCTGTTTGCCGCCGTCACGCTGTGCGGCACCGCCTGCTGCTTTATGGCGATCCCCTATGTGCAGTCGGCTGCCGGGATTATTGCACTGATGACCCTGGGCAATGCGCTGAATGCACTGGTAAACAATGTCTACTGGTCGGTGGTGATTGATGTCACCCCTAAAGCGTCGGTGGGTACCTACAGCGGCATGACGCTGGCGATAGCCAATCTGGCAGCGATTATCTCTCCGATGCTCTGCGGCTGGCTGGCGGAATATTACGGCTATAACGCGATGTTTACCGTCACCGCACTGATCGCCTTTGGCAGTATGCTGGCAATGACACTGCTGCAACCGGAGAAGCCGCTGGTGGCCGAGGCGCAGACCGGCGCAGCGGACGTTTCTGCCGCCTGATCTTAAAAGAGGATTTCCTGACACGCGGGTGTTCACACACCCGCGAAGAGTGACACTCCCTGAAAGGCAGCCGCTCAGGCGGCCTGACCTTGTTATTGGGCGGGATAAATTGACTGTTCGGGGATGCCCCGACGATCCCAGCGGCTGGCGATCAGCCATAACAGTGCCGTCGCAAACCAGCCGATGATCCACGAGACATCATTACCGGCAAAAATCCAGGTCAGCGATCCATGGTGCAGCGGATTATCGATAAACGGCAGTTGCACCAGCACGCCCAGAAAATAGACGGTAATACCGGCCAGGTTCCAGCGTCCATAGCGTCCGTCCGGCTGCGACAGTGCCGGGACATCAACCCTGCCCCTGGTGATCAGATAGAAATCGGTCAGGCTGATCGCGCTCCACGGCACAAAGAAAGCCAGCAGAAACAGCAGGAAGTGGGTGAAGGATTTCAGAAAGGCCGGTTCACTGAGCAGAGCAATGACGCAGGCCAGCGTAACCATAAGCACCACAAACAGAATGCGCCCACCCTGACTCAGCGTGGTTTGCTGACGGAAACCAGAGACAATGGTGGTCAGTGACATAAAACTGCCGTAGGCGTTCAGCGTGGTAAACGTGATTTTTCCAAAGCAAATGGCGAAATAAATCACCATGGCCATAGTCGCCGTGCTACCCATGCTCACGATGTAACCGACCTCATTGCCTGCAAACGCACTTCCGGCAATGGCAGCGACAATCACCCCCCAGCGTCATTGACGCCTGCGTGCCAAGTACGGTGCCAAAAAAGACTGAACTGAAGAGTTTCTTCGCAGAGGCATCAGCTGGCAGATAGCGTGAATAGTCAGAGACATAGGGACAGAAGGCAATTTGCCAGGATGAAGACAGGGAGACCGCCAGCAGGAAATTTGCCGGGGTAAAGTGCTGATTCTGCCACACGGCTGATAAGTCATGCGCAGAGAACAGCGTGATAAACAGATAAGCAAAGGCTAAAACGCCAATGACGCTCGCCAGCTTGCCCAGTTGATGAATCACGCGATAGCCCAGCACCGCAATGATCACGATGAGGGTGCTGAACAGGATCATCCCGGTTGAATGACTGACATGGATAAGTTTAGCCAGCGCCTGCCCGGCTAATACTGTCCCGCTGGCTGAAAATCCCACATACATAATGCACACCAGCACCAGAGGAATAACAGCACCAAACACGCCAAACTGCATACGGCTGGTGATCATCTGCGGTAAACCCAGGCGCGGGCCCTGGATCGCATGCAAAGACATGATCGCTGCACCCAGAATCTGCCCCACCAGTAAGCCGATAAGAGACCACACGACGTCTCCACCCAGCACCACGGCCAGCGCACCCGTGACAATAGCCGTGATTTGCAGATTGCCACCAAACCAGAGCGTAAACTGGTTAAAGGGATGACCATGACGTTCACCCAACGGGATGTAATCAATGGAGCGGGTTTCTGACAGGCCCTGTTTCTCTGAGCCTGAATAATCTGATACAGATGATTTGACCGACATAGATTCCTCGCTGGAACAGTGAGAGACGTGTTGACTGAAAGCGTGATTTGCCCAATCCAGGGTTGAGAGCACATGTCTATACAAGCAGCGATACTGTCATGCGCATCGGGAAGTTACAAGGCAACCGGTCATTGGAAAATGTGATGATATCGACAGGCCGGTCATGATGCGGGGCAGGAAAGGATGAGGAAGCGCGGGGACCTGTTTCCGGGGATAACGCCCTTACGGCGGGGCGTAAAACGGGAGTGAGGTATTTTGGTCGATCACCGCTACAGGCGACAGCGATGATCGGGTAACGCGTACGATGTCAGGCCTGCCAGTCTCAGAGTGTGCGGAAGAGGAAAAACCCTGACGGTTACCCTTCAGCCACCACCCGCTGACGATGACAGTCGGCCGGTTCCAGTTTTTGCCCCTGTGAAGAGATAACCTCCAGGCGTGGCAGCGGCTTTCCTTCCGCATTATCCAGCAGCACGGAGTGGGTTTCGCCCTTCTCAAACAGGTAACGCTCGCCCCACTGGCGCATCGCGACCACAACCGGAAACAGCGAACGGCCTCTTTCGGTCAGGACATATTCGCTGTAGGCGCTGCCGTCGGAGGCAGGCGCAATCTCAAACACCCCTATCTCCACCAGCTGCTTCAGGCGTGACGCCAGGATATTTTTCGCCAGCCCCAAATTCCGCTGGAAGTCACTGAATCTGCGGACGTCATCAAAGGCTTCACGCACGATCATCATGCACCAGCGCTCACCTATCGACTCCAGGGTTCTGGCGACCGGACACTCGCTGGTTCTCAGGGATTCCTGCTTAGCCATGCTCTTCTCTCACGCTGCCTTTCTCATGATGGCAGTTTAGCCACTCCGAAAAGAAGTTGCAAAAAAAAACCATCCCGGTTAAAGATATCGCCAATCCAGTTTCAAATAAAAACCAGAAAGGAAAGCAACATGACCTGTACGATTGGCAAGGCGCGTGATCCTGAAGCCGATTCGCCCCCAGCCGCGATCCCGGTGCTCTCGTCCCGGATGATCTTTTTGTTCTCACTCACCTCTGCGCTGGCGGTCGCCAATGTTTACTCAGCACAGCCTCTACTGGAATCGATAGCCGCCAGCCTGCAGGTTTCCACCGGCACCATTGGCACAGTGGTAACGGCCACGCAGAGCGGCTACGCCCTCGGGCTGATCTTTCTGGTGCCGCTGGGCGACTGCGTGAACCGCAAAAAACTGGTGATTACCCAGTTGCTGCTTTCCGTGCTGGCGTTAATCACTGCTGCGGTTGCGCCAGACCTGATGACGCTGCTCTGCGCAATGCTGTTGGTGGGATTAATGGCGGTGGTCACGCAGCTAATGGTGGCGTGGGCCGCCATGCTGGCATCGCCAGAACAGCGCGGACAGGTGGTGGGTAGCGTGACCAGTGGCATCGTGATCGGCATCCTGCTGGCGCGGTTTGTTTCCGGGATGATTGCTGACCTGGCGGGCTGGCGGGCGGTCTATCTGACGGCTGCCTGCCTGTTACTCCTGATCTCGCTCATCCTGGCGAAAGTGCTGCCCGCCACAGCAGGTCAGACGCGGCGCACATCTTATCCTCACCTCTTACTGTCCGTTTTCCGTCTCTTCCTCACGGAACCGCAGCTGCGCAGACGAGGGATCCTGGCGCTGCTGATTTTTGCAGCCTTCAGTATGCTCTGGTCTTCGATGGTACTGCCACTTACCGCCCTGTCACTGTCACACACCCAGACCGGGATGTTCGGCCTGGCCGGACTTGCCGGTGCGCTGGCGGCCTCCAGAGCAGGCGCATGGGCTGACCTGGGCCTGGGGCAGCGTGCCACCGGCTTAGCCCTGGCGTTGCTGACCTTCTCCTGGCTGCCGATAGCTGCGCTTCACACCTCGTTACTGTTGCTGATTTTCGGGGTGATCCTGCTCGATTTCGCCGTCCAGACGGTACATGTGATTAATCAGAGCCTGATCGTGGCCGCCCGACCCGAGGCGGCAAGTCGTCTGGTGGGTGCCTATATGTGCTTTTACTCGCTGGGCAGTGCGCTGGGGGCCATCGCCGCCACTCAGCTTTATACACACTGGGGATGGCAGGCTGTCTGCTATGCCGGTGCAGCGGTCAGTGCCTCTGCCTTGCTGTGCTGGTCAGGAGTTCGTCACTCATGAAATTAACGCATCTGCTGCTCGCCGTCATGATCACCGCCATCTGGGGGGGTTAACTTTTCAGTTATCAAGCTCGGCCTGCAGGCGGTCGACCCGTTTATCCTGGCAGGTATCCGCTTTACGCTCTGCGCCCTGCCAGCGTTGTTCTTTATTAAGAAACCGGACGTGCCGTGGCGCTACCTGATCAGCTATGGCCTGGTCTTCGGGATTGGCCTGTGGGGTCTGGTGAATCTGGGGATTAAAACCGGACTGTCGGCGGGCATCGCCTCGCTGCTGCTGCAGTTCAGCGCCTTCTTCACGCTGCTGCTCGGTGGCTGGGTATTTAAAGAGCGTCTCAGCCGCTATCAGATCGCCGGTTGTGCGCTGGCCTGCGCCGGTCTGCTGAGCATTTTTTTCATTACCGATGGTTCGGTGACGTTTTCCGGCATGCTGCTGGTGCTGGCAGGCGCGGTCGCATGGAGTATTGCCAATATCATCAATAAAAAAAGCGGGCACCCGGCAGGTTTTTGCTTTTCTGGTCTGGTCGAGCGCCTTTGCACCCATTCCACTCTTCCTGCTGGACGGGCTGGTCAATGGCAGCGCGGGCTATCACGCACTCTTCACTCAGCTGGATGTGAAGGCGGTGTTGTCGATACTGTTTCAGGTCTATCCCAATACCCTGCTGGGCTACTGGGTGTGGAACTGGCTGCTGAAACACTATCCGGTTTCAACGGTCGCGCCACTGTCGCTGCTGGTACCGGTGTTCGGCATCCTGGGTTCAGTGGCGATATTTGGCGAAACGGTTTCACCTCAGAAAATCGCCGCGCTGCTGCTGATCGTCGCCGGACTGGCCGTCGGGCTCTATGGCCAGCGGGTTGTGCGCTATTTCGGCGTACAAACCGGCTGACGGCGCCGTGGGGTGGCTATGCACCGTGCCGCTGGCAGAACGCTTCGATGTCACCGTGCTGAAAATCGGGCAGATTCGCCAGCAGTTTCTCCAGCGGCCAGTTCCACCAGGCAATGCGCTGGAGACGGGCGGCGATAGCCGGTGTAAAGCGCACCCGCAGTGGCCTGGCCGGAACACCGCCCACGACGCTGTAGGGCGCGACGTTTTTCGTCACGACTGCACCCGCAGCCAGCACCGCACCATCACCAATGGTGACGCCAGGCAGCACAATTACGCCGTGACCTATCCACACATCGTGACCGATTATCACCCGATCGGCGCGACGGGCGGAAAAGAAGCCCTGATCGCGCCGGGCGTCGGGGTGGTAATACTCCGGGCAGTAGGTAAAGCGATGCTGGGAGGCGCGGTCCATGGGATGATTCGGCGCGCCAATGCGTACCTGATTAGCAATGGCGCAGAAGCGCCCCACCTGGGTATCGGCCAGGCAGCAGTGTTCACCGACATAGGAGAAGTCACCCAGCTCGCTATATTCCAGCGTGCTGTGCGCCAGGATCTCACACTGCTGACCCACAGTGGTTTCGCGCATCTTCACACTCTCATCAATCCAGGTGTGCGCTAATCGGGCGGGCATAACGGCGGCAATGGACATAAAACTCCCGGTCTGGATAAGCAGCGCCCCGGCGGCGTGCTTTGCCGCACCACCTTACCCGCCTCCGATGACAGAGAATTGACAAAGAAAAAAGGCGGAGTGGTTAGCTCCGCCTTGTTTCAAGTTCCGGTTAACCTGCGTGACCGGTCAGTTGCATAAGGGCAACGATGATCTGCAAGATGACCCGGATAAGATCCAGAATCAGCTTAGTCAGTTCCATCACTTTCCTTCTCCTTTTACAGGAGCGCGCTGTTCGGCAACCAGGGCTTTGACTCTACCCGCCGGGCGCCTAAGCACATCTTTGTGGAGAGAGCTGAGCGGCACTCATGGTTAAAGCCACAGGCCAGCACCACCTGATGCCTGCCGGGATTTTAAAACCGTGCCCCCGGGAGCGGCCAGTCGACAATGAGGCGATGCTCAACACTCAACACCTGTATAAACATACAGCATTTTGGCGAAACTTGAAATCCTTAGCCGCACATTTTACAATCTTGTTTGTGGAGAGTGCTGAGCACCTCGTTCGCAGCGCGGTTACCAGCCGGGTAGCGAACAAAAAATAAAGGATTTGGCGAAATGCCAAATCCTTTTTTTTATGCCTGCTTTCTGCTTAAAAAAGCAGCGCAATGCTTACTTCGCGGCGCTGATTCGCCACACGGTATTACCCGCATCGTCAGCAATCAGGACACCGCCCTGTTTGTCGCTGGCCAGGCCGACCGGTAATCCACGCACCTGCTTTTCGTCGTCCGTCAGGAAGCCCGAGACCACCGTCTGCGGCTGACCCACCGGCTTGCCGTTTTCAAATTTCACCCACACCACTTTGTAGCCATTCAGCGGCGTACGGTTCCAGCTGCCATGTTCACTGATAAACGCACCGCCCTGGTATTGCGGCATGTTATCTGCGCCGTAGAACAGCAGCCCCAGCGGAGCGACATGCGAACTCAGGGCATAATCAGGCTTAATCGCTTTCTCAACCAGATCGGGACGCTGCGGTTCGGCACGGGTATCCACATGCTGACCAAAGTAGCTGTAGGGCCAGCCATAGAAGCCTTTGTCCTGCACTGAGGTCATGTAGTCAGGCACCAGATCGGAGCCGATTTCATCACGCTCGTTGACGATGGCCCACAGTTTTCCGCTCTGCGGTTCCCACTGTAAGCCGGTCGGATTGCGCAATCCGCTGGCGTAGATCCGGCTGGCACCGCTGGCCGCGTCCACTTCCAGCACCGCGGCGCGGCGATACTCTGCGCCAATGCCGTTCTCGGTGACGTTACTGTTGGAGCCGACACCCACATAGAGCTTGCTGCCATCGGGGCTGGCCAACAGCGCTTTGGTCCAGTGGTGGTTAATCGGCCCACCCGGCAGTTCCGTCACCTCTTCAGGCGCGGTGCGGATCTCCGTCTCCCCTTCGCGATAGGGGAACTTCACCAGGCTGTCAGCATTCGCGACGTAAAGGGTATTGCCAATCAGCTGCATACCAAACGGCGAGTGCAGATTCTCAATAAAGCGGTGCTGCTCCCATTTGCCATTGACGTTGCGCAGCAGCGTAATCCGGTTGCCGCCAGCGCCGCCCTTACCTGACGCTTTCTGCACAATGCCCATAATCAGCTGTTTAGGCCGGGTGGTGGGTTTGGCCGGGCCGTTGGATTCCGCCACCAGCACATCGTTATTCGGCAGCACATAAACCTGACGCGGATGCTGCAGATTGTCAGCGATCTTTTCGATTTTCAGCCCGTCAGCCACTTTTGGCATTTCGCCCGCTTTCCATGGCGTGCCTTCCGGCACCTGCATCGGCGGCATAAAGAAGTTCTGTGCCTGCGGCAGTTCAGGATTCGGTCCGATCTGCTTCTGCGGATCGACCAGCGCACCATCATCACAGCCTGCCAGCAGTGCTGTCAGGGTAAGCGCGAGCAACGTTTTATGCGGTATCTTCATGGTGGCTCCTCCTTAAGCGCTACGCTGACGTAACGCAAGTTGCACATTCGCCAGCAGCAGCAGCGCTACCACCAGCGTCGAAAGCGTCACGCCCAGCGGGATGACAGCGGCGGCATCACGGCTGTGAATAAACGCATTGACGATAGCGATCACAATCGCCACCAGCCAGAGCCAGAAATGACTCTTTTCCGCACTGTCACTGCCGCGGAACAGATAAACCAGCGCGATGAGTCGCGGCACAATCGCCAGTATCAGTCCCAGCGCAATCAGCCAGCCTGCGGCATCCGTCCAGAACAGCACAAAGGTCTGGCTATAGAGAATATCGAACAGCCAGGCCGCGACAAAAAAGCCCAGCGGCACCGGCTCCAGCAGAGCGTACAGCGTCACGGCAAAGGCCGATCTTCCCAGGGTATTGCGCATGTTTCTCTCCATTTTTAACGTGAATGCGGACCGCGTCAGACGTCGCGCTGCTCAGAGCAACTGACTCCGCGCCTGTAAAAGATTAGTAAATCTGAAGAGAAACAGAGGGTTTATTCGGGAGGAATTGCAAATCAGGCGGATGACGTCCCTGTCATCGCCGGTCAGTCAGGGTTTATCAGCGGGTAAAGTGACCCAGTATCCTGGCTGATAAGGCAGCGGCAGGAACTTCTCGTGGAACGTGCGGAAGGTGGCGTCCGGATCCAGATCGGCAAACAGATCGGGATGCAGCCATTTCGCCAGCGCCTGGATAGCCACAAACTGGTAAGGGCTGTCGTAGAACTGATGCCAGATGGCGTGGACATTGCCGTTGTGCGCCACCGGCAGGGTTTTAAAAGCATCGCGCATCATCAGCCCCTTAAGACGCGCGGTAGCCTCGGTGACATTGGCACCCGGACCGACGCCGACCCATTTGCCCACGGTATTGTAATTCTTCCAGTTAGCGCCGGTCACCACCACCACATCCGGCTGGCTGGCGATAATCTGTTCCGGGTTAACGGTGCCGAAGGTGCCAGGGATCAGATCTTTAGCGATGTTACGACCGCCCGCAATCTCGACCATCTGACCAAAGTTTTCATTGCCAAACGACATGCAGCACTCGTCGCTGTAGCCGCCTGCACGGTCAATCATCACTTTCGGGCGGTAGCCGGTAAAGTTCTTCAGACGCGAGGTGACAAGGTCAATCTGCTGCTGGCGGAAGGTGATAATTTCCTGGGCACGCGCCGGTTTGTTCACCAGTTCGCCCATGATGCGGATACTTTTCTCCGCATTCACCATCGGCGCTTCGCGGAAATCGATAAACACCACCGGCACGCCTACTGCCTGCAGTTTTTCAATCAGCTTGCCTTCATCGGTGGCGGCTTTGGATTCCAGATTCATCAGCACCAGATCGGGCTTCAGGGTTAACGCCTGCTCGACGTTGAAAGTGCCATCTTTCGCCCCGCCAAAGGTCGGTAATTTTTTTAATTTCCGGATAGCGTTTTTCGTAAGCCTGATAACCGTCCCAGTCCGCTTTCGGGAAGTCGTCACGCCAGCCAATCACCCGTTTAAATGGGGCATCAGTATCAAATGCCGCCAGCAGATACATCTGACGGCCCTCACCCAGAATGATGCGTTTTGCCTCCTGCGGCACCTCGACCTGACGGCCTGCGACATCGGTAATCAATTTGGCCGAAGCCGTCCCTGCCAGCGTGAGCAGCCCCAGCGCTAAAAACCATTTTTTCATTGTAAAAACCCGCACAAATGATAATGAGAATTATTAATGTAAAGCGGCGTTACTATCACCTAAAACAGGGGTCAGGGGAAGTCATCCGGTTAAATGTTTTTTGCGGCGGGGTTAACTGGCGGAGTTTCGCTCAAAGAGATCCCTTAAGAGGAAAAAGCGCAGCGTGTCGCTGCTCACAAAACGGTCAGCTTTCGTGAATATGTTCACAACACCCTGGGCAGTTGCACACATATTAGCCATTAATCGTATCGTTTTGGCTAATGCGTTAATGAATTGTGAAGGCTAGATTGAAAATGAAACAGCGTTTTAATAATTCATCAGGACAGACTGCCACAGGAGCTTAACCGTGAAGATCAGCGCCATTGATGTCACCCTTTTTTACCTATCCCACCCAGCGTTGCGCCGACAGCGCCGGGCACTCCCACCCTGGCCCGGAAAATGATGCGCAGATGGCGCTACTGACCCTGACCAGCGAGGAAGGCGACTGTGGTTACGCCTTTGCGCCGCCGGAAGTGGTGCGATCCCATGTGGTTAATGCCTTTTTCCGCAAAGTGCTGATCGGTCAGAACGCCTTTGACCGGGAGCGTCTTTGGCAGGATCTGGTGCACTGGCAACGCGGCAGCGCCCATCAGCTCACCGAGCGGGCGCTCTCCGCTGTGGAGCAGGCATTGTGGGATCTGATTGGACGGAAGCTGAAACAGCCTGTCCATAAACTGCTGGGCGGCTATCGCGAGAAGATCCCGGCTTACGGCAGCACCATGTGTGGTGATGAGCTGAGCGGTGGATTATCAACGCCGGATGAGTATGCGCAGTTCGCGGAAAAGCTGGTGGCGCGCGGATATCAGGCGATCAAGCTACATACCTGGATGCCGCCGGTCTCCTTCGCCCCCCAGCCCGGCGATGGATATCAAAGCCTGCGCGGCGGTGCGTGAAGCGGTGGGCCCCGATATCGCGCTGATGCTGGATGGCTACCACTGGTACAGCCGCAGTGACGCGCTGACCATCGGCAAGGCGCTGGAAAAGCTTAATTTCGCCTGGTTCGAGGAGCCGATGGAGGAAGAGAGCATGGCCTCTTACGCCTGGCTGGCCGAAAACCTCTCTATCGACGTGCTTGGTCCGGAGAGCCTGGGCGGTAAACATCACAGCCGCGCCGACTGGGTGCGTGCCGGAGCCTGCGACATTCTGCGAGCCGGTGCCAACGGCGTAGGCGGCATCTCGCCCACCCTGAAAGTGGCGAATCTGGCTGAAGCCTTTGGCATGGATTGCGAAGTGCACGGCAACGGTGCGGCCAGCCTGGCGGTGGTCGGGGCGATCCGTAACTGTCGCTGGTATGAGCGCGGCCTGCTGCATCCCTTCCTGGATTATGAAACACCGCCCGCCTACCTCAACAGCCTGATCGACCCGATGGACGATCAGGGATTTGTCACCCTGCCCACCCGCAGCGGGCTGGGTGAGGATATTAACTTCAGCTGGATTGAGACGCACACGCTGAACCGCTGGTAAATCGCACTACCGAAGTACGGCAAACAATAATAACCCCGTCGCCCGCCTGCTGCCTGCCATCCCGGTGGTCAGCAGCAGGCAGAGTCGTAAACGGGAAAACCTCTGACCTGCTGGACTTTACCTATGACCCTGACACAACGATGTGGCGCGTGGCTGATCACGCTGCTGGTGCTGACGGGCAGCGCGTCAATCCAGGCAAAGACCCCGGATGACCAGCTGATCGTCGGCATGAATATGAATAACCTGCTCACCCTGGATCCGGCTGCTATGACCGGCAACGAGGTGGTCGGCATTGTCGTGAATCTCTATGACGGACTGGTCGAGCTGAACCCGCAGCAACTCACCGAGGTGCGCCCGGCGCTGGCGGAACGCTGGTCAGTCAGTCCGGATAACCGCACCCTGACTTTTCACCTGCGCGACAACGTCAGGTTTCACTCCGGCAATCCGCTCACCAGCGCCGATGCGGTCTGGTCGATGCGGCGGGTGCTGCATCTGAACCTGGCGCAGGCGTCGGTGTGGAAATCGTACGGCTTCAGCCGCGACAACGTAGCCCAGATGATTACCGCACCCGACGACCGCACGCTGGTGATCACCCTGCCGAAGCCTAACGATCCGCAACTGGTAATCTACTCGCTGGCGGCGCTGGGCAGCATGGTGGTGCTGGACAGCAAAACCGTGCAGCAGCATGAGGTGGATGGCGACTGGGGCAACCGCTGGCTCACCACCCATGAAGCGGGCTCCGGCCCGTTCCGGCTGGATGTATGGCAGGCAAAAGATGTGCTGCGCATGAGTCGTGCGGCCGATTACTGGCGCGGCGAGGCGAAGATGTCGCGGGTGGTGTTCCGCCATCTGCAGGAGTCGCAGACCCTGCGGCTGATGATGGAGAAAGGCGATCTGGATATCGCCAGCAACATGGCGATCCCCGACGTGCGCGCCCTGCGGCACGACCCCGACCTCACCATTGATGCGGTAAGAAAAGGAACGATCTACTACCTGGCGATGAGCATGAAAGATCCGCACTTCGACAATATCAAAGTGCGGGAGGCGGTACGCTACCTGGTCGATTATCAGGGCATCAATAAAAGCCTGATGACCGGCTATGGCGAGCTGCATCAGCGCCCGATTCAGGCTGGCATGCCCGCCACGCTGCCCGATCCCGGTTACCGGCTCGATGTGCCGCGCGCCCGCGCACTGCTGGCTGAAGCGGGTTATCCGGATGGATTCGACACCACGCTGCGGGTGCTGGCCGATCAGCCATTTCTGAACATCGCCATCGCGGTTCAGTCGACGCTGCTCCAGGGCGGGATCCGCGCAAAAATCATCACCGGCACCGGTAACCAGATCTATGGCGCGATGCGCGATCGCCAGTTCAGTCTGCTGGTCGGGCGCGGTGGCAGCGGCGTGGAGCCGCATCCCCACTCCAGCCTGCGTGCGCTGGTCTATAACCCGAATAATGCTGACAGCGCCCGGCTGACCAACTTCCAGGGCTGGCGCACCGGTTTCTACGACGCACAGCTCAACAGCATGATCGATCAGGCGCTGGTGGAGCGCGACAAGACCCGCCAGCAGCAGGCCTATTACGCCATCCAGCAGCGCTATGACCAGCTGGTGCCTGCACTGATGCCGATTTCACAAATGCTCGACTCCGTAGTGGTCAGCAACCGGGTGCAGGCTTATCAGCCGCATCCCTCAGCGACCACCTTCCTCCGCGATGTCTGGAAAACCCCTGAAGCCAAAGCGGGAGGCGCCCTATGATCCTGACCCTGACCCGAACTCAGTGCCGCCGCATCAGCCATCGTGCGGTGCAGGTAGTGATTACCCTGTTCGGCCTGCTGCTGCTGACCTTTTTTATTGGCCGGGTAATGCCGCTGGATCCGGTGCTGGCGATTGTCGGCCCCGATGCCGATCAGGCCACCTATCAGCAGGTTTATCACCAGCTCGGCTTTGATAAACCGCTGTGGGTGCAGTTTGGCATCTACCTTAACGCGCTGCTGCATGGCGATCTCGGCCATGCGCTGCTCACCGGTCAGCCGGTGGTGCATGACATTGTGCGCGTCTTTCCGGCAACCGTAGAGCTGGCCACGCTGGCGATTGTGATTGGCGCAGGACTGGGCGTGCCGCTGGGTGTGCTGGCGGCGGCGCGTCGCAACAGCGTCATCGACTATGTGGTGCGGATGCTCAGCCTGGCCGGTTACTCCACCCCAATCTTCTGGGTCGGCATGATTGGCCTGCTGCTGTTCTATGCCCATCTCGGCTGGGTCGGCGGCGCAGGTCGGGTGGACTTCAGCCTGGATGGCATCGTGCCACGTCGCACCGGCTTTATGCTGATTGACGCCCTGCTGGCGGGCAACAGCCAGGTGTTCTGGAATGCGCTGAATCATCTGGTGCTGCCCGCCTCGCTGCTCGGCTTTCACTCCATGGCCTATATCAGCCGCATGACGCGCAGCTTTATGCTCGCGCAGCTGTCGCAGGAGTTCATTCTGACCGCGCGGGTCAAAGGCCTGACTGAATGGCAGGTGATCTGGCAGCACGCCTTCCGCAATATCCTGGTGCAGCTGCTGACCGTGGTGGCGCTGGCCTATGGCTCGCTGCTGGAGGGCGCGGTGCTGATTGAAACCGTCTTCTCCTGGCCCGGCTTTGGCTCCTACCTCACCGGCAGCCTGATGCTGGGCGATATGAATGCGGTGATGGGCTGTGTGCTGGTGGTGGGCCTGATTTTTGTGCTGCTTAACCTGATCTCCGACCTGCTCTATCAGGTGTTCGATCCGAGGACCAAAGTATGACGATCTCTTTTGACGCTGCGTCTGTGAGTCATTCCCGTGAGCGGCTGGTGCGCTGTCAGCGTTTTGCTGCCCGCTGCGGCTATTTCCTCTGGCGCATGGCCTGTAATCCCCTGACCGCGATTGGTGGTGGCATAGTGCTGGTGCTCTGCATCGTGGCGCTGTTCGCGCCCTGGATCGCGCCGTATCACCCGCTGGTTCAGGATCTGAACAATGCGCTGACGCCCCCCGGCGCGGCCCACTGGTTCGGCACCGACGAGTTTGGCCGGGATATCTTCAGTCGTCTGGTGTGGGGCGCACGCATCACGCTCTACATCGTGCTGCTGGTATCGGTCACCGTCGGGCCGCTGGGCCTGCTGCTGGGCGTCACCGCCGGTTATTTTGGCGGCAAAGTCGACGGCGTGCTGATGCGCGTCACCGATATCTTTATCTCCTTCCCGAGCCTGGTACTGGCGCTGGCCTTTGTTGCCGCGCTGGGGCCGGGTCTGGAGCATGTGGTGATCGCGATTACGCTCACTGCCTGGCCACCCATAGCCCGTCTGGCCCGCGCTGAAACGCTGTCGCTGCGTCAGGCGGACTTTATCTCGGCGGTGCGCTTACAGGGCGCGTCGCCGTTGCGGGTGCTCTGGAAGCACATTATTCCGCTCTGCCTGCCGTCGGTAATTATCCGCATCACCATGAATATGGCGGGCATTATCCTCACCGCCGCCGGGCTGGGGTTTCTCGGGCTGGGCGCGCAGCCGCCGGATCCGGAATGGGGCGCGATGATCGCCAGTGGCCGCACCTACATGCTGGAGTGCTGGTGGGTGGTGACCGTTCCCGGTCTGGCGATCCTGATTAATAGCCTGGCATTTAACTTCTTAGGAGATGGCCTACGTGACCTGCTCGATCCCCGCAGTGAGTAACGCCTCGCCGTTGCTCGACGTGCGCGATTTGCACGTGAACTTTGTTAACGGACGCCAGATAACCCCGGCGGTGCGTGGCGTCTCCTTTCAACTCGGTCAGGAGAAGCTGGCGATTGTCGGTGAGTCCGGCTCCGGTAAATCGACCGTGGGTCGCGCCCTGCTGCAGCTGCATCCGGCTAAGGCGCGCATTGAGGCGAGCCGGATGCAGTTTGGCGATATCGACCTGCTGCACGCCAGCCCGGCAGAGATGCGCGCCATTCGTGGCAAACGCATCTCGATGATTATGCAGGACCCGAAATATTCACTGAATCCGGTGATCCGGGTTGGCGAGCAGATTGCCGAAGCCTGGCGCAGTCACCATCGCGGCCAGAAATCGGCGGCACGTCAGCGGGCGCTGGCGATGCTGGAGGAGGTGCAGATCCGCGATCCTGAACGGGTATATCAGCTCTATCCCCATGAGATTTCCGGCGGTCAGGGGCAGCGCGTGATGATCGCCATGATGCTGATCACCGAGCCGGAACTGGTGATAGCCGATGAGCCCACCTCTGCGCTGGATGTCTCGGTTCGCCTGCAGGTGCTGGCGCTGCTGGATGATCTGGTGAAAGCGCGCGGTCTGGGACTGATTTTTATCAGTCACGATATCAATCTGGTGCGCAGCTTTTGCGATCGGGTGCTGGTGATGTATGCCGGGCGCGTGGTGGAGTCGCTGGCCGCCAGCGAGCTTGACCGCGCGCAGCATCCCTACACCCAGGGACTGCTGGCAGCACTGCCCGACCTTGATCGGCGGCGCACCCGTCTGCCGGTGTTACAACGTCACGCCAGCTGGCTAACTGACTAAGGAGTTACGATGATTGAGGTAAAAAATCTCAACCTGAGTTTCGGTGAAGAGGGTCGCCGTAATCAGGTGCTGTTCGACGTCAGCCTGCAGGTTAAACAGGGTGAAATCTTCGGACTGGTCGGTGAGTCGGGCTCGGGCAAAACCACGGTGCTGAAGTGTCTGGCGGGCCTGTTTAATCACTGGCAGGGAGAGCTGACCATTGATGGCCAGCCGCTGGCGCACCGCATCGATCGGGCGCGCTGCCGTCAGGTGCAGATGGTGTTTCAGGACCCTTATGGCTCGCTGCATCCGCGTCACACACTGGGCGATATTCTTGAAGAGCCATTACAGATTCAGGGTATCGGGCAGCGCCAGCAGCGCGTCGTGGCAATGCTGGATAAGGTCGGGCTGAATCGTGCCTGGCAGACGCGTTATCCGCACCAGCTTTCCGGTGGTCAGCGTCAGCGCGTGGCGATTGCCCGGGCGCTGATTTTAGAGCCGCGCGTGCTGCTGCTGGATGAGCCGACCTCCGCGCTGGATGTTTCGGTGCAGGCGGAGATCCTCAATCTGCTCAGCGATCTGCAGCAGCAGGAGAACCTGACCTATCTGATGGTGACGCACGATCTCGGCGTGGTGGCGCACCTCTGCCATCGCGTGGCGGTTATGCAACAGGGCAAGGTGCTGGAGACGCTGGATGTGCCGACGCTGGTGGCCGACCGCGCCGCGATGCCCTACACCCGGATGCTGGTAGAGGCGAGTCGTCATTACAATCCGGCGCTGGCGCAGCAGAGCTGACGTTCAGCTGATGTCGGGAAAGAGAGAATAAAAAAAGGCCGGTCAGACCGGCCTTATGACCCCGGATGCGTTAGTGGGTCAGCTGACGCAAAAAAAGCGACGATTTCCTGATTTTTGCCATGCTCAAACAGACACTGCTGGAAGCGTGGGCCACTAACGGCAGTACGCACCAGTTCAGGGTCGATGGCGCGCAGCGTGTCGAGGTAGTTTTCTTTGATCACGGCAGCTTTGACCTGATTCAGCAGACCGGCATTACGCACCTGCGGCTCTTTACGCTCTGGCGGATAGCCATTGCCCTTCTCGCCGGTGAAGGCTTTTTCAAAGATAAAGCGCAGGTTAAGTTCAGCGCCCCAGCCAAAGCCTTTGGCGAACGGCAGAGATAAGGCATTACCGTTGTTGATCTGGGCAAACAGGTAGGCATCCGCCGGATCGATACAGTAGCCGCAGACGACGCCCGGGTGAATGTTAAGCGACATCAGCGCGCCCTGCCCGGTGCCGCAACCCGCGACCACGAAATCCACAGCCTGGCTGTTGAGCAACACGCTGGCCTGAATGCCGAGGTGAATATAGGTCAGGTGGTGATCCTGCTCATCGCTCATACCGACGTTGAAGACCTGATGGCCCAGTGGCTGTGCGACGCCTTCCAGTTCTTTCAGCACGGTAACGTTTTTAGCGGCCTGGCTGTTTTCCATCATTAACGCGATTTTCATGATCTACCCTTATAAATTAATTGAAACACCGTTTCATTTTAGTGAAAAACCACTAAAGTGCATAAACTAATTCACCCGAGTGCTGTGAGATCCATCACAAAACGGTCACCGCAGCAGGGGCAACCGCAGGAGGATTGCGATGTTTATCTACCATAAAGAGCGACCACTGGAAGATCTGGGCAACGGCGTGACCCGCCGCGTGCTGGCGTACGGCGGCACCATGATGGCGGTAGAAGTGATTTTTGAGAAAGAGGCTGTCGGCCCGCTGCATCACCATCCCCACGAGCAGCTGACCTATGTGCTGAGCGGACGTTTTGCCTTCACCATCAATGGTGAAACGCGTGAGGTGGGCGCAGGAGATACGCTCTATAAAGCGCCCAATGTGGTTCATGGCTGTGTCTGTCTTGAGGCGGGCACATTACTGGATACGTTTACACCGCAGCGCGAAGATTTCCTGACCGCTAAATAGTGCATGCGGCCCGGTGGGCCGCCTGCTGACCTGACGCAGGACTGACCTGGTTTTTCCCGTCTCCGCATCCTGCTTCAGGCCCGCAGAATTTTTCTGAAATTCCTTCTCCCGCTAACTTAATGATTAGCTGACATTTACGCCGCAACCGCGCTGCGCTTAGCTTCGTCCTGAAAATCAATCGGGCAGATTCCTGTACAAATTCCGGATCGTTGTATAAGTTTAATAGCAATCGCCGAACATTTTTTAACCCGAAACAGGACAATACTATGCCAATGCAAAACACCCTCACGTTGCCGGTGAATCACAGTGGCCCGGTCAAAAATGAGTTTAGTTCATCCTTTGCCGTGTCTGAACAGGACAAACTCAACTTTCTGATCGAAGAGTTACTGGAAGCGGGCAAGGAAAAAAGCTGTATGGAACTGCTGCGCCATCTGGCATCCGCAGACAGTGCAGAAGAAGAGGCATGCTGCCGCGAACTGCTGACGTTGCTGATGGCACAAAAATGAAGTCAGTTGCCAGCTGTTCAGCGCCAATTCCCCCCCTTTCTGAAAGCGTATCTGATATTGCACTCAACGCCTGACCGCACTTCCCCGTTCAGGCGTGTCAACATGCCCAGCGAAAGCCGCGGTTTTTTCTGAATGCAGTAACGCCCGCAGCAGCAGAGACTGTTACGCGCGGTAAACCGGGTTTTACTCACCAGCAACTTTTTGCCTCTCATTGCTTATCTCTCCCCTGTTTTGTTAGCCTGAATCCCGCTTCGGCGAGACCTGCTTTACTTTCCCTTCGCGTAATGCGCGCGGTTCACTATCAGGCTGACACAGGAGTGATATGACCATGACTTTTGCCCCCGCCACGCTGCATCTGCTGTGTGGAAAAATTGCCTCCGGGAAATCGACGCTGGCGGCGAAGCTGAGTGCCGCCCCCCGGTTGCGTGGTGATCAGCGAGGATCAGTGGCTCGCCGCGCTTTATCAGGACGAGATGCAGTCGGTGGCCGATTACGTGCGCTATGCGGCAAAACTCAGAAAGGCGATGACGCCTCATCTGGTCGCGCTGCTTAACGCAGGGGTGTCGGTGGTGCTCGATTTTCCTGCCAACACCCGGGCGAATCGCGACTGGATGATGTCGGTGATTAAGGCATCCTCTGCCGACCATCGTCTGCATTATCTGGACGTACCGGATGCGCTGTGTAAATCGCGCCTGCACGCCCGAAATCAGGGCGGCGAACACGCCTTTGCCGCAACGGACGAGCAGTTCGCGCTGATTACCCGCTATTTCGAAGCGCCGCAGGAGGAAGAAGGCTTTAACCTGGTGCGCCACGGTTAATGCCTTCTGGCGCGGGATCTTAAGAGAGGTCGAGTGCCGCGAGCACGTCAGCAATCTGCTGGCAGTGCGCATCGGAGAGCGGCTGCAGCGGGCGCGGCAGGCAGTCGCGTTCGGTCAGTCCCAGCAGCCCCGCCGCGGCGCTGATCACCCGGAAACTGCCGCCATGCTGGCGGAACAGCGCCCATAACGGCTGCAGGCGATCGGACTGCGCCCTGACGCTCTGATGGTCGCCTGCGGCCGCCGCTTCGGTCATCGCTTTTGCAACGCGCGGAAACAGTCCGCCGCACACCGAATACCAGCCATCACAGCCCGCAATCAGCCCGTTGGCGGCAGAAGCATCGCCGCTGACGCCAATCGACACGGAATCTGGCAGCGTGCCGCGCAGCTGAGCGAGGCGATCGTTAGCCGCAGATTGCTCCGCCGGTACACCAGGAATTTTCACTGACCCGACACCGGAAAGTGCGGCGATCCGGCTCAGCAGCGCATCGGAAAACGTAAAATGGGTGGTGCCGGGATTGTCATAGATACAGACTGGCACCGAGGCGTGTCGCGTCACGGTCTCGAAAAGCGTGAACACCTCATCTTCATTCAACGTCTGATAACCCAGCGGCGGCAGCAGTAACGCGGCCGCGCCCGCCTGTTGCGCGTCCTCCGCCAGCGACAGCACCTCGTCAGTGCCCACCGCACCAATGCAGATCATCACCGGAATCGACTCTGCATGTTCCACCGCCAGTCCTGCGATGCGCCTGCGCTGCGCGCGGGTGAGATAGGCGTAGCTGCCGGTGGACCCCAGCACGCCAAGGGAATCGACTTTTGCATCAGTCAGCCTGCGCAGCAGCCGCAAAAAAAGCCGCTTCATCGGGCTTGCCTGCCGCAAAGGGAGTAAGGGGGGAACGCACTGAGTCCGCTGAACATATCATCTGCTCCATTACAAGATTGCACCGGCTGGAGGTCGCCCCTGCAGCCATATTTCGTTACCGGCCGAAGCATCAACCCGCCCCGCCCGCTATTTTTGCGCTATCACCCAAAGGAGAATAGCGATGATTGCCCTACTATTTGAAGCCGAAGCCCGACCCGAACACCAGATGCGTTACCTGCAACTGGCTGCCGACCTTAAACCGCTGCTGATGCAAAACAGCGGGTTTATCTCTCTTGAGCGCTTTCAAAGCCTGACCGATGAGAAAAAATTCTCTCGCTCTCCTGGTGGCGCGATGAAGAATCGGTGCTGGCCTGGAAGCGCAACCTCTGTCACCAGGCCGCACAGCGTGAAGGCCGCGAGACCCTTTTTGCCGGTTACCGTCTTCGCATCGTCACGCTGATCAGAGAATATGCCTCACAACAGGGAGTAAATTAACATGTTCGATATTCATGTCATCCTGCAAAATAGTCCAGGCACACTTTCCCGGCTCACCACGCTGCTGGGCCGTCATGGGATTGGCCTGGAAGGCGGCGGCCTGTTCTCCTTTGGTGAGCAGAGCCACGCTCATTTTCTGGTTGAGGAAGGCGAACGGGCGCGGGCCGTGCTGGAAGCCGGGGGGGATCGCCGTCGAGGCAGTTAACGTTCCACTTATTCGCAGGTTACCGCAACAGCGTCCCGGCGAGCTGGGGGCGATCACTGCACGCCTTGCCGATGCCGGAATCAACATCCTGGTGCAATACAGCGATCACGCTAACCAGCTGATCCTGATTACCGATAACAATCGATCAGCCGCCGGGCTGACCACAGAATGGGCACTGTAATCTGATGGCAACTCCACAACCGCATAACGCACCTGACGATAGCGAAGCACTTGAGAATGCGATTGTGGGCGTCGCCGCCGCAATGGCCGATCCGTCACGGGTGAAGATGCTGTCCGCGCTGATGGATGGACGCGCCTGGACCGCCACCGAACTCAGTGCCGTCACCGACGTGGCGCCCTCAACCGCCAGCGCCCATCTGAACCGGTTGATCACCAGCGGCTTGATCGTCTGCGTGGCGCAGGGGCGTCACCGTTATTACCGACTGACCGGCAGTGACATCGCTACGCTGATTGAGAACATGATGGGCGTGTCCTGGCGACGGATTGCCGCGCCGGCGAGCACCACCCCAACATCGCTTCGCACCGCCCGCACCTGTTACGACCATCTGGCCGGTGATATTGCGGTACAGATTTATGCCGTAATGGCGCAACAGGGCTGGATCACGCCGGAAGGCAGCGCTGTCACCCTGTTGGGTCTGCAGCAGTTTGCGGCGTTGCAGATTGATCTGTCGCAGCCCGGACGCCGCAGAGCCTGCTGTGGCTGTCTCGACTGGAGTGAGCGCCGGTTCCATCTCGGCGGCTACGCGGGTGCAGCGCTGCTGAGTGCCTTTGAAACGCAAGGCTGGCTAACCCGGCAGCCTGGCTACCGTGAAGTGGTTTTTACCGTAGCGGGCGTCCGACATTTACATCAGATTTTTGGCATAACCTTTCCCTGACGCCTTGCTGCCTGCGTTCTGAACCTTTTTTGTTGCCGCCAGACTCTGCGCTGATGGCCTCAGACAAGCCAGATTCCCCCCTATTCGCCTGCAACACGCTTATGAAATCTGTCACATTTCCGCAAACTCCTCTCAGGCTCACTAACAGGCACAAAAAAACCATCCCGCCATTTAACCTGTTGAATGCGAAACACTTTAAGTGATAACGCCTGGCAATCATGCGGCTGGCACATTAATCGATGCCCTTTTTTGCACTTATTTAGCGCCGGGCGCTGATCCACTCTTCAGTGACAGGCGCGGCAAAAAGCGTCATACCTTACTGGAGCTACTGATGCAGACAACCTCACCCATGACTCACCGCGCCAGGATTGGCGCAATATTCCGTGTTACCTCAGGCAACTTTCTCGAACAGTTCGACTTCTTCCTGTTCGGTTTCTATGCCACCTATATCGCCCATACTTTTTTCCCGGCCAGCAGTGAGTTCGCCTCACTGATGATGACCTTTGCCGTGTTTGGCGCAGGCTTCCTGATGCGCCCGATTGGCGCGGTAGTGCTGGGCGCGTACATTGATAAGGTTGGCCGTCGTAAAGGGCTGATCGTCACGCTCTCCATCATGGCGGCCGGCACCTTTATGATCGTGCTGATCCCCTCTTATCAGAGTATTGGGCTGTGGGCGCCGCTGCTGGTGCTGATCGGTCGGCTGCTGCAGGGCTTCTCCGCCGGTGCGGAGCTGGGCGGCGTGTCGGTCTATCTGGCAGAGATCGCCACACCAGGCCGCAAGGGCTTCTACACCAGCTGGCAGTCGGGCAGTCAGCAGGTCGCGATTATGGTGGCGGCGGCGATGGGCTTTATCCTCAATGCGGTGCTGGAAGAGAGTGCCATCCGTGAATGGGGCTGGCGCATTCCGTTCCTGTTTGGCTGCCTGATTGTGCCGTTTATTTTCGTGCTGCGTCGCAAGCTGGAAGAGACCCAGGAGTTCAACAACCGTCGCAGCCATCCAGATGTGAAGCAGGTGTTCCGCATCCTGCTCGCCAACTGGCAGGTGGTGATTGCCGGCATGCTGATGGTAGCGATGACCACGACTGCGTTTTACCTGATTACGGTTTACGCGCCGACCTTTGGCAAGAAAGTGCTGCTGCTCAGCGCCTCTGACAGCCTGCTGGTGACGTTGCTGGTGGCGGTGTCGAACTTTATCTGGCTGCCGATTGGCGGCGCGATCTCCGACCGCTTTGGCCGCAAGCCTGTGCTGGTTGCCATGACCCTGTTGGCGATCGTCACCACCTATCCGGCTCTGAGCATGCTGGCCGCCGCACCGGGCTTCTCGATGATGCTGGGCGTGCTGCTGTGGCTTTCAATGATCTATGGTCTCTACAACGGCGCGATGATCCCGGCGCTGACCGAAATCATGCCAGCGGAAGTGCGCGTGGCGGGCTTCTCGCTGGCCTATAGCCTGGCAACTGCGCTGTTTGGCGGGTTTACGCCGGTGATGTCAACCGGCCTGATTGAGATGACCGGCGATAAAGCCTCGCCAGGCTACTGGATGAGTTTTGCAGCAGTCTGCGCCCTGGGGGGCAACACTTTATCTCTATCGTCGTACACGCAGTGCCGTATCACCTGCCCATGAAACCGTTAGCTGAGGAATGAAGATGAAACTGAAAACGATATCGCTGTACGCTGCCCTGCTGTTTAGCGTTGCGGGCAGCGCCACGGCGCAGGCGAAAGAGCTGACGGTGATGATCTCCGGCGGGTTTAAAGCCGCGTGGGATATGCTCTCGCCCCGCTTCGCCCAGCGTGAAGGGATCACTATCAACACCGTCGCCGGTCCGTCTATGGGCAAAACCCCGCAGGCGATTCCGGCCCGACTGGCGCGCGGTGAACCGGCCGATGTGGTGATTATGGTCGGCGATGCGCTAAGCGATCTGCAAAAACAGGGCGAGACGCTGCCGGGTTCACGGGTTGAGCTGGCGGACTCCCGCATCGGCGCGGTGATCAGACAGGGTGCCACGCCGGTTAAGATCGGCAGCGAAAGCGCGCTGCGAACTGCTCTGCTGAACGCCAGCTCCATCGCCTATTCTGACAGCGCCAGCGGTAAGTATGTCAGCAGCCAGCTGTTCAGCCGCCTGGGCATTGAAGATCAGGTTAAGGGGAAAGCGGTGAAGGTTGAGCGCATCCCGGTGGCCTCAGAGGTCGCGGCCGGTAAATACGCTATCGGCTTTCAGCAGGTCAGTGAGCTGCTGCCGGTGCCGGGCGTCACTTTTATTGGCGAACTGCCGGACAAGCTGCAATACACCACCCGCTTCGCAGGTGCCGTGGTGCGCAAGTCAGCGCAGCCGGATGAGGCGGCTAAAGCTGCTGCGCTGGCTCGCCTCCTCTGAGGTACAACAGACAGTGCACGCCAGCGGACTGCACACCGTGAAAGCGTCTAAACCGGTCAGAGACGCTGATACTGTTCAATAATCAGGTTCTCCAGTTCGCCCGCAATGTGCGACAGCGTCCGGCCATTTTTACGTAGCAGACCCACGGTGCGTTTCACCTGCGGATCGGTCAATGGAACCGCCATCAGCAGGGCGTGATCGTAGCCAGGCATCGACATGGCGGGGACGGCAGCAATGCCCAGCCCCGCCTCAACCATCCCCAGCATGGTGGTGACGTGCCGGGTTTCACAGATACAGGGTTTCTCCGGCATGATCGCCTGCAGCGCCTGATCCAGCAGGTTGCGATTGCCGGAGGTTTTATCCAGCCCGACCCATTCATACTGATAAAACGCCTGCCAGCTCAGACTCTTTTTTGCCAGCTATAGGATGGTCACGCCGACAGGCCGCCACGTAGGGATCATCCATCAGCGGCTGGAAATGCACATCCGGCTGCGAGCGGCTGGAAAAACTGATGCCAAAGTCGGCCTGACCGCCAATCACCGCGTCATAAACGTTAGCCGCACTGCTGTCGATCAGTTTGACTCGTACGCGGGGATAGCGCGCCTGAAACAGCCGGATAATGTTGGGCATAAAATAGTAGGCGGCTGACGGCACGCAGGCTACGGTAATCAGTCCCGTGCGGGCTAAGCTCACCTCACTGAGATCGGCCATGACCTCCTCAAAATCAGCCAGCAACTTATCCGAGCGCTGAGCAAACGCATGCCCCTTCAGCGTCAGCGTGACGCGGCGCGTGGTACGCTCAAACAGTTTGATCCCCAGCGAGGTTTCCAGCTTATCTATCCGGCGGCTCAGCGCCGACTGTGAGAGACAGATCGATTCCGCCGCCAGGCGAAAATTTCCAAACTCCACCAGCGCGCGAAACGCATAGAGATCGTTGAGATCGAAATTAACCGGCATACATCCCTCTTACCGCTTCCTGAAAGCATCACATTTATCTAACATTCGGTGGACATAACAATAACATCATTGTTCTCATTGATCTCATTGCCACCTGCGACTGGCTGTTAAAGATTAGTGAGCTGTATCAACCTGATGCAGAAAACGTCCGGGATAATCGGGTTGGATAGCATGCTGGGCGCTGTAACGCCCAAACAGCTTATAGCGGTTTAACGCGATACGGTCGTAGGCAAAGTTACTGATCGCGTCGGGAAAGTGGCGCAGCACCGCCAGCCCGCGCCACGGGGCCGGCAGGTGCTGCATCACGCGGAACACTGCTTGTGCCCGCAGCCAGTGCTGGTTATCGGCAATGTAGACAATGGTGCTGATGTTCTCTTCCGGCAGTCCGGCCCAGCGCAGCAGCGCTTTGCCCTGCTCGCTCTGCACTGAGGCAAAACGGACCTGCCGCGCCAGATGGTGACGCAGCAGGAACTGAACCCAGCCGTTGCACAGCTTACAGACACCGTCGTAGAGCACGGCGCTTTCACCGGTTTGCAGATAAGGGGGCGACGACATCCTGCAACTCCTCACTCCTCTGATGATGAACTGAAGTGTAGCGGGTTCTGGTCAGTTGCTGCTGCAGCCAGTGAATGACGGCAGCGTGATCCTGGGCGCAGGCATCAACCTCATACACCTGGCCCAGCGCCATCGGAGTGGCCTGTTGTGCCAGCTGGCGCAGTTCCGGCAGATACTCAGCCCCCCGGATGGCCCGGCAGCCGCTGCGACAGCCGCGCCTGGTAGCGCGCCACCGCCGCTTCCGGTTCAATCTTCAGCCACAGCTCCAGCGCCTCCTCCACGCCCGCCTGTTTCAGTCCCTGCTCCAGCAGCGTACGGGGCTGGAACCCAAACCAGGCGTCGATCAGCCAGATCTGACTGGCGGGTGCCTGCGCGACGATGTTCCAGATCGCCTGATAGGCCGCGCAGCCCAGTTGCCGGTTACGCTGGCGATCGACCGGCGCAAAAGCGTGCATAAACGGCTCTTTCAGGCTGTCGAGCGTCAGCACCGGCCAGCCAAACTGTTGTGACAGCACGCGCGTCAGGGTGCTTTTACCCGATGCCGGAATACCGTTAACCAGCACCACGCGTTTGGGGGGGGATGTTTTGCGTCATAAGATATCGATGACCTCCGCGACACTGCTGGCCTGACGTAACCGGACCAGCGTCTCCTCATCCTCCAGCAGCGACACAATCGCGCGGATCCCCTCTTCTATATGCGCATTGCTGTCACGCGCGCCAAACATAATCACAATGTCCGCTTTATCACTGCCCTCAAACGAGATCGGCTCATTCAACAGAATCATACTGAAACAGTCGCGGATCACCCCTGCGTCCGGTCGCGCATGGGGAATGGCGATCCCCTCTTCAAACACGTAGTAAGCGCCATGGGCCAGCGTATTGGCAATGACCGCATCAGGATAAGAAGCATCGAGATAGCCGCCACTGACCAGGGGTTCGGCAGCCAGCGCGATAACCTGACGCCAGTCCGTGGCGTCGATACCAATCTGAATAGCGTTTGCCTCTTGCAATAACTGCTTAATCGTCATCAGCTCTCCTTAAATCGACTGGCGAACCACATTGCGTAATTCATCGATTTTGACAAACAGCGCATCAATTTCATTGCGATAGCGACGGCTTTTCGCAAATAAGCTTAATGCCCGGTTATATTCCAGCATTAATTGTTTTTGCGTTTCGCCATCACGCGGATTAATAGCCAGCTGCTGCTCCAGTTGCGTTATTTTCTCGCGACTTAATTCCGCCAGATGATCCTGCTGCTGCTCGCTGGGTTGTTCCACAGCCGGAGACTTTTTTAAGAATCCAAACATAGGCTCTCCTGCCCCGTAGCATGTCGGGGTGGCTCAGATTAATAGGTAATTATAAAAGGTTTGACGCAATAAGCCGGTGATGGCGAAACGGGCGATTACCGGAATAATTGCATCTTCTCTACCAGCACACTGGTTACCGCATCATTGGCCGGCACCAGAAAATTACGCACGCTGTCATTGACCTTGCCTTTTTCAAAGGTCGATTTGCACTGCGCCACCCACTGAACATTCATTTCAGTGCCGACATTGACCTTCTCAATACCGCTGCTGACCGCCAGCCGCATATCTTCATCGCTGACGCCGGTGCCGCCGTGCAGCACCAGTGGCGTGTGGGTTGCCGCCGTGATATCTGCCAGCCGCTGATGCTGAATATGCGCTTTGCCGGTGTAAAGTCCATGCACGGTGCCGATGGAGATCGCCAGCATATCGACGCCGGTCTCTTCGACAAAGCGGCGCGCATCTTCCACCGGCGTAAACGCAATCGCCTCCATTTCCACGCATTTACCATCTTCCGAGCCGCCAATCGCGCCCAGCTCCGCTTCTACCGAAACATTGTGCGGACGCGCCATATCAATCACCCGGCGGGTATTGGCAATATTCTCCTCAATTGACAGATGGGACCCGTCATACATCACGGAACTGAATCCGGCATCAATCGCGGTCTGAATCGCCGCTAAATCGGAACAGTGATCGAGATGCAGACAGGTCGGGACATTCATACTCTCTGACAGCGATTTAATGGCATCGACCAGTAATTTATGGCCGAGATATTTCGCCGTACCGGTGGAGATCTGAATCATTAACGGACTATTGGTTTTCTCTGCCGCTCTAAAATAGGCGGGCAGCATCTCCAGGCAGTGAAGATTAAAAGAACCCACCGCTTTAAAGTCGCGCTGTTTAGCCAGCTGTAACAGATCGGCGAAGTTATAAAGTTTCATGGATTTTTTCCTCTTGAGGTTTTGTGGATTTGCCATTAACAAACCAGGCAAGCGCGGTAACAAAGGCAATAAACAGAGCAACGAACAGCCAGTTATTCTGGAAGGCGTGGCCGAGCACCAGGCCGGTACTGATGACATCTGAGTCACTGAAGGTCACACCGGTGAAGCCATAGCTCTCCAGCATCGGCACCAGGATGGCGGGAAGAATGGTGATAAAGAGGCCGTGGACGAAGCCGCCGATCATCGCGCCGCGCCGTCCGCCCATGGCATTACCAAATACCCCGGCGGTGCCACCGGCAAAGAAGTTGGTCAGCAGGCCAGGCAGGATCATCGCCAGACCAAACATCGGGAAGACGAGCATGCCGACAATTGAGCCGAGCGTGGTGGCGAGAAAGCCAACAATCACCGCGTTCGGGGCATAGGGAAACATCACCGGGCAGTCCAGCGCCGGTTTGGCATCCGGCACGACACGCATGGCGATACCGCGGAAGGCAGGCACCAGCTCGTTCAGCAATAGACGAACGCCGCTGTAGAGCACAAAGACTCCGGCCACGAACTGAATCGACTGCATAAAGGCGTACATCAGGTAGTTCATGCCGTTGCTGTACTGGGCGATAAACGCCGGACCGGCCGCCACGGCGGGGATCAGGTACATCGGCACCATCACCAGCGCCATCGACAGATAGGTATCCTGCAGAAACTTGAAGTTATCGGGCAGCTTCAGATCTTCAGTGGATCGCGATCCTTTGCCGACCACTTTGGCGACCGCCGCCGTGACCAGATAACCAATGGTGCAGAAGTGACCCAGGGCAACGTCGTCTGAATCGGTAATACGTCGTACCACCGGCTGCGCCAGCGCAGGCATCACCACGGCCATGACCCCGCCAAAGATACCGCCGGTCAGGATCAGCGGCAGACCGGTCAGCCCCGCTTTGTAGCCAATCACCGCGCCAATCGTCGCCATCCACAGCAGGGCCTGGCCGGTCAGGAAGATGTACTTAAAGGGCGTCAGTCGCGCGATAATGATATTGACGATAAAGATCACCAGCAGCGTCAGTGCCACTTCAGACCCCAGCTCACGGTTAGCCAGCCCGGCAATGGCGGCAACATCGGTGATATAGCCGCGCATGCCAAAGCCGTGGGTAAAAATGGTATTGAGGAACGTCAGGGTTCCCACAATAATATTGATACCCGCCATCATAATTAAAAAGCCGAGCAGGGTTTTAAAGGTGCCTTCCACCACCTTGCCTGCGGATTTCTTTTGCAGCAGCAGACCGATCAGGGCAATAAAGGCGATCAGAATAGACGCCTGCCCCAGCAGATCTTTTACCAGGAAGTCGATCACACTATTCATGGGCGGCGACCTTTACGTTGCGTTCTTTTAAAAAGGCCAGGATCTTCTGCTCTATTTCCGCTTTATCGGTGAGCCGGTTAAGAATAATGACCCGCTTAATCTGTTCCGGACTGGCGTCGGCATTTAACACATCGGCAAAGGCTTTTTGCGTCAGAATCATGTCCGACTTAAAGGCATTCGCTTCTGAAATGGTGGTGTGATCGATATCGGCCTCAATCTCCAGTTTTTTTAAAACCGCTTTTGCGCTCATCTCAATCGCAAAACTGGATCCTAAGCCACAACCACAGACACATAATATTTTCAGCATGGTTTTCTCCTCACAATATATTGAGTTGTTTAGCGAGTTTGTAATGGTGCCCGTCAATATCGACCAGGCGTTTTTGCATGCTTATTAAATCAATCGGAATCGGTTTATTGCTGCCGTTAATAATGACCGCTTTATTCCGCATGCCTGACTGAATACAACGCACCACTTCACTGGCCATAATGGTGCCCTGATAAATCTCTTCGCAGGTGGGATCACCATTCCGCAGCCCGTAACCGAGGATAGTTTTACGGACGCGTACGCCAATAAGCGGCTCAAGCTGTTTGATTAAGGTGTCGATAGCCCCCCCTGAAAACCAGGCGAATATTCGCGGGTGTAGCCTTCTGAACAGAGAATGATCACGCTGTTCTGTTCTGCCAGTCGCCGGGTGATACGCTGCGCCAGCTGTGGCAAAGGAATCTGGCACTCCGGGATCAGCGCAATGTCCGCGTTGGATTTAATCGCCGACTGCAGGGTTAATTCGCCGCAGTAACCACCGAGTAACTCCAGCATAAATACCCGGCCAGGTAAGGCGCGCCCGGTATTCCGCAGTTTCGCGACCTCTTTTAATACCTGCTCGCAGGCGGTGGAAAAACCCAGGGTGTAATCACTGCCGAAGACATCATTATCGATGGTCATGCCGACGCCGAAACAATTAACGCCAGACTCCGACAGGGTATGGAGAAATTGCAGCGACCCGTCACCGCCCGCCATAATTAACACTTCAATACGGGCGCTTTTCAGCTGGCGGGCAATACATTCATATTCGCTGCGCACCAGTTTCTTTTGCGTGCGTCCCGATTGCATAACCGGAATTGAGGCGATGGCAAAGTCGAGCAGATCACGCTGGCTGATATCACGATGGTTATTTGCCAGCAGGCCGGGAATGCCACCATCAAATATCACGATCTCCGCCTGCGTCAGACGCCCTAACTGGAAGACAAAATTATTAATGCCGGTTACATCACCGCCACTGATCACCATTCCAATTCGCATTTCCCTCACCTCGCTGTCTTAAGCTGCTGAGGGCCATTCTTCCGGTTCGTGGGGTTGCTATTTGCAGAGGAGATCACAGTTACGAGCGGTATTTTTTGGGCGGAGTTATTGACAGGCGTGTCTGAACGGCGGTTTTTGAGATCAAAATCACACTATTCGCGGGAAGGCCGATTAGAGTGAAACGATATAAATCAATGAGTTATTTCAGAAGACATCTGAATTTTATTTCGCCACACAGCGGCACAGAGTGGCTTATTCCGTGCTGTTGCAAATTTGTGACTTTCGCCTCATTTTTCCCGGTTCCGGGCCAGATAAAGCGTTCAGAAAATAGTTGATGAGGAGATATCCGGATTATTTTATGGCAGATAAACAGGCGGGCAGAATAGATTTCAGAGGGGAAGAAGGCGCAGAAAAAACGAATAAGGGGCGTAGCAGCAAGCCGCTACGTCCCAAAAAGCTTACTTGGCGTAGGCTTCAGTAGACAGAGTCAGAGTGACCTCGTCGCTTACCGCTGGGACATATTTGTCCAGCTTAAAGTCAGAACGCTTGATGGTGCCGGTGGCATCAAAACCAATCGCCTGCTTTTTCACCATCGGATGCTCGCCCTGCTTGTTCAGCGTCGCGTGCAGCGTAACTGGCTTGGTGATTCCTTTCAGGGTCAGGTTGCCTTCAACATCAAATTTGTTGTCGCCCTTCGCCACCACTTTGGTGCTGTGGAAGGTCGCAGTCGGATATTTAGCGGTGTCGAAGTACTCAGCGCCTTTGAATTCTTTGGTCAGCGCAGCCACGTGGCTGTCGATTTTGCTGACTGGCAGGGTCACGTCAACACGTGATGCCTCTGGATGATCTTTATCAAACACCAGGTTACCGGTTGCATCAGGGATATCAGCGGTAGGGTTTGAGAAGCCGAAGTGGTTCCAGGCAACAATTACCGACGTATGCTCAGGATTCAGCTGGTAGTGCATCGCCTCAGCCTGAGACAACGGGGCGTAGAGGGTGGCAGCGGCTAACAGGGGCAGTGCAATACGTTTGAAGTTTTTCACGGTCAATTCCTTATGCGGACAAAGTGAATTGAGTGTGGTCCAGTTCGCCCGGAATAGACAGTGAAGAGATTTGTCGGTAATTTTCAAATAAATTCAGCAACTTTATACCGGGCGCTACACATTTTCACCGCCGGTGAACAGCACCCGCCAGCGGCGGCGATCCTGAATCAGCGTGCGGTGAAGCTGTTGCAGATCCGCAAGTGTCAGCGCCTCAATCTGCGCCGCATCCGGTTCTGCCAGGCCATTTTCTGCGCGTAAGCACGCCAGTGGCTGATCCACTTCCCGGCTCAGAAGACGCGCTTTCAGTGCCGCCAGATCGTAACCCGCCAGCGTCTCGTTCAGTGACCGCAGGAAGTTGCGGCAGTAGCGCAGCAGTGACAGCGCGCTGTAATCGGGCGACTGCAGCGCAAACAGCACCCCATCTTCATCGGCACAGCGCATATAGCGGCTGCTGACCACATAACCGATAGGCTGCTCAACGCGATAGCGCTGGAAAAAGCGCGGCTCGTAGATCAGCGCCAGCGCGCGTAGCGCCGCCAGCTGTTCAGGACGATGCAGCGGGATAAACAGCAGCAGAGCATTGTCCGCGCTGCTGTGTGGCAGGCGCGTCATACCGGTTTGCGTCGTCATGCGCTTTGGCGGCGTGTCAGGGTTAACCGGCAGCGACAGTGCGCTCAGCCGCCGGGCAATCAGTGAATGCAGTGCCGCGTTGCCGCCTTTCAGCGCCGCCCGCCAGCAATGTGGCGTAATAGTGGCGGCCAGCTGATAAGGCAACTGCCGCAGCAGTGCACGAATCGCGATGCTTTCCCCCGAAGAAGGCTGCGCCGCCTCAACCGGCAGCGTCAGTGCGGCGACAATCTGGCTCAGCGCCCGGTCAGCCACCGCCTCATCCGGCGTCAGTTGTAGCGTCAGTTGCCACACGCCCTCCACTTCCTGCCAGCTGCCGTTGCCGCCCTGATGACGCAACGCGGCAAACAGCGGACGTAACCGCCGCCCCAGCGCTTCGCCTGCCGCTTCGGTGAACGTTGACCAGAACTCTGGTCGCAGGATCAGCGTCGCCTGCAGGTCATCAGGCTGATGATGCGGCAATGCCACCGCCTGTGCGGGCAGCGGCTCAGACGTTAAGGCGGTCTCGAACGGATAGAATGTGAAATGCGCCGGAGGTAGCGCCTCAGACGGGGCTGGCTGCCAGGCGGTCAGCGCAAGGCTGAATCCCTGCGTCTGAAGGGTTTCCTCAGCCGGGTGCGACGTGCAGAACAGCAGCGTGCCCGGCGTGTCGGTGAGATGCGCCAGCAGGGGCTGTAACGCAGGCACGGCTTCATCTGGCGCAAAGCCGATTGCGCGCTGGCGTAACTGCTCCATCGGTGACAGCGTCACGAATCGCTGCTTTGCCAGCTGGTGATAGTGTTGATGTTGTGGCTTATTCGTCTGGCGCAGTGCCTCCAGATAACGGTCGATCAAGACATTAACGGTTTCGGGTTGATGCGTTTCAACGCCCAGCGCCAGCCAGAGCGCGCCTCCCGCCTGATAGATCCACTTCAGCTCCAGCGACTCTGCCAGCCCCTGCTCACGAAGGGTAGCCAGCAGCGATCCGGGTGCTTCATCCAGCAGAAATTCACGCCATAACGTGACACCGTCACTGTTACCCAGTATCCAGCTGCGCCATAGCGCCCCAGGTGCGGTCTCTGCCAGCTGCCAGCAGGTATCGCTGGTCAGCTGCGGCGGTGGCAGATCCTGTCGCCACTGACCGGAGGGCAGCGCGGCAGCAACGTTACGCGCCAGCTGTTCCAGCTCATCCAGTGAGTGTGGCCCCTGCAGCCAGAGCCGCATATTGCTGGCGAAGTAGTAGCGCTGGTGGAACTGGCGCAACGCCCGCTGCAGTGCAGAGAGCTCATCGCCAAAACTCGCCCGGCTGCCAATATGGAACCGGTGGAATTCCGCAGGTGACGCGGCGGCGTGCAGCAGTGCCGCTTCAATGCGTGACGGCTGATGACGCTGCAATAGCTGATATTCCGCATCAATCACCGCCACTTCCTGACCGATTGCCTGATTATCAAGCAGCGGATGGCAGACCATATCCTGCAGCCGCGCCAGCCCGTCAGCCAGCAGCGACGGCGTGACCTCAAAAAAGAACGCGCTGCGCCGGGCCAGCGTGGTGGCGTTAACCCTGCCACCCTGCGTCTGAATCCAGCTCATCAACCGGCCCTCATCAGGCCAGCCGGTGCTGCCGGTGAACAGCAGATGTTCCAGCAGATGCGCCAGTCCGGGCCAGCGATCGGGTTCGTCGTGACTCCCCCGCGCCCACCTGAATCAGGGCGGCGGCCTGGCTGGCATCGGGCTGATGCACCAGTTCAACCGTCAGACCGTTTATCTCCAGGCAACGCGTTTTCATCAGAGGTTCCGTGTTTTATAGATCAGTTGTGAGTTGCTGCGGTTACGGAACTGCAGCTGACCAATTTTAATGTCGCTGCAATCCGCCTCACGCCGGGCGTCAAGGATTTTGCCGTGATGCGGTGATTTGCTGCAGACCGGATCGGTGTTGTCGGCATTGCCGGTCAGCATGTAAGCCTGACAGCGACAGCCGCCAAAATCTTTCTCTTTCTCATCACAGGAGCGGCACGGCTCTGGCATCCAGTCAAAACCGCGATAACGGTTGAAGCCGAATGAGTTATACCAGATATCGTCCAGACTTTGCGTCAGCACTGAAGGAAATTCTACCGGGGAGCTGACGCGCACTGTGACACGGCAGCGCGGTGCCCTCTGGCGTAACGCTAAGGAAGATGGCACCCCAGCCACCCATGCAGGGTTTAGGGCGCTCTTCGTAGTAGTCTGGCGTCACAAACAGCAGATTGGTCAGATTGCCGGTGGTGCTCATCCGCTCGCGGTAGGTTTTCACCACCGCCTCTGCGCGGGCGATTTGCTCGCGGGTGGGCAGCAGGCCTTCACGGTTAAGCTGCGCCCAGCCGTAGAACTGACAGGTCGCCAGTTCTACGTCATCCGCTTCCAGCTCAATGCAGAGATCGATGATCCTGTCGATCTGGTCGATGTTATGGCGATGCAGTACAAAGTTCAGCACCATCGGATAGCCGTGGGCTTTCACCGCTTTCGCCATCTCCAGCTTCTGCTGAAACGCTTTTTTCGAACCGGCCAGCGCCGCATTCAGGGTTTCGTCACTCGCCTGGAAGCTGATCTGGATATGATCCAGCCCCGCCTCGCTGAACGCATCCAGCTTCTTCTCCGTCAGGCCGATGCCCGAGGTGATCAGGTTGGTGTAGAAGCCGAGATCGCGCGCCGCTTTGATGAGCTCCGGCAGATCTTTACGGACCAGCGGCTCGCCGCCCGAGAATCCGAGCTGCACGCTGCCCATCGCCCGCGCCTGACGAAACACCTCAATCCACTGCTCGGTGGTCAGCTCCTTCTCCTGCTGGGCGAAATCCAGCGGGTTAGAGCAGTAGGGACACTGCAGCGGACAGCGATAGGTCAGCTCGGCCAGCAGCCAGAGCGGCGGATTCACGTCAGGTTTATGCGGGGTCACGGAACTGTATCCACTTCTGTTCATAGGCTGATTGCAGGAACTCTAAAACGTCTGCACCCACGCCGCCCGCTTCCGGAAAACGGCTATCCAGCGTTGCGATAATCGCGGCGATATCCTGCTTGCCATCCACCAGTTCAAGGATGGCGGCGGCGGTTTCGTTCAGCTTCGCCATGCCTTCGGGATAGAGCACCACATGGGTATCCTGGGCGGCTTCCCACTGCATGCGGTAGCCGCGACGAAACGCGGCAATCGAGTTTTCATTCATCTGTTATACCAGTCGGGTGGTGTGCCACGCCGCTTTATCAGTCACGGTGTGATAAGGCGGACGTTTCAGCTCGTATGCCATGGTCATGGCGTCCAGCATGCTCCATAAAATATCGAGCTTAAACTGCAAAATTTCCAGCATGCGGTTCTGCGTCTCAGCGGTGGTGAAATATTCCAGCGCCAGCGCCAGGCCATGTTCCACATCGCGGTTCGCCTGACCCAGGCGACTGCGGAAGTAGAAATAGCCCTCTTCTTTGATCCACGGATAGTGCTGCGGCCAGCTGTCGAGCCGTGACTGGTGGATCTGCGGGGCGAACAGCTCGGTGAGTGAGCTGCAGGCCGCCTCCTGCCAGTTGGCACGGCGGGCAAAGTTAATATAAGCATCCACCGCAAACCGCACGCCCGGCAGCACATGCTGCTCTGAAAGTAGTTCTTCGCGCGTCAGCCCGACCGCCTCGCCCAGCCGCAGCCAGGCCTCAATGCCGCCCTCTTCGCCGTTGCTGCCGTCGTGGTCGAGGATGCGCTGCACCCACTTACGGCGGGTAGCCGGATCGGGGCAGTTGGCCATGATCGCCGCATCTTTCAGGGGAATGGTGGTCTGGTAATAGAAACGATTCGCCACCCAGCCCTGAATCTGCTCGCGCGTGGCCTGACCGTTATGCATCGCGATGTGATACGGGTGATGGATATGGTAGTAAGCGCCTTTGTCGCGCAGGGCCTGTTCAAAAGCCTGCGGCGACAGCGTGTCAGTGATCTGCATGTTTTAGCCCTGAAGGTGGATCGCCATTCCGTCCCAGCTCACCTCTATTCCCTGCTCCGTCAGAAACTGACGCTGCGGTGACTGCTCGTTAAGGATCGGATTGGTGTTGTTAATGTGGATCAGAATTTTGCGTTTTGCCGGCAGCGACGCCAGCAGTGCCATCAGCCCCTGCTCTTCCGCCAGCGCCAGATGGCCCATCGCCTTGCCGGTGTTATGACCCACGCCAGTAGTCAGCAGCTCATCATCCTGCCAGACGGTGCCATCAATCAGCAGGCAATCCGCTTTTTGCAGCCACGGCAGGATCACCGCATCCGGCTCGCCCAGGCCTGGCGCGTAGAGCAGCGTCTGGCCATTCGCGCGGTTTTCAATAAACAGCGCCACGTTATGGCCCGGCAGCGGCCGGTCGCGATACGGCGAGTAAGGCGGTGCATTACTGATAATCGGAATCGCGGTGAACTGTAGATCACCACAAACATCGACGCTGAACGGCGTCAGTGGCGCAATGGGACGGTGCTGTAAGCCTCCATTCCAGTGGGTGAGCATAGGAAATATCGGGAAGCCGGTGCTGAGGTCACCATGCACTTCCGCCGTACACCACACCTGATGCGGACAGCCCTCACGCAGGCTCAGCAGCCCGGTGGTGTGATCGATCTGGCTGTCGGTAAGGATAATCGCGCCGATCGCCGTGCCGCGTAACACCCCTTTGCGGGTCAGTTCGGGCGTGTGCAGGATCTGCTGGCTGATGTCGGGTGAAGCGTTGCATAACACCCAATCTTCGCCGTTATCGCTGAGGATAATCGACGATTGCGTGCGTGCCTGGGCCTGGATCGTGCCGTTACGCACGCCGTGGCAGTTGGCGCAGTTACAGTTCCACTGCGGAAACCCGCCGCCCGCGGCTGAACCGAGGATTTTGATAAACATAGAGGAAAACCAGAAGTTGAAAAAAAATGCCCGCTCAGAGGGCGGGCAGAACGATTAACGGTTGGAGATGTAGAGAGTCACTTCCAGACCGAGACGCATATCAACGAAAGTTGGTTTTTTCCACATGAGTTACTTCCTCTTGGTTAACAGTAAATGAGCTGCCTGAAATCAGTGTGACCGGCATTGAATGAGACCGCCGTCACAATTTCCAGGCAGATGTTGCGCCAATGGCGCGTCGGGATCAAGCCCGGAACATCAGGAAATTGTTATCACAGCCCGGTCAGATGTAAAACCCGCTGCCAGTTTCCCCATGCCAGTTTCTCTGTCAGTGTCTGATCATAGCCCGCTTCCTGAAAAGCGGCGAGCAATCGCGGCAATCCGCTGACATCGCCCAGCGCAGCCGGTGGGGTAATCCCGTCGAAATCAGAGCCAAAGGCTACATGGTCGCTGCCCATTATCTTCAACAAGTGATCACAATGCTTAACAATTTCTGTTAATGGCGTGTCAGCGTCGCGTTTACCGTCGGCGCGCAGAAAAGCGTTGCCGAAATTAATGCCGGCCAGACCGCCGCTGTCGCGGATCGCCACCAGCTGGTCATCCGTCAGATTACGCGGCTGAGGACAGAGAGCATGCGCGTTGGAGTGGCTGGCGACCAGCGGCGCGCTGGAGAGCCGGGCGGTGTCCCAAAAGGCTTTTGCGTTCATATGCGACACGTCAATCATCATCTTCAGCTCACTCGCCTGCTGAATCAGCCTTTCTCCGGCGCGGGTCAGGCCTGGCCCGGTGTCGGGCGAGCCAGGAAAGGTGCCGCTGACGCCTTCACCAAAGCGGCTGGCCAGATTCCAGAATGGCCCGATGCTGCGCACCCCCGCCTGCCAGAAGGCGTGCAGTTGCTCGCCCTCCTCATCCAGCGCATCAGCACCTTCGATGTGTGCCACCATCGCCAGTACGCCTGCGGCGCGGCAGGCGGCAATTTCGTCATGACTGCGGCAGAGTCGCGCCCGCCCGCCTGACGCATCAGCCAGCTGCTGCAGGATCTCAAGCTGTTGCCACATGATCTGAAGCGGTTGAAACGGCTCGTCGGCACGTGCCGGAACGGTGCGGGCAATGTACTCCTGCGGAGGCACAAAGATTGCAAACAGCCCGCCGCCGAGCCCGCCCTGCTGAATGCGCGGAAAATCGAGGTGGCCCCGTTCAATCCCCTGATAAAACGCCTGCGCGGGCGCATCACGATGATGCAGCCAGAGGTTAAGCAACAGATCGTTGTGACCGTCGAAAATCAGCATAAGAGTCCACCCAAATAAACAGGCGACCATGCTAACCCTGCCCGGCGGATTCACCAAACCAGAGCGCACGCAGGGCCACGCAGGTCATGCAGGTCATGCTGGTCATGCTGGTCATGCTGGTCATGCTGGTCATGCTGGGTATTGTCACTTTTGCGCGTCAGGTTGTCAGCCCTGCGCGCGCGGACCCGGAGGCGTGTCGGCAGACTGGTAAAAAAACCACAGGAGACTCTTATGCTGACCCGACCCGCTGATAAATATCGTCCCTCCCCCGCTGATCACCCTGCCCGATCGCCAGTGGCCCTCACGCCAGCTGACCCAGGCGCCGCGCTGGCTCTCCACCGATTTGCGTGACGGCAATCAGGCGCTGGCAGAACCGATGGATCGGGAACGCAAAATGGCCTTCTGGGATCTGCTGCTGCGCTGCGGGTTCCGGGAGATTGAGGTCGCCTTTCCCTCTGCGTCGCAGACGGATTTCGATTTCGTCCGTGACCTGATTGAGCAGCAGCGTATCCCGGAGGATGTGACGTTACAGGTGCTGACTCAGGCGCGTGAGGACCTGATTGCCCGCACGTTTGTGGCGCTGCAGGGTGTGCCGCGCGCCATCGTACATCTCTATAACGCCACCGCGCCGCTGTTTCGCGAGCGGGTATTTAAACAGAGCAAAGCGGAAATCGTGGCGCTGGCCACCGCTGGTGCACGGCAGATCCGCGCCGAATGCGAGGCCCAGCCGGAAACTCAATGGACCTTTGAATATTCGCCAGAGACCTTCTGCTTTACCGAGCCGGAGTTTGTGCTGGAGATCTGCGAGGCGGTGGCCGATGTCTGGCAACCGGACGCGCAGCGCCCGATGATCATTAACCTTCCCGCCACGGTGGAGGTGAACACCCCTAACGTTTATGCCGATCAGATTGAGTATTTCTGCCGTCACTTCAGCCGCCGTGATGCCGTCTGCATCAGCGTGCATCCGCACAACGATCGCGGCACCGGCGTCGCCTGCGCAGAACTGGCGCTGCTGGCGGGCGCTGACCGGGTCGAGGGCTGTCTGTTTGGTAACGGTGAACGCACCGGCAATGTGGATCTGGTGACGCTGGCGCTGAATCTCTATACCCAGGGCGTTTCGCCCCGGCTCGATTTCAGCCAGATGCATGAGGTGATTGAAGTGGTAACCCGCTGCAACCAGCTGCCGGTTCATCCGCGCCATCCCTATGCGGGCGAGCTGGTCTTCACCGCCTTCTCTGGTTCTCATCAGGATGCAATTAAAAAAAGGGTTTGCCATCCGCGCCGAACAGCAGGAAACAGAGTGGCAGATGCCTTACCTGCCGCTGGACCCGGCCGACATTGGCTGCAGCTATGAGGCGGTGATCCGCGTTAACAGCCAGTCGGGAAAAAGCGGGGCCGCCTGGCTGCTGGAGCAGAATCACGGGTTACAAATGCCGCGAGCGCTGCAGCAGGATTTCAGCCGCTGTGTTCAGCAGGAGACTGACCGGCACGGCGGAGAGATGACGCACTACGCGCTGTGGCAGCTCTTCTGCCGCCAGTATGGCGTAACGCAGCCCGCGGTGGCATTACAGCGGGCTGACAGCCAGAGTGACAGCGGCGGGCAGACGCAGATTAGCGCCAGCGTGGTGTATCAGACGCAATCGCTGATGCTGACCGGCAGCGGCAACGGCTGGCTGTCGGCGGCGGTCAATGCCCTGCGCAGCGCGTTTGATCTGCATCTGACCATTGAGGACTATCACGAGCATACGCTGGGACGACGCAGTGACAGCCGCTCGGTGGCCTATATCAGCTGCGTGGATGCCCGTGGCGCGCGAGCCTGGGGAGTGAGTATCGACAATGACACCGCCCGCGCCGCCCTGCAGGCGCTGCTCAGCGCGGCAGGCCAGTTTCTGCAGGCGGAAAATAGTCAGTCGGAGAGACGCCCAGCAGACGACGAAACATCGCACTAAACGCGCTGGGGCTTTCATAGCCCAGTTCCAGCGCCACCCGCAGCACGGAGTCGCCCTGAGCCAGTCGCGTCAGGGCGATAGCCAGTCGGGCACGCCGCACCCAGTCGCTGAACTGCAGGCCGGTTTCGCGCATAAAATGGCGGGCCAGAGTGCGGCCCGAGACATTCAGGTAGGCGCTGGCGCGCAGCAGCGTCCAGCTCTCACCGGGCGTCTGCTGAATCAGCTCGCACAGCGCCTGTAAACGGGGGCTGTCGGGCGTCGGCAGCGCAAAGGGCAGCACGTCCATGCCGCGGATTTCATCCAGAATCAACTCCATCACCCGCTCGGCCCGACTGCCTGCGGCGTAACGCTCTGGCAGGCTCAGCGCCGTGACAATCAGTTCGCGCAGCAGCGGTGAGATTTGCACCACCTGACAACTGGCGGGCAGATCGGCGCGCGCCAGCGGATCGATAAACAGCGTGCGCGCCGCCACACTGCCGGTAATCTGCAGCGCATGACGGGTAAATGCGGGCAGCCAGACGCCGCGACTCGGCGGCACAATCCAGCTGCCATACTCCGTCTCCACCCGTACCACGCCGCTCAGGGTGTGGATCAGCTGGGCACAGGCGTGCTGGTGCCAGGGTTCGCTGGCACCGTGCAGGTAATCGTGCGCCAGCGGCACCAGCGGACGCGTGCTGAAGTCAAAATGCTGCTGACTCATTGCGCCTTCAGGTAGCGGTAGATCACCGCCAGATCCTCTTCACCGTGTCCGGCCTCCACCGCCTGCTGCCAGAGTTGTGCGATATTCTCCAGCGCCGGCAGCGGCGTCTCTGCGGCATCCAGCGCCAGGCGGGCATCTTTCAGCGCCCAGACCAGATGCATCTGCGGCGTGAAGTCGTCGCTGGCGATCATCCCGAGCTTCATTTTTGCATACGGTGCGGCCAGCGGACCGCCCTCCAGCACCTGCCAGAGATCGTCGGTGGAAAAGTCGAACTGCTCTGCCAGCCGGGTACTCTCCGCCAGGCTTTGCATCATGCCAATCAGCCAGCTGTTGATGACCAGCTTCATCCGGGTGCTTTTTCCCGCCTCACCCAGCCACTGGGTACCTTTACTAATGGCAGCAAACACCGCTTCTGCCGCCTGCGCCCGGCTCTGATCGCCGCTGGCCAGCACCAGAATCTGCGCATTCTCTGCTGGTGCTTTGGTGCCGGAGACTGGCGCGTCGATCAGTAACAAATCGGGGCGTTTTTCTGCGAAAAAGGCGATCAGCGCGTCGGTTTTTTCTACGCCGATGGTGCCCATCTGGCAGAGCGTTGCGCCCTGCTTAAACGCCTCCTGGACCTGATGCAGCACCTGCTCAGTGGTGTCGCCATCAGACAGCATGGCGATCACGACATCTGCTTTACGCACCGCCTCAGCTGGCGAGTCAGCCAGCTGCAAACCCGCATCCAGCAGATCTTCGCCGCGCGCGCGGGTGCGGTTCCAGCCATGAACGTGAAAGCCTTTTTTCAGCAGGTTGGCGGCAAATGCGTGCCCCATTGCGCCTAATCCCAGAACCGCCACTTCAGGTTGTTTCATGCTGACTCCCGTGAGTTTTTTGTCTGCATCCGGGTGAATCGGACGCCTGATCACTGCAAAAGATGGATTCCAGCCTGGCGGTAAACAGAGAAAAAATCCAGCCCGAAACGATGTACCCCAGCGCATCAAACCCTTACCATATGCGGAAATTGTTCCACCTGGTTCATATCCTCTCTTTTTTCAGGCCACATATAATGAAAATAATCTCTCTGCGCCAGGCGACGCTGTTGATGTTGCCTGCCATTTTGCCGCTGCCGCTGCTGGTGGCGGCGGCGGATAATGACAATACCCTGGTCGTCACGGCCGCACCGCCGGAAACGGGCCTTAACGAACTCGATACGCCTGCGGCCCTGAGCGTGGTCAGTGGCGACGATATGCGCCAGGCAGCGCCGCGCGTTAACCTGTCGGAAAACCTCAGCAGCGTGCCGGGTCTGCAGATCCAGAACAGGCAAAGCTATGTACTTCACCTTTAAAAATCATGGATAATTCTATGTTATCTTTATATTTGTCTGGATATCCCAGAATGAGTCATGAAAAAGATTGTACTCATTTATGTACTCAATTTATTTTTGATTTTTGAAGTATAATTGGGTGGTATTTTACTTTTAGGAGGGAATTGCTATGTGGAAGAAGCCAGCATTTATTGATATGCGCTTAGGTCTAGAAGTGACTTTGTACATTTCTAACCGTTAATGAAGATGCCCGCAAATGTGCGGGCATTTTTTAGATGGTCGGCCTACAGGACTCATATACAGCAATGATCTCGGCCGTGACCTTCCCCAGCACGATAATCCCTTCCAGCCCCTCTCCGTCGATTGTTTCACCATCAGAAGTAATGATCCCCGTTCTGAACAATCTTCCCAGTTGCGAATAGTCTGCGAGCTGGAATGCAACTTTATCGCCTGTCTGCCCCTTGGCTGTTCTGTCCACAATAGCGAATCCGGCCGGTGTCTCAATCATCAGCATGTGGGCCGGGTGAGGCATCAGCAGTTTGTTCAGGTCTATGCGGCCTTCAACGTAATCATTTGCCGGTGATGGAAAACCCATTTTAGATTCCCCCCGTTCGGGTTGAATTGCTTGTAAGTTTTCGCTTCACCCTCCTGAGTCGAGGCGTCGCGGAACGTTACCGTGTTGAACTTTATCCACTGGTTAGCCTCCCGCAGGCTGAAATGCCAGTTAAGTAACTCCAGCTGATGGACAAACTCCTGAGTAGTTACAATAACGCCTTGCCCCGGCTCTCGCCTCATAGCGTTCATAAATGCATGTTTGATTTCATAGTCGCGCGGCATAATTAATCCCCCCTCTGATAAATACTGTATGGATAAACAGTAATATCGATCGATACTTTTGATCAAGGCGGACCAGTTCACATATTTGTAAAGAGGTTGAGGGGTAAGGGGTTTTTGATTGGCGATGGAAATGGTGAGTGACTAATCTCAAATCAGACCCGCAGCCCGCTGAGACAGGCGCGGTAAACTCTGCCCCGTCGCCGGGGCTTTTTTTACGCATCCAGACCGTCAATGGCTTTCATGCGGCTCTGCAGTTCCGTAATGATTTCTGCTTGCTTATCAAGCATGCGATACAGGGCCTTGATTGATGCGCCATTAAGTGCTGCCGCAGCCTTACCTGGGTCTACGCTTTTCATATCTTCAATTTCCAGAATGGAACCATCATCAGCTTGGCACTGATAAGGAAAACCAGTCTGATTACCTTCATCATCAAATGTTTTTGGCGTTTTAGAAGTGGTAACTGCCTCTGGAAGATATTTCTCCAAATCCTGAGCTAAATAACCTGCACTTCTGCCGCCCTTCCTCCAACCCCCGACTCCGTCAGGGGTGTCTCTCATTTTAAATGTCACATGTCGAAGGTTGAGCACGGCCTGCAAAGCCTCATCTGGGTCAATGTCCTGAATATTCTCTTTGATCCTTTCATCTGAACCTGTTTGCCACCCACCAGGGGCAAGGCCAACCCCGCTATTTAGCAGGGTGAAAACTGCAAGATTACCGCTGTTGGAATTATTGACCATGCGTAACTGAATTTTTGCGGCACCCTCTGATGCTCCGGGATTATTTACAATATCCAGCATCCCCGATACCCAGCCGAATGTGTTGGTGTTACTTAAAGCTGGGGTACTTCCCGCTGTTCTGATGCCTCCATTCGAGGTGAGAATAGACCCCGTGATAGTACCGCCAGACTTTCCATCTACCGTACCTAGCCTGGAATCATCACCAGCCGCAACTGTGCCTGACGCGGTGCCGACATCCTTTGTGGCTGAGTTCTTAAGACCTAAATTCGTGCGAGCTGTTGCCTTATCAGCAACGTCATTCAGGTTCTGGCTTTTATCCATCTTTCCAGTAACTGATCCGGCAACGATATTCCATGACGGTCCACTGTATTGACTGCCATCCGGAAGGGTGACGGTAATGTTTCCTGATGCACTGTATACCTGCTGCCAGTTAGCTTTATCAAGGTTGAGCCCGCGAATGGCTTTGGCAACGTCAGCCGCAACCTGAGCCGTAATCCCAACCAGCGCCGCATTAGGCACGGCTGTCCACGCCACACCTGTTGCTGTGGGTCCATTGTAAGCAGTGATCAGCGTGAGGCCTGTGGTCGAATTGACTGACTGCACGCCGAGCGTATAAGTCACGCCGCCAACAATTGCTACCAGGAAATCGTTAGCCTTCAACTCTGTTGAGAAATTAGTACCTGTACCAGTAACAGCTGTGGAGTTATTGGTTAATGCGATAGTGCCCGCTGGCATATAGCTCTCCTGAAAATAAAAAACCCGGCACAATGGCCGAGTTCTCATGACTTAGATTGCGTCAATTCGCTTTAAAAACGACTCTCAAAACAACATCTTTTTTGCGGGTCATTCTTGGGGTAATTCCATGTTGCTATTTGTTTTTTAACATCACGGTCAAAAACATATTTGGGATTAACGCTTATGATCCTGATGTTTTCAGTTTTTCCTTCACGGGATATGTCATAGGCCACATTAATCTCACCACCGATCCGAAGCATTTCGGCCCTTTCAGGATAAGTAATTTTATTTTCTGCGTGTACGACCGTTGAAAGAAAAAAGAGCAAAGCCGTTATATATTTTCGCATAAATGCCTCCATAATCTGAAGCATATCACCGCTATATTGAAGTAATATCAAGTCATAAAAATTATCGTGTAGATCAATACTTTTAACTAAGATTTGAAAGTATCCCATACGGGATGCGCATTCCGTATGGTTTTAGTGTATTGGCCCAAGCCTGCTGATTCTTGTTCACCCACTGACATTGCAAAGTCCCGTTAATAAATTTGAAAAAAAGGGCCTGAAAAACCGGTCACTGAGCCATCGTCAGAAATGTTTCCACCAGGAACCGAACTAATAAGAAACCAAGTATTGGTCCCTATGTATTGGGAGTAAACCGTGTTATCTAAGTCAAAGTTTGCTGGCACATCAAAGAATCCCAGTATGCGTGGTATTTTTGCAGCCATCACTGCAGACCAGACAAGCTGTCCCGCTGAGTTGAATACATCTCTGTAGCCGCTTTCTACAGGCATGTCGCTCCGTGTGCGCGCCATTGAACCAGCATTGGCAGTCATCCAGTCTGGGCCGGTGAAAAACATTTTCGCGTTATTATTTGGTTTAAACCATCGCAGGCTATCATCAAGTGGAACGCTGGCGCTTACGTGTCCCATGTCAGTTGAGTTTCCCAATTGACATGAGATATCGTAGTAACCGATATCTGTGATGCCCGCATAATTAACCGCGTCCTGATAATAGGTTCCCTTAAAATCAGAATCGATTACAAGGGCCCCCGCCGAGTTCCATACCTGATATCCACTCATATGAATGCGTACATGTCCAAAGTTAAGGTAACGGCAGCGGTATATGCTGAGAGTTTAAAGATTCGATAACCCCCATCGTATGCACGAGCAGCAAAGTTAGAGGGTGTGAAATAAACAGAACTTGAGGCAGAAACGACAACCACAAATGATCCTGATGTCGTCAGCCCTCCGAATGAACCAGTCACTTGATTGGTATTCGCAGCCATAGTGACAGTCGTTCTGCCGAGATACCGAGTGTTATAGTCTCCAATATCGACGATCAGCTTTCCGGTTGCGTCCCAGCATTGAAGCCCCCCGGCCATATAACCTCCTTACCAAAGACCGTCTCTGATCCGTAATGTGCCATTTGCGTCATATACCTGCCGCAACGTGCCAGTATCGATTACTCTTCCCGAGCCGTTTGCTGCGTTCCGCTCAAAAGTCCCATCTTTACCAAGTCGCCAGCCAGCAGCATTTGGTACGTAGTTCGTTGACTGGATGTATGCAGCGATCATCGCGCTCGTAATTGTCGCATCACCAATAAAGGCAGAGTTGATAATGGTCTGGCCGTTCTGAATGGCAAAGAAAGTTTTCGGCGTTGCTCCAACCTGTGACATCACAGCGAACCGATCAGCCAGGAACAGCACCTGCGTCTGCATACCTGCAGGGCTGTTCTCGACTCCAATACCCATACCTGCAGCATACTGACGCCCGTTGCTGTCTACGGCCACTTTGACAGAGTACTGTGCTGACAGCTTGCCGTTGGTATCGGCCAGCGCGGTAGATGTCTGCTGAACTGCGGCAGTATTCTGGTCAACTGTGGCCTGCACCTGTTCAAACTTCTGCGCATAAGCCTGATCGTTTGTGGCGATTGTTTGTTTGACCGTCAGGATATCAGCACGGTTTTTACCAGACTCAGCCATCTGGTGATCAACATTTGCGTCGAGGTTGAGCGCGTTCTGAAGCATGGCATCGATGTTGGTATCAACTTTGGCTATAAGCTGCTTACCGGCATCAGTTTTAAGAACCTGTTCGGTAATGTCGCCCAGTAACGCGGTTGCATCTACGCTGCTTGCGCCCTCAACATACGTCGTCCAGTCGCCTGTATTGCCGATACGGTCCACCAGCCGGGCGCGATACCAGCGGCGAACGCCAGCGGGCATAGGACCGTGCTGATAGCTGACGCCGGGATAAGGAACATAAGCAAGGAACTGGGGGGTTTTGCCCGTCCGGCGTAGTGGCCACCTGAACTTCTGTATATGAGGTATCGCCTGATCCATCCGGAAAGGCCCACGTCACATCAATCGCCCACACCACGTTATCCGTTGCTTTCAGGTTAACGGGCGTGCCTGGCTTACCTGCTTTGCCACTGAGAGAGGTTGAATCGGCATAACCCCACGGAGAGGAAACCTCCGCCGCGTTAACGCCGCGTACCCGCACATCATAAACGCCGGTATAGATACCCTGAATGCTGAAACCCTGTGCGCTGGTCTGGCTGACGTTGACCCAGTCGCCTTTGTCTTTTCGCCACTGAGCCACGTAGCTGATAGCACCCTCTACACGATCCCATGTGACCTGCATCGAGGAGACAGAAAGGCCCTGCTCAACAAAGCTGACCTCACTGATCTTTATGTTGGCCGGCGCTTTCAGAACGCTGATTGGCGTAACCGTAATTGGGGCTGGCTCAATGCGCACGCCATCGTCAATGTAGCGGTACTTATTCGGATCGTGCTGCACGCCGGTGATGGTAAACGTACCGTCATCGTTCCCGGCTACTGAGGTCACACGGAAATACTGAATTGCCAGATTATTGCTGTCGATAGCCCATACCGCACCCGCCACCGGCGTGATACGGAAGGAGGTGTTAACGCTGACCGTTTTCTTATCCGCGCTGATACTGCCAATCGTTCGGGTCTGCGCGGTACCATCTGGCAGGTTCACTACCAGCCGATCACCGGCTGCGTAATCAACAGGACGGTCAAGAGTAACGCGCAGCCCGTTGACAGAACTGATGCGGCCGCCATTCTGCTTGCCCGACCTGAATGGGTCAGCCACACCGATGATTTCAGCGGGGATCGGAATATAACCATCCAGGCCGACGCCAAATGAAACGGTGCCATCTTTGGCATTGGAGAGAATAGCCCAGCGCCCGCGCCGATGCGCCTCACTCTGTGACGTGCAGCCGATGGCCGTGAGGCTCATCTCTCGCACATCATATCGCTGCACCAGATCAGAATCGTAAACACCCTCTACAGTGTCGGAGTAGTGATTAATCGGATCAGACCAGCTTACCTGGCACGATGAATACCGATTTTTATAGCTGCCCCCCCGCATAGGTGAACAGACCATCAATGACGTTCGCGGCGTGGTAAACAAAATCAACGTCTACGTTGCCATCTGAATCAACCTGCGGCACGTCAGCATTCACAAAAATCTGGCTGTTGCCCCAGAACGTGATACCACGGAATATCGCCGCAATGTCTTTCAGGACCGTATAAGCATCCTGCTGGCTCTGGATGAAGACGTTACAGGTAAAGCGCGGCTCCGTGCCGCCAGCACCGTCAGGCACCATCTGATCGCAGTACTGTGCGATGCTGTAAAGTTCCCACTTGTCGATCATAGTGGCATCAACACGCGTCCCCATGCCGAATATTTTATCCAGCACCAGATCATAAAAAATCCACGCCGGGTTATCGGTGTAGGCATATTTAAAATCACCCTGCCAGGTACCGGCATAGGTGCGTGAAACAGGGTCATAGGTTGTCGGAACGCGAACCAGCCGCCCTTTTGGCTTGCACGTTACTTTTGGTGCCTGACCGCTGAACTGACTGGCATCAACCTCGATATACAGCAGCGCGGTATTGGGGTAGCGCAGTTTGCTGTCGATGACCTCTGCGAACGAAAAAACTTTGAAAGCGTTAATCAGCTTTGAGGAAGAGGAATCAGCGGTAATGCGACGCACCCTGACTGACCAGCCGGAAGTGGCTTTAGGTAAGTCGATGCGATGATCGCGCTGATATTCAGACGTGGTTTTACCGTCAAACCTTCCGTCCACCACCGTGACCCATGAACCGCCGTCAGTTGAGAGATCAATGGCATACTGCGTTACGGTACCAACCATGTCGCCGTTGTCTTTGTACTGATACTGCACCGGCAGGCTCAGCTTAATGCGAATGGCATCCAGAGTCAGATTGGAAAACTGGCGGGTCCAGGCGATGGCCTGAGTTACTGTAACACCAACAGAAAGCTCATTATCGACTTCAGGCATGCCCTGAATATAGGTCTGGTCCTGCGTACCCTTACGCCAGTCCCACACTACGCCGGTGAAGTTGTAGGTGCCGTCTTCGTTCGCCAGCTGAGTGTCGTTCAGGTAAATCTGCTGCGCGGTTAAATCACCCTGAATCTCACCCTCTGAGATAGCCAGCAGCATTTTTAATTTTGCGATAGACAGCAGATCGTCTGGCTGTTCAACCGGAGTATGAGCGCTGCCACCGCCTCCACCCTTACTGCCCTGAATCACGGCACCTTCGAGAAGTCGCATATTTCACCCATAAAAAAAGCCACCCGGAGGTGGCCTGTTGAATTAACTGTGTTTTGCTACTGCTGATCGCTGGTAAAGCTACCTGCGCTGATGATCGCACCGCCAATTTCACGCGTCCCGTAAAGAACAGGAACGGGGTAGCCCATGGCAACGGTATTCACCGGCGCACCGAACGCATAGTTCGGCTTATTGTCCGTGCTGGATGACGCACCCACGTTGAGCTTAGGTTGCGGCGTCAGCATCTGTACGACACCGCCCAGCAGCATGCTGATACCGATACTGGTCAGTGCTGTAGTCGCCAGGCCAACTGCGGTCGTGGTACCGATAGCCGCACCATATGCAGCCAGTGACGCACCCGCTGTGAAGAACGCGGCCACAATGGCAACGGCTCCGATAATTATCTGCAGCGTGCCGCCCCGCTTAGAACCTTCCAGAACCGGCTCCATTTCAAACTCAGTCGCGGCTGAAGACATATTGAATTCCTGCAGGCCGATGTTGTCTTTGCCGCTGAAAAAGGCAAAGCGAACCCCGTTAAGATGCGCATTCGATACATACTTTTTGAACCCCGGCACCTGGGAGCACATCGCACGCAGCAGCTCCCGCAAATCAGCGACGTGAAACTGGTGAGCCTGACCAAACATTTTTGCCATCCGGCCTTTAAGTCGCATGGTTTTAAGCATCCATCAGCTCCTTTCGGCGCACGATGCGCACGGTACGGTTACGCCAGTATTCGCCGTAAGGCACCCGCGTAGACAGGCTCCCGGCATTGTGGTGAAGAATGATATTGTTGCCCAGATAAATTGCGGCGTGGTTCGTTACCGGGGCGCTGATGCGCATCATGATCATGTCGCCCTCACGCATTTCCGCTGGTTCAACCTCCACAAACCCCTCCGACTGCCAGTTGTCGTCATACAGGTTTTCTTTGCCGTCCACCCACCACTCATAATCAACAGACCAGTTTTTCAGGATGATGCCGTGCTCACGCTGGTAGTAGTCCATGATGAGTGTCCAGCAGTCATTACCGCCAATCAGCCAGGGGCGGCCTGTATAGTCGCGGTCGGTACGCGGGCTGATAGTGCAGAAGTCGCCATCCGGCCACGACATGACCCCCCCACTCCACGCCGGAAAAGTCGCACTGAACCCGATCACGTTCTGACGGGATAAGCTGCGGCACGTCCGGGTGAGAATGGATGACCATCAGAATGTCACCCTGCGCTTCCGCTGCCCGCTTATCCTCCGGCGACAGCGTGAAATGCTCAGTCGGCGAATCAGCGATATTCCTGCAGGGGACGTAGGTCTGGGTCCGGCCAGACTGAATGACCAGACCGCAGGCCTCTTTCGGGTATTCAGCAGCGACGTGTTCACGTATCGCCTCAAGAATTTTTTTACGCATGGTTATTTGCCCTGAAGGTTTGCAGCCGGGAACCCGCCGAATGGCAGCGGCTGGTCTTCACCAAACCGGGCCTTACAGTCAGCCAGGCGGCCGCCACAAACATCTTTAGACGGGTCATTCGTGGGCGTGCCATCTTTCGCAAAGTACCGGTTGCCCGCGTAATCACATCCGGTGCCGGTGCGATACCAGCCACGCATGCACCAGGTGCATACCGGCGTAATCTGGCGCGATGGCAGTTGCAGGCTCTGAATGTCAAACGGTGAACAGAGTTCAAAATCCACCTGTGTGCGCGTTTCAGACGTTTTAGCGTTCACGTAGAACAGCTGAACGCGTTCCTCCTGCGGATTAGCGTTCGGGTTGCCCGCCGTCCAGTTTGCCGCATCGAGATACTTTGCCAGCGTGGTGTGGATACGCACCTTCGCCTTCACCATGTCGTCAAACTGCAGGCAGAGCGCCGTGACATAGTTGCCTACGTTGCCGACTGAAAGCTTTGGCGTCGGCTGTGACCCTGTGCTGCTCATCTCCATGCCGGTCAACTCATACGGGTGCGGATCGTACTCATTGCCCTGCCAGATGATTGATGGCAGGTTTTCCGCTGCAAAAGACTGCCAGCCTTCGGTCGGCAGGTTATACGCATGAAAGCGCAGCACGGTATCAAGCCCGAAAGCTGTACCGTCAATCTCAATCAGCTGGACCAGACTCCCCGGCTCCAGCGCCTGAATGTCCTGATTGAAACTCATTTTTCACCCAATAAAAAAAGGGCGCATAAGCGCCCTGTTGCTGTCGTGACATGTCACGGTGCGAAAGCCTGTTCGAAGGTAAAACTGATCTCGGCAAATCCGCCGTTGATAAACTTCGGATTAATCGAATCTGCTTTCACCCGATACAGTTTTTTCTCGCCCCATGGATTTGTCCACCAGAATGAGGTGGTGACGTGGGTTTTCAGGAACGCCCGGACAGACGCCATAACGGGGACCTGACCGTTACAGCTCAGCGACCAGCTTTCAGCAGCATCGTTGATCCCTTTCCCGGCAACCTGTTTGTAACCATCGCCGTACTGCGCCTGAATGGTGGAAACGCTGAGCTGTTCGCTCGCCTGAATGCGTGTCGCCCAGGTAAATGTATCTGTCGCCATAATCAGCTCCGACCGCTATAAAGAATGCCGCCCGGTGAAATTTCCTTCTTCAGCCTGTCCGTTATCGTCTGCTGAACGATAGATTTGAGCTGTGAGGCAGCCGCCGAGGTTCCCGTAGCGGATGCGTCACCGGCCCCGCTTTCCTGCATGATCGTTACCGGGGCATCTACCTGAATAATGGTATTGCCACCCACGCGGCCACTGCCGGGCAGCGCAGCGGGTCGCTCCATGGGGGCGTCGACCAGCCCGCCGCTGGCATACCCGCGCATCATCCCGTAAAGATTTTCAACGCCAATACGCTCGGTGGCCTCTTTGGTAAAGACGAACTCACCCTTGTGAACCACGCCAGCCGGGTCATATTTGCCACCGGTCCCGGTGAATCCGCCGCCATCGTATGCCTGAAAGCTGGTACTCATGCCCATTGCGCCGGTACTCCCGGCAGAAGCAGCGGCACCGGCTCCCACTGCTCCGACTGCAGCACCGCCAAAACTCATAAAGGATGACAGCACTGTTTTAGTCAGCAGTGCCTGCGCGGTCATTTCAATCAGGCTTTTGATAACGCTCTGTGCCAGCGAGGCAAACAGATTTGAAATGCTTTCCCGGAAAGACTGGGTGCCGGTAAGCAAACCGGTCAGGGAGTTAGTCGTTCTCTCCGCAGCCGTTTCCGCCAGGCTCACGATCCCTTTATTCAGTGTGCTCTGCCCGGCATACAGATTGAGCGCAGCCTGATACTGAGCGTCTGCGGAATCCCGTGATGACTTCTGCATCAGCGCTTCGTACTGATCCTTATTCAGCCTGCTATTTTCATAGTAAGCGGTATAAAGGCTCTGCTGCTGCACCAGCTGATTCTGAAGCTGCGCAACCGGATCAACTTCTCCGGCTATGTTGAGCTTTGGCGCAGCCGCCTGGCTGGCCTGCGCCTGAATCATCTTCTGAGCAGAATCATTTGCCATCGTAATGCGGGCTGACTGGTACTCCTGCTCAGTGACCAGGCGGGCGTCATACAGATCTTTCAGGTTGCGGCTGGCTTCGGACTCCTGACTGATAATGGCTTTAGCCGGTGAGTACTGCTCGGCCAGTTCCTGACGCTGGCGCTGATAATTAGCCGCATTCAGGGTCAATACGCGCTGCACCTCCGCCTGACTCACACCAGCAGCTTTGGCATCCTTCAGGATTTTTTCCTGCGATACCTTTTCCTGAAGATTGATTTTTTCCAGGCTTGAGGCGTGCGCCTGCTCAATCTCGTTACGCAGCGCAGTAAACTGCTTCAGCGCCTGAGCGCCTTTCTTGTCAGCCTTAGCCGGGTCCTCTCCGCCCCACGGCGATGCGACTTTACCGGCCTCAGCTGCTGCCGCTGTTGCAGCCTGCACGTCGCTTTTGAGGTTTTTAGCAGAATCAGCAATGCCCGTTTTCACCAGGAACCGCGCTTTGTCGACGTTCTCCATATTGTCTTTAAGCGTTTTCAGACCGCCGTTCACGGATTCAAGGTCGGCTTCTGCGCGGGTCTTCCCTTTCTCAACACCGGCAAGCTGACCGAAGGGATCAAACCCCTTCAGGCTGTCCATACGGCTGTCAGCGTCCTGAATTTCCTTAATCAGCTGGTTTCTCTGCGTGACCTGATTTTCATACTGGTCCTGCAGATCGAGCTGTTTTACTGAAAGCTGCTTGTCCGAAAGCTGCATCAGAGCGGCGGTGGTTTCAACCACAGCACCCCTGAGATCGAGTGCAGACTGACGCGCCTGCTTTGCCTGCTCATGGAAATAAAGCAGCGCGGAACCGGCAAGCATCGCCGCACCCACCGGGCCACCTATAAGCGACAGCGCGCCACGCGCCAGACCGGATGCAACAGAGGCAGCGCGGGCAGTGACAGACAACTGTGCATTAGCCGCCGCCAGTCTCTCCGTTGCTGCTGTTTCCGCAATTCTGGATTCACGGATAGTGCGGCTCAGCGCAACCTGCTCTTCCTGATAGCCAACATTGATACCCGCTGCGGCGTTTGCCGCTGTGCGCGTACCCAGATAGCGGGCCTCTTCCTGTGCCTGCTGGCGCGTAGCCTGTGCAGCGGCAATGGTCTGCTTCGCCGTCTCGGCCTGCTGCAAAGCATTCTTTCGGACTGCGGCTTCGTTCGCCGCCCAGCCTGAGATGTTTTCCCTCAGCCCCGCGGTGAGCTTTGTAGAGAGAACGGGAATAAGCGTGTAAAGCGCGACAGAGGCAACGGCGTTAAAGTTATCGGAAAGCGTATTGATGCCTTGAGAAATCGCCTGGATGCCGGAACGCAGAGGCCCGCTGCCAGACTGACCCACTTTGATGATCAGCCCTTCAAAAGCACTGGTCAGCCCCATCAGATCGCCGTTCAGGTTGTTCACCCTTACTGCTGCCTGTTCATGCGCCGTCTGAGTTCCTGTCAGGGATTTGGTCAGCTCATCAATTTTGCCGCGATTGCCCGTCAGGATTGACGCGGCGTTGATATTTTCCACGCCAAACAGTTTTACAGCCTGCGCGGTAGACAGGTTTTTCCCGGCCAGATTTTCCAGCGCCTTGCTGAGACCTACAACGGACGGCTTGAGGGTTTTATCTGTGCCTTTTTCAAGGCTGAGGATGATGTTGCGCAGCGCGGTACCCGCTTCACCCCCTTTGACTTCACGCGATGCCAGCACCTGAATGGCGGCATTCAGCGTTTCAAATCCGATACCGGCCTGTGCGGCGGCCACGCCACCATTTTTAATCGCGGCGGCGGTATCGTTAATTTCGGAAGCGCCAAATTTTGCACCGGCTGCCAGGACGTTAATATAACGGTCGGCCTGTTCAGCACCGGCACCGAACTGGTTCAGTGACAGCGCCAGTGTTCTGGTGGCGTCGGGCAGCGTGCTGGCGCCCGCCTGTGCCAGCAGCAGTGCGCTGTTGGTCGCCTTTTGCAGTCCGTCAGCCGTATCAAGCAGCTCCGGTTTCGCTGACGCCATCAGTTTCAGCGCCTCAACAGCCTGGCTGGCGCTGTATTCGGTAGTGCGCCCCATCTGCTGCGCAGCCGCATCCAGATCACGCAGCTTATTGCCGGTTGCGCCGGTGATGGATGACAGGTCAGACAGCGCCTGGGAATACTGCCGCGAAGTCTGGATAATGGTACCCAGAGACAGCCCTACGCCAGCCAGCCCGGCGATCCGCCCGGCCAGTCCGCGAACGGCAGAATTTACGCGCCCGTAAGCATCTTCCGTTTTTTTCGCATCGTCCTGCGCCTGCCTGTTGAACTGGCGGGACTGTTTACCGGCATCGCCGTAGGCACTGACGAGCTGGCTTTTAAAATTTGCGGCGTTGAGGTGTAACCCTACCGCCAGCGATGCTACGTCAGCCATTACATTAACGCCCTCATTACGGCGTCACACTGCTGATCCACGCTGTGCGTGGGCGTGCTCGGCCTGGTGTCGTTTGCGGTGTTTGGGGATTGGGGTTCGGAGCGGGTCAGGATGCCCTGCTGAAGAAAGTAAGCTCGCCAGTGGTTCAGCGTATCGCACGGTAATGCGGCTATGACTGACGGGTCAGGCTCACCCCACCTGTCAGCCAGCCAGAAGATCAGCTGCAGCCATGACGAGCCGGTCAGTTTTTTTCGGCGGCGTCCAGTTTACCAATGGCATGCGTTTTGACGCGCTCAATAGCGGCCATCAGCGCCGGATTATCGTGAGCGTCCAGCAGCTCTGCTGCAGTCGGAAGCAGTTCAGGCTTGATGGCTGAACCATCAGGATTAACCAGGCTGTCGAGAACCAGCTGGACGCTCATTTCTGAAATTGCACGCACATTGCCGGTCGCCTGCGCCGCATCCATCTCTTCCTCATAGCGGATAAGCTCACCAGCAGTACGGCGGCGGATGTATACCTGAGCGCCCAGCAGCTCTGTTTTGATGGCGGTAGACTTAGGCTGTAGCAGAACTGACTTTAACGTGGCCGCACTGAATTTTTTCTCGGACATTATTTGATCCCGTAAGGTTGTAAAAGCCGCCATTCAGGCGGCGTGGCTGATGGAAATCAGGAGCCTGCGACTACGCCCCACTCGATATTGTTCTGTTTACCCTGAACGGTAATCTGAATCACCTCACTGGCTGGCGCAGTGATTTCATTCATCTGCCAGCCGGACAGCGCCAGTACCATGTTGGCGGTACGACCATTCGGCAGTTCAACGTAGAACTGAACGGTCTGGCGGTTTTGCGCAGCATTGAGGAAGGCGGCAAAATCTGTGTTGGATGGATCGTCGACAAAGCCCAGCGATTTTTCCGGACCTTCCGGCAGGTCAGAAATAAACTGTTTGCTCTTATCAATCAGCGTGGTGCAATCCACGAAGCTGCCGGTCTGGCCGGTAGCGCCCAGCGCCTTACAGTTAATCAGCGGCTTCATCGCTGAGACAGCGGCACCGGATGGCCCCCATTTCACTACGGTTCCTGCAGGCAGCATCGCGTATTCTGGCGAAGTTTTATCAGCCATGACTTTCTCTCTCTTTGAAGTTGGTAGCGGCTGCTACCCGTTGTTTTGAATGCGGTCCCGTATTTCTACCGCGAGGATTCGGAGAACGCGGGATTTGTTGTAATCCAGCGCCGGGCGAATGAAGGGATCAGGAATCTGCTTAACCGTACCGAACTCCTGAGCCAGTGCCTTGATGTAATGCTGTTTACTCGGACCGACCCGCAGCACGACAACGGCGTTACCTTTAGTCCGGGTTGTTGAACGGATTTTGATAGAGTCACGCATGTGCGGCCCTTTCGCTGACTCGTCATAACCCGCATGCTCTTTCATATCCTGCTCAACCACCTGGAGAGCTGCCCGGCCAGCTTCACGTAACACCTTTGTTCCGGCTTTTTCACCCAAGGCAATCAGCTGGCGCTCAAGCTCATCAAGACCTGTAACTTCCATTCTCAGCATGCTCAGACCTCACTGAAGTAGATAATAAAATCTCTGGTCAGGCGGTACTGCACTGCGTTGTTGGGCAGCGTGGATTTATCCTGTTGTAGCGAACCGCGTTCAACGTACTGAACCGGATAGCCGCCAATATCACCATGCCGGATGCCCTTCCACATCTGCCAGAGTTGGGCATCTAGCGCCAGCAGGCCCGAGTAGTCAGAGACTTTCACAAAGGAAATCTGGAATCGACCCGCCACCAGCGATGTTCTGACAAGACCGCTTTCAATCTCGGGATCGGAAATACGCTGATAGGTAATCCCTTGTTGCTCAGTGTCAGGAATCAGAAGTGGATAGACGTCCAGTTCGGAAAGTGACTGAAGGGATTTATAGATGCCTGATTCAATCATGACGCACATCCCTTTCAGCTGTGATGACAGCACGATCCCGACTGCTGCGGTCAACAGCCCTGATTGTGTAAATCTCATTCCCCCCAGCTTATTTTCCAGTCCGTCTGAACATCACTGCGTGGCCGGATGGTGAATTGCCATGTCTCCACAATCTGCTGCTGATCCATACTGCGTATTTTGCGGTTTGATATGTTTTCAGCTTTAGCCCATATAAATGGCGAGCTGATTACAACTTGCCCCGGTAACACTTCACCCAGCGGCCCGCGCTCTGACTCAGTACGTTGAACCTTGATGCGTTGATTAAGCTCACCGGCTTTTAAGCCACTCATAAGCACCTCAGCAAATAGTTGGTGAGCGAAGAGAGTAAATCAGACTTGTCACAGAGAAAGGTAAATGGCCCTGCCGATACTGACTTTCTTCCTCTCCGCCACGAACGCGATCCATAATGCCAACCAGAATCAGGGTTGCCTGTTTTACGCGCTGAAGTTCAGGTGCGGCATCAATGATTTTGCCATCTTCGCCGACAACTTTGTCACGGCTCCCCTGTATGTAATCCAGTACGGCCGCACTCGCAGAGTAAATTTTTAACTGCAGGTCTGAATCACCATCATCCGTGTCAATACGAAGATGCTCTTTGGCTTCGCTGAGCGTCACAAATTCCAGCATTACTTAGCCCTCGCATCACGACCGCGCTTAACAGCTAATTTCCAGCCTTTTGATCCATCTTCACCAGGCTTATCGCCTGTTTCCTGATGGCAGTACCAGACCGATCCACCCCAAGTAACGCTGTCACCTGGGTAATACTTCTCACCCTCTTTGAAAATGTCGCGGTAGATCATTACTGGCACGCTGAACTTTTTCTCTGTTTTCTCACCGCTTGATTTCACCGCGGTGACAGTGAATTGACGCTCTTCGGCCTGAGTGATATCAATGTCGCTGATACCGTCCACCAGGCACTCCCAGCCATTCATACCCGTTGTTTTCTGGAATGATCGCCACAGGCCGCCATGATGAATAGCATAGGTGCCACGCGGGTATGATTTCTCAGCATCGATATGCGGCATAATTTCAATCTGAAGCGCGTCTTTTCCATCTTCGCCAGGCTCACCATCTTCCGGCTTAGGTATTTTAGCCACCGCATCTTTCACCATCTGCGCGATATCCGGCAGCGGCTCGGGTTGCGGCATTTCAATGGCAGAAACGGCCCGTTGTATCATGCCGTCAATATCAGGCAGAACTGGCGATTCCGGCACCGGAATCTCAGCCACCGCATCTTTCACCATCTGCATGATATCCGGCAGCGGCTCGGGTTGCGGCACCACAATGGCAGAAACGGCCCGTTGTATCATGCCGTCAATATCAGGCAGAACTGGCGATTCCGGCACCGGAATCTCAGCCACCTCATCTTTCACCATCTGCGCGATATCCGGCAGTGCCGGCGCGGCAGGAACAGAAATCTTCGCCAGTACTAAATCGGCAATAGCCTGCTCATCCGGTACTGACTGTTGATACTCTTCGACCTGAGATTTAAGCCTGTTAATTTCTTCTGCCTGTTCCGTCAGCGCGGTTTCATAGCGTTTTTGCACTGCAAACAGCTGTTCTTTTACTGCTTCGCTGACAGCCTTAAGCAGTGACATGTCACGTTCATTCATGGGTAAGCAGTCCTTTCAGCATTGCCTTGACCATGAAATGCTCATGCTCAGTAAGAGCTTTGCTCCTTTCATCGTCAACAGGTGGTGTCGGCGTGGTGGCCGCTTCAGATTTGGATTGAGTGCCAAACGGATCGTCACTGGCGTCCCTTCTGGCTAAAGCTGACAGCGCAAAGTTCTGCTGCTGCAGATATGGTGTATCGCCACCTTCAACAGGCGGCATATTTTCGCTTTTGCGTGCCTGATTGGGGGTGAGGAAACCAGCACCGATGCCTTCGCTGTAGGTTTTGTAACGCCCTTCAGTGTCCATGCGGATCAGTGTATTCAGGTCGAATTCCACCCCGGTCTGCGCGTCCAGTTCTAATGCCTCATCCAGAAGAAGTTCAATACCTTCAATGTGTGTCTGGAGACACTGCGAGTAATACCCCTGGTCGAGAGCTTCAATATTGTTATAGGACGGTGTTGATGCCGTGTTGACCTTATAAATCGGGACGTGGAATGTTGAGCAGATGATTTCAGCAGTCAGTTTTAACTGCTCCACCATCTGAGCATCTACGGCTGTCATAGCAATAACTTCAAATGATGCATTATCAGCTAGCAATGCTGTTCTTCCGGCATTTTCGCCGGAATAACCCTCGTCCCAGTTCTGTTTTATTTCCCGTGCTTTATCTGCATCGACCGCCCCCCGGAACTTTAATAACGCCTCCAGGTTTTCCGCCGTTTTTAAAATGATTTGCGGAGTTTGTCAGGATTGCATCGCCCTGCATTGCTGTCAGCCCACAGGCATAAATGGGTGACAGTCCGCAAAGAGGATGGAAAAAGCAGTTGAACCGATCGTGAATAATTTCCCGTGCCGGCACCATTACCTGCTGCTCCAGCCCGTGAATATTATCCGGCCTGACCTGATAGAAAATTTCTCCATCATCGGTCACGTAAGGCGTAACTTTGTTTGGGTCCAGCACGCGCAGTTGCTTAACGTTCCCGCTGACATCACGCAACTTCAACACATAGGTGTTGCCATCAGAAAGCTTTGAATTCATCCAGCACTCGAAGAACTGCATGCGTGTCTGAAAGCTGTTTGGCTTTCTCAGCAACGGGGAAATTTTCGCATCGCTGTGATCCATCCAGATACCGCTGCTCAGTTTCTTTTTAAGCAATATCGGCATTTTCGCGATATCTGCGGCAATCAGAGAAATACAGGTGAAGACCGCGTGGTAAGCCAGCACTGTTGTACTGTCTACTTCTATATTTCGCTGCCATGCGCCGGAAAATGACTCAAAAATCCTTCGCCACCAGCCACCATTAGCAGCCTGAAGCGCCTTTTCTTCCTTTGGTTTTTTGCGGAAACCGAACATTGGCTGCTTCTCCTGAGCGTTAATTCTTTTTCTGGCTCTTTGCCTTTTTCTCGACAATATCGATAAATTCAACATGGCCGGTTAAGCGGAGAACCTCAGCGTGATCGTCACGCAGAAAGCGTTTCTCACCCGCATGTGCATCGTGGGTGTTTTTGAGATAACGAACCTGTTTCATAGAGAAAAGAGCGGGGATTTCTCCCCGCATCTCCTTAGCTGCCAGCGTTAGCGCTGTAATTAACACCGGTAATCACCGCCACCGCCGCAGTACGGCGACGCTTCCAGTTGATCCAGCGTTCGGCGCGGATTGCCACGCTGTTGGTCTGGAACATGGAAACCATTTCAGTCGGATTCGGCGTGATGCTGTCGCCGGTAGGTTCGCTCTCCATTTCAAGGGATGCCTCACGGGACATATCAACCGCAACGCCACCATCATCTGCCAGGTAGATATCCGGCGCGTTAACCAGCACCAGAAGATTACCTACATACTGAGAGACGATGGCCGGCAGACCTTCGAAAGTACCGCCAAACATGGTCATGTCCGGATACTCTCTCTGGCCCAGCGCATTTTTACGTTTTGACAGCGCCAGCGCTGTAGTGCTGGACATCAGCCATACGCCACCGGTCGGTTGCAGACCCGCATCGATAAACACCTGAAATGCGTTAGTACTGTCGGTGTCAGGGTTGCCTGCACTTGGAATTTGCTGCGCGCCATTGGTGATAGAGGCCGGAGACACGTTAGCGACTTCTGCTTTTGCCGGATTGACAAAGTCAGCATCCAGTCGGGCGATGACCGCTTCAGCCAGGCTGTTGCGCACCAGTGCATCAGCGGCAGGATTAGAGAAGCGGATCAGCTCATCAGTCAGCACAGCAATGGCAGCGACTTTGGAGAAGCCAAAGGTGATTGATTCAAAATCGAATTTAGTCAGGGGTTTAGCTTTACCCTGACCAACCCAGTTCGCAGAGCCGCCAGAAGTCTGAGCCGGAATGCGGATGTTGAACGGAACCTGACGCAGTGCAGGAATATCCCCCCTGACCAAAGCGGCCGATAATGGTCTGTGGCCGCAGGAATTCGACGAAGTCCTGAGCGTACTCCTGATACTCCACCAGGCTGCCAGCCCACTGCGGATCAGTTGTGGTACCTGCACCTACAGCAGCTTTCAGAACGTGGTGAAGCTTGGCATCTCGCGGATACTGACGCTTTGCGATCTCCAGCGCTTCGGTACGGCTGCCATTTGCAGCGGCCAGTGACTTGGCGAAACGCGCAAAAGCGATCCCTTTTTCCAGCGGCTTCTCAACATGGATCACCGCAGGAGCGCGGTTATCAACAGTGTTTACCACCGTACCACCTGCTGCTTTCTGAACCGGTTGAGCGGTCGCGGCTTTAGTCGATTCCATGTCACGAAGGCGAGCCAGGTGCGCATCAACGGATTTAATTTCCGTACTCACTTCGTCATACTTATCTTCTTCTTCCGCATCAAGCGTGCGGCCTTCATCGAAGGCTTTTGACATAACATTTTGACGCTCAGCATCGAGCGTAGCGCGCTTGGTTTCGAAAGTTTTAATCATCTCGGCAATGTTCATCTTGGTTCCTTTAGTCTGAGAATTTTTAACTGCTGTAGCGCCAGCGGGTTTTATTTTTTTCGAGTCGTTCTGCACTACGCCTGACGCGGCCCGCAGCTTCTCATCGATGGATTTAACGGTCTGGATCGTGCCTTCGGCATTGGCCGGCACCGTTACGACAGAGAGTTCGTACCACTCCCACTTCGTGAACCGGATGCCGCCTTCGTCGATGTAGGCGTATTCAATAGGCCGGAAGCCGATCGACAATCCTTTTACAAGGCCAAGCCGGATGCTCTGCCATGCTTCTTCAAGTCGTGCCGCGAGCTGACTGGGTGCATCTGCCTGCGCCAGTGTGGCTTTGATTTCGATACCCTCAGCGGTAACCTTGGCGCTGGTCACCTGGCCGATGGGAGACTGATGGTCATGCTGCCAGAGCAGCGGGATGGGTAACTGAAACTTTGCGCCCTCGGGCATCACAATGTCGCCATACCGATCCGGTGACGGCGTTGTCGCGATGCCGGTGATTTCCCGCGTATCCTCATTGACCGCCTTTACCTTCAGAAGGCTGACGGCGTGCTGATTCTTCATTTCCCTTTCTCCAGAAACGAAAAAACCCGCCGGAGCGGGTCGTTGAAAGCGGAATTTCTAAATGAAAAACACGCTGTATTCTTTTTTGGTAGCAGCCGGATTCAGCGCCATCAGATATATGGCATTAAAGAGAGCCATCAGCGGGTCGATTTTACCGACGCCGCTGGCACCCTTGGTTACCAGTGGTGCATTGCCGCTGATGACAACTTTGGCGTTACCAACGCACCAGTTCATCAGAGGCTGAGGTGCATGCTTCAGAGCACCCTCTGCCAGTTTGCGCTCAGTAGTCTTACATGCGCCGCCCAGCCGCCAGCCCTGACTGACACCCACAACTGAATCCTGCGGTATTCCTGCATCAATCAGCGTATCCAACAGCACCCCGATCCCTGCCGGGTCCATACCTACCTTATCCAGCAGGCCTGCTTCGTAAATCTGCGATACATACATCGCAACTTCATCCGCATCATCACCAACTCTTTTCACGATGGTAAGATCGCCCTGCTTTTCAAAGTCACGCAGTTTGCTTTCTTCGCTTTTGCGGCGCTCCAGCATCTTTTCATGGCACCAGGCATGAGACCAGGTGAGCCAGTCGCGGGTTTTCTTATCGCGACCGGCCACAGAAAGCCCCAGAAGGTCATCCAGCCCGCCCCCATCAATGCCGACAGTGATAACTTCGCACCGGGTTAAAATCTGTTTGAATGTCACAGACGGATCAGACTGCGTTTCCCAGAACTCTGCACCGGCCCAGCGGTCGTTACGGAGATTCATGCCGATTTCAACGTTCAGATGTTTGGCGAGAAACTTTCTCAGGCTGCCTTCATCTTCCTGCGACCGCTTAAGATACTCATCATCAAGCCACTCTTTACTGACAGAGCGGCCCATGTTCGGGTTGGTGATATAAAAGTTATCCGGGTTGCGGAAACCTTCATTTTCCACCATTTCAGGCGGGAACTCATAAAGGATGCCGAGCGTTTTGCCATCCTTTATGATCCCGTCACGGACGTTACGCCAGTAATCCAGTTTCTTTTTGAAGACACCTGCAGGCGGCTCATCGCTCTGCGTGGTCAGGTAAATCACCCAGCCTTCATTACGCGACACCTGCCCGCCCAGCGCCTCAATAAACATCGCATCCGCTTTGGCATTTTTGCCAAACAGCCACAATTCCTCCACCAGAATTCGACCGGCCTTTTTTGCCCGACACCGTATCGCTGTCAGCAGCCACGACCTTCAGGCTGTTGCGATTAACCCGATGGGTAATGGTGCGAATGTGATCCTGAACGTGAAAAAGTGCTGAGAGCTCTTCATCTTCACGGACCATGCTGGCAGCTGGTTTAAAGCAGTTGTCGGCAACCTCTTTTGTCGGTGCCAGAATCAGATGCTCTTCATCAGCACGCCAGCAGATAATCAGCGCGGTCAGCATAATCCCGGCAGCAATAGTTGATTTCGTGTTCTTCTTGCTGATGAGAAGACCATACTCCCGGATCATCTGATTGCCGGTTTGCTGGTCATAGCCGCCGAATATTGCCAGCACAAAATCAAACACCCACTGTTCTGAACACTCGCCAAATGTCGGCTTTCCAGGCAGGTCAGTTACCCTGAGTTCTTTAAAGATAGACAGTGCGTGCTCACCAGAATCTCTGAAAATAGGCGGCGGAATTATTGACTCACGGTTAATGAGCCTGCTGGCCCAGTCAGCGCATGCGGTGGACCATTCAGGCATCTTTATCTCCCGTTATTCACAATCAGCTGTGGCGGAGCCATGCCCATGAACTTGCTGGCAACCGCCTTAGCAGCAGCCTGCTTCGCATCCTTCTTGCCGCCCTCACCTTTTTTGCTATGTAGGTAGGGGAGCATCGCCTTTGCGGCATCTTTGCGGGTATCAATATCCTCAGCACGGTCATTCATAACCGACTTCAGAAACTCAAGCGGGTCATCATACTCACCAGCCGCCCGGACAATTTCCGGCACTGGCTCGGGATCAGGATTCAGTGGCGTGTTTATCGCTGGGGTATTAACTTTTTTCCCATGCGTTGGCACGTCGTCAACTTCAACTTTTTCATTCTTTTTTGCGGCTCATAAAAGCGATGACTTCCGGGTCTTTAGCAAGCTGCGAACCCTTGGAGCGTGCGGAGTTTGCGGAATACCCAGCCTTTATAGCCGCATCTTTTTTCGACATACCGGAAATCAGCGCCAGCGCGAATTTTCGCTTCTGGGCTGTTAACATGTTTACACCCTCCAAAAGGGGATATTTTCTGTGCGTGAGAGGGGGGCGAGGTTTCGTAGAGAATCGTCCTGAATCTTTTGGACTCCCCCCCCACCCACCCTCAGATGATAACCGATATCATTCCCATTGAAATGATTGCAAATGCAACTACCAGTCAGGCTGAGTGATAATTGTTATCAATTGCCTTTCATGTCGTCATTGGTCTTCTTGCGGTGGCACCCATCAGCACCACAGCAAAGGATTTGACAGTTGGCATCGGCGTCTTCACCACCCTGATGCAAAGCAATCTTATGATCCAGCTCGAAGCCGTGAGGATACTCAGTCAGGCGTCCACACATCGCGCAGCATGGGTTGGCAGACCATAGTCGCTTACGACGTGCCTGCAGCTTCCAGCCAGTGATGCGCGTCTCAGCTACGGTTGCAGTCCTCACGCGTTGCGTGCGGTCAACTGAGAGCCGAGGCTTAAGCGTTGTCAGTCGTGCCATGATGTTCCTTTAAATCCAGCCGCCATGCTCTGCGGCGCTCTGTACGCGGTGTGTTATCAGGGTGTCTTTCGACAGTATTGCTATCCAGATGATCCACCAGCGAGTAACACGGATAGATGACCGAGCCACCACATGCATCACCAACTGCATAGTCAGCAGGTGACCGGTGATTCCATCGGCTTAACATCTGCTGAAGCTTATGTGTTGGCACGCTGTAACAGACGCCGTGAATCAGCCTACTCATGGTGATGTAATCAGTCTGGCGCTGGTCGCTGTCAATAAGCTTTGTCGCTACTTCAAGCTGATACTGAGGTGGCCTGCCGGTGCCGAGATAGAAAGACAGCAGGTCATCGGGGAACCGGCACAGCCAGGCTGTTACCTTCTCAGTGAAGCCGTTAACCAGAACCGCATCATCCTCAAGTATCACTACCCGGCATTGCTGCTGGCTGGCCCACTCGATAGCGCGCCGATGATTCCAGTTCGCGCCATTGCCCTCTTCGTCAATCAGAAGGTTAGCGTCCAGTTGTTCAGCCAGGCACATAGCCATGTCGCGGCGGGAGTGATGACCGACAACAACGCTTTTGATTTCTTCGCTCATGCGTATGCCTTCGAAGTACTGATCGAATATCAGGATGTTGCTGATGGACACTTAAGGTTATCTTGATTATTCAGCCCGTCAGTGTATGGAGAACGGTCGCATAAAGCATATGAGGGACGCTGATTACCTCTAGTAAGGACTAAAAATGGATAAGCTAAACTTTAATTGTGTTCAACTTACAGCGCATGATGCAATCATTCGAGCGCTGCTAAAAACAATGCGCGAGGAAGAATTCTCTAAATTTTCTAGGAACCTTATGAACTTATGGGTTGATATACGAATACCTAAGCAACCGTCTCATATACAACATCAGCTACTTGCTGCGATGGAATTGTGTGACTCACTGATTAAGAGCGCAGTTTTAGACCGCTCTCAGCTATAGATTAATTCTTGCGCAATGGCGACCTCTGTGGTCGCCGCTTTCCAGCCACACGGTAAGGTATAGGAAGATTAATGCTCATTAGTTACCCGAATTTCAGCATGCTCACTTGTGCCGCCAGTACGCGAATTCTTTACCGACGCCATCAGTTTTGAACACGGTATGTACTCGCGGGCCGGTAACCAGCTTGTCGCGCTGCTGATAACCAACGATGCCGAATGCGATCATATCGCCTACACATGGCTTACCCTTCTCTTTGCCCCAGAATCTGTTCGACTCAGTGCGGTACCAGATACGGATGATCGCATGCGCGTATGCCATGACATCCTCACGCGTGCCACCAAGCAGGCCAGCGTTAAGCATCAGGTCATTGAGATGTGCGGCAATGAACTCAGCGTATGGGCGTTCTGTGTGGTTGGCAGAAGCCCATGCGTCAGCGTAAGTCTTTGGCTCCGAACCGACATACAGTCGGCCTGGCTGCATCTCTGCCCATGGCTCGCGCAGCATCTCAACGTCAGTGCCATCGGTACACCAGACGAAGTGATATTCAGGGTGATTGCGAAGGTGCTGCCAGATATGCAGCCAGCGCCGGAAATAGACGTTCATTTTCACATCAGGTACGGCTACCAGCGAAGCCCCTGCAGGTGCGGTAGTCAGCTCATCGGCCAGCACAACCGCGTCACCACCTTTTACCGAAGCGGCCCACGTAGCCAGCAGGTCAGGCGATGCTTTCATTTTGGTGATGCGCTGCGGGTCAGGCTGGCTGGTCAGTAGTGTAGTAATCACCACATTGCGCTGCTGCCGGTATTCGGCGTAGCCGGTATAGCCGCTGTTGCGGCGCTCATTGTGAATGGTCACATTGCGCTTAACCTGTGCTTCACGGTCAGGCTTAGGAACTGACCGCTCAACGGCCTGGTGCTCATCGAGCGAGTAAATAAGTTTTTCAGAACCGACGACATCAGCGAACGCCCAGCTCGTTAACCCGGCATTGTGGATGCGCAGCGCTAAATCAGAGTGCTCGTACATGCCACGCTGGTAGATGGGATCGAAACCGCCAACCTTCTCAATCGCGCTGCGATGGTAATAAAGCATCACGCCGCGCTGGCCGGTGTACGCGACGTGCTTATCATCCCGGTAGAGTACCGCTATATCGTTAAGCTTCTGCCCGGTTGCAAAGTCCTGAAACTGGTAAGCCAGATGCGGCTCAGGTGATTCGATGTAGGCGTGCTCCCAGCCACCAGCAATGGGCCAGGCATCGTCATCCCACAGAAAAAGATGCTCACAACCAGCATCAATCAGCGCCTCAAGGCTGGCGTTCTTAGCGGCCACAATGCCGCGTGAGGTTTCATGTCGAATCACTCTGACGCCTTCCGGCACCACAACCGGTTTGGCTGAACCATCATCAATAACAACCACCAGCGCACCGGCAGGAAGATATTTAAGCTGATGCTCAATGGCTCGGGATAACACGTCATGGCGATTATGGGTGCTTATTGCTATGCCGATATTTGAAGCGCGATCAGTTACTGGTGCGTATCGAACACCGTTAATCACTACTTCCATTTAGCATTTCCTGCTGGTTAGATAGATATAACCCTCGGCAATGACGATAACGCCAACCGATGATTCATTGTGTTTATGCTGAAAGGTGAACTCACTGAATGCACTTTTCAGCACAAAATAAAACCGCCCGTTGGGCGGTTATTGATTAATTTTACTGACTAACTCTTCCTGAAGTTTGATTTTGAATAAGGCTATACTCTCGCGATACTGGTTGCGAGCTTCAGCAAGAGCCGGTCGGTCTATATCAATATCGGACAGATCGGGGTCAAATCCATTAGCAATCTGGTTTGCTTTTTGTAATTTTCTTCCGCACAGGCTAAGCATTTCATGCAATTGAGGGAAATATATAGGTATAAGAACATGCAATCGATAAAAGGCATCTGTGTCAGAGCATGCTTTAATCAACGCATCCCGCTCTTCCAAACTAATACTACCTAACATATAGCGCATATGAGCAGTCAATTGTTCTCTGCTGTTGCTTGCCCATCTGGTAGCACAGGAGAAAGCCTCCTCACCCTTCTCTAACAGAATACCTCTGCTTTCCTTAATTTTTTCATGCTCAATTTTCAGTTTTAGACTTTGATTGTTCTGCCTGTTGTTTAGCCATGCGCCAAGAAGGGCAAACCCTCCAGCTAGTAATGCAGAAAGCAGTGCAGCACCGGCTGAGATTAGTGCTGTGGCATTTTTATCGAACCATTCCAAATGACACCTCCGTTTGTTGAAGAGGTCATTATCATGCATGTTTTAGCAGTGTCGCAACGCTTCACAGCGTTGCTAAACGTTATCCCTTGTTGGGAGACTTGATTCAGGTTCAGATAGTTGTCGCATACGGAAAATCGCATTGTGCTTTTTATAATTAATAATTTTACGCGCATAGCGGATAACACTGACCCATTCAGGAGCAGCATTGTTATTCAGGTAATCACCAAGCCTATTGAAAAGCTCTGTCCACTTTGCAACCTGCACCTCTGCTTCGCTTCCTATTTTTTTCTTATAAGAAACGACAATAGTTTCCACCTTAACCTTTACGCTCATAAAAGGCTCACCCTGCTGGCAACTTGCAGCTAACTTTCTGATTTCAAGCAAATATGGTTCACTATCAAACTGTTCGCCCACGGAAACCTCAAAAAAAACATTACATTCCTTAACTATAGGCCCAAAAGTTATCAGAGAGAAAGGGGGTGTCAGGATTGACATCATCAGGCGCACTCGCAAATGCGCCTTGTGATGGTTACTGAAGCCGATGCTCATAATGAGAGATGGTCTTTCCGTTCTCATTCATAACATAAGCAACCTCACCCTCCTGAAGGAAAACGTTACTGTCCATACCGGACACCGCGATGCTTTGTTGCGCCGGGTTGAACCCGACGCTCGGACCAGAGTGAATCTCCTCACCGCCGCCGGGCGACATAACCTTTACTGTCAGCATTCTTTTTCTCCTGCTTCTTGGGGATAAAAAAAAGGCCGCCGATGGCGACCTTGAGGTGTTTTATTGCTATGACGTCATGACGTATGGCAGGGCCGACTGCAGTAATAACATCCATTAGATCGAGAATAAGTTTTCTTAGCCTCTCTCACTGCTGGTGAGCAGGTCTCGAAAATTCCGAGGTAGAGTCGATTCCTTTCCTCAGGCAATCTGTCACAGCTGCTTACGTGTACTTCATGATCGCCATTGGTTTGTGCATTTTTATTAACATAATAGTAGTGGCCCATCTATCTATCCCATGAGGTATGCTGAGAATTCAGCCTGCTCATATTAACGCCACCACAATATCTGCTGAGTTTATTCTTAAGAAAATTTGATCATTATCACTTCTTCACTGACGAATGCTTTCTATGTGCCGGATGGCAGCGCGGTCAATGTTGCACTGCCCCAGAGCGCCATATAACTCAGCGTTGAGGCTTACGCTGTCACCGAACGTCATATACTGTGATGGGGCTGGAACATCAATCTGGCTGGTCAGTTCAGCCGGAAGGTTTAGCTGAGGCTGTTTTACTGTCCGGTACTCCACCAGCGGCTTTTGCTGCGTCGCGCAGCCTGTCAGCAGCATCAGGGGGGAACAGGAGCAACAGCACACTTGTCCGCCGCAAGGTAACGCTTAATTTCATTCTGTAGTTTCCGGTTCTGCTGGGCTGTTACGGCACGCTGCTCTGTGACCTGACTCATCACAACGTTCTGCTGCTTAACGGCTGTTACCAGCTCAGTGACGCTTGATGCCAGGCCATCGTTCTTGGAGCGCAGGTCATTAATTTGCTCGTCTTTGCTATTCGCCAGCTTCTCCAGGCGCTGATTGGTTGCCTCAAGTTGCGCGCTGCGGGCATTCAGCATCCACAGGCAAACGCAGATAATTGCGATAACCAGCAGATGTGAATAGTTTTTGATGAACTGGATAGCAGCCATGCGGCCTCCTTTATCAGACGAGGTCGAGCGCCCGAATGAATACATCTAATCCGTAGGGCTGACTGCCATTCTCATGCCTGATGATGGCCTGCAGGAGCGGAAACAGCTTGCGGCTGTCAGTCAGGTCGATTGGCTTATCAGCATCAGTGCCGGTAGCCGTTGCCACACTGCGGATATAAGCCTGGGTGTCATTCTCGTTAGGCGGAGCCCAGCGCTTCACAATGCCCGTAATAGTTTTCAGGCCATATTTGCTCTGGTAGTTACGCAGAATGATAATCATCGCCCTGATGCCGTACTCCGGACTAATGAACTGGCAAAAAGATTTATCAGTGCGCTGCGTCTGCGGCACCAGTCCCTGCCACTCATCGCCCCAGCGGATGTTGCCAGGATTATTATTGCGGATTCCGCGTGATTTATTGCTGACCTTCATTGGTTTCCCCTGCCTTTCTCTCTATCAGCCTGCGAAGCCTTTCGCTGATGTAGTCATTGCCTACATACCCGATGTAAACCGCGAATACCTGCGCAGCAGCGTCGGGGATGTTCCAGTTAAATAAAGCGCCCATCACCTGCAGCGTCGGGCCAGCAAAGAACGCCAGCGCGCTGCAGGAGACAGCGTCGAGAACCCGCTTACTCCACGGGCTTTTTGCATAGGCACTGCGTAATAGTGAAAACATGCCTGCTACCCCGGCATATCCCCATTCTGTTTTGTGGGCATACAGCCACAGCAGCACTGTGGCCCAAAAGCCCGGGTCTTTTTCTGGAGGCATGCTCTGATTCCCGCCACCGGGATGATGGCGGCTGACTGTCGTTAAATGAGATGCGCAGCACCACGGCGTCAAAAGTGTGTGTGGAGACTGATTGGTGTGCGCAAAAACGAAAAAGGGCCGCTCTAAGGCGACCCCTTTGTAATTGAAACCCTGACGCTACTGCGGTAAGTACCTTGCCCGTCGGCAACAGGGTTAATTTTTATCCCCTGAAAGGGATAGGCAAATCGCCATCCCCTAAAGGGTATATTTGAAATAAAAAACGCCTCTAGGCTGGTAAGGCCCGAGGCGCTTTGGCATCCACATTTGGAACTGACTTTAAGATGATAAGTAGTGCTACGTAGAAACCACTCTTATCACACTACAATAGTTTTTGCGTACGCGTTACTAATATTTTAAAGTAGTAAAAATAAGAATAATCTGGCATCTGGGCCCCCCCATTCTAGATGGTCCCAAGCTAAGCAAATCAAGGAAAGTCGATGCTTTTAGGTGACAACGAACGTTTTATCATCAAGTGTGATTTAGATCTGGAACCATTTCCTAAAGATGCACCAATCATGCTTCTTAGAAATTGCATTCCTACATTACGAAAGCTTTTGAAAGAAGGTAATGCTCATTATGAGGTCAACAAAGGCCAATCTGTCATTCGGCTTCTTAACCTTGACGAACAGACCACACACTATTGTTTGCTGTTTCAATATGCTAACCGTGAAGCCTCGGACCCAGCTTTTGCAAATCTAAAAACCGGTGTTAGCCGCATTGCAAAAAAAGCAGCCGATGAAGGACTCGGAGCTACAGCTCATGTACTTATTGAGAAAACTACTCGCAACGAAGCTTTCCCTTACACTTATGCCGCTGTAATTGAGGAAGTGCCGGGAATCACTCGCGCTCTGCTATCGCAGGCTCTGACGTTTTTCTTTAAAGATTGTGGTTTTACATATCAAAAACCCGATGGAAAAAATGATCTGAAATGCAGACCCATTGTAGATTTGAGCTTTCATGCTTCTTCTACCCTTGAGAAGACACTTGCCACAGGTTATCTATCAGGCATAGTAGCCTCAAGAAAAGCTTCAAAAAACGCTCTTGATGAAGAGGGCCTTATTGAAGTTGAAGAGGAAATTTTGAAGATCAGCACGAAGTTCAAACGTGGTGAAAAAGCTGTTCAGGCGGTTAAGAAAGCCTACGATAAGTTACGAGGCATGGGTTATGGTACGATGCGTATCACTTATAAAGACGCAAACAGGCGTACTGGCACAGATAGTTTCAGTTTATCACCGGAGCGAAGCCTGAAAGAGTTAGCGACAGCACAGTTAGCACAGCGAGATAAAGCTATTCTTGGCACAGCTATCAATGTCTGCCAGGATGCGCAGCACAGTGAGTTAGTAAAGAAAATGCTAGCCTTTATGATAAAATAAAACGCGTCAAAGGAGGCATCTGATGTCAATTTTCAATAAGGTAATGACGCCGATAGATTACTTAAACATCTCTCATAACGAAAAGAGGTGGTTTGATTTTGTTATACCATTGTTCACGGCCGGAATAATTGTTGTGATAATAAACTTGTTGCCTAAGCATATATCTTTCATTGGTAAGGATAGTTTAGTTTCTTTGGTTAATGGGATTTTACAGATATTATCTGGATTTTACATTGCCTCAATGGCTGCAGTGGCAACATTTCAAAAGCCAGGCATGGATGATGTGATGACAGGAGTGCCGCCAAAATTAAGGGGAAAAAACCTAACACGTCGAAAATTCCTAACATATCTCTTTGGATACTTAGCTTTTATTAGTATAGCTATGTATTTTCTTGGCGGCGCTATCCAGCTTACGAGCTCTAGCATTAAGGAAATGCACTTGTCATCTATAGGGTGGTTTAAAAACGCCTGTATATTTATTTATCTAACTATAGTTGGGAACATTCTTTCAACAACCGCTTTAGGTATGTTTTTCATGATAGATAAAATGCATGAAGAGAAAGCCAAGCTGAACATTCCAGATGATAACAAAGACTAGCAAAGCTAGTCTTTTATTTTATTAAATATCAACATTGAATGTTATATCAAGCATCGCCAAGCACCCACCAACAAAACCTTCTGCGGTTTGTAATTCTTTCCTAATTGTTCCATCTGAACATTTTCTTTTTCTGGCGATGGCGCGTAGAGATATGCCCATCACATAGTGAGCGACTAATAATTCGTACTCTTCTGGTTTGTACTTTTTTAACCGAGCTATGCATCCGTCAATAATTAAACCATCATCATCACAACATGGATTTCTTGAGCATTTACCATGTGGGATCAATCCTTTAAACCCTGCGGCAATAGGTTGCCAATCAACACCGCTACTTTCAGCAGCAGCCCACGCGCCCCACCCATCTAACACTTGTGACATGTCACGCATATTTAATCCTCTCCACACACTTTATTTTTTGTCTGTCCCGATCACGCCGACTGCAATCGCGAAATCAAGGAACCTGAACAGCAGCTCTATCTGACTGCCGTATTTCGCTTCAAACGCTTTCATATCCCGGTGCAGTTCATCGTGATGCGCTCTGCATAGCGGTATCACAAATAAATCATGCGCCTTTGTTCCCATTCCCCCCTTGTCCATGCCCGATGATGTGATGAGGATCGTCAGCCTTCACACCGCAACATGCGCACTTCTGCGACTTTATCCATCGTGTGTATTTCTCACTTTCCCAGCGCTTTCGCTTGGGGCGCTTCATGAAGGATTCTGGTGATTCAGGGTCGGTGCGCAGGTCGATTATCTTTTTTGACCAACTCAGCAGCATCCTGGATCACCTCACGCGCCGGTCGCGCAGGAACAATACGGGCCTCTTTAAGCTCGCCGCTCTGGATAGTCTCTTTCGGCATACGCAGAACGCGCCGGGCCGGTGCCTCTGGTATCAGGTCAATCACATCATTCAAGGTTGCCCACCAGCACAGTTCCGGCAGGGCCAGTTGATGGTCACCGTTTAGCGCCATCTGGCTGCATGCCGCCCTGATTATCCAGAGTGCGGTGTTACCTTTGGCGATATTCTCCAGGCTACCGGGTACGCCGTTTTCCCTGAACTCATTATCGTGGCTATAGCAAAGAGAAACCAGGCCGTTTTCGATTTCTGACACTGTGAATTCATGGTGATGCCACACTCCCAACTGCTCCCACTGGCAGCACCCGAAGGACTGGACGAAGGATGCCAGCGCATTCGGTCCACCAGCGGCCTTTATCACGCGTTCGTGACTGAAGAAGGGAATCAGTGAGGGCTCATCAAGTAACAGCTGGGTGCCGTCATTAAGCCGCCCTGATGGCAGGTCTGCCATATCCATTGTCGGTGTGCTGATCACCACCCTTCCCTTAAACAGCTTCAACAGGTCTGGTCCTGGCTTCAACAACACAATCCCGGTGCGCGGTGCTACCTCTGGCGTAAGTAATGCTCTCATGCGGCCACCACTTCAAAAGGCGTGATCGTTACTTCGGCCTTGCCCTTCTTCGTCGTTGCGCCCCACTCTACCGAGAATCGCTTTATCTGACTGTCGTCGCTCCAAACACCGGCATGCGTGAGGCTGTCGAATAATGCTTTGAGGTAGTTATCAAGGTCACGCTGGCGCTTGTCTGGCGGGAACAGCAGCACACTCACCTCAACATTCACTGTAATCGGCTGTGGTCGGCGTTTAAGTTGCTCCATGACAGCGGCAAACGCATTGGAGCGGAAACAGCGCCCGGAGGCGCTGATCAATACTCCCTGTCTGGTGTTACGCCAGTACGTGTTAACGCTTGGCGGGAAAGGCAATGTAAGTTTCATATTTCTCCCTACACCGCCAGCTGAAACTGCATGTTGAACCGGTCTCGCTGCTCGCAGTAATTCAGTGAGCCAGGGCTGTTGTGTGACTCGATGCGTTCGACCATCAGTGCAGCGCGAGTCTCTTTTGATGCCGGGGCATACGCTCCTGACCATGCCTTATCGATGCCAATATTTCTGGCAACGTTAGTGCTGTCAGCGCTCGCCAGCGGTAATTTTGTGAAAATTAGAGGATTGAGCATGCGCAGGCCGTGAAGCTTGGCGATGGGCTGACCGAACTCATCTGTAACGTGACGAATAAGGTCTTTCATACGCGCTACAGCAAGGTTCGGACGCTTAACGTCGTACTCTCCGCAACTACCAATCGCTACGCGCGGATACTCATTGCACAACCGGATGAACCGATCATCGCTCTCGTTCATGTGCCATACCGGTACACCATAGAAATCTCCGTGTGGCCACTCATCAAGAAGCGCCTCGTTCTCAGCCTCACCTCCGTCGATGACATCAGGGATGATGGCAAAATCGAAACCTGGATGATTTTTCCAGCGCGCCACGAATTCGTAGTAATCACCCCAGTCGATTTTGTTTCGGCCAGCTGCCTTCCACGCAGTAAATGCGCCATTATCAAGAGCAAATGACTGACAGCATTCGGAGGCGAGATTTATCTGGCCCGCATGAGCAAAGGAGATAAAAGCGTGACGGGCTTTCCACGCTCTGATGGCACATGTATCAGGTGTTATAGGTCCACCATGGTAATGGATCATGCAACCCTCCCAGCCAGAGCGGGCAGTTCTTTAATTGCCTGACGCAGCATGCGGATATTTGTCCAGCAATCACGGCTAGTCTGCTCCACCAGCGCGATAAACTCCTGAACCGTGCACGGCCTGTCCTGGCGAACGTCAATCAGCACCGCTGAAAAACGCTGCAACTGTTCCTTTGCCAGCTCTGGATCATCGTACTGCTCTGACACCCACAGCTTCAGTTCAAGATCGTCATGATGCTCTTTGATGAGGCGCACTGCTTTAGCAATGGTCTCTGCCGGAACTGTCACACAGGTAGGGTTCTCAACGGAGTCCGCCGCCCAGGTATGCGCGTACTTTGATTCGCTGTAGGTGTACTCAGCTTTCATTTTGAACGCGGCAACTACGCACGCCCATGCTTCAACACCGCTTTGCTCAAGGATTTCGTGTTTTAGAAGCGGCAGGTCATCACCATCGCCGTTCTCTGACTTAACCGGGGCCGGTTGTTCGCTTACTGATTGAGTCACGCCGTAGTGCTCTTTGGCGATCAGGATAATATCCATCAGCTCAGCGGCCTGCAGGTCAGTTTCAAACGTCAGCGTAATGCGTGCGCCTTCATCGCTCTGCTCTGTCTGAGAATGTTTAGCAATCAGTTCTGCAAGCTTACGTGCCTGGGCAGCACTGAACTGCGGCATAGCATCGGTCTTAGTCAGCTTCTTCTTCCCTGCCGCTTTCGCCTTCTGCATCTGCTCCTGTGCTACTGATGATGCTTTCACGCCATGTTCGCGCTGCAGGGCTACTGCTGTGGTTGCAGCCACTTCACCGGACTTCACCATTTCAATCAGAGGTTCGCCAACGGTCAGCAGCTGCAAGTGTTGCTCAACATCGGTGATCGAACGTTTCACTTTGGCGGCAATCTCAGCTGGCTCTAAGCCCTGGTTAACGAGACGCTGATAGGCTGCTGCGCGTTCCAGCGGCAACAGGGCGCGGCCCTGGCTACTGGTGACCATGAACGCCACGCTGTCCGCCTCACTCCCCACGAAGTCTTTGCACTCAAGGCGCAGCGTATAGCCCGCTTCCTGAGCCAGCTTTGCACCGTAATAGCGGTGATGGCCATCGATGATCTTAATGCCCTTCTCGGTGACCTTAACAGCCAGCGGAGGCACATGTTCACCAGCGATAAAGGCGTCGCGGAACTCCTCGACATGGGTCTGATCGATATCACGAATGTTGTAATTAGTTTCGACATACAGCTCATCAACGCCCAGCAGGTAGGTTTTGCGGGTAGTGATATCGGTATCGCTATTTTTCTTGTCGTCGTAAATGCGCGCTAATGTGCTCATGCTGTGGTCAGCTCCCATGTCAGGACAATAATCAGGGCGGCAATCATCACCGCTGCGGTGCGGATGGCCTGGTAGAAAATCTCATTGCGTTGGTAGTGGCTCTTAAGGTGCGCTTTCATAACAAATCCCTGTTCACACTGGCTGAAATGATGCGACCGGTGTCGAGTCCACCGTAGCTGCCACAGTTAAGTGAGCCTTTCACGGCGCAGCGGTCACAATTCTTTTTTGGCTTCGTTGCGGGATGCATCGAACCGGGCCACCAGCATCGCTTCACGCCAGACCTGCGCGGCACGTAACCAGAATCCTTTCGCCTCCAGTTCGCTGGCCTGCTTCGCCATGTGGCTGTATTTCTCGCTCTCTGCCGGTAACGGGTCAGTGTTAATCGAATAACTCCAGTCGCTCGCCCGCTTCAGCAGCCCTCTGGTGAACAACGGTTTGATAAAGCGCTTCACTGAAGTCTCATGCAGACCAGTGAGCTTGCAGAGTTCGCGAACCTTCAGCGGGCCATTGCAGGTAATCAGTTCAAGAATTTTTGATTCGTGGTTGATCATGATTATTTTCCTGTTAACCGCGAAAGCCATGAGGCACTGAGCTGTCAGGCTGTGGAATGACAGTGATATCCCGCTGCATGTTGCGCTTCAGGGCATTCCACTCAGATCGTGGTGGGCGACCAGCTTTATCCCACTTGGTAGCTGACTGGAGATAGCCAGGCAGGTTGCCGGGGATGAACAGCGTTTTGGGACGCATGTACTGGTATTCCTCAGTGCCTTCCCAGTGGGCGTGTTTGTAATCCACCACCAGGCAAAGCTCTTCCACCGTGAAGGAGTCTTTCAGGCGGGACTTGATATGACCCATCGACGACTGCGCTTCAGTGTGTTTTGCGCCAGTCACTTTGTTCAGGTGACGCAAAACCTGACGAGAGCGATTAAGAATTGACCACTCATCGTCTGGTTGCGACGCAACCTGACAAAAGGGTTTTTTATCTGATGGATCATGTTTTGAATTTACTGACGGATCGTCGCCAGATTCTGGCGGGTCAAAACTGTTATTTTTGCTGGATTCTGACGGGTGAAAATTTGATGCCTCAAAATTCGGTGCATCAGATTTTGAAGCGTCATATTTTGATGTGTCAGATTCTGACGCCTCAGATTCTGACAGGTGAGCAGCAGCCGACTCGCGGAGTTTTTTTACGTTCAGCTGATACATGTTCGAGTTGTTGCGGTTGCCTTTGCGACGCGACGTGCTGGTCAGCCAGCCTTCACTTTCCAGCTTGCGAATCGAGGTACGAACAGTGCTCGGGCCAGCGCCAATCTGACGGGCAATGGTAGCGATTGACGGCCAGCAAACGCCCTCATCGCTTGAGAAGTCAGCAAGGCGTGCCATGATGGCTACCATAGTGATCTTCATGCCGGATGATGCGCAGCCGTCCCAGACGAATGCAGATAATTTAACGCTCATTACTTACCTCAACCTCTCTGAAATATTGCTTGAACCGTTCGAGAGAGCTGAAGCACTCGCCATGTTCGTAATTGTCACGCAGGTAGATAACCCTGTCGTTCTCTGGCTCCCAGCGAATGACCCGCACAGGGATGCCGCGCTTATCTCGGAAGATGCGGTCAAGTTCTCGCATTTGGTCGCCTTCATTCGCTGGTTAGCATCGCCCACAGCCCAGTCAACAAAGCTGTGGTTAACTTCCTCTGCGCCGCCTGGTACATTAAGCACATACCGCAGCGGCTCACTGCTGAAACGGCCACCAGCTGAAGGGAGGCAACGGAATTGCGGTAACCCTGATAATCTGGTTAAATTGATCACGCGATTAGTTCTCCACACACGTTGATTTAGTCGCATCGAACGCCGCGGGCTGCAATCCTGCGGCGTTCACCTTTTCTGGCGGGCAAAACACGCGATACAGAAGCGTCAGATGCTCCTGCCACTTAGCCATGACCTGATAGCTGTTCTCTTCAATCTGCTCACGCTCCGCAGCATCAATTACCCCGTCAGCAGTTGCTTTTCGAATGTAGGCAGAGTGCTTACCGATCCACTCAACTGACTCCATCAGTCGCTGATTGATATCTGCGTTATCAACATCCTCAATGCCCACAAGCGGAACGTTGACGCTGTTTGACTGACGGGACACCGCGTTAGCGATGTGCTTGGTGTCGCTTGCCTGTTGCAGGACCATCGCCCAGCCCATTGGGAAAATCTGATCGCCATTAGTACGCAGGCGGTTGAACAGAGCATCCTCAGTCACGCCCAGCCATTCAGCTGCTTCTGCATACCCACCCGGAAGACTTGAAATAGTCTTCTTGATTGCTGCCACCAGCCATGCCGGTTGCTTCTCTACCTGCCAATGCTTCTCATCCACGGTTAAGCCCTTTTTCCTGTGGTTACTAAGTGAAAGTGGAACGTCTAAAATCTGTTATTTCTTTGCTCTGCCGGGCGGGAATACATCGTCCAGAGAGCAGTTAGCTCCAAGCTTGTTGAGTCCTAAAACAATCATTCGGCACTCATCAAGGCCTGGCTTACGGATGCTTAGCTCGTAATTGGCTACGCGCGACTGGCCCCAGCCAATAACATCAGCCAAAACAGACTGGGAAATACCGAGCTTCTTTCTTTGCTCAGCGATAGTGTTCATTGGCTTCTCCAAAAGTTAATCACAAAGCAATTACACACAATTCGTGATTAAGAGTCAATGACAAAACGTGTAGATACAGTAATCACACTGCGTGTTAAATTTGATGGGATGAAAACAATGCATGAGTTGATAGGGGAAAGGATCAAAGCCCTTAGAGAAAGCAAAGGATTGAGTCAGGCGCAGCTTGCCAGATTATGTGGCTGGGCAGCTCCGTCACGTTTAGGGAATTATGAATCAGGAACGAGGAAAGTTAGTTCTGACGATGCCATTCTATTAGGGTCTGCTTTAGGAACATCTCCAGCACAGATACTGTTTGGTGAAGATGCCGATGCAGTCTTTAGGCAGTATGAATACCCCCTGTTCACCTATGTCCAGGCTGGTGACTTTTCTGAGGTGGGGAGCTTCACATCAAGAGATGCTAAGGCGTGGGTTCCGACAACTAAGAAGGCCAGTGATAAAGCGTTCTGGCTGGAAGTTAAAGGTCACTCAATGACTGCACCTCAAGGCGTTCGACCAAGTTTCCCGGAAGGTATGCTGATCCTGATTGACCCAGCAGAACCTGTTGAGACGGGTGACTTCTGTGTGGCATCCGCGAACGCAGACTCTGAAGTTACTTTCAAAAAGTATGAGAAGGATGCAGGAGTGAGCTACCTGGTACCGCTTAATCCTGCCTATAGAATTCTGGACTGCGATCACAGCTGCCGCATCATAGGTAAGGTAGTAAAGGCTCAATGGCCTGAAGAGACATTCCAGTAATTTCATATAAATAATCAAGTAGTGGAGTAAAAATGGAAGAAGACTCACAACCTGATAAAAACATTACTGTTCAAGAGCCTCTTTTTACTCTTGAAATTGTTGACTACAGGCCAGCCATGGGAACTGCCCATCTTAGACATACAGTCATTGCATCTGATGGATTAGAGTATGCAATAAAGGGCGTTTCGGACGGTGATGCGTCTTCTTTGTCTGGAATTCCTCATCCCAAACAAATTCCAGCATCTGAGTGGTTATGCACTAAGCTGGCAGAGTTTAGCGGACTACCTACCCCAACTTGTAGGGTTTTGATTGACCCAGACACCGAAGAGCATTTCTTTGGCTCGCGGTATGATCTTGCAGCTGCTAGTAAGCCACAAGAAGAGATTGATTTTGCAGTCGAGTTAATGTCGGGACCATCCATCCTCCGTAAGCAAGTGTGGTCGGTGTACGCCTTTGACCAGTTTGTATTCAATGTTGACAGGCATACTGGGAACTACCTTTACACAAAAAATCGATATGGGAATTTGACTATTCAGGCTTTTGATTTCAGCCTTGCTGCCATGGTCATGGGCTGGCCTAACAAAACTGAATCGGCTCTAATCCCTCCAGGCTTTAACACCACAGACTGCTGGAAAGTGATAAAGCAGTTGACTTATAATGATTTTACCTGTATAGAGCCTGCATTGTTAGTATTGGACAAGATTTCCAGAATCAGTGCAAGTATGGTTGAGAGGATTTTCGAAGACATGCCGGAGTCATGGATAAATCCTCTTCAAAGAGATGCTCTATTGACTTGGTGGTCAAGTGATGGGCGAATTAAGCGAATCGACACAGTCAAAGGGGAGGTGCTGAAATGAGTACATATAAATACAGTATTATCAGAATAACTCCCAACCCCGTGCGTGCCGAGACGATCAATGTAGGTCTTGTTGTGATGAAACCTTCAGGACCTGATGTACGCGTTATAGATAGCCCTGCAAAGTTAAAAGCTATCACAAACATGTTTGGGCTTGAGGCTTTGGAAAATAGTCAAAAGCAGCTTGAGAAAATCCTAACTTCTGGATTGAGTATTGATCAAGCGGCGCTTTTCTTTCAGGGTAGCTTTACTCTATCAAGCGTTGGTACGTTTAACGCTGCGGATGAACGCCAATATGAAAATAAAATCAATGAATTAAATAAGATTTTCATTACTCCTGAGCGTGCAAGGAGGAAAACAGAGGTTTCGCAAAAAAAGAATAATTACTGAGTTAAAAGATAGGTTTGAGCAAGAAGGTATTATGGGCAAAAACCTTCAGGACATCAGTGAGCATAAGGTGGTGCAGGGGTATCCGCTCTCTGAATCTGAAGGGCTTTATGCTGAACTTTTGCTGAAAAACGGGGTCTATCATTTAACCGAAACTTTAGATTTACGGATTTCAAACAATCGCCAGAAGATGGGTGAGTCTGCATTTAAAGCTGTAACAATGAATGCAGCAAAAACTATTTGGAAAAGCGAAGTTAAAACTTTTGTAGTTTTTGCAGCTGACATCCCTCAGGAAAAGGCACATTCTCAACAGCTGAATTTAGTTGGCGGCTATGCTGATAACGTCTTTAATTTATTAAGCAGTGATGATATGGCTTCTTACTATGACCATATGCTCGTTGCAGCTGGAAAGAGCTTAAATTTTAACTGACGTTTTACATTAGTATGCCATTTTGAGTTTGCGTACTCTGCCACAATAGTCCGCCATAGCGCGGGCTTTTTTTATGCCTACCGATCCAGTACTCTCGCCGCAGCTTCCATTGCTTTAACCAGTAGCTCAGACCGGGCGGGGTTCTTCGAGGCCAGTGCCGTTCTGAGTGCATCTGCTATCACTATCTGCTTCGACTCAACCCCAAAATCGTGAAGCGTGAAAACCACGTCACCGACCACTCTGCACATCTCGTCGTAAAGCTCATCTGATTGTTTGCTCATGAAAACTCCCGCCTGAAAACATTAAACAGCCGCCTGAGACCATCATATCCCGCTCAAAATATCACCGAAAAAAATAATTTATCACACGAAAAATCATGCACATATTGTGTTCCGCATACCATGTACACGTTTTGTGATTGACCATCAAATCACATTATGTGTATATTTAACTCATCAGCAGCGAACAGGCAGGACGCCCACGAAGTAGCCGCCCGAGGCGTAAGAAGCTCGGGATGATTCGCTAAAGCAGTTGCAGTGGTGTGAGGGCAGTACAGTGAAGATGATTAAAAACATGTCGAACACAACGGTCAGGGACCTGATTACCTTTTTGAGGCTCTTCCCAGATGGTGATGTTGTCTGTTGTGGTGATGCCGGTGTGGTGAGTGTGCAGTGTGATGTTGAAAACGTGGTTCGCGGACCAGCGTTTTAAGAGTAAGGAATTGCTGTGTTGGCGGTTACTCATGAAGGTTTGTTTAACCGCCTTTTTTAAAAAAGATTAGAGCAAGCCTCGCTGAAAGAATTTTTGAAAGTTCTTTGAACGAGACTGGATGGCTTACTACTTCAAGACGGTCTCAATAAATGTCCACCAAGTAGCGGTACTGCTACCGATATTAGCGGCGACAAGACTATGCAAACGGTAAAGGTCGTTAAAACTCGTTAGGCCGATGAGTTCAGATGGCAATAAAGAACTGACAGCCGGGAAAGACCGGCACACAACAGCAATATCACTGGGCGGTAACGGGACTCATAACCCAATCTGCCGCCTTCCTAGCAGTGATATTTCTGTTGTGGTGAATGCGGCCAGCGCGCGTGGAAGACTGACAAAGATTGCACACAGTCTAAGAGTTTCCGCTCTGGTGTTTGTCAGTCTGACCAGAGCACCGGGAGGCACCCGGCACCGCAGCAACCTTTCAAGTGTGTGGAGTAATCGGGCTGTGGGTTATTGCAGTAACCCACCAGCCAACTTAACGAATCCCAAAAGTTTTTTATTGCCATCACTGGCAAGGGATTCATGCAACAAAAAATCGTGTGTGGAGACAGAAATGAGTAACGAAAACAATATAGCTAACAGCCTGGCAACAGCAATTGCAGCGCACTGCTCAGAGTTTGAAAAGTCACCTGAATTTGCTGACATGGTGCGCAAGCACGTCACCAGCCTGTATGAAGAAGCCATTAAAGACACGTTCCGCTGGGGCGAGTTCCCGCGAGCCGTGAAGAAAGCGCTGGAAGAGGCGCTGCCTGCCAACATCTCCGAACTGGTCGATCTACCACGCTACAACCTGCTGATGGCGAAGGAACTGGCCGCGACGTGGGAAGGCAACGCCGTTTCTGAGCGACTGGTCACCTCGATGCGCGAACACGTTTTGGAGTTCGTGAAGTCCCATGAGGTGCCTCAGTACATCAAGGCATCTGACCTATGGGCTGCGTTCGTCAAAGACCACGAGGAAGAAGCGACGCATGAAGGCTGGGAAGTCCCGTCAGTGCTTATGGCTTACAGCGACTATGGCTCCTTCATGGTCGGACTGGAGAAGGCACCAGAGCAAAGCAGCAGCTATAGCACCCGATCTCGAAGTAAGGACCACGCGTTCCAGTTCGATAACAACCTGTATTTTACTAAACAAACGGCCTATGAAGACCGGGAAACGGTTGATGTGCTGCACGATGGAAAGCCCGTCTGGCGGCTCTTCTCTGGCGCGCTTGAGGGCGATGCGCTGGGCAAGAAGGTACACCAGTTCCGTAGCGACTTCGAAAAGCTGGTAGCGGCGCTTTACTACGGTGACAGCCTGCTTGTTCTCGACGCTGATGATGCAGACGAAATTTGTTATCCAGGAGTCTACTGAGATGCAAAAGCCAGATGATCATATCACCGTTGGCATCATCACCCTGCCCTACAGCCATATCCTGAATGGCTGGATTATGCCTGATGGCTCGGTAATCAGTAATCCCATTAAGGCGCAGCGTGAAGCTGAGCGGCTTAATAAAACCATCAACATCACCATCCACTGAGGGCCAGCAACATGCTTTCTTCTAAATCGAATAAAGAAGTCGTCGCTGCTGGCCACCAGTTCGCCAGGAGCATCGGTAAAGAAACCTCTCTGCTGGAAATGGCAAAGATGGTTAGTGATTTGGCTACGCGTCTTGATGTTGCCACCGTCCGCGCCAGCCTGATGGCTTCAGAGGTTCTGCGCATCAACAGCGTGCTGCCTGATACCATTTCAGCACTACAGGCTGCAGGCGCAGACCTGACGCTGATTGATGACCTGAATGCAGCACTTGCTACGCCAGCCTGCGGCCAGTGGATTTGCACACTGCGCGGTGAAGCACTCGGTGAAGCACGCCGGGCTGTAGCAACTATGGGTAATCAGCAGCTGCCCGGAACTTTACAAGCGATCAACATCATTTCCCAAATGGAAATGGATTTGCTCCGCTCACGTACGGTAACGCTGAAGGTGGTGTCATGAAAAAGGTAGCTCAGTATCGCCGCAGTCATGGCCCTAACGCCGGGTTCAGCGAAAAGCTGGCCTGGCAGTTATCAAAAAGGCCCGGCAACGGGCCGTGAGCTGGCGGAACGCCTCGGTATGACCCTGCGTGAGTTCAACCGCTTAATCCTTAATACCATGCAGCATGGCGGTGAAACGCTGCAGATAAAAGCGTCTGACCAGGTCAGTTTGGGTGGTGGCTCCGTTGACCGCACTTACACCCTGACCAGAAAGCCGCGCCGTGTTGCTCGCGGGCAAGCTAAGCCGATGGTGATCAACCACAGCAATGACTGCTCCGAAGAAGCAAAGAAGCGTAACCGTGAAGCAGCTGCTCGCCGTGCTCGTCTGATTGCCAGCGGGCTGTATCTGGAATGCCTGGTTAAGGAGAAGATTCAATGAGCATTAAGCCCTTAGAAGTTAAACGCGACCAATATGGCTATTGGTCTCATCCAGATTATCTGGCGTTCTGTGATGGTCGTGAATTTATCCCTACCGCTGAGTTTGATCAGTGGATCTCAGAGCATGATTTGCAGTGGAAGGTTGAGTACCGTGATGAAGACATGATCGACCCCACTGTAGATGGTTGCGATATCTCTGCCTGGCAACCTGAAAGCCCTGAAGGTGAAGGCTGGTTTGTTGGCTCCATCCATGACACTGAAGACGGTGCAGTATGTATTTGGCTCCGCGCCATTAAGGATGGTGAGTGATGGATACTCGTGAGCCAATGCGACGCCGTAAAAATGACAGTGACAAAATGAATCTGCCTGAAGGAAAGGCATGTAGTGACTGCGTTCATTGCCGCCGCTGCACAATGATGTTTGGACACATCCCTACAGATGAGGTGTGCGACTGGGCACCATCAAGATTCCGCCTGGCTGAGCCAGTTATCCGCGCAGGAGAGCCATCATGAAAGAGCGCCCAATCCTCTTTAACGCCGACATGGTTCGTGCAGTTCTCGACGGCAGAAAGACCCAGACGCGCCGGGTTATGAAGGTGCTGCCACACGCCGGAGTGCGCAATTCTCCATTCGTTAAATCCGGCATTGAAGACGGGCATGGTAAGGAGTTGGTTTGCCCGTTCGGAGAAGTTGGTGATCGCCTGTGGGTGCGTGAGACGTGGTCTGTCGTTAGCCATGCATTTGATGATGATGGTCTGATGATTGATTACGCTCCTGACCGTCCGGCAAAGGCCGTGCATGAGAAGCCGTTCGGCAGGGGCTATTACTCTGGTCACGCTATTTACGCTGCTGACGGCGGTTTTACGTGGGGGGGACGATGATGGTTACGTTGATGGCCGGTCATGTTGGAAGCCATCTATCCACATGCCGCGCTGGGCTTCCCGCATAACGCTGGAGATTACCGGCGTTCGTGTGGAGCGGTTGAATAGCATGACCGAGAGTGATGCGCTTGCTGAAGGGTGTAATGGCGGTCACGACTCTATCCCCGGCTACATGTACAGCGCCACGCCACATGAACACTTCCATCATGTCTGGCAATCCATCTACGGCGCTGACAGCTGGCAGGCTAACCCGTGGGTGTGGGTTATTGAGTTTAAGCGCGTGGAGGTGGAGTGATGTCCACCAAGGCAGATTTGCAAGCCAGGGTTGATGAGCTGGAAAAGGATAATCAGGCTCTAAAAAAACTTTTGGCGCGGGCAGAACGCGAGTTGAATGACAAGCTTTATCCCGAAGAACTGCCGCCCTTGCCAGTCCCTTACCTCATTACTTGTCAGATGAAGTATTACCGGATGCCGTGGGAGCCATTCTGGTGTTACGAACATCTTCAATGGTGCGATGAGTTGGATAGCAGCTTTCCATATTCAATGGCTGACAACTCATGCCCTGTTTGTAGAGGTGCTGAATAATGGCAAAGTCACCCGCCGAACGCAAAGCAGCGCAGCGTGCCCGTCAGGCCGCTGCCGGTGGTAAAAAGCTGGAGCTGGCGCTGGATAGTCAGGAACTGGAGATGCTGGCGCAGAACTGCGCCGCACGCCGCCCCGGTCGTGAACCGTATGAGCTGAACGAGTACATAGCGTTGCTCATCCGCAAAGATGCCGCTGAACTGGCGCTGCAGATTGAAGCGCTGGCACAGCAGCAATGCGGTAAGTGTGCCGATCAGCTTCCGGTGCAGTCCTGCCCTTGCAAGGGTGAGGCGGCTTGCTGGGCCACCAGCGGCTGGCATAAATTGAAATTGAATATCGATACTCCGTGACCTGTCACGGCTAAACAAACCTGATGCAGCGGGAATATGTGGAGGAAAATATTTGCTAATATTTCAACAACACCTTCAAAAACGCACTGATAGGAGAATACTGTTCACAGTATTAGACTTAATAGTTTAACTTGGAGCTTATTGGGAAGAGTGCTTCAATGACATTGAACATCCATTATCGCTAATCATCGGAGTTTTTTTATGTTATCAGACACAAATATTATGGACAGTATTATAAAAACCATGTCTATCATAACTGCTGTATGTGGTTTCATTGTAGCTTGTGCAGCGCTCAAGTTTAATTATGACATACATACTAGGCAAACACTGAACCTGTATATCCAAAGATGCAATGATATCACAAAGGATAACGGATTGGATCCGTCGAGGGAAAGCATCGGAACAGTGATAACCAGCTGTTGCAAAGCATGCGAATACATCGAAAAATACTCTCCGCCAATCTTTCTGAGGTATATCACCTTTAGGAAATTAGCTACACAAAAGACCGAGTTAACAAATTACTTGTGGGATTTGCTTCCATTCTCAATTTGGGAGGAAATCATTCACAAAGACAAATTAACTGAGTACTTAAGTAACGCTGACACTTTAGATAAAGATAAGCGTGTTTTAGAAGGACAGTACAAAGGGCTTTATGACTTTTTTTCTAATCAGATAAAATCTGCTGGCTAAAAAACTAAGCCATTAAGCGGATTTTGAATAATTACATTAAGCCGAAATCTATCAAGGCTGAAAAATCCTGATGCAGCAGGAATGTGTGGAGAAAAAAGAATGGCTAATATTGACATGATCTTCGAAAGCGAAGCGATGCAAAAAATTGGGGTTACCTCGCGGACAACAATGAGGACTTATGTGATGCATCATTCCTTCCCCAAGCCAGTAAGAAATCGCCCAAAAAAATACTTACTGGCTGAGGTAGAGCAGTGGATTTTAAACGGCGGCGTTAATCAGAGATCAGCTTGATCTGCTCAAAAATCTTGTCAGCGTAAAGTTCATAAGCAACCTTTTGTTCCGCTAACCAATCGTGCTTGTTATAAACTGCAAGCACTCCTCCAAGATCATGCCCCAGCATTTTCTCAATGACATGGGGCGCAATCCCTTCCTCTGCCAAACGAGTAGCCATCGTTCTGCGGAAGTCATGAGCGGTAAAATCACCAAAATTAACCTGATCGCGCAGAAGTCGGACATACCTGGTTGAAGAACCAATGCTCAGCGGAACGTTCCTTTCAAAAGCACCGTGAAACAGCAGGCCATTGCCATTATCGATTGACTGTTTGAGTAGTGGCTCGACTTGTTTGAAGATCGGTCTCCTGATGATTTTATTTGTTTTGCTACGGTCTGAGGGCAATGTCCAGATACCCTCTTCAAAATCAAAATCCTCCTTTCGTGACTCTCTCAATTCGCTATTGCGTGATCCATACAAAATGAGGGACTTAATGAGCATTTTGCTCGAAAACGTTGCGGTAGATTTTTCGTTCTCAACCCATATCTTTGCCAACTGCCGATAGGTAAGAACCGTGTCGCCGGTTTTAGGGTTCCTGCCAAATTCTTTGGGATTCAATCTCAGAAGCGATGAGTCTTCAATAAACTGTCTTCGTGAGCACCAAGCTATTGCGCCGCGCAAATGCACCAATAGCTTACGGGCTTTTAATGGATTTGCCTGTTCTTGCTCCGTGAAAAAGTCTACCCAGGCACTGACCGGGATGTGCTCTATTGGTATATCCGCAAAATACTTTTCCATCTCATTAAGCACTATGCGCTCGTACACTTCAGCGGTGCTTTTTCTCAGTGACTGAAGCACATAGTTGTCATACCAATACTTGATGCACTCATGTACGGTAGGCTTCTTCTTTTTAACAAGAAGTTGATGCTTAGGATCGATCCCTTCAGCAATGAGAGATTTATACTCACCGACTTTTATACGAGCATCACGTAGAGATACCGCGGGGTAACGGCCTATCCCAAGTCTGTGTTGTCTGCCATTTATTCTGTACCGGTATTGAAAGCTGACTATCCCTTTAGGGGTTATCCTTATCCCTAATCCGTCAGCATCGGTTATTTCCGCTGGACCGCTGTAAGGTTTGCCATGTAACCCGCGCAGTTTGGTATCGCTAATAGCCATTGTGTACTCACCATAAAATTTCATGACTCAATTTGTACTTAAATGGCATTGTACACAGATGTTTATAGGTGTACAGAAGTGATGGCAAGTGCAATTAAGTGAGAAAATAATATATTTATAATCAAATAGATATGAACATAATTGGTGATTATTAAGCACTACTGTTTTTAGATGAACACTAGATTCGGAAACGCCAGAACTCTAAACATAAGAGGCAAAATTACGCACAGGACCTGCAGCTGTCGATGCGTGGCTTTGGCTCCCGCTCAACCTACGGCGTACGCGGTCTGCGCATCTATGTGGATGGCATCCCGGCCACCATGCCGGATGGTCAGGCGCAGACCTCCAATATCGATATCGGCTCGATTGATCATGTCGAGGTGCTGCGCGGCCCGTTTTCTGCGCTGTATGGCAACGCTTCGGGTGGCGTGATCAATGTCACCACTCAGCAGGGTCAGCAGCCGACCACGCTTGAAGCCAGCAGCTGGTACGGCAGCTACGGCAGCTGGCGAAACAGCGTCAAAGCCAGCGGCGCGACCGGTGACGGCAGCCATGCCGGGGATGTGAACTACACCGTCTCCGCCTCCCGCTTCACCACTCATGGCTATCGTGATCACAGCGCTGCGCAGAAGAACCTTGGCAACGCCCGACTGGGCGTGCGTATTGATGATGTCAGCACCCTGACGCTGCTGTTTAACAGCGTTCACATTGACGCGCAGGATCCCGGCGGCTTAACCGAGACGCAGTGGCGTGAGAATCCACGTCAGGTGGTCAGCAACGTCCCGCTTTATAACACCCGTAAGACTGTCGATCAGACTCAGGGCGGCCTGCGTTATCAGCGCCAGATGAGTGAAAATGACGACCTCAGCGTGATGCTCTATGCGGGCATGCGCGAAACTACCCAGTTCCAGTCGATCCCCGCAGCCGTGCAGCGCAACCCGTCTCATCCCGGTGGCGTGATCGCCCTGACCCGCCACTATCAGGGCGTCGATACCCGCTGGACCCATCGCGACACGCTGCTGTCTATGCCGGTGGCGCTGACCGGCGGACTCGACTACGAAACCATGACCGAGCGCCGCAAGGGCTATGAAAACTTCACGGTCAGCAACGGGGTGACACAGCTGGGCGAACAGGGCAATCTGCGCCGCAACGAGCGCAACCTGATGTGGACGCTCGATCCCTATCTGCAGACCGCCTGGCAACTGACCGATAAGCTGTCGCTGGATGCGGGTGTGCGGTTCAGCACCGTTAACTTTGACTCTAATGACTTCTATATTCAGCCCGGTAACGGCGACGACAGCGGTGATGCGCGCTATCACAAATGGCTGCCCGCTGCGGCACTGAAGTATGCCTTTGACCCAGGCTGGAACGCGTGGATCTCCGCCGGTCGCGGCTTTGAAACCCCGACCATTAATGAGCTCTCTTACCGTTCAGACGGCGCGACCGGTCTGAATCTGGGGCTGAAACCGGCCACCAGCGATACGCTGGAGATTGGCAGCAAGAAACGCATCGGCAATGGCCTGATCAGCGCGGCGTTGTTCCAGATCGATACCCAGGATGAGATTGTGGCGGATGCCAGCAGTGGCGGACGCACTACCTATAAAAATGCCGGTCAGACCCGCCGTCGCGGTCTGGAGTTAAGCCTGGATCAGCAGTTTGCCTGGGACTGGCGGCTGAAGATGGCCTACACCCTGCTGGATGCGCGCTATCGCACTAACGCCTGCGGCAGCGACAGCTGTGACGGCAACCGCATTCCTGGCATTGCCCGTAACATGGCTTACGCCGGACTCGGTTACCTGCCGGAACAGGGCTTTTATGCGGGCAGTGAGGTGCGTTATCTGAGCCAGATCGCCGCTGAAGATCAGAATAGCGTGAACACCCCGTCCTACACCGTTGCAGCGGTTAACAGTGGCTATAAGTGGCTGGTTGAGAACTGGACACTGGATCTGTTTGGCCGGGTCGATAACCTGTTTGACCGGCACTATGTGGGTTCAGTGATTGTGAATGAGAGTAATGGACGCTACTTCGAATCCGCGCCGGGCCGCAATTACAGCGTCGGTTTAACGTTGGGTTACGCCTTCCGCTAAAACAATTTGGGCCACGGCTGTGGTGGCCCGGATATTACCTTCACACGCGAATCAGGCGCGCGAATTGAATTTCTTTTAAGGATTGATTGTTATGGACAACGAGCTACAAATTGCAATGTCTCCGGTACATCTTGCGGCGGTGCTTTCCGATAAGTCAGTTACTGAATCCGAGGGAATGAGCAACCGTCTTATGGGGGGTCTTGACCTGCTCATGGGTAGTCTGGAGTTGGCTGGTGCAACCGCATTGTGTATGGCTCCCGAACCCACCGGGATAACCAAGGCAGCATGTATTGTCGTTGGTGCTCACAGTATGGATAGCATTAATGCTGCAGCTAACCGGGTGCTGACCGGCCAGAATACCCGAACTGCCACCTACCAGACGGCTGTTGCTCTCGCAAAGAAATTTGGCGCTGACGACACAGCAGCATGGAATATCGGTCTGGCCATAGATGTGGGTGTTCCAGCTGCCTTTGGACTTACTGTTAGTGCAGCCCGTGTTGTATACGTCCGGGCGGGTACGTTTAAAATTGCTGAGCATGAGGCTGTCAGCTCAGTAAGGGCTGGCGGCCACACCATTGCTAAGCACGTCGCAATTTCTGATAATGATTTACTCGCCAGGCTGGCCCTCAGCCCAAATATGCACTCAGTATCATCATATTATTCAGTTCAGATTGCAGAAAAAGCGATCAGCTCAGCCCTGAAAGCTAACCGACTACGGATCATTCATTGGGCGAACTGGGGGAATAACGCCAGTCCTCTGGAACTGGTATATCGTAGCAGGGCTGCTGTGGGTTATGGATTCAGGCAGGGTAAAGCGGCAAAAGAAACCTGTTACGCTGTGCGAGTGGTGCTGCTTAAGCAAACTTATAACGGGAAACCTTACTATGTTCTCACGTCTTATCCGTGGATGGGGTGATAAACCCGAGAAACAATACCCGGCGCTAACCGGCATGTTAAGATTGTTTTTAAGCTGCCACCATGACGACTTTGGCAATACCCTCGAAGAAATGCTTCAGAGCTATATTGATCATGACATGCCTGTTATCGAAGCGCGGAATGAAATAAACATCCTGCTTCAGAATGAGGATGATGATTTGAATGTCATTATGTCAGCGATTGCTGGTGAAGAGTTTCGTCCGGCCCCCTGGGGAGAAACGTGGCGCAGTTTTTTGATAAGAGCTGTGGCTGCCCTCAACGGGCCACCGTCGCGGTGGCCCGACGCTTAACGTCACACGCCAATCATGCGCGCGAATTCAGCTGCGTCTTAATATCCTCACAGCTGCCGGTTTCACCCAGGCGCGGGAAGATCAGGTTCACGCTATTGTTGTGCGTATCCAGGTTGAGATCGGTCATCGCATCGGTCGCCAGCGTGACGTTGTAACCCAGCTCATACGCCTGTCGTGCGGTGGATTCCACGCCGATGCTGGTCGCGATACCACAAATCACTACCTGAGTAATGCCGCGCTTTTGCAGCTCATCGTGCAACGCCGTGGCGTGAAACGCACCCCAGGTTTTCTTGGTGACCGTAAGGTCATTCTGCTGTGGGGTCATCGCCGGAACCAGCGTCGCCCAGTCGGCGGGCAATTCGCCGCTGTGACGTGCCTGCTCATTGCGGCCCGGCGCCCCACCGGCCACGTTAACCAGCACAACCGGCAGATCGTGCGCGCGAAACGCCTCAGCCAGTCCGGCACAGCGTTCGATCACCGGCTGCGGTTCATGAACCAGCGGCAGCGCCACAATGCCATGTTGCAGGTCGATAACAATCAGCGCAGTTTTTGCATCAAGTGTGGTTACAGCCATGTTGAATCCTCAGATTTAATAGTCAGTGAGTCGTTGCAGCAGAGGGAGAACGTCGGTCAGTTGCTGCTGTTCTGCCGGACTCAGTCGCGCTTCCAGCGTCCGGACCAGCCAGTCATCGCGCATCGCGCGACTCGACGTAATCACCGCCAGGCTGGACGTCGTGGGAAGATAGCGGGTTTTACGGCCATCATGGGGATCCGGCTCGCCCGTCACCAGTTCTGCCGCCAGTAACCCGGCGACGGTCGCGCCCATTGACTGGGTGCGTACGCCCTCGGCCGCCGCCAGTTGCGTTACCGTCATCGCCCCATCGCGAACCAGATGACCCAGCACCGCGACCTGCGACCAGGTTAATTCGCCAGGCGGTGCTGACTCGCGCAACCGGCGGCCCAGCTTGCCCACCAGCATGCGCAGCATTGCAGCGGATTCAGTCAGATCGCTCATTACCCGTCTCCATCGATAAGCGAAAGTATAAAGATACGAAGGTAACCTGTGTAGTTTGCTCAGGTATCAATTTGTAACGTCCGGGCGCTGCAGATAGTGGATCAGACTGTGGAAGCGCAGCGGCGTGCTGAGCGGGTTCCGGTAACTGTGCAGCACGTCGGCCCTGAACTGGAACGCCTCCCCGGCGAGCAGACGTCGCCAGAGGTCACCGACGCCCAGCAATAGTTCGCCCTCGATGACCACCACCTGCTCCACACAGCCCGCTTCATGGGGCGAAGAATGACTCTGCGCGCCCGCTGCCAGCTCCACCGCCAGCAGATCAAAACGCAGTTGCGGATCGTAAGGCAGCAGCGACCGTACCGACATGTCGGCATTGGGCTGACTGAATCCAGGCGCGGCGCCTGAAGGCAGTACGCTGCCGTCGATAAAAAAGGAAAAAGGAACGTTGAAACCGGTGGCAATCTTCCACAGCGTCGCCACGGTGGGACTCGATTCGCCGCGCTCAATCTGGCCCAGCATCGCTTTACTGACGCCGGTTCGCTCCGCCGTCAGCGTCAGGCTCCAGCCATTGGCCTGCCGCAACTGTCTGAGCGCGCTGCTCAGGTGTTGCTGAAAATCCGCCATTTTTTCTCCTGCTTTCTCGTCATCCTGGTGAGTGACGTTATGGTAATAGTGTAACACTTGTGCGTTATAGCGCATCATGCGACCATGTGCGCTATAACGCACAACCTCATAAAGAGTCTGACCATGACGAGAGCGGAACCTCCCCGTTTTACCCTGCCGATGCTGGTTTCCGGCTTTGTGGCTGTGCTGGTGGGCTACAGCAGCAGTGGCGCGATTATCTATCAGATGTTTCAGGCGGCGGGCGCCACGCCCGCGCAGATTGGCGGCTGGCTGTCGGTGCTGGGCATTGCGCAGGGGATCGCTTCGCTGAGCCTGTCACTGCGCTACCGCATGCCGGTGCTGGCTGCCTGGTCAACGCCCGGCGCTGCGCTGCTGGCGACCAGTTTTCACGGCATTTCGCTGAATGAGGCGGTAGGCGTCTTTGTTTTCGCCAACCTGCTGATCGTATTGTGCGGCGTCACCGGCCTGTTTGCCCGGCTGATGAACTACATTCCTGCCTCGCTGGCAGCGGCGATGCTGGCAGGTATTCTGCTGCGCTTCGGGCTGCAGACCTTTGCCGATTTGCAAAGTAACTTTGTACTGTGCGGCAGCATGTGCCTGGCCTGGCTGCTGGCCCGCCGCTGGCTGGCCCGCTATGCAATTCTGGTCACGCTGCTGGTGGGTGTTGCCGTCGCGCTGGCACAGCACGCCATCCACTTTCCGCCGCAGCCGATTAGGCTGGCAATGCCGGAAGTCGTGATGCCGCACTTTACGCTCACCACGCTGCTGGGGATCGGCGTGCCCTATTTCCTGGTGACGATGGCGTCGCAGAACGCCCCCCGGCATCGCCACGCTACAGGCGCACGGCTACCGTCCACCCGTCTCTTCACTGATGAGCTGGACCGGATTAATTGCGCTGCTGCTGTCGCCATTAGGGGGTTTTTCGGTCTGCGTGGCGGCGATTACGGCGGCCATCTGCATGAGCGATGAGGTCGACCCAAATCCTCAGCAACGCTGGCGCGCGGCGGCGCTGGCGGGGATCTTCTATCTGCTGGCGGGCGCGTCCGGTGCGCTGATCGCCGTGCTGTTCAGTGCCCTGCCTGTGGTGCTGATTGAGGCGCTGGCGGGTCTGGCTCTCCTTGCCACGCTGGGTGGCAGCCTCCACCGCGCACTGGATCTGCCTGCCGAACGCGACAGCGCGCTGATCACCTTTCTGATCACCGCATCCGGCGTTTCGCTGCTGGGCATTGGTCCGGCCTTCTGGGGACTGGCGGGTGGCGTCATCGCCCACCTGTTGCTGGTGCGCAAATCCGGCTGATTGCGTCATACTCTCTGAAATAGCGGTGGTTTTTCCGTCAGCCGGTGAAAAAAACAGTGGATTTACCCCCTTTTTCTGCCGTTTGATTTGTCATTGCCCCGCGTAAAATCAACCTAATCGTCGATAACACGCGATTTTCTGCCTCAGACAACGACCGATAAGGGCCCAACAGGTGGCAAAAACTTTTCTGCGCAGCGGTAATTTAGATGCAGTTCTGGCGTTAGGTGAAAATGGCCAGCCGGTCTACGCCTCAGCATTGCAAATTCGTGAAACCCTGCGCCTGCGCCGTCAGAGCGCACTGGCAGATTGCCTGGCCATTCCTCAGGCCAATGAACGGGGCGATCGCCTCGACTGGTATGCCCCTTTTAGCGGCCGGGTGAAATCCTGGCTGGGTGCCAGCGATCATGAACGTCGCGCGGCGCTGCAACAACTCACCGCCTGTCAGCAGGATATGCAGGATCTCAGTACGCGCGCGCGCGCGGCAGAGAATCCATCAATGCGGCTGTTTGGTGCGCTGCTGAGCAAAACCCTGCAATTCCCCGACCAGCAGTATGTCTATCTGGTTGATGGCAAACCGGTCATCACCTTCTGGGGCTTTGTCGATGCCCAGGCGCGTAGCCGCGATGACGCGCTGGCCTGCCTGCGTGACACGCTGGAAGAGAACCTGCCGGTGGCGCTGGTTGAACCGCTGCCTGAGCTGCCTGCGGCGCCGGTCATCGCTGAACCAGTGATGATCGCTGAGCCCGAACCTGAACCTGTGGCTGAACCGCTGCCGGTTGCAGCACCCGTTGAAGCTCAGCCGGCGACGCCTGTAGCGGCTCGCCGCCGTTTCCGCGTCTGGTATCTGTTACCGCCGGTGGCGATTGCTGCCGCCGTGACGGTGGCCGTGTTGCTGCATCGTTCAGAACCCGTAAAAACACCGGTTGCCACTGCTAAGCCAGCGTCAGCCCCGGCGACGGTATCCACTCCGGCCCCGGCTGCGACTCCGACACCGGTTGCGGCGACACCGTCCGTCACCCCACCTGCCGAGCAGGCAGCACCGGAAAAACTTCCCGAATCGCAGCCGCAGAAACCGGCCAACACCACCACCGATACCGCACCGGCAACCTCATCTGCTACCCTTGCCACAACGGTGACGGCGCCGGTTCCGGCCAAACCCGATGACCTGATCGTGACGCCGGATGCGGTGCGCGATGGCCAGGTACGGGTGATTGATGGCCGCTGGCGTGTCACTATCGACCAGATGCCGACGCCAACCGGTAAGCCTCCGGTAATGCGCTTCCAGTTTAAAAACGGCAAAGGCAGCGTGCAGATCGCCCAGGGCAATACTACCTGTAAAGCGGATGTCAGCGCGGCCATGACCAGCGCCGGTAACCTGGTGATTGAGAGCCGCTACACGGCGAAGTGCCAGAACAGTTCGCGCTACCGTATGCCACTGCTGGTCTGCCATGCGAGTATCGGCGCCGCAGTGTGTGAAGCGCAGTATGCTGATGACCGGGTCTTCCCGATGACGATTAAGCGTGAGAGTAAATAACGATGCTGGCTCCCCTGATCGATGACAAACAAAAAATTTCGCTGATTGAAAACAGCGGCGTGCAGTTTCTGGATTTCGGCCTGCAACTCTCAGATACCCCGGCGCGCCGCCAGTTTGTGCGCCAGACCGCCAACGGCCCGCTGCTGCGCCTGAACGTCGATGGCAACAGCGGCAAGTTCCTGCTCTATCCGGAAGATGGCGGCGCTGCGGAAGTGGTGCGCCCGGAGTCTGATATCGCGCTGGCGGACTCGCTCTCTCTGCTGTCAGCCTGCTGGCTGCCGCTGCCGATGCTGCGCTGTGCCAGCGGACGTCGTTTTATCGGCGGTCCTGAAAACTGGGCGCGGATGCGTCTGGTTGCGCTGCCCGCGCCCGATGCAGCGGGCAATACCCATCGCGTCAGCCTGGCCTTTGATACCCGCTGCGTGGCGGAACAGGATGGCGGTGAACAGCTCGGCCTCAGCCCAGCTGATGCTCAGAACGGTGTGACTTTTGCGCTCGCCTGGCACAACTACGAGCTGGGTGATTTTCTTGACCTGACCTGGGTTGACGGCTGGCTGCGCGAATCCTTTACCGACCGCGTCTCCGATCGCCGCGAACAGGCGATTAATCAGGCGCTGCGCGAGTTTGAGTATCAGGCGCACTACCTCAATCTGCTGGAACTGCTGGGCGAACAGCTCGACCTCAGCGAGATCCATATTCAGGCCGCCACGCTGCAGACCCCGGCGGTCAATGTCGATATCATTCTGGATGTCGGTAACTCCCATACCTGCGGCATTCTGGTTGAAGATCACCCGGAAGAGAGCAACGGCCTGAAACAGACCTATGAGCTGCAGCTGCGCGATCTGTCGCAGCCGCATCAGGTTTACAACGAGCTGTTTGACAGCCGTCTGGAGTTTGCCGAGACCCGTTTTGGCAAAGCGAACTTCTCGCTGGAGAGCGGTCGTGAGCAGGCCTTTATGTGGCCTTCTCTGACGCGCGTCGGCCGTGAAGCGAGCCGTCTGGCCCTGCAGCGTGTGGGACTGGAAGGCAGCACCGGCCTCTCCAGCCCGCGCCGTTATCTGTGGGATGAGGCGCGCTATCAGCCAGGCTGGCGTTTTAACACGCCCGGCGAGCAGGCTGAACCGCTGGCCTATGCCGCACCCTTTACCACCCTGCTCAACGACGAAGGCCAGCCGCTCTCGACGCTGGCACCCGACGATCGTCTGCCGGTCTTTTCTCCGCACTACAGCCGCAGTTCGCTGATGACCTTTATGCTGTGTGAGCTGCTGGCTCAGGCGCTGATGCAGATGAACAGCGCGGCACAGCGTCAGCGGATGCCACAGAGCCACGCGCCGCGTCAGCTGCGCCATGTGATCCTGACGCTGCCGTCAGCGATGCCGAAGCCGGAGCGTGAAATTTTCCGCCGCCGGATGCAGGAAGCGCTGGCGCTGGTCTGGAAAGCGGAAGGCTGGCTGGCTGACGAAGATGACCTTTCACCAGCACTGCCACGTCAGAACCCGAAACCGCTGCCGGATGTGCAGATGGAGTGGGATGAAGCGACCTGTGGTCAGATGGTCTGGCTGTTTAATGAAACCCAGGTCAACTTTGCCGGTCGCGCCGAAGACTTTTTCAGCAGCATGGCCCGTCCGGATCGCCCGCGCGATGCTGACGAACTGCCAGGCAAGAGCCTGCGCATCGCCTCGATTGATATCGGCGGCGGCACTACTGACCTCGCCATCACCCAGTATCGTCTGGATGATGGTCAGGGCAACAACGTCAAAATCACGCCGCGACTGCTGTTCCGCGAAGGCTTTAAAGTCGCGGGCGACGATATCCTGCTGGACGTGATTCAGCTGTGGATTTTACCGGCGCTGCAGCAGCATCTGCAGAAAGCGGGCCTGACGCTGGCGGAACCGCTGATGAACAAGCTGTTTGGTCACGACAGCCGCATGGACGGTCAGGCCACGCTGCGTCAGCAGATCACCTTACAACTGTTTATTCCGCTGGCGCAGGCGGTACTGGAACGCTACGAAAACTGGGATCCGCTGGAGAGCCACGCGGAGATCAACGCACTGTTTGGCGAGCTGGTCGATCAGCCGCCGGGCGAAGCGGTACTGGCCTTCGTCAACGGCGAGATTCAGCGCGAGCTGGGCGGTAACAGCCGCTTTGACCTGCTGCAGGTACCGCTGGTGGTGAGCCTGTCACAGCTGCACGGGGAATTTATGCAGCACCGGATGGCGATTATCCCGGCGCTGCGTTCAATGTGTGAAGTGGTGTCGCTCTATCAGTGTGACGTGCTGCTGCTGACCGGTCGCCCGTCGCGCTTCCCGGGCATTCAGGCGCTGGTGCGTCATCTGCAACCGCTGCCGGGCAGCCGTATACTGTCGCTGGAAGGCTATCACACCAGCGACTGGTATCCGTTTAACAAACATGGCCGCATCGACAACCCGAAATCGACCGCGGCGGTCGGCGCGATGCTCTGCCTGCTGGCGCTGGATCTGCGCCTCAGCAGCTTCTGGTTCCGCGCAGGCGATTTTGAACCCTACTCGACGATTCGCTATCTTGGCATGCTCGACGAAAACCAGGCGCTGACGGACGAGAACCTCTGCTACAGCGAAATTGACCTCGACGATCCCGGCTATGTGCTGGATAAAAAGCGCAGTTTCCGTATTCGCGGCAACGTCTGTCTCGGCTTCCGCCAGCTTGATAACGATCGCTGGCCCGCCTCGCCGCTCTATAGCCTGACGCTGAACGACGCCACCCTGGCGCGTAAAGTGGCCGGTGAGAGCGTGCTGCGCATCCGGCTGGCGGTAAAAGCCGGACCCGACGCGTCCGGCCCGGAAAGTCTGGTGCTGAGCGATGCCCGTCTGGATGATGGCACCCGCGTGCCGCTGGAGCAGTTGAGTCTTAAGCTGAATACCCTGTCGGCGACCGGCAATGCCAATGCGCAATACTGGATTGACAGCGGGAGCGTGTGTAAACGATGAAAGCCCTGAAACCCCGTCAGCCGCAAACGCTGGCAAAACGTCTTGGCCTGTTGCAGGACGCCCTGAATAACAGTCTGGCCTGGATTGAGAGCAGCCGTGAGCAGTCGCCGCGTCTGGCGCTGGAAGCAGAAACCCTGACGCTGCAACTGCGCCAGGCGCGCGTGCAGACTCAGGCGCTGGCGCAACAGGTGGCGCGTCCGGTGACGCTGGCGCTGTTTGGCCAGTCGCAGGCGGGTAAGGCCTGGCTGCTGAACGAAATGGTGGCCGATGCACAGGGCCAGTTAGTGACCCGCATGGGTGATAAACTGCTGAACTGGTTTCAGCATATCAATCCCGGCAACCTCGATTTTGCTACCGCCACCCGTTTCAGCCATCAGCGCGAGCCGCTTTCAAACGAGTGGCCGGTTGAACTGATGCTGCTGAGTGAAGCGGAGATCGTACGGCTGATGGTCGCCTGTGCCGGCGCGACAACGCCCGACACCGCACAGATCGACAGCGCACTGCAGCGCCTGCAGCGTCATCGCCTCGCCACGCCGCTGGCGGGTCTGGAAGGCGATGCGCTGGTGACACTCTGGTCCTGGTGCCGTCGCCGTGCGCACCACGATGCGCGGCTTGATCGTCATTTCTGGCCGCAGGCGGTTGAGCTGGCGCCCTGGCTCAGCGTTGACGACCGGGTACAGCTTTTTTCACTGCTGTGGCCTGGTCAGCCTGAACTGAATGAGATGCTGCGCACCCTGCTGCATCTGCGTCACCAGTTGCGTAACAGCAGCCGGGTGCTTGCTCCACTGAGCCTGCTGACCGACACATCACTGCTGCCGGCCGAGCAGCTGATTGTGCCGGCCAGTGAGCAGGATCAGCAGCAGCTGGTGGAAGTCTGCCCGCTGAATGGTAACCGCATCGGTAAGGCGCAGAACGTGCCGCTGGGATTACTGGCGCTGCTGACGCTGGAAGTGCTGGTCCCGCTAAGTTCCACACCGCGAACCGCGCTCTATGATGATGCCGATATGCTGGAACTGCCCGCGCCAGGCCAGTCCGGTGACGCGGCAATCCAGGAAGATCGTCAGCGCCTGCAGCAGCAGGATCCGCTGCGTGCCCAACTGCTGGAGCAGAAACGAGCCCTGCTGCCCGGTTTTTACGCCGCGCGTCAGGCAATTGATCTGCTGCTGGTCTGTACCGCAGCCAGCCAGCGTCAGGATGCCGACCTCGCCAGCGAAACGCTGCGCGAATGGCAGCGTCAGCAGCCCGCACAGGAATCCGCAGAGAAACCGCGTCTGATCTGGGCGATTACCCCTTTCGATGCCCGCCATCAGCAGGTCAATGTAGATGAAGCGGTGCAGCGTCAGATGGGACAGCCCGGTCAGCACTGGGGATCGATGCTGGCACTGGATCGCGCGGGCGTCGACCGCATGGCGAGCTGGTTGCAGGATGAGATGCAGCCGGAAGCCCGCCGCGACATGCTGCTGGCTCAGCTGGCGCAGATTCAGCACACTGTGGTGGAGCGGCGTTTATTGCCCTGGACCGAAGCGGGTGCCAGCCCGGAACAGGCGGCACGCAAACAGAATATCGCCGATACGCTACTGAAGTGTTTACAGCATCGGACCGGCCTGCATGGCGAGCTGCTGGAACGCCTGCAGCCGCCGCGTGAGGCGCTGCGTCAGCTGTGGCTCAATCAGTCCGCCTTACAAGGCAGCAAACCGGCCAGTATTCAGGCACCGGAAAATCAGTTTGGCATCGGGTTTGAATTTGACCTGTTCAGTGAGAGCCCGGCTGAAGCGCCGGTTCAGCCGCGTCAGAGTCTGCAGAGCGCGCAGCAGTATCCGCGTCAGGTGCTGCTGCTGTGGCTGGATCATCTGCGTCAGCTGCCGGAAAACCGCAGCCTGCTGGCGTTGCTGAACGTGGATAAGCCAACGATGGAGTGGCTGGTTGAAGAGCTGATCACGGCCGGATTCCGCACCGATATCGCGCAAAAGCTGCAGCAGGCGCTGCATGAGCCCGATACGCAGAGCGTCAGCCATGAATCACGCGCGGATCGTCAGGTGACGCGGGCAATGACGGTGCTGGGGGGATTTTGTGGCCTGGCTCGGTTTTTTACAGCGTCCTGAATCGGAACGCCCTGCCAGCCGCGTTAACCGGGGTCAGGTGATTTTCTCGCGGCCTCCGGCTCCCAGCGTCAGCTTTAGTTCCGGTCAGCGTCTGACCAGACTCTCTGCCGCCCCGGCCAACCACACGGCCTACTATATCTACGACTGGCTGGTGGGGCTGAACCAGGTCATCATTGAGAACAATGGTTACACCGGCGGCGGCGATCTGCCGCTGGCAGCCCGCGAAGCGCTGGTTGCGCTGCTCAAGCCGCTACGCGCTTAATCAATGATCAGGCGCAGTTCGCCCTCCAGCGACTGCGCCGCCTCTTCCAGCAGCGCCAGCACCGGCGCTAAATCGGCCTGATGCGCGGCATAGTGCTGCAACCACATTGTCGCAGGCAGCGCCATCCCGCCCGTCAGCCAGTCCCATAACGCATCCAGATTATGTCCAAAGGTCTGCGGACAGCCGCTCTGCTCAGCAAACTGCTGATAAAACGCCGCGCGCGTGGTGAGCTGACGCAGGTCAAAGGTCAGATTAAGCATGATCAGGGCACCTGCCTGAAACTGCGGTAGTGATCGGTGGAGAGAAACACCAGCCCGTCAGAGGAGTAAACCAGGCGATCGGCGTCGCGATGCCCGCAGCGATAATTCACATCCGCTTCATACCACTGACGGCCCGCACGCGCGGGCAGACGCTTTTCACGGTTCGTAAAGCGATCGCCGCCAATGGCTCTGCCTGGCAACACGTCACACAGGTTGCCTTTGGCCGGATTCCAGCCACGCTTGCGCGCGTCGTTTTTGGTGAGGTAGTAGTCCGGCAGTTGCTGATGCTGCAGCACCCAGCGCGCCACGGTATGGGCGTCAGTCAGGGTGGCGATATCGGCCTGGGCAGGGGCTGAAACAGAATTCAGATAGGGTTTAAGGCCGTAGAAACAGGCCGCGAGGACGAGAAAAAGTCCAATCCAGAGTTTTTTTGACATGATGGCATCCGTGACGACAGGACGCAGATGATACCAGTTTTGCGCGCAGAGAAAAGCGCGGGCCAGACAAGCTGGCCCTGGCGAGGTTATGCTGCGTGCGAATCCCCGCTGTGCCGACGCCATGCACCCGGCGCGACGCCATACTGGCGTTTGAAGCTGCGGTTAAAGGATTGCTGGGAGTCGAAACCTAACGAGATAGCCACATTGAGAATCGGTTCATCTGTGCTGGTCAGGCGGTCGGCTGATTTCTTCAGCTTCTTAACCCGGATGTATTCACCCAGTGGATAACCGGTGTGCTCTTTAAACATGCGCTGCAGGTGCCATTTGGAGTAGCCCGCGCGCTCTGAAACGGTATCCAGATCCAGACGTGCTTCGATGTTGTTATCAATCCAGTCGATTAAATCGTGAATAAAAGCATCACTCATCATTCCAGTCTCTCCTGTCGCCGTGGCGAAAAGTATTAGTATCAGTTGCAGTTACACTTAAGGGTGGCTGACTATGCCATTTAATGCAAGTTTTATTAGTACATTAAATGCCGCACTATTTGTGGGGTTTTAGCTAAGTTGTTTAGGCTTTCATCACCCTGCCCTAAACCGCACATAAAGTGTATCTGTTATTCTTGCAGTTGCCAGCCACGCAAGCCTACACTCACCGCGATTAATTGCAATCTTAAAAGTTGCAAATATTGGCCTGCAGGCCGCCTGTTTATATCTATCGCGGAATAACAACAATGATTACGAACCGGGTTCGTCAGGGTTTAACCCTCTTAGGGATGGTACTGCTCATCACGCAACTGAGCGGCTGCGATAAAGGTGTGGCGCAAAACGCCGCTCCCCCGCCGCCTGAAGTGAGTGCCGCACCCGTGCTGATCAAACCGGTCAGTCAATGGGATAATTTCAATGGCCGGGTTGAAGCGGTGCAGAGCGTGCAGTTGCGTCCGCGCGTCTCTGGCTACATTGATGCCGTTAACTATCGTGAAGGCGATGAGGTCAGAAAAGGTCAGGTACTGTTTACCATTGATGACCGGAGTTACCGCGCGGCGCTGGAGCAGGCCAAAGCGGAACTGGCCCGGGCGCGCAGTCAGGCGAGTCTGGCCCGCAGCGAATCGGGTCGCAGCGAGAAGCTGATCGGCACGCAGGCGATTTCCCGCGAAGCGTGGGAGCAGCGTCGTTCTGCCGCCAGCCAGGCGCAGGCGGATGTGCTGGCCGCAGAGGCCGCGGTCGATATGGCGCAGCTGAACCTCGACTTTACTCGCGTTACCGCGCCGATTGATGGCCGCGCCAGCCGGGCGATGATCACCGCCGGTAACCTGGTGACCGCCGGCGACAGCGCCAGTGTGTTAACCACGCTGGTGTCGCAGCAGCAGATGTATGTCTATTTCGATGTCGATGAGAACACCTTCCTGAACTATCAGGCGATGGCGCGTCAGGGCCAGCAGCGCCATGCACTGCCGGTTGAGATTGCGCTGGTCGGCGAACAGGGTTTCCCGCACCAGGGCAAAATTGACTTTCTGGATAACCAGCTGACCGCCAGCACCGGCACCATTCGTATGCGCGCCCTGCTCGACAATCAACAGCGTCAGTTTACGCCTGGCCTGTTTGCCCGCGTGCGTCTGCCCGGCAGCGCGCAGTTCGAGGCGGTGCTGATCGATGATAAAGCGGTATTGACCGACCAGGATCGCAAGTATGTCTACGTGGTGGATGGCGAAGGTAAAGCGCAGCGGCGCGATATCCAGCCTGGCGCGATGGTGGATGGTTTGCGCATCGTTAAATCGGGTCTGCAATCCGGCGACAAGGTCATCATCGCCGGTCTGCAAAAAGTATTTATGCCCGGCATGCCGGTCACTGCTCAGCCGGTCGCCATGCGTGCGGCAGCCGCTCAATAACCCGAGGCCGCTATGGACTTTTCCCGCTTTTTTATCGACCGGCCCATTTTTGCTGCGGTGCTGTCGATCCTGATTTTTGTGACCGGGGTGATTGCTATCCCGCTGCTGCCAGTCAGTGAATATCCCGACGTGGTGCCACCCAGCGTACAGGTGCGCGCCGAGTATCCAGGCGCTAACCCGAAAGTGATTGCGGATTCCGTGGCGACGCCGCTGGAAGAGGCAATCAACGGCGTCGAAAACATGATGTACATGAAGTCAGTAGCCGGTTCTGACGGCGTGCTGGTGACCACCGTCACCTTCCGTCCAGGCACCGATCCTGATCAGGCGCAGGTGCAGGTGCAGAACCGCGTAGCGCAGGCGGAAGCCCGACTGCCGGAAGATGTGCGTCGGCTGGGGATCACCACCCAGAAGATGTCGCCGACCCTGACGCTGGTCGTCCACATGTTCTCACCGAACAATACCTACGATTCGCTCTACCTGCGTAACTACGCCACCCTCAAGGTGAAAGATGAGCTGGCCCGCCTGCCGGGTGTCGGTCAGATCCAGATTTTCGGCGCAGGCGAGTATGCGATGCGCGTCTGGCTTGATCCCAATAAAGTGGCGGCGCGTGGTCTGACCGCCTCTGACGTAGTGACGGCGATGCAGGAGCAGAACGTGCAGGTCTCTGCCGGTCAGCTGGGGGCCGAGCCGCTGAAAAAACAGAGCGATTTTCTGCTGTCAATCAACACCCAGGGACGACTGGAGAGCGAGCAGCAGTTTGGCGATATCATCCTGAAAACCTCGGAAGATGGTTCGCTGGTGCGGCTGCGTGACGTGGCGCGGATTGAGATGGGCTCGGGCAGCTATGCCCTGCGCTCGCAGCTGAATAACAAAGATGCGGTCGGTATCGGCATCTTCCAGGCACCTGGCGCCAACGCCATCGACCTCTCCAATGCGGTTCGCGCCAAAATGGATGAGCTGGCGACCCGCTTCCCCAATGACGTGAAATGGGCCGCGCCTTACGATCCGACGGTGTTTGTCCGCGACTCGATTAAAGCCGTGGTGCAGACCCTGCTGGAAGCGGTCATTCTGGTCGTGCTGGTGGTGATTCTGTTCCTCCAGACCTGGCGCGCCTCCATCATTCCCCTGCTGGCGGTGCCGGTTTCGATAGTCGGTACCTTTAGCGTGCTCTATCTGCTTGGCTTCTCGCTGAATACGCTGAGCCTGTTCGGGCTGGTGCTGGCGATTGGTATCGTGGTGGATGACGCCATTGTGGTGGTGGAGAACGTCGAACGTAACATTGAGATGGGGCTGTCGCCGCGCGCCGCTGCGCATCAGGCGATGCGTGAGGTCTCCGGGCCGATCATCGCCATTGCGCTGGTGCTGTGCGCGGTGTTTGTGCCGATGGCGTTTCTCTCTGGCGTCACCGGGCAGTTCTACAAGCAGTTCGCCACTACCATTGCCATCTCTACAGTGATCTCTGCTATTAACTCGCTGACGCTCTCGCCTGCGCTGGCGGCGATGCTGCTGAAAGATCATCACGCGCCGAAAGACCGGCTGACGCGGATCATTGATGCGCTGTTTGGCTGGCTATTCCGGCCGTTTAACCGCTTCTTCCAGCGCAGTGCCCATGGTTATGAATCGCTGGTGGGCCGTACGCTGCGTCGCCGTGGCGCCGTGTTTGGCGTCTATATTCTGCTGCTGGCAGGTGCCGGATTTATGTTCCACACCGTGCCGGGTGGATTTATTCCGACGCAGGATAAGCTCTACCTGATTGGTGGCGTGAAGATGCCGGAAGGTTCCTCTCTGGCGCGCACGGATGCTGTGATTCGTAAGATGAGCGAAATCGGTATGCAGACCGAAGGCGTCGCCTATGCGGTCGCGTTCCCCGGCCTGAATGCACTGCAGTTCACCAATACGCCGAACAGCGGCACGGTGTTCTTCGGTCTGAAGCCGTTTAATGAGCGCAAACATACGGCGGCGGAGATCAACGCTGAGATCAATGCGAAGATCGCTCAAATCCAGCAGGGCTTTGGCTTCTCGATTATGCCACCGCCGATTCTGGGGCTGGGCCAGGGCTCGGGCTATTCGCTCTATGTGCAGGACCGAGCGGGTCTGGGTTATGGCGCACTGCAGACGGCGATTAATACGCTGTCGGGCAGCATCATGCAGACGCCAGGGATGCACTTCCCCATCTCCTCTTATCAGGCCAACGTTCCGCAGCTTGATGTGAAGGTAGACCGGGATAAAGCCAAAGCGCAGGGAGTATCGCTGACCGCGCTGTTCAGCACGCTCCAGACCTATCTCGGCTCGTCGTATGTGAATGACTTTAACCGCTTTGGCCGCACCTGGCGGGTGATGGCGCAGGCTGACGGGGATTTCCGCGACAGCATCGAAGATATCGCTAACCTGCGTACCCGAAACGATCGCGGTGAGATGGTGCCGATTGGCAGCATGGTCAACATTACCACCACCTACGGTCCCGACCCGGTGATCCGCTATAACGGCTATCCGGCGGCGGATTTGATTGGTGATGCCGACCCACGCGTGCTCTCCTCGGCGCAGGCGATGAGTCAGCTCGAAGCGATGTCCGGTCAGCTATTGCCAAACGGCATGAACATCGAGTGGACCGATCTGAGTTATCAGCAGTCAACGCAGGGCAATACCGCGCTGATTGTCTTCCCGATGGCCGTGTTGCTGGCGTTCCTGGTGCTGGCCGCGCTGTATGAGAGCTGGACGCTGCCGCTGGCGGTGATCCTGATTGTGCCGATGACCATGCTCTCTGCGCTGTTTGGCGTCTGGCTGACTGGCGGTGACAACAACGTCTTCGTGCAGGTCGGACTGGTGGTGCTGATGGGGCTGGCCTGTAAGAACGCGATTCTGATCGTCGAGTTTGCGCGAGAGCTGGAGATTCAGGGCAAAGGGATTGTGGAAGCGGCGCTGGAAGCGTGTCGCCTGCGTCTGCGTCCGATTGTAATGACCTCCATCGCCTTTATCGCCGGTACAATACCGTTGATTCTGGGTGAAGGCGCGGGTGCAGAGGTCCGTGGCGTTACCGGTATTACGGTCTTCTCCGGCATGCTCGGCGTGACGCTGTTCGGCCTGTTCCTGACGCCGGTGTTCTACGTCGCCCTGCGCAAGCTGGTGACGCGCCGGTCAGGTAGTGCATCGTCCGTGACGGCGTAAACCGTAAAAGTTAAAAGGGGGCGATCATAGGATCTCCCCCCTTTTTTTGCCTGTGATTCACAGATGCCGGCAGATTCTGCCTTGCAGGTTAGCGCCGCTTTAATCTTTCATTCAGCGTTTCAATGATAAACGCATTCAGCGAGGTTTCATTGATCATGGCGGGTTGCCCGGCGACATTAGCCAGATCAGAATTATTATTCATCTTTGACCTCCAGCGTTCTGCTTGCGGGCAGATGATCAGGTCCGAATTTCAATCCGGGCTTTGCGCCCCAGCTGAGCCAGCGCCAGCTCCACATTTTCGACTTTCGATGAGTGCTCTACATCCAGTAGTCGATCAACCTGTGGGCCATTCACGCCCAGTTGACGTGCCAGATCGACTTTACGGGTGCCGGTTTCAATCATTGCGTTGTAAAGTGCCGCTTTCATTGCCACCAGTACAGGCACAGAGACGATGTACTCTCCTTCCAGCGGTTTACTGGCAACCGGAATCGGACGACGCGTATCCATCTCGAGAGAGATTGCCGTCACCAGTCCATCTTCGGCTTCTGCAAGTGCTTCCTCAACGGTGTCGCCGACGGAATGCAGTAACGGCAAATCACGACACGAGACCTCATAGGTATCGGTTTTGGCGTCATGAGTTAATCTGACGGCATAATTAAACATAGAGTTACCTCTCTGATCGGGCTCACAGGCCCAGATCTTTTAAAATTTTTCTGCGCGTACCTTCAGGCATTTCTTTTGCTCAGTGATCCGGAAAAATGGATTGCCTGTCGCACAGGAAGACCTTGAAATGGCTGCTTCCACTGCGGTGCTTAGTCAAAATAGCGCCCTGCTGAATGAGCCAGCGTCTGAATTCACTGTACTTCATCGCGTTCCCTCGCTGTGTATAACAGCAAGAATAACATTGGTGATAATCAATACAACATTAATGTTGTGATGGATGCTGAATTTTCAAATGTTTATCAGGTTCAGCGTGATAACCGACCCCAGGAAAGTGAGTTATTGGCTTATGGCAGATTTGAGGCAGGAAGTTACTGACCAGCAGGCATAAAAAAAAGCCGCTAATCAGCGGCTCTTTTTTGCAGAGATCATCAATCTCTTCGGGTTCAGGTTCCGGCACGGCGGTGCAGTTGCTGGTGTCGCGTTTCTTCAGTTCGTTCAGTGCGTCTGCCACGGTGCGTTTTGCCAGCACATCCAGCGACGCCTGCTCGGCTTCATCGGCTATCGACTTGAAGTACCAGCAGAGGTTGGCACTGACCAGACAGCGCGGCGCGACGTCAGGACGCGCGGCCCAGATTTTTTTGTCTTCGATCACTGAGACATAGATATCCCGCAGAGTAATTTCTGCAGCAGGACGGCCCAGATGAATCGAACCGGTACGGCCCAGCGTGGAGACGATAATGCCGTCACGGGTCAGCGGGACCATTAATTTTCGTATGAAACTGGGATTCGCTTCCAGCCCGTAGGCCAGAATCGCGCTGGTAGAGCGTTTTCCCATTTGCTCCGCCATCGCTACGCTCAGAACCATTTGCAAAGCTGTCGGGAAGCGGTAATCAAGCATTTCTTTATCCTGAGTTGCGGTGCATCTTATTGTTTTATTGCCGCATAAGTGAACAATCAATGAGCAATAAATATAACAAACACTGTTGCTTTTTTGAAGCAAACCGGCGGTGACAAGGCACGTATTCACCAAAGCCTGAGGCCCGATAGCACAAGGTGCTTAGCCTGCTAACGGCCCTCTTCCTGCGGAGCAAGGAGAACCGTTCCGTTATGCCGTGGTGGCCGATGTCGCCGGCAATCGCTGCTTCAGCGCCATAACCAGTACCACGTTAAAGATTGCCAGGGCGCAAAGCAACCACAGCGTCGCCGATGCTCCCATCTTTTCAAACACATATCCACCTATCAGCGGCGTCAGTGCCTGCCCCATCAACGCCGGGCGGGCCATTTTACCCACCACAATCGCATAGGACTCTGGTTTGACCATCGCCAGCGGTAAAGTTCCGCGCACGATGGCACGTAAGCCATTTCCTGCGCCATACAACACCATGCTCAGCAACGCCATCTGCGGAAACAATGCCAGCAACAGCAAGCCCAGTGCCACCAGCCCGACGGAAAAAAGGTGGTACGGATGGGATGACTGCGTTTAAAGGCGATATCGACGAGTCGGGATCCCACCTGACACGGGCCAAGTACGGCGCTGATCGCCAGCGCCGAGGTCAGCGTATGACCACTCGCCTGCAGCAAGGCGATAAGCTGCACGGAAATAGCCGTCATGATCACGGACGCCAGGGTAAAGATGGCACACAGTAGCCAGAACAGCGCAGGCGCAATCTCCGCCGAGCCAGGCTGCGGACTCAGTCGTTTCTCCGGCCGCTTAGCGTGACTGTCGGGTAAGGCAAACAGATAGGCAGGCAGCACGCAGACGACCATCAGTGCCGCAATTATCAGCGACGCGTTTCGCCAGCCGAATCCGTGGATTAACAACGCCGTTCCCGGCCAGACCAGCGTGGTGCAGAAGCCAGATATCAGGGTGATACCGGTGATCGCTGCACGCGCCTGACTGCCATAGCAGGTGCCGAGCGTGGCAAACAGTGCGTCATAAAGGCCCATCGCCATACCGATGCCAATAATTACCCAGGCAAACAGAAACAGCGGCAGAGAGTGGCTATAAGCCATGATCACCAGCCCCACCGCCATCACCATGCCACTTAGTGCCAGCAACAGGCGGCCACCGGTGCGGGCGATAATCCTGCCTGCCAGCGGTGACAGCAGGCCCGATACCAGAATCCCGGTCGAGAGTGCGCCATAAATCCACTGCTGTGACCAGCCTGTCTCAGCCGCAATCGGATTCGCCATCACCGCCATCAGGTAGAACGACCCGCCCCATGACAGGATCTGCACCCAGCCCAGGGTAATAATGGCGGCGATGCCGGGTTTATTGTTCTGATTCACAGGCAATCTCCTGGTTAGCAGGCGAACCGTTTTTATAACATGTTCTGCGATAAGCCAAAATGCGTGATGCCCTTTTGACTGGACAGCTATGCAGGCCGCACGGTTTTGAGTAAACTACTTATAGTATGTTGTAACTATGTGACGCTTGCATCCTCGCCAGGCTTCTGCCACATTGTGGACGTTGTAACTATGGAGGCACAACATGACGCGCTACGACTTAGTGGCTGATATGCATCAATGTGTAAATGACCTGGAACTGGCGCTGGGTGAATTGCGTCAGCAGATTGAAGCTCAGCCTCTGCTGATCGCCCGCGTCTTCAGCCTGCCGCCGGTGGTTAAAGGTCGCGAACATGAAGCGATCACCCGGATTGCCGTCGAGCAGCATCTCGGGGAGAGCGCGTTAAAGATGGCGCTTGACCACTACTGCCGCCTGTTTATGCAGCATCAGTCAGAACAGCTGAGCACCAAGGCTGCCGTGCGCTTGCCTGGCGCGCTCTGTATCGAATGCGACGCGCAGCAGGAGGCGGAGATCGGCTCGCTGGTCGACGTCATCAATCAGTTGAAAGCACGGCTGGAGCAGCTGATTACGGTGGACTCTGGCCTGCCGAGTGAGGCGCGTTTTGAGTTCGTCCACCAGCATTTGCGCGGGCTGATTACCCTGAATGCCTATCGCACTATCACCCTGCTGAGCGCACCGGATAGCCTGCGTTTCGGCTGGGCCAACAAGCACATTATCAAGAATCTCAAGCGCGAAGAGGTAATCGCCCAGCTGGAAAAAAGCCTGAAGTCGGGACGTGCAAAAGCGCCGTGGTCACGTGAACAGTGGGCGGAAAAAGTGCAGGAGGAGCTGGCAAGCGTGCGCGCCCTGCCCGCCTCGGCACGATTGAAAATCAAGCGCCCGGTGAAAGTCCAGCCGGTTGCACGCGTCTGGCGCGCGGATGAACAAAAACAAACTCAGCTGGCCTGTCCTTCACCGATTCTGGTTATCTGTCGCGATCGCAGCCAGGTTCCGGTTCTGGGGGGAATTGCTTAACTACGATGCCGATAACATTAACCATCGTTATAAACCTGCTGCAGAACCGCTGAATCTTTTAATCCCCAGACTGCATCTGTGGGTCGATTGTCCGATATAAATGAAAAAGGCCAGCATTCGCTGGCCTCTGATTCACTCAAACCCTAAGACTTCATGCTGCCGACCATCTCTTCCGGACGAACCCAGGCATCAAACTCCTCTTCTGTAAGATAACCCAGCTTCAGCGCCGAGCCTTTCAGCGTCAGCCCCTCTTTGTGCGCCTTCTTGGCAATTTCTGCCGCTTTGTCATAGCCAATATGGGTATTCAGCGCCGTCACCAGCATCAGCGATTCGTTAAGCAGTTGATCGATGCGCTCACGCACCGGCTCAATGCCGACCGCGCAGTGATGATTAAAGCTGTCCATGCCATCCGCCAGCAGGCGAATTGATTGCAGGAAGTTATGGATTACCATCGGACGGAACACGTTAAGCTCAAAGTTACCGGATGCGCCGCCCATGTTGATCGCCACATCGTTACCCATCACCTGACAGCAGAGCATGGTCATCGCTTCGCACTGGGTCGGGTTAACTTTACCCGGCATGATGGAGCTGCCTGGCTCATTTTCCGGGATGGCGATTTCGCCGATGCCGCAACGCGGGCCGGAAGAGAGCCAGCGCACGTCGTTCGCGATTTTCATCAGCGAGGCGGCCAGCCCTTTCAGCGCGCCATGCGCATGCACCAGCGCATCACAGGTTGCCAGCGCCTCAAACTTGTTTGGCGCAGTGACAAACGGCTGCTGCGTGAGATCGGCCAGCGCCTTCGCCACGCGCACCGCATATTCCGGATGGGTGTTCAGGCCCGTACCTACTGCCGTGCCGCCCAGCGCCAGTTCCGCCACGTGCGGAATGCTCTGCTCAATATGCTTCAGGTTATGCTCCAGCATCGCCACCCAGCCGGAAATCTCCTGGCCCAGGGTCAGCGGCGTGGCATCCTGCAGGTGAGTACGGCCAATCTTGACGATATCTTTGAAGGCGTCGGACTTCTGGCTTAAGGTCTTTTTCAGTACCTGAATCTGAGGGATCAGCTGTTCGCGCAAGGCGATAACGGCGGCAACGTGCATCGCCGTCGGGAAGACATCGTTGGAACTCTGGCTCTTGTTCACATCGTCGTTGGGATGAACCAGCCGCGCCATTCCGCGCTCTCCGCCAAGGATTTCACTGGCGCGGTTCGCCAGCACTTCATTCATGTTCATATTGGTCTGGGTGCCGGAACCGGTCTGCCAGATCGCCAGCGGGAATTCATCCGCATGCTTGTCAGCCAGCACCTCATCGGCCGCGCTGACAATCGCCTCGGCGCGGTCAGCGGGCAGCAGTCCCAGATCGCGGTTAACGCTGGCCGCGGCGCGCTTGGTCAATGCCAGTGCATGCACCAGCGCGGTCGGCATTTTTTCGGTTGAGATGCGGAAGTGTTCCAGTGAGCGCTGTGTCTGCGCGCCCCACAGTTTGTCTGCCGGTACGTCGATGGGGCCCATTGAATCTTTCTCAATGCGATTGGCTGCCATGAATACGTCTCCTTCATCTGGTTTTTAAAAGAATGACCGCCCGGTACGTCATTACGATCGACTACCGGGCGGTCAGGATAGTAATACACAATAATTTAACATTATCAGAGCTTAGCGTCCTTTTGCGCTGGAGATGTATTTTTACCGGCAGTTTCTGCTTTAATACTGGCAATAATTTCCCGTGATAAAGGGTTATACAATGCAAAAAATGAACAATACGCTGCAAAACTACGCATGGGGCAGCAAAACTGCGTTGACTGAGCTTTACGGAATCGCTAATCCACAGGGGCTGCCGATGGCGGAACTCTGGATGGGCGCACATCCAAAAAGCCCCTCCACCGTGATTGACCAGGGCAGCGAGCGTTCGCTGCGTGACGTGATTGATGCCGCGCCTGCCGCCATGCTTGGCGAAGCGGTGGCACAGCGTTTTGGTGAACTGCCCTTCCTGTTCAAAGTGTTGTCTGCCGATCAGCCACTGTCGATTCAGGTCCATCCCAGCAAACGCGCGGCCGAAGTGGGCTTTGCCCGTGAGAATGCGGCGGGTATTCCGCTGACAGCTGCTGAGCGTAATTATAAAGATGCCAACCACAAGCCGGAGCTGGTCTTCGCGCTGACGCCCTTCCAGGCGATGAATGGCTTTCGCACCCTGACGGAGATGGTCTCACTGCTGGAGCCGGTTGCGGGCGCACATCCACAGATAGCCCATTTTCTGCAGCATCCCGATCAGGATACGCTGGCCGCGCTCTTCTCTACCCTGCTGTCACTGGAGGGTGAGGCGAAATCGCTGGCGCTGGGCATCCTGAAATCCGCGGTTGATGCACAACAGGGTGAGCCGTGGCAGACCATTCGCATGATTGCGGCAGAGTATCCTGACGACAGCGGCCTGTTTTCGCCGCTGCTGCTGAACGTAATCACGCTGCAACCGGGCGAGGCGATGTTCCTCTATGCGGAGACCCCGCACGCTTATCTGAAAGGCGTGGCGCTGGAGGTGATGGCAAACTCCGATAACGTGTTGCGGGCCGGGTTAACCCCGAAATATATCGATATTGCCGAGCTGATGGCGAACCTGAAGTTTGAAGAGAAGCCAGCCAGCACCCTGCTGACCAAGCCAGAGCAACAGGGCAACGCGCTGCGCTTCCCGATTCCGGTGGAGGATTTTGCCTTTGCCATTCATACCCTGAACGCAGAGCCACAGCCGCTGGCGCAGCAGAGCGCCGCACTGCTTTTCTGCATCGAAGGCCAGACGGTGATCGCCAAAGGCGAGCAGCAGGTGACGCTGAAACCAGGTGAATCCTGCTTCATTGCCGCCAGCGAATCCCCCCGTAACGGTCGCAGGCACGGGCCGACTGGCGCGGGTATTTAACGACTTAGGGTGAAGCGGCTGACGGAGTGCCTGTTAACTGCTATTATTTCAACCTATTAGCTTTTAAACGCCTGCGGGCGTTTTTCTTCAGTCGCTGGGGTAAACCTGCGGCATAAGCGGACTCAAGGATAAGGACGAATCAGCAATGAAAAAGACCAATGTTGCCGTAGGTGTCATCATCGCACTGGGCGTAGTCTGGACTGGCGCGGCATGGTTCACCGGCAAGCAGATTGAAAGCCACAGGGATGAGCTGGTGCAGAACGCCAATGCCCAGCTGAATGCTTATGCCCCTAACAGCCGACTGAAGATCAGCTATCAGGACTATCAGCGCGGCGTGTTCAGCAGCAAAGTGAATCTGGTGATTCAGGCCAACTCGCAGACGGAAGATAATCCCCTGCTGAAACCAGGCCAGAGCATCATCCTGAACGAAACCATCGATCATGGCCCTTTCCCGTTTGCTCAGCTGAAGCATTTCAATCTGATCCCGAGCATGGCGTCGGTTCATACCGAACTGGCTAACACCGATGCGGTGAAAAAGCTGTTTGAGCTGACCGGCAACAAGTCGCTGATTAATGCCGATACCCGTATCGGCTACAGCGGTGCCACCGATACGGCGCTGCGCGTTCTGCCGGTTGATTATCAGAATGCGCAAAGCGGCGAGCGTCTTGCCACCAATGGGGGCACCTTCAACGTCAGCGCGGATAACAAAGGCGACAAAGTGTCGCTGGACAGTGACGTTGATAGCCTCGCGCTGACCAGTAAAAATGAGATGGGCCAGCCGGTGCTGTTCACCATTAATGGTCTGAAGCTGAGCGGTAACACCCATCTCAGCCCGGAAGGCGTACGTATTGGCGACCAGTCAGTGGATATTGAGAAGGTCAATGCCAGCATCAATGGTCAGGACGCCCTGACGCTGCACAAAATGAAAGGCACCTCCTCTTTCGATAACAGCGCCGGTAAGATTGGCGGCAATATCGACTACAAAGTTGAAGGCATTCAGCTGCAGAAGCAGGATTTTGGTCAGGCAGCGCTGAAGATGAAACTGTCACAGTTTGATGCGCAGGCGGTAAAAGCCTTCTCCGATCGTTACAACGCGCAGATGCAGGAACTGCTGAGCCAGCCTGGCGTCGCGGAAGATCCTATCCGCTACCAGGCGGGTGTGCATCAGATTCTGATGAGCAACCTGCCGATGCTGCTGAAGGGCTCACCTGCGATCAGTATCGCCCCGCTGAGCTGGAAAAATGATAAAGGTGAAAGCACCTTTAACCTGAACGCTAATTTCAACGATCCCTCTGCGGTGACCGGCGAAGCCCAGACACTCAGTGCCATGGTTGATCGGGTCCTGAAGAGCCTGGACAGCAAGCTGGTCATCAATATGCCAATGGCGACCGAAACCATGCATAAAGTGGGACTGGCTGAAGGATATCAGGCCGATGACGCACAGAAGCTGGCAGATCAGCAGGTGAAAGGACTGGCGGCGATGGGTCAGATGTTCCGCCTGACCCAGCAGCAGGATAACAATATCGTCACCAGCCTGCAGTATACCAACGGTCAGGTGAACATGAACGGCGACAAAATGACGCTGGAGCAGTTCCTCTCCCGCTATATGCTGGGTATGCCGACCAGCGAAGGGATGCCGCAGTAATTCTCTACTCTTCTTTTAAAGGCGACCTCCGGGTCGCCTTTTTTTATGCCGAGCCGCGAATAACCAGCTGCGGCGGCATAATCACGTTCTGCCGGGCGGCATCCGGTTGCGCTATCCGTTGCAGGATACGCTCAGCTGCCACACGGCCAATCTCCCGGGCTGAACTGGTGACAAACGTCAGCGGCGGATCGGTCAGTTCCGCCTGCGGTTCATCGCCAAAGCCCATCAGAGCCAGCTGCTGATCGTAATAGCTGTCGACTGCACCCCGCGCGAATGTTCGCCCGGTGCGCAACAGCCCAAAATAGCATCCCAGCGCGGTAGTGGCGTTATAGGCCAGCACGGCGGTCAGCCGCGGATGATGCTGAAACAGCTGTACCGCTGCTTCAGCCGCCTCTTTTTGCGTGTTACCGCATTCAATAATCCACTCCGGCCGGAACGGCAGCCCATATTGCAGCAGGGTGGCGCAGTAGCCGCCAAGACGTTCTGCCCGGGTCAGTGATGCGCTATGACCGCCCAGCCAGGCAATGCGCTGATGCCCCTGACGAATCAGGTATTCTGTGGCCAGACGCGCAGCCTGAGCATTATCGGGGCGGATAGCGTCCACCTCCTCCAGGCTAATGGCGCGCGCGGCACAGACTAAGGCCATATTCACCTCTCTGGCCCGTGTCACAATCTGGCTGGCCTTATCGGCACCGCCTCCCAGCACCACGCCATCCACTCCCTGAGCGACCAGTGACTCAAAGCAGCGATGCAGATGCTGTCCCTGGGCGCCGCTCTGCGTCAGGAACAGCAATTTGCCCTGCTTCTCCAGCGCTTCACTCAGACCTGCCGTCATTTCGGCATAAAATGGCTGGCTGAGATCGCGGACGATCAAGCCAATCACGCCACTCTCACCCCCGCGCAGCATGGTTGCCGAACGGTTACGTACGAAACCGAGTTGCTCAATGGCCTCGTTCACGCGCGCCATGGTTGCCGCAGAGATCCGTCCTTTGCCGGATAACACCAGCGATACCGTGGTCACCGACACGCCCGCCGCCGCCGCAACATCATTGATGGTGATTTTACTCATCAGATTACTCAACTGAACTACAGCATTAGAAAACAAGGTAAAACGTTACACCTTATGACGTCAAAATTATATCGTCCATGACCTGAAGAGTGTGATTCAGCGCGCATAAGATCAAGGTAAAACGTTTTATCATGCCGCCACTTCACTCAGTGGTCCGTTTATCCAGGAGCGTTCATGTCACCCTCTCACCAAAAAATGTCCGTCTGGGAATTTTTCCAGAGTCTGGGGAAAACCTTTATGCTGCCGGTTGCCTTGCTTTCCTTCTGCGGCATCATGCTCGGGATTGGCAGTTCGCTGAGCAGTCGTGATGTCCTGACCCTGTTACCTGTGCTGGATCACCCCTGGCTGCAATATCTGTTTCTCTGGATGGCCAAACTGGGATCGTTCGCCTTTAGCTATCTGCCAGTGATGTTCGCCATTGCGATTCCGCTGGGTATGGCGCGCGAGAACAAGGGCGTGGCAGCGTTTGCCGGCTTTGTGGGGTATGCCGTGCTAAACCTCAGCATCAACTTCTGGCTCAATATCCACGGTATTCTGCCAACCACCGATGCCGCCGTGCTGAAAGCTAACAACGTTCAGCCGATCCTGGGGATCCCGTCGATCGATACCGGCATTCTGGGCGCGGTCATTGTGGGTATTGTGGTGTTCTGGCTGCATGAGCGCTTCCATAACATCCGACTGCCCGATGCGCTGGCCTTCTTTGGCGGCACCCGGTTTGTGCCGATTATCACCACGCTGGTGATTGGTTTACTGGGACTGGTCGTCCCGCTGATCTGGCCTTTTTTCGCGCAGGGTATCACCGGATTAGGCTGGATGATTAACAGCGCGGGTGATTTTGGCCCGATGATCTTTGGAACCGGCGAACGTCTGCTGCTGCCGTTTGGCCTGCAGCATATTCTGGTCGCCATCATGCGCTTTACCGATGCAGGCGGCACACTGGATGTGTGTGGCAAGAGCGTGAGTGGTGCCTTAACCATTTTCCAGGCGCAGCTCGCCTGCCCGGAAACCCACGGTTTTGCTGAAAGCGCGACCCGCTTCCTGTCACAGGGTAAAATGCCTGCCTTCCTGGGTGGTCTGCCAGGTGCTGCCCTGGCCATCTATCACTGCGCTCGCCCGGAGAATCGTCATAAGATCAAAGGCCTGTTGATCTCCGGTGTGGTGGCCTGCGTGGTCGGCGGCACCACCGAACCTATCGAATTCCTGTTTCTGTTTGTCGCCCCGTTCCTCTATCTGATCCACGCCCTGCTGACCGGCGTTGGCTTCAGCATCATGGCGATACTGGGCGTCACTATCGGCAATACAGACGGCAATATCATCGACTTTGTGGTGTTTGGTGTGCTGCACGGGCTGTCGACCAAATGGTACTGGGTACCCGTTGTCGCAGCGATATGGTTTGTCGGTTACTACCTTATTTTCCGATTCGCCATTCTGCACTTCAATATCAAAACACCGGGACGCGAAGTGGAAAGTGCCAGTGCGGTTGCGCAGCAGGTCAGCAATGCCGGTAAAGGCAAATCTGGCTATAACTCACCGGCTATTCTGGCGGCACTTGGCGGCGTGGAGAATATTACCTCGCTGGATAATTGTCTGACGCGTCTGCGTCTGACCCTGGCGGATATGAGTAAAGTGGATGATGCGGCGCTGAAAGCCAACGGCGCGATAGGTGTGGTCCATCTTAATCAGACCAGCCTGCAGGTGGTTATCGGTCCACAGGTGCAGTCGGTGAAAGATGAACTGTCACACCTGATGAATGTCACTGCCTGATGTGCCGGAGCCGATAATGTTTAACTTTGACGAAGTCATCGATCGCCGCGGCAGCTGGTCGACCCAGTGGGATTTCGTGGCTGACCGCTTTGGCGTCCCCGATCTGCTGCCGTTTACCATTTCGGATATGGACTTCAGAACTGCGCCAGCGGTTCAGCAGGCGCTGGCGCAGCGCGTAGCACACGGCGTGTTGGGTTACAGTCGCTGGCAGCATGACGATTTTCTTTCCGCCTGCTGCCACTGGATGTCCAGCCGTTTCGGCTACCAGCCCGATGCTGACACGCTGGTTTATGGACCCTCGGTGATCTATATGGTGGCGCAGATGCTGCGCCGCTGGAGCAACCCGGATGATGAAGTGGTGCTCCACACTCCCGCCTACGATGCTTTTTATAAAACGGTACGCGGCAATCAGCGACTGGTGCTGGAGATGCCGCTGCAGCGGGATAACGGTAGCTGGCGATGTGATATGGCCGCGCTGGAGACGCGGCTGGCGCGCCCGCGCTGTAAAATCCTGTTGCTCTGCAGCCCGCACAATCCCACCGGCAAAGTGTGGACAGCAGCTGAGCTGCAACAGATGGCGGCGCTCTGCGATCGTCACGGCGTGCGGGTGATCAGCGATGAAATCCATATGGATATGATTATGGGTAATCAGCCCCATACTCCGTGGGCCAGCGTGGCGCGCAGTGACTGGGCGCTGTTTACCTCGGCGTCGAAAAGCTTCAACGTGCCAGGCCTGACCGGTGCGTGGGGAATTATCCCGGATGTGGCAGACAGAGCCGCCTGGTTTCAGGCGCTGAAAAATGCTGACGGCCTTTCGTCTCCGGCCGTTCTGGCCGTCACGGCACACGTTGCCGCCTACCGACAAGGCGCACCCTGGCTGGATGCGTTACGCAGCTATCTTTATAATAATTTCACACTGGTTGCCAATCGCCTTAACGCTGAGTTTCCCGCACTGAACTGGCACATTCCCGAGGCGACCTATCTCGCCTGGCTCGATATCAATCCGCTGGGCATTCCAGAAGAGGCCCTGCAACAGGCGCTGATCCAGCAACGGGTCGCAATTATGCCCGGATCGACCTACGGTGATGCAGGCAAAGGGTTTTTGCGTCTTAACGTTGGCTGTCCGCGCAGCAAAGTTGATGAGGGCGTTTCACGCCTGATTGCGGCGATCCATCAGTTGCAGGGCTGACATTAACCGACGAGGCAACCATTGCTCGCCGGTTATGCGTAATTAAGCAGCATCCGGCGCAGCTGTTGCGCAAATAGCTGGCGCTGTTGCGCAAGATATTTTTATAATGCTCTGCACTTCACCGACAACTGAGCGAGTGCGCCATGATCGATTCTAAAATTCCTCTGACTGATATTCACCGCCACCTTGATGGCAACATCCGTGCACAAACCATTCTCGATTTAGGTCGCCAGTTTAACCTCGCCCTGCCTGCTTCCACGCTGGAGACGCTGCGTCCGCATGTGCAGGTCGGCCAGAATGAGCCTGACCTGGTGAGCTTCCTGCAGAAGCTCGACTGGGGTGTAAAAGTGCTGGGTGATCTGGATGCCTGCCGCCGGATCGCGCAGGAGAATGTCGAAGATGCCGCCCGCGCGGGCATTCACTATGCTGAACTGCGTTTTTCCCCTGGTTATATGGCGATGACCCACAACCTGCCGATTGCCGGTGTGGTTGAAGCGGTAATTGATGGCGTGCGCGCAGGCCGTCAGCAGCACGATATCGACGTGCGTCTGATCGGTATTATGAGCCGTACCTTTGGCGAAGATGCCTGCCTCAGCGAACTGGAAGGTTTGCTTGCCCATCGCGATCACATCACCGCGGTCGATCTGGCGGGTGATGAGCTGGGCTTCCCGGGCAGCGAGTTCCTGAGCCACTTTACCCAGGCGCGCGATGCCGGTTTCCGCGTGACCGTCCATGCGGGCGAAGCAGCCGGACCCGAGAGCATCTGGCAGGCGATTCGGGAGCTGGGTGCAGAACGTATCGGTCACGGCGTGAAAGCGATTGAAGATCGCGCGCTGATGGATTTCCTGGCGGAGCACCGTATTGGTATTGAATCCTGCCTGACCTCCAATATCCAGACCAGCACCGTGCCATCACTGGCGCAGCATCCGCTGAAGACCTTCCTGGAGCATGGCATTCTGGCGACGATCAACACGGATGATCCGGCGGTTCAGGGCATTGAACTGGCGCATGAGTATCATCACGCCGCTCCGGCTGCCGGTCTGAGCGCGGCGCAGATCCGTCAGGCGCAGGAAAATGGTCTGACGATTGCGTTCCTTAACGAAGCAGAGAAAGCGGCTCTTCGCGCACGGGTGCAGTAATCCTGAAGCGTAGGGACAAAAAACGGGCCGGATATCCGGCCCGTTTGGCTTTTTTACTTATTGCGTTTTAAGCACCGACCGATTAAACGCGCTTCAGCGACATCGTCTGGCGTTTCTCGGCGGATTGCAGACCTAACTCGATCAGCTCCATCACATGAATCGCCTCTTCCGCTGTCACCGGATTGTTACCACGTCCGGCAATCGCATCGCGGATGCCCGCATAGTAAGCGGGATAGTTGCCTGGCTGGGTCAGCTGGGTCGTTTCGGTCAGGGAATCTCCGTCAACCAGCGTCAGAGTGCCATCACGCATGTCATAGCCCCAGTCTTCCTGCGGCGGGAAATCACCTGACTTCAGGCGATCTTCCTGCGGATCAAGACCATATTTGACGTAACTGCCGCGCGTGCCGTGGACGGTATAACGGGCAGATTCTGCCGCGACCAGCATGCTGGCGTGCAGCACGACACGGCGCTGCGGATAAGTCAGCGTCGCGTGGAAGTAGTCGGTAGTCTGCGCGCCCGGACGCATCTCGGCCAGATCAACCGTGATAGCGACCGGCGGGCCAAACAGCTGCAGCGCCTGGTCCAGCAGATGCGGCCCCAGGTCATACCAGATTCCGCTGCCTGCGCCTTTCATTTCACGCCAGCGATTACGCACTTCCAGACGGAAGCGGTCAAAGTGCGATTCGAAGTAGCGCACTTCACCCAGCGTACCGGCCTCAATCAGCGATTTCAGCGTCAGGAAGTCACTGTCCCAGCGGCGGTTGTGGAACACCGACAGCAGCAGCCCTTTGGCTTTCGCCAGCGCATCCAGTTCACGTGCCTGTGACAACGTCACGGTGAACGGCTTATCGACTACCACATGTTTACCGGCGTTCAGCGCTGCTTTTGCCAGCGGGAAGTGCGTGTCGTTGGGGGTAGGAATAACGATCAGTTGCAGCGTCGGGTCATCCAGCAGCGCCTGAGGGTCGGCCACTACCTTAACGGCGGGCCAGTCGGCGTGGACTTTGCTGGCGTCGCTACTGGAAATGGCTGCCAGCTCGACTTCCGGCGTCCCCGCAATCAGCGGGGCGTGAAACGTTTTACTGGCAAAACCGTAGCCGATCAGACCAACACGTAATTTATCGCTCATTTGGATTCCTCTCAGAGCCTGATTGACCAGACTCTTAGTTGATAACCTGATTGATTTAAGACTATTAACCAAATGACGACAAGCCGGAATTCCCCGAAAAAACTAAGAGATAGCACTTCGCGCCAGCGGCCAGGCGGTCTGAGCGGCCAGGCTGTCGTGCGCATCCTGATTACGGCGGCGGAAGTCGCTGGGACTGACGCCGACCCGCTTGCGGAACACCCGCGAGAAGTAGAGCTGATCGTCATAGCCCACTTCACGTCCTACCGAGGCGATCGGCTCCTGGGTGGTCTGCAGCAGCAGTTTCGCGCGGATTACACGCTGATCTTCACGCCAGCGCAGCAGGTTCACGCCCATCTGCTCGCGGAACAGGTGCGCCAGCCGCGACGGTGACAGACAGACGTGGCGCGCCACCTCTTCAATCTTAACCTCACTGGCGAGATGGTTGGTGACGTACTGGCAGGCTTCAATCACGCGTGGATCGCGAATTAACTGATGGCTGCGTGGATCTTCTTCAACGGCGCGCAGCAGCAGCCGTTCCAGCAGGTTCATCGCCAGCTCTTCTGCAAAGCGACGGCCCGAATTGTGGGTCTGTTCGATACTGGCAAACAGGCGATCAAATTCGCCGCGCAGCGATTCAGGCAGCAGCAGTCGTCCCACGCCCTCCTGCTCATCCTGCCAGCGTAGCCAGTCGTGCCAGTAGGCGCGCGGACGGAAATAGACCCAGCGGTGAAACCACTGCGGGCTGTCCGGCGCGCGACCATAATAGTGAGCCGTTTTCGGCTGAAACAGCAGCATTTCGCCAGGTTCGCAGTCAAATGCCCGCTCGCCGTCAAATACCCGCCCTTTACCTTTGATAGTGAGATTCAGAATGTAACCTTTCATGCCGTGCGGGCGATCGATAAAGAAATCGAGCGGACCATCGGCGGTGATCGGCGTCAGCCCCGCCACCAGCCAGGCATTGAATGAATAGCCCGGCAACAAGGGGTTTTGCTGCTCGGCCGGTAATTCGCGGTGATACATAGCGTCCTCACTCAGTCTGTTATTGTTCGGATAGCCCGCAGAGGCTTCTGCCTCTGCGGACCAACGGCTCGCTCAATCAGGCTTTTTTCTGTTTGTAACGGTCAAAAATCACCGCAGCTAACAGTATCAGACCGCGTACCACATACTGTGAGAATGGCGAGATATTCAATAAATTCATCGCATTCTCTACCGTGCCGAGGATCAGCACCCCTGCCACCACATAGGAGATTTTACCGATGCCGCCCTTCAGCGAAACGCCACCCAGCACGCAGGCAGAAATCACCACCAGCTCATAGCCGATGGAGGTCATTGGCTGGCCGCTGGTCATACGTGACGCCAGAATGATGCCCGCCGCCGCTGAAACCAGACCGGAGAGGATAAAGATGATGATGCGGGTGCGCACCACCGGCACACCGGCCAGACGTGCGGCTTCTTCATTGCCGCCAATTGCCAGGGTGTTACGGCCAAAGGTGGTTTTGTTGAGCAGGAAGCCGAAGATCAGCATGGTGGCCAGAGTCAGCCAGATGGGAGCGGGCACGCCAAGCCAGTTGGCAAAGCCCAGTTCGAAGAAACGCTCATCTTCGATACCGACCGCTTTACCGTCAGAGAAGATATAGGCCAGGCCGCGGACAATCTGCATGGTCGCCAGCGTGGTGATCAGCGCATTGATCTTGAGGCGGGCAATGACAAAGCCGTTGATAAAGCCGGTGATCATACCGAGAACCAGGCCGGCACCCACGCCAATCCACAGGCTTTCGGTCATGTTAATCACCACGGCGGTAACCACACCCGCACAGGCGATGACGGAAGCGACCGACAGGTCAAAATCACCGGAAGCCAGACAGAACAGCATGCCGCAGGCGACCATGCCGGACATCGACATTGCCAGCCCTAAGCCTTTCATATTGATAAACGAGCCGAAGTTCGGCACAAAGATCGCACAGACAATAAACAGCAGTGCAAATACTACCAGCATGCCGAAGTTGTCCCAGATGCGACCTAACTGCAGGCCGCCGCGTGAAGCGGGCTGCGGCGTATTTGAGGTCGTGGATGAAGCCATGATTATCTCCTGTCAGGCCACGGCGGCCGCTTGAGTGGTTTTGGGCATCGCCAGGCTCAGCGTCTGCTGTTCCGTGGCGTCGTCGTGTAGCAGTTCACCGGCAATGGCACCTTCGCGCATCACCACGATGCGATCGGCCAGGCCCATCACTTCCGGTAAATCGCTGGAGGCGAACAGCACCGCAATGCCCCGGTTCGCCAGCTGATAAATCAGGTTATAGATTTCATGTTTGGCACCGACATCGATACCGCGCGTTGGCTCATCCAGCAGGATCACCTTCATATCCTCTGACAGCCAGCGTCCCAGAATCGCCTTCTGCTGGTTGCCGCCGGAAAGGTTCATGATCAGCTGATCGGCGCTGGGCGTTTTGATGTTTAGCGAGCGGATATGGCTGTCGGCATTTTTATTTTCCCAGCCGTTTTTAATCAGGCAGCCCGCAGTAAGGTTATGACGACGGGCGCTGATGTTGATGTTGTCGCGCACCGAATGCACCGGAATAATGCCCTCGGCTTTGCGATCTTCCGGGCAGAGCATGATGCCCGCACGGATGGCATCGATCGGCTCCCGCAGCGGCAGCGGTTTGCCGTCCAGAATCACCTGACCGCCGCGCAGACGCGTGCCGCCAAACAGCCCTTTCAGCAGTTCACTGCGACCGGCACCGACCAGGCCAAACAGGCCGACGATTTCACCGGCATGGACTTTCAGCGAAATCGGCGTCCGCACGCCCTTCGCTTCGACCTTGTCCAGCTCCAGCCGCACCGCGCCTTTGGCACGCGGTGAATAGCCATAGATATCACCAAGGTTTCGTCCCACCATCGCCTGCACCAGATCGTCGTGATGGGTGTTAGCCATATCGGTAAACGTCCGCACGTAGCGGCCATCTTTAAAGACGGTGATGGCATCGCTGAGGGCGAAGATCTCCTCCATGCGGTGTGAAACGTAGAGCACCACCCGGCCCTCCTCACGGAGCTGACGGATGACGCGGAACAGGTTGTCGATTTCACGCGCCGACAGGGAGCTGGTTGGCTCATCAAAGGCGATAATGCGCGCGTTACGCGCCAGCGCTTTGGCAATCTCCACCATCTGCCACTGCCCCAGCGACAGATATTTCAGCGGCATATCGGGATCGATATCCATGCCGAGATTTTTCAGTTGCAGGCCCGCCTCAAAACGCATCAGCTTACGGTTGACCAGCCCATGTTTGTGCGGGATCTGACCGAGATAGATGTTCTCTGCCACGCTCATTTCCGGCACCAGATGCAGTTCCTGGTAAATAATGGCGACGCCCGCGTCCAGCGCATCGGTGGTGCGCTGAAAGCTCATCGGCTGGCCTTTAATACGAATCTCACCGCCGCTCGGCTGATAACTGCCGCTGAGTATTTTTAACAGCGTCGATTTGCCTGCGCCGTTCTCGCCCATCAGAGCATGGACTTCACCGCCACGGCAGTCGAAGGAGATATCCTGCAACGCTTTGACGCCAGGGAAGGTTTTACTGATGCCATGAAACGACAGAAATGCTGAATCAGTGTTCATGTTTTTCCTCACTCTTTCGCGCCACCGGCCGGTTATGGCGGGCGGCGCGAAATTGGCTATTAAGGATGCCAGGTGACAAACTGCCTGGCAGGCTCAGGGTTACATCAGTCCTTTTTTCGCCAGTTCAGTTTTGAAGTTGTCACGGGTGATCAGCACCACATCGGTAACTTCGGTGAATTTCGGTGGCTCTTCACCTTTGCTGACCCAGTTGTAGAGCATCTGGCTGCTTTTGTAGCCGTGGATATCCGGGCTTGGCAACAGCGATCCGTAGAAGCCGGTCGCTTTCTCTTTCGACAGTTCACTGATGGCATCCACGCCGTTGATGCCGATACCGATGACGTCAGCGGCTTTAAAGCCCTGACCTTCGGTCGCGCGCACGCCGCCCAGCACAGTGTTGTCGTTCATGCCGACAATCAGCCAGTGTTTGACTTCAGGATGCTGAACCAGCAGAGAGTTACCGGCGTCAAATGCGCCAGGGATGTCGTTAGATTTAGTGGGGACCTGGTAGATCTGCGCTGCCGGGAAGCCAGCGGCTTTGATGGCGTCCATGGAGCCGCCGGTACGACGACGAGCAGTGTCGAGTTCGTTAGCGGTAATCGCCATCACGCCGGTGGTTTTCACATCCCAGCCGCGTTTCTGCATCTCTTTATAGAGTTCCTGACCCTGACGCTCACCAATTTTGGTCGCGGCCATCATCACCAGCGGCACGGTATCCATTGGTTTGCCTTTGGCGGTGACGAACTGGTCATCGACCGCGATGACTTTCAGACCGTAGCCACGCGCTTTTGCCATGATGGCAGAGCCGAGTTTCGGATCGGGCGTACAGATAACAAAACCTTTCGCGCCGTTAGCCGCCAGGCTGTCGATGGCATTCAGGGTTTTTTCACCATCCGGCACGGCAATTTTAATGACATCAAAGCCAAGATCTTTGCCCGCTTTGTCGGCGAATTTCCATTCAGTCTGGAACCAGGGTTCCTCTGGTTGCTTGACTAAGAATCCCAGCTTCATGGTCTCGGCGATAGCGGATTGTGACATAACCGCTGCCAGGCCGATGACCGCGAACGCTTTAGTGAATTTATGCATGATGCTCTCCGGTACCAGGTTATTTTTCGCTGCTAATAACGAATCGGTGTAAACGCTACCAGTTTGTTTTGTTTTGTGAGTACAGCCATAAATCAGTGCGTTAGGCTGGCATGTGCTGACAGACTGTCCAGACGCTGGGCTAGTTTTAGCGGTATTAGCGAAGAAAAATGTAGAGCGGTATCACATCTTAAAATCACGACAAAATGATCCATATATTCAGCAAATTTAACCGGACCTTAACTTTTGCAATGGATCACAAAATCACTGCCGATGACAGAAAAGTGCATATTGTCAGCCAGCGATGACTAACTGATTTCGCGCGCCGAACCCAGGATACAGGAGTTAACTAACTACAGGAGATTCCGATGCGTGCTGGAGCCATCACCCTTGGGCTGGACTTTGGTAGTGATTCGGTGCGTGCGCTGGCCGTGGATTGTCATAGCGGCAAAGAGCTGCAGAGTGCGGTGTTCAGCTATCCGCGCTGGCAACAGGGCTTATACAGCGATCCGCACACTAACCGTTTTCGTCACCATCCACAGGATTACATCGACGCCATGGAGCAGGCGCTGCTCGGCGTGCTGAATGCACTGAGTGAAGATCAGCGCAACGCCGTGGTCGGCATTGGTGTTGACAGCACCGGTTCGACCCCTGCCCCTATTGACCGCGACGGCAACGTGCTGGCGCTGCGTCCGGAGTTCGCCGACAACCCCAACGCGATGTTTGTGTTGTGGAAAGATCACACCGCTATAGAAGAAGCGGAAGAGATCAATCAGCTGTGCCACAGCGGCCGCTTCCAGGATTACAGCCGCTATATTGGCGGAATTTACTCCTCAGAGTGGTTCTGGGCGAAGATTCTGCACGTGTCGCGTGAAGATGCGGCCGTGCGTGACGCCGCTGTCTCCTGGGTCGAGCTGTGCGACTGGGTGCCAGCCCTGTTAAGCGGCACCACCGCACCTGATAAATTGCGTCGGGGCCGCTGTGCGGCCGGGCACAAGGCGCTGTGGCACGGCGACTGGAACGGTCTGCCCGATGTCGATTTTCTCAATGCGCTGGACCCGCTGTTGACGCAACAGCTCGACTCTCCCCTGTTTACCGATACCTGGACCGCTGATCTGCCTGTCGGCACGCTTAGCCCTGAATGGGCGCAGCGTCTTGGTCTGACGCAAACCGTGACGCTCTCGGGTGGCGCATTTGACTGCCATATGGGCGCGGTCGGTGGCGGTGCCAAACCCTATACCCTGGTGAAAGTGATTGGCACCTCAACCTGCGACATCCTGATTGCGGATACTGAAAAGGTCGGCGATCGCGACATCAAAGGCATCTGTGGTCAGGTCGATGGCAGCGTAATGCCAGGCGCTATCGGGCTGGAGGCGGGTCAATCTGCCTTTGGTGATATCTACGCCTGGTTCAGCCGTTTACTGGGCTGGCCACTACAGCTGGCGGCGCAGCAGCATCCGGAGCTGAAGCCTCAGCTGGCTGAGATGCAAAAGAGTCTGATTAAAGATCTGACCGAGGCCTGGGCCGCAAACCCGCAGCTCGACCATCTGCCGGTGGTGCTGGACTGGTTTAACGGTCGCCGCACGCCAAATGCCAATCAGCGGCTGAAAGGGGTGATTACCGACCTCAATCTGGGCACCGATGCCCCCGCGCTGTTTGGTGGTCTGGTCGCCGCCACCGCATTTGGCGCACGCGCAATTATGGAGTGCTTCGAACAGCAGCAGATCCCGGTCGAGAGCATTCTGACCCTGGGCGGCATCGCGCGGAAATCCCCGGCGATTATGCAGGCCTGCTGCGATGTGATGAACCGCCCACTGGATATCGTCGCCTCTGACGAGTGCTGTGCGCTGGGTGCGGCCATTTTCGCCGCCGTCGCCGCCGGTGTGCACGCCAGCGTTCCCGACGCCCAGCAGGTGATGGCCAGCCCGATTGCCGTGACACTGCAGCCCGATCCGGCGCGCGTCGCCCGCTATCAACAACTTTATCAACGCTATCAACAATGGTGCGTGGCGGCTGAACCGCAATACGCCGCACGCCCCGCTTCCGCTAAGAGCCTATCTCAGCAGGCGTAATGTTGCAGGCAGTCTGGACACGGACAGCGCGGAACAATCCGTAGTACACGGAGTACGTGAGGATTACTCGCTACGCTCGCCCTTTCAGGGCCGCCCTGACGGGCGTTCAGGTTGCTAAAGCAGCCTGTGTGAGCACTGCCCAGGTTCAGACTGACAAATAAAATAGCCTATTGAGGTAGGCTCAAAGTAAAGGAGTGATTTTATGGAACAGTCAAACAGCTACAGCGTGTGGTTTGTCATCGGCACGCAGCACCTCTACGGGGCGGAGACGTTACGCCAGGTTGAACAGAATGCACGTCAGGTGGTCGAGGGTTTAAATCAGGCCGGTTTACCGCTGCGTCTGGAGCTGAAACCGCTGGTTAAGTCACCGGATGAAGCGCTGGCTCTGTGTCGCGACGCCAATTATGACAAGCAGTGCGTCGGTATCATTACCTGGCTGCACACCTTCTCCCCGGCCAAAATGTGGATCGGTGGCCTGAGCGTGCTGAATAAGCCGCTGCTGCAATTCCATACCCAGTTCAATGCGGAGATTCCGTGGGACAGCATGGACATGGACTTTATGAACCTGAACCAGACCGCACACGGCGGCCGCGAGTTCGGTTTCATCGGCGCACGTATGGGCCTGCAGCACAGCGTGGTGACCGGTCACTGGCAGGATAGCGCCAGCCAGCAGCGCCTCGGCAACTGGATGCGTGCAGCACTGACAAAACAGGCCAGTCAGCAGCTGAAAGTCGCGCGTTTTGGCGACAACATGCGTGAAGTGGCCGTGACCGAAGGCGATAAAGTCGCCGCGCAGATTCAGTTCGGTTATTCGGTGAATGGCTGGGGCGTCGGCGATCTGGTTGAGGTGATCAATGGCGTCAGCGATGGCGACGTGAATGCGCTGGTCGATGAATATGAAAGCCTTTATCGCTTTACCGATGTTGCCGCTTCCGGCGGCGAAAAGCGTCAGAACGTGCTGGATGCCGCACGCATTGAGCTGGGTCTGAAACGTTTCCTGGAAGCAGAAGGCTGCCACGCTTTCACCACCAACTTCCAGACGCTGCACGGCATGACGCAGTTGCCAGGCCTGGCGGTTCAGCGTCTGATGGGTCAGGGTTATGGCTTCGCAGGTGAAGGTGACTGGAAGACCGCTGCGCTGCTGCGCATTTTCAAAGTGCTGGCAGGCGATCGCAACGGTGGCACCTCCTTTATGGAGGATTACACCTATCACTTCTCACCCGGTAACGATCTGGTCCTCGGCTCGCATATGCTGGAGGTCTGCCCGTCGATTGCCATTGAAGAGAAGCCATTGATCGATGTGCAGTTCCTGGGCATTGGTGATAAAGCCGATCCGGCGCGCATGATTTTCTCAACGCCAGCGGGTCGCGCGATTAACGCCAGCGTAATTGATATGGGTGATCGTTTCCGTCTGCTGGTTAACGTGGTGGATGCTATCGAACAGCCGAAACCGCTGCCGAAGTTGCCGGTTGCGCGCGCACTATGGAAAGCCCAGCCGTCACTGGCAACGGCATCCGAAGCGTGGATTCTGGGCGGCGGCGCGCACCATACGGTGTTCAGCCAGGCGCTGACGCTGGATGATATGTATCTGTACGGTGAGATGAACGACATTGAAGTGCTGGTGATTGATGAGCACACGCGTTTACCTGCGTTTAAAGACGCACTGCGCTGGAACGAAGCGTATTACCGTTTGAAACGTTAATAACTAAAGGGCGCTGTTCAATTTTTTAATTAACAGCGCTCTTAAGTAAGTTAATGAAACGGCCGACGCAGGATTATGTGGCATCAGTTTTTGATAAATACTGTGCTATTCAGTCGGGAATGACGGGCGTTCCGTAATTTTGATAGTTCAGCGCATGTTTTTAAAGCCATGATCAAGCCCAACCGGGAAGGAAAGGTATGCCTGAAAAGCAAAGCGTCCGCGCCAGGGATGGCGTGGCCGATCCGCATGGATGCGGGAATCCTTTGCGATCAGGCATATCTTTCCTGACCTTTCTCATCAGCCAACAGCAATTTGTATTAATCCACCATCAATAGAAATATCCACTGTCCTGCTTCCTAAAGCGATGCATCAGCCCAATCGGGAAGGAAAGGTATGCCTGAAGAGCAAAGCGTCCGCGCCAGGGATGGCGCGGCCGATCCGCATGGATGCGGGAACCCTTTGCGATCAGGCATACCTTTCCTGACCTTTCTCATCAGCCAAAAGCAATTTGTATTAATCCACCATCAATAGAAATATCCACTGTCCTGCTTCTTAAAGCGATGCATCAGCCCAACCGGGAAGGAAAGGTATGCCTGAAAAGCAAAGCGTCCGCGCCAGGGAGGGCGCGGCCGATCCGCATGGATGCGGGAATCCTTTGCGATCAGGCATACCTTTCCTGACCTTTCTCATCAGCCAAAAGCAATTTGTATTAATCCACCATCAATAGAAATATCCACTGTCCTGCTTCTTAAAGCGATGCATCAGCCCAACCGGGAAGGAAAGATATGCCTGAAGAGCAAAGCGTCCGCGCCAGGGATGGCGCGGCCGATCCGCATGGATGCGGGAATCCTTTGCGATCAGGCATACCTTTCCTGACCTTGCACCTAAATCCAATAGCGATTGTTTTTCCTGTCATACAAAAGAGAACCTAAGTCTTTGCTATAACTTAACCCTTTCTTGAACTTGCACTTTCCCCCACCAGCCTGTATTGCTTGTAGCCTGACAAAACAAAGGTCGCCAGCGCCATGCACATTGCCGAGCTAAACCAACATCCCGGCTTCGCCGGACAAACCGCACAACTGTTGCACACTGAATGGTCACACCTTCCTGCATGGTCTCACCCGCCTGCCATCCTTGAGCGTTTAAAACAGCGCAATCAGAAACCTTCGGCAGAATTTACTCTTATTGCCACACCGGATGGCGAAACGGTGGTCGCGACCTGTAGCGTCATTCGCTATGAACTGGATGACATTCCGGCACGAGAATTCTGGATTGGTGAGGTGGTGACGGACAAGACATTCCGGGGTCAGGGCGTGGCAAAAGCGTTAATACAGCAGGCGATTGCGCGAGCCAGACAACAGCAGATGGGTGAACTGTGGCTCTATACACCCGATCAACAGGCGTACTATCAGCGTTCAGGATGGCAGGCGGTGGAACAGCGGCAAATCGCGGGTGAAGAAGTCACGGTCATGGTGCTGCGCCTTGCGCAGTAAAAGGCGGCTCCTGCGAGCCGCCATTGACCGGAGTACTGAAGAACTCAGGAAGGTAATCGCTTAACGGGCGCGTTCTGCTGACGATCCCAGATGACCGTCAGTAACCGCTGCAGGGCGATAAATGCGAACAACAGAATCCCGATGGCGATCTTGGTCCACCAGGAACTCAGCGTACCGTCGAAGTTAATCCAGGTCTGAATCAGCCCCTGAATCAACACACCGAACAGCGTGCCCAAAACTGTACCGACACCACCCGACAGCAGCGTGCCGCCAATCACCACTGACGCGATCGCATCCAGCTCCACACCCAGCCCTGCCAGCGCATAACCTGCCGAGGTATAAATCGAGAACACGATCCCGGCCAGCGTCGCCAGCGTGGTGGAAAGCATATAAATCTTAATGGTGGTCGCACGGGTCGAAACGCCCATCAGCTGGGCGGATGTCATATTGCCACCGATGGCGTAAACCCGGTTACCAAAGCGCGTGCGGTGCGCCAGAATAATCCCGCCAAACACTACCACCAGCATAATCACCGCCAGCAGGCTGAGACGCCCACCGCCCGGCACTTTCCACGCCAGACTGGAAAGCATGCTGTAGAACGGATGATCGATAGGAATTGAGTTCTCCGACACCAGATAACTGCATCCGCGCAGGAAAAACATCCCCGCCAGCGTAATGATAAATGCCGGAATCTTCAGTGCATCGATCAGCCAGCCCATCATGGCCCCGAACAGCGCGCCCAGCGACAGAATCAGCGCAAAGGCCAGCAAGGGATCGATATGAAAATCACCGATCGCCCGGGCAAGAAACACGCCGGTAAAGGCGATCACCGCACCCACCGACAGATCGATACCGCCCGATAAAATCACGAAGGTCATGCCGACGGCGATAATCCCAAGGAAAGCATTATCGGTCAGGATATTGCAGATTACCCGGGTGGAGGCAAAGCCCGGAAACTGACTCAGACAAAACAGGTAACCCGCCACAAACACCAGCAAGGTGATCATCAGCGGAAGATGACGTTTAATCATGTCGGGCGTCTCCGTTTCAACATCGCAATAAACCGTGGTGACTGCAGCAACAGCACGCACATCACCACCACCGCTTTCACCACCTGATTCAGCTCAGGCGGGAAGCCGGAGAGCAAAATCCCGGTATTCATCGACTGAATAATCAGCGCGCCGATCAGCGACAACACCAGATTAAAGCGGCCACCCATCAGCGACGCACCGCCAATCACCACGGCGAGAATCGCATCCAGCTCCAGCCATAATCCGGCGTTATTGGCATCCGCACCGCGAATATCCGCCGCGACGATCAGCCCCGCAACTGCGGCACAAACGCCACTTATGGCGTAGGTTGACATCACCACCAGCCAGCCTGTCACACCCGCGTTACGGGCCGCGCGCAGGTTAATCCCCACGGCTTCGATAAACAGACCCAGCGCGGTTTTGCGCGTCAGCAACCAGACCGCCAGCGCTACTACCAGCGTGATCCAGACCGGGACCGGCAACATCCACAGCGAGCCGTTACCAAACCAGCCAAGACTGTCACTGTCGAACGTCACAATCTGCCCCTGCGTAATCAGCTGAGCGATTCCGCGCCCGGCGACCATCAGAATCAGCGTGGCAACAAATGGCTGAATACGCAGCAACGCCACCAGCACGCCATTCCATACGCCACAGACTAAACCGGTTCCCAGCGTGCAGAGAATAATAAACGGCACACCATGTCCGGCTACGGTCAATGTCGCAGCCGTCGCGCCTGCGATCGCCATCACCGCACCCACGGAAAGATCGATGCCGCCGGTGGCGATCACCAGCGTCATCCCGATCGCCAGCAGGGCAACCGGTGCCGCACGGTTAAGAATATCGATCGGGCTGCCGAACAGACGCCCATCCTGCAGATGCACGGCAAAAAAGTTATTGGCCACCAGACTGTCAATCAACAGCACCAACAGCAGCGCGGCGATTTGCGGCATCCCTGGCGGGAGTTTCAGCTTACGACGTGGCGTTTTTTCAGATGTCATAGGGGACTCAAGCATGTTTTACCCCTCCGTCCGCGATAGCATTGACGATCGACGCTACCGAAAGCTGCTCCAGCGGAATTTCTGCCACCTGCTTCAGATCGCGCATAATCAACACCCGATCGGCATAACCGACCAGCTCTTCGAGTTCAGAGGAGATCACCAGCAGCGCCAGACCATCGGCGCACAGGGATTCAATTAAACGGATAATCTCGGCGTGCGCGCCCACATCAATGCCGCGCGTTGGTTCGTCGAGGATTAAAAACTGCGGTTTGGTCACCAGCCAGCGCGACAGCAGCACCTTCTGCTGGTTGCCGCCCGATAACAGCTCCACAGGCTGCTCTGCATGCGGCGTACGAATACCCAGACTCTTGATAAAACGATCGGCAATCGCCTGCTGCTCACGCTTCTTAATTGGCCGTAGCCAGCCGCGCTGCGCCTGCAACGCCAGAATAATATTTTCACGAACCGAGGCCGCGCCGATAATCCCGTCAGTCTTACGATCTTCCGGGCAAAAACCCATGCCCAGCTGTGAGGCTTTCGCCGGATTAGTAATGCGCTGCACCTTGCCTTTAATCTTCGCTGTTCCTCGGTCGGCACGACGAATACCAAACAACACCTCGGCGGTTTCGGTGCGGCCCGAACCCAGCAGCCCCGCCAGTCCCACTACTTCGCCTGGACGAACTTCCAGGTTAAAGGGCTCGATGGTGCCTTTCCTGCCGTAATCCTCAAACGACACCACCGGCTGATTGCTGCGCAGCGTGCTGCCCTGCCGCTGCAGCGCCGTCTCCAGCAGTTCGCGACCCAGCATCAGCTTAATCAGCTCAATCTGCGGCAGCGTCGCGGTATCGCGGGTGGCGATAAACTGCCCGTTACGCAGCACGGTAATCCGGTCAGTAATGCGGTACACCTGGTCGAGAAAGTGCGTCACAAAAATCAGGCTCATCCCTTTGGCTTTTAACTGCGCCATCAGGGTAAACAGCATCTCAACCTCGCTGGCATCCAGACTGGCTGTCGGCTCATCCAGGATCAAAACCTGGGCGGAAAGATCGACCGCGCGGCAGATGGCGATAATCTGCTGCATCGCCACCGAGTAGTGGCCCAGCGGACGTGTCACATCGAGGGAAAAACCATAATTCCGCATCAGCGCATCGGCTTCCCGCACCATCCGGCGACGGTCGATCATGCCAAAGCGGCGCGGTTCGCGGCCAATATAGAGGTTATCTGCCACCGACATATTCGGTAGCATATTCACTTCCTGATAAACGGTGCCGATGCCCATCTCCTGCGCCTGCGCCGTATTATGCGGCGTAATCGGCTCACCATTCAGGGTGATGGTCCCTGCATCACGGCTGTAAACACCGGTCAGCACTTTAATCAGGGTGGATTTGCCGGCACCGTTCTCCCCCAGCAGCGCCATGATCTCCCCTTTACGGATATCAAAGGAAACATTATTCAGCGCTTTGACGCCGGGAAAACCTTTGCTGACGCCGCTGATGGATAACAGCGGTGTTTCATTTTGCGTGGTCATTCTGCTCACTCCGCCTCACGTCATGAAAAACCGCCCCGTAAGGCGGTCTGCGGCTGATCGGTGAATCAGTAACCCATGCCTTTTTTTGGTATCCAGCTCCTTCTGCGCGTCGGCAGGCAGGAACAGCTTAGATTCGGTCTTGATCACTTTTGGCGGCAGCGTGCCATCTTTCTTGAATTTTTCCAGCGCATCAAACGCCGGGCCAGCCATGTTTGGCGTCAGCTCCACGTTGGCGTTAGCCTCACCCGCCAGCATCGCTTTATAGATATCCGGTACACCATCAATCGAGCCGGTCAGAATATCTTTGCCCGGTTTCAGGCCAGCTTCTTTAATCGCCTGAATGGCACCGATCGCCATATCATCGTTATGCGCGTAAACCATGCAGATGTTTTTGCCGTTGTTCTCCGCCTTGATAAAGCTCTCCATCACCTCTTTACCCTTACTGCGGGTAAAGTCACCCGACTGCGAGCGGATCACTTTAATGTTTGGATGGTTGCTGATCGCTTCAGCAAAGCCTTTCTTACGATCGATTGCCACGCTGGCACCCACCGTGCCCTGCAGTTCCACCACGTTACACTGCTTGTCACCCACGGTTTTCACCAGCCAGTCGCCAATCAGCTTGCCTTCCAGCACGTTGTCAGCCGTCACCACCGCCTGATAGAGCGATTTGTCTTTTACCACAATGGCGCGGTCCAGCAGGTAAACCGGGATTTTGGCATCTTTGGCTTCTTCCAGTACCGGCTCCCAGCCGGTCTGCACCACCGGTGCGATGAAGATGGCATCAACGCCCTGAGCAATGAACGAACGTACCGCCTTGATCTGATTCTCTTGTTTCTGCTGTCCGTCGGCGATTTTCAGGGTGATTCCGCGTTTTTTGGCTTCGCTTTTCGCTACGTTGGTTTCCGCCGAACGCCAGCCAGATTCCGAACCTACCTGCGAGAAGCCGACCGTCATATCTGCAGCGAGTACCGGGCCGGTTAACGCGGCGCTGACCAGCGTGGTCAGAAGTAAACGTTTCCACATAGTTTTTAATCCTCTGAAAGGCGTTTGCTGTTTAGGGTAGAGAGCCTGCTTAGACTGGACTAAAAAAAGCGTGCATAATGGCGACACACTTCACAAAACAGAGCAATTTAAAGGGGTTACGTGTAGTCACACGGTTTGGCTGACGAGGGAGTTATGGATAAAACGGCTGAGTAGAAAAAATCTGCTCGTTAAATAATTGTAATAAACAGAATCGCTTATGCTTACTGCCACTGGAAACGATTACAGCCAGGCGTACAAAACGGGTTATCCGGCCTGCGATGAACAAAAAATGGGATTTGTGATAGTCCGCACAGTAGATCGCTGGCCTGAGTCAGGGGCGAAACGTTTCTCTGGCACTAAGTGCAGAATGGTTAATTTTCCTGGGCTAAAAGGGTGAGAAAGAAGCCACTAATGTAGTGTCAGCGCTGAATAAGAAAAAAATAATATTTAACCTCTGCTTTTAAACGCTTTATGCCGGTTCTGTCCGTAATAATTTAGTGAGGTGTTTAAGATAGAGACGCTGAGTTGCTGGCTCAGACAATAGTAAAAAAGCCAGATATGGAGTTTTAGTGACTAATAAGGTGCTTTTATCTGATTTTCGCCTTTTTTAAGCCACATGATCTGGACAGCATAAGCTTGCCCCCTATACTGAGCACTCCTTTGTTACTTCTATCTGTTATGGCAATGATGACTGCGCACGATTACCTGCTTAAATTCCGCAAAGTAAATAATTCAGACAGTCTGGAAAAGCTTTTCGATCATCTTAATTACTCCCTGACGAATGATCTGGAAATCATCAATATGTACCGGGCTGCCGATCACCGACGTGCCGAACTGGTCTCTGGCGGACGATTATATGATCTCGGCTGTGTCCCTAAAACGGTGTGGCGCTACGTGGTCTGATTTCCGGCTGATTATCGCTGTTTATCCCGCTGATCTTGTCCGGATGGGCGCGCCCCTCTGGACATGTTATTCTGCTGCGCTTCGACTCTCCGAGACAGGAATAACCACGATGAATGAACAGGTTGCTGCGCCGCGTATTGGTGGCTGGCTTTTGCTGCCGCTGGCATGGCTGATAATGACCCTGTTAACCACCGTTCTGGTGCTGGCGATGTATCTGACACCACTGTTTAATCCGGAATGGCGTGTGGCGCTGTTTTCTCACGGCAGCACACTCTTCTCTTACTGGGCTATTTCCCTGCTCACCGCCGTGGCGGTCTGGGCCTATAGTCTCTGGATCAGCTGGCTGTTCTTTAAGCGCTCCCGCCGCCTGCCGCGTCACTACCTGCTCTGGCTGCTGATTACCGTGCTGCTGGCACTGAAAACCTTTGCCTTTACGCCGGTTACCGATAGCCGTGCCCTCCAGACATTACTGCTGTCGCTGCTGGCCGCTGCGGTGTTTGCGCCCTACTTCAAACGCTCAAAACGGGTAAAAACGACCTTTATCGCGCCATAACGCTGTGAGTTATGTCAGGAATTTAATTCTGAGTGCGGTCTGCCGCTCAGCAGATGGCGCAGGTGTTGAGATACGCCGCGCTATCAATGATAATAAGCCGCTTTCTGGCTCCCAGGCGAAAAAATGACCGATTATCTGCTTCTCTTTGTTGGCACCGTGCTGGTGAATAACTTCGTATTAGTGAAGTTTCTCGGCCTGTGTCCTTTTATGGGCGTTTCCAAAAAACTGGAAACGGCGATTGGCATGGGCCTCGCCACGACATTCGTCATTACCCTGGCCTCGATCTGCGCATGGCTGGTCAACCATCTGATCCTGCTGCCGCTGGATCTGGTCTATCTGCGTACCATGGCCTATATCCTGGTGATCGCCGTCGTGGTGCAGTTCACCGAAATGGTGGTGCGTAAAACCAGCCCGTCGCTCTATCGTCTGCTGGGTATCTTTCTGCCGCTGATCACCACCAACTGTGCGGTGCTGGGCGTACCTCTGCTGAGCGTCAACCTTAACCACACCTTTATGCAGGCCGCGCTGTATGGTTTCAGTGCCTCTATCGGCTTCTCGCTGGTGATGGTGCTGTTCGCCGGTATGCGCGAGCGGCTGGTGCTGGCTAATGTTCCTGCCCCGTTTAAAGGCAACTCCATCGCCCTGATTACCGCGGGCCTGATGGCGCTGGCGTTTATGGGCTTCAGCGGTCTGGTGAAATTCTGATGACCGCGATCTGGATTGCTGTTGCCGTATTAAGTGCGCTGAGCCTGGTGTTCGGCGCGCTGCTGGGTTACGCCTCGCGCCGCTTTGAGGTCGAAGAAGATCCTATCGTTGAGCAGATTGATGCCATCCTGCCGCAGAGCCAGTGCGGTCAGTGTGGCTATCCGGGTTGTCGTCCCTATGCGGATGCGGTCGGTAACAATGGTGAAGCGATCAATAAATGCGCGCCAGGTGGTGAGCAGACCATGCTCAAGCTGGCAGCCCTGCTTAACGTTGAACCGCAGCCGATTGATGGCGACGAAACGGCGAAAGAGCCGGTGCGCACCGTGGCGTTTATTGATGAAGCCAACTGCATTGGCTGCACCAAATGTATTCAGGCCTGTCCGGTGGATGCGATTGTCGGGGCAACCCGCGCCATGCACACCGTGCTGAGCGATGTCTGCACCGGCTGCGATCTCTGTGTCGCGCCCTGCCCGACTGACTGTATTGAAATGCGTCCGGTTGCCACCACGCCAGCTAACTGGAAGTGGGATTTAAATACCATTCCTTTACGGGTGATCCCGGTAGAAACTCATGCTTAATCTGTTTAACTTCCTGAAAAAAGAGAAGGTCTGGGATTTTCAGGGCGGTATTCATCCGCCGGAAATGAAAACCCAGTCCAACGGCACGCCGCTCTCCGAACTGCCGTTGCCGCACCGTTTTATTATCCCGCTGAAACAGCATATCGGACATGAAGGTGAGATCTGCGTTGCGCCTGGCGACAAAGTGCTGCGCGGTCAGCCTCTGACATTTGGCACTGGCCGCATGCTGCCAGTCCATGCGCCCACCTCCGGCGTGATTGAAGATATCGGTCAGCATATGACCGCGCACCCTTCTGGTCTCTCTGAGCTTTGCATTTTCCTGACGCCAGATGGCGACGACCGCTGGATGCCGCTGGATCCGCTGCCTGACTACCGTCAGCATCCGCGCGCCGACATTGTTCAGCGCATTCACGACGCCGGCATCGCCGGTCTCGGCGGCGCGGGTTTCCCCACCGCCACCAAACTGAAGGGCGGCCTGCGCGGGGTTAAAACCCTGATTATTAACGCGGCGGAGTGTGAACCTTATATCACCGCTGACGATCGTCTGATGCAGGACTACGCTGCCGAAGTCCTGGAAGGCAGCCGTATTCTCGCCTGGGTGTTACAGGCTGAACAGGTGCTGATTGGCATTGAAGATAACAAGCCTGAAGCCATTGCCGCACTGAAGCAGGCGCTGGGTAGCGAGCGCGATCTGCACATCCGGGTCATCCCGACCAAATATCCCTCCGGCGGTGCCAAACAGCTGACCCGAATCCTGACCGGTAAGGAAGTGCCGCACGGCGGGCGTTCCTCCGATATCGGCGTGCTGATGCAGAACGTCGGCACCGCCTGGGCGGTTAAGCGGGCCATTATTAATGGTGAACCGATCACCGAACGCGTTGTGACGCTGACCGGCGAGGCGATCGCCCAGCCGCGTAACGTCTGGAGTCGTCTCGGCACCCCGATCAGCCATCTGTTACACCAGGTCGGGTTCACGCCTGCGCCGCGTCAGATGGTGATCATGGGTGGTCCGCTGATGGGCTTTACTCTGCCATCGCTGGATGTGCCGGTGGTGAAGATCACCAACTGTATTCTGGCCCCGTCTGCCAGTGAGATGGGCAACAACGACGAAGAGCAGTCCTGCATTCGCTGTTCAGCCTGTGCCGATGCCTGTCCGGCCAAACTGCTGCCGCAGCAGCTTTACTGGTACAGCCAGGGCGGCGATCACGATAAAGCGCGCGCTCACCATATTGATGACTGCATCGAATGTGGTGCCTGCGCCTATGTCTGCCCGAGCAATATTCCGCTGGTGCAATATTACCGTCAGGAAAAAGCGGAACTGCGCGCCATCGATCTGGAAGCGAAACGCACGCTGGAAGCCAAAGCACGCTTCGAAGCCCGTCAGGCGCGACTGGAGCGTGAAAAGCAGGCTCGTGAAGCGCGTCATGAAGAGGCGAAGCAACGCGTTGCCCGCACCGATACCAGCGAACTGGCTGCGGCCAAAGCGCGGGTGAAAGCCCGCCAGGCGGCCGAACCGGATGAGGCAACGCTTGAAGCCCAGCGTGAAGCCCGCCATGCGCAGGCGCGTCTGCGTCAGGCCGAGGCGCAGGCTGAAACCCAGCCGGTGACGCGTCAGACCGTCGATCCGCGTAAAGCGGCGGTTGAAGCGGCTATTGCCCGGGCGAAAGCGAAGAAAACAGTGCCGGTTGAGGCGGCGGATAACCAGGCTGAGGCCAGTGTCGATCCGCGTAAAGCCGCAGTAGAAGCCGCTATCGCCCGCGCCAAAGCGAAAAAACCGCACAGGCTGAAAACGCCGAGGCACCACAGGCGGAAAACGCCGAGGCACCACAGGCGGAAAACGCCGAGGCACCACAGGCCGCAGGCGACAAAACTGCAGAAGCCGCGACAGACGCCGCCGCTGAGACCGATCCGCGTAAAGCCGCGGTTCAGGCCGCTATCGCCCGTGCCAAAGCGAAGAAAGCCGCACACGCTGAAGCCGCTGAGGCTCCGCAGGCCGCAGGCGACAAAACTGCAGAAGCCGCGACAGACGCCGCCGCTGAGACCGATCCGCGTAAAGCCGCGGTTCAGGCCGCTATCGCCCGTGCCAAAGCGAAGAAAGCCGCACAGGCGGAAAGTGAGGCGGATGCCGCTTCACGTGATGCCGCAGCACTGGCCACCGCCGCGCATTTTGCGGTGGATAAAGCGGAGCAGGCCCAGGAGCAGGCAAACAACGCCAATGCAGAACCTGAACAGGCACCTGAACTGAATCAACCCGATGATGCGCGCAAGGCCGCTATTGCTGCCGCCATCGCCCGTGCCAAAGCGCGTAAAGCGCAGTCGTCTACGACGCTTGAGGATTAAATGGCTTTTCGTATCGCAAGTTCTCCTTACACCCATAATCGCCGCAGCACCGGCAATATCATGCTGCTGGTGGTGCTGGCCGCGGTGCCAGGTTTTGCTGCACAGTGTTATTTCTTTGGCTACGGCACCTTTTTTACAGGTCTTACTGGCGACGCTGACCGCCTGGCTGACAGAGGCAGCGATTCTGCGACTGCGCAAAGCGCCCGTTGCCAGCACGCTGGCAGATAACTCGGCGCTGCTGACCGCCGTCCTGATCGGTATCAGCCTGCCGCCGCTGGCGCCGTGGTGGCTGGTGGTGATCGGTACCCTGTTTGCTGTCGTCATTGCGAAGCAGCTCTATGGCGGACTGGGCCAGAATCCGTTTAACCCGGCGATGGTCGGCTATGTGGTCCTGCTCATCTCCTTCCCGGTGCAGATGACCAGCTGGTTGCCGCCCGATACGCTTCAGGCGATCAAACCCGGGCTGATGGACAGCCTGAGCATGGTGTTCCAGGGCCACACGCTGGCGGGTGAAACCATGCAGCAGTTACAGATGGGTGTTGATGGCATCAGCCAGGCGACGCCGCTTGATACGTTTAAAACTGGTTTACGCGCGGGGCACAGTGCTGAACATCTGCTGGCGCAGCCGATTTACAGCGGCGTGCTGGCGGGCCTCGGCTGGCAGTGGGTTAACGTGGGTTATCTGGCCGGCGGCCTGTTCCTGCTTTGGAAAAATGCTATCCGCTGGCATGTCCCTGCCGCCATGCTGCTGTCACTGGCCTTCTGCGCGACGCTGGGCTGGTTCTTCTCACCAGAATCGCTGAACAGCCCGCTGATTCATCTTTTCTCCGGTGCCACCATGCTGGGTGCGTTCTTCATTGCCACCGATCCGGTGACCGCTTCAACCACCAACCGTGGCCGCCTGGTGTATGGCGCGCTGATTGGACTGCTGGTCTGGCTGATCCGCAGTTTTGGCGGTTATCCCGATGGCGTAGCGTTTGCAGTGCTGCTGGCGAACATCTGCGTGCCGCTCATCGATTACTACACCCAGCCGCGCGTTTACGGCCATCAGAAGGATTAAGCGATGCTGGAGACGATTCGCAAAAACGGGGTTACGCTGGCGATTTTTGCTGCGATCACTACCGCCGCCACGGCAGTGGTAAATACGGTAACCAAGCCGACGGTGGAACATCAGACCCTGTTGCAGCAGAAAAACCTGCTGGACCAGGTGGTGCCTGTTGAGCTTTATGACAACAACATCCAGCAGGACTGTTACGTTGTCACGGATGCAGCGCTGGGCAACAGTGCGCCGCATCATCTCTTCCTGGCGCGTAAAGGCGGCCAGCCGGTCGCGGCTGCACTGGAGACGACTGCACCTGACGGCTATTCTGGTGCGATACAGATGCTGGTCGGTGCCGATTTCCAGGGTAAAGTATTGGGCGTGCGGGTGATTGAACACCACGAAACGCCCGGTCTGGGGGATAAGATCGAACTGCGTATCTCTGACTGGATCAACAGCTTTAATGGCAAAGTGGTTCATGGTCCGGCGGATAAAGCTTTTGCGGTTAAAAAAGATGGCGGTGAATTCGATCAGTTCACCGGTGCCACCATTACCCCACGCGCGGTGGTCAATGCGACCAAACGCACCGCGCTGTTAATGAAAACGCTTCCGGAGAGACTCTCTTCGTTACCGGTATGTGGAGACGCAAATGAGTGAAGCTAAAAGCCTGCTGGTCGGTGGATTATGGAAGAACAACTCAGCGCTGGTGCAGCTGCTGGGCCTCTGTCCGCTGCTGGCGGTTACGGCAACCGCCACCAACGCGCTGGGTTTAGGTCTGGCGACCACGCTGGTGCTGACCCTGACTAACAGTTTTATTTCCGCCTCGCGCCGCTGGGTGCCATCGGAAATTCGTATCCCGATATATGTGATGATCATCGCCTCGGTGGTGAGCTGCGTACAGATGCTGATCAACGCCTATGCCTATGGTCTTTATCAGTCGCTGGGAATTTTTATCCCGCTGATCGTGACCAACTGCATCGTGGTTGGCCGTGCTGAAGCCGTCGCCTCTAAAAGCAGCATCCCGCTTGCCGCGCTGGATGGCTTCGCCATCGGCATGGGCGCGACCTGCGCCATGGTGGTGCTGGGATCGCTGCGCGAAATTATCGGCAGTGGCACGCTGTTTAACGGTGCCGACCAGCTGCTCGGTCCCTGGGCGAAGTCGCTGCGTATCGAAGTGGTCCATTTCGACTCGCCAATGCTGCTGGCGATGCTGCCGCCAGGCGCCTTTATCGGCCTGGGCATGATGCTGGCCGGAAAATATCTGATCGATCAGAAGATGAAACAGCGGGCAGCACTGCGTGCTCAGGCGGCCGAAACCGCGCCGCCTCAGGACGCTGTCGGGAAACCGGTGTGAATCAGACCAAACGCACCGAAATTCTCCGTCGGCTGCAGCAGAATAATCCGCATCCGACCACCGAACTCAACTTCAGCACGCCGTTTGAGTTGCTGATCGCGGTGCTGCTCTCGGCGCAGGCGACCGATGTCAGCGTGAACAAAGCCACCGCAAAGCTCTATCCGGTGGCCAATACGCCTGCCGCGATGCTGGCGCTGGGTGTGGATGGCGTGAAGGAATACATTAAAACCATCGGCCTGTTTAACAGCAAAGCGGAAAATGTGATTAAAACCTGCCGCATTCTGCTTGAGCAGCACAACGGCGAAGTGCCGGAAGATCGTGCGGCACTGGAAGCCCTGCCCGGTGTCGGCCGTAAAACCGCCAATGTGGTGCTCAACACCGCCTTTGGCTGGCCGACGATAGCCGTCGATACCCATATTTTTCGCGTCAGCAACCGGACGAAATTTGCGCCGGGTAAGAATGTGGAAGAGGTGGAGCAGAAGCTGCTGAAGGTGGTTCCGGCGGCGTATAAGGTTGATTGCCATCACTGGCTGATTCTGCACGGTCGCTACACCTGCGTAGCGCGTAAACCCCGCTGTGGCTCCTGCCTGATTGAAGATCTCTGTGAGTATCCCGACAAAGTCGAGTGATTGCACTGATGAAAGACCCGCTGCGGCGGGTTTTTTTATTATCCGGCGATCACCTCTGCTAACGCGTCTCCTGCCCGAGCCCCCCTTTTCGCTGCTCTCCCTGTTCGTACGAATAACGGTACAGTTTGTCGGGTTGTTACATTGATGTTGATGATGGAGAATCGCCGCCCCTGACGATAAGAAAATGTTATGACACAGTGAGTAAAGTAATGAACAAAAGCGCTTCTGCCGGAAGCCATCCTCTGCGCCTGTTTCTGGCGCGCCTCTGGCCACATCCGCTGGCAGTGAGTAAAAAGCATGTAGTGATCGCCGGACTGGGCGCCGGTATCGGCTTGATCCTGACCAGCCTGCTGAGCCACTGGGTGCTGGGCGAGCTGAACCTGTGGTTTGTCGCGCCGGTCGGTGCCTCGGCGGTTTTACTCTTTGGTCTGCCCGCCAGTCCGCTGGCTCAGCCGTGGGCAATCGTCGGCGGCAACAGCCTGTCAGCGCTGGCGGGCGTTACCGTCAGCCAGTTGATCCCGGATCCTGCCCTTGCCTGTGGCGTCGCAGCCTGTGTGGCGATCCTGTTAATGTTCCAGCTACGCTGTCTGCATCCGCCCGGCGGTGCCGTTGCGCTGACCGCTATTCTGGGCGGCCCTTCGGTGCAGCAGCTTGGATATCACTTTGTCCTGACGCCGATCCTGCTCAATTCACTGACCCTGGCCCTGCTGGCTCTGCTGTTTAATAATCTGGCCGGTCGTCGCTATCCGCATCCGCTGGCCCCGGAAGAAGTTAAACCCGATCCGGTAGCCATGCCGGTCCCGCTGACGCGCGCCGATCTGCATCAGGCTTTACAGGACGGTGAACTGCTGGATATTGACGAGGATGATTTGCAGGCGCTGCTGCTGCGTGCTGAAGAGATTGCCCAGCGCCGTCAGTTCAGTGGCTGAAACCTGTCTGCCCGCACTGGCACATCTTTCACTGTCGGCGCGACTTCTGGCATTCAGGTCTCCCCTGAACCCTGGTCCTGAGAAGTTGATCGCTGCCACAGTTTTACTCTGCCGCTTCGCCCACGCCACTCCGTAACATATTGATAACACAACCGTCCAGGCCGTACGCCCATCGGCTCCTGGGCGGATGCCCATAGAGCTGGCCTTTTCAGCGCCCTACACTTTGCTCTTCTTTACGTTTCTCACGAGGAAGACCGATGGATAGCGCCTTGTCCCCGCAGCACGATGAGCTGATCGCCTCCGCCATCAAAAAGTTCTTCACCCATATCATCCCGATGCTGGTGGTGATGCTGATTATTAACCAGATCGACCGCGCCAATATTGGCTTTATCAAAGCGGAGTTGCACACCGATGCCGGGATCAGCGCGGCGGCCTTTGGGCTGGGCGCGGGCCTCTTTTTTATCGGCTATGCGCTGTTTGAGGTGCCGAGCAACCTGATGATGAAGCGCTTCGGCGCCCGCGTCTGGCTGACGCGCATCATGATAACCTGGGGACTGGTGGTGGTCCTGACCGGTTTCGTCACCTCACCGATCCAGTTTTACCTGCTGCGTTTTTTACTTGGCGTAGCGGAAGCAGGCTTCTTTCCTGGCGTGCTGTTCTATTTCCGTCAGTGGGTGCCCAATGCCTGGCGCGGCCGTGCCACCGCGATGGTGCTGAGTGCCACCGCTGGCGCCTTTCTCTTCTCCGGCCCCATCACCGGCGCGATCCTGATGATGCACAATTTCCTGGGGATTGCAGGCTGGAAGTGGGTGATGTTTCTCGAAGGCGGTGCGTCGGTGCTGGTCGGCATTCTGGCTGCCTGGGTGCTGGTGTCACGACCTGGCGAGGCGCGCTGGCTGAGTGCCGCGGAGAAACAGGCGCTGGTACAGCAGCTGCAGAATGAAGAGGCGCAGCGTGACGAGCTTAACCGCGAGCCAGGCAAAATGTCGCTGCTACGTAATCGCAGCCTGCTGTTCTTCTGCGCGATCTTTTTCACTATGACCATGACCGGCTATACGCTGGTGTTCTGGCTGCCGCAGATTATTCAGCGCATTCAGGGCTTCAGCAGTTTTGGCATCGGCATTCTCACCGCCGTGCCCTGGCTGTGCGCCATTATTGCCATTAATCTGCTGAGCCGTTTTTCAGACCGCCACCGCGACAAGCTCGATAAAGCGCTGGGTGTCGCCATGCTGGTCGCGGCCTGCGGTACCTTTATGGCCACGCTGGGTTCCCCGTGGTTTGGCTTCCTGGCGATGATCGTGGCCTGTATCGGCTCTAAAGTCAGCGCGACCTTTTTCTGGCCGATGCCACAGGGAGAGCTGCCCGCCTCGATTGTCGCGCCCGGCATTGCGCTGGTGAATTCCGTTGGCAACCTTGGCGGCTTCTTCGCACCGACGGTGTTTGGCTATCTGGAGATGAAGACCGGCTCCACTACCGGCGGTCTCTATGCCCTGACCAGCGTCTCGTTGCTGACCGGACTGTGGCTGCTGCTGCGCCGCAAGCCATCCCCGCCTTCCCTCGATCCTATGGAGAATCAACATGTCAGACAGTCCAGTCATTAAAACAATGCGGGTAGTGCCGGTCGCCGGATATGACAGCATGCTGCTGAACATTGGCGGCGCACACAACTGCTACTTTACCCGTATCCTGGTGATCCTGACTGACTCGGCTGGCCGTACCGGCGTCGGCGAAAGTCCCTGTCACGCTTCAACGCTGGCGCTGCTTGAGCGCTTTCGTCCGCAGATTGAGGGCAGCGAACTCCTGCGGCTGAATGCCACCATCGCCACGCTGTTTGCCAGCGACGCACGACACCAGCAGACCGCGCATACCGACGACATTCATATTCCGCAGATGAACCCGGAGAAGTTTTACAACGCCACCGCGGCGATTGAAGCGGCGCTGCTTGATCTGCTGGGACAGCACCTGAATCTGCCGGTTGCCGAGTTACTTGCCAGCGGCAAGCAGCGCGATCGGGTGCCGGTCCTCGGCTATCTGTTCTATATCGCCGACCGTAATCTGACCAGCATGAACTATCAGGCGGGCCACGCGGGTGGTGATGCCTGGCTGCAACTGCGTCATGAGAAAGCGATGGACGCGGAAGGCGTGGTGCGGCTGGCGGAGGCGGCAGCGGATCGCTATGGCTTCCGCGATTTCAAACTCAAGGGCGGTGTACATCACGGCGAAGTGGAAGTGGAGACGGTCAATGCCCTGCTGGCGCGCTTCCCGCAGGCGCGGGTAACGGTTGATCCCAACGCCAGCTGGTCGCTGGATGAGGCCATTTATTATGGCAAACAGCTGGCGGGCCGCATTCCCTATCTGGAAGATCCCTGCGGCGCGGAGCATGGCTATTCCGGCCGGGAAACGCTGGCAGAATTCAGGCGGGCCACCGGCGTTCCGGTTGCCACGAATATGATCGCCAATGACTGGCGACAGTTGCAGCATGCGCTGCAGCTGAATGCCATCGACATTCCCCTGGCCGACCCACACTTCTGGACGATGCGTAACGCACACACCGTGGCGCAGCTCTGCCATGAGTGGGGCCTGACCACCGGCTGCCACTCAAACAACCACTTTGACGTGTCGCTGGCGATGGTGGCGCATCTGGGGGCCGCCGCACCCGGTGATCGCCTGACCGCCTTTGATACCCACTGGATCTGGCAGGATGGGCAGCAGCTGACGCAGCATGCGCCGCAGATTCGGGATGGCTATCTGGAACTACCAGAGGGGCCAGGGCTGGGGATTACCCTGAATATGGAACGGGTTGAAGCGGCACATGCGCTCTACAACTCCCTACCGGACAAAAACCGAAACGATGCGCTGGGCATGCAGTTTCTGATCGATAACTGGTCCTTTAACGCAAAACGTCCGGCCATGCTGCGCTGATGAGCATCACTCTGTGACAGTGTCACAGAGTGATCGCGTTTAGCGTTGCGCCAGCGCCGCCTGCATCCAGGCAATCACCAGCGGAGAATCTTTGTCCTCCAGGGCGGCGCGTTCCGACTGAAACAGCGTCGCGACATAGAATGGGTGATCCGGTAGCTCAACGCCACGCACATCGCCCGCGTTGTCCCAGGCAGTAATGCGCAGCGTATTATCGCCCAGCGCTGCACTGAATTCCGGGTTAACACCAAAGTTACAGTGATAACCTTCATCGCTCTCCAGCACGCCGTAGGCTCTGGCAATGCGTGATCCGGGTCCGAACCTCACCGCGCCGCGCTGTTCCACCAGCGAACAGCTCAGCGGGGCAATCACCATCCTCCCCTCGGTGTCCGTCTCGGCATGACTGGCATCCTGCCAGCCCAGTACGTTGCGCGCATACTCGATCAGCGCATACTGGAATCCACCGCAGGAGCCAAGAAAAGGCTTTCCGGTTTCACGCACCCAGCGGAGTGTGTCAAACACGCCGGCATCATTTCGATAGGGGCTACCTGGCACCACCCAGACGGCATCGCTGAGTTGCAGTTCTGACTCATCCAGTCGGTCAGTGGCGATCCACTCCGCTTCAGCGGTGATATTCAGCCAGCGGGCAGCACGTTCAATAGCACGGGGGATAGCCTGATGGGCAACCGCATCGGCGCGGTAGTCACCAACCAGGGATAAGCGCAGGGGGGGACGACATAAACAGATCCTTCTCGGGGAAATTGAGAGGTTACAGTAATGTTAATTTTCTGTCGAGGGCGAGCTGAAAGCGGATTATCCTGATAGGTTTTTTAACATGCCCGGGCGGCTTTTCACCGGCAGGCTGAGCTGATTTTTATCTTGCCAGCGCCTGTGAGCACTCTCAGCTGCCGCGTCAGACGAGACGACGCAACCGGTTTCTTTTTTTCCTTTCTGAAATAAATCATCTGTTTGTGCACAGGATCATCATTTGACGGTTTTTGCGGCAATGCCAGGCATGTAATGTCCGATAATTCGGCAGATTGACTGTGAATTAATCAGCAACCTGCCGTTAGTGCTGCCTGATTATCATTCAGCAAACTATTTATCTGGTTAACCGCGCATTAGCAGTTAATGTTAATACTCTCCAGTGCAAGGCGCTTATCCAGCGTTTATGCGCTGCTATTTTCACTACACTCAAAATTAAAAACCAATTAACAGTTTGCTATAAGTTTTTTAACCCAACATTCCAGGGTCGGGCGGGTTGTCAGAAAATTCTTGCCCTGCCGCCCGTAATCAGCCAAATTAGTCGCCGCTTTTCCCTTCTAATAACAATCTTGCGCATGGAAAACTCACATGACGCGGACTTAATTCCTGTCCCGAAACAGGGTATGAAAAAACTGAGGTACATGTGTCAACTGCAAACAAACACACTGATGAGGCTGTCAGTCTCAATGCGTTTAAACAGCCGAAGGCGTTCTACTTAATCTTCTCGATTGAGTTATGGGAACGTTTTGGCTTCTATGGCCTGCAGGCCATTATGGCGGTTTACCTGGTGAAGCAACTGGGGTTGTCTGAATCAGACTCCATTACCCTGTTCTCTTCATTCAGTGCGCTGGTGTATGGTCTGGTCGCGATTGGCGGCTGGCTCGGTGATAAGGTGCTGGGTACCAAACGCGTCATCGTGCTGGGTGTCCTGGTGCTGGCGCTGGGCTATGCGCTGGTGGCGTTCTCCGGTCATAACGTCAGCATTGTCTACATCGGTATGGCGACCATCGCGGTGGGTAGCGGCCTGTTTAAGGCAAACCCCTCTTCGCTGCTCTCTACCTGCTATGACAAAGATGATCCGCGTCTCGACGGTGCTTTCACCATGTTCTATATGTCGATCAACATCGGTTCACTCTTCTCAATGATGCTGACACCGTGGTTAGCGGCGAAATATGGTTATAGCGTAGCCTTCTCACTGTGCGTTATCGGTCTGATCATCACCCTGTTTAACTTCCTGTTCTGCAAACGCATGGTTAAGGATTACGGTTCTAAACCCGATTTCGCTCCGTTGCAGATCGGAAAACTGCTGATGACGCTGGTCGGCATCGTCGTACTGATCGCACTGGCCAACTGGATGCTGCATCACCAGTCTATCGCACGACTGGTGCTGGCGGTGATTGCCCTGGGTATTGTGCTGGTGTTTGCCAAAGAGGCCTTTGCACTGCAGGGAGCGGCACGTCGTAAGATGATTGTTGCCTTCCTGCTGATGGTCGAAGCGATTCTGTTCTTCGTGCTTTATATGCAGATGCCAACGTCACTCAACTTCTTTGCTATCCGCAACGTTGAGCACACCATTCTCGGCATTACTTTTGCTCCCGAGCAGTTCCAGGCGCTGAACCCGTTCTGGATTATGCTGGCCAGTCCGCTGCTGGCGGCGCTCTATAACAAGCTGGGCGATAAACTGCCGATGCCGCACAAGTTTGCCTTTGGTATGGTGCTCTGCTCCGCTGCGTTCCTGGTGCTGCCGGTGGGTGCGAAGTTCGCCAGCGATGCCGGTATCGTTTCCGTTAACTGGCTGATCCTGAGCTATGCGCTGCAGAGTATCGGTGAGCTGATGATCTCTGGCCTCGGCCTGGCGATGGTGGCACAACTGGTGCCTCAGCGTCTGATGGGCTTTATCATGGGTTCCTGGTTCCTGACTACCGCTGGCGCGGCGGTGATTGCCGGTAAAGTGGCAAACCTGATGGCCGTGCCTGAAAACGTTACCGATCCACTGATTTCGCTGGCGACCTACAGCCGCGTATTCCAGCAGATTGGTATCGTGACGGCGGTGATCGCCCTGCTGATGCTGATTACGGCGCCGATGCTGAACCGCATGGCGCAGGATCCTGATGCGAAAAAAATAACGTGCAGGCGTAATTCACGCTGCACTTCAGCTAAGCCGGGCTCTGCCCGGCTTTTTTTATGGCTTGCCGCAACGCCCTTCGCAGATCCCTGATCTTTGTCACTGGTAATCCCGCTTTGACTCTTTACTATGCAAGGATCCCATTGCAACAAGGAGTACCTGGTCATGAAACTGTTTTGCAAAGCGGGTGCCTGCTCTCTCTCACCCCATATTGTTATGCGTGAATGCGGACTCGACTTCACTCAGGTGAGTGTTGATCTGGCCACAAAAATCACTGAACGGGGCGATGACTTCCGCCAAATCAATCCTAAAGGCCAGGTGCCCGCGCTGCAGCTCAGCGACGGTTCTGTGCTGACGGAAGGCGTCGCCATTGTTCAGTACCTGGCGGATCTGAAGCCCGATCGCCATTTGCTGGCACCGGTTGGCAGCCTGACGCGTTATCACACCGTGGAGTGGCTCAGCTACATCGGCAGTGAGCTGCATAAAAGCTTTGGGCCACTGTTTCGCCCTGGTTACTCCGATGAGGTGAAAGCGCAGACCCGCAGCCAGCTGGAAGCAAAATTCCGCTATGTCGATGAGTCACTGCGCGACAAACAGTGGCTGATGGGGCTGCATTTCAGCGTGGCGGATGCCTATCTGTTTGTGGTGACGCGCTGGGCAAAAGCGCTGGGACTGGATTTATCCGGCTTTACGGCGCTGGGCGCGTGGTTTGATCGTGTCGCGGAACGTCCTGCGGTGCAGGCGGCGCTTAAAGCGGAAGGCTTAGCCTGAGTCAACAGGGCCGGTTATCCGGCCCTGATGCGTTACAGTTTTTCTGCCGCGAAGTGCTGCGTCGGCGTGGCGATGGCATCCTGTGCCGCCACCAGCTGCAGTTCATACTCGCCCATCTGATGGGTTTTCAGCATCACCTCGTATACCGCTGCGGTGACATGCTCCAGCGCATCCTGCAATGATTTGCCGTGCAACAGATTAACCAGCAGCAGACCGCTGGTGAGATCGCCCACGCCGACCGGCTGACGGACACCGAAATCGACCAGCGGACGGCTGATGTGCCAGGCATCTTCCGCCGTCACCAGCAGCATTTCAAAGCGATCGCTGCGACGACCCGCACGCGCCAGATGCTTCACCAGCACCACGCGTGGTCCCTGGGCAATCAGTGCCCGCGCAGCGTCTACCGCCGCGTCGACGTCTGTGACGGTGCGCTCGCTCAGCATCTCCAGTTCAAGCAGGTTCGGAGCGATAATGTCGCTGGCAGGCATCGCCATTTTACAGTGAAACTCCGCCACACCCGGCGCCACGATGCAGCCTTTCTCCGGATGGCCCATGACCGGATCGCAGAAGTACCAGGCATTCGGGTTGGCCGCTTTGACCTGACGGACAATCTGCAGAATCTGCTCGCCCTGCTCTGCCGAGCCCAGATAACCGCTCAGGACCGCGTCACAGGTCTTCAGGCGGTCAATGTCAGCAATGCCTTTAACAATGTCGGTTAAATGCGTTGCAGGCATCACCGTGCCGGTCCAGTGGCCATATTGTGTATGGTTGGAAAACTGCACGGTATTCAGCGGCCAGACGTTTGCGCCCATACGGCGCATCGGAAACTCAGCCGCCGCGTTACCGGCGTGACCAAAAACAACGTGCGACTGAATCGCTAAAATATTTTTCACTTGTTTGCCCTGTCCTGCCTTGCCATAAAAAAAGGGCCGGAAACCGGCCCTGAAATCTTACTGCCAGTTAATCAGGCAGTAATGTTTCTTGCCGCGACGCAGCAGCGTATAGCGGTTAAACAGTTTGTCACTGTCGCTGAAGCGGTACTCCGCATCGGACTGCTTTTCACCGTTCAGTGAAACGGCATTGGAGCCGATCATGGTGCGCGCCTGGCCACGGGACGGCACCAGCTCTGCTTTCACCAGCGCCTGCTGCAGATCATCGTCAGCGCCCAGCACGATAGTTGGCATACCATCCTGCGCCAGCTGTTCAAAATCGGCTTCGGTCATTTCGCTCACGGATCCGGAGAAGAGGCTGGCAGTAATGCGTTTCGCCGCAGACAGACCGGCTTCGCCATGCACCAGACGCGTCACCTGCTCAGCCAGCACGTACTGCGCACGTGGCGCGGTGCCGCTGTTTTTGTCCTCTTCTTCCAGCGCGTTGATCTCTTCCATGCTCAGGAAGGTGAAGAACTTCAGGAAGCGATAGACGTCAGCATCTGCGGTGTTGATCCAGAACTGATAGAACTTGTACGGGCTGGTTTTCTTCGCATCCAGCCAGACTGCGCCGCCTTCGGTTTTACCGAATTTGGTGCCGTCAGACTTGGTGATCAGCGGAACGGTCAGGCCAAAGACCTGGTTCTGATGCAGACGACGGGTCAGATCGATACCGGAAGTGATGTTGCCCCACTGATCAGAACCACCAATCTGCAGGGACACACCGTGCAGCTCGTTCAGACAGGCGAAGTCATAGCCCTGCAGCAGATTATAGGAGAACTCGGTAAAGGAGATGCCCTGATCGTCACGGTTCAGACGCTGCTTCACCGCTTCTTTGTTGATCATCTGGTTAACAGAGAAGTGCTTGCCGATATCACGCAGGAAGGTCAGCACGTTCATGCCGCCAAACCAGTCGTAGTTGTTGGCGGCGATGGCGCTGTTGCTGCCGCAATCGAAGTCGAGGAATGGCGCCACCTGCTGGCGGATCTTTTCAACCCATTCGTTGACGGTTTCACTGGTATTAAGTTTACGCTCTGCGGCTTTGAAGCTCGGGTCACCAATCAGGCCGGTTGCACCACCGACCAGCGCCACCGGCTTGTGGCCGGCATCCTGAAAACGCTTCAGGCAGAGCAGCGGTACCAGATGGCCCAAATGCAAGCTGTCAGCAGTGGGGTCAAAGCCGCAATAGAGCGAAATTGGCCCCTGCGCCAGTTTCTCTGTTAACGCGTCTTCATCCGTCACCTGGGCGATTAGGCCCCTCTCCTGCAATTGTTGTATCAGGTTACTGCTGGTCATTACTGACTCCAAATTGATCAGACTGCACCTATGCTGGTACACAGCTTTCCGCTGAGTTGCGGAATCGAAAAAAATCAGGGCTATAGCATAAAGCGCTGACGCTTTCTGTGCCAGCGCTGATAGGGGCGAATCGTGCAGATTCAGGGTGCCAGACGGTCGATTTTCCAGCCGTCGTGATCGCGCTGATAGATGAAACGATCGTGCAGACGATGTTCGCCACCCTGCCAGAACTCCATCGTGTGAAATTTCACCCGGTAGCCACCCCAGAAGCTGGGCAGCGGCACTTCGCCCTGCTGGAACTTCTGTTTAAGCTCCAGGAACTTTCCTTCCAGAATACCGCGTGCCGAAATACGGCTTGACTGCTTCGACACCCAGGCACCAATCTGACTGTCGCGCGGACGACTGTGGAAATATTTCAGCACCTCGAGGGGCGACAGTTTTTCCACTTCACCCAGCACCATCACCTGACGCTCCAGATAGTGCCACGGGAAGTGCAGAGAGATGCGCGGATTGTGCGCCAGCTGCGGCGCCTTACGGCTGCCGAGGTTGGTGTAAAACACCATGCCCTGCGCATCGTAGTGCTTCAGCAGCACGATACGCTGCCATGGCTGGCCCTGCTCGTCTACGGTTGCCACAGTCATGGCGGTAGGATCGGGCAGTTTTGCCTCGCAGGCCTGGCTTAGCCACTGTTCAAATAGCGCGATCGGATCGTCCGGCAGATCCTTACGACGCAATCCACCGCGGGTATATTCACGCCGCAGATGGGCAATGGTGTGTAGCGTTTCGCTGTCGCTCATAATGCTCGCCTATTCAGATAACAAGTCAGCTGGCAGGTTGCAGCTCACAATCATTCACGACAATTTTATCGTTACGTTCGATAAATGCGCCGTTTCCTTTGGACCAGAACACATAGGTGTTATCGCTGTAGCGTGCGCCGGACGCGGATACCGTCTGCTTCAGCGTCAGAGGCTGCCCATCCATGATGAAACTGACCTGCTGCTGCGCCTCGTCCAGCGTCACGGTCAGGGGCATGGTTCCGCAGCGATAGTGCAGGGTCTGCGGCGACGGCGGCTGTTTATGCATCAGGCTACAGCCTGACAGCAGTAGCACCGCGGCAACGGTTAATCCTTTCAACATAAGCGGGTCTCCTTCACGAGTGAAGCTGGCATTATAAGAAGGATTGCGCGCGAAGTAAGTGGGAATCCACGCCAATCTGGCAGATGCTGTCAGTCAGGCTGAATTATTGCGCCTTTTCAGACGGTTGTCTGAATGCACAGGCCGCGTTCTCAAGCTACGCTCTATAGATCTTAAGCGAGGAAGACAAACATGAAATTTGATAACGAAGATGCATTTAAGCTGGCAGTGGCGTTTATGAACCACAAAGAGAATGCCACCATCGCCAGCAGCTACTTTAAAACCTTTATCGACACCTACCAGAAATTTGACCGCTGGCTGAGCGCATCAGACCCGGTCAGCGCCATGAAAGCAGAAAAAGCGGCCGCCAAAGCGGGCGAAGACTCCATCCTCTGATCCCCTTCTCCACGGGTCCGATAGTCTTCAGGTTATCGGACCTGTGAATCCCGCCAGACATTCACCCCATTGCTCACTATTTCCGCACAGCTATTCTGGCTTTTACGGAAATATCCGCTCTGGCTGCCGTGCTTATTTCCCGCATCAGCATCGATCTTATTTCGGTACAGCGCATCCTCTGCTGAAATGGCACAGAACGGCTGGGTACATTTGCAATAAATGCTATTTCACGCCGTCATACCCCCTAATCAGCACCACACACTCCGGTTTTGTTTAAAAAACAGGCAGCGAGACGCGACAGGGCCAGCAAACCTGATAAAGCCGACTATGCTGTAAACGTTCGGATATACTTCATGGAGCAGAAAAAATGAAAATGAAAATGAAATCCCTGTCAGCCGTCGCGTTGCTGGCTCTCACTTTAGGTACGCTGGCAGGTTGTGCCTCAAACCAGTCGATTAAGACCACCGATGGCCGCACGATTGTCACCGATGGCAAACCGCAGATTGATTCAGATACTGGTCTGGTTTCTTACCGCGATGCTCAGACAGGAAAAACTGAGCAGATCAATCGTAATGAGATCAGTAATATGAGTGAACTCGACAACTAATATAAGGTGAATAAGATGAAAAAAGCGCTGATTTTACCTCTCGCCGCATTGATTGGTATGACCGTATTAACCGGCTGCACCCGTACCAGTTATGCGATTCAGACTAACGATGGACGCACCATTATTAGTGATGGCAAGCCTTCTGAATCGGATGCCGGCCTGCTGGCTTATACCGATGCAAATGGCGTGAAGCAGCAGATTAATAAAGCGGACGTTAAAGCGGTCTCTGAAGTACCGAAGAAATAATCCGATCGCTGTTACCCAATGAATAAAGCCGCCCATGGGCGGCTTTATTTTTGTCTGCGCCTGGCACGAAGTGGTGCACAGTCCTGGTTTTATTCCCCGGTGGTTTATAAATCAGAAATATCCGCTACGGCTTGGCCATAATATGGCAGGCAACCGTGCGGATAGTGACGCAGATAATAATCTGATAACAAAATGCGCCGTTCCGCCCTTATCTGAATTTCCGGCAACTCCCAGCTTTTTTAACCAGCATAATAGCTCATCTTATTTCTCACAAAAAACCTTAGCCTGTTTTTATGCTTTGATATGAGTGGTTTACCGCCTCGATTAAAGGTTCACTTTATTTTCGGTAAATTTTAATCATAGCTCCCTGCTGTTTCCCACCTTTTAGTCCAGAGCGCCTTTAACTAGACTCTTTATATCGCTACTTAATCAGGAGGGTGCAGATGGTTTATCACGACAAAACAACGGGTCATATGATTCTTGGTGAAGCTGCAATTAATCTGGCTTTTGACGAACAGGAGATTACGCTGGTAGCACTGATTCGCCAGCTGAGCGAAATGGCCGAACAGGAGCGCAACGATGAGCGGGTCACGCAGATTGCCGATGCGCGCAACTGGCTCAAAGGTTTTATCGAATCCTCAACGCGCGACCGTGCCGAATTAAACTGGCTGGTCGAGACCGGACAGGCACCGGTTAATCTTAAAGATTATCGTTAGTCATGTGCGGGTCATTGCTGTTTATTTTTAGGGTGCCGGGCACGCGCCTGGCCTCACAGCCAGAGACGCTGGGCCTGCGTGGCAGTGGAATAGTGCATGTCGGCCAGAACGTGACCAGAACGTGAATTGCAACGCTCTGCACCCGGCTCCTGTGTCGGCCTGAAACGGCTTCCACGCAGATTGATGAGTGCTATTGCTCTGCACTCATCGGCCGGCCATCTGGTCGTTAACCGGCCTTCGTCGGCTTCTCCCCACCTGCCGTCACGCTCAGCGCGTCAGCGGCTCCCCGTTTTCAGTCACCTGCAGCGTTTGTGGATGTTTCGCTGTAGTGGTTTCAAACCCACCACGGGCGGCAAAAACAGAACAGCCAATGGCTGCCACGAGTGTCAGTAAGATTGAGGTTTTCACGAAACGCGCCTTAATTTTCTTCGCTACAGGATAAAGCGTGAAAGCCTGGCACATAATCAGATGGGGGGAAAGGAAAGTGCAGAATTTCTCTGTCTGGAAGCCCATGTCCGGGAAGTCTGTTTACTGATTGAGCGGCCTTGCCTGGTTACCCCAGTACTTTCAATGCCAGCGCCAGCGTCTTTTCTTCGTTAGTCACATCGCTGACCTTACCTGCCACCCGCAATCCAAAAGCAATACAGAGAATTAAACCGGCTGCCGCCTCGCTGTCCAGCGTGTTATCGATAGATCCATCCTGTTGTCCCAGCTCCAGCAGCGAGACCAGGAAGCGTTGATTACGCTGAACGACCTCATCAATGCGCTGCGCGAGTGGCTGATCCATCGTCTGCAGCGCAATCGCGCTGGAGACGACCAGACAGCCGCAACGCCCTTCTGTGGCACGTGCCGAATCCAGGTAGAATTGCAATAGCTCGGTTATTTTCCCCCGCCCGCTGGCACAGGGTGCCAGACGACGGTGCAACTCACTATTTCTCAGCAACAGATAGCGTTCGAATACCAGCAGGAAGAGCGAGCGCTTATCTTTAAACGCCTTATAGATGCTGCCTGCGGAGAGATGCATCGCCTCACCCAGATCGTTCATTGAGGCCGCATGATACCCTTTTTTGCCGGAAAACGATCATGGCGTGATCCAGAGCCTGTTCGATCCCGAACTCTCTGGGGCGTCCCCGCTCTTTGTTTTTATACGTTGTGGCTGTCGTGGTCATTGTTACCGGCCTGAGGAGGTGTGTTGCTGTCAAAATCAGTGGCGATTCTATCCCAGGCGCGGGTAACAAGCCAGGCCGTCCGTCGCCCGTCACGCGCAGACGGCCCGTTATTTCCCGGACGCATTAATATGATTCGCCGCTGTCTGACCAGCCGCCGTCTGGTCTGCGGTGCAAGCCGGACGCGATTCATTCAGATAAGGATGTTGTCTCTGTGCGGCCTTTTTCCCGCTGCTGGCTGCGCTTCAGCGCGTTTATTTTTATCAGCCATAACGTAAATTGCTTAATAAGCAGGCTGGCGTGGTTTTCATTGTCAGCAAAACATAAAAAGAGTCGGGTTTTTATATTGCTGTTATCGTCGATCGCATAAATCTCATATTCGTCATGATGGCGGGATTTTATGATTGCTGTGAAATGTATTGCGGGCCAGAGCATCACTCTGGCTTCAAACTGCCTGAAATCCATTATATTTACCTGGTAATTTGCTTAAATTACCCGATGAAAAGCTACTCATCGGGTCAGGCAAAGCATAACTTCCTGCCACTTCAATCGCGTGATAAAAAAAGCTTTTAGCAGAGGCCGCGGCTTCAGCAGCAGAGGAACATCGGGTCAGCCTTCACTTAAGCGCAACCACAGGCAGATCGGTTATCCGGGTGGTATAGGCAGGCGACAGCATCTCGCGTTTCATCGACCAGGCTTTGTTGATCCCCTGCCCGGCAAACCACAGCTTCCCGCTACCGAGCTTGTTGACTGTGTCGATCAGCTTCATCAGCTCTTCGCTATTGCGGCGTGGCTGATGTTCGTCAAACAGATCAAACTGAGCCACGCCCTGGCTGAAAAAATCCCCCCAGCACGATGCCGGCCTTCATATAGCGATGTCCCTCAATCCAGATGTTATCCAGGCACGCCATTGCAACTCTGATGATGTCGCGTGTGTCCTGCGTCGGAATCAGCAGTTGCTCCATCGACTGATTGCCATAAAAGGGTTCGTCAGTCGCATGCGGACTGGTGCGTACAAATACCCCTACCTGACGACAATATTGATTCTCACGGCGCAGCTTCTCCGCCGCGCGCTCGGCATACGCGCAGACAGCCTCGCGCATCTGATCGTAGTCGGAGATACGGCTGCCAAATGAGCGCGAACACATGATTTGCTGTTTTACCGGCGTCACTGACTCCAGCTCCAGACAGGATTCGCCACGCAGCTCTCTGACAGTGCGCTCCAGCACGACGCTGAACTGTTTGCGGATGGCCTCGGTGCTTTGATCGGCCAGATCTTTCGCCGTCATGACGCCCATGGCGTTGAGCCGTTTGCCGATCCGATGACCCACGCCCCAGACTTCCGCCACATCAATCAGCGCCAGCAGCTTTTTTTGTCGTTCAGGGTTCGACAGGTCGACAATGCCGCCGGTTTTGCTCCACTTTTTGGCCGCAAAATTCGCCAGCTTGGCCAGCGTTTTGGTCTGTGCAATGCCGACGCCCACGGTCAGATGGGTCTCTTTGCCTATTCGTTCTCTGACCTGATGACCAAAGGTCTCCAGCGCCATACAGTTCTGCACGCCGGTGAGATCCATAAAGGCCTCGTCGATCGAGTAGATCTCCACCGACGGCGCCATCTCTTCCAGTATGGTCATCACCCGATGGCTCATGTCAGCGTAGAGCGCATAATTTGAGCTGAAAACCTGCACCGCGTGACGCGTTAGTTCTTCACGCATTTTAAAATAGGGCGCGCCCATTTTGATGCCGACTTTCTTTGCCTCGGCGCTGCGCGCAATCACGCAGCCGTCGTTGTTCGACAGCACTACTACCGGTTTACCTTTAAGGTCAGGCCGGAAAACGGTTTCACACGACGCGTAAAAGCAGTTCACATCGACCAGCGCGAACATGGTCAGTGGGTCGCTTTAATAACAAAGGTCACAACGCCAAACACTTCCAGCGCATCTTCGGTCTGGATAGCGATCGGTTTAAATTTGGTATTCATCGGCATCAGTTGCAGGCAGGGATGAAGCTGGAGACGTTTAACGGTGAATTCACCTTCCACCGCGGCGACCACAATATCGCCGTGTGAGGCGGTGAGTGAACTGTCGACCACCAGCATGTCACCATCATTGATGCCCGCCTCAATCATTGACTCGCCGCTGACACGGACAAAATAGGTGGCGCTGGGGTGCTGAACCATCAGCGCATTGAGATCAATGCGTTGTTCGACATAATCCTGCGCCGGGGATGGAAACCCGCACGGCACACGTTCGATATATAGTGGTAAAGGCATAACGGCACGAATGTCCGCAGGTTTAATGAATTCCATAATTTCGCTCCTTTTTCAGATTACTGTATATAAACACAGTAATAGCTAATCCCCCCTTTTAATCAAGTGACATGGAACATCTTTAAGCGAAAGGGTTGATGGTAATGCACTTTTTTTTAAACGTTTTTTCGCATTGCCGTCAGAGTAAGCGGAAACGGGTTACTTTCGCCGCACCGCCGGAATATCGTCGATTTCTTCTTACAGTAAAGAATCTTATAAATTCACCGGCTGATTATTTTTACTTAAGGAAAATCTGACAACGCTTCTCTGGCATTCGGAGAGGTTTGAATATTACGGGCGGGCTGGTTATTCTGCTTTTTTAAGCATGGAGGGGTTATGGCAGACGACGATCGAATCAAACATCTGGAAGAGGCAGTTGCGCAGTTAAGGGTTGAGACTACGGTATTAAAAGCGATACTCGGTCAGCAAATTGCGCTGAATAATCTCAATTACAAAGGGAAGTTTGACGATGTACTGGCGGCGCTGGCGAAAGAGTATGCCGAACGCGGTCTGGAAGAGGGCAATAACCAGGCTATCCATGATGCCCTGCGTCAGTATATTAAATATGAGCCACCCGCAATGGAATAAGCGGATTTTCCGGCAGCGTCCGATTGCCGGACTTTATCGGCTCCTGAACGCTGCCACCGCCCTGTCCTGCACCGCCTCCGCAGCAGCGTCAGACGATACCGGTTAGTGTTTAAACCTCGCTGTCACTCTCCAGCGCATCCTGAATCGCGTCGGCCAGATTAGCAACTTCATTCGCCACGGCCTGCAGATCCCAGGCGGTTTTTGAGCCGGTTGCAGAGGTGGAGGCGCTGACGGACTCCTTTGCCACTGACAGAGCAGCAGCCACGGCGACCGAACGTTTATGTTGTTCCTGAGTCATGCCCGCAGGCGGAATTGCGAAATAGTCGTGAACCATGATCATTTCCTTGTGATAAATAAGGGGTCAACCTTAGCCTTCTGCATCAGGCGTGGGAAGTGAATTATGCGGCATGGCCTGTCAGACGGCCAGGATTGCAGCAGCACAATCGCACCCGCCACTTTTCCAGCGCTGAAACCTGTACAACTTTGGCTGAAATCTGCGGAAAAAAGCGGTTTTAACGCGTTGATGTGTCGTCAGCACAATCCCCAGCCTGCTGGTCTGAAAATCGCACCCCTCTGAAAACCTCACCAACTCACTGTATTTATTCAATTAACCATCGAAAACCTCTTTTTTCACTTTAAACATGCTTTTTATATACACCACCGACCAGTTAAATTTTGTCAAATTTCATTGTACAACTTTGCGATTCTTGTATAACTTTGTCTCGTGATGTTAAATCACTTGTAACGAAAGGTGCTTTGCACCGCATCTGAAGGTGTTGTGGATTTCCACCTTCAGATGCATTTTTTTTTGCGTCAGCCGGTGACCGGATCTGAATCGACGCGTTCTTCCCCCAATTTCTTATGAGGCCTGACATGCAAACAACGATGAATACAGAGTCTCAGATTTCTGATTACTTCATGAACTCTGGCACAGCGCTGACCACTGAAAAACAGGTTATCGCCGCAGTCCATGCCGAACTCGCCCATGCGAAAACCCATGTCTCCGATAAAGACATTGTGCTGGGCCTGATTCACCGCCTGGAGAGTGAGCGTGACGTGGTTAAGCAGGATATCTACCGTCAGGCGCTTGAACATGTTCTGCAGCGCGCTTCGGCGACCAGCGACAGCTAAAAATCTGTGTCTGTTATGAGGGAACGCGAATTAGCATGGATGCTTTTCCCGTCCGGAATCAGCCCCTGTTATGGGGCTTTTTTTTATTTCTCCTGCTCTGAATCACTTGTCCCCTTCACACCGCTAAGATTGTCTGCCCCACCGGACCAGATATAGCTCCGGAAAACACCGTTTTCGCCATTTATTCAACCTGAAATTCCGGTTAATTGCTGTCGTTTCGCTTTATTTATCCGATATCTGTGTCCAGGCTTTTTCTGCATCCACTGCAAACACAGACGAGGAAAATAATCATGTTTCATCATTCATCAAAACTTCAATTCCCGGTTCGTGTAGAGAAACCCGATCCAGAATTTGCCATGCTGCTCCAGCAGGCCATCGGCGGCGTCGAAGGTGAGATTCGTGTAGCGATGCAATACTTTTTCCAGGCGATGGGCGCGCGCGGTGATGTGCGGATTCGTGATCTGCTGATCTCGACCGCTACCGAAGAGCTGAGCCATATCGAAATGCTGGGCTACGCCGTGGCGCTTAACCTTGAAGGCGCCCCGCTCTCTTACCAGGAAGCGTCAGCGAAAGATCCGGTAGTTAATGCAATTCTGGGTGGAATGAACCCGCGCCATATCCTCTCTTCCGGTCTGGCAGCGATGCCGGTTAACGCCAACGGCATGCCTTTTGATATGAGTCATATCTATGCGTCCGGCAACGTGGCGGCCGATATGCTGGCTAACGTCACCGCAGAAGCCACGGGCCGCGTACTGGCTACCCGCCTCTATAACATGACGGAAGACAAGGGCATGAAGGACTTCCTCTCCTTCCTGATCGCCCGTGACACTATGCACCAGCAGCAGTGGCTGGCGGTGATCGAAGAGATGGGCGGACTGAACGCGTCGCTGCCGATCCCGAACAGCTTCCCGCAGGAGCATGAGGCGCAGGAGCACTCTTACTACTGTCTGAATACCTCGCTGGATAAACCGCTGCCGGAAGGTCGCTGGAGCAGTGGCCCGGCTTACGATGGCCATGGTCAGTTCAGCGCGAAACAGCAGCCAGAGATTCTGGGTGATGAGCCGCTGCTCGGCAATGCGCGTCCCGGTTCGGGTGCGCAGTCAGAGCAGATTGACGGCATTACGTCACCGAAGCCTTAACTGACACCGGTTGTTTTACGCTAACGGATTTTTATGGAGGAATATTCATGTCATCGACTCAACGCCCGCAACCCCCTTTTGCCGAACAGCAACAAACGCCACCGGGTAAAACCGCGGCGATGCAGCCTCAGCCCGATCACGGCGAGCAGAGTTATCAGGGCTCCGGCCGCCTCACGGGGAAAAAAGCCATTATTACCGGTGGCGATTCCGGCATTGGCCGGGCTGTCGCCATTGCCTTTGCCCGGGAAGGGGCCGATGTCCTGATCTCCTATCTTGATGAACATGAGGATGCGCAGGATACCGCCCGGCTGGTTGAAGAAGCGGGACAGAAAGCGGTTCTGGTGCCTGGCGATATTACTGAGGCGTCACACTGCAACGCCCTGGTCGATAAAGCCGTCGAAGCCTTTGGTGAGATTAATATTCTGGTGAACAACGCGGCGTATCAGATGACGCGCGAATCGCTGGATGAGATCAGCGACGAAGAGTTTGACCGGACCATGAAGACCAACCTTTACGCGATTTTTTACATCACTAAAGCGGCAACACGGCATATGCCTGCTGGTGGATCGATCATTAATACGGCCTCGATCAATGCTGACCAGCCGAAACCGAAGCTGCTCGCCTACTCCGCCACCAAAGCCGCCATCGTTAATTTCTCTGGCGGCCTGGCAGCCTTACTGGCTGAAAAAGGTATCCGTGCCAATGCGGTCGCACCTGGCCCCATCTGGACGCCACTGATCCCGTCGACCATGCCGGTTGAACAGGTGAAGAACTTTGGCAGCGAAGTGCCGCTGCAGCGTGCCGGTCAGCCTGCAGAACTGGCTGCAACCTATGTGATGCTGGGCAGTGATGAAGCCAGCTACATTTCAGGAGCGACCATCGCCGTGACGGGCGGTGTGGCCATTATTTAACGTTCGCCGATTCCCTGGTCGCTTCGGCCAGGGGATTAGCTATCAGCTTCTGCGTTATCCCCCCACTGGTAGAGTTGTTCCCGCGCCAGATTCTTCATTTTCACTTCGCACATGATATCGAAATCCTGAAACGACAGTGCCCATGCATTCAGCGTCGGGTTAAAGAAGTAGTCAGAGTGCGCCCGCAGCTTGCTTTTGCTCACGCCCAGCTGCTGCTGATCGGGCCAGCCCTCCTGCGGAATCATCCCCTCCTGCGAAATCGAATAGTGCAGCACCGGCCGCACGCCGCGCCACGAATCGATCACTCTGGCAACACGCGCGTCATCCGGCTGAATAAACTCACTCTCTTTTACCCAGTGATGGTGAATATCCAGCACCACCGGACAGAGCGGCGCTGCCTGCAGCACGTCATCCAGCGAGCAGGAGATCTCATCATTCTCCACCGTCAGCATCCGCCGCGCTTCCGGGCTGAGCTGATTAAACGACCGTTTGAAACCGTCGAATCCCGCCTTGCCGTTCATATGAATGTTGATTTTAAAATCCTGGAAGGTCTTGCCATATCCCATCAGACAGGCGCAGAGCGTGTGATACTCCACATCCTCCAGCGCGCGCACCACCACATCGGGATTATCGGAGGCGAGCACGGTATATTGTCCTGGATGGAATGAGAGCCGGATGTGATGCGCCCGCGCCAGCTCGCCACAGCGGGCAAAGAGCGGATAGAGTTCGGGCAGAAATTCGGTGAACAGTGGCGTGGCCTCGGGAACCGTATAGAGCGGTAACAGATCGCTGCCAATACGCATCATCCTGAGTGGCTCAGGTAAGGTGGCCAGATGCTCAAGCGTCAGGTAGAGATTGTTGAGGTTAGTGACGGTAATCTCATAGATCAGCTGATGACGTTCATCGTGCGATAAACTCAGAAACCGTTTACGGGTGGTGGCGCGAAGCGGGAAAAACTGTTTGCCATCGCTGTTGAGATACTTACATGCAAAGCCTAATTTCATGTCTGCTCCTGATTTATGCTTATCAGAAGTGTAACAGGCCCCTGGCGACCAGCCAGTCGCGGGCCGCAGACTCAGGCTGAATAATTACAGGGAGACTCACTATGCAGGGCCATGAGATCCAGCGCATCGCCATTGAAGCGGCTGAGCGGCTGCCCGCCGCTGAATGCAGCTATCCATTCGGGCCGGAACATCAGGTCTATAAAGTGTGTGGAAAAGTGTTTTTACTGCTGACCGAACTACGGGGTGTGCCGATTATCACCCTGAAATGCGAACCGCAGCAGGCGGAGCTGCACCGGGTGATCTATCCCTCGATCACCGCCGGTTATCATATGAATAAACGTCACTGGATCACGGCCTATCCCGGTGACGACCTCTCGCCTGGCTTGATTCAGCAGCTGGTTGAGGATTCGTATCAGCGTGTGGTTAAGGGTATACCCGCCTCGCGCCGCCCGGCCTGGGTGGGATAAAACCCGTGGAGGGGATACGTGTGCACCGGAAAGAAAGTTTGCTTGATAGCAGGCAAGATAAATAGCAGGGCCAGCATTGTTCTGGCACCTGCCGTCATCTCTCAATCAAAGAGAGATCTGGGGATTTTCAACGCCACAGGCACGGGCATAGCGGGCGAGTGTTTCAACTGTGGCTTTATCTGCGCGACGCTCGGTGCGTGACACTGCCGACGGGCTGACACCGAGCGCCTCCGCGACCTGAGCGCTGGTCATTCCGGCGCTTTCCCGCCATTTGGCTAACTGCTCGCGCAAGTGCTCTGCCCGAACTTCTGCCTCGTAATGTTCGCGAACAGCCGGATCAGATAAAATTTCTTTGCGGGCCGTCGTCCACGCAACTGATTTCTTACTCATCGTTTAACATCTCCTCTAAACGGTGCGCCCGGCTATCCCACCGGATAAACTGAGCATAACCGCTCTGTACCCGCCCTGACCAGCGGGTCATCCGATCACGGCACTCAGTGGTGCAGCATCTCCTCCACGACCTGTGAGTTCATCATCTGGTAAGGGTAATAGGTCGGCCAGTTATCCATCTCCGCCAGCAGGGCTTGCTGAGAATCGTTGCCCATAAAGATATGGAAATGGGCAGATTTACGCGGCCCGATGGTGTGGTCGCTGAACTGCACATATTTGGGCGCTTTGCTGCCCGCGTCCTGGCATTCAAACAGGTAGCGCACCCCTTTTTTACCTGAGGTATAGGTCAGGATTTTGTGGCCCGCATACCGGTAGTGGCAGGCGCTGACCTGGTCGCCGATGTGGAACTCCATCACGCCATTTTCAATACCGATGGTATCGACGTCGGTGGCGTAGCCCTTGCGGTAATATGCTTTATACTCCTCTGCCGTTTTGCTGTGATCCTGCTGCGCTTTCTTCTGCCAGACCGGGTCCAGCACCCCGCTTTGCAGCAGCGGATAAACCGACTGCCACAGGCCATCCCAGTCAGCGAGCGGACGATCTTTCACATCGCTGTCAGCAAAAACCCCTTCTGCCGCTTTCTGCTCCAGGGCTGACAGCGGTTTTCCATGTGCATGCGTGCCGTGTGCCAGCGACGGCTGGCTGACTAACAGTGCGCCCAGTAGCCCAATCCATTTACCTGCATGATTCATCAAAGTCTGATACCCCGGTCAACGTTACAAAATGAAATGTTATGATATAACATTTCTAATTTCAACCGAAAGCGGCGAACGTCAGCATTAATTTTATTAATCGGTTAATGCCCTGCATCAGGCAATGAGCGCCTCCTGCGGCGGCAGATTCTGCATCCTCTGAAAGCACACTTTCCGTATAGCAGGCGCGGGCTGGCAAGCCGTTAAGCCAGACGGCACAAGGCATGAATAAGCGAAGCGATAATCCGGATTGAGAGATAAGTGCGCTTTTCTGGCGGACAAAAAAAGGCACAGTCGTCACAGTTAAATGCCCGGTTTAACCTCAGTATTGTTCAGGTTGTTCTATATTTAGTGTCGTCGAAAGTAAAATAACAGCTGGAGCATGAATTAATGTCGAAAGAAACAGAGAAGAAACCCCTGAGCGAGCGCGCCCCGACCACCGGTCCGGAATCCTCAGAGCCGGGTCTGGGTTCACTGGCACCAAAAGATGGTTCGCATCAGCCCCCCAGCCGAACCGACTCCGCCAGGCAAGCAGCCCACCGCCCCAGGCAGTCTGAAAGCGCCTCAGACGCACAACGCCAAACTTGACCAGCTTGAAGCCAGCCGCAAAAACGGCACCGACCGCGCCCTCACCACCAACCAGGGCACACGCATCGCCAACGATCAAAACTCACTGCGTGCCGGTTCGCGCGGTCCGACGCTGCTAGAAGACTTTATTATGCGTGAGAAAATCACGCACTTTGACCATGAGCGTATCCCGGAACGTATTGTTCATGCCCGTGGCTCAGCCGCACATGGCTATTTTCAGCCTTACCGCTCCCTGAAAGATTTGACCAAAGCGCAGTTCCTCAGCGATCCCGAGCAGACCACGCCGGTTTTCGTGCGTTTCTCTACAGTTCAGGGCGGTGCCGGATCGGCTGATACCGTGCGTGACATTCGCGGTTTCGCCGCCAAGTTCTACACCGAAGAGGGTGTCTTTGACTTGGTGGGCAACAACACGCCGGTGTTCTTTATTCAGGATGCGCATAAATTCCCTGACTTTGTGCATGCCGTTAAGCCGGAACCGCATAACGAAATCCCGCAGGGCCAGAGCGCCCATGACACCTTCTGGGATTACGTCTCTCTGCAGCCGGAAACCATGCACAACGTTATCTGGGCGATGTCTGATCGGGGTATTCCGCGCAGCTATCGCACCATGGAAGGTTTTGGTATTCACACCTTCCGCCTGATTAACGCTGAAGGTAAAGCGACCTTTGTCCGTTTCCACTGGAAGCCGGTGGCCGGTAAAGCGTCGCTGCTGTGGGACGAGTCGCAGAAACTGACCGGTCGCGATCCCGATTTCCATCGCCGCGATCTGTGGGAAGCGATTGAAGCGGGTGATTTCCCGGAATATGAACTGGGCCTGCAACTGATCCCGGAAGAGGATGAGTTCAAATTTGACTTCGATATTCTGGATGCAACCAAGCTGATCCCGGAAGCGCTGGTGCCGGTTGAGATTGTCGGCAAGATGGTACTTAACCGTAACCCGGACAACTTCTTTGCTGAAACCGAGCAGGTGGCGTTCCACCCGGGCCATATCGTGCCGGGCCTCGATTTCTCCAACGATCCGCTGTTACAGGGTCGTCTGTTCTCCTATACCGATACGCAGATCAGTCGTCTGGGCGGACCGAACTTCCATGAGATCCCGATCAACCGTCCGACCTGCCCGTACCATAACTTCCAGCGTCAGGGCATGCATCGTCAGGATATCGACACCAATCCGGCGAACTACGAGCCGAACTCGATCAACGATAACTGGCCGCGTGAAACTCCACCTGCTGCAGAAGGCGGCGGCTTCGAGAGCTATCAGGAGCGGATTGAGGGCCATAAAGTGCGCGAGCGCAGCCCCTCATTTGGTGAGTACTATGCGCAGCCGCGCCTGTTCTGGCTGAGCCAGACTGAAGTCGAGCAGCAGCACATCATTGGTGCCTACTCGTTTGAACTGAGTAAAGTGGCGCGTGCTTATATCCGTGAGCGTGTGGTAGATCATCTGGCACGCATCGATACTAAACTGGCGCAGGGCGTAGCGGATAACCTGGGACTCGCTCTGACGGATGAGCAGCTCAACATTCAGCCGCCTGCGCCGGTGAATGGCCTGACTAAAGATGACAGCCTGAGCCTCTACGCCATTCCGGATGGCGAGATCAAAGGTCGCCAGGTCGCACTGCTGCTCAGCGATGGTGTGAAGGCGGCTGATGTGCTGGCGATTTTGCAGGCGCTGAAAGCGGTGGGTGTTCACGCCAAACTGCTGGCTCCGCATATGGGCCAGGTGCGCGCCGATGACGGTTCAGTGCTGCCGGTCGATGCGACGTTCGCCGGTCTGCCCTCTCTGACCTTTGATGCGGTGATGGTGCCGGATGGCAATATCGATGCCCTGCTGCTGAGCGGCGATGCCCGTTACTTCCTGCTGGAAGCCTACAAGCACCTCAAGGTGATTGGTCTGGTGGGGGAAGCGCGCCGCTTTAAAGCGCAGTTCGGTCTGGAAGATGCGGATCAGGAAGAAGGTATTGTGCAGGGCGACTCGGCGGAGAGCGCGCTGATGTCTGAGTTCACTCAGGCGATGAAAGCGCACCGCGTCTGGTCGCGCAGCCAGAAGGCACAGTCCGTCCCGGCCTGATGTCAGCGGCACGATGCCGCATGCCGCGTCACAAAATAAAAAACCGCCCTTGGGGCGGTTTTTTTTATCAGAAGGTCTGCCAGTTATCGTTGTCCGCCAGGCGGGCAGGCTGAAGTTTTGGCACGGCAAGGGCTTTCGCCACCGGCGCAGCAGAGAACGCCACCTGCAGAGTGCCGGTTTTGAATACCGATACCGTTTTACGCAGGTAGCTCGCCTGCTCTTCCAGTGAGGCGGCGGCAGTCGCGGACTCCTCCACCAGCGCGGCGTTCTGCTGCGTCACACCATCCATTTCCGAGACCGCTTTGCAGACCTGCTCAATGCCACGGGTCTGTTCAGTCGAGGAGGCCGCAATCTCTTCGATCAGCTGCGTGACACGACTCACCGACGTCACGATGCTCTCCATCGCGACGCCCGCCTGAGAAGCATGACCGGCACCGGTTTTAATTCGCTCGGCTGAGCGGTCGATCAGTCCCCGGATCTCCTGGGCGGCGCTGGCGCTGCGTCCGGCCAGCGAGCGCACTTCACCCGCTACCACTGCAAATCCACGACCCTGTTCACCGGCACGCGCGGCTTCAACGGCGGCGTTCAGCGCCAGAATATTGGTCTGGAAGGCAATACTGTCGATAATGGCGATGATACCGGCAATCTGATTCGAGCTTTCGCTGATCTGATCCATATTGGCGATGACCCGGGCGACAGTCTCACCGCCCTGCATGGCCGTGGCTGAAGCCTCTTTCGCTACCGTGGTCGCCTGCTGCGCATTGTCTGCATTGAGTTTCACCGTTGAGGTGAGCTGCTCCATACTGGCTGCGGTCTGTTCCAGCGCGGCAGCCTGCTGTTCGGTACGGGAAGAGAGATCGGTGCTGCCCGCAGAGATTTCCGCTGCACCGGTAAAGATAGAGCGGGTGGCGTCATCGACCGAGGTAATGGTCACCACCAGCGCATCGCGCATCTGCTGCAGTTCCTGAATCAGCAGACCCATCTCATTGCGGCCTTCATGCTGAATATCGGAGGTCAGATCGCCGCCTGAAATGGCGCGCATATGGTCGGTCAGCCTGCCCAGTGGGCCAATCAGCAATTTCTGCAGCCCAATCCAGACCGCGACCCCAATCACGCCGGTGATCAGGCCAATAGTCAGCAGCGCCCAGAGCGCATCCGTCAGGCTACGCTGGTTATGCTCCGAGGACGCTTTCATCAGCTGGATGTTCACTGCACGCCAGGCCTCATAGGCACTGTCGAGCTGGTCCTGCGCCGCCTGTGCTTCAAGGTTGCCGTAGCCCGCGTAGTTGCCCTGCTTCAGAAAGGTAATGGAGGCCAGCATGGTGTCACGCATCTGCTGGTAGGCGGTCTGCACCTGCGTCGCCTGGGCTTCACCCTGGCCCTCTTTGCGCGGCAGCGCCTGCCAGGCTTTGAAGTCCGCATCGGCAGCAGCAGCAGACTTTCCAGCCTGCTCCAGCAGCGCAGCCATGGCTGCCAGTGATTTTGGATCCTGCTGATTTTTCAGGAAACGGATTGCCACGCGGTTGATGGTGACGCGGGTTTTGATCAGGGTTTTTACCGCGTCACTCAGGTGCTGCTGCTGCAGCGTAAGCTGCTCTGCCGCCACGAAGTTTTTGTCGGCTTTTGAGACGCCGTTATAGAACAGAAATCCGGTCAGGGTCAGTAACGTCACAAAGACCACCAGAACAGCAGCGATACCGTGAGTGATTTTAAGATTTTTAAGCATGTCCGCAGGCTCATATCAGAGGAGATAAAGCTGTTATCGGCCAGCGCGGCGTTTATCTGAGTGTTGCACCAGAGAAGGTAACAATCCGCAGGATGGAGGGTGCTGTCAGCGCGCCGTTACGCAAAAAAAGCGGTGCGGCTCAGCCTGAACGCATTCGGCGCTTAACAACCGTCCCCGTGCTGTGGTTGAATTCGCCCCTTATCTTTTTTGCACGTGGTTATCATGCATTACATTCAGAGTCTGATGAGTTTTATTGAGGGAAACAGGGTACTGTCGATCAGCTTCAGCCTGTTGCTGCTGATTATGGCCGGGATGGTCACTCACCTGATCTGCAAATTTTTCATCGTCAAAGTGATCAGGAAGGTCTTTTTCAGCAGCCACAAAAAAGGGCGTGCCGCTGGATAAAGATGTCCGCCTCTCTCAGAAGCTGTCAAATTTTGTGCCGGTGATTGTGGTCTACAATTTCCTGCAGTTTATGCCGGGCCTGCCTGAAAATCTGAAAGTGGCGATTCAGACCATCTGCGGCATCCTGTTTTTTGTCTATCTGTCGATCTTCTTCAACGAAGTGCTGGAGATTGTTAACAACTCCTATTCGCGCAAATCAAAACGCAAGAATCACTCGATCAAAGGCTATATCCAGATCGGCAAAATTCTGGTGCATATTATCGCCGCGATCATGATTCTGGCGATTATGTCCAACAAGTCGCCGGCGATTATCATCTCCTCGCTGGGTGCGGTCGCCGCGGTGCTGATGCTGATTTTCCAGCATACGCTGCTGTCGCTGGTGGCGAATATTCAGCTCTCCTCTAACGATGTGCTGCAACTGGGCGACTGGATTGAGATGCCGGACAGAAATATCAGTGGTGAAGTGATCGATATTGCTCTGCATACCATCACCATCCGCAACTGGGACAACACCATTTCGCGCATCCCGACCAAGAACTTCCTGACCGAGACCTACACCAACTGGCAGGCGATGTTCTCCTCGGGCGCACGCCGCATCATGCGCAGCTTTTATCTTGATCAGAAGTCGATCACCTTTGTGAATCAGGAGATGCTGCAGGCGATGAGCCAGATCCGCCTCGCTGGCGAATCGATCACTGAGCTGCTGGATGGACGTGATATCAATGCCGTGGGCGACCGCTGGTTTATGGAGAACGGTATCACCAATCTGATGGTGTTCCGTAAATACCTGACCGCCTGGCTGGCGCAGCGTGACGACATTCAGAAAGAGATGTATATCGTGGTGCGACCGCTGAAACCGTCGCCGGATGGATTGCCGGTGGAGATTTACTGCTTCACCTCCTCTATTTTCTGGGCCGATTATGAAAATACTCAGGCAGCGATCTTTGAGTATATCTACGCGATGGCCCGCCACTTTGAGCTGCAGATTTATCAGCATCCGGCAGGATCCGATTTTGCCCGTCTGGCTCAGCCGCGCCCCGACAGCCGGGATGCACAGCAGAGCGGCGGGCAGTAACCAGAATACGCGGTGGCGATCTGCCGCCGCCGTGATTCACGTTTGCTCAGCGCATTAACTTTTACTCAGCGCATAGTTCAGCACTTTGTCATTTTTCATCTGCACGGTCAGCGTCTGCCCTTCGGTGGTATTCAGGGTGCGCGCCTCGCTGTAGGTCCACTTCAGCAACCGCTGCCCGTCCGGGTAAGGTGTTTCACTGTCAGGCTGACCAAACAGCGCGATCAGCTGGGCTTTGGTCGTCTGACCGGCATGAATTTGCTGCAGATTACTGCTGTCCAGCTTGTGTCCGACCCGGTTAGAACAGGCGGAGACCAGCAACAACAACGCGGCTAACAGAACTCTTTTCCTCACGTAACATCCTTCTGAAGTGTTCAGCGCCGCAGGTCATCCGGAGCGACCTGCGCCATCGCGCATTAGCTTATAGCGAATCGGCGCCATCCGGCAGGCTTTTCTGCGCCTGGTTCCTGCTTTCGCCCCGCCGGATGCAGATTCACAGCAATTAACGCAAATTAATGCCTCTCCACCTCCCGCCGCCCTGCGATTGCAACATCTTAGTCTATGATTACTCTCTGTATGCCGCGTGGAAGCGGTCTCACGGCCCGTTTTCCGCCACACCACGCTGAATACCAGTCCGGCTTTCTGACTGAAGAGACGCGCCAGCCCACCTGGCCTCCTGGTCTCGCTGATAGCTTTAAGATTTTTTGACGCTTGCGTCATCGACATCCTTTTCGTGCGGTGGCCACCATCGCGCATTTCCAGGCTAAATGAGGCAACTGAATGGAATCCAAATCTTTTTTTAAAAGTTGGGGCGCTGAACGGGTTGCCAGCGACGAGGTGCGTTTCCGCCTCTGGGCAACCGGTCAGCAACGCGTGACGCTGCGGCTCTCCGGTAAAGACATTGAGATGACGCCGCAGGCTGACGGCTGGTTTGAAACTCAGGTCGCTGGTGTGGCAGCCAATGCCGAATATGATTATGTGCTGGCCGATGGTACAGCGGTGCCCGATCCCGCCGCCCGCGCTCAGAAAGCAGAGGTCAATGGCCCGTCGCTGGTGATCGATCCTGACGCTTATCAGTGGCAGAACACGAGCTGGAAGGGTCGTCCATGGCAGGAGTCGGTGGTCTATGAACTGCACATCGGCACCTTTACGCCTGAGGGCACCTTCCGGGCGGCGATTGAGAAGCTGCCAACGCTGGCTGAAACCGGCATTACCATGATTGAAGTGCTGCCAGTGTCGCAGTTCGGCGGTAATCGCGGCTGGGGCTACGATGGCGTGCTGCTCTATGCACCGCATGCCGCCTACGGCACACCCGATGATTTTAAAGCCTTTATTGACGCAGCACACGGCCACGGTCTGTCGGTAGTGCTGGATATCGTGCTGAACCACTTCGGCCCGGAGGGCAACTATCTGCCGCTGCTCTCACCAGACTTCTTCCACAAAGAGCGCCAGACGCCGTGGGGCGCCGGTATCGCCTATGACGTTGATGCGGTGCGCCGCTATATCGTGGAAGCGCCGCTCTACTGGCTGCAGGAGTTTAATCTGGATGGCCTGCGCTTTGACGCCATCGATCAGATTGACGATCCCAGCGACAAGCATGTGCTGATTGACATTGCTGAGCGCATCCGCGCCACGATTACCGATCGCCCTATTCATCTGACCACCGAAGATTGCCGTAACGTCACCTTCCTGCATCCGCGTGACGAAAACGGGGACGCTCCGCTGTTTACTGGCGAATGGAACGATGACTTCCACAACGCCGTGCATGTGCTGGCAACCGGTGAAAGCCACGCCTATTACCAGGATTTTGCCGACCAGCCGGAACAGCGGGTAGCGCGGGCGCTGGCAGAAGGCTTTGTCTATCAGGGTGAAGTCTCGCCGCAGTCGGGCGAGCCACGCGGCGTGAAAAGCAGCAGCCAGCCGCCGGTCGCCTTTGTCGACTTCATCCAGAACCATGACCAGACGGGCAACCGTGCGCAGGGCGAAAGGCTCATCAGCCTGGCCGGCGCAGAGCGCACCCAGGTGCTGCTGGCGATGTTACTGGTCTCGCCTCATATTCCGCTGCTGTTTATGGGTGAAGAGTATGGCGAAACCCGGCCGTTCCTGTTCTTCACCGATTTCCACGGCGATCTGGCCAAAGCGGTGCGTGAAGGTCGCGCCAGAGAGTTTGAAGGCCATGCCGGTCACGGCGAAACTGTGCCGGATCCCAACGATGTCACCACCTTTGAACAGTCGAAGCTTAACTGGCAGCGAACAGAAACGCCGGAAGGTCAGCAGTGGCTGGCGCTGACGCGTCAGCTGCTGGCCCTGCGTCAGCAACATATCGTGCCGCTGCTGCAGACCGCCGGTGGCGATGCCGGTCAGGTGGTGAAAACGGCGGAAGGTTTCCTCGCGGTGCGCTGGGACTTCCCGCAGGGCACGCTGTCACTGGCGCTGAACGTCGGTGACAGCACACAGCCGATCCCCGATCTGCCCGGCGAAACGCTGTTTGCCTGGCCGCAGGCCGCCAGCGAACTGATTCCCAACGCTATCGTGGTTCGCCTGGCTAAGAGAGAAGCAGAATGAATATTCCAACCGCAACGTACCGCATTCAGTTCCGCAACGGCATGACGTTTGACCGTGCGGCGGCGCTGGTGCCCTACCTGAAACAGCTGGGTATCAGCCATCTTTACGCGTCACCGATCTTCAGCGCTACTGCTGAATCGACCCACGGCTATGACGTGACCGACGTTAACCAGATCGAGCCGTCGATTGGCGGCCGTGAAGGATTTGATCGCATGGCTGCTGCGCTGAAAGCGGCCGGGCTGGGGCTGATCCTCGACATCGTGCCCAACCATATGGCCGCCTCGCTGGAGAACCCGTGGTGGCGCGACGTCATTGAGCATGGCGAACAGAGCCGCTATGCGCATTACTTCGATATCGACTGGTCACGCCGCCTGACGCTGCCGTTCCTCGGTGACACCTTTGAGGCGGTGCTGGCCAACGGCGAGATCAGCGTGAAGCGCGATCCGCAGACCGGCAAACCGGCGCTGGCCTACTTCGACAATTTCTATCCGCTGGCACCTGAGACCTGGCAGGATCGGGAAGAAGCGGTACTCGCCCTCCGCGACGCGGCGGAGATTGCTGAACTGCATGACCAGCAGCCGTGGCGGCTGATGTCGTGGCGCGATGCGCCCAACGATCTCTCCTACCGTCGCTTCTTTGAAGTCACCGGTCTGGCAGGCGTGCGCGTGGAAGACAAAACGGTCTTCGATGCCGCGCATCAGCTGATCCTGGAGCTGGTTCACAGCGGTGCGGTGCAGGGCCTACGCGTCGACCACGTGGATGGCCTGGCCGATCCGCACGGCTATCTGGAACAGTTACGCCAGGCTGCCGGTCCCGACTGCTATCTCACCGTGGAGAAAATCCTGGGTGACAATGAACAGCTGCCTGATGCATGGCCGGTTTCCGGCACCACCGGATATGAATTTATGGCCGCACTCGCCAATCTGCTGGTCGACAGCGATCAGCTGAGCGGACTGCGCAAAGCGTATCAGGCCGTCATCGGTAAAACCGTTGATATGAAAGCGGAGCTACGCGCCGCCAAACTGCTGATGGCAAACCGCAATTTTGCCGGTGAATTTAACCGGTTACTGCAGCTGGCACTGAAGATTGCCGACGCAGAAGGCACGCCACAGCCGGAGGCGGAACTGAAGAATGCGCTGCGTGAACTGCTGGTGGCGTTCCCGGTCTATCGCACCTACGGTACGCCGCAGGGCCTGACGCCAGCCGACACCGCGCTGTTGCAACAGGTGGTCAGCGAGGTCAAAGCCAGTGCCCATGCGCCCGACAGTCAGGCGCTTGATTTCCTGACCCATATTCTGCGCGCAGAGGTTGCCGACTCCGCTCGCGACGATGCCACGCAATTCCGCACCCGCTTCCAGCAGCTGACCGGACCGCTGATGGCGAAATCGGTGGAAGATACCCTCTTCTTCCGTCAGCACATGGCGCTGGCGCTGAATGAAGTCGGCGCTGAACCGCTGGCGCGCCACTTCTCGCTGGATCAGTTTCACGCTGAAATGCAGGCGCGGCGCGAACATCAACCCGATGCGCTGTCGGGCACCTCCACGCACGACACCAAGCGCGGTGAAGATGCGCGTGCGCGACTCTATACCCTTACCGAAGCGCCGCAACGCTGGGCGGAATGCGTCAACCGCTGGCGGGAGATGAACCACGATCAGGTCGTACGCCTGAAAGATGGTCCGGCACCCGAACCGGCCGTGGAGTGGATGCTGTATGAAGCGCTGGCGGGCGTCTGGCCAACCACCCTGCAGCCGCAGGATGCGGAAGGTCTGGCGGCGCTGGAAGCCCGCTTTGTGGTCTATGTGGAAAAAGCGCTGCGTGAAGCCAAGCTGCGTACCGACTGGGCCGACAACAACGACGCCTATGAGGAGGCAGTGCTGGACTATGCCCGTCACCTGCTTGCGCCCGCCAACAGCACCTTCCTCAGTGACTTCTGCCAGTCGCTGCAACCCTTTATGCGTGCCGGTCTGGTTAACAGCCTGACCCAGACTGTGGTGAAGCTTACGGCGCCTGGCGTACCCGATATTTATCAGGGCAGCGAGGCACTGGACTTCAGCCTGGTCGATCCGGATAACCGCCGCGAACCCGATTTCGACGCGCTGGCGGCGATGCTTAACGCGCCACAGCACGACGGCAGCGAGGCGCACTGGCTGCGTGGTCAGGTCAATCAGCAGGCGATTGTGACGCTGCTGACGCTGCGTCAGCAGCAGCCTGCCCTGTTCCGCCACGGTGACTATCTGGCACTGTCGGCAGAGGGCGAGCAGCAGAATAATGTGCTGGCCTTTGCCCGCACCAAACAGGATCAGGCGGTGATAGTGGTTGTGTCACGCCGGGTCTTTAACCAGCTTCCGGAGAATCTCGACCAGCCGCCCGCTGCGCGCTGGGCTGACACGGTCATTGCGCTGCCCACCGTACTGAGCCAGCGCCGCTACCAGGATGTGCTGACCGGTAAAACGGTGGCTGCGGGCGACCAGTTGCCGCTTACCGGGCTGGCATCGCAGTGGTGTGCCGTGCTGGTGGCACAGTGAATTCCGGAAAGAACTTTTTTATTACGCGTCAATCTGTTCATTGAATAACGAGGCATAAATGTCAAACAGTCAGCGTTTTGAAATTACGGCGGGATACAGCCATTTACTGGGGGCCAACTTTGATGGTCAGGGCGTGAACTTCGCCCTGTTCAGCGCCCACGCCGAGCGGGTTGAACTCTGTCTGTACGATCCCAGCGGTAAAACGGAAATTGCCCGTCTGGAGCTGCCGGAATATACCCATGAAGTATGGCACGGCTATATTCCGGGCCTGCAGCCCGGCGCGCTTTATGGCTATCGCGTCTATGGCCCTTATGACCCGGAAAATGGTCATCGCTTTAACCCGAACAAAGCTGCTGCTCGATCCCTACGCCCGTGAACTGGCGGGTGACATCGCGTGGAACGAAGCGCACTTCGCTTACGATCTCTATCATGACGATAAAGATCTGACCTTCGACAGCCGCGACAGCGCGCCGTTTACGCCAAAGTGCCGGGTGATCGATCCCAACGAATTCGACTGGCAGGATAAAAACCGCCCGAATGTGCCGTGGCCGAAAACCGTTATCTATGAAACCCACGTTAAGGGCTTCACGCAGCTCAACACCGCCCTGCCACCTGAAATGCGCGGCACCTTTGACGGCATGAGCCACAAATCGACCGTCGACTACATTAAAAGCCTGGGCATTACCTCGGTCGAACTGCTGCCGGTACACTGGTTCCCGGATGACCAGCACCTGCTGGATAAAGGGCTGAAAAACTTCTGGGGATATAACACGCTGAACTTCTTTGCCCCCGCCACCCGCTACTTTGGGCCGCGCGGCATTCAGGGCTTCCGTGATATGGTGCGAGCCTTCCATGATGCCGGTATTGAGGTGATCCTCGACGTGGTTTACAACCACACCGCCGAGGGGAATGAGCTGGGGCCAACGCTGTCGTTTAAAGGCATCGATAACTTCTCCTATTACCGTACGTTGCCAGACCAGCATCGCTATTACATTAACGACACCGGTACCGGTAACACCGTCAACACCTCGCATCCGCGTGTGCTGCAGATGGTGCTCGATTCGCTGCGTTACTGGTCAGAATCAATGCATATCGACGGCTTCCGTTTCGATCTGGGTACCATTCTCGGTCGCGAGCCTGATGGTTTTGACCCGCGCGGCGGCTTCTTCGATGCCATCATGCAGGACCCGGTCCTGTCGCAGAAAAAGCTGATTGGTGAACCGTGGGATATCGGTCCGGGCGGCTATCAGGTGGGCAGCTTCCCGCCAGGCTGGGCAGAATGGAACGATCAGTATCGCGATACGGTGCGTGACTACTGGAAAGGCAACAACGTCTCCACAGACTTTGCTGCCCGCCTGCTGGGTTCCGGCGATCTCTACGATCAGCACGGTCGTCGTCCATGGGCCAGCGTCAACTTTATCACCGCGCACGATGGCTTCACCCTCAACGATCTGGTGTCGTACAACGACAAACATAACGCGGAGAATGGCGAAGACAACAACGACGGCCACAACGACAACCGCTCTTACAACTACGGGGTTGAAGGCCCGACCGATGATGAAGGCATCAACGCGGTGCGCGAGCGTCAGAAGCGCAACTTCCTCGCCACGCTGATCTTCTCACACGGTACGCCAATGCTGCTGGCGGGCGACGAGTTTGGCCGCAGCCAGATGGGCAACAACAATGGCTACTGCCAGGACAGCGAAATCTCCTGGGTACACTGGGATAACCTGCCGGAATCTGCCGAGGCGCTGCGCGAGTTCACCCGCCAGATCCTGACGTTACGTGCTCAGCAGCCGTTACTGCGCCGTGAAAACTGGCGTGATGGCATGGATATTAAATGGTTTAACGCCGGTGGCGGCTTCCAGCAGGCTGAGCAGTGGGATGAGGGATCAACGCTGGGCGTCTATATCGGCCGACCGGACCTCCAGACCGAGGAAGGCATCTGGCACGACGTCCTGATGCTGTTCAATCCGTTTGAAGGCAATGTACCGTTCCAGATCCCGCAGTTTGGTGAAGGCGGCTGGGTGCTGGAACTGACCACCAGCGACACCGCGAAGCGCGGTCTGGTGATCACCAAAGAGAAGGATTTTGAACTGGAAGGACGCAGCTTCGCCCTGTTCAGACGTCCATAGCCGCTCACCCGGTTAAAAAGCAGTCATCTGGCGCAGCGCATTTCGCGCTGCGCTTGTGTTTCTGGCGATCGCTGCCAGGCTTAACCGGTTGTTAACAGTGAGAATTGATGCTGAAAAGGAGGCATAATGTCCAGATTTACGCAGAAAGTTGTGGTTGTGACAGGTGCCGGATCCGGCATTGGCGAAGCCAGCGCAAAACGCTTCGCTGAAGAGGGTGCATCAGTGGTGCTGGTGGGCCGTACCGCGCAGAAACTGGAAGAGACGCTGGCCGACATGACGCCAGGCGATCACCTGGTGGCTGCCTGCGACGTCTCAGAAGCCGCACAGGTTAAACAGCTGTCAGAAACCGTGCTGAAGAAGTATGGCCGTGTTGACGTACTGGTAAATAACGCCGGCGTCATCGTGCAGGGCCGCATCCATGAAGTCGACCTCGACGCATGGAAAACCCTGATGAAAACTGACCTTGATGGGGTTTTCCACGGCGTACACTATTTCATGCCTGCCCTGTTAAAGAGCAAAGGCAACGTGGTTAACATCTCTTCCGTTTCCGGTTTAGGCGGCGACTGGGGCATGAGCATCTACAACGCGGCTAAAGGGGCGATTACCAACTTCACCCGTGCGCTGGCGATGGACTACGGCGCAGATGGCGTACGAGTCAATGCAATCTGTCCCGGCTTTACCTTTACCGATCTGACCGAAGATGCCAAACAGGATCAGGCGCTGCTGGAGCGCTTTTACGACCGTATTCCACTGCGCCGGGCCGGTGAAGCGGATGATATCGCCCGTGCCATTCTCTTTATTGCCAGCGATGAAGCCAGTTATATTACCGGCGTTAATCTGCCGGTCGATGGCGGAATTACCGCTTCAAATGGCCAGCCTAAACAGGCTTAAATAAAGAACAGGGCAGCGTCTTTACGCTGCCTTTTTTTATTCTAACCGGCCCGCAGCATTAATTCCCTTTATTATCCTTCTGCCACAGCAGAACAATAACTGCCTGCATACAAATTAATGTTTTGGCGTATGGCGGGTTGGCGTTGCCGCGCGTGCCGGTTTAATTGCCGTGCTGCTGGTCGGGCAAATAAAAGTGCTCAGGCAGGCATTACAGAGTATGGCATTAGCGTGATGGACTTTCGCCACGGCCAGCGCCTGCTGGCGGGTATAAAGCGAACCAATAAAAACGCGTTTATCGTTCTTTGACAGATTAACGCAACCTTCTTTGTGTAAAATCCACCCACCCATGGGACGCGGGCACAGATAATAGTAGCTGGCTTTGAGCATGGTAGTCATCCTGATAGTTGCTGTATGTATCTTAAAAAACGAACCAAAATTCGTAAGAGGTTTTTTTTGTAATCTGAAGCTTTATTAAACTAACTGAGAATTATCCCTAAAACCACTTTATTGCGTAAGTCTGGCTGACTTTGAGAATATGCCCTTTTTCATTGCTTATGTCGCTTCAGGCATTCCACGCGCTGTAACGCCCTCACCCTCACTGTCGCCCCGCTTACATTTATACTGCTAATGCATCATTAAAAAAAGCAAAAATCAAAAAAAATACCTTAAAAACAATACCTTATAAAATCAACCTGCGCGCCAGGGGTGACGCGCTACTCAGATATGATTAGAGCAGAAGCTGAAAAATATCATCCCCGCAGGGGTATTTATGAGTATTGATAAACTGAACCTGAATAAGAGTGAAAGTGGTGCACAGCGTGCCTTTAAGCGGAACGCCAGCTCCCCCTGGCATCAGGGATTTATCAATACCAGCGGGCGTAATTAACAGCGACCGGCTTGAAAAAGTAAAACGATCGGTTTACTTTTAAAGCATGAATAAGAGAAACGATATCATCCAGGCCGCCGAGCGGCTCTTCTACACCCACGGTTTCCACGCCACCAGCACCGACAATATCTGTCGCGAAGCGGGCGTCTCTACCCGCACGCTCTATCATCACTTCGCCTCACGCGAAGCGCTGACCGCAGCGGTACTCGACGCGCGCGAGCAGCGCTTTATGGCCGATCTGCTGCCACCGCAACAGCCTGATGCGATAGCGCATCTGTTCAGGGTGCTGGGCGAGTGGACGGCAGCGAACGGTGCCCGTGGCTGCTTCTTTCTGAAAGCCTGGGGAGAGTATGCCGAGCGGGACAGTGAACTGGCCGCTCAGGCGCTAGCCTTCCGGGCCACGATGCGGGCTTATATCACCCTTTGTGTGACGCATCTGCGCGGTGCTGAAAATAAGTCGCTGAGTGATGCTATCTGGATACTCTTTGAGGGTGCCATTACCACGGCGCTGATTACCGGTCCCGCCGCTGCTCAACAGGCGGCGCAGGTCGTCAGTCAGTTACTTCAGAACAGGGCGACAGGATGAGATCGCCCATCGCGCTGGCGCTGACCGGCTTCAGCCTGATCGCCGTGACCTATGGCATGGCGCGCTTCTCATGGGGATTGATGCTGCCCGCTATCTCAGCGGAGATCCCGTTCAACCCGCAGCAGGCGGGTATGCTGTCAGCCTGCAGCTTTGTGGCATATTGCCTCACCATTCTTACCGCAGCCGCGCTGGCGGATCGCTATGGCACCCGGCTGACGGCGCTGCTGGCCTCACTCAGTGCGACGGCGGGTCTGCTGCTGCTCGCCTGTGCCTCATCAACGCTGCTGCTGGCGGCCGGACTCTTTATTGCCGGATTGAGTGCCGGTCTGGCTTCACCCGCACTGGCGGCGGCGGTCAGTGATCGAATTCCTGCTGCGGGTCAGCCGCGCATCAATACCCTGATCAATGCCGGCACCAGCGCGGGCATTATCCTGACGGTGGTCATCCTGAGCGTTCTGCCCGGCGGCTGGCGTGCCGCCTGTCTGCTGTTCGCTTTGCTGTCGCTGGCCTGTGTGCTGCCGGTGATGCGCGTGTTATCGGGTGACGCCGCCAGCCGCCCCACCAGAGTGCGTCACTGGCACCAGCGGCTTTATCGCCGCTCCATGCATCGTCTGATGAGTATTGCGTTGATTTCGGGTCTGGTCAGTGCAGCCTGGTGGAGCTTTGGGTCAGCGCTGCTGCGACAGCATGTCGGTGTTGATGAGGAGACCGCCCGCTTACTCTGGCTGATTGCCGGAGGCGCAGGCATCGTCGGTGCGGCAACCGGGCCGGTCGCTGCCCGTATCGGGCTGAAGGGTGTATACCGATTCTCACTGTGCGGGATGGCAGTGCCACTGCTGGTGCTGGCCTGGAGTCGGGGCGAATCCACCGGCTTAGCGATCGCGGTTGCCTGCTGTGGCGCAGGTTACGTCACGCTATCGGGCGTGCTGCTGGTGTGGGGCGCACGCGCCACTGCTGAAGATCCGGCGACCGGCGTCGGCATCCTGTTCTTTATGCTGGCGGTGGGCCAGGTAGCGGGATCGCTGCTGTTTGGTCAGCTCTACGCCTCTTTGGGTGCCAGTACGGCATTGACGCTGTTTGCGGTCAGCGCCCTGCTGTTGCTGTTTATTGCACCCGCGCAGAACAGCAGCGAGTCGGCTAAATAAGCAGGCGTAAACGAATAGGTTGGCAGAAAACAGGGAAGTTAGAAATAGCGTCGATGCTATTTACCAGACAGTGCCAATATTATCGCCCGGGGAATGAGGAAATATTACGCAGGTGTTATGGCTGAAGCGATAAACTCATCGCGGCGTCCGTTCAGATCGCGCGGATATTTTTAATGCGTGGATTTATTTTCTGCTGAAGTAAATCTTCTTCGGGACCCAGATAATAAGGCACAGCACACTGCTTACCATCTTTGGTAAAAATAATCTGGTTATCATACAGGAATAACGCAGTAAAATGGCCCAGTACCACACCATTTAATTCAAAGCAGTGATTTCTTGCTGCACGCAGCCCCTGCTTACTATTCAGAAAATCAACAAATCGCATCACGCTGCGCCTCCAGTTAATAAATCAACCTCATCAGAACCGCGACGATAATAGCCTTAACGCCGGCCCGGATCATCCGGCTGACGCTGTTTTCAGAATAGGCTTAATTACCATTCAGTAGTGGCACTAAACCGACGTGATTTTTTATCTGCTTCCTGCCAGGAATAATCCTGGAGAATGACGCACTCATAAAATTTCATGAGCGCGTAATATTTATATTGCGCCCTCACATCGCCCGCTATACCGTTGTTTTTCCACCAGGTGCAGACTTTCGGGGCAAAACCGCATAATGGAAATTTTTGAGGCAGATGAACGCCACATCACGGCGATTCAGCAGATCTACGCCTGGCATGTCCTTAACGGCACCGGCTCATTTGAGACAGTGCCGCCCGACGCGGCAGAGATTGGCGAGCGGATGCGGAAGATTCAGCAGGCGGGCCTGCCGTGGTTTATCGCTGTCAGCGACGGAGAAGTACGTGGGTTCTGCTATCTGACGCCTTATCGCCCGCGCCATGCCTACCGGCATACGCTGGAGGACTCAATTTATATCGATCCCGGATTTCAGAAGCGCGGAGCCGGTTCGCGCCTGTTAAACCATGTAATCCGCTGGGCTGAGCAGGCAGGGTTCCGCCAGTTGATCGCCAACGTCGGCGACAGCGAGAACCAGGGCTCGATTGCCGTACATCGCGCCGCAGGCTTTGAGATGACAGGTATCCTGCGCTCGGTAGGTTTTAAACAGGGTCGCTGGCTGGATACCGTTTTTATGCAGCGCTCTCTGGGAACGGGCAATACCACGCTGCCGGTTGATTAAAACAGAATCAGAGTGAGAAAGACGTACTGGCCCTCGTTTTCCCCGGAAGAAGCTTCTGGTAAGGTGCCATAACAAAAAATAAAAAATTCCGGAAACCTTTATGTTGTCGACAATCATCTATCGCAGCCACATTACTGAACATGTGCCGCTTGAGATCCTGAATGGTTTGGCGCGGAAAGCGAATAAAATCAATAAATCCTCAAGCGTCACCGGAATTTTATTATTCAATGGCACGCATTTTTTCCAGCTGCTGGAAGGTCCGGAGGCGGCGGTCAATGCAGTTTACAGCCGGATTTGCCAGGATCCACGCCACCATAATCTGGTCGAACTGCTGCGCGATTACGCCCCGGCACGCCGTTTTGGCCACGTCGGTATGGAGCTGTTCGATCTGCGGCTGCATGATAAAGAGATGGTACTGGAGGCGGTGCTGGCAAAGTGCACCACAAAGTATCAGCTGACCTATGCCGATCGTGCACTGCAGTTCCTGCGCACCTTTGTCGAAGCGCGGGAAAAAGAGAACTATTTTGAGATCCCGGCCGCCAGCGGCTGGACGTTTATCTGTGACGAGTCAGAACAGCGTGAAGGCAACGCATCGCTGGTGGCTGCGGATGAGGTCAGCTTTGCTTTTCAGCCGATCGTTGACCCCTTCGCCTGCGAAATCGTCTCGCTGGAAGCGCTGCTGCGCGGCCCGCAGGGTGAACCGCCGCTCGACTATTTTGCCCGACTGTCACGTGAGCAGCTCTATCAGCTCGATCTGAGGTCGAAAAAGATCGCCTTCGCCCAGGCGAAGCAGCTGGGGATTGAGGGAATGACTCTGTCGATCAATCTTCTGCCGATGACGCTGGTGGAAGTGCCCGACGCCGTCCCGTTTTTGCTGGATGAGATTGCTGCGCAGGGACTGGTGCCAGAGCAGATCATGGTTGAATTCACCGAGAATGAAATTATCTCGCAGCCTGAGGCCTTTGAAGCCGCCATCAGGCAGCTGAAGGCGGCCGGCATCAGCCTGGCGCTGGATGATTTCGGTGCCGGTTTTGCCGGCCTGTCGCTGCTGACGCGCATTCAGCCCGACAAGATTAAAATCGACCGTACCATCATCGCTGATGTGCATAAAAGTGGGCCGAAGCAGGCGATCATTCATGCCATTCTGAAATGCTGCTCCTCGCTGGAGATCGGTGTTATCGCCGAGGGTATTGAACAGCCGGAAGAGTGGATGTGGCTTGAAGCGGCAGGCGTGACCCAGTTTCAGGGCTTTCTGTTCTCAAAACCTGTACTCAATGGCGTTGCGGCCGTGGCCTGGCCGGAGCTGATCTGACCGCCTCTGCGATTTGGATGAATTTGCAATTTCCTGCCTTGCTGGATCACCCGGCGGCTGCTAAATAATTAACAGCCCCGGGGGATCATCTTTCTGTCATCTTCCCGCGGCAGAGTCAGTCATTACCCAGTCAGTGATTAAATGTTTAGCAGTCAGATGTTCAGTGTTTAGGCCAGCGCTACGCGCCATGCGTGCGACGTGACTCCAGGGACAGCATTTGAGGAACTGAATGAAGCAAATCATCCGCGGTGATAAAGAACCCTCCCATATTCTCGCAGCGACTCGTGCGCTTGAAGCGCACTACTCCCGCTACGGAGAAGGTAATAAGTACCATCCCGTTATCTATTCCATCGCCTACCGCAGCCGGTTTTATCAGGTTGAGGTGATTACCCGACGTGAAACCATGGTTGCCTCGGTGATTACTGGCGTTCGCAACCTGACGCATCTCTCCGGCGCCGCCTGACGGCCACCTGTCATCCTGCGGGGGGCAGATTGCCCCCGACTCCCCGTTTAGCGTCGGTAGAGTGAATTCGCCGGAAAGATTGCGCCAATCACGCTTTTTTCCCGTGCGCCCGTCACCGCAGGCAGATTGCCCGGCAGGCCGGAGAGCGTGCGGAAAGCCAGCCAGGCAAACGCCAGCGCCTCCATATCGTCACCACTGACACCCGCCGCATCGGTAGTCGTTACTTCCGTTCCCGGAAGATGCGCTGCCAGTCGTGCCATCAGCAGCGGATTGCGGCTGCCGCCGCCACACACCAGCAGACGGTCGCAGCCATCATTGAGTAACACCTGCTGCGTGATGGTGATGGCGGTCAGCTCGACCAGCGTAGCCTGCACATCCTGCGCAGCCAGACCCGGGAAATAGCGCAGATGCTGCTCCAGCCAGCTGAGGTTGAAATGTTCGCGCCCGGTGCTTTTCGGCGGCGGCAACGCAAACCAGGGCTCACGTAGCAGCGCCTCCAGCAGTGCCGGAATCACCGACCCGCTGCGCGCCCACTGCGCATCTTTGTCATACGGCTGAGCCTGATTACGCCAGATCCAGGCGTCCAGTAGCATATTGCCGGGGCCGGTATCGAAGCCGCGTACCGGCTGACCTGGGATCAGCAGCGAGAGATTGGCGATGCCGCCAATATTCAGCACCATGCGGCGTTCAGAAGCATCCATCAGCAGCGCCTGATGAAAGGCAGGCACCAGCGGCGCGCCCTGCCCGCCCAGCGCCATGTCACGGCGGCGGAAATCTCCTACCACGGTGACGCCGGTGGCCGCCACGATCTGATTATGATCGCCAATCTGCAGCGTATTGGGTGCGTCACTCTGTGGCTCATGCCAGACGGTCTGACCATGACAGCCAATCGCCGTGATATCGCTGGCTTCAAGCGATTCGCGCTTCATTAATGTCACTACCGCTTCAGCAAACAGCTGGCCGAGGCGGGTATCAAGCTGGCCGAGCTGCGACAGCGTCAGGGACTGTCCCTGACATATCGCCAGAATCGCCTGACGCAGTTCTGGTGGCATCGGATGGCAGTAGCTCGCCTGCTGCGCCACCATATTTTCATCAATGGCAGCCAGCACCACATCCACTCCATCCAGGCTGGTGCCTGACATTACCCCAATATAGCGTCCTGATTTCATAGCCATTCCTTACTTCCGGCGGGAGGTGCGATTCATCTGCGGTTAGCCTGACAAATAATGATCGCTAATTCTATGATTAAATTCTTTTTTATCCAATCGTGCTGACTGATAACGTAATGGGACTATTTTTAATCCACGATTGAATTATTGTTGATCCTGCATAGTCTATGCTTCGTCCAGCCGTGTTTTATTCGGACAGGGATTAATTTGCCAGGTTTGTGTCTTATACTGTGAGCAGGATACAGCGGTAAACGTGGCACCTTCTCGACTAAAGGAGTTTCAAATGATTAAGCGTGTAATTGTGGTCGCTCTGGCCGGTGTGATGCTGGCAGGTTGTAGCAATACCAGTACGCTGTCGGGTGATACCTACAGTGCCAGTGAAGCTAAGCAGGTGCAGAGCGTTTCGTACGGTACCTTAGTCTCAGTACGTCCGGTAAAAATCCAGGGCGGCGATGAGAGCAATGTCATCGGTGCTATCGGTGGTGCGGTGCTGGGTGGCTTCCTGGGTAACACCATTGGTGGCGGCAGCGGACGTAGCCTGGCGACAGCCGGTGGTGCGGTTCTGGGTGGCGTAGCAGGCCAGGGCGTACAGGGCGCAGTCAATAAAACCGATGGCGTTGAGCTGGAAATCCGTAAGGATGATGGCAACACCATCATGGTGGTTCAGAAACAGGCCGCCACGCGTTACTCTGTTGGCCAGCGTGTTGTGATGGCATCCAACGGCAGCCAGGTGACGGTTTCACCTCGCTAATGAAGCTAACAAAAAAACCGACGCCTGGGCGTCGGTTTTTTTATTTCTCTTTATGCTGAAGTTCGAGAATGTTTTTCTCAAGCCGGGCGATCAGCGTCACCATCTGACTGATCTCTTCCCGACTGATGCCGGACAAAATGTCATCCCGCGTCTCATCAATCACACTCTCAACCTGTTCGATAATCGGCTCGGCCTGCTGCGTCAGCTTAATGCGCTTGGCACGACGATCGTTGGCGCAGGTCGAACGGGTGATTAATCCTTTCTCTTCCAGCTGATCCAGCGTGCGCACCAGCGAAGGCTGTTCAATACCAATCGCCTTGGCTAACTGAATCTGCGACTGTTCGGGCGGCAGTTGATGAATATTGTGCAACGTCACCCAGTGAGTCTGAGTCAGCTCAAGCGGCTTCAGCCGCTGATCAATCAACGCGCGCCAGATGCGCACCAGGCGAGATAAATCCGTTCCGAGGGGCGTATCCATTTCATCTCCTTATAATTAGCTTGCTAGCTATCAAGCCAGATTTTACACTATTCTGCGAGTTTACAGGACAAATTACAAATCCCGGACCAGGCCACGATAACGTGGCAGCGCTTTCAGTCTGACGTTTGGGTTAACGAAGGATGTTATCACGTGCTCACTCCTGCTTTTTCAGGTGCGAATCCGCTGACCGATCTGGTGGTGGGTGCCTCACTGTTTTTTCCGCCGATATTTAAAGCGGTGATCCTCGGCTTCTTTTTCTGGCTGCTGATCCACCCTCTGGTGCGTGGCTGGATCTACTCCGGCGATGTCTGGCATCCCACCCTGTTTGATCTCTCCCTGTTTGTGCTGTGCGTTACCGCCGCACTCTGGCTCATCGGTCACGGATAATCGATATGAAATTTAACGCGGTAAAATACTTCTCCACGCTGATCGTGTTTGCCCTGGCGCTGCTGGCCGCTGGCTGGCTCTGGAACTACTACATGCAGTCGCCCTGGACCCGTGACGGGAAAGTACGGGCAGAGCTGGTGGATATCACGCCTCAGGTGTCGGGACGAATTACGCAACTGAAGGTCAAAGACAATCAGTTTGTGCATCAGGGCCAGCAGCTGTTAACGCTCGACCCGGTGCCGTGGCAGATCGCGCTCGACAATGCCGCCGCCCAGCTCAGCAAAGCGCAGGCGGATCTCGCGAAAGCGCAGCATGAATTTAACCGTCGCAGCAGCCTGCCGCGCAACATCATCTCCGCAGAGGACCTTGATGCCGCGCGATTAAGCGCCGGCGCGGCGGCCGCCAGCACCAAAGCGGCACAGGCGGAGTGGGAACGGGCGCGCTGGAATCTGCAGCAGACGACGCTGACCGCACCGGCGGATGGCTGGATCACCAATCTGACGCTGCGTCCCGGCAACTATGCCACCGCGGGTTCGCCTCTGTTTGCTCTGGTCGACAGCCACTCTTACTACGTAATGGGCTACTTCGAAGAGACCAAACTGCGCCATATTCACCCAGGCGCAGCGGCCCAGGTGGTGCTCTACAGCAATGGTATGCGGCTGCAGGGTCAGGTGGATAGCATTGGCCGCGCCATCTATGACCAGAGCATTGAGACCGACAGCGGCCTGGTGCCCGATATCAAACCCAACGTGCCCTGGGTGCGGCTGGCGCAGCGGGTGCCGGTGCGTATTCGTCTCGACCCGCTTCCTGCCGATGCAGACCTGGTGGCGGGAACCAGCTGCACCATCACCATCCAGCCATGAATTTTCAGTGGCTGGCCTGGGATCAACTGCCCTGGATTAAGGCGAACGCCGGCCAGTGGCGCTATGCGTTGCGCAACGCTATTGCGATGTGCCTGGCGCTGAGCATCGCCTACGCACTGGATCTGGATGAGCCGTACTGGGCAATGACCTCTGCTGCCGTGATTAGCTTTCCCACCGTCGGCGGCGCGATCAGTAAAAGTCTGGGGCGCATCGTTGGCAGTCTGATGGGGGCCAGCGCTGCGCTGCTGATCGCCGGACATACGCTTAATGAGCCGTGGCTGTTTACCTTTGCCATTGCCGGCTGGCTGGCGCTCTGTACCGGCATAGCGAACCACTACCAGAATAATGTTGCCTACGCCTTTTCGCTGGCGGGCTACACCGCCGCCATCATCGCCTTTAGCAGCGTTAACATCATCGATATCACCTCGCTATGGACCATCGCTCAGGCACGGGTTTGCGAGGTGATCTCCGGCATTCTCTGCGCCGGATTAATGATGATGGTACTGCCGAGTACCTCCGATGGTGAGACGCTGATTACCTCACTGAAACAGATGCATGCCAGGCTGCTGGAACATGCGGTGTTACTGCTGCAGCCCTCAGCCAGCGAGACCATCCGGACCGCGCATGAAAATGTCATCAGCCAGATTCTGACCATGAATCTGCTGCGGATTCAGGCGTTCTGGAGCCACTACCGCTTTCGCCGACAGAACAACGTGCTGAACTATGTGCTGCACCAGCAGCTGCGACTCACCAGCGTGCTCTCCAGCCTGCGACGCATGCTGCTGAACTGGCCCGACGCGCCTGAGGCGCTGTTTGAGGCGCTGCAACAACTGATGGCGGAGCTGGCGAAACCGGCGTGTGATAAATATCGTCTGGCACAAATCCTGCGCAGCGTGACCCCGGCAGCGGATGGCGACTACCGGCAGCGCGCTTTTTGTCAGCGGCTGCGCTACTTCTGCTGGATGTACCTCAACGTGCAGCGCTGGATCCGCCTGCTGGATCGCGCCGATGCCGACACCCGTTTTCAGCCACCGCCGGTTCCGGCGCTGGCGCGCGACAGTGACAGCGCCGAGGCGGGCTGGAGCGCCCTGCGTACCTTCAGCGTTATCGTGCTGGGCTGCGCCTTCTGGATCAATACGCAATGGTCTTCAGGTGCAGCCGCGCTTACCTTAACCGCCATAGCCTGTGTGCTCTACGCTTCATCACCTTCACCTGGCGGCAGCGTCACGCTGCTGCTGAAGACCCTGCTGTGGCTGTTTGCGTTTAGTTTTGTGATGAAGTTTGGGCTTATGGTGCAGATCAGTCAGCTGTGGCAGTTTTTGCTGTTTCTGTTCCCGCTGCTGGTGACGCTGCAACTCTTTAAGCTGCAACAGAAACAGCGCGCCGGGATGTGGGGACAGTTCATCGTCTTTATGGGCTCGTTTATCGCGGTGACTAACCCGCCCACATGGGATTATCAGGACTTCTTTAACGATAACATCGCCAAAGTCTGCGGGGTGCTGCTCGCCTGGCTGGCGTTCCAGATTCTGCGACCCAGCTCCGATGCGCGGCGCAGCCGACGGCATATCCGGGCGCTGCGGCTGGCGTTTCTCGATCAGCTGCGGCAGCGGCCCCGGCTCAGGGAGAGCCGCTTCGAATCGCAGATTTACCACCGTATCAGCCAGCTCAGTCACAGCCGGGATGAGCAGGCTCGCGTCTGGCTACTGCGCTGGGGCGTGGTGCTGCTCAACTGCTCGCATATCGTCTGGCAGCTGCGTGAATGGCGCGCCGGTTCAGCCGCACTGATGGGGTTTCGCGATCACTGCCTGCAAGACTTACAGCAGATTATCAGCAGCCGCGGCGTGCGCCACAGCTCGCTGGATCGGATGCTGACGGAACTGGAGGAGACCATCACCGCGTTACTGGCACTGGAAAGCAATGAGGCCAGCGAGCTGGCGGGGATTATCTGGCGGTTACGCTGTTCACTGGCACAGCTGAAGCAGGCGGTGCCGGAGTGATCACTGGCAATATTGCTGCTGTTGCCGGTTAAAATCATCCTGCAACTGTTGCAGCGTTTTATGGCCTTCGAAGCGGGTTTTATCCATTTCGGTCATCGGTTCAATCACCAGCACTTTCTCATCGGGTGAGAAGATAAACCGGCGTGTCAGTTCGGTACCGGTAAAACTCTGACCATGAATGCCACCGCACACCATCGTCATGGTGCGGCGATAAATAGTGCTATCCGTGAAATTGGTTTCGGTGGCGCTGCGAAAGACCTGATCGCAACCCTGCGCTTCCAGCTTACGCACCATGTTGCGGCTCAGCCATTCACGACCCTTCGCGATCTTTTCACAGGTGATACGCATTGGGTTGGTATCGATGGTGCGCTGCAGTTCGCGTCCGGTTTCGGTGACCAGTTGCGTATCATTGGGTTTATCGCATCCCACCAGCAGCAGACATAGCAGTAATGCGCCCTTGAATTTCATTTTCCTGCTCCTTTCCCCATCACGCTTTCTTACCTGAATCAATATCATAGGGGGGGAAATGTCAGGGATGGTACAACAATTCATAAACAGGCAGGAGAAAAGCGGGCGGCCATCGCCTGCCGCCCGGAAACTCAGATTACACCGCAGGCGTAGCGTGCCCCGCCACCGCCCAGCGGTTTAGGATGGTCAGCATGATTGTCACCGCCGACGTGCACCATCAGCGCTTTGCCTTTGATCTCTTTTAACGATTTCAGACGCGGCGCCAGCACCGGATAAGTAGCGCTGCCTTTGTCATCGACATAGACCGCGGGCAGGTCGCCCAGGTGCCCCTCTGCATAAGGCCCCAGATGTTTGCCGCTGTTGGCTGGATCAAGGTGACCACCCGCCGCACCGGCGGCGACCACTTTGCCTTCAGACTCGCCCGGTTCACAGCTGCCTTTAGCATGAACATGGAAACCATGAATGCCCGGCTGAAGGCCCTGCAGATCCGGCGTGAACTGCAGACCATACTGTGTCTCGTCAATCTTAACGGTGCCCAGCGATTTCCCAATCCCTTCAGCGGTAACATGATGGATCGTAACCTGCTCGCTGGCAGCCTGTGCTGAGCCGCAGGCGATCAGTGCGAATAGGGCAACTACTTTCATTTTCATGGTGACTCCATTTGCATACCAGGGTTTGAGATAAGTCTGGTCGCTGTTGCACTATTTTGCCGGAGATTGACGCAGTTTTACGCTTCAGGGCACATCAAATCCCAGCGCCGCCTTGCGAATACGGAACCACTGCTGACGCGACAGGGATAAGTTCAGTGCTCCGGCGGCTTCGCTGACCCGCGCCGTTTTACCTGAGCCGATGATTGGCAGCGGGCGTGATGGCAGCATCAGTATCCAGGCATAGACCACCTGCTCAAGGCTGGTGGCACCGGTTTCCTGCCGCACGGCTTCCAGTTCGTCTCGCAGCGGCTGGAAATGGGGATCGTTAAACAGGCGACCGCCACCCAGACAGGACCAGGCCATCGGACGAATACGCAGCTGCTGACACTGATCCAGCGATCCATCCAGCAGCACACTTTGCTGCACGGGTGAGATCTCCAGCTGATTTGTCACCAGCGAGAACGGCAGACGGGATTGCAGCAGGGAAAACTGTGATGGTGTGAAGTTAGAGACGCCAAAATGCAGAACCTTGCCGCTGTGATGCAGCGCCATAAAGGCTTCGGCCACCTCGTCAGCCTCCATCAGCGGATCGGGACGATGGATCAGCAGCAGGTCGAGACGATCGGTATGGATATGGCGCAGTGAGTTTTCAGCACTCTGCAGGATATGACGTTTGTCGGTAATGTAGTGGCCTATCTGATGCTCAGGCTGGGCGCGGGTGGCGATGCCGCACTTGGTGACAATCTGTAGCTGGTCGCGCAAGCCGGGTGCCAGTTTCAGTGCCTCGCCAAACGCCGCCTCACACTGGTAGTCACCGTAGATATCCGCATGGTCAACGGTGGTGATGCCGAGTCTCACGTGGTGCTCAATAAAGGCGACCCGTTCCTGTGGCGACATCCCCCCACTCCATCAGACGCCAGTACCCCATGACCAGCGGTGAAAAATCGGGCCCCTGTGAAGCGATGGCTTGCGGTTCTAACATGACGTTCTCCCTGTTGCGCGTTGGCTGAAATTAGCGTGTCAGAGAGTATAACGGAAAGCGCAAAGTCGTCAGAATAACTCCGGCTGTTGTGGCGCGTGTGGCTCCTCACCTTTCTGTTGCCGTTGCAGACGCTGACGCCGCTGCTGACAAAGACGAATGACCTCACGCTTTTGCGCATCGCTGAACCGCAGCCAGTTGAACCGCTCATCGCGGCTGCGTAAACATCCCAGGCAGTAGCCGCGCGCATCCGTCTGGCAGATGCCGCGACAGGGGCTGGGAACCGGGAAAAACTCAAGCTGCTCGGCCACCACGCCTCCGGATTCACAGAATAAACAGTCCAGTAAAAAGCGTAGCCTGGTTGCGCAGGAAGTAAGCCATACCCGGTCAGAATTATCCTGTTCTTTGACTCGGGAGTGAACACTCTGTGCCAAATAGAGAGGGTTGCGTTGCATTAGACCGACTGGTCTACTAATCTCACTGCTATGAATAAGACGCTACAACGCAACGAAACCCGCGAACACCTGCTCCAGACAGGTGAGCAACTCTGTCTGCAACGCGGCTTTACCGGAATGGGCCTCAGCGAACTGCTGACGCAGGCGGCGGTGCCGAAAGGCTCCTTCTACTACTACTTCCGTTCTAAAGAGGCGTTTGGCGTGGCGTTACTGGAGCGCTATTTTGCGCGTTTCCTGCAGGATGTGGCGTTGCAGCTTAACCAGACCGAAGGCACGCCGCGGGAGCGTCTGCTTAACCACTTTCGTGCTGCCGTTGATCTGTTTGTTCAGCAGGGCCACATCGTAGGCTGTCTGGGCGTCAAAGTCTCCGCGGAGGTGTGCGATCTCTCAGAGCCGATGCGTGATGCATTGCAGCAGGGTGCCGGAAAGATCACGGCACTCTACGCCCGGACCCTGATTGCCGCAGAGCAGCAGGAGTCGCTGAGCCTGCCGCAGCCCCCCGCGCAGATGGCGGAATTGCTGTCGCTGCTGTGGCTGGGTGCCAGCCTGCAGAGCAAAATTTCCCGCGAGGCGCAGCCACTGCGTCTGGCATTGAGTACCATCGAACAGTGGCTTGAACGCCGCTGATTTTTAAAAAACATGTTTGTAGACGACTGGTCTACTAATCAGGAGCTATTATGGCGAGTACCCAGCTGTTTCGTCCGCTAAAAGTCGGTGCAATTACCGTCCCAAACCGCGTATTTATGGCACCGCTGACCCGTCTGCGCAGCATTGAGCCAGGCGACATCCCTACCCCGATGATGGCTGAATATTATCGCCAGCGCGCCAGCGCCGGTTTGATCATCACCGAAGCGACCCAGATCTCTTTCCAGGCGAAAGGCTATGCCGGTGCGCCAGGCTTACATACTCAGCCACAGATTGCAGCGTGGAAAGCGATTAACGAAGGCGTGCATCAGGCTGGCGGTCACACCGCAGTACAGTTATGGCACACCGGTCGTATCTCACATAACAGCGTACAGCCGGAAGGCAAAGCACCGGTTGCGCCATCGGCGATTGCCGCTGGCACCCGTACCTCTCTGCGTGCTGAAGATGGTAGCGTCTATCGCGAAGATACCTCAACGCCGCGTGAGCTGACAGTGCCAGAGATTAAGCAGATTGTGGCAGATTTTGGTCAGGCTGCGGCCAACGCGCGTGAAGCGGACTTTGACCTGCTTGAGCTGCACTCGGCGCACGGTTACCTGATGCACCAGTTCCTGGCACCTGGCTCAAACCAGCGTACTGATGAATATGGCGGCAGCATCGAAAAACGCGGCCGCTTTGCGCTGGAAGTGGTTGATGCGGTGATCGCTAACTGGTCAGCCGATCGCATTGGTATTCGCGTCTCACCTATCGGCAGCTTCCAGAATCTGGACAACGGCCCGGATGAAGAGGAAGCGGCGCTGTGGTACATCGGCGAGCTGGCAAAACGCAACATCGCCTATCTGCACCTCTCTGAGCCAGACTGGGCCGGCGGTCAGCCTTACACCGACGCTTTCCGTCAGAAAGTGCGTGATCTCTTCCCGGGTGCCATCATTGGTGCCGGTGCCTATACCGTTGAGAAAGCGGATGACCTGATTGGTCGCGGCCTGATCGATGCGGTTGCGTTTGGTCGCGATTACATTGCTAACCCGGATCTGGTTGAGCGTCTGCAGCAGGACGCCCCACTCAATCCACAGCGTCCGGAAAGCTTCTACGGCGGCGGCGCGGAAGGTTATATCGACTACCCGACGCTGTAACCGGTTCGGGCTGCCGTCCGGGATGATGACGGCAGCCATTATTCAAAGGCGATTTTCATCGCTATACTTAGCGCCTGGGTCATCGGGCGATGGCGTTTTATTTAAAAGAGGATGTTATGCGTTTACTTCATACCATGCTGCGCGTTGGCGATCTGCAACGTTCAATCGATTTCTACACCCGTGTGCTGGGCATGCGCGTGTTGCGTCAGAGCGAAAACACCGAATACAAATATACCCTGGCATTTGTTGGCTACACCGACGAGAGCGAAGGTGCGGTGATCGAACTGACCTACAACTGGGGCGTCGATAAGTATGACCTCGGTGATGCCTATGGTCATATTGCGCTGGGCGTTGATGACGCAGCAGCGGCCTGCGAACGTATCCGCAAAGATGGCGGCAACGTGACGCGTGAAGCTGGCCCGGTTAAAGGCGGCTCCACCATTATTGCCTTTGTTGAAGATCCCGATGGATACAAAATCGAGCTAATCGAAAACAAAGATGCCGGTAACGGCCTCGGCAACTAAACCTGCCTGTCAGCCTGCCCGGTCGGGTGGGCTGAATCCCCTTCTCTGCGCTACATCTGCTGCACCCGGCCCCGTTTTTTGCCATAATACGCGCTGCCCTTTTTCTGCAACGAGATCCTGATGTCTGAATCGAATTCCCCTAATGCACTCAATCAACGTTTCCGTGGCTTCTATCCGGTGGTGATCGACGTTGAAACCGCGGGTTTCAATGCGCAAACCGATGCGTTACTGGAGATTGCCGCTATCACGCTGAAAATGGATGAAGAGGGATGGATTCAGATTGACCAGACGCTGCATTTCAACGTCGAACCTTTTGTCGGGTCGCTGCTGCATCCCGAAGCCCTGGCCTTTACCGGTATCGATCCCAGCAATCCGCTGCGCGGCGCGGTCAGTGAATATGAGGCGCTGCACGCCATTTTCAAAATGGTGCGCAAGGGCATTAAAGACAGCGGCTGCAATCGCGCCATTATGGTGGCGCACAATGCCACCTTCGACCTGAACTTTATGTCAGCGGCGGCGGACCGAGCCAGCCTGAAGCGCAATCCGTTTCACCCGTTTGCCACCTTTGACACCGCAGCCCTGAGCGGGCTGGTTTTGGGTCAGACGGTGCTGGCGAAAGCCTGTATTGCGGCGGGAATGGAGTTTGACAGCACGCAGGCGCATTCGGCGCTCTATGACACTCAGCAGACGGCAACGCTGTTCTGCGAGCTGGTGAACCGCTGGAAACGGTTAGGCGGCTGGCCACTGCCCTTCGCGGAAGGCGATGCAGAAGCCACGACATCCGCATAAGGGATGCCGCAATGAAAAAGGCCGACGTGATGTCGGCCTTTTTTTATTCTGCTTCTTTAAATTTTTCTGCGGTCTCTTTGATCAGCGTCTGCAGTTCACCACGCTGTAACATTTCAACGATGATGTCGCATCCACCGACCAGCTCGCCATCAACCCACAGCTGCGGGAAAGTTGGCCAGTTAGCGAATTTCGGCATCTCGGCACGAATGTCCGGGTTCTGCAGAATATCCACGTAAGCAAAACGCTCACCGCAGGCTGACAGCGCCTGCACCGCCTGTGCAGAGAAACCGCAGCTTGGCAGTTTCGGGGAACCTTTCATGTACAGCAGGATCGGGTTTTCTGCGATCTGGCGCTGAATTTTTTCTACAGTACTCATAATTGCCTTCCTTAATTCGTCACATCGTGTTTGTTTATTGTAGCGACTTCGCAGCGTGACTGAAAACGAGATTTTGATCGCTGCCCGATTAAATCGCCATCATTGTTAAGTCCTGCTCCGGGACACCTGAATTCCTGATTATTAACAGCAGGTAACAGATTAATAATTCGTAATAATTTCGTTGATATAAGACGCTGAAAATGTTCATTTTCAGCACAATTGCGTGGGTTGCAAAGATTAATATTAAAAGGCATTACAGTTTTTAAAAGAACTGGACTAGAATGGCCTGGGCGCTGATCCTGGATCAGATTAATCTCAACTTTGTCGCGGTGCGTAGTGGCCCTGACAACTTAACTAATCAACGGACTATGCGTTTAATCATTACGTTTTTCATGCTGGCCTTTGCGCAACTGTTTTTCAACATCGCCGCTGCGTCGCCTCACGCGCCGGTGAACGTCAGTACGCATAAAGCAGAGAAAAAAGAGTGCGCGCGACGATGAGGGTCGCAAGCGTCGCCCGGTCAAAACGGTGACGAAAAAGACTCGCCTCAGCCCGGTTCAAAAACTAAAAACAAAAAAAACTGAAAAAAGTCGAACTCACCGCGAAACAGACGCCTGCTAAGAAGACCTCGCTAAAAACCGCCCGTCTCAGTAAGAACAAAGAGAAAAAACGTTATGGTCATCAGCGCCTGCTGAAAACCGCTGAGGTCACCACCAGCGAGACCGGCACGATTAAGATGAGCAAATCTCACCGTCAGCGCTATCAGAAGGCCCGCGAAACCGCGATGACCAAGCTGATGGGTCAGTTGGGTAAACCCTATCAGTGGGGCGGCACCTCTCCCCATACCGGTTTCGATTGCAGCGGCCTGGTCTGGTACGCCTATAAAGATCTGGTGAAGTTTAAGATCCCACGTACCGCTAACGAGATGTACCACCTGCGTGACGCCGCCCCGATCAAGCGTGAGTCGCTGGAGAAAGGCGATCTGGTCTTCTTCCGTATCAATGGACGCGGTACTGCGGACCATGTCGGCGTTTACCTGGGTGATGGCAAGTTTATCCAGTCGCCACGCACCGGCAAAGATATTCAGATCAGCGCGTTAGGAGAAGATTACTGGCAGCGCCACTATATTGGTGCCCGTCGGGTGATGACGCCGAAAACCATACGCTGAGCAGCAGAACAACCAGAAGAGAGCCGGGATAATCCCGGCTTTTTTTATTAGTGCAGAATAGCGGTAAAACTAAAGGCCACAATCATCAGCAGACAGCCCGCGGTGGTCATTAAAGCCAGTTTAAGATCGGTACTCATTGCTTGCTCCTTAGTCACACAATCAGTAGGGGTATCGCATTTTCCCACAGGGCCCGGTAAAAATCTCGTTTTATCCGTTCAGCCTTGTTAGAATCCCGCCTTTGTTGCGCAACGCGCGCAACCCTGATTCCGTTTGCGCACGTTTTCAGGCGCTTTTACGCCGCCAGCGGCCTGTTTCCTGGCCAGGAAAGCTGCATTTTTGCGGAAAAAACCCTGAGCAGACGCAAACGTTTAACACTACGCTTATCATAGAGTTAGATAAGCACTGGAGTCCGATTTTCATGGCAACAATTAAAGATGTGGCGAAACGCGCTGGCGTCTCAACGACCACCGTTTCGCACGTCATCAATAAAACCCGCTTTGTGGCTGAAGAGACGCGCAACGCGGTCTGGCAGGCGATTAAAGAACTGCACTACTCGCCGAGCGCCGTGGCGCGCAGCCTGAAAGTGAACCACACCAAGACGCTGGGCCTGCTTGCCACCTCCAGCGAAGCGCCCTATTTCGCTGAAATTATCGAAGCGGTTGAAAATCACTGCTTTGACAAAGGCTATACGCTGATTCTGGGTAATGCGCATAACGATCTGCAAAAACAGCGCGCCTATCTCAGCATGATGGCGCAGAAACGCGTCGATGGGCTGCTGGTGATGTGCTCTGAATATCCGGACGATCTGCTGCAGATGCTGGAAGAGAACCGCAATATCCCGATGGTGGTGATGGACTGGGGTGAATCGCGCGCCGACTTCACCGACACGGTACTGGATAATGCTTTTCAGGGCGGCTATCTGGCGGGACGCTATCTGATTGAACGCGGACACCGGGATATTGGTGCAATCCCCGGCCAGATGGAGCGTAACACCGGTGGCGGACGTCATGCCGGTTTCCTGAAGGCGATGGAAGAAGCGGGTATTCAGCCACGCGCCGAGTGGATTGTGCAGGGTGACTTTGAGCCGGAGTCGGGCTATCAGGCGATGCAGCAGATCCTGTCGCAGAAGCAGCGTCCGACGGCGGTGTTCTGTGGCGGTGACATCATGGCGATGGGCGCGATTTGCGCCGCCGACGAGATGGGTTTGCGCGTACCCCAGGATATTTCGGTGATCGGCTATGACAACGTGCGCAACGCCCGTTATTTTGCACCGGCCCTGACCACAGTGCATCAGCCTAAAGCCCAGCTGGGTGAGAAAGCGCTGGAAATGCTGCTGGACCGCATTACCAGTAAGCGCGAAGTGTCACAAACGATTGAGGTCCATCCCACGCTGATTGAGCGCCGTTCCGTGGCCGATGGCCCGTTCCGCGACTATCGCCGTTAATGCTCGCTTAACCACTCCTGATTAAGCGTTTGCGCATCACCCAGATAGCTGAGCAACCAGCCTGTCGCGGGTGATGCGCGATCTTCTGCCCAGCTGACGCAGCATGGACTGTCCGGAAACGCCACCGGCAGCGTCAGTTCTACCAGCTCGCCGCTGTCGAGCAGTGGCCTGGCCAGGTGACCGGGCACCATCGCCACACACAATCCCGCCTGCACGCACTCCAGCCCGGTTTGCCACTCCGGCACCACCAGCCGGCGCTGGTTATCCAGCGTCCATGTCATACGACGCGGCAGTGCGCGAGAAGTATCTTCCAGCACCAGGGAGGGCCAGCTCCGCAGCGTGTCATCATCTATCTGGCTCGCCTGTGTCAGAGGATGGTCGGGCGCAACCACGCAGCGCCAGTTAAGTGTGCCCATATCCCGAAAAGCAAAACGTCCGCCCACCGGTATCGCCTGAGTGGCACCAATCGCCACTTCCACCCGGCCATCGGCCAGCGCATCCCAGACGCCGTTAAAGACTTCATAGCTGATGATCAGCTCCATATCGGGAAAGTGGCGATAGAAATCTTTGACCAGTTGCCGGGTGCGCTGAGGTTTAGCGATACGGTCAACGGCAATGCTTAGCTGGCCGCGCCAGCCGTTAGCCAGTTGCTGACACTGTCGCCGGGTGGCAAGCATTTTTTTGATGACGCTGCGCCCTTCCCGGACAAAATGCTCACCCGCCGGGGTCAGAACCACTTCGCGATGCTGCCGTTCAAATAGCGGTACCGCCAGCCAGTTTTCCAGCTGACGCACCGTATAGCTGATGGCAGAGGGCACCCGATGTAACTCCTGCGCGGCGGCGCTGAAGCTCCCTCCGCGGGCGACAGCGTCAACCACTTCTAATGCATATTCTGACCACATAATCTGCCTTCAAAAATTTTAACAGCAATCGGCAAATATTACCGTTTCACAGCAGCAAACGCACCTTTTACACTCTGCCGCGTTTATCCTGCAAAAATGAGAATCAGATGCTGTCGAATAAAGGGTTTATGCCCTACCTTGCCCTGCTGAGCATGCTGGGCTTTTTAGCCACTGATATGTACCTGCCCGCCTTTGGTGCGATGCAGCAAACCTTTAACACTTCACCCGGTCTGATCAGCGCCAGTATGAGTCTCTTCCTGGGCGGCTTCGCCGTGGGTCAGCTCTTCTGGGGACCGCTTTCCGATCGCATCGGTCGTAAACCGGTGCTGCTGTCCGGACTGGCCATGTTTGGCGCTGGCTGCGCAGGCATGCTGTGGGTGAATGATATCTATCTGATGCTGGCGCTGCGTTTTGTCCAGGCGATTGGCGTCTGTGCCGCTGCCGTAAGCTGGCAGGCGCTGGTGGTGGATCGCTATCCTGCAGCGCGCGCTAACAAAGTCTTTGCCACCATTATGCCGCTGGTTGCGCTCTCTCCGGCGCTGGCTCCGCTGCTGGGTGCCTGGCTGATCGGCCACTTCCACTGGCGTTCGATTTTCCTGGTGCTGACCCTGATTGCGGTGGCGTTGATTCTGACCACGCTGCGTCTGCCCACCGTGCGCAAGGCAGCGGGAGAAAAAGGTGCGCAGCCCGGCTTTTTCACGCTGCTTAAATCCCGGGTCTACAGCGGCAACGTGCTGATCTACTCCGCCTGCTCAGCCAGCTTCTTTGCCTGGCTGACCGGATCGCCCTTTATTCTGGCGGATCTGGGTCTGTCGCCCGCCGATATCGGTCTGAGTTATGTGCCCCAGACGCTCGCCTTTTTAATTGGCGGCTTCGGCTGTCGCACCCTGCTCAACCGCTTTAACGGCGCACAGTTGCTGCCCTGGCTGCTGGCCGTCTACAGCCTGAGCATTCTGGCGCTGTTTGCTGTTGCGCTTGCTGGCAGCAGCACGCTGGTGAGTCTGATGGTACCGTTCTGCGGTATGGCGCTGGCTAACGGCGCGATCTATCCGATTGTGGTGTCCAGTGCGCTGATGCCCTTCCCGACCGCTACCGGTAAAGCCGCCGCGTTGCAGAACACACTGCAGTTAGGACTCTGTTTCGCTGCCAGCCTGGCGGTGTCGGCCGGCTTAACTCAGCCGCTATTTACCACCACACTGATGATGACGATGACAATTGTGCTGGCGCTGATGGGTTACGCCATGCAGCGTGCCGCAAGCGCACAAACTGTTGTTGCCTCTGCGCAAACTGCCTGCCAGGATAATCAGTGACACACTGACTTTTTAGTTAGCGCCCTAACAATAAGTTATTGAATATTGACCCGCGTGAGCATATACTCATCCGGGTCAACAAATCTGTAATAAATCAACAATATAATAACGTAATAATCTGATTGGCACCCTGCTGCCGGGACGGTATTCGCGCGCGTTATTCTCACCTTACCCGACCTGCTGCAGGCTGTTCCAGTCCTCTTTATCACACAGATAACCGGTTTGCGGAGCCATCCGCATCGTTTCTCATTGCCTGAATAAATTGGCTACTCTTTGTTCAGGTTCAGATTGGACAGGTGGTGGAAAATCTATGAGTTCATCTTATGCAGAAGAAGTGAGCCTCGAAGAAAACCATTGGTATCGCATCGTTCATGAACTGCTGGAAAAAGCGGATATCGAAATTAATGGTTCACGTCCCTGGGATATTCATATTAATCATCCTGGTTTTTTTAAACGTGTTCTGCAGGAGGGCTCTCTTGGGCTCGGTGAGAGCTTTATGGATGGATGGTGGGAGTGTGACCGGCTGGATATTTTCTTCCACCAGGTACTTAAACATAAACTCGATCAGCAGCTGCCTCATCACTTCAAAGATACGCTGCGCATTGCCGCCGCACGCTTAACCAATCTGCAGTCAAAAAAACGGGCGTGGATTGTCGGTAAAGAGCATTACGACCTGGGCAACGATCTCTTTTCACTGATGCTCGATCCCTATATGCAATACTCCTGTGGCTACTGGAAAGAGGCGACGACACTGGCGACGGCGCAGGAAGCCAAGCTGGATATGATCTGCCGTAAATTAGCGCTGGAACCTGGAATGTCACTGCTGGATATCGGCTGTGGCTGGGGCGGACTCGCGGAATTTGCCGCACGTCATTATGGCGTTAAAGTGCATGGCGTGACGATTTCCGCCGAACAACAGAAACTGGCGCAGCAGCGCTGCAGCGGATTAGACGTCACGATTCTGTTGCAGGATTATCGCGATCTGAATGAGCAGTTTGATCGTATTGTGTCGGTGGGTATGTTTGAACATGTCGGACCGAAAAATTATGCGACCTATTTTGACGTGGTCGATCGTAATTTAAAGCCTGACGGTATTTTCCTGCTTCACACCATCGGCGCGATTAAAACTGATATGAGTGTCGATCCCTGGATCGATAAATATATCTTCCCCAACGGCTGCCTGCCTTCGATGCGCCATGTGGCAGATGCCAGCGAGCCCCATTTTATTCTGGAAGACTGGCACAATTTCGGCGCAGACTACGACAAAACACTGATGGCCTGGCATGAACGCTTTTTGCAGGCCTGGCCAGAGCTGGCCGATAAATATGGCGAACGCTTTAAACGGATGTTCTCCTATTATCTGAATGCCTGTGCCGGTGCCTTCCGGGCGCGTGATATTCAGCTGTGGCAGATCGTGTTCAGTCGCGGCGTTGAGGGGGGGATTACGGGTGGCGCGGTAGGGGTTAAAAAAGCGGGCAATTAAGAAAGCGCTGCCTCGGCCAAAGACTTTATAAGAGTGGCCCGTTTTGCTTTAACAGGGAGCGTTGCGACAGGAACAGGGTCAGATCGGAAAGTCGCAAAACCTGTCATTCCTGACACGCCCGGCCCACGCGATTACGCACCTCATCCTGAGGTGCGCACGTTGCCGGGCCAACGCTTTGCGTTGTTCAAAAACGCTCCTGACGTTTTTATCCGGGCGGCGGGACGCTTTCCTCTTCTGACCCGGCGCCCTGCGCTTTTATAATGCTGACAGAGTAAAACCGATTGGGCTGTCTGCGGTGCTTACGCGCCTTTTATTAACTCTCTGTCGTTGACTGGCCGGTCAGCATGCTCATCGCCGCCGCGGCATCGCGCTGTGCTAATACCCGCTCAACGGTCTCCACGATTGCCTGCGTGTGCGGATCGATTTCAATATTCACCCGATCGCCAAAGGTCTTCGCCCCCCAGCGTGGTTCGCTCCAGCGTTTCCGGGATCAGATAGACGCAGAACTTAGTCTTAGTCACATCGCCTACCGTCAGGCTGATACCGTCGATGCCGACAAACCCTTTATGCAGAATATATTTCATCTGCGCCGCATCCTGGATTTTAAACCAGACTTCGCGATTATGTTCTGACTGGATAATCTTGCAAATTTCAGCGGTGGTCATAATATGACCAGACATCAGATGGCCGCCTATTTCATCGCTGAATTTCGCTGCACGCTCAATATTGACCACATCGCCCTGACGTAAATCGCCAAGGTTAGTCACCCGCAATGTCTCTTTAATTAAATCAAAACTGACGCGGTCGCCTTCAATTGCCGTTACGGTTAAACAGCAACCGTTATGGGCTACGGATGCGCCCAGCGCCAGACCCGGTAAGAGCTCTTCCGGCAGGCGGACAGTGTGGGTGCGAAACAGTTCTTTCTCTTCAATGGACACGATTTCTGCGGTGCCCTGCACAATACCGGTAAACATAGTCTTTGCCTCTGCGAAGTTTACGCTAGTTTATCACAGCTCAGGTCGGCTGTTAGATTTCAGCCCGCCCCGCCGCTTTATAGCGGAGCAAACCGCATTGTGTGACAAAGATTGGCGAATTCTGTTACGCCAGTTACACTAGCTCGCGAAATTCCCCGGGCTTCCTGCCCCTTTTAATTCATTCAATAAGTCAGGTGTTAACGTGCAGAAGTATTTAACAGAAGCGCGTCAATTGCTGGCCCTTGCGATTCCGGTCATCCTTGCTCAGGTGGCTCAAACCGCAATGGGATTTGTGGATACCATTATGGCCGGCGCAGTCAGCGCCACGGATATGGCCGCCGTTGCTGTCGGCACCTCTGTCTGGCTACCGGCCATCCTGTTTGGTCATGGTCTTCTGCTTGCATTGACGCCCACCGTTGCGCAACTCAATGGTTCTGGCCGCCGCGAACGCATCGGTGAACAGATCCGCCAGGGATACTGGCTCGCCTTTTTCGTCTCCCTGCTGATTATGGTGCTGTTGTGGCATGCCGGTTATCTTATCCGGGCGATGCATGACATTGATCCAGTGCTGGCGCTGAAGGCAGAAGGCTATCTGCATGCCCTGCTGTTCGGCGCGCCTGGCTACCTCTTCTTCCAGGTGCTCCGCAATCAATGCGAGGGGCTGTCGAAAACCAAACCCGGCATGGTGCTGGGCTTTTTAGGCCTGATGTTCAACATCCCGCTTAACTATGTCTTTATCTATGGCCACTTCGGCATGCCAGCCCTGGGCGGTGTCGGCTGCGGCGTGGCGACCGCCTCGGTCTACTGGGTGATGTTTATCTGCATGCGCTTCTGGGTGCGCCGGATGGGTAGCATGCGCGATATCCGTATGGAGAGCCGCTGGTCACCCCCTTCCCGTCCGATTCTGAGCCGCCTGATGATGCTGGGATTGCCGGTGGCGCTGGCACTCTTCTTTGAGGTCACGCTGTTCGCCGTTGTCGCCCTGCTGGTTTCGCCACTGGGCATCGTTAACGTGGCCGGTCACCAGATTGCGCTCAATTTCAGTTCACTGATGTTCGTATTGCCGCTGTCGCTGGGTGTCGCGACCACCATCCGCGTCGGTTATCGTCTGGGTCAGGGCTCCACCGAGCAGGCCCGGGTCGCGGCCTGGACCGCCCAGGGTGTTGGCATCAGCATGGCGGCGCTGACCGCCATTTTTACCGTGACGTTTCGTCATCAGATTGCCCTGCTCTATAACGACAACCCTGAAGTGGTGACGCTGGCGGCACAGCTGATGCTGCTGGCGGCAATTTATCAGTTCTCAGACTCGATACAGGTGATTGGCAGCGGGATCCTGCGCGGTTATAAAGATACGCGGTCGATTTTCTTTATTACCTTTATCGCTTACTGGCTGCTGGGGCTGCCCGCCGGTTATCTGCTGGCGCTGACCGACTGGGTGGTGCCGCGCATGGGACCTGCGGGCTTCTGGTGCGGCTTTATTATCGGCCTGACCTCGGCTGCGGTGATGATGATCTGGCGCATCAGACGGTTACAGCAATCTCCGGCGGAGATTATCCTGACGCGTGCAGCGCGATAACGTTCGAGGCGGGTCATTCATGGCCCGCAATGACGAAAAAACGACGGTTAGCACAGTTGCTGTGCAGTCATGGCGAAAAAAATATTTTTCCCCTTGCCAGCCTCACACGCTGCCGTTAATATTCGTCCCCGCTGTCGCCCTGACAGCATGTTGCGCTCTTAGCTCAGTTGGTTAGAGCACCACCTTGACATGGTGGGGGGTCGATGGTTCGAGTCCATTAGAGCGCACCAAGTGCGTCCGTAGCTCAGTTGGTTAGAGCACCACCTTGACATGGTGGGGGTCGGTGGTTCGAGTCCACTCGGACGCACCAATATTCAGTATGCGCTCTTAGCTCAGTTGGTTAGAGCACCACCTTGACATGGTGGGGGGTCGATGGTTCGAGTCCATTAGAGCGCACCACTTTCAGAATTCCTTCAGCTTGCGCAACTCCACTTTTATTGATCTGCATCGCTTCCCCCTTCTGCTTTTTGATTGGTTTTCGCATACTTAGCGTCTATACTGTCCCGCGTTGCTTACTTGAAAGGTTTCAGCGATCACGTGCTTACTGCGATAACTCAAATGATTTGCGCAACAACAGCGTGGTGGTTACCAACCGTAACCGCACAACTTCCCTGCACGCCTGGCCTTCGTCACCTATTCTTACTCAGTACTGCCCTTTTCAGTCTCAATCAGAAATTTCACTTCGATGCGCTGCCATCGGATTCCGCCCTTATTCATCCATCACAACTTACAGAAAATCCGTCATGAAAAAGACTAAAATCGTTTGTACAATCGGCCCGAAAACCGAATCCGAAGAGATGCTGACTCAGCTGCTTGAAGCTGGCATGAATGTTATGCGTCTTAACTTCTCTCACGGCGACTACGCTGAGCATGGCCAACGCATCACCAACATGCGTGCCGTTATGCAAAAAACCGGCCGTCAGGCCGCTATTCTGCTGGATACCAAAGGCCCTGAAATCCGCACCATGAAACTGGAAGGCGGCAACGATGCGGCTCTGAAAGCCGGTCAGACCTTTACCTTTACTACAGACCAGAGCGTGATTGGCAACAGCGAGCGCGTTGCGGTGACCTACCCGGGTTTTACTGCTGACCTGAAAATCGGCAACACGGTGCTGGTCGATGATGGCCTGATTGGTATGGAAGTGACCGAAGTCACTGAAAATACCGTGGTGTGTAAAGTCCTGAACAATGGCGATCTGGGCGAAAACAAAGGCGTTAACCTGCCAGGCGTCTCTATCCAGCTGCCAGCACTGGCCGAAAAAGATAAGCGCGACCTGATTTTTGGTTGTGAGCAGGGCGTAGACTTCGTCGCCGCCTCTTTCATCCGTAAACGTTCAGACGTGCTGGAAATTCGCGAGCACCTGAAACAGAACGGCGGCGAGCATATCCAGATCATCTCCAAAATCGAAAACCAGGAAGGCCTGAACAACTTCGACGAAATCCTCGAAGCCTCAGACGGCATCATGGTTGCGCGTGGCGATCTGGGCGTTGAGATCCCGGTTGAAGAAGTGATCTTCGCGCAGAAGATGATGATCAAAAAATGTAATAAAGCACGCAAAGTGGTCATCACGGCTACCCAGATGCTCGATTCCATGATCAAGAACCCGCGCCCTACCCGCGCAGAAGCCGGTGACGTGGCAAACGCCATTCTTGACGGTACCGATGCTGTCATGCTGTCAGGTGAGAGCGCCAAAGGCCGTTATCCGCTGGAGTCGGTCACCATCATGGCGACCATCTGTGAGCGTACCGATCGCGTGATGAAGTCCCGCATCGACAGCCAGAGTGATAACCGCAAAATGCGTATCACAGAAGCCGTCTGCCGTGGTGCTGTAGAGACCGCTGAGAAGCTGGAAGCGCCACTGATTGTGGTTGCTACCGAAGGGGGGTAAATCTGCTAAAGCCGTACGTAAATATTTCCCGAACGCGACCATCCTGGCGCTGACCACCAATCCGATGACTGCCCGTCAGCTGATCCTGAGCAAAGGGATTGAGACACGTCTGGTGACTGAGATCGCTTCAACCGACGATTTCTATCGTCTGGGTAAAGAAGCGGCGCTGGAAAGTGGCTATGGCCAGAAAGGCGATGTCGTGGTACTGGTGTCAGGCGCATTAGTACCAAGCGGAACTACCAACACCGCTTCTGTACACGTTCTGTAAAACTCTCTCTGACCATTATTTTGAAGCGCCTTTATCGGGCGCTTTTTTTTATTTCTACTTAAACCAAATGTCAGAAAATTCCAATCGAAAATAACTATTCAAATACTCTTAATATTAAGGTTAATCCGATTAAATCTCTCTGTTTTCGCTAAATTTTTTTATCATATTCTGTGATTCGCTGCTTCTTTGAGCGAACGATCAAATTTAAGCATCTTCTCATCAAAAATTTATTCTCAACTTAAAAAGCTTTGTGTAATACTTGTAACGCTACATGGAGATTAACTCAATCTAGAGGGTATAAATAATGAATCGTACTAAACTGGTACTGGGCGCGGTAGTTCTGGCTTCAACTATGCTGGCTGGTTGCTCAAGCAACGCTAAAATCGACCAGCTGTCTTCAGACGTTCAGACTCTGAACGCTAAAGTTGACCAGCTGAGCAACGACGTGAACGCAGTGCGTTCAGACGTTCAGGCTGCTAAAGATGACGCAGCACGCGCTAACCAGCGTCTGGACAACCAGGCTCACTCTTACCGTAAGTAAGAGTTCTGGTTTAAAAATGGCGCCTTTATGGCGCCATTTTTTTTGCTCCGAATTCAGTGCCCTTCACAGGCACTTATCCGGTCAGGGCTGAACCGCGTTGCCCTCAGCCTGTGTCACCGGGCTATCAGCCCCCCACAGATGCGCTCTCCAGCCCCGCAGGCGGCACGGTATCACTCTGCACCGGCTCCCCACTGCTGACCAGCACAGGCATGCCTGAGCGTCGCGCTAAGCTGGCTTTAATCAGGGCACTATCACTCTTCTCACTTTTCATAAACTGCTTCACTCCGGCAGTGAGTGCAATCGGCATGGTCTGTGGATCGTCCTTATCGTTGCGTGACAGCGGCTGATGCACTTCCACGTAGCGTTTCCCATCCGGCTCTACAGCGTACTTCACCGGCTGATTGATGATCTGTACCCGCGTCCCTTTCGGCGCTGAGTTAAACAGCGCTTCGATATCTTCTGAACGCAGACGGATGCAGCCTGAACTGACGCGCATGCCGATGCCGAATTTCGCATTAGTGCCATGGATAAGATACTGGCCGGTGCCGCGCGCCAGACGCATGGCAAACTGCCCCATCGGGTTATCCGGTCCGGCGGGGACCACGCCAGGCAGCGTAATGCCCTCTTTGGCGTAGCGTTTGCGGATGTTCGCCGTGGGCGTCCAGGTGGGATTAGGGATCTTCTGGCTGATCTGCGTCACCATCACTGGCGTGGCCGCACCCAGCTGGCCAATGCCGATGGGATAGACAATGACCTTATCCTCCCCTTTGGGATAGTAGTAGAGACGCAGCTCGGCCAGATTCACCACAATCCCTTCGCGCGGCGTATCGGGCAGGATCATCTGTAGCGGCACCGTCAGCTGGGTGCCCGCTTTGGGCAGCCAGGGATCGGTACCGGGATTTGCCTCCAGCATGCTCAGCAGGCCGACCTGGTAGCGCGCCGCAATCGCTTCCAGAGGTTGCTTATTGTCAGGAACCTGAGTCACGACGTTTTCGCCAATCAGGCGACTGTCAGGTGGTGGCAGCGGATATTCGGTGGCGAACGCGGGTGCAGAGAGCCCAAAGCAGGTCAGCAGCAATGCACCGGCTAAACGTAAAGCAGGTTTCATGCAATTTTCTCGTCAGATAAAAAAAACAGACGCCGGATGGCGTCTGTGGAGTGTAACTTAGCTGAGGTTCTGAGCGGTATGGCGAATAGACCGAATCATCGCCTCCAGCCCCTGCGACCGGGTGGGCGTCAGGTGCTGCATCAGTGCCAGTTCGCCAAACCAGTGGCGCACATCCAGCGCCAGGATATCGGCGGGCGGCAGGTTCTGATAGAGGCTAAATACGATAGCAATCAAACCTTTAACAATAGCGGCATCGCTGTCGCCTTCAAACGCAATGGAACCATCCGCCTGCGGGGTCATTCTGATCCACACCTGACTCTGACAACCCGAAATCACGTTCTCCGGCTGGTGCAAGGTTTCAGAAGATTCCGGAAGCTTTGAACCCAGCTCAATAATGTAGAGGTACTTCTCTTCCCAGTTAGCGCAACGGTTGAAGTTGCGAACCAGTTTCTCTTTTTCAGGCAAATTCGCCATCAGTGACTCCGTTAAAACTGTTCAGCCGCCCAGCAGACGATGAATGCGTGTCAAACCGGCAGCCAGACGATCCACTTCCTCTTCACTGTTATAGAACGTGAAGGAGGCACGGCACATCGCCGGTACATTGTAATGCTGCATCAGCGGCATCGCGCAGTGATGTCCGGTGCGGATGGCAATGCCATATTGATCCAGGAAGCTGCCGACATCGTAGGCGTGATGTTTACCGAGATTGAAGGCGATAACGCCAGCTCGTGACTGCGGACCGTAGATCTGGATATCCGGAACGGTGCCCAGTTTATCGAGCGCATAGTTCATCAGTGCCGTCTCGCGCTGATGAATCATATCCAGTCCCAGCGCCTGCACATAGGCCATCGCCGCACCAAAGCCGATAATACCGCCGGTATTCGGCGTACCCGCTTCAAAGCGCCACGGCGCACTGTTCCAGGTGGTGCCGGTGGGCAGTATGACGCGCTCAATCATTGAACCGCCCCCTTCCCATGGTGGCATCTCATCCAGCAGCGCTTTGCGGCCGTAGAGGATACCCACGCCGTTCGGGCCATAGAGTTTATGGCTGGAGAAGGCGTAGAAGTCGCAGCCGATATCCTGCACATCAACCTTGTCATGCATCACCGCCTGGGCACCATCCACCAGCGTGATGACGCCAGCCGCTTTTGCCTGAGCAACGATCGCTTTAACCGGGTTAACCGTGCCGAGCACATTTGAAACATGCGTCACCGCCAGCAACCGCGTACGGCTGTCGATCAGCCCCGCCAGTTGCTCCAGCGCCAGCTCACCGTTGTCATTTAATGGCAGGACCCGCACTTCTGCGCCGGTGCGCTGGGCCAGCATCTGCCATGGAACGATATTGGCGTGATGCTCCATCTCAGTGATGATCAGGTTATCGCCAGCCTGGAGGTTACTGCTGCCCCAGGTGTTCGCCACCAGATTGATGCCTTCGGTGGTGCCTTTGACGAAGACAATCTCTTCCTGTGACTGCGCATTGATAAAACGGGCAGCCTGATCGCGCACGTTCTCCATGTCGCTGGTCGCCTGCTGGCTCAGCGTATGGATACCACGATGCACGGCCGCATAGCCGTGCTGATAGAAATGACTCTCGGCGTTAATCACCGAGAGTGGACGCTGTGCGCTGGCCGCACTGTCAAGATAGGCCAGCGGATGACCGTTGACCTCACGCTTCAGGATAGGAAAATCAGCCCTGACGCGTTCGAGATCGAAGTTCATCATATGTCGCCTCCGGGAAAACGTTGCGCGATACGCTGCAGCACGGCCTGACGCATCACCTCATTTTCCAGTGTTTCGGTCAGTTCTGCGGCAAACGCATGAATAATCATGGTCTGTGCAGCATCCTGCTCAATACCGCGCGAACGCAGGTAGAACATCTGCTCATCATCAATACGACCGATGGTGGCACCGTGGCTGCACTTGACGTCATCCGCATAAATTTCCAGCTGCGGTTTGGTATCGACTTCTGAAAGCTTGCCCAGCAACAGGTTGTTGTTGGTCATCTGCCCGTCGGTCTTCAGCGCATGCTGTGCCACTTTAATGTGGCCGTTAAACACCGCACGGCCTTTGTCACGCACGATGGTTTTATGCATCTGGCGGCTGACGCAGTAGCCCTTGTTGTGCTCCAGGTAAGTACGGGTATCCGCCACTTCCTGTTTCACCGGCAGCACCAGGCTGTTGATCGCCAGCGTGGTGTTTTCGCCGTTCAGCTGGGTACTGGTGTTGTGACGCGACAGCCCGGCACCCAGCAGGAAGCTGGTGCTGCTGACCTGGCCATCATTGCCAATGACCAGATCGTTATGCGCAAAGTGATAGCTGGCGCTGCTTTCAAAGGCCAGCTTCGTGTGCGTCAGTTTTGCATTGTCGCCTACCGCAAAGGTAAAGCGCGTGCCGGTGAAATGGGCGCGCTCATCCAGTGAAACGTAGTGCTCAATCACTTCCGCTTCGGCACTCTCTTCCAGCTGCAGGTGATGACGATAGTGAACCGTGTTCATACCCGTCTGCTGACCGCTGGTGATATGCAGCAGATAGACCGGACGCGCAGCGGATTTACCGCGTGCCAGACGCAGGGTCGTCACCTCTTCTGCCAGACTTTCTGTCAGATGCAGGAAGACTTCAGGCTGAACCGCAGCAGGCAGCGGACGGCGCTCGGCGGCCACGCTGTGCTGCACCTCAAACAGTTCGCAGTCGCGACTGCTGAAGGCTGGCTGGAACTGACCGTCAACATAGACCAGACGGATCGCATCCAGCGGCAGCGCCAGTGCATCAACCTGTTCAGCGCTCAGGGTCTGCGGCGCGTCAGGCAGTACAAACTGCTGTGACAGTAAGGTGTCCAGCGGCGTGTACTTCCAGTTTTCGTGCTTGCGGGTTGGCAGGCCAACGCGCATCAGTTGCTGCCAGTGCTGCTGTGCCTGCAGAGAACGCACGTCGCCACGCGACTCAAACAGGTGATGCCACTGTTGCAGCGCAGAATCACTCTTCGTCGGTAAGCCAGCCATAACCTTGCTCCTCCAGCTGTTTCACCAGCGAGAAGTCGCCAGATTTCACGATTTTGCCCTGATACAGAACATGAACGAAGTCTGGCTTGATGTAATCCAGAATACGCTGGTAGTGGGTCACGATGATAAAGGCACGCTTCTCGTCGCGCAGGCTGTTTACGCCATTCGCCACGATTTTCAGCGCATCGATATCCAGGCCTGAGTCGGTCTCATCCAGGATGCAGAGTTCTGGCTCCAGTGCCGCCATCTGCAGGATGTCGTTACGCTTCTTCTCACCGCCGGAGAAGCCAACGTTGACTGAGCGGGTCAGCAGATCTGCCGGCATCTTCAGCAGCTCAATTTTCTCTTCAATGAAGTCCTGGAAATCGAAGCGATCCAGCTCTTCCTGCTGACGATATTTGCGTACCGCATTGACCGAGGTCTGCAAAAAGAACTGGTTGCTGACGCCCGGAATTTCTACCGGATACTGGAATGCCATAAAGATGCCTTCACCGGCGCGCTCTTCAGGGGCCAGTTCCAGCAGATCTTTACCTTTGAAGCTGACCGAACCGCCGGTTACTTCATAATCTTCACGGCCTGCCAGCGTCGCTGACAGGGTGCTTTTACCTGAGCCGTTCGGGCCCATGATGGCATGCACTTCGCCGGGTTTAATTTCGAGATTCAGGCCACGCAGAATGGCTTTATCTTCAACACTGACCTGCAAATCTTTAATGCTTAACATACTTATTCCTTCACATTGCTTCCGGCAACGCGTGTGACGGCATCAGCCCACACTGTGCTCAAGGCTGATGGCTAACAATTTCTGGGCTTCCACAGCAAATTCCAGTGGCAACTCCGAGAATACGTCTTTACAGAAGCCGTTCACGATCATCGAGATGGCGTCTTCTTCACTGATACCGCGTTGCAGACAGTAGAACATCTGATCTTCGCCGATACGTGATGTCGTGGCTTCATGCTCAAGCTGAGCGGTATTGTTGCGGGTCTCCACATACGGGAAGGTATGTGCGCCGCAATCAGGACCGATCAGCATCGAGTCACACTGCGTAAAGTTACGGGCATTGGTCGCGGTTGGCATGATTTTCACCAGCCCGCGATAGGTGTTCTGACTTTTACCGGCCGAAATCCCTTTAGAGATGATGGTCGACTTGGTGTTTTTACCAATGTGGATCATCTTGGTGCCGGTATCGGCCTGCTGACGACCGCTGGTCAGTGCCACTGAGTAGAATTCACCCACTGAATAGTCCCCGCGCAGAATGCAGCTTGGGTATTTCCAGGTGATAGCAGAGCCGGTTTCAGACTGTGTCCAGGACATCTTGCTGTGGTCGCCTTCACACAGCGCGCGCTTGGTTACGAAGTTCAGGATACCCCCCCTCACCTTCGCCGCCCGGGAACCAGTTCTGAACCGTCGAATATTTCACTTCGGCATTTTTGTGGATGATGACTTCCACCACGGCCGCGTGCAGCTGATAGGTGTCACGCACTGGCGCTGAACAGCCTTCGATGTAGCTGACGTAGCTGTCTTCATCGGCAATCAGGATGGTGCGTTCGAACTGACCGGTTTTCGCTGCGTTGATGCGGAAATAGGTCGACAACTCCATCGGGCAACGCACCCCTTTCGGGATATAAACGAAGGTGCCGTCAGAGGCGACTGCCGAGTTCAGCGCCGCAAAGAAGTTATCGTTCGCCGGAACAACCGTGCCGAGATACTGCTTCACCAGCTCCGGGTGCTCCTGAATCGCTTCGCCAAAGGAACAGAAGATAATCCCCTGCTCCGCCAGCTTGCCGCGATAGGTGGTCGCCACCGAAACGGAGTCAAAAATGGCGTCAACCGCCACTTCACGGCCTTCACGCACCGGGACACCCAGCTGATTAAAGGCGTTTTCCACTTCCTGTGTCAGATAATCGCTGGCTGGCGCGCTGCCTGAAGCCTGCAGTGCACCGGGTTCTGATGCGCAGCTGTCATCACAGTTGCCGCAGGAAGGCGCGGAGTAGTAGCTGTAATCCTGGTAGTCGAGTTTTTCGTAGTGCGCTTTCAGCCAGTGTGGCTCTTCCATTTCAAGCCAGGCACGAAACGCTTTAAGACGAAACTCCAGCATCCACTCTGGCTCGTTACGCTTGGCCGAGATCGCCCGCACCACATCTTCATTGATGCCGTTGGCAAATTCTTCGGTTTGCAGTTGGGTAAAGAAGCCCTCTTTGTAGTTGAGCTTGCCTTCCCAGATTTGTACATCGTCAGATGTTTCGCTGTGTCGTGACATATTTCACTTACTCGACGCCAAAGCTCTCACCGCACCCGCAGGCGTGCTGAGCTTTAGGGTTATTGAATTTAAAAATCTGATTCAGGCCTTCACGAACGTAGTCCAGTTCGGTGCCATCAACGAATGGCATCGCCTGTAGCGGCACAAACAGCGTTGCGCCATGGAATGAGAACTGCAAATCATCCTCGACTGGCTCTTTCACCAGATCCATGACGTAACCAAAACCGGCGCAGCCGGATTGTTTTACGCCGAGCCGCAGACCCTTGACATCGGGGTCCTGAGCCGCCAGATTGAGAATTTGTTGCGCTGCGGTTTCAGTCAGCGTCAGCCCTTTCCAGACAAAATCGTCGGGTGAGAAAGAGTCTGTATTAACGGATGCCATGTTGATACCTCTTGAGTCCGGACCTTTTCAGGCTATCCCCCCTATGGTAGTGATCTGACCAATCACTTCAACCTCTTGTTTTGCAGGGATAATCATCTTGTGCGGTTTTATTTGCTTAATTATTAAGCATAGCCTCTTCAGCTCACCTTGTGGTGAGCGCGTCAGCATAAATAAGCCAGTGTTAACCTATTAATAAATCACTCTTTTTTTAAATAACCATTTTTGATAAAAATGCTTATTGATAGGTTACGCCTTTCTGCGATGTAAACAGATTGTTATTTCCGATTATACCGACAGGCAGGATAAATCGATAAATTTTTCTGTCCGCCAATTGCAATCACAGCTCAATTGAATATGATAATTATTATCATTCACATTCAGGGTGGCGTTATGACGCTTTCTGTCTCAGCCTGGCTGCAGCACAAAATCGACGAATATCAGTTTGCGGTGCGTGATATCACCGTCGACTTTTATATGGCGCAGGCAAAGCTCGACCGGGCCGACTGCACGATTCATCAGCTACGACAGTTTAACGATGCCTGTCAGGATATGGCAGAAATCTGCCAGTTGAACGGTGACGACCAGAGTTACCTGCATGCCATGGGTAAACTGCATCACCGACTGGTGCAGGAGATGGGAAACAGCGATCGCGATCGCCTGTTTCGCCTTCAGGCTTATCAACTGGCGCGATTGTCCCTGACCCGCCTCTGCCATCAACTGGCAATGGTCGGGGAGTGGAACCAGGCCACTGCGCTGCAAAGTGACTTCATGCGTCACGCAGGCTGGATATTCTAATCCAGCCAGGGCGTGACGTCGCGCACAATTTTTTTACATTAGCTCTAACAATGCCTGAAGCGGATGACGCATTCCGTTGCCCTCGACACGCTTGACCTGACTGCGGCACGAATAGCCAGTGGCCAGGCAGCGCTGGCGTGGCAGGCGCTGAAGCTGGGGATGCCAGGAGAGCGCGTAGATCCCCAGCGAGTTTTCGAGGTTTTTACTTTCGTGACCGTAGGTGCCTGCCATACCGCAGCAGCCAACATTGATGTTCTCCAGCTTCGCGCCAAAACGGGAGAAGATCGCCTGCCACTGATTCGGGGTGGAGGGCAGCGCGGTCACCTCGGTGCAGTGTGCAAACAGATACCAGGATTCTCCGCCCGTGGCCTGCACGTCACGCTCTGCCAGTGCACGCTCTAACCACTCATGTACCAGCAGGACGTTAAAGTCGCCGCGTGATTCGCCCAGCGTCTGACGATACTCATCGCGATAGCAGAGCACCGTGGCCGGATCGACACCGACCATGGGCAACCCCAGTTTTGCCACCCGATTCAGGAAATCGGCGGTGCGGGACGCCGTGCGGGCGAAACGTTGCAGGAAACCTTTCACATGTTGCGCTTTGCCATTTGGCGAGAATGGCAGGAGCACGGGCCGGTAGCCCAGTTTCTCAATCAGCCTGACAAAATCGTTAACCAGCTGCGCCTCATAGAAGCTGGTAAAAGGATCCTGCACCACCAGCACACAGTTTGCGCGTTCAGCGGCTGACAGCCCTTCCAGCTGCTCCAGCGTCATGTTCATGGCGGGATGACCACTGAGCTGCTGTTTCAGATTTGGGGCCGAAAGCAGAGGCAGATCGACCATACCGATATGGGTTTTACTTATCTCTTTCAGCCACGGCTGGCGCAGGAAGAAGTTAAACACTTTCGGTGCTTTTGCCATCAGCGGCGCATAGCCCTCTACTGCTGCCACCAGGTGATCGCTGACCGGACGCAGATAACGGGTGTGGTAGAGCTGTAAGAAGCGCGAGCGGAAAGCGGGCACGTCAATTTTAATCGGACATTGGGTAGAGCAGGCTTTGCAGGCCAGACAGCCCGACATCGCCTCTTTCACCTCGTGCGAGAAGTCATACTCCCCTTTGCTGGCGTGCCAGCTATTGCGGGTACGGGCAATCAGGGTGCGAAGCGACAGCCGATTTTCAGGCAGCTGCTTTTCCAGGGTGAGCGGATCGACGCCCTGCCCGGCCAGCAGCCGCAGCCACTCCCGCGTCAGTGTTGCCCGCCCTTTGGGCGAGTGAATGCGGTTGCGGGTGATCTTCATGGAGGGACACATCGGGCTGCGGGCATCAAAGTTAAAACACAACCCGTTGCCGTTACACTCCATCGCGCCTCGCCATTCATCCCGGACCGTTAACGGGATCTGACGATCATAGGTTCCGCGCTTCACCGCATCGACCTGCATCATTTCATCATTACTGTTGTATGGCGTACAGATCTTGCCCGGGTTCAGGCGATTGAGCGGATCAAAGGCCGCTTTGATGCGGCGCAATTCGTTAAACAGCGTCTCACCGAAGAATGCCGGACTGTACTGGGCACGGAACCCTTTGCCATGTTCACCCCACAGCAGGCCACCGTAGCGCGCTGTCAGCGCTACGACTTCGTCGGAGATCTGTTTCATCATCATCTCCTGCTGCGGATCGCACATATCCAGCGCCGGACGCACATGCAGGACGCCTGCATCGACGTGACCAAACATGCCGTAGCTCAGCCCGTGGCTGTCGAGCAGCGCGCGAAATTCGACGATGTAGTCCGCCAGTTTTTCCGGCGGGACCGCGGTATCTTCCACAAAGGGAATCGGTTTAGCCCGGCCTTTGGCATTTCCCAACAGACCCACCGCTTTTTTTACGCATGTTATAGATGCGTTCAATGCCATCCAGGTCGTTACAGAACTGATAGCCAATCACGCCGCCCTGCTGCTGCGCCATCAGTGCGTCAAGGCGGCCACAAAGCTGTTCAATCTGCTGATCGATCAGCGCGGCGTTGTCACCGGCAAACTCAACAATATTCAGACCCAGCATCTCTTTGTCGGGTACATCGGCGACCAATTCGCGCACCGAGTGCCAGACAATATCTTCGCGCGCCAGGTTCAGCACCTTAGAGTCAACGGTCTCTACCGAGAGCGCCTGCGCTTCCACCATAAAAGGCGCATTGCGCAGGGCGGAGTCAAAGGAGTCATATTTGATATTCACCAGTCGGCGCACTTTAGGCAGCGGCGTGATATCAAGCCGCGCTTCCGTGACGAAGGCCAGCGTGCCCTCTGCGCCGCACAGCAGGCGCGTCAGGTCAAAGGTTTGCATATCGTCGCTGAAGACATGGCGCAGGTCATATCCGGTCAGGAACCGATTCAGCTTTGGAAACTTTTCCAGAATCAGCGCACGATGCTCGCGGCAGCGCGTCAGCACCTGCTGATAGAGCCGGCCTTCGGGCGTCGCCGTCTGCGCCAGGGTTTCAGCCAGCGCGGTGGCCATTGGCCGCGTATCAAGGATATCGCCGCCCAGCAGCACGGCGCGCAGGCCCAGCACATGGTCCGAGGTTTTGCCATAGACCAGCGAGCCCTGGCCGGACGCATCGGTATTAATCATGCCGCCCAGCGTGGCACGGTTACTGGTGGATAACTCCGGCGAGAAGAAAAAGCCGAATGGCTTCAGCCAGGCGTTAAGCTGATCTTTGATCACCCCCGCTTCAACCCGCACCCAGCCCTCATCGGTATTGATCTCCAGGATACGGTTCATGTAGCGCGACATATCCACCACAATCCCCTGATTCAGCGACTGACCGTTGGTGCCGGTACCGCCGCCGCGCGGGGTAAATACCAGACTGGCAAAGCGCGCTTCTCCGGCCACGCGGGCGAGCAGCGCAACATCCGCAGTCGAACGCGGAAAGAGCGCCGCGTCGGGCAGCAATTGATAGATGCTGTTATCGGTGGAGAGTGAGAGACGATCGGCATAGCTGGTTGCCATGTCACCGGTAAAACCCTGCTCTTTCAACGACTCAAGGAACGTCAGCACCAGTTGAACGAGGCCCGGTGCCTGCGAAATCTGTGGGATCATGATTGTCTGACCGAAGGTGTTGTAAACGTTTGCGTTTATAGATTAGCGATTTCTCGTTTTATCATATTTTTCCTGCGCCTGCCCTTTTTTCAGAAAAGGCAAAAACCTTTCTCCGCAACTCTGTTTAAACCTCAGCAAATAGATCATGATAAAAACGGGCATCCGAATGCCTGAAAATGAAGGATTAAGACGAGGTTATAAGTCAATGATGAAAAGCCAGTACCGGGATATGGATTTACCGCAAATACTCTTTACCCTGATGTTCATTCTGCTGCTGATTGTCGCCTGTTTATGGGTCGTGCAGCCGTTTATTCTGGGCTTTGCCTGGGCCAGTATGGTGGTGATTGCCACCTGGCCATTGATGCTGAAATTCCAGCGACTGTTATGGGGACGCCGTTCCCTGGCGGTGATCGTGATGACACTGCTGCTGCTGCTGCTGTTTATTATCCCTATCGCCCTGCTGGTCAGCAGCCTGATTGATAACAGCGCGCCGGTGATTGCCTGGGTTACCCAGGGGCATATGATGCCGCGACTGTTATGGCTCAACGATGTACCGATGGTCGGCAAGAAGCTTTATGTCAGTTATGACACGCTGGTGGCGAGCGGCGGTGCCGGCGTCATGGCGAAAATACAGCCCTATATCGGCCGTACCACCGGCTTTTTTGTCGCGCAGGCCGGCCATTTCGGACGCTTTATGATCCATCTGGGCGTGATGTTACTGTTCAGCGTGCTGCTCTACTGGCGTGGCGAACAGGCTGCCCAGGGCATTCGTCACTTTGCTTTCCGCATGGCGGGACGGCGCGGTGATGCCGCCGTACTGCTGGCGGCGCAGTCCATTCGTGCCGTGGCGCTTGGCGTAGTGGTGACGGCGCTGGTGCAGGGCGTGCTGGGCGGTATCGGTCTGGCGATCTCCGGCATTCCTTACGCCACGCTGTTGACGGTACTGATGATCCTCTGCTGTCTGGTACAGCTCGGCCCGCTACTGGTGCTGGTCCCCGCCATTATCTACCTCTACTGGAGCGGAGATACGACATGGGGAACGGTGCTGCTGGTCTGGAGCTGTGTGGTCGGCACGATGGATAACGTGCTGCGCCCGATGCTGATCCGTATGGGTGCCGATCTGCCGATGATCCTGATTCTTTCTGGTGTTATTGGTGGACTGTTTGCGTTCGGGATGATTGGTCTGTTTATCGGGCCGGTGGTTCTGGCGGTCTCCTACCGTCTGGTTTCCGTCTGGGTTCATGAAGCGCCTGCCCCGGATAGTGACCAACTGGCCGTGGCTGATGCCCTGGCGGATCACGATGATACCCCGCCTACTGTATGATGAGATGCAATAACCCGCTGCGCCGCTAGCCCCCATAAGCATTGATTAGTGCGGTTAATGATGATTAACCGTACCCCTTCTCTCAGATCAGATAAATTCTGTTTTCCATTAGCGATTTTTAAGAAAAAAGCCACCTTTGGCCTGAAAGTGACCTTTTCGGGCCAAAAAAAGATTACTTTCTGCACTGTTTCTTAAGCCAAATGGCGAAGTAAAGGTCACAAAAGATTATTGGCTTTAAACTAATAAGAGGATTCTTAAAGACGACAGCCAGCCGTATGAATAACATGTTTCCTATGTTCGAAATCAACCTGATGATTTTCAGACAATCTCATTCCCCTGAGTAGAGTAAAGAATTGCTGTGTGTAGTCTTTGCCCATCCCCTGTGATGGGCTTTTTTTTTGCCTGAATCTGACCAGATATAAACAGAAAAGGCCCGCATAGCGGGCCCTGAAGAGTGCTAACAACCCGTATCAGGCTGTTTTATTTAACTGCGCCAGACTCACCCAGGTCTCCACCACCGTGTCCGGGTTCAGTGACAGACTGTCGATGCCCTCTTCCATCAGCCATGCGGCGAAATCCTGATGGTCTGACGGTCCCTGCCCACAGATTCCGACATATTTCCCTTTCTGCTTCGCCGCCCTTATGGCCATTGAGAGCAGCATCTTCACGGCTTCGTTACGCTCGTCAAACAGTGCGGAGACGACGCCAGAGTCGCGGTCCAGCCCCAGCGTCAGCTGAGTCATGTCGTTTGAGCCAATAGAGAAGCCATCGAAGTGCTCCAGGAATTGATCCGCCAGCAGGGCATTGGACGGGATCTCGCACATCATAATGATCTTCAGCCCGTTCTCGCCGCGCTTCAGTCCCTGACGCCCCAGCTCTTCCACCACAGCCTTCGCCTGCTCAACGGTGCGCACAAACGGAACCATAATCTCGACGTTTGTCAGGCCCATCTCGTTGCGAACACGTTTCACCGCTTCGCACTCCAGTGCAAAGCAGTCCCGGAAGCTGTCAGCGACATAGCGACCCGCACCCCGGAATCCCAGCATCGGGTTTTCCTCTTCCGGCTCGTAGCGTTCTCCACCCACCAGGTTGGCATATTCATTGGTTTTAAAGTCAGAAAGTCGGACAATTACGCGTTTCGGCGCAAAAGCGGCGCCAAGCGTGGCAATTCCTTCAGTCAGGCGAGCGATGTAAAACTCCACCGGATCATCAAATCCTTTCATCATTTTACGGATCTGCTGCTGCAGCTCCGGCGTCTGTTGGTCAAACTCCAGCAGCGCTTTAGGGTGGACGCCGATCATACGGTTAATGATAAATTCCAGCCGCGCCAGACCCACGCCTTCGTTAGGCAGACAGGCGAAATCAAAGGCGCGATCGGGGTTGCCCACGTTCATCATGATCTTCAGCGGCAGTTCAGGCAGTGAATCGACCTGCGAACTGGTGACGTCGAAGTCGAGCAGTTGATCATAAACGTAGCCGGTATCACCTTCGGCACATGAGACCGTGACGTTATGCCCCTCTTTCAGCCGGTCAGTGGCATCGCCACAGCCCACCACTGCCGGAATGCCCAGCTCACGCGCGATGATCGCAGCATGACAGGTCCGTCCGCCGCGGTTAGTTACAATCGCTGACGCCTTTTTCATGATCGGTTCCCAGTCCGGGTCGGTCATGTCGGTCACCAGCACATCGCCTTTTTCTATGCGGTTCATTTCGCTGATATCGTGGATGACCTTCACAACGCCTGCGCCAATACGATGACCGATAGCACGACCTTCCACGACAACGCTGCCCTGCCCCTGCAGCGTATAACGCTCCATTACCTGACCATTTGAACGTACGGTTTCAGGGCGCGCCTGAACAATAAACAGTTTGCCGGTGTGCCCATCTTTGGCCCACTCAATATCCATCGGGCGCTGATAGTGCTGTTCAATCAGCACCGCCTGCTTCGCCAGCGCCTGCACTTCCTCATCGCTCAGGCAGAAACGGTCGCGTTCGGCCTCAGGCACATCTTCGATCCGCACCTGCTCGCCATGCGCCTGGGAATCGGCATAGACCATGCGAACCTTTTTCGAGCCCATATTGCGGCGCACAATCGACGGACGATCGGCTGCCAGGGTTGGCTTGTGCACATAGAACTCATCCGGGTTAACGGCACCCTGCACCACCATTTCCCCCAGCCCCAGTGCGGCGGTGATAAAGACCACCTGATCAAAGCCGGACTCGGTATCAATGGTGAACATCACACCCGAGGCGGCCAGGTCTGAACGCACCATGCGCTGTATTCCCGCTGAGAGCGCAACACCACGATGGTCATAGCCCTGATGCACACGGTAGGAGATAGCGCGGTCATTAAACAGCGAGGCGAAGACATGCTTTACCGCCACCATGACGGCGTCGATGCCCTGTACATTCAGGAAGGTTTCCTGCTGGCCGGCAAAAGAGGCATCAGGCATATCTTCTGCGGTTGCAGAGGAGCGCACGGCAAACGACGCGGCATCATCATCAGCAGAAAGCTGCTTATAGGCGTCCAGAATGGCGGACTCCAGCTCGGGCAGGAACGGTGTCTCCACGACCCACTGACGAATCTGCTTACCCGCTTTTGCCAGTGCATCAACGTCATCAATATCGGTCTCATCCAGCAGCGCATAAATGCGCTGATTCAGCCCGCTTTGATCGAGGAACAGGTTAAAGGCGTAGGATGTGGTCGCGAAACCGTTGGGCACGGAAACGCCCAGCGACGACAGATTAGTAATCATTTCACCCAGAGAGGCATTTTTGCCCCCCCACCCGGTCAACATCATGCATGCCAAGCTGGTTATACCAGAGCACGAGTGGCTGTTCGCCTTTACTGGACATTGAGCTTATCCTTTATCAATTATCAATGAATGGACACAGGGAGTAATCTGTCTTCAGCCTGGCATATCACCCTCTCAATAACGATCTGTTGAATCGTTAAAGCAGAATTTCAGCCACAGTTTCGGAATTGTGAGCGCATTATTTTGCTGTTGCGCAAAGTCGCCTTTTTTCTCTAAATGATTGATGCCACAGGAAATGGCAGATTTTCAGCCACTTAAGCATTCAGTTTTGTTGCGCAACAACTGCGTGGCTATTTGCGGCTTAACGACGGATTAAAAAGAATGCTGGCTCAACGAGCCACCCTTTCATTTTTAGTATCGTGATGAAACGACAGACAAATAATCCGGACAGACATTCCAGAAATTAAAATCAGAGATGATTTATTTAATCGCATGGCCCATGCTGAATGCTCACTCTTGTCTGAGGCTTATTTTGTTATGACAACTGACAGAAGCGTTTTTTATATCTCCGATGGTACGGCCATTACGGCTGAGGTGCTGGGTCATGCGGTGCTGTCGCAGTTTCCGGTCAATATCACCAGCCTGACGCTGCCGTTTGTGGAAAATGTTCAGCGGGCGCTGGCGGTTAAAGCCCAGATTAACGCGCTCTATCAGCAGAGCGGTGTCCGGCCGCTGGTCTTTTTCTCCATCGTGACGCCGGAAGTGCGCGACATCATCGTACAGAGTGACGGCTTTTGTCAGGATATCGTCCAGGCGCTGGTCGCCCCGCTTCAGCAGGAGCTGGGTTTATCGCCCGCGCCGGTGGCACACCGTACCCATGGACTGGATGCCAGTAACCTGGGTAAATATGACGCACGTATCGCGGCCATCGATTACACCCTGGCGCATGATGACGGCATCTCGCTGCGCGGGCTGGAAGATGCGCAGGTGATTCTGTTAGGCGTCTCGCGCTGTGGCAAAACCCCCCACCAGCCTCTATCTGGCAATGCAGTTTGGTATTCGCGCCGCCAACTATCCATTCATTGCCGACGATATGGATAACCTTAAACTCCCGCCCGCGCTGCGCGCGCATCAGAATAAACTGTTCGGGCTGACCATCGACCCGGAACGGCTGGCTGCGATACGTCAGGAGCGGGCGGAAAATACCCGTTACGCCTCGATGCGTCAGTGCCGGCTGGAGGTGGGCGAAGTGGAAGCGCTGTTTCGCACTCATCAGATCCGCTATCTCAACAGCACCAACTACTCCGTGGAGGAGATTGCGACCAAAATTCTCGACATTATGGGCCTGACTCGCCGCATGTACTGATGGGTAACCGGCGCTGAACTGTAAAGCGGCGCTGCCGTCGCTTTTGATTTCATTATTAAATTCCGGGTTGAATTCGCAGACTAATGGTTTATTGTGACCACCATCACTTCCCGGTATTTCACCGCTGCGAAGAACCGTTTTCGAGAAACCCATGAACAAAACCGACGAACTGCGTACCGCACGCATTGGTAGTCTGATTACCCCCGCCAGCCTGGCGGCTGAGCATCCTGTCTCTCCGGCAATTGCCGACAATGTCACCGCTGCCCGTAAACGTATTGCCCGTATTCTGACGGGTGAAGATCCCCGCCTGCTGGTGGTGATTGGCCCCTGCTCGCTGCACGACCCGAAAGCGGCACTGGAATATGCTGAGCGTCTGAACGCGTTACGCAGCCGCTATGAAGATCGGCTGGAGATTGTGATGCGTGCCTACTTTGAAAAGCCGCGCACCGTAGTGGGCTGGAAAGGCTTAATCTCCGATCCGGATCTGGATGGGAGCTACGATGTGAACCGCGGCATAGGCATCGCCCGCCAGCTGCTGATTGATATCAACTCGCTGGGCCTGCCTACCGCCACGGAATTCCTGGATATGGTGATCGGCCAGTTTATTGCCGATCTGATTAGCTGGGGCGCGATTGGCGCACGCACCACCGAAAGCCAGATCCACCGCGAAATGGCATCGGCCCTCTCCTGCCCGGTCGGCTTTAAAAACGGTACCGATGGTAACGTACAGATTGCCGTGGATGCGATTCGCGCCGCGCGCGCCAGCCACATGTTCCTTTCGCCCGATAAGCTGGGCCAGATGACTATCTATCAGACCAGCGGCAACCCGCATGGTCATGTGATCCTGCGTGGCGGCAAACAGCCTAACTATCATGCCAGTGATGTCGCCGCCGCAGCCGAAAGTCTGTCGGCGTTTAATCTGCCACAGCAGCTGGTGATCGACTTCAGTCACGGTAACTGCCTGAAGCAGCATCGTCGTCAGATGGATGTCGCGGCAGAGGTGGCAGAACAGATTAAAGCGGGATCGCAGGCCGTTGCCGGTGTGATGATTGAAAGCTTCCTGGAAGAGGGCAATCAGAAAGTCGTCAGCGGCAAACCGCTGGTCTATGGCAAGTCGATTACCGATCCCTGCCTCGGCTGGCAGGAGAGCGAAAAGGTGCTCGCCCTGCTGGCCGAGGCGGTTTCTCACCGCCTCTGAGTCTGCATCAGCTGGAGCAGCTCACTTCCAGGGTTTTGCCCCAGTCTGGCGGCCGCTGACGATATTCAGCGGCTGTCTGATCGCTAAAGGGTTGCTGTAACGCCTGATGCAGACGTGCCAGCGCCCCCTGCTCTCCCCGCTCCGCCTCTTCAATCGCCTGCTGCGCCAGATAGTTGCGCAGAATCACCGCCGGATTGGCCGCCTTCATCACGGCCTGACGTTCTGCATCGCTGACCTGCTCATCCATCAGACGGCTGCGGTAGCGCTGATACCAGCTATCAAACGCCTCACGATCGATAAACTCATCCCGCAGCGGTGAACGGCTGTCAGCCTGTTGCGTCTCACTAAGCAGGCGGAACGTCAGGGTGTAATCGCTATGCTCCTGCGTCATCAGTGCCAGCAGATCGGTCAGAATCTCATTATCGCTGCTCTGCTGCGTCAGCAGACCGAGTTTCGCCCGCATCCGTTCGCCCCAGACCCGCATCAGTTCAGGTTCGTAGGCGCTCAGTGCCGTCCGCAACTGCTCGGTGGTCAGCAGACCCGACAGCGCATGTGCCAGCCGGTTAAGATTCCACATACCGATCATTGGCTGATTTTCAAAGCTGTAGCGCCCCTGATAGTCGCTGTGATTACAGATGAAGTCAGGCTGATAATCATCCAGAAAACCAAAGGGGCCATAGTCGATGGTCAGACCCAGAATCGACATGTTGTCCGTGTTCATCACTCCATGAGCAAAGCCCACGCTCTGCCACAGCGCAATCAGACGCGCAGTGCGTAACACAATGTCGGTAAACCACTGTTGATAGCGGTCTGCTTCAGCGTCCAGATGCGGCCAGTGATGGCGAATGGCGTAGTCGGCCAGTTGCTGCACTTTCTCCTGCTGCTGGCTGTAAAAGAAATGCTCGAAATGACCGAAACGCAGATGACTTGGGGAAATGCGCATCAGCATCGCGCCACGCTCTGTTGTTTCGCGGTAGACCGGCTCATCACCTATCGACAGCGTCAGCGCACGCGTAGTGGGAATGCCCAGATGATGCAGCGCTTCCGAGGCGAGAAACTCACGCACGCTGGAACGGATCACGGCACGACCATCCCCCCATGCGGGAATAAGGCGTCAGGCCTGCGCCCTTGAGATGCCAGTCCAGCTTGCTGCCATCCTCCAGACGCTGCTCACCCAGCAGAATGCCGCGCCCGTCGCCAAGCTGGCCCGCCCAGACGCCAAACTGATGGCCGCTGTAGACCTGCGCCAGCGGCTGCATGCCGGGCAGCAGTGCGGCACCGTGCCAGACGGCATGACCCTTATCGGCAAAGAGCGCGCTATCCAGCCCCATTGAGGCTGCAAGCGGTGCGTTATGATACAGCAGGCGTCCGCCTGCCAGTGGCGTGGGGTTCAGCGCGGTGTAACACCCGGTAAGTTCACGGAACCAGGTGTTGTCGAAAGAGGCCTTGCCTGAGGACATTGTTTCTCCCATGCGATGCTCAGCGTTACTTAAGGTTAGTCCTCTAGTGTAACGCTGATAGCGGGGATTAACAGGAAGTATCAGCCGGGATGCTGCGCGGATGGCACACGATCGTCGGCGCAGATCAGTGAATGCAGCGCGTCAGATTTTACCACCGGGAAGAGCGCACCCTGAAACTCGGCACCGCTCAGCTGGCTGACTTTATCCAGCAGCACGTCGTCATCAATGCCACAAATAATGAGCCGGTCACAATGGGCGCGGAAATTATCGATAATGCTCTGAATAAATGGCACGAATGAAGCGCGCTTTGCCAGCGAATGAATAAACTCTTTGTCCAGGCAGATGCAGCTGAATAAATTATCGTAGACCGCATTAGAGGGGGTCTTACCCGCGCCGAAATGAGAAATCGCTAAATTAAACTCAGCATGCAGGCTTGCCAGCAGGGGATTATTTTTTCCCAGTTTTAGTTGCGGAAACGTTTCAGTGATATTCAACAGAATGAATGGCAACTGCTTTATTTTGCGCATCACTAATTCGCTGGCCAGCAGCGTCCGGGCCATGCCTTCATCAATACGTATAAATGCTGACACGGAATGCGCTTCAAAAAAAGCCGCGATTCTGCTCCAGCAATCTAATCTGACTTTGCAGCAGGCGCAGCTGCTGCGACTCATCGAGCTGCGGCAGCAACAGATCCTGCGGCAGGGTGATGGGGGCACTTTCATGCACAAACTGCGTGACCAGCTCGACAGCGGTCAGTCGCCCATTAACATCACAGACAGGATAAAACCAGATTTCCGACTGATAGTCGGCCGAAAGATGAATTTTCATTTTAATGCCAGAATATGCGGCGATGGGGATATCGTATAGTAATGGTCAGGCGCAGGCAATAGTGCCAAATCATTGAAGAGACGAACTTCTTTACTCTTCCATTGCCGTTTGGCAGCAGGCGATCACCCTTAAGCCAAATAGTAGCGATAAAACAGCGGTTATTATTGGAATTAAATAAGCGTTTATTATGTTTATTAAAACCCACGCTCAATAACTGTCATTTAAAATAAACCTTTTACTCTCTGTTTTAACTCTATTTAAAATTGGACTTAAGTCTGATTCCCCGGACCTGCGTTTAAATACGACGCGCCTGCCAGAACACTTTTCGCCAGTAGACATTGTCGAGCGAGGAGCGGATGACGCCCTGGCTGGTTGAGGCATGAATAAAAGCATTATCGGTGTCATAAATGCCCACATGCAGGCCATTCTCCCCGCGACCGGTTTTGAAGAAGACCAGATCGCCTGGTAGCAGTTCATCTTTGCTGATTCGGGTGCCGATATCGCTTTGAGCTGAGGTGGTGCGCGGCAGTTGCAGCGCAAATTTATCGCGGAAAGTCAGATAGACAAAGCCGGAGCAGTCAACCCCGTTACGACTCATGCCGCCATAGCGATAAGGCGTCCCACGCCAGTTACCGAGCTGATCGTTCAGTTCCGCAATCACGGTGATCGAATCGGAAAGACGGCCATTAATCGGCGGAGCGTGATGACTGCATCCCGTCAGCAGCAGAACTAAAATCAGCAAACTCAGGCGCATCGCCAAATGTCCTTATCAGAAGTTGCAACCGGCTTAATGTAGCGGTAAAGCCCGCCGGGTAGCAAGTGTCAGGGCAATACGGTCAGCAGCGTGCGTCCTTCAAGTTCAAGCTGCCGGAAAGCAATCTGGTAGATCGGTGTCAGGCGCTGCGGCGTCAGAACCTCAGCCGGTTCACCCTGCGCAATCAACGCTCCCTTATCCATCAGCCAGACCCGATCCGCCTGTTGCAGGCTGTGGTTGAGGTCGTGACTGCTGGCGATAACGCTGATGCCCGCCGCGCACAGGTCGGCAATCAGATCGTCCACCGCTTTTTGCTGGGCGATATCCAGCGCGGTCATGGGCTCATCAAGGATCAGCAGCCGCCCGTGTGGATTGATGTGGGGATCAATCTGCACACAAACCGCCGCCAGCCTGACGCGCTGCCATTCACCACCGGAGAGCCGGGTCAGTGAACGCGATAACTTATCCTGCAGCTGAAGCCGTTTCAGCAGCGTGCTGAGGCGATCGTCTGTCTGCCCCCCCCGCCTGTTTCAGATGCAGACGCAAATAGTGCCAGACCGGCATCTGACTCAGCGGTGCCTGCTGCTGAGGCAGCCAGCCGCGAACCCGGGCCATCGCTGCGCCATTCCAGTCACTCAGCGGCTGTTCGTCCAGCAGCACCGTGCCGGAGGCGGGTTGCAGTCCCGCAATCACACTGAGTAAGGTGCTTTTGCCTGCACTGTTCGGGCCTGCCACGTGCAGCAGTTGACCGGCGGCAAGCTCACCGGTCAGTGGCAGCAGCCGTCCGGGGACGGCGGCCTGTTGCAGGCGCAACAGCATCTATTTTGCCAGCGCCTGCTTAATGGTTTCCAGAATGATCGGATCTTCCGGCGTCATGTCAGGTGCAAAACGCTGGATCACGCTGCCGTCACGGCCAATAAGGAATTTTTCGAAGTTCCACAGAATGTCGCCCTGCTCTTTCGGCGCGCGTCCTTTGCTCTCCATGCGCTCGTAAAAGCCGCTGCCTTCCGGGCGCACCGCGTCAGGTCGGGCCGCAATCAGCTGAGCATAGAGCGGATGACGGCCTGCGCCATTCACCTCGGTTTTGGCAAACATCGGGAACGTGACGCCATACGTGGTGCTGCAGAAGGTTTTAATCTCCTCACTGCTGCCCGGCTCCTGCTCCAGAAACTGGTTGCAGGGAAAACCGAGTACGCTGAAGCCCTGATCCTGCCAGGCTTTCTGCAGGTTCTCCAGCTCTTCATATTGCGGCGTCAGACCACATTTCGAGGCAACATTGACCACCAGCAGTACCTTGCCCTGCCATTGTGACAGCGTGGTTTTTTCCCCATCGAGCGTAACCAGTTCAGTTTGATAAATGTTCATGCTGTTTCCTGTTGTGGATGCTGTTGTGGATACAGAGTCGCCAGCCGAAGCTAGCGTGAAGATTTCACCAGTAAAATAATAAACAGCGGCGCGCCCAGTGTCGCCGTCACGACGCCTATCGGTAATTCCGCCGACGTCAGCGCCAGACGAGCCACAATATCGGCTGCCAGTAATACACCGGCGCCAGCCAGCGCCGATGCCGGCAGCAGATAACGGTGATCGCTGATGCCGCTCATACGCAGCAGATGCGGGATCACCAGTCCGACAAAGCCAATAGCACCGGCCATCGCGACGCTGATGCCGACCAGCCAGCCCATGGCGAGCACCAGCAGGTTACGCCAGTAGAAGAGAGACAGTCCGAGCTGGCGGGCAGATGTCTCGCCCAGCGCCAGCAGATTAAGAATCTGCCCGGTCGCCCCCAGGGCCAGCATCACCGGCAGCAGCGCCAGCATCATCCAGCCATAGCGCCAGTCAATCCCGCTGAATCCGCCCATCATCCAGTACATCAACTGACGCAGATCGAGGCTGGTGCTGAAGTAGACCGCCCAGGTCATGATGGCACTACAGATAATCCCCAGCGCCACGCCGGTAAGCAACAGTCGGGTGACCGAGAGCTGACGATGGGCAAAATGCAGCAGGATGAGCGTAATAATCAGCGCACCGGCCATCGCCGCCAGCCCAAGGCTCCACAGCGAGCCGCTGCCCAGCAGCACGCCGAGCACCAAGCCAATACCGGCACCATTTGAGACGCCGAGCAGGCCGGGCTCCGCCAGCGGATTTGTAAACAGCGCCTGCATCACGACACCGCATACCGCCAGCGATGCCCCGACCAGCACCACCGCCAGACTGCGGGGCAGCCGCAACTGCCAGACAAAGAGCCTGCCGCTTTCCGTGAACCAGTCTGAGGGCGCGATCCAGCTGTCACCGGCACACAGGCTGAGACAGAGCAGAGCAGAGAGCATAAGTGCTAACACAATAAGCCATTTCTGGCCGCGCTGGTCGGCCTGGCGCGCGAGCTGGTCGAGCAGAGACATAAGCGGGATTAGCTGAGAAAACAGAGATTTGATTGTAGAGGGATTGCAGAAAAAAGAAAGGCAGATGAGGCGGTTTGCATTTTGCTGTCAGGGAGATTAACGGGCGCGGGAAGCGGGATTGCTGCTTACTGAAACCATGAAAAAAGGCCGCTTGCGCGGCCTTTTTGAAACGCTGAAATTCAGTCAGTCTCTTTGGGTGTAGCGTTCTCTACGCGGCTTTTCAGCTTCTGTCCTGGGCGGAACGTTACTACGCGACGCGCAGTAATCGGAATATCTTCACCCGTTTTCGGGTTTCTGCCAGGACGCTGGTTTTTGTCACGCAGGTCAAAATTACCAAACCCAGACAGTTTTACCTGTTCTCCATTCTCCAAAGCGCGACGTACCTCTTCGAAAAACAGCTCTACTAACTCTTTGGCATCGCGTTTGCTCAGCCCGAGTTTCTCAAACAGGTACTCTGACATCTCAGCTTTTGTAAGCGCCATAGGTTCAATCCCTCAAGGTTGCCTGGAATCGCTCTTTTAATGCCGCAACGCATTTGCCAACGGTCGCGGCAATCTCCTCTTCTTCGAGTGTCCGGCTGGTATCCTGCAAAATCAGGCTGATTGCGAGGCTCTTGTAGCCCTCAGAAACGCCCTTACCGCGGTACACGTCAAACAAGTTTACGCCAACTACCTGATTTACGCCAACTTTCTTACACTCCGCGATGATATCTGCTGCGGGGACGTTTTCAGCCACCACAACGGCAATATCACGACGGTTCGCCGGGAAGCGAGAAATCTCGCGCGCGTCAGGCAGGACGCGGTCTGCGACCTTATTCCAAAGCAGTTCAAAGACTAAGGTGCGGCCATTGAGATCAAGCTTACGTTCCAGCTCAGGATGAACCACGCCGATAAATCCGATATGTTCATCATGCAAATAAATCGCCGCGCTCTGTCCTGGATGCAACGCCGGATTCGCTTCAGTACGGAAGCTGATGTCATCCAGTTTGCCGGTTAAATCGAGCAGCGATTCTAAATCGCCTTTCAAATCATAGAAGTCAACTGTCTGGCGCGCCAGATCCCAGTGCTCTTCAACGCGGTTACCGCTGATGACGCCAGCCAGCATAAGATCCTGACGGATGCCCAAATCTGCCTGGGTATCCGGCACAAAGCGTAAGCCGCTCTCAAACAGGCGCACGCGGCTCTGCTGACGGTTCTGGTTGTAGACTACCGCGCTGAGCAGGCCGGTCCAGAGTGAGAGACGCATGGTCGACATATCGCTGGAGATTGGGCTCGGCAGCAACAGCGCCTCTTCACCCGGGTGCAGCAACTGCTGAATTTTCGGATCGACGAAGCTGTAGGTAATCGCTTCCTGATAGCCCTTGTCCACCAGCAGGTTTTTCGCGCGCTTCAGCGACAGATTCGCTTCGCGATGCTGAGTCATCACCAGACCTGCCTGTACCGGCACATCCGGAATGTTGTTGTAGCCGTAAATACGAGCCACTTCTTCAACCAGATCTTCTTCAATCGCCATATCGAAGCGCCAGCTCGGGGCGACGGCCTGCCACTGCCCTTCTCCCACGGTCACTTCACAGCCGAGGCGCGTCAGAATGTCAGTCACCTGCTCATCTGCGATCACGTGGCCAATCAGACGGTCCAGCTTTTCACGACGCAGCGTGATCGTCGCTGGCACAGGCAGGGCTGCCTGATGGGTCTGATCGATGATCGGGCCCGCTTCACCGCCGCAGATTGACAGCAGCAGTTGGGTAGCACGCTCCAGTGCGGTATGTTGCAGCGCCGGATCAACACCACGCTCGTAGCGATGTGACGCGTCGGTATGCAGACCATGACGACGGGCGCGGCCGGTAATAGAGAGCGGATCAAAGTAAGCGCACTCGAACAGGATGTTCTGCGTTTCGCCGTTCACGCCCGAATGTTCGCCACCAAAGATACCGGCCATCGCCAGCGCTTTCTGATGATCGGCGATCACTAAGGTATCACTCTGCAGGCTGGCTTCAGTGCCATCCAGCAGCGTCAGCTTTTCGCCCTCTTTCGCCATACGCACCACGATACCACCGTCGATGCGGTCGAGATCGAAAGCGTGCATCGGCTGACCCAGCTCCAGCAGAACGTAGTTAGTGATATCCACCACCGGATCGATAGAACGAATACCACAACGACGCAGCTTCTCTTTCATCCACAATGGCGTTGACGCCTTTACGTTAATCCCTTTTACTACACGGCCCAGATAGCGTGGACAGGCTTCTGTCGCGTCAACCTGAATCGGGAAAGTGTCGTTCAGCGTCGCAGCGACCGGCTGCATCTCCGGCACGTTCAGTGGCAAACCGTTGAGGACGGCGACATCACGAGCGATACCGATCAGACCCAGACAGTCAGCGCGGTTAGGCGTGACGCTGATTTCGATGGTGTTGTCATCAAGCTGCAGGTAGGTGCGGATGTCGGTGCCAATCGGCGCATCGGCTGGCAGTTCGATGATGCCGTTGTGGTCGTCGGAAATCCCCAGCTCGGAGAAAGAGCAGAGCATGCCTTCAGACGGCTCGCCACGCAGTTTAGCCGCTTTGATTTTGAAATCACCTGGCAGCACGGCGCCGACGGTGGCGACCGCGACTTTCAGTCCCTGACGGCAGTTCGGCGCGCCACAGACGATATCCAGCAGGCGATCGCCGCCCACATTGATTTTGGTCACACGCAGCTTGTCTGCATTCGGGTGCTGGCCGCACTCCACCACTTCCCCGACCACGACGCCGTGGAACGCACCGGCAACCGGATCAACGCCGTCAACTTCCAGACCGGCCATAGTGATTTGTTCAGACAGCGCAGCGCTGTCCAGGGCTGGATTTACCCATTCGCGTAACCAGAGTTCACTGAATTTCATTGGATATCCTGCCCTTACTTAAATTGTTTGAGGAAGCGTAAATCATTTTCAAAGAAGGCACGCAGATCGGTCACGCCGTAGCGCAACATGGTCAGACGCTCCATGCCCATACCAAAGGCGAAACCGGAGTAGACTTCCGGATCGATGCCGACATTACGCAGCACGTTAGGGTGAACCATGCCGCAACCTAGCACTTCCAGCCACTTGCCGTTTTTACCCATGACGTCTACTTCTGCTGATGGCTCAGTAAACGGGAAATAGGAAGGACGGAAACGAATCTGCAGATCTTCTTCGAAGAAGTTGTTCAGGAAATCGTGCAGCGTGCCTTTCAGGTTGGTAAAGCTGATGTTTTTATCCACAATCAGCCCTTCCATCTGATGGAACATCGGGGTATGGGTCTGATCGTAATCGTTACGGTAGACGCGGCCCGGCGCAATAATGCGAATCGGCGGCTGCTGAGCCTTCATGGTACGGATCTGCACGCCGGACGTCTGGGTACGCAGCAGGCGCGTGGCGTCAAACCAGAAGGTGTCGTGATCGGCACGGGCCGGGTGATGGGCAGGAATATTCAGCGCATCGAAGTTATGGTAATCATCTTCAATTTCTGGACCGGTTACGACGCCAAAGCCTAACTCACCAAAGAAGGTCTCAATGCGATCCATGGTGCGGGTTACCGGATGCAGGCCGCCATTCTCAATGCGACGACCAGGCAGAGAGACATCAATGGTCTCTTCAGCCAGACGGGCATTCAGCACCGCAGCTTCCAGGGCATCTTTGCGCGCATTCAGACGCTCGGTGACCTGCTGCTTCGCTTCATTGATTACCGCACCCGCTGCCGGGCGCTCTTCGGCTGGCAGCTCGCGTAACGTAGTCATCTGCAGTGTCAGATGTCCTTTCTTACCCAGGTATTCGACGCGCACCGCGTCAAGGGCGGCGATATCCGTCGCCCCGTCGATGGCCGCCGTGGCGCTGGCCACCAGTTCTGCGAGTTGGGACATAGTTTCCTCTTTTTCCAGTCAGGCTGGTCAGTTCTCGTTGGGACCTGCCGGTCCAATATGCTAGCGCCAGAAACAAAAAAAGCCTCCACGAGGGAGGCTTTTAGCGCGATTTTTCGTTTCTTTTCTTATGCGCAAAAGCCCCTGGATGTCAGGCGCTAAAGTAAAAAAAGAAACGGAAAATAGCAGCGTTCATGCTTGCGGTTACCTTGTCATGCGATACAGGGGGGTCTATTGAAATGCTCAGCGACGAAAATGTCAATCTTTTGCGTAAGTTACAGGCAATAAAAAAAGGGAGCAAGCTCCCTTTTCCATCTGACTTACGCCAGGGCTGATTTCGCTTTTTCGACCAGTGCAGAGAATGCCACTTTATCGAATACCGCGATGTCGGCCAGGATCTTACGGTCAATCTCAATGGCTGCTTTTTTCAGACCATTGATGAAACGGCTGTAAGACATGCCGTTCTGACGAGCCGCTGCGTTGATACGCGCGATCCACAGCTGACGGAACTGACGCTTACGTTGACGACGGTCACGGTAAGCATACTGACCAGCTTTGATAACAGCCTGGAAGGCAACGCGGTAGACACGTGAACGTGCACCGTAATAGCCTTTAGCTTGTTTTAAGATTTTTTTGTGACGTGCGCGAGCAACTACACCACGTTTTACACGAGCCATTTAGCTCTCCTGTTTAATATTCTGATTTAATGAAAAAATTACTTATGCGTACGGCAGGCAGGCAATTACCAGACCCAGATCGCCTTTTGACACCATGCCTTTAGGGCGCAGGTGACGTTTACGCTTAGTAGATTTTTTGGTCAGAATATGACGCAGGTTTGCGTGTTTACGCTTGAAGCCGCCAGAAGCGGTCTTGCGGAAGCGCTTAGCCGCACCACGTACAGTTTTAATCTTTGGCATTTTAAAAATATCCACTTCGCATTGTTAATAACATGACCCAGACAGGCGAACAGTTAACCGCACAGCGCGAACGCTGCGCGGTTAGTGTTACTTGAAAGCCTACTGTTTCTTCTTAGGAGCGAGCACCATGATCATCTGGCGGCCTTCGATCTTCGAAGGGAAGGATTCGACAATGGCCAAATCCAGATCTTCACACAGGTCTTTACGGACGCGGTTAAGCACTTCCATACCGATCTGCTGGTGCGCCATCTCACGACCGCGGAAACGCAGCGTGATTTTGGCTTTATCGCCTTCTTCCAGAAAGCGAATCAGGTTGCGTAGTTTGACCTGATAGTCGCCATCATCGGTTCCAGGACGGAATTTGATTTCCTTAACCTGAATAACTTTTTGCTTCTTCTTCTGTTCCTTAGAAGATTTGCTTTTTTCATAGAGGAACTTGCCGTAATCCATGATGCGGCAGACCGGCGGTTCGGCATTCGGGCTGATTTCGACTAAGTCGCCGCCCGCTTCCTCGGCTTTTTCCAAAGCTTCGCGTAATGTGACAATGCCAATCGGCTCGCCATCCATGCCTGTTAAGCGCACTTCAGTTGCGCGGATTTCACTGTTGATTTTGTTCGGACGCGTCGGTAGTACTCGTTTTCCGCCTTTAATACTTTATTCCTCCAATTGTTGAAGATTTCGGCTGCGAATCTCTTGTTGAAGTTTCTCAACAAACACATCGACATCCATCGACCCAAGGTCTTTACCACGGCGGGTGCGAACGGCAACTTTGCCAGATTCCACCTCTTTATCACCGCAGACCAACATATAAGGGACGCGACGTAATGTGTGCTCGCGGATTTTAAAGCCTATCTTCTCATTTCTCAAGTCTGCCTTCACACGAATGCCAGCATTCTGCAGCTTACGCGTCAAAGACTCAACATATTCTGCTTGTCCGTCGGTAATATTCATTACCACGACTTGCAGCGGTGCCAGCCAGGTTGGGAAGAAACCGGCGAATTCTTCGGTAAGAATACCGATGAAACGCTCCATTGATCCCAGAATCGCACGGTGAATCATCACTGGCGTCTGACGATCATTGTTTTCACCCACGTAGGTTGCTTCAAGGCGTTTTGGCAGGGAGAAGTCTAGCTGAACTGTTCCGCACTGCCAGGCGCGATCAAGACAATCGTACAAAGTAAACTCAATTTTAGGACCGTAGAACGCGCCTTCGCCTGGCTGGAACTCAAACTCAATATTGTTTTCGTTCAGCGCCGCAGCCAGATCTTCCTCGGCACGATCCCACATCTCATCCGTACCGATGCGCTTCTCAGGACGGGTGGATAACTTCACCACAATCTTTTCAAAGCCGAAGGTGCTGTACATGTCATAAACCATGCGGATACAGCTGTTCACTTCGTCACGCACCTGCTCTTCAGTACAGAAGACGTGTGCATCATCCTGGGTAAAGCCACGAACACGCATCAGGCCGTGTAGCGCGCCTGAGGGTTCATTACGGTGACAGCTGCCGAACTCTGCCATACGCAGCGGCAGGTCACGGTAGGATTTCAGACCCTGATTAAAGATCTGAACATGCCCAGGACAGTTCATCGGTTTGATGCAATATTCACGGTTCTCAGATGAGGTGGTGAACATCGCTTCTTTATAGTTTTCCCAGTGCCCGGTTTTTTCCCACAGGACGCGATCCATCATGAATGGACCTTTAACTTCCTGGTACTGGTACTCTTTTAACTTGCTGCGGACAAACACTTCCAGCTCACGGAAGATGGTCCAGCCGTCATTATGCCAGAAGACCATGCCTGGTGCTTCTTCCTGCATGTGATAGAGATCCAGCTGCTTACCAATCTTACGATGGTCACGCTTCGCCGCCTCTTCCAGACGCTGCAGATAGGCTGCCAGCTGCTTTTTGTCTGCCCATGCGGTGCCATAAATACGCTGCAGCATTTTGTTGTTGCTGTCGCCGCGCCAGTAGGCACCGGAGATCTTCTGCAGTTTAAAATGATGGCAGAACCGCATGTTCGGCACGTGCGGACCGCGGCACATGTCGACATATTCTTCGTGATGATACAGGCCAGGCTTATCGTCATGGCTGATGTTTTCATCAAGAATGGTGGTCTTGTAAATTTCGCCGCGCGCCGCAAAGACGTCGCGAGCTTCCTGCCAGCTGACCTTCTTCTTCACCACATCGTAGTTGGTTTCAGCCAACTGATGCATGCGTTTTTCCAGCAGGTCGATATCTTCCTGGGTCAGGGTACGATCGATGTCGACATCATAATAGAAGCCGTTATCAATGACCGGGCCAATCGCCATTTTGGTATCCGGCCACAGCTGTTTAATCGCATGCCCTAACAGGTGCGCACAGGAGTGACGGATGATTTCCAGACCCGCTTCATCTTTAGCGGTAATGATCGCTACGGCGGCATCTTCAGTGATGGGATCAACAGCATCAACCAGTTCACCGTTAACACGGCCAGCGATACAGGCTTTCGCCAGACCAGGACCGATGTCCAGCGCAATATCCATCACACTGACAGGGCGGTCAAACACGCGCTGGCTGCCATCAGGAAGCGTAATTACAGGCATTTCATATCCTTATCTGCAGTGGTAAGCCACACGAAAGCCTACATGCAACGTAATGTAAAATTAGTGACCCGGCGTGATATCAGACCCACATTGTCGGAATGTCGCCAGGATTTCAGTGCGGGCCCGATGATAGCAGTTTTCCCCGGCGAGAAAAACCCATGCCTTTTTCGCTAAGCCCTGGAGAAATCAAAAAAAAGCGGCCTGACACACTGTCAGGCCGCTGTGAATGCTGCTGCAAAAATGCGCTTACATAGCGTAAGAGAGCATGATTGAGGTTTTGGTATCGGTGCGATCAGGCGCAGATTCCGCCGGATTGTTGTTCCAGCTGACGTTGTAAGCCAGCTTCAGCGCGAAGTGGCTGTTGATAGCCACCTGCAGACCGGTTTCGGAGTTCACCGTGGTGTCTTCTCCGAAGCTGCTCAGCACTGACACGCCCTGAATAAATTTAGTGGTGTCGGTCAGCTGCCACTGATAGCTGACTGCGCCATAGCCCAGCGCTTTGGTCTGATGACCACCCGCGTGATAATCGTCATAACGTACACCCGGACCCAATTCCGCACGCAGCGAGTGCACCGGTCCATTCAGAATCTGACGACCGTAACCGGCTGTCAGCACGTCGCGTGAATCGTAGCCATTGAAACGATCGCTTAACCAGCTCGCCTGTCCAAACAGGTAGTCATACGAGTTGAGGTTGTAACGTGAACGACCACCGATGTTGTAAGTTTCAGAAGAGCGCTCATCGTTTGACGAGGTGTTGGCTGCGTTACCCCACAAGCTGTAAGCCATAGATGACTGATACCAGGTCATATTGGTCTGAGCCGTCATTGATGAACTGGTGGTGTTACCGGTTTGCGCCAGATATCCCGCAGCAGCAGAACCTTCAAACGGCTTTTTAGCTGTTGAAGGGTCATCCATTGACGTAAATACGGCGTTATCGGCCATTGCCTGGTGACAAAAAGCTCCGGCGGAGAGCAAAAGAACAGCAGACAGCTTGTTATAGGCTTTCATTAAATGTGATCCGTGCGACTGTTTAAAAAACGGAGAGTCTGAAGCGTTTTGCCGGGCATTCAATGCAATTTACGGTAAGTTTTGTAAAAAAATTATTAACTTACACAAAATGCCTGGAATCGCCCTGACAACCCCTGTTAATTGGGACTCATCTTATTAACGTGGCGCATTATAGTGCTGCCCAAATGAAAAGCCAGACGCAACGGCAGAAGATTTTTACGTTATGCTGCTGGCTCCTGACACGAATTTACGCTATGCATCACGTCACACACGCAGCATCTCCTTCATAATTCGCCTGATTTTTCACCATGGTCTACGCTCAGTTCAGTTTCCCTTCCCCGGAGGTGCCTCATGAGCAACACCTTAACCCGCTATATCGTGACCTTTCACTATCAGGAGTCGGGCTTAAGTGACATCCTGGAACTGACCAGCGCAATGACCGCCGCAGGTTTCACGACCACGATGACAGATGACGACGGCCATCCACATGAACTCGGTACGAACAGCTATGGCATCGTCAGCACGCTGGAGGCTGAGGAGCTGCGGCAGCAGGTCACTGCGGCCGGTGAAAGCGCGCTGGGTCAGGAACCCGAGGTGACCGTCACGACCTTCGAAGAGTATCTGCGCGATGCTGCCGATCATCGCCCTGCCACCTCAGCGCCAGAATAAAGGGTGCAATTGCGCGGTTTTTGGTGAATATTTACGCAATACAATCGAACTTACGCAGCGAATAACGAGGATAGCCCAATGTGGTCAGCCATTAGTCGTCTGTTAAGCGAGCAGTTAGGCAACGCCGAAATCACTCAACGTCACGCCCTCGCGGGGGGGTGATATCCATCCCACCTGGCAGATCCGCTACGGTGATCACGACGTCTTCGTCAAAAGTAACAGCCGCGATATGCTGTCGCTCTTTACCTGGGAAGCAGACCAGCTGGATTTGCTGGCGCGCACCGGCACGGTTCGGGTGCCTAAAGTCTATGGTGTGGGTCATCATCGCGAGGAGAGCTTTTTGCTGCTGGAATATATCAGGCCACAGCCGCTTGATGAGCAGAGTGCATATCAGCTCGGTCAGCAACTGGCGCATCTGCATCAGTGGAGCGAGCAGACGCAGTTCGGCCTCGATTTCGACAATAACATCACCACGACGCCCCAACCCAACAGCTGGCTGCGCCGCTGGTCGGTTTTTTTGCTGAACAGCGCATTGGCTGGCAGCTGCAACTGGCGGCAGAAAAGGGAATTCAGTACGGGGATACAGAGCTGATCGTTGCCTGCGTGCAGCGGGTGCTCGCGTCACATCATCCGCAGCCGTCGCTGCTGCATGGCGATCTCTGGCCGGCTAACTGCGCCAGCAGTGAGAGTGGGCCCTGGCTGTTCGATCCTGCCTGCTACTGGGGCGACCGTGAGTGCGATTTAGCCATGCTGAGCTGGTACCCTGACTTGCCTCGCCAGATTTACGACGGTTATCAATCGGTGTGGCCGCTACCGGATGGTTTTTCGCAGCGTCTGCCGGTCTACCAGCTCTACTATCTGCTCAACCGGGCTAACGTCTTTGGCGGGCACTGGCCAGGCGATGCACAGTTCGCCATTGGCCAGTTGCTGGATGAGGATGCGCTGGGCGCCAGTCAGGCCAGGCCGGCCTGACAAAGCTCGCGGTCAGATAAAGCCCAGCAGCGACAGCGCAAAATAACCGGCTATCGCAATCACCACCGGCAGGACATAGAGCGGGAAGATCTGCAGGAAGATGGTGTGGCGAGGCACGCGCACCTTCTCTTCCAGTTGCTGACGGCTACGCCCTTCACTGCCTTTTGCCTGCTCCAGAATCATCTGATCCTCAATGCCTTCTTTGACGTGACGCGCCTGACGTCCCATCCGCGCGCCTGACGACTCCAGCGCCAGCCCGACAAAAATCAGAATGTAGATCAGCCAGAAACCCAGGTTCATCTGACCGTTAAATTCCGGTACCGGCGAGTTATGCCAGAAGACATTCAGGAATGGCGTGTTAAAGCGCAGCATATCGACGATGACGTGGACGAAATCGAGCATGACGGCATCAATGCCTGGCTGCTTTTCGCTATGCTTAAACATAAAGCTCAATACAGAAATAATGGTCGACAGCAGCGCCACTAAAAAGAGCACCCAGCCTGCCACTCGCTTGAGGATGGCGATACGGCCAGCCTGTTGATAGGTCATAATATCTCCTGAACCCGGAATCCAATTTGCCGTCAGTTTACCTGCCAACGGTGAAATTTCCCAAATAAAGCGTGGCCTGTCGGGCAGAGCGTGCACCAGCAAAGAATGATGTTAAGGTAAAGCTGACTTTAAAAGGAGACCCCCCTGATGCCTTATCACCGCCCTGTCCTTGCCGCCCTGTTTGATATGGATGGCTTACTGATCGATTCTGAGCCTCTGTGGGATCAGGCTGAGCTGGATATCTTTTCAACGCTGGATGTTGACCTGTCACGTCGCAGTGAAATGCCCGATACCCTGGGTCTGCGCATCGATCAGACTGTACGGATGTGGTACGAAACGCTGCCGTGGCATGGCCCCTCTCAGCAGGAGGTCACTGAGCGGATTATTACGCGCGCCATGACGCTGGTGGATCAGACGCGGCCACTGCTGCCGGGCGTGGAAACGGCGCTGCAACTGTGCCGGGAACAGGGGCTGAAAATCGGCCTTGCCTCAGCATCACCGCTAAAGATGCTGGAACAGGTGCTGGAGATCTTCAATCTGCGCCCTTATTTCGATGTGCTGGCTTCAGCAGAAGCGCTGCCCTACAGCAAGCCCCATCCGCAGGTCTATCTCAATGCCGCCGCCAGCCTTGCGATCGATCCGCTCAACTGCGTCACGCTGGAAGATTCGTTTAACGGCATGATCGCCACCAAAGCAGCGCGTATGCGATCGATTGTGGTGCCCGCCGCTGAACACCGTGACGATCCCCGCTGGGCGCTGGCGGATGTCCGGCTGGACAATCTGACCCAGCTTAGCCTGCAGCATCTGCAGGGATAATAACAGCCCGCTTATGGCGGGCTTTTTTATTGCCTGTTGCACCTGCCACTTGATCTGACCCGCAAAAAATAAAACAACGTTTCATTTTTATTGAATTCCCATCCCGCTCTGCCTAAGATGCCAAAAGCGTCCCCGTTTGGGGCATGAATAACCTGACCTGCAGAGAGGCCTGAGATGGACGTTCGTCAAAGCATTCACAGCGATCACGCTAAGCAACTCGATACTGAAGCACTGCGCCGCGAGTTCCTGATTGAGAAGATATTTACTGCCGATGATTACACCCTGACCTACAGCCATATCGACCGCATCATTATTGGCGGCGTCATGCCGGTGAATAATCCGGTCACTATCGGTGATGAGATGGGAAAACAGCTGGGCGTCGCTTATTTTCTTGAACGCCGCGAGCTGGGTATGATCAATATTGGCGGCCCGGGTCTGGTAGAAGTTGACGGTAAAGCGTGGGAAATCGGTCACGAAGAGGCACTTTACATCGGCAAAGGTGCGCGCAACCTGCAGTTCCGCAGCCTGAACCCTGCGCAGCCGGCCAAATTCTATTACAACAGTGCGCCAGCACACAGCACCTTCCCGGACAAGAAAATCACGCTGCAGGAAGCCGCCACCGCGACGCTGGGTGATGCCGCGACATCCAATCGCCGCACCATTAACAAATTTATCGTGCCGGATGTGTTGCCCACCTGTCAGCTCACCATGGGCTTAACCAAACTGGATGAAGGCAGCCTGTGGAACACCATGCCCTGCCACACCCACGAACGCCGCATGGAAGTCTATTTCTACTTCGATATGAGCGAAGAGTGCGCCGTCTTCCACATGATGGGGCAACCGCAGCAAACCCGCCATCTGCTGGTACACAACGAGCAGGCGGTGATCTCACCCAGCTGGTCAATTCACGCCGGTGTCGGCACCCAGCGTTACACCTTTATCTGGGGCATGGTGGGTGAGAATCAGGTCTTTGATGACATGGACCACGTCAAAATCAGTGAACTGCGCTGAGCAGAGGAGAAATACCATGGTACTGAGTACGTTTAACCTGGAAGGTAAAGTCGCGCTGGTGACCGGCTGTAATACCGGTTTAGGGCAAGGTATGGCGCTGGGTCTGGCCCAGGCGGGTTGTGATATCGTCGGCGTTAACCGTGATGGCCCGGATGATACCCAAAGTAAAGTGGAGGCGCTGGGTCGCCGGTTCTGGCCGGTACAGGCCGATCTGATGCAGACCAGCGTGGTGGCCTCAGTGGTTGAACAGGCGCTGGCCGCTGCCGGTAAAATTGACATTCTGGTCAACAATGCCGGCATTATCCGCCGTGAGGACGCACTGAATTTCAGTGAGCAGGATTGGGATGACGTGATGAATCTTAACAGCAAGAGCCTGTTTTTCCTGTCGCAGCAGGTTGCCCGTCAGTTTATCGCGCAGGGTAATGGCGGCAAGATCATCAATATCGCCTCCATGCTCTCCTTCCAGGGCGGTATCCGGGTGCCCTCTTATACGGCGTCGAAAAGTGCCGTGATGGGACTGACCCGTCTGATGGCGAACGAGTGGGCAAAACATGGCATTAACGTCAATGCCATCGCTCCCGGTTACATGGCCACCAACAATACGGAACAGCTTCGTAATGATGAGTCGCGCAGTGAAGAGATTCTGGGACGTATTCCGGCAGGCCGCTGGGGCGTGCCGGATGACATGATGGGCCCGGTAGTCTTCCTGGCCTCTTCCGCGTCTGACTACGTGAATGGCTACACCCTGGCGGTGGATGGCGGCTGGCTGGCGCGTTAATCTTACTGGCGGACAGTGTTTCATCGCTGTCCGCCTTGTTAATAATATTCATGCTTCGTTACAGCGTCACATGTTCTCATTTACTGGATAAATCCCTATACTGGATGCATCGACAGTTTTCTTTGCAACCAGGTTCTATCATGACGGGCGAAGGCCACATCATTTTTGCCATTGCCAGCGCTATCTTTGCGAAGCGTGCTGAGCTGACACCGGTGCTGGCGCAGGCCGACTGGTGGCATCTTGTTCCCTCAGCCCTGCTGACATGTCTGTTGCCCGATATCGATCACCCTAAATCTCTGCTGGGACAGCGACTGCGCTGGCTCTCTCATCCTATTGCGCGCGCGTTCGGCCATCGCGGCTTTACCCACAGTTTGCTGGCGATAGCCGCCGGTTTATGGCTTTTTCAGATAAACCTGCCCCAGTCGTCGCCGATACCGCCTGATGTCCTGCAGGGTCTGACGCTGGGCTACCTTAGCCATATTGTGGCCGATATGCTGACGCCTGCCGGGGTTCCGCTGCTGTGGCCCTGCCGCTGGCGCTTCCGGCTGCCGATTCTGCGCAGCCAGAAAGGCAACCAGCTTGAGCGGGCATTGTGCCTGGGACTGGTGGGATATGCGCTCTGGTTTCCGGTGGGCATGCCATCTTTTGGTGCAAACGGCTGGCCGTCACAGCTGTTCGATACGCTACAAAATGGCGTCGGACGGTTGATTTCCAGTCATAGTGCGCAATAAATCAGCACAAAACGCTTTTAAGTTATAAACCATGCCATTTGGATATAAGGCACCCTCTTCGCCTGCTGTTACCATTCCTGCTGTCTTAATTCGTGATTAACATTATGCGGCCTTTCCAGAGCGAAAGGCCGCATTACTCTGGAGTTTCAGTATGGACCTTCCTCTTACGCTTAATATCGTAGCCTTTGTGGTGCTGCTGGTATTGCTTTCTCGCTTCAGCCGTCAGAACTGGAGCCTGTCGAAAAAAGTGCTGACCGGTCTGGTAATCGGCGTACTGTTCGGCCTGGTTTTGCAGTTGATCTACGGCGAAAACAGCGCAGTGGTCAAAGAGTCTATCAGCTGGTTTAACATCGTCGGTAATGGCTATGTCCAGTTGCTGCAGATGGTCGTAATGCCGCTGGTGTTCGTTTCCATTCTGAGTGCGGTCGCCCGTCTGCATAACGCCTCGTCGCTGGGAAAAATCAGCGTACTGACGATTGGCGTACTGCTGTTTACCACCGCGATCTCGGCGCTGGTCGGCGTCTTCGTGACCGGCCTGTTTGGCCTGAGCGCAGAAGGTCTGGTTCAGGGCGTGCAGGAGACTGCGCGTCTCAGTGCGATTCAGAGCAACTATGTCGGCAAAGTGGCTGACCTGACCGTGCCGCAACTGGTGCTCTCCTTTATCCCGAAAAACCCGTTTGCCGATTTGACCGGAGCCAGTCCGACCTCGATTATCAGCGTCGTCATCTTCGCCGCCTTCCTGGGCGTGGCTGCACTGCAGTTGCTGAAAGATGATGAAGTTAAAGGTCAGCGCGTGCTGGTCGCGATCGATACGCTGCAGTCCTGGGTCATGAAGCTGGTGCGTTTAGTGATGAAGCTGACGCCTTATGGTGTGCTGGCGCTGATGACCAAAGTGGTTGCCGGTTCTAACCTGCAGGACATCATCAAGCTGGGCAGCTTTGTGGTCGCCTCTTACCTCGGTCTGGCCATCATGTTTGGTGTCCACGCCCTGCTGCTGTCGGTAAATGGTATCAACCCGATGCGCTTCTTCCGTAAAGTGTGGCCGGTTATTACCTTCGCCTTTACCAGCCGCTCCAGCGCAGCCAGCATTCCGCTGAGCGTGGAAACCCAGACCCGTCGTCTTGGCGTGCCTGAGTCGATTGCCAGCTTCGCGGCCTCTTTTGGTGCCACTATCGGCCAGAACGGCTGTGCCGGTCTCTATCCAACTATGCTGGCAGTGATGGTTGCGCCAACCGTCGGGATCAACCCGTTTGACCCACTGTGGATTGCGACACTGGTCGGGATCGTAACGCTGAGCTCAGCAGGCGTTGCCGGTGTCGGCGGTGGTGCAACCTTCGCGGCACTGATTGTCCTGCCTGCGATGGGCCTGCCGGTCACCCTGGTGGCGCTGCTGATCTCCATTGAGCCGCTGATCGATATGGGTCGTACAGCCCTGAACGTCAACGGTTCCATGACCGCCGGTTCTCTCACCAGTCGCTGGTTAGGTATGACCGATAAGCGCGTCCTGGAAAGCGACGACAACGCCGAACTGGCGCACCGCTAATCTGCTTTGAACCTGGCGCGCACGCGCCAGGTTATTCCCGCCCTTCTTCTCCATAATCTCCCCCCATTAATGGCAACGCCGTTAATAAAGCGTTAAGCATGGTAAACAGGCGAAAAATCGCCGCTTTAGTGCTTGTCTTTGCCGGGTAAAAAGCGAATTCTGCATCCAGTCTTATGAGGAGAACACCTGATGAAAAAGATAATCGCCTCGCTTCTGACGCTGACGCTTTTGACACCCGCTCTGGCTTTCGCTCATCCTGGCGACTGGGGCCCGCCGGGTGGATGGGATCGCCATGGCGGCCACGGGCCACACTGGGGCGGACCCGGGCCGGTGCGCTTTTTGCCTGAAGCCGCAACCGCGGTGCTGATAGGCGGACTGACCTACTATCTGCTCAATGGCAATTATTATCAGCGTCACGGCGATGAGTATGTGGTGACAGAGCCGCCTGCAGAGTCGCGGGTCAGCAGTGAAATGCGGGTACTCGACTTTAACGGCAAACGCTTCTATGTGCAGGCTGGCCACTTCTACCAGCGGCAGATAGATGGCGATTATGTTGAGGTGCCGCGTCCGGCAGGTTTGTAGTCAGTGCCACAACGAAAAACGGCCCGTCATAATGACGGGCCGTTTGCTATTCAGGGGTGCTATGAGTTACTGCTGAACCTGCGGATCGGTGTCATATTCCGCACAGCTCTGGAAGCCGTAGTTCATGACACGGCCGGTGTCGTTATAGCTCACGAAGTAAGTCTGAGCTTTACCGTCGCGCTGACCCAGTACATAAGTCTGGCAGGTGCCGCGCGCGTGAACCATGGTGATTTCAGTAGAAGGCGTACCGGCGATCTGACGAACCTGATCACGGGTCATACCCTTTTTAACGTCCTTTACCACTGGCTTAGTCACGTAGCTTTCCGCACGATCGTAAGTCGTACAACCAGACAGTGCAGCCAGCGTCAGCGCCGCAGCGATACATCCCATCACTTTATTCATCTTGTTGTTCCTCATTTATTGTCCATGTGGAAACAAGCCTGGAACATAAATGCTGATTTATCAAGTTTATGACGAACAATTAGTGGCCTGCCAAATGTCAGGATTTCGTAAAGAAGGCTGTTTTGCTGTCAACGCAGACGTATACTGCCCGGCAAAACAGGTACCCGATAGCGCCCCGTTTTCAGAGACCGCACCGTCATCCGCGCAGTCGCAGATCGGCGTGAATGTCACGTTACCGGACGCTGTTTTTCACTGACTTACCCGCTTCTGTTTACCCCATCGCTGACAATCCCGAGGATAAATGACCCCTGTACACTCCAATCGCCTGGTTTATGCCATTACGCTGGGCCTGCTGGCCGCACTGGGCCCGCTCTGCATCGACCTCTATCTGCCTGCACTACCACAAATGGCCCAGGACCTGCACACCGAAACCGCTACCGCGCAGCTGAGTCTGACCGCTGGCCTGTTAGGTCTCGGCTTTGGCCAGCTGCTCTTTGGCCCGATGAGTGATAAGTTCGGCCGCCTGCGCCCGCTGACCCTGTCACTGGTGTTGCTGTTTATCGCCTCGATGGGCTGTGCGCTGGCGCAGGATATTAACCAGCTGCTGCTGGCGCGGCTGTTCGAAGGGTTAGCAGGTGCGGGCGGTGCGGTGCTGTCACGGGCAATTGCACGCGATATGTACAGCGGCCATGAGCTGACGCGATTCTTCGCTCTGCTGATGCTGGTCAACGGTCTGGCACCGATCGGTGCACCGGTATTAGGCGGCGTGCTGATGACGATTTTAAACTGGCGCGGCATCTTCATGGTGCTGGGCGGCATTGCCATTCTGCTGATCCTGCTGGCGCGCTGGAAGCTGCATGAAACCCTGCCTGACGCACGCCGCAGTAAAGGATCAATATTCTCCGCCTACGCGGCATTAGGTCAGGTGATTACCCATCGCCCCTTCATGGGCTTCTGCCTGACCCAGGGATTTATGATGTCCGGCATGTTCGCCTACATCGGTGCCTCGCCGTTCGTGCTGCAGCAACTCTATGGTCTTTCGCCCCAGGCCTTTAGCTTCTGCTTTGCGGCCAACGGGTTTGGCCTGGTGATTGCTTCACAGACCAGCGCCCGCCTCTGTCCATTGTGGGGCGAATATCGGGTGCTGAAAGGCGGACTGACGCTGGCCTTTGTCGCCTCCAGCCTGCTGCTGCTGGCCGCGCTGCTGCATGCTCCCCTAGCGCTGCTGCTGGTGGCACTGTTCTTTACCATTGCCAGCAACGGCGTTATCGCTACCACCGCCTCGTCCCTGGCGATGCAGAGTCAGGGCCATCGCGCTGGTAGCGCCTCCGCGGTGATTGGCGTCACGATGTTTACGCTGGGTGCGATTACCGTGCCGATTACCGGCATCGGTGGTACCTCGGTGCTGAGCATGTGCGCCACCATTTTTGGCTGCTTTATGACGGCGATTCTGATGTTTAGCGTGCTGGCGAAAAAACCGCTGCCGCAGGTAAAAACTCACTGATTTCGCAACGTTTCATGGTAATGAGTTACCGCTTTGGCTTGTTGTTTTCGCAAAGGCACGTTAGCTTTAATAAAACGTTCGCATCGAGCCGACAGGCCACTGACCTGAGGAGAAGTTCATGTCACTGCAGCAGGAAATTATTGAGGCCCTGGGTGTGAAGCCCACTATCGACGCCGACCAGGAAGTGCGCGTCAGCATCGATTTTCTTAAAGCCTACCTGAAACGCCACAGCGGATTGAAAACGCTGGTGCTGGGGATCAGCGGCGGTCAGGATTCAACCCTGGCGGGCGCGCTGGCGCAGCGGGCGATCACCGAGCTGCGTCAGGAGAGCGGTGATAACGACTACACCTTTATTGCCGTGCGTCTGCCCTATGGTGTGCAGGCGGATGAGCAGGATTGTCAGGACGCGCTGGCCTTTATCAAACCCGACCGTTCGCTGGTGGTAAACATCAAAGAGTCGGTGCTGGCCAGTGAGCGCGCGCTGAAAGAGGCGGGTATTACGCTTTCCGATTTTGTCCGCGGCAATGAAAAAGCCCGTGAGCGGATGAAAGCGCAATACAGCATCGCCGGCATGACCAAAGGCGTAGTGGTCGGCACCGATCACGCGGCTGAAGCCGTGACCGGTTTCTTCACCAAGTATGGCGATGGCGGCACGGACATCAATCCCCTGTTCCGCCTGAACAAGCGTCAGGGCAAGCAGTTGCTGAAACACCTTGGCTGCCCGGAGCATCTCTATCTGAAAAAACCGACTGCCGATCTGGAAGATGATCGTCCAGGCCTGCAGGATGAAGTGGCGCTGGGCGTCACCTATGAGATGATTGATGACTACCTGGAAGGCAAAAGCATCAATCCTGACAGCGCCCGTATCATCGAAGGCTGGTATCAGAAAACCGAGCACAAACGTCGCCCGCCGATCACGGTATTCGACGACTTCTGGAAGTAATCCTGCCCCTCCCTTGCCGCGGCAAGGGAGGCTTCTCTCACTGACTTTGTTGATCGCTGCATGCCTGCCACCGTTTCGCGCGCGACCCTCATCGGGCTTGTCGCCATTCTGCTCTGGAGTACGACCGTTGGCCTGCTGCGCAGCGTCAGTGAAGCCTTTGGCGCCACCGGTGGCGCGGCGCTGATCTACACCACTACGGCGTGTCTCCTTTGCCTGACCCGGCGCCTGCCCAGACCCGGCGCGATGCCCGCCATCTACCTGTGGCTGGGGGGCGCACTCTTTGTCGGCTATGAAATCTGTCTGGCGCTGGCCATCGGGCTGGCCAGCGATCGCAGCCAGTCGCTGGAACTGGGGATGATTAACTATCTCTGGCCCTGTCTGACCATCGTGCTGGCGATCCCATTTAATCAGCAGCGTTTCCGTGTCTGGCTGTGGCCAGGACTGCTGCTGTCGCTGCTGGGGATCGTCTGGGTAATGAAAGGCAGCGGCAGCGGATCGCCGACGCTGTTGTGGCAGAATATGCTGCGCAACCCGGTCGCCTATGCACTGGCCTTTATCGCCGCCCTGACCTGGGCGCTCTACAATAATCTCACCCGCCGCTTTGCCCGTGGTTCTAATGGCGTCACGCTGTTTTTTATCCTGACTGCACTGGCGCTGTGGCTGAAATATGCCTTCAGCGATCACACTGCACCGATGACCTTTACGCTGGTGCCGCTGCTGGAGGTGCTGTTTGTCGGGCTCTCCACCGCCATCGCCTATTCCGCCTGGAATCACGGGATTCAGCAGGGCAATCTGACGCTGCTGGCCACCGCCTCCTACTTTACGCCGGTGCTGTCGGCCCTGATGGGATCGCTGTGGCTCGGCCTGACGCCACCGCTGGCCTTCTGGCAGGGCGTGGCGATGATCACGCTCGGCTCGCTGATCTGCTGGCGGGCAACACGGTCTCTGTAACCAGACGGCTGGCGATCATTTCACCTGCCTGTTATGCTGTATGGACAACCAGTAAATGGAGTCCATCTTGGTCAGACGTTCTGCCATACTTCGCCCCGAACCCGACGCGAATGCAATTTATCAATATCCCGAACACCTGCGTGAATGGCTGGAAGGCCTGCCAAATCATCCTGGCGTCTATACCTTTCATGGCGAAAGTGAGTCGCTGCCGCTCTATATCGGTAAAAGTGTGAATCTGCGTTCGCGGGTGATGTCCCATTTCCGGACCCCGGATGAGGCGAAAATGCTGCGCCAGTCGCGGCGTGTAAGCTGGATCCCTACCGCGGGCGACCTCGGCGCGCTGCTGCTGGAAGCGCAGATGATCAAAACCCAGCAGCCGCTGTTCAATAAGCGATTGCGCAAAAACCGGCAGCTCTGTTCATTGCAGATTACCGACGGCAAACCGAATGTGGTCTATGCAAAAGACCTCGATTTCAGCCAGTCCCCCAACCTGTTTGGGCTCTATCGCAGTCGCTTCGCCGCGCTGGAACGGCTCAAGCAGCTCGCGGATGAGTATCAGCTCTGTCATGGCCTGCTGGGTCTGGAAGCGCTGAGTGCGGGGCGAGGCTGCTTCCGCTCGGCACTGCGCCGTTGCGCCGGGGCCTGCTGTGGAAAAGAGCCGGTCAGCGATCATCAGGATCGACTGCTGGAGGCGCTGGAAAGCGTGCGGGTGTTCTGCTGGCCATGGCAGGGTGCCGTGGGGCTGGTGGAGGAAGGCAAAGAGATGACGCAGATCCACGTTATCGACCACTGGTTCTATCTCGGTTCGGTCAGCAGCATGGATGAGGCCAGAAAACTGCAGCGGCCCAAAGGCGGTTTTGATCACGACGGCTACAAAATCCTCTGCCGCCCGATTCTGTCAGGTGCCTACCCTATTCTGCCGCTATAAAAAAACCGCCGACGCTGCCCACTCACCTTCAGTGGACAGCGCCGGCGGTCTCAGACCGTTCGCTTAACGAGTGTTATTCAGCCGGTTCTGCTGGCGGTGCCATTTTGCCTTCGTGCGGGCCTTTCTCAGTCAGACGCTTTTCAAAGTTAGCGTTGTACTGTTTTTTCTGCTCCGGCGTCAGCACGTTATAGAGCTTGTTCTGGGTTTCCAGCATCTTCAGCGCATGCTCTTTGGCATTGGCGGACATCTTCTCTGCCTGTGCTTCTGCTTTGCTCTGGTCGAAGCTGTCAGAGGCAATAATGCTGTGGGCCGCACGACGCTCGTCCAGTGACGGGCGTTTCATATCTTTGTGGCTCTCTTTCATGATGTCGCGCATCTGAGTTTTCTGCGCGTCGGTCAGGTTCAGACCTTTAAACATCATCTCCATGCCGTGGCGCATTGGTGGCTTGTGCATCGCTTTTTCGCTGCCTGCTGGCGGTGGAGTCAGGTTGTCAGTGGCTGCATGGACGGCGCTGGCTGCACCAAACGCCAGCGAGGAAGCCAGTAAAAGGGAAGTCAGTTTGCGCATAATAGTGTCCTTATAATTCATGATAATGACGACAGCACTCTGTCGCGTCTTCGGAAACAAGCATACGACGCTGAACGTCAACTACTCAGAGCCTGAGTAAAGCCGTGAAAGCATAAAAGATAAAAATCGGGCAATCATGAAGAGAATAAGAAGAAAGGCGTGAGGAATTGAAAATGTTTATGAATTTAAAGCGAATTTGGCAGAAATCATGGAGGAGTGTAAGGGTTACGACAGGAAAGCGGAAGCCGATCTTCCACTTTTCCTGTCGGTTTTTTAGCGCCGAGGGTCTGCGCTGTTAACAACCGCTATCAGACCGGCAGCGCCTGAGTCTGTTCGCTCTCTTCAATCAGCATCAGTCCGGCACGCAGCCCGGCGGCCACGTTAGGGTTAGGGAACAGCACATACTCCCGCGCCTGCTGCACGTAATAGCGGGTGCTACCATCTTCCGCCAGCAACGTCCCCTGTGGAAACGCGGTAAAGTTCAGCGTTTCCGGCGACATATGCAGCGTAAAGTGCTCACTCAGTCGGGTGATCTGCTGCGCGACCCGATAGTGACGCGGTCTAACCGCCGCCGCAGGCAGCGCTTCGCCATAGAGTAAAGACGCCAGCGCCTGCTGTGCCGCACTGAACTGACTGAGATCGTTTTCGCCAAACGGCAGCGCTTTGCCCAGCTCCAGGGTACAGCTGGCCGCACCGAAGTGCTCGCAGCTGAAGTGGGTAAAGGTGCCGCCCGGCGAGCGATGGAACACCAGCGCTTCCAGCCCGGCAGCGGCCAGCCAGTCAAGAAACGCGGGCGGCCAGGGGCGTTCATTGTGCGGCATTACGCCGAACTGAGGATGATAAGAGCCACGAATAGCCGTGTGCATGTCGAGATGCCAGCGCGTTTCATCGCACTCGCCCAGCTGCCAGAAGGTCTCCAGCGCCTGCTCCAGCCGCAGCACGCGGCGGGCCTCATCACCATCATCAATCTGCTGCCAGCGTCCGCCAAACAGCCGGTTAATGTCATAACGCACATAGCGCTTACCGGTGCGTAGCGCTGAGGGATTACCCAGAATCACCAGCATGCGCTGCTGTAACGGCTTTTCGCCCCGCAGCAGCGGATTAACCAGTTGGTTCACCATTTCTACCGGGGCCGTTTCATTGCCGTGGATCCCGGCAGAGAGCACCAGCGCCTGTTTAACCGGCACCGTCGGCTCCATCAACAGTATGCCGTGATACAACCATTGCCAGCGAAGATGCGCCGTTTCACCACTACGCTTACGCGGCACCTCGCCGGAGAGCGTTTGCTGTAAAAAAGTCCTGCATCGTTCCTCCTTTTCGCCCTGAGCAGGCGGCAGCCTGTGCTGCCCCCTCCTTCACTGCTGAAATGCATATACATTTCCTAAGTCTAGCAGCTTCGTCAGTTCATCCAGCGCGTCGCGGCCCTCACGCAGCAATTGTGGGTCGACCAGATCGGCCTGGGTCAGGCGATCGCGGTAATGACGGTCAACCCAGTTATTCAGCGTGCTGAAGAGCCGATCATTCATCAGCACCGCCGGATTCACTGCCTGCTGCTCCTGTGGTGTCAGCACCACCCGCAAACGCAGGCAGGCTGGACCACCCCCGTTATACATGCTTTCGCGCAGATCAAACACCTTCAGGGCTTTGAGTGGCGTGTCAGCCTCAACCTGTTCACACAAGTAGCGCCAGACACCCGGATGCTGACGTGACTCCTCCGGCAGCACCAGCATCATGGTGCCGTCGGGACGGCTCAGCAACTGACTGTTAAACAGATAGGTCTCTACCGCATCTTTCACTGACACCCGATTTTCCGGCACTTCCAGCGCAACAAAACCTGGGACGCGCGACCGAAGCTGCGCCAGCAGTTCAGGCTGATTAACAAAGGCGTGCTGGTGACAGAAGAGCATCTGCTGGTTACTTACCGCAATCACATCGTTATGGAACACGCCCTGATCGATCACCGCAGGATTCTGCTGCGCATACAGCACGCTTTCCGGTGAGAGCTGATGCAGACGGGCGACCGCCTCGCTGGCTTCCCGGGTCTGACGTGCCGGATAGCGCTGCGGGGCTTTGCCCTCATGGCTGCTGTCGCGGCCATAGACAAACAGCTGCACGCCGCGCTCACCATAAGCGCCGCCCAGCCGGTTATGGTTCGCCGCCCCTTCATCGCCAAACATCGCCACCTGCGGCAAAGCATCATGCACCGCAAAATGGCGATCATCGCGGAAGATGGAACGCAGCAGCCAGGCCGTTTCCGGCGCTTCTATCGCACGGTGGAATTTGTTGTTAAGGTTCGCCACCGTCAGGTGAACCCGGCCATCAAGGCTGTCCGCTGACGGCGAGACCGTGGCAGCATTGGCGACCCACATCGCCGAGGCTGAACTGACGGCGGAGAGTAATCCCGGCGCAGTTTTGCCGGCCGCAGCCAGCACCTGCTCATCGCTGCCACCAAAGCCGAGCTGGCGCAGCGCCGCAATATTGGGCCGCTCATGCGGCGGGATCACCCCCCTGAACGTAGCCCATATCGGCCAGCGCTTTCATCTTGAGCAACCCCTGCTTTGCCGCCTGACGGGGATTCGACGGCTGCAGCTGATTGCGGGTCGAGGCTTCGTTGCCAAACGACAGCCCGGCATAGTGGTGTGTTAACCCCACCAGCCCATCAAAGTTGGCCTCGGTTGCCTTCATGACGTCGTCTCCTGGGTGGAGAAATCGAGGCCCGGCGACAGCGTGGCGGGCAGCGTCAGGTCAGGCGTTTCCAGCGAGGCCATCGGCCAGGCACAGTAGTCCGCCGCATACCAGGCGCTGGCGCGATGGTTGCCCGAGGCACCAATGCCGCCAAACGGTGCGGTACTGGCTGCGCCGGTCAGCGGTTTGTTCCAGTTGACGATACCGGCACGCGCTTCAAGCAGCAGCTGATCAAACTGCTGGCGTGAAGGCGAGATCAATCCACACGACAGGCCATAACGGGTCTGGTTCGCCAGCGCTATCGCCTCTTCAAATGTCTCATAGCGGACTATGCCTAACAGCGGACCAAAGACCTCTTCATCCGGAATGCACTGCACGCCGGTTAAATCGATAATACCTGGCGTCAGGATGGCACTGTGGCGATCCGGCCAGCGCATTTCCAGCAGCACCTCGCCGCCCGCCTCAACCCGCCGTTGCCACTCACCCATAATCTTCTCTGCTGCGCCGGTGGAGATTACGCTGCCCATAAACGGCTGCGGTTCAGTATTCCAGGCGGCGGGTTGCAGTCGCCCCGCCACCTCCACCAGCCTCTGCAGAAACGCATCCCCTGCATCGCCGCGTCTGACCAGCAGACGCCGCGCGCAGGTGCAGCGCTGACCGGCGGTTATAAAGGCTGACTGCAACGTGATGTTGACAGCCGCATCAGTGTCCGCCGGATCTTCAACAATCAGGGCATTGTTACCGCCCATCTCCAGCGCCAGCATCTTTTCAGGCTGACCGGCAAACTGGCGATGCAGCTGATAGCCGGTATGGGCGCTGCCGGTAAACAGCAGGCCATCAATCTGATGGCAATTGGCCAGCGCCTGACCGGTCTCACGTCCGCCCTGTAACAGTGCCAGCACGCCGGCAGGCAGGCCCGCAGCCAGCCAGAGCTCAACGGTTTTTTCGGCGGTCAGCGGCGTCAGTTCGCTGGGTTTAAATACCACACAGTTGCCCGCCAGCAGCGCCGGAACGATATGGCCGTTTGGCAGATGACCCGGGAAGTTATAGGGACCAAACACCGCCAGCACCCCGTGCGGGCGGTGGCGCAGGGAGCTTTCGCCTTCATGCTGCTCACCGGTGCGGCTATGGTATGCCTTCACCGAAAAGCCGATTTTGTTGATCATCGCGCCCACTTCGGTCAGCGCTTCCCAGCGTGGCTTGCCGGTTTCACGGGCGATGGTTTCCGCCAGCGCCGTTTTATGCGCCTCAAGCCCGGCGGCAAATTTCTCAACGATCGCCTGCCGTTCCGCCAGCGGGCGTCTGGCCCAGGCTGGAAATGCGTCGCGCGCCGCCTCACAGGCTGCGGTGACCTGAGCGGCTGAGGCCGCTTGGCCCTGCCATAACGTCTCGCCGCTGACCGGATCCGCTTTCGTCAGAATCTCAGCGTCACCGTCCAGCCATTGTCCATTTATCAGATGTGTCATGCTGTTTTCTCCTCTTTGCAGAGCGTCACCACGCGCAGGCTGTCGCCCGGCTGGCAATGGAGCGCCTGCATCTGTTCATCCGTGAGTTGCACGCTGTCGCTGTCAGCCTTTGCCGGAATCAGCGCTACACGGAACTGGCGATAATCGCTATTGGCAACCAGACAGAGCGGGCCATCAGCCGGGTTTTCGCCCCGTTCTGCGCTGCGCAGACGGCTTTTACGCACTGCACGGATATGATCGATATCGCACTCCAGCGTCGGGCCGCCATCAAAAATGTCGACATAATTGAGGTAGCGGAAGCCCTCTGCTTCCAGTACAGCACGCGCAGGCGCGGTTTGCGGATGGACCTGTCCAATCACCGCCTGCGCTTCCGGTGTCAGGTAGTCGATGTAGAGCGGATGTTTCGGCATCAGTTCAGCGATAAACGATTTCTGTCCGGTGCCACTAAGGAAATCCGCTTTGCTGAATTCCATAGAGAAGAAGCGGCTGCCGACGCTCTCCCAGAACGGCGAATGGCCCTGCTCATCGCTGACGCCACGCATCTCGGCCACCACCCGGTTGGTGAAACGTTCACGGAAACTGGCCATAAACAGGAAGCGTGACTTCGACAGCAGATAGCCGTTTTTGCCATCACGGTAATCGGGATCGAGAAACAGCGTGCAGAGCTCACTGCTGCCGGTATGGTCGTTACTCAGCGACAGGGTAGGCAGCGCGGCATAAACATTCAGCTCTTTTGAGGCGTGCACCTGGGTACCGACGCGAAAATTGTACCAGGGATCCTGCAGCCCCACCGCCACCTCAATGGCGCAGATGCCGACGGCGCGGTTATCTTCGCTATCGGCCAGCACAAAGACATAGCCCTGCTCGGCACGTGGCAGAGAATCCTCCCAGGTCTGCAGCGATCGATCGATACGCGCCTGAAGCGTCGCGCTATCAACCGGCAACGAGGTCAGCCCGCCACCGGTTTTGCCCGCCAGCGCCATCAGCTGGCTTAAGTCATCGCGTTCAACCGGACGGATTACCATCATGATGTTGACCCTCGCACCAGGCTTTCACACACTTCGGCAAAGCGGGCCATTCCCAGCTTCACTTCCTGCTCACTGATATTCAGCGCCGGGGCAAAACGCACCACATTGGCACCCGCAATCAGCACCATGACGCCCATTTCCGCGGCGGCAAGGTTGATCGCTTTGGCTTTACCGGCAAAATCGTCGCTGAGCACCGCGCCAATCAGCAGGCCAAGACCGCGCACTTCTTTGAACAGATGCAGACGCTGGTTGATCTCATCCAGTGCCGCCACAATCCACTGGTGACGTTCTGTTACACCCGCCATCAGTTCAGGCTGATTGATCAGCTCCATGACTTTACCTGCCACTGCGCCCGCCAGCGGATTGCCGCCATAGGTGGTGCCGTGGGTGCCAACGCCCATCACCAGCGCCAGATCTTCGCGCGTCAGCATCGCACCAATCGGGAAGCCGCCGCCCAGCGCTTTGGCGCTGGTGAGCACATCTGGCGTGACGCCATAATGCATGTAGGCATAAAGCGAACCGGTACGGCCAACGCCGCTCTGCACTTCATCAAAAATCAGCAAAGCCTGATGCTTATCACAGAGCTCACGCAATCCACGCAGAAAGGCCGGATCGGCAGGCAGTACGCCGCCTTCACCCTGAATCGGTTCAACAATAACTGCACAGGTATGGTCATTAATCAGTTCAGCCGCCGCCGCCAGATCGTTAAACGAGGCATGCTGGATCTCTGGCGGCAGCGGCGCAAAATCTTTTGAGTAAGCGGGCTGACCACCGGCTGTTACCGTAAACAGGGTGCGGCCATGAAATGCATTCTTAAACGCCACGATGCCACTTTTATGCGGACCAACACGATCATGTGCCACCTTGCGCGCCAGTTTCAGCGCCGCTTCGTTCGCCTCCGCCCCGGAGTTACAGAAGAACACCCGGTCAGCGAAGGTGGCATCGATCAACTGCTTCGCCAGCCGCAGGATCGGTTCGTTGGTGTAGCCATTACCGGTATGCCATAAACGTGCGGCCTGTTCCTGCAGCGCCTGTTGTAATGCCGGATGCGCATGCCCTAACGCATTGACGGCGATGCCACCGGCGAAGTCGATATAATCTTTGCCGTTTTGATCCCAGACGGTGGAGCCTTCCGCGCGAACCGGTATAAAAGTCGCAGGCGCATAAACCGGCATCATCCATTGATCGAAATCGTGACGTGAAACGTGCAGTGCCATAACCCACTCTCCTGCTTTACTTTACCGGCCGGGTAAAGCTTATGTTTTAAAATTGTTAAAAGATGTTGTAGTGCAGCCCTACTGTAGAGTGCAGTTAACGTGCCAGCCAGAGAATTAATGCATAAAATGGTCTTCACGACGTAATATCAATGAGTTAGATGCTGACAATATTCACTTAATTTGCATATATAGTGAATAGTTGTCTGATTGCAGCGCCAGAACCGGGTTTTAAACAGCAGAATTATGCATTCACGGGATGAAATATCGCTTTTGTGATCGCTGATAAATTATCTCTCCAGAAAAGCCCCTCCACTGCCCTGTTTTAGCGCAGTTTGCCTCGCGCTGGTGCAGCGATTACGCGGGGAACTCGCCCGAAAATGTCAGAACACCCTGGCTTTATTTAACAAAATTTTTTTCATTTCCCCTGCAGACACATTAATCCGCGTATCTTTTCCAAGCTATTTTATAAACAGGCTGATCAATATTTAATCAGCAACTCTGACTATTATTCCGGAGGTGATTATCGGGCCAGAAAGAATATTCTATAAAGATGAACAAATATTAATACGCAGACTAATGGTTAGGATAAAAGCCTTATAAGGCTATTCTTAGCGGATAATCAGCCATAATTAAATCAGGGGTTATATTGATTTAAAAATGTACAAAAAAAACCATTCAAGACCACTAAATATAAACATAAACCATTGATAAATAGAGATATAAAATAAGATAACTCATGATTACTTATTAGAAGAAAATCTTATTACTTTATAATTTAATCTTATGTTCCTCGCTGTTATCCATCAGCTGAATATAGACATCACATTTTGTTACTTTTATTGCACTTTGTAGTTTTACCTTTTTGTGTCATTTTCTTTTCACCCCATATCAGGGGAATAATAATTAATGAATACAGGGTAATAATTAAATGATGAAGCGCACTTTACTGGCGGCTGTCATGCCGTTACTGATCGGTCTCTCCTCCGCGCAGGCCGCAGAAGTTTATAACAAGGATGGCAATAAGCTGGATCTGGTCGGCAAGATTAACGTGTCACACCTCTTTTCTGACGATAACAACAACGATGGTGATACCTCCTCTTATGCCCGCTTTGGCTTTAAAGGCGAGACAAAGATTACTGACCAGCTTACCGGCTACGGTTTCTGGCAGTATCAGTACAGTCTGCATAACTCCGAGGGCAGTGACGCCCAGGCCACCAACCGTACCCGTCTGGGCTATGCTGGCCTGAAGTTTGGCGAGGCGGGTTCGCTGGATTACGGACGTAACTACGGCCTGGTCTATGACGTGCTGAGTTATACCGATATGCTGCCGTTCTTCGGCGGCGACTCCGGTTATACCGACGCCTTTCTCTCTGGCCGCTCAACCGGTGTGCTGACCTGGCGTAACAGCAATTTCTTTGGTCTGGTCGACGGCTTAAACCTTGCCGCGCAGTATCAGGGCAAAAACGATCGCAGCAGTAACATTGACGGCGTGCGTCGTTCCAACGGCGACGGCTTTGCCCTCTCCGCTTCCTATGACTTCGATTTCGGCCTGAGTTTTGCCGGCGCGTTTGCCAGCCTGGATCGCACCACGGCGCAGAACGCTGCCGCACGCGGAGAAGGCGAAAAAGCCCAGCACTGGGCGACCTCGGTGAAATATGATGCAAACCAGGTCTATCTGGCTGCCATGTACGGTGAAACGCTGAACGCCACGCCAATTACTGGCGGTTTCGCTAACAAAGCGCAGAACTTTGAAGCCGTGGCGCAGTATCAGTTCCTGAACGGCTTCCGTCCGTCCGTGGGTTACGTCTCGTCCAAAGGCAAGGAAATTGAGAATATCGGCGATGCCGACATCATTAAATACACCGCCGTGGGTGCCACTTACTACTTCAACAAGAACATGTCGGTCTATGGTGAATACCGCATCAACCTGTTGAAAGATAACAATCCGCTTCGCCTGGCGACCGACGACATCACAGCCCTGGGTCTGATTTACCAGTTCTGATGTGACAGCGGGCCCGGCTCTGACCGCCGGGCCCGTTTATTGTTTTAATCCCGGCCACAGAGAGTGTTACGCGCTTTCAGCCCAGCGACCTGACTAAGCTAACGGCCATCGCCTCTTCCTGCATCAATTCCTCCACGTTAGCGGACGCCAGCAACGTGGTGGCCTGCCCGGCAGGAACCGGACGGCTGAAGAGATATCCCTGACCGTAATCACAGCCGCGCTTTCTCAGCCACCTCAGCGTGGCGACATCCTCAATGCCCTCTGCAGTAATGATCACATTAAGCCCCTGACAGAGTGCCAGCAGCGTTTCCACCACTTTTCGCTGCTCAGATCCGGTCACGATTCCAGCGATAAACGTCTGGTCAATTTTGATTTTGGTAATACCCAGTCCCAGCAAAACCGACAGGTTGGAGTAACCGGTGCCAAAATCATCCAGCACCACTCCGATACCGGCCTCTTTCAGCAGACGGATCGCCTGGCGGGCATCGTCAGAAATGGCCATGACATTCTGTTCGGTGATTTCAAGTTCCAGCATTACCGGCCCGGCATGCTGCATAATGCTGGACAAACAGCTGGTCAGCGACGGTCTCAGCAACTGCTCCGGGGTAATGTTCAGCGACAGGCAGAGCCCGGCTGGCCATGCCCGGGTTGCACTGACAGCATCCTGCAGCAGCGCCACGGTCATGCTGTCCATCAACCCCAGCCGCTCCACCACTGGCAGAAACTCTGCAGGTGAAACCGTCTGACCGGACGCAGTGATCCAGCGCGCCAGTATCTCAAAGCCGGTAATGTTACCGGTGCGCAGTGAAACCAGCGGCTGCAGAAAGGGAACGATGGCGTGACCGCTTACAGCGGCAACAACCTCCTGCTCCAGCCTTTCCCGCTGGCGAAAGCGCAGCTCCATGTCCGGGGAGAATCGTGCCAGACAGGCGCACTTATCCTGCTTGGCCTCGTACAACGCCAGATCCGCCGCCCGCACGACATCAGCCTGACCCGTGCAGGATGAGCTGGCAATGCCTGCTGAAAGGCTCAGGAAGGTGTGCGGACCGGTCCGGATGGATGCCGCATGCTGGCAGAAGCTTTCGGCGGCGGCCAGTGCCTGCTCTGCCTGTGAAGCCTGGGCAACAATGGCAAATTCATCCCCACCGATGCGAAACACCTGACTCCCGGTACCCGCCGAAGCGATCAGCAGATTGGCCAGCGCGACCAGCGTGGCGTCGCCCTGACGATGACCGTTCAGGTCATTGATATTCTTAAAGTCATTGATGTCGAGCAGCGTCAGTGTGTAAGGGGTCCCGTCGGCATCAAGCGCAGCAATGTGTGCAGTGAACGATCGGCGGTTCATGACTCCCGTCAGCGCATCAGTTCCGGCCAGCCTGAGCGCGTTTTTTCCGCACGCAGCGTGTTGCGGATCAGACCCGCAATAAGCAGCGCCGGAATAATCATTGCCAGTCCGGCAAACGAGGTGGAGGTCAGGATAAACCGCAGCCGCTCACTGGTTTCAAAATCGGGATCATAGCTCAGGCCCAGCAGGCTGGAGATCCACGCCTCTAGCCCGAATTCCCACAGCGTGGAGAGTAAAATGATGGTCGCAATATTCAGCATTGCGAGCCAGAAAAGTTTCAGGCGCATGCGTTAGTTCCCGGTGATGGAAAGTGTCAGAGTTTTGTTTTAATTTTCAGTAAAAAACCGGGGCGTACTTCTCATTCAATGTCTGCTAAGCTGCCGACAATTATCACCCCTCCGCTATTTTTACTCATCGCATTCGCACGTTCTCACCCGCCTTACGGCAGTGAGGCAGACGTTCTGCGAAGCCCGATGCGTGTCGGTTACGTCATCAATGGCGAATAGTGTTCTATCGGCAGCAGCAGCCAGATTAACAGGCCCGTCCGGTTAAATTTGTGCATTCCGGTGTTTTTAACGGGTTATGACGCTGGCGTATCGCGCGGCTACAAAGCGCGAAAAGGCGCACATTCGTCAGGCGATAAAAAAGCGATTTATCAGGATATTGGCCGGAATTTCGTTATCACTCCCGTTACGATTTTTGTGGCATAACGGGGTGGGTATACGTGCAGTTTTTAATTTCGTTAAATTAAATAGCGAACAATTTAGTTAAACGTAACTCTCCAGAAGTTCTCTCTCCTGCCGATACCGGTTTACCCAATGAACTCTTTCGGAACGAGAGATGAAAATTTCAACGCGCCTTAGCGCAGGTTTTGGCTTGCTTATTCTGCTGTTTATTATCTGTACCGGCACCGCGATTCACGCGCTGGATAGCGCTCGCGATGGTATGGACGAGGTGGTTAATGTCCGTTTGAAAAAGTACCAGACGGTGCTGGATATGCGCGGTGGCGTGCGGGATATGGCAATCGCGGTGCGTAACCTTGCTCTGCTGACCGATCCCGTTGCCATGAAGCCAGAATGGGAACGTCTGCAAAAACAGCGCGCACTCTACATCAGCAACCGCGAAGCACTCTCAGGCATGATGCAGACCGACCCCGGACAGGCAGGACGGGAGGCGATGAGCAGAATCGAGTCCACTGAAGAGGCCGCTCTCTCCACGCTGATGACCGCCGGGAAACTGGGGATGGAAAATCGTCAGCAGGAGGTCACCGACTATCTGTTAAAGGTGGCGCGTCCGGCTCAGCAGAGCCTGCTGAAGGCGATAAACGATCTGACCGAGCTTGAGATGCGCAGCAGCCGGGATGCGGTAGTGGATAACGGCATCGCTATCGCCCGCACCACCTGGATACTGATCATCCTGGCGGTGCTCTCCGTGCTGGCTGCCGTCGTCACCTGCGCGTTTATTGTGCGGATACTGATGCGCCAGCTGGGCGGCGAACCGGTGCAGGCTCAGACGCTGGCTGCTGCGATTGCCGCCGGTGATCTCACCTCGCCGGTCACGCTGCGCCGTGGCGACAGCACCAGCCTGCTTGCGTCGCTCAGCGGCATGCAGACCAACCTGCGCGAACTGGTTACGCAGATCAAAGGGGCATCCGCCTCGGTGGCGCTGGCGGCCGATGAGATTTCGCAGGGCAATACCGAGCTTTCATCCCGTACCGAGCAGCAGGCTGCTGCGTTGCAGGAAACGGCCGCCAGCATGGAGCAGCTCACCGCCACGGTAAAAAGCAACGCCGCGGGCGCGCAGCAGACTGCCGGTTCAGCGCGCGAGGCCGCCACCCTGGCCCAGGCGGGCGAAGCAGATGTCCAGCGCCTGTCAGAAACCATGCATGACATTTCGCTGAGTGCCGTTCGGGTACGCGATATTACGTCGGTGATTGAAGGCATCGCTTTCCAGACCAATATTCTGGCGCTCAACGCCGCCGTAGAAGCCGCGCGCGCTGGTGAAGAGGGCCGCGGATTTGCCGTGGTCGCGGGTGAAGTCCGCTCGCTGGCCCAGCGCAGCGCCACCGCAGCACGCGACATTAAGCAGCTGATTGAGCAGGCCGTGACGCAGGTCGAGGATGGCGTAACCGTAGCGGCCGGAACGGGTGAGCGCATCCTGAAGATTGTCAGCCGCGTCGGTGAACTGGCCGATGCTATGGACAACCTCTCCCTCTCCTCCGGTGAACAGATGCAGGGCATCTCCCAGGTCAGTATTGCGGTGAGTCAGATGGATGGCGTCACGCAGAATAACGCCGCGCTGGTGGAAGAGTCCTCTTCTGCATCGCAGTCACTGCTGGCCCAGGCGCGCGACCTGCGCGGCATGGTAGAGACCTTCACCGTATAAGCCGTATCGGCGGGCGTCTTCAGCCTGGGTTAAATGCTGAAATTGTCCTGCCGATCTTAGCTGCGTTGCACCCGGCGCACGTTGTGCGCAAGGGTTGCGACCGGTTATGTTGACTTCAATTTAATTTGACTCAATACTGTGCCGACTTTCAATCGGCGGCGCAGCTAAAGGCTTTTTCTCCCGCTGCGATAGCGCTTAAAAGTCTGGTGTCTTACACCAGAAAGAGATGCTGCCGAAATCAACATCTCCCCGAGATACTATTCGCGAGATTTCACGGCTGACCAACAGCCTGGGGTCTGGCTGTCCCACCCCGGACTCAGAATGAGTAAAGATATGAATGACGAACCCGCGGGGATCTCCGATACGCCTCCCGCCAGTGCAGCGCCTGAAACCATCGACCAGTTTCTCTGCTTTGCGCTCTATTCCGCCTCACTTGCCATGACAAAGCTCTATCAGTCGCGGTTAAAACCGCTGGGAGTGACCTATCCGCAATATCTGGTGCTGCTGGTGCTGTGGGAGAAAGATCTCCTGACCGTCTCTGATATTGGTGCACGCGTCCGGCTTGATTCCGGCACGCTCAGCCAGCTTCTGAAGCGGCTTGAAAGCGCGGGCATTATCTGCCGCCAGCGTGACACGGGAAATGATGAGCGCCGGGTGCTGATCTCCCTGACAGAACAGGGCCACCAGCTTAAAGTCGCGGCGGCTGGCGTCCCGGCTGATATGATCTCGGTGATGGATACCGCCTGTAGTGAACTCGGTGAGCTGACGACCCAGGTGGCAACGCTGCGTGAAAAGCTGCTTAAGGCCCTGCCATGATGCTGGCTTATAAAAAACCTGTGACCAGGCTGATAAAGCTGAATCGCCTGAGTGTTACCTCTTCAGGTGCTATTCAACAGAACGGTTGCGCTGGAGTTTCTATTGAGTACCGATAAACCGGCAGATATGGCTGACGTCCATGCCGTTGTAGGGCAGGCCGTGTCGAGCCTGCTGAAGTCAGGCAAGACGGCAGGCTTACAGGACATAATTGCATTCCTGCAGCATCAGCAGGCACGATCGGTAAACGGTCAGCGAGAGGTCTACGCCAGAGCGGTGCGTATTGTGATGAGCATGGTTAACTGATAACCGGGCCGCTGTGCTAAACGGCGGCGCTGCCCGCGCCTTCTTAATATCAATACCATTCCCGCAGCGCAGCGTCGTTCCTGCTTTCACCCAGTGGTTCCCGCTCTCATTTCAGGATCAATAGTGATGTCACTCTGCCGCGCCTTCGTCATCCCGACAACTTATCTCTGCCAGTAACCGCTGTCGGGCCTGCAGACGTTAACAACGCCGTCTGCACACCACCGCCGCTATTAACTCCCCCCCTATCCTTTCTGTGCAGTAAAGCATTCCTGCTAAAGTGTGGTGCCACCGGGTGCCATCAAATCATAACGATCGTTCTGCGGGGCCTCGTCCACGGTCATCGGTGGCTGAATTTTCAGGGTGATCCAGTTAGAGGTCACACGCTGCTGCTTGCTATCCTCCAGTGTTACCGACAGGCGATATTCGTTGCTGGCGTCTGGCGACGGATCCCACTGCGGTAAGATCACACTCCAGCCCTGCGGATCGGCGTTATTGGCCGGAGGTGTCAGGCTCAGCGCCTGCGTATCACCCTGCCAGCTTACCGCCTTGATAGCATTGCTGGCGCGCACCTGCAGCTTCAGCGGCAGACTCTCGCCACTGCTTAACTGCCAGGGCGGGGTTGCCAGAAACACGGACAGCGTTTTGCGCTGACGGAAGGTGAGCACCGGCGTATCACTGCGGGTGACGGTATCGTAACGGCTGCCGCGCAGGGAGTGCGCCTCCGCGACGTTTCCGGCATCGAGCTGACGTCGCAGCGCCACGCCAAAGCGATAGTTGAGTTTCAGCCCCAGCTGATCCTGACTCTCACCGGCGCTGCTGGTTTTATGGGTAGCGGACAGCGTCACCAGCGGCACGGGAGTGTAAGAGAGGCCAAACGACATGGCGGAGGGATTGTGATAGCGGTTGCCGCTGTTAAACAGATCGACATTCTCACCCAGATATTGCTGATAGCTCACCGAAACGCCCAGCTGACGATAAAAGGGCAGATAGCTCTGGCTGGTAATATCGTAGCCGCGCGCCATGCGCTGCTGCTGCGAATCGCCCAGATTTTTCCAGCCGGAAAGCGGCTGATAGTAGTTGGCCGAGAAGCGCATTGAATCGCTCCACGCTTCCGTGCCCACAGAGGCGCGTTGCAGGCCGCTGCTGAACACGCGGTCAACAAAGCCGTTGTAACCCAGCAGCCAGTCACCGGCATCCCAGCGTTGCCCCAGTCCTGCATTGCCAACCAGGCCATCGCCGGTATCGTGCAGACCAAGCTGGCTGAAGGTGAGCCGGCTGTTTTCGTCGGCCAGTGCGCTGAAGAGATCGCCGCCGGTGCCGGTAAAGTTTCCGTTCATGTCGACTTTCAGATCCAGCTGCGCGGTGCCGTAAGGGGAAAGCAGTGACTGCCCTTCGCTCTCAACCCGATCGGCCACTTCATCGCGCAGATGATTGAACGCCCAGACGCCCGCCTGCTGACCAAACGTGACATTGCTGTCGCTGTTGTTACTCGCTTCACCGATACTTTTGGCCACGGCCGCCAGCTTTTTGCTCCACTCTTCATCCTGATCGCTGGCACCGCCGAGCGTCGGCAGCGACTGACTGTAGCGCGCAGGATCGTCGAATGGCGTCTCTGACACCGCTGTTTCAGTCTGGAAGGCGCGGGCGCTCTGCGTGGCAGTCAGCGACAGCGCAATCAAAGAGAGAACCCCTGTTTTCCGTATCATGTCACCCGGCACATTGATTAGTTCGTAGCTGCAATTAAACAAAAATCATCAGCTATTACCTTAACATATTGTGACGGCGATGCAGGACAGCAGCGGCGAATTGTGCATATAACAGAAAAGTCCGGGTCAGAAAAAGGCCTGCGTTTACAGCAGGCCTGCGATCTCTCACCGCATCAGGAGAAGATCAACCCGCCATCCACATTGATGGTCTGCCCGGTGATGTAGCGCGCATCCTCTGATGCCAGAAACGCCACCAGTCCGGCGACATCTTCCGGCTGACCGGCACGCTTCAGCGGAATATTTTTCACCCACTCCGCCATCAGCTCCCCTTTACCGTAGGTTTTCTCCTCGCTGCTGAGGATCTCGCCCCAGACGCGATCGTTGTAATCCCACATCTCACTCTCAATGATGCCAGGGCAAAAAGCGTTGACCGTAATGTTCCACGGCGCCAGCTCCAGCGCCAGACTCTGGGTAATGCCTATCACCCCCATTTTACTGGCGGCGTAGTGCGGCGTGTAGATAAAGCCCTGTCGTCCCTGCCCCGATGAGGTGTTGATCAGGCTGCCGCTGCGCTGCTGCACCATATATTTCGCCGCTTCACGGCAGCAAAGCCAGACGCCGGTGGTGTTAACCGCCAGAATCCGCTCAAAGTCGCTTTTCGGCATGGTGTCGAAGCGGTCGATGGTGATCACGCCCGCATTCTGTATCGATACGTCGATCTGACCAAAGCGTTCAAAGGCCTGCTGATAGAGCTGCTGCACCGCAGCTTCATCCGTGATATCGACCTGCAGCGCCAGAATCTCACTGCCATACTGCTGCTGAAGCTGGTCGGCTGTAGCGAACACCCGGTCAGCATTCGACACCATCACCAGCCTGGCCCCGTCGCGGGCGAAACGCGCCGCGATCCCGGCCCCGATGCCACGACAGGCACCGGTTATCACCACTGTTTTTCCACGTTGTTCGCGGCTCATAATCGCTCCTGTTAACTGTGACGAACATCAGTAAGGGGGGCTGCCTGCTGCTTTTTTCATGGCGACGCAGCAGCACCACTTTGCTTTGCAGACGTTGCTGGAACTGGTCGATGACTACCGCAGTCACAATCACCAGACCTTTGATCACCATCTGCCAGAAATCGCTGACGCCCATCATCACCATGCCATCCGCCAGGAAGACGATAACGAAAGCGCCAATAATCGAGCCGGAAACCCGGCCACGTCCACCCGCCAGCGCCGTGCCGCCCAGCACGGTGGCACCAATGGCATCCATCTCAAACATGTTGCCGGTCATCGGGTGCGCGGTCTGCAACTGAGAGGCCACCACCAGCCCGACAAGCCCCGCGCATAGGCCGGAAAAGGCGTAGACAAAGACTTTCACCTTGATAATCGGCACACCCGCCAGTCGCGCGGCGGACTCATTGCCGCCAATGGCGTAGATGTAACGACCCAGCGGGGTTTTGCGTGTCAGGTAGAGGCCGAGCAGTAAAAAGCCGAGCATCAGCCAGATTGGCAGATAAACGCCCAGTACGGTGCCGGAGCCGAGCAGCGAAAAGCCGGTGTTGCCCAGCGCGGGCACTCCCACCAGGTTAGCGTAGGTGCCGCCGTCGTTGAACAGCAACGCCGCACCGCGCGCCACATACATCATGCCCAGGGTGCAGATAAAGGGTGCGACGCCCAGTCGGGTGATCACCGTGCCGTTAATCAGCCCCACCAGCACGCCAAAGATGGCCACCACCAGAATCACTTCAGGCACGTTGAGAAACAGCGTATTGCCGCCCCACAACGGGATGCCATTGGTGAGCAGTGCGCCCGCCACCATGCCGCAGATCCCGGCGACCGCACCCACCGAGAGATCGATACCGCCGGTCAGGATCACCAGCGTCATACCAATGGCCAGCAGGCCGGTAATCGCCACGTGCTGCGTCATGATCAGCAGGTTAGAGGGGGTGAGAAAGTTCGGCACCATCACGCTGAAAAAGCCGACCACAATCAGCAACGCAATAAAGGTGCGGGCCTTGAGCAGGTACATATAGAGCAGATATTTTTGGTTCATGAAATTCTCCGGCCAGCTTAGAGCCTGGCCCGCCAGGCGTAATGGTTTCAGGCAGTCTGGACACGGACAGCGCGGAACAACCGGCACGTACACGCAGTACGTGAGGATTACTCGCTGTGCTCGCCCCTTCAGGGCCGCCCTGACGGGCGTTCAGGTTGCTAAAGCAGCCTGTGTGACCACTGCCCAGGTTCAGACGGACAAATAAAATAGCCTGATGGGTCAGGCTCTTAATCCTGCGGGGTTGATGCCGCAATCAGATGTTCTCGCGTCGCCTCTGCGCGCGGCAGATCAGCAGTAATCCGGCCATCGGCCATCACTAAAATGCGGTCCGCCAGCGCCATCACCTCATCCAGTTCAGACGAGGAGAACATCACTGCCAGCCCCTGCTGTGCCAGACTGCCAATCAGGTGATAGACGTCGGTTTTGGCACCCACGTCGATACCGCGCGTTGGCTCATCCAGCAGCACCACCTGCGGCCCGGTCATCAGCGCTTTACCCAGCACCACCTTCTGCTGATTACCGCCGCTCAGCGCCGTAACCGGCAGGTCGGGATCGCTGACTTTAATCGCCAGATGGCCGATCATCTCACTGACCCGCTGCTGCTCCCTGGCAGGATTCAACAGCCCCAGCGCACGTCGAAAACCGCGCAGGCTGAAGTCAGAGAGCGTCATGTTGGCGGTGACCGACATCAGTTCAATCACCCCTTCGCCTTTGCGATCTTCGGGCACCAGCGCTATGCCACTTTTCAGCCGCTGCTGGAAGCTGCGTTTCGCCAGATCCCTGCCCGCTAAACGTACCCGGCCCGACTGACAGGGCATCAGGCCAATCAGCCCCTTGAACAGCTCGGTGCGTCCGGCACCCAGCAGACCATAAATGCCGATCACCTCGCCTTTGCGCAGCGTAAAACTGACCTCATTCAGCTTGTAACCGCCGTTCTGATGCAGCGCAGTCAGGCCCTCTACCTCCAGCACCGTTTCCCCCTGTGGCGCAGGCTGATAGTCGAACTGCTTTTTCTTGTCACCCACCATCTGGGCGATAATCCACGGCACGCTGGCGTCCCATACCTCGCGCTCACTAATAAAACGGCCATCGCGGAAAATGGTGATGTGATCGCCAATCTCCATCAGCTCTTCCAGCCGGTGAGAGATGTAGATAATGGTGACACCGCGCCGCTTAAGCTGATCGATGACGTTAAACAGCACTTTCACTTCAGACTGGCTCAGGGCGCTGGTCGGTTCATCCATGATCAGCACCCGGGTATCCTTCGACAGCGCCCGGGCGATCTCCACCAGCTGCTGATGGCCAATACCCAGCTCACCCAGCGGCGCGTAAGGATCGACATCCAGCTGCAGCCGCTCAAGCAGCGACTTTGCCAGCGCGTACTGATACTTTTCATTGATCACCCCGCGCTGGAAATACTCATTGGCGATAAAGATGTTGTCCATCACGTTCATGTTGGGAAACAGATTCAGCTCCTGAAAAATGATGCTGATCCCCTGCTTCTCCGCCTGATGCGTGGAGTTCAGCGACACCACCTTGCCATCCAGCAGAATCTCGCCCGACGACGGCGTCTCTACACCCGCCAGCATCTTCATCATGGTGGACTTACCGGCGCCGTTCTCACCGATTAGCACGTTAACTTTATTGCGGTAGACCCGATAACTGACCTGATCGAGCGCGGTCACGCCGGGATAAAGACGCGACACGTTGCGCGTTTCGATAATCACGTCGCCGGACTGTTGCGGTTGAGGATTTTGCATCTGCCGCTCCTTATTGCCGGTTGATCGCAGCCGGAGTGATATCCGGCAGCTGCTGCGGAATGTCCCAGCTGCTGAACACGCCGGAAACCCTCACTTTATCGCCCACCTTCGGCGCAAACTGCTGCATCAGAGTGGAGGCGTGCTGGTTAATCGCCTTGCCGTAATCACCAAACAGCACCTGGTCATTGAAGTCCTGATAGCTCACGCCTTTGTAGACATCCCGCAAAGCGGTGCCACGAATGATTGGCCCTACCTGAATTGTGACACTGTCACCTGATTCATCTTTCACGGTCATCTTTCCACTGCGTGACGTGGTATTTACGGCGGTCACCTCGCCGCTAACCGAGACGCTGAAGACACAGGGATTCTCAGCCTGACTGCGATAGCCATAGCTCTGACAGGCACTGTCGAAGTCTTTAGCAGACTGCAGCGACTTCATCAGCGTCGCCAGCGGTTTAGCCTCTGCCTGAACCTGTGGCACCAGTTTCTGCTGCCAGAGCTGGTCGATGTTCGCCATTTTCGGATTGGGGGGGATTTTTCAGGGCAGCCAGCTCCTGCTGCGACACAATTTTGCAGCCGCTTAACAGCAAGACCACCAGCGTCAGCCAGACTCTTCGGGACATCATCTTCTCCCTGGCGCCCGCTTTCGCAGGCGCGACAGCGTTTAATTACGACTTGTAGTTAAAGTCCTGTACACCTTTAGCGTTTTCCGGGGTAATCAGAATGCCGCGGAACATCACCCGCTGTTTTTCCGGCTTCACGCCCTTCTGAATGAAGTTATCGAGATCGGTCACCCCTTCAGCGGCAATCGCCTGCGCCTGCAACATGACAGTGGCTTTCAGCGTGCCCGCTTTCACTGCATCGCGTTCGTCGTTGCTGCCATCAATCCCCACCACGATGACATCGTTGCGACCGGCTGCCTTCAGCGCAGCAATGGCGCCCAGCGCCACCGGGCCGTTACCGCAGATCACCCCTTTCACATCCGGATGCGCCTGCAGGATGCTGTCCATAATGCGCTTGCCGTCGATCAGCGTGCCTTTGGCATCCTGACGTGCCACGCTCTGCATATCAGGATACTGATCCAGCACCTGATGGAACGATTTCGAGCGTGTCACGCAGTTGTTATCCGCCAGGTTACAGGCGAGCTCGGCGTATTTGCCCTTTTCGCCCATCTTTTCAACAAAGACGTTGGCAACGTCTGAACCCGCCTGGAAGTTGTTGTGGGTGATCTGCGCCAGCGCCACGTCATCCACCGGGATTTCGCGGTTGATCAGCACCACCGGGATCCCGGCATCTTTGGCTTTTTTTAATCGCCGCCACGCTGGCGGTGGAGTCGGCGTTATCCAGCACGATACCCTGTACTTTTTTACCGATAGCGGCGTCGATCAGTTCGCTCTGCTTTTTCACATCTTCGCCGTGCGACAGCACCGTTGTTTTGTAACCCAGCTCCTGCGCTTTGAGATTGGCGCCTTTGGCTTCGGAGGCGTAGTAGGGATTATCGAGTGAGTTAACCAGAATCATAATGGTGCCCTTTTCGGCGGCAAACGCCGCCTGCGAAACCAGACAGGCAGCCACGGCAGTGCACAGCAAGGTACGGTTTTTCATGATGTTCTCTCTTATCGTTATGGCAGGGTATGAATTCCCGGGTGCTGGATTGGCCTTACCAGATGGTAAAGCCCCCCATCGATCATCAAATCGGCGCCGGTGATCATGTCGCTGCCGTTGCTGGCGAAAAACAGCACCGCAGCGGCGATCTCATCGGTATAGGCAAAGCGTCCGAGCGGAATCAGCTTCTTCATCTGCTCGCCCTTCTCGCCGCGCCAGGCCTTTTCGCCCATCGGCGTCAGCACCACGGTGGGCGACAGGGTGTTAACGTTAATGCGATGCGGGGCAAACTCTTTGGCCATCACTTTGGTCATGCCCAGCAGGCCCGCTTTGGCTGAGGTGTAGGCGACATGGTTGTCGATAGCGATGGATGCCGCCTGGGAGGCGATATTAATAATTTTGCCGCCCGCACCGGCACGGATCATCAGCCGTGCGGCGGCCTGTGAGCAGAGAAAAGGCCCGGTGAGATTCACCGCAATCTGCTTCTGCCACTCGTCAAAATCGGTTTCGATCACCGGCTGCAGCATCACGTAGCCTGCGCAGTTCACCAGGATATCGATCCGGCCATAGTGGGAAACCACATCGTCAAAAGCCTGTTCAACCCACGCGGGATCGGTAACGTCACAGCAGACAAACTGCACCCGCTCGACGGGGAAATCTGCCCTCAGGCTGGCCACCTTCTCTGCTTCAAACGGCGGATAGAGTAGTGCCAGACTCGCGCCCTTCTCCAGCAACATGCCATTGGTCGCCATCGCGATACCACCCAGCCCGCCGGTCACGACGGCCACTTTGCCGGCCAGATTCATTGCGGTATCCACGCCGTAGCGCAGGTTTACGTCATATTCACCACTCATCTCACTCTTCCCCTCAGATTTTTGCCGATGCCGTTGACTCATTCATTTTCGAACAAAAATATAAGCTATCGAAAAGAAATGTTGTGTGGAGCAGATCAAATTTCGATCATCTGCCCTGCAAAGCGGCTTATCTGATTGAAAAGACGTGATCTGGCTTCCAGTCCCGAAATAAAGGCAGCTGGCTGCAATCCGGAAAGCGTGAGAGATTCAATAGCCTGCACATTTTACATTTTCATTCGAAAATCAAAGACAGATCAGGCTATCTCGCATTCATAAAAATGGCGCGTTAAACTCAGCCACAAAGACCTTGTTCGCCCGACTTCTCAGGTTATTGGAAAAGGGAGCATTTCGATTGAAAAGCAAAAGTGAGCAGTTCGCTGACATGCAGCAACGCCGCGAGAAAATTCTGGAGATGATCCGTGAGGATGGCACGGTCACGGTGAAAGCTTTGACGGAGACCTTTGGACTGACCGAAGCCACCTTACGCAGCGACCTGCGCATGCTGCAAAAACAGGGCTTTGTACAGCGCTATCATGGTGGCGCGACGCTGATGACGGGCAAACAGAATACCGGGGCGATGTTGCTGGAGCGGCAGACGCATCTGGAAGAGAAAGAGGCGATTGGCCGGCTGGCGGCGCAGCATATCGAAAATGGCGACACGGTGATTTTCGATTCCGGCACCACGACCACCGCGATCACCGATGCCATCAGCCACATCCGCCGCCTGTCAGTCGTGACGACCGCGGTCAATATCGCCCTGAAACTGGGCGGCGAGCCGGGGATCAACATCCTGCTGACCGGCGGCACCTTTAAATTTCCGACGCTCTCTACCTCCGGTGAAAAGGCGGCCAGCTTCTTCGAAAACGTGCTGGCCGGTAAACTCTTCCTGGCGACCGCCTGCATCTCACCGCGTCTGGGTCTGAGCTTCCCCAGTGAAACCGACATCAAGGTAAAGCTGGCGATGATCAAATCTGCCAGCACGGTTTACGTGGTCGCTGACTCCAGCAAAATCGACAAGGTTTCGATGTTCGCGCTGCCCTGTGACTGGAGCAATATTCACTACCTGATCACCGACAGCGGCATCAGCACTGCGCAGGTAAAAGCGTTTGAAGCACTAGGCGTGAAAGTGCTGGTGGCCCCGCTGCCGCTGAAGCGGGCGATGTAATGCTTGTTGAAACAACATCGATTCAGCCACTCGCTGTCATCAGACAGCCACAGGATTAAGTTACGCTCCAGAGCGAATGCTAAGCAGGGATGTAACGGATGATAAAACGATGAAAAACGAGATTTTCGAGCGCAGGAAAGCGCGGGCTTTAGCCCTGATGGCAGCGAAGAAAATATGGCCGAGTAACTCTGCTCCGCCATTACATCGTTTGTTATGGAAAATGAATATCCATCTTCCACCCCCGAGTTTCACTCCTTTCTGGCTCAATCTTGTGGTGTTTGCCAGCATGTACACGCTTATGATGCCACTGCTGCTCTTATTGCCTTCTCTTCCGGGCGTGTCTGACGACAACTATTCGCTGATACCCAATCTGATCGCAGGTCTGTTCTTCGGTACGACAATGGCACTGTTTCACGCATATCGAAAAAAGGTTCACAACCTGCCTGTGTGGGAGGAGCTTTAAAGCCAGCTAAAGCTCCATCGTCTTTTATACAGTGCACCTGCACGACGCACCGTCTTACCAACCCTCACCTGCCTTCCCACACTGGACTGCTCTTTTCGTCCTGCTCGGGCACTTCCACTCTCATCAACCGCACTCAATCCAGATCTGATCCCAAAAAAAACCGCACCGCCGCCAGCCGGGCAGGAAGGGCCTGCCTGAAGAGCAAAGTGTGCGAGCCAGGGATGGCGAGCCCAGTCTGCAGGGATGCGTGATCCCTTTGCGATCAGGCAGGCCTTTCCTGCACGCCGCACCGTCTTGCCGCACCGTTCCGGCCTTACCACCAAGACATACGCCCATTCAATCCAGACCTGATCCCGCAAAACCCCGCACCAATGCCAACAGTGCAGGTAAGCCCTGCCTGAAGAGCAAAGTGTGCGAGCCAGGGATGGCGAGCTCAGTCCGCAGGGATGCGGGATCCCTTTGCGATCAGGCAGGTCTTTCCTGCACGACGCACCGGCTCACCGTCTCCCCACCCCGCACCTGCAAATCCGCCCGATAAAACCGCACCACTTCACCCACCATCAGCAACGACGGAGACACCGGCTTATCCCGCGCCACCGTCTCCGCTAATCCCCCCCAGCGTGGTAATCAACACCCGCTGATCGGGCCGGGTCCCATTCTCAATAATCGCCACCGGCGTCTCCGCATCACGTCCCTGCGCCTGCAACTGCGCACTGATCGACGCACTCCAGCTCAACCCCATATAAAACACCAGCGTCTGATTCACCGCCGTCAGCGCAGCCGCCTCCAGCTGCGGCTCGCCGTTCCGCCCATGCCCGGTAATCAACCGCAAAGACTGCGCGCAATCCCGATGCGTCAACGGAATTCCGCTGGCTGCCGCACAGCCCACAGCCGCCGTAATCCCTGGCACGACCTCACAGCGAATCCCGGCCTGCTGCACGCTCACCATCTCCTCGCCTCCGCGACCAAAAACAAACGGATCGCCCCCCCTTCAGCCGGATTACATTGCGTCCACTGCGCGCCAGTTCCACCAGCAACTGATTAATCTGCGCCTGCTTCAGACCATGCTGCCCCGGCTGCTTACCCACATCAATACACAACGCCTGCTCCGGCACCTCCGCCATCACCGCGTCACTCACCAGCCGGTCATATACCACCACCTCAGCACGCTGCAGCAACCGCAACGCCTTAACGGTCAGCAGTTCCACATCGCCAGGGCCCGCACCCACCAGCCACACCGCGCCCTGTTGCGACACGGCATCCACCGGGGCCAGTAACTTATCCAGAGAATCAATTGCTCGTGTCATCATTCCTCCGACATCACTTCGGACAGCAACAACTGCTTCAGCTCCGGAATACAGGAGCCGCACTGCGTGCCGCACTTTAGCTTTTCGCCCAACGCCTGAGTTGTACGACACCCCTGCGCCACCGCCTGTAAAATCGTCTGCTCACCCACCGCCATACAACTGCAAATAATCCGTCCCGTGGCCGCGCCCTGCGCGGGCTGTCCTGCCAGTACACTGTGCCGCCCTGCCGCATCCTGCGGCGCATGACTAAAGGCCTCGGCGACCCACGCACTATCAATCGACGGCAACACGGAGCCGGCATAAAACGCCAGCTGCAACTCGCCGTCACGCCATGCCAGCAACCGGTAATCATTGCCGCTGCCGGTCGCAAACTGCCTGTGACAGCCTGAAAGAACAACCTGCCCGTCCAGCCAGACCTGCGGCGAGCCCTCGCCCGCCACCGCATAACGCTGCACCGCCGGATAGGGGGGTACGCGCCCAGTAACGCAACCCTGTGGGCTGCGCTATCTCGCGCTGCCATAGCCAGCCCTGCCAGCTCACCCTCAACGGCAGAATCCGCACCGACGTCTGCTTCAGCGCGGGCTGCCCCGAAAACGGACAGGCGCGGGCGGCCACCAGTAAATCGACGTGACTCTGCTGACTGAACTGCCGGTTCCAGTGCATCGGCACAAACAGCTCGCCGCGCCGCATCCCGGCATCGACACGCACCCGCACGCTAATCCAGCCCTGAACAGACTGCACCCGCGCCAGTCCGCCCGCCGTCACGCCATACGTTGCCGCATCCGCCGGATGCAGCGCGACAAACGGTTCATCGCAATGCTGCATCAGACGCGGCACCAGCCCGGTACGCGTCATGGTGTGCCACTGATCGCGCACCCGTCCGGTATTCATCAACAACGGATACGCCGGTTCGCGCGGGGCGACAACCGGCGTGGCCGGCACCCGCAACCGGGCCTTACCATCCGGATGAAAAAACCGACGATTGCCAAACAGCCGGGCGCAGCCCTGCGGACAGGCCGCGTTAACCGGCCACTGCACCGGACGCAGCGCATCCCAGTCAGCATTACTCAATTGCGCCAGGCCGCTGATATCAAACGCCCTGGCGCCCCGGTTCTCGAAACCTGACAACGCCGCATGCTCACGGAAAATCTCTGCCGGATGCTGCCAGTTAAAGCCTTCATCAAACCCTAAACGCCTGGCCACCTGCGACAGCAACCACCAGTCAGGCCGGGCGTCACCGGGTGCGGCGGCAAAAGCGCGCTGACGTGAAATACGCCGCTCGGAATTGGTCACCGTGCCGTTCTTCTCGCCCCACCCCTGGGCGGGCAGCAGAATATTGGCAAAGGCGCTGGTATCGGTCTGCGCCATCACATCTGATACAATCACCAGCGGACAGGCCGCCAGCGCCTGCGCGACGCGGTTGCCCTCAGGCATCGACACCGCCGGATTGGTGCCCATAATCCACACTGCTTTCACCGTGCCATCCGCCAGTGCCCGGAAAAGATCCAGTGCAGTCAGTCCCGGTTCCCGGGCAATGGCCGGACTGCGCCAGAAACGCTGCACCCGTTCGCAATCCGCTTCAGTAAAATTCATATGCGCCGCCAGCTGATTCGCCAGGCCACCCACCTCCCGTCCTCCCATGGCATTTGGCTGTCCGGTCAGCGAAAAAGGACCACAGCCCGCGCGGCCTATTTTGCCCGTCAGCAGATGCAGATTAAGAATCGCCTGGTTATTGTCGCTGCCGGTGGCGGACTGATTAATCCCCATGCACCATAGCGTCAGCACCCGATCGTGCTGGCTGAAAAGCTGGAAAAAGTGCGCGACCTGCTGCACGGTTAAGTCACATGCCTCTGCCACTCGCGCCACACCCCACTGCGCTGCGGCGGTCAGCGTCTCGTCCACACCATTCAGGTGCGGCAACATGCTGGCATCAATGCCATCCTGCTGCGCCAGCCAGTGCAGCAGACCGGAAAACAACGCCGTATCACTGCCGGGCCGCAACGGCAGGTGGAGATCGGCCTGATCGCAACTCGCCGTACGCCGCGGATCGATAACGACAATACACATCGCCGGACGTTGCAGCTTCGCCTGCATCAGCCGCTGCCACACCACCGGATGCGCCCAGGCAGCATTAGACCCCACCAGCAGCACCAGGTCGGCCTGCTCCAGATCCTCATAGCAGCAGGGCACCGCATCGGCCCCCAGCGCCCGCTTATAACCGACCACCGCCGACGCCATGCAGAGCCGCGAATTCGTATCGATGTTGGCTGCACCGATGTAGCCCTTCATCAGCTTATTGGCGACGTAGTAATCCTCGGTCAACAGCTGGCCGGAGCCGTAAAACGCCACCGCCTGCGGGCCATACTGATCGATAACCGCCCGCAATCCCGCCGCCGCCGCATCCAGCGCAGCGTCCAGGCTGACGCGCTGCCCGTTAACCTCGGCGTTCAGCAAACGCCCTTGCGGCGTCAGGGTCTGGCCCAGCGCTGCGCCTTTTACGCACAACCGACCTGCATTCGCGGGATGGTGCGGATCGCCGATCACGGTTGCCTGATGCGCCCCCCTGCGGGGTGACGCAGACGCCACAGCCGACGCCGCAATAGGGACAGGTACTGTTCATGATGCCTGCGCCAGCTGATCCAGCGGACGATTTGCCAGCCAGATCTGACCCGCTTCCAACTTCACCGGCCAGCAGCGCAGCTGATGCTGCGGGTTATCCAGGCTCTGTCCGTCACGCAACCGTATCCGCTGCTTATAGAGCGGGGAGATCACCACCGGCTCGCCGCCCACATCGCCAAGGATCCCACGTGAGAGCACGCTGGCGTCGCTGCCGGGTTCGCGGTCTTCCAGCGCAAAAAGCGCATCGCCAAAGCGGAACAGCGCAACACGTTCGCTACCCAGTCGCGCCCCGATCCCCGCCTGCTGAGGAATCGCCTCCAGTGTACACACCGCGCTCCACGGCTCGGCTGGCGGCGGTAACAGCGGACGATCGGTAACGGCCTCCGGCTGACGCTGACCGCGCACCCGGCTGTAGTGCAGCGTCTCATCCGGGCGATCGCTGTTGACCGTAGGGGTAAACAGCGCAAGTCGTGAAGGATCCGCCAGCGTGGTCTGCCACTCGCACTGATACGCGTCCACCACCCGCTGCATCTCCTGCTCCAGCGTCTCGCCCAGACCGAGGCTATCCTCAATCACCACCTGACGCAGATAGTCCAGGCCGCCTTCCAGATTGTCCATCCAGACGCTGGTGCGCTGCAGCCTGTCTGCGGTGCGGATATAGAACATCAGCAGGCGGTCGACATAACGCAGCAGCGTGGCATCATCGAGATCGCTGGCGAACAGGTCGGCGTGGCGCGGCTTCATGCCGCCATTGCCACACACATAGAGATTCCAGCCCTTTTCCGTGGCGATCACCCCGATATCTTTGCTCTGCGCTTCCGCACATTCGCGGGTACAGCCCGATACCGCCATCTTGATCTTGTGTGGGGCGCGCAGCCCCTTGTAGCGGTTCTCCAGCGCAATGGCGAAAGCGGTTGAATCCTGCACGCCGTAGCGGCACCAGGTCGACCCCACACAGGACTTCACAGTGCGCAGCGACTTGCCGTAGGCGTGACCGGTTTCAAAACCCGCCGCCAGTAGCGTCTGCCAGATATCAGGCAGTTGATCGAGCCGCGCGCCAAACAGGTCGATACGCTGACCGCCGGTGATTTTGGTGTAAAGATCGTAACGCGCCGCCACCTCGCCAATCGCGATCAACCCCTGCGGCGTGATTTCGCCCGCCGGGACGCGCGGCACCACCGAATAGGTGCCATCTTTCTGGATATTGGCGAAATAGCGGTCGTTGGTGTCCTGCAACGGCAGATGCGCCGGTTTTAGCAGATAGTCGTTCCAGCATGAGGCGAGCAGTGACGCCACCAGCGGTTTGCACACTTCACAACCCTGCCCCCGACCATGTGACGTCAGCAGCGCATCAAAGGTTCTGAACTCACCGGCCCGCACCAGGTGATAAAGTTCCTGGCGCGAATAGCTGAAATGTTCACAGATATCTTTTTTTACCTCGACACCGAGGTTTTCCAGCTCAAACTCCATCACCTGTTTTACCAGTGCCGCACAGCCGCCGCAGCCCGTAGCCGCTTTGGTGCAGCTTTTGATGCTGCTCATCTCACCGCATCCGCCTTTCACCGCCGCGCAGATTTCGCCCTTGCTGACGTTGTGACAGGAGCAGACCTGGGCGCTGTCAGGCAACGCCGCGACGCCTGGCGCTTTCGGCGCCCCCGACAGCGCAGGCAGGATAAGGCTTTCTGGCGCGGCAGGCAGCGGTAACTCATTGAGCATCATCTGCAGCAGCGTGGCGTAGTCGCTGCTGTCACCGACCAGCACGCCGCCCAGCAGCCGGGTGCTGTCGGCAGAAACCACGATTTTCTTGTAGATGCCTTTTGGCCCGTCGGTCCAGTGATAGTGCTGACTGCCCGGCGTGCGGCCATGCGCGTCACCAAACGACGCCACCTCCACCCCCAGCAGTTTCAGTCTGGTACTCATGTCCGCGCCGCTGAAGGCGGTGGATTCAGCCGCCAGATGCCCGGCCAGCACGCGTGCCATCTGATAGCCTGGCGCGACCAGACCAAAGATCTGACCGTTCCACAGTGCGCATTCACCAATGGCAAACACCTCTTCATCGCTGGTCTGGCAGCGATCGTTGATCTCAATGCCGCCGCGCGGTCCCAGCGTCAGGCCCGCTTCACGTGCCAGCTCATCGCGCGGCCGGATACCGGCGGAGAACAGCACCAGATCGCCGGGTAAACTGCTGCCGTCAGCAAAGCGCAGCACCACGCTACCGTCGGTCTGACGCTCAATCAGTTCGGTCTGTTTTGAGGTGTGAACCGTGACGCCCAGCGCATCGATCTTCTGGCGCAGCATCAGCGCCCCGCCCTCATCGAGCTGCACTGCCATCAGGCGTGGCGCAAACTCCACCACATGCGTTTCCAGCCCGAGCTGCTGCAGCGCATTCGCCGCCTCCAGACCCAGCAGGCCGCCGCCAATCACGATGCCGCGCTGGCTATTGCGGGCGCAGGCAGCAATGGCATCAAGGTCATCCAGCGTGCGGTAGACAAAGCAGCGTTCGTCGTCGTGGCCCGGTACCGGCGGTACAAAAGCACGCGAGCCGGTAGCCAGCACCAGCTTATCCCACGCCAGCTCATTGCCCGCGCTGTCACGCAGACTGCGCTGCTGACGATCGATCGCTACGACTGCGCAGCCGCTGCGCAGTTCGATGCCGTGCAGGGTAAAAAAGTCCGCGCTGACCAGCGACAGATCGTCGGCCGTTTTGCCGTTGAAATAGTCCGACAGATGCACCCGATCGTAAGCCTGCTGACGCTCCTCGCCGTAAACCACGATGTGGTAGTGCTGATGCAGTTCGCGGGCAACCAGCTGTTCAAGAAAGTGGTGACTGACCATGCCGTGACCCACCACGGCTAATACCGGTTTACTCATCTCAGGACTCTCTGCAGCCTGCGGCTGCGGTTCAGGTTGACGGGAATCGAACAGGGCTTCGAGCGTGACAGCTTCGGTGTGCAGCAGACGCGCCAGCAGCGCGGGACCCTGCCGGGTGTCGCCAGAGAGCAATACGCCACAGAGGCGGCCCTGACGAAGAAACAGACGGCGGTAGTCGCCGGAGATCGGATCAAAACTGCTGATGGAGGGTGCCTCACTGACATCCCCGGCGCTGAACAGCGAAATGCCACTGACTTTGAGCCGCGTCGCCTGCGGCTGGCTGACAAAATCCGCCAGTGGCGACCCCGCCAGCTGTGCGGCCAGAATCTGCGCCTGCGTCAGGCAGGGTGCGACCAGGCCAAAGGTTTCGCCGGCAATTTCGCAGCACTCGCCTACGGCGTACACCGACGGGACCGCTGTGCGTAACTGCCCATCGACCAGAATGCCGCGCTGACACGGCAGACCCGCTGCCTGCGCCAGCGTTATCTCCGGCTGAACGCCGATGGCAATCACCACCTGCGTGGCGGCGCAGTGACGACCGCTGGTCAGCGTCACACCCGCCTCGTCAATCGCCGTGAGTCCGCTGTTCAGCACGCAGCGGATACCGCGCTGCTGGAGTGCCGTCAGCAACAGCTCGCCCGCCTTTGCATCCAGCTGGCGATCCAGCAGCCAGGGTTTGTGATGAACCAGCGTAACCTCACGCCCACGGGCACAGAGTGCCGCCGCCGCTTCAATGCCGAGAAAACCACCGCCCAACACCACCACCGGTCCCTGGCACGCCAGGAGTTGCCGGACGTCGGCGATACTGCGAAAACCCAGTACGCAATCCGCGTTGATGCCGGGAATGGCGGGCAAACGGGGCTGTGAACCGGTGGCAAACACCAGCCGATCCCAGCCCAGCTGGCGATAATCGGTCTGCACTGTACGTGCCGCCAGATCGACCTGCAGCACGGTTTCGCCGGATAGCAGCGTGACGCCGTGCCGCTCATACCAGTCGCGATCGTGGATCAGCGTTTCACTGAACGGCGTTTCACCTGCCAGCACCGGCGACAGCAGCACACGGTTATAGTTGCCGTGCGGCTCGCGGCCAATGACCGTGATGGCGTAGCGCTGCGGCGCACGTTGCAGCAGGCTCTCCACCATCTGCATTCCCGCCATGCCATTACCTATCACCAGCAACCGTTGCTTCATGGTCTGTTCCTTACGCCGCAGTGGTCTGTTTTTCATAGAGGAAATGCAGCACTTTCTGTCGCAACTGGTGGTAGCGCGGCTCATCCGCCAGCGCCACCCGTGAACGCGGACGTGGCAGATCGACAGTGAGGATCTCGCCAACCTGCGCCGCCGGGCCGTTAGTCATCATCAGCACCCGGTCTGACAGCAGCACGGCTTCATCCACGTCATGGGTAATCAGCACGATGGTGGTGTTCAGCTCCTGCTGAATGCGCATCACGCTGTCCTGCAGATGAGCGCGGGTTAAGGCGTCCAGCGCGCCAAACGGCTCATCCAGCAGCAGCACGCGTGGCTTCATCGCCAGCGCCCGCGCAATACCGACGCGTTGCTTCATACCGCCGGATATTTCGCCGGGCCGCTTGTGCATGGCATGGCTCATCTGCACCCGGTAAAGGTTGTGCTCGATCCAGTCACGCATCTCCGCTTTGCTGAAGCGCCCTTTAAACACCTGTTGCACCGCCAGCTCGACATTCTGAAATGCCGTCAGCCACGGCAGCAGCGAATGGTTCTGAAACACCACCGCGCGCTCCGGACCGGGGCCAGTGATTTCGCGGTTATCACACAGCAGCACGCCGCTGCTGGGCCGGGTTAAACCGGCAATCAGGTTCAGCAGCGTCGATTTGCCGCAGCCGGAGTGGCCGATCAGGCTCAGGGTTTCCCCTTCGTGAATATCAAAACTGACATTGTCCAGCGCCAGAAACTCGCCGCTGGCGGTGGCAAAACGCTGGCTGACCTGCTGGACGCGAATGATCTGTTGCATCGTGCTCTCCTTATTTATCCCAGCTAAAACGAAGGACCAGCAGCATCAGCCCCTGTTCCAGCAGCAGCCCGATTACGCCGATGACCAGAATGGCGACCAGAATATTTTCCACGTTGAGGTTGTTCCACTCATTCCAGATCCAGAAGCCGATGCCCAGTCCGCCGGTCAGCATTTCGGCGGCGACGATCACCAGCCAGGCGATGCCGATAGAGAGACGGACCCCGGTCAGCACCGCGGGCAGCACGGCGGGCAGCAGGATCCGGCGCATCACCGTCCACTCAGAAAGCTGTAACACCCGCGCCACGTTGAGGTAATCCTGCGGAATACGCTGTACCCCTTCGGCGGTGTTAATGATCATTGGCCAGATCGAACAGATAAAAATGGTCCAGCTGGCGGCAGGCTCGGCGCGCTGAAACAGCAGCAGGCCAATCGGCAGCCAGGCCAGCGGACTCACCGGCCGCAGCAGGGCGATGACGGGATTGAACATCTGCGCCATAAAGCTAAAGCGACCGATTAAAAAGCCCGCCGGAATGCCGACCAGCGCGGCCAGGCCGAATCCAATGCCGACGCGTTGCAGCGACGCCAGCACGTTCCAGCCGATGCCCTGATCGTTGGGGCCGTTGCTGTAGAACGGGTCAGCGAACAGGACCTGAGCGGCCTGCCAGGTGGCGTAAGGCGAAGGGAAACCCGGTTGCGACAGCGCCGCGATCTGCCACACCAGCAGCATTAATAACAGGCCACCGGTGGCGGGAATGGCGCGCTGCAACAGCGGACGCAGACGCGCCGGACGGGCTGCGGCTTTCGGGGTGACCTGTAACGGAATAACGGTGGCACTGTTGTGACTCTGCACCGGCTGCGCCAGGGCGCGCGCGTCAGTTTTCATAGCAACCTCTCTTAACGTTTGATAGCGAAACTGGCGGCATAGGCGGCAGGATCGCTGCCATCCCAGACCTTGCCGTCGATGAAGGTACTGCTGCGCATTTCACTGGCGGGCAGTGCAACCTGTCCGACTGCGCTGGCGGCCTGTTTGTAGATGTCGATGCGGTTGATCTGGCGCGCCACCGCGAGGTAGTCGGGATCGCTGGCAAGCAGGCCCCAGCGTTTCATCTGGGTCAGGAACCACATGCCGTCTGAGAGCCAGGGAAAACTGACGTTGCCGTTGTCAAAGAAGCGCATCGGGTGAGCGTCCTGCCACGACTGCCCCAGGCCGTTCTGATACTGACCGAGCATCCGACCCTGTAACGTCTCCACTTTGGTATTGATCCAGGCGCGGCCGGCTAACACCTGCGCGGTTTCGCGGCGGTTGTCGTCCGAGGCATCAATCCAGCGCGCGGCCTCCAGCACAGCGGCGGTGAGTGCACGGGCCGTGTTGGGGTTCTCTTTCACCCACTCTGCGCGGGTGCCGAGCACTTTTTCCGGATGCTCCGGCCAGATCTGCTGGCTGGTGGCGGCGGTAAAACCGATGTTGTCGCTGATGGCGCGCTGGTTCCACGGCTCACCAACGCAGAAGCCGCTCATGTTGCCAATTTTCATGTTCATCACCATCTGCGGCGGCGGCACGACCACGGTGCGCACGTCATCAAACGGGTGGATGCCCGCATTGGCGAGCCAGTAATAGAGCCACATGGCATGGGTGCTGGTCGGAAAGGTATGGGCGAAGGTAAAGCTGCCTTTGGCGCTGCCATCAATGGCCTTTTTCAGGCTGGCCGCATCGGTGACCCCACTGGCTTTCAGCTGGTTCGACAGGGTGATCGCCTGGCCGTTATGGTTGAGCGTCATCAGGTTCGCCATGTCGTGCTGCGGACCCGCTACGCCCAGTTGCAGGGCGTAGATCATGCCGTAGAGCACATGCGCCGCATCCAGCTCACCGGAGGTCAGTTTGTCGCGCACCGCCGCCCAGCTCGCCTCTTTGCTGACCTGCAATGTGAGACCATACTTTTTGTCGAAGCCTTTCACAGAGGCCATCACCACCGGCGCGCAGTCAGTGAGCGGGATAAAGCCGACCCGCACCTGCGCTTTTTCTGGCGCATCTGATCCCGCTGCCCAGACCGCATTTCGTAATCCCGGAACGATCCAGGCCGCACCCAGCGCGGCGCCGGAGATCAGCGCCTGACGTCGTGTCAGTGAAAATGGCGTTTTGCTCATCTTGTTGCCCCTGAACAGAAATAAAAAAAGGCGTCCTCCGACAAGCCGAAGCCTGCGGATGGACGCCTTTATCCAAAGCACTGACCCCACCGCCATTGGCGGGAGCAATGCGTACTCTCTATAGGGATTAAGCAAAGGATGTGCCAGATCGCCGAAACAGCCTTAATGCCGATCTGCGGTGACGCACTGTTGAAAAATTAACCGTTTTTGCACGTTTCTGACGCAGATCACGCACAAAGGTTGTGCAGCTACCTCATCCGGGTTAGTTGCTCAGGGTCTTCGCTACCGCCAGTACCGCCTGCGCGATCTCCAGTACCCGCTTATTCTGATTCATCGCACTTTTGCGTAATGCCTGCCAGGCGGCCTCTTCTGTGAAACCCTGCTGCTGCATCAGCCAGTGTTTGGCCTGATCGATCACCCGCCGCTCGTCCAGTGAGGCGCGCATCGCCGCCAGTTCATCCGCCTGCTGCTGCAAACGCTGCGACTGTTCGCCAATCAGCGATAGCACCGAGCGCCCCAGCTGCGGGGCCAGACCGTCGCTGTCGAGCGCCGCCGCGCCAGGCAGCCAGTCCGCCCCGGAGACGTAAAGCGAAAAATTGCTGTCGCCCTGCACCACTGTTACTGCCGCCTGCTGTTGTGCCTGATCAATGGCAGCCCGGCAGCGCTGCATCAATGTCGCCGTCAGGGCATCCTCCAGCATTTTCATCTGATCCAGCCGCTCAGAGAGCAGGGAAAACCAGTGCAGCGCGCCGGTCTCATCACAACGGCCGCCGGTGCAGGCGATGCGACGAAGGCGTTCGATGTCGCGGCTGGCCTGAGCCAGCGGCTGCCAGGATTCACACGCGGCGCTGTCAGCAAACTCCCGGAAGGTGATAAAGCTCTGCTCCTGTGCCGCAATCAGGGCGACCATCTGGCTGCGCTGGTCGGGGGTGAACTGACGCGCCGCAAAGCCGGCTGAGCCGATGGCCCGCTCCTGCCCGGCCAGTTCTTTGCCCTGCATAAAACTGAACAGGGCGATCAGTGCACGGGAGATGCCGGGATAGCTGGCGGTGTCGGCCGCCTCAAACACCAGATTGAGTAAAGTACGGATAACCTGGTTAAAGGCGGCCATCGCCGCGGCCTGATCAAGCTCACGCTGGCTGATTTGCTGGCGCAGCGCAGGCAGTCCGGCCAGCGCCTGCAGGGCAGCGGCAATCAGGTTGCAGAAGCGGCTGTAGCCGGGCTGCGCTATGGCGGCCGGCAGCGCCTGATAAAAATGCTCCAGGCCGGCGCTGACCTCCTGCTGGCGGGCATGACGTTCGGCGCTGAACAGCGCTCCGTCAGAGCAGATCCAGAGATTGTTTGCGCCACGTTCCCGCTGCAACCGATGGACCAGTTCACTGACGGCAGCCATCAGCTCGCCGGTTTCCAGAAGACGTTGCAGGCTGGCGATATCGCTCGCGCGTGATGCCTGCAGCCAGGTAAGGGCGTCCCTCATTGCTCACCTCAGTGCGGTTAAAACCTTTCAGAAGCAAAAGGCGTGCCGCTTTCCTGAAAAAAAGAGGGTCTGAGCAGGGGCGTAAAATCTGATTTTGATAAGTTTCTTAACGCAAACTGATAAATTTTTTCGGCAACAAGTTATTAGTAAATCTTAATAGTTTCCAATCGGATTCATTGCATGTCAGAATGCGCGGCACTGTTCTCAACCAGTTTGTCTCTGCGATAATTCAGTTCGATTTAACTATCACATTGCCTGGTGCTTTTCTTACATCGCAGCCTGCCTGAAAAGCGCCTGCTATCACGCATCAGCCGCGGGTGCAATGGTTTGAATTCTCAAAAGTCTTAGGTAAACTGAATGCGTTACTATCCCGATGTAATCTGACCCTTTTTTTAAAAACAGAATTTCGGCACGATGCGGCGCGATAAAGATCGCCCCATGGCATCGGGCCTGGCAATATGCAGATACTTTGATGAGATCACGAGGAACATGGTGAAAAAGAGTCTTGCGTTAACGCTGCTGGCGGTTCTTACCCTGGCAGGCTGTAAGGCCCCGCCGCCGCCCGTCACTGACGATACGCTGGTTACCAGCGAAATTAACGGCGTCAAACTGGTCCATCGACACGCTGTCGCGGCACCGACTGAATTTGAGCCGGTCAATCAGACCTGGCGGGCGCTTTATGGCGCATCCGTCATGACCTCGCCTGATTACGGCGGCAAAGTGGTTCGCTATCTCGAAACGGGTAAACCGTTCGAAGTATTAGGCAATGTGGAACACAGCTGGCTGGCGATTGCTGACCAGGCTGACGGCCCGCTGATCGGTTATGTGCCGTTAAAAGCGGGTGTAGAGAGCAGCCGTTACGATACCACCGTACAGAGCGATCGTCCCCGTCCCCGCAAAACGAAACAGGTCTGTGTGGCCGTCGGCGGCGCCAGCAAAGCCTGCCGGACTAACGATACCGCGACCTGGATCTTAGACTGAATATGAAATCCGGCGCATATTGCCCGCAGAACCGTCCCGGGCTGCGGGTACAGGGATTTGCCATTGGCTGGAAGATCACGAATTAATGACTGTGGAATCCCCTGCGCGTGAGGCGACCCCCTCAGGCAATGAGAATCTCTTACTTCAGGCTGCGGCGCCACTGCTGAACGCGGTGGTGCAAATTCGTCAGGCAGCCACCCATGATGACCCTGCGGGTCTGCGCCAGTCTCTGATCGATGAAATCCGCCAGTTTGAACAACGCTGTAAACAGGCAGGGCTGCCGTTTGAGATGATTATCGGCGCGCGTTACTGCATCTGCAGCGCGCTCGATGAAGCGGCGGCGCAAACCCCATGGGGCACGCGCGGCGTCTGGTCTGGCAACGGCATGCTGGTGACCTTCCATAATGAAAGCTGGGGCGGCGAAAAATTCTTTCAACTGCTGTCGCGCATTTCACAAAGCCCGCAACAACACCTCTGGCTGCTGGAAGTGGTGCAATACTGTCTGCTGCTGGGCTATGAAGGCCGCTATCGCGGCAGTGAAAATGGTCGCGCCCAGTGCGACGGTATCCGTAAACGCCTGAAAACCCTGATTGACGAAACGCGTGCCCAGCGCCAGACAGCGCAACCGCCACTGGTGGAAGTGCATCCGCTGGTGAGCACCCTCGCCCGCCCGATGGTGCCGCTCTGGGCCTGTGCCATGCTGGTCGCACTGATCGGCTGCCTGATCTACAGCGGCCTGAACTGGCGTCTCGGCAATGCCGCCGAACCGCTGCTGCGTACCATCTATCAGACGCCGCTGCCGCAGATTACCGCGGGCCGTCGTCCCTCTTCCCCGCAGGCGTTGCTCGATCTGCGTCAGCGCCTGAATGATGTGATTGCAGCCGGGCAGCTTGAGGTCAGCGATGGTGCCTTTGGCAGCAAAGTGATCATCCCCGCAGACAAACTGTTCGCCGAACAGGGCACGGTGATCAATCCGGTGGGGCGCGCCCTGCTGGCCCGCGTCTCAACCGCGATGAAAGATGTCAAAGGGACCATTCTGGTGTCGGTGTTTACCGATGATCATCCGGTGGATAACAGCCGCTTTGCCTCCAGCTATGAGTTCTCATTTGCCCGCGCCCGCGCCATCACCCAGTTGTTACAACTGCAACTGGCTGATGGTCATACGGTTCGCTCCGAAGGCCGCGGCGACAGCGACCCGCTGCTGCCCAACGACAGCAGCGAAAACCGGACCCGCAACCGCCGCGTTGAAATCACCCTGTTTGCCGCGCCTGAAACGCTCAGTAATCATCAAGGAGCACAATAATGCGCGCCTCCCTTCGCCTGCTGCTAACGCATCGCCTGCTGTGGAGTTTTATTGGCGTCACGGCGCTGAGCTGTCTGGTCTGGATGCTGGGACCGTTCTGGTCATGGGGCGAATCGCGCCCACTGGAACCCGTGCTGCCTCGCCAGCTCACCGTGAGCGCCCTCTATTTTCTCTGGATCCTGTTCCAGCTGATCCCGTCGCTCTATCGTGCCTGGTTCAACAGCCGTTTACTGACCCAGCTTCAGCTGTCGGGCAACGACGACCCGGCGGAACGTCAGATGACCGAAGAGCGGCTCAACCAGCGCTTCAGCGAAGCTGCGATGCAGCTGAAACGCACCCAGTTTGGCCGTCGTCACAGCGGGAACCTGCTCTCACGCTTTAACGCTAATTATCTCTATCAGCTGCCCTGGTACCTGGTCATGGGTGCGCCCGGCGCCGGTAAAACCACCGCGCTGTTTAATGCCGGCCTCGATTTCCCGCTGACAGATACGCTGGGCAAAAATGCGGTCCGCGGCGTCGGGGGCACCCGCAACTGTGACTGGTGGTTTACTGACAGCGCGGTGCTGATTGATACCGCCGGTCGTTATGCGTTGCAGGAGAGCCAGCGCGTGCGAGATGCCGCGGAATGGCACAGTTTTATCAACCTGCTGAAACGCTATCGCACCCGCCAGCCGATTAACGGTGTGATCATGACCATCAGCGTCGCCGATCTGCTGAGTGATTCAGCCGAAGCGCGTTTCGCCCAGGCCAGCGCGCTGCGAGAGCGCATGGCAGAACTGCATCAGCAGACCGGTATTCACTTCCCGGTTTATGTGATGGTCACCAAAACCGATCTGCTGAAAGGCTTTATGAGTTACTTCGGCTCGATTGATAAAGCGCGGCGTGACGCTATCTGGGGCTTCACGTTTAACTGGGAGCTGGGCAAGCCGCACAAAGATGACTGGCATCGCCATTTTGGCCAGCAGTTTCAGCGGCTGGAACAGCAGCTCCAGCAACAACTGGCGGAGCAGATGACCCATGAGCGCGACCTGAACGAGCGCGCTGAGTGCTTCCTCTTCCCGCAGGAGTTCGCCTCGCTGCGTCCACTGCTGAACGAATATCTGGATATCGTTTTTTCTGACCATCAGGATGCGGTCGCCTGGAGCCCGCGCGGCCTCTTCTTCACCAGCGGAACCCAGGAAGGCCTGCCGTTTGATCGCGTAATGGGTGAACTGAGCCGCAAACTGCAGTTGCGTCAGGCGGGCGATCACTCGATCGCGGCCTGGGACAGCGTTAATCGCAACAGTCCGATTCCCGGCAACAAAGGCCAGAGCTTCTTTATTCGTGACCTGCTCAGCGATCTGATATTCAAAGAGAGCGGCCTGGCCGGCAGTAATCGCCGCTGGGAGTACCGTAATCAGCTGTTCCACTGGATTGGCTACGGCGTGCTGGCAGGCGCTCTGCTGATCGCCTCCAGCCTGTGGGGCATCAGTTACTACCAGAATCAACAGTATCTGCAGCAGGTTGCCGCGCGCGTCCCGCTTATCCGTGAGCAAAGTCAGCAGGTGATTCATCAGCCTGCTGATAATATTTTTGATCTGCTACCCTTTCTTAATAACCTGGTGAAGTTGCCGCTCTCGGCGCGCTTTTCTCTCGATAATCCGCCGCTTACTATGCGGGCGGGCTTATATCGGGGTAATCAGATCAGCGATGCCGCCTGGGTGCTTTATCAAAATGCGCTTAAGTCTTTGTTGCTGCCGCGTGTGGCGCAGCAGATCACGAATATCCTGCGCAACGACCCGGGTGATGATAACGCCTACAGCCGCAATGCGCTGCGCGCCTATCAGATGCTCTATCAACCGCGTAATTATGATGGCGAGTTTTTACGGGCATGGCTGCTGCAAAATTTACAGCGATCCCTGCCCGATACGGTAAGCGCCCGCGACCTGCAGCAGCTTGACTGGCACCTGAGCCAGCTGCTGGATCAGCAGATTCAGTCGTCGCCTTATGCTCGTGATAATGCACTGATGATGCGCAAGCTTGCAGAGAATCTGAAAATTGCGGACCAGGCGGGCGGCATGCTGGCGGTAGCGCCGCGGCACCCGGCCCCGCAATCAAACTCGCATAGCGAGTAATGGTGAGGTGAACATGGCTGCTTACACGGCCCCCGGCTGGTATGGCAAGCTGCCGTCGACCGGTGACTTTCTGCACCATCGACTGAGCGAGCAACAGATTAGCCCGTGGAATCACTGGTTCCAGCAGGGATTAATGCACTGGCATCAGCAGGCGTATTCCTACAGCGCGGACTTTCTCCATGCGCCGGTGTGGAACTTTGTGCTGCCGGTTACCGCGACCCGGCCGCAGATACAGATGGGCTGTCTGCTGCCCTCCTGTGACCGCGTCGGACGCGCCTGGCCGCTGCTGGCCCTGCACAGCTTCACGCTGGCTCAGTGGCATCCTGCTCAGCTGACCATTTCCGGCGACTGGTTTCAGGATCTGGGCGCGACACTGTTACGGGCGGTTCAGACACCGCTGAACGGCGAGCAGTTAGAGCAGCAGATACAGGCTTTACCACCGCTGCTGGTCCCGGCCAGGAAGCCCTCTGAAATCATGGATGTGATCGGTTTTCAGGATCTGCCCTGCACGCTGAGCTGGCGTGAAGTGGCTGAACGTTTCGACCCTCAGCAGCATATGAGCTACTGGTGGAGTAACCGCAGTGATGGTTTTGCCCACGCGACCCACAAGCACAGCGGCAACCTCACCGCGCAACTGTTTTCGTTACTGTTTAACCCGGCGGCAGGTTCACAGCCGGGACGTAATGGCCTCTATCCTCCAATGTTCGAGTGAGGCCGGAAGCGTTTGCCGTTCAATCTGGGATAACTCATGCAATTTACCATTGTGCAATGCACTACGGATGTTCCGGTCAGAAGCGTCGCGTTTCAACCGCCTGGCGGCACCATTGGCCGCAGTCAGGACAACGATCTGGTGCTGCCAGATGAGACTCGGGCCATTTCGCGTCTGCAGGCGCTGGTTCACCTGTCGCATGACGGAGAGTGCCGTCTGACGAACCAGGGCAGCGTGACCCCGGTGGAGCATAACGGCATTACCCTGGGTCGCGGCATGCAGGTCGTGCTGAAGCATGGCGATGCGCTGCGCATCGGTGACTATGCGCTGGAAGTACGAGACCCCGCCTGCCACGACACGCAGAGCGATCCGCTGGCGCTGTTTGCTGGCGACAGCGCTCAGCCCGCGAATCCGCTGGGCATTCACGAACATCATGAGGTTGAGGACCGGCTGCTGGTCAGTGAGGTCACGCCCTCACGCCACGAGCGCCACAACGATGCGCGACTGGCTATCGACCCCCAGGCCAGCGAACCGCGTCGGGCGCTGACGGCGCAGCCGGTGGATCAGGATCGGCTGATCGCCGCACTGCTGGAGGGGATGGGGCTGAGCAACGGTCACGCCACGCCGGTGGATGAAGAGCAGATGCGCATTACTGGCCGGATGCTGAGCCTCTTTTCCCAGGGCACCGTCGCGCTGCTCTCTTCGCGATCCATTCTCAAGCGTGGTGTCAAAGCGGACATGACGATGATCCTGAATGAGGCCAACAATCCGTTCAAGATCCTGCCCTCCGGCAAAACCGTGCTGATGCAGATGTACCAGAGCCAGATGCCCGGGTTTATGCCGCCGGAACAGGCGGTACGCGATGCCCTGGTCGATTTGCAGGCCCACCAGCTGGGGATGATTGCCGGTATCCGCGCCATTATTGCGGCGATGCTGCAATCCTTTAATCCGCAGCGGCTGGAGGAGCAGGCGCGTGCCGATGGCGTGGTGTCAAAAATGCCCTTTTCCGCCATGAAGAAGGCGGCGCTGTGGGACTACTTCACCCGTAATTATCAGCGTACGGCCGGAGAGATCGAAGATGATTTCCATACGCTGTTTGGCGAGGCCTTTCTCCATGCCTATGACATGGAGGTGAATCAGTACAAGGACTCTCAGACGCGGGTAGATGAACCATGAAAATCGTTTTTGCCAGCCGCTGCCAGCAGGGGCTACGCGATGAGAATCAGGATCGCACCGGCGCAGAGCTGGATGAGCGTAAAGCCTGCTTTGTGGTCTGCGATGGCGTGGCCGGTCTGCCCGGCGGCGAGATGGCGGCACAGCTGGTGCGTGACACCCTGCTGAGCCAGTTACAGGCGCACGCCGACCTGACGCCGGAGATAACCCATCAGGCGATTGAACAGTGCCGCTTAGCGCTGCATGAGGCACAGGGTAAAAATCCGAAATATTCACGCATGAGCACCACGCTGGCGGCCCTGTTTATTGACCGCGAAAAACAGCGCGCATGGTGGGCGCATGCCGGTGACAGCCGGGTTTACCACTTCCGCCGCGGCGTGCTTCATGAGGTCACTCGCGATCATAGTCTGGCCCAGCAGCTGAAAGAAGCGGGCTATGAAAATACCGGCATTAACAGTAATTTACTCTATAATGCGCTCGGCGCTGAACCGCCTCGCTTAGTAAGCTTTTCGCAGGAGATTGCGCTGGAGGATGGCGACGCGTTTCTGGTCTGCACCGATGGCTTCTGGCTGAATCTGGCCAGTCATGAAATGGAACAGGCGCTGCGCATGGTGAATGCCTGCGAAGAGTGGCTGGCTCTGATGGAACAGGCGGTGAGCCGCAACGTTAAGAAAGATAATCTCAGCGCACTGGCGGTCTGGATTGGTGAGCCGGAGGAGGCAACGCTGCTCTATTCACTGGCTGATTCGGCGCGCTTTCTGCCGCCTCGTTTTTGATTCCAAGGATCCTTATGAAACTGTGGTTGCCCGGCATCATCACCCTGCTGATTGCCTTTCATGCCCAGGCTGAAAATTATCGGGTTGTCTACTCCCCCAGCCTGGCGCTGGAGGTCTATATCGATAATGTGGTGAGTAAAGCGCCTGACGACTGGTGCAAAAGAGACGCTGCCACTGCGCATCGTCTCAGGCAAAAGTAAGGATTCGGCGGTGCTGACCACCTTTTTACCGCGCGTCGGCACCCTGCTCGCTAATCAGTGCGGATTACTGGACGAGCTGCCCTGGCAGATGACCAGTAAAGAGGGTGGCGTACTGGCCAGCGGCAGCGCCAGTAAGCTGCAGAACTGGCGTCCTATCGTGATGGCAGATGCCACCGCCAGCGCCAGTGAGAGTAATGCTGCACCGCTTGACCTGTCTCGGCCCGCCAACAGCACGCCGCTGCAACATTTTGATCTCCCCAGCGGCTGCCATTTTCGCACCGCCTGGGATGAAAATGCCCAGACCCTGTTTATCCCGGATGTCAGCAAGCAGCAGTGCTCACCTGATGGCTGGGCAGAAGGCAAAAGTGAGCTGATGCTGGCGACCCCTGACCACCCAACGCCGGTGGCAGTCACCTTTTATCAGGGCTATCCCATCGCCAATCTGACGATCCCGGACAGCAAGCTGGAGGTTATCGCCGCGAACAATCAGCGCATGATTGTGACACGCCCGGATGCGAATGATAGCTGGCTGGTGCTGCCCTTTGATGCCAAACAACATGTCTGGCGCTTCAATGGTGCCCTGTTGATAAAGATGGATAAGAATGCTGCGCAGCAGGATGCTGACGCTGTGAAATCGCGAGTTGATACGTTGCGCAGCCACTGGGCGCCCTATTTCATGCCACAGCAAAAAGTGAATGTGTTACTCATCGACACCCTGCACGCGGATCTGGTTGATCCTGCCATTGGTGCCTGGCGTAACATCAATTAATTACCGCGCAGCCTGGCGAGCAGGCCGTGTACAGAGAGTTCACTATGTCGGCAAATGATAATCCGAAAACCGTTCCGAATGCCCTGCCTGACGGATACCGTTTCAATGAGTTTGAGATCAAGGAAGTGATCGGAGGCGGCGGCTTCGGCATCGTCTATCGCGCGTGGGATCACCAGCTTGAACGCACTATTGCAATCAAAGAGTACATGCCGGTGTCGCTGGCAGTCCGTGCCGCCGATTTAACGCTGGAGCTGCGCGGTGAGCGTTTCCAGAAGCTGTTTAATGCCGGGCTCACCAGCTTTATTCAGGAAGCGCGTCTGCTGGCTCGCTTTAATCATCCGGGACTGCTGCACGTGCTGCGCTTCTGGGAGCAGAACGGCACAGCCTATATGGGCACGCTCTACTACAGCGGTATGACGCTGAAAGAGTGGCAGGTCACCAGCCCGGCGTCGATCACTGAAGCCTGGATCCGCCGCCTGCTGCCACCACTGCTGGGTGCCATCAGCACCATCCATCAGGCCGGCTATCTGCATCGCGATATCTCGCTCGACAATATTCAGATTCAGGAGAACCAGCTGCCGGTTCTGCTCGATTTTGGCTCGGCGCGTAAAGAGATTGGCAACCTCTCTGATGAAACGGAAATCATGCTTAAACCTGGCTTCGCGCCGATTGAGCAGTACAGCGAAGAGGGTGAAGTTGAACAGGGACCATGGACCGATATCTACGCCCTGGGCGCGGTGCTGCATAACCTGATTACCGGTAATCCGCCGCCGGTCAGCGTGGTGCGCTGCATTGAAGATAATTATCAGCCGCTGGTGGAACGCCAGCCCGAAGGCTACTCACTGCCGCTGCTGCATGCCATTGACTGCGCGCTGGCAATGAAGCCAGGCGATCGCCCACAAACGATTGATGCCTTTGCCGCGTTGATTGATCTGCCGGTCAGTGATGTGGAAGCGGTGGTAAACAGCTTCCCGGTGCCGGGCGAGTCGCCTGCTCTGCCGGTCGAGGAGCCGGTTGAGGCTGCTGCGCCGGTGGTAATGGCGATGAATCATGCCGCCGCGTCCGCCGAGCCGGTGACGCCGCGCACGGTGCGTAAACTGTCGCCTGGATTGCTTGGCCTGGCTGCCGTGGCCATTCTGGCAGTGGTTGTCGCCATCTGGCTGGCGAATCGCCACAGTGCCACACCGGAAGTGGTTAACAATAGCTCAGCCATGACGCAGGCGCCCGCATCGATTCCGTCAGCCGCTGCCGTTCCGGCCGCGCTGGCGACCGTCTATCTTAAGCTGGAGAGCGGTGAAAGCGTGGTGCTTAACGGACAGCCGGTTGAGGTAAAACCGGGCAGCAGCGGATTTGCCGCGCTGAATCTGGCGGCGGGACAGTACAAAATTGACGTTAAGAATGGCAGTGAGACGCACACACAATCCCTGACCATCGATAAGCCCGGTACATGGCTGATTAATCCGGGTAACTAAGCCCGGTAATCCGCAGCCGGATCGTAAAAGGGCGCGACAGTGTCGCGCCCTTTTACTCTGGTTAAGCCCCGGTTCAGGCCTGCTTCAGGCAGGCTTGCTGCAATGTCCGCACCTGATGGGCCAGCCGGCTCAGACTTTCCTCCTCCATGCCGCGCCGGGTCAGCTCCTCTTCCAGAGCAAACAGATATTGCGCATTCGAGCCCAGCGGGCCACTGGCCGCAGCAATTAATGGCGCAATCGCCTCCGGGCAGGAGTCCGATTCATACAGCGGATGACGCGGATCCATAATAAAGGTCAGCGCAGTGACGCTGCGACCATCCTCCAGCTGTAATTCACACCAGGTTGGAAGATAGCAGCCAGTGATCATCTCACGCTTCCACAGCAGCGCCAGCTCTTCATGCAGCCGCTCTTCCGGCAGACGAAACGCCAGACCCGTGGTTCTGCCACCCTGCTTCAGCGCCAGCATGCGGCCGGGATGCGTGGCGGTGCCACGTCCGGCAATCAGCCGCAGGCAGAAAGCACGGTGCCAGCCCTCCAGCGAACCGGACGCCACTTCATCCGCCTCAAAAATCGGGTTCCACATCAGCGAGCCGTAACCAAAGATCCATACCGGGCTGTGATCGGGACGACAGGCCAGCGTGGCTGCCAGCGAGGCCGCGCGCTGCTCGCAACTCCAGAGCAACGCCTCTTCGATATCCCCGAACGACGTTTTACAATCCGCTTTTAATAGAAATTCCCGGGTAAGCAATGCGACCTCCTCAACGTCAACGGCGTCCTGCAGAATGGCTCCTGTAACATGATCTCCAAAACGGCGCTGCGTTTCGTTCATCAAATTGACATTAATCTATTTCCGCGCGGGGTTACAAGCGTGATTCCGGTCGCAGGTCAAAAAAAACCAGATAAACCTTATAGCGAAGATGAAAAAAATGGCCAGATAATCCTGGCCCTTTGGCGTGAACAGGCTAGCGACGGCATTAACGTTTAGGATGCCACTTATCGTCATCACCTTTTTCATACTCTTTCTTTACGGCTGCCCATGCGACTTTGTGCGCCACCTCTTCCCGCGAATCATCGCCGCGTCGATCCTTAGCTTCTTTATATTCTTCCCACGCGCTGTTAAATGCCTGCTGATAGATATCCTGCGCATGCGCGGGAAGCACGTGTTTTACGTTGTCAGGTAAGTCGGTTCGTTTAGAGTAAGGCATAACGGCTCCTCAGTTTATAGATTCCTGTTAAGCCTGGCGCAACAGGACAAAAATACAAACAGCCACTTATCTTCACTTCAAATTAAAAACCAGAAACAGGCCACACAAGTTACAATGATAAACAGATATTCCGGCATTTGACGGTCAGATAGGTGGGTAAAGAGAAATTGTTGTGGCCTGATTAATATTGCAATATTTGAGATAACTTCAGGTTAATGCCGCTTCGACCATTTATTGCATTTAAGTAAAAAAGCAGTAAATTTTTCCCGTTCGGACCGGTGAAAAGATAAACTGCGCCCTGCCTTAAAACTGATTATATTTCTAACAGCAGCACTCGCTGTGTCCGGATAATCATTAACCAGAGAGGATGGTGAATGCCTTCACATGAAAAAACACGTCACAAGGAATTCTCGCTGATACTGCCCCTTATCACGCTGGGTATACTCTATTTTTTTGGTGCAACCACATCATTTCCGATTGTAGTCGGTATCAACTTAGTGGCGCTGGTTGCCATTCTGAGCAGCGCCTTTAGCGTTGTACGGCATGCCGACGTGCTGGCGCACCGGCTGGGCGAGCCCTATGGCTCTCTGATCCTGAGTCTCTCCGTGGTGATTCTGGAAGTGAGCCTGATCTCGGCGCTGATGGCGACCGGCGATGCCGCACCCGGGCTGATGCGCGATACGCTCTATTCGATCGTGATGATTGTAACCGGCGGACTGGTTGGCTTTGCGCTGCTGCTGGGCGGTAATAAGTTTGCGACGCAATACGTGAATCTGGCGGGCGTGAAGCAATATCTGATCGCTATCTTTCCCCTGGCGATTCTGGTGCTGGTGTTTCCCAACGCACTGCCGGGCGGTAATTTCTCTGTCACTCAGGCACTGCTGATCGCGGCGATTTCAGCGGCGATGTATGGCGTGTTCCTGCTGATTCAGACCAAAACCCACCAGAGCCTGTTTGTCTATGAGCATGAAGATGAGAGCGATGATGGCGACCCGCATCATGGCAAACCGTCTGCCCACAGCAGCTTCTGGCATACCAGCTGGCTGATCGTGCATCTGATTGCGGTCATTGCCGTGACCAAGATGAATGCTAATACGCTGGAAAGCCTGCTGACGGATCTGAATGCACCGGCACAGTTTACCGGTTTCCTGGTGGCCCTGCTGATCCTCTCACCGGAAGGCCTGGGGGCGATCAGGGCCGTGCTGATGAATCAGGTGCAGCGCGCCATGAACCTTTTCTTTGGTTCGGTACTGGCGACCATCTCACTCACGGTACCGGCGGTAACCATTATCGCCACCCTGACCGGACAGGAGCTGATATTTGGTCTGGAGCCGCCGCAGATGGTGATTATGATGGCGTCGCTGATTCTCTGTCAGCTCTCCTTCTCGACCGGACGCACAAACGTACTGAATGGAGCCGCGCATCTGGCGTTGTTTATCGGTTATCTGATGACCATCATGCTGTAACGTCACCCGTCTTCAGGCGAAAAAAAAGAGCGATTAATCGCTCTTTTTTTTGCAGCAAACTTATTTGCTGGTATCGAGTTCCGGGAAGCTTTTCACCAGATCGTCAATCGCTTTCATCTGCACCAGGAATGGCTCCAGCTTATCCAGCGGCAACGCGGATGGGCCGTCACACAGGGCATGTTCAGGATCCGGGTGCGCTTCGATAAACAGACCGGCAATGCCGACCGCCATACCGGCACGCGCCAGCTCAGCCACCTGAGCACGACGACCGCCTGATGCTGCGCCAAACGGATCGCGCGTCTGCAGCGCATGGGTCACATCGAAAATCACCGGGCTGTTTTTGGTGACTTTCTTCATCACGTTAAAGCCGAGCATGTCGACAACCAGATTGTCGTAGCCGAAATTGCTGCCGCGATCGCACAGGATGACCTGCTCGTTGCCGCCTTCAGCGAACTTATCAACGATGTTGCCCATCTGACCCGGGCTGACGAACTGGGGTTTCTTGACGTTAATGACCGCGCCGGTTTTCGCCATCGCTTCCACCAGGTCAGTCTGACGCGCCAGGAACGCGGGCAGCTGGATCACATCAACCACTTCAGAGACCGGCTGCGCCTGGGACGCTTCATGCACATCCGTAATAATTTTGACGCCGAAAGCCTGCTTCAGCTCCTGGAAAATCTTCATCCCCTCTTCCAGGCCAGGGCCACGATAGGAGTGAATAGAGGAGCGGTTCGCTTTATCAAATGACGCTTTGAATACGTAAGGAATACCAAGCTTACTGGTGACGGTAACGTAGTGTTCGCAGATGCGCATCGCCAGGTCGCGCGACTCCAGTACGTTCATCCCGCCAAACAGCACAAATGGCAGATCGTTTGCAACTTTGATATCGCCAATACTCACGACTTTCTGTGTCATGCCCTTTCCTTTTCAGTGGGTCCGCTTAGTGCAGCGTGACCTGTTTTTGTTCGATTGCGTGAATCTGAACTTTGATCATTTCGCTGACCGGGTCTTCAGGACACTGCTCAACGAAGTACGTTAAATCATTCAGGGCGATATGTTCGCACTCCAGCTGCGCGTAGATCAAACCGCGATCGCGGATTTCGTAGGGATCGTCAGGATCGATACGCAACAGCACCTGACTGACGTTCAGCGCCAGCTCCATCTTCTTCTCTTCCATCAACGCCGCTTTCAGCGTGTCGAGCATCTTGCGCATCACGGTGACGGTTTTGGCTTCGTCAAGATCGTCGTCATACAGACGCGCTGTCGGGCTGATATTGCCTTTGAGCCACACTTCCAGCGTGTGCCGGTCAAGCGTTTCCCCATTAAATGGGTTGATCATCCACTTATCGCCATCAATCCAGTCGGCGCGCAGAATCAGCTGCGTCGGGAAGATCACCGGCATCAGCGGCAGTTCCAGTTCGGCGGCGATGTGCAGCAGGATAACGCCCAGTGACACCGCCGTGCCCCGACGGGTCTTCAGCACATTATCGATCCAGAGGGCATCAGAAAGATTGTAGACGCCACTGGCACCGCAAAATCCCCACTGACGATAGAACAGCTCCAGCAGCTTTTCGAGCTGCATGTCAGCATCTTCGGTATGGCTGACATAGTCACGTGCTTCGGCGACTAACGCCGCAAGTTGTGCTTCCACCGACAACGCCGGGAAATCGGCGCGGATGGCAAGCGTGGCACCAATCACCGCTTCACACAGCGGTGTCTGGCTGAAATCTAATTGTTCGGTCGAGGTCATGCTATCCCCATAACGGCATTTTGGTCAGCGCCAGCTTAATGATGGCCACCAGGGCGATTAACGCTACCAGAAAAGCGATCCAGCGGGTGCGATCAGTGCGTGGACGGCGACTCAATGCCACAAATCCTAAGGCGATGTAGATGATAACCGCTAAAAGCTTCTCCGTCAGCCAGCTTCCTTGCGGTGTAAAGGGATAGAAGTGGGTAATCATCACCAGTGAGATACCGGTCACCAGTAACAGCGTGTCGTTAGCGTGCGGCAGGATGCGCACCCAGCGTTTTGTCATCATTGCCGATCCACGGCGCAGCCAGTAAAACCGCAGCAGGAACAGCGTCACGGTAAGCACCACCGTTAAGATGTGCAGATTTTTAATCAGGGGATAAAAGGCGAACATCATGAATCCTTTTCAAAGCGCTTTTATGAAGGGAACTGACCTAAGGTCACACGCGGATTGCCGCCGTAATCATCGACGGTTTCCACGGCGTGATAGCCTTTTTTGCCGCATCAGCGTGGCCACCGCCTCGCCCTGCTGCCAGCCATGTTCCAGCAGCAGCCAGCCACCCGGCAGCAGCCACGTGGGTGCCTGCTCGATCAGCGTGCGCAGATCCGCCAGTCCCGCTTCATCCGCCACCAGCGCGCTGCGCGGTTCAAAGCGCACGTCACCCTGCTCCAGATGAACATCGCTGGCATCTATATAGGGTGGGTTGCTGACAATGAGGGTAAAGCGCTGTGGCGTCAGCGCCTGGAACCAGTGACTGAGCAGAAAGGTGGTGTTGGTGAGGCTGAGCTGCTGCGCATTACTGTTCGCCAGCTCAACGGCGGCTTCAATGCGATCCACGCCGGTGACCTGACAATCGGGACGCTCGCTGGCCAGCGCCAGCGCAATCGCTCCGGTGCCGGTGCCCATGTCCAGAATGGTTGCCGGTGTCGGGGGCAGATGCGCCAGCGCCTGTTCAACCAGCAGTTCGGTATCCGGGCGCGGGATCAGCGTGGCGTCATTGACGCGCAATGGCAGCGACCAGAACTCGCGTTCGCCCACCAGATGCGCCACCGGCTCACCGCGGGCGCGACGCGCCAGCAGGCTATCCAGCTGCGTCAGCTGCTCATCGCTGAGCACCGTTTCATCAAAGGCGATTAACCAGCTGCGTGATTTGCCGGTCACAAAACCTAACAGGATCTCTGCGTCACGCTTCGGACTGTCACCACCGCACAGCGTGGTGACCGCCTGTTTCAGCCAGTGACGAATATCCATTAATCCTGACCAGCCAGCGCCGCCAGCTGATCGGCCTGGTACTCCTGAACAATCGGCTCAATCAGGCTGTCGAGTTTCCCTTCCATCACTTCATCCAGACGGTAGATGGTCAGGTTGATCCGGTGATCGGTCACGCGGCCCTGCGGGAAGTTGTAGGTGCGGTTACGGTCAGAACGATCGCCGCTGCCCAGCAGGTTGCGTCGGGTACTGGCTTCGGCGGCGTGACGGCGGGCCATCTCTGCAGCATGAATACGCGAGCCCAGCACCGCCAGCGCTTTGGCTTTGTTTTTATGCTGTGAACGTTCGTCCTGACACTCCACCACGATACCGGTTGGCAGGTGGGTAATACGAATAGCGGAGTCGGTGGTGTTAACGTGCTGACCGCCTGCGCCGGATGAGCGGAAAGTATCGATCTTCAGATCGCCCGCATTGATTTCCGGCAGTTCCGCTTCCGGGATTTCCGGCATCACGGCAACGGTACAGGCTGAGGTATGAATGCGGCCCTGGGATTCGGTCTCCGGCACGCGCTGCACGCGATGGCCGCCTGACTCAAACTTCAGGCGTCCATAGGCACCTTCGCCGGTGACGCGGGCAATCACTTCTTTGTAACCGCCATGCTCGCCTTCGTTGGCGCTGATGATCTCCACGCGCCAGCGACGCGCTTCGGCATAGCGGCTGTACATGCGGAAGAGATCGCCGGCGAAAATCGCCGCTTCATCGCCGCCGGTTCCGGCGCGCACTTCGATAAAACAGGCGCGCTCATCATCCGGATCTTTCGGCAGCAACAGAACCTGCAACTGCTGCTCCAGCACGTCACTCTTCTCACGCGCTTCCTGTAACTCTTCCTGCGCCATGTCACGCATTTCAGGATCGTCGAGCATCTGCTGCGCGGTTTCGATATCTTCCTGCACCTGCTGCCAGTCGCGGAAGCAACGGGTCACATCGGTCAGCTGAGCATATTCGCGTGACAGCGCACGGAAACGCTCCTGATCGGCGATCACGCCTGCATCGCCCAGCATCGCTTCCACTTCTTCGTGGCGCTCCTGCAGGGCTTCCAGTTTGGCAACTATAGAGGTTTTCATTTAAATGTGGGATTCCCGTAACAGGTGGCGACAGCGGTGTGCCTAATCGAGACCCAGGCTGTCGCGTAAAATCTGCAGGCGTTCATTATCGCCGTCGCGGGCGGCCTGCTGAAGTGATTTGGTTGGAGCATGTATTAAACGGTTGGTCAGCTTGTGCGCCAGTTCCTGCATGACTTTCTGCGGATCGGCACCCTGCTGCAGCGCCTGCAGCGCACGGCCTTCCAGCTCAGCGCGGATCTCTTCCGCCTGAGAACGATATTCACGGATCGTATTCACCGCGCCCTGTGAGCGCAGCCACGCCATGAATTCGCTGCTTTCCTGAACCACGATGCTTTCGGCCTGAACCGCGGCCGCTTTGCGCTGCGCCAGGTTCTGCTCGATGATCGCCTGCAGGTCATCCACGCTGTAGAGATAGGCGTTAGGCAGGTCGCCCACTTCCGGCTCTACGTCGCGCGGAACTGCAATGTCGACCAGCAGCATTGGCTTGTTACGTCGCGCTTTCAGCGCGCGCTCCATCATCCCCTTACCGATAATCGGTAGCGGACTGGAGGTTGACGAGATAATAATGTCGGCTTCTGCCAGACGGGCGTCGATCTCCGCCAGGGTGATCACCTCTGCACCCACTTCCGACGCCAGCGTTTCGGCGCGTTCGCGGGTACGGTTGGCGATGATCAGATTTTTGACCTGATGTTCACGCAGATGACGCGCCACCAGCTCAATGGTCTCACCTGCGCCAACCAGCAAGACATTGACGGAGGAGAGCGATTCGAAGATCTGACGGGCCAGCGTACAGGCGGCAAACGCCACCGACACCGCGTTGGCGCCGATATCGGTTTCCGTACGCACGCGTTTGGCAACCGAGAAGGTTTTCTGGAACATGCGTTCCAGTTCACTGCTCAGCGCCTGACCGCGTGAGGAGTCGGCAAAGGCTTTTTTCACCTGACCGAGGATCTGCGGTTCGCCCAGCACCAGTGAGTCGAGTCCGCTGGCAACGCGCATCAGATGGCTGACCGCCTCGTTATCCTGATGCCAGTAGAGGCTGTTTCGCACATCCTCTTCATCCAGCTGATGATAATTGCATAACCAGCTCACCAGACGCGCCTGTAAATCGGCCTGCTGCTCTACACTCAGGTAGAGTTCAGTCCGGTTACAGGTGGACAACACCACGCCGCTCTGCACCATTGGCTGTGATAACAGGCTGTTTAACGCCTGCTCAAGCGTCTCCGGCCCGAACGAGACGCGTTCGCGCAGAGCAATGGGGGCAGTCTTGTGATTGATTCCGAGAGCGAGCAGCGTCATGGTGGTTTTGGTTGGGATGTCCCAATAATGTCAGGGTTTTGTGAGGCGCATTCTACAAGATGCGGCAGATCAAGAAAAGCCATACAAAGGCTATGACTGTAATAAGATTAACCCGATCGTGCTCAATTTACTGCATAACAGCATTGACGGTTAAAACCGGGACGGTTAGCGTTATCCGTTACGAATAATAAATGTGTCCGAGGAGATGACCACTTGATGCTTAATTCACCACGCAATCTGTTGCGCCTTTTGCCCCTTGCCAGCGTGCTGCTGGCAGCCTGTAGCGTCAACAAACCGCAAGGCCCGGGCCCCAGCGTTACCGCGCCACAGTGGCAACAGCATCAGCAGGCGGTCTCAAAGGTCACGCACTATCAGACCCGCGGCGCCTTTGCCTATCTTTCTGACAAGCAGAAAGTCTATGCCCGCTTCAACTGGCAGCAGACCGCGCCCGATCGCTATCGCCTGCTGCTGACCAATCCGCTGGGCAGCACCGAACTGCAGCTGGATGCGCAGGGCTCGGTGGTACAGATCGTCGATAACAAAGGCAAGCGTTACGTCAGCAACGATGCGCAGAAAATGATTTCGCAGCTGACCGGCATGAACATTCCGCTGGCGAATCTGCGCCAGTGGATGATGGGTCTGCCAGGCGATGCCACCGACTATCAGCTCAACGAGAGCTATCAGCTGAGCAGCCTGAACTACAGCCGCGACGGTCAGAACTGGCAGGTCTCTATTGCGGGCTACGACAGCAAAGTCACCCCGCCGCTGCCTTCGAGCCTGGAGCTGAAAGAGGGTGACCAGCGGATTAAACTGCGTATGGACGGCTGGACCGTTCAATGATCACCCACTGGCCTGCCCCGGCAAAACTGAATCTTTTTCTCTACATCACCGGCCGTCGTCCCGACGGCTATCACAACCTGCAGACGCTGTTTCAGTTTCTTGATTACGGTGACCAGTTGCAGATTACCGTCGATCAAAGCGGCTCGATTACACTGTTAACGCCCGTGGCAGGCGTTGCGGATGCGGATAACCTGATTGTCCGCGCCGCAAACATGCTGAAACAGGCGGCGCAGGATAACCATCGCCTGTCCGCTCACGCGGGCGCGCAGATTGCCGTTGAGAAAAATCTGCCCATGGGTGGCGGTCTCGGTGGCGGCTCCTCTGATGCGGCAACCGTGCTGGTGGCGCTGAATCATCTGTGGCAAACCGGCTTCACGCCGGATGAGCTGGCGGCGATGGGCGTGAAGCTGGGCGCGGATGTGCCGGTGTTTGTCCAGGGCTTCGCGGCCTTCGCCCAGGGTGTGGGTGAACAACTTCATCCCGCAGAGCCGGAAGAAAAGTGGTATCTTGTCGCCCATCCCGGCGTGAATATCAGCACCCCAGTAGTATTCAACGACCCCGAACTGACGCGAGATACTCCATCGCGCAGTTTATCGACGCTTTTAGCATCACCCTTCACCAATGATTGTGAAGCAGTGGTAAGAAAACGTTTTCGTGAGGTTGATGAGCTTGTTTCCTGGCTGCTAGAATACGCGCCGTCACGCCTGACTGGCACGGGCGCTTGTGTGTTTGCTGAGTTCGACACCGAGTCTGCTGCCCGCCAGGTGCTGGAGCTTGCCCCGAATGGGGTACGCGCATTTGTAGCCCGGGGCGTAAATGTCTCGCCGCTACAGCGTACCCTGCGAGGCGATTAGCGAATGCGTGACAGTGTCACCACGTTCCGGACACTGCACGTTTCGCATCAACACACCCGTGTGAACGCACATGACCGTACGCGCCGGTTACAGTCATGCCGTTCATTCTCTGGACGCAAAGCCTGAGGTTCTTCTCGTGCCTGATATGAAGCTATTTGCTGGTAACGCCACCCCGGAACTAGCACAACGTATTGCCAACCGCCTTTACACCAGCCTGGGAGACGCCGCTGTAGGACGTTTCAGTGATGGTGAAGTGAGCGTACAGATCAACGAAAATGTACGCGGTGGTGATATTTTCATCATCCAGTCCACCTGTGCCCCCACCAACGATAATCTGATGGAACTGGTTGTGATGGTCGACGCGCTGCGTCGTGCTTCTGCTGGTCGTATTACCGCAGTCATCCCCTACTTTGGTTATGCCCGTCAGGATCGCCGCGTGCGTTCCGCGCGTGTGCCTATCACCGCTAAAGTAGTGGCAGACTTCCTTTCCAGCGTCGGTGTTGACCGTGTTCTGACGGTTGACCTGCACGCCGAGCAGATCCAGGGCTTCTTCGACGTCCCGGTTGATAACGTATTTGGCAGTCCGATCCTGCTGGAAGATATGATGCAGATCGGTCTGGAAAACCCGATTGTTGTTTCTCCCGATATTGGTGGCGTAGTACGTGCCCGTGCTATCGCTAAACTGCTGAACGACACCGATATGGCCATCATCGATAAACGCCGCCCTCGCGCGAACGTTTCTCAGGTGATGCACATCATTGGTGACGTTGCTGGCCGCGACTGCGTGCTGGTCGACGACATGATCGACACCGGCGGCACGCTGTGCAAAGCGGCTGAAGCGCTGAAAGAGCGTGGTGCTAAACGCGTATTTGCTTACGCGACCCACCCGATCTTCTCCGGCAATGCGGTTGAAAACCTGCGTAAATCTGTGCTCGACCAGGTAATCGTCTGCGATACCATCCCACTCTCTCAGGAGATTAAGTCACTGCCGAATGTGCGCACGCTGACCTTATCTGGCATGCTGGCCGAAGCCATTCGCCGCATCAGTAACGAAGAGTCAATCTCGGCAATGTTCGAGCATTAATCTTCGCGGAACCGGGCCCTGTGCCCGGTTTTTTTATGCCTGCCGGGCGCCCGATTAACGCGCTTCTTTTTCTGATATTTTCGCGATAAATTTCCCCAAAATCGACTATTTTCAACGCCACCCACTCTTTTGATAAAACGCCGCGTTCCCCGCTTCTGCCCTGTGCCGTTAAGTGGTAATTTGCAGCGCACTTCTCATAAGAACCCTGACCGCCATGAGCCTCGATATCTATACGTTATTTGTCTGCGAGCTTTATGTGCTGGGTTTTCTGAGCATCATCATGTTTTTTGCCTGGATCGGATCGCAGTATGATCGCGTTCTCGGCTTCACCTGCCTGTCGCTGGTTTTTACCCTGATTGCGGTATTCTTAAGTAGCCTGCGCAGCAGTGGCCTGCATTTCCTGCCCGTTGCAGTGGGTAACGTTTTAGTGATGCTGGCTTACGGCGGATTGTTAAATGCGTTCCGGCGCTTCTGCGGCAAGCCCATCGGCACTCACTGGCTGCTGGGCGCCCTGCTCTGGGCACTCCTCTGCTGTTTCCCGGCGTTCTATTACAGCTTACCCAAACGGGTGCTGGTGCTCTGCATCGCCTGCATCGTCTATACCGCCTCGCTGATCCAGCTGGTCTGGCTGGCGCGTGCCACGCTAAAGGTGACCTTCTGGCCTGCGCAGTTGCTGCTGTGGATCCATCTGCTGTTTCATCTGGCTCGCCTGTTTCTGGACAGCGCGATTCCCAGCACGCTGCCTGGCGCCATTGGCGGATCAAACTTCTCGATTTACGTCATCCTGGAATCGATTCTGTTTGTCATTGGTCTGACATTTACTATCCTGGCCATGGTGAATGAACGGATGCAGTCAGTCTTAAAACATGCCTCGATGCACGATCCTCTGACCAGCGTCTGGAATCGTCGGGCTTTATTTAATGAAGCAGAGAAGATTGTGGTGCGATGCCGTCGTCAGAACCGGCCGTTTAGCGCGATTCTGTTCGATCTGGATCATTTTAAGAGCATTAACGATCGTTATGGCCATCAACAGGGCGACCAGATATTGATTCACTTTTGCGACATTGTCAGAGGACTGATACCAGCTGAGGGGCGTTTTGCGCGACTGGGCGGAGAGGAGTTTGCGGCGATAATTCCGGCGGCGGCAAAAGATGCGGAAGTCTGGTGCGAGACGATTCGGCGGGAGGTCTGTGCGTCACAACCCAATTCAATTGCCTATTCGGTCAGCATTGGGTTTGCCACGGTCACACATCAGCAGCAGGGTTTTGACGATTTACTCGCACTGGCGGATAAAGCGCTCTATCACGCCAAGGCCAGCGGCCGGAACCGCATAGCGCAGCATCCGGTCACTGCTGGCATCAGTTAATGGTGAGAATTGTGCGACCGGCGACAACGTTTGTCATAGTGACGATGCCAGTAATAACGATCTTCAACCTTTTCACGACCACTCAGACCCGCCCCGACCAGCCACATCATTGCACCAACGAAGATGCCTAAGATTGCGCCCTGCGCCAGCGCATCTGGCAGATCAAGCGAGGGAAGCTGGTTCATAATTGAGAAACCCACGCCCAGCACCATTGTGACTAATCCCAGTACCATCAAGCTGTTACCCGCTACGCGGCAGTGTTGATGTTTCATGCTGCACCTCCATCCATATGAGTCAATAACCGCACACAATGTTAAGTGCCATAAGCTTAGGCAATGGGTGAAGATAACGTTGCGGACTGGATCACACATCAGCCATAAATAATTAACTGGCCCTGATTGCAGCCTGTTGATTTCGATAGAAAATGATTAATCACCGTCATGAACCATTTCGATGCTTGTACTTTGTCATCTCGGCCATGGCGAAGTAAACTAACGCCCTTTCGCGATAACAGCAGGATAATCATTGTGAGCAGCATTAAACTGATTGTGGGCCTTGCCAATCCAGGCGCTGAATATGCCGCCACGCGCCACAATGCGGGTGCCTGGTATCTGGATTTACTGGCTGAGCGCCACAATCAGTCACTGAAAGAGGAAGGCAAATTCTATGGCTATACCGCGCGCCTGGCGATAGCCGGAGAGGATGTGCGCCTGCTGGTGCCGACCACCTTTATGAACCTGAGCGGGAAAGCCGTGGCGGCGATGGCGACCTTTTATCGCATCGCGCCAGAAGAGATCCTGGTGGCGCATGATGAACTCGATCTGCCACCCGGCGTGGCGAAGTTCAAGCAGGGCGGCGGGCATGGCGGCCATAACGGGCTGAAAGATATCATCAGCAAAATGGGCAACAACAACAATTTCCATCGGCTGCGCATCGGTATCGGACATCCCGGCGATCGCAACAAGGTGACCGGATTTGTGCTGGGCAAGCCGCCCGCCAGTGAGCAGAAGCTGATTGATGATGCCATTGATGAGGCGGCGCGCTGCACCGAACTGTGGCTGAAAGAGGATCGTATCAAGGCGATGAACCGGCTGCACGCCTTCAAGCCTGCTTAAACGCCCGAATCGTCGTGATTCCGTGTATAATGCGCGAAATTTTTCAATTCGTCTCCGACAGTCCGCCTTCTGGCGCACTGTCCATCCAGTTATAAAGGGTATCAAACCATGGGATTCAAATGCGGTATCGTGGGCCTGCCGAACGTCGGTAAATCCACTCTGTTTAACGCGCTGACTAAAGCGGGCATCGAAGCGGCTAACTTCCCCTTCTGCACCATTGAGCCTAACACGGGCGTGGTGCCGATGCCTGACCTGCGTCTCGACCAGCTTTCTGAGATTGTTAAGCCGCAGCGCGTGGTGCCGACTACCATGGAATTCGTCGATATCGCCGGTCTGGTAAAAGGCGCGTCAAAAGGTGAAGGCCTGGGCAACCAGTTCCTGACCAACATCCGTGAAACCGAAGCGATCGGCCACGTGGTGCGCTGCTTTGAAAACGACAACATCATCCACGTGGCGGGTAAAGTGAACCCGGCTGAAGATATTGATGTGATCAACACCGAGCTGGCGCTGTCCGATCTTGAAACCTGTGAACGTGCGATTCAGCGCGTGCAGAAGAAAGCCAAAGGCGGCGACAAAGATGCTAAGGCTGAGCTGGCTGCGCTGGAGAAGTGTCTGCCGCATCTTTCTGAAGCGGGCATGCTGCGTTCACTGAATCTGGATGAGGACGACAAAGCGGCAATCCGCTATCTGAGCTTCCTGACTCTGAAACCTACCATGTACATAGCTAACGTCAATGAAGATGGTTTCGAGAACAACCCGTACCTGGATCAGGTGCGCGCTATCGCCGAAGCGGAAGGTTCAGTCGTGGTGCCAGTGTGCGCCGCCGTTGAGTCGGACATTGCTGAGCTGGAAGATGAAGACCGTGACGAGTTCATGGCAGAGCTGGGACTGGAAGAGCCAGGCCTGAACCGCGTTATCCGCGCTGGTTACTCCCTGCTGAACCTGCAGACCTACTTCACCGCTGGCGTAAAAGAAGTGCGTGCATGGACTATCCCGGTTGGCGCGACGGCTCCGCAGGCAGCCGGTAAAATCCATACCGACTTCGAGAAAGGCTTTATCCGCGCCCAGACCATCGCGTTTGAAGATTTCATCGCTTATAAAGGCGAGCAAGGTGCTAAAGAAGCCGGCAAGATGCGTTCAGAAGGTAAAGAGTACATCGTGAAAGATGGCGATGTGATGAACTTCCTGTTTAACGTCTGATTAAAGATTGTTGTCTCATGGGGTTTCATCAAAACCATGAAGTCTGACAGACTCCCTAAAATCCACGCCATGGCGTGGATTTTTTTATTATGCGGTCGGGGTAAAATTCAGGCGGACACGTCCTTCCCATTAGCCGTGCTGCAAAATACTTTCAGATCGACCCCGCCCGAGGCTTATCAGGCGGAGCCTTAAGACGTTATTGCACCAGGTTATGCTGCAGGGAATATTTCACGATATGGGCATTATTGGTAAATTTCATTCGCTTCATCATGCGTGATTTATAGGTGCTGACGGTTTTATTACTGATGGAGAGCGCATCGGCTATCGCATTAATCGACTCCCCGTGGGCCAGCATGATCATGATTTGCCGTTCGCGCATCGTCAGGCTCTCATGAGGCGCACGATTATTGCTCTGGTAGTCGGAGAAGATAATCTCCTGTGCCAGATCGTGATCGATATAGCGTGATCCCTGCGCCACGGTACGAATCGCTTTGAGTAAAACATCCGGCGACTTGTCTTTGGTGATATAGCCCAGCGCACCATTATTTAACACCCGCCGGGTAATTTGCGGTTCGTTGTACATACTCAATACCAGAATGCGCAGCCGGGGATAGAGAGGCATCAGGCGGGTAATCAGATCTTCTCCGCTCATGCCAGGCATCGAAATATCGAGTAGCAGCAGATCGACTTCGTGCTGACGCAGGCGCTCCAGCACCTGGCCGCTATCCGATGCTTCGCATACCACGTCGATATTGTCATCAAGAGCAAAAATTTGCTTCAGGCCCTCGCGCATAATGGCATGATCGTCGGCAATCATCAGACGTATGCATTTACTCATCGGTTAATACTCCCGGTTTTCGGACAGGATGCGACTGATTTAGCGCTTACAGAGAGGGGGGAATTTCAGTTTAACCCGGGTCCCTTTACCAGGTGTACTATCGATGGTCGCTTCTCCATTTAGCATGCGTCCTCGCTCCCTGATGCCGTGCAGCCCACACGTCCCTTTCTTCACTCGATTCAGATGAAAACCTTTACCGTTATCGACAACTTCGATGAGCAGCGCATCCGGCGTGAGTTTGACGAAGATATAAACATTGCTGGCTCTGGCATGGCGGACGACATTGGTGAGAGACTCCTGTACCACGCGAAACGCCGCCGTCAGCGTCGCTTCATCCAGCACCACGGTATGTTCATCAGGTGCCAGTAAAATGCAGCGGATTCCATTGTTTTTTATAAACTGATCGCGCAACCATTCCAGCGCCGGAATTAAACCAAGATTGAGAACGTTAGGCCGCAGGCGGGTCGAGACATCCCGTACCACCTGAATCGTGCTGTCCAGATGCACCATCAGCTGCTGAATTTTTGCCTGCTGCGCATCGACAGGCTGATCTTTACGCATCGCCAGCAGCGACAACCCTGTACGCAGAGCGGTTAAATGCTGGCCCAGCTCGTCATGAATATCACGCGCCAGCTGTTTTTTTCCGCTTCCCGCGCCCGCTCGAGATTATGAGTTAACTGCCGCAACTCCTCTTCGGTCTTGCGGATTGCGGTGATATCGCGCCCAACCGCCAGCACGCTAACCAGCTCGCCCTGTAAATCATATTCCGGCACGCAGCGCACATGCAGGGTACGTTTATCACCCTGATGCTTTACCACCAGCTCATCTTCGGCCACTTTCTCATCAACCATCGTGCGTGAGACCAGCTTAAACAGGCTCAGTCCAATCCCCCCCGCGCTGCACGCTTTCAGTCAGCGGCACCCGACTGATATCGTTTTCGCTAAGAGTAAACCAGCTGCGGACCGCCAGGTTGGCATAGAGGCAGCGGGTCTGCAAATCAAACCGTAAAATGAGGTCGGGAGAATTTTCCACTACCTGATGCAGCTGTTTTTCCCGAAGTTGCTGCTGCTCTTTTTTGCCGGCGAATTTCATGCATATCGCGCACAATGCATAAGATATGCAGCTCACCATCCTGGTGATATCCGCTACAACTCACTTCTACAGGAAAAACGTTATGCCGGCCGGTATGATGTGAAGTGAATTGTATCCCTTCAGGGCGGGTACTGAGTTTCCACCACAGGGCAAAAACATCATTGTCGCGCAGTTCTTTATCAATGATGTCAAAGCTGAGCTGCGAAAATGCCTCGCGGGAATATCCCGTCAACTGGCAGGCCTTTTCATTGACATATTTGATATGCAGCTGGCTGTCTATCAAATATATCGCATCATGAATTTTGTTTAAGGCAATATTTGATAAACCGGTGATAGTAGTTTTGTCATTGTCATTCTGGTCAGATACACCCTGTAAAAGCATTATTCCCTCCACGGATTTATCAAGCCGCAGAGAATAACGTTCCGACGGCATGATAGTCATAACCCGCTAAATATTAACGAGCTGATAAGCTTAGCAGTTAAATTGCCATTTTTCGCAGGCCCATATTCAGGCGTAAATTCTCCCCTTTAATGTTTCCCGCGCGCGTGAGAGCCGAGAGCGCACGGTGCCTACCGGGATTTCTAACTGCTGAGCGATATCCTGATAGCTGCCCTCCTCCTCCACAAGGATAGACAGCATCACCCTGACGTCTTTCGGTAAAATTTCGAGGGATGCCAGCGTATGACTCAGTAATTGCCTGTTTTCCGTCAGATCGCTGGGATCATTATCCAGCAGCAGATCGGCGATAACTTCATCATTAAGATTATCAAACAGATAGTGGATCTGTTTTGATTTGTAGTAGTTGCGAATCAAATTAACTGCGATGCCAAATACCCACGTTTCCGGACGGGATGCGCCGCGAAACTTATGGCGATTACACAACACTTCCAGATAGGTCATTTGCAGGATGTCATCAGCATCTTCATGGCTGGCAATACGTTTTCGAATGAAATTTAACAGCTTCTTATTATGCGTAACGAAGATCTCATCCCAGTTTACGTTAATTGCTAAGGGTGACTCTGCGACAGCGGATACGAGCGTTGAATTAATCATTTTCTTATCTCTCTCATTAGTAGCAATTGATTTCGTTACATAGCAAGAGATATGCCATCTGCTGCTCAACAAATAAGCTGCTGTTTATGAAAACAATTAATTCTCCATACAGAATTATCTGAGACAGTTTTTACCCTTCCTTATCGATGAATAATGCAAAAAATTGCACTGATTTCCGGATGAAATTATTTCCACTTTTTTTTACCGCTTTTTTCGGAACCGGTAAGCGTTATTTGACACAGAAAGAGAGTAATAACCATTGAGGATGGCTGGCGATGCTCAAAATACAACATGCGATACCGGCGCTGGCGCACTCGCTAAAAGCTCTGCATAAAAACACGCCACAGACAGCAGGTAAAAACGACGTGCCGGATAATGTCCGCGCGCGGGAAACGTCACTGAATGACGCGATGGAAGAAATGGGCGCCGCGTTCAGTGAAAAGATGGAACGCAGGCAAAAGGCGCAGGACCGCCGTAATGCGTCACGGAACCAGCAGCGTGGCAAGCATGCGCTCAGCAAAGTCGGAGAGTTGAATGCACTATTTTCCCTACTCGACGGCGGCGATGAACAACAAACGCTGGAGCAGATGGCGTGGCTACGTGCCGCCCTGCGCCAGAATCCGCCGCCGGATAGCGACACACTTCTGGAAAAGACCGGCGGCGATCCGGCGCGCACCGCCCTGCTACTGCGTGTGATCGGCGAACAGGCACAGGATAAAGGCGACGGGGAACTGGCCGGGCTGGCCGGGGCCCAACTGGATAAGCTACAGCAGACCCACGGCCAGACCATTCGTGCAGGCAACAACACGGCGTCAGCCATCGCCGGGTATACCCGCGATCCGCAGCGTAAACAGTCGTTGCGCAACCTCTATTACGACGGCATCGTCCACCAGCAGTCCGCAACCAGGATGCTGGATATGCTGCTGGAGCTGATCGGCTCGCGTAATCTGATCCCGACGCTGCGTACTCTGCAGCGCGCGCTGGCGGATGATATCGCCGCACTTGCCCCCCTCAATCAGCGTTATTACCCTCGGACGTATCCACCGCGGACTGCGCGATGCTGCCGGGATAAGCCAGACGCTGAGCGACAGCACTGCCTTTTTGCAGCGTATGCGCAGCAAACTGCCCAGTGTTGCCATGAACAGCCTGACTCTGGCACGCCGGATGTTGCAAATCAGCCATAACGGCGCTTATCAGAGTGATTTTACCGGGCTGGCAGACGAGATTGTTGGCCAGAACAGGCAACATCTGCCGCTCTTTTTTAGTTCGCTTTTTCCGCTCCTGCACGGCGTGCCAGCCTCGCTGTGGCCCGCTCAGGAAAATCGTGACAACGCGTTAAAACTGCTGCGCGGCATGATTACGGACGTCACTAAAACTGAGCAGCAACAGCAACGCCGCAACCGGAACGCTGCGTCGTGAGGCAACAAAGATGAATACCCTGTTTCACATATTGAATCGAATCGCGATCAGCGCCATGCAACGCTCCGAAGTGGTCGGTGCGGCTTTTGCCATGGCGCTGGTGTTTATGCTTATTATTCCCTTACCGCTGCCATTAATTGATGCGCTGATAGCTGTGAATATCTGCCTGTCATCTCTGCTGGTCGTGCTGGCCATGTATCTGCCTAAGCCGCTGGCGTTCTCAACCTTTCCCGCCGTGCTGCTGCTCACCACCATGTTCCGCCTGGCACTCTCTATCTCCACCACCCGCCAGATCTTAATTCAGCAGGATGCGGGCCATGTGGTGGCGGCTTTCGGTAACTTTGTGGTGGGCGGCAACCTTGCGGTAGGGATGGTGATGTTCCTGATCCTGACTGTGGTGAACTTCCTGGTCATTACCAAAGGTTCCGAAAGGGTAGCCGAAGTGGCTGCGCGTTTTACCCTTGATGCAATGCCAGGTAAGCAGATGTCCATCGACAGCGATCTGCGCGCCGGACTGATTGATGGGGTACAGGCCAGAAACCGGCGTAATGAACTGGCAAAAGAGAGTCAGTTATTCGGGGCGATGGATGGCGCGATGAAGTTTGTTAAAGGTGACGCTATCGCCGGGCTGGTGATTGTCGTGATTAACCTGATTGGCGGCATCAGTATTGGCGTGCTGCAGCTGGGCATGCCTGCTGGCGAAGCGATGCATATCTACTCGATTCTGACCATCGGTGACGGACTGATTGCACAGATCCCTGCGCTGCTGATCTCGCTGACCGCCGGGATGCTGATTACCCGCGTCTCGTCCGACAATGAGCAGACGGCTGACAATAATATCGGCCGCGAGATTGCCGAGCAGTTAACCAGCCAGCCGAAAGCCTGGCTGCTCTCCTCAATGGGGATGGTGGGCTTTGCCCTGCTGCCAGGTATGCCAACGGCAATTTTTTTGCTGCTGGCCGCGCTGACGATGATTAGCGGCGGTTTTCAGATCTGGCGTGTCAGAAAGACCCTGAGCCTTGCGCAGCCGCAAATGGAAAATGAGGTCATTCCCCCCTGAGCTGAACGGCAAGGAGGATTTACGTCAGTTCAACCCAACACGACCTTATCTGATCAATTTCTCGTCCTCATGGCGCGGCCATCCGGAGATGCTGGAGCTGGTGCAGGATATTCGCCGGCTGCGTAACCGTATCGTTTACCACTTCGGCTTTACCCTGCCAGCGTTCGATATCGAGTTTCTCGACCAGCAGACGGAAGATGAGTTTCGCTTCTCGGTTTATGAAATCCCGAAAGTAAAAGGGACATTTAACGTGTCGCATCGGGCGGTGAAACGCCGCTGGCTGGACGAGATCGCGTCAACCGACAGGGAAAGCGTGGCAGAGGGCGACGAGCAGCGTCAGGAAGGCGATCTTATCTGGCTGGCGGCGGATCATCCGCTGCTGCAAAACGAAGAGGTCGAGCGCTGGACGGCGCGCGAAATCCTGGTAAAGCGCATGGAGAACGCTATTCACGCCAGCAGCCCGCATTTTATTGGTCTGCAGGAAACCCGCGCGCTGGTGAGCTGGCTGGAATCAGAGCAGCCGGAGCTGTCGCAGGAGTTACAGCGCGTGATGCCCCTCTCACGTTTCTCCAGCGTCCTGCAAAAACTGGTTTCAGAACGCATTCCGCTGCGATCGGTTCGGGCAATTGCCGAAGCGCTGATCGAGCATGGGCAGCATGAGCGCGACATCTGGCTGCTGACCGACCAGGTGCGCATCTCGTTAAAAAATCATCTCTGTTACCAGTATGCCCGTCCGGACGGCCTGCATGTCTGGCTGCTGACACCGGAACTGGAAGAACAGTTGCGTGACTCGCTTCGTCAGACGCAAAACGATCTGTTCTTTGCGCTAACCCATGAGCAGATAAGCGCCATTCTCCCGCTCATCGCCAACGCATTCCCGGTTGACACCCCGGAAAGCGCGGTGCTGCTGGTCGCCCAGGATTTGCGCAGCCCGATGCGCGGGCTTATTCAGGAAGAGTTCCACTATGTGCCGGTGCTCTCGTTTGCAGAGCTGCAACCCAATCTCGCAGTAAATGTGCTGGGCCGTATAGAGCTCGATCCGGCCGCTTACTCACTTACCACGTGGGAGAGTTAACCATGTTCGAACTGCGCGTGCTGTCTGGCCTGCATTTAGGCGCCGCGTTACCCCTCTTCGGTGATAAATGGCTGATTGGCCACGCCGATGAGGCCGATCTGATGCTTAGCGATGCTCGCGTTGCTGCCCGCCAGTGCGAGCTGCGCCGGGAAGAGACCCGGTGGCTGGCACAACCGCACGGCGGGGAAGCCTATGCCATTAATAGTGAAGAACCTTTTCAGGTCGCTGACGTCTGGCTCTGCGTCGCGCGTATCGACACGCCGTGGGCCGCCTGTATGCCGCCTGCCAACCCTTCTGTGCCCGAAGAATCTGCTGAAACGCCGAATGAGGCCATACCCCCGGTCGCTGCCCGTAAAGGGATATTCACCCGCAGCATCCGCACGCTGGTCTGGAGCCTGATGTTGCTGCTCACCCTGACAGTAATGAGCTGGGTTTTGCAGCCCACCGTAGCCCAGACTCAGGTCACCTCCTCCCGGCCACTGAGTACTCCCGCAGAATTGCAGGCTCCGTTACAGAAAATGTTGCGCGAACGCGATCTGGCAAGCCTCGTGAAAGTGGACATGCATAATCAGCGAGTGCGTCTTACAGGCCGCCTCAGTAAGCCACAGATGCAAATCTATAAACGAATGCTGGAGCGCTTTAACGCAACGTACACCAGCGATATCCCGCTGGATAACCAGGTCAGGCTGCTGAAGGTCAGACTGCCGTTTCGCATTGTGCAAATCACCACCGGTAGCCGCGCCAATATTGTCACTGATGATGGGCAGCGTCTGTTTATCGGCGATGAAGTCGACAACCTGCGGCTGGTGGCGATTACCAGTAACCAGATCGAGTTCAACGGGCGCGATAACATTAAGGTGAGCTGGTAATGACGATGACACTGGAGCAGTGGTATCAGCAGCAGCGGCGGCGGCTGACCTGCTTTTCGCCGGTCGAAAGCTTTGGTCGCATTACCGGGATCAGCGGGATATTGCTCGAAAGCAGCCTGCCCGAGGCGCGGATTGGCGATCTCTGCCAGATCGCCCGGGATGACGGGCAAAGCGTGCTGGCAGAGGTGGTCGGCTTTAACCCGCAGCACACGCTGCTCTCCGCCCTTGGCCAGCTCGACGGCATAGCCCGGGGCGCGCGCGTGGTTCCGCTGCGCCTGCCACACAGTATTGTGGTGTCCGACGCCCTGCTCGGCAGCGTACTTGACGGCTTTGGCCGTCCACTGGATGCAGGCCAGCCTGGCGCGTTCGCCCTGCCCGGTACGGTGGATGATGCGGTGGGCGTACTGGGCGATGCCCCGGCACCCACCGATCGTCCGCGCATCGATACGCCGCTACCGACCGGCATTCGCGCCATTGATGGCCCGCTGACCCTGGGCGTGGGACAGCGGGTGGGGATCTTCGCCGGCGCGGGCTGCGGGAAAACCACCCTGCTGGCGGAGATTGCCCGTAATACGCCCTGCGATGTCATTGTCTTTGGTTTGATTGGCGAGCGTGGGCGCGAATTGCGCGAGTTTCTTGACCACGAACTGGATGAGGCGCTGCGCAGCCGTACGGTGCTCGTCTGCGCCACCTCCGATCGCAGCAGTATGGAACGCGCCAGGGCCGCTTTTACTGCCACTGCCATCGCCGAAGCCTGGCGCGATAAGGGTAAGAACGTGCTGTTAATCCTCGACTCACTGACCCGCTTTGCCCGCGCCCAGCGTGAAATCGGCCTTGCGCTGGGCGAGCCACCGGGTCGCGGCGGGCTGCCGCCTTCGGTTTATACCTTATTACCCACCCTGCTGGAGCGCGCAGGACAGACCTCACGGGGGGGCCATCACCGCCCTCTATTCCGTGCTGATTGAAGCCGATTCAATGAACGATCCGGTCGCGGACGAAGTGAGATCCCTGATTGATGGCCACATTGTGCTGACCCGTCGTCTGGCGGAGCGCGGTCACTACCCGGCTATTGATGTGCTGGCAAGCCTGAGCCGAACCATGAGCAACGTTGCGACTCGCGAGCATAGCCGCGACGCCACGCAGCTGCGCCGCATGATGTCCGCCTGGCAGCAGGTAGAAATGTTAATCCGCCTGGGAGAATACCAGCCGGGACATGATGCCATGACCGATGCGGCAGTATCGGCTCAGGAGGCGATAAATGGCTATCTGCAACAGGCGATGCACGCGCCCTGCGGATATGACGACACACTGCATTACTTAGCGGAGGTAAGCCAGCATGCGCCGTCATCCGCTACCTGATCACGACATCACGACTGATGAGGGCAGCGCTGAATTGCAGCAGGCCTTCTCTCTGCTGCTGCCAATTCGCCGCCAGCGCTTACGCCGCTGCGAACGATTGCAACGGCAAGCGGAGCAGGCGCTGTGCGAAACGCAACGTCAGTCAGCCGAGGCGGAACACCAGCTTGAAGCCGCACTACAGCATTATCAGCAGCTGCGCGATAGCTTTGCCGGACACCACCAGTCGGGGCTGCAAAAACAGGAGCATCTGGTCGGGGGGATTGGCCCGGGAGCGCCAGGCCAGCGACGCGGTGAGTGGACAGCGTAATCAGCTGCAACAGTGCCGCGCACAGCAGGTTATGCAACAACAACAGGTGCAGCACACACAGCAGCAAACACAGGCGCGTCTGCGCGATGTGGAAAAACTGGAATATCTGATGGCGCACAGCGAGGCATTACGATGACAGCCTTACCCCACCCCCCGCAAAATAATCCAGCGCCGCCTGCACGGCCGGAGGTGCAGCGCCGTTCGCCGCAGACCGGACCTTCAGACGTCGCGACATCCGAGCGTAAATCCCGCGCCGAGCCGTTTCGCGAAGAAGGTTCGCTGTTCGACGCGCTGTTGCTCACCCCCCAGCGAACTGCCGCAACCGCTTATCATACCCTGGGAAGGCTCCCCCTCTTTTGGGTCACAGTTATCCCATGAGCATGTGGCTCCCGCTTCTCCGGCCAGGGCCTGGCAACAACTGGAGCCCCCCCTGTGCGCCATGGCAGAAAAGCAGCCTGCTGGCCCGATATCGATGACGCTACTGCTGCCCCTTTTAGGCGAAGTGGATGCCCGCCTGAGTCCTTTTGCCGCGGGCTGGGATATCAGCCTGCGTTTTGCGCCACCTGCCATGACGATGATGGCCGCCCATCAGGAACGCTGCCGGGAGTCCCTGCGCCGCCGGATGGCCTGCGCTGTGCGCCTGCGTTTTGAGCAGCGCGGAGGCCGGGAATGAAACCCTTATCCCTGCGCACTCTGCCGCGCGAAGAAGCCAGCCTGCGCCAGCGTATCGGCCACGGCCTTGGCTATCCTTTTACCCTTGCAGGCGAAGCGGGTAAGCTTCAGCTGCGGCTCGCCCCCCCCCGGCGAGCGGCCACCGACGCAGAGCTTCTCATGCAAGGCGGGAGGGTTATCTCTGGCGGAGAGCGAAGCGCTGCTGAGTCTGTTTTCCACTTGCCCGCTGCTGCCAGAACCCGGGGCGTGCGCTGACTGGTACTGGCCGCTCTTTAACCAGCATCTCAGCCCGGCATTGCGCGCGCTATTTGGCGACCTGACGCCGCAGGACGCGCTCTGCGCACCGGTTGAGGGGATGTGGCTTGCGATTAGCGTCACGATCGGTGAGGCGCAGGCGCAAAGTCAGTTATATGTTGCGCCCGCCACATTGGCGGCGTTGTTAAACCAGCCTGGCTGGGCTCCGCTCCCTGCACCGCTTTGCAGCGCCCTGCCGTTATCGCTACCGATAGAACTGGGTGCGGTGTCGTTTGCTCCCTCGCAGTTACGCACACTTCGCCCCGGTGATGTGATTTTCCCTGCTACCTCGTATTTTTTCCCGACCGGTCGCGGCGAGCTTCGCCTTGCGCAATTGCACCTTAAGGGCGAATTGCTGTTCGGGGAGGGGCATCCTGCCCGTTTTCTTATTACCCGTCTGGAGAATAGTTACATGAATGTGACCCCCCGAAGATAATCTGCCTGCCGATACACCTCAAGCGGATGAAGGCCTGACTGAAACAACGGCGCCTGTGGCATCACCTTTTGATGCGCTGCCGCTGGCCCTGACCGTGCGCTGCGGCCATCTCAGACTTACCCTGGGTGAGTTAAATCGTCTGGATGTTGGCTCGACGGTCACGGTCGAAAACGTCGTGCCCGGTGAAGCACTGCTATGTCACGGCGAGTTTCCGCTGGCGAAAGGCGAACTGGTCGATGTCGAAGGACGTCTGGGGTTGCAGATTACTCACATGCTGCCGGGCGTGGCGAGCGTCGGGGATGTGAACAGGTGATTCCGATGGAGATGGGGCCACTCAACCCGATTATGCTGGCGCTGTTTCTCGGCGCACTGGCACTGCTGCCGATGATGCTCATTATCTGTACCAGCTTTTTGAAAATTACGATGGTGCTGCAATTGACGCGCAACGCGATGGGCGTGCAGCAGGTGCCGCCAACGATGGCGCTCAACGGCATTGCGCTGGCGGCAACGCTATTTATTATGGCGCCGGTATTTAGCGATATGACCGACAGGCTGAAAGCGATCCCTGTCGATTTCAGCAGTATGGAGCGGCTCGAATATACCGCCGCTAATGGTATCGAACCGCTGAAAACGTTTATGCATAAAAATACCGATCCGGACATCGTCATCCATCTGCAGGAAAATGCCCAGCGTATGTGGCCAAAGAAAATGGCAGATTCGGTCACCCCCCGAAAATATGCTGCTCATTATCCCGGCCTTCGTGCTATCGGAGCTGCAGAACGGTTTCAAAATCGGCTTTCTGATCTTTATTCCTTTTATTGTCGTTGACCTGATCGTCTCGAATATCCTGCTGGCGCTCGGGATGCAGATGGTGTCGCCGATGACCGTTTCGCTGCCACTGAAGATCCTGCTGTTTGTGCTCATCAGCGGCTGGACGCGGCTGCTCGACGGCCTGTTCTACAGCTATTTATGAGGTCATCATGGATATTCTGACGCTGTTTCGCCAGGGGTTATTGCTGGTGGTTATCCTCTCCGCGCCGCCGCTGCTGGTGGCAGTGATCTCCGGGGTAATTATTTCACTGGTGCAGGCCGCGATGCAGTTGCAGGATCAGACCCTGCCGTTCTGCATCAAACTTATCGCGGTCGGCCTGACACTGGCGCTCACCGGGCGCTGGATCGGTGTTGAACTGATGGAGCTGGCGCAGGCGGCGTTTGCGATGATGTCAACGGTCAGTTCCTGATGCTGACAGGTTACCCACTCACCGATACGTTTCATGCCATCCTCGCGCTGGGACTTGGCATGGCGCGCATCTTTCCCTGTCTGTTACTGACACCGATATTCTCTTTTAGCGTCATAAAAGGGCTGCTGCGAACCGCCATTGCTGTGGCGCTGGCGCTGTTTATAGCGCCCGGCATCAAAGAACAAATTGATATGCTTGAGCCGACAATGATGGCGCTGGCAGGGCTGGTACTCAAAGAGTTGATGATAGGCACCCTGCTCGGATTGTTGCTGGCGTTGCCTTTCTGGCTGTATGAGTCTGTCGGTGCGTTATTCGATAACCAGCGGGGTGCCTTAATGGGTGGGCAAATTAACCCCCAGCTGGGGCCGGATGTGACGCCTCTGGGTAAGTTAATGCAGCAGGTGCTGATATTGCTGCTGGTCACAGGGCTGGGATTATCGACCATCACCCAGGTGATCTGGGACAGCTATCATCTTTGGTCCGCCACCCAGTGGATACCTTTCCCCGCAGAGGCAGGTTTTCACGTCTGGCTTACGCTTTTGGGGAAAATCTTCAGCGATATGGTGCTTTATGCCGGGCCGCCGGTGGCGCTGATGCTGCTGCTCGATTTTGCCATCGGTGTGATGAGTCTCTATAGCCCACAGCTACAGGCGACTGCCCTGACAATTCCGTTGAAATGCCTGCTCGGCATGTTGTTTTTTATCCTCTATCTGCCACTGCTGGACCATCTGGGTAATGCGCGGTTGTATGAACTGCGCGATCTTATCCCTGTCCTGTCGCAGATATTTGCCCCTTCAGCCGGGAGCGCACCATGAGCGAAAAAACCGAAGACGCTACACCGCAAAAACTCAGAGAGTCGCGCAAAAAAAGGCCAGGTCAGCCAGAGCCAGGATATCCCTAAGCTGCTTATCTCAATCGGTATCCTTGAGACCCTGTTTGCTATGGTGGATACCGGGATGCAGCGGTTGCAGGCGATGATGCTGCTGCCGTTAACGCGTCTGCGCGACCCATTCGATCACGCGATGGAGGAAGTAATAAGTGATAGCGTCACCGTAATGCTGGTGCTGGTGGGCATCGCGTGCGCCATTGCCATGCTGCTGCGGGTGGTGGGCGGCTGGGTGCAGTTCGGCCCACTCTTCTCCACCGAAGCGCTGGCACCGAAACCGGATGCGCTTAACCCGTTTAATCACCTGAAGAATATGTTTTCCGCCCGCCAGTTTACCCAGCTTTTGACCAGCATCTTTAAAGCGGTGGTGATAGGCCTGGTGGTATGGCAGGCGATCATGCCGGACCTCGGTGGCCTTGCTCAGCTGGCGCTTGGCGATCTCAACGGTTTCTGGCAGGGGGGTGATGGCGCTGTTTATGAAGGTGTCACGTCGGGTGCTGATGGTGATGCTAATAATCAGCCTGTTCGATTTTGGTATTCAGCGCTATTTCTTCCTCAAACAGCAGCGTATGAGTCATGAAGATATCAAAAACGAATTTAAGCAGAGCGAAGGCGATCCGCATATGAAAGGCCACCGCCGTCAGCTGGCTCAGGAGATCCTGAATGAAGAGCCGGTGCCTGCCCGTGAGATTAACGTGGAAGACGCGGATGTGTTGCTGGTTAATCCCACCCATTTTGCCGTCGGTCTCTATTATCGCCCGGATGAAACGCCGCTGCCGCGTCTGCTGTTTAAGGCTTGCGATGAAGAGGCGCGGGCATTAATTGAAGAGGCGCAGCGTAAAAAAGAGACCGGTTATCCGCTTTATCTGGCTCACCCGCACTCTGTGGCGCACCACGCGGGAAGGCGCTTATGTTCCACGCGAAACGTTAAATGCCGTCGCGCACGTCTATCGTCTGCTGCGGGAGCTGGAGGATCACTATCTGGATGAGGTGATTGAGATTCGGGAAGAATAGTGCGGAGGGTAACTCCGCACTATCTTATCAGGCATTAACATCTGCATCTCACGGGCCTGCTGAATAAAAGCCAGTATTAAACGCCGGGGTGAAACCGGCAAGCGGTTGCTGATAACAGAGCCGCCTGCGGTCTGCTGCAGGAAAACTGACGTAATGGAATAGCATTACCAGCACTGGCATGCGGGCAAAGAGTGCGCCGCACACAGGCTTCCCGGAAACGGAAGGTGAATAGCTATGGTCGATTCTCGTTAAAATATGGCCCCAGCGATCAGCCGGGGCCTGGGACTGCCGAAACGTGATTAGTTATCTACCGTTATCCGCGTGTAGTCGTTCGGGCCATTACGCAGTTGTGGTTGCCACCAGATGGTCAGGTTATGCAGGTCTGAAGAGGGGCGACAGCCCACGTCATTACATCCGCCCTGCGGCCGCGCGCAGGCGCTCAGCACCAGCGCGGCGGCGGTAAGCACAATTATTCTCACTAACATGCTTTTTCCTTATCAGCTCAGTAGAGGTTTTTGGCCGGTGCACCGCCTGCTGAAGAGAGCAGCGAAGCGCGAGAAGGACGTGACGGAGCATTGCTATCAAATGCGACGAATACCTCCGCCGATTCACCCGGACGCAGTTCTCCACGCGGCCAGACCGCTACCGCCAGCGTGCGGTCGCTGCGGCACAGACTCTCATCAAAACGCTGCGTCTGCTGGGTGTTGTTGGTGATCACCCCAACGGTTATTTGTACGCTGCTATTGCCGTACCACTGATGGCGACGGAAATCGCTCCCGAAAGCGCCCGAAATGCGGCACAGGGAGGAAAGCGTCTGCCCCGTGCCACCGCTGGTCATCCCCGCTGGCACGCGGTTCAGCGCCAGGTCGCGCATCGCGCCTTCCACCATCCCTTTGACGTCGGTGTACTTATGACGATTAGTCACCTCATCCATCGCGCTATTAAGCTGTTCGCGCGACTCGGCAGCGATATATCGGGTCGGATCGACCTGGTCACCAATTAAATGCGGCGTAATAATAAACAGCCGCTCACGCTGGGAGGTCTCATAGCGCGTTGAGGTAAAGAGCTTGCCGATCAGCGGAATACTGCCGAGGATCGGGATGCGTCGCTCACGGTCGCCCGTCTCTTTGGAATGGAACCCGCCCAGAACCAGCGAGCGTCGCGCCTCCACCAGCGCCTGGGTGCTGACCGCTGCGTTATGGGTTCCCTGCGCATCGCCCTCATCATCTTTATTGAGCTTGCCATCTTCCACATCAACAATGAGCTGGATAGCCGATTTTTGTGAAGTGGTGATTGCGCGTGGCGTCACCCGCAGGCTGGTGCCCGCGGTGACAGACTGAATATCCGCCACCCTCTCGCCAATGGCGCGTATAAAGGCAGTATCGCTGAAATCAATCACCGCGGGCTGATTCTCCAGCGTGAGGATAGTGGGGTTAGCGATAATGGATGCCGTCCCTTCCCCCTCCATCGCTTCGATACTGGCAAAAAATCGCTGGAAATCGGTCACAAACAGTGTACTGGCACCGGAGAGCATATTGGCGCCGCTGGCGACACTGCCAAACTGACCGGCCAGGTTGCTGGAGAAGCGTTTCAGCGCGCTGCGGTCGATATCGACAATCACTGCATCAATTTCGATCAGCTTTTGCGGAACATCAATGGCGTTAATTAATGCCTGATAAGCGTCCCGGGTTTTCGGATCGTCACGCACCAGCAGCAGGTTGTTACGCACATCCGCTGATACTTTACCCGCCAGACTGCTGACAGGCGCCTTTTTTACGTCCGGAGGCCGGCATATTGCGATTAATCAGCTCGTTTAAAACACTTTGCGACTGTTCACGTGATACCTGTTCATCCTCTCCCTGGCCTGATGACACTTTTCCGGAAGAGGCGTTGCTGGACTGACCCAGCAGTTCATTCAGAATGGTGGCCACCCCCGGCACCAGCAGCTCCTGATCGCGATAGCGAATGGTGCGATCTGCCACGGCCGCATAACGCAGCGGGAATGCCATCATATCTTTATTGGCCCCGGCTTCAGGTTTGCTTTCCGATTTTCGGGCAAATTCCGTTATCTGACGCACATACTCCGGCGGACCGGTCACCAATACCACGCCTTCATCCGGCAGTTCGCCCCAGCCGAAGCGGGGTTCCAGCAGGCCGACACCGCGCAGCGCCTCTTTCAGATCCGGCGCGGCTTCCGGGGAAATCTCAATACGCTGGGAAGTTTGCGCTGCCTGTGGGCTGACGTAGAGCGTGTTGTTGTAGACAAACCACTGAAAGCGATACTCAAGCGCCAGGCGATTAAGGAACGCTTCCGGGCTGTCTGCGCGCAGTTTACCGGTGACATTGCTGTCGCCCAGCGTGCCAAGATTGACCTCAACACCAAAGCTGCTGGCAAAATCGTCAAGAATAATATTAAGCGGGGTATTATCTGCCGAATAGGCATACGCACCATTCTTCCACTCATCCGGCACACGAGCGTTTGTGATGCCCATACTCAGTAGCAGCAGGGTAATGGCCGCCAGCAGGCGGCCCGGAAAAGAAAACGTAAACACGCCTGACTCCTTGATGACAGGGGCTTAGTTAACAGCGTCGATGATCGCTTTACGGATGCCAAATTTGAACTGGGTATATTGCGAACTTGCCCAGCTGGCGTTGGACATATCCTGCAGGCGATTCTGGAAAGCATACATATCCGCAATGCTGAACGATTCGCCCGAAACATCGCGGGCAAACTGATAGGCTTCATGATGTTTGCGGTTTGAGTTGGAGGATAACTGACGCTGTAACAGATCGCTGGAACTCATGATATTGACTCCTCTTGTTGGACACCCCTGTTAAGTGGCGCGACAAGCGAAGCAGTTCCACTGTTTTTGGTTTTTTTATGCATTCTCTTCTGCCAGCGCTGGCGCGAGCTGCTGGTACAGCGTCCGCCAGTTAACCATCAGCTCGCCTGCGTCGGTAATAAGCCGCAAGCGATCTGGCTCAAGCGCCGGGTCGGCGCACAGCGTCCAGCGAAGCTGCGGCTGCGCGACCAGCCAGCCGTTAATCTCCTGCTCCTGCCCGCTGGCGCAATACAGCGTCGCCTGCTGCTGACGCGGATAGTGACGCAACAACTGTCTGAGCAACGCGTGAAAACGGCGCTCATCATCCACCTCATCGAGCAGGTGTTGCAGTGCCTCGTTCAGAACCTTTCCAGCGAGCAACACCAGCTGCGTCTCTTCGGCTGCACGCTGTTCCTGCCAGTCCGCAAAGAGCGTCTGCGCCTGCTGCCAGAACCGGGCTTCCCATTCGCGCTGGCTGGCCGCCCTTTCGGCTTGTGCCTCGGCGCGTGCCTGCTCGCGGATCGTTTGCGCCTGTTTATGGGCCAGCTCGATAATGGAAGCCGCTTCAAGCCTGAGCGCAATTTCCTCACGGCGCAGCACATTACCCGGTGGGGCGCTGCCGCCCTGCAGATGCAGGCTTTTAAGTTTCCACATCGCGCGTCTCTCCCGAATGTTGTTGCACCTGCCAGAGCGCCGTTTCCCATAAAGGACGCAGACGATGGCCAGGCAGTGAAAATGCCGGGTTTACAGGCGCGTCGCTTACAGGGAAGAGTAGCCGCAGGCGCGGCCAGATAGCCGGAAATAGCGCCTGCAGCAGACAGAGGCTGTCGACGCTGCCGCCAGTAGTGAAAAGCCCGGCAGGCAGCCAGCACTCAATGCGCATTCCTTTCGCCAGACGCCGCAACCAGATCTTTAGCTCTGGGGGTAGCGGCATGGCACCGGCGCAAATTTCCGCGACTAAAATCAACAGTTGCGCGCGCTGTTCGCAGCTTAAGTCGCTGATGGCCAGCACCATCGGCTCCGGCGCGACCAGTTCGCCTGATACACCCAGCGTGTGGTGCCAGCACGAGGCATGCTGGCGGAGATAGTGCCTCTGCAAAGGCGCAGATAAACGGGCCAGTGGCTGGGTGCACCAGCTTTCATCAGCCTGTAACCAAAAGTCAGCGTGCCACCAGCGTAACCAGCGCAGGGTAATTTCCTCATCAGGCGCAGCGTTGAGCATAATCAATCACTTCGCCTGTGCAGCCAGGCGCTTACGACTCAGAGCCTGACGAATGAACGCATTTGCCACGAGTAACAGCAGCAGCACCCCAAAGCATGTTGTAACTATCTTAATCATCCCGTAACGTTCCGGGCTAAGCTGAAACGGCCCCAGTTGCACCATTTCAATTTTATCCTGCCAGGCTTTCGCCGGGACAAAGACAATCGCCAGATCGCGGTCATCGCGCCCGCCCAGCCCCGGAATGCTGGTTGCCACCAGCCGGCGAATGCGCGGTTCGATACTGTCCGGATCGAGGTTTTCATGATATTTGATAAATACCGAGGCGGAAGCGGGCTGAACCGGCTCGCCGGGGGCGATACGCTCGGGCAATACGACATGCACACGCGCCACCACGACGCCATCAATTTGTGACAGTGTCGCTTCTACCTCCTGTGACAGCGCATAGATATAGCGGGCGCGCTCCTCCAGCGGACTGGAGATAACACCACTTTTCTGAAAAACCGCGCCAAGGCTGGTTCGCGCCTGATGAGGCAGTCCGGCGGCATTGAGGATATTCACCGCCCGCTCAATGTCACTGCGCGCGACGCTAACGCTAACCCCCTCTTTAGAAACCTGTTTTTCCGCCTCAATCTTAAAGCGGCTCAGTTCTGCCACCACATCGTTGGCATCGTTTTCTGACAGTCCGCTGTGCAACTGAGTCTGATCACCGCAGCCGGTAAGCAGCAGCGCCAGGCACAGAGCACAGAAGCATTTAATGACAGCGCCATTCATAAGATTCACTGCAGGTTGCTGAGTTTATCGACTGACTGAACGGTTTTGGCAATCACTTTGGCGTTCATCAGACTCTCGATATAGTAATCAGAGAGCTGCGCATTGGCGCGGGAGAAATCTTCCGCACTGGATGACCGCGAAGCGACTCTGAGATCGTTAAAGGCTTCTTTTTGCGCACGCTGGTTGCCGCTCAGCGATTGCAGAATATTGCCGACCACGCCAGGCTCTGAAGAGCTCATCTGGCTGCTGTCAGGCGCAGGGCCATTAAGCTTTGCATTAAACCATTGAATATCTTCCGCCGACGGTGCTTCCTGGTACATTTCGACTGACGGAACCGGTTCTGAAGTGAGCAAGGAAGATTGAGAGACTTTCATCAGTAAAACTCCTGTGGCATTAGAGAGCAGGGAGACAAAAAAACACCTCCCTGCCGGAGTCGATTAGTACTGAATTTTGACCTGGGCTGCGGCTGACGCGGCCTGCGCATTACTTTCGGCGATGCCGTTAATGCGCTGGAACTCTACATCGCGATCCATTTTATCGGCCTGGTTTTCCTGCATCTTGTCCATCGCCTGTTGCGAACGGACCATATATTTCGCACCGTTGTAAGCACCGGCAACCTGAGTGTAAGCAGAAGCTGCGTTGGTGATCCCGTTGGAAAGTAAGCTAGCACCTGACATAGTCATTCCTCGCGTTGATGATAGGTTGTAGTTGGGTGTTGCATTCATTAAGTAATCAATGAAGCTATCCGGTTCCATCGCAAAGAAAATATTTATGCAGATTAAGCCTGCTGGCCCACGGCAAGAGAGGTGGGCGATATATCAGGCGGTAAGTTTTAACAGCTTCAGGCGGTGATAAAGGGTGCGCCTGGGAATTCCTAACTCAAGAATGACATCATCGATACGATTGTCGTGCCGGTTCAGGCAGTCGTGGATCAGGCTGCGCTCAATGCGCCGCATTCTGTCTTTTAATAACACGCGCCCTTCCTGCTTTATCTCACAGCACAGCGGCGGTAAGCCCAGCACAAAGCGTTCTGCCGCCGCTTTCAGCTCGCGGATATTTCCCGGCCAGCTATGCAGCAGCAGGGTCTCATCAAGCGCGAGCGATCCTGCCGGCAGAGGCTGATTCAGACGCAGCGCCGCCTCCTGCGTAAACTGGCGAAACATGGGCAAAATCAGCTCCGGTCGTGATCGCACGGTTGGCGTGGAAATTTTAATTGTGTCGAGGCGAAAGAAGAGATCCCGACGAAAACGGCCCTGAGCCACCAGCTGCGCCAGTGGAATTTGTGAGGCGACAACCACCCGCAGATCCAGCCCGATACTTTTGGTGCTGCCCAGTCGCTCTACCGCGCGATTTTCCAGTACACGCAGCAGCTTAGCCTGCATCGTGAGCGGCATACTGTCTATTTCATCCAGAAACAGCACGCCGTGATTAGCACTCTCAATATACCCGGCACGGGAATTGCTTGCGCCGGTGAACGCCCCGGCCATGACCCCAAACAGCTCGCTTTCGGCAAGTGTCTCCGGGATGGCCGCACAGTTGACCGGCACCATCGGGCCACGACAGCCGGAAAGTTGATACAGCCGCTGGGCCAGTGCATCTTTCCCTGTACCCGTTTCTCCCTCGATTAAGACATCTATGTTTAACGGTGCAATCGTATTTAAAATCTTATACAGATGAGTATGGATATCGGTTACGGGCTCCGGGTAACCCGCCGCCGCATCCGGGCGGGAATCAACCTGGCGTAAGACGTTATCCTCACTCTCCTCATCGACAGTCCCGTGGCCTGACTGTGTCCTGTAAAGACGAACCATACATTCTCCATTAGCTTCGCATAAGCGCGCCTTACATGAGGCGCGCTGCTCGTTCAGCACTTGTGGATGTTCTGGAAGCAGAGCCTGATGCAAAGAATTACAAATTTACCGCGGCCTCACTCTCACCCAATCAGGTCATCCCCGCTATCAGTCCAGGATTATTATCTTGTAGGGATAGACGCTCAACCGGTAAGGATTACCCTACAGGACTCACAGAAAAACCTTCAAAAACAGAATGATAAATTCTTAATGGCGGTGCCGCTGGATTTTTATAAATCTGAACCCGCATCACAAAGGGAACATTTTTAGTGGAACCATCACGGGACAACTACCACTCACAGTGCGAGGTAGCATCAGCCTGAACGGTAAAATTGTGCAATCGGCAGTAATCAGGATTGCAAAATGTTACCGCTGTTGCTGCCCAATCAATCGCTGACTTATTAACTCTGAGGAATAAATTCATGAAGATTCCAGGATTTGGTGGTGGGGCTACAAACGCGAACAAAATCGATATGCCTCCGGCAAATATGCCAGGCAAGACGGGGGGCAGTCCGTCAGGTAAACCTGACTTACCCGATCAGCCCGGAAAATCGTCGTTACCTTTTCTCAATAATGCGAAAACAGGCCCGCTCAATTTTGCCAGTAATGCCTTTGACGGCCTGAGCACACTGGCTTCGCTGACCGGTTCAGGCGGAAGTCAGAAAAACGGCCAGGCAAACGGTGCAAACTCGCCTGACGCCCCGTCGGGCGGCGGCTTACTGCAGCAGATTATGATGCTGACAGGCCTGCAACAGCTGTTGGGCGGCGGTAATAAGGCGCAGCAGCCGGAGCAACCGGGCACGCCTGCACCTTCACAGGGCACGAATCACAGCGGCAATCCGCTTGAGCAGCTGATGCAGATGCTTCAGCAACTGCTCCAGCAGATGATGGGGATAGATAAAGGTAAAGGGGCAGACAGCGGAGAATCTGGCGGTAATGCACCACAGGCACCGGCTCAGGGAGCAACTGACAATGGTGGGCAACAGGGCGGAATGATGCAAAACCTGCTGTCCCTGTTAGGGCTTTCTTCATTGTTGCAGGGGCTTTTGGGCGGCGGTGAGGGGCAATCTTCCCAGAAAAATCCGCAAAGCTAACTCAGGGGGGCTTGTATGGTTATGCCAATACCTGGCGGGGGGGGGGGGAATAACCCCCGCTTTTTCACCCGGCAGGCCACTGCCGGGTAACCTGCCATTATCCACTCCCCTGCCCGGCTCCGCGTTCCCGGTCCCGGGCAGCGATCTCCCCATCAGCTACTCCGGTGGGAGCGGAACGCCGCTGGCGGGCCTGTCCGATCCGATCCGGGAGCTTGATCAGCTTTTAACGCAGGCTGGATTGGGGGCGCTTGTCGATCCGTCAGCCGCTGAAGAAGGGACGGTGCCCACGGCGTTATTTGCCAGCGAAACATCCGGTGAAGATATTCCACAGGCACCGGGCGATGGCATGCGAACCAGTGAGAAGGACATCCGCGTCAGGCCGACGGAGGAGAATCTGAAGGGTCGTCCACCGGGTGATAACCGCAGCGCCGAACAGATCATTGATGAAAACCCGGTGCTGAAAAACCTTGGCAACCAGAAAGATATCAAGCAGGCAGAGCTAAAAGAGCGCTTCGGCGACTGGACGGATGCCAATAAAGATCCGAAGAGTCGTGCTGATGCGGCGTATAACATGGCCTGCGTGTTAAACAGCATAAAAGGCCTGAATGCGCGTGATGGCAGCGAGCGGAAGGAGATCTCAGCTAACGACAAAATAGAGGGCATCACCAAAGATGGTGACGCGCGCCACGGTACCGAGGCGGGTGTACTGAAGGATATCGCCGAACAGGGTCTGAAGATGCTGCCGGAGAATAAACAGTTGCCGGAGACGAATGATTCGCACGTTCGTATGGATGGTACCAATAAAGACAACTTCCAGTGGGGCATGGGTGAGTTCGGCAAAATATTGTCGAACATCCCGATTCTCAAATCTGTTGCCGCGCCTTTCTTTAACAATATTGGCGAAGCCCGCAATGTGGGCGAAGTCTTTACCGGTGGCCTGAAAGGACTGGCCGAGGGTGGAATGAGCGCGGCGCGTGGGCCGATTGGCTGGGGCATCACGGCAGCGACCGATACCGTACAGATTGCGGTGGAAAATAGCGGGGGGGAAAGGCAAGAACGAACCGCCGCCGTTTGCCTGATTTTGAAGGCTGCTCATGTTTGTCCCTGTACCCGGTACAGGGACTTTTTTTGCGCGTTATGCAGGTAACGTGCCTTTGCCGCTGGAGATAATGTCGGCAAAGTTGAGCACTTTTCCAACATAAGTCGGATCGCCGGTTCCGGTTTTCGAGATATCCGTCAGATCGTTGACATTCACATTCCCTGGGCCTGAGTTATAAGCTCGCAACCCGGCACCGGGATCGCCCCCAAAAGCCTCCCGCTGCTCTTTCAGATAGAGCGCGCCAGCCATGATGCTGTCTTCAGGGCTGGACGGGCTGGCATCTGGCCCCAGCAGATGCGGGTATCTGCTTTGCAGATCGGCGAAGGTGTTGGAATTAACCTGCATCAGGCCGCTGTCGGAAAGGCCATTACCGCCGTTCACGGTGGTCGCCTCTGTTTTTCCGCGCGACTCCTGCCAGATTTGCGCTGCCAGCACTTCAGGCGCCTGGCTAGTCTCTTTGGCGGCACGCATTATCGCCTGCTCATGATCCAGTAACGGGGCAGGTAAATGTAACCCCGACTCGCCTTTTATCAGCGGGACGCCGCCGGATGCTGGCGTCTGCCGGGCAGGCGTATTTAGTGCAGCATCAGAAGCCGTACCTGGCTGTGGCATTGTACTGGCCGTTAGCGGTTGCTGTGCAGAAGCGGATTCAGTCGGGTTAACAGGCTGCTGCATCGCGGCATTAAACGGTGCGGTGAGCGAAGCCCCCTCTTCTGCTGAGGTGCCCGGCATATCGGCACCGCCGCCACGCCCGGCTCCTGCGCTGTTATTTTGCTGCTGACCAGCGAAGAGCTGTTGCAGCATTAATAGCAGTTGCAGCAATGCCTCTATTTGCGGCCCCAGTTGCTGCATCAGCCCCTGCATCTGTATCGGATCCCGGTTGCTCACACTGTCGGGCGTGGCGGTGAGACTACTGAAATCCGTGCCGCTCATGGCATCATTGCCAAAGTTAATCGCCTGACCACTGGCGCCAGAATCTGGCGGAGTAAACGAGGCTAAATTTTTTTCATCGAGCGCGCTAAAATCAGGCAGTTGCGGCTGTATCGGCCCGAAAGCCGAACCTGACGAGATATTCATTCTTCTCTCCTCTCAACAAAGCGTCATCGTTAGCGCCAGCCAGACTGGCGCCTTTCTCCCGCTATGACCGGGGTACGATTGAGTGGAAAGCGCGAGGCGGGAGTTCCGGGCAGCGCGTGAGACAGCGCAAATTCGGCGTAAAAAAAAAGCCGCATCGCTGCGGCTTTTAAGGTGTGGTATCAGGAGGCTTTTTTCGTTTCTTCAGGTTCTGGCGATCCTGCAGGCCCTGCGGCTTCTGATGACGCGGATGACCCGGATGTCACTGATGATGCTGATGATGTCGGTAAGGAGTCCGGCAGCGGTATCATCTCGGCAATGCGCTCGCTCATCTTCTCTGCTTCAGCTTCAAGGACGGCGATGATGGCCTCATAGTCAGCCTGGGTTAACTTCTCAGGCTGTGGGCTTTTGATATTCGCCAGATCCGGGAACGAGTGCCACCATGCAGAGGTATCACCCGCAGCGCGCATTTCTGATGAACGCTCAGGCGGGGTATTACGTAATGGCCCGGAGTTATGCGAATGTACGCTGTCGCTGTCCGATTCGCCTTGTTCTGACGGCCCTTTCGCCCGGGTACCGGTGCTGGGTGCTGGCGTACCGGCAGGCGTTCTCGCCTCGGTACCCACACTCGGTGCTGGCGTGCCTTCCGGGGTTCTCGCCTCGGTACCGACACTCGGTGCTGGCGTGCCGGCCGGGGTTCTCGCCTCAGTACCTACACTCGGTGCTGGCGTGCCGGCCGGGGTTCTCGCCTCGGTACCCACGCTGGGTGCTGGCGCGCCTTCAGGTGTTCTCGCCCCTGAACTCACCGGGGCTTCCTCTTCTGTCGCGTCGGCGGGCTTCGGGTGCAGCTTGTTTGCCACTGCTCGCTCAGCCTCCTGATAAAGAAGACCGAACACCCCCTGTTGCAGGTAAGAATAGGCGTTTGGCACCAGGGCCGCCGCATTGCCAATGCTTTCGCGGGAAACGCGGAAGCCGGATTTGTTCGCCAGATCCAAAGCGGTCTCTGCCGCACTCGTCTTGCCGGAGGTGAAAAGCTTCTCTGCACCACCTTTGGTCACACGTGCCGCCCCCGCTCCGATGCCCAAACCGAGCGCTTCCATCGTCTCAGAGGCTACCGCACTTAATGCACTCAGCGTTGTAACGCCTTCAACCCAACGTTTTGGTGCTTTGGCGTGTTCCCACACCGCATCGAAGTGGCTCCCCCTCGCCACTATTCGTGTGCCCGCTGGACAGCGACATATAACGATCCTTCCAGTCGTTACGGCCAAATAAAAACTCCGCGCCATGCAGGTTGTCGTAGTAGTTTTCCACAACTCCACTCAATGCACCGGCAGCGGAAGTCAGGCCAAAACCTGCTATCTGGTTGATGGCATAACCCGGCTTGAGCGCACCCTGTATAATCCCCAATGGCTCTGGCCGCGGCTTATTTTCGGGTAATAGCTGGGTTGCACTGGAAATTCCACCCGTCACCGGGTTGCGGACGTTAAAGCCCGTCCCGCCCAGCGCCGTCATTTTTAATTTATGCCCAAATGTCTCGCGTTTTTCTGCCTCATCTTTCATAAGAGGCTCCAGTGCATCCATATCTGCCTGCATCCATCTCGAATCCTGGATGCTGCTACCGATAACCCGAGTGAGCACCGCTTTAAAAGCCACTGCAGTCATCCCCCCCCCCGCTACGCCAGCGACAAAGTTGTGCATGGGCGTGCCCGGCTCCAGCTTCATTGCGCTAGCTATCCCCTTGCCGACCAGATCGCCAGGTACACCGGAAAGGGCATAGGTCATTCCAATCGCCCCCTTTGCCTTGGCCATGATCATCGTGTCGCAGCTGTGAGCCAGTTTGATGACATCTTTTACCTGATCGTCCGTCTGGTGCAATTCATCGTGCAGGGTGACAGCGATTCCTGCCAGGTAATCACGCACGTTTTCTCCGCCTTTACACGCGTTATGCAGAGTAGCTGTAATACGGCTAATCTCTGCAGAACGAGCCCTCGCAGCAGGGGTTGTAGCAGTGACTTCAGTTGTTGATGGCCCACCGCGCGTGGGCATTTCAATCGTTTCGTGATGTACAGGGGAAGGTGTGCGTCTAATTCCATCCATAATTCTCACTCCGCCAGGTTGTGCCGGTTATCACTAACCGGTCAGTTGATAACTTGCGAAATGAGCAACTCACCCCGCAGCGTCAGGGTTGAGTGATGCGCGAGCGAGCCTGGTTTCAAATCAGGAAGAAATTCTAAAAATTTTGTGATGCATCTCACAAAATAGCCGGATGGGTAGCGGTGAAGCACGGCACTTACTTCAGCCCCGAATAAACTGCGCTTCGCACTGCCGGGCGATCTCCCACAGTCTGTTACGGATGACCTGCTTAAGTTGCAGAGTGGACTGCGACTGTGGCTGGTCACGGCGGCTGATCAGCATCACTTCAAACGGCAGGGGTTGCGCTATGGGTAGCAGCTTTAGCTGTTCGGCATAGCGACAGGCGGTGAAGAGATCCACGACGCCCGTGCCGCCGCCTGCCAGCACCATATCCGCAATGACCGAATAGGTTTTAATCGACAACGACACGGCGGGATTCAGTTTTTTATCGCGCAGCGCTCGGTGAAGTACGCGTCCAAGCGGATCCTGAGCCTGCATCATCAGTAGATTATTGTTGCATAACCACGCAAGCGTAACGGGTTCATTACGGGGGTGATTGAGCGGTAACAGCGCGACCATCGAAGACTGAAACAGAGGTTCAGCCAGAAGATCCGCATCGACCTGCTGACCAAAAACCAGCGCGAAATCGAGCTGATTATCCAGAATCATCTGGCATAAGGTACTAAAGTGCTCGGTGACCAGTTCGACACTGACCGAGGCCATCTGTTGCCGCCAGGTGACCAATGCGGGCGCCAGCACCATCTGACCAAAAGCGTGAGCCGCGCCGACGCGAACTAATTGCCCTTCGCCCCGCCGCAGCTGTTCGGTAAGCTGGGTGATAGATTGCAGGCGCTGGCAGAGATCGTCTATTTCAGGCAGCAGACGTCGTCCTTCTGCCGTCACACTCATTCCCTGTATACGTCGCTCAAACAGCGCAAATCCCAATTGCTGTTCAGCATGATTCAGAACACGGCTGATATTCGGCTGCGAGACATTGAGCAAGCGCGCCGCAGCGCTGATGCTGCCGGTCTGTACGATGGCCTGAAAGACCTCTATATGGCGGAGCCGCATGACTATTTTACCCTGGATGGAATACCGAAAACGAAGGCCTCTCCGACAGGCTGTACGCTCAGGTCCAGGCGGAGGGTGAGAAAGCAATCATTATCCTGTTGCAAAAACTGTACCGCAAAACCGGTGCAGGCTCAGCTGCCTGTCTCGCCCCTATCCGTACCCGGCAGGCCTGACTGAAGCCTCTGCAGGGAGCGGGGTTCGCGCTGCCGTGGTGCAGTTAAAGGAGCCCTGGTCAGCAGCGTGGGTTGCGCGGATTTAAGCCAGCAACGATTCTGACTCGTCAGAGGGAAGATGCGCATGCTCAGCCCGCACTACAGGCGTGTGCCTGGCAGCGCGGTTTCAGCAGAACCGGAACGGCGGGCTTAACGGGCTGACGTTGCATGCAGCCCGGGGTAATTTCGCTATGACTGTGTGCTCGCCAGATAAGAGAATGCACTGAGTAAACTGATTAACGTCTCCATATTCTCCGCCTGATACGCCACGGTAACGGCATCCAGGCGCGTGACGCCGGGGATCAGGCTGAACAGATCGGCCAGCACCGGTTTAGTGGCCTGAAGGCGCATAGCGTAAGGTGCCGTCAGGCGGCTCGTGCTCACCTGAGGGGGGATGTTGCAGTGCGGCGCTTGCTGCGGCAGCGATCGCACGCTGTGCCGCTTGTGGGCTGATTGATTCCGCGCAGGTATGCGAAATGGCGCGTTTTACACAGACGTAATTGACTGCTGAGTAGTGTTCCGCAATCCAGCTCTGTAACTGATCGTCGCCGGTGACCAGCAGCAATGGCGTGCCGTGCTCAGCAGCGGCGGCCGCATAAATATCGGTTTCGCCCATCACCAGACCATTGATATGGATACGCCAGAATGCCCGGCCGTTGATGGTATGCGCCAGTACGCCGGGTTCACCTGCTGCGCTGTGAAATCCCACCAGAAACAGCCCGTCGAACGTCTGCTGCTCTATCCCTTCCACCATCGACAGGACACGGGGTTTCCCCTGCACCAGCCGGGCGCGGGGATCAATATTTTCCGCACGCAAATTGGTCATCTGCGCATGGCTGTCTGCCACCACCACTTCCGTTGCCCCGCCGGCAAAAGCCCCCCTCAATCGCAGCATTCACTTCCTGCTCCATCAGACCACGGGCCAGCTGATGCTCCGGGTGGCCGGGTGTACATTGCTCCGGGCGCATGACCCCCCGCGATGCCTTCAATGTCGGCCGAGATAAAAATTTTCATGTCGTTAATCTATCCAGAATCTGCGTCAGTGAGGGGCGATGATGACCGCGAAAGCCGGTAACAGCCTCAGCGCTCAGCAAAGCATCCAGTACAGCCTGTTCAGTTGCATCTGCCGCTGCAGCAAGCAGCGGCTCCAGCGTGTCGTCCTGTGGCGGTTGCGGCAGAGGTTGCGTTGAAAACGCCACCGCAATATCGCCCGAGCCGTGGCCCCAGTAACTGCCCAGCCGTCCCAGGCCGGCACCGGCTCGCTTCGCGATGCGCTTTAACTGACGTGCGTCCAGCGGTGCATCCGTCGCCATGATGATGATGACAGAACCGGCATCCAGCTGCGGCGACTCACCGGCCAGCAGCGGCGCAATCATCTCGCCAGCCCGAACGCCATCAAGCGTTAATGCCTCCAGTGCGCCGAAATTGGCCAGCACCAGCACGCCAAGCGTGGCGTTGAGCGAGGGAATAACCCGCGAGGCGGTTCCGATGCCCCCTTTCAGGCTGAAACAGCTCATCCCGCGCCCCGCGCCGACGCTGCCGCGCGCGAAGTCCGCTGAGGCCGTCTGCAGCGCCTCCTGCGCCATCGCTTCAGTGATGGCCAGCGCCTGGATATCATTCAGCCAGCCATCGTTGCACTCCAGCACCAGCGGATTGACCGTGGGCAGTGTTCGTCCCAGTTCCGGGTTACGACTGATGGCATCCCGCACCAGCGAGGTAAACAGCGTGCCGACCGCCAGCGTGTTACCGAGCAGAATCGGCGTCTGAAGCACGCCAAGCTCCTCTATCTGAATCAGTCCGATGGGTTTCGCAAAGCCGTTCAGGACCTCAACCCCACACGGCAGCGGCGTGAGAAACAGATTGTCGCCCGGCGGTACGATAGCGGTTACGCCAGTCTGCTTTCCGCCTTCATTCAGCGTGCAATGTCCGACACGCACGCCCGCAACATCGCTGATTCGATTGGTGGGTCCGCAGGCGCTTCGCGGCTGCCCAAGCTGACGCAGGTCACGCCAGTGTTTCAGCAGCAGTTCACGCTGCAATTGTTGGAAATCCATAGTCAGCCCTTGAGTTTTGGATCGAGCGTGTCGCGCAGCGCATCCCCAAGCAGATTAAAAGCCAGCACGGTAATAAAGATCGCCAGCCCCGGAAATACGCTCATGTGCCACGATCCGGCCATCATCATGCTTCGGCTCATCGCCAGAATATTGCCCCATTCAGGTACGTCAGGCTCCGGACCCAGTCCAATAAAACTCAGGCCCGCGGCGGTCAGAATACTGGTGCCAATGCGCATAGTGAAATAGACAATCACGCTGGAAAGCGTGCCGGGCAGAATATGCCGCAGGATAATGACTCTGTCTGGTGCACCAGCACAGCGCACGGCTTCAACATAGGCAGCCTGTTTCAGAGAGAGCGTCGAAGCCCGCACGATGCGGGCAAATACCGGCACGCTGAATACCGCGACTGCGATAATGACATTGTTCAGACCCGTCCCCAGCAGCGCCACCACCGCAATGGCGAGCAACATGCCCGGAAAGGCGAATAATACGTCGGCACCGCGCATGATCAGCATATCAACCCAACCGCCATAATAGCCCGCCAGTAAGCCCAGCATGACCCCGACCAGCATGCCGATCGTCACCGACAGCACGCCGATATAGAGCGAGATACGCGCGCCATAGATAATGCGGCTGAGCAGGTCGCGCCCCAGTTCGTCGGTCCCCATCCAGTGTGCCGCCGTTGGCGGCGACGATAACGCCATCCAGTCCGGAGCCATGGGATCCCAGGGCGCCAGCCAGGGCGCAAAAATCGCCACCACAATCAACAGCAGCACAAACCCGCCTGAGACCAGCGCCAGAGGATTCCGCACAAGAGCGTGCAGGAAATCGCGCCACGGCGAACGAATAATCTGAGGCGGATTTTCAGTCAGCGATTGAATACTCATTTTGGCTCCTGTCGCAGACGAATGGCCGGATTGACCACCGCGTAAAGCAGATCGACCAGCAGATTAATCACAATAAATTCAAACACGAACAGCATCACCAGCGCCTGAATCACCGGCTGATCCTGCGCTTTGATCGACTCAATCAATAACCAGCCTAACCCTGGCCAGTTGAAAACACTCTCCACCACGATGGATCCGCCCAGCAGAAAACCGAACTGCAAGCCCAGCATGGTAATCACCGGTATGAGCGCATTGCGCATCACATGTTTCCACGTCACCAGGCGGTTACGCAGCCCTTTGGCTTTGGCGGTACGCACGTAATCTTCCTGCGCCACCTCAAGAAAGGCCGAGCGGGTAAAGCGCGCCATTACCGCCGCAACCGACGAACCCAGCGTGATGGCGGGCAGGACTATATCGCTGGCCCTGTTAAAGCCGCTGACCGAGAACAGCCCAAAAGGCATCGCGACGAACTGGATGAGCAACAGCCCCAGCCAGAAGGCTGGCATCGAAATGCCGCCGACCGCCACGCTCATCAGCGTCCAGTCCTGCCATCTTCCACGTTTCAGTGCAGCCATAACGCCGAATAACAAACCGAGAATGACGGACCAGGTAAAACCCGCTAAGGCGAGCCACAGCGTCGGCATAAAGCCCTCTTTGATCACCTCCAGCACCGGTTGCTGTGTACGATACGTGGTGCCCAGGTCGCCCTGCAGCAGGCTGCCGATCCAGTGGAGATACTGCTGCGGCAGCGGATCGTTAAGCCCGAGGTGCTGACGCGCCGCTTCGATCGCCTCAACCGGCGCATCCGGTCCGGCATAAATACGCGCCGGGTCGCCCGGCATGAGCTTGATAAAACCGAAAACCAGCAACGAGACCACCAGCAAAACCGGGATCATCTCCAGCAATCGGCGAATGATGTATGCAAACATGCCATTCCCTGAAATGAGGTGCGACTGGCCTCCTCACGTCCCTCATCCGTTCCGGACAGGGGACGAGGAAGAAGAGACCGTCTTATTTAAAGGACGCCTGAGTGAACAGTAAATTGCCATCAGGCAGCATCGAAACGCCGCTCAGCGTGTTGCGTTTGCCGACCAGATTGTCTGGCGTGCCAAGGAACGCCACTGGTGCTTCTTTCCACAACACCTTTTGCGCTTGTGCATAGGCGATGCCACGCTTTGCCGGATCGGCCGTCGCCAGCCCGGCAGCAATCGCTTTGTCTGCATCAGCGTTACTGAAGTAGGAGACGTTATACGAGGTCGGAACCCAGGACTCGGTGGCAAACAGCGGACGCAGCGCCCAGTCGGCATCCCCTGTAGAGGTCGACCAGCCGCCATAATAGAGGTCAAACTCCGCCTTTTTCGGGTCCTGAACGCCCCACAACTTAGCGTTGCGCGTGCCAGAATCCATCGGTGTTACCGTGACACGAATGCCTGCCGTGGCCAGTTGCGCTTTCAGCACCTGAGCGGCACGGACGCTGGCCGTGGCGTTGGTCACCCAGAGCTTAAGATCCAGTCCCTCCGGATAACCCGCCGCTTTCAGCAAGGCTTTGGCCTTATCCGGCGCATAGCCGTAATCAGGATCGTCCTGTTTCTGATAAAACTGTACGCCCTCCGGGATCGCGGATGTGGCAGGTTTGCCCAGACCGGCAAAGGCCACTTTCAGCCACAGATTACGGTCAATCGCATAGTTGATTGCCTGACGCACCCGAACATCGGCCAGCGGCTTGTGCTGCGTGTTGATCGCCATGTAATAAAGATAAATGCTCGGATCGCGCTGAATGGAGAGGTGGCTGTCCTGCTGAACGGCTGCGATGAGGTCTGAAGGCAATGGCCAGATGGCATCTACCTGGCCCGATTTCAACGCTGCCACCCGTGTCGCATCTTCGGGACTTGGAGAGAAGATGACATGGTCGACTTTAGGCCATCCCTGCTGCCAGTAACCTGCATATCTGGCCAGCGTAACGGCTTTACCCGGTTTCCAGTCAACAAAGGTAAACGGACCGGTTCCCACCGGATGCAGTCGCAACTGCGCTTCGTCCGGATATTGCTTAAGAATTGACGGGCTCCACATCACTGCGGAAGGATGCGCCAGGGTGTTGATAAAGGCACCGAACGACTGATTCAGATCGATTTTTACCTGGTCGGGTGCCAGCACCGTGACCTTATCAATCATTTTGTAGAGGCTGTTACGCTTCAGCCCTTTTTTCTGATCTGCCAGACGATCAAGGTTCGCTTTGACGGCATCTGCATCAAAAGGGGTACCGTCCTGGAAGGTAACGCCTTTGCGCAGCGTCAGCGTAAATTCGGTGGCACTGTCATTAGAGGTATAACCGGTCGCCAGCCAGGGTTGCAGCTTCATCCGGGAATCAAACTGGAAAAGGCGCTCAAAGATGCCGCTCTGAACCGAGTAGCTGACATTATCCGAGGTGTCGTGCGGATCCAGCCCCGTGATATCAGCATACATTGAAATGCGCAGATCCTGTGCCTGCGCAGTCATGACCAGCGTCGTCGTCAATGCGAGGGCGAGCGAAGTACGGCGAAACAGCGTTTTCATAAATTCTCCTGGTCGTTAAGGATTATTGCAATGCAATGCCGTCAGCTACCCAGTGCTGGGGGGGCAACCTGCCGATATCGGGTTTTAGTGACCGTTTCACCCACCTTACGCAACGGCGAGGGGATTTCGCTGTCATCGAAAATACGGGGCTGACGGTTTTCAGGATCCGCTACCGGCACGGAGGCCAGCAGTCGTTGGGTATAGGGGTGTTGCGGCTGATTAAATACCGACTGACGCGGTCCAAGCTCCACAATCTGGCCGAGGTACATCACCGCGACGCGATTCGCAATACGCTCGACGACCGCCATATCGTGAGAGATGAAAATCCATGCCACGCCCGTTTGCTGCTGCAGGTCCATCATCAGATTGACCACCTGCGCCTGAATCGAGACATCAAGGGCCGATACCGCTTCATCAGCAATAATCACTTTCGGTTTCAGCGCCATGGCGCGGGCAATAGCAATACGCTGACGCTGACCGCCAGAAAATTCGTGCGGATAACGACGCGCGTGCTCTGGCAGGAGACCGACGCTCTTCAGCAGCGCATCTATCTGTGGGGAAGCCTGCTCAAGCGAAGAGACCATGCCATGTAACAGCAACGGCTCGGCAATGGTGAAACCCACCGTCAGGCGGGGATTCAGTGACGCATAGGGATCCTGAAACACCATCTGAATTTCACGGCGGAGCGGCTGGAACTCTGCCTCTTTCAGGTCAGAGATTTCCTTTCCTTCAAAGTGAATACTTTCAGCTTCACTGTTGATAAGGCGCATCAGCGCCCGTCCGGTTGTCGATTTGCCGCAGCCGCTTTCACCCACGATGGCCAGGGTTTCACCTGGCCACAGACTGAAATCAATCTGCTCAACCGCATGCACGTGATGCGTCAGGCTCGATAAGATGCCGCTGCGAATCGGGTAATAGACTTTTAATCCGCGCACATCCAGCAGCGGCGCCACGTCATAGCGAGCGGTATGCTGTTCGCCTTGCACAACCTCGCGGGCACCGGGCAGAGGAAAGCGTTGCGGCCACGTGTGTTCCCGCATATCGCCGAGTTTTGGTACTGCCGCCAGTAACGCTTTGGTATACGCATGCTGCGGGGCGGCAAAAATCTCAGACACGGTTCCCTGCTCTACCACTTCGCCACGCAGCATGACCACTACGCGATCGGCGATTTCCGCTACCACGCCCATATCATGAGTAATAAACAGAACCGCCATTTGTTTATCACGTTGCAGCTCACGCAGAATATGGAGAATGCGCGCCTGTACGGTGACATCCAGCGCTGTGGTAGGCTCGTCGGCAATCAGGAGTTGTGGGTCACAGGCAAGGGCCTGCGCAATCATCACACGCTGCCGCATGCCGCCTGACAGCGAGTGAGGATAGCTTTTCATGACGCGATCCACATCGGCGATACGCACCTGTCGCAGCAATTCACGCACCCGCGCATGGGCCTGCTTTCTGTCGCACTGTTGATGATCGCGTAATGCCTCGGTAAGTTGATCATCAATGCGCAGCACCGGATTCAGCGAGGTCATGGGCTCCTGAAAGATCATCGCCATTTCACGGCCACGCAACGTGCGGCGCTGAGCGTCATCCAGCTTTTCTAACGCATGCATTTTTCCGCTGCGTTCGCGGAACTGCATGCTGCCGCCATCGACACGGCCGTTGTTTGCCAGCAAGCCCATCACAGCCAGCGACGTGACAGATTTACCTGAGCCGCTTTCACCCACGACGGCGACGATTTCACCTGGATGAATGGCAAAACTGATGCCTTTGAGTGCCTGATTCTCACCGCTGCGTCCATGAAACGAGACGCTGAGATCCTGAATCGCCAGCACGGGAGAGGCAGAGGCAGCGCGGGTTGCAGGGGAAGTACTTTGTGTGTCCGTCATCGTCGCCTCACAGAGTTATAGCCAGATACGGCCTTGGGAGTAGCTCAGGAAAGGAGAACTGTCGGCGGCTAGCCAGATGGGGCCATCCAGATCGACGAACTCAGCGTTAACCGCGACGGGCAATGCGGCCTCCATGGCCAGTGACGAGCCCAGCATGCAACCGACCATAATGCGCATATTGAGCGTCCGGGCTTCATCCACCATCGCCAGCGCTTCTGTCAGGCCACCGCACTTATCCAGCTTGATATTGATCATCTCGTAGCGATCGCGTAGTCCGGCAATATCCGCCCGCGTATGGCAACTCTCATCGGCACAGACCGGTATGGGATGTTTGAAACGTTTCAGGTCATGGTCCTGTCCGGCGGGAAGGGGTTGCTCCACCATCGCGATGTTGAAGGCCTTCAGTGCCACCAGCAGGCTTTCCAGTTCCAGACCCGACCAGGCTTCATTGGCATCGATAATGAGCGTGGCATGCGGTGCCGCCGCGCGAATCGCTGCTACTTTTTCCAGAATCGCATTACGGTCGAGCTTAATTTTGAGCAGGAGGGCGCCACGTGATACGGCATCCGCCGCCGCCAGAGCCATACATTCCTGCGTATCGAGGCTAAGGGTTTCTGCCGTAATGACCGACTCTGGCTGAGAGCAGGTGCTCTTTTGCCAAAGCGTCTGATTAGCCCGTGCGCCATCAAGTCGCCATAGCGCACAGTCCAGCACGTTGCGCGCTGAACCGGCGGGTAAGCGGTGTTGCAGATCATGATGGCTGAGGCCCGACTCAATGTCAGTGCGTACCGCTTCGAGCATGGCCTGAACGCTATCCGGCGTCTCATCGTAGCGGGCCGTTGGTGTACATTCGCCCTGCCCGATGAACCCCTCCTGCTCCAGCGTGACACGGATGACCGTCACGGCGGTACGGGTACCGCGTGCGATAGCAAAGGGTCGCGCCAGCGGCAGCTCACCACATCAATCTGCAACTTTCTCATTTCAGCCACGCTCCTGAAGCAGTGCGGCGATCTCATCAATACCAAAACGCACCGGATCCGTTGCCGGTAAGCCGAACTCAGCGCTGATTTCGGCGCAATAAGCGAGCGCCTCTTCTTCGCTGTAATTGGAGGTATTGATAGCAAAGCCAGCCAGCTGAACGGACTCACTGGTCACCTGCGCGGCACGCAGATTGGCTTCAACGCACGCCTGCAGGCTGACCATGGGCTGGTGTGGCAAATGACGCATGTGAGGTCGTCCCATTTCATGGCACATGACCAGCCAGTGTGGTTGCGCACCGTGCATCAGCCCCATACTGACGCCCGCATAAGAGGGGTGGAACAGTGAGCCCTGGCCTTCAACGATATCCCAGTGGTCCTCGTCATTCGCCGGTGAAAGCGCTTCTGCTGCACCGGCAATAAAATCAGCGATGACCGCATCCACAGCAATGCCCTCCCCCTGCGACCAGAATGCCGGTCTGCCCCGTGGCACGAAAATCGACTTTCAGGCCACGCGCGCGCATCGCCGCTTCCAGCGCCAGTGAGGTGTACATCTTGCCCACTGAGCAGTCTGTACCCACGGTCAGTATCCGCTTACCTGAACGCTTCTTACCGCTGCCCACACTGAGCGCTGGACGCATATGACGCAGGTCAAAAAGCTCAACGCCAGAAGCCTGTGCAAGCGTCACCAGTTCCGGTTCATCCACCAGTCGGTGGTGCAGACCACTGGCCACATTCATGCCTGCTTTAATGGCACTTTTGATCGTTTCCAGCCAGTGTTCTGGCAGATAGCCCCCCGGCATTGGCAGTGCCAAGCACCAGCGTTTTTGCGCCGCGCGCTTTGGCGCCGGGAATATCCAGTTCATCCAGACCCAGACTGACCGTGCAGCCCGGCAGTTTAATTTCGCCAACGCACTGCTCCGGCCGCCAGATATGAATACCGCGCGCCGTTTTTGCCGCAAGGGGATCGGTAACATCGCCAAGAAAGAGTAAATAGGGTTGTGGGATTAGCATGTTGTCTCTCGTTTCAGCCAAAAGATCAGGTTCTGAAACCACTATTTCATGCGTTCTGAAAGGTGACGAATGCTTGTTTAGCAGGAGGGTATAACGGCAGGTTATAGCCAGAGGTAATAGTGATGATGGATGGGTTTTTCAGGGGGGATTGGGACAGGGGATGGAGTAAAAGAAGGAGTGGATCATAGGAAAAAGATCGTGTTGAGAGAAAAATAGAAGAGAGTCGCGGAATGGGTATTCCGCGATAACAGTACTACAGATCAGTATGGGTTATTTCATGCGACGCTGCCGGGCGACGCTGGCGAGACGTTGTGTCCGGCAGTAAATGGCAAACAGGATGAAAGCCTGCCCATTAAGTATCCAGCGAGCACCCACCAAAGCCGCGAGTGCCAGAATCAGCCACAGGCCCGAGTGGCTACCCATAACTACGCTGTAGCTCAAGAGTAAAACGGTCGATATAAGCAACATCGCACAGACGTAAGCCAGCGCCGCCACACCGGCTGTATGGCCTCGCGCAAGCAGGTAACTGGCCGTGAGTATCGCGCCAATAACGACGATTGAGGGAACAAAAAAACTCAACGCATGTATCTGTGGACTGAGCGGAGGTAAAGCGTGTAGAAACGTCAGCAAATCAAATGCAAATGCAATCAGCAACAGCATCAGCACTATCGCAACCGGGAAGCCGTTTTGCCGGGGAAGCGACTCAGCAGGCTGTTTAAAATAACGTTCAAGCTTTGTAGTGGAACGGGCAAGTATCGAATTATCCTGCCGTGCGATTAACTGATCTATTTCGCGACCCTGTTGCAGTAGTTCAGTGATACTTCGCCCGACAAGCCATGATAGAAATTGCATTAAAATACCGCCAGTGATTGAATTGTTCCCACAATATAGCGCCCGGAGCGCGGCACATTACCTGGAGCAGCAATGATACCACTGACAGCACTGCCTGCCACAGCCGCTGCGCTCGTGACGACCTGCGCGAGTTGCTTAACAAGTTCTTTTTTGCACCGACTCTACAGGGAAACGCTTTGGATAAAGTCCTGCACGGATGGCGGCTTTAAGCTCTTTATTACTTATACCAGGGTTTTGTGCCTTAATGATTAATTCAGTAAGGCGAGCCCGGTCCTGCCTTGGATAGTTCCGGAGCCACTCCGTTGCTTTTAAAGAAGAGACTGATTTCATCGCTCGCCATGTTGCCAGGGCTTCTTTTAACGCACCGCCCACACTGGCTAGTGAAATAAGGTCAAGAGACGTTGAAGTGGCAACGTACCAATCCTGAGAGTCCAGCCACGCTACGTTTTCACCACCGTTTTCGACGAGATCATAAACCCGGTAAATACCATTGACACATTGCACGCCTGTTGCGGCAGCGCCAGCATAACCAATAGCAACAAGCACGCAGCTACTGCCAGCGGTTATAGGCGTTGCTGAAGCGCCGATAACCGCTACGCCAGCGGTGATAATCATTGCACCACAAGAAAGCACGGTCGAGGCAATCTCCGTTCCCATTGAGGTTACGCTTACTGCTTCACTAAGTGACTTGCCCGTATTAGACGCTGTGGCTTGCTTAGGCGTTTTGGTCACAATCAGATGTGTAACGATACCACTTTGACCATTAGGATGACGCTGGCCAGGCCGAACAAGATAACGCTGTGCGCCATCCGCATAGATGATGCCAGCCTGATAAAACTCCCGAGTACAATCCATTGCTGCACCCAGCGCTTTGAAATCAAAATCAGGTGCCCCATAACCGGTCATCCTCGCGATGTCATAACCCGGTAAGTTATTCTCGGGATTCATTCCTGGCATGTTCATTTTATCTCCTTATAGGCTCATAATGATAAAATAGAGTTTTAATACATTGAAATTCGAAATGGAAAAACCATTATTATCGCATCAGAACAATATATCAATATGCAGGTGATACACGAAAAAATCATCATCCTTTGATTAACCGAAAAATATCAACCATACCATTTATCAACACATCAATAATGATAATTAATAGCAGAACCACATTCAAAAAGAAAAAGTCTTTAGCAGATTAATTACCATCTGAAATAACATTCACCAGAAAATCCTCATCATCGTGAAAATATCACCAGCGGATCTTTTATCATTTCTGCCAGCAGTACGGGAATAAATTATACATTGATATCATAAATCCACATTCATTATCGACGACTAACATATAAATGTTATAGCTTTGTTAAAATGCCATTTAGCTAAAATTATAAAATAACGTCTTCATAGAACTGATGATTTACAATCAATACCACACAATATATATCCCACAATTAAATGATCTCTCTTCCGATTGTACCGTTACTTTCCCCCATTCAAAACCCCAAACGTGTCCATAAGGGGGATCCTTTAATTCACCCTTATAATTATTGGGATATCTATTTAGCATCCATGCAAACATTCTTTTTTCTTCTTCCTTTAAAGCCTTTACATTTGCTCTTTTTTCCCAATCAGATAGACTTTTATAAAAATCACCTGTTTTACTGGTGAGGAAAACAAGCGCTTTAAAAGAAAAAACAGCCGGATTGAATTCCACAGTAAATGGTTCATCGTGCCAACTGACGTCCTCTGAAAAAAAACGATATTTTCCAACTGGTGTCAGATCATCAACTGAATTAAAAAACAAGGACTTAGTAAAAGCCTCGTAAGATGAAAGATCTATTTCACTCCCATCAATATGTAAAGCTCCATTTGACTCGTCTAAATTCATTATTTTCATATGTCAATTACTTTTCCAGGTTTCAGTTTAAGCCGAGCTTCTTCCGGTATAAAGAACTGCAGCCCTCCCCCCTTCCCCATGTTTAGGATTGGCTTCAGCACGTCCTCTGGCTACAAATATATCTTCTGTAACGTAATAAGCTCTCACCTTTGAACGCATTGGATATGCTGGGTTCAACTCAACTTGCAAAGCTTCATGGTAGCCAAGTGGATCACCTTTATGTTGTTTGACTGTAGGATGACTTACAGTATAAGCAGGTAACTGATCTCCATTAGGATAAAGGGCATAAAGAATCGTCCCTTTTTTTTTATCACTGTATTCTCTTAAACATCGATGCCTGGATAAGTTTTATTCCCTGGTCCCTGCCACTTCGTTGCTTCTTTCGCAGGGTTTTTACACTTCATCAACCCCCCACGGATCCACCCACCCCAGCGCATTCGGTGCATACTGGTAGAGGTTGATCCCGCCCGCCAGCCCTATCGGATCCTGCTGGGTAAAACGTCCGCCGTCCGGGTCATAATAACGAAACAGATTGTAGTGCAGTCCGGTTGATTCGGCCCCTGCGGTGCCTCACCCCCCTGGGGCCATCGCTGAAGCGATGTTCAAATTTGCTTAAGCAAATTTGTTCCGGTCAAGGTACTGGACCTGCATACGCAGGTTCTGCTCCACCACAGGAACACGCTGGCTGGACTCACGCAGCAGCTTGCCCCACGGGCTGTTGATACCTTCCCAGGCTTTTTGCCCTTCAGCGTCAGTCAGCAGCTCCGGCATTCCGTTGGCCGCATTATGGAACCAGTAAATCTCCGGGCTTTCCACACCATCAATACGCGCCAGCGGCTCATAGCTCTGGCTGTCGCTGTAAACGTAGGTCAGCGGGATCCCGTCGTGGATTTCCTGCAGCAGACGGTAGCCTTCCCACACAAAGCGCGTCGTGACGGCGTTGCCAGATGGCCTGCCCTGTAACAGCTGCTGGCTGGTTTTACTGATGCGGCGCCCAAGCGGATCGTAGCGGAAACTCACCTTAGTGCGCGGCTTATTACGGTCCCGTGGCTCGCTGATGACGTCCGTCAGGCGATGCTCACCATCGTAGCGATATCGCCAGCGGGGCTGGTGATAATACTGACAGTTACACGCCGTCGATGGTCCTGTCCGGTAAGTGGCTAAGGGAGGCAGGGTTTGAGACGGGGCAGGCGGCCAGAGTTAGGGTTGGAGCAGGCTGTATTACCCTGGCGGCGGACTGCTAAAGTAAAAGCCGAAAGGATCGCTGGGATCACTTCCGGTTTTTTAGTTTTTCCTTATTTTTTCGTATAGAGCGGCAATATGAACTAATTCTTTTATCAGTATATCTTCGCCTGGCCAATCGATAATAAAACGTGGATACGCAGGCATATAAACCTTTGGATTCATTACCCTAATCATTTCTTCCAGTTCTTTTTTTTACCTGAGTCAACGCCTGGATAGAGAGAGGTGCTTTCTCATTGCGTTCATGCCGACTAATAGCGTCAACTACCTTTTTTGAGGGCGTCATTCAATAATAATTCAGAAGTAGACTTCACAATAAATTCCCATATTTCCAAGATTGAAGAATAAAAAATTAATCTGCACTATCATTGTACTGAGTGCCATATTCAGATTGCGCAGCTGCTCTACCTTTGATTATTGTTATACTTGGAGCTATCTGCCATTTTTTATTGCAGTCATACCATTTCATTCTGGAGGCAATGCCAAACCAGCTCTATTCATCTGCGAAGTAAAGGTTTAAAAAATATTGCTCCTTAGCTTTGGCTGCCTTTCCATAATCATGGGACTGCGTCCCAAACTAATTATTTCCAACCTTTTACATGGATAAATTTTCAAATTCTACAGAGTCAAATAATTATTTCCTCTGCGCTCTATTAACCCGACAAAAATCCTTTAGGATTAATGATGTTATGAAATGTAAAACAAAAAAGATCATTACCTACGATTTTTTTCTCTTACTTGCGTAAGTAACATAACATCATATGCATCTTGCCCGCTTTGTTGTGCTTTATGTGATTCTTCTTCACTTATTTCATATTTAACATCTTTATTGACAATTCCACCTGCATCATAATTTATATAGTATCTCCCATCCTCATGAGTGATAAACATACCATAACCACTAAATATAAGCTTTTCCATGACTTCCCCCTTAAATTATATTTTACTAATTATTGCCTTCGCGAGTGGTGTAGGATCAATAGCTGCTTCCGGAATCCCTCCTGATGTATACCCACCAGGCACCCAAAAATCATTTGCACCCAACTCATTGCCAGATGGCATACGTAATCCTGTTGGATTGGGTATGTCGATCCTCACTGGCGCATTTCCCAATTCTCCTTTCGGCAATCCTAACAATTTCTCAATTGTAGGCACATGACCGCCAGCTCGACTAATTACATCATCTGCAACTGATTTAGGCATAACAAAATGCCCTCCTTGCGGTCCAATCTCTGAATACTTTGGATTTACTCCCCACGCGATTTTTGACACACCCCCTTCGAACTTTGATAAATGCTCAGCCACATAAGCAGGTTCAAGGTAAGTTTTAGGATTAGGGAAAGGATTGTTAACTTTATCCCTACCGCGAACTGCCTTATAAGCTTTTGCCGCTCACCCTCTACTTGAGAATACACCTTTAGTGTTTTTCTGGAATGCATTCCACGCATTCTTACAACTCAACCCCCAAGGATCCACCCAGCCCAGCGCATTCGGCGCATACTGGTAAAGGTTGATCCCGCCCGCCAGCCCTATCGGGTCCTGCTGGGTAAACCGTCCGCTGTCCGGATCATAATAACGAAACAGATTGTAGTGCAGTCCGGTTGATTCGGCCCCTGCGGTGCCTCACCCCCCCTGGGGCCATCGCTGAAGCGATGTTCAAATTTGCTTATGCAAATTTGTCCCGGTCCAGGTACTGGCCCTGCATACGCAGGTTCTGCTGAACGACCGGCATCCGCTGGCTGGATTCACGCAGCAGCTTGCCCCACGGGCTGTTGATACCTTCCCAGGCTTTTTGCCCTTCACCGTCAGTCAGCAGCTCCGGCATTCCATTGGCCGCATTATGGAACCAGTAAATTTCCGGGCTTTCCACACCATCAATACGCGCAAGTGGTTCATAGCTCTGGCTGTCGCTGTAAACGTAGGTCAGCGGGATCCCGTCGTGGATTTCCTGCAGCAGGCGGTAGCCTTCCCACACAAAACGCGTCGTGACGGCGTTGCCAGACGGCCTGCCCTGTAACAACTGCTGGCTGGTTTACTGATGCGGCGTCCAAGCGGATCGTAGCGGAAACTCACCTTAGTACGCGGCTTATTGCGGTCCCGCGGCTCGCTGATCACATCCGTCAGGCGATGCTCACCATCGTAGCGATAAAGCCAGCGGGTATGGCCGTCATCTTTCTCAGTGGTACGGCCATGGATATCGTACTGCCAGCGGATACCGTTCAGTTCGGTGACGCGGTTATGCATGACATGAGCGGCATTATGGCGATCCAGCGGGTTGCCTGCGCTATCCCAGCGCCACTGTTCATTACCCGGCTGCACACCGTCCTGAGACAACAGCCGGCCGGCGTTATCGTAGTTCCATAATATCTGGCTGAACGGATTATCGTCGCGCTCTTCACGAATCAGGTTGTTGCCGTAATTGAAGTCGCGCCGGCGGGACCAGACGCGCGGTGCAGGTCGCTGTGAGTCACCCTTAAACACGTCACGGCGGCGCAGTTTGCCTAAGCGGTCATACTCACTGCGCATGGTCAGGCCGCCCTGCGTCCGGCTCAGCTCCCGATGCAGCGTGTCACGGGTAAATTCAGTGACCGGCAGGTTGTCTAATGCGATGCTCAGTAAATGGCCGCTACCGTAATAAAGCTGCTTCAGGTTGCGGCCATCCGGCAGGGTTAAGGCAGTGCAGTTGCCCAGCGCGTCATACTCCCAGGCCAGTTCGCCCTGCTCCCCCCTGCTCAGCAACGATGCGGCCCAGCGCATCATACTTAAAGGTAATCTCCTGCTCGGCCTGCTGGCTCCACTCGGTGTCAGACAGCGGCAGATGCTGCGACACTTTACCCAGCTGACCCCCACCGCTGTAGTGATAGCGCGTCTGGCCTTCCGGCGTGGTTCGCGCCAGCAGTTGCCCCGCACGGCTCCAGTGATAGCGATGGGTAATGGACTGAGAATGTCCGGCGGCAAAGGTGCGTGATACCGTGCGGCCCGCCGCATCATAGTCGTATCGTGTGGCAATGCCATCCAGCCCGACCTGGGCCAGCAACAGAGAATCTGCGCCCCACTCGAACTGATACTGCTCGCCGTTCTCGTTTTGCAGCGCCGTCAACCGGCCACGGCTGTCTCAGCTTCGCTGAACTGTCTCACCCTGCGCATTACGGTTGGCGATCAATCGCCCGACATTGTCGTAACGGAATTCACTGCGCTTGCCATCAGCCGATTCATAGGCCAGCGGCAGTCCGTTTTACTCGTGTACCGGAAGCGGAGCTTTTATTGCAGTTCGAGCCTATAGTCCAGTTGCCCGAAGAAGAGCTGAACGTGGTTCGGAAAGTGCTTGAGAGCTTGATTATCAAGTACCAGATCAGTCGCTGAGATTCAGCACGGCAGGCAGAAAATAAGAGAGAACAACAATGTTTAACACGAGTCGGAAGGATTGAAGCATCGTCAGTCCGCTTACCACAAGCAACTTAGCAGGAATTGATCATAGCTGAACACGATTCTATTGCAGTCGGGAAAATTCCATAAGCGGAGTACCTCTGTATTGTGGGTTAACGTCATAAAAAAAGTGACCGCTGAACCCCGCAGCTTAACATTACGGGTAATTAGCTGGCAGAAGTGGAATTTGCGGAAAAATCGGCGTCAGTCTCAAGATGCTGAGCGGCTGTATGGTGCTGATTCCCGACAGCCGCGAGGAAACAAGGCTACGCTATGAGCAGGCACGGCGAGTGACAGAACAGACCCGAAAGCAGGCGCTGGCGCGGCTGCCTCAAGTCAGCGGTTAAAATAATAAAGCCAGAAGGACCATTGAAATACCTTCAGCATATTATCAGCAAAAGTGAAAATAAATATCGCTGATTAATTCACCATCATGCTCTTCGACAGTAAGTTTTTTTTACTCTATTAAAATCTGCCAAAATGCCTTTAACAGGCACATCCTCCCTTGAAATAAGCTCATAAAAAGGTTCTCTTTCACCTTCTGGCACATACTTATCTATTAAATAGACAAGTTTTTCTCTTAACTCTTTCTCTGTCATAGGATTTACTCTGGGATAATATCGACTTTGTCGAAGAGTACTGAGTAACCTTTCTCAGTCGGCAATAATTGCAGTGCACCACCTCTACCATATTGTGGATATGCACTTGTGAAAAGCTCATATCCCGGTCCCTTGTCGCCATTGGCCAGCGGAACTTTAACCTGTGGAACACCATTCTTGTAAAGCTGTAAAGTATCAAATTCTCCTAATAATCGGGCATCGCTCCACGATTCAGGATTACCTTTTTCATAGAAGATTTGATAAGCATCCCTAGCCTCACTGCCAGTTTTATATTTTGTATAACCAAAATAACTTAATGGAGCTGACTTACTTTCCATAGTTTGCTTAGCAAACTTAGTGTTCATATAACGATAAGCAGTAGAAGGCATGGTCGCACTTGGTCCATCTGGGCCCACATAAAAATCAGGTTTACACCTACTTAACCCCCACGGATCCACCCATCCCAGCGCGTTCGGCGCATACTGGTAAAGGTTGATCCCGCCCGCCAGTCCTATCGGGTCCTGCTGGGTAAACCGTCCGCTGTCCGGGTCATAATAACGAAACAGATTGTAGTGCAGTCCGGTTTCCCGGTCCAGGTACTGGCCCTGCATACGCAGGTTCTGCTCCACCACAGGAACACGCTGGCTCGACTCGCGCAGCAGCTTGCCCCACGGGCTGTTGATCCCTTCCCAGGCTTTTTGCCCTTCACCGTCAGTCAGCAGCTCCGGCATTCCGTTGGCCGCATTATGGAACCAGTAAATCTCCGGGCTTTCAACACCATCAATACGCGCCAGCGGCTCATAGCTCTGGCTGTCGCTGTAAACGTAGGTCAGCGGAATGCCGTCGTGGATTTCCTGCAGCAGGCGGTAGCCTTCCCACACAAAGCGCGTCGTGACGGCGTTCCCCGACGGTCTTCCCTGCAACAGCTGCTGGCTGGTTTTACTGATGCGGCGCCCAAGCGGATCGTAGCGGAAACTCACCTTAGTACGCGGCCTATTACGGTCCCGCGGCTCGCTGATGACGTCTGTCAGGCGATGCTCACCGTCGTAACGGTAGCGCCAGCGGGTGTGACCGTCATCTTTCTCAGTGGTACGGCCATGAATATCGTACTGCCAGCGGATACCGTTCAGTTCAGTGACGCGGTTATGCATGACATGAGCAGCACTATGGCGATCCAGCGGGTTGCCTGCGCTATCCCAGCGCCACTGTTCATTACCCGGCTGCGCACCGTCCTGTGACAACAGTCGCCCGGCGTTATCGTAGTTCCATAATGTCTGGCTGAACGGATTATCGTCGCGCTCTTCGCGGATCAGGTTGTTGCCGTAATCAAAGTCGCGACGCCGGGACCAGACGCGCGGTGCAGGTCGCTGTGAGCCACCCTTAAACACGTCACGGCGGCGCAGTCTGCCTAAGCGATCGTACTCACTGCGCATGGTCAGGCCGCCCTGCGTCCGGCTCAGCTCCCGATGCAGCGTGTCACGGGTAAACTCGGTGACCGGCAGGTTGTCTAACGCAATGCTCAGCAGATGGCCGCTGCCATAGTAAAGCTGCTTGAGATTACGACCATCCGGCAGGGTTAAGGCAGTGCAGTTGCCCAGCGCGTCATACTCCCACGCCAGTTCGCCCTGCTCCCCCCTGCTCAGCAACGATGCGGCCTAGCGCATCGTACTTAAAGTTAATCTCCTGCTCGGCCTGCTGGCTCCACTCGGTGTCAGACAGCGGCAGATGCTGCGACACTTTACCCAGCTGGCCGCCGCCACTGTAGTGATAGCGCGTCTGGCCTTCCGGCGTGATCCGCGCCAGCAGTTGCCCCGCACGGCTCCAGTGATAGCGATGGGTAATGGACTGAGGATGTCCGGCGGCAAAAGTGCGTGATACCGTGCGGCCCGCCGCATCATAGTCATATCGTGTGGCAACGCCATCCAGCCCGACCTGGGCCAGCAACAGAGAATCTGCGCCCCACTCGAACTGATACTGCTCACCGTTCTCATTTTGCAGCGCCGTCAACCGGCCACGGCTGTCCCAGCTTCGCTGAACTGTCTCACCCTGCGCATTGCGGTTGGCGATCAATCGCCCGACATTGTCGTAACGGAATTCACTGCGCTTGCCATCAGTCGACTCATAGGCCAGCGGCAGTCCGTTTTCACTCCAGTGCAACCGCTCTTCCCATCCTTCTGCGCGTTCCAGCTGAAGAGGACGGCCTGCTGCATCATAGTGATAACGGGTTTCTTCACCATCCGGCGCGATGACACAGCTGAGCCAGCCCAGGGGATGATAACGGTAGCGCGTGGTCAGCCCTGAACAGTCGGTTTCACGGATAACCTGGCCGGCATCATTAAACTCACGGCGGTAGCTATTACCTGCTGCGTCAGTCTCTTCGACAACCAGTCCGAACTCATCCCGCTGATAGAGCGTGCTTTGCCCGAGCGCATCAACAACGCGCTCAAGGCCGTGATGGGGATCGTAATAGTATTTCGTTGTGGAACCGTCTGCTCCGGCAACAACCGTGGGCAGCGAACGGTGTGACAGCCATTGCACCGCCTGCACACCACCGTCAGCATCCTTCTCTTCAACACGGTTGCCCAGATCGTCATAGGTGAAGATCACCGCGTTGCCCAGCGGATCGATGCGACGCGTCAGGAGTTCGTTTTCATCCCACTCATAACGCCACTTCTCGCCGCGCTCGTCGATAAAACAGGTGATGAGCCCCGCGGCATTCCAGTGGTGTTCGCGCTGCTGACCGTCATAGGTCGACACGCGGGTGATGCCCGCCTCAAGATCGTAATGCATGTGGCAGCCATCACCGCTGTTGGTGCGGTTTTCTACAACGCGCCAGTGATCCAGCTTCTGCCAGCGATATTCACTCTCCAGCCCGCCCGGCAGTTGGTGCCAGACCATTAACCCTTCGTCGTTGTAACGGAAGCGTCGTGAGACAACGCCTGCGGCATCAGTAACGCTGGCAAGCTGGCCCCGATCATTGTAGGTCCAGCGTGCTAATGGCCAGTGCTGATCGCCATCAAAATGGCTGGCTGATGTCGGACGCCGCGCGTGCTGTTTGTCGTCGTAGTGCAGCGTGACGTCAATCGCCAGCGGCGCGTCATGGATACGCACCAGGCGGGCCTGTTCATCCCAGCCCATCTCCAGCGCATTACCGTACTCGTCGCTCAGTGAAGCCAGGCGCAGCACCTGCGGATCAGCGGCCGTGCGCCTGTAAAGACGCCATACCGCACCGTCGTCATCGGCAATGGCGATATCGCCAGACTCGTTGCGCCGTACCATCAGCCCTTCGCTGATGCTGTAAAGCACCTCTTTGTCACCGGGAACGTCAAAGCTCAGCTCGCGCCCGTTGTCATCAAACCAGGTTGCCCGATTCCCTTCCAGCGTCAGGTAGCTGTCAAACACCGTGGCCCAGCCCTGACCAAACAGGCCAGCGCGCTGGGTCAGACTGTTATAGCTGCGCTGAAAACTGAGCGGGAAACGTCCGGGGAGGGAAAAATCACGCTCGGCATCATCATTAAGGACTTTGACGCCGGTCGCCGCATGAACCGGAAACAGCGACGAGAAGGCCGCATTGATAGCCATGTCCGCCGCCATACCGCCCACGGCACCGGCCAGCGCGCAGGGCATGTTTTTGATGATCTGACTGGGGCGACCACGGATGAGGGAAAGGCCGATCATCATCACGGCCAGACCTGGCACCTTGCCACTTTTGATCTCTCTGACCGTGACGGTTTCACCACCAATGATGACATTGGGGGAAACATCGTCGCTCACGGTGGCGTCACAGGTGGTTTTATCCTTTGCGCGCACCGCAGGCTGGCCATTGATAAAGACGCTTTTCGACCCCTGAGCCAGATATTGCGGTGCACTGTGTTTTTCACAAGCCACTTTGTCCTGCTCCAGCGGAGAGGTGCCCGCATCAGCGGAGGCTACCGTGGGCTGCCACATTGCACTGCCAAACTGGCCGACCGCAGAGAGCAACATGCCGCCATAGTCGGCGAAGCTCTGCGGCGATTGTGGTTCCGGTGGCGGTGTCTCGCCGGGCGTGAGCATCCCGGCCGCGCGTGCGGCTAAAAGACCATTAACGTAGACATTCACTGATCCAGTGGCGATTACTCCGGCAGGTGACGGCGGGAATATCATGTTTCCCAGCCCATCGGCCGCTTTGCTGATCTCTTGTGACAGACCAACGGCATTGGCCAGTACACCACCCAGAATACCGCTGAGCAGGCAACTGTTACCCACGGCTGCCACACTCGCCGCTGCCGCCCCTGTGCCTAGCAGGGGCGCTGCCGAGACGATAGCAGCACCCACTGCGGCACCAATGACGGCATAGGCCGCACCTTCCGCAACAATGCTCGTGATATCAGCGAAAATGCTGGAGTGAATGATCTCGTCGCCCACGCGGGCAGCAGGGTTATCCATAGGTTATGCTTTCCGTGGATTGTTCAGACTCAGGCTTTGTTTAAATGCACTCCAGCGCTGTCCATCCTCTTCATTGAATGGACGCATGGCTGATAGCGTAAAAATCATTAAGATGTTCGAATCAGGCACCTGTGTAGCCAGCTGTTTCTGCCACACTGCCTGCCCGTTACGGTCAAATACGGTTTCAACTTCTACCGCGTGTAATGTGTTATCTACACCTGCCATCAAACGTACAAATTCAGTCTGCTGGATATGGCCCATCTGACTCCGCAATGTGTCCCACTGACGCTGGAACTCTTTTTCCGCATCACTGCCCTCAGAAATAACGCCACGGCTCACAACCCATGCCAGCCCACTGGCTTCATCGCGGAGAATATTCATGGTGGTGTCCTGCCAGGCAGCAGGAAAAAGCGCAAAGGCGCCCTCATTGAATTGGTAATGCATAATAGATATCCATATGGGGAAAGTAAAAATGGAATGTTATTAACAGCAGAGGGAGTAACTATTTATTTGCATCATAATCGGGTGCGATACCCGTATGTGATTCAATCAATCTTTCTTTTTCTACCCAGCCATTAGCCTGATTTCCGTCATTAGCCACATACATTACGCTGTAATATTTTCCATATTCGACGTAAGCATATAATTCATTGCCAGGCACCACAAAAACGTCTTTCTCTACACAACGGCCATCAGGTGCAGAATAAAATTGCAGCCGTCCTGACCCGCCAACCCTGTAGACATTATCTGTATTGTCGAAACGCACGCCTTTTGCGTTAGCAGCATCACTCAAAATCTGGCATGCGTTATTGGCAAACACGGCCAGAGGCAATGAAAATGCTATTAAAGATAAAACTTTGACCATAAAAATCCTGTCATATTTAATAATGCTATTCACATCAGAGGAATATAAAATGATTTAATTCTGCGTTACGCTTTACACAGAATATTTTCAATACTCCGTATTAATCGACATCATAATATGACTGATTTTTTTATTCTCAAGCTGGAAAGAAATACGTTTACTGTCAGCGTCATAGTATAACCAGTGCTGATTGTTACTTTCATCCACTGTGCCCTGACCATACTTGCTGACCAGCACATCCTCACTGTCACCGATTTCTACGCCTCTGGCTGTTTTGATCGCAGGCGTGTTGATGGTGATCTGTGCAATGAGGTAGCTATCGATATCACGCTGCTTCTTTTGCCAGAACAGGTTGGCAGTGTAGATTTCAAAACCATCATATTTATGCTGGTAATACTTATAGCTGGTGTCACCGACAGGCACGTCGCCAACGAAGTTTTCACTTATCTGCGCGCCCACCTGCTTCTGAATTTCACTGCTCCAATCGTCACCTAAAGTTAAACCATGATGATTTATTATCACATAAAAGTCAGATTTTTTTAGTTGAGTACTGGAGTTACCAGCCATTACACAGTGAGAATGAAAAGAAAAAATAAATGAAAGCAGCACACCCAATCGAAAATTACGTTTACTTTTAAGATGAGCCATTTTAAAAAACTCCATTTGCATAGAATCTGCAAACATCGTATTTAATGGTGCGCATACATGACGCACCATCAAATAATGATTTAATTACTCGAAACCATTCTTCCACTTTCCGTCTTCAGACAGCACGATTTTATTATTAACGACAACCGTAAGGTTACTAATTACATTGTTGATAATATAGGTTGCATCATGATTGCGGAATTTATAACTCAGCACCGCGCAGGTTGCTTGACCACAATCACTTTTCGTGGCTTTACCTTTTAATCTGACAACTGCACCATCTGATTTTCTTACACCCTCATAACTAACGTCATTACACTCCGACCCAGCAGCACAGAGCGAAGTTATTTTGATTTTAAATTTTGCGGTCTCAAAAACTTTCTCGCCATCTTTTTGACTATCTTTTTTGGTTCTTATCGGGAGTGGTTGACTTATCTTTATCAAAGCGTTTTGCCCACAATGCAATATCATCCTGCATATTATTACTTGCACGATCATTACTTACATAATGTATTTTATCATCCTCAGGCAGCATCCATGCAGCATACACTTTACCGTCAGGCTGTATAACAAATGCTGAAGCCTGCTCAAGGTAAAGATCTTTTAGCCAGCCCTCAACGAATATACCACCACTCTCTGTTTTATGAGGTTCGCCAAAAACATCAAAATTCTGGCTGAAGTTATTGTACTCACTACCTAGCACAGACTTTAAACTGGAAACGACTTTCTGGTCTTTAAAAATACTTGAAACATTGTTCAGACTATTATATTGAGAGAAAAACGACTGGGTATTGGATGCTGCTGCAACACCTATTGAGCCACTTGTAAAAACAGCCAGAAAAAATAACTTAATAAATAAATTCATTTCACTCACCTGAAACCTTTAAAAATTCGGCAATTTCATTAGTATATCGCTTGGTCAAACCGTTTGAATAATGATCCCACCAGTTATATGAAACACCATTTTTCACCGCAGTGGTTGAACCATATATTCACTTGTTATAATTCAACATTGAGCTAACAAGGTCGTCTTAGGCCAAAACTGAACTCAGGGTCTTACCTGCACGTACAAAACTTTAGTTGCTTCAGGTTTCACAGGTAGTGAAAGCATAGTAATTCAGCAGAGCGGAAAAATCGCCTTCATTAAGGATTGGAACGGACGATCCCGTGCTGGATTCGGCCCTTGCACTGCAGGATAAAAACAGGAGAACATGCACAAAGATAAGACTGGCGAAAAAAGGTTTTACAATCACTGTATTTTATCGGAGTAAGTGATAAAAATAAGAGAGCATTTGTATTTATTCACTAATTCAGCGCGATTAAATTAATTTAATATAAATTCAAAATGAAATTATGAGTGCGAGGGGGGGGCAAAACATCACCACCCCGAAAAAATACCCTAACATTTATTAACTTTATACTTATCATTCAAGCTGAAGAAAAAATGGCGTTTTGAAAAAAATTATCACTCCCACTTACCACTTTGCTCTACAAGTTTTTTATTACCCTGCATTACCTTTAACGCAAGTGGATTAAAGTGCACAATATAATCTACACCGCTATTTTTAAAAATCATTCCGTCGGCTTTATTTGAATTAACAGGCTGCGTGGTTTTACCTTCAAGAGTGATTTGTTTCCCATCTTTATTTCTCAGGCCAAAGTATTTAACTTTATCACATACAGTATAAAACCCTCCACAACCATTCACTAAAGTAATGGTAAAATCAGATGTTGAAAAAACTTTCATATCTGATTTTAAATTCTCCTGATTTACTTCTTTATCGAGCGTGTAATTTTTAGGCGCATAGAACTCACCATTCTCAGGATCTTTAATTAACGTCCACATGACTTTATTATCTTTAATTTCTAAACTTGCTTTACCTTTTACCCCACCAAAAGCAGAATCAAAATCAATCAAAGCATTATTTCCATTTGCAACACCTTTGAGATTTTTTTGTTCATTATCAGGACAATCTATTTTATTACCGCTTCTGGTAACATAGCAATAGCTACCCATTATGTTATTATTTTTCTGTTTTAACTTTAATGTTAACGTTGAATATAATGATCCATTATCATTTTTTTCCTGCCCACTCCACTGACCAGTAAAGTCGCTAGCAGCAAACAAGGATAATGAAGATGTTGACAACAAAACCGCTAAGCTAAATCTAACTTTTTTCATTTAATTAACCTTTAAAATCCAGACAATCATTGACCCTATTAATCCAGCCGGTAAGATTAGGTAAGTTTTTAGGATCAGATATAGTCAGGTTAGTATAATATTGCTTTCTGATTTCAGCAATACTATCGGTTAGTTTACCTGAATCTTCGACACTATTCATAGCTGAAATTGTATCAGGTCCAATGACACCATCAACACTCAAATTTTTTCCATATTGGCTATTTAAGAGTTTTTGAATCTGCTTTCCGGCCCCTCCAGATGTAATGCTCCAGTCATAGGACATTAAAGCTAATTTAGGATCTTGGATGTCATTAAAACCACTTGGGTCCCAATATCTTTTCTTGTAAATAACCTCAGCCTGTTCTGGAGTGATTTTTTTCAGATTTTCTAATGTCGGCTCAACCCCTAAATCTTCTTTTGAATATTTTTTCCATGTATTCCAGGCAATACCATGGTTTGTTGGACCGCCCTTGTCAGATGCACGATTTGCATAGCCTCCTTCATGTCTTAAAATTATTGGCGAAATGGTTGAAAAATTGTCACCATTTTTTGGTGCAGCCGCCCCTTTCGCCGGTGCAGCCGCAGCTTTTGGCGCAGCCGGAGCCGCCTGTCCTTTCTGCTTCGGCGGGAAAAGATTCTCTACGGCCTGGCTGATATTCTGTTTATGACTGGAGCCCGGTGCGCTTGTGCCCGGCTTCGCGCCATCCGTGTTCAGGTTCAGTTTGCCGCCAGAGGTGGTGATATGGCCATCGCCCTGCACGAAAATATTGAACCCCTTGCCCACAATATTAATCTGGCCGTTCGCATTCAGTTCGATAGCACTCTCTCCGCACTCAAGGCGAAGTTTAGTCCCCGAACCCACTACATAGGTATCGACCACCGCATCGAGTTTGCTCTTACCGGTCAGCCGCTCTTCGCCCCCTTTTACACCGTGGACACGGTTGGTTTCGACACGGTAGAGCTCATTGCCGCCCGCGTAATGGCTGTGATTGTTGGCGACTGAATGGCTGGCGTCATTTTTAACATGGGTATCCATGTTCTTCTGCGCCTGAATCCACAGGTGTTCCTCACCCGACTTATCCTCAAACCTTAACGCGTTCGCGGTGTCCGCCGTGCCATCCTTCGACCGGCTCAGAAAGCCCATCTGCGTCGCTGCCGCCGGCAGCGCCCACGGCGGCATACTCGCCTCGTTGTAAACCCGGCCGATGATCAGCGGACGATCCGGATCGCCGTTGATGAAGTCCACCACCACTTCGTCGTTCACTCGCGGGATCTGCACCCCGCCAAATCCCTGGCCCGCCCAGGCGCTGGAGACGCGCACCCAGCAGGAGCTGGTATCGTCGCCCTTCGCCAGCCGGTCCCAGTGAAACTTCACCTTCACCCGGCCGTAGCGGTCGGTCCAGATCGACTCGCCTTTCGGACCCACCACCTTCGCCGTCTGCGGGCCGTGCGTTTTCGGCCACACCGTTTCCGGCGGCGTGCGGTACGTCACCGACGACGGCAGCACCGTGAAGTGGATGTTGTGACGGCTGTCGCCGGTGTCGCCGCTGGCGTAGGCGTTCTCGGCGAAGTCATAGGTCGCCGAGGTCACCAGATACTCGCCGTTGTCGCTGAAGTGCGGCGCGTTGATGATCGAGAAGGTAAAGCCCGGCGCGATGCCGGTGGCCGTGCCCGACCCGCTGACGCTATGGTGCTCGGCCTGCCACACTTCCTGACGGATGCGTGCGTAGGACTCACCGTGGCTGTGGTCGACAAAATGGCCCGGCCAGTCGTAAACGTCCACCGAGCCCGGCACCGGCGACGCCGGGTTCTGCCGCGCCTGCAGCATCCAGGCGTTCGGCTTGCGGAAGTCGTAGTCGTCGGTGCTGTAGATGCCCGGCGTCACGCTCTCCGCCAGCGACCACTGGCTGATGCCCTCCTCAGTGACGACGCCGCCCGACGGGGTGACGTGATAGGCAATGGTCTCATAGCCCGGAAACGCCTGATGCTGGTCCGGCGCGTCGCACAGTACCAGCGTATGTTTGTCCGCCTCATGGCGGAAGAAGTAGTAAATCCCCTCCAGCTCCATCAGGCGGCTGATAAAGTCCAGGCTGCTCTCCTGATACTGCACGCAGTACTCCCACACCCGGTAGCTGCCCGCCAGGCGCGTCTCCACATTGACCCCGTACTCCTTCAGCAGCGTCTGCACAATCTGCGGCACCGTCTGGCTCTGGAAGATGCGCAGGTTGCGGTCGCGCTTCATCGGCCACAGGTCCGGCTCGACCGTCAGCTCATAGACCGCGTAGCGGGTGCCGCTCAGCTCCTGGCTGCGCACCGCCACCCGGGTGATTTTGCCGTTAAGGTAGCGCGGGCTCAGCGCGTTCATCAGCCCGTCGGTCGGCAGCGTAAACGTCACCGTCTTCCCCAGCAGGGCGTGGCGGTCGATGCGCGCGTCGGTGGCCAGCAGTTCAGCGGTGAGCACAAACGGACGGGACAGCGTCTCGGTGCCCTTAAGCGTATGGAACAGCAGGCCGTCCGCCGGCAGCTGTGCGGTAATGCGTGAGAACATAATCAGATTCCGTGCTTATATTAGAGAATGGGTACCAGTACATCATGGCGCTGTCATCCAGCGTATCGATGTGCACCAGCGGCTTCCAGCCACCCCCCCGCGGTCGACAGGTAATGCGTGTCGCGCTGCTGCTTTCACCCACCTTTTGCAACCCGCTATACAGACAGCGCACCGTCCCGTATTAGCTCCTGTGGCGGTGCGGGACTTTAAGCCCGTCATGTCAGGCTTTTTTTAACAGCCAGTCAGACGCATTTATCTCACACTGGCAACCTTCATACGCGGCCCAAACTCCCGGACAGGATGAATCATACGTGGTTAAGTAGTGTCCGATATGGGTTAAACAGATATCTGGAAAGGCAACCGGTATCAGTTCCGCTAGCTTGGGGTTTTTAATAACACAACTTAGTAATGCAGCATTTTTTTCTGGCCGGAGTATAGAGGCATGTCCAGAAGCGCTGTTCGATCGTTTCTCTGGAGAAACCCGGCTTAAGGGGCAAACCAAAGTCCGTATCAAAATTTACAGCCTGTTTCCCTTCTTAATTTAATTAGCCAGCCAGATACCATAATAAATCACTATAGATCCAAGAGAAAGAATGACCTTTGAAAAAACGAACAGCCCTGGCGCCAGTTTATTGATAGCTGGTGAAAACCTCCTGTAATTATCAGCATTATATTTCTTGTGAAAATCCATAATATTGCCAAATATATTGCACAACCCAACAAGTATAAACCTCATACCCCATATAAAAAATAATGACGCACCTAACGCCTCCATTAAATCCCCCTGCGGCGTCCCTGGTAAAACCTGGCATTATCGCTGCCAGTCCTTTAAGCACGAACCCGATAGCGATAATGGCGATAAAAACACCGACAAAAGCTTTACCTAGACCAGCCAGCGTTTTTCTCCCATAGGAAATCTTACTGCTCCAGATAAAAAACTCCGTCACTAATAAAAACAATAAAAATGCTATGATTTCCACGCTATTGTCATCTCTTTTAAAAATCATTTGCCAGCCAGAATCGTTTTAGAAGCGCTAATGATAGCGGTCACGTTTCAACGGTCACAGGTCAGGCTCGGCCGTCAGTTAATAGACCGCATATCGTGTGCCGCTCAGCTCCTGGCTGCGCCCCGCCAGCGGGTGATTTTGCCGTTAAGTTAGCGCGGACTAAGCGCGTTCATCAGGCCATGGGTCGGTAGCGTAAAAGTCACCTGCTTGCCCACCAAAGCATGATGGTCGATACGCGCGTCGGTGAACAGCAGTTCGACGGTGAGCACAAACGGACAACCAGCATTTCGGTGCCCGTAAGCGTATCGAACAGCAGGCCTGCTGCGGTGAAGTAATGCGCGGGAACATGGTTCATCCGTACAGCCAGTGAAGCGAGCCAGTTAAAGTTGAAGGGAAATGATTTTTACTAAAAGTATCTTATGATTAGAAGTAACAGGTGTCAGGATGAAATTATCTTTCTACACAGACTCCTGCCTAAAAAAAGCAAAATCTATGGACATAATTAATAGAGTAACTTTTTCATTTAATATGTGATCTGGATATCAACCAATAAAGACTGAGTAAAATAGGCCAACACCCATTTACTTATGAAATTTTAAATATCTTTTTTTACGCCTTTCATATTCAGGATCGGTTTGATGAGGAAGAATAACCTTGAGCCCCGCACCTATTTGAGATGCAATATAATTTGCGTTTGAAAGATGTTTAGCAAGTTCTGGGTCAGTTGTATCAAACTCTTTGGAGGCCAAACTTCCCAGATTCATGCCATGCAGGACACTTTTATCTTTCTCTTCACCAGTTAGTATTTTTTTTACATAAATAAGCTGCTTCAGAGCAACCTGAAAAACTGTAAACTCCGGCTTTTCCATGGCTCTTTGATTAGTTATATCAATAGCATCATTAATGTAGTCAAGAGCGTTATATTCGTCTTTATTTATTATAACCAAAATGCATCATTCTCGTTTGAGAGCAAAGGCAGATCTAAATTAGAACTTATTGGACCCACCTTATTTATATATAGAGACCAACCAAAAACGCACTCTATAGTAACTTTAATAGAAAACACATGAGAATTAACTCTCTAAAGAGGTGATTAGTCGCAACGAAGTTAATAAAAACCTCAAGATTTTACTTTTTTAAATATCAACAAAAAAAATTAACCCTTAATACCAAAGTCAAGATAACCCTCTGCAGTAATAGCAAAACACCAACTCACTTCCTCATCAAAAAAATAATGATGCTGAGGGGTGTTATTTATTACATAAATTACAAAAGACAAGAATATTTTCGAATCAAGCGAAACTGCATAATCAAGCGACGAATCATTAACATAATAAACTATCTCACCCTCATTTATAAATTCATATAACCCACTTTCCTTAATGAACCCTTCAACTTCTTTTTCAATTTGTGTAGATTTGAAATCAATCAGCTTTTCAATATGTAATCCCAAACACTTCCAGTCTATTTTTTTAGCCTTTCCAATTAAATGACTCAGAGAGCACATCAGCAATTTGCTCCCATTCATTAATTATTCTTGGCTTGGGATGAAACTTATCCATATTCAATGAGAACTCTTGATCTAAATTCATTCTTATCTCCACGGATTTGATAGTAAGTTAAACAATTCCTGTAATCTGTTCACTGATGATTCACGACATCCTTATTTTAAATCTTCTGCACCACATCATCTTCGTTAAGGAAAACTTCAAAATCCATATCTTTCGAACAATAACTAAGGAAAGACTTGCTTGTGTTCGTATCAGAATTGAGAGCAATACATCCGAACCCAACATCATCATGAGGATAAATAGCCACATTTTTTGATAAATTAATATAAAAACAGACCTGGCCAATTACTCCCGCGTGACACATTAACAATCGAGAAAGATCTTTGAAGTCATTAGCATCAAAACTCAACTTTAAAGAACTTGCAGGTAAACAGGAGTCCCCATATAGATAGCTTTCAAAATCATCATTCATAGGAAATACTAACCCTTTATCTTTTACATCCTCGTATAACTTCCCATATTTTTTTATAGTATCAACGTCATCCTCTCTTTCATCATTGAATGAAAGTGCAACCAGAATAATACCCTCATCACCACTAGCCCCGAAAAACCCCTCAAATAAATTGATTGCCTTATCAATTAAGTCATATGAAAAAGCACCTTTTTTTTCAAAATAACCAACCCAATTTTCTGACTGACTAAAACCAGAAAAATTGATATCACTTAGTGAAAAACTACTTGTCAACTTTGATAATTTTACCATCACTCATACCTATAGTTATTTTATGCCTTGGTTTTGGTGCTGACTTACCTATACCAACTTTCCATTCACCTTGCTTGTCACTATGCGAAGTATTACTTTTACTCCAAATTTCGTTAGTGTGGTTGTTCTTATAATCTCCTCCTTTAACTTTAATAAAGTCTTCCGGATGCGATGTTGGGGTTCTGACAATATCTCCTATTTCAGCGCTATTTACTTTTTTCTTAGGGTTATCCAGATGGCATTTGGAGAGCCCCAGCGGATCCACCCAACTCAACGGATTCGGCGCATACTGATAAAGGTTAACCCCACCAGCAAGCCCTATCGGATCCTGGCTCACAAACCTGCCCGCATCCGGATCATAATAGCGAAAGCGGTTATAGTGCAAACCTGTTTCCGCATCGAAGTACTGACCCTGATAGCGCAGCGGCTGATAAACCGGCTCTGCATTCTCCGCAGCTGCCTGCTCTGTGCGCAGCGTATTGCCCCAGGCACGATAGACGGCACGCCAGACCACACTGCCATCAGCACCAGTCAACTCCCGTGGCAGGCCAGACACGTCGTTGTGATACCAGAAGATCTGAGCTTCATGCTCAGTCTCGCCCTGCTGCAGACTTAGCTGCGCCAGCGGTGCAAAGCTGTTATCTTCGTAAATCCAGAGCTGCTGGCGCGAGCCTCTCACCTCACTAATTATTATATTTATACATAATAACCAAATTATGTCATTCCTATTAAAAGCTAAATCAATCCCATCTTATATCAGTATACGGGCTGATATTTTCGATTGTTAGAAACTCCGATTCACAAAAGATAGAGCCCATCTCGCTTTTTATGCTAATTGTAGATTTACCTTGAGAGCTATGAATATCCGGATTGCATATAAAGTTAACCTTGCAGCAATTAGCATTAAAGTTCTTTACTCCATCAAAACCCAGAACAATGTTCATCGCATTATATCCATTACCATCCCATTTCTGAGGGTGTTTTTGAGGAATACCTTTAATGCTGAACAAGAATCTGATGGATGATGTTTCATGAAAGTAGAATCCATTTAATTGAGCGTCTTTTAATTCAAAAACATCACCAAACATATGAGTTATTTTTTCTTTGTGTAAAGCACGTTCAAACCACATATCAACTCCTTATGGAAAATTATAATGACCGTGAGTTCCAGGAACACTACCGGTATCTAAAATTTTCCCAGTCACTGGTTCGACTGGCCTTACGTTAAAATGTGGTTCAGCACCATGTAAAGGTGTTGCTTTAGCATGTCCTAAACTATGCTCCTGAATTACCACAGTCGAACCATTCCCGTCTTTGAAATGGTATTGTCGAGTTTCAATAGGGATCCCATTTTTATCTCTCATATAATCACCATATCCGTCACCTAATTTAGTCCTACTAACTTCATAAGGCTGCTGATTCTTAGGTATTCCTGCATCACGTTTAGCCTGCCTGAATGCATCCCTTCGACTAACACCTTCATAAGTTGTTTTCTTATTTGGTGCACATTTAGTTAACCCCAGCGGATCCACCCAACTCAGCGGATTCGGCGCATACTGATAAAGGTTAACCCCACCAGCAAGCCCTATCGGGTCATGGCTCACAAATCTGCCCGCGTCCGGATCATAATAGCGAAAGCGGTTATAGTGCAAACCTGTTTCCGCATCGAAGTACTGACCCTGATAGCGCAGCGGCTGATAGAACGGTTCTGCATTCTCCACTGCTGCCTGCTCTGTGCGCAGCGTATTGCCCCAGGCACGATAGACGGCACGCCAGACCACACTGCCATCAGCACCAGTCAACTCCCGTGGCAGGCCAGACACGTCGTTGTGATACCAGAAGATCTGAGCTTCATGCTCCGTTTCACCCTGCTGCAGACTTAGCTGCGCCAGCGGAGCAAAGCTGTCATCCTCATAAACCCAGATGTGCTGTCGCGAGCCTCTCACCTCACTCAGCAGGCGATTGCCTTCCCAGATAAAGCGCGTGATACCAAAAGCATCGCGTTTCCAGCTTCGGCGGCCAAACGCATCATAGCCGTAGGTGGTTCGCTGCTCGGTCCCGTTGCGGGCGCTTACTGATTCGGTCAGCTGATGTTCAGCGTTCCAGATAAAGAGCTGATCTGTGTGGCGGCCACTCTGTTTGCGCGTCACATTACCGAAGCCGTCATAGGTCCAGCGTTTATCTTCATAAACCCTGAGTCGGTTATCCTGCAGGGGCTGCGCCTGCGAATCACTCAGCAGATTGTGCGCCGGATCAAAAGCGAAATGCTCATCACGTGCCCGCGTCATCCGTCCCAGCGCGTCATATTCGTAACGATAATCGCCCGTGTATTTATCCGTCATCTGCGTCAGCTGGCCATCGCGCCGCCAGACATACTCGCGTGCCACCGCTGACTGCGCCCCACGACCCGCCCGCTGGCTTATCAGCCGGCCCATCTCGTCGTGCAGATATTCACTGCTGATTGCTCCCTGGGTGCGGCGCACTTCACGGTGCATGACGTCACGTTCGCTTTCGCTGATGACACGGTTACCAAAGTTGACCTGCACCCGATGCCCGCTGCCGTAGTAGAACTGCTTCAGTTCACGACCGTCGGGTAAAGTGGTGTGCGTCCGGTTACCCACCTCATCATAGCTGTGGCGCAGTTCATAACGATGACCCCGAACCAGCGTCCGCTCTGCGAGCAGTTGTCCGGCATCATCCCATTCGAGTTCAGAGCGTCCGCCGTGATTGACACCGGCCGTGAGGCGCCCCAGCTCATCGTAACGATAGCGGGTACGTTGCCATGTAGCATCTCCGCCGCGCGACACCAGTTTTTCCAGCAATCGCCCAGTGGGATCTCGTTGATAGTGCGAGTGAATTACTGGCCCGCTGCCATCGCCTTCTTCAATGCGAGCCAGCAGCCAGCCACTGTCATCATATTCATAACGCGTTTTACAACCATCAAACCCGCGCTCCTCCACCCGGTTATCCCGGGCGTCGTAGCGGAATGTATATCGCGCACCGTTCTCATTAATTAGTGCGGTCAGGCGACGGGCCCGATCGTATTCGTAGCCAATGCTGTGGCCAAGTGCATCAGTGCGTGATAACGGCAAGCCATCAGCGGCAAGCCTCCAGCGCGTAACCTGCCCCTGAGGATCCTGCCAGGCAATCAGACGTTTCCAGCGGTCAAACTCAAAGCTTTCCGTTCCACCATCGGCATGCACAATACGCTGAGGCATGCCATTCCATCGGTTATAGAACAGCGTCTGGTTGCCTGCGGCATCCGTCTGCTGCTTCAGCCAGCCATATTTGTCATAGTCAAATGTCGCTGTGCGCCCAGAGCAGTCGGTATGACTGATAAGGAAGTTGGACTGGTTCCAGCAAAACTTTTGTACGCCCGCCGCAGCATCACGCACCCTGACCAGATTGCCACGGTCGTCATGGTTGTATTCCGTGATGCGTCCGATCTCATCCGTAAAGCGGATTAAGTTTCCTGCTGTGTCGTAGATAAATTCCCGCGAGCCGCCCAGCATGTTGGTCACACGGACTGGTGTGTTCCAGCGTTCGTGATAATCAAAACGTGTAGTCTGACCGTCCGGCTCAATGACTGCCGTACAGTTGCCGCGTTCATCATAGCGGTAACGCGTTATCCGGCCACACTGATCAGTAAGTTGTGTCATCTGACCGCGGACATTACGTTTGATACGAATGGTTCCTTCCATCGCATCCCGATAGCCGATAAGTTCCTGGTTATCGTCGAAGTCGTAACGTGTCACGCGTCCCAGAGCGTCAACAACCGTTGTGGTCTGACCGCCATACTCAAAACGCCATTCCCCGCCGAGGCTGTCACGATGTGCCAGAACTTTTCCTTCAGGGGAATATTTATCGTAATGATAAAAACACTCCATTTCGCCCGCACGACGATGCGCCACCATAATATGGTTACGGTAACGAAATTCACGCAGCACCTCATTGAGCTCGTTACGCACGGCAATCAGGTCACCCTGAGTTGAATAATCGTAGCGACACAGGGTTTCAGCATTCAGAGGATCGGAGGGATAACAGACGCTGACGCTGGTGATGCGGAAAAAAGCGATGCCCGCGTCCGATTCAAAACGTGAGAAGTTGATATTGAATCGACGGCCAGCGCTATCTTCAATCTGCACCGGCAGATGCCGGATATCATAACGGAGCATCAGCCGGTTGCCATGACGATCGCTGATGGCAGACAACAACCAGCGGTCAGATTCAACTTTATGACTGAAGTGCCAGTGCTGGCTTTCATCCGCGGCCGAAATACAAAATTCCTCAGGCTGCGGCTGCGAGAGGTAGAGTTGCTCATAGCGATGAAGCTGAGGCTGGCGGCCCGCTTCCGGATAGGGGAACTCAATTTCGCGACCCTGTTCATCCATTAAGACCAGCAGACCCGCTTTCCTGCGTACTTCCTGTGAAATGGGCAGTGACCAGCCCTGTCCCAGCCAGCCATTGCCGATTTCATCGGAAAAATAGTAGCGTTGCCAGTTAAGGGGGGACCGAGGCTGGAAAAGAGAAATCATTATCTTCAGGGCCGAACAGCAGTTTGATCCCCAGTACAGGGTTAACCGGACTACCAATCGCCATATCGACCTGCGGCAGAGGCCTTGCCGGAATTTTGCATGGCTCAGTCTTTTTCTGCGCATGTCCTTTGTCACTGCCTCCCTTTTCACTGCCCGCTTTCTTAGCACTGATAACTTCATCAGCTTCTTTTTTGGTGGCTTTAGCTTCAGCTTGAGCGGCGGTTGTTTCAGCCTTGACGGCTGCTTTTTCTGCCAGTTCAGCACCTTCTTTTGCAATACCTTTGCCCACTTTCGCGGCTTCTACTGCTTTGCCAGCCTTTGCTGCCAGCTTACCGGCTTTAAATGCCGCCCCACCACCGGGTACAAAGTTAGCTGCCGCCGAAGCAGCTGAAAGTGCTGCGTTACCATAATCGCCTTCTGCGGTGTAAATGGCCGCGTTCGCGCCGTCAGCCACCGTGCCGACAATCGGAACTGCGCCTAACACGTCCAGACCGGTATGGACCCAGTCGCCATAACTGCTCCACCAGCTTTTCTTTTTCGGCGGGTTGGCACTGCCCGCCGCCACATGGCCTTGTGGCGCAGGCGCATATTGTAATTTACCAATCGTATTTCCGGTTGCCATTGGAGCTCCGTGCGAACATTTACAGGATGAAAAATAAAGTTATTGATAAAACGAATTTACCCGGAAATAAGTGATCACATCAGGCGGCGCAATAATATGAAAAGTCAGCCCAGTCTGAACTTGATCATTGCGGGAGTGAGGTGAGAATAAAAGCGCAGTAACCAGGGTTTGTCACAAAGGCTAGCCGATGCAGAATCAAAGAATTTATTCCGAATAGTGACAGTGACGCTGTTTTTTAGTCTGACTATAGTGGTATGGGTTAGTTGCACTAAAATCGTCAGACGATTTTAGTGCAACTAACCCATACCACTCAGCCTGTCCCAAAACCCTATGAGTTTGCTTGTGCCAGCGCTTTTATCTCTTTCAGCTTATCAATAGCTTTTACATTATCTTTATTTGTATTACTCATTACTTTATCCAGTAACTGATTAAAAGTTACATTGTTAACATCAGTAATATTTGCATCAGCGCCATGATTTAGAAGGTATTCAACCTGATCATATTGCTCGCCATATATCCCTTCAAATATTGCCGTTTGTCCAAGACCATCTTTGGCATTGACGTCTGTACCAATCTCTACAAGATATTTTAGAGTCGGGAAGGCTTTTTCATTAGTTGCATAAAATATTATTGGCGTGCTTTTAAAGCTCGCATTTTTATCCATCCCTCCCTTAATCAATGCCTTGATAAAAATAGGGTCTGAATATCCCGCTGTATTAGTTGCCACAGATCCCATATCGGCAACGTATTGTAGAGGATCAGCGCCATGCTTTACTAAAACACTCATTACATTGAGTCTGTTAACGTCCTTTTTTTGAAGCTTCACTGAGGGCATAATACAAAAACGTCAATCCCTTCTCACCAGGTTTATTAAGATCAGTCTGAGCTGATAATTTCTCCACCTCATCAACATTACCATCTTCAATTGCCTGCGCGAGTTGTAACTGGCTTCCTGAGAAATATTCTTCCGGATGGATCTTTTTCATATCACCACAAGCCTGTAATGTTAACAAAGAAAGCATTAACAGCAATAAGGTTATTTTCCTGATCAAAAATTACCTCCGGAAATTGCTGGCATATGACTGCTCTTTTCTAACTCCAGAAAGCCCATCATCTGACCCATACATTGAAAAACCCTAATTAGAGTGGCGCTTGATTGATTAATTTATTTAGCATAGTTTTAAACCCCTAGCCATTTTCATTTTTAATACGTGGAATGGCAGCATGCTTTATCAACAATATACAACTACCCTACTAAAATTCAGGCAAACCCCTGATAAGCACACCCTTACTGAAGGGCGACCAATTATTTAGAGCATCATGTTATCAACAAAATATTGCAAAACTTTTAATTGCGTTCAGAACCCGCACTAAATATAAAAATCATTTCTTAATTTATGCATCTGCTTTCACAACCTAAATCCAATAAAGCAGAAAAGTATTTCTATACGCTTCTTTTTAAGCTAATCCAATTTTTCATATAACAGAACCAAATCAGATTCTCTTATATTGTCTGTAGCATCGCTTATTTCAGCTCACCCTTCTGCCCTATGAAATAATTTTATAATATTCATCTCCAATCAAGAAAATTAATGACCTTGCTCTCAATTACAACTGATTTATTCTTTTTTTAAGAAACATGGCCTATTGATATAAAATAATAATAAAGCTTGTTTTTTTCATAAAACCAGTGTGACATCCCTGTCTCTTAACTGACCAAAATAGCCATGACATTATCAGCAAGAATCGAAATTAAGCACGTCCACCTTTTTGTTTAGCAAGCTTATAAATTTCCATTAGCTTATCCTGTGTAGAACCTTTCTCACCGTTATTGCGTTTGATCACATCGTCAAGTTGACGCATAAATGACCAACCGGTGTTTGTTTCAACCGCATTAGGATTGGCTCCGTGGTTCAGTAACCACTCGACAGTGTCTAACTGCATTCCATCCAGAGCAGCCATCACTGTCGATTTCCCGAGCGAATCTGTCGCGTTAATATTTGCACCACGATTTACCATCAGCGCCAGAGTTTTTAAGGTATCGTCTGAAGCGGCATCATGTAGCAAGGGTTGCCCCTGAACTTTCACATTGACGTCCATACCACCGTCAATTAACGCCGCCATAAACTCCGGGTAGGGCGATGTAGCGACTACTTCTGCCACACTGCCCATATCAGGCACATCCTGAAGAGGATTGGCACCAGCTTTGACGAGCTGACTGATGATTTCTAATTGCTGGTTTTTTCTATCCTTCGCTTGTTGCAAAGCAAAATAGAGCAATGTCATGTCCTGCTCGCCTGGTTTATTAAGAGAGGTATCAGGGGTTAGCTTCCTGACCTCCGCGATATTCTCACTGACGATAGCCTGGGCAAGGCTCAATTGTGTACCATGGAAAAATTGTTCTGGAGGGTATTTACTCATTGCATTACATCCTGAAACCGAAATTAAGAATATCAGACCACCATAGCGGGCTACTTTTTTTAAAAGAGACTTAACCATTTTTACTCCTTAAATTGAAGATAATAACTTCTCGTCATTATCTTTCTCCAGTTCAATACAGTGTTTTACCTGGTCCATCCCATGCATATCAATTGCGCTTCCCTCTCCGCCATCCATAGGATGCTTATTGCCAACTGCAGAAGGCGACATTACTAACCCCACTCCGACCGCACTAAATGCAACCGCACCCCATGGTCCCAGAGTTTTCAGTCCAGTAAGCCCAAGCCCACCGATCACTGCAGCTCCTGCCCAGAATCCAGGCTCCTGTATCATAGTAAGAACTTCACCTTTGACACGATAAGCAGAGATATTTTCTGCCGCTTCAGAGACAGGTGCTTCGCCGCTATACTTTTTAACGGTTGATGATTTCAAGCCTGCAGAATTGAATGTCCAGCCCGTTTTTCCGCTTGCCCGCGAAGCTGATGAAGCCATTCCGCCTCCCAGAGAATGTCCGGTCATATCAATTGGCGCTGAGGAGCGTCGAACCGATGTGCCTATTGAAACAGCCTGCTTGTAATAATTTGAGTCTACACCTATGCCCTGCTGAAGATTGTTTTTCCAGTCAACAGTTTCCGTCATTCGGGTCCCTCTGAATACGACGGATGCAGACATATCTTTCCCAAAAACAGCTTCATCGGGTTCATATACCCTTGCACGAAAACCCGGTTCTTTAGCGATTCTTAATGATTTTGGCGTAAGGTTATATTTTGCCAGCGCCTCAGGGTCGTCACTGATATCTTTCCAGCCTTCGGGTATGTCAGGCATAGGTCTGGTAGGATCGCGGGGCTCATAAACATAGTCCGCTAACCTCGCTTTCTCCATGCCGGTATTATTCTGTTCAAGCCGTAACGCTGCCTGCACCGCTTTAGGATCCTTACTATTCTTTCCTTTTTCAATCAGCGCTTTACGCCTTTCCCACGTTTCTTTCTTAGTCAGATTGCCACCACGCCCGCCAATCGCCTTGCCATTCATGGCAAACATATCCTGCACTCGATTTAGCGGAAACCCGCCAATATAGGTATCAGGACTGTGCTCTATTGACCAGCAGTCACCCTCAACCGTACCACTCACTACACCTTTGTTGCGTCCTGCTGCATCACCAATAGTGGTCGGTACGTAACTTATTTTATAAACAAACGCCGCATGACCATTAAATCTCACGCTGTCGATGGTGCTTTTAGAAGGTGCCAGTGTAGCAGTAACTGGATAAGGTACCGGTGGCTGAATGCCGGGGGTGAAACAAAGATCCGGCGCTAGCCCGACAACTTTGTATACACCGTCTTTACGTGCGGCATAGTTATCAGCCATGGCGTTGCTCCTTGTTGATAAGAGCCAATAGCGAAGGTGGCAACGGGACAAAACGGTCAGTCTGACTGTCGTTAAGCTGTTGCTGCGCACGTTGCATCATTACTTTTCGCGCATCCATAGCGATAAAGCGTAACTCCGTCATTGCAGGTTCCAGTTGTTCAGAAAATACCGCGCGATAGCTGCAATGGACTTTGCGCGTAGGTAAATCGATTACCAACGTGTCGAGTTGCAAATCATACGTCACTCCGGCGCCCTGCTGCGTTGTAACAAAGGCAAACAGAGTTTCAACCGGCACAGAAAAATCGATCTGCTGCCCACTCTTTTCCTGATGCGATATCAGGTTTTTGAGTGTGACGGGAATATGAGTCATAGGTTTGGGTAAGGGGAATTGCATCCACGGATGCGCTCCACACCAGTAGTCAAACCGAAAATCAGCGGGCAGAAACGGATGCCGATACTGTTTCCACGCTTCATCATAGGTACCGGCAAACGTAATGCGAGGATGCCAGCCTCGACCATAGAAACCAAAACCGGCAGGCAGATTTTCATCTTCAATATTCTTAACTGGATGGGGCAGCAGTTCAAACTGGGGTGCCGGAAGGTGCTGCAGCCTGAGCTCATTCTGAGCTTTGGCCGGTAACCAACCTCTGCCAACACTATTAACAGATGATGCCAGTTCTTCACCTTTTTCCAGTCGGTAAAATCCTCCCTGAGCAAATTCATAGCGTAAATCAACATGAGTAACAGGCTTTGCGTCAGTGAGATGCCAGGTGGCGACCATTTTTCGCCACTCGCGCGGGCCATAAACATTCAGCAGACGGGTGAAATCACCGATACGAGCGCCGGCAGTGAAATGCCGAACAGGCTTATCTTCAGGTGCCCACGCAGTGCCATTGATCACCACATCCAGCCTGGGTTTGTAAGGCGCAAAGTCGCTTTCAAAACGCACACTGCTCGTGCCTGGTTCATCGTAGTAGTGATCCTGCTCGACCAGTTCGCCCTGATCTTCACACAAGGTTAGCTTACCGGTAATGATATCGAGATCGTAGTTAACGCGAGCCACCAGCACGTTAAAGCCATGATTATGCTGGTCAAGCGACTCAAAAAAGCAGCGCCGGAAAGGCGCTATAGTTGGCAAAGTTTTCCATATCAGTTGATGTCTATCTGTGTTCCGTCGATATCAATCACCTTCTCACCGACCAGCTTGATCTTGTTCGCGCTGATAGTGATGGTGCCATTCTGCTCAAGCACAATCATCGATTCGCCACATACCAGGGTGATTTTGTCTTCAGCACTGAACTCCGCAGTAGTCCCGGCAGTCAATGCCATATCCCGCCCGGTATTGAGCGAATATTTCATGCCGACATGGTGTGCCTGCATTCCGCCGACATTAGTCATCCAGCCGCCACCAACGTTTAGCATGTATGCCGCGCCAATATTGGTGTTCTGCGCCAGACCGACATTGAGCATTGAAGCCAGTGCAATGGTTTCAGCTTTCGCCCTATCCACTTTCAGTGTCTGGTTGCCATTAATCGTTACCGACTGATTCTGACCAATCCGCACTTTCTCATTCTGATCGACTGTTTCAGTGCGGTTACTGTGTACGGTGATGGTTTCATTACCATCCACCGTTTCAGTACGGTTCTGATGAACGGTAATGGTTTCATTTTGATCAACCGTTTCTGTGCGATTTTTCTTCACCTCGGTGGTTTCATTGCCGCCGATGGTTTTAGTCCGGTTGCTGCCGACGCTGTGGGTTTCATTGTTCTCAACCTCAGTGTCCATGTTCTTCTCGGCATGCAGCCAGACCTGTTCCTCACCCGATTTATCCTCAAACCTTAACGCGTTCGCGGTGTCCGCCGTGCCATCCTTCGACCGGCTCAAAAACCCCATCTGCGTCGCCGCTGCCGGCAGCGCCCACGGCGGCATGCTTGCCTCGTTGTAAACCCGGCCAATGATCAGCGGACGATCCGGATCGCCGTTGATGAAGTCCACCACCACTTCGTCGTTCACTCGCGGGATCTGCACCCCGCCAAATCCCTGGCCCGCCCAGGCGCTGGAGACGCGCACCCAGCAGGAGCTGGTATCGTCGCCCTTCGCCAGCCGGTCCCAGTGAAACTTCACCTTTACCCGGCCGTAGCGGTCGGTCCAGATCGACTCGCCTTTCGGGCCCACCACCTTCGCGGTCTGCGGGCCGTGCGTTTTCGGCCACGCCGTTTCCGGCGGCGTGCGGTAGGTCACTGACGACGGCAGCACCGTGAAGTGGATGTTGTGACGGCTGTCGCCGGTGTCGCCGCTGGCGTAACTGTTTTCGGCAAAGTCATAGGTCGCCGAGGTCACCAGATACTCGCCGTTGTCGCTGAAGTGCGGCGCGTTGATGATGGAGAAGGTAAAGCCCGGCGCGATGCCGGTAGCCGTGCCCGACCCGCTGACGCTGTGGTGCTCGGCCTGCCACACTTCCTGACGGATGCGCGCATAGGACTCACCGTGGCTGTGGTCGACAAAATGGCCCGGCCAGTCGTAAACGTCCACCGAGCCCGGCACCGGCGACGCCGGATTCTGCCGGGCCTGCAGCATCCAGGCGTTCGGCTTGCGGAAGTCGTAGTCGTCGGTACTGTAGATGCCCGGCGTCACGCTTTCCGCCAGCGACCACTGGCTGATGCCCTCCTCAGTGACCACGCCGCCCGACGGGGTGACGTGATAGGCAATGGTCTCATAGCCCGGAAACGCCTGATGCTGGTCCGGCGCGTCGCACAGCACCAGCGTATGTTTATCCGCCTCGTGGCGGAAGAAGTAGTAAATCCCCTCCAGCTCCATCAGGCGGCTGATAAAGTCCAGGCTGCTCTCCTGATACTGCACGCAGTATTCCCACACCCGGTAGCTGCCCGCCAGGCGCGTCTCCACGTTGACCCCGTACTCCTTCAGCAGCGTCTGCACAATCTGCGGCACCGTCTGGCTCTGGAAGATGCGCAGGTTGCGGTCGCGCTTCATCGGCCACAGGTCCGGCTCGACCGTCAGCTCATAGACCGCGTAGCGGGTGCCGCTCAGCTCCTGGCTGCGCACCGCCACCCGGGTGATTTTGCCGTTGAGGTAGCGCGGGCTCAGCGCGTTCATCAGCCCGTCGGTCGGCAGCGTAAACGTCACCGGCTTCCCCAGCAGGGCGTGGCGGTCGATGCGCGCGTCGGTGGCCAGCAGTTCAGCGGTGAGCACAAACGGACGGGACAGCGTCTCGGTCCCCTTAAGCGTATGGAACAGCAGGCCGTCCGCCGGCAGCTGTGCAGTAATGCGTGAGAACATAAGTAATCCCTGACTATTAACTGTGTGGATCGAGCAACCAGACACCTTCTTCACTGATGTTCAGCGTTTGTTCGCGGGTGCCACTCTGGCCGCTGATGGCGAAGGTGTAGTTGCCCGGCGCCAGTTGCAGCGTGGCGAAGCCATTCACCGCCGGCACCAGCGCCTGCGGCTGACCGTTCACCTGAACGCGTTCACCCTGCTGCAGACGGATATAGACCTGGGCGACCGGCGCGGGTGGTGGTGCCGGTTGTGGATCGGGTTCACGTGCGGCGGTCTGCACCGGCTCAGCAGTCTGAGCCGGTGCGCTGGCAACGGTATCCGGCGGGGCCTCAGTCTGAGTCGGAGGCGCAGCAACCGGCTGGTTAACCGGCGCGACGGTGGCGGCAGGTGCGCTGTTTTGCGCGGTCTCAGCCGGCGGTGTCTGTTCGTTACCGCGTGACATCAGCAGACCGGCGCCCAGGCCGACCAGCACGCCAGCGGCAACCAGGCCCGGCAGTGCAAAGCGGTGTCCCAGCAGCGTTTTCAGTTTAGAGGCGGGTTTGATCACCTCCTCTTCTTCTTCAATCGGCACCAGCATGGTGCCCGGTCCGCTCATTTTTGCGCTGAGCAGCGGTTCCGGTTCGCGTTCCGGCAGCGCCATCAGCGCAGCAAAATCATCAATGCTCTGCGGACGATCTTCCGGTTTCAGCGCCAGCGCGCGATCGACGGCGCTGAGTAGTGCTGTCGAGTAGCCCGCCAGACGACGCTGTACCAGCGGCTGGTAGTTATCTTCGATGCTGCGCACCACGCTGACTGGCGGTGGCGCACCGGTGATCAGGGTATGCAGCACCGCGCCCAGCGCGTAAATATCGGTCCACGCGCCCTGCTCGCTCTCGTCGTTGTCGCTGTACTGCTCAATCGGCGCATAGCCGGGACGCAGCATGGTCTCGCTCTCATCCGACAGATTGCCGATAGTTTTACGCGCCGACCCGAAGTCCAGCAGGATCGGCTCGCCACTGCTCTGGATCTGGACGTTATCCAGCGAGATATCGCGATGCAGATAACCCGCTTCATGGATGGTTTTGATCGCGCCCAGCAGCGGTGGCAACATGCGACGGATCCAGGCCTCATTTACCGACTGCGGATTACGTTCGCTGAAGTTCGAGAGTGTGGTGCCGCTGTAGAACACCGTGCCCATGTAGGCGGTGTCGTTCTGCACCCAGAAACGCAGCACATGCAGCAGGTTCGGATGATTAAAGCGCGCCAGCAGACGCGCCTCCTGAATAAAGCTGTTTAGTCCGGCGTGAAAGGTTTTGCTGAACCGTTCGCTGCGCAGCACCAGATTCAGATCATCGCTGCGCACTGCCAGTGAGGCGGGCATAAACTCTTTGATCGCGATATCACGCTCAAGCTGGTGATCCCAGGCGCGATAGACGATGCCAAAGCCGCCACCGCCGATGACCTCTTTGATTTCAAACTCATTGAAGCGGTAACCCAGCGGCAAGGCGTTGGGGACATTCAGGGGTTGATCATGTTCCGACATATTCGATTACTCTCTGATAGCCAGGCTTTAAACCGCGAACTGGCAGACAAATTCACCCTGCTCACAACGCACATCGACGCGGCGATAGCGTTCATCACGGGCGTGGGCGCTCAGCAGGATCTGGCTCATCTGTGGCAACAGCGTGTTGGTAAGGATGGCATCCACCATGCGACCGCCCGACTCGACTTCGGTGCAGCGCTGCACGATCTGGCTCACCACCGACTCGTCGATCTGCGCTTCAATGCCGTGGTTATCATCCAGACGACGCACAATGCGCGCCAGCTGCAGCCGCACAATCTCCGCCAGCATCGCGTCGCTGAGCGGGTAGTAAGGCACCACCAGCAGGCGGCCTAACAGCGCAGGCGGGAACACCTCCAGCAGCGGCTTACGCAGCGCGGTGCTCAGAGCATCGGGATCGGGCATCAGTTCAGGATCGGCACACATCGCGCTGATTAACTGCGTGCCGACATTGGAGGTCAGAATGATGATGGTGTTGCGGAAATCGATGTGCCGGCCTTCGCCATCCTCCATCCAGCCTTTATCAAACACCTGGAAGAAGAGTTCATGCACATCCGGATGGGCTTTCTCAATCTCATCCAGCAGTACCACGCTGTAGGGGCGACGGCGAACGGCTTCGGTCAGCACGCCGCCCTCGCCGTAGCCGACGTAGCCCGGCGGTGCCCCTTTCAGCGTCGAGACGGTGTGCGCCTCCTGAAACTCACTCATGTTGATGGTGATGATGTTCTGCTCGCCGCCGTACAGCGACTCGGCCAGCGCCAGCGCGGTCTCGGTTTTACCGACGCCGGAAGGGCCGCACAACATAAACACACCGACCGGCTTGTTGGGATTATCAAGACGCGCGCGCGAGGTGCGTACCCGTCTGGCGATCAGATCCAGACCGTGACGCTGGCCTATGACCCGCTGGTTCAGGGTATCGGCCAGATTCAGCACCGCGTCGATCTCATTCTTCACCATTCTGCCCAGCGGAATACCGGTCCAGTCAGAGACCACGGCAGCCACCACGCCTGCATCGACGGCGGCAAACAGCAGCGGCGTGTCGCCCTGCAGCGCAGTAAGCTGCTGCTGCGTCGCATCACGCTGTGCACGCAGCGCCACATCCTCTTCTGTCACACAGCGGGCGCGCAACGCAATCAGCGTCTCGACCAGTTCGCGCTCCTGCAGCCAGCGCTGTTGCAGCGCATCCCGCTCGGCTTCCAGCGCAGTGCGCTGTGCTGCAATCGCCTGCTGGCGGGTGGCGTCGCCCAGGCCCACCCGGATTTCACGTTCAATGATCTCCGCTTCAATCTCCAGCGCCGCCAGGCGGTGCAGACAATCTTCCAGCGCCGCGGGCTGCGCACCCTGGCTGACCGCTACGCGGGCGCAGGCGGTATCCAGCAGCGCCACCGCTTTGTCAGGCAGCTGGCGCGCCGGAATGTAGCGATGCGACAGTTTCACCGCCGCACTGACCGCATCATCCAGCAACAGCACCCGATGATGTTTCTCCAGCGCGCTGACGGTGCTGCGGAGCATCAGAATCGCTTTGGCTTCATCCGGCTCCTGCACCTGCACGGTCTGGAAGCGACGGGTCAGCGCCGGATCTTTCTCGATGTACTTTTTGTATTCAGCCCAGGTGGTCGCGCCGATGGTGCGCAACTGTCCGCGCGCCAGCGCCGGTTTAAGCAGGTTGGCGGCATCACCGGTGCCCTGCTGACCGCCTGCCCCGATCAGGGTGTGGATCTCATCAACAAACAGCACAATCGGCGTCGGGCTGGACTGCACCTCATTGATCAGCGCCTGCAGTCGCGCTTCAAACTCCCCTTTCATGCCGGCACCCGCCTGCAGCATGCCGATGTCCAGCAGCCAGAGCTGCACATCGCGCAGCGGCGCAGGCACATCGCCCGCCGCAATACGCAGCGCAAGGCCTTCTACCACCGCGGTTTTCCCGACGCCCGCTTCGCCGGTCAGCAACGGGTTGTTCTGGCGGCGACGCATCAGGATATCGACCATCTGGCGGATTTCGTCGTCACGTCCGGTTACCGGATCAATGCGGCCTTCACGGGCGCGCGCCGTCAGGTCCTGCGCATATTGTGCCAGCGTACTGCCAATGGCGGCGGGCGGTGCGCCGCCAGCATCCGCCGGTGCGCTCAGCGCCTGCTGCGCTTCTTTGCTGTTGCCGAGCAGCGTGTCGAACTCCGCCAGCAGCACATCGGCGTTGACGCGGCCGAACTGACCGGAGATGCCTTTCAGCACGCTGGCCAGGTTGAAGGTTTTCAGCATGCCGATAAGCAGATGGCCGCCGCGAATGCGGGTCGCGCCATATTTCAGCGAGGCGTAAACCCACGCCCGTTCAACGGCGCTGTCGATATGCTCGGAGAGGTCGGAGACCGCACTGGCACCGCGCGGCAGACGATCCAGCGCGGCAACAATGTCCTGAGTCAGGGCCTTTTCATCCAGTGAAAAATGTGTGATGACCTGCTGTAAGTCACCATCCTGCTGCTGCATCAGCTGATGCAGCCAGTGCACCAGCTCAACATAGGGATTGCCGCGCAGTTTGCAAAAGGCGGTGGCGCTTTCCAGCGAGGTAAATAACAGCGTATCCAGTTTGCCGAATAGCACGGCACGGCTGATTTCTGACATAGGGGGCTCTCTTCAATGAAAGACGCAGGCTGTGTAACAGGGAAAGCGGCTGGGCTAGCGCGAAGCAGCCTCAACCTCAAACATAAAATCTTCACGATCTTGCGACTGCGGCGCGAGCCCCAGCCAGCTGGTATAGCCGAGTCGGGCAGTTCCACCCAGCGTCACACCCTGTACCTCGTCAGCGGCCAGGATCAGGCTGAGATCCCACTGCATTTCAATGCCGAGGTAGTGACGCACCCAGTCGCGTACTTCACACGCGCCGGGGGGCATCCGGCAGAAAACGGGCATATTGCGCGGCGCTGAGCGGTCCCAGGTGCAGGCGAAAACGGTGCTGCACATCGCGCACCGCCACGCCGAGAAATGCAGAAGCGCCCAGCCGGGGCATATGGCGTCCCGCGCCCAGTCGGGCCTGATCGCGCCTGTCCAGCGTCAGCCAGTGCGGCAGGTTCTGCGTCAGCCTGACCGGCACGCCAAAGTAGTGGCGCAGAATGCGCACCAGCCCTTCAGCATCGTGGCCGTGGCGGCTGAGATGGCCCACCAGCATCAGCCGGGCATGGAGGCTGAGCGAGCTGGCCTGCTGCTGGGCCGGTAAACCGATGCCCGCCAGGCAGGCGAGATAGTTCAGGAAGCGACTGTCGTCGGGGCGATCCAGCGACACGGTCGGCTGCGCATCGGCCCAGGCACGATAAAAAAGCAGCGTGGCGCGATGGTGAAACAGGTCAGCAAACGCCGACAGGCTGTGATCCTGATGATGCACGATACGTTCATGCACATATTCGGTCAGATGGGTCGGCAGCGGGCCGTTGGGGCCAAACAGCCCGAAGCTGTAGATGGAGAGCTCATGACGTCCCGCCTCGTCACGCGGCGTGGCGCTGGCGACGGTGGCGGGCGCAAACGCCAGTGACGGTGTCTGACCGATACGCACCGATTCGAACTTCGGCAGCGGCGCACGGCCCAGCGGATAGCGCTGACCGCCCTGCGCATCCAGCCGTCGCAGCAGCTGGAACAGATCGTAACGCCACGGCGCGGCCATCACCCGCTGCCAGAAATCATCCGGCAGACGGGTGAGCCGGGGCAGCGAAATCACTTTTTCGCCACTCATATCAGCGCTTTCCGGCCCATGCGCGGCGGCCAGTAGCCCACTTCTCCGCGCTGCTGGCTGTTCAGGGTGAACTCCGTGAAACTGTTGAGCGCCACAAGGCGGCCACAGACCCGCTCCAGCACGCTGCCGAACAGCCACGGGCTGGCCCCCGAAAACGCCTGCTCATCCACTTCCAGCGTGATGCTGACGCCGCGCGCAAATACCACCGGGCCCGGCTCCGGCACGCGGCGGTTGACCGCGCTGAGCGTGCAGTGGCGGATGCCGTCAATCTGACGGGCGACCGGCGCTTCCGCCAGGTTGGCGTAGAGGCTCAGCAGCTGACGCAGCGCCGCCGCGCCTTCTCCGTCGCTGCTGTCCATCAGGCTGAGGTAGTTCATCTGCAGATGGCTGATCAGCCGCCACGCGGAAAGTCCCTCGGCCAGCGCCGGACGCGGAGGCGTCGGCCCTTTGCACAGCTTCAGCTCCGATACCGGAATGGAGTCCGGCATCACAAAGTTGCCCTGATCCTGCTGCAGCATCAGCGGCAGATCGCGGCTGGTACACATCACGTCAGCGGAGAGATAGCGCACCTCGTCGTGCCACGGCGCGTGATGCTCATCCACCAGCGACAGAAAGACTTCAGAACCGATATAGCCCGTGCGCGTGCCGTAGCGCTGCGCCTGCTCGGACAGCGTGCGCTGTTCGCGGCGCAGTGAAAAATAGGCACCGTAATCGCCCTGGTCACCGCTGAAGGTGCTCCAGAACGGACGGAAAACCTGCTCTTCGCGCTTGCCCTCTACCGTAGCGAACAGCCGCTGCACCGAGTGCACCTCATAATCCAGCGGACGGATGTTATCTACCACCAGATGATATTCATGCTGGCTGTCGCTGACCTTCAGGCGCTCGGCGGTTTTCGGAAACAGATTGATGACAGGCGTGCAGTGCAGCGCCAGATGGCTGTGATCGACCACGCTTTCCAGTGCGCTGTCCGCTTTGTCGAGCAGAATGATGATGTCGAACGCCATGGCATTGTCGCAGCGGCGCAGAAACGGGGCCAGCTGGCTCAGACTGATAAACTGGAAGCGCGCCGGAAAGGCGAAATACTCCTGCAACAGACGATAGCCGTCAAAGTTGCGCAGATCGTCCGGCAGCAGCGCCTGCTCCGGCGCAAAGCCCTGCTGCTGTAACGCGTCATCTGTCAGCACCTGACGCTGCGGACGCTTCTCAACCGACTGCAGCACGATGCCCACCCGGTGCTGCATCAGCAGCTCCAGCAGTTTCAGTGCCTGGATATCCGGGCCGCTGAGAAACAGCATCAGATCGTCCACGCTAAGCTGACTCAGCGAGGAGATCCCTTCGCAGCTGATGCGGATACGCAGCGCACTGACCGCGCCCAGACCGCCGAGTTTCAGCTCGCCAGAGGGCAGATCGCCGGGCACGCCGCCGAGACTGGCTTCACTGATGCGCAGCGGATGCAGTACCACATCGTGCGCGGTGGTGTAGCTGCAGGTCACGCCGGTTTTTTTCAGGTTCTGGCTCTCCATCATGGTGCCGCGCGGCACGCGAAAGCCCTGGGTGATGTCGCCTTTGCGGCTGTCCGGCGTCAGCTGAGCGATCGCCATTGACGGCGTTGGCGAGAGATAGGATGGCGCAATCATCTCCAGCAGACGCTGCGAGAAGCGCGGAAACTCCGCATCCATCTTCAGTTGCACGCGCGACGTCAGGAAGGCAAAACCTTCCATCAGCCGCTCGACATAGGGGTCCGCCACGTCAATGCCGCGCATGCCAAGACGTCCTGCCACTTTAGGGTAGCGCGCAGCGAACTCGGCCCCCATCTCACGCAGGTAGGCCAGTTCACGGTTGTAATAGTCGAGCAGATTGCTGTCCATGATTACCCTGCATCCTGTAGTTCGAAATGGCCGCTCTCCAGATCAACCTGAGTGCGGAACAGAAACGCCAGCGGATAAGGCACGCACCAGAGCCGCCCTTTGATCTCAATCGACAGCACGTTGTGCAGGCTGAGCGAGCCGAGATCGCTGACGCAGCGCACCTGTAAACCCTGCGGCAGGATGCGCGGCTCGAAGTGCAGAATGGCGTTGGTCATTTTGCGCTGCATATCCTGCCATTCGATATCGGAGACGTTCTGCCCGGCCAGCGGTGCCACACCGAAGTTCCAGACAGAGCGCTGCACCTGATCAAAGCCGCTCAGATCCTGCTGGGCTTCGTTGTTGATGGTGTTGAACAGCCACTGCAGATCGCGCAGTACGTGGCGGCGCAGCGTGCTGTGAGTGATCAGCATGCTGTTGTCCGCTTCCTGCTGTTTATCCGGCGCGTTGTCGGTCAGGCGATCCAGTAGCGAGGATTGCAGCTTGTCGCGGGCGGTTAACGCATCGCGCTTTTTGCGCGCGCGAAAGCCGCCATGCAGCTGGGCATAGCCGTCGTTTTGCGCGCCTGAATCATGGCTCATCGGCGGACTCAACGCTGTCAAACGCGACCTGCTGCAGGCTCAGCAGCGAAAATTCCGCGCTGTCGCTGAGCCACATTTTCTGCCCCTGACCGATGAACTGGTCCGGATCGTCGCCCAGTGGCTGCCATTCGGTGACGCTGGCGCGCAGAAAACGTTCGTCAGATGCCGCCAGCAGCGGATAGCGCGCCGGGATCTGGCACACCTGCTCACTGCCATCAACCAGCTGCACACGCGTGTGACGCCACACCAGATCGGTGACGCTGGCGGGTGCCTGAAACTGCATCTCACGAATGGCGGCAAACGGGATCCAGTAATAGCGGCCCTGACTGATAACTTCACACACTGGCCCGAAACGGCTGTCGCCATCCATCAGCCAGCTGAATGCGGTGGGCTGATCCTGCTGCGTCGCGGTGCCGGGATTGGCCGCCGCGAGCTCAAGCGCTTCAGCCCGCAGCGTGCTGCCGCGCGCGACATCACCCGCCGTTTCGGCCTGCAAGGCGGCCAGCAGCGTGTTGCACCAGTGCCAGGCGCTGCCCGGCAGCACCGGCTGGGCCTCGCCACGCAGCACCGCGTCACGCTGCAGCTCACCGGCGATCGCCTGTTGCAGCAGATTAACTGTCGGTTGCGCCTGCGGGCTTAACGCCAGCCAGGATTGCAGCTGCGTCTGCGCGCGCGCCCAGTTGCCGGAAAGACAGAGCAGCTGCACAAAGGCTGCCCGCAGGTCAGCATTCGCCGGATTCGCCTGAATCTGGCGGGTCACGTCAGCGAGCGTCTCGCCGAGGGTGGCGCTGGCCAGGCGGTGTTGTAAGGATTCCATGCAAACTCCTTTTGCGTCAGTTAAGAGTGCGGTAGACCGCAGCGGCGGGATCTTTCAGTTCAGGATGGAGTTTTTCCACCAGCTGCACGCTCAGTGCGGCATCGCCACTGATCCACGGCGACCAGACTTTACGGACTTCCTGCAGACGCGCCTGCAGCGCACTCTGATCGGCGGCTTCGCTGACGGGCATCTGCACCACCACCTGACGCGTTGCCTGCCAGCCGTTAAAGCGGTTGCTGAACGGCAGAATCAGCCAGCTATCCGGGGATTTTTCGTTGCTCAGCACCATGCGTTCACTGTTGACCGTGGTGATGTGCAGTTCAGCGGTGGGCGACTGATTGCTCAATCCCATCACCGGAAAACCCTGCAGGAAGGTCACGCCGACTGCCGCAGGTGCGCCGTTACCCTGTTGCGTCAGTCGGCTGTGTCCGCTTAGCCAGCCATCCGAACCACAGATCAGCCCCTGATTTGCCGGAACAAACAGCGCGCTGCCCTGTGCCGGGTGCTGCCACCAGGTACGGAAATGGCAGCCGTCCAGCAGACTGAATTGCAGCCACGGCGACGTGTCGGCCTGAGCGGCGTTGCGTAGTGCGTCTGCGGGGACCGCTGTAGCCGTCGGCTGGACCGGCTGAGTCGCGGGCGGCGTCACCACGGTTTTCCACTGCTGCGCACGGGCGGCGCTGCCAGTAGCAATTTCACTCCCCTGCGCATCGGTCAGTTGCCAGTGCAACTGTTGCAGCGGTTTACACTGCGACGCCATCAGTCCGGCAACGCGCGGCAGAAAATCTTTCAGCACCGTGGCGTTTTTTTCGCCAAGGGTGACGATGCGCAGGTTAATGGTGCTGTTACACCAGCTCGACAGCTGATTGTTTTTTACGTCATCAATCCAGACATCCAGTTTCTGTGCCGGGGACTGTACGATGCGATAGTTTTCAGCATAAGCCTGCGTGCTGAGCAGCAGCGCAGCCAGACCCAGTAATCCATATTTCATGTTGGCGTTCTCAATCTCGCAGAGGGAAGAACTGCGCCGCTTCAGAGAGCGAGTGCAGCAAGGTGGTGTCCTGAGGTGATCCAATCCAGACGGCCAGCGCACTGAAATTATCCTGCTGCCCCTGATCGGGCTGATCGTTCCTGATGATTTGCTGCATCAGCGTCAGCCACTCTTCCGGCGTATTCACCATGTGCAGCGACTGCTGCATCTGTTCCAGCGTCACGCCGTGCCAGAAACCATCGGTACAGAGTAAAAAAGGCGTCGCCATCTTCAATCCCGACCACCTCGCTGTAGCTGGCGTCGCGCTGCTCATCGCCCATACCCAGCGCAAAATAGAGCAGATTGCTGTTGATGCCTTCGGTGCGATGTCCGGCATCTTTCATCTGCTGCACCAGGCTGTGGTCGGTGGTGACCAGATAGAGATAGCCGCGACGGAACAGATAGAGGCGGCTGTCGCCTGCATGGGCCCAGCAGGCCAGATGGTAGTCGCGGTCGATGAACAGGCTGACCAGCGTAGTGCCCATCCGGCTGTGTTCGCTGCTGGCTTTCTGCTGCTGGCGGATGGCGTGATTAGCCTGATTGACGTAGTTACGAATCGACTGCGCATTGAGATGCGCATCGCCATCAAACGACTGCAGCAGGCTGCTACGGGCAATCGATGCCGCGATATCCCCGCCGGGAAACCCGGCTACACCGTCGCAGACCACAAAGCAGGCCGAGCGCTTACCGATGACATCACCGATCTGATCCTGGTTACTGGCGCGATCGCCCTGATTCGACGTCGAGGCAATAGTGATATTCATGCGTCATCCGTGTGGGTTTGTGAGTCTTTGTACTGATTAACTTCCAGGTCATAGGCGTGCAGGAACGCTTCACCAAACAGGGTGTGGAAATCATCTTCAATCTCGCCCGCCGTCTCGCCGTAGCGCTCAACAAAATGCTCCCAGAGCGCCGCTTTACGGCTGCCCGGCAGGCCGATACGTGATACCGATCCCGCCTGACGCGCCTCCTCCTCCAGCTGCTCCGGGTTAAAGGATTGCAGCATTGAGGCGATGATGGCGCGGATACCGGCGATCATGCCTAGCTGGTGCGCCTGCAGATCGATCAGCGCATCACGCACTGCCTGACGCGGCGGCATAAAGCCCGGCATCCGGCTGCCAAACATCTGCATTAAGACGGTTTTGCCCGAAGGCAGTAGCTTGAAGGGATTGTTGGCGTCGTCGAGGATCACCGTCATGTCAGCCTTCACACCGCGCTTGAGGATCGAACGCGATGAGAGCAGCGCCACCGTGCCCTGCGAAAACATGCTCAGCATCTGCCCGAATTGCAGCATCTGCTCACGGTCAAATTGCGGCGTCGGCTGCAGGTCGCGCAGACCCATTCCCTCCAGCAACGCATCCAGTAGTTCGCCCTTGAGAGCATCACCGCTGCTTTCGCTGGGTGTCGTCGGGTGCGCAGCGGCGGCATGGTGGCGACCGGAAGCTACGGGATCGATGCGCAACCGCCCTTTCGGCGTCGGGGATGGCGTACGCTGTACCGCCTGCGGCGTGGGCAGCGTAATTCCGCCGTAATCGATCTGTGGATTTACCGCGTCAGACTGGCCGGGCAGTTCCTCGTCAATCAGCGGTGTCTGCTGCTGTGCCTCAGGGTGAGGCTGGCTGTGAGTCTCATGCTGTGATTCGTCGAAGCTGAACAGCGGTGAATGATCCATGTCGGTCAGGCTGGCGGGAGCCTGCTCCGATGGATGTGCGGCCATCGGCTCATTTTTTGCCACCGGTTGAGGTGACACATGCAACGTGGCCGGTTTCGGCGTCGTCAGCTCCGGCTGCGCCAGCGGCACCGCGTTGCCCATCATCAGACCCAGCGGATCATCATGGTTGCGCACATCCGTGCTGCTCTCGCCGTCAAACAGGCTCAGCGGATCAAGTTCAGCGGCAGGCGTTTCAGCCTGCGGTGGCGCCGTGTTTTGCTGAGCAGACAGCGTGCTTGGCGTCCGGTCGTCAAAAATACTCTGCTGCCCGAACAGCGCATCGCCTTCATCAAACAGGCTGCTGTTTTTTGGCTGCTGACCATAATCCAGCGGCGCATCGTTAATCAGCTGAGCCAGCGGATCTTCCGGATTACGATCAGGACGAGCGGGCGCAGTCAGCGGATGGGCCTCAGGCATCTCTGGCGCAGCTTTGCGTTTAGAGAGATCGTCCGAAATCGAAAACTCTTTCGCCAGGCTGTCCCAGATTTCGCTGGGAATGGCGGCGGTGGTGCTGGCTTTTTCCGCTGCCGGTTCGCGAGCGGGTGCTACGGGCTGCACCGGCTCAGGACGCGGAACAGCTCTTTCACTCTGCGGTTGCTGTGCACTGTTGAGATCGCTGACCAGCAATTGGTAATCATCGATGCCCAGTATGTCTCCATCCTGCAGCTCAACCTGACGTCCGCGTTCCAGCGGAATATCGTTGAGTAACACGCGCGTCACATTGCCACGGTTGGTCAGGCGACATTCGCCATTTGCCGTGATGTGCACAATCGCCTGCAGGCGGGAGAGTGTGCGATCGTCATCCGGCAGCACCAGATTATTATCCACACCACGACCAATGGTGCCGCCGGGCGGAAAGAAATCACAATGAGTCTGCGGCGGCTGTTGGCCGGGTTTAGTCGTTATTATCGTAAAGCGCATAACGGATTCCTGCGGTTAGCGGTTCGGCATCTATACCGCGCACCTCTCGGGAAAGGCGCGGGGTATAGAAAGCGGGGGGGATTTAATTTTGGGAGTTGTTTTTATCTTAAATAATAGTGGCGATAAATTTATTAATTAAATTAACAGAGCAACTGCTTAATAAATTAAATGCATTACATCACAGCTTATAAATTTTCGAATTAAAATGGCATAACGTTAATACGGAAACGAATAGATATTTATTTTATATAAATCAGAAATGATTGGCCTGTTTGAATTTCATTTAAACAAGATCATCTGGTGGCAATAAGGCTTTGGCCTGACACTGCAACACAACATTCACCATCCACTATAAAGAGTGTGTCAGGCCGGGAAAGAAATGAGCCAGAGGCATAATCAATAAGGTAACTGCTTCAGAATCGCAGTGCGTTCCTGATCGAGACGGTCAATACAGAAATTTATGGCACTCTCATAAGCATCGCTGCCTTGTTCAGCGGCATAGGCTTCAAGACCGCACTGACTATCACGGTATTTAAGCCAGTTACGCTGAGTATCAACAAAGGCGCTTCTGTACTGGCTTGACTCCTCACCATGGCCCTTATAAATTTTCTCAATTCGAGCCTTCGCAGCCTTGTACTCTTTATTTAAATTCAGCTCTGACTCTGTTTTATTTTTTTCTGCACATTCATTAACTTCCTGAACGTTATTTCCCTTTGAGCAATCACTCATCGCGTGGACGAGGGGAACGTAAATAACTGAGACACACAGCATTAAAAATAAATAATTTTTCATATGAGATATCTATTTTTTATACTTATTATAGAGAGTTTTTGCATCCTGACTTTGGGAAAGCAACGTGCATTTCATCATATTGAAGTTTCCTGTGACCGAGCCAGTCAGGTTCATCTTCAGATACTCATTGATTAACTTATCACCATCACTGAATGCTTCAACAGGGAGATGACTTACCTCTAACCAGGCTGACGCGCTTTTAAATGCATCATCGGTGAAAGCCTTGTCAGTCGCAGCTTTTTCCTGCACAACGGTTCAGAAGCCAGTTGCTGAAAATCTCCGGTTGCTTAAAGGAGTCTGGCGCCGGTGGCGTTATCGCCAGCGCCGCAGGAGATAAAGTCAGAGCAAATAACATCAGGAATTTTTTCATTTCAGTATCCACAAGGAGGCAACATCAGGAACAAAACTACCATTTTCTGCGCCACCCAGGAAGTGACAGGTATCAGAGCAGATATTGCCGTTCCAGAGTGTCACGTGCCCACGGGCATTGCTCCAGCCACTCCCCTGAAACACAATAATCCCCTGTTTACCGTTAAATGAGCCGGGTTTTGGTGAGGTCACAGTCAGGTCTGGCTGACCAAACGCACCGACTAAAAAGTCCATCATATCGTTGACGCGAAACATATAACGCTTTTTGTCTTTACCCGTTACGGTCGCATAACGGCTGTTTGCGGGAACAGGAACACCAGTGTAATTAAGAACATAGCTCATTCTTATTGGGCAGGCATTCTCGAAAATTCCGGCGGTGATATTCGCCTCTACTTTTCCACCCAGTATTTCCCCCCACCTTCTCTACTCCAACATTGACTTCAGAGAAGCGATTCCAGGCGGCCGAAAACTGAGGTCTCAAATGTGCCATAGCAGAACTCCTTTTAAAGCCTCCCCCGAAGGGGAGGCGGCTATAAAACATTACGCTTCTTTGTTGCCTTTGATGTCCCAGCCGGCGCTGCTCTCTGCGCCTTTGCCGCCGGAAGAACTCTGCTCCCAGTACTGCTGCTTCACTTTAGAAGCCTGGAAGGAGTAGGTCATTCCCAGGGTGTCGCCGTTGTCGGAGCCATTGTAATTCACAGCGGTCACCAGAACGTCTTCCAGGGTAATGCGTGCATACTCAACCTGAGAGCCACCTGCTTTACAGATTGAGAGTTCAACTTTAGCGAGGTGTTTACCGCTTGCGCAGTTCTTCAGCAACGCCGTGGTGGATTTGTCGATCAGTGCATTGACGTGCAGGTCGTTGAAGTTAACCTTACCGGCGCCGCCGCCGCCGCCAACAGACATATTACCTGGCTGAGAAGCACCCCATGAGAAAGAGGTGATATCAGTCCAGCCAGAGTGGTTAGAGTCTTTAGACTCGCCGGTGACTCCGTCAACCTTCATAAACATATCAATAGCCATTATCTTTCACTCTTTATTGGTTGAGATTATTGCTTTCAAAAAAGCAAGGATATGGCAAAAAGAAAAGCATGGGGCTGAATAAAACAGTCCATATTTTACCTTTGCCTTGCTTCTGAAATATCGTCATAAACCATATTTCAGACGTCGTATTGCCAGTTATTTAACCAGGCAAAAATCAGTATGCGTTTTTCATGGCGAGGCCAACATCAATAACCTGATACCCTGCTGCATCCCGCGCTTTCAGGTGGTCATTTCATAGACATAATCCTGGCCGATAGTTTATAGTAGGCAGGCGCTTAAAAAGTTCACAGAAGGAATGAACATGAAAAAGATCATCTCACTTTTCCTGATAGTCGTGTTGTCGCTGCTTTCTCTTTACGTCATCGCTGATATTATTGGTTCGATATATCTGGTTGCTCGCTATGAAGAATTTACTCTCTCTTCTTCCGGTCTCATTGCCGGTAAAATTCTCTTTACCGCTGTCTGCCTGGCCTTTGTTTTTATTTTAATTAAAATAGCGCGCAGAAAGCCGGTTAATTAATTTGCTTCAACTTTTCTGCTACGGCATAAAGCGATATTGACGCCATCCATAGAAACATTAACCAGAACTGCGTTAACAATCTTTCCTCGCACTACAATACTCCAGTGAGAAAAGCTAAGAACCTGCACAGGTTATTAAAATAAGAGAAGAAATAAATACCAGAAGATAATGCAGCAGGTGCAGAGCTGACTTTTTAAGCATCCTGTCATCCTCTCTGACATTTATCTCAGCAACCTTTCTGTCAGCCATCAGGCGCAAAAACCTTTCGCGCCTCATAAACCTGTAATTCAGAGGATGAATGATGCCAGGTCATCCCCGGCATCACGCCTCCCTTTCAGCCCTTACGCATTATCATTTTTCAGCGACGGCAGCTTAGAGACCAGACGTAGAGAAACCGTCAGCCCTTCCAGCTGGTAGTGCGGACGCAGGAAGAATTTCGCGGAGTAGTAGCCAGGATTATCCTCCTGCTCTTCCACATTCACCTCGGCAGCCGCCAGCGGCTTGCGTGACTTGGTCTCCTGCGAGGAGTTAGCCGGATCGCCATCGACATAGTTCATCACCCAGTCGTTCAGCCAGCGTTCCATTTCATCACGCTCCCGGAAAGAGCCGATCTTGTCGCGCACGATGCACTTCAGGTAGTGCGCGAAACGGCAGCAGGCGAACAGGTAAGGAAGACGCGCGGCCAGACGGGCATTGGCGGTGGCATCAGCGTCGTGATATTCCATCGGCTTCTGCAGTGACTGCGCACCAATAAAGGCAGCGAAGTCAGAGTTTTTGCGATGTACCAGCGGCATAAAGCCATTTTTCGCCAGTTCGGCTTCACGACGATCGCTGATGGCGATTTCGGTCGGGCACTTCATATCCACGCCGCCGTCATCGCTCGGGAAGGTGTGGCACGGCAGATTTTCCACTGCCCCACCCGACTCCACGCCGCGGATTGCGGTGCACCAGCCATACTCTTTGAAGGAGCGGTTGATGTTGGCGGCCATCGCGTAAGCCGCATTGCTCCACGTATAGTTGCCATGATCGGAACCATCGGTCTGCTCTTCAAAGTCAAAGCTGTCGACCGGATTAGTACGGATGCCGTAAGGCAGACGCGCCAGGAAGCGCGGCATCACCAGGCCCAGATAGCGTGCATCTTCCGACTCACGCAGGCTGCGCCAGGCAGCATATTCGGTGTTCTGGAAGATTTTGGTGAGATCGCGTGGATTCGCCAGCTCCTGCCAGGACTCCATCTGCATCACTTCGGGCGCGGTGCCGGTGATAAACGGACAGTGCGCGGCTGAGCCGATACGCGCCATCTCACCCAGCAGCTCAACATCCTGCGGGCTGTGGTCGAAGTAGTAGTCGCCTACCAGGCAGCCAAACGGCTCGCCACCGAACTGACCATACTCCTGCTCATAAATTTTCTTGAACAGCGGGCTCTGATCCCAGCCGGCACCCTTGTAACGCTTCAGAGTACGACCCAGCTCCTGCTTGGAGATGCTCATAAAGCGGATTTTCAGCATCTCGTCAGTTTCAGTGTTGTTCACCAGATAGCTCAGGCCACGCCAGGCGCTTTCCAGCGACTGAAACTCCGGATGGTGAATAATCTGGTTCACCTGCTGCGACAGCTTTTCGTCGATCTCCGCGATCAGCGCCTGAATGGTGCGATAGGCATCGCTGGAGACGGTAACGGTGTTCTCCAGCGCCTGCTGTGCCAGGGTTTTCACCGCGCTTTCGACCGCGGCACGCGCCTGATCGCTTTTTTGGCCGGAACTCTTTATTCAGCAGCGCGCTGAACTCATCCTGACTGAAACTGGCTGCGCCCTGCGACTGCGGTTGTTGTGAAGTCTGCGTCATGCCTGCGGCTCCTTACCTTCAGTGGCCTCATCCTGCTTTGGCAGATGGGTCAGCGCCTGCAACAGCGTAGGATCCTGCAGCACCTTACCAATCAGCTCTTCCGCACCGTTTTTGCCATCCATATAGGTCAGCAGGTTCGCCAGCTGGGTACGCGCTTCCAGCAGTTTGCTCAGCGGCTCCACGTTGCGGGCCACCGCGTCCGGCGAAAAGTCATCCATGCTGTCAAAGGTCAGATCGATGTTCAGCTTGCCTTCGCCATTCAGGGTATTGTCTACCTGGAACGCGGCGCGCGGCTTCAGTGCTTTCATGCGCTCATCGAAGTTGTCGATGTCGATTTCCATGAATTTACGGTCATCAATGCCTGGCTGCGGCTCCAGCGGTTTACCCACCAGATCCGCCAGCACGCCCATTACAAACGGGAGCTGAATTTTGCGTTCCGCGCCATAAATTTCCACGTCATATTCAATCTGAACGCGAGGCGCGCGATTGCGGGCAATGAACTTCTGCCCACTGGATTTGCTTGTTGCCATGGTTTTCTCCATACATGATGCGCGGATAAAGTGTCACAGCAGGCGCGCAGGTCCCGCTGAGTGTGTGTGCGTCACGCCTGCTTAATCGCGACGTCCGAAAATGGTTTCCAGCTGATGTAGGCCGTCGGGTGCCAGTTCGCGGATGATCTCCAGAAAGTCGCGCTCGATTAAGCGCTGTACACGGTCGATCATCAGCGGGGCCGGATGACTCGGCTCATGCTGGGTGAAGTAGAGCTTCACTTTCTCCAGCATCAGCTGCGCGTCGGCGCGGGAACTGATCTGCACCGTGCGCCAGTCAGCGGCAGCGCGCGGGCTGGCCGGTGCAGGCGATGCCGTGGTTTCTGCGGGCTGTTCCACGGCGGCTGTGGGGATCAGCGCATTCAGATCGGTGGCCTGGCAACGTTCAGCGATCAACGCAATCTGTCTGCGCAGCTGTGTGAGTTCCGGCACCGCGGCTTCGCCCAGTCGTTCGGTCACGGTTTCGCAGATGGTCTGCAGCCGCTCATGAATCTGCAGCACCGCCTCAATACCAGGCTGGTCGCCGCGCGCCAGTTCGTCGATCAGACGCGGCAGGCCGCCAGGATAGTCCGCGACTTCGGTTTTACTGCCGTCGCACAGGGCGGCCGCATCGCGCAGCGTGATGCCGTCAGAGGGATAGCGCAGCAGCCAGCACTGACGCACCGCGCCGCTCAGATCAGTTTTGTCACCCAGCAACGCCAGCGCATTAATGCGGTAGAAGGGATCCTGCTCGCCGAACTCCTCCAGCCGGGGCCACAGCGGCTCCCAGTAGAGCAACAACGCCTGTTCAATCAGCTTCAGGCCCTGGGCATAGCCCGGCAGCCCTTTCAGTTCGGTCCAGGCGTGGGTCAGCGCCAGCATTACCCGCAAATCTTTGCTGCGCGCCAGCAGCGCTATCGCCAGCTTCTCGACTCTGTTCCAGTCGGCCGGTTCTGCCGGAATGATGGTATTACCGAACTGCTGCTCCGCTTTACCAGCGCTGGCCTGCTCCATCGCCTGAAAATCAGCGTGGTACTCCAGGTTATCGCCGCCGGGATTGTCCTCGCTGACCGGAGCCAGCAGAGCCTCTGTATTCATCGTCATGCGTGTCGCCTCAGGATTCAAACATCGGGGGGATAAAGTCCGTTTCGTCCCGGCTTTGCCCCTCCGGCCGGATCAAACAGCAATGAAAAGAGCTGGGCGGTAAAATTACCGCTGTGAACCTGGGTATAAAGCGGAAAACCGTCGCTTTGATTGGTCCACCAGAAACTGGTGTAGAACTGCGGGTCGAAGTTCTCGCCCGGCAGTGTCCAGTTCAGTGTCGAAGGGGTATCGCCATGCCCGATGACGTTGAGAATGTCTGACGTCTCGTCCGACTCCTGCGGCGGCTGCGGCTGAGGAATGCTGATCAGCGCCTGATCCAGCTGCTCCGGTGACCCGCCGCCCTGCACCACCCGCAGCAGCGTGTTGCCCACCTGCTGATACCACTCGCCGGAGCGCGCCAGCAGGGCTGGCGACCACTCGGCGGGCGTGAAGTGGCGCAGTGCGCAGAGTGGGTAGTTACGGCCCACGCTGTCACGCGCGGCAATCAGGCAGCCCATCTGAATCAGCTGGCTGCCCAGCATCGGCGGCACCACAAAATTCCAGACCGGCGCGTTAAGGAACGGGCGCGACGGGGCGTTATCACTCTCCTGACTGCTCTGCCAGTGATGCAGGCCCACCTGAAACCAGCTGGACCATTGGCGATAGAGCACGTCCGGGAAGCGGCGCTTCACAAAGTCACCCGCGCTGGGCACTTTGCCGTACCAGCAGGGTGCAGCGTAATGAGTCATTGTCGGGTCCTGTTTCAGGGGCAGCTAAAGCCGGGAAGCTGGAACGGGTTACGAATGCTGCCAGGGGTGAACGACAGCGTGACCATATGACCGTCCACGCTGAAACTCGCTTCGCGGGTCAGGCCGCCTGCCGCTGTCAGCCGGGCGCGGTCAAAGAAGCGATTGAGCGCCCAGGGACCGCTGGTGACCAGCGTGGAGGTGGTGCCGTTGGTCAGACCCAGCTGCATCCGCACCTGGCTGGTGCCGCCGGGGCCGGGCCAGCTGACCATCTGTACCGCCTGCGGTCCGTGGCTGTAGCGTAAAATCTGCCCATCCACATCCAGCGTCAGGTTAAGGATGTCGTTATCCATTTTTACCGTGCGCAGCGTGACGCGGAAGCCGGGCGTGGTCGCACCATTGGCAAAGAAGGCATCGCGGATTGACTGCGCCTGCTGGAAGGGCCGCAGCAGGGCTTCGCCTCCCGGCAGGGTTTTACCGTCAATGCCCGGCGTAAAGCGCCACGCCGCGTTGGTGGTGTCGACTTTGCTGGCCAGGTTGTCGCGGAAGAAGCTGTCCATCATGCCGCTGCCGGGTGCAAACATCCGCGCCAGATCGTCTGGTGTGACCTCACTGCGCGCAGAGCGAACCAGCGGATAGCGACCGGCGATCGCCTGGCGGCAGAAACTGCCCACTTCCATGGTGATGCGTTTGCGGACGTTATCCATATCGCGGCGCTGTGCGTCGCTGCTGGCACCCACCGCCATGCTGGAAACCATGTTCTGCAATGAACCCGGCAGACGGCCGGCACTGGCCTGCAGACGACTGATGGCATCGCTGGCCGGTGGCGGCATCCCGCTGTTCGCCGCATCCTGCACGGCGGTAAGGTAGCGATAGAGATCGTCAATCTGATGCAGGAAGTCATCCACCGCCAGCACCTTACTGCCCTGCTGCAGCGGCTGGGCCAGCTCCAGAACCGGCGCAAAGTGCAGCGCGACGGCCTGCTCCGGGGATGCCTGAGTAGCGGCCTGTCCGCGCGCGGCACTGGCCTCGGGCGAGGTAAACAGCGCTTCAAGGGTGCGGGTGGCGCTGTTATCCGACGGCTTTGCTGCCTGCGCAGTTTTCTCATCCGGCTGCGCCCGGTTCAGCGTCAGCAGACCACCGAGGTTGATCACCAGCTGGCGCAGCGGCGAATGGTTGCCCGACAGCAAACGGGCGGTGTTGATGCGTTGAGAGAGATCGGCGCTGCTGTTGAGCTGAATGTCACTGAGAAACTGCTCCCACTGCCGGATATAGTCCTGCACGTAGAGCTGGCGCACCGCAAGATCCGTCTGCTCACTTTTCTGCTGCGGCGCCGCGCCGCCCAGCACCCAGAGATCGTCCTGATACAACGCCTGGGTCACCGGGGCAATCTGCTTATCCACGTGCTGCCAGTAGCCATCCGGCGTATAGAGACCCGCCACACCGTCATTGACCGATTTACCGCTTTTGCGGGAAAACACCAGCTCGCTCTGGGGGCCACCCAGCGCCGCCAGCGTCACCGGCTGCAGGCTGTCATCACGTTGCAGCAGGCGCTTCAGCCGCCCATAGACGCGCTGTGACAGCGGCATCTGATTAATCAGCGCCTGCTCGCGCTTTACCAGCGCTTCATCCTTCGCATACGGCGACGAGTGAATCTGCGTCTCCAGCAACTGTTGCAGGTGCCACGCCAGTTGTTTCACCTGCTGCTGAGTGACGTTCTGCGGCAGTTCGCGTGACAGGTTGAGCATCAGCCACGCCTGCAGGAATTTGCCATCGTAGTGCTTTGGCTGATAGAGCATCTGATACGCCTTCAGCGCTTCATAGCTGTAGTCAGCATCACTGCCGTTGTCATTACGCAGCCAGCGGGTGATGTTCTGCGCCACCTGCGGTAACAGCAGCTGTTTCAGTGCCTTGTCGTAGAGCGCACGGGTGGCATCGCTGACCTCGGTGCCGCGATAAAGCCCCATGCGGCGCGTCAGCGGCGGTGCTTCCAGCGAGAAGTCGGCGCTCTCCGGCAGGTGCAACAGAGTGTTGAGATAAGGCACCAGCGCAAAGAGATCGCCATTGACCTGCTGCTGAAGCTGATCGCCCAGTTGTTCAACCTGCGGCGCTTTAGCGGCCATCTCCTGCAGATAGGCTTTGTTTTTACTGTAGCTGGTGAGCCACAGCGCCCCGGCCACCAGCAATATCAGCAGCAGCGCCAGATAACCCGACCAGAGCCCGGCGCGGTTGCGCAGCTCCCACCAGCGGTTGCTGCCCGCCAGACCGGACTCCTGGAAAATCACATTTTCCAGCACCCCTTTCAGGAAGAAGCTCTGCCCTTTGTTCTGCGGGATGGGCGACTCTTTATCGACCTTATCCCAGCTTCCTGACTCGCCAGCCTGCTGCCCCGGCAGATTCAGTGCGCGGTTCAGCTCGCCCATCACCCGGTCAAACGGCAGTCCCTCCCGGGTGCCGCTGGCAAAGTAGATACCGCGCGGTGCGAACTGGGTTTCAAAATCGGAGCGGGCAAACAACGTGTCGAGCGCGTCTGCCAGCAACGGTCGCAGCGCCGCAAACTCCTGCGGGAAGAGATAGCTCTCTGCCCGCGCCTGCGCGTCGCTTTCCGTCAGCAGCCGATCGGCCAGTCCGGCATCCAGACGCTGTTGCAGCAGGGAGTACTCCTGCTGGAACTGGTTATTAAGTTCGAAATCGGCGGCGGACGCTTTCGCCCAGGGAAAGGTGAATCCCCAGATTTGTTCACGCTGCGCTTTATCCAGCGAGGCAAAGTAGCTGCGGAAGCCTTTGAGCAGATCCGCTTTGGTGACCAGCACATAGACCGGGAAACGGATGCCAAGGCGATCGTGCAACTCCATCAGCCGCTGACGCAGGGCCAGCGCCTGATTACGCAGCGCCTCGGGCGACTGCGACAGCAGATCGGAAACGCTCAGCGTGACGATCACGCCGTTGATCGGCTGACGTCCGCGATATTTACGCAGCAGGTCGAGAAAATGATGCCATTCGCTGGCATCACGCTCCTGCTGACTCTCCTGGGTACTGTAGCGCCCGGCGGTATCGAGCAGCACCGCGTCATTGGTGAACCACCAGTCGCAGTTGCGGGTGCCGCCAATGCCGCGCAGCGCCGACTTGCCGAATTTATCTGCCAGCGGAAACTGCAGCCCCGAGTTGACCAGCGCGGTGGTTTTACCGGCACCGGGCGCGCCAATGATCATGTACCACGGCAGCTGATAGAGATACTGACGGCCAAAGCGCTGTGCCCAGAACGGCGTGCCCTTGCTGCTGTGGCGCTGGAAGTGCGCCTTTTTCAGCATGTCAGTGGCTTCAGAGAAACGCCCTGCCAGCACCTGCTCTTCACTGGTCAGGCGCTGACGATCGGCTTCCGGCGCATCGCTTTTGCCGGTTTCGAGGCTCGACATCAGCTTGCGATTGAGCCAGATGTTATAGAGCCGTGGAATCGCCTGGCCTAAGCCCCACACCAGATAGAGCAGCGCGATACTGATAATGCGGTTCTGCTCCGGCTCAAGCGGGCGCGAATCGACGATTGAGAACACCGGGCCAATCACCCAGATGATAAAAGAGAGCGCGGTAATGCCGACAAAGCCCCACGCGAGGCGGCTGGTCAGCACCGCAAACAGAATATTCAGCATGGATCAGTTCCCTCTCGCCAGGCCGTTGAGTTCGGCATGCGTCGCATCCGGTGCCACCAGCAGGGTAATTTCAACACGACGATTACGTGCGCGATTTTCTGCGCTGTTATTAGGCACCAGCGGATTGCTTTCACCGCGCCCTTCCGCTTTCACCCGTGACGGCTGCGCCAGCTGCTGTTGCAACAGGGTCTGTACTGACCGGGCACGCGCCAGCGAAAGCTCAAAGTTGGAGGCGAAGCGGGCACTGCGGATCGGCACGTTATCGCTGTAGCCAATCACCTGAATCTGGCCGCTGACATTGTTCATGGCAGCAGCGATGCGCTGGATTACGTCGGTGTAACGTCCACGTACTTCGGTGGCCGCCGAGGCAAACAGTCCGTCCCCTTTCAGCGTCACCACGCTGCGGTCCGCTTCGTCACGCACCGCTACCAGCCCGGCATCAATTTCCGGTTTCAGGAAAGCGCGCAGATTCAGCGTGGCGGGTGGTGGTGGCGCAGGGTTGCCGATCTTCACTTCCGGCAGCGCCGTCTGATAGATACGGGCCAGTACCGGCGAGGTGTAATCGCCGAGACGCCAGTTGAGCACGATATAGAACAGGCAGGCCGCCAGCCCCGCCACCGCCGCACAGGCCCACAGCGGGATCATTGGCCGCCACAATTTGCGCAGGACCGGCTGATCGGTGGGATGCGGAGACAGCGCTGCTGCATAATTGCCACGCACGCTTTTGATCATCTGCAGCAGGCGCTGTTTGATGGTCTCCAGCTGCGAGCGACCGTTGTCCAGCACCCGGTAGCGTCCTTCGAACCCCAGCAGCAGGCAGAAGTAGATCAACTCCAGCATCAGAATGTGGCGTCTTGGGTTCTGCGACAGCTTAGCCAGCAGCTGAAAAAACTTTTCGCCGCCCCAGGTTTCATTGTGAAAGGTGACCAGCAGACCATTGCTGGTCCAGACGCCGCGGCTGCCCCACGGCGTCAGCGCCGCCGCCTCATCCAGCGCGGTACAGAGACAGTATCGCGCGCCGATGATCACTTCATAGCCCAGGCCTGACTGCTGGCAGCTCAGCTCGAAGCGCCGAATCTGATCGATCAGCTGCTGACGCAGCTGCGCCGGGTCTTCATGTGATACCGAGTGACGGATCTGAGGAATGGCGTTAATCAGGGGGTTGGCCGCCGCGACCAGCACATTCTGATGGCTGGCCTCCGGCGCAAGATCGCTGTGTGATTTTTGTTGTTCCTGCATCATGCTGCGTGCTCAGTTTATGATTCTGACTGACTACGAATGGCCCAGAACTCCATGTTCAGACCTGGAAACTCACCGGCAAGATGCAGCGCAAAAGCGCCCGAGCGCTCCATCTCTTTCCATAGCTCGCTGTTCTTATCCAGTTCGAAATAGCTGTATCCGGCATGCCACGGGATCTGCGGCGGCGCGCCGGGCATCGCCCGAAGTGCCAGACCGGGCAATTGCAACTGCACCAGATCGCGAATTTTGCTGACCGGGGCGACTTTCATCTGCGCCGGGAAGTGGGTTTTGAGGGTGTCGGCTGGCACGCTGGCTTTCACCGCCAGCACAAAGCCAAACTCATGCACCATACTGCTCTCCGGCACGGTCGCGACGTTAAGACCGTGCGAGCGCTGAATCAGCGGCAGCTGAATCGCGCTCTCTTCCATCACCTGGGACAGCCCCTGACGCAGCAGCAGTGACAGGCGGCTAAAACAGCTGTGCAGATCGTCATGATCGTAGAGCGGCAGGCCATCGGGCGCGCGGGCTGGCGTCCAGGTACTGAGCTCCGCCGCCAGTTGCAGCCAGTGGCTGTAGAGCGTTTCAGGATGCAGCAGCGGCAGATGTTGCAGATGAGTGTGCAGGCCAAGCTGACGATTGAGCAGCGCCAGCAGCATAAAATCGACCATATCCGCGCTGTTGAAACGACCGGTGCCCGGCGCACGCTGACTCAGCTGCTGGCTGCGTTGCTGGATCAGCCCGTGCAGATCGTTGAACATGTTTTGCAGCGGACGGCTGCTGTTAAGCGTCAGCATCGGCGGGATGTAGTCGCTGTCGAGCCGGATGTGGTTGTCGCTGCGTTTTTCAATCACCTGAGCCACGCCCATGGCGGTCCACTCGGCGGTAAGATCCTGTTCCAGCATCAGCCGCAGACGCAGCTTGCCGAACTGCACCGTGGCGCTGCCCACGGCCTGGGCATTGTCATCTTCCACTTCCGCTTCCCAGGCGAGGTAGCGCGCCAGAGAATCCTGCGACTCCTGAAAGGCCACCGCTTCGCGGCCATTGCGGCGTGCCGGAATGGCCAGCACCACTTTGCTGCGGTCAACGGAGGCAGGCAGATCAAGCGGGGCCGGACCGTGCTGTGGCTGGCTGAAAGCAAAAAACGTGCCGTCAGGCAGACAACCGCTGGCGGCGCTCAGCGCCAGTTTCCCCTGGCGCAGCAGCGCTTCATCGAACTCCAGATCGTAAAAGCCCCAGGTATAGGCGCGCTGCGACTGGCCCCACTCACGCAGGGTGCTGAGAAGATAATTTTCAGACTGCTGGAAATGGTGAGGACGCAGAAACATCCCCTCGGTCCAGACCACCTTTTCGGCTCTGTTCATAGACATCACTGTTTTTCCACGCGAAGGCCGTTAATCCCCGCCACGATGCGCGCATTCAGCTCACCATCGTCACGCTTCCAGAACGCCCAGAATGAGGGTGATTCGCCTTCGGGAACCGGCAGCGACAGTCGCCAGACCTTGCCATCCAGCGCCTGATATTCCGCCATGATGCCGATGAAGCGCGCCTCGGGCAGACTCTTAATCCGCAGCGTTTTATGGGGCTGAGTGGAAGTCAGGAAGAACTGTTGCGTATTGAGTTGCGCATTACCCAGCGCGGTAGCGGACTGGTTTTGCAGGGAGTAGAAGTCAGCCGACATAAATTCCGCATCGGAGGTCAGTAATACCACCCGGATTTTCAGCGGCGCACCGCCGTTAACCTGGTTTTGCGCCTGAACGTCCAGGTTGTACCAGGCAACGGGCTGTGGAGTGCTGCTGCACGCGGTCATCAGCCACGTAAGCAGCACTATCAGCGCCCCACGCCATTGCGTTGTTGTCATTATCCCGCCCTCCCTGCTTAGTGCGATTAGTTAATAATCCAGGTTCCGTTAGTGCTGTTCTGGCAGGCGGTGCTGTCACCGTTTACCGCAACACAGGTTTTCTTCTTGCTGCTGCGCACCCGGCGCTTCGGCTGGTCAGCCTTGATCGTCTGATCGTAAAGCTCGCTTTTCACCACGGCGCGAAACGGCACATAGCCGGTCAGCTGAACGGTTGCCTGCGGTGCTGCGGAGGACGCTGACTCTTTAACGGCACTGCTGGCTTTACCCGGTTCAGGTTCTGCTGACGCCTGAGCGGGTTCACCCAGCGCCAGCCAGTTGTTCTCTACCTGACCAATCACGGTGTAGCTTTCGCCGGTTTTCAGCGTCTCCACCACCTTGCCGCCAAAACTCGGATGGCTCATCACTGAAGCGGGATAGAGCGCACGGTAGGTTTCATTGACCGGGCTGAACTGCGCAGGCGGTTTAACCGCATAACGGTGACTGATCACCACGCCATCCACGGTGCTGGTGACCAGCGTGTCATCCGTCATTTTTGGCGGCGTTTTACAACCCGCGACAGAAAAAACAAACATCAGGCCTAACGCAATACGGAGCTTCACCATTTTTTTCATGTTGTGTTCCATTCATATCCTGGAGAGTGGCCAGAGGCCGGTTGTCAGTAATGAAAATCGGGGATGTGGTGCTGAGAGAGCGCCACTTAGTGCCAGCCTAAAAGAAAAACCTTAAGCAAATAGCGTTAAAGTGCCATGGCGTGGCACGTTAACAGATCAACTAACGTTAACTATTAAAAAGCAACTCTGGCGACCGGGACGGGCGCAGGGAGAAATCTGAGCTGGCGATAAATGATCAGAAACATGATCTATTTTTTTCCGTCAGATTGGATGAGGCAGGCAAAACCCAAGCTTTACTTATGCCATCCCTGGCCGAAAAACGGACATATTGACTCAGATTTACACTTGTGACGCTATTCGCTGACAAAAGAAAAAAGCGCAGCGCAAAGACTGATTTTCCTGTTTTTACGATCACATTCAGTAAGTTACAAGATGTGTATAAGCTCATAGCTACCGCACGAGCCAGGTATATCCTGCCCGTAGGTATGAAATCACAATTCCTTTGTAAACATAAGCTGCGAGTTTACAGAAGATTGACAAAATTTCAACGGGCCACTTTCATAAGATTTTACTTAAGTAAAGTTTAAGTAATTTACTTAGTGCAAATATGTGTTACTTTTAATCACTTGCTTAGGATTATTCCTAACAATATGAGTAACTATGAAGTATTCTTACACAGAAACCAGATCCCTCTGTAGTCAGCATTAAAAAAACTCATGTAAAAAATGGCGCTGTTTCACCAGACCGTAATGAAGGTTAACGGCGAGGTGACCGTAATACGTGGCAGTTTTTAGCGTAAAAACAGTGAGATAATGATTACAAATCAGTAAGTTGTTTCATTATGGGACGGTTCAGAAAGGGCTGAGGATGAGGTGGTCGTGAAGCGAGGTAAGCGAAGCGCAAAACGGCCCGGCGTCGCTTTAAGAAAGGACTGATTAATTGTTCTTTATCGGCATTGCAGCCATCGCCATGCTTCTGATGCTTCTCAGCATGCCCGGCTATGTGGAGCAAAAAAAACCACGCCGTAGCGTGGTTCTGAGGGAAGAGTGCAGGGTTATCCTGGCAGGTTGCGGGCCAGAACTAGAAGAAGCCCAGCGGCTCGATACTGTAGCTGACCAGCAGGTTTTTAGTCTGCTGATAGTGATCCAGCATCATTTTGTGGGTCTCACGCCCGATACCCGACTTCTTATAACCGCCAAAGGCGGCGTGCGCCGGATAGAGGTGATAACAGTTGGTCCAGACGCGCCCGGCTTTAATCGCCCTGCCCACACGGTAAGCACGGTTGATATCGCGGGTCCAGACGCCAGCACCTAACCCATAGATGGAGTCGTTGGCGATACTGATTGCTTCCGCCTCATCTTTAAAGGTGGTGATACCAATGACCGGGCCAAAGATCTCCTCCTGGAAAACGCGCATGCTGTTGTTGCCTTTCAGCAGTGTCGGCTGAATGTAGTAGCCGCTGTTAAGTGAGTCATCCAGCTTCTCTACGCCACCGCCCACCAGCACTTCCGCGCCCTCCTGTCGGGCAACCTCAAGATAAGAGAGAATTTTATCAAACTGCTGCTGCGACGCCTGCGCGCCCACCATGGTTTCGGTATCCAGCGGATCGCCACGTTTGATGGTTTTTACCCGCTTCATCACGGCTGCCATAAAAGGTTCGTAGATCGACTCCTGTACCAGCGCCCGCGACGGACAGGTACAGACTTCGCCCTGATTCAGGAAGCCCAGCACCACGCCTTCGGCGGCTTTCTCTATAAAGCTCTCCTCCGCCTGCATGATGTCTTCAAAGAAGATGTTAGGTGATTTACCGCCCAGCTCGACGGTCGAGGGGATCAGGCTTTTTGCTGCCAGCTCCAGAATATGACCGCCGGTTGCGGTAGAGCCGGTGAAGGCTACCTTGGCGATGCCGGGATGGGAGGCGAGCGCTTCACCCGCCTCTTTGCCGAACCCATGCACCACGTTCAGCACACCCGGCGGCAGCAGATCTTTAATCAGATCGACAAAAACGGTGATCGACAGCGGGGTCTGCTCAGCCGGTTTCAGCACCACACAGTTACCCGCGCCCAGTGCCGGAGCCAGTTTCCACGCCGCCATTAATAGCGGAAAGTTCCATGGAATGATCTGCGCTACCACGCCCAGCGGCTCATGGAAATGATAGGCGGCGGTAAACTCATCAATCTCGGCGGCACTGCCCTCCTGCGCCCGGACACAACCGGCAAAGTAACGGAAGTGATCGACGGCCAGCGGCATATCGGCCGCCAGGGTTTCGCGAACCGGTTTACCGTTATCCCAGGTTTCATAGACCGCCATCGTCTCCAGATGCTGTTCCAGCCGATCGGCGATTTTCAGTAACAGCAGCGAGCGTTGTTGCGGCGAGGTCTTGCCCCAGGCTTCCGCCGCCGCCGCCGCAGCAGCCACAGCGTTATCAACATCGGCAACGTCTGAGCGCGGAAACTCACCGGCCGCAGAGCCGTTCACCGGGGAGGTATTGGTGAAGTAGTTGCCGTTCACCGGCGCGACGAATTCACCATTAATGAAGTTGCCATAATTCTTTTGTAGGGTAATCAGAGAACCCTGTTCTCCGGGGGCGGCATAACGCATGATCATTCTCCTGACAGGTGACTGATGTAACAATGATGAAACTTATTATTAACATGAAGCATCATCAAGAGCCTGTCAGTTCTGTTAACCGGAAACTGTGACCGCCCCGAAGGAATGGGGTGTTTACGCTTCGTCTTTAGATAATTCCGACTTTTACCCAAAAGGCTGGTCAGAGAGAAACTTGTGCGGCACAAAGGGGTCAACGTGAGGATGAATTCATTCTGGAGATGAGCATGCTGGCTTCAGCTTTTACCCTGATGCGCGCTAAAGCCAATTTCGTGCATCAGTTTATCCGCAACCCGCGCAAGATGGGCAGCATTACGCCCTCGTCAGAGGCGCTGTGCCGCACCATGATTGCGTCGGTGGAATGGCCTGAAAAGTTACGTATTGCCGAACTCGGCGCGGGCGACGGTGTACTGACGCGGCAGATACTGGCGCAGATGTCACCCGATGCCACGCTGGATGCCTTTGAGATCAGCAGCACGCTGGCCGATAAGCTTAATGCGCTGGATGATACGCGCATGACGGTGCGCACCTGTTCAGCGGAATACCTGAGCGGAGAATATGACGTGATCTTTTCTGGCCTGCCGCTGCTCTCATTACCCACTGAATTGCGTGAGGCGATTCTGCGTGCGGTGTATAACGCCCTCGGGCCCAACGGCGTCTTTGTACAGTTCCAGTATACCTCGCTGACTCAGCCAGACCTGTCGCGCTACTTCACCTGGGAGCGCCAGCGGGTGATGAAAAACGTGCCACCCGCCTGGGTCTATCGCTGCACGCGTCACTACGCACCCTGAGCTTGCGCCATTGCAGGGCGCGTTTGTTGCCAGAACGCCACCAGCAACTCACGCGCCCAGTCTTTCCCCTCCATCTCGTTTGCCCCATCTTCTGTACAGCCTTCGGGCGTGCAAATGTTCATGATGTGCCGTGAAAATTCAGGATGAAACTGCACCGATAGCGCCTGCGGCGAATAGCGCACAATCTGACAGCCATCGCGCGCAGAGGCAGCCAGCACCTGCGCCTGTTGTGGCGCGCTGATCACCGACTGGCGATGTGACAGCCAGACGCTGAAGTCCTGTGGCAATTTCTTCAGTAGCGGATCGCGCTGCGCCTCCGGCATACAGTTGATTGGTAACAGCCCGCGTTCCCATCCATTGGGATTGTCCGCCACCTCGCCACCCAGCGCATAGGCCATCAGCTGGTGACCGTAGCAGACCCCCAGCAGCGGCAAGCCGTGATCCATCGCTGCGCGAATCCATACGGCGCTGCGTTCGCTCCATTCAGCGTGATCGGTGACCATCGCCCAGGAACCGCTGAGGATCGCCCCGGAAATCTGGTCGAAAGCGGGTAGCGCCTCGCCCAGATGGGGCCGTACAATCAGGTATTCATCGGGTTGCAGGTTTAACGCGTCGATGAACCAGCGCGGCTGTTCACCAATCTCTGAGACAACGTTTGCAGGTGGGACTTCAAGCTGAATTAACGCAAGGGGTAAGGCGGACGTGTAGGTCATACCGAATCAGTTCCTTTAAGAAGTCGTTTCAAATCAGTCTGCCAGCAACGCGCCCGAAAGTCTCATCAGGCTGCGCCGCAATCGCAGAAAATTTCTCCCTGCGATTGGCTGCAATGCCGCAGTTCGTGCCATCATTAGCGGGCTAAGCAAAAAAACATCGAAAGGATATTATCGTGGCTGTGCGGCATTTTTTTCTGATTCTGATGGTGGTTTCAATCTGGGCCTTCAACAACGTTGCGGTGAAATGGGGCCTGCTGGAGCTTCCGCCACTTTTCCTGACGTTTATGCGCTTTGTGGTCGTCGCCATCGTACTGGTACCGTTTTGCCGGATTAACCGTCAGCAGTTACCCTGGCTGTTGCTGCTGGCTTTCACGTTCGGTTTTATGCACTTTTCGCTGCTGTTTGTCGGCCTGCGCTATACCGATGCCGGTACCGGCGCGATTGTGGTTCAGCTCGGTACACCCATTGCCATGCTGCTGGCGATGGTGGTGCTGAAAGAGAAGCTGAAGCTGGTGCAGCTGATGGGCATTATGATCTCGCTGAGCGGCGTCGTCGTGCTGTCCGGCAGCCCGACGATTCCGTCGTGGTGGGTGCTTTGTCTGTTGTTGTGCAGCGCCACCGGCTGGGCTGTCAGCAACCTGATTGTGAAAAAGTCACCGCCGATTAAACCGCTGACCATGACCGGCTGGATTGCGTTTCTGGCCATTCCTGTCGTCGGCGCATCCAGTCTGTTGATGGAATCACATCAGCTCTACGCCCTGCAAAATGCGGGCTGGCACGGCTGGTTTGCCATTCTTTACAGCGCTATCGCCTCGTCGATTGTCGCCTATACGCTGTGGTATATGCTGCTGAAGAAATATAACGTTAACCTGATCATGCCCTACTCACTGCTGACGCCGGTATTATCCGTGCTGATGGGGATTGTGGTGCTGGGCGACAGCCTCAACAGCTTCAAGATTATCGGTGCGTCGCTGGTGATCCTTGGCACCGCTATTGCCGTAATCAACCTGCGTAGCCTGCGGATGCATGCCCGCTTCCCGCGCCTGCGGCGGCGTTAATCCCGCGTGCTATGCTTGAGAAATCACCTCTCTCAGGAAGCACAACATGGACTCACCGCTTGCCGCCTCTCTCTGGCAGCAGATGCAGCAGGGATTGCGAGGTCGCGACGCCGCCTGGCCTCTCCCCGCCTTCGTTGATCGCGCCACCTTCTCTTCTGCCTTTGCCGTCAGTGAACTGGCGGCCACCAGTATCGGTCTGGCAACGCAGGCTGCTGCTGCGCTTATCGCCACATCCCGCCCTGAACTCTCTCCGCCCGTCACCGTTAACGTCCGGCTGGCGTCACGCTGGTTTCAGCAGAGCTTCCATCCGCTGAATCGCGCGGCACCCGCGATGTGGGATGCGTTTGCCGGTGACTATCGCAGTCAGGATGGCTGGATCCGTCTGCACACCAACGCCGCACATCACCGGCTGGCGATGGAGCGGGTGCTGGGCGCGCACGCCGATCGCGCAGCACTGGCGCAGCAGGTGCAACAGTGGCAGGCCAGCGAACTGGAGCAGGCCGTTATTGATGCGGGTGGCTGTGCCGCAGAGATGCGCAGTGCCGCCGCCTGGCAGCAGCATCCGCAGGGCCAGGCCATGCAGCGCGAACCGCTATTTAGCTGGCAGACCACACAACAGGCAGCGGCGCCGGAATGGCCGCTGGCCGAAGCCCGTCCTTTAATGGGCATTAAAGTACTGGATCTGACGCGGATTATTGCCGGGCCGGTCGCTACCCGTTTTCTTGCCAGCCTGGGAGCCAGCGTGCTGCGCATCGATCCGCCCGGCTGGCAGGAGCCGACGCTGGATGAAGAGATGAGCTGCGGCAAGCGACGAGCGGTGCTGGATCTGACTCAGCCCGCCGATCGCGAGCAGTTTATCCACCTGCTGCGTGAAGCAGACGTGCTGGTGCATGGCTATCGGGCAGATGCGCTGGAACGGCTCGGGTTTGACGCGGAGACCCTTCAGTCACTCTCACCCGGTCTGGTTGATGCCGGCCTGAATGCCTGGGGCTGGCAGGGTCCGTGGCGCAATCGCCGGGGTTTTGACAGTCTGGTGCAGATGGGATGCGGCATTGCTGAAAGAGGCATGCAGTGGCAGCAGAGCGACAAACCGGTTCCGCTGCCGGTGCAGGCGCTGGATCATGCCAGCGGCTATCTGCTGGCGGCGGCGGTGCTGGAGGGATTACGGCGACGCATTACTGAGCGCCACGGCAGCCAGGTCCGGCTGTCGCTGGCGCGCACCGCGTGGCTGTTGCAGCAGCATCCCACCGATCAGCGCACAGGCTCCGGCATTGCGCCGCAGGTTAAGGATAACCTGCCCTGTTACGAATTAACGCCGTGGGGGTTTGGAGTGAGGCTGCGAGCGGCCGCCTGGCTGCCCGGCACCCCACAGCTCTGTGCGACGTCAGGCTGTGCGCCGGGTACGCACCCGGCGACGTGGTGAAGCAAAACATTAGATAATTAGAAAAATAATGTTGATAGCATTAGATTGCTATCTTATTATTTACACATGAGTCAGGGACGAAGTTCATTGAAACGGGGTGCAGAATGGTCAGGGTAGACTGGTCCAGGCGGGCATTGAAGCACCTTATGAAGATCGACAAACGTTATCAGAAAATCATTTACCAGAAGGTGGGTGAGTTAGTCAGTTTCCCGGTCGTCACACTGGACATTAAAAAAATGCAGGGCAGAGATAATCACTACCGGCTGCGGGTTGGCAACTACCGGGTCCTTTTTTACGTTAACCGGGGGCGAACCGGTGATTCTGGAAATTACAGAGGTAGCAAGAAGAACATCCGTCACTTACTAAAGCTTTTTGGATACCGGCATAGCCTTACGCACTCACGACCTCTGCTGCGACACACAATTACCCCGGATAAACTATGTCAAAACAGTACATCTATGATGAAGCAGGCAAACCCCAGTTTGTGGTCTTGCCGGTGGCGGAATATGAAAGGCTGCTCTCGGCCAGCGATGGCGAATGGGAGACTATTCCTGTGGAGGCTGACGAGCACGACGATGAGACGATCCCGCACGACGTTGCAGGGATCATGATTGAGCAGGAAGTGAGTCTTCAGGCGGCCTGGCGCATCTGGCGGGGGCTCAGCCAGCATGATGTGGCTCAGCAGTTGGGAACCACGCAAAGTGCGATCTCTCAACTGGAGCGTATTGAAAGTAAGCCGCAGAAAAAGACGCGTGAACGTCTCGCAAAACTGTATGGCTGCCGACCCGGGCAGTTAATCCTGTGAGCCGATTAAGAGGGTTCAGGTACCCGAAAAAAAGCATGCCGTATCCAGAGAATCCCCCCCAGAACCCATTGAGAAAGATGATTCAGCACTGTGCGCCGGGTACGCACCCGGCGACGTGGTGAATCAGGCGTCAGGCGTCTCTTCGCTGCTATCCAGCAGTTCGTTGTACATCGCCTGGATCGCTTCGCGGCTCAGCATGGCAAGAGTACGATAAAAGGCCGTGGTCGCGTGCGCTTCCACTTTACCCAGGAAAGCACCGCACCACGGCAGCAGATACTCTTCAAACAGCGCCATCTGCGCCGCGCTCTCATCTTCCGCTGACTGATCTTCCAGCCATGACGCAGCCAGCATCAGCACACCAAAATGATCAGCAGGCGCATCGCTCAGCGGCATTCCGCGTGACGTTAAAAACGCACGCACTTCTGGCTCCGTTTTGCCTTCCGGCCACTGTGAGGCGTACGGCGGCACGTTGCAATCGCTGCCAACAAACAGCGCGTTGTAATCGGCGGCCAGCGCCTGGGGATCGCTGTTCTGTTGCAGACGGGTCAGCAGCTCATCCTGCTCCAGCGGCCACTGCGACTGCAGTTTGCCTTCACGCAGCAGCGTAAACAGCGGCACCAGCAGCGGGTCCTGCGGCTGACGATTAAACAGTGAGCCGATCACGCGGCACAGAATGGAAAACTCATTCATGAGTCAGATTTCCTTGAGGCAAGTAAATTAAAAGTCAGCCAGTTCAGCAATATGTTTGCCGCTGCGCTGCTCCAGAAAGTCGAGCAGGCGACGCGGCGTGACATTTAACACCCGATCCTCAGGAAAATCCACCTCGCGGGCGATGCGCAGGCAATGTTCAAAATTTCCGAGCGTAAACGCCGTGTGGGAATCGGAGCCAAATGCCAGCCGTCCACCGGCATCGCGCACGGCGGCGGCGATAACCCGGCAGTTCGGTTCACTGCCCGGACGCGAATGGGTAAAGGAGGAGTTGTTCAGCTCCAGCGCCACATCGTAGTGCGCGGCTGCTTCGGCGATAGCCGTGATATCGACCGGGAATTTCGGGTTGCCCGGATGACTGATGATATGGACCAGCCCGCCCGCCATTGCGGCGATCATCGCATCCGTGTGATGTTTCCGGTCGCGCGGCGCATAAACCGGCTCGTGAAAACCGGCGACGATCAAATCCAGCGCATCGAGCATCGGGCCGGAACAGTCGATTTCGCCCTGCTGATTTTTAATATTGGCTTCGATACCGCGCAGAATACCCACGCCATCGATCACGCGCGGCCAGACGCGCATATTAATGAAGTGCCAGTAGTGGGGCGCGTCGGCCATGTCGGGGCCGTGATCGGTAATGGCAAACAGTTTCATGCCGGTTTGCTTCGCCTGAGTCACGTAGTCGTGCAGCGTGCTGTAAGCATGGGTGCTGGCGATGGTGTGCATATGCAGATCTACCGGATACATCCTCTTCTCCTGCTGATTGCCCCTGACGGGGCCGGTTCATTAATAGCCGCGCTGACGATCCACTCTGCCCTGCGGCGGCTCGCCTGCCTGGTCCTGGGTGATGGCGCGGGCGATGTAGTCGATAGCTTCGTCGATCAAGGTTACCGCCGCATTATGGGGCGTGATCGTGACGCGCGGATGTGACCAGAGCGGATGCGCTTCGGGCAGCGGTTCAACCTGAAAGACATCCAGCGCCGCCGCTTTCAGCTGCCCGCTATTGAGCGCGGCCAGCAGATCCTCTTCCACCACCTGCGCGCCGCGCGCGATGTTAAGGAAGAAAGCGCCGTGCGGCAGCTGCTGTAAAAAGTGGTGGTCGATAAGATTAATGGTTTCTTGCGTGCTCGGCAGCAGGTTGATCACCACCCGCGTCTCCTGCAGAAAGGCAGGCAATGCATCGCGACCGGAAAAGCTGGTCACGCCATCAATTTCTTTGGGTGAGCGGCTCCAGACGCGTAACGGGAATCCCCAGGGTTTAAGGCTTTCCGCCACGCTCTGCCCCAGCACGCCCGCCCCCAGGATGCCGATAGTAAAGTTTTTACGCGTGTAAGCGGGGAGCGGCTGCCAGCACTGTTGCTGCTGCTGGAGACGGTAGTCGTCAAAACGACGGAACCAGCTCAGTACGCTATGAACCGCATACTCCTGCATCTGCCGCGCCATGCCGGTATCTTCCAGCCGGTACAGTGGCACGCTGTCGGGCAGCATCTCAGGGTTCTGCTGCAGCTGTTTCAGAATCTCGTCCACACCTGCTCCCAGCGCAAAGACGCCGCGCAGGGTGGCGCGTCCCTGCAGCATTTCTGTGGGGGGGCGAACGGACCAGCGCATAATCAGCCGGACCGTTATCGCCTGGCTGCCAGGCACGCACCCGCGCCTGGGGCAGACGCTGTTGTAAACCGTTAATCCAGGCCGCTGCAGACTGCGACGGGTGATACCAGATGATCTCCATCCTGCTCTCCTTTTTTTCTTTCAGCGTCAGGGAAAAGCGAGGTGAGAGCAAGAAAAAACCAGCGTAATAAAGCGGTTTTTTCCATAAAAATAATTCCCGTGGCTTCACATTTCCGGCTCGCTTCAGGGTGAAGTGGTCAGATAAGGTCTAAAGTTGGTCCTGTGGTCAATGCGTTACGCGCGGCCGCGTTTCGGACAAGGAGAAAAACCGATGACAAAAATTGAGGTAAACGCCGCTCCACGGCGTCAGCGTTATGTGCCCTTTCTGCTCACGTTGCTGCTGAGCGTACCCGCCTTCACTGCCCAGGCCGACGACAACAGTCGCATGCTGAATAATCAGCCGCAGCCGCCTGACGTTCGTTTAGGACCGCTGTTTAATGCCGTGCAACAGGCGAAGTTCTATCCCGATCAAAAGACCTTTGCGGACGCGGTGCCGAAATTCGATCCCGCCTCAATTCTTGCCGACTGGCAGATGCAGAAGAAACAGCGCAATTTCGATCTTAAGCGTTTTGTGGATGCCAACTTTACCCTGCCCGCGGCCGGTGACAAATATGTGCCACCAGCCGGACAAAACCTGCGTGACCACATTGATGGCCTGTGGCCGGTGCTGACGCGCACCACCAGCAGCGCCGGTCAGTATGACTCGCTGCTGCCGTTGCCCAAACCCTATGTGGTGCCAGGCGGGCGCTTCCGCGAAGTCTATTACTGGGACAGCTACTTCACCATGCTGGGGCTGGCCGAGAGCGGGCACTGGGATAAAGTGCAGGATATGGTGGATAACTTCGCCTCGCTGCTCGACCGCTATGGCCACATTCCCAACGGCAACCGCAGCTACTATCTGAGCCGGTCACAGCCGCCGTTCTTCAGCCTGATGGTCGATCTGCTGGCGACGCACGATAACGGCAAAGCCTATACCCGTTATCTGCCGCAGCTGCAGAAAGAGTATGACTACTGGATGGCAGACAGCGATAAAGTCGCGGCGGGCGCAGCCAGCAAGCGCGTGATTAAGCTGGCGGACGGCAGCCTGCTCAACCGCTACTGGGATGCGCGCGACGTGCCACGTACAGAATCCTGGATGGATGACATTGCCACCGCGCAGAAAGCGCCGCAGCGCAATAAAGCCGAACTCTACCGTGAGCTGCGTTCCGGTGCGGCGTCGGGCTGGGATTTCAGTTCGCGCTGGTTTACCGATGCGCATAACCTGTCGACAATTCGTACCACGCAGCTGGCCCCGGTTGACCTCAACAGCCTGCTGTTCCATCTGGAGCAGACCCTGTCGAAAGGCTATCAGATGAACAAGCAGAGCGATCTGGCGAAGCAGTTTGCCGATCGCGCGGAGAAGCGCCAGGCGGCGATCAACCGCTATCTGTGGGACAGCAAACAGAACTGGTACGCCGATTATGACTGGCAGAAAAAGCAGGTCCATCCTCAGCTGACTGCTGCCGCGCTGTTCCCGCTCTATCTGCAGGTCGCCAGCGATAAGCAGGCTGAAAGCACCGCCAGCGCAGTGGAAAAACAGCTGCTGAAACCTGGTGGTCTGGTGACCACCACCGTGAACAACGGTCAGCAGTGGGATGCACCCAATGGCTGGGCACCGCTGCAGTGGGTTGCTGTGGAAGGTCTGGAGCATTACAACCAGCCAAAACTGGCGAAAGAGGTGGGATTACGCTTCCTGCAAAACGTCCAGAACACCTATGACCGTGAGCATAAGCTGGTGGAGAAATATGTCGTTGATGGCAAAAATCTCGGCGGCGGCGGTGGCGGTGAATATCCGCTGCAGGATGGCTTCGGCTGGACCAACGGCGTCACGCTGAAACTGCTGGATAAGTACTGCCCGAAAGATAAAACCTGTAACAGCGCCCACGATATTCCGCAGGCGTCTGCCTCACAACCTTAATCCACTCTGGATACCTCTGGCCTTGCCGGGGGTATCCCCACTTCATTTCCGCGAATTTTACTTGACCTTCTTTCATCAACAGGCAAAATTGCAGCCAATTTACAAAAGGTAATAATTCTCATTATGATAATGAGATTGCCTATCAAAGCTTTTATTCACCTGCCTGAACCTTTGCCAAGAAAGGAATTTTGATGAAACTGTCATTGTCGCTGAAAGGTTATGTTCCCCTATGCACCCTGGCGCTGACCGCGCCTGCTCTGAGTTATGCTGCCGATATGGTAGTAACCGCGCAACCGCAGGAAGATTCGACCTCGCCGACCCAGGGCTATCTGGCGACGACCAGCCAGGGCGCAACCAAAAGCGATCGTCCGCTCATCACCACGCCGCAATCGATTTCCGTGGTTACCCGTCAGCAGATGCAGGATCAGGGCGCGCTGACCCTGAACCAGGCGCTGGGCTATAGTTCCGGCGTCTTCACCAACTTCGGCGGTGCCGCAACCCGTTACGACACTATTGCACTGCGTGGCTTCCATGGCGGCGATGTCGATAACACCTTCCTAGACGGCATGCGGCTGATGAGCGACGGCGGCAGTTTCAACGGCCTGCAGGTGGATAACGCCTTCCTTGAGCGCATCGACGTGATCAAAGGCCCCTCTTCTGCGCTCTATGGTCAGACGGTGCCGGGCGGACTGGTGAACATGGTCACCAAGCGTCCTCAGTTCAGCGAAGAGGGTCACATCCAGTTGCAGGCGGGCAGCAACGCCACCACCGGCACGATGTTTGACTACACCAATGCCATCAACGATCAGTGGGCGTTTCGCCTGACCGGCGTGACCCGCAACAGTGATACCCAGTACGATCACACTCGCGAAGAGAAATATGCGCTGATGCCGCAGCTGATGTGGCAGCCGGATGAAGATACGCATCTGATCCTGAAAGCCTATCTGCAGAAGGATCCGTCGGGCGGCTATCACGGTTCGGTACCGGGTGACGGCAGCCTCACCGAACACAACGGCTACAAGCTGAGCAACGGCTTTTATGAGGGCAACAGCGATCTCGATCAGTTCAAGCGTCGCGAGCAGATCTACAGCTTCGATTTCGCTCATCGCTTTAACGACGTCTGGTCATTCTCCTCGACCGGCAGCTACAGCCACTCGAATGTCGATCTCGATCAGGTCTATCAGATTGGCTGGGACAGCGTGAATCCCGATCTGCTGAACCGCTATTACTCTGGCGAGCGCTCGTCGCTCTCGGCCTGGTCCACCGATAACCGCTTACAGGCGGAGTTCGATACCGGCGAGCTGGAGCACCGCGTCACCCTGGGTGCTGAGTATCATCGTTATAAAAATGAGATCACTGCCGCTGGCGGCTCGGCCAACCAGCTTAATGCACGGACTGGTGAACAGGTTGGCGACATGCCTGATTACACCTGGGCCGATAAAACCCGTCGCTACTATCAGACCGGCCTCTATCTGCAGGATGAGATGAAGCTGGATCGCTGGCATCTGGATCTCTCCGGTCGTTATGACCGCATTGTCGCCAATAACAGCGGCAGCGACCGCCGTCAGGATGATCACATCAGCGGCCGCGCAGCACTGCTCTATGCCTTCGACAATGGTATCTCGCCTTACGTCAGCTGGAGCCAGGCGATTACTCCGACCGCGCTCACCGATCCCAACGACAATCTGCTGAAGCCGACTACCGCCGAGCAGTATGAAGCCGGGGTGAAATATCAGCCGGTCGGCACCCGCGATCTCTATAGCGTGGCGGTCTATGACCTGACGCAGAAAGATGTGGCGAACCGCGACGTGCTGACGGCGACTTATACGCCATCAGGCAAAGTGCATTCACAGGGCATCGAGCTGGAAGCGCGTAATCAGTTAACCCCGCGTCTGAGCACCGTGGCGAGCTATACGCTGAATCATCTGCGCTTTAAAGAGTCGGTGGATGGCAATGACGGACATACGCCATATGTCACACCCAACAGCATGGCTGCACTCTGGGGTCACTATCAGTTTGATTATGGTCTGAGTGCGGGTGCGGGCGTGCGTTACATCGGCAAACAGTGGGCGGACAATGAAAACACCACGCGTGTGCCGTCTGTTACGCTGTTTGATGCGTCAGTGCGGGCCGATCTCGGCGTCTGGAACAACAGCCTGAAAGGTGCATGGGTGCAGGTCAATGCCAATAACCTGACCGATCGTACCTATGTAGCGGGCTGTTACGGCACGGGCTATTGCTACTGGGGCGCAGAGCGCAGTGTAATGGCGACAGTCGGTTACGACTTCTGATTGCAAAATAAGAGATAAAAAAAAGGGGACGAATCGCTTCGTCCCCTTTTTCGTTTAAACCTTTACGGTCAACTGCGTACTTTGCGGTAGATAAACAGCACCACAATGGCACCGATAACAGCGACCACAAAACTTCCGAAGTTAAACCCATCGACGCGGCCGAAGCCAAACAGCGTACTGATCCAGCCACCCACTACTGCACCGATAATACCCAGAACGATAGTCAGAATGAAACCGCCACCGTCTTTACCCGGCATAATCCACTTCGCCAGAATACCCGCGATTAAGCCAAAGACGACCCAGGAAATAATACCCATCTGTTGCTCCTTCCTTTTTTTGATTAAATCGTGAACGCCTGATTAATCAAGCGGTTTACCGCGATAAGTATAACCAGCTTTTCAAAAAATGCCTGCCTGCTCACAGTTATTATTGATGAATAGCATGCTAAAGCTTTTTTTTGCCGCGCCGATAACCGAGACGAGGCAAAAAAAACGCATCAATAAAGTAACCCCCCTTGTGGAGCAGGACGTGAAAGAAGCCGACCAGGAACAATATCTAAAACGTGGCACGCTGGCGGTTCTTGGCGTTATGAAAGATCTGCTGCGATTGCAGACGCCATTACTGGTGCGCTTTCCGCGTGGGCAGTTTATCAGCCGGATGCTGGCTGCCGATGAAGATCGCCTGCTGTTTGACCTCGGCAGTAATAATCTGGATAACGATTATGCCCTGACCAGCGACGATCTCAGTATCACTGCGGAAACCTACGGCGCTAAGGTGGAGTTCAGCCTCGCCGCGCTGGAAATCGTGGAGTTTGAAGGGTTACCCGCTTTCAGCGCGCCGCTGCCAGACCTGCTGTGGCAGATCCAGCGACGTGAGTTTTTCCGGGTCTGCGCCCCGCTTGAGCCGCAGTTCTGGTGCTATACCGTGTGGCCCGATGGCAGGAAAACGCGCCTGCGTCTGCAGGATCTGTCGCTGGGCGGTATCGGCGTGCTGGTCGATGAAGCGCTGCCGGACGGGTTGCAGGATGGTGACAGCTTCAACCCGTTCCGGGTCGAGCTGGGCGAGTATGGCCATTTTGACGTACCGGTAAAGCTGCTGAGCATTGGCGAGCGTAGCGTGGTAACCGGCAAAAATGAAACCCGCATCACACCGCGACTGAGCTTTCGTTTTGCCACGCTGAACCCGGCGCAGGAGCGGCAGCTTCAGCAGATTATTTTTGCCCTTGAGCGCCTGGCTCGCGATAAATCGACCCGATTCCAGTAACCGCTTTACGGATGCGCCACACAGGTGGGCCGCATCCAGGCTATGCTTCTTGCTTGTTTTCTTTTAAACCGGAACCCAGCAAGGAGACCCTCCCCAATGGAAAACTGGCTCTCTTCACGTCGTTTTCACTCCCTCTTTTTTAATCAGGAACTCTGGCTAAACAGCGCCATCGTGGTGGTATCCACGCTGGTGATTTACTGGATATTACGTACTCTGATTCGCTTTATCTCCAACCGGATTGCCCTTTACAGCGAACATCGTCATGTTCGCGCCACTGCGATTCTGGTGGAGATATTGCGCAGTACCAGCCAGACCCTGCTGCTGATCTTTTCGCTACTGATTGCCCTGAAGTTTGTCGATCTGCCCGCGTCGTGGAGTGTAACTATCGCGCACGGCTGGTTCCTGGCGCTGATTGTACAGCTCGCTCTGTGGCTCGACTGTGGCATCCGGCTATGGCTGAAAAGTCTGCTGCGTGACCCGCTGCACGTGCGCAACCCGGTCACTACGGTGATCCTCGGTATTCTGCTGCGGGTAGTGGTCTGGATTATGATGTTCCTGGCCATTCTGTCGAACATGGGCATCAACATTACCGCACTGGTCGCCAGTCTCGGGGTCGGGGGCATCGCGATTGCGCTGGCGATTCAGACCGTACTGAGCGATGTGTTTGCTTCGCTGGCGATAGGCTTTGATAAGCCGTTTGAGCATGGCGATTTTATTGTCTTTGGTGACATTGCCGGTTCCATTGAGCACATCGGCCTGAAAACCACCCGACTGCGCAGCCTGAGTGGCGAGCAGATTGTCTGCTCAAATACCATTCTGTTGCAGCAGACGATCCACAACTACAAGCGCATGCAGCAGCGCCGCATCGTCTTTAAGTTTGGTATCAGCTACGCCACGCCGTCAGAGCAGGTCCGGGAGATCAGCCCGCTGGTGAAAGAGATTATCCAGGGCGTTGAGACCACCCGTTTTGACCGCGCCCACTTCCTGGCCTTTGAGGATTCAAAACTGACCTTTGAAGTGGTCTATTTTGTGCTGGATGCGGATTACAATAAGTACATGGATATACAGCAGGAGATTAACCTGCAGCTGATGGCGGCACTGGAAGAGCGAAATATCCGCTTCGCCTTCCCGATTCGTCAGGTGGAGTTCAGCGGCGGCAATCTGCCACCGGTGGATCTGGTTGCGGTACAGAATGACGATGACGAGGTGCGCAGAATGGCGCGCTAAATCAGTGCCTGCCTTCCTTTTCAGGCGTGGCGGGCATACAAGCCGGTGCGGGCGGAATCGTGACCGCACCGGCTGCTTCATCCCTTGCCTTCAGCCGTTCCGCCTTACCGCTTACTGATGCCGGTAGCAGCTCACGCCGAGATACTCACTGAACGCTTCCTGCAGCACACCAGCCGTGGCAGAGTGGTTCATCGCCACATGATGCTCAAAGCCGTTACTGCAGATCCACGCCAGCAGTGTCTCCAGCTGCGGCACCTGGATCACCGCACGGCAACCTACCGTGTCCAGCGGATCGGTGACCGACATTCCCTCTCCCACATAGGCTTTGATTTCGCCGCTGAAGTCGTCGGTAGAGAGGCGGAAATAGGTCAGATCGCCCTGCTTCATGCGGCCATGCACTGCGCCACAGGTGTTCTCTTTGCCCACGGTGGTGCCGATGATATCCGCCGTGCCCATGGTCGCTGACTCCAGGCTGGCGCTGGCGAAATTACCGCAGTGAAACAGCACACATTTGTCCCGCTCGTCGCCAAAGTTGTTGTTCCAGTCTGCCAGCGAGGCGGGGTTCAGCGAGCAACTGGCGAGCGCATACATCGACAGCGCCCCCCATCACATCCACTTCGCAGGCGCTGGGCATCAGCTGGCCCGACATCACGCTCATGATTGAGCAGACGTTAATGCCCAGGTTCTCCTGCAACGACGTCCAGCACTGGATGGCGGTGGTATCGATATCGTTGTCGCTGATCCACTCGCTGATCACCACAAACAGTTTGGCCATGGTCACCAGTTTTTCACCCGGAATCCCCCCGCGCATCGGCGTTGGCCTCCAGGATTTCACGCTTCTCTGCCACGCGGATATCGTCATCGCGCAGCCGGTTGGTGCGGGTAAAGATCTCCGATAAATCCAGGGTCTCCACCGCGATACCCATCTTCTCCAGCAGCTTTTCGCTGTAGCGCACGGTGTTGAATCCGGCGGGCCGGGCACCAATCGCCCCGACGCGTACCCGCCGCATAGCATTCACCACCCGACAGAGCTGGCTGAACCGCTGCAGATCCTGCATAAACACGTCGCCGCTCAGGGCGCAGACGTGCTGACGGGTCAGCGTAAACGGGATGCCATATTGCCGCAGGTTGTTGCAGAGTGAAATTTTGCCGCAGAAGCTGTCGCGGCGGGTCGCCAGTCCCATTTTATCCAGATTGTCCTCCTCGGCCTGCACCAGTACCGGCACGTTCAGCCCGGCGAGACGCAGCGCTTCCGCGATGGCTTTTTCATCACCAAAGTTTGGCAGCAACACCACAATGCCGTGAATCGCTTCGCGATGCTGGCGAAACAGCGCGGCGCAGGTTTTCGCCTCCTGACGCGTCTCGACGCCGCCCAGGTTGGTCTGGTTCTCATCCAGCATCACCGTATTAATATTCATCTTTTCAAACAGCGCGACCGCCTGCTGGCGCGCCTCGCCCACCAGATAGCTGGGAAAAAAACCCCGGTTGCCAATAATGACGCCGAAGGTTAACTGCTGAGGAAGTGTTGACATGGCTCTGCTCCGGATAAGGATTAATGTGGCTGATAACGACAGCGTGCAACGGCGTCAATCCAGCCTTTATAGTTTTCCTGCATACGCTGCGCGTGCTCTTCACGCGGCATGATGACGCTGCCGCCCTGCAGCGCCTGCATATCACTGCCCTGCTGCCACCATCCCAGCACTTTGCCTGCCAGCAGTGCCGCGCCCAGCGCGGAGACCTCGGCGGTAGGCACCCGCTGCAACGGCCGCTGTAACACATCCGCCTGTAACTGCATCAGCCAGCTATTTTCGGTGGCGCTGCCATCCACACAGAGCGCCGGAAGCTGCTGGCCGCTGGCCTGCTCCATGGCAAAAAAGACGTCGGCGATTTGCCAGACGATCGACTCCAGCGCCACCCGCGCCAGCACGGCGGGTGTGGCGGCATCCGTAAGTCCGCACACCATGCCGCGCGCCTGCAGATCCCACCAGGGCGCGCCCAGGCCAGAGAGCGCCGGGACAAAATAGATGCCCTGATTGTCGTCGCAGCGCTGCGCCATCGCGGTGAGCTCGCGCGGCTCCTGCACGCCGAGCATTCTGCCCAGCCAGGCGGCACCGGAACCGGTGTGGGTGATGTTGCCTTCAAAGGCATAACGCAGCGTGCCGTCATGCCAGGCCACGGTGGTGCTGAGGCCATTTTCCGTCAGCAGCGGCGTCGCCATGGACATCATCAGGGAAGATCCGGTGCCGTAGGTGGCTTTCACCACTTCAGACTCGCCGCGCCGCTGCGCCTGTAAGGCGGCATGAGAGTCGCCGATGCGCGCCAGAATCGGCGTGCCTGGCGCTAAGCCGGGAATATCACTCACCGCGACCACGCCCTGTTCACTGGCTGAGGCGGTGATGCGCGGCAGCGCGGCGCGCGGCAGTTGAAACAGCGTCAGCAGCTCGTCGTCCCAGTCATTAAGATGCAGGCTGTAGAGTTGAGTACGGGAGGCGTTAGCATGATCGGTAATAAATACCTCGCCGGCGCTGAGCTGCCAGCTGAGCCAGCTGTCGACCGTGCCGATACAGAGCTCACCCGCCGCCGCCCGCGCCGCGCCGTCAGGAATGGCGGCCAGCATCCCGGTCAGCTTGGCGGCCGGAAACATCGGGTCAACGGCCAGGCCGGTCAAACCGGTGATGCGAGGTGCTTTGCCCGCCTGATGCAGGTCGCGACAGAGTGACTCGGATCGTCGATCCTGCCAGCTCACCAGCGGCGTCAGCGGCTTGCCGTCACGCCGCTGCCAGATCAGCACCGACTCGCGCTGATTACTGATCGCCACAGCCGCGACAGGCGCGCCACCACAGGCTGCCAGGCAATGGGTAATGGCCTCTTTTACCGCCTGCCAGATCGCCACAGGGTCCTGCTCAGCCAGTCCTGGTTGCGGGTGTTGCAGGGTTAAGCTCTGGCTGCCGCGCGCCACCACGCGGCCATCACGATCAACCGCAATCGCTTTAGCATTGGTGGTGCCTTCGTCGATCGCCAGAATCAGGGGTCCCACCATGTTTATGCTCCTGCGCAGATGCGCGCTGCACTGTTCACCACGCTACTGGCATCAATGCCATGATGGGCGCGGGTCGAGGCGCGATCGCCGGCAATCGCATATTCCCCATCTGCAATGCCGAGCCGCAACAGCGGGATGCCGCAGCCGCCTTCCGCCAGCACTTCGGCCACCAGGCTGCCGACACCGCCATTAACGTTATGCTCCTCTACGGTAATCACCGCTGGGTAGTGATTTAACAGGTTGCGCAGCTGTTGGGTATCACAAGGTCGAATCGATGGAACCGCGATCACACCGGCTGAAATGCCCTGCTCAGCCAGTTGCTCAGCAGCGTGAACTACCTCGTGAACCGTTGAGCCCATCGCCACCAGTGCGATGTCGCTGCCTTCACGCAACAGGTCGATCGCGCCCGGCCTGAACTGGTAGCTTTCTTCGTGCAACTGCGGCAGATCTTTGCCATCCAGACGGATATAGACCGGCCCGACATGCTCAAGGGCGTAATCGATGATCTGACGGCACTCCAGCGGGCAGGAAGGCGCATAGATCTCGATGTTGCCGAAACCGCGCATCACCGCGATGTCATCAATGCTGTGATGCGTGCTGGCTAACGGGCCATAGCTGGTCCCGGCATTCAGCCCGAACAGTTTGACGTTGGTGTTGTTGTAGCAGACGTCGACTTTTACCTGCTCATTGGCGCGTGACACCAGAAATGGCGCGGCGTTACAGGTCACTGCGACTTTGCCGCCCAGCGCCAGACCGGCCGCCGTGCCCACCAGCGTCTGCTCAGCGATGCCGACGTTAATCAGCCGGTCGGGAAACGCCTTGATAAAGGGGGCGATTTTGGCCGTCGACGTGGAGTCCGCTACCACCGGCACCAGATCCACACCGCGATTCACCGCGTCGATAAAGGCCGTGACCATGACGCTTGCTAAATGTTGTGCATTACTCATCTTTCAGTTCCTCCAGTGCCAGTGCGATCTCTTCGCCTTTCGGCACCCGGTGATGCCATTCCGCCTTGCTCTGGATAAAGGAGACGCCAAATCCCTTCTCGGTATGCGCCACAATCACCTGCGGTTTGCCGTTCTTCGGCAGGTTTTCAATGGTGTCGACCACCGCCGCCATATCATTGCCGTTGCATTCGGTGACCTCCAGCCCGAAGGCGCGCCATTTTTCCGGCAGCGGATCGGTGTTCATGATGTCGCGGGTCGCGCCCGCCAGTTGCAGCTTGTTTTTGTCATTGATGATGATCAGGTTGTCGAGGCCGTAATGCGCCGCCACCAGCGCCGCCTCCCAGTTGCTGCCTTCAGCCAGTTCACCATCGCCGGTCACCACAAAGATGCGGCGCGGGCTGTTATCTTTTTTCGCCGCGATAGCGATGCCCACCGCCACCGGCAGGCCGTGACCCAGCGCGCCGGTGTTCAGCTCAACGCCCGGCGTTTTCTGCCGTACCGGATGGCCAGGCAGATGCGAGTCGGCATGCTGATAGGTTGCCAGCCAGTCGGTCGGGAAGTAGCCCGCTTCCGCCAGTACGCAGTAATAGCCCCCCCACCGCATGCCCTTTGGACTGGATATAGATGTCACGCTGATCGTCCTCTGTGCGATCCGGGGCGCAGTTCAGAATGCGGAAGTAGAGCGCGGTGAGGATCTCTACCTGTGACAGGTCAGCGCCGGTATGACCGCCTGCCGGGCTGCCCGCGTTAAGCTGGATGATGCGGCGGCGGATTGCCCGCGCCCGACGCTCAAGGTCATCGACCGGAAGATTGAAAGGATTCATACACTACCTCTGAATTTTAAATCGTTTATGAATATATATTCACGTTGGTTAAAAAATTTTGTGCCTGAAAAAAAGGGGCTAATAAACTGAACCGCCCTTTGTTCGCTACTCTGCCCGTTAAACCGGGCAGGCCGTCCGGGCCGTCCGCTGCCAGAAATCACACAGCGGCTCCCCCCTGTCTGGTTCCACGCACTTCCCCGTCAGGGTTTTGCCGGTGTCCCCTCCTCGATTAACGCTTTCTGAGCCACCACGGCCGCCTTCTGCTGCATCCGGCTCTGGGTCTGATCGATGATCACCGCGATGATAATCACGATGCCTTTGATCACCATCTGCCAGAATTCACTGACACCCATCATGATCAGGCCATCCGCCAGAAAGCCGATGACGAACGCACCAATCAGCGTACCGAGGATGGTGCCGCGTCCGCCCGCCAGCGACGTGCCACCCAGCACCACGGCGGCAATGGCATTCATCTCAAACGCGGTGCCGTTAGCCGGATGGCTGGCGACCAGTTGCGATGAGACCACGATGCCAGCAATCGCCGCGCAGAATCCCGACAGGGTGTAGACCAGAATTTTTACCTGCCGGGTTTTCACACCTGACAGTTCAGCGGCACGTTCATTATCCCCGATGGCATAGACCTGACGGCCAAACGGCAGGCGACGGGCGATGTAGGCGATCACCAGCGCCAGCACCACCATCATCCAGATGGCGTAGGGCAGCCCGAGAAAGGTTCCGGCACCGATCCGATCGAAACCGGTGTTGCCCAGCAGCGGGTTCCCCTGCAGACCAGGAAAGGTCTCGCCGCCGGAGGTGAGCATCGCCGCGCCGCGCAGGATGTACATGGTACCGAGGGTGCAGATAAAGGGTGCCACGTTGTAGCGGGTAATGATCCAGCCGTTGCCCGCGCCAATCAGCGCGCCGATCAGCAGTACTACCGGCACAATCACCCAGACGCTGGGAAAAATAGCGATGCCAAACATCGGCAGCACAATGCCTTTGGTAATCAGCCAGCCGGCGATCATGCCGCACAGTCCCAGCGTTGCCCCAATCGACAGGTCAATTCCCGCCGTGATAATGACAAAGGTGATGCCCAGCGCCAGAAAGGCGTTGATGGCGATGTGTTTCACCATGATCACCAGGCTGCCGGTGGCGAGAAAGTCCGGCACGGTGATGGCGAAGAAGCCGACGATCAGAATCAGCGCAATAAAAGTGCGCAGCTTCAGAAGCAGCAGCAGAATGCTTTCACGTGAACTGAACGCCTTAGCCGGAAGTGTGGTCAGCGCGACGCTGTCATTGCTTTTCATGCTCAGAACCCCTGCGCACTTGCTTTCACCAGCGCTGCCTCTTCCGCCTGGTCGCGGGGAAGATCAGCCGTAAGTTTGCCGCCCGACATCACCAGGATGCGATCGGCTACCGCCATAATCTCTTTCAGGTCCGAGGTGGAGAACAGTACTGCAATGCCCTGCTGCGATAGCGCCACCATCATGCGAAACACCTCTGCTTTTGCACCGACATCAATGCCGCGACTCGGCTCATCCAGCAGCAGCAGACGCGGATTGGTCAGCAGCGCGCGGCCAATCACTACTTTCTGCTGGTTGCCACCACTCAGCGCGCTGATGGCCACGTCCGGCGAGGAGATTTTGATCGCCAGGTTGCCCACCGTCTGGCTTACCGCCTGCTGCTCCGCCTGATGGGCAATGGCAAAGCGATGCGACAGACGCCGCCACAGGCTGGCGATGGTGAGATTACTGGCGACCGATGAGACCGGGAAAATCCCGGCGCGTTTGCGATCTTCCGGCACCAGACTCATGCCCATGCGGATACGGTCAGCGGTGGGCAGACGGGTCGGCAGCGGTTTGCTGTCGAGCCACAGCTTGCCCAGATAGTGGCGCTGACTGCCAAGCAGACACTCAAACAGCTCGGTGCGGCCTGCGCCCATCAGCCCGTAAATCCCGACAATTTCCCCGGCCCGCACCTGAAAACTGACGTCATTCACCAGGGTATTGCCATTGGGGCTGACGCAGGTAATGTGCTGCGCCTCCAGCACCGGCGCGCCAAACTCACGCGCTTCCGGCAGGAAGGTGGTGACCGGTTCACTGCCCAGCATCTCACGCACGATCCACGGCACATCGATGCTGCTGACCGGCGCTTCGGCCTGAAAGCGCCCGTCGCGCAGAATGGTGATCACGTCGCCAATTGCCATCAGCTCTTCCAGCCGGTGGGAGATGTAAATCACGGTAACGCCCTGCTGCGTCAGGTCGCGGATCACCCGGAACAGGATCTCCACTTCGGTTTTGCTCAGCGCCGAGGTCGGCTCGTCGAGGATCAGGATGTCCGCATCTTCCGCCAGCGCTTTGGCAATCTCGACCAGCTGCTGCTGACCCACCTTGAGATTACCGACCCGCTCATGGGGTGAAATCGGCTGATCCAGGCGCGCCATCAGCGCGGCGGTGCGGCGAGCCTGCTCCGCCTCGTTGATCGGGGCCAGGCCGCGCTGGATCTCCCGGCCCAGAAACAGGTTTTCAGCCACCGTCAGGTTCTCAAACAGATTCAGCTCCTGGTGCACCATGCCGATGCCGTGCCGGGCGGCGTCGCGGGTGCTGCTCAGCGTCAGCGGCTCGCCATTCAGGAACAGCGAACCGGCCGTGGGCTGCTGTACCCCGGCCAGAATTTTCATCAGGGTCGATTTTCCCGCCCCATTCTCACCGATGATGACGTTAACTTTGCCGCGCCAGACCCGATAGTCGACGCGATCCAGCGCCAGCGTGCCGGGGAACAGCATCGATATCTGTTCGGCCCGCAGAATGATCTCATCGTCCATCAGGGCGTCCCCCCGCTTCAGCTCAACCGCTACCACATCTTCAACGCTGTTCTGCCCGATGGTTACAGCCAGCAGCGCCTGCACCGGCTGGTTGACCCAGCTGGCATCCAGCGGTGGCAGTTGCTTCACCGCGTGACGGTTCAGCGCCCGGGTCAGTTGGGCGTACTGCACCTGATTGGTAAACTCTTCGAAACGGAATCCGGCGGCATCCCGGATAGCGTTACTGCGCAGCACCGGCCCGACACTGACCGCCACCGGCTTGCCGTTAATCATCAGCGTCAGCGTGCGTTCACGCGGGTTACTCTCATCAAAGGCGCTGGCTGTCCCCCCCGGCTCGCACGAAGACGCTTTCGCGCCCGCCGGGTTTGACCGTCTGACTTTTCGCCTCCATGTCGGCCCAGCTCAGCGCATGGCTGTTCGCGGTGGTCATCACGCGCGGCTGCCAGGTCTCTTCCGCAATCTGCTGCGGTGTCTGGGTGGTATAGCTGGGTTTCGCGTGCGGATCCTTCGGCAGGATCGGCTTACCGTCCGCATCCAGATCCACCACGGTGCAGGCGCTGAGTAGCGTCATACCGGTCAATACCGCCAGCATCCGTTTCATGGTTATTTCGCCAGGTTGAAGTTTTTCAGCTTAGCGGCGTTGCTGTCGTCAATCAGCACGCAGTCCATCAGCTGCTTCTCCTGTTTCTGCGCTTTGCCGTTCTTCAGGTAGTAATCCGCCTGCGTGACCGCCATCTGCGCCTGATCCCAGCCCGGCTGCAGCACCGTCGCTTTAATATTGCCTTTGTTGAGGATCGAATCCCGGGTGTAGTCGCTGCCATCAAAGCCCACCACGATCACCGATGTTTTCCCGGCGGCTTTCAGCGCGGCTTCGGCACCCAGCGCCATGGTGTCGTTACCGGAGATGACGCCCACGATGTTGGGGTGTTTCTGCAGCAGGGTTTCCATGCGGCTGAAGGCTTCGGTCTGACTCCAGTTGGCGCTCTGCTGAGCCACCATTTTCATGTCGCTGTAGTCATCCAGCACATCGTGATAGCCCTGCGACCGCACGCCCGCGTTGGTGTCAGACTCTTTGCCCAGCAGTTCAACATAGTCCCCTTTGCCGCCCAGCAATTTCGCAAATTTCTCCGCGCCCAGCTGCGCCCCCTGATAGTTGTTAGAGACGATCTGCGCTACCGCGATGCCGGTTTTGTTGATCTCCCGGTCAATCAGGAAGGTCGGGATCCCGGCATCTTTGGCTTTCTGCACCGGCCCGACGGTGGCGTCGGCACCAGCGTTATCAAGAATGATCGCTTTGGCTTTGCGCGCAATCGCGGTCTCAATCAGCTGGTTTTGCTTGTTTACGTCATCATCGTGCGACGCCACCAGCGTGGCGTAACCCAGCTCTTTGGCTTTCGCTAAGGCCCCTTCCGCCTCGGCTTTAAAGAACGGGTTGTCATGGGATGGGGTGATAATCGCCAGCAGGCCTTGCTCTGCCGCCAGCGCGGTCGCTGAAAAGGCGAGCATCGATGCGAGCAGGGTCAGTTTGATCAGAGGACGAGTCATTATTTTTCTCCGCTTGAATATATATTCACACGCGATTTTATATGCATAATGACTATGCGCCCGCGCTGACGTGCCGTCCAATGCGCGATCGTCAAAAAAGCGAAAACGATCACAAATTAGCCTGCGTTGTGATTTTGATCATCCTGGTTAACAATACCGGGCAGAATCAGAGAGGGAAAAACCGATGGCAAAACAGGATGAACAGCGACTGATGGTGAAAATTGCCACCCTTTACTATGTCGAAGGGTTGAAGCAGTCAGAGATTGCGCAGTCGCTGACCTTATCGCAGTCGTTTGTCTCACGCATTCTTAATCGCAGCGTGAAAGAAGGTGTGGTCAAGATCAGCGTGGTGCCACCAGCCAACGTCTACCCTGAGCTGGAAAAGGCCATTGAGCAGACCTATAACCTGCCGCAGGCGATTGTGGTGGATGTGCCGGACCAGGCGTCGTCGCTGCAGATTAAGCAGGCGATTGGATCGGCGGCCGCTCACTATCTGGAGACCCGACTGCGAAACGATGAGCTGATTGGTATTTCGTCATGGAGCGGCACGATCCGGGCGATGGTGGATGCGCTGCATCCGCTCAACAGCGCCTGCAAAGGGGTGATCCAGCTGCTGGGTGGCGTCGGGGCTAACGGCAATGTGCAGGCCACGATTCTGACGCAAAATCTGGCGGCGCTGCTGAACTGCCCCGCCTGGCTGCTGCCGTCCCAGTCGATTGAGCATTCGGTCAGCGATCGCCAGCGGCTCTCTGCCAACGCAGAGGTCGCCGAGGTGCTGAGTAAATTTGAGCAGGTCGACCTGGCGATTGTCGGCATTGGCGATCTGGAGCCGTCGGCGCTGTTACGTAATTCGGGCAACTACTACGATGGCAGGATGCTGCAAACGCTGGCGGCGCGCGGCGCGGTAGGCGATATCTGTCTGCACTATTTCGACGCCTGCGGACAGCCGGTGCTGAAAGCAGAAGAAGATCCGGTGATTGGTATGGAGCTGGCGCAGGTGAAACAGTGTCCACAGGTGGTCGGGCTGGCAGGCGGAAGAGAGAAAGCGCAGGCGATTCGCGGTGCGCTGCTGGGCGGCTACATCAAGGTGCTGATCATCGACTATCCCACGGCGCGGCTACTGCTCACGCCGCAGGATTCATCACAACCGGTCAGATAGTGCGGTAAGCCGTGGTGACTTTCCACAGATAGCGCGGGGCCTGCGCCGCCGGATGCTTGTTCTGCACATGCTGATAGAACTCATCCGGTGACATCGCATTGATCATCGCAATGGCCCGATCGCGATCGCTGGAGAAAGTCCGCAGTAACGCCCCTGCGCCGTTGGCATAAGAGACGATGGTGGCATAGCGCAGGGTCAGCGGATCGCGGATGCCCGACAGCGCGGAGTTCTGCAGAATGCGGATATAGGCGGTGCCGATATCAATATTTTTGGCCGGATCGCGCAACTCGGCATTCGACGGCTGTCCACGACGGCCCAGCGTGCGATAAACTTCGCGCCCGGCGGTCGAAGCTTTAATCTGCATCAGCCCCACCGCATTTGAACGGCTCACCACGCCCGGATTTCCACCCGACTCGACACTGATAATGGCGCTGATCAACTTCTCATCAACGCCATAATGACTGGCGGCATCTTCGGTAAACATCGCCCAGGTGCCATTGACGCTGGACGGCGGTGCCTGAGTTAATGGCGTGTTGCGCTGCTTAACGGCATGGTGCGGTGGCTCGCTGGCACAGCCGGTCAGGAGTAACGCTGAGAGTATAAGGTGTCGGATTTTCAGCAATTTTTCATCTCGTAGCTGTTGTGGCGAATGCTATCATACCCAGGCAGCCTGAGAGCAAAATTACCGTTTATCCTAAATGCATGAAAATGCGGCGCGTACCGTGACTTCAGCGGCGCTTTTCGCCATCATCGCCGTCAGTCAGGCGCTAACAGCAGGAAAGTATGATGATTTCACGTTCAGTTCGTCTTATCTCCCCCCTCCGGTTACTGTCACAATCAGCCTGCGGCGCTGCAGGGCATTGCACGACTGCGTGCGGCCGGCCATCAGGTAGAGAACGAGCAGGTGATCACCCGCCGTTTTCAGCGCTTCGCCGGTACGGACGCGGAGCGCCTGGCGGATATCAACCAGCTTGCCAGTCTCAGCACGCTGCCCGATGTGGTGCTGGCGGTGCGTGGCGGTTATGGTGCCAGCCGGTTACTGGAGTCCATCGATTACATCGGCCTGCAACGCCGTCTGCTGAATCAGCCGCTGGCGCTGTGCGGCCACAGCGACTTCACCGCGATTCAGCTGGCCCTGCTGGCGCAGGTCGGCCTGATTACCTTCAGCGCACCGATGCTGGCCGGTAACTTCGGCGCCGCGACCTTATCTGAATTTACCCTTCACCACTTCTGGCAGGCACTGACTTCACCTACAGTAGAGGTGACATGGCAAAGCGAAACGCCTGACGAGGGTGAATGGCAGGGTACACTGTGGGGCGGGAATCTGGCGATGATCTGCTCACTGATTGGCACGCCGTGGATGCCGCAGTTTGAGAACGGCATTCTGGTGATTGAGGATGTGAATGAGCATCCGTTCCGCATTGAACGCATGCTGATTCAGCTGCAGCAGAGCGGCATTCTGGCGCGACAGCGGGCGATCGTTACCGGCAGCTTCACCAGTACAGCCCTGACGGAATATGACAACGGGTTTGACTTCAGCACCGTCTGGCAGCGACTGCGTGACACCACCGGTCTGCCGCTGATTTGTGGATTAGATTTTGGTCATGCCGCTGACACCGTAACACTGCCTTTGGGTGCCAGCGCACGATTAGCGGTCAGCCAGGGCCACGCCCGTTTGCAGGCGACCGGGCATCCCGTCCTGCGGGAATAGCGTTTGTTTCAGGAGATCGACATTGAAGCCGTTGTATGACGATTTGTGGATCTCAACCCCGGAATTTCCGGTGGAAGATGCCGTTAATGACCTGATGATGCATGGCTTTATGCTGCGTCACCCACGCGGCAATCTGTTGATTGGCCGCGTAGAAAATCCGCTCGATCATGAAGTCATGGCCGATACTGGCGGCGTGATCCGCCACTACCTCACCCACTGGCATGAATCCGCGCCCGGTGCGGCGCTGATCCAGCAGCGCTTCAGCAGCGCACTTTACTGCCATAGCCGATCGCTGGGCCCCATCAGCCGTTTTGCTGAGCCTGATGACACCTTTTCGCAGCAGGAGACGCACTTCGGGGATTTCCATCTGCTGCCAACGCCAGGACACACACCGGGCAGTTGCAGCTATCTCTACACCTCGCCGCTGGGGCTGACCTATCTGTTTGTTGGCGATACCGTGACGCGTTCGCATGACCGCTGGATCACGGTGCTGGTGCCGGACAGTAATCCGGCTGAGCTGAGCCAGACGCTGGAGTTTTACCGCTCCCTGCGTCCCGACGTGGTGCTGATGAGTACCACGCGCGGGCATCTCTCCTGGAAAAAAGTTACGCTGCAGAAGCTGGCTGGCCGCGATTGATGAAGCAGAACAGCATCCGCTGGATTTGCGTCAGCAACCATTATTCTGATTACAGGGCTTTCGTCAGATAGTGGCGCTGATGATGCCGCGGATAGTTATCCAGGCTGAAGCGCAGCGTATAGCCGAGCTTTTCATAAAACGGTCGCGCCTGAAAACTGGCGGTATCCACCTGGGCAAAGCGGCAGCCGCGATCCCGCGCCTCCTGCTCTGCCGCCTGCATCAGCTTGCTGCCCGCCCCCTGCCCGCGTAGCGCCTCACTCACCCACAGCATATCAATCCGCAGCCAGTTTCCGGCGGTTGATCCGGTCAGTCCGGCCAGCTTTTTGCCCTGGTCATCACGAATAAACACGCCGATCGATCTGATCTCATCTGTATTAATATATTTGCTGTTGAACGCAGTCAGACCCAGCCTGACTTCATCCAGATCCTGCGTCGTGACCTTATCGGTAATCTCGGGTTGCATAGTGGCTCCGGGGGTTAAGTGTCGGAGTGCTGACGATCGTCGTAGCGCTCCAGGCTCAACGCATCAACATCGCGTTTTTCGCTGCGGCTGCAGGGCAGCAGTTTATCGCTGTCGCGGTAGACAAAAAAGGTCGCCTGGCTGCGCTGGTTCACAATCAGCTGATCGCCATTGCGAAAGCGGGTAATCGCCACCTTATCACCCGCCTCTAAACGGGTACGCTGCTGACCGGCAGCAATCTGGAAATGCCCCGGCGGCCACATTAACGTGGTTAACCCATATTCGGCACGCGAAACGGTCATGGTTGTCCGGCCGGGACAGTTAAGCTGAAATTCCGTCTCGCTCCAGGCGGGTGCGATGTGACAGGCCAGCAGGCCCAGGGCAATTAATGCTGCCTTCATGCTGTTTCTCCGCTGATTTTATTGAGATTTTTTTAGCTTAACACATCACAGGACGGAGAAGGGACGCGGGGCAACCCGCAGCAAGACCATTGAAAGATAGAATCGGCGTGCGAAGAAATCTGAAAGTTGAGAAAAAATAAAGTAATCCGGCCAGCGTAACAGGCTGCCACACTGACCGGATATGATTATTCGGCTGCTACCTCGGCGGCCACTAACATCAGTGCCAGCCCGGCATTCTCGCTATCATAAGCCTGCATTGCTGCACGTATATCCGCTGAACAAGCGATCACCTGTTGCTTCTTATCGGCTTCTAACTGGTCAATCGCATGGCGAATAATCATTAGACTTGCTTCTTCTTCGTTCATCATTTATCCCTGAATTTGCCTAAGTGGTGCGCAAAGGAGCCAAGAATAACGTTTATTGATAAGCAAAGTCACCCTTTTACATTCCTGTTGCTTAACGATTAAACAAATCACAAACAGGAAGCGCAGCGTAAACTGCTATGATTAAGTAATCAGTGACGCAGCAGGATAGACTCTGCGCCACGAAACTCCCAGGGATTGAAGCAGGTAGAAAATCATGATGCGTCTCAGCATTTTTATCCTCATCGCGATGGTGACTGGATGTTCATCTGGCCCGAAAGGGGTGGAATGTCCGGGTGAGGTCTCGACAATTTATGGTCAGTCGATGGGGCATACCCAGGGCGTGATTTTTGATCTGGTTAATAGCTTCACCGTGACCCGGGATAAGGTCAGCGTTAAGAGTGGCCCGCTGCAGTCGCTGGATCGCTTTAAATATGTTCCCTCCGCCGTCACGCCTGAGGGCTATTACGCGCAGCGCCTGTCAGATAAGCAGTTCCGCCTGATCAACCCTTACCAGGACACCCAAATCATCTGGACCTGTCCATAAGGGATGAATCCTGCTGCCAGATGGTTTATTGTCAGGAAACGTCAAGCAGCAGGTCTCCCCGATGGAAAAGCGTCTGGATAACAACGGTTATATCGACTTCCCCTTCCCCCGCCACCCGCAATGCGGATGGCTCCGTGAATCCCTGTGGCTTTGATCTGACGCTGGAAACCGGTCGCCTTGAGGAGATCGCGGTGCTGAACCATTCAGTGAATCTGCGGCGGCTGGTCGAGGAGATCAATCTGCAGGAGGGGCTGTTTATGACCCTGGCCTGCGACTGGCAGCAGCAGGCAGATGCGGTCTGTGGCTTTATCGATGTGGCTTTTCGTCCCGACCTGCCGCAACACGGCTTTGAGGAGGCGCTGCAGCTGGAAGCGAACTTTTATCGCTACCTGACCGGGCAGGAGCAGCAACACCAGATGCCCGCCGAGACGCTGGTCAATTATGCCCGCTCGGTACTCGACTGGAGCTGGTCGCCGCTGCGCCAGCGTCAGCGCGATTATGAAAAGATCACTATTCAGTTCTATTGCCCGCAGGCGGATGACGCCGAATGGTGTTTTGATCATCTGCGTCACTTCCTGGTGAGCGTCTATCCGGCCTGCGTCGCCGCCCGTTCACTCTGATCCTCATTGCACCCGGAGTCGCTATGCGTTCTGCTGCGCTGTCTGCTGTCACGCTGTTCTGCTCACTGTTTTTTGCCGCTGCTGTCCAGGCCGATCGTTGCCAGCAAATTCGCGCCGGTCTGGATATCGGTTCCGGCACCACCAAAATTGCGGTAGCCCGTGTCAATGTCTGCCAGCTGCGCATCGAAAAGATGCTGTATCAGGATCAGCGCGCCGTGGCCTGGAACGAGGCCTTAGCGCATTCAACAGATAATCAGCTCGGCCCGGCGATGACTCATGAAGGTGCCGCTGCCCTGCAGCAGCTTTTAACGCAGGCACAGCGCTTTCATCCACAGCGGATCAGCGGCGTTGCCACGGCGGTGTTCCGCAACGCCAGCAACGGTCAGGCGGTCATCGATCAGTTGCAGCGCCAGACCGGTGCGCAAATCAGCATCATCTCGCAGCAGCAGGAAGCGAAACTCGGTTTCCTCTCCGCTAAAGCCGCGCTTAACGATCCGGCGATCCGTGATGAGCAGCTGCTGGTCTGGGATATTGGTGGGGGATCGATGCAGATGACTGCCTGGCGACAGCAGGCGGGTCAGCCGGTTGCAGATATCTATCAGGGCAAACTGGCCTCGGTGACGCTGAAAAACTTTATTCTGACGGTGCTGAAGAACAGCCCGGAGGCCAAATCCCCCTAATCCGATTGGCTCCTGGCGGCAGTCGGTGCTGCGCTTTGTGCAATTTTATGCCGCTAATGAGGTCAGTCCGCAGATTAAACAGGATCTGGCGAGCCGTCGGGTCATTGGCATCGGCGGCGTCCATGGTTTTTCAATCCGCAATCAGTTACCGGGCAAACCCCATCGTTACAGCCTGACGACATTAAGTCAGCTGTCGCAGCAGCAGGTCTGGAAAGGCGACAGTGAACTCCCGGGCGACTACCGGGCCACTGATGTCAGCAATCTCTTACTGGTTGAAGGTTATATGCAGGCGCTGAAAATTAATGAGGTTACGATTGTTGAGGCCAGTCTGATTCAGGGCGTGCTGCTGCAGTAGCGCAGCGTTTCCGCACTATGCTAAACCTCAGGCTTAATCAGCCGGATAGCATGATCCAGCATCCGCTGCTCATCCCGTTCACTGTGGGCCCGCTGCTGACGTATACGTTTAAGCAGGTCGTAGATTTCGCCACGGCGGGTGTCATGGCCGCGCTCCGACAGCACAATGACCGCATCGCCAATGACCCGGCAGACTTCGTCATAGTCGTCATCATTCAGTGCATCACGTTTCATTGCTTATCCTCCGGCTGTAGCTTTGGCTATGGCTGTGGCAGCGCCTGAGTGCGCCTCTCTTTCCAAAGGCTAGACAGTAAATCCCTTACCCGCAAACGCAGCGCCATTAACAGCCAGAAATGATTTTTTAGCCCATTTTCCTCCGCTGGAGGAGCAGAATTCACTATCTTTGCTACGCTTTGAGGGTCTCACTCAAAACCAAGGAGCAATAAATGTCAGGAAAAATCGAAGATAAAGTAAAAGAAGCCGCTGGCGCAGTTCAGGAACAATGGGGTGCAGCAACCGGTTCATCTGAGCATCAGGCTAAAGGCGCAGCACGCCGTTACACCAACCAGGCAAGCTATGCTGCCCGCGATGCTGCTGACTGTATCAAAGATCAGGTTCAATCCAATCCTGTTGCAGGTCTGGCCGTTGCTGCAGGCGTTGGCGTATTTATCGGCTTCCTGCTGGGCCGCAAGTAATCGCGCTGAACGTCAACAGAACGGGAGCCACTGGCTTCCGTTTTTTTTGCCAGGCCGCCTTCCGCCGGCTGAGAAACATCTGAAAGATAAGCCTTTTCAGGCCAGAGTGCGGTAAGTATCTATGCTTAGTCTGGTTTCGTCTCTTTCTGACAACATCAAGGTGACCTTATGAAAACAATTCCTGCCCTGCTGCTGGTTGCAGCGACCTTAACCTCTCTGGCGGGCTGCTCGCAGAAGAGCGACGCAATTAAAGATGATGGCCGCCCTCATGCACCAAGCGGTCAGTCGTCACCGGGCGGTACGCTGGGTTCAGGCCCGGTGGGTCAGCCACAGTCGTAATACTCTGCCCCGGCACACGTGCCGGGGTTTGTTTTATCGCATGTTTTTTTAATAGATAGAAGTCATAGAATAATTCCGCTAATCATTAACCTGCTATTAGTTTTTCATAGAATTACAAGCCGTAATCATTCATTAATAAAAGTGCACATAAAACATCTTCCAAATAACAAAAAATTAAAGTTCATTTTTATTTAAACCAGAAAGCGAGTGTATTTCAAACAAAAACTCAATGACTGAAAAAAAACATCCTGTCATAATGAACTTCTCTGTAGCGTTAATCTCTAACACTCCATAATATTTCCCTGTTAATAACATTGGTAAATTCAAGAGAATTCAGACGTGAAGAAAAAAAAGATTTATCTGATAGACCGACTTTTAACGCTCTATTCTCGATTTTCCAGCAGAACAAAACCACAGGCCTTGCACGACCTGGCCCCACAAACAGTGGTGATTTACTCCACCACGGCACTGGGCGACTTTCTGATGAATACGCCGGCTATCTGGAGCCTGAAAAATCGCTTTCCCGCCAGCAAGTTTATTCTGGTTTCCAGCAAGAAAAATAAGGATCTCGTCAGCCGTTATAACTGGTTTGATAAGATCTATATCTGGGATAACAAACTGGCGAATTTCCTGCCGCTTTTTTCAAACTGCGCCGTCAGAAACCTGACCTGTCAGTAATATTACACGCCCATTTCCCCTACGATATTATGAGCTCGGTACTGACCGGCAGTAAGGTGATTGTGCGCGATCATTACGGCCGAGAGTCGCCTCTGCTAAATAAATATCTCGATCACTATTCAGGCTATTTTGACGACCATACCATCAAGCGTAAGCTGAAACTGATTGAAGTCCTGGGCGCAGAGACAGAGCAAACCCGGATGCACCTTCCGGCACTGAACAACAGTCCGACTGCAAAGGCTGACCATCGCCGTATCGGTTTTCAGTTAGGGGCATCAAAAGATATTCGCCGCTGGCCGCTGGCCTCCTTCAGCCAGCTGGCGACAGCCTTGCTTGAACGCTGGCCTGACACGGAAATTATCATTACCGGCACCGCCGCTGAGCAGCCTCTTGAGCAGGAATTTATTGAAAGCCTGCCCCTGCACTACCGTAAGTGTGTGACCCCGATGGCGGGTAAAACGAATCTCAGCGGCCTGATTAGCCTGATTCGCACGCTGGATGTGCTGGTTACCGGGGACACCGGTCCACTGCACATCGCCGTGGCCGCGCAAACGCCGACGGTCAGCCTGTTCTCGACCGCCAATCCGCGTTATACCGGTCCCTGCCAGGACAGCGATCGGCACATCATTATTCACCGCCCGGATAAAACCGCCTCACAGCATCCGATGGCAACGATCAAGGCCGATGAGGTCGGGCAGGCCGTGGCGAAACTGGTGGGGTAATGAACGACCTTTCTCAATCCATCATTGCGCTGATTGAGCACCACAATCAGCCAACCGCACTGGGCTGGTTCCGGAAAGTGGATCGGGCGGGATTTCATCTGCAGCAGTTACCGCTGAGTGAAGTGGACTTTGCCATTCTGATGAGTGATTTTTTTATCACTTTCGGCGTCTGTTCAGAACAGTATGATGACGCCCGCTATTTTCCGGAGCCGCGCCGACGGCGCTTTGCAGTGGCAAACTGGTTTACTGCGGGCACAGCACGGCCTTATCGTCCACTGACGGTCGCCATGCTGTGTGAAGCGGCCAGACTGGGACGCTGGCCTGAAGAGGATTACTGAGTAATGGTATGGGCGAAGGCGTCGTAGACCTCGCTGCTGCTCAGCGCATTGACCTCACGTGACGCCGGTTGCAGCACCTGATAGTTAACCTGCCACGGATGCCAGCATGCCGGATCGCTGTCGCCAAACAGCGCGACGACCGGCAATCCCAGCGCCGCACCAATGTGCATTGCCCCGCCATCACTGCTCACCAGCCCCTGACACAACGACATTGCTGCAATCAACTGCGGCAGGCTGGTGGTTGCCACCGCTTTGATTGGCAGATGCGGGCAGAGCGCCATAATTTCACGCGCTTTTTCATCATCTCCCGGATGACGCGGATTATCACGGCTGCCGGGTGACCAGAGCAGCATTATCTGGCAGGAATGACGCGCCGCGATTTTTTCAGCCAGCCCGGCAAACCGCGCGGCTTCCCACTGTTGGCTCGGCTTGCGGGCGCTGATTTGCAATGCATAGACCGGAACAGCGGGATCAATTGCACAGCTGTCACGCAGGCTGGCCGCGATTGCCGCATCCGGTAGCAGCGTCAGTTTGCCTGGCGCTGTGGCGCTGAGATTGAAAGGCCGCCCCAGGCTAAACAGGGTTTCACTGATATGACACGGCGACTGGCTGGGTGGCGGCAACAGATCGGTAATCAGCGGATGGGGATGGCCCAGGGCGATCACTCTGGCAGGACGCACTGTTTTAACCCACTTCAGGCCATGCTGATCCCAGCGGCTTTTTGCCAGAATCACCACATCGTAACGCTGTTTTTTCAGGGTCAGCATCAGCTTCAGTCGCTGTAATACACAGGCCAGTCGTCCCTGCCCTGCCTCACGGTGATGCAGTTTGGTGTAATAGAAGAGCTGCCGGATATCGGGATTATGCTGCAACACTGGCGCAGCGTAATTGTTAGTCAGCACGTCGACCTGATGCTGCCCCGATTGCGCCAGCGCACTGATCAGCGGCGTGGTCAGTAAGGTGTCGCCAATATTATCCCGACAAATAATTAAAACCCGCATGTCTGACATCCTCTGCGCAAAGGCTACGCCGTTCTGGCTGAATAAAAGTAAGACTCGCCCGGTTAACGTTCTGAAAACGGTAACGTAACGGTATAGTCAGCAAATTAGTCAGCGCAGTGTCAGATTGGTTCCATAGTTGCGATATTGTTAAAATAAGAGGCCAGCACGACAGGCCAGAGACAGACCTGAATTATTAACCGGATTATTATTTTTACGGCGTCGGCCCTGCCGGGCCAGCGTATAGAAAGGAAAAGGCCGCCCATGGCGGCCTGAGGTCTTTGGCTTGATGACCGGGATCGGTCAGTCGGCGCGGGTTGTCAGCAGGCTGATAGCCAGCTTCATCACGGGTTCCGGGTTGATTCCGGTAAACATTTGATGAATTTTTTCAGAAATGGCTTCACCAGTCACAGGCTTATTTTCAGCCACGATTTCCATCACCGCCTGTCCAAATAGCAGGCGACATGCCGCAATAGCATCACTTACCGCTTCATCATCCATAATGCTCTCCCTCTGTATCGGCAGAAGCGTACACGTCTGCGGCAACCGGATCATGCGTAACTCTATTTTTTTGTGGTACAGGTTACAAAAATGAATCAGCTGTAAGGAGCAAATAACGTGGCCCGACACATTTAATGCCGGGCGCTTAACTGGTACTGAAAGAGATTAACAGAGGGTCGTTTAACCAATCAGGCGTGACAGGGTGGATGACAGATATGCGTTCACTCACTCTTTTACCGTGGCATCAGACAATTCAATTTGCAGAGAGAGTAAAATGCCAGTCAGCGAGAAATGATTTAGCAGCACTCTCACGGAGTAAATGTCTTAAACAGCACGGTGCGAAAGCAATAAGCGCTTAGATGAGTAATCGCTATAACGATGATCGCGGCAAAGTCTGGATTGTGGTTGCTGTGTGAAGGTGATTTTATAAACTGTTTTGGGGAGATTTTGGGGAAAGAAGGCGTGAAATAAAAAAGCCAACACGATTTTTACATCCGTGTTGGCTATATGTTACGTAAAGCTGATTACATATTTTCGATGATCGCGTCACCAAACTCTGAACATTTCAGCAGTTTAGCGCCATCCATCAGGCGTTCGAAATCGTAAGTCACAGTTTTGTTAGCGATAGCGCCTTCAACACCTTTAACAATCAGGTCAGCCGCTTCGAACCACTCCATGTGACGCAGCATCATTTCTGCGGACAGAATAATTGAACCTGGGTTCACTTTATCCTGACCTGCATACTTAGGTGCTGTACCGTGGGTCGCTTCGAACAGCGCACACTCGTCACCGATGTTGGCGCCTGGTGCGATACCAATACCGCCAACCTGCGCTGCCAGAGCGTCAGAGATGTAGTCACCGTTCAGGTTCATACAGGCGATAACGTCATACTCAGCCGGACGCAGCAGGATCTGTTGCAGGAACGCATCAGCAATCACATCTTTAACGATGATCTCTTTGCCGGTGTTCGGGTTTTTGAACTTCATCCACGGGCCGCCGTCGATCAGTTCGCCGCCGAACTCTTCTTTCACTAACTGGTATCCCCAGTCTTTGAAAGAGCCTTCGGTGAACTTCATGATGTTGCCTTTGTGGACCAGGGTCAGTGAATCACGATCGTTAGTGATGGTGTATTCCACTGCCGCGCGCACCAGACGTTTGGTGCCCGCTTCTGAACACGGCTTAACGCCGATACCGCACTGCTCAGGGAAGCGAATTTTCTTCACGCCCATCTCTTCGCGCAGGAACTTGATCACTTTGTCCGCTTCGGCAGAGCCCGCTTTCCACTCGATACCGGCATAGATATCTTCGGAGTTTTCACGGAAGATCACCATGTCGGTCTCTTCAGGACGTTTAACCGGGCTTGGCGTGCCTTTGTAGTAACGTACCGGACGCAGGCAGACGTAGAGGTCAAGCTCCTGACGCAGGGCCACGTTCAGTGAACGAATACCGCCGCCGACCGGGGTGGTCAGTGGGCCTTTAATGGCCACGCGATATTCTTTAATTAAGTCGAGAGTTTCCTGTGGCAGCCAGACATCCTGGCCGTAGAGTTCAACTGACTTCTCACCGGTGTAAATCTCCATCCAGGAGATCTTACGCTCGCCGTTGTAGGCTTTCTTCACCGCCGCATCGACGACTTTCAGCATTACCGGGGAAACATCAACACCGATACCGTCACCCTCAATGTAAGGAATGACCGGATTGTTTGGCACTGTGAGCTTGCCCTGATTCAGGGTGATTTTCTGACCTTCCGCCGGAACAACTACTTTGCTTTCCATTAACCTCTCCTGGGCGTTTGTTAATGATTTGTAAGATGCGCGTCAATACTACTTGAATATTTCCGCCACGCCAATCACCGCAATTTCACGTTATAATGCGCCGAATGTTTCTGACTGCAAAGCCCATGCGAAAAACTTCTCAACGAATTCACCAGGATAAACGATTCAGCCGCCCGACGCGTGATGCGCGGCGTTCCCCTGCCCGCCCTGCGGCGCCGCGCCGCGTGATTCTGTTTAACAAACCGTTCGACGTGTTACCGCAGTTCACCGATGAAGCGGGCCGCCGAACACTGAAGGATTTTGTCAGCGTCGCAGAGGTTTATGCCGCAGGTCGCCTCGATCGCGACAGCGAAGGATTGATGGTGCTGACCAACGACGGCGCGCTGCAGGCTGCGCTGACTCAGCCCGGCAAACGCACAGGTAAGATCTATTATGTGCAGGTGGAAGGCGAGCCACAGGAGACGGATCTGCAGCCTTTGCGGGATGGGGTTAATCTGAAAGATGGGTTGACGCTGCCCGCTGGGGTAGAAAAAGTGGCTGAGCCTGAGTGGCTCTGGCCACGTCAGCCACCTATACGCGAACGTAAAAACATCCCGACGCAGTGGCTGAAAATCACGCTGTATGAAGGCCGTAATCGTCAGGTTCGCCGGATGACCGCCCACATTGGCTTTCCCACATTGCGATTGATCCGGTACGCGATGGGGAGTTATTCGCTCGACGATCTGGCTCCGGGCGCGTGGCGTGAACTCAGTGAAAGTGCGCTCTGAAAACCGGTTTTTTATAACCTCAGGTTAACAATTGCGGAGAAGTGATGTTTAAACCTCATGTTACTGTCGCCTGTCTGGTTCAGGCAGAAGGTGAATTACTGGTGGTGGAAGAGACGATCAACGATCGCCCCACCTGGAACCAGCCCGCCGGGCATCTTGAAGCGGATGAAACTCTGCTGGAAGCCGCAGAGCGCGAACTCTATGAAGAGACTGGCATCGCCACGCCGATGCACTATTTCATCGCGATAAACCAGTGGATCGCACCCGACAGTACGCCTTTTGTGCGTTTTCTGTTTGGCGTGGATCTGGCGGAAAAAGCGCCAACCCAGCCGCAGGACAGCGACATCGATTGCTGCTGGTGGTTGCCGCCAGCGCAGATTCTCACTGCCTCTAACCTGCGTTCGCCGCTGGTCGCGGAAAGCGTACGCCTGTGGCAACAGGGCACGCGCTACCCGCTACATCTGGTCAGCCCGTTCCGGTGGCCGTTTCACGAGGGTGCGCGCCTGCCTTCTGCATGATAGAATGCGCCGCCTGTTTTTTTATCGTAATGCGAGCGTGTCATGTCTGACAACAGCCAGAAAAAAGTGATCGTCGGTATGTCCGGCGGCGTCGATTCTTCCGTTTCCGCCTGGTTACTGCAACAGCAGGGTTACCAGGTTGAAGGCCTGTTCATGAAGAACTGGGAGGAGGACGATGGCGAGGAGTATTGTACCGCCGCGGACGATCTGGCGGATGCGCAAGCGGTGTGCGACAAGCTGGGTATGAAGCTGCACAAAGTTAACTTTGCCGCTGAATACTGGGATAACGTCTTTGAGCATTTCCTCGAAGAGTACAAAGCGGGCCGCACGCCCAACCCCGATATCCTCTGCAACAAAGAGATCAAATTCAAAGCGTTCCTGGAGTTCGCGGCTGAAGATCTCGGCGCAGATTTTATCGCCACCGGTCACTACGTGCGTCGTCAGGACGTGGCTGGCCAGAGCCAGCTGTTGCGCGGTCTGGATGGCAACAAAGATCAGAGCTACTTCCTCTATACCCTGAGCCACCAGCAGATCGCCCAAAGTCTGTTCCCGGTTGGCGAGCTGGAAAAACCGGAAGTGCGCCGCATTGCCGAACAGCTCGACCTTATCACCGCGAAGAAGAAAGATTCCACCGGCATCTGCTTTATCGGTGAGCGCAAATTCCGCGACTTCCTGGCGCGCTATCTCCCGGCTCAGCCTGGCGAAATAGAAACCACCGAAGGCCAGATCGTCGGTGAACATCAGGGGCTGATGTACCATACTCTGGGACAGCGTAAAGGCCTGGGTATTGGCGGCCTGAAAGAGAGCAAAGATGATCCCTGGTATGTGGTCGACAAAGATGTGGCGCGTAACCGCCTGATTGTCGCCCAGGGCGGCGATCATCCGCGTCTGATGTCCGTCGGCCTGATTGCGCAGCAGCTGCACTGGGTTGATCGCCAGCCGATTACCGCCCCGCTTCGCTGCACCGTGAAAACCCGCTATCGTCAGACCGATATTCCCTGTGAGATTATCCCACACGGCGACGATCGGATTGAGGTGCGTTTCGACGAGCCGGTTGCAGCGGTGACGCCGGGTCAGTCTGCGGTGTTTTACCTTGGTGAGGTCTGCCTCGGTGGCGGTATTATCGAACAGCGTCTGCCGTTAGTGGCGGAGTAAGCGGGCTCAGCCCGCATTGATGACGCGTAAACAGGAGTAACCGTGGCGAAAAATTATCAGGAAATTACGCTGGCGCTGGCGGGCATCTGTCAGTCGGCCCATCTGGTGCAGCAGCTGGCTCAGCAGGGTCACTGCCAGCCGGAGGCGCTGACCGTATCGTTGCGCAGCGTGCTGGACCTCAATCCTGGCTCAACGCTGGCGGTGTTTGGCAACAATGAAGCCAACCTGCGCCTCGGACTTGAAACGCTGATGGCGGTGCTGAACAGCAGCAGTCGTCAGGGTGCAGGTGCAGAGCTGACGCGTTACACCCTGAGCATGATGGTGCTGGAGCGCAAGCTCAGCGCCAGTAAAACAGCCATGGCGACGCTGGCCCAGCGCATCACTCAGCTGGATCGCCAGCTGGCGCATTATGAACTGGAGTCAGACACCATTCTCAGCGCGATGGCTGCCATCTATGTGGATGTGATCAGCCCGCTTGGCCCGCGTATTCAGGTCACCGGTTCGCCTGCGGTACTGCAGAATACGCAGGTACAGAGTAAAGTGCGCGCCACCCTGTTAGCCGGTATCCGTGCTGCCGTATTGTGGCAGCAGGTCGGTGGTGGCCGACTGCAACTGATGTTCTCGCGTCAGCGTTTGCTGCGTGAAGCGAAAACCCTCTTATCCCGGCTGCCACTGACTTACTAAGTCGGTGCGGCAAAACACTGCTAAATGATTCAGGAGTTGCACTGATGGAATTATCCTCTCTGACCGCCGTCTCACCTGTCGATGGTCGTTACGGCGATAAAGTCAGCCCGCTGCGTGCGATTTTCAGCGAATTCGGTTTGCTGAAATTCCGCGTTGAGGTTGAAGTTCGCTGGTTACAAAAACTGGCCGCGACCGCAGAGATCAAGGAAGTTCCTGCATTTGATGCCGACGCAAACGCTTTCCTTGATGCGATTGTCGCCGGTTTTTCCGAAGAAGATGCCGCGCGCATCAAAACCATTGAGCGCACCACCAACCACGACGTCAAAGCGGTTGAGTATTTCCTGAAAGAGAAAGTTGCCGACGTCCCTGCCCTGCATGCTGTTTCTGAATTTATCCACTTCGCCTGTACTTCTGAAGATATCAACAACCTGTCGCACGCCCTGATGCTGGAAACAGCCCGTCGTGACGTGATCCTGCCTTACTGGCAGCAGCTGATTACCGCTGTGAAGGATCTTGCCAGCGAATATCGTGACATTCCGCTGCTCTCCCGCACCCACGGCCAGCCGGCTACACCGTCGACGATGGGTAAAGAGATGGCGAACGTCGCTTACCGTCTGGAGCGTCAGTTACGTCAGCTGAAGCAGATTGAAGTACTGGGCAAAATCAACGGCGCTGTAGGGAATTACAACGCCCACATTGCCGCCTATCCCGAAGTGGACTGGCATGCGCTGAGCGAGAACTTCGTCACCTCGCTGGGGATCACCTGGAACCCTTACACCACCCAGATTGAGCCGCACGACTATATTGCCGAAATGTTCGACTGCATCGCCCGCTTTAACACCATCCTGATCGATTTCGATCGCGATATCTGGGGTTATGTGGCGCTGAACCATTTCAAACAGAAGACCATTGCGGGCGAGATTGGCTCGTCGACCATGCCGCACAAAGTGAACCCAATTGACTTCGAAAACTCCGAAGGCAATCTGGGCCTGGCGAACGCGGTAATGCAGCATCTGGCCAGCAAACTGCCGGTCTCACGCTGGCAGCGCGATCTGACCGACTCCACCGTGCTGCGTAACCTCGGTGTGGGCGTCGGTTATGCGCTGATCGCCTATCAGGCGACGCTGAAAGGCATCTCGAAACTGGAAGTGAACCGCGATCGTCTGCTGGACGAACTGGATCACAACTGGGAAGTGCTGGCAGAACCGATCCAGACGGTAATGCGCCGTTATGGCATTGAGAAGCCTTATGAAAAGCTGAAGGAGCTGACGCGCGGTAAACGCGTCGATGCCGCCGGCATGCAGGCCTTTATCGACAGCCTGGCGCTGCCGGAAGAGGAAAAAGTCCGTCTGAAGCAGATGACGCCTGCAAACTATATTGGTCGCGCTATCCAGATGGTTGACGATCTGAAATAATGCCCGCCGCAGACCGGCCCAGTCCGGTCTGCGTTAACATCTTGTTTAATACATTTCGCGTATACTTTCTGCAGGTTGACTCAAACAGAGTGTAAGGAATTTCTATGCGTGTTCTGGTTGTTGAAGACAATGCCCTGCTGCGCCATCATCTCGCCGTCCAGTTACGTGACATGGGCCATCAGGTCGATGCCGCCGAAGACGCCAAAGAAGCTGACTATTTTCTTCGGGAACATCTGCCCGATATCGCGCTGGTGGATCTCGGCCTGCCGGATGAAGATGGTATGTCTCTGATTCGCCGCTGGCGCAGCGATGCTGTGCGCCAGCCGATTCTGGTGCTGACCGCCCGTGAAGGCTGGCAGGCCAAAGTTGAGGCGCTGGAAGCCGGTGCGGATGACTACGTCACCAAACCGTTTCACATTGAAGAAGTCGCGGCACGCCTGCAGGCGCTGATGCGTCGTAACAGCGGACATGCCTCGCAAATCATCGATATGGCCCCGTTTCAGGTTGATCTCTCCCGCCGTGAACTGACGGTCAATGAACAGCCGGTGAAGCTCACGGCCTTTGAGTACACCATTGTCGAAACGCTGATCCGTAACGCGGGCAAAGTGGTGAGCAAAGACTCGCTGATGCTGCAGCTCTATCCTGACGCTGAACTGCGTGAAAGCCACACCATCGACGTTCTTATGGGCCGTCTGCGCAAAAAAATTCTGGCGTTGCATCCTACTGACGTGATCGCCACCGTGCGTGGCCAGGGCTACCGCTTTGATCTCTGACCATGTCCTGGTTTAATCGTTATCGCCCTATTTCGCTGCGCGCCCGCTTTCTGCTGGCCTCCGCAGCGATCGTCCTCTTCCTCTCACTCTCCTATGGCATGGTGGCGGTGATTGGCTATGTGGTCAGTTTCGATAAAAACACCTACCGCGTGATGCGCGGCGAGAGCAACCTGTTCTTTACGCTGGCGCAATGGCATGACAACAAACTCACCATCGCCCAGCCGGAACGGATGACGCTCAACTTCCCGACGCTGGTATTTATTTACGATGAGCACGGCAAACTGTTGTGGCAACAACGCGACGTGCCAGAGATCCGCAAGAAGATCCGCCGTGAATGGCTGCTGAAGCCTGACTTCTACGAGATTGATACCAGTAACCGTACCAGCATGGTGGCAATGGGCAATAACCTGAATGCTCAGCAACGACTCAACGACTGGGACAATGACAGCAACGATACCTTTACCCACTCGGTCGCCGTTAACCGTTACGATGCCACCACGAATCTGCCCGCGCTCACCATTGTGGTGGTCGACTCTATCCCGCAGGAGTTGCAGCATTCTGATGTGGTCTGGTCGTGGTTCAGCTATGTGCTGGCAGCCAACCTGATACTGATCATTCCGTTGCTGTGGCTGGCGGCGCACTGGAGTCTGCGGCCGATTGGCGCGCTGACACAGCAGGTGCGCGAACTGGAGACCAGCCAGCGCGAAAATCTGGCGGATAATCCGCCGCAGGAACTGCGCAGTCTGGTGCGTAACCTCAATCTGCTGCTGACCAATGAGCGACAACGCTATACCCGCTATCGCACCACGCTTTCAGACCTGACCCACAGTCTGAAAACGCCGCTGGCCGTGTTGCAGAGCACCCTGCGCTCGCTGCGCAACGGCAAGGAACTGACGGTGGAACAGGCTGAGCCGGTGATGCTGGAGCAGATTAGTCGAATCTCGCAGCAGGTCGGTTATTATCTGCATCGCGCCAGTATGCAGGCCGATCACAATCCGCTGCAGCGCGATCTGCATTCCGTTTCCGGTCTGCTCGACAAGCTCTGCTCAGCCCTGAATAAAGTCTATCAGCGTAAAGGCGTGGCGATTTCGCTGGATATCTCACCGGAGCTGACCTTTGTTGGCGACCAGAATGACTTTATGGAAGTACTCGGCAACGTGCTCGATAACGCCTGCAAGTACTGCCTGGAATTTATCGAAATCAGCGCTTTTCAGAGCGAAAATGCACTCCATCTCTATATTGACGATGATGGTCCGGGCATTCCCGAGAGCAAGCGCGATTTAGTGTTTGTCCGGGGTCAGCGCGCCGATACCCTGCGTCCCGGTCAGGGACTGGGTCTGGCGGTGGTGCGTGATATTCTTGAGCAATATGAGGGCAACGTCATCGCCTCCGGTAGCGCACTCGGCGGAACACGCATGGAAGTGGTCTTTCAGCGCCAGGAAGTCGAACATCGCCGCGAGTAGAAAACCCTCAGGGCTGTTATACTTGCTGGCATTTACAGCCCTAAGCGGAACCCTTTTATGGACTATCAGCTCGATATTAACTGGCCCGATTTTATTCAGCGTTACTGGCAGAAACGCCCGGTAGTGCTGAAGCGTGGTTTTAAAAACTTTGTCGATCCTCTTTCACCGGATGAACTGGCCGGTCTGGCGATGGAAAACGAGGTGGATAGCCGCCTGGTCAGCCATCAGGATGGCAAATGGCAGGTCAGCCACGGCCCGTTCGAGAGCTATGATCATCTGGGTGAAAACAACTGGTCGCTGCTGGTACAGGCGGTCAATCACTGGCATGAAGCCTCTGCCGCACTGATGCGCCCTTTCCGTTTCCTGCCTGACTGGCGTGTTGATGACCTGATGGTGTCGTTTGCCGTCCCTGGCGGCGGCGTCGGTCCCCATTTTGATCAGTATGATGTCTTTATTATTCAGGGTGCCGGTCGCCGTCGCTGGCGCGTCGGTGAAAAGGTGCCGCTGAAGCAGCACTGCCCGCACCCGGATCTGCTGCAGGTTGAGCCATTCGACGCCATCATCGATGAAGAGATGGAGCCGGGTGATATTCTCTATATTCCGCCGGGGTTCCCGCATGAAGGCTACTCGCTGGAAAACGCCCTGAACTACTCCGTGGGTTTCCGTGCCCCCCAGCGGACGCGAGTTAATCAGCGGCTTTGCGGATTACGCGCTGGCCAATGAGCTGGGCAGCCTGCGCTTCAGCGATCCGGATGTGCCTGCACGTGATTGCCCGTCGCAGATTCTGCCGCAGGAGATTGAAGGCGTACGTCAGTTGATGCTGGATGTGGTCAATCAGCCGGAGCAGTTCGCTCAGTGGTTTGGCGAATTCATTTCCCAGTCACGTCACGAACTCGATGTCGCGCCACCGGAACCGCCTTACCAGCCTGATGAAATTTATGATGCGCTGCAACAGGGCGATACCCTGAGCCGGTTAGGTGGCCTGCGTGTCCTGACGATTGGCGATGCGGTCTATGTCAACGGTGAGCGGGTTGAGTGTTCACATCCCGATGTGATGGCGGTCCTGGCGCGCCACTATCGCATCACACTGGACGATCTGGGCGATGCGCTGGATGACCCGTCGGTACTGGCGCAGATCGCCGATTTGGTCAATGCCGGTTACTGGTACTTCGGCGACGAATAATCTGAACTGATACTGAATCAGGCTCTCTTGCCGCCGTGGCAGAGAGCCTTTTTTTGTGTCTGCGGATTTAATTCTTCTTCTGCGCCGCCAGCTCTGACAGCCGCACAATCACTTCCACCGATTTCGCCATGATATTCAGCGAAGCAAACTCATGCTTGCCGTGATAGTTATAGCCACCGGTGAAGATATTCGGGCAAGGCAGCCCTTTCCAGGACAGCGCCGATCCATCCGTACCGCCGCGAATCGGTTTCACTACCGGCTCAATGCCGCAGTCACGCATCGCCTGTAAAGCCAGTTCGATGATGTGCGGGAACGGCTCAACCTTTTCACGCATGTTGCGATAGCTGTTGGTGATCTCGACGGTGACCGAACAGTCCGGGTGCAGGGTTTTGTTGATCTCTGCGGCAATCTGCAGCAGCGTCTGTTTACGCTGTTCAAAACTCTCCGTTTCGAAGTCACGAATGATATAGAGCATCTCGGCGTGTTCAACGCTGCCTTTGATCTGATGCAGATGATAGAAGCCCTGATAGCCGTCAGTATATTGCGGTTTTTCGCTGGCCGGGACCGCGGCATGAAACTGGTTTGCCAGATCCAGCGCATTGACCATCACCCCTTTGGCGGAGCCAGGGTGCACGTTATTACCGACAATTTTGACGGTGGCCGAAGCAGCATTGAAGTTCTCATATTCGAACTCCCCTAAATCACTGCCATCAATGGTGTAGGCCCAGTCAGCGGCAAAGCCTTCCACATCAAAGTGAGAAGTGCCGCGACCAATCTCTTCATCGGGCGTAAAGGCAACACGGATCGCACCGTGCGGCGTATCGCTCGCAGCCAGTTGCGCCATCGCCGTCATGATCTCAGCGATACCCGCTTTATCATCCGCGCCCAGCAGAGTTTTGCCATCGGTAGTAATCAGCGTATGCCCAATCAGCTTGTGCAGCACCGGGAACATCACCGGCGAGAGAATTTCGTTGCCGTTACCCAGCGCAATGTCTCCGCCGCGATAATTTTCAATAATCTGCGGATTAACATGTTTCGCCGTAAAGTCTGGCGAGGTATCCATGTGAGAGATGAAACCGATGACTGGCGTCGGCCAGTCAACATTGGCGGGCAGCGTGCCCATGACGCAACAGTGATCGCTTAAGGAGACATCGACAAAACCCAGTGCCAGCAACTCCTCCTGCAGCTGACGCGCCAGCGTCCACTGCCCTTCACTGCTGGGCACCTGGCGCGCCTGCGGCTTAGCCTGGGTCTCAACGGCCACATAACTTAAAAAGCGCTCAAGTAACTGTTCCATATCCCATCCTTTAAAAGTGCCATCCGGTATTATTAACAGACCAGCCGGTTACAACGTTGCGTAAAATCATTCGCAGACAGGTTAGCGCTGTCGATAACCTTTGGGAAAGCAATAAGCCCGAAAAAAACGGCTAATTACGACATTGTTGCGGCAAACCTCGCAATGTTGATAAACACCGGGCGGCTGGAATCAGCATGACGGGCAAAAAACGGCGAGGCGGCCATAGCCGCCCCTGCTTACTTATAAAGCGCGCGCAGCAGCTTATGCACAAACTCCGGCACCACTTCGCTCGCCAGGCCGTAATGCCGCTCGGCAAATTCGTTGCCCACCTGGCTTGGCTCCAGGTTCAGCTCAACAGTATGCGCACCCTGCAGTTTGGCTTCATGGACAAAACCCGCGGCCGGATAGACATGGCCTGAGGTGCCGATAGCGATAAAGTAATCGGCCTGTTCCAGCGCCTGATAAATCTGCTCCATGCCCAGCGGCATCTCACCAAACCATACTACGTGCGGCCGCAGCGCAGAGGGGAACTGGCAGCAGGTGCAGCGATCGTCCGGGGTGATATCACCGGTCCACTCAATGACCTGACCGCTGGTGACACAGCGCACTTTTAGCAGCTCACCGTGCATATGCAGCACACGGCTGTTTCCGGCACGCTCATGCAGATTGTCGATGTTTTGCGTGACCAGCAAAAAAGTTATCGCCTAATACCTGTTCCAGCTCCGCCAGCGCCAGATGGGCCGCGTTAGGCTGAATCTCTGCCTCCTGCAATTGCTGGCGGCGCGCATTGTAGAAGCGCTGCACCAGTGCAGGATCGCGCTGAAATCCTTCGGGCGTCGCAACATCTTCTACGTGGTGCTCTTCCCACAGGCCGTCAGCGGCTCGGAAGGTCCGGATGCCGGACTCCGCTGAGATGCCTGCGCCGGTCAGCACGACAACATGTGGCTGAGGATGGGCGGCCAGTTCGGCCTGACGATCGCGCTCAAATATGCGCTGGCGAAAGCGCTGATGCACTTTTCTCCGGGTTTTCTTCAGGCGGGCAAGTCGTATGCGGCGACGTGGTGTACGCATAAAATCTCCTGGCGTAGCAGCTGCGGCGAGCCGCTCTAAACAGATTCCGGGTTAACATCACCCGATAGTAACGGTTGCTGAGGGCCGCGCCCAACAGCAAAGGTCTTAAACAGATGCGGCGCGAAAGGATTCGCGCCGCATTTTTTCACTGACCGCTTAATACCCGAGCCGGGTCAATGCGGCTGGCGCGTCTGGCGGGATACCAGCTCGCCAGCAGGCTCAGCAGAATCGCGGTAATCAATACTGAGAACACATCAATCCAGTGCAGTTCCGACGGCAGGAAATCAATGAAGTAGATATCACCCGCCAGCAGATGATGACCGGTAACCGACTCCAGCCCGCGTACCAGTGAGGTCAGATTCAGCGCCACCAGCACGCCCGCGATCACGCCGCTGACGCTGCCCAGCAGGCCTGCCAGCAAACCGTACCAGATGAAGATGGCGCGGATCAGCCGGTCTTTAGCACCGAGGGTACGAAGCACCGCAATGTCACTGCTCTTATCCTTCACCGCCATCACCAGCGTTGAGACAATGTTAAAGCAGGCGACGCCAATCACCAGCACCATCGCCAGATACATGATGGCGCGGATCATCTGAATATCGCGGTACATATAGCCGTAGGTGCCAATCCAGCTCTTGATGTAGACGTAGGAACGGGTCGCTTCACCGGCATCCCGCACCAGTTTGACCGCCTGGAACGGGTCGGTCATCTTCAGGGCGATGCCGGACACGCTGTCACCCATCTCCAGATAGTGCTGTGCATCGGCGAGTGGCACCAGCGCCAGGCTGTGATCGAGCATGCCGCTCAGTTGCAGGATACCGCTGACCTGAAGCCGGATACGTTTAGGCTGAAGCAGTTTGTTATCATCATCGTTGTTGGGGATCATGATGGTGATCCAGTCGCCCTGCTTCACGTTCAGCGATTTAGCAATGCCGCCGCCCAGAATGATCTGCTGCTTACCGGCGGCAAAAGAGGACCAGCCGTTATCTGCCACAAACTGTGGCAGGGCGCTGAGGCGCGGCTCCTGTGCCGGATCAACGCCCTTTACCTGCAGCGCTTCCAGCCGGGCGCCGCTCTCAATCAGGCCGGTGAAGTTCACATAAGGCGCTGCCGCCGCAATGCCGGGCACCTTTTCAATCGGGGCAATCATCGACTGCCAGTGCTGGAACGGCTGATTGACCGCCTCGATCTCGCCATGCGGCACCACCGCCAGAATGCGGTTGTTCAGCTCACGCTCAAAACCATTCATGGCGCTCAGACCGATAATCAGCACCGCCACGCCCAGCGCAATACCGATGGTGGAGATCACCGAAATCAGCGACACCATGCCGCCACGACGGCGGCCACGACTAAAGCGCAGGCCCAGCAACAGGGATAACGACGAACCCATTACACCGCTCCTGCCATGGTGAGCTGATCGCTTAACTGACCATCACGCATCTCCATCTGACGCGTCATGCGTTTTGCCAGCATCAGATCGTGGGTCACCACCAGAAACGCGGTGCCCTGACGCACATTCAGTTCGCCCAGTAATTCAAAAATGGCATCGGCGTTGCGCGCATCGAGGTTACCGGTTGGCTCATCCGCCATCACCAGCCGTGGGCGGTTAACCAGCGCTCGGGCAATCGCCACGCGCTGGCGTTCGCCGCCTGACAGTTCTGAAGGCCGGTGCGCGGCGCGATGGTCCAGCCCGACCGCGGCCAGCATCTCACGGGCGCGATCCTGTGCTTCCGTTTTAGCGGTTTTGCCAATCAGCAGCGGCATCGCCACGTTCTCCAGCGCGCTGAAGTCCGGCAGCAGATGGTGGAACTGATAGATAAAGCCCAGCTCGCGGTTACGCAGCTCCGCTTTGGCCGACGAGGACATGGCATTCAGTGACTGGCCATCAAACACCACGTCGCCCGATGTCGGTGCATCCAGGCCGCCGAGCAGATGCAGCAGCGTACTTTTACCGGAACCGGAGCTGCCGACAATCGCAGTCAGTTCACCGGGCTGGAGGCTGAAAGCCACATTGCGCAGCACATCGGTCTGCACGCTGCCTTCCTGATAGCGTTTGCACAGGTCGCGGCACTGCAACAAAGGAGTGTTACTCATAACGTAAAGCCTCAGCAGGTTGAACGGCGGCAGCGCGCCACGAAGGATAGAGCGTAGACAACAGCGCCACAATCATGGCGCTGAGGGCGATGGTGACCACCTGCCACACATTAATATCAACCGGCAATGCGGCACCATCAAGGAACAGGCCAATCACCGGCATTAAGTTGTTGAGCTGGCTGGCCAGCAAGACACCGAGCAGCGTGCCGAGCAGCGTGCCGATAATACCGGCGCTGGCACCCTGCACCATAAACACCGCCACTATTTGCCGGCGCGTCAGGCCCTGGGTTTGCAGGATCGCCACTTCGCCCTGCTTCTCCATGATCAGCAGGCCTAACGAAGTGATGATGTTAAAGGCAGCCACGGCGATGATCAGGCTCAGCAGCAGGCCCATCATGTTCTTCTCCATACGCACCGCCTGGAAGAGATCGCCTTTGCGCTCACGCCAGTCTTTCCAGACCAGGCCCGCAGGCAGTGTCTGCTGACTCAGACTGTCGACCGACAGCGGTTTATCCAGCCACAGTCGCCAGCCGGTAATATTACCGGCCGGATAGCGCATCACGCGCGACGCATCCTGAAGATTGACCAGAATCTGATAACCATCGACTTCGCTGTTAGCGGCATAGGTGCCCGCTACGGTAAACAGACGCTGACTTGGCACGCGTCCCATCGGGGTGAACTGGCTGACCGACGGCACCATCAGACGCAGTTGATCGCCACGTTTTACGCCAAGCTGGGATGCCAGCTGTTCGCCAAGGATGACATTATACTGCCCGGCCTGCAGCACGCTCTGCCGGGTATTGACCAGGAAAGGGGTAAGCGGATCTTTTTCAGCCGGCTCAATGCCCAGCATCACGCCAACGGAGACGCTGTGCGGGCTTTGCAGCACCACATTGGCGGTGGTCAGCGGCGCAATACGGCTGACACCCTGCAGATTCAGCGAGGTGGCGGGTTGCTGTTGTGGATTGAGACTGCCTTTGTCGCTGGTGATCAGCGCCTGAGGCATCAGGCCAAGAATATTGCCTTCGAGTTCACGCTCAAAACCGTTCATCACCGATAACACGGTGACCATCGCCAGCACGCCGAGCGTAATGCCAATCGTTGAGAGCCAGGAGACAAAGCGACCGAAGCGATCCGATGCTCGTCCGCGCATATAACGCAGACCGATAAATAGCGCGACAGGTTGATACATGGAATCCAGTAAGCCGTTGCCTGAAAATAGGTAGTGGGATGATAAAGGAGCGGCTGGCTTTATGAAACCTCTAACCCTCTGAGTCGGCAGCAAAGTTGCATCCGGATGCGTCACTTTACGTGCCAAAGCAGCGGAATAGCCGATAAAGCCGCCGCTTATTGGCTGATTATTCAGCGCTCAGGGGGGGTAGACTACAATCAGTACCATGATCACAGGTGATTTATTGCCGGGCAGTATGAGGTAGCGACCATGTTGAAATTTCCCAAAGGCAGCATCGTTAAACATAAATCCGGGGAGATCAGAGGCGAAATCATCAACGTCTTTGAGCAGGGAAACGCACCAGCCGGCTACTACGTAAAGTGGGACGACGGTAACCTCAGCTATCATCCTGAGCAGGAGTTATCCTGGGCGAATATCGACCGCCCACGCATGCATTACACACAGCAATCCATAAAATAAAATGCCCTTTTAACCCCGTCGCTGCATGGCGACGGCGGTTTTTTCTGATCCCTTGCCAGACTCCGTCTATCCTCTCTTTATCCGCACGATTACCGCTGACGCCCGGTAATGGCTGACCGATCCCCTGGTTCAGCGCGGCGCGGCAGGAAAATTGTGCCGCAGAGGTGATCCCCCCTGACATAATATGGAATGATTACGTCCTGGAAAAATGGAGCAACCCCGAGATCCCATGCCCGAACAGACTCGTTATACCCTGCCCGTTAAATCCGGCGATCACCGTCAGCTCGGCCAGCTCATAGGCGCGGCGCACGCGGTGGAGTGTGCCAGCATTACCGAACGACATGCTGGTCCGGTGTTAATGATTACACCCGATACCCAAACCGCTCTGCGTCTGCTGGATGAAATCCGCCAGTTTACCGATCTACCGGTGGCGCACCTTGCCGACTGGGAAACGCTGCCCTACGACAGCTTTTCGCCGCATCAGGATATTATCTCCGCCCGCCTGTCGACCCTCTACCAGCTGCCGGTGATGCAGCGCGGTATGCTGATCATGCCGGTCAACACCCTGATGCAGCGCGTCTGCCCGCACAGTTTTCTGCACGGCCATGCGCTGGTGATGAAGCAGGGACAAAAACTGTCTCGCGACCGGCTGCGCGACCAGCTTGAGCAGGCCGGTTATCGCCATGTCGATCAGGTGATGGAGCACGGTGAATACGCCACGCGCGGCGCCCTGCTCGATCTGTTCCCGATGGGCAGCGATCAGCCCTACCGCATCGACTTTTTCGATGATGAGATCGACAGCCTGCGCCTGTTCGACGTCGACAGTCAGCGCACGCTGGAAGCGGTCCCCGAAATTAACCTGCTGCCTGCGCATGAGTTTCCCAGCGACAAAGCCGCCATTGAGCTGTTCCGCAGCCGCTGGCGTGAAACGTTTGATGTGCGCCGTGAGTCGGAGCATGTCTATCAGCAGGTCAGTAAAGGCACGTTGCCAGCGGGCATCGAATACTGGCAGCCGCTGTTTTTTGAGCAGCCGTTACCCAGCCTGTTCAGCTATCTGCCCGACAATACCCTGATTGTGAACTGTGGCGATCTTGAAGGCAGCGCCAGCCGCTTCTGGCAGGATGCCGAGGCACGCTATGAAAATCGCCGCGTTGATCCGATGCGTCCACTGCTGGAGCCGGTCACCCTGTGGCTGCGTCCGGATGCATTAATGGGAGAGCTGAAAGCCTGGCCGCGCATCCAGATGACCAATGAGGTGCTGCCCGCCAAAGCCGCGAATACCAACCTCGGTTATACCCCGCTGCCTGACCTGACCGTTCAGGCGCAGGCAAAAGCGCCACTCGATCATCTGCGTCAGTTTATTGAGACCTTCAGCGGCACCGTGGTCTTCTCGGTGGAAAGTGAAGGCCGCCGTGAAAGCCTGCAGGATCTGCTGGCCCGGATTAAACTGCGTCCTCAGCCGGTGCACCGCTTCGATGAGGTTGGCGAAGAGCGTTTCCGACTGATGATTGGCGCCAGCGAGCGCGGTTTTATTGATACCCAGGGCAACCGGGCGCTGATTTGCGAAAGCGATTTGCTGGGCGAACGCGTCAGCCGTCGCCGTCAGGATACCCGTCGCACTATCAATCCGGACATTCTGATCCGTAACCTGGCGGAGCTGCATCCCGGCCAGCCGGTGGTGCATCTGGAACACGGTGTGGGTCGTTATATCGGCCTCACCACGCTGGAAGCCGGCGGCATTGAGGCGGAATACCTGATGCTCTCTTACGCCAACGACGCCAAACTTTATGTGCCGGTTTCATCGCTGCACCTGATCAGCCGCTACGCGGGCGGTGCCGACGATAATGCACCACTGCACAAACTGGGCAGCGATGCCTGGTCACGCGCACGGCAGAAAGCGGCTGAGAAAGTGCGTGATGTGGCGGCTGAACTGCTGGATATCTATGCTCAGCGCGCCGCCAAAACCGGCTTTGCCTTTAAGCATAATCGCGAGCAGTATCAGCTGTTCTGCGAAAGCTTCCCGTTTGAAACCACCCCGGACCAGGCGCAGGCGATCAACGCGGTGCTGAGTGATATGTGCGAGCCGCTGGCGATGGACCGTCTGGTGTGCGGCGACGTTGGTTTCGGTAAAACCGAAGTAGCCATGCGCGCGGCGTTTCTGGCGATTGAGAACCATAAACAGGTGGCCGTGCTGGTGCCGACCACCCTGCTGGCACAGCAGCATTACGACAACTTCCGCGATCGCTTCGCCAACTGGCCGGTTCGCATTGAGATGCTTTCCCGTTTCCGTACTGCCAAAGAGCAGGCGCAGGTGCTGGAACAGGCCAGCGATGGCAAGATCGACATCTTAATCGGCACCCATAAGCTGCTGATGAGCGATCTCAAATGGCACGATCTCGGTCTGCTGATTGTCGATGAAGAGCACCGTTTCGGGGTGCGTCACAAAGAGCGCATCAAGGCGATGCGCGCCGATGTGGACATTCTGACGCTGACCGCAACGCCAATCCCTCGCACCCTGAATATGGCTATGAGCGGCATGCGCGATCTCTCGATCATCGCCACGCCGCCTGCCCGCCGTTTAGCGGTGAAAACCTTTGTCCGTGAATTTGACGATCTGGTGATCCGCGAAGCGATACTGCGAGAGGTTCTGCGTGGCGGACAGGTCTACTATCTCTACAATGACGTTGAAAATATCGAGAAAGCGGCGCAGCGTCTCAGCGAACTGGTGCCGGAAGCGCGTGTCGCGATTGGCCATGGTCAGATGCGTGAGCGTGATCTGGAACGGGTGATGAACGATTTCCACCATCAGCGTTTCAACGTGCTGGTCTGTACCACCATTATCGAAACCGGTATCGACATTCCGACCGCCAATACCATCATCATTGAGCGGGCCGATCACTTTGGCCTGGCGCAGTTGCATCAGCTGCGTGGTCGCGTCGGGCGTTCGCATCATCAGGCTTATGCCTGGCTGTTAACACCGCATCCGAAGTCGATGACCGCCGATGCGCATAAGCGGCTGGAGGCGATCGCTTCACTGGAAGATCTGGGTGCCGGTTTTGCCCTGGCAACACACGACCTGGAGATTCGCGGTGCCGGCGAACTGCTGGGTGATGAGCAGAGCGGACAGATGGAGACGCTGGGCTTCACGCTTTATATGGAGCTGCTGGAGAATGCGGTCGAGGCGCTGAAAGCGGGTCGTGAGCCGTCACTGGAAGATCTCACCAGCAACCAGACCGAGGTGGAGCTGCGGATGCCCGCCCTGCTGCCCGAGACCTTTATCCCGGATGTCAGTACCCGTCTTTCACTCTATAAGCGCATCGCCAGCGCGGAGGCTGAAGAGGAGTTGCAGGAGCTGAAGGTTGAGATGATCGATCGCTTTGGCCTGCTGCCCGATCCGGCGCGTAACCTGCTGGATGTGGCGATTATCCGGCTGAAAGCCCGCGCTGTCGGTCTGCGTAAGATCGAAGCCAGCGACAAAGGTGGTTATTTCGATTTTGCGCCGAAGAACAACGTGGATCCGGCATGGCTGATAGGCCTGCTGCAGAAAGAGCCTCAGCAGTGGAAGCTGGACGGGCCGACACGACTGCGCTTTACCCGTGAGCTGTCGGAAAGAAAGGTGCGGCTTGAGTGGGTGCAGGGATTCGTTTCGCAACTGGCTCAACGGCAGGCGTAAAACCCTGCCCGTGCGTTGCTGAGCTAACCGGTAAAGCGCCGGTTAGTTTGCCGCAAAAAAAAGGCGCATCCTGAGATGCGCCTTTTTCATTACTGCTGTATTACGTTGTGCTGTGTGGCCGCGTGAGCGGCAAAGCTTTGCCCAATTACGCCTGATCGCCGTTGAGAACCAGCTGACCATTGCGATCCAGTGGAATACGCGTGCCGGGGTCATTTTCCATACGGATTTTACCCTGCTGATCGCCTATTTTATAGGTCACGTCATATCCCAGTTTTTTCTCTTGTTTGTCGTAAACTGTTTTGCAGCGCTGTTCGGTTGTGGTGTAGGTATCCCGATCCTGCAGTCCGCCCTGGACCTGATTACCGGCATAACCCCCCCGCTACCGCACCTGCTACTGTCGCCACATCTCTGCCGCGACCGCCACCAAACTGGTGACCCAGCACTCCACCTGCCACTGCACCTAATACAGACCCGGCAAGACGGTTTTCATCCTGCACGGCCCGACGGTGAGTCAGAGTGACATTACGGCACTCCTGACGAGGCTGTTTAATGCTCTCTTTGATTGGCGTTGCAGACAGTACCTGAGCATATTGAGGACCGCGATCAAACACGTTCATGCCTGCTACGGCTGCAACACCCAGTGCTGCTGCCACACCAATACCGATACCCGCTAACATTGATTTATTCACAGGAAGTTCCTCCTGAAAAGTGTTACCGCGCAATCCTGCTGCTAAAGCATCCTCGTTAACTGAGGTATAACCGGCGTGCGCGACGCGCCGTGTTTGTTGAGATGAAGTTTTACAGATGGACCGAAAATGCAACATCAGATAAATGGAGGAAATTGGTCACTTTGCTATCAGGACCAGTTTTTAGGAGAGTTCTGAGGCTGAAAAAGCAGCAGCGATAACCCGGCCACAAAGAAGATAACAACTTAAAAAACAGTCAGATAGTTGCCGCTACAATGCATTTTAGCAACTGAGGTGCGCCAGGGTTATGATCGGGGCTGCCCCGTTTGCTTACCACATTTACGGCATCGGGGAGCATGCGCCACGTATGCGGTTGTTACTTTAAGCGGGGGAGTACGGGGAGTTTGTGATTTTTTTGATGTCGGGATTGGCAGGCTAAGCATTCCGGTCAGTTAACCGGAATGCTTGATCATCTCAACGGCTTAAAACCGATAACCTACAGCGATGTTAAAACCATTGATGGCAACATCTTCGTTATATTTTACGCGAGTACCTTCATAACCAACACTCACAGAGAGGTTGCTGACAGGATTCACGACAACGCCAGCGCCATAGGCAAAAGATGTTTTATTTTCGCTATATTCTTCGGAGTAGATTCCAGGATAAGTCACGTTCTCATCCACTTTGGTATGGGCAACACCAATTAATCCATAGAAGCTGATGTAGTCATTGATGCGATATGCCGGACCTGCCATCAGTGAGTAATATTTCACTTTGGTTTTTCCATCATATCCGCTGACATCGCCATAAAGATCTTCTCGCTCAGAAAAACTTTCATCGCCTTTCATGTAGCTGAATGAGCCAATCACACTGAGAGGAGACTCCCATTCATAGCGATACTGAACGTTGACGCCACGGATGTTTTTAAAGTCTTCAACTTTGCTTTGTGCATATCCAACCGAGACGGTGTGATTATCAGCCAGCGCATTGCTGCCCACGAGAAGACCGCCACACAGTAATGCCAGCATCGTCATTTTAGAAGTCATGTATTTAATTCCTTTTCATAATTTAACATTATTTCCCTGCGCTTAACGCAGGACTTCGTTCCCTGAATCACCAATACCCGACGGACAGGATAATTTTTTATCTATCCGCCTGTATCGGACAGGAATTTCATGTAGCGCTCCGCGTCTGATGTTCAGATCGTCCGGAGAGCATCTATTCATACCCGATTTTTTTAAACAAGCTGGCCTGAGTGAATGTGAAACTTAAACTCCAGCCTTATTAAATGGCACTTAGGCCATTTAATTTATGTTAAGTAAAGAATTCAACCACAGGATTCATCCTCGCGGTTAGTTATCAATCAATTCTTAATGGCATTATTAGACCAAAAAGAATTAGAGGTATCAAGACCGAGTTGCCATAAAAAAAGCAAAAACCCCTGAAAACCATTACTGCACATAGATCCAGAAAACCATACTGCGTTATACAATCCATTAACGCAGATTATTAACTGACCTGTATATCCACAACCCATTAAAAGACTAAGTTACAGTTCTATTTAACCTCTCCTGAATACAATGAAAATATTTGGAAAGATAACACCTGTATTTTCCCAAAAGGAGTGCCCCCTCAATCTGACTGCCAATGCTGCTGCCGGTGCTCATGCCCACGCTCTGGTGCTCGGTTTGTAGTCCGCGTGATTCTCAATGTTGCTGAAGCCCAGCGTGCCGGTGTCGAAACGGTTTTTATCGGCGGTGGCGGTGGAACTGATGACCGCGCCGTTGAGTTGGGTGTCCCCGCCCGCCGTTACGTCAAAGTCGCCCTTTCTGGCAAAAATGCTGGTCTGCTGGACCACTTTCTGCCAGTTGCTGTGCATTTTATCCTGACTGAGGCTCACGTTCGCCGACCCGGTCATCAAGCCGAAGGTGAAGTTGCCGCCCGCGCTGGCGTTCTGCGGCTTCCTGTTGTAGCAGTCGCTGTTAACTAAGTAACAAGTCTTTGTAAGGCAGCAACAGGGAGCACCTTTGCCACCCGGAGGAATTCTAAAAAACTCTCATCTATTGCATCAACGAGATTAAATAATATCAATAAATTACAGGCAAATGTATATCATGAGAAACTATTTATGAAAAAACGCAATCTTGACATAAATTAAAAGTTATAAATCATCTTCTGAAATAACATCTAAAGCTCCACAGGCCTTAAATAACCACTTCAAAGCGCCAGACATAAAAGAGAAGTCAAGCGTTGTCACCTCAATTATGAAGTGGCTATTACTTAAAGGTGCGTCAAACAACACTGCATTCCACCAAAACCACTCTCGCCCATCAGGCTCAAGCCAGGATAACCATGATGCTAATGTCCATTCATTATCGGTGGAAGCTTCAATCAACTTTTGCCCATAAGATAACCTTCTCCAGCTTTCATTCCACTTTTCTTTTTCTTCTTCAGTCTGATCTGGCAGAAAGCCATCAACAAACTGGGATGGAAGAAGACCTGACCATTCTTCAAGAGAAGGCCAGTTTTGCGAGGAATAATTATTTATAATAATCATTACATTTTTTGCTAAACCTAATACTTTAGACACATCATTGCATGACACGATGAAACGGGCGATTCCAACTCCAGTAGCTTTTTCTGTAGACTGAGGTGGGTTTTGCAACCTATTTCTCTCCAGTAATATTTGACGCAACCTTTCATCACTTACTTGCATTTCTTCCTGTCCCCTGAATAATCTTGTCTTTTAATTCTTCCAGCTTTTCTGGCCTTATACCATATTGATCCTTAGCTTTAGTTGGATCTGCAATAACAGGCTTCCCTTTATTTTCTGGCAATCGAGCCACGCTTTCTTTCACAGCAGTGTTTCTTAAATCATCCAGAACAGAGTGGGGTACCTCAAACGTTTTTATCGCTGCACCATCCATATTCTGAGAGCCACGTTTTTCGAAAAACTCTAGTGCCCTGGCTTTGTCACCAAAATTCAAATATAGCGTTGTATTGCCAGTAATACTAACCTGTCCGTTGTCTCCTATCATAACACGTGTATTTGGTGTTCCCTCTACACGATAAACAGTTACGGTGCCTGGACCTTTCAATCCCCACAGAGCACCACCAATCGCTGCAGCAGTATGAACACCAGCCATTGTGGTATAAAGGCCGTCCGCGGTTTCTTTACTCACACCCCAGTTTTCAGCAATGCGGTTGACGTTAGCGTCACGCTCTGCTTTCGCATCCGCCGTAGCATACTGCCATATCAGCGCATCGACCTGGCCTTTACCTTCCTTATAGACACTTCCCATATTGCCGATGTACTGACCATCAAGCTGTTCGCTATAACTTTTACCCATTGCCGCCAGTTCCTGCCTCATACCCTGGCAGGCTGCTGAAGACAGTCCTTTACAGGCTGAGTCTAACGCTACATCGAATGCCTTATCTTTCGCATCCAGGTCACTGATTAACTGTTCTGCCTGCTGTTTCTTTTCTCCTTCCAGATACGGTAACGACCACTTCGCATCCTGACGCTTCTTTTCATCTGGTGCATGCAGCGCATTATTCTCAACCGCATTTTTACCCGCCTGCGCGCCCGCCACCGCACCGCCCGTGCTGTCTCCGGCCACGCCGCCCGCAAGGCCCGCCGCCAGCGTCCCCAGCGCGCTGATGGTCTGCCGCTGCTCCTCACTGAGGTCTTCGCGCTTAACCCCCCGGATACATCTGCTGCGCGATGTACTCGCCCATCGCCGCGCCAGAAGCACCCGCAAGTGCAGGATTACCCGACGCGTATGACGTCACCGCGCCCACTACCGCGTGTGCGATCAGGTTCGCCTGAACGTTCACCACCTCTTTGCCGTCCGGGCCTTTTGTGGTCGTCAGCGTATGTATCTGCTCCGCCAGGTACGGCGCGGCCGCCCCGCTCACCGCTTGGGTCAAATTCCGGCCCACTAGCCAGGTTCAGCTATTTGATTATTCTATTAATTTTGAGTATATCCTTTCTCAAATCATCGTTAACATCTGAGGAGGGTAATTGATTTACAATCTTCTGTATTTTGATAAAAGTACTCGCCTGATCTTTTAGCTCGCTTTCTTTTATCGTCGATAAAGCGGCTATTAGTTCTCCATCGTAATACTCTCCAGCCAACGGATCATCAGTCAGAATCTCCAAAACGCGTGGCATCAATTGGGATATGCATATTTCTTGCCGAATCGCACGACAAATATCTTCCACAGTTAGCTCTTCAATAGGTGTGTCAATAACACCTTCGAACCATAGCTCAAGCGAAGATTTCTGACTTAACTCTTTAGTTAGATTAATATTTCCTATTAATTTACGGAAGGTCATCATATTCCATGTCCTTTTAAAGCTGATTCTATTTTATTAATAGCATCCGTCGCTCTACCATATGCAGCTTGTGCTTCGGAATTATTTACGTTCTTCAACGTATCTGCATGATTCCTCAATCCTCTGAGTGTGTTTTGCATCTCCTGCATATGATCCCAATGCCCTCCATTCTCTTTAGGGACTGGATTGCCATCCATATCCTTAAGAGTTCCAATTATATCGTGATCTTTCAGAGCATTTTTTTATTGTGTTATCAATCTTCCTAATAGCACTTTCTTGCTTTTGATTAAGCTTTTGTACAGGTTTTTCATTGTGCTGCTTAGGGTCATTTTCTGGCGGTGGTGGTGTAACACTTGCTGATCCAGTTCCTCCCAGCTCCGCTTTCTCAGCATCCGTCAGCTCCTTCGCCACATGCGGATCGCGGGATTTTGCAGCCTCATCACGCGCTTCAACGATTGCGCGACCATCAGTGATCGGCGGCGTATCCGCCTCAGTTCCTGACCCTTTCAGAGTCTTATCCAGCTCCGATGCAATTTTGTTATTCGCATCCTGAACTACCTTGTCACCCGGACTCAATGGTAATCCCGGAACGGGTATCAGCACAGGCCTTGGCAAGAGAAGATTATTATTTTCCAATGCATTTTTACCCGCCTGCGCGCCCGCCACCGCACCGCCCGTGCTGTCTCCGGCCACGCCGCCCGCAAGTCCCGCCGCCAGCGTCCCCAGTGCGCTAATGGTCTGCCGCTGCTCCTCACTCAGGTCTTCGCGCTTAACTCCCGGATACATCTGCTGCGCAATATATTCGCCCATCGCCGCGCCAGAAGCACCCGCAAGTGCAGGATTACCCGACGCGTATGACGTCACCGCGCCCACTACCGCGTGTGCAATCAGGTTCGCCTGAACATTCACCACCTCTTTGCCGTCCGGGCCTTTCGTGGTCGTCAGCGTATGTATCTGCTCCGCCAGGATTACCGTATCTGAACCGGGGTTATTTTCTAGGATCGCTTTAATGATATTGGCACTTACCGGTAAGTCACCTTTCACCATCCGGGCCAGACCGGCCTGGACCAGTTACGGTGGCAGTTTCTTATCTTGGGCATATTACGCATAAGAGGTGACCGACTGACCGTAATCTATCGCTCCTGATGGCAGTATATTGTTCCATCCATCACCCAGCGCATTATTCTCAACAGTCTTGCTTAGAAGGAAAACGAAGGAGTTAGGGTTTCAACCCTACTTAACTTCATTGAAGGCCCGAATTATCGGGCCTCATTTCCTTAACTGACCAGCATTAGGCTTGGTGGCCGAGATCTTTTTTTAGTCTTTAAGGCTATGATAAAAACTAATAACACTTTTTAAATCGGTACTCCATTCCGATATTTTCATGCCATCTTCATTATACGTTGTTCGCGGTTCAGTAAAACTATTTATATTTTCAGGAGTGAACCCTGGACATTCATCTAAAAATAAAATGCTATTTTGAACGAAAACAACATCTCCAGAAAAATATAATACCCAAGTAAATATAAAATTTGTATTGGCAGGCTCATACATAGAAACAGCTAAAGCAGCATGCTTTTTTATTTGCCAAGCCTTCTTCAAGAGAGCATCGCCAGTTATCTTTGTAATCATTTATATTCCAGTAAGATAGAGGTATATTCATCATTTCTGAAAATTCATCAATAATTATTAATGCTGGTAAGACGCATTCGCCCTCAATATCCACTGGTTTATCTTCAGGGAAGATACCAAACATATGTCAATCCTTAATCCTGTTTAGATCGCTATCATAAGTGCCCATACGTTTCCCTCTACGGTCAAACATTTTCCAACCATTGGTAACATTATGGCTGTCGACATCAGGTGTAATATATGTTTTACCATCAAAAAATACAGGTTGACCATGAGAATTGAATGGAGCCTTAGGTGCCGGAATTCTTCGGTCAAAACCTAAATTCCCAGCAGCTTCTTGAGCCTCTTTTCCTTTAAGGGCCAGATAAGCCAAATCATCTTTATTCTGCTCAGAAATCGGTGTAACCGTGGTATTGCCTCCCGTATCCGGCATATCATCAGTATTCCCGGTATTGCCTGGTGCCTGCTCACCAGACCGATCCGGCGTAACCAGTGACGTTCCTTTATTTTCATCATGAAAAGGATTAACCAGTTTTCCGCCGGTCAGATCATCATTCACCGGCACAGTTTCCGTTTTGTTACTACTGCCATCATGATACTGCTGATTATGTGCCACATGCGGATCGCGGGATTTTGCAGCCTCATCACGCGCTTCAACGATTGCACGACCGTCAGTGATCGGCGGCGTATCCGCCTCAGTTCCTGACCCTTTCAGAGTCTTATCCAGCTCCGATGCAATTTTGTTATTCGCATCCTGAACTACCTTGTCACCCGGACTCAATGGTAATCCCGGAACGGGTACCAGCACAGGCCTTGGCAAGAGAAGATTATTATTTTCCAATGCATTTTTACCCGCCTGCGCGCCCGCCACCGCACCGCCCGTGCTGTCTCCGGCCACGCCGCCCGCAAGTCCCGCCGCCAGCGTCCCCAGCGCGCTGATGGTCTGCCGCTGCTCCTCACTGAGGTCTTCGCGCTTAACCCCCCGGATACATCTGCTGCGCGATGTACTCGCCCATCGCCGCGCCAGAAGCACCCGCAAGTGCAGGATTACCCGACGCGTATGACGTCACCGCGCCCACTACCGCGTGTGCGATCAGGTTTGCCTGAACGTTCACCACCTCTTTGCCGTCCGGGCCTTTCGTGGTCGTCAGCTTGTGTATCTGCTCCGCCAGATAAGGTGCGGCCGCCCCGCTCACCGCCTGGGCAATGTTGCCCCCCCGCCAGGCCCTGAATCGCCGCCGTCGCCGCGCTGATGCCCTGCTGCACCGGCCCGCCGGTTCCCATTCCGCCGGCCAGCATCTCCCGGTTGTACAGCGTCTGATAGACCTGTCCGGTGATGTCGGCCGCGGTCGGCTCCTGACCCGGGTTCGCTTTGCGCCACTGCGCTTCGGCGTCCCTCTTCTGGTCCGGCGAGATGTTCTTCATCTTCTCCGTGGCCGCTCTGGTCGCCGCAATCTCGCCCTGCGTCCGCGCGATGTCGCCCGCCTGACTGCCGATTTCCGCCAGCAGCTGCGCCGTCTCCATCCGCCGCTGCTCTTTCTCCTTATCAAAGATTTTATCCAGCCCCGGATTCGCACCCGCCGCGTCGCGGCTCAGGTCCGCCACGTCCTGCGTCTGCTTCGCCTTATCCCGGATAATGAGGGTGCCGTCGCTCACTGCCGCCTTCGTCACCGACGAGGCGCTGCCGCTGCCGTTCAGCCCCGCCAGCAGACCGTTCGCCATGTTGCCTTCGAACTGGCTGCCGATGCTGCCGCCGGTGCTCATCCCCACGCTCTGATGCTCGGTTTTATAGTCCGCGTGGTTCTCTATGTTGCTGAAGCCCAGCGTGCCGGTGTCAAGACGGTTCTTATCGGCGGTGGCGGTGGAACTGATGACCGCGCCGTTCAGCTGGGTGTGCTCACCCGCCGTCACGTCAAAGCCGCCCTTCCCGGCAAAGATGCCGGTCTGCTCGGCCACGCTCTGCCAGTTGCTGTGCATCTTGTCCTGGCTGAGGTTGACGCTTGCGGAGCCGGTCATCGAGCCGAAGGTGAAGCTGCCGCCCGCGCTGGCGTTCTGCTGCTTACTGTCGTAGCGGTCGCTGTCCTGCTCTGAGGTCAGCGTCAGGTTGCGGCCGGTATCGACCTTCACGCTGTCCCCGCGCACCTGTGCGCCGGTCAGCGTGGTGTCGCGCCCGGCGTTCAGGCTTAGCCCGTTGCCCGCCGTGAGTGTAGTCTCGGTATGGGTCAGCCCGTTGCCGTTCTCGCGGCCTTTGCCCGCGTTGAAGCTGGCTGAAACGCTGATGCCGTAGCCGCCCGACCCGGCAGTCAGGCCGATACCCAGGCTGCCACCCTTGCTGCTGTTAGTGCTGTCGGTGCGCTCGCTGTTCTGCGCTGAAAGCAGGCTGATGTCGTTTTTCGCCGTCAGCCCGAGGTCGCCGCCCGCCTGAAGCTGGCTGCCCTGCACGAGGATGTCGCCCGCGCTGCCCGGCTGTGCGCCGGTGGCGGTGATGGCCAGGTTACCGCCCGCGCCCAGCGTGCTGCCCTGCGCTTCACGGCTTTCGGTGCGGGTCTCGCTTTTCGACGACTGGCTGCCGTAAGAAAGACTGATGCCGATCGAGTTGGTGGAGCCTTCTTCATAACCTTTGTCGCCCGGCTTCAGGCCTGCGGCGGTGTTTCTGGCGTTCGCCGCGTTGGTCTGCGCGCCGTCCATCTGGTAAGCCTGCGCGGCCTGGGCCGCCGTCAGCGCCGCTTTGGTGCCCTGCAACGCCTTCAGCCGGTCATCGCCGCTCTCATCGGCGGTACGGGCGGTCTGCACTGCCGTGTTCAGCGCCGCGCCCACCGTGCCGGACAGCGCCAGCGTCAGCCCGCTCTGCTTCTGCTCGGTTTTCGTCAGTGCGGTGTGGCTGTTTTCGGCCGCACTGAGGGTCACGTCGCTGCCGCTCAGGGAGAGATCTTTACCGGCGATTACGTCGCTGCCGTGCACGTTAAGCTGGTTACCGGCGCTGAGGGTAACGCTGCCGTCGCTGCTTCCCACCGTGCTGCCGCGGCTGAGGGCGCCGCTGGCGTCGGTGCTGCTCTTCTGCATCGCCTGACCCACGGTGAAACCGATGCCGCCAGTGCCCATCAGGCCAGATTTTTTCTCCTCGCGCTGATGCACTTCATCACGCGTTTCTGTGGCGGTCGTGATGCTGAGATCGCGGCCGGCGGCCAGGGCAACATCCTGCGTACCGGCGACGTTGCTGCCGGTCACGGCAATGTCGCGGCCCGCCTGAAGCCGGACGCTGTCGCCGCTCAGCGTGGTACTGAGCGCCTCGCTGCTGTGCAGTTCGTCGTGGGTTTCCAGACTGCTGCCCGACAGCAGCCCTTTGCTTGACTGCCTGCTGTGTTCGGTGAGATCGGTACGGCTGTTGCCCGCGCTGAGCACGATGTCGCGTCCGGCGCTGGCGTTCAGTGCCCCGCCCGCCGTGACGTCCGCTGCCGTAGCGCGGATATCCTGTCCGGCACTCAGCTGCAGCGCGCCGACGGCGGTGATGCGTGACCCGGCATCGCTCTGCTGTGACAGGCGACGGTAGTTGCTGCTGTTCCAGCTGTCATTTTCAGTGTGCTGCGTGCTGAGGGTGCCGAGCGTCAGGTCTTTGCCCGCCTGAATCTTCGTGGTGCTCTTCTCTCCGGCGTTGCCGATATCGCTGGCGGCCAGGGTGATGTTGTTCAGCGCGCTCAGCGTCAGCGCACCGTCGGTGCCCTGCACGTAGATACCGGCCGGACGATCTATCCAGCGGTCGGTGCCGTCGCCGCGCAGCGTTGACTGGCTGGTAATATCCCGTCCGGCCAGCAGCGACACCTGCTTATCACCGCTGATGACGCCGCCGAGGTTAGTAATATCCTGACGGGCGGTAAGATTGACCGTGTTGCCGCTGATGTAGCCGCTGTTGGTCAGCGACTGCGCCGTCAGCTGCGTCACGTCGCGGCCCTTAATGGTCCCGCTATTAGTGATATCGTTGCGGGCATTCAGCGCCACGCTACCGCCCCCCGATCAACGCGCCGTCGCCGGTTAAGTCACCCTCTTTCACCTTCGCATAAACCTGCGGCACCAGCACGGTCTGCTGTGTGCCATCCGGCAGCGTCACGGTCTGATTCACCAGCCAGACGATATCGCTGGTGAGGAGCGCCATCTGCGCCGGGGTCAGCGCCACGCCCAGCTCCAGCTGGTACGTTTTGCCAAAGGCTACCCCATTATTCATCAGTCCGCGATACTGATCTTCATCACTGCCATACCCGCTGATATAGCGGTTGCCGGTCAGCTGAATAATCTGATCGCGCACCAGTCGCTGCTCGTAATAACCATCGCCCAGCCGCTTCAGGATCCGGCTGCTGTCGGTGGTCAGAGCGTTCTGCATATAGTCGCTGCTGAGCCACTGCTTCTGATTCACAAAGCGCGGATCGGTCTCGACCAGGTAATGGCTGTCACTGCCAGGTTGCAGCTGGTACAGGCTGTTGTCCGGCAGCCGGATATCAGGTGAGACGGCGCGGATCACCGGCGTAATCGTCTGTCCGTCGACGACCGTTGCTGGCAGTGTCAGCGAGAATTGTTGCCCGGCAGGTAACAGCAGTGGCCGGTCTTTGAGGCTGCCGAGCTTGTCCAGCGTCAGCGCACTGTCATAGCGTAATCCGGCTGGCAGTAACGCACTGCCGCTATCCGTGGCACTCAGCGCCACTGCCGCAACCGCTTGCTGGAGAGCAGGTGTGCCGATGCGGTCAGCCTGCGTGGTGACGCCCTGCTGCTGGCGGTTGCCGGTCTGATAGCCATTTCCCTGCGGCGCGGCATTCGCCTGCCAGCTCAGCGTCTGCAGATCGATGGTTTCCGTCACGGGCGCCGGGCGGTAGTTTTTCTTATCTTTGCCCTGCGACGTTTTGGTTCCACCCAGTTTCTTTTTCTTCTTCTTCGCGTACCAGCGAACCGATTTCCCGTCGTCCGTGGTAACGCGCGTTCCTTTTGTCGCCTGATTATTCAGCTCGCCTATCTGACCGCCGAGCACAGCACCCGCGACAATCTGGCTGTCGTGGTTGTTAAGACGGCCGGCGTTAAAGGTCATGTTACCGCCCGACAGAATCTTGCCCGGATCGCTCTCCTGAATCTGGGTTTCCTTCACTACCCGTCGGTAGTCATACTCATAAAACTCGCTGCCGCTGGTGCCATCCGGCATTTTTGCCGTGTGCACGCCATACTTGTTTTTTTTGCTGGTATCCACGTCGGCCCAGTCAAAACGATCGGTGTGGCCTTTTAGCACCGCGTCGTGATGCTGGCTATCTTCGGTCGTAACGACCTGCGTGGTCAGGTGGCGGTTGGTATTGTTGATTTCCGCCATGCTGATCGTGGCATCCTGCCCGGCCTCAATTGTTGCCCCGTCATTGTTGAGCTGCTGCCCCTGTCCGGTGGCCTGATTATTCACGTCCAGCTGGCCGCCAATGTGCAGATCGCCATCACTGTAGATCAGTGCATGGTCGCGGTTGTTCAGCGTGCCAGCCGCAATATCCAGTCGCTGCCGCGCCGCAATCACCGCCGCTTTGCCCGCTTCGCTGAGGTTGTTGAGCAGCGTGGCCGCAATGGCAATGTGATCGCCATAGATACGGCCGGTGCCGCTGTTATTCAGGATGCCTGCCACCAGGTGCGTCAGTCCGCCGTCAATCAGACCACGATTGTTCAGGGTGTCGGCTGCCGTAATTTCGGTCTGCCCACCGCTTATCTCGCCATTTGCCTGATTACTGATATTTTGCGCGGTAAGGAATAGCGCCTGCTGAGCAGCAAGGGTGCCGTCGTTGGTCACGTTTCCGCCCGCCGTCAGCCGCAGCGTACCGTTGGCTTTGACCTCTGAGAGGTTATGGAAATCACCTGCCAGCGTGATGCCGAGATTTCCCTGCGACAACACCTGTCCGTCGCCACTCAGGGAAGCTGCGTTGATCTGCGCCTCTTTATCAGCAATCAGCGTGCCCTGCTGATTGTTGATGGCGAGCGCCTGCCCCTGGGCTGAGTCCTGAATAGTCAGCGTATCCGCTGACGAGATCAGCCCGCTGACGTTATCCAGTGCCTGTTGCACTGTAAGCGCCAGCCTCTGTTTTGCGCGCAGAGCACCCTGACTGTTGTCCAGCGTGCCGGTTTCGATGGTTAAACTGCCCGCTTCAATGCCTTTGCCGCTCTGTCGTGTATCGCGGTTGATCAGCGATGGCGTGGTGATCGTCATCTGCTGGCCGCCCTGAATCATCCCGCTACGGTTATCCAGCTGCTGGCTCAGCGACAGGGTACCGTTGCCCACGCTTTGCACCACCCCGTCATTGTTGTTCAACTGACCTGCCGTCAGCGACAACGTGCCTGCCGAAAGGAGTTTGCCCGCCTGATTAAGCAGCGCATTTTGTCCCGCATTGAGCGTCAGATCGGTGCCACCCTGGATCTGTCCCTGCTGGTTATCCAGCGCGCCACTTTCAATATTGAGGTTACCGGCACCGGCAATAAGTCCGCGCTGGTTAGTCAGCGTCTGACCTGCCGTGGTGAGGGTGATATCCCCCCGCCGACTGCAGTTTACCGTCACTGTTGTTCAGCGCCTGACCGTTGAAAGTCAGCCCGCCATTGCCTGCGACCTGCCCCTGGCTATTGTTCAGTTCACTGGCGTTGAGTGATGCCTGCTGTCCGGCGGCAATGAAACCCGTCTGGTTATCAATTGCTCCGCTGCGCAGATCCAGACTGTTGAGGGCAACGATACCGCGCTGGTCACCACTGTCGCGATTGATCAGGGCGTGACCCTGAGTGTCCAGCGTCATGTCGCTGCCAGCCTGTAACAGGCCACCCTGGTTTTGCAGCTCCCCCGCTGGTGAGAGCGAGCCGCCCTTTGCCGCCCGTCAGCGTGCCAGACTGGTTGTTGATATCGCCCGTCACAAGCTGCGCGCCGCTATGACCGGTGATGAAGCCGCGCAGATTATCCAATGCGCCGCTGTAGAGCTTCAGCATGCCCGCACTGAACAGGCCGCCTGCGGCTCCGCTGTCACGGTTGATCAGGCTGTTGCCGTGGGTATCCAGTTGCAAATCGCCACCCGACTCAATCCTGCCTGCCCGGTTGTTGAGGAGTCCGCTATCCAGTTGCAGGGTGCCTTTAGCACCCAGTTGACCCTGTTGGTGGTCGAAGGTCTGCTGATGAGTATCGATGCGAATATTTTGTCCCAGCATCACCCCGCTACGGCCATCAATCTGGCCGCTGGAGAGCAGCAGATCGCCGCCTGCAACAATGCCACCGCGTTCGCCGCTGTCGCGGTTATTCAGTTCGCCGCCCTGGGTGTTGACGGACAGCGCCTCACCCGACTGAAGCAAGCCGCGCTGGTTATCCACGCTGCTGCTTTCCAGCGTTAGTCCATGATCGGCATTAATAATCCCATCGACATTGTTCAGTCCACCGCTGGTGAGCCGCATAGCGCCCGCCGAGACCAGCGAGCCCGTGCCGTTATCAAGATCACCACTGCTGATATGCAGATTAGCCCCCCGCAATAACTCCGCCTGATGCCGCATTATTCAGCACCTCTCCGTGTGTATTAAGCTGCATATCACCGCCGGACTGCAGTCGCCCGCCGCTGTTATTCAGCGCGCCACTGCTCAGCAATAGTTCGCCCCTGGCGCTGAGCAGAGCAGACCTGAAATCAGCGGCCTGGCCCTGCGTATCGATCACCAGTTTTTGTCCCTGAATGACGCCGTGATCACCGGCTAACTTTCCGGTTAAGAGTTGCAGATCGCCGCGCGCCACAATGCCGCCGCGATCGCCGCTGGCGTTGTTGTTCAGCTGCGCGCCGTGAGTATCCAGTGAGAGCGCCTGACCCGATTGTAATAAGCCTCGCTGATTGTCGAGCGCGCCGGTCTTCAGCGTCAGCGCCCCATCAGACATCAGTGTGCCGTCAATGTTGGTCAGCAGGCCGCTGGTGATGTTGGCCGCCGAGGCAGCGGCGATGACGCCGTTCTGGTTATCCAGGTCGCCACTGTTAAGGGCAAGTGCGCCACCGCTGATTATCCCTGCTTTACCGCTGTCACGGTTAATCAGCGCCTGTCCGTGGGTATCAAGTGTCAGATCGCCGCCTGACTGGATCAGACCGCTGTGATTGTCCGTTGTCCCGCTGGAAATGCTGAGATCGGTACGGGCGACCAGGTTACCGCCAGTATTGTTCAGTTCACCCTGCTGCGTGTCGATGGTCACGCCGTGGCCAAGCAGGGTTCCACGCTGATTATCCAGCGCCTGACTGCGCAAAGTGACCTGCTGACCCGCTTCGATGCGACCCTGGGTATTATCAATAGCCTCGCGGGTCATCAGCGTAGCGTCACCGCCAGTTGAAGCAATCAGGCCCTGCTGATTATTCAGGCTTGCGCTGGTGAGTTGCAGATTGTGACTGGCCTGCAGCGCACCCTGCACGTTCGTCAGGGTCTCCTGAACATCCAGTTGCAGATCGCCGCTGCCAGCAGCCAGCAGCGTGCCACCGCTGTTATCCAGGCTGCCTGATGCAAAATGCAGATTACCGCCGCTCTCAATCCGCCCATCGCGGTTGGCTGTGTCACCCGAAACTGCGATCGCCATCTCGCCAGCGCCACGCTGCGACAGCAGACCCTGACGGTGATCCAGCGTGCCCGCCGTCAGCGTCAGCGACTCTGCCTGGGTGTGTGCCTGTGAGAGATCGAGCCTGTCGCCGCTGAGCGTTAACGCACCCGCTGACAGCAGATTGCCCTGATTGCCCTCCAGCCGGGTCGCATTAAGGTTCAGCGCGCCATTATTGCCCGCCAGCTGCACGGTGCCGCCCTGATTATCCAGCCATGGTGTATCCAGCTGCAGTAAGTCAGCGTTACCTGCGATGAGCCCGCTGCGGTTTTCAATATGCTCTGCCTGCAGCCGGGTATCGCCTTCATTGCTCAGCGTGCCCTGATTGTTAAGCAACGACCCCGTGGAGATCGTCAGGGCTTCGCGGTTTTGCTGGCGCAGCAGGCCGCGATTGTTACTGATGTTTTGTGCCGCGACAGCGAGGCTGCCCGCCGCCAGTTTGCCGTCATCATTGTTAAGCGCCGTCGCAGCCTGAATCCCGAGTGTACGGCCCGCCACCGTGGCGCCCTGGGTGCTGATATCCGCCTGCGTAGAGGTCAGCGCGATGGCATCGGCTGAGGTCTGGCTCCCGGCAAGATCGACCCGGCTGCCCCGCGCCTGAATCTGGTCGTGCGCCAGGTTTTTACCCCGCGCCTTAAGCTCGCCCTGGCTGGTCAGCAGCAAATTACCGGGCTGGCTCAGCGTCTCATTGCCGCCAACGCCTGCCGCCAGCGTACTTTCAGCGGTGCTCTCAATGGTGCTGGCGGAGAGTGTCGCGTTACGGCCTGCGCTCACCAGCCCGCTGTTGCGCAGCGTGCCGCTGGAGGCCAGCGAGACATCCTGCTGTGACACGATGTTGCCGCGGTTCTCCTGGTCGCCAGTGCTGGCGATCTGCAGCGCAGCCTGACTTTGCAGCGTGCCGCTGTTCTCCAGTCTGCCATCCACTGTCAGGTGCAGCTCACCGGCACTGGCACCCAGTTCACCGGCATTACGCACGCCAACGCCCTTTTCAGTGCCGGTCAGGGTGATTTTATGGGCATACATGCCGCCAATAGCCGCGACGTCGAGCGCAAACTCAGGCCGTGTCGTCCCATTATCCGCTTTCACCGTAGTGACGGTACCTTCGGTCGCAACCTGGTTCCTGCCTGTGACCACATTGAGTTCGCGGGCATGAACTTTTGCGTTAACCGCTACCGACTGCGCAATGATCTGGGTGTAGTCAGCATCGCTGTCATTCAGGCCCTGACCTTCGATATTGATTCGGCCGCCATTAACATCGAAGCCTTTGAGCTGGCCGTTTTCAATCAGCGCCTGTCCGGTGGTCAGCGTATTGCGGCTGGCGTTGATAAATCCGCAGCCGTTACAGGTAATGCCTGACGGGTTAGCAATGACTACCGCAGCCCGCTTACCGGCTACTTCGATAAACCCGTTAAGCTGGCTGGGATTACGGCTGTTGACTTCGTTGAGGATAACCGTCGCTTCCTGCTTTGACAGCCAGGGGTTAGCCGCCACCATGCCACCCAGTTGAGTAGCCGTGTTCTGATGGCTGTTGTTCAGGATTGCGCCGCGCGCGTCAACGTCGAGCTGGCTGTACTGATTGCGGGAAACACCCTGGCTATTGGGCGTCTGAATGTTGATTTGCGGCAGACCATTTGCGGTGGCCATGACGGTAGGCTGCTGGCTGCCCGGCGCGCTGCTGTCTGCCACAATGTTGGCCTGCACCGGCAGACTGACCACGCCCGCTGCCAGCCAGAGTGCAAAGCTGAGCGGTGAGATCCGCACCCTCGCCTCTGCATATGAGGTGCGCTTCGGGCTTCGGGCAACACGTGAATAGCCGCTACGGGTGATGTCAGACACCACCATTAGCATGCCGCGAACCCGGTTGAAGATAAGGCGATAGCAGAGTTTATTCATAATGCGCACAGTCCATTGTCAGCAATATCGATAAAAGGTTTAGTAGTTCCAGTTCACGCTGAAACCATAGGTGACAGGATCGGTTTTGAAGCCGTCCGGTTTCGACAGAGGAATCCCGGCAAAAAAGTCGTAGCTCAGGCTGGCGGGCGTGATCGCGCCGCGCAATCCGATGACGCCGCCCGCCAGATGTCGTCCCAGAGGTCCACCCTGGGAGGCGCTGTTGCCGCCCACCTCGCCATAGTCGGCACCCAGATAAAGCTCCTGAGTGGGCAGCGGCGTCTGCCAGGCCAGCGTGTTCTGAACGGTCCAGCCCCGGCTGGCGCTGAGGGTGCGCTCACCATCAAAACCGCGCACGGTCCAGCGGTTGCCAATCGCGAACTCATCCTGCGGTGTCAGCGGGGTGTTGCTCATCTGGCGACGATATTGGATGTTGTAACTTAAACGCTGATTCCCCAGCGCGAATGGCGTGGTGAGTCCCGCCTGCCAGGTCAGGATTTTAGAGAGCGCGGTGGCATAGGTAGAGTCCTGATATGACTCCTCCCAGGCGGGCAGCGCACCGAACCAGCGTGTACCACGCTGATAGCTGACACCGGCGTCCAGCGTCGCCGGACCGATATAGTGCCGGTGTGACAGGCCGAGTCGCCATGCGCTGGTACGGCGCTGCTGGCTGCTGATTTCGGTGTCGTTGATGAAGTTGCGCGACTCTTTAACCAGCACATCGGCGCTGACGGTGGTTTTGGCGGCGGCATTGCGGTAGATCACCCGGCTGGCCTGCACATCCAGCGAGCGGCTCTTTCCGGCGTAAAGAAAATCACGGCTGTAACCGGCGACTGTCTGATGGTAGTCGTAGTCGCTGGCGGTAAGTCCAAACAGCCAGTAGCCCACAGGCACCGAGTAATGTCCCGACAGGCTTTTGCTGCTTTTTCTGCCAGCAAATCCCAGGTCGCGACTGGCGGTCAGGTAGAAGAGATCGCTGAGGGAGGTCGGGTTATCCAGCGCCAGCATCATCCCGCTCTGATAGCGCCCGGTACTTTCGGTGCCGGAATCATCCAGCCATGCGCCGAGTCGCCAGAAACGGCGCTGCGTGCGTTCAATCACAATGTCACTTTCACCCGGATTGAGGCCAGGACGGAGCGCCATATGCGCCTCCACCGTCGGCAGACGCTGCAGGTTTTCCAGCCCCTGTTCAATATCCCGTAAATCCAGCAGATTGCCTGCATGGGCGGGTAATGTCGGCCACAGGCTGACATAGCGGGATGATGAGGGTGACAGTTCCACACTGCGGATTTTGCCAGGCACTATCAGAAGTTGCAGCACGCCCTGACGCAGATCCTGCTGCGGAGCCAGCACGCGCGTAGTAACCCAGCCATGATTGATCAGCCGGTTTTGCAGCGTGCTCATTAACTGGCTGATGCCTTTCACGCCGAGACAATGACCATTGGCCTGACTGGCCAGACGCTGCAAAGGCACCCAGTGCGGCAGCGCCTCCTGCCCGGACAGAGTGACCTGCTGAATAACAAAACAGGGTGTTTCCTGCGGGAACGTCACGTGGGAAGGTGCCGGAACCGTTTCTGAGAGACGCACATCAGGCACCTGTGGCATCAGCCGCTGCTGACGCGCTTTTTGTTGCTCCTGCTGATGCTGTAATTGCTCATCACCCGGTGCCGCCTGCACAGTGCAAACTGGCAGGGTGGTAATCAGCAGAGCGCAAAGCAGAGGTGCCAGCGTTGTTAAAACTCCATTTTTTTGGGGCTGCATAACCGATCCGTGTGGTTAAGTTGTAACAAAATGTATATTACTGCTTTCCTGCGCACATTATGCCGCTGGAATCAAAAACCACAAGAAAAATTATAGAAAAACTTACACTAAACTTACAAAAGTTAGTGAGACACGCCATTTAAAAAAGTACCAGTAATTAATCGTAGTTCAGGGATTGCTGAGTCTGGCGAATCGCCGGGATTAGCTAAAGGCACAGAGGCGGATATTTTTAGCCAATGAATAACAAGGAATTAGCCATTCGTTCAGCGCGTCAGAGACCAGATTAGTAGCCGGGCTAATGACGGAGCTGAAGTAGCCGAACTCGTTACCTTAAAAGTTTTCTGGCTATAGCAAATATTTTTTCGGTTATTCTGTTTTTATGAATGGTACGCATTTCAGGCATCACCCTGATACTACTCTGCCATTCTCATAAAATTTTACTTTAGTCAAAATTATGAATGCATTTTGCTTTAACCGATACCACACTGTCCTGCGCCAGCGTCTGTTTCAGGGGCTTCTCCGGGGCATAAAAAAAAGCCCCCCTCAGAACCGAGGAGGCTTAACATTAATTAGCCAGCGTTATTGCTGTTGCTTAGTGCAGCTTCAGCCGGGGACGAATAACCCGGTTAATACTGCCGACCAGCATCATCAGACCGGTTTTGAAGTAGCCGTGCAGGGCGATCTGGTGCATACGGTAAAGCGAGATGTAGACAAAGCGCGCGATGCGCCCTTCCACCATCATTGAGCCGCGCATCAGGTTGCCCATCAGGCTGCCGACCGTACTGAAGCGGGAGAGCGATACCAGCGAGCCATGATCTTTATAGACATAGGCTTTCAGCGGCTTACCGTGACGCTGCGCCAGGATGTTTTCCATGGCGCGTGAAGCCATCTGATGCGCTGACTGGGCGCGCGGTGGTACAAAACCGCCGCCCGGCAAGGCGCAGGAGGCGCAGTCGCCAATCGCGTAGATGTCATCGTCCAGCGTAGTTTGCAGCGTCTCTTTGACCACCAGCTGATTGATGCGGTTGGTTTCCAGTCCGCCAATCTCTTTCAGGAAGTCGGGCGCTTTGATTCCAGCCGCCCAGACCATCAGATCGGCTTCGATAAACTCACCGCCTTTGGTATTCAGGCCATTACGCTCGGCGCTGGTGACCATGGTCTGCGTCAGCACGCGAACGCCCAGCTTGGTCAGCTCCTGATGTGCCGCAGCAGAGATGCGTGGTGGCAGTGCAGGCAGGATACGCTCACCCGCTTCAACCAGTGTCACATTCAGCGCTTCGCGTCCCAGGCCTTTGAAACCGTAGCTGTGCAGCTGTTTCACCGCGTTGTGCAATTCAGCTGACAGCTCAACGCCTGTTGCCCCGCCGCCCACGATGGCGATGTTAACTTTCTCGACCCGGCCTTCGCTGGCGGAGAATTTCAGGAACAGGTTGAGCATTTCGTTATGGAAACGACGCGCCTGATGCGGATTATCCAGGAAGATGCAGTGATCTTTGACGCCTGGCGTACCGAAATCATTCGAGGTGCTGCCCAGCGCCATTACCAACTGGTCGTAGGCCACTTCACGCTGTGGCACCAGCACTTCGCCCTGCGCATTCAGCACTTCGGCCAGGCGGATCACTTTTCGGGTGCGATCGATATCGGTGAGCGAACCCAGCTGGAACTCAAAACCGTGATTGCGGGCATGAGCCAGATAGCTCAATGCATCAATGCCTTCGTCCATTGAGCCGGTCGCCACTTCGTGCAGCAGCGGCTTCCACAAGTGACTGTGGTTACGATCAACCAGGATAATCTCGGCCTTCTTTTTTACGACCCAGTTTATGGCCCAGCTGCGTGGCCATTTCCAGGCCGCCCGCTCCCCCCTCCGACAATAACAATTTTCTTAACAGACGTAGTCAACAAAGACCCCCTCAAATTGTGAACCAAAAGTTAACCAAAGGTTAAATTAAACCTTAAGAAACATAGGGTTGGCGAAGTTAAAATCGCAATCTGCTGGGAGAATAGCATGGCGGGAAGAGGAGAACATAAGAATATTGATATACATCAAAGCGGGAAAATAAAACTCAGATAATTACGTAATAAAAACAGGCACCTTGCGGTGCCTTTGCTGCTTAACCTAATGTTTTAAAAGCTTTTATCCGCTTAAGATGTGGGGATATATTTTTGAATTTGTGCCCTTCCGTCTCATCCCAGACAATTTCATAAAACGGATGCAGCTGGTCAGCAATGTGCTGGCTGTCGAGTGCCTCATCGTGACGGGAGAGAATGGCCAGACAGCGGTCACGATTACGCTCGCGAAAATCGCTGACGCACTTCGTTGCGATATCCTGATACTCCTCCGGCCGGTCGATCTTCCCTTCCATGTTCGCCTGCGGCGAGAGGTTGGGATTAAAAATCACCTGGCGGATGCCGCACAGAAATCCAATGCGCTCTGACCAGAAGCCGCCTAGGCCGACGCCGCAAATCAGCGGCCGGTCGTCGTCAGAAAGCGTCAGCATCTTATCGGTCTCTTTTAGCAGAAACTGCATGTCATGTTTGGGATGGCGGGTGCTGTAACTGATCAACCTGACGTCAGGATCGATAAATTGCAGCTGCAGCACTTTTTCGTGATTGCCCGGACTGTTGGAATCAAAACCGTGCAGATAGATGATCATGATAATCCTCAAGGTAGTGATAGCGCCGGGCAGTCACTGCTTACCACGACGCCTTATGAGCCAGCCAGCGTTCCTGAAGCGCACTCAGTTGCTGAGCATTGTTTTTCCAGCGATGCGTTCCCCGCAGTTCATCGCGGGTAAACCTGCCCTGATGATACAGCTGTGTGACCCGCTCTGACCCGACCGGGATCAGGTTATCCAGTACACTGATGGCGCCCTGACGCTGATTGCAGACCAGAATCATGTCACAGCCCGCGGAAAGGGACTGCTGCGCCCGCTCAGGATAGCTGCCCATCACCGCTGCGCCCTCCATCGACAGATCGTCGGAGAAAATAATACCGTCAAAGCCCAGTTGCTCACGCAGCACGGTTTTAAGCCAGTATGGCGAACCACTGGCGGGCAGCGGATCAACTTCGGAGTAGATGACGTGTGCGGGCATGATGGCGTCCAGTGCCTGTTCGGTAATCAGCTTGCTGAAGATTGCCATGTCATGCTCACGCAGCGTCTTTTCGTCCCGCGGATCGCGTGGGGTCTCTTTATGCGAATCCGCACTCACCGCACCGTGACCCGGAAAATGTTTACCCGTAGTCTTCATGCCCGCCTCGTGCATCCCGGCAATAAAGCGGCGGGCGACGTCAAGGGCGATGGCCGGATCGGCATGGAAAGAACGGTCACCAATCGCGGCGCTGATATGACCAATATCGAGTACCGGCGCAAAGCTGATATCGATATCCATGGCGATCATCTCGGCCGCCATTTGCCATCCCGCCTGTTGCGCCAGTTCACCGGCGGTATCCAGGTCGTGCAACGCAGCAAAAGATTGCATGGCAGGCAGTTGGGTGAAGCCGTCACGGAAACGCTGCACGCGACCGCCCTCCTGATCCACCGCCACTACCAGCCGGGTGTGAGAGGCGGCGCGGATCTGCCGCACCAGCTCTGCCAGCTGAGCGGGATCATGATAATTTCGGGCAAATAAAATTAAACCGCCCACCATCGGATGCTGCAGGATGTCGCGCTCTTCGCCATCCAGTTCATAACCCTCGACGTCAAGCATCAGGGGGGCCGGGTAAATCTGATCTCATATCATGAATCCTGTAGCGAAACGCACCTGCGTGACGCGATTAAATCTATTCCCAGCTCTGTCGAGCCAGCTGTTGTAATGTGTCGTCGTCACGCTGACCGGCACGGAGCTGATACCAGCTGGCCATCAGCAACTGCAGCCAGGGCTGCCAGCGTCTGACCTGCTGCACCAGCGCGGTAAGCGGCAGCTGCATCGCCGCGGCATACTCTGCCAGCCAGTCGGCCTGGTGCTGCGGATCGCTGGCACAGACAGCCGCCAGCTCCAGCGCCACGTCGCCATCGGCGGCATACTCCCAGTCGATCAGACGCAGACCTTCGGGACCTTGTATGACATTTCCGGCATGCAGATCCATGTGCAGCGGAGCCAGCCTCAGCGGCCGGGGTTCACCCTGCTGCGTCAGACGCCTGAGCGCCCGCAACCAGCGGTGATGCCGCTGTGGAGTGAGCTGCCAGTAGCGCCATAACAGCGGCAACAACTGCAGACGATAGCCGGTCAGCGGCTGCTGATGCAGCTGCTGTAGCAGTGCCACGATCTGTGGACGCTGCTGGCTGAAACGGTGTTCATCCAGCGCTTCGCCTGCGCACCAGGTCAGGATAATCCCCCTGATGATGGCCCGCCACGGGCTGCGGTGCCACTCCGCTGGCTTGCAGTTTGCGTAACAGACGGAATTCGCGCTGCCGATCCACAAACGGAATAACCGGTTGCGGTGCCGCCCGCGCGATAAAAGTTCCGCGCGGGCTGACAATCTTCTGGCTGTGCCCGGTCAGACCGGCAAGCGGGATAAAGGATGTCTTTTCTGGTTCGCCGGTGACCTGCTGAATCATCCGCTGGAAAGCGGGATTAATTCTGTGCAATGCCGTTGCCGGACCAGATGATCTCGCCTGTCTGGACCAGCATCAGTTGCATTTGCAGCGTCGGCGCTTTGACATCGCCTCGCGCGTTACTGTAGAGCACATACTGAGCGTTAACGTTACGCGCCAGGCCAATCGCTTTACTGCGCGAGTTCAGGCTGTCATCCGGCGATAATCCCAGCGTCTGCTTGGCCTGCGCCAGTTGGTCAGCAGAAACCAGGGTGAATTTGCCGTTGTTATTCAGCGCATTCTGGATAGCTGCCGTCGCTTTCTCGCTTTGCAGCGCACCGTTGGTGCTGTTTTTAACCCGATCCACCAGCAACACGCTGCCCGGCTCGGCGCTGGCGGCCTGCAACATCTGCGCCACCAGCGGCTGAACGCTGGCATCCCAGTTGATAGTGACCAGTTTCGGTGGCTGCGGCACAGGCTGCGGTTGCGGCACCGGTTCAGGTTGTGGAACGGGCTGCACCGGCTCCACAGGCTGGGTCGGTTCAACCGGTGCAGGCTGCTGCTGTTTCACGACACAGCCGGTCAGAATGAGCGCCATCAGTAGCGCTCCGGTACGATTAACACTGCGTATCACGTAGAAAATCCTTAAAGATAGAGATAAAGACGAACCTTGCTGGCCGTCAGGTTACCCAGTTGCGAAGTGGCGATAATGCTGCCCTGCGCCGGAACGGTAACGGTCTGCGCCGGTTCCTGCGGGGTGATTTCCAGCCCTTTGTCGTCATACCAGTAGTAACGATAGTGCACAACAACCGGTTTTTCGCGCTGATTATAGAGCACGCTGGTGGCACGCTTCAGTCCATCGTTCTCATCCAGCGTCGGTTCATCGGTAATGATCCCTGCCGACAACACAGAGGACTCCATCACCAGCGACTGTGACGTATTAATCATCGGTTTTTCACTGCTGCAGGCCGTCAGGCAGAGCAGGATCGGCAGGCCAGTCAGCCAGGATCGCATAGCACGCTTCCGTTATCAGGTCAGTTAGAGAGCATCGGTCCCAGCGGTTCACCGCCCAGCAGATGCATATGAATGTGATAAACCTCCTGACCACCATGTTGATTGCAGTTCACAATCAGACGATAACCATTTTGATCGATACCTTCCTGACGGGCGATTTTCGCCGCGGTAGTAAACATACGTCCCAGCGCATGCTCATGCGCCGCTTCCGCCTCGTTGACCGTTGGGATCAGCACATTCGGCACGATTAAAATATGGGTCGGCGCTTTGGGCGAAATGTCGCGGAAGGCAGTGACCAGCTCATCCTGATAAACCACATCAGCGGGGATTTCGCGGCGGATAATTTTACTAAAAATGGTTTCTTCTGCCATGGTGCAATTCCTTTAGCCTGAGTCTTAATCAATCAGTATGCGGGAGAAATTTGTTTTCTTTCAACCTCAGGACCACTTTTCTTGCATTGTTCGCCTGCCTTTGCAGCAGCATCCTCTCTCCGTAACCCGCACGCTGTTCAGAATGCTAACAACGCCCCTGCCACACCAGAAAATGAAACGCTGTTTTATAAATTAGAATTTCGCCACCCTTTTCTTTGTATGACTGCCACTTCAGCGCCAGCACTTGCCAAATTGCGAAGGTTTAGCCGACCCGTCAGTTCTACTTTGCTAACCAGTCCGGGTGAGATGACCGGCGTCACCAGGGATAAACCGCCATAAACATCAAGGAGCATCAGACATGCGCTCACGTAAAATTGGTCTTGGCCACTATCTGGCCTACGGTTCCGGAGATTTTCTTGGAGCAGGCACCACGGCGCTGACCGCCGCCTGGTTGCTCTATTTTTACACCACCTTTTGTGGGTTAACCCCGATTCAGGCCACGCTGATCTTTGCCGCTGCCCGCGTGCTGGATGCGATAGTCAGTCCGCTGATGGGCTTTCTGACCGATAACTTCGGTTCGACCTGGCTGGGCAAACGCTTTGGCCGCCGCAAATTTTTTATCCTGCTCGGCATACCCTCTGTATTCAGTTATAGCCTGATGTGGCTCAGCGACATGAGTTTCTGGTGGTATCTCTGCACGTATCTGCTGTTTGATATCGTCTACACCATGATCCTGGTGCCGTATGAAACGCTGGTGCCGGAAATGACCGACGATTTCAAACAGAAAACCCGCTTCTCCGGTGCCCGCATCGGCCTGGCTCAGCTGTCGGCCATTCTGGCTGCCTTTTTTACCCGGTATTTTGCTGGGTATGCTGGGCAAAGATAATCCTCTCTCCTTCTTCTACGCCAGCCTGGTGTTCTCGGTAATCTGCGCGCTGGTGCTGACGCTGGTGTGGTGCTTTACCTGGGAGCGTCACCCCGACGACTTTTCCGCCGAGTCACGCCGTGCAGAACAGGAAAAGCAGCAGCTGACGCTGATGCAGAATCTCAAGCGGCTCTATGTCGAGCTGGCTTCAACCTTACGCATCCGCATCTTCCGCCAGCACCTTGGCATGTACCTCGGCGGCTATATCGCCCAGGATGTGTTTAACGCCGTCTTTACCTGGTATGTGGTATTTGTGCTGATGCAGAGCGCTCAGGTCGCCTCCAGCCTGATGGGCACCATGGCGGTGCTGCAGTTTATTGCCGTGATGGCGATGATTCCGCTCTGCATCCGCATGGGACCCGCGCCCGCCTACCGTCTGGTGGCTGTGCTGTTTGGCCTTGCGGCGCTCTCCTACGCTGGATTGTGGTATGCCGGAATGAACGACAACATGTCACTGCTGTTGGTGATCTCTGCCCTGGCAGGCCTGGGACGTGGCGGCATCAACTATGTGCCGTGGAACACCTATACCTATATCGCCGATGTGGATGAGGTGATCACCGGACAGCGCCGTGAAGGGATTTTTGCCGGCATCATGACCCTGACGCGTAAAGCGTCGCAGGCTGGCGCAGTTATGCTGGTCGGTATCGTGCTGCAGCTCTCCGGCTTTGTTTCTGGCCAGGCGACCCAGGTACCCGGCGTCAGCCACACTATTCTGGCGATTCTCAGCATTGGCACTGTGGCCGTACTGGCCTGCGGCTTTATCGTGTCACTGCGCTTTAAGCTTAATCTGCAGACCCACACTGTGCTGCGCCAGGAGACGCTGAAGATGCGCGACGCGGGCCGCATCGTGCCGGAAAGCATCACGCCGGAAGCACGCGGAATTGTAGAAACGCTGGCTGGCATGCCTTACGAAAACCTCTGGGGCAACAACAACATTGGCTTCCTTAATCGTAATAAGTCAGCGCCGGAAAAATTGTCCGCACATCCCACTTTAAACCCTTCTTTAAACCCGACCTTAAAACGACAGGAATAAACCATGACTGTATTTCCCGTTAAACACAGCAAATTATTGTGCCAGCCCGAACATCTGTTGCCACGCAGCGAACTGGTACAGCTGATTCAAAAGCTGACACAGAATCTGGTTAACATCACCGATGAGACAGGCGAATTTTTATTACGGCTGGACGATGGCCGGGTGATTGATACCAAAGGCTGGGCGGGTTGGGAATGGACACACGGCATCGGTCTGTATGGCATGCTGCACTACTATCAGCAGACCGGTGACCAGCAGACGCTGGCGATCATTGATGAGTGGTTTACGCAGCGTCTGGCGGAAGGCACGCCGACCAAAAATGTGAATACCGTTTGTCCTTTTCTGACGCTGGCCTACCGTTACGAAGAGACCGGTAACCCGGCCTGGGTGCCGGTGCTGGAGCGCTGGGCAGAATGGGTTATGTATGAGATGCCGCGTACCGAACAGGGCGGCCTGCAGCACATTGTCTATAACAACGAAAACCCACAGCAGCTCTGGGACGATACGCTGATGATGAGCGTGATGGCGCTGGCTAAAATTGGCCAGTTGCTGAAGCGCGATGAGTGGATTGAAGAAGCGAGTTATCAGTTCCTGCTGCACACCCAGTATCTGATGGATCGCAAAACCGGCTTATGGTTCCACGGCTGGAACTTTGACGGCCGCCATAACTTTGCTGATGCACGCTGGGCGCGCGGTAACAGCTGGGTGACGATTGTCATTCCCGACTTCCTGGAGATGATGAACTGGCCTGAGCATCACGCTACCCGCCGTTTTCTGCAGCAGGTGCTGGAGACCCAGGTTAAAGCGCTCAGGGAGTGTCAGCACAGCAGCGGATTGTGGCACACCCTGCTTGATGATCCGCACAGCTACCCGGAAGCCTCCGCCACCGCCGGGTTTGCTTATGGCATTCTGAAAGGGGTTCGCAAGCGTTATCTGCCCGCGGAGTATCGCGAGGTGGCAGAAAAAGCGTTGCGCGGCGTGATTGCCAATATTGATGACAATGGCGAGTTAAAACAGGTTTCCTTTGGTACCGCAATGGGCAAGGATCTGGATTACTACCGCACAGTTCCTCTGACCTCTATGCCCTACGGCCAGGCGATGGCCCTGCTCTGCCTGACAGAGTATCTGCGCGTTTACCTCTGAATCCCGGCCAAAAAAAAGCCCCGCTTAGCGGGGCTTTTTCATCGCTGTAAATCATTACATGCTGCGGATGTAATCATCCATATCGGTTTTCAGGTTATCGGATTTAGTCCCGAAAATCGCCTGCACACCGGAACCGGCAACCACCACGCCACGGGCGCCGAGGTTTTTCAGTTCAGTCTGATCCACTTTCGCCACATCGGCGACGCTGACACGTAAACGGGTGATACAGGCATCCAGGTTGGTGATGTTCTCTTTACCACCAAACGCCGCCACCAGTTTGCCCGCCATCTCGGTACCGGTTGCGGTAGATTGCTCGCTGCTGCTGCTCTCTTCACGGCCAGGTGTTTTCAGATCCAGCTTCGCGATCAGTACACGGAATATGGTGTAGTAAACCAGACCATAGATGATACCAACAATCGGGAACAGCCAGATTTTACTGCTGTTGCCGCTCAGGACGATAAAGTCGATCAGACCGTGAGAGAAGCTGGTGCCATCACGCATCCCAAGCAGGATACAGATTGGGAATGCCAGACCCGCCAGCAGCGCATGGATCACATACAGGATTGGTGCCACGAACATGAATGAGAATTCAATCGGTTCGGTGATACCGGTCAGGAATGCGGTCAGCGCGGCGGAGATCATGATACCGCCCACTTTGGCGCGATTTTCAGGCTTCGCTGAATGCCAGATAGCAATCGCTGCCGCTGGCAGACCGTACATTTTGAACAGGAAGCCGCCAGAGAGTTTACCTGCGGTCGGGTCACCCGCCATATAGCGCGGGATATCACCGTGGAACACCTGACCTGCCGCATTGGTGTATTCACCGATCTGCATCTGGAAAGGAACGTTCCAGATGTGATGCAGACCAAATGGCACCAACGCGCGTTCAATTACGCCATAAATACCAAAGGCGACAACCGGGTTTTGATAGGCAGCCCACTGTGAGAACTCCTGAATCGCGGAACCTATCGGTGGCCAGATAAAGGAGAGCAGTACGCCGAGAATGATAGCTGCCAGACCGGAAATAATCGGCACAAAACGCTTACCGGCAAAGAAGCCCAGATATTCTGGCAGCTTGATGCGGTAGAAGCGATTAAACATGTAAGCGGCGATGGAACCGGCGATAATACCGCCCAGCACCCCGGTGTCGGCGAGGTGTTTAGCCTCGATCTCCGCCGCAGGCAGATGCAGCACCAGCGGGGCAACCACCGCCATGGTTTTCACCATGATGCCATAAGCAACAACCGCTGCCAGCGCCGAAACGCCGTCATTATTGGTAAAGCCCAGCGCCACACCGATAGCGAAAATCAGCGGCATGTTGGCGAACACCGATCCACCCGCTTCTGCCATCACATGCGAAACCACTGCAGGTAACCAGCTGAAATTGGCTGAACCGACCCCTAACAAAATACCGGCAATCGGCAGAACCGATACCGGCAGCATCAGCGATTTACCGACCTTTTGAAGGTTGGCAAAAGCATTTTTGAACATAGCGTGAAGCTCCTGAGTAAGAGTGCATATTTGCGCAGTGCGCGTGGCAAAGAGGGAGGATTCTTTGCCGGGCCGGCGGTGACCGCCTTTTGATTTATTACGAAGGGTAAAATAATTCCCGATTTGTTACTTTGACGGGTATCACGTTTCGACAATCACAAGGGCGCACTTTACGAAATTTCTTACTGATCCGCACCACTAATCGGCGATAAAAAAGCTGACCCTGTCTGAAAAAACAGGGTCATATACGCAGGTTACAGATTAATTACAGAGGCTGAAATAATAGCTGATCAGGCGCCCAGCTGGCTCATCGGGATATGAAACAGCGTGGAGAAGTTTTGGGTGGTGGTGGCTGCCAGCGTTTCTAAATCCACCCCCTTCAGGACAGCCAGATATTCGGCAACATCGCGCGTATAAGCGGGCTGATTCTCTTTACCACGGAAAGGCACCGGGGCCAGATAAGGCGAATCCGTTTCCACCAGCATCCGATCCAGCGGCACATAGCGTGCGGCTTCACGTAACTGCTCGGCATTGCGGAATGTGACGATGCCGGAAAAAGAGATGTAGAAGCCCATATCCAGCAGTTTTGCTGCGGTGGGCTGATCCTCAGTGAAGCAGTGCAGCACGCCGCCGCAACGTTCAACCTGCTCTTCACGCAGAATCGCCAGCGTATCTTCGCGGGAATCACGGGTGTGAACAATGATCGGTTTGTTCAGCGCAATACCGGTATGGATATGTTCCCGGAACGAGCGCTGCTGCTGATCTTTTGTTTCTGGCTGATAGTGATAATCCAGCCCGGTTTCCCCCAGAGCCACCACCTGAGGATCGGCAGAGAGCCGACGAAACTCCTCAACATCATAGGCCTCTTCCTGATTCAGCGGATGCACACCGCAGGAGAGCGCTATATTTTTCCGTTCGCCGACCAGACTTTTAAGGGTATGAAAACCAGGCAGCGTGGTGGCGATTGCCAGCATAAATTTCACATCACGCGCCGCCGCTTTGGCGATCACATCATCCAGGTCACGATGGTTCTTTTCATAGTCCAGGCCATCAAGATGGCAATGGGAATCCACAATAAACATAATTACTCTCAGATAGGTTTAGCCGACAAGTGCGGGCTTCTGTTTGTCCGCCCAGCTCAGAAGCTGATCGGTCAGCAATAATTCGCGATTCACCGATGCCACATGCAGTAGCTGCTCGCGACAGCGCATCCAATCCTGGAGGCTGCTGTTGAGCGCGCTGGCAGAAAAGTATCCGGCCAGCAACTGCACCACATCCTGACGATCGATATTACTCAGCCACTGACCTGCATGTTGCTGCCACTTCATTGCATCCAGCAGCAAAGAGAGCAGCCAGCCGATACGCGCTGCCGCGTCGTCGGCGTTCAGCGCAGGCAGCAGTTGCAGGATGTCCTGCTGCAACGCAGCGGACAGCGCATCGCAGAGCTTCTGCCGGGCCTGCCACGGTCCGTTTTCCAGCAGGCTCAGCGCCGCACCGGGTGCACCTGCGCTCAGACGCAGAGCCGCCAGCAGCATCTGTTCGTCGTGCGAAGCGTGCTTCTTCAGCCAGAGCAGGCTTTGTCCTTCGTCCGGCGGCGTCAGATGCAGCGCCATGCAGCGGCTGCGCAGCGTGGCCAGCAGTCGCGAGGGATCGCGGCTGCTGAGGAAGAACCAGCTGTTGGCTGGCGGCTCTTCCAGCGTTTTCAGCAAGGCGTTGGCCGCCGCTTCCGAAAGCTGCGCGGCATCCGGCAGCCAGACCACTTTCGCGCCGCCCTGCTGACCAAAGTGGTACATTTTTTCAGTAACCTGCCGCACCGCGTCGATGCCCAGGGTACTTTTGCCCTTCTCCGCTTCAAGCCGATACCAGTCAGGATGGGTATTGGCCTGCATCAGCTGGCAACCGTGACACTGCCCGCAACTTTTCAGGCCATCCCGCTGCTGGCACATCAGCCAGCGGCTCATCCCCCCAGACCAGCGCCTCATCGCCCATACCTGCCATCGCCTGGATCAACAACGCATGGTGAGCGCGATTCTCCTGATGCTGGCCAATCACCTGGCGATAAGGCTGATTCAGCCACGGATACCAGTTCATCACGCCTGCTCCGCCAGCCAGCCATCCAGCACCGACTTAAGTGACGCTGTCACATCACCCAGTGATTGTGTCGCATCGATGGTGATGATGGTGGGGTCCTCCGCTGCCAGCGCCAGATAGCGCGCTCGGGTGCGTTCAAAGAAGCGCAATGACTCCTGCTCAATGCGATCCAGCTCACCGCGCGCACGGGCGCGCTGCAGACCGATGTCGGGTGTCACATCAAGATAGAGCGTGAGATCGGGACGGAAATCGCCTAAGACGGTATCACGCAGCGTCTGCATCAGACCGGCGTCAAGTCCACGTCCGCCCCCCTGATAAGCCTGAGAGGAGAGATCATGGCGGTCGCCGATCACCCAGGCACCGCGCGCCAGCGCCGGTTTAATGACGGTTTCCACCAGCTGAACCCGCGCCGCATAGAGCATCAGCAGTTCCGCTTTATCTGTAACCTGCTCGCCCTCAATACCCTGCTTAACCAGCACCCGCAGCTGTTCTGCCAGCGGCGTACCGCCTGGCTCACGGGTAAAGACCAGATCGTGAATGCCACGTGCACGCAGCGTGGCGACGATGGCGTCACGCGCGGTGGTTTTGCCGGCACCTTCCAGGCCTTCAATGACGATAAACTTACTGTTCATTTTTTTCCTTTAGCGTCTGCCGGTAAACCTGCACCGCCTTGTTATGGCTGGCAAGATTAGTCGTAAAGGTATGGCCGCCCTTGCCGTCCGCAACAAAGTAGAGATAGTTGGTTTTCTCGGGATGAGCCGCTGCCTGCAGAGAGGCTTTACCCGGCATGGCGATCGGACCCGGCGGCAGACCGTTAATGATATAGGTATTGTAAGCGCTGGCCGTCTCAAGATCTTTGCGGGTCAGCGTCCCGTTATAGCTGTCGCCCATGCCATAGATGACGGTGGGATCGGTCTGTAACCGCATACCGGTGCGCAGGCGATTGATAAACACCGAGGCTACGCGCGCGCGCTCTTCGCTGACGCCGGTCTCTTTCTCAATGATTGAGGCCATGGTCACCAGATCCTGTGGGGTTTTATAGGGCAGATTATCCGCCCGTCCCTGCCACACCTCAGCAATGGTTTTTTTCATCCGCTCATGAGCGCGCTGCAGCAGCGCCATATCGGTGGTATTAGCCGTGTAGAGCCAGGTATCCGGGAAGAAGTTGCCCTCCAGCTGCTCAGGCTCCACTTTTAGTGCGCTGGCAAGGGTGGCGAACTGATCATCTTTCAGGGTATGCCGGATATAAGGCGCTTTGCGCAGCTCACTCAGCCACTCTTTCAGCCGCTGGCCTTCCACGAACCGCACCGGGAACTGCGCCTCTTTACCGCTGGCCAGCAGCTGTAACAGCGAACGCACCGTCATGGTCGGCTCAAGGCGATAGGTACCCGCCTTGAAGGTCGCCAGTTCAGGTTCCAGACGCAGCAGCGCGCCAAACCAGATACTGTGCGGAATAATCTTCTGCTCTTCCAGCTGCGCTTCAAGTGCGACCCGGCCCGTGCCGGCAGGCAGCGTGTAGATCGTTTCCTGCTGCAGGGTTAACGGAGTAGCCGCAAACCGCTTAACCTGCCAGTAACTCAGCACAGCCGCGAGACCAACGATCGCCAGCAGGCTGACGACGATTTTTTTGCTTCGAATCATGATGCATCCATTATCTTTTCACAGCTTGCGCGCAACTGATTAAACAGCGAGCGCTCAGTAAACTCTACCGCTTCTATCTGTCGGACCGGCAGGACCGGCATCAGCGCGTTACATATCACCACTTCATCGGCGGCCAGCAACTGCGCCGGTTCGCTTTTTTATTACCTGGCAAGCCTGACCTGCAGCAGCAAGTTGCGCCATCAGACTCCGCCGCATAATGCCATCCACGCCCGACGCTGACAGATCAGGCGTGAAAATTTGCGAGCCCTGACGCCAGAATAAATTGGCCGCACAGCATTCCACCACCCAACCTTCAGTGTCAAGCACCAGCGCCTCGTCGGCGTCTGTCTGGTCAAGATGAGCTCTGATCATCACCTGCTCCAGACGATTAAGGTGCTTGATACCGGCAAACTGTGGGTTTCGTGCCAGACGGATCGGGCTAAGTCGGAGTGACGCGCCACGCTGCTGTAAATCGGCGTAGTGTTGCGGCCAGGGCGCCAGCGAGACGATCCGCGTAGGTTCACCACAGCCGCGCCGGCTGTAGCCCCGCCCGCCGCTGCCGGCACTGATAATCACTTTCAGCACCGCCTGGGTTTGTTGCTGCGCGGCCTGTCGCATTTCTGTCTCAAGCTGAAGCCAGTCGACGTCATCAATCCATAATCGCTCACAGCCCTCTTTGAGGCGCTGAATGTGGCTCTCCAGCAGCACGATTTTACCCTGACGCACCGCGGCGGTAGTAAAACAGCCATCCCCAAACTGCAGGCCGCGGTCACTGGCGGCCAGCATCGATTGTTTTAACCCGTTAATCCACATGGTTCTCTCCTGAGCGTGACTCGTGATTTCAGCGCATTCTGCAGGATAAAAAAAAGGCCCGCATCGCGGGCCTTTTTTAGCAATCAACAACGATTACACTTTACGGAAGATCAACGAACCGTTGGTTCCGCCGAAACCGAAGGAGTTACACAGGGTGTACTCCAGACCGGGAACCTGACGCGCGGTGTGGGGCACGAAGTCGAGATCGCAGCCCTCATCCGGATTGTCGAGGTTAATGGTCGGTGGAATGGCCTGGTCGCGCAGCGCCAGAATCGAGTAGATCGATTCAACCGCGCCTGCCGCACCCAGTAAGTGCCCGGTCATTGATTTGGTCGAGCTCACCATCACGCTGCTGGCTGCTGCCCCAAAGACCGATTTCACCGCCCGCGCTTCCGCTTTATCACCCGCTGGCGTGGAGGTGCCGTGCGCGTTGACATAGCCGATCTGCTCTGGCGTAAGCTGAGCATCGCGCAATGCGTTGATCATTGCCGCGGCGGCGCCTGATCCATCTTCTGGTGGTGAAGTCATGTGGTAGGCATCGCTGCTCATACCAAAACCTACGATTTCCGCGTAGATTTTCGCACCACGTTTCTTCGCATGTTCATACTCTTCGAGTACCACAATGCCAGCGCCGTCACCCAGCACAAAACCGTCACGATCTTTATCCCACGGGCGGCTGGCCGCTTGCGGGTTTTCATTACGGGTTGAGAGAGCACGTGCTGCACCAAAGCCACCGACGCCTAATGGCGTACTGGCTTTCTCTGTGCCACCCGCCAGCATCACATCAGCATCGTTATAGGCGATGATACGTGCGGCATGACCGATGTTATGCACACCAGAGGTACAGGCTGTCGCGATAGAGATGCTTGGACCTTTCAGGCCATACATGATGCTGAGATGACCCGCCACCATGTTAACGATGGTTGAAGGCACAAAAAATGGGCTGATTTTGCGCGGGCCGCCGTTGACCAGTGAAGTATGATTCTCTTCAATCAGACCTAAACCACCGATGCCGGAGCCAATTGCTGCGCCCATACGGCTTGCATTTTCGTCGGTAACTACCAGACCACTGTCCTGCATGGCCTGCATACCGGCCACAATGCCGTACTGGATGAAGGCATCCATCTTGCGCTGATCTTTGCGCGAGATGTAGTCATCACAATTAAAATCTCTTACCAGACCTGCAAAACGTGTTGCATAAGCACTGGTATCAAAATGGTCGATCAGGGTAATGCCGCTCTGACCGGCAAGGAGAGCACTCCAGGTAGACTCTACGGTATTGCCGACAGGAGACAACATGCCAAGACCAGTCACAACTACACGACGCTTAGACACGTTCGTCCTCCAGGGAGGGGAAATAGGGAACTATGTGGGACAAACAAAAAAATCAGGCGGTCGAGCGACCGCCTGAAGATATTCATTAGCCTTTATGGCTATTGATATAGTCGATCGCTGCCTGAACGGTAGTGATTTTCTCAGCTTCTTCGTCTGGAATCTCAGTATCAAACTCTTCTTCCAGAGCCATCACCAGCTCAACGGTATCAAGAGAATCGGCACCCAGGTCTTCTACGAAAGATGCAGAGTTGGTGACTTCTTCCTCTTTCACACCCAGCTGCTCACTGATGATTTTCTTAACGCGTTGTTCGATATCGCTCATACTATTTAATTTCCTATCAAAACTCGCTTTCGCGATGGTTTTCGTAGTGTATAAAATGGTGAAAAAGATGCAACAAAATCCCGGCTGGTCGAACCACGATTTTGCGTTATTTTGCGGTTCTAACCGCAAATAAAGCAAATCATTTCGTGATTTATCAGACCATGTACATTCCGCCGTTGACGTGCAGCGTTTCACCTGTGATGTAGGCTGCTTCGTCAGAGGCTAAAAATGCCACAGCATTGGCGATTTCCTGAGCATCGCCTAAGCGACCCGCAGGAACTTCCGCCAAAATACCGGAACGTTGATCTTCGTTCAGTGCCCGCGTCATGTCAGTCTCAATAAAGCCTGGAGCCACGACGTTGACGGTAATGCCACGTGACGCGATTTCGCGCGCCAGTGATTTGCTAAAGCCAATCAAACCCGCTTTTGCTGCCGCATAGTTTGCCTGGCCCGCATTACCCATGGTTCCAACAACGGAACCAATGGTGATGATACGGCCCACGCGCTTTTTCATCATGGCACGCAGGACCGCCTTGGAAAGGCGGAATACCGATGTGAGGTTGGTATCCAGGATATCCTCCCACTCATCGTCCTTCATGCGCATGAGAAGATTATCACGCGTAATGCCTGCATTATTGACTAAAATATCCACTTCGCCAAATTCAGCACGAATATTCTCTAAAACAGTGCTGATTGAGTCAGCGTCAGTCACATTCAGTAACAGGCCTTTGCCCTTGTCGCCAAGGTAAGCACTGATGGCGTCGGCGCCACTCTGGCTGGTTGCAGTTCCTACCACTTTAGCACCGCGTGCCGCCAGTGTTTCTGCAATCGCACGACCAATGCCGCGACTCGCGCCGGTAACCAGCGCAACTTTACCTTCAAAGCTCATGATTTTCCTCTTATTCCTTACCGAGTGCAGCCGTCAGGGATGCAGTATCGTTAACGGCAGCCGCTGTCAGGCTATCGACAATACGTTTCGTCAGTCCGGTCAGGACTTTACCTGGCCCCATCTCCAGGAGCTGCGTCACGCCCTGTGCTGCCATCGCTTCCACGCTCTCGGTCCAGCGAACCGGGCTGTAGAGCTGACGGACCAGCGCATGGCGGATGGCCGCAGCATCGGTTTCAGCTTTCACATCGACGTTGTTGATCACCGGTACCGCAGGCGCGTTAAAGGTGATGCTCTCCAGCGCCACCGCCAGTTTATCGGCCGCAGGCTTCATCAGTGCGCAGTGAGAAGGAACGCTGACCGGCAGTGGCAAGGCACGCTTAGCGCCCGCTGCTTTACAGGCGGCACCCGCACGTTCAACGGCTTCTTTGTTACCCGCAATAACCACCTGGCCCGGCGAGTTAAAGTTAACCGGTGAGACAACCTGACCCTGCGCGCTCTCTTCACAGGCTTTGCGGATAGCCGCGTCATCCAGGCCAATAATCGCCTGCATCGCGCCAGTGCCTTCAGGCACCGCTTCCTGCATCAGTTTGCCGCGCAGTTCAACCAGCTTCACTGCATCCGCAAAGTTAAGCACACCCGCGCAAACCAGCGCTGAATATTCACCCAGGCTGTGACCGGCCATCAGGGCTGGCTGTTCACCGCCCTGCTGCTGCCAGACACGGTAGATTGCCACGGAGGCGGCTAACAGTGCAGGCTGAGTCTGCCAGGTTTTGTTCAGCTCTTCAGCCGGACCCTGACTTACTAATTGCCACAGATCATATCCCAGCGCGTCAGAGGCTTCACGGAAGGTCTCTTCTACCAGCGGATACGTTGCCGCTAATTCAGTCAGCATGCCCACGGTCTGTGAACCCTGACCGGGGAAAACAAATGCAAATTGCGTCATTTTTCGTTCCTGTCAATCAAAAGCGAACCAGCGCAGAACCCCAGGTGAATCCACCACCAAAGGCTTCCAGCAGAATAAGGTGTCCGGGTTTGATGCGGCCATCACGGACCGCTTCATCCAGTGCGCTTGGCACCGATGCGGCAGAGGTATTGCCATGACGATCCAGTGTGACGACCACTTTATCCATGGTCATGCCGAGTTTTTTCGCGGTGGCGCTGATAATGCGCAGGTTCGCCTGATGCGGCACCAGCCAGTCCAGCATTTCACGATCGAGATTATTGGCCTGCAGCGTTTCATCAACGATGTGAGCCAGCTCGGTAACGGCAACCTTGAAGACTTCGTTGCCTGACATGGTGACATAAGCGGGCTGATCCTGATGCGCACGATCCTGATAAGGCAGCGTCAGCAGCTGTGAATAGCGACCATCAGCATGAAGATGGGTAGAGATGATCCCCTGCTCTTCGCTCTGACCCAGCACGACCGCGCCTGCACCATCGCCAAACAGGATGATGGTGCCGCGATCTTCCGGATCAAGTGCGCGTGCCAGGACATCAGCACCAATCACCAGAGCATGTTTCACTGCGCCATTTTTGATGTATTGATCGGCCACGCTCAGTGCATAGGTGAAACCTGCACAGGCGGCAGCGAGGTCAAACGCCGCGCAGTCTTTGATCTCAAGCATTTGCTGGATCATGCAGGCAGAGCTGGGGAAGGCATGGCTGGAAGAGGTTGTGGCGACAATAATCAGCCCAACATCGTTCGCTTCAATGCCTGCCATTTCAAGGGCGCGTTGCGCCGCACTGAATCCCATGGTGGCGACGGTTTCGTCAGGCGCAGCAATACGGCGCTCGCGGATGCCGGTACGGGTAACAATCCACTCGTCCGACGTCTCCACCATTTTTTCCAGATCGGCATTAGTGCGGATCTGGCTTGGCAGATAACTGCCCGTACCGATAATTTTGGTATACATCTAGGCTTTGTCACTCCTGGCTAATACAGCATCAAGGCGCGCAGCAATTCGCTCGGGAATTTGCTGCCTCACCGCCTGCTCTGCCTGTTCTATGGCCACAGCGAAGGCGTGTTGATTTGCCGCACCGTGACTCTTGATCACTGTTCCGCGCAATCCTAACAGACAAGCGCCATTGTACTGGTCAGGGTTGAGATGCCCGAAGCGCTTCGTCAGACGTTTCTGAATCCAGCGCCCCAGCAACTGAAGCCACCATGACCGTTTTTTACCTTCCCCTGATGACTTCAGCAGAGAAAGAAACATTCTTACCACGCCTTCCATAGTCTTCAGCGTGACGTTTCCGACAAAACCGTCACAGACCATCACATCCGTTTTACCGGTGAGCAGTTCGTTACCTTCAAGGTAACCAATATAGTTGATTTGCGGTGATTCTCGCAGCACTGCCGCGGCGTCGCGGATCGTTTCCAGCCCTTTGGTCTCTTCATGACCAATATTGAGCAACGCGACACGGGGCCGTGCAATACCAAGCACATGCTCAGCCATTACCGACCCCATTACAGCAAACTGCACCAGCATCGCACTGTCTGAGCCCACATTTGCGCCCAGATCCAGCACCACGGTTTTACCCTGTTGCTGGTGCGGTAAAACGGACATCAGCGCCGGACGTTTAATGCCATCCAGCGGTTTTAATAAGAGCGTCGACAGCCCCATCAGCGCACCGGTATTCCCGGCGCTGATGCAGGCCTGCGCACGTCCCTCTTTAACCATCTCCAGTGCCACACGCATTGAGCTGCCGCGACTGTTGCGGATGGCCTGAGCGGGCCGCGCATCACTTGCAATAACCGATTCGGCAGGGATGACCTGCAAACGCCCCATCAGGGAGGAATCCGCTTTGGCAAGCAATGGCATGAGGGTGTCGGGATGTCCGACCAGAAGAAGGAATAGTTCCGAATGAGAGGCCAGTGCCTGCAATGCTGCAGGCACTGTCACGCAGGGACCGAAGTCCCCGCCCATGGCATCAATCGCCAGGGTCAAACGTGTCAAGGTATCGCCTTGCTAAGCAAGAAACTTACTTAACGATAACCTTGCGACCGCGGTAGTAACCGTCCGCAGTGATGTGGTGACGCAGATGAGTTTCGCCAGAAACTTTATCTACTGACAGAGCAGCAGTGGTCAGCGCATCGTGCGAACGACGCATACCACGCTTAGAACGGGTGGGTTTATTCTGTTGTACGGCCATGGACCTTACTCCTATTACTTACGCTTTAAACTGGCTAATACGGCAAATGGATTTGGTTTCTCCACCTCTGCAGGCAGTTTACCAAAGACCATGTCCGCCTCGGACACTTCACAGTGTTCAGAATCGTGCACCGGAACGACCGGCAGCGCGAGAATAATTTCATCCTCGACAACCGCCAGCAGATCGATCTCACCAAACTCGTTGACATCGACCGGCTCGTACGCTTCCGGCAATGCCTCGGCCTGCTCTTCAGAAGAGACAGGGCTGAAGCAGTAACTCACTTTTACGTGATGAGGAAAGGTCTGGTTGCAGCGCTGGCAACGCAACGTCACTTGTACTTCAGCAGTACCCGTCAGTACTGCCAGACGTTGGTTATCAACCGCAAACGACATGGCACAATCCACATCACTGTCCACACTAACGACCGACTCGGCCACACGCTCCACCTGTACAGATGTGTAGACACCCTGATAATCAAGGCGCTTCTGAGCAGTGCGGACAGGGTCCAGCGTTAGGGGTAATTTTACCTTTTGCATAGGGCGCGCATATTAACTTTGTAATGTCATAGAGTCAAAGAAAAAGGCCGTTAAACAGCATCTTTCAACCACTATTCGCATCCAGTGCGGCGCACAGTTTAAAATGACTGTCACCAATTCGCTATCACTATTGAAAAAAAATGACGCCATCGATTCTTTTAGCTTCAACCTCGCCCTTTAGGCAGGCATTACTGCATAAACTGGGCCTGCCTTTTATTACCGCCGCGCCTGAGGTTGATGAGTCACCCCAGCCCGATGAAACCGCTGAAGCGCTCGTAACCCGTCTTGCCGTAGCTAAAGCGCAGGCACTGGCAAAAACGTATCCCAGCCACTGGATAATCGGCTCCGACCAGGTTTGCGTGCTGGATGGCGCTATCGCCGGTAAGCCTCACACGGCTGAGAATGCGCGGGCGCAACTGCGTGCCGCCAGCGGAAAAGCCATTACCTTTTATACCGGTCTGGCGCTATTTCATCCGGTCAGTGGCACGCTGCTGCACTGCTGTGAGCCCTTTGTGGTTCATTTCCGCACGTTAACTGACGCTGAAATCAGCGGCTATGTGGAAAAGGAGCAGCCGCTTCAGTGTGCGGGCAGTTTTAAAAGTGAAGGTCTGGGGATTTGTCTGTTTGATCGGCTGGAGGGACGCGATCCCAATACGCTGGTCGGGCTGCCGTTGATCGCGCTCAATGAGATGTTGCAGCAGGCCGGCATCAATCCTTTAACGAACTGATGCCGGAGAGATTACGCTTTCCGCTGACGCAGCTTAAGCAGGCATTGCTTCAGGCCATCATCCAGTGGCGCCTCGACCCGCATCACTTCGCCGGTGCCGGGATGCGTAAAGGTCAGCGCCGCAGCATGCAGGAACAGGCGTTTTAAACCGGTTGCCGCCAGCTGACTGTCAAACTCACGTTCTCCGTAGCGATCGTCGAAGGCAATGGGATGCCCGGCATGCAGCGTATGGACGCGAATCTGATGGGTACGACCGGTGACCGGGCTCGCTTTCACCAGCGTGGCAAACTCAAACCGCTCTTCTACTTTAAAGCGGGTTTCTGAGGCTTTGCCTTCGCTGCTGACGCGCACCACGCGCTCACCGCTTTGCAGGATGTTTTTCAGCAGCGGCGCCTGAACCACCTTCAGGTGTGACGGCCAGTTGCCGCGCACCAGGGCCAGATAGTCTTTCTGCATCCCCTTTTCACGCAGTTGCTCATGGAGGGAACGCAGCGCCGAACGCTTTTTTAGCGACCAGCAGAATGCCGGAGGTGTCACGATCCAGGCGATGCACCAGCTCCAGAAAGCGTGCTTCCGGTCGCAGGGCACGTAACCCTTCAATCACCCCGAAGCTGAGTCCGCTACCGCCATGCACGGCTGTGCCGGAAGGCTTGTTCATCACCAGCAGCGACTCATCCTCAAACAGGATAGCATCGGCCAGTGACGCCACTTTCGCCAGTTTGGGGGAAACGGCATCTTCATCGCGTTCCGCTACCCGAACCGGCGGAATGCGCACCTCATCGCCCTCCTCCAGCTTATATTCTGGCTTGACGCGCTTTTTATTCACCCGCACCTCGCCTTTACGAACGATGCGATAAATCATGCTTTTGGGCACACCCTTGAGCTGGGTGCGCAAAAAATTGTCAATGCGTTGTCCGGCATTTTCAGCCGTGATGGCGACAAAATGTACGCCGGGATTCTCTGTTTTCATGGCGGCGATTCTAAATAGTGTCCCCTGATAGCGCCACCCCTTTTTCTGTGCTTAACTCTGGAGTTGATGTGACGGCAGGTCGCCTCTCTGCTGGCTTTTTCAGCAAAGCGCTGTTTTGTCCGACACATTAGCGATTTAAATGTAAAGAAACTTCACAAGCTGGCTAAAGTCGCCTTGCTATATGAAGGTTAGCAATGGAATAATGCTTGAGTTTCTTACCTGAACCATTTCAGGGCAGAAAAAGAGCGAAATTGTCATTTTGCCGGATTGAGCAGACACGCAGCAATGGCGTAAGACGTAATGCGAAATCAGGCACTTAGCGGGCTGCGGGTTGCGGCCTGGACAACAGTATGGGATGCACGGGTTTTCTTTATTCTCTCAGGCATTTCCACTATCTGGTGCTGTTTTCCCTTATGAAAAACAGGCCACCGACGTTATTTGCGCCCCTCGCGCGGTCGACAGCCGTGAGGTTGACGACATTGCACTAAGTCACGGGGCCATCGGTTGATACTCGTCCAGGGTAACTATGCCCGCAGCTGTAATCACTCATGAAAGAATAACGAGTAAGTCACGATGAAAAGAATGTTAATAAACGCAACTCAGCAGGAGGAGTTGCGCGTTGCCCTGGTTGACGGTCAGCGTCTGTACGATCTGGATATTGAAAGTCCTGGACACGAGCAGAAAAAAGCCAACATTTACAAAGGTAAAATCACTCGCATTGAACCCAGCCTTGAAGCTGCGTTTGTCGATTACGGCGCAGAGCGTCACGGTTTCCTCCCGTTAAAAGAAATCTCCCGCGAATACTTCCCCTCCAGCTACAACGCGCATGGTCGTCCGAATATTAAAGACGTGCTGCGTGAAGGTCAGGAAGTCATTGTTCAGATCGATAAAGAAGAACGCGGCAATAAAGGCGCTGCGCTGACCACCTTTATCTCTCTGGCGGGCAGCTATCTGGTACTGATGCCGAACAACCCACGTGCAGGCGGTATCTCTCGCCGTATCGAAGGTGACGATCGTACCGAGCTGAAAGAAGCCCTGTCGGCGCTGGAACTGCCGGAAGGCATGGGCCTGATTGTCCGTACTGCGGGCGTTGGTAAATCAGCCGAATCGCTGCAGTGGGATTTAAGCTTCCGTCTAAAACACTGGGAAGCGATCAAGAAAGCCGCTGAAAACCGCCCTGCTCCGTTCCTGATCCATCAGGAAAGTAACGTGATTGTGCGTGCCTTCCGCGACTATCTGCGTCAGGACATCGGTGAAATCCTTATCGATAACCCGAAAGTACTGGAACTGGCGCGTCAGCATATCGCTGCGCTGGGCCGTCCGGACTTCAGCAGCAAAATTAAGCTCTACACCGGTGAAATCCCGCTGTTCAGCCACTATCAGATCGAATCGCAAATCGAATCCGCTTTCCAGCGTGAAGTCCGCCTGCCTTCCGGTGGCTCGATTGTGATCGACAGTACCGAAGCGCTGACCGCTATCGATATCAACTCAGCACGTGCAACGCGCGGCGGTGACATCGAAGAGACGGCGTTCAACACCAACCTTGAAGCGGCCGATGAGATTGCTCGTCAGCTGCGTCTGCGTGACCTGGGCGGCCTGATCGTTATCGATTACATCGATATGACGCCGGTACGCCATCAGCGCGCGGTTGAGAATCGTCTGCGTGAAGCTGTCCGTCAGGACCGCGCCCGCATTCAGATCAGCCACATTTCACGTTTCGGCCTGCTGGAGATGTCCCGTCAGCGTCTGAGCCCGTCATTAGGTGAATCCAGTCATCACGTCTGCCCACGCTGTAGCGGCACCGGCACCATCCGTGATAACGAGTCACTGGCGCTGTCGATCCTGCGTTTGATTGAAGAAGAAGCGCTGAAAGACAACACCAAAGAAGTTCACGCCATTGTTCCGGTTCAGGTGGCCTCTTACCTGCTGAATGAAAAACGTGAAGCGGTTAACGCTATTGAAACACGCCAGGGTGGCGTGCGGGCTATCATCGTTCCTGATGACAAGATGCAAACCCCACACTACTCCGTGCTGCGCGTGCGCAAAGGCGAAGAGACGCAGACCCTGAGCTATCATCTGCCGAAGCTGCATGAAGCCGAAATGGCGATGCCGTCGGAAGAGGAACATGCTGAACGTCGTCGTCCTGAGCAGCCTGCTCTGGCCGCGTTTGTGATGCCTGATGCGCCTCCGGCACCGGTAGAAGTTGAGCCAGAAGCGCAGCGCGCTGAAGCCCAGCCAGCCGCAAAAGCAGCACCTGCTGTGGCTGCGCCTGCTACCGTCAGCACCGGCTTCTTTGGCCGTCTGCTTGGTGGCCTGAAAAAAATGTTCGCAGGCGAAGAAGCCCCTGCCGCCGCACCCGTGGCCACTGAGGTTGCAGAACCGCAGAAAGCGCCTGAAAGCGAGCAGGAAAACGGCAACGGCCGTGGCGAGCGCCGCAACAACAATAACAACCGTCGTAACAATAATCGTCGTGAGCGTACGCCGCGCAACGGAGATAACGCGCAGTCGCGTGAAGGCCGTGAACCACGCGAAAACCGTGAGCCTCGTGAAAACCGCGAACCTCGTGAAAGTCGTGAACCGCGCGAAAGTCGCGAGCCACGTGAAAATCGCGAGCCGCGCGAGGGTAACGATAATCGCCGCAACAAGCGCCAGTCCCAGTCTGGTGAAGTGCGTGAAGAGCGTCCGGCACTGAGCGAAGAAGCGCGCCAGCAGCGTGATGAGCAGCAGCAACAGCGCCGTGAACAGCGTGCTGAGCGTCAGCGTCGTCGTCAGGAAGAGAAACGCGCCGGTGAAGAAGCCGCCAAAGTGGCTGAGCAGCCAGTAGTGGTAGCCGACGTTCCGGACGTGACCGAGCCGCAGGATGATGAGCGCGTACAGGTTATGCCGCGTCGCAAGCCGCGTCAGCTGAACCAGAAGGTGCGTGTTGATGATAACCGTCCACCTATGCCAGCCGAAGCCAGCGACTTCGCCCAGCCGGCTGAAGTGCGTCAGCCTCAGCAGACAGACGTGGCTCAGCCGCAGCCTGAGTTCCAGGCACCGCAGGGTGAAGAGCAGGATGACAACGACAACCGTGATAACGCCAATATGCCGCGTCGTTCACGTCGTTCGCCTCGTCATCTGCGCGTCAGCGGACAGCGTCGTCGTCGTTACCGTGATGAGCGTTATCCGACTCAGTCAGCAATGCCGCTGGCCGCTGCAGCTGCATCACCAGAGATGGCATCCGGTAAAGTCTGGATCCGTTACCCGGTGAGCCAGGCCAGCGAAGAGCAGGTTCAGAATGTGACTCACGAGACGCCAGCGTACAACCGCGAAGAGACAGCAGACGCCGCCAGTGCGCTGCCCGTTGCTGCCGCAGTTGAATCTGTTGCTCAGGAAGCGCCAGTGCAACAGGCCGAGCCGCAGGCAGAAACGCCAGTGCCGGTTGTGAATACTGACGATACCCGTGCTATTGACGCGCCGGTTGACGAGCAGCCTTCCGTTGTTCCGGCGGCAGATGAAGCAAAAGCGGAAGCGGTAGCAGCCGAAGCCGTGCCTGCTGAGCCTGTCACCGAAGCGCCGGTTGTGACACCTGCGGTTGAGACTGCACAGCCTGCAGCGGTTGCAGAAGAAGCACAGCCTTCAGAGGTTGCTGAGCAATCGGCTACCGACGTCAGCGAAGCGATCGCAGCAGAAGTTGAAGAAGTTCTGAATGCGCCGGTCGCTGCTGAAGCTGAAACAGCGCCAGTTCGTGAACCTCATGCTCCGGTGGCCGCACGCGATGTCGCCCCTGCAGCACCGGTGACTGCGGCCGAACCTGTTGCATCAGTGCCTGCAACGGCATCCGAGCCTGCAACGGCATCAGTGCCGAATGACGGTACGCGCTGGAAGCATTTTGCCTCTGCGCCGATGACTAAAGCGCCTGCGCCAGTCTGGCAGTCAGAACCGGCACCGCACAGTGACTGGGTGCGTGCACCTTATGAGTTCGACGGTCGCGGTTCTGCGGGTGGTCATAGCGCCACACATCATGCCACAGCCCCGGCGACCAAGCCGTAACGCACAAGCTGTTGTGAACTGAACCCCGGCCTGCAAGCCGGGGTTTTTTTTATGCCTGCGATTCTGCCCGCCAGCAGACAGAGGATAATTAACCTCCCCTCCTCGCTTATCAGGAATCAGGAAAGTGTGTGCGTGTGTGCGTGTGTGGAAGCGTGGAAGCGTGGAAGCGTGGAAGCGTGGAAGCGTGGAAGCGTGGAAGCGTGGAAACGTGGAAGCGTGAAAGCGTGAAAGCAAGACTGACATGCGAGCTGACTGTCGCTGTAAATCAACCCGGTTTAATTTCTATGGTTCCCGCCACCGGCTGAATCGCAGGCAAAAAAAATCCCACCCTCCTTTAGTGGGAGGGTGGGAAAAAGTAAGCGCATCCGGTTAAAGTACGCTCAAAATTTCAGGTAAGACTACGAGTTCATCTGGAACAGCGACATCTTAGACATGTCGGTAAAGGTCTTATAGGACGCCTGTAATGCCGTCTGCTGCATGGTGTAGTTTGAAGCCGCTTCGGTTAAATCCACGTTAACCAGGTCACTCATCTGCGAGCTGTAAATCACACTACGGTCATCGCCCTGGGCATTCAGCGTATCGATCTCACCAAGCTGGGTACCAATCTCAGAACGCACGGTTAAGACATTATTCAGCGAGTTACCCAGGCCACGGTTGGTTTTATCCATCGCCGCCTGGAAGGTCTGTTTGGTTGCGGCGTCAGCATCATCCTGCGGCACTTTCAGTGCAGCAATGGCGCTATCCAGCATCTTAAACACATTCGTTTCGCTGGCGCTGCCATCCGGCTCTTTGGTGGCATTGCCGGAGATCGCCATAAAGATATTGTCACCGGTATGGCCCACAGTCATGGTACGGCTGGTATCGACCTTCTGAGTGATCGCCTCGGTGCCGCCTGCATAGCCGACTCCGGTGCCTGCCGCATCCACAAATGGCGCACTGTCAGTTTTATAACCGGCAAAAATATAGCGGCCATTGGCATCCTGGCTGTTTGCCTGGTTCAGCAACTGGGCACGGATACCCTCCAGCTGGGTAGCAATCGAACCACGGTCATCGTCGCTCAGCGTACCGGTTGAACCGTTGACGATCAGCCCTTGCGCAGCAATGATCCCATCGGTGACGCCTTTCAGCGTATTCTCTTCCAGTGAGAGACCCTGCTCGGCAAAGGTACGCGCCAGCGCATACTGCTTGCCCTGCTGCTGGGTTTGTGACAACACGACAGCACGAGAGGCGGCAATCGGATCGTCCGAAGGATTATTCACACGGCGGCCGCTGGAGAGCTCCTGGCCTGATTTCAGCCAGGAGGCCTGTGAGTCAGTGATGCCACGCACCTGCTGCTCAAAAATCATATTTGTACTGATTCGCATGTTATCTCCTGCCCTTAGCGAATATTGATCAATGCATTAAACACGGTGCTGGCAGTCTGCAGCACCTGCGCATTGGCCATGTAATATTGCTGATATTTGGTCAGGTTGGCGTACTCCTCATCGAGGTTTACCCCAGAGACCGATTGCTGGCGCTGGGTCAGCTGACTGACCACGCTTTTCTGAGTGGTGCTGGTGGTTTCCAGTGAACTGGTTTTGTTACCCACACTACTGACGATGGTGGCGTAGGCCTGAGACAACGTGGCGTTGCCGCCGACCAGTTTCACATCCTGCAGATTCAGCAGTTTTTGCGCATTACGGTTATCACTCTCCCCACCGACAGCACCCGCGGCGGCCACCTGCGATTCACTGGTGATCGCGACTGACATATCGTTGATGGCGTTCTGGACCGGTTTCACCAGGAAACTGTCTTTGGCAGCAGGTGCAGGCGTGCCGGCGACGGTCAGTTTCAGGCCGTCAAAGCTCAGCGTGGTGTTGCCACTGGCATCGGTACCTGGCGTGATGGTAACAGCCGTACTGTCTGAGGCGCGGGTCGCGGTCCAGTTATTGCCGTCATAACTCACGGTGTAATTGGATGCTTTCAGTGCACTGGTATCGGTCCACTCAGCGGTGACGGACGCGGCGGTGCTGTTTTTACTGTTGCCCACCACGATCGGGCTGCCGATATTAAAGAAATCGACACCCTGATTGCCTTTGCTATCAAAGCCCTGCTTGTGAACATCGTTGAAGCTGGTGGTAAACGCCGCCGCTAACTGACCCAGCTGGTTCTGTGCCAGATCCAGATCCTGAGTACGGAACGCCAGCAGACCGCCCAGCGAACCGGTGGTGATCAGCTTCTCCGGGATCTCGACGTTGCCCGCCTGCTTATCGACATAGCCGATGGTGGTGCGTGTCGGATCGCTGCTGGAAGGCATCGCCACCAGATCGTGAGATTTGTCGCCGTTCACCAGCGTCAGGCCATTGGCCATCGCGACCGTGTAGCCGCCATCCTGCTGCGATACCGTCACACCAACCACGTTATTCAGGGTATTCACCAGCTGATCGCGCTTATCGAGCAGATCGTTAGGTGCGGCACCGTTTGCCGTGCTCAGTTTGCCAATCTGTTTGTTCAGATCGGCAATCTGGCTGGTAATGGTATTGACCTGCTTGATGCTGGAATCGACATCGGCGTTGACGCTGTTCTGCATATTATTCAGGTATTGCGCTGACGTCTGGAACTGGCTGACCAGCCCCTGCGCATTGCTGAGCATCGACTGACGCGCCGACGGATCGTTGGCGTTGCTGACCACGTTCTGCAGGTTAGTAAAGAAGCCCTGCAGCGAGGTCGACAGGCTGGTAGTCGAAGTCGACAGCAGATCGTCAATGTTAGAAATCTGGCTGTGCTGGGTGCTTACCGCGCTGTAGTTGGCGCTGGAACCGCGCAGCTGCGTAGCAATAAACGCATCATATTCACGTTGTACACCGGTGATATTCACGCCGTTACCATAATAGCTATTGCCCTGCAGGGTACTGTTCGCCTGCGCCAGTACCGTGGTCTGACGTGAATAGCCCGCCACGGTGTAATTGGAAATGTTGTTACTCGTGGTGCTCAGAGCGGCCTGCGCGGCACTCAATCCGCTCATCGCGGAGTTAATTATGCTGGACATCTCGGTTCCTTACGTTCCCCGTCAACCGGGCTGGCAGACATCAAAGTGGGCGCCAGCAGGCGAAAACGCTTCTGGCTATAGGGATGTTATCGGCTTGCTAAAGTGAAACTTGAGGCGCAATGATCAGAACAGGTCGCCCATATCCTGACTGTAAGCTTTGACGACTTTGTCGCCCATACTTTTGAATTGCTGAATCATTCCCACCAGCTTTTGCGCATATTTTGGATCGGTGGCATAACCGGCCGCCTGTAAGGCCTGCGCACCCTGCTCTGCGCTTGAGGCGTTCGTCACCGCCGCATAGCGTGGGTTTTTGGTCAGGAGTTTGACGTAGTCGGTCAGCGCCTCAAAATAGGAGTTATAGACACGGAAGCTGGCACGCACTTTCTTCGCTTCGCCCTGCTCATATTCGGTGGTCATGATATCGGTGGTGTCACCTTTCCAGTCGCCGCTGGCTTTAATCCCGAACACGTTGTAGCTCGGTTTGCCGTCGCGGGTCAGGATCTGACGCTGGCCCCAGCCCGACTCCAGCGCAGCCTGCGCCAGAATCAGGTGATGAGGAATGCCACTCTGCTGGCTGGCAGCCTGCGCCGGTTGCGTCAGCTGGGCGATAAACTCGCGGCTGTCACTGGGCAGACCCGTCGGTGAAGCGACCGGCGGCAGACGCGGCATTGCCTTACGCACAATCTGCTCCAGCTGCTGCGCGGGCAGTGGTGTTGCCCCGCTGGTGCTGAGAATAAAGCTGTTATCCAGCTTCATCGGCACCGTACCGGCTTTTTCATCCGGCGCGGTGGCGGGCTGCATCTGTTTGACGATGGTTTCCGCCAGGCCGAGGCCACGTTTCCCCATCTCCTGTGCAATCTGCTGGTCATACATAGAGGTAAAGAGTTTGGTCTGCTCGTTGCCCATAATGCCGTCCTGCGGCAACGCCTCGCGCATACTCTTCAGCATCATCTGTACAAACATCCCTTCGACCTGACGCGCCACCTGCAACGCTTGTCCTTTCGGATCGTTGCTGGCCTGCCGTTTCAGTTCATTCAGGGAACGGCTGTCGAAAGCCGAACTCGTCAGAGATTGCATATCAGCCATCAGATAATTTCCAGTTTGGCACGCAGACAGCCGGCACTCTGCATCGACTGCAGAATTGACATCAGTTCGATAGGTGACGCACCCAGAGCATTCAGCGCACGCACCACGTTGTTCAGGTTGGCGCTGGCGTTGACGCGTTGCAGCGCACCGCCGGTCTGGCGCAGATCGATCTGAGTCTGCGTCGTCGCCACCGTCTGACCACCGGCCAGTGGAGTATCAGGCTGACTGACGTTCTGCTGCTGGTTAACCGTCACCGACAGGTTGCCCTGCGCCACCGCACACTGATTCAGCGTCACTTCACGGTTCATTACCACCGAACCGGTACGGGAGTTGATGATGACTTTGGCATCTTCAACCGGGATCGACACATTAATGTTCTGGATCTCAGCCAGCAGACGCACCTGCGCACCATTATTAGGCGATACGCGGATCTGCACGGTACGGGCATCCAGCGGCTGCGCTGCGCCGTAGCCGCCACGGGCGTTAATGGCATCAGCAATTCGCTGCGCCATCGAGAAATCTTCGCTGTTAAGCTGCAGGTTAATGGTGTTCTGCGTACCAAAATTACTCTGCAGTTCACGCTCAACGGTTGCACCGCCGGTAATACGGCCACCGTTCAGCTGGTTAACCTGAACACTGCTGCCGCCCGCTGACGCACCCGCGCCACCGACCAGGATATTACCCTGCGCCAGCGCATAAACCTGGTTATCGACCCCTTTCATCGGCGTCATTAACAGCGTGCCGCCGCGCAGGCTTTTGGCGTTACCCAGCGACGAGACCACCACATCCAGGTTCTGTCCCTGACGGGCAAACGAGGGCAGTTTAGCGGTGACCATCACGGCCGCCACGTTCTTCAGCTGCATGTTGGTTCCGGTGGGAACGGTAATACCAAGCTGTGACAGCATGTTGCTCACTGTCTGGGTAGTAAATGGCGTCTGGGTGGTCTGGTCACCGGTGCCATCCAGGCCCACGACCAGGCCGTAGCCCAGCAGCTGGTTATCACGAACGCCCTGTACCGTGGTTAAATCACGAATCAAATCGGCTTTTGCCAGCAGGCTGACGCCCAGCAGCAGCGCCAGCCCGGCGCGTAACAGCGTTAACTTTTTCATTGAAACCTCTTACATCGGCGAGATGTTCAGGAAGAAACGCTGGAACCAACCCATGGTCTGCGCCTCATTGATGTAACCATTTCCGACGTACTCAATACGTGCATCGGCGACAGCGGTAGATAACACGGCGTTACTGGCGCTGATGGTGCGTGGGTTGACCACGCCCGAGAAGCGAATGAACTCCGTGCCCTGATTAATGGCGATCTGTTTTTCACCGACCACGTGCAGGTTGCCGTTTGACAACACCTGATCCACGGTGACGGTAATGGTGCCGGTAAAGGTGTTATTGGCGGATGCGCCGCCTTTACCTGCGAAATCGTTTTTGCCTTCGGCGCTGAGGTTGGCTTTTTCACCACCTGCACCCACCAGCCCAGCCAGACCGGTCGGCACCGCGCTCACACCAAAGCTGTTGCTGCCATCGCGGCTGGCATTGGCTGAGGAGCTCTTGCTGGCGCTGACGTTTTCCTGCAGCGTAATGGTCAGGGTATCGCCAATGTTGCGTGGACGGCGATCTTCAAACAGCGGCTGATAGCCGTAGTTAAGCGGCGCGACGCCCTGGAATATAGAGCCGTTGACCACCGGTGGCGCGGACGGCATTGGTTGCGCTGTAGTTGCACCTTCGACCAGCGGGGTACGCGGGACCAGGGCACATCCGTTGAGAGTTAGCAGCAACGAGGCGACTAACCAATGTCCAGGCTTGAGAATCTGTTGCTTCGCCACGGCGTCACGACCTTATTAATGTCTGTCATTCAGGCCAGCACGGGCTGGCCCTGTTCGGGATTAAAGCTGAGTTAATTTCGCCAGCATCTGATCAGAGGTACTGATCGCCTTGCTGTTGATTTCGTAGGCGCGCTGCGTCTGAATCATGGTGACCAGCTCTTCCGCCACGTTAACGTTCGAGGTTTCGGTATAGCCCTGATAGAGCAGGCCCGCGCCGTTCTGGCCTGGCGTGCTGTCTGTCGGAGCGCCCGATGCCTGCGTTTCCTTGTAGAGGTTTTCACCCACGCTATCGAGACCGGCGTCATTCATAAAGGTGCTCAGGGTTAACTGACCGACCTGCGCGGCCTGAGCCTGTCCCTGCTGCGTTACGCTGACCACACCGTCACGCGACACCGTGATGCTGGTGGCGTTAGCCGGAATGGTAATGCCTGGCTGTACCGGGAAACCGGAGTTGGTCACCAGCTGGCCGTTCTGATCAACCTGAAACGCGCCGTCACGGGTATAAGCAGAGGTGCCATCCGGCATCTGAATCTGAAAATAACCCTGGCCGTTAATGGCGATATCTTTTGAGTTGCTGGTCTGCGACAGGTTGCCCTGCGTATGCAGACGTTCAGTGGTCACCGGACGTACACCGGTACCGATCTGCAAACCCGATGGCAGCGTTGTCTGTTCTGATGACTGGGTGCCCGGCTGGCGCATGGTCTGGTACATCAGATCTTCGAACACGGCACGTGAACGCTTAAAGCCGTTGGTGCTGACGTTTGCCAGGTTGTTGGCAATGACGTCCATGTTCATCTGCTGCGCATCAAGACCGGTCTTAGCGATCCATAAAGAACGAATCATGTTGTTATCCTCGTGCCTTAGCCCATGCTCAGGAGCTGGTTGGCTTTTTTGTTCATTTTCGTCGACGTTGGTGATGACTTTCATCTGCATCTCAAAACGTCGGGCGTTGGCGATCATATCGACCATGGTTTCTACCGGTTTGACGTTGCTGCCTTCCAGCACGCCAGGCATCACCTGCATGGTGGCATCAGCCTGCAGCGCGGCACCGCGGGTCGCCTGCGTCGACGCAGTAGGCCGGAACATGCCGTCATCACTGCGCTGCAGCTCCTGCCCGGTTGCCCTGACCAGCTTCAGCTTGCCCAGCTGAACCGTGGCGTTCGGCGAATCACCGGCATTCAGCCCGGTGATCGAGCCGTCGGCTGCAATGGTGATTTCAGTGCCCTGCGGGATCACAATCGGACCGCCATCGCCCATCACAGGATTGCCCTGAACCGTCAGCGTACCGGTCGGACTGATTTGCATATTGCCGTTGCGGGTATAGGCTTCGCTGCCGTCAGCGGTACGCACCGCCAGCCAGCCATCCTGCTGCACCGCCACATCGAGCGGACGCTCGGTGTAATCCATCGCGCCCTGACTCATGTCGGCGCCCGGTGTCGAGGCGGCGACCAGCGTACGGGTTGGCAGCGACCAGCCACTCACCGGCACGGCGCGCAGCGCATTCAGCTGCGCACGAAAACCCGGTGTAGAGGCGTTGGCGAGGTTGCTGGCGGTAACCGCCTGCTGATCCAGCGTCTGGCTGGCCGCGCCCATCGCGGTATATATCGCGTGATCCATATGGCAATCCTGTTAGCGAATTAACGTAAGTTAACCAGCGTGTTGAGAATCTGGTCCTGAGTTTTGATGGTCTGCGCATTCGCCTGATAGTTACGTTGCGCGACGATCATGTTCACCAGCTCTTTACTCATGTCGACGTTGGAAGATTCCAGTGCGCCAGCCGTCAGTGAACCAAAGGTGCCGGTATTCGCCAGACCGATTGCTGCCTGACCGGATGCACTTGACGCAGACCAGACGTTGTCGCCCTGAGACTGCAGACCTTCCGGGTTAGAGAAGCTCGCCAGGACAATCTGACCCAGCAGCTGGGTTTTCTGGTTTGAATAGCTGCCGGTGATGGTGCCGTCATCATTGATCGCGTAGCTGGTCAGATCGCCAGGCGCATAACCATCCTGGGTCGGGCTGCCAAAGGTGGTGCTGCCGGTGTTCTGCTGCAGGCTGCCCAGCATGCTCAGGTTGATCGGCTGATTGGCGACTGCGCCATTCGCTCCGCCCACGTTCAGCGTCAGGCCGACGGTGCCATCGGTCGTCGTGCTGACGACAGCGCCGGTGGCATCCAGCTTAGAGACGCTGGTCAGCTTACCGCTGGTGTCAAACGCCATTCTGAAGTCACCCGCTGAACTGCCGGTGTTGCCATCAATGGTACGCACGGTCCAGCTGTTGCTGGTGGTGTCTTTCACGAAATACATGTCGAGCGCGTGGTCATTACCCTGCGAGTCGAACACGGTTGCCGTGGTTTTCTTGTTGTAGCTGTCTGCGTTCGCCGTCGAGAAGGTGGCCACAGATGGCGTTTTGTCCGTTGAGTTCAGATTGGCAACCAGACCGGCGGTAGTGGTCGCGCGGGCTGACATCTGCTCGGTAGGAATACGCAGCGCCACCGGGTTAGCACCTGCCTGGATAGTGGCCGGTGAACCGCTGGCCGGATAGCCGGTCACGTTCAGACCCTGGGTGTTGACCAGGTTACGGTTGGCATCCAGTGTTAACTGACCATTGCGTGAATAGAAGACGCCGCCGCTGCTGTCGGTCATACGGAAGAAACCGTTACCGCTCAGCGCAACGTCCAGGCCACGGCTGGTCGTGGTGGTGGCGCCGTCGTTAAAGTTCTGGATTACCGCAGCAACTTTGGTACCGAGGCCGACGTTAGAACCGGCAAACATATCGGCAAACGCGATGGTGCTCGATTTAAAGCCCGCAGTGGCGGAGTTGGCAATGTTGTTACCGATGACATCAAGGTTACTTGAAGCAGCACCAAGGCCGCTGACCGCTTGGGAAAATGACATGTGTTTGTTTCCTGTCTACAGGTTAATCAGAGAATCTGACGTACGTCGTCAAGGGTGGCGGAGCCCATGGTGCCGAGATCCAGTTTTGTGGTGTTGTTCGCAGTACTCACCCCATTGACGTAGGCGTAGTTAAGCGGTTGTGCCACCAGTTGTGTGTTGCCATTGCTTGCGGCAATCGCAACGCTGTATTTACCATCCGGGGCGACAGAGCCATCTGTCAGCTTGCCGTCCCACGAGAAGGTGTGCACGCCAGCGCTCAGCGCGCCCAGATCGACGGTGTCGATCACCGTGCCACTGGCATCTTTAATGGTGGCCGATGTGCCGGTTGAGGCGGAGGCCAGCTCAACGCCAAATGGCGTTGTGGTGCCGTTGCCTACCAGAACCTGTCCGCCATTGACCATCACGCCATGCCCAATCAGCGTGGAGCTCTGCAGCGACTGACTGGTGCTGATCTGGCCGGAGATCGATCCCAGCGTGGTATTCAGTTTTTCAATGCCGCTCAGGGTATTGATCTGTGCCAGCTGCGTGGTGAGCTGGCTGTTATCCATTGGATTGGTGGGATCCTGGTTCTTTAACTGCGTCACCAGCATGGTCAGGAACTGATTCTGCAGATCCTGCGCATTGTTGCCGGTGCCACTGGTGTTAGAAGAGCTAAGGACCGTGGGGTCCAGTCTTTCGTTAACGCCTACCGCGATAGCCATAATTTTTCTCCGTTATTGCCCGATCGTCAGGGTTTTCATCATCATCGACTTCACGGTGTTGAGCACTTCGACGTTGGCCTGGTAGCTGCGTGACGCCGACATGGTGTTGACGCTTTCAGAGACCACATCCACGTTCGGCATCTTCACGTAGCCTTTGGCATCTGCCATCGGATTGCCCGGGTCATAGACCAGCTTGGCAGGTGTAGGGTCATCCACGACTCTTGCCACTTTCACGCCGCCGGTGGCTGAGCCTGGTGCTGCATCGGTCTGGAAAACCACCTGCTTTGCCACGTAAGGCTTGCCATCGGGGCCGGTGACGCTGTCGGCGTTCGCCAGGTTACTGGCACTGACGTTTAATCGCTGTGATTGCGCGGTCATCGCTGAACCGGCAATGTCAAAAATATTCAGCAAGGCCATAATTATTGTCCTTGTAACACGCTCATCATGCCTTTGATCTGGCTACTGATGAGGGTGAGGTCGGTTTGATATTTCAGGCTGTTATCCGCGAACTGCGTACGCTCACGGTCCATATCTACGGTGTTGCCGTCGGCAGAAGGCTGGTCAGGAATGCGATAAAGCATATCCATCGATGGCACGCCGTTTGTCTGTGCTTCAATGTGGCGAGCTGACGTGACTTTTAACGCCATGCTGCTGCCTTCCGCACGACCATTGGACATCACCCGACTCAGCTCGCTGGCAAAGTCGATATCCCGGGCCTGATAACCAGGGGTATCGGCGTTGGCAATATTTGACGCCAGGATCTCCTGACGTTGAGCACGCAGGTTGAGGGCCTCCGTACCAAATTTCAGCGCCGCATCCAGTTTGTCGAGCATGTTTCCTCCGCGTATGAGAATTTCGAGCTCGCAGCTTAATTTGAAAATGCAAGGGGTCATCGTCTGAATAAGGCCTCAAATGACCGCTATTTTGACAATTAAGGATTTTTCTTAAGGGTTACACTCGTCGCCATCATCAGTGAGGAAATGCACAATGCGTCGATATCTGACCCTGCTGACCAGCCTGCTGGTCGCGATCGCCCTGCCGGTTTCCGCCGGGGATCTCAATGCACAACTGAATCAATTTTTTAAAGCGCGTGACGCCCAGCATGCTGATGGCATGGTCGTGGTGGTACGCACGCCACAGGAACAGTGGCCAGCCTGTGAGGCGCCACAGTTCACCCTGCCCGGCAACAGCCGGTTGTGGGGGAATATGAGCGTGGCGGCAAACTGTGGTGAGAACCGCCGTTATATTCAGGTACAGGTGCAGGTCACCGGTTCCTATCTGGTGGCGAACCGGCTGCTGAGCCAGGGCAGTAGCGTGAGCGAGAGTGATTTCACTCTGCGGACCGGCCGCCTTGATACTCTGCCTGCCCGCGCCCTGCTGAATGCGGACTCGGTCGCAGATGCTGTGGTGCTGCGCGATATCCAGCCAGGACAGCCGATTAATCCCTCCACGCTGCGTCAGCCGTGGCGTGTCAAGGCGGGTCAGAATGTGATGGTGATTGCCAGCGGTGACGGCTTTGACGCCAGCGGTGAGGGCAAGGCGCTGAATAACGCCGCCCGATCGCAGTCGGTCCGGGTCAGGATGGGAAATGGCCAGATTGTCAGCGGTAAGGTACGCGAGGATGGGAATATTCTTATAACGCTGTAAAGTGTTAAAGAAGCCAGTAGTGCTGCCGATAGAAGAATCAACGAAGCGATAACGCTATTCTGATTCAGGTGGCAGACTTCCCCTGACCGTACAGGAGCCCGAACATGAGCATTGACAGAACGCAACCTCTGAAACCCGCCAGCACCGTACAGAGCCGCGATAGCAGTGAGTCCGGCAGCAGCAAAGTGCGCCAGAGCGCCAGCCCGGTGGCAGCAGCCACGACCCCTGCAGCAGCCCAGGTCAGCCTGAGCAGCGCGCAGTCGCAGCTGATGCAGCCGAGCAGCAAAGATATTAACGTCGAGCGCGTTGAACAACTGAAAACCGCCATTCGTAATGGCGAACTGAAGATGGATACCGGCAAAATCGCCGATGCGCTGATTGCCGACACCAAGGCGTATTTAGAGGGTAATTAGTTCCCATGAGTAATTTGCAGACCACCTTAGATAAGATGCAGGACGTGCTGGCGTCGCTCTCAGCCGTGCTGGAAGAAGAGCAGCAGCAGCTGGCAGCCGGAAACATTAACAGTAATCTGTTGCAGCGTATTACCGAAGATAAAAGCGCGCTGCTCAATACGCTGAACTATCTGGATGAGATGCGCCGCACCGCTGAACAGAGTCAGGCGACATCGGCACCTTATCGTGGTCAGAACGACATGGCGCGCCGCTGGGACACTATCCAGCAGCATAGCCGTCGTCTGCAGGATGCCAATGTTCATAACGGCCTGCTGCTGCAACACCAGATCCGCTACACCCAGGATGCGCTTGACGTGCTGAAGCCGCATCAGACCCAGGCCTTTTACGGCCCGGATGGGATGGGTAAAGGCCAGACGACGTTAAGTCGCAAAGCCTGAACCGGATAGTAGCGAAAAAAATCCCGCCTGGTGGGTAATGCTGATCAGTTAAGATTAGATTTGTAAAGGCTGCCACGGTCAAACGTGGCAGCCTTTTTTCCGGGCGGGCGAGCCGCAGTGCGGGCCAGCGCACCTCTGCTGCTGCCGGGCCGTCCTCGCGCCGCTCACGCGGTGCCTTCGGCTTTGACGTCGTGCCGACGAACCGTTCGGGGATCGGCCCTCCATGGCCGGCCCCGAACTGTCCACGCTTCCCGGCGTGGACTTCTGGCCCGCCGTCACGCCTCAGCGCTGCGGATAGCCCTTTCAGCAGCAGAGGCGCTCAGGCCTCCACTCTCGTGCCCTTCTTAACAATACACACTGAAGTTTCAGAGCAGGCTGGTGCCGGGCAGGGGCAGGCAATCCGCAGCGCTGAACAGAATGAGTCTGCCAGGAGAGCCCGCAGGACGCGGGCGAAAGGCGGGGCGGCACAGGATGTGCCATCCCCGGCGGTCCGTCAGGCAGAGGAATGAAGTGAAGGAACCGCGCAGCGGCGCGAGGACCGCCAGCCCCTGCCCGGCACCAGACTGCGTTATCACCTGTCGCTTAACTGACTGGCATTAAGCCTGATGCGGGATTTTTTATGGCGTGATTTAGGCCCTCGGTTACGATTCGCTTTGATATTGTATTTTCACAGGGAGTTAAGTTTACTCATTGTGGCAAACCTTACACAGCGGTGCGACGCGCGTAGTCGCGCAGCCGGAAGCCCAGCAGCCCCAGCGCCAGGAAGTAGGCCCCGCCGCCCACACCACAGACCGCGGCCAGACGCAGCAGCCGCCACAGCATCGATCCCTGCTCCCAGGCTGGCATCCACTGCAGCATGGCAAACAGCGCGCCTGCCATCACCACTACGGCTATCAACAGGCGGATCAGGAAGCTGCTCCAGCCCGGCTGCGGCATAAAGATATTCTTCTTACGCAGCTGCCAGTAGAGCAGCGACGCATTCAGACAGGCTGCCAGCCCAATCGACAGTGACAGACCGGCGTGTTTCAGCGGACCAATAAACGCCAGGTTCATTACCTGCGTCATGATCAGCGTGATAATCGCGATTTTAACCGGCGTTTTGATGTCCTGACGGGAATAGAAGCCCGGAGCCAGCACCTTGACCACGATCAGCCCCATCAGTCCGACGGAGTAGGCGATCAGGGCGCGCTGCGTCATCAGAGCATCAAAGGCAGTGAATTTACCGTACTGGAACAGCGCCACGGTCAGCGGGCCGGAGAGCATGCCCAGCGCCACCGCGCTGGGAAGCGCCAGCAGGAAACAGAGGCGCAGACCCCAGTCCATCAGCCGGGAATATTCATCATGGTTGCCGCTGGCAAAACTTTTGGCCAGCGACGGCAGCAGAATGGTGCCCAGCGCCACGCCCAGCACACCCGAGGGGGAACTCCATCAGGCGGTCCGCGTAGTACATCCAGGAGACCGAACCTGAGACCAGAAACGAGGCGAAGATGGTATTGATGATCAGCGAGATCTGACTGACAGAAACGCCCAGAATGGCAGGTCCCATCTGACGCATGACCCGCCAGACGCCCGCATCACGCAGATTCAGGCGTGGCAGCACCAGCATCCCGAGCTTCTTCAGGTGTGGCAGCTGATAGCCGAGCTGCAGCACGCCACCAGCCACGACGGCCCAGGCCAGCGCCATTACCGGTGGGTGGAAGTGCGGCGCGGCAAACAGCGCAAAGCCAATCATGCTGACGTTCAGCAGGGTCGGTGCAAAGGCCGGTACCGAGAAGCGGTTCCAGGTGTTCAGCACCGCACCCGCCAGTGACGCCAGCGAAATCAGCATAATGTAGGGAAAGGTCACCCGCAGCAGCGAGCTGGTGAGCGCAAACTTATCGGGACTGTCGGCAAAGCCGGGGGCCGTCACCATGATGACCCAGGGCGCAGCAATCATGCCCGCCACCGTAACCAGCGCCAGTGCCAGCGTCAGCAGGCCCGAGACGTAAGCCAGGAACAGTTTCGTCGCCTCTTCGCCCTGCTTGCTTTTATATTCAGCCAGAATGGGCACGAAGGCCTGAGAAAAGGCGCCTTCAGCAAAAATACGCCGCAGCAGATTGGGAAGTTTAAACGCAACAAAGAACGCATCGGTCGCCATTCCGGCGCCAAACACCCGCGCCACGATGGCATCACGGGCAAAGCCCAGTACGCGGGAAAACAGGGTCATAGAACTGACCGCTGCCAGCGATTTCAACAAATTCATAATTGACGGCGCATCCTGAAAAGAATCGGCAAAAAAAGGAGAATTAGCGCGGGCACCCAGAAGATGCCCGGCGACAGTCTACTGCCACGGAGGGAAATGACCAGCACGGAGTGTTACAAGGCGTTATTCCTGCGTCGCCTCACGCCACAATTTTTCCACCACACGCTGCGCCATCAGCGCCTGCTCACCGCTGGTTTCAGGCTTCGTCTGATTTTGTACGCAGTCGATGAAATGGCGAGCCGCACCGCTGAAACCGCGCTGAGTCAGATGACTCTGCCAGGCGGGCGGTGGCGTAATCAGCAGCCCGTCACGCCGTTCTTCCTGCCAGTCGCGCATTTCACTGATGTCGATGCACTTACCGTCACACACTGCGCTGACCCGCTCGCGCTGACTGCCTGCGCGCCGGTGCATGCTGGTGGTAATCGACAAGCCCTCAACAGCGAAATGGTGCTCAGCATAGAGCATCTGCCCCTGTTCGTTGGTGTCGATGCGTCCCTGAACCTGGCGAAAGGGTTTCCCGCCCAGCCAGAGGGCGGTATCCACCACATGCAGGTAGTCATCGAGCAGGGTAAAGCGGAGATCCTGTGGCCCGACGCTGTCGCTACGGTGCTTTTCAATCCGCAGAGAAGTTGCGCTAGCCATCTCTGCCCGCAGCTGCTGATAGCGCGGGGCAAACCGCCGGTTAAACGCCACCATCAGCTTAAGCTGCCGTTTTTCCGCCAGCGCCACCAGCGCCTCAGCCTGTTCCAGGGTTTCAGCCAGCGGCTTATCGACGCAGACATCCTTTCCTGCCAGCAGCAGCGCCCTGACCACTTCATAGTGCGTGGCGGTGCTGCTGTGGACAAAGACCGCGTCGCAGGCAGCGGCTAATTCATTCAGCGAACCAAAATATGGCATGCGATAGCTATCACAGACCGGCCGGGCTTTGGCCTGGTTCGGGGAAAACGCCCCTGCCAGGGTCCAGTCCGTCGCCGCCGACAGCACCGGCAGCCAGGCTTTCTGCGCGATACCGCCTAATCCCACCACACCAATACGTAAGGTCATCTCAGCTCTCCGGTTGCAGCAGTTGGGTGAGTTGTGCATGAAGCGCTGCAACCTGCTGTTCCAGCGTTGCGACGCGCGCCGCCAGATCGCCCTGCTCTTCTGACGCGTCTGCGGCCTGCGGCTGGTCAGGCTCATCGCCCAGCAGATGCATAAAGCGACTTTCGCGCCTGCCAGGTTCACGCGGCAGACGGATCACCTGAGCACTGTCGTCGCGCTGCATCAATCCTTCCAGCGTTTGCTCAACTTCGCTGACATCACTGAACTCGTGCAGACGGCCGCTGCGGGTACGCAGTTCGCCTGGCGTCTGGGGCCCGCGCAGTAACAGCAGCGTCAGCAGAGCGACTTCTGCGCTGTTAAGCTTTAGCGTGCCAAACGCGGAGTTGCAGAAACGCTGCTCATATTTCACGACCCGCTGCCCGGCGGCGCTGCTGGCGGTGATCAGATGCCGTTTTTCCAGCTGATCGAGCTGATCCTGTACCTCACTTTCGCTCAGCTCCATCACCGGCTCGCGGTTCGATTTCTGGTTACAGGCCACCACCACGCCATTCAGCGACAGCGGATACTGTTCCGGCGTGGTGACCTGCTTCTCCAGCAGGCAGCCCAGCACGCGCATCGCCTGCGCCGATAAAGTCATCTTCATGCTCGCATCCTCATTATTATCCACGCCGGTCAGGCGTCCATTCCCGCAGGGTTAAGGCTGTCAGTACGTGATCCTGCCAGCGTCCGTCGATCAGCAGATAATCTTTCGCGTAACCCTCTTTCTCAAAACCGAGTCGCGCCAGCAGATCGCCGCTGCGCTGGTTGTGCGGCATGTAGTTAGCCATGATGCGGTGAATATGCTGCTGGCGCTGCATATAGCGGATTGCCACCTGCAACGCTTCGAACATGAACCCCTGCCCCTGCCACTTTTCACCCAGTGAATAGCCGAGATAACAGGCATGAAAGGATCCGCGTAACACGTTGCTGAAGTTCGCCACTCCCCTCACTTCGGTTTCATCGCTGTCCATTAAAATGAAATAGAAGGCCGAACCCTGCTTATGCATGTCGGAAATCAGCCCAAGCCGCGCCTGCCAGCCCGAAGGGTAGCAGTGGCTGTCATCACGCACCGGCTCCCACGGTTTTAAAAACAGGCGGTTTTCCGCGTAGTAATCTGCCATTCGCCAGGCATCACGCTCGTGAACCAGACGGACCACCAGCCGATCGGTGGTTAATCGCACCCTGGGCGCGGCAGAACGATAGCCAAACATCCTGACTCCTGAAATCAATGGCTGATAGAGATGAGCCGTCATTACCCGGCTTTCACTATAACCGCCGCCTGGGCTGCGGTAAAACGTTACAGCGGTTTAGTGATAAAGAGGCTGATTTTGCTCGGGTCGCACCGCGGATAACCCCTGCTGCAGGCGGCATCACCAGCGGATCCTGCAGCGCGCCTGACAGGCAGGTTTGCCCTGTGGAGTAATCTCTTCCATACTTTTTACGAGCCCGAAAGCAGGATGAATTGATTCACTCTGTTAAACACTAAACCTGTAAAACCCGGGAGATCAGGATGAAGCTCTATATCTACGACCACTGCCCTTTCTGCGTTAAAGCGCGAATGATTTTTGGCCTGAAAAACAAACCGGTTGAGCTGGTGGTAATGCTCAACGACGATGAAGAGACGCCGAAACGACTGATCGGTCAGAAAATGGCGCCCATTCTGCAGAAGCAGGATGGCAGCGCGATGCCTGAAAGTATGGAGATCGTACACTATGTCGATCAGCAGGATGGCGAACCGCTGATCATCGGCGCGCTGAATCCGGCGATCGGCGACTGGCTGCGTCACATGAACAGCTATGTCAATAAACTGCTGCTGCCTCGTATTGCAGAGGCGGCGTTTGCCGAATTCGCGACGCCGGAGGCGCGTGACTATTTCCGCAACAAAAAGCAGGCGAGCATCGGTGATTTCGACACGCTGAAAAGTCATTCTGCCGGCCTGATTAAAAACGTCAGCGACGATCTGCGCAAGCTGGACAAATTAATCGCCCAGCCCAATGCGGTGAATGGCGAGCTGTCCGAAGATGATTTTAATCTCTTCCCGCTGCTGCGCTCTCTGACGCTGGTGGCCGGAATCGACTGGCCGAGCCGGGTCGCTGACTACCGCGATAACATGGCCAAACAGACCCAGGTGAATCTGCTCTCCTCAATAGCTCACTAACCCCTCCCGATGAGAGACGCTGCGGCGTTTCTCATCTCTTTCCTGATGACACCCGCTACGCATTCAGGCAGGCTATGGCCTGTTTATTGGCTCTGATATTCAGGATAAAGATCGATGAAAAAGGCTTTTTTCGGGCTGACTGCCCTGTTGATCGCGCTGCTGGTGAGCGGCTGTAATCAACTGACGCAATACACCATCAGCGAACAGGAAGTAAACCAGGCGCTGCAGAAGCACAACAACTATGAGAAAGATATTGGCGTTTCCGGGCTGGTTAATGCGCACATCGTCCTGAACAATCTGACCAGTCAGATTGGCCGTGAAGAGCCAGGTAAAGTGACGCTCTCTGGCAATGCTAAAATCAATGTGACGTCACTGTTTGGTCCGCAGCAGGCCGATATGCAACTGAAGATGCGTGCTCAGCCGGTCTATGACCAGCAGCAGGGTGCAATCTATCTGCGCGATCTGGAAATTGTTGATGCGCAGGTTGCTCCGGAAAAAATGGCCTCCATTATGAAAACGCTGACGCCTTATCTGAATCAGTCGCTGAAAAACTACTTTGATCAAAAGCCGGCTTACGTGCTCAGCGCCGACCGCAGCAAAGGCGAGTCGCTGGCGAAGAAGTTTGCCAAAGGACTGGAAGTGAAACCTGGCGAACTGGTTATTCCCTTTACGCAGTAATGCCAGTCAGTTAAGCGACAGGTGACAACGCAGTCTGGTGCCGCTCAGGGGCTGGCGGTCCTCGCGCCGCTGCGCGTTTCCTTCTCTTCATTCGCCTGCCTGACGGACCGCCGGGGATGGCACATCCTGTGCCGCCCCGCCTTTCGCCCGCGTCCTGCGGGCTCTCCTGGCAGACTCATTCTGTTCAGCGCTGCGGATTGCCTGCTCCTGATCGCCACCGGCCTGCTCTGAAGCTTCTGGTGCGTATTGTTAAAAAGGGCACGAGAGTAGAGGCCTGAGCGCCTCTGCTGCTGAAAGGGCTATCCGCAACGCTGAGGCGTGACGGCGGGCCAGAAGTCCACGCCGGGAAGCGTGGACAGTTCGGGGCCGGCCAGGGAGGGCCGATCCCCGAACGGTTCGTCGGTACGACGTCAAAGCCGAAGGTACCGCGTGAGCGGCGCGAGGACGGCCCGGCAGCAGCAGCGGTGCGCTGGCCCGCACTGCGGCTCGCTCGCCCGGAAAAAAGCTGCCACGTTTGACCGTGACAGCCTTTACGAATCTAATCTTAACTGACCAGCATTACCCTGTTGGGCAGCGGATTTTCTTTGACAGCATAAAAAGCAGGTGCAAACGGTTGCCTGAATCCTTATGCTTAGACCCCGGCCAAAACACGCCTTTTGTTTCCCTTCTGCCGGAGCTTCACTGATGACAGCACAACCTCAGCAACTTACCCTGCGTCGCCCTGACGACTGGCATATTCATCTGCGCGACGATGAGATGCTCAAAACGGTCCTGCCCTATACCAGCGCGGTGAATGGTCGTGCCATTGTGATGCCTAACCTGGTGCCACCGGTGACCAGCGTGGCAGCAGGTGAAGCGTACCGCGATCGCATCCTGGCGGCGCTGCCCGCCGATCACGCCTTTACGCCGCTGATGACCTGCTATCTGACCGACTCGCTTGATCCTGATGAGCTTGAGCGCGGTTTCACCTCCGGTCTGTTTACCGCGGCTAAGCTCTATCCGGCGCACGCTACGACGAACTCCAGCCATGGCGTTACCGATATCGCCTCCATTGCCCGCGTGCTGGAGCGGATGCAGAAGCTCGGTATGCCTCTGCTGATCCACGGCGAAGTCACCGATGCGCATGTCGACATTTTTGACCGCGAAGCCCGATTTATCGAAACGGTTATGGTGCCGCTGCGCAGCCAGTTTCCGGCACTGAAAGTGGTGATGGAGCACATTACCACTCAGGACGCCGCAGAATATGTTGCCGCCGCCGATGAGACGCTGGGCGCGACCATTACCCCGCAGCATTTGATGTTTAACCGCAATCACATGCTGGTGGGCGGTATTCGTCCGCACCTCTATTGCCTGCCGATTCTTAAACGCAACGTGCATCAGGAAGCATTGCGCAAATTAGTGGCGAGTGGTCATCCGCGCGTGTTCCTCGGCACCGACACAGCACCGCATCTGCGTCATCTCAAAGAGGCCAGTTGCGGCTGCGCGGGGGGTATTTAATGCGCCAGTGTCGTTACCCGCTTACGCCACCGTTTTTGAAGAGCTGAACGCGCTGGAACATTTTGAAGCGTTCTGTTCGGAGAATGGCCCGCGTTTTTACGGCCTGCCGCTGAATGAAGGGACGATTACCCTGGTGCGTGAGTCCTGGCAGGTGCCAGAGTCCATCGCGCTCGGCAGCCATTCACTGGTGCCGTTCCTGGCGGGTGAAACACTAAACTGGCGCATCGCATAATTTTACTTGCCTCCGGCCTGTCGATACTGTAAATATATACAGTATCTTAAACGGAGGCTGTTATGCGCGTTGAAATTACCGTATCAAATACCCGACCTCTTCCTGCTGGTGCGATAGAAGCGTTGAGCGATGAATTATCGCGCCGCATTGATGAACAGTTCCCTGACTCGACCAATCACGTCAAGGTACGTTATGCCAGTGCCAATAATCTCAGCGTGCTGGGCGGTGGAAAAAGAGACGCGCGACCAGATCAGCGAGATCCTGCAGCAGACGTGGGAAAGCGCTGACGACTGGTTCAATACTGATTAACCGCCACTGTGCTTTTTTCCGGGTGTCGCCACCCGGTTTTTTTATCTTTTCTCCCCTCTCGCACTTACCCCGTCCTGCATCTAGACTCTTAATGATCAATGCCCTATCCTTGCGCTCGTCACGCATAACAGGAGGTGCGACACCATGACTACTGATAAACCGGAAGAGGCGATGACCTTTGGTGAGTTGTTAGCACTGATTGGTGATCAGAAGCGTCGTTTAACGGTGCTGGAAAATGCCTTTTCCAGTCTGATTTTCTGTCTTGACGATCGTGCCAGTCAGCTACTGGTACACAATCTGTCGCTGGAAGCCCAAAATCAAAACCATGATGAGCAGCTTCAGCAGCACTTTGCCCGTCTGGCAGAAACACTGCAAAAACGCGGCGGCGGCGTAGTGCCAGAAACGCCGGCTCTCTGAGTCCGGTCACGCGGCTAAGCCCGCTTTTTGCCTGTCTTTTGACTGCTGATAAAAATGCCTGCCCGTCAGGCATTTTATTTTTTTACGCCCGCCTTTCAAACGCAAATATTCTGTGAGAAGCTGACTCACGGCATTTTTTAAACAGTGATACCCTCGTTTACTGTTATAATTGTTTCGCTATTGGAATAAAAAAGCCGCATTGAACCTCATCATGCACTTCGTTTAACGAGTAATAAGGAGGTTATAATGGACAGAAGAAAAGATGTTATACAGACTCACCCACTGGTGGGCTGGGATATCAGTACCGTTGACAGCTATGACGCCATGATGATCCGCCTGCACTCGTTGTCGTCGCAGGATCAAAAAGAAGAAGAAGCGGATGTTGGCCCGACATACTGGCTGACAACGGATGTGGCAAGGCAATTTATCTCGATCCTCGAAGCAGGCATCGCCAAGATAGAATCAGCCGAGCAGATAGAACGACTCCTCAAAAAGCATTAATTTCTGCCGCATCAAAGAGGCGCCCTCAGGGGTGCCTTTTTCGTTTCTGTTTCTGGTATGCTTTTGATTATCTGTCTCTTAGAGCGTAGTTACCATGATTTATGATCTTATCGTCGTTGGCAGCGGTTCCGTGGGCGCGGCGGCAGGCTACTATGCCACCCAGGCGGGTTTATCGGTGTTAATGATCGACAGCGCCCATCCTCCCCATAATCAGGGCACACATCATGGCGAGAGCCGGCTGATTCGTCACGCCTATGGTGAAGGTGAACGCTATGTTCCCCTGGTCCTGCGGGCGCAAACGCTGTGGGATGAGCTGGAACAGCGTGCCGGTGAGCGCATCATGCATCGCAGCGGCGTACTTAACCTCGCCCCGAATCAGTCGCCGTTTATTCAGAACGTCATCGACAGCGCGACCCGCTGGCAGCTCAATATTGAGGTGATGCAGCCAGATGACGTGCGCAAGCGCTGGCCACAAATCAATGTGCCTGAGGGCTATCTGGGCGTATTTGAGCCGCAGTCCGGCTATCTGAAATGTGAACAGGCGGTACGCAGCTGGATCCAGCTGGCGGAACAGGCGGGCTGCGCGCAGCTGTTTAACTGCCCGGTTTCAGAGCTGGGTCGCGATGGCGATCTGCAGCAGGTCACTACCCTGGATGGCGTCTATCGGGGCCGCAAAATGTTGATCAGTGCGGGCACATGGGTTGGCAAATTAGTTCCTGACCTGCCGGTCGCGCCCACCCGCAAGGTGTTCGCCTGGTATCAGGCAGATGGCCGCTACAGTGAGAACAACAAGTTTCCCGGTTTTACGGTGGAAATGGGCGATGGCAGCCAGTTTTATGGCTTCCCGGCGGATAACAACGCCCTGAAAGTGGGTCGTCATGATGGCGGTCAGTTGATGCAGCAGCCTGAGGATCGTAAGCCTTTTGGCGCGGTGGCGGCCGATGGCAGTGAAGCTTTTGGATTTCTGCGTCAGTTTTTACCTGGCGTCGGTGTCTGCCTGCATGGCGAAGCCTGCAGCTACGATTTTAGCCCGGATGAAGACTTTATAATTGATACCCTGCCGGGTGAACCAGACCGCTTGTTAATCACCGGGCTCAGTGGACATGGGTTTAAATTCGCCAGCGTATTGGGCGAACTGGCTGCAGAATTTGCCCAGCAAAAACCGTTCTCTTTTGATCTGACACCCTTCCGCCTCTCACGTTTCTGACTCTGATAAAGGGTGGTATCAGCCTGATGCCGCCCGACTGACAGACTTTGACGAAAATTGACTATTATTGACATAAAGTCAGAATATATTTCGCCCTTTGGGTTAATTCCGGCTCTTTTTAGTTGACGACCAGCGCCTCACAAATAACTCATTCAGTAATATTGCGCATTTCACACCTGGTTTATTCAACCTTTTCACAATATAAAATTAAAGTTATAGAAGCGTAAGGATGATTGCTTTTATATTTCATAATGTGGATGCTTATTTCAGATTATTACTTCATGAAAACCTCATTATGTTATTACGTAATTCATCTCATCAGTTTGGCCTGGTTGCTGTGCTGCTGCACTGGTCGATGGCGCTGGCAATTTACGCCATGTTTGCGCTGGGATTATGGATGGTCGGCCTTGGCTATTACGATAGCTGGTATCACGACGCGCCTGAGATCCATAAAAGCATCGGCGTGATCCTGTTGCTGACGCTGATCGTTCGCCTGCTGTGGCGCGTTATTTCACCGCCGCCAAAACCGCTTAGCAGTTATTCCCCGCTGGTACGCATCAGTTCGGTGGTGGCCCACCTGTTACTGTATACCCTGCTGCTGGCGATTCTGATCAGCGGCTATCTGATCTCCACCGCCGATGGCAAACCCATCTCAGTATTCAGCTGGTTCACGCTGCCCGCGCTGTTCAGCGGTGCTGGGGAACAGGCTGATCTTGCGGGCGACATTCATCTCTGGCTGGCCTGGACGGTTGTGGTCCTGTCACTGCTGCATGGTCTGGCTGCGGTAAAACATCACTTTATCGATCGCGATATCACCTTAAAACGGATGTCGGGTTTGCGTTTCACTTCTCCCTCTGAAAAGGATAAATAATATGTTTAAAAAGACCCTGCTGGCGATGACCGGTGCCAGTCTGCTGCTCGGCTCACTCACCGCCTCTGCCGCTGACTACAAAATTGATAAAGAGGGCCAGCACGCCTTTATTCAGTTCCGTATCCAGCATCTGGGTTACAGCTGGCTTTACGGCACCTTTAAGGATTTTGATGGCCGCTTCACCTTTGATGAGAAGAATCCTGCCGCAGATAAAGTCGACGTCACCATTAACACCAGCAGCATCGATACTAACCATGCTGAACGTGACAAGCACCTGCGCAGTGCGGACTTCCTGAACACCAGCAAAAACCCGCAGGCCACGTTCAAATCCACAGCGGTGAAAAAAGAGGGTGATGAGCTGAAGATTACTGGCGATCTTACACTGAATGGCGTGACCAAACCGGTAACTCTAGAGGCGAAAATGCTGGGTGAAGGTAAAGATCCGTGGGGCGGCTACCGCGCTGGCTTTGAGGCTGAAGGGGAAATTGCACTGAAAGATTTCAACATCACCAAAGATCTGGGGCCAGCTTCGCAGAAGGTTCAGCTGATGATCTCGGTTGAGGGTGTACGCCAGTAAAACAGCAAGCCGCCTGAAGCTGACTTCAGGCGGCCACGCTTATTTCTTCAGCGGCGAGGGAATGGTCATGTTTAACAGGCCACGCGACTTGTTAAAGATTTTGTTGCCATTTTCACGTCCTGCCCGACGCGCGCGCTGCTCTTCCGGTGAGAGCTTCGCCTCTTCCTGGCAGATCGGGCTACAGCAGTTCTCAAACTTCTCCGCGCAGCTTTTGCACTGAATAAACAGCAGATGACAACCGTCATTGACGCAATTAACGTGAGTATCACAGGGTTCGCCGCACTGATGACAGTTCGACAACACATCGTCAGAGATCCGCTCACCCATCCGCTCATCAAAAACAAAGTTTTTGCCTTTGAAGCGTACCGGTAATCCCTGCTCACGGGCGCGTCGGGCATACTCGATGATACCGCCCTCAATGTGATAGACATCCTCAAAGCCGTTGTGCCGCATCCAGGCGCTGGCCTTTTCACAGCGGATCCCGCCGGTGCAGTACATCACGATCTTTTTGTCTTTCTGATCCTGCAGCATCTCAACCGCCATCGGCAACTGATCGCGGAAGGTGTCAGCAGGCACTTCCAGCGCATTATCAAAGCGACCCACTTCATATTCGTAGTGGTTACGCATATCCACGAACAGGGCGTCAGGATCGTCCAGCATGGCGTTAACGTCCGCCGCTTTAAGATACTGACCCACATCGCTGGCATCAAAACTGTCGTCTTCAATACCGTCCGCGACAATGCGATCGCGAACTTTCAGACGCAGCACCCAGAACGATTTACCATCATCATCCAGCGCAATGTTCATCCGCAGGTTGTTCAGCGCCGGATCAAAGCCATATAGCCATTCTTTCATCTTTTCATACTGGCTGGCTGGCACGCTGATCTGCGCATTGATGCCTTCGTGAGCCACATAGACGCGACCAAAGACCTTTAGAGCCGTCAGGCCAAGATAGAGCGCGTCACGTAATGCTTTGGGATCGGCAATCTGGAAATATTTATAAAAAAGAGACAGTGGTGCGCGGCTCGGTTTCAGCCAGCATGCGCGCCTTCAGCTCTTTATTGGAAACGAGGTTATGTAACACTGGCATGGTGTTCGTCCTGTTATCAATAGAAGAAATTTAGCGCGCACATGATACCTGATTTCACCGGGATGCAAAGGCCAGTGACCAGATTGATCGCCTGTTGCCGTTTTTTCCAGCAACATTGGTCTATTAACCTTTGTTCATTGATGGCACGTTCCGATAGTGATATTTAAGCGCACGTCAAAAACTGGCACAATAGTGTAAATCAACGAGATATCAGCACCGCATGGTGCGCGACGCAGGAAAATTAACCTTCACATGACTCAGTTGCCTCAGTTTTCACGAGAACTGCTTCACCCGCGCTATTGGTTGACCTGGCTGGGTGTCGCTTCTCTTTATCTTTTGGTGCTACTTCCTTATCCCCTGCTTTATGTTCTCGGCTGTAATATTGGCCGCATTGGGATGCGTTTTATGAAACACCGCGTCAGTATTTCCCGGCGTAATCTGGAATTAAGTTTTCCGGATATGCCGGTCAATGAACGCGAAGCGATGGTTAAACACAATTTCGAATCGGTCGGCATGGGATTAATTGAGACCGGTATGGCCTGGTTCTGGCCTGACTGGCGCATCAATAAATGGCATACGCCTTCAGGGCTGGAGCATATTCAGCAGGCGCGCGATAGCCAGCGCGGCGTGCTGCTTATCGGCATGCACTTTCTGACGCTGGAGATTGGTGCACGCATGTTTGGTATCCATAACCCTGGCATTGGCGTCTATCGCCCGAATGACAACAAACTGATCGACTGGCTTCAGGTCAAAGGTCGGATGCGGTCGAATAAAAGCATGCTCGACCGTAAAGATCTCAAAGGAATGATCCGCGCACTGAAACAGGGTGACATTATCTGGTATGCGCCTGACCACGATTATGGCCCGCGCAGCAGCGTCTTTGTCCCCTTCTTTGGCGTGGAAAAAGCAGCCACAACGGTGGGCACTCATCTGCTGATCCGCACCGGTAAACCGGCTGTCATCCCTTTCGTACCGCGTCGTCTGCCTGGGGGTCGTGGCTATGAACTGATGATACTGCCTGACATCAGCGGCGAATTTACGCTGGAAAGTGATGTCGCAACCGCAACCAGAATGAATCAGGTTGTTGAAGAGGGTGTGCTGCTGGCACCTGAACAGTATATGTGGCTCCACCGCCGCTTTAAAACGCGCCCCGAGGGCGAACCCTCCCGTTATTAATCTGTTCGCGCTAAATGTCTGTCAGGCATTTAGCGCGTTTTACTCCCCTGCTAAATAAATCACTCATGGCTGACTCAGCCTGTAAGCGAAACCGCAGGTCCAGTAGTTAATAAACACCTATATTCATAATATAATTTCTCTCTGTTTAAATTTAAAAAAAGCTAATCAATTAACAGGACGGCAGGCGGCATTCAGCCTGTTTCGCTATTTATTAATTAATATTGCAGCGAGTGCTATTAAATCTGTTATGGCGCTGATTATTCTGCACGCCAGGCCTAATCCTATTTAGCCGGTCTTAACGGTGTCTCACCGCTTATGAATCGATAAAAATTAACTTATTTTACAAGCGATTGCCTTGCTGATTTAGCTTATATTCCATTTTACATTTTTTTAACACCCCGATAGATCATTATGGAATTTGAACTCATTAATGCTTATCGGTAGTTTCTTTTGTAACCGTCAGGCCTTTAACGGCTCTGGCCAGAATTATAAAAAAAGACAACACAGCAAACCTCTAATGGGACAGTTAATATGAACAAAGGTCTCTACTATTACGTTACAATCGGTACCGATCAGGAAAATTATCACTTTCTTCATCGTAAAGGGTGCAAGCGTATGCCTGATAAAGAAGAGGTCATATTTATCGGCACGTTATATAACTTGAGTCAGGCCCTCTCCATCGCCAGAATTAATTTTAAGAAAGTTAAGCCATGCATAAAATGTTGTATCCGCTACTCAGCCCCCGTGATTCATGAGTCCGTTCAACCGGTTTTGCATTTCCCGCAAAAGATGATCTGACCCTGACTGGCGGGAAATGGCTTATTTCCCGCCAGTTGCACCGGCCTGACCTTTCCCTCCTTCAGATTTCGTCTATCCTTCACTGAAATCAAATAAATCCATAGTCAAAGACCCGTGAAGGAGAAGAGCGATGAGCATGTACAGTACCTTAGAGGAAGCCATCGATGCTGCACGTGAAGAGTTCCTCGCTAACCACCCAGAGCTTGAGGAAGGGGATGCATCAATCAGCCAGTTTGGTCTGCAAAAGTATGTAATGCAGGATGGCGATATCATGTGGCAGGCTGAATTCATGGCAGAAGAAGGTGAAGCAGGCGAATGTCTGCCTTACCGTAGCGGTGAAGCGGCACAGGCCATTTTTGATGCAGATTTTGACGAAGTTGAACTACGTCAGGAGTGGTTAGCAGAAAATACCCTGCACGAGTGGGATGACGGCGAGTTCCAGCTGGAGCCGCCGCTGGACACCGAAGAGGGTGAAGCTGCCGCGCAAGAGTGGGAAGATGATAACAGCGATTCCGATCGCAGTTACTCGTAAGGACCGTGGCTGGCATCCACCGGTAACAACAGGGTATCAACCACCAGCGACAGCGGCAGGTCGAGGATCGTCAGGACCCGCCATCCGCTGTCGCGAACATCCCACTGTACGCCGGGATAGTACTGATTACCGTGCCCCTGCCCGGGAATGGTACGGCTGATAATACTGCCGCATCCGCTTAAGCAGAGTACAGCCACGACGATAACACCCGCCTTTAAGCACCCTTTCACCACTCATATCCGCCATGAAGAAACAGCCATTGAGATCGTCACGCGCTGCTCGCGGCGACTGCCAGCAATAAATTTATCAGCGAATCGCTGTTTTAATCCGATAAAAAAAGCGGCATCGCTGCCGCTTTTTCAGATTACGCGTTGTTTGCCAGCGCGTTGGGGTTGAGCGTGAGTTTTTGATAACTCTCAACCCACTGATGATACTTGTCCGCATCTTCCCACAGTCGGGTATGAACACGGGCCAGCACCACCGGATCGCTGATCAACTGCAGACGCTGTTCGCGGCCCAGTTTATCCGGCGCATCGCTCAGCGCCTGATCAACCCGACGGTCACGCGCATAGTCCAGTAACTGACTCTGCTTGTGGCGCGATGTGGCCAGTGCCGTTGCCAGCGCGTTGAAGGCAGGATGGAATAAGGCATGCATAAAGCCATTTTCCAGCGCGCGCTCACGGTTCAGTACCACATAGCGATCGGTATCCACCAGCTCCTGCGGCGGCGAGTACTCTTCCGGGATCAGGAACAGCTTCGCTTTCTTGCTCTTAATGCCCAGCGTTGCGCGGCTCGACATGACCGAGACAAACGGCGACAGAATCAGTGAGAAGACGATCGGTGCCAGCCACCACAGGAAGTTAAGATCCAGCAGTCCCATACCAATCGCCCACACCAGACCCAATGCCATCTGCGAACCGTGACGTTTAAACGCCTCGCTCCATGGTGTTGCATCGTCATCACGCTGCGGTGAGTTCCACACCACTTCCCAGCCGAGGAAGGCGCTGACCACAAACACCGTATGGAACAGCATACGCACTGGTGCCAGCAGCACCGAGAACAGCGTTTCCAGCACCAGTGAAGCCAGCAGCCGCAGAGGTCCGCCGTAGGCCTTCGATCCTTTAAACCAGATCAACACGACACTCAGCATTTTCGGCAGGAACAGCAGCACCATGGTGGTCGAGAACAGCGCTATCGCCAGCTCCGGACGCCACTGCGGCCAGACCGGGAAGAGCTGCCGCGGTTGCAGGAAGTAAGTCGGTTCCATCAGCGTATGCACTACCTGCAGGGCAGTGGAGAGCGCCAGGAACATAAACCATAGCGGAGCCGAGAGGTAGGACATCACACCCGTCAGGAACACCGCACGGTGAACCGGGTGCATCCCTTTCACCAGGAACAGGCGGAAGTTCATCAGGTTGCCGTGACACCAGCGGCGGTCACGTTTCAGCTCATCCAGCAGGTTCGGTGGCAGTTCTTCATAGGATCCCGGCAGGTCATAGGCAATCCAGACGCCCCAACCGGCACGACGCATCAGCGCAGCTTCTACGAAGTCATGCGACATGATTGAACCCGCAAAGGAGCCTTCTCCCGGTAACGGTGCCAGGGCACAGTGCTCAATAAAGGGTTTCACGCGGATAATGGCGTTGTGACCCCAGTAGTGAGACTCACCCAGCTGCCAGAAGTGCAGACCGGCGGTAAATAACGGACCGTAAACGCGGGTCGCAAACTGCTGACAGCGCGCATAAAGCGTATCCATACCCGATGCTTTCGGCGACGACTGGATGATCCCGGCATTCGGGTTGGCATCCATCATGCGTACCAGACCGGTAAGACACTCTCCGCTCATGACGCTATCGGCATCCAGCACCACCATGTAGCTGTAGTTGCTGCCCCAGCGACGGCAGAAGTCATCGATGTTTCCGCTTTTACGCTTCACGCGACGACGACGACGGCGATAGAAAATCTTGCCTGCCCCGCCAACATCCCGCACCAGTTCCATCCAGGCTTTCTGTTCGGCAATCGCGATATCCGCATCGTAACTGTCGCTGAGGATATAGACGTCGAAGTGTTCAGCGTTACCGGTACGAACCACCGACTCCCAGGTCGCACGCAGACCGGCGTAAACACGCTCAACGTCTTCATTACAGATCGGCATAATCAGCGCGGTACGATGTTCCGGGTTAAGCGGTTCATCTCCGACCGTTGAGTAAGAGATACTGTATTTATCACGTCCAATCAGCAGCTGCAGGAAGCCCATCAGGGCCGTCCAGAAACCGGCTGAGACCCAGCAGAAGAGTATGGCGAACAGGAACAGGATGCCGGTCTGCAACAAATAAGGCAGGATCTGCATCACTGACTGCTGCCAGTTCTGATTGATCATCTCCATCGGATCCAGAAGCGTCCAGCCCTGATACGGCAGAATACTCTTCATGTACCAGGTGGCGACCACGGTCTGGAAAATGGTCAGGATCAGCAGAATGTAGCGTCGAATTGAACCAACATGACGCCACTTCTCCTCGGCACGCCGCTCTTCCGCATTGGCATAACGCGGCACCGATTTGTGTCCACGCAGTGAGTCCCAGGCACGGGCGACCGGGTTGGTACGCCAGGCTTCCGGGAACATCAGTGAGCGTTTGACCTTCGGCATCGCCTTCAGCGTGGTGCGGTCGAGGTAATCTTTACCCAACTGCTGACCTTCGGCCAGCGAATCGGGCCAGGCCATTTCAACCCGCGATGAGACCGATTTTAACGGCGCATCGTCGGGACGGTCACTGGCTGCGACATCCCTGCCCAGCACATCATGGATGAAGTGGAACTCGCTGGCATTCTGCAATGAGACGCTCAGGCGTGCCTTCCCTGCCGCATCCAGCGGCAGAGATTCCACATAACGTTGAGGTGTAAAAGTCGATTTATTCATTGGCAGGTAACTGATAGCTCAAGGTTTCCGTCAATGTCTTGTCGCCGCTAACCAAGGCCGCACGCATTTCGGTGGACTGTTTGGCATCTTTCACACGCAGACGCAACACCAGACGCCAGCCTTTGGTGACCGGGTTATAACGTACGCTCTGCTCAACCACATCAGCATTTTTACCCACGCTGACCTGCGGTGCCACCTGACTGTTTTCCGCCATCTTGCTCATGTCTTTACCCACGAAGTCGATGGTGAAAGCCACGGTGCCATCCGGCTGACGCACCAGATTAGACTGCTTCACGTCACCCGCTGAACGCAGGGTATTTTTGACCCAGGCGGTATCATCGGAGTGCAGCTGGTTTTCGTCGCGCGAGAAGTGCAGACGATATTTGAAGTTCATCTCTTTGCCAGGCTCTGGCAGCGTCTCCGGCGTCCAGAACGCAACGATGTTGTCGTTGGTTTCATCTGCCGTCGGGATTTCAACCAGTTCAACCCGGCCTTTACCCCAGTCGCCTATTGGCTCAACCCAGCCGCTTGGACGAAGATCATAGCGGTCATCAAGATCCTGATAGTTGTTAAAGTCACGCCCACGCTGCAGCAGACCAAACCCTTTCGGATTCTCGATGGTGAAGGTGCTCACTGCCAGATGACGCGGGTTGTTCAGCGGACGCCAAATCCACTCCCCGTTGCCATTGTGGATAGAGAGACCGTCAGAGTCGTGCAGTGCCGGACGGAAGTTGTTCACCGTCGATGGCTGGTTCTGACCAAACAGGAACATACTGGTCAGCGGTGCAACACCCAGTTTGCCGACGTTATCACGCAGGTAAACTTTTGACTGCACATCAACCGTTGAAGCGTCACCCGGATGCAGCACAAAGCGATACGCACCCGCCGCACGCGGCGAATCGAGCAGTGCGTAGATCACCAGCTGTTTGTCCTGTGGTTTAGGACGCTGAATCCAGAACTCTTTAAAGCGCGGGAACTCTTCACCGGACGGCAGCGCCGTATCGATGGCAAGTCCACGCGCCGACAGGCCATAAACCTGACCGGCACCGATGACACGGAAATAGCTCGCGCCCAGGAAGCTGGCGATCTCATCGTTTTTACCCTTGTTGTTGAGTGGGTAAAGTACTTTGAAACCGGCAAAACCGAGGTTTTTTTACCGCATCTGCGTCATGTTTTACATTACCGAAATTAAAATAATCGGGGTTGTATTTAATCTCGCGCACCGCGCTGGCGGTCACTTCGTTGATCTGCACCGGGGTATCGAAATACATTCCCTGATGATAAAACTCCAGCTTGAACGGCGTGCGCAGTTTGCCCCAATACGCTTTATCGTGGTTAAACTGGATCTGCTGATAATCAGCAAATTTCATTTCACGAAATTGAGAGGGTAAATTGCTTTTAGGCGCTTCGAAGCTTTTCCCTGCCAACGCTTTGGCTTGTTTGGCAACATCGTCGATGTTAAACGCCCAACTGTTATTGGCGTACAACGCCAGCAGAACTGCAGTACCAATCCAGCGTACCTTCATCAGTCCGGCTTTATTTTTTTCTTTAGTCAGCACATCCCCCCCTTTCGTGTGCTTAAATCAAACCCGTTTATCTTAAAGGATTATTCGGTTTTCCGACAGCTTATGCGCAACATTGTTCCCGCATTTCGTCAGGCTTAACCCTGCTTTTAGGACAATTAGACACTACGGATTCCACTGATAGTATACCTGGTTTATCCCAGGTAGAATTTTCACAGAGCATAATCCGGTTTCAGGGTGAAACCGGTTAAACGTACTAACGAACTGGAACTTTATGAGTACTGTAAAACCTGAACGTGAATACTTCCTCGACTCCATCCGCGCCTATCTGATGTTACTGGGGGTGCCGTTTCACGTTTCCCTCATCTACTCCGCGCAGAAATGGGCAGTAAACAGTCATGAAGCGTCGTTATGGCTGACGCTGCTGAATGATTTTATTCATGCGTTTCGTATGCAGGTGTTTTTCGTCATTTCGGGCTATTTCTCCTACATGCTTTATCTGCGCTATCAGCCACGTCGCTTCCTGAAGGTGCGTCTGGAACGGGTAGGTATCCCAATGCTGACCGCCATTCCGCTGCTGACGCTGCCGCAATTTTTTATGCTGAAAGAGTGGACGGATAAGCTGGCTGACTGGCCCCGTTTCACCCCCTATCAGAAATTTAATAACCTGATGTGGGAGCTGATTTCACACCTGTGGTTCCTGGTGGTGCTGGTGATGCTGACCACGCTGGGGATGGTGACCTTCCGCTGGCTGCGCGATCAGCATCGCACCATTGATTATTCGCGGGTTGGCTGGGGATCGCTGACGGCGGGCGTACTGGCGTGGGCGCTGCTCTGGTGCGTGTTCCGGCGTCTGGTGTTTATTTTCCAGCCTGCGTGGCTGATGGATGGTTTGTTTAGCATCATTGTGATGCAGACGCTCTTCTATCTGCCGTTCTTTATGCTGGGAGCGCTGGCGTGGAAACATCCCCCCGCTGAAGCAGCTGTTTGTCCGCTTCAATCTGGTGATGTGGGTCGGTGCGCTGCTGATGTTTGCGGCCTATTGCGCCAACCAGCGACTGAGCAGCGGTGAGGGCTGGTTGTATGAGCTGGATGCGATTATCTCGACGCTGATGGGCATTTGCATGCTGAATGTCTGCTTCTGCTTTGGTCATAAGCTGCTGAATTCACATTCGCCGCGCATTATGTATCTGGTCAATGCGTCACTGTTTATCTATCTGGTGCACCATCCGCTGACGCTGCTGTATGGCATTTACGTGACGCCGCGGATTGAAAACAACACCCTGGGCTTCTTCGTTGGCCTGCTGATGGTGTTTGGCATCGCGTTTCTGCTGTATGAGATTCACCTGCGCATCCCGCTGCTGCGGTTCCTTTTCTCGGGGAAATTTGAGCGTAAACAAGCACAATGACAGGCGATCAGTGACCTCGGGCCATAAGTGAGGTCAGGCTATAAATGATGTGTCTCACAGACAGCTTAAGAGTTTAAAGCGATGGGAGCATACGCCAGTAGCAAAGCATAGCGGGCCAGGGACAAAAACGCCGGGAGCGTTTTTGAACAAAGCAACGCGTTGGCCCGGCAACGGGCGCACCTCAGGGATGAGGTGCGTAATCGCCCGCGCTGAGCCCGCCAGGGATGGCGGGTTTTGCGTCTTTGCGGAGGGCGTATGCTTCCTGAGCCAGCGCCTGTACCCAGGCAAGGTCCAGCTTAAAGCAGCCACTCAATCGGCAACCGCCACACTAACCGCACCTGCAGCCGTTGCCACCAGGAGCAGCCCGGCTCGTGTTTATGCACAATCTGCTGCGGCTCACCCGGATACTCCAGCCAGTTTACCCTGCCCCACTTATCCAGCCGCAGCGTCCATGCCCGATCGCGCATTGACTGGCTGAAACGCTGATGCGTCTCTCCGGCGAGCGCCGCACTCTCAATCACCAGTCCCATTTCCGTATTGAGCACCGCTGAACGGGGATCGAAGTTAAACGAGCCGATAAACAGCGTCTGTTGATCCACTGAGAAGGTTTTGGCATGCAGGCTGGAGCCGGAGTTACCGGTTAATCCCCGGTCGTGCGGGGCATCAGGCACGCCCGCCTGCGGTTTCAGCTCATAGAGCGCAATACCATGACGCAGCAGTTTTTTGCGCCACTTAGCGTAGCCGGCATGGACAATCGACACATCGTTAGCCGCCAGCGAATTGGTCAGAATGGCAATTTTTACCCCTTTGCGCTTCAGCGACAGCAGCTGAGCGACCCCTGCGCGGGTCGGCACGAAATAGGCCGAGATGATGTCGAACTGCTTTTGCGGCGTGCCTATCACCTCCAGCATTCGCTGCGGCAGCAGGCTTCTGGCACGCGCTTTGCCCAGCCCTTTACGCGGATCATCGCTCAGCAGTCGCGCTTTTGCCCAGGTCAGAGCCAGCGTGCCCTCTTCCAGCTCCTGCAGCAGCGAAGAATTTTCCAGCCGCTGAAGATAGCGCTGCACCGGTTCACTGTGACGCCACTCTGCTGGCAGACTCACACTGTCCTCTTCCGGCTCCTCTTCATCCAGCACCTGCTGCAGCGGCGAGACCGGCTTACTGCGCCAGTAGCGCTCAAAATCCTCTGCGACTTCTTTAACCACCGGGCCTATTGCCATGACGTCGAGATCGGCAAACAGCGGTTCATTGCCGGTGCCGAAATATTCGTCGCCGATATTGCGCCCACCGACCACGGTCGTGACGCCATCCACCGTAAAGCTTTTGTTGTGCATGCGGCGGTTCAGACGGGCAAAGTCGGTGAGATAACCCAGCGCGCGCAGGGTGCGAAACGAGAACGGATTAAACAGCCGCACCTCAATGTTGGGATGGCGGTTGAGCTGGGCCAGCGTGTCGTCCAGGCCCGGCGTATTGTTGTCATCCAGCAGCAGCCGCACTTTCACGCCGCGTCGGGCAGCTTCCAGCACGGCGCTGAACAGCAACCGGCCAGAGAGATCGTTTTGCCAGATGTAATACTGGATATCGAGTGAACGCTCCGCTTTTTGCATCAGCAGATAGCGGGCAGCAAAGGCATCCAGCCCGTCGCTCAGCTGATGGACGCCGCTCAGCCCCGGATGGCGCAGACACTCTGGCTCCAGCTGTGTTTCCAGCCAGCTGGACCGTTCCAATGGCTGGGAGAGCTCAAACGCTTCGGTCATGACATTTCCCTGTAAAATGCAGTTATTTTTATTATTCCCCGGTCCGACCTCTGATGCTATTCCTCTGTTCTGAGTTAGTGAGGGGTCACGGGCGTTTTTAGTCTAGACTTAACCGGACGATCTGTGACCGGCATTATCCCGGCAGGAGAGGAATATGTCTCATCAATCCCTTACAGATGCCCGCCAGCGCTATCATCCCAGCCTGTTTCGCAGCTTTTTCCAGGGCAGTTTCCCCTGTTCCACTGCCTGCCGTACGCCCGGTAAACGGCTGGATATGGTGATCAGCAGCGGACACGATATGCTGCTGGAAAAAGATTATGCCGCCCTGGCTGAGCAGCATCTGCTCACCGCCCGCGACGGTGCGCGCTGGCATCTGATCGAAAAGATCCCTGGCCAGTATGACTGGCAGAGCTTTCTGCCGATGGTCGACGCCGCGCGACGTCAGCAGATGGAGATCATCTGGGAGCTGGCTCATTTCGGTTATCCCGATCATCTTAATATCTGGAAAGCCGAATTTGTTGACCATTTTAGTCGTTTCGCCCGCGCGATGGCACAACTGATGCGCGATCAGGGCATCGAACGCCCCTTCTTTACACCGGTTAATCAAATCTCATTCTGGTCATGGGCCGGGGCGGATGTGGCCTGGTTTAATCCTCATGCGGCGCAGCGTGGTAAAGAGCTGAAGCGCCAGCTGGTCCGCGCCTCGCTGGCGGCGATACATGCCATTCGCGAGGTCTATCCGGAGGCGCGCTTTGTGCTGACTGACCCGCTGGTGCAGATCGCTCATCATCCCGATAATCCGGACAGCAAACCCTATGCCGATGCGCAGCATCAGGCGCAGTTCGAAGCCTGGGACATGCTGGCTGGTCGCGTCGATAAGGAGCTAGGCGGCAGTGAAGATTGCCTGGATATCCTCGGCCTGAACTACTATCCCGATAACCACTGGTTTTTCCCCGACCAGCCGATGTCGCTGGAGGATCCGGAGCGTGTGCCGCTGCATATTCTGCTGGCGCAGTGCTGGCAGCGCTACCAGCGTCCGATGCTGATTGCTGAAACTGGCGCTGAGGGTGAAGCGCGCGCCCCCCTGGCTGCAGGAGATCAGTGAAAATGTGGCGGTGGCGCTGGATCAGGGCATTGCGGTGGAGGGGATTTCGCTCTATCCGGTAGTGGAGTATCCGGCCTGGGCCGATGACCGGCGTTCCCCTGGCCCGCTGCTGGGATTAGCCGATCCCAATGGCAACCGTAATCTGCATGAGCCGCTGGCGCTGGTATTGCGCAGTCAGCAGATTAAGTTTGCGACACGAAATCAGACGTGCTGAGAAGGTGGCTTTTTAGGGTAACAGGAGCGAACGTCGAGAGAGGGATCGGCAGGATGACGTACGTCGGTCAGCCAGACCATGGTAAACAGGAAGATCACCCCGATCAGGCAGGCCGCCAGCAAACCGATAATTGCGATTAATTTGTCATCTCCGGAGTCCATCGCCTTCTCCTTATTCAATCCGTTGAATCCCTGTGCGTGTCAGCTCATCCAGAGCGTAATCATCAGGACAAAGATTATAAGCGTTACCGAGGTCACCGCAAGCACCACTATCGCAAAGTGCGCATCGTCAAGTGACTGGCGAATTGGCTCATCGTGATCGTCGGGTGGCAAGGGTAAAGACATAACTATCCTGTGAAAAACATGGGCCGCCGGGAGTGATGCGGTGAGTGACAGTGTAGATGAAAGGCTGATTATCGTCCGGTTCTTTCGTCCGAAAAATAAACTGGCCCGTGCCAGCGCGGCACGGGCCTGAGATCAGACGCCGCGCCAGCGTTTGAAAATCAGTGAAGTATTAATGCCACCAAAGGCAAAGTTGTTGCTCTGGATATAGTCGGTTTCAATCTCACGCGGCTCACCCATGATGTAATCCAGCTGGCCGCCATCTGCTGCCGGTTGCGTCAGGTTCAGGGTTGGCGCAAACCACCCTTCCCGCATCATCTCAATGCTCATCCAGGCTTCCAGCGCCCCACAGGCACCCAGCGTATGGCCAAAATATGACTTCAGCGAAGAGATCGGCGTCGTTTCGCCAAACACCGCCGCCGTCGCCAGACTTTCGGCCATATCACCCCGTTCAGTGGCGGTGCCGTGCGCATTCACATAACCAACGTCTGCGGCCGTGATACCGGCGCTTTGCAACGCCCGCTCGATGCAGATCTGCATGGTTTCCCGCTGCGGCTGAGTAATATGGGCGGCGTCGCAGTTGGTATGAAACCCGGTGAGCTCGGCGTAGATCGTTGCACCGCGTGCCAGGGCATGTTCCAGCGACTCAAGGATCAGCGTGCCTGCCCCTTCGCCAATTACCAGGCCATCGCGCTGCTGATCAAAAGGTGCAGGTGTGGTGTGCGGCGCGTCATTACGCTGGCTGGTGGCAAACAGGGTGTCGAACACCGCGGCTTCCGACGGACAGAGCTCTTCTGCGCCGCCAGCCACCATCACCGTCTGATACCCGTGACGAATCGCTTCCCAGGCATAGCCAATCGCCTGGCTGCCAGAGGTACAGGCGCTGGAGGTCGGGATCACCCGGCCGCGCAGGCCGAAAAAGAGCCCGGCATTGACGGCCGTGGTGTGTGGCATCATCTGCACATAGGTGGTGCCGGTGATATTGTTGGTGTGCTTTTCGGTCAGCATGGTGGCGAACTCGCTGACCGGCCCGGTGCTGCCGGTGGAAGAACCGTAGGCGATACCCGTTTCTCCGCTGGTCAGCACCGGATGGTCAATCAGGCCCGCCTGGGTCAGCGCCAGCTCGGTCGCGCGCGTTGCCAGCAGCGAAACGCGGCCCATGGCGCGGATACGCTTGCGGGTGTAGTGCGCCGGCAGCACAAAGTCATCCACCGGTGCGCCGAGCAGCGTATGCAGCCCGTCGTAGATCTGCCACTCCGGCATAAAGCGCACCGCATTGCGGCCCGCACGGATCCGTGCCGAAACTTCAGCCCAGGACTCACCAAAGGCGGTTACGCCGCCCATGCCGGTTACGACTACCCGCTGGATCACAGCATGCCTCCGTTAATAGAAATGACCTGACGCGTCACGTAGCCTGCAATATCGGACATCAGATAGCTCGCCAGTCCGGCGACCTCTTCAGCCGCGCCCATGCGCTTCATCGGCACGATCTTCATCGCTTCCTCAATCACCTGAGGTTCCAGCCCCTCCATACCGGTATCAATCAGGCCTGGCGCAATGCAGTTAACGGTGATTTTGCGTTTCGCCAGCTCAATCGCCAGCGCCTTAGTGGCACCAATAATGCCCGCTTTCGCCGCGCTGTAGTTCACCTGACCGCGATTACCCATTATCCCCGACACCGACGAGAGCGTGATAATGCGGCCGCCGCGCCGCAGACCGATCATCGGCATCACGCAGGGCTGGATCACATTGTAAAAACTGTCGAGATTGGTGTGGATGACGCTGTCCCACTCCTGATCCGTCAGGGCAGGAAACGCCGCATCGCGGGTGATACCGGCGTTGCTCACCACACCATAATAGGCGCCATATTGCTCAATATCCGCCTCCAGCGCAGCGCGGGTTGCCGCCCGATCGGCCACATCAAATCCCAGCACACGGCCGCTGCCGCCTGCGGTTTCGATCTGCTGCAGGCACTGCTCAGCGCCTGCGCGGTCACGGTTGAAATGGACGATAACCTGATAGCCATCCTGGGCGAGACGCAACGCAATCGCGCGGCCAATCCCTTTACTGGCGCCCGTCACTAATACCGAATCTGTCATGGCTGATTTCCTTGTGACATCAATTGCTGTAATTCTGCTTCATTGGGTTGATACGTATTCAGGCGACCGCTGGCAAGCCGCTGGGTGCCGTAATGAATGTCACCCTCAAAGCTGCCCATGCGGTCATCGCGCATCAGCAGCGTCATTCTGATATCCAGCGTAACACTGGCGGGAAAGAGGGATCGCTCTGCCCGCCAGCCGCGTCCGCCCAGCAGCATGCCGGGCGGGATAAGGGTGGCGCCGCCCTGCTTTGCATGCCAGCCCGACCAGACGCCCACGGTTTGCGCCATCATCTCGACGCCAAACCAGGCGGGCAGTTCACCCTGAGGCGTCAGAAACGGTGTCAGTACGCCACCGGCGCAGGTCGACACCTGACAGTGGACCTGCTCATCATCAACGGCGATCAGCTGATCAAGCAGCAGCATCGGCGCAGCATGCGGCAGCCAGCGTGCCGCGGGAGAATTAATAACCATGTTGGCGTCCCAGAATCAGACAGGTGTTGTTGCCGCCAAAGGCGAAGGAGTTAGAAGCGATGACAGGCCGTTGCAGCGCCTGCGGCTGTAATAACAATCCGCAATCCGGCAGCGTCTCATCCGGCGCCATCTCACTGAAATCCTGCGCGGGCAGCGGCAGATTGTTTTGCAGGATCAGCGCACTGAGGGCGGCTTCACACACTCCTGCCGCGCCGAGCGTATGGCCGGTCAGATGTTTGGTCGAGCTGCACGGCACCGCATTGCCAAACAGGCGCTGAATCACGGCGGCTTCCATCTGGTCGTTAAGCGGCGTCGCGGTGCCGTGCAGATTGATATAACCCACCTGCTCTGGCAACAAATTCGCCTGTTGCAGCGCCATACGCATCGCCCGTTCAGCGCCCTCGCCCTGCGGATGGGGAGCAGACATGTGCCAGGCGTCAGACGATTCGCCAGCTCCCAGTAGCGCCAGCGGCTGCGGTTCCCGCGTCAGCAGCATCAGTGCGGCCCCTTCGCCAATCGAGATGCCGTCGCGATCGCGGCTGAAAGGGGCGCAGCGACGTTCAGAGAGCGACTCCAGGCTGTCGAATCCGTTGATCGGCATCCGGCTCAGCGAGTCCGCACCGCCCACCAGCGCCACATCCACCAGCCCTGCCGCGATCAGCCGCTCACCACTGATAATGGCGCGGGCGCTGGAGGAGCAGGCGGTTGAAATGGTATAGGCCGGGCCATCCAGGCTTAGATAGTGAGCCAGGAAACGGGAGGGATCGCCCAGCTCCTGCATCTGATAGTGATAACCGGACTGACTGCCGCCAATCTGCTGATCGCCCTCATCCACGCCCGAGGTGCTGGTTCCCAGCACAACTGCCACTCTGCTGGCACCATAGTGAGCAATCGCCGCGTCGAGCGCCGGACGGATTTGCGCCAGCGCGGCCAGCAGCAGCTGGTTATTACGGGTGTTGTGCACGCTCAGGGCAGCAGGAACCGATGGCAAATCGCCTTCAACCCTGCCAAGCCAGCAGGCGCGGTCGCCGCTCAGCCAGCCATGACGCAGCTGCATGCCGGGTGCCTCACCCCTGGTAAGGCTGGCCGCAATCTGCTGAGTGTTGTTCCCCAGGGCATTCAGCATGCCGATGGCAGAGATGTAAATCATGAGCCGTCCAGATGTTGAATGCGGATCTGATAGCCAAACGCATGCTGCTGAATGCTGATGGGCTGGCGCTGATTACCGCGTTGCAGATAATCGATTTCGGTAACCAGCTTATTATCGGCATCGATCAGCCGTCGCTTTAACCCCTGATCCTGCAACGTCCAGCCTGGCGGCAGCTGTTTTTGCCACAGCTCCCGTGGCCAGTAACTGAGCATAATATCCGCCAGCACCTGACTGGCAGGCGGCATCTGCGGCAGCGGCATCAGCTGCTGGGTGTGAATACCGCTGGCATCGTAGCGCAGGCTGAACAGACGAATACCCACCGAGGAGAGTCCGGCCAGATCAATTTGCTGTTCATCGGCGCTGAGCAGCACCAGCAGTGACTGACTCTGGCCTTTCACCTGTCCGGTCAGCAACTGCTGCTGCTGGAAGGCGGGACGGATGCCCGGCGGTGGCAGCGTCACCTTCACGCCCGGTTTCAGCCAGGCGGTGGGACGGCTGCTGTCGGGTGCAGGTCCGGCACAGGCGCTGAGCAGCAGAGCCGTCAGCAGAATAAGAGCGGCGCGGATCATCGTTTACTCCTTGATCGGGTGGGTCGCATCGCCAGCGGCGACAGCAGGAAAGCGCTGAAGATGCCGCTGCATAACACTGTGCCAAAACTGGCAATCGCGCTGGTGCTGCTGAATACCAGCATACCCAGCGTCAGTAAGGTGGTAATCATCGCCAGCGACACCGCCAGCAACGAGGTCAGCGGCGTACCCTGCGGGTTGCTGAAAAAGAGCGTGTAATTAATGCCGATGCCCAGCACCAGAATCAGTGCCAGCAGGGCAAACAGATTCAGCGACGCGCCGATCCAGCCCAGCGTTGCCAGCGCCATCGCCAGCGACAGCACTGACGGCAGCGCGCTGCGTAAGCCAGCCTTTAACCCCAGTCGCAGGACAAAACTCAGGGTGATCAGCAGCAGCGCCAGCGCCAGTAACCCGCTCAGCAGGGTGCGCCAGAAGCTGAACAGCGAATCGTAACCTGATTTGCGGTCAATCCAGCTGACGCCCGGATGCTGTTTGGTCAGCTCCGCGAGTGCAGCGCTGTTTTTTACGCCGCTGGTGGGGATCAAAACACCGCTGCGCCCGTCTGGCAGCGTCAGCCACAGCAGTCGCCAGCCTTCACTCAGCGGACTCGACAGCCACGCCTCTGGTGTTACCGGCATCGGGGTCAGATCCGGTGCCGGCAGCGTGATACCCGCCTGCTGCAGGCGGGCCGTAATATCCGGTGCTGCCTGTTTCAACAGCTGAAGATCCCGCTGTTGCTGCGCCAGCGACGTCAGCGGCAGCAGACGATAGTGCTGCAGCCAGCCCTGCTGCTGCGCCTGGTGCAGATCCGGTGCCAGTTTTTCCAGCCGCTGCAGCGTCTGCTGTGCATCATCGCCCCAGACCACAAACCAGGTCTGATCGGCGCGCTGTCCGGTCAGGGTTGCCAGCTGGCGATCCTGCTCCAGCAGATGCGCAGGCGCACTTTGCAGATGGGCGATATCATCATCCACCTTTAACTGGGCGATACCGGCCAGCGCGAAGATCGCCATCGCCACCGGTAATCCGACGCGCAGCCCGCGCTGGCGACGCCAGGCGGCAAGCCAGCGCGCCAGCGGCACCATCAGCGGCACCGGACGCACCGGTAATCCGCGTACCAGCCACGGGTAGATCAGAATCACCGTCAGACAGGAAGCCGTTAATCCGCTGGCGGCAAACACCGCCAGCTGCCGCAGCCCCGGGAACGGTGCCAGCAGCATCAGCAGCCAGGCGATGGCGGTGGTCCCGAGCGCCAGCAGCAGCGTGCCGCGGACTTTTCGCAGGCTCTGCCACGGCGTCTGCTGATCGCCGTGAACCATGCGCTCAGTGAGATAATAGAGCGTGTAATCCGCAGAGATGCCGACAATACTCAGGCTCATCACCAGCGTCATCAGATGCAGTTCACCGAAGCAAAGCAGCGTCATCACCGTGCCCGCCATCGCGCCGATGGCCACAGACGTGACCGTCAGCAACAGCGGGCGCAGTGAGCGGAAGACCAGCAGCACCAGCAGGACGACGCCACCCAGCGTCACACTGCCCAGCGTTTTAACGTCATGCTGCGCACGCTGGCTGGCGTTGTCGCTGAACAGCACCGTGCCACGCGTCAGCAGTTTCGCCTGCGGCCAGCGGCTTTTAAGCTGTTGCTCCAGCGCGCTGAGTCGGGTAACCAGCGCATGACTTTGCTGCATACTGAAAGCGTTGTTCGCCAGTTCGCCATGCAGAAAATACCACTGCTGACCCTGTGCATCTTTTACTGTCAGCAAGCCATCATGCAGCGTCATGCGCCCGGCGTTTTGTGCCAGCGCCAGCTGCGAACCCCGCACCAGCATCAGGGGATCGCCCTGCAACTCTTTGCTGCTGACGCCAGAGAAGGCCGAAAAGAGCTGCGCCAGCAGCCAGTCAGCCTGCGCCTCGCCGCCGTTCTGTAAGCGGTCGCGCGTCACCTCATCGATCAGGCCGTTACGGTGTTGCCAGGCAAAGCGGCCCCACTGCTGCTGCTGTTGCCCGTCGAGATCACCCTGCACCTGTTTCAGGTCAGGCAGCGCACGCAGCTGGGCCAGCCACCAGGCGGCGACCTGGGGATCGTCCTGCTCACCGGGTGAAACCAGCCACACCAGCTGGCGATCCAGCCGCTGCATAAAGCCCTGCTGCAGCGCAGGCGGTGCCGCCCCCCAGATTCTGCTGCGGCAGTAGCGCCAGCACACTGCTGTTGAGCTGACTGCGCGGCAGCAAAAAAGAGAGCGCAGCTGCCAGCATCAGACAGAGGGCCAGCCACAGGAGGGCCAGCAGCCGATCGTTACGGCCCGGCAAAACGCGCCTGCTCCTCGTCGCTTAACTGCGGCGGTTCAATTCGGGTGTTGCTGAGCTCTATTTGCGTTTTATCGCCCTGCTTATCATCCAGGTTGATGCTGTCCAGGTAGGCGCTGCCCGCCAGCGAGATACGGTTGAAGATTTTGTTGAGCGGCGCCGCTTTGGGCGTCAGCTCCAGCGTCCAGGCTCCGTTGCCGCGATCGCTGAAGGCCACGCTGAAGTTCTCGTTCAGCACTTTCTGGTCGGCCTGGAACAGCGCCCGCAATAGATGGTTGAACTGGAACATCTGCGGGTTGCTGTCGGCGGTGATTACCTGAGGCTTCTGGCCGCTGAGGCTCTGCACCATGCGTTTATCATCCAGCAGCAGCGTCATCACAAAGGGTGTCTGCTGATGCCACCATAAGCCCTGCTCGCGAGCGATCAGCATCTGCCCGTGCGAGACCAGCGGCTGACGCATGCCGGAAATGGTGCGCGTCTGGATAAAGTCTGCCCGAATCACAGGCTGGCTGGCAAAACGCTGCTGCAGCTGATCCAGCGTGACCGCGCTGGCGGCACTGGCCCACAGCAGCAGGCTGGTAAGCACAATTTTCAGCATCCTTTCACTCCTAAACGTTCCAGTAAAATATCGGGTGAAACAAAGCACAACGCCTGACTCTCCTGCTCCACCGCCACCTGCAGAGTATGCGCTTTGGTGGTGATCTGGCCGGCAGCATTTCGCACTTCATAGTCGATGCGCAGACGGTTCTCATATTCCGTAATCCGGGCGCTGACGCGGATCGTCTCTTCGCAGCGCAGTGGCTGGCGGTATTTGACCCGGGTATCGACCACCGGCCAGACGTAGCCGCTGGCGGCCATCTCGTCATAGCTGTAGTTAATGCTGCGCAGCAGGGCTTCACGCGCCACTTCGAAAAAGCGGAAATAGTTGCCGTGCCAGACCACGCCCATAGGATCGCAGTCGTGGAATGAGACGGTCAGCACGACTTCAGCATGATGTTCAGTCATGGTCAGACTCCTTGTGGTGCGCCTGTTGATCAGGCAGCGTCCAGAAATCGAAAAAGTTAAACCAGTCGAGCGGCGCCAGCAGTGCGTAATGGGCCAGCCGCGCTGCGTAACGATCGACCGCCTGTTGCAGTGCCTGCTGACGTTGCGCACGCGGCAGCAGCAGCGGATCGGCGAAGGGCTCACAGTGAATACGCAGTTTACCCTGTTGCTGCAGGGCGAACATCAGCAGCACCGGACAGCGCAACGCGGCCGCCAGTACAAACGGCCCCTGTGGAAAGGGCGCGGCGCGGCCCAGAAAGTCGCTCCAGATCACCCGCCGCTCGCCGCCGCGCTGCGGATTGACCGCGGTGCGATCCCCGACAATCGCCACCCATTCGCCCGCATCCAGCTTCTGTTGCAGCAGGATAGCGGTCTCCGGCCCGATATCGCTCACCGGCATCAGATTCACCCCCGCCTGCGGGGCGATGGTTTCCAGCACCGCCCGAAAACGCCGGGCGTTGTCGGTAAACACCAGCGCATTAATCACCAGCCCGCTGACCTGCTGCGCCATCGCGCGACAGGCTTCAATGTCACCAAGATGGGAAGCGAGAATCAGCTTGCCCTGCGGCGTGGGTGTGCGGATCACCGCTTCTGCGCCTGGCGCAAAATCGATATCACGTCCCCAGCGCAGATCGCCGCGCCAGCTGGCCACTTTATCCAGCATTGCCCCGGCGAACCGCAGGAAATGGCGGTAGCTGTTAAGCCGTGGCGGTAACGCAATCTGCTGCTGCTGCGCGGCGGTAGCGACCTGCGCCAGCCACTGCCGGGAAGCGCGTCGCGCGCGCTGACCGCTCAGCCAATAGACCGCCACTACCGGCCAGAGTAGCAGCGTAAAGGGCAGCCGCCCGCCGTAGCGATAGACCGCCAGCATAAAACGTAATCCCCACTGTCCGCGCCGCTCCGTTTCCGCAGACCAGTGCGTCGACGGTTTACGCATCGCCAGCAGACGAGGAATGCGCGGCAGCATGCCGAAAAACAGCCGGGTATGCATCCAGGAGATGCGCAGGTTGTCGTAGAGCGCATCGAAGTGTGACAGCCCGCTGGCCGGATAGGTGACGCGAGTCGGGATAAAGCGACTGCGGGTTCCCTGCCAGTAGAGCCGCACCATGATCTCGGTATCAAAATCCATGCGCTGACCGATGGCCCGGCGATCGCACAGCGTCAGCGTCGCGGCCAGTGGATAGACGCGGAAGCCGCACATGCTGTCGCGGATCGACAGCGACAGCGTTTCAATCCAGACCCAGAAGTGGGTGATGTAGCGACCGTAAAGGCGTGATTTGGGGATCGAGTCGTCATAGAGCGGCTGACCGGAGATCAGCGCGTCGGGATAACGCTCCGCTTCCGCCAGCATCAGCGGCAGATCTTCCGCCTGATGCTGGCCGTCCGCGTCGAGCTGCACCGCATGGGTGAAGCCGCGTGCCGCCGCAGCCCGCAGACCGTGGATCACCGCCGCGCCTTTACCCTGATTGCTGTCGAGTCGCAGCAGGCTGAGCTGCGGGGCGTGCAGCGTCGCCAGCTGAAGCTGAGTGGCCGCATCGCTGCCATCATCCACCACGATTACCGGCAGATTAAAGGGCGCCAGCCGTGCCAGCACTGACGCCATCATCGCGCCGTGGTTGTAGCAGGGGATCACCACGCAGGGTGAAAACGGGGCGCTTAACACAGCGCGATCTTCCCGCTGCTGGCGATCTGCTCGCCGTCGTTCTTCAGCAGGCTGTAACGGAAACTCAGGCGGGATTTTTCAGCGTCCCAGTCCAGATGCAGTTGCAATAGCGAGTCGGGTAATACCGGCTGCTGAAATTTAATGTTATCAACGGCGGCAAACTGTTTACCGGGCGCAAGCAGTGATACGCCGTAGTGCATCACCCAGTCCAGCTGAGCCACACCCGGCAGAATGGGCAGATGCGGAAAGTGGCCCTGAAACCAGAAGAGTCCGGCATCTATCTGCAGGGTCAGCGTGACGCTGTCAGCCCGCAGCTCCCGGCTGCGTTCAATCGGCAACATGAAAAAGTTCCTCTATTTGCGGCCAGGCGCGTTTGCTTTGGGTGGTCACCGGAATAGTGGCCACAATCCGCCAGTAGCGCGGCATCGCCAGCGGTTCCAGCCAGCGCTGCAGCTGGCGTTTCCACTGCTGCCTGCGCTGATGCAGAGCCGCCTCATCCAGTGCGCTGTTCAGCGCCAGCACGACGCCAATCGCCTGACGCTCATGACGCGTGACCACCAGCGCTACGGCATCCTCGATTTCCGGCAGGTCGGTCAGACGGCGCTCTATCTCGCTTAATGAGATGCGCTTGTCACCGATTTTTACGATGCGATCGTGGCGTCCTGCCAGCTGAAATCCGCCGTCCGGCTGCATAGTCAGTCGATCGTCGAGCTGCAGCCCGCTGTCACCGGCAATCAGCGGCGACCAGACCTGCCAGCGATCGGGCGTCACCTGCTCCAGCCTGACCTGCGGGAAGCGGCGCCACGGCGCCTCCGCCCGATCGCACTGACGCCAGGCCAGAATGCCGGTTTCGGTGCTGCCGTAGATTTCACTGACCTGACAGCCAAATCGCTGCCAGACCTGCTCCGCATCAGAGTCGCGCAGTGCGCCACCGGCAGAGACAATCAGTTCACAGGCGGGCGCTTTCAGCGTGCTGTCCAGCCGCGATAAAAAGGCCGGGCTGCTGATAAAGGCATAGCGAACGTCGCGCGGAAGCTGGGCCAGTTGTTCACCGTAAAACAGCGGCTGGGCGGCAAACGGCAGCCTGAGCATCATCGGCAGGAAAAGTCGAAACGATAAACCGTAGAGATGCTGATGGCTGACCGAGGCGATGACCCGGCACCCACGCAACTGTTCGGCCCACAGGCTGCTGAGCCAGCGACTCTCCTGCTCCATCACCGCCAGCGACTTCACTACCTGACGCGGTGCACCGGTGGATCCCGAGGTGAAGAGCACCAGTTCTGCACTCTCCGGCAGCGGCGGCAGCGGCCCCTGCGCTTCTGCGTCGTCCCACGCCAGCAGCGGCAGGCTGACCGCCAGCGGCATGTCGCACAGCACGCCATCCAGCCGATCCTGCCTCTCATCCAGCAGCGCGGCGCGGCAGTGACCCGGCATCACCGGCGTTTTACCGGCATACCAGCATGCCAGCAGCGCCACACAAAAACGGTAACTGTCATCAAAACAGAGCGCCCAGTGGCTGCCCGGTTGTGCTGCCAAGCGCTGGCGGAGCGCCACGACCTGACGATGCATCGCGCTGAGCATCAAACGTTGATCGCCGCGCCAGGCGACCTCGCGATCGTCTCCCGTCAGCCAGTCGGCCACTCTCATGCTTTTCGCCTCACGCGCTGACGTACCAGCCATTCAGCACTCATCAGCGCTGCGATTAGCAGATAACTTATGCCGCCATTCCACAGCGTCCAGAGCCGCAGATCGCCCAGCAAACAGGTATAGATCGCCATGCTGCCGTTGCCGATAAAAAACAGGCACCAGATTTGGGTGACGCGGCGGGTATAGCGCACTGCCGCAGGGGGAAGCACGGGCTCACGCAGCCGGGCGATGCGTTCCACCAGCGGCATCGCACTCCAGAGTGAGGCGCCAAACACCAGCAGCATCGCCAGATTGACCGCCACCGGATACCACAGCAGCAGATGCTGAGTGCGTAATAGCTGGCTGCTGACACAGAGCAGTGCGCCGAGCAGCGCCAGCCAGCCCATGACCGCGCCCATGGCGTTTTGCTGACGACGCAGCTGCAGCCAGCGCAGGCCAAACAGCAGTGCCAGCAGCCAGAAAAGCCCCTGCCAGCGCGGCTGGGTCAGCGCCAGCCAGACCAGCAGTGGCCAGGCCAGTAGCGTAAGCAGATTCAGCAGGCGAAGCGTAGCAGCAGGCACGGCGGGATCAGGCGTCTTCGCGCATCAGTTGTTCCACGGCATCCACCACATCCTGCACGGTGCGCACTGCGCGGAAGGTTTCCGGTTTAATTTTACGGCCGGTACGTTTTTGCAGATGAACCACCATATCGACGGCATCAATGCTGTCGAGTTCGAGATCTTCATACAGACGTGCCTCGGGATGGATATCCTCAGGCGCAATTTCAAACAGGCTGGTCAGCAGCGAAGCCACTTCCTGATAGATCTGTTCTTTGTTCATCATAAGGTTGTCTCCGCTTTCAGCCGCGCTGTTGGTTGACGAACGCAGCCAGCGTCGCAACAGAGAAAAAGTGGGCGCGCAGGGTTTCACTCTCAGCGGACAGCGCCACGCCGTAGCGATTTTTCACTGCCAGGCCAAGTTCCAGTGCATCAATCGAGTCCAGCCCCAGTCCGTCGCCAAACAGTGCAGCGTCGGTCTCTATATCATCGGGACTGAGATCTTCAAGGTTCAGCGTGTCGATAATCATCTGTTTGATATCGTTAATTAATGAATCCATACCGGTTTTCGTCTTACCTGTTCTGGGGGACCAGCGCCTGCTGTAAATGGCGGGTCAGGCGACGCGCGGCCAGCGGCTGCGCATCGGGATTGCTTTCACAAAACGACTGACTGTCGATTCGCGTTTGTACACGCACGGTAAACAGTGGTTTAACCGGCGGAATCTGATACCAGCGGCTCTGTTTATCGAGCATACGCTGGCTACAGGTGATGTGAACCACACGCAGATCGCATCCGGCGCGCACCGCAATATTGGCTGCCCCGCGCTGCAGAGTCAGTGGATGACCGTAGCGGGTGCGGGTGCCTTCCGGAAAGATCAGGATATTGTCGCCGCGCGCCAGTCGCTGCTGACTGTCCGGCAACAGCGTCTCCGCTTCACTGTTGATCAGATAGTCCGCGGCGCGGATCACCCCACGCATAAAGGGGTTCTTTTGCAGATCGGCTTTAACCAGACAATCCATCTCTGGCAGTACCGAAGCGATCATCACGTAGTCGATCAGTGATGGATGATTAGCGACAATCAGGCATCCGCGATCCTGTTGCAGCAGCTCTGCGCCTTCAATCCGGTAGTCATAGACCCCGGTCATCCGGCAGAATCGCAGAAAGCAACGGAAGCTAAAGGCGATAGCGCGTCGGGCCAGCAGGCGGCGGCGCAGCGAATCGCGCTGTACCAGCAGCAGCAGATTGAAGCCAATCAGCGACAGCAGCAGCCCGCCTATGCCAAACAGCGTAAAACTCACCGCCGTCATCACCAGCCGCCAGCAATAGTTCATGCGGCTGCCGGTGTAGTGCGCCGGTTGTGAACAATCAGCCATGATGTCTCTCCCAGTGCCATGTCAGGCGTTCGCCCGACAGGCTGAAGGAGGGCGATTCCGCCAGCCACTGCTGCAGAAAGCGCAGGCTCTGCGGTAACCCTGTTTCTGCCCTCTCCTCTCTGCCAGCACGGCCAGTGCAGTGCAGCTGGTCGCCCGGGCGCAGCAGCAGCGCCACCGCATAGGGAAAGTTCACACGCTGTTCCGGCAGCCACAGCAGATAGTAGTCAGGCACGATGCCGTCGAAATCGACCAGCAGTACCTGCTGATAACCCGCCTGATGCAGCGCGCTGACTTCGATCAATCCCTGCTGAAACGAGTCGACTCCGGCGGCGATTGAGGTGGAGACTAGTGGTGCTTTGGCTGCAATAGTCAGGCTGCCGACCGCCGAATTGTGAACCGACATGGCAAAATCCGTGGGTGACATAGACTGCTGATCGGCCAGGGTTGTGAGGATACGCAGATTACGTTCCAGTTCACCGTGACGACTGGTGAACACGATAGCGTCAACCTGCTGACGCGCAAGCAGCGCCAGCCCACACTCTACCGCCGCACGACTGCCGCCGCTCAGACGACGTGCTGTCATCATCGGTAAAAATTGCGGCTTTGCCATCGCCTCTTTAGGGTCTATGACGATGCCCTGTTGCGCCCAGTGCTGCCAGCCCTCGCCCCCGTGTAATCCCGGAGCCAGAGCCTGCCAGTCGACCAGTGAGTAAGCGAGTCTCATCTCAACACTCTTTTTGTCATATGTGTGGCGTCAGCGTTCATCGGGGCGTCACCCCAGCCCTCTGCAAAAAAAGTGCGTCCGGGAAACCCTCTGCCGATTCCGCATCAGGCCTTCACGGTAGAGGGTTACTCAGTGGTTCAGCAATAGCAGCTCATCTGATTTGTCGGCCGGCTGCCGGAGATCTTTTATGCTTTGATCGGCTGTCGACACATCATTGCGACAGCGCACGCATTACTGAGCGGCAAGAGCAGAGAGTCGTAACTGAATATCCTGATCGAGATTGGCAATCCAGCGGTTGTAGTTATTGTGGATCTCGCCCTGCCCCGCTTTCAGGTTCTCACTGCTGACATAATCGATGCGGTAGTTCTGGCTGGTATACGTGATGCGAATAGTCGCCACGAAATCACGCTGGGCCAGACGACCATTGATCACGCCAGGCGAAACGGGAGTCATGACCCATTTCCGGCCAATACCCGCTTCAATGATCGCCAGTTTCATCTGGTTGTCGCTGTAACGCTGAGTGAGCGTTTGATTCACGTTATGAATCGGCGCAGTGCGCGCACAGCCGGTTAATAACGCAGCGACCACGGCCAGTGCGAAAATAGTTTTTTTTATTCATGATGAATCCCTTCTTTTATTTTTATATCAGTAAGTTAAACGGATAATCCGTCTCGCGCAGGCTAAGCTTTCAGTGCGCTTTTCCATCTGGCTGGCTTAAAACCCGCGCATGATACCACCGAATGTAAAGACAGGTAAGCAGAAGTATGCATGGGTTTTAGGGGGTTATTTGGGGGGATTAAAGCGGGGGGATATGCGCAGTCGTCGCGACAGCGCAGAGGCCGATCCCGGCCGCAGAAACTCTGGCTGCGGCTGGATCGGTCTGGGGATTACTGTGTGGAGGCGGGTGTCCAGCCACCGCCCAGCGCGCGGTAGAGATCGATCTGCGCCAGCAGCAGGTTATTTTTGACAGTCACCCGATTCAGCTGCGTTGAAAACAGGGTGCGCTGCGCATCCAGTTCATCCAGATAGGAGGCGTAGCCGTTCTGATAGCGATTGCGGGCAATGCGCAGCGCTTCCGTCACATAGGCTTCCTGCTTTTGCAGCTCCTGAAGTTGTGCCTCACGCTGCCTGATAGCGTCTATTGCATCGTTAACTTCCGAGAAGGCGTTGCGCACCACTTTTTCATAGCCATAAAGTGCCTGATTTCGCGTCGCCATTGAGACATCCACCTGCGCCGTCAGCGCTTCACGGTTCAGCAGCGGTGCCAGAATGCTGCCGCCCACGCTCCACAGCCGGAACGGATCATCCGCGAGCTGGTGCAGCACCGAACTCTGCAGGGTGCCGGTCGCGGTGAGGTTAAGCCCAGGCAGCAGCTTAGCGTGCGACGATGCCAGGCTGGCATCTGCGGCCAGTAACTGGCGCTGAGCCTGCACAATATCCGGACGGCGATTGAGTAGCTCTGATGGCAGCAGTGACGGCATCCGCTGCGGTGCAATCTGGTCAAACTGCTGACGACGGGCGATGCTGCGCGGGTTCATACCCACCAGAAGACTCAGCGCATTCTCCTGCTGAGTGATCTGGTGCTGCAACTGGGGCATCTGCGCTTTGGCCGACTGATATTCCGAGGCGGCCTGCATCCACTCCAGCCTGGAAGTGTAGCCGGTTTCAAACTGACGCTGTGCCAGCTTCAGCGAATTGTTGCGGGTCGCCAGCGTTGCCTCCGTGACCCGTAACTGCTCATCCAGCGCGCACAGGTTGAGATAACCTGACGCCACCGAACTGGCGATGGTCAGCTCGGCGGCAGACGCAGCGGCCTGCTGCGCCGCTAAACTCGCCTGCGATGCGGTGATGCTACTGCTGCGTGCTCCCCAGAGATCGACCTCGTAGTTCGCTTGTAATAAGCCCTGAAAAATATCGGTTTCATAGGGCTGGCCCGTCACTGACGAGAGCGTACGCTCCCGGGTCGCGGCCACACCGGCGCTCAGGGTCGGAAAGTTATCGCCCTGCGTGGCGCGCAGCTGGGCGCGATACTGGTCAACCCGGGATCGCGCCGTGAGGATATCGGGGTTATTGCGCAGCGCCTGCGTCACCAGCCGGTTGAGATTTTCATCATGAAAAGCGCGCCACCACTCCGCCTCCGGTGCAGCAGATGGCCCGACACTATTGCGCCAGGCGTCAGGGATCGGCAGAGAGGCCGGTGCCTTTTCAACCTGCGTGGCACAGCCGGTCAGAAGGAGTGCCAGTGCGCTTACCATTAAGCCGCGCCGCATCATGGCGCACCCTCACCAGCGGGTTGTGCGGCGGTGTCGATGTTGACTTCGACCGACATACCCGGGCGTAACTGATGCATATCCTGGTCATTGATGCGGATGCGAACCGGAATGCGCTGCGCAATTTTAACGAAGTTACCGGTGGCGTTGTCGGGCGAAATCGCGCTGAACTCTGAGCCTGCGGCCGGAGAGATAAATTCAACCTGACCCGTAAAGCGTTTGCCATCCAGCGCATCGACCCGAATCGTCACCGGCAGGCCAGGACGAATATTTGCCAGCTGGGTCTCTTTCAGATTCGCGATAATCCATTTGTGATTAGGCACTACCGAGGTCAGGCGCGTACCTGCCGTGACATAGGCGCCGGTGCGCACCGCCAGCTGGCCGAGCTGGCCATCATCGGGCGCGGTAATCCGGGTATTCGCCAGATCGATTTCCGCCAGCTCCAGCGCGGCGCGGGCGCTGTCGACATCGCCTTTCAGTGCGTCACGGTTAACGATGACGGTTTGCAGATTCTGCTGGGCGACGGCGATCTGCGCCGCAGCCTGACGAACCTGTGCCTGCGCCTGGGCGTCTGCGGCCCGGGCGGCGTCGCGCTCACGCACTGACAGGGATCCATCCGCCGTGAGATTTTCGACACGCTTCAGATCGAAGCCGCTTTTCAGCGCCTGTGCTTTGGCATTCTCCAGTGCCGCTTTATTGCTCTGGATGGTCGCTTCTGCGCTGCGACGCTGCTGCAGGTTATTGTTCAGCGCCGCCTGCTTCATCGCCAGCTGCGCCTGCGCCTGATGCACCCGCTGGCGATAGATACGGTCGTCAATCGTCATCAGCAACTGCCCTTTTTTCACTGGCTGCAGATCGATCACTTCGACTGAGGTGAGATAGCCATTAACCTGCGGGCTGATAAAGGTCACCTGACCGCGCACATAGGCATTCTCGGTGCTTTGTATTGCGCTGGTGAAGGGCCAGAGTTGCCAGGCATAAAGAATAACCAGTACACCAATCACCACAATGCCGCTGCCTGCGGCGATAGAAAGAATACGGCGGCGATTCGCGCGTTCGCGTTCCGCCGCATGAAGCTCATCCTGCTGACTCATTGTTTCTCCGTTGATTCCTGTAATGCGGCCAGCTGTTGCTGCTCACGCAGGTTAAATTGCGCCTGGCGCCAGTCAAGATAACGACGACGGGTCAAACGCCAGATCACCCACATCAGGGTGACCAGTGCCAGCGCAGCGGTTAACAGGTAGGTGTCGTTATAAGCGAGCACGTTGGCCTGCAGCGTGGCGATTACCTGTAACTGGCTGGTGCTCTGCGCGCCGCGCAGAACGTCGTCACCCACCAGCGAATTAAACAGCGCATTATACTGGCTGAGCCGTTCGGTGACGTTGGGATCGAGCAGTGAGAGCTGATCGCCCAGCAGGCTGGAGTGATATTTTTCCCGCCAGACCTGAAACGTGCCAAGAATAGCCGAGCCGATCAGCCCGCCGAGGTTCTGACTCATGCCAAACAGCACCACGAAGCTCACCAGATTTTTCGGCTGAGTCACCACGCTGCCAATGCCCATCAGCATCGCGGGCGCCATGAAAAAGGCGCTGCTGAAGCCCAGCAGAAACTGGCTGAAATACATATTGCTGGCGCGGGTCAGTGGACTGGATTGCGCATCCATCAGCGAGGCGATAATCATCACTACCAGCGAGGTAACAATCGGCCAGTTGAGATGATTGGGCTTGATAGTCAGCGCACTGGCGGCGATGCCCGCAATAACCCCGGCCATGATCGCCAGCGCCAGACCGCGCATCTGATCGTTCTGCAAGCCAATCTGCTGCAGAAAGCCGATTGCACCGGTGTTCTGTTCCGCCAGTACGATACGGATCATGATCATCACAATGCCCAGCCGCACCATCATGCCGCTGCTGAGCCAGCGGGTATTGATCAGCGGGTTGCGCCGGTTATGCTCAATGACAATCGCAGCGACAATCAGCGTCAGGGCGATCGCGGTACAGATACCGAGCCAGGGCGTGGTAAACCACCACTCAATACGGCCCAGCGTCAGTACGCCGCACAGCAGCGCCATACCGGGTGCCAGCAGGATAAAGGTGACGAAATCCATCTTTTCAAAGGTTTTGATGCGATCGCCCGGTGGCAGTTTCACCAGCAGTACCCCGCCCAGCGCAATCAGCGCCAGGCCGAGTTCAAACAGATAGAGGCCGCGCCACTCGTTGAGCTGCAGCAATTCCGAAGAGAATAAGCGGGCCAGCGGGATAGCCAGTTGCGATACCGTCAGGCCAATCACCAGCGCTTTCAGCCGATGTTTCGCAGGCCAGGCCTGTACCTGATAGTAGATGCCCAGAGAGCTGAGCGCCGCAGCCACCATACCGTGAGCGGTGCGCACAATGATTGCCGAACTGAGATCGTTGGCGAAGAGATGGAAAAACGCCACCAGTACATACAGCACCAGAAACGCCTCGGTAAAGACACGCAGGCCAAACTGCTGGCGGAATTTGACCAGCAGCAGGTTAATAGAGATGTTGCCCATCACGTAGACCGCGGGCAGCCAGGCAATCTCATTCGACCAGGCACCAAAGGTACCCTGCAGGTTGACCAGATTCGCCGTGACCAGCGCGTTACTCAGCGCACCGGTCAGCGAGATAAGTAAACCGATCAGGCCAAACGCCAGGCGTTTTGGCATCGGATGCAGCGGCGTCGAGGGCGATCCCGGCAGCATCGGTTTTTCGTGCGGCAACCACTCGCGTGCAGCGTAGGGATTTCGCTTTGCCACTGCTACATACTTCCCATGCGGCTCAGGAGTTGTTGCAATACGCGCTCGGTCACGGCCAGATCCTGAGGGTCAATATCGGCCAGCATTTCAGTACGGAGTGCGTCAGCCTCGGTTTTCACTTTGGCGAACGCTTCGTTACCCTTATCAGTCAGCACCAGGTGACGCTTACGTCGATCTTCTGGCGGCTGTACCCGCATCAGCAGTGACTGTTTCACCAGCCGATCCACCAGCGGTACCATGCTGGCATCTTCCAGCCCCAGCAGCTGTGCCAGCTCGGTCTGGGTCATGCGTTGCGGCTCACTGGCAATCAGCCCGATGGCCATCCAGCTGCTCATGCTTAAGCCGCTATCTTTAAGGTGACGATCCACCGCCAGGCGCCAGGCATGTGCGGTCAGATGCAATAAGTGGGTAAAGGTACGCGTGTGCTGAGACAAATGTTAGCAGCCTAATAGTAAGAGTTCTAATTAAGTGGTGACGTTATTATACGCAAAGCGAAACGCCAATGAAAAGCGTCCGGTCTGTTAAAAATTAGTGGATCGCGGCAGAATGTCCAGAGGCCGCAACCGGGAGCCGGATAACATGAAACAGGCATCAGCAAACTGGGTCGATCTGCGCCGTGACGCCGTCAGCGGTATTGAGGCGCTACGCGCCCATTTTACCGGACACGCCTATGATCCTCACTGGCACGACAGTTATCTGATTGGCGTGACCGAGCGAGGTGTACAGCAGTTTCATTCGCGGCGCAAACAGCATCAGAGCCGACCAGGCACGGTCTTTATGCTGGAGCCGGAGGAGCTGCATGACGGTGATGCCATCAACGAAAGCGGTTTTACCTACCGGATGCTCTATCTTTCACCGCAGCAGATTGCGCAGCACCTGGCTCCGATGCTGGCTGATAAACCCTCACTGCGTGAGCTACGTTTTGCCGCCACGCTGCGCGACGAGCGTCCACTGGCTTATGCCGTCTGGCATGCGTTTGATGCGCTGTGGCACAACCATCCCGCCATCATCAAAGAGGCGGCGCTGGACCGGATGTTTGGTCAGCTCATCCCGCACCGGCAGTGGTCACTGCCCGCTCAGCCCCCGGATAAAGATGCGCGGCTGGCGCTGCAGGCGCGTGACTGGCTGATTGCCCATCATGCGGATAATCCCGGCTTGGAGCAGATGGCGCAGCACCTGCAGGTGGATCGCTTCCGGTTATCGCGCCTGTTCCAGGCTCACTGGGGTTTACCGCCCCACGCCTGGCTGGTGCAGTGGCGGCTGAGCCAGGCGCGTCGTCAGCTGGCGCAGGGCCAGCCCGTCGCCGATGTGGCAGCCGCGCTGGGTTTCGCCGATCAGAGTCACCTGGGCCGCTGGTTCAAACGCGCCTGCCAGCTTACCCCTTCCCGTTATCAGCACGCCTGCACAAATCTTCCAGACCTGGGTTAAGCCACTTGCCACAATGCGTTTTTTTAGTCAGGAGAAGCGCAATGCAAGACCCACGCTGTGTAATGATACTCAATGCCGCTCTGCCGCCTGGCAAAGCCACCAATGCTGCCGCCGTGATGGCATTAACCCTGGGACAGCGACATCCGGCGCTGATTGGCGACACCCTGGAGGATGCTGACAGGCGCCCTTCTCCCGGTTTGATCACTACCGGGATTCCGGTGCTGGCCGCGACTGATGAACAGCTCAGTGCATTGCGGGAACAGTGCGAACAGGCTGAATACGATCTGGTGCTGTTTCCGGAAGAGGGCCAGACCACTACCGATTATCAGGCGCTGAGCGCCGTCCTGCGACAGCAACCGCGTCAGCAGTGGCGCCTGCTGGGCGTCGCCATCGTCGGCGATAAAAAAAGCCCTGCGAAAGCTGACGGCAAAACTGGCGCTATTCAGCTAATCTTTTTGCGGGAAGCTGGTCATGGCTTCCTGTTTTTCCCCTCCCGCCCCTCGGCCCCGCCGTTTGTACAGGTTACTTGTACAGCTTTCGTTTCGGAATAGTCCTTATAAGCTGCTGATAAGTGTCAAATAGCACACTTTGTTAAAGAATCCGATTGTACAGATTGGGCTTCATTGTATAAGTTTACTGCCACGAGTTGTCATGCGACTCTGTAACGAATGATGCACTTGCGTCGCCTCTGAAGGTGTCAGTGGATTTCCACCTTCAGAGGTTATTTTTTCTGTTCAATTTGTGACACTGGTACCATCGCATCTGTCCATGCGGTGGTTTTTTTGATCGCTTTTGTCCTGACATCCGAACCGGAATCGGGCTGTTCTGAAGGGCTTACACATGCAATATATTCTTCCCCGGACCAATCAGGAAATTGCTGATTATTTTAATCCTGCCGCCAATAAACCCGCCAGCGAGATGGAGATGCTGGGTATCCTGGTTGCAGAAATTTTGCAGTCAGGCATGCCAGTGAACAATAAAGCGATTATCTCAAAGCTTATTCATCGGCTGGAGCTGGAAAGCGACAGGGAATTACTGGATATCTACCGACAGCTGCTTGAACTGGTGGTCCATAAAACCCCGGACGATTTTTCACTGTAGCATCGACTCCACGGAAGGAGTCATCTGCCTTTTTCTGGTATCTTCGCCAGTCGCCCGGTACTATCTGCCCCTCACTGTTTATCCTGATCTTCCCGCCCCTCGCGCGGGAGCAAAATAACTAAAGAGCCTGCAATCCTTTATGACTCAAACCAATGATATTGCCGCAACCGACGTTGTGGCGGGCGATATCAGTGTAGGGCGCGTTCTGCGTTCGCCTGCGCTGCTGACCCGCGAATGCCTGGCCGGGGTGATTACCGCGCTGGCGCTGATCCCTGAAGTGATCTCCTTTTCCGTTATTGCCGGTGTAGACCCTAAAGTCAGCCTCGTCGCCTCGGTGGTGCTCTGCCTGACCCTGTCGATACTGGGCGGACGTCCGGCGATGGTAACAGCGGCTGCGGGTTCAGTGGCGCTGGTTATCGGGCCGATGGTCCATCTGCATGGCGTTGAATATATTCTGCCCGCGGTGGTGATGGGCGGCGTCATTCAGATTCTGTTTGGTGTGGCCGGCCTGGCGCGCATGATGCGTTATATCCCCCCGCTCGGTGATGCTGGGATTTGTGAATGCGCTCGGGGTGCTGATTTTCTTTGCTCAGGTGCCGCACGTCTGGGGACAATCATCACTGGTGTGGATCTTCTTTGCCGTCACACTGGCTATCGTGCTGTTGTTGCCGCGTCTGATAAAAAGTGTTCCTTCACCGCTGGTTGCCATTGTGGTAGTGACTGCCGTCGCGCTGCTAATGGGCTATCGCATGCCGAACGTGGGCGATGAAGGGCCGATGAGTCCCGGTCTGCCCGGTTTTAACAGCCTGCTGGTGCCACTTAACCTGCAGACCCTGCAGATTATCTGGCCCACGGCCCTGAGCATCGCCTTTGTCGGGCTGATGGAGTCACTGCTGACCGCCAAACTGGTCGATGACCTGACCGATACCCCCTCCAGTAAGCGTCGTGAATCCTGGGGCCTGGGCGTGGCGAATATTCTGGCGGGTTTTTATGGCGGTATCGCCGGGTGCGCGATGATAGGTCAGACCATCGTCAATGTTGAACTGGGCCGGGCGCGCAGCCGGGTTTCCACCGTGGCCGCCGGTCTGGTGCTGCTGTTACTGGTGACCGGACTGAGCCGGATTATGGCGCAAATCCCGATGGTGGTACTGGCCGGGATCATGATGGTGGTGGCCGTGAAAACCGTTAACTGGCATAGCCTGCAACCCGCTACCCTGAAACGTATGCCGTGGTCAGAGACGCTGATTATGGTGCTGACGGTAGCGGTGACTGTCTGGACAGGTAATCTGGCACTGGGCGTTCTGGCTGGGGTAATCCTGGCTATGCTGCTGTTTGCCCGCCGTATTGCGCACGTTATTCATGCGGAGCGTCAGCTGAGCGAAGATGGCGAGTCGGTGCGCTATGTGGTGCGCGGCCCGCTGTTTTTCGCCAGCAGCAACGACCTGTTCGAGCATTTCGATTATGGCCATGACCCTAAAAAGGTCACTATCGATTTAACGCACGCGCAGATCTGGGATGCGTCCAGCGTCGCGGCGCTGGATGGCATTGAGTATCGCTATCAGCGTTATGGTGCAGAGGTGACCATTGAGGGGCTGGACCCACGCAGCACGGACTTCCATCAGCGTCTGACCGGTAATTTCGGCTAAAAACGCCGTTCTGCTGCCTCTCCGGCAGCAGAACTCACTCAGCCTGTTGCCGCCGCGCGCGGTAGCGTCCAACCATCGTAATCAGCGCCTGGTAGATTAAACCGGCGTAGAGACTTGTCAGAATCGCCAGACCAGGCTCTTTGCCCTGCTGATGCCATGACATAAACCACATGAATACGCCCCACAGTACAGAGAACACCAGCCACCCGCGGACGAACTTCATCATGCCATTCATAACGACTCCTCTTAAATGAAGCGCTACCTTAGCGCGCTCCGGCCTGAAACGCATTGTCAGCATGCACGAGTTGCGAGGCGTCTCAAATAATCGTCGACAATTTGCCATGCGTGTTGATGATTTAGCCCTGTCCAGGCGATTTTGTTGCGATTCTCTATACTCAACGTTCCGCTTACCTGATCGGGGAATTACGATGAAACGTACTGCTTATCTGTTATCCACACTGGCTATCCTCGCCACGCTTACGGCCTGTGCACCGCCGCCACCGGGCAGAGATGCCCCGCCACCGCCACCACCTGGCGGGCAGCAGCCGGTGGGCGCACCCGGCGGCAGCGGCCCGGCAGGACAACCGCAGGCCTGACATTATTCTGCCAGCCTGCGTTGCGGGCTGGTTAATGCCGGAAGGCGCAGCCGCAGGCTGACATCTCACCCGGCAGCACTTTGCCTGCGTGAGAGTGACGCCGCTGTAATTGCCCCTGCTCTTCAGCACTGCTGTTGCCTGCCTGCTGTCCCAGCCAGCGATCCAGCGCGCGGCCAGCGATCTGCCGGATGTCAGGTGACCAGCTGGTAAGATGCCAGGTTGAGCTGCGGGCTTCTTCACTATCGCCAAAACCTGCCACTGCCAGATGGATACCCTGACCAAAATCCCGAATCGCCTGCATTGCACCAAAGGCCATCAGATCGCTTTCACAGAAGAGTGCCTGGATACGCTCAGCAGCACGTGTCTTTTTCAGGTAAGACATCATCGCCTGATAAGCGCAGTCACGATTATCACTGCCCACAGTCAGTTCGGCGTTCAACGCCGTGCCCGACGCCAGTAGAGAGGCGCGATAGCCCTGTTTTTGCGCCAGTTCGCCTGGCTGAGCCTGCATAAAGCCAAACCGCTGATGCCCTTGTTTAAGCAATAATTCCGCTGTCACCTCACCCGCCCGCAGTGCATCCGCCTGCAGTTCAGGCTCAGCGTCAATCTGAAGCACTGGCAAATTGCAGGCATCAGTAACGCGGTTACCGGGGAGTAACAGCAAACCACGCAGCCCGAGTGGTGTAGCCTGCCGGATGAGTGCGGTCAGTGTGACGTCGGTTTCGGCACTCAGTAGCACCGAGATAACACCGCGCGCGTTAAGCTGGCGCATCACTTCGTCCAGCATTTTTTGTTGATACGGATTGAGCAACTGACTGGCGACAACACCGATAACCGGAGGGGCCGCCGGTTCAGTTAAGTCAGGTGTGGAAGGTGTAATCATTGGCATTAATTCTCTGCGACGGCAAACAATAGCCACCACAATACGGTAAACCACAACGTTTCAACAGGTTACAGAGTTCGACACAGGCCGCAAAAATGAGTGAAATCGGATGTAATTGGAATAGATCGGCAGAAACCCAAAAGGGATAAGGCTGGCGTTAACGTAGATGCAGGAGAGGGACCGGGCAGCAGGAGTTGAACCCGCATCGTCAACCCGTTAAGAGTTGCAGTAATACCTTTATACCATGCCCGAATGGCGTGCCTGGAAAAGCCGCGCTATGTGAACAAGAAGCGTAGTACGACTTTCTGACCAGGCAAGCGCAAGCGGCAGGTATTTTTGCAACCGTCGTATGAAATCAAAAAAAGAGGTGCTGCTGCCTGTAGGCATTGATTATTCAGCTAACCTTAAGTTTCAGGCAGCCTGTTCCGACCGGGACTTATGGCCAACATTTTGCAGAGGTCAAGACTATGCCGTCAGGACAATTTTACGTGGTTGATCAACCCGAACTGAATTTTACCGCCAATTATCATATTGATACGGTCAATGATAAACCCTATCCCTCGCGGATGGTACTGGAGATCCGGAAGCAGTCACAGCCAACCGACGCCTTTGATGATATCAGCATCGGCCATGAAGTGACCTTTGTCTCTTCCAGTGGTGAGGCGCAACGGATGGTGCTGGTGAGTGACACTGATGATGAGCTGGTATTCAGCTCCCGGGGCTGATGCCGGCTTATACCGCTAAACGGAGGTTGCAGTCGCCATATCCGCCAGATAGCAGGCACAAAAAAACCGCCCTTGGGCGGTTACGACATTACTGCATATTGCTTTTATTTTATTAGATTTTCTTCGGCAGAAATATGGTGCCCGGGGCGGGACTTGAACCCGCACAGCCTTACAGCCGAGGGATTTTAAATCCCTTGTGTCTACCGATTTCACCACCCGGGCAGGGTGTAACTGGAGGCGCGTCCCGGAGTCGAACCGAGGTACACGGATTTGCAATCCGCTGCATAGCCACTCTGCCAACGCGCCTTAAACTGATGTGCCGTCAGGTTAACCTGACCTGCGAATCTGGAGCGGGAAACGAGACTCGAACTCGCGACCCCGACCTTGGCAAGGTCGTGCTCTACCAACTGAGCTATTCCCGCAATTCAACAATTTCGTCGAACCTGCTGATTTTATTTATCTTCTGGCAGCCTGGCTGCCGTTCGATGCGATGCATTCTACTTAGATGACGCAATGAGTCAATAAAATTATCCTCACAGCGCGTCCGTTTGCTGCTTTTTAAATCGTATCGATCACGGTTCGAGCAGATCGCCGCGCGCGGCGCTTAAATACTGGAACATAGACCAGAAAGTCAGCACGGCAGCAATGTATAACGCCACCACACCAATCGCCACGACGGTAGCATCGGGACGCCACAGCAAGGCAAACAGTGAGAGCATCTGGGCAGTGGTTTTCACTTTACCAATCCAGGAAACCGACACGCTGCTGCGTTTACCAATCTCCGCCATCCATTCACGCAGCGCAGAGATAATGATCTCGCGTGCAATCATGGTGGCAGCGGGCAGCGTAATCCACCAGGCGTGGAAATATTCAGCCACCAGCACCAGCGCAATGGCCACCATCACTTTATCCGCTACCGGATCGAGAAACGCACCAAAGCGTGTTGTCTGCTTCCAGCGGCGCGCCAGAAAGCCATCAAACCAGTCGGTGATGGCAGCAAAAACAAAAATCAGTGCAGTCGCCAGCGGCGCCCAGGTGAACGGCAGATAGAAAGCCAGCACAAAGAACGGGATGAGCACGACTCGAAACAGGGTGAGACACGTCGGGATGTTTAATTGCATATGCCGGTAACTGTCTGGATATAGGTAGAATTTAGCCTATGTTCCTACATTGCCCACCCCGTTTCAATGCTAGTGTTTCAACGAGTAGTATATTTTTTCTGCCAGAGCATGTGAGATACCGGGTACATTGGCGATCTCCTCGACCGACGCGTTCATCAGCGGTTGCAGGCCCCCCCATGTACTTAAGCAGTTGCTGACGCCGTTTCGGCCCCACCCCTTCGATGCTTTCCAGTGCGCTGGTGTTCTTTACTTTGGCCCGTTTTTTACGGTGGCCTGAAATGGCATGATTGTGAGCGTCATCACGAATATGCTGGATCACATGCAGCGCTGGTGCATCGGGTGGCAGCGAAACGCCCTCACCTTCCGCTTCAAAGAACAGCGTCTCCAGTCCGGCTTTACGATCGCTGCCTTTCGCTACGCCGAGTAAAATCGGCCGGCTTTTGTCCCAGGGCACATCCAGTTCCGTGAAGACCTGCTTCGCCTGAGACAGCTGCCCCTTACCGCCATCGATCAGAATTACATCCGGGATCTTATCTTCTTCAATCGCTTTACCATAACGGCGGCGTAACACCTGATTCATGGCGGCATAGTCATCGCCCGGCGTAATGCCGCTGATGTTGTAGCGACGATAATCGGCACGCAGCGGACCATTCTGGTCGAACACCACGCAGGAGGCGATGGTCTGCTCACCCATGGTATGACTGATATCGAAACACTCCATGCGTTTAATTTTGTCCAGCTCAAGAAACTCCGCCAGCGCCATCAGCCGCTGATGAATTGTGGAGTGCTGTGACAGCCGCGTGGTTAACGCCGTCGCGGCGTTGGTGCGCGCCAGTTTGAGATAACGGGCGCGATCCCCGCGCGGCTTGCTCTGGATACTCACCCGACGTCCGGCCAGCTCACTGAGCGACTCTGCCAGCAGTTCACGCTCTGGCAAGGTAAAGTCCAGCAGAATATCGCCAGGCAGCGTACGTGCCTCACTCCCCTGCAGGTAGAACTGCCCGACAAAGGTCTGAACGACCTCAGCCAGATCGGTATCGACGGGCACTTTCGGGAAGTAGCTGCGGCTGCCTAACACTTTGCCCTGACGGATAAACAGCACGTGGAGACAGGCCATGCCCGCTTCATAAGCCACACCCATCACATCAAGGTCATCACCCTGATTCGAGACAAACTGCTTTTCGGTGATCCGTCGCACAGCCTGAATCTGATCGCGCAGGCGTGCCGCCTCTTCAAAGCGCAGGCCGATGCTCGCCTCTTCCATCCGTTTGACCAGTTGGTTGAGAACCTGATCGTCTTTCCCCGCCAGGAACAGGCGCACGTAATCGGTCTGCTGTGCATACTCCTCCTCACTGACCAGTCCCGCGACACAGGGACCCAGACAGCGACCAATCTGATATTGCAGACAGGGCCGGGAGCGATTGCGGTAGACACTGTTTTCGCACTGGCGGATAGGGAAAACTTTTTTGCAGCAGCCCCAGCGTTTCACGCACCGCATAGCCGTTGGGGAACGGGCCAAAGTATTCGCCTTTGGCATGCTTTGCACCACGGTGCATCGCCAGTCGCGGATGGGTATCGCTGCTAAGAAAGATGTAGGGGTAAGATTTATCGTCGCGCAGCAGCACGTTGTAGCGCGGCTGGTAGAGCTTGATGTAGTTATGCTCAAGCAGCAGCGCTTCGGTTTCGGTGTGGGTTACGGTGACATCGATGTGCTGGATATTACTAACCAGCGCTTCGGTTTTGCGGCTGCCGACCTGAGTGCGGAAGTAGCTGGTCAAACGCTTCTTCAGGTCTTTGGCTTTGCCCACATAGATGACGGTGCCTGAGGCGTCATACATGCGGTAAACACCGGGCTTGCTGGTTACCGTACTCAGAAAGGCTTTGGAATCAAAAACGTCATTCACTACTGATTAACGGCTCCGCATTATAGAGGCCATGTCGAATGGCCAGATGCGTTAACTCTACATCGCCACTGATATTCAGCTTGCTGAACATCCGGTAGCGGTAACTGTTAACGGTTTTAGGACTGAGATTTAACTGCTCGGAAATTTCCGTCACCTTTTGTCCACGGGTGATCATCAGCATAATCTGCAATTCCCTTTCCGACAAACAGCTGAAGGGGGGATTCCGCTTTTTGTGGCTCAATCTGGCTCAGCGCCATCTGCTGAGCGATATCTGAAGCGATGTAGCGCTGTCCGGCATTGACCGAGCGAATCGCATTGATCACCTCCTGCGGCGCAGCCTTTTACTGAGGTAGCCTGCAGCCCCCGCCTGCATCACTTTCGCAGGCAGCGGATTTTCCGTGTGAATGGTCAGCATGATGATTTTGATATCGGGATTGTAACGCACGATTTTGCGCGTCGCCTCCAGTCCACCGATGCCCGGCATGTTCATATCCATGAGGATCACATCAACCTGATTGGCACGGCACCACTTAGCGGCATCCTCGCCACAGTTGACCTCTCCGACCACGGCCAGACCTTTGACATCCTCCAGGATGCGACGGATTCCGGCACGGACAAGTTCATGGTCATCAACAAGAAGCACACTGATCAACGGGGAAACTCCAGAGGCTAAAAAAAGAGGAATCAATTAACGAATACAGGCGATAATCATACCCGCTTTTACCTCAAAAGCACATCAACAAAGCAAAACAGTCGACGCTTCGCATAACGATTTCCAGCCCCGTGCAGCCAGCAATAACAGAGATTTCTTACAACCGACAGGCGTACTGAATAATCCTTAAACTCTTACTATTTCATGGTATTAACACCAGACTTTGCTGTGCCTTATCGCTGCAGGCCCTTGTGATATCTGGCCCGGCAACACCTGTAATTACTTTCAGCGATTGATTAGTTGTACTGGACAAACCAGCTGTTTATAGCGAAGCGAACCGGCTGCTCCAGCAACTTACTGACCCTGTGATATACTCACGCACTGCTGTTCGGACAGATTGCCGACACATTGTCATTCACCAAGGAGAAACGCATGAGCGATGAAGATTTTGCAACTTCGCAGGAAGCCCGGAAATTAGCGGATGAAATCGCGGGTCTGAAGATGATGATCACCCTGATCCTGAAAGGTATGGGCCAGGCTGATGCCGGCAAAGTGATTATCAACATGGAACGCTATGTACAGACGCTGGGCGACAAGCCTCAGGCGGAAGTATTCAGCAATACCATTAAGCAGATCAAAACAGCCTACCGTCAGTAAGCTTGCTTGCCCCCACAGCCGCGGGGGCAAATTAATTAACTGTGCGCCTGCCAGTTAACCGAAACGCCCAGCGTAGGCAGTACCTCTTCCGGACTAAAGCGCCGCGTTCCCCGATACTTTTCAGCCAGCGCTGGCTGAACCACCGGAATACGGATCGCAAACAGATTATCTTCTGACAGAATAAGTCCCGGCGTCAGCGGCTCATACACCACCTGATGCTCTTCAAACATCTTCTCCAGCATCGGCGTTGCCGAACTGATGATGTATTCCATACCGTTCAATTCTGCCAGTTGCACGGCGTGCCAGAGAATATTCAGTGGCAGTTCAGCGTCCACATCCAGCCGTGCCGAGAAGCGCGACATTTCCCACACTTTCTCATGGCTGAAAGGCAGTACGATGCCTTCACTCAGTTCAGGTTCGAACCAGGGCATCAGACGCGCACAGCCGCTGATGCCCTCCCGCGCATTCCATGCGATCAGCCAGGTGACATCTGAACGATCGTAGCGATCATATTCCTGTCCTGGCGTGCTCAGGCGTGGCGGAATTGACCACCCTTCGCCGCGCGCAAAGACGCTGTATCGGTAGCTGCCGAGTTCGGCAAGCAAAGAGGATGGCATATCCTTTAATTGCGTTTGCACTATTTTCATCATGCGCCTCTGACATCCCCATGTTTGCAATGATTTCTTTGCGCCAGCCTGGCAAAGTCCCGGCGCAGGGTAGACAACAGACCTGTGCAAAGGAACGGCGAAATGTAGCCGTTGCTTTATGTTCAGATCAGTCCGATTGCCGCTGCATAGCAGGCAATCTGCGTTTTATTGGAAACATTGAAACGCTTTTGCATATTTTTTTGGTGAAAGTTAACGGTATGTTCAGAGATGGATAAAATAAGTGAAATTTCGACCGCCGTTTTTCCTTCGGCTGTCCATTTCAAAATTTCCAGCTCGCGCTGACTAAACTCTTTTTTTAGTACCATCATTGCATCATCGCTAAAGCGTTCCAGCGTATCCAGACTTAGTTCCGCTAAAAGGTGTAGTTTCACCTCCAGCTCAGCATGGCAGAGCTGGACAGAAATGGGCTGTTGCGACGATATAGATAATATACCAATGACGCGATTTGGTGCCATTGCAGAGCAAGAAAATCCGCTCTGCAGCCCATATTCTCTCGCCTCATGCCACAAATTGCCGGCGTCGGCGAAGAGTTCCTCCGTCCACGCCATGCCTTTGCCCGGTCGCTGACACAACCTGAGCACCGGATCGACAGCGTAATAATTCTGCTTCTCATAGCGTTTAACCCATAATCTGGGATAGGTGCTATGTAAATGAATGCGCGGTCGGTTAAAAGGCACCGGGTGCTGAATCAAAAAGGCAAAATAATCGAAGCCTAATGATTCAGTAAATTGTTGCAATAACGGCTTCAATTCAGAAGAAACCGTTAATGCCTGAAATTGTTCTTTCGCTTCATGTCGCCAGGCGAAATAATTTTCAGTGCTCATATTGCCTCAGCGTTAATTTCACTCGCCCTTCCGGTAATATTCATTCGGATTCATCGGATAAAATTAAATTTGCAGAAGAAAATTAATTTATCGTTCAGGACGAATCTGTCGCGATCTACAGCGCATTTAACCTTTCACCGTTGGAGCGGAGTGAAAAAGTGTTCCTGCCTTTACAAGGTGAGGCCGATCACAGCAATTTCAATCACCCCAGGAGAATAAGATTTTTCTGATAGGATTTCAATCCCTGACCTCCAGTGCAATTTTATTTCAGACCCGAAACGTCTGCTGAAAATATTGAATCGCGATGCTGATTGTTGGGTAAATAACGAGTAAACAAGGCGTTAATTACTCCGTTATAAGCGAAGCGGCAGTGACAAATTTCTGACATATTTTTTATCAGGAAATAAGCCCGGCTCTCTCTTTGCAGCATCAGGACCGGTTTCGTCAGACGACCCCTCAGCCCCTGTGGCGTCTGTTGAGGCAGCTAACCGGCATGCTGCCCGCGCCACGCGCTTGCCGGTGAAAGACCTGTCCCGGTTTTCCGTGGCAGCCCTGTAAGCGTAACGATGTGCTGTTTAATAAACCTTTTCTGGTCTCCCCTGCCCGACCATGCTCTGTGCCCGTCGATTCACATGCTGCTGTGGTTTATCGACTTATCTGACTGCGAATACCTGATCCAGGACAGCGCGTCCGTAAAGTCTCGTTTACTTACTCTGCTGTCTGACCGCAATACGTGGCGGAGATCACTATTTATGGCGTAATGCTCAACACTGACTCTATTTTAATCAGTTAAATCACTTTCCCGATAGTCACGCAACTAAATCATATGAAAATAAATTTGCAGGAAAAATCCGTTCTTTTCTCAATCACGCACGCTTTATTTATGCGATACCTTTCCCTTATTTCTGCCAGCGCAACCGTGAAATAATTTCATCATGCCGCCAGCAGGCGCTGAGCAAATGAGGCTGAGAATCTGCACAAGGGTTTTATCCCGCAGGCATCGTTTTATTCTTACAGATGGCCCTGAAATCGGCTTTTTTTATGCGCATCCTGACCTGTTGTCAGACTATTTCAGTAAGGGATCAGGTTCAGCAATGATAACTGGATGGGTTTTACTGGCACCATAAGAACATTTCTTAATCAAACACGGTATTAATCCTGTCTGATGATTTATCGGCAGTAGCCTGCACCACGCATACCCAGATGAAAATGTGAGGCGTGAGCGGCGTTATAGTCCGGCCCCAGCGCATTGCCGAATACCTCACAGCCGCCACGCCACAGCGTATGAAGCATTGCTGCTTTTTCTTCCGGCTGTTGCCAGTGACGATTGACCTCAAGCCGCTGGCCATCAGCCAGCTGAAAGCCTGTCACATCCCAGGCATCGGCGGTGGCATGTTCACTGAGCCGCCCCTGGGCACGATGATAAATATTACGGCAGGCGTAACTGCCGACATGCGTAATTCGTACCAGTGGACTGTGCATCTCTCTGGCGGTCTGTTCACGACTGCGCAGAGCATACATGGTGCTGGCGACGGCCATAGGACAGCTGGCCAGAAAGCTGCTGCTGAGGCTGACCGGGCCAAATTTCTGAACCCGCAGCGGATGACTGAGCGGACAGTGACCCGTGACGTCCGGACGCTCGCTGAAGCTGACCCAGCCCGCCTGTTGAGCGCGGCGCATCACCGCCAGACATGCGTCGGGATCGCTGGCCAGCCTTTTCATCTTAATCTGCGTCATCCAGCCCGGCGGATCGGTAACAGAGAGTGGCGTAAAGGGATTAAACTGCGGCGGCAGATGCTGCTTAAGCCAGGGTAAGCTGACCCATCCCAGCGCAAGCAATAGCAAAAACAGGATAATCGTGCGCATAGTCCCTCTCGCAGCATGATGATTAGCAAACAAAAAGTGTAGAAGCCCATCGCCCTTCACGCCGCCTGACTGACATAACGTGATGAATAATTACCCAGGCTGACGAAGGTTTGAACAAAATCGCGCTTTATTGCCGCTTCCGGGATGGCAGGCATCACAATTGGTAAAAAAGCGTTACCCGATTCCGGCTCTCTTCCTCTATCTTATGCCGACTTGCCCTCAGGCAGACGCCTTGACTAACAGCCAGCAGAGCTGAACACAACATCACGACAGGAAAGACAATTCTATGGTTGATCAATCTAAAGAAACCGCAAGCACCCACGAAACGCCCGATAAACTCCAGCGTAATCTGCACAATCGTCACATCCAGCTGATCGCCATTGGTGGCGCTATCGGTACCGGCCTGTTTATGGGCTCAGGTAAAACCATCAGCCTGGCTGGCCCCTCGATCATTTTCGTCTATATGATCATCGGTTTTATGCTGTTCTTTGTGATGCGCGCCATGGGGGAGCTGCTGCTCTCCAACCTTGAGTACAAATCCTTTAGCGATTTTGCCGCTGATCTGCTTGGCCCGTGGGCGGGCTACTTTACCGGCTGGACCTACTGGTTCTGTTGGGTGGTAACCGGCATTGCCGACGTGGTGGCAATCAGCGCCTATTTCCAGCTCTGGTTTCCGGGCTTCTCGATCTGGATGAGCGCGCTGCTCTGCGTGGTGGTTTTTCTGGCGCTCAATATTGCCACCGTCAAGCTGTTTGGCGAGATGGAGTTCTGGTTCGCGATCATTAAAATCGTCGCCATTGTGGCGCTGATCGTAACCGGGATTGTGTTGGTATCGATTCACTACCCCTCACCGGGCGGCGGCACAGCGTCACTCAGCAACATCTGGGATCACGGCGGCATGTTCCCGAAAGGCCTCAGCGGCTTCTTTGCCGGCTTCCAGATTGCGGTGTTTGCCTTTGTCGGCATTGAACTGGTGGGCACGGCAGCGGCTGAAACCCACAATCCGCATAAAGTGTTACCGCGCGCGATTAATGCGATTCCGTTGCGGGTCATTATGTTTTACGTGCTGGCGCTGATGGTGATTATGGCGGTAACGCCCTGGACCCAGGTGATGGCCGATCGCAGTCCGTTTGTTGAGATGTTCGTTCTGATTGGTCTGCCTGCGGCTGCGAGTATCGTTAACTTTGTGGTGCTGACTTCTGCCGCCTCCTCAGCCAACAGCGGCATCTTCTCCACCAGCCGTATGCTCTATGGCCTGTCGCAGCAGGGTGTGGCCAGCCGCGCCTTTGGCCGACTCTCTGCCCGTGCGGTGCCGACTACCGGCCTGTTTTTCTCCTGCCTGTGCCTGCTGATTGGTGTGGCGTTGATCTACCTGATCCCGGATGTAATGAAGGTCTTCACGCTGGTGACCACCGTCTCGGCCATTCTGTTTATGTTCGTCTGGACCATCATTCTGTGCAGCTATCTGGCCTACCGTAAAAAGCATCCGCAGCGCCATGCGGAGTCGGCATTTAAGATGCCGCTGGGCAAATTCATGTGCTGGGTCTGCATGGCATTCTTCGCATTTGTGCTGGTGCTGCTGACGCTGCAGGAAGATACGCGCCAGGCGCTGATGGTTACGCCACTCTGGTTTGCCCTGCTGGGTGTCGGCTGGATGCTGCGTAATCGTCGTAGCCGCTAATCGGTAATATCATGAACAAAGCCCGGTCAGATGACCGGGCTTTTTTTTTACAGGCGATCGCCCAGCGCAGAGAAAATGGCGGATAAAGAGGGGCGTTCATAAGGTAAGCGCTGCGGCCGGGGATCGGGCTGCTGAGGCGTGCCCAGACCAAAGGTGAAGGTATACTTATCGCCTTCGCCCATGCGCAGGTCGGCAATCGTCGTCTGCCCGTCCTGCTCCCGCAGCGCGTAGAAGCCGTGGCTGAACCAGGCGACACGTTCTGCATACCAGCTGCCCCGAAAGGCGTCGAACAGTTCAGGATGACGCGGGTACCACGCCACCTGCAGTGGCCGTGAGGGCGACAACAGCGACCAGTAAACTTCGCCATAGCGATCCGGCGTCATAATCACGCTGCGCCATACCAGCGTATTAAAGGCCGTGGGCGTCACCAGCACTTTATTGTCCGGAATACCCTGCTCCGCCAGCGACGCTCTGATCTGCCAGCCTGCGACGCCCTGAATCACCACGCTCCAGACCAGATAAAGGGTACTCAGCATCAGCCCGAGCCGGTTTCCCCGTAGCCCTTTATCACTGCGCCGCCAGAGCGCGACGCCCAGGCCTGCCAGCAGCGGCAGGGTATAGAGTGGATCGACGATGTAGATACTGCCGATGGCATAAGGATAATCGGTGATCGGCAGGCCAAGCTGGGTGCCATACACCGTCATCAAATCGAGCAGCGGATGGGTAATCAGCGCCAGCCAGATGGCAGGCCACCATGCTGCCCACTTCACCCGCTGGCGAAACAGCCCCGCCACCAGCCACGCGATCAGTGGCGAGAGCAGCGTGAGCCAGAGCAGCGCATGCGTTTCCGTGCGATGCAGGGTCATGTTGCGTATCGCATCGCCATGATCAAGAAAGACATCGAGATCGGGTAAGGTGCCGCAGACGCCGCCCACCAGCGCGGCCTGCCAGACCGGAACCCGACGTCCCATCACTGCGACACTGACTGAGGCACCCAGCACCAGCTGCGAAACAGAATCCATTGATTAACTCCGTACCTGAACCGTGGATGTATCCTGAATTAGCGTACGCGAATCCCTTCGATGATCATGCGCTGCACGTTATCAACAGCCTGATCGAAAAACGCCGGATCGCTGAGCGTCTGGCCGGTAACGGCCTCAACCTGAGTGGCAAAATCGGCGTAATGCTGCGTGGTGGCCCACAGCATAAAGATCAGATGCTGCGGCTGTACGCCCGCCAGTCGTCCTTCATCAATCCAGCGCTCAATAATTGCCGCTTTGTCATCCACCAGCTGCTTAAGATCGCCTGCCAGCTCCCCTTTCAGAAGCGGAGCACCCTGCAACATCTCCAGACAGAAGAGCCGGGAAGCCTGAGGATGATCGCGCGACACTTCCAGCTTCAGCCGGATGTAGCGACGAATCGCGACCAATGGATCCTGATCGTGCGCCAGCGCGCGCAACGGTGCCAGCCAGACATCCAGAATCTGCTTAAGCACCGCCACATAGAGCACTTCTTTAGAGGGAAAATAGTAGAGCAGATTGGTTTTAGAGACATCGGCCAGCTCGGCCACCTTATCGAGGCTGGTGCCGTGAATGCCAAACTGTGAGAAGAAGGTTAATGCCGCTTCCAGTATGGCGGCCCGCTTCGCTGCGACCGCACGCGAACGTCGCGTTGGCTTTTTTTCATCGGTATTCACACGTTTACCTCATCCTTCTGGTGTCAGCGCATCATAGCAAAGGGATTCATCGCTGCCCAATCCGCGCCCTGCACCTTTTTTGCTCAGCCTGCATGGAAAACGTGCAGCGAATTTTGACCAGACGGTCTGAAATGGACCAGTTACTCCACTTACCTCTTTCGGGTTAATTTTAACTCACTGTTATTTAAAACAATAAAAAAAAGTGGCACACAGTTTGCAGAATTGTGACTGAGCGCGGCCCACACGGACGATGCAGGATGCAGTGCAGCGCGTGAAACACCTTTCCCCCATCGCAACGAGGTTTCACATGAAGATAGGCGTCTTTATTCCGATTGGTAACAATGGCTGGCTGATTTCGTCCAATGCGCCGCAGTACATGCCGACCTTTGAACTGAACAAAGCGATCGTGCTGAAAGCAGAGCATTACCATTTCGATTTTGCGCTCTCGATGATCAAACTGCGCGGCTTCGGCGGAAAAACCGAGTTCTGGGATCATAATCTCGAGTCGTTCACCCTGATGGCTGGCCTGGCCGCCGTGACATCACGCATTGAGATCTACGCAACCGCCGCCACCCTGACGCTGCCTCCGGCGATTGTGGCGCGCATGGCGTCCACCATCGATTCCATTTCAGGCGGTCGCTTTGGCGTCAACCTGGTGACCGGCTGGCAGAAGCCGGAATATGAACAGATGGGAATGTGGCCTGGCGATGAGTACTTCAGCAGCCGCTACGCTTATCTGACCGAATACGTTACCGTGCTGCGCGACCTGTGGGGCACCGGAAAATCGGATTTTAAAGGTGAGTTCTTCACCATGAACGACTGCCGGGTGAGTCCGCAGCCGCAGCGCCCGATGAAGGTGATCTGCGCCGGACAGAGCGATGCCGGTATGGCCTTCTCTGCTCAGCACGCCGATTACAACTTCTGCTTTGGTAAAGGTGTTAACACGCCTGCCGCGTTCAGCTCTACCTCGATTCGCATGAAGCAGGCCGCTGAAAAAGCGGGCCGCGATGTCGGCTCCTATGTGCTGTTTATGATCATCGCTGCTGAAACGGACGAAGAAGCGCGGGCGAAGTGGGAACACTACAAAGCCGGTGCGGATGAAGAGGCGCTCTCCTGGCTCACCACCCAGAGTCAGCAGGACACCAAATCGGGCAGCGACACCAATGTGCGCCAGATGGCGGATCCGACCTCGGCAGTCAATATCAATATGGGCACCCTGGTGGGATCTTATGCCAGCGTGGCGCGGATGCTGGATGAGGTTGCGCAGGTCGAAGGCACCCACGGCGTGCTGCTGACGTTTGATGACTTCCTGCAGGGTATCGAGAACTTCGGGCAGCACATTCAGCCGCTGATGGCCTGTCGCAGCGCCCTGCTCGACGCACAGCAGGAGGTGGCATGATGGCTACCGTTTATTGTGCTCACACGCCGGATGTTCCCCAGGTTGAACTGCCGGCGCGGCCAGAGCCGATCGCCTTTCCGCCTGGCCAGACTGCGCTGATTGTCGTGGATATGCAGAACGCCTACGCCACTGAAGGCGGCTATCTCGATCTGGCGGGCTTCGATGTTTCCGCCACCAAGCCGGTGATTACGAAAATCCATCAGGCGGTGACGGCGGCCCGTGCGGCAGGTGTCCAGATCATCTGGTTCCAGAACGGCTGGGACAGTGACTATGTAGAAGCGGGCGACGCCGGTTCCCCCCAATTTCCACAAATCGAATGCCCTGAAAACCATGCGTAAACGGCCTGAACTGCAGGGCTCGCTGCTGTCAAAAGGCGGCTGGGATTACGCGCTGGTCGATGAACTGGTGCCGCAACCCGGTGACATCGTGCTGCCGAAATCGCGTTACAGCGGCTTCTATAACACCCCGCTCGACAGCATGCTGCGCAGCCGCGGGATCCGTCATCTGATGTTTACCGGCATCGCCACCAACGTCTGCGTTGAATCGACGCTGCGCGACGGCTTCTTTCTGGAGTACTTCGGCGTGGTGCTGGAAGACGCCACTTATCAGGCCGGCCCCCCCTTTGCTCAGCAGGCTGCCCTGTTCAATATCGAAACCTTTTTTGGCTGGGTATCGGATGTCGATACCTTCTGCGAAAGCCTGAATGCCCGCTAATCCACGATAAGGACGACGCTATGCCGAAAAGTATTATTGTTCCGCCAGGCACCTCCACCCCCATCGCCCCGTTCGTTCCCGGCACGCTGGCGGATGGCGTGGTCTATGTCTCGGGTACGCTGCCGTTTGATGCTGACAACAACGTGGTGCATGTGGGTGATGCCGCAGCGCAGACCCGCCACGTGCTGGAAACCATTAAAAAGGTGATCGAGACCGCCGGTGGCAGCATGACCGATGTGACGTTTAATTCGATTTTTATCACCGACTGGTCGAACTACGCCGCGGTGAATCAGGTTTATGCCGAGTTCTTTCCCGGCGAAAAACCGGCGCGCTTCTGTATTCAGTGCGGTCTGGTCAAGCCTGATGCGCTGATTGAGATCGCCAGCGTGGCGCACATCGGCAAAGCGGAGGTCTGATGCAGCTGGATATTCTGGGTCTGCAAAATCCCGATGCACCGACACTGGTGCTCTCATCCGGTCTGGGCGGCGTGGCAGGTTTCTGGCAGCCGCAGCTGGCCGCGCTAACGGCACGCTATCGGGTGGTGACCTATGACCAGCGCGGCACCGGTCGCAGCGCTGAAAGACTGCCGGAAGGCTACAGCATGGCGATGATGGCGTCAGAACTGGCCGCCGCGCTGGCGCAGCACGGCATCCTGCGCTTCAGCCTGATCGGTCACGCGCTGGGCGGTCTGATGGGGATGCAGCTGGCGCTGGATTATCCGGATCGGATCGAACGGATCGCGGTGATCAATGGCTGGCTGGCGCTGCATCCCCATACCCGTCGCTGCTTTCAGGTACGCCAGGACCTGCTGCTCAACGTCGGCGTCGAGGCATTTGTCCGCGCTCAGCCGCTGTTTCTCTATCCTGCGGAGTGGATGGCACAGCATCAGACACGGCTGGATCAGGAAGATAGCCATCACGTCGCACATTTTCAGGGGATGGAAAATCTGATGCGGCGGCTGCACGCCCTGATGAGCGCCGACTTCAGCGCGCGGGCTGCTGCCATTCCACAACCGGTGCTGGTGATCGCCAGCCAGGACGATCTGCTGGTGCCGTGGAGCTGCTCAACTGAGCTGGCCGCGGCGCTGCCCAATGCGACTGAACAGATGATGGCCTGGGGCGGCCACGCCATGAGCGTCACCGCCCCCGAAAACTTTAATGCCCTGCTGCTGCAGTGGCTGGATCAGACTGATGACGTGCAGCCGCTGCAGCGCGTCGTCGGATAACCTTTTCGCGGAGAACACGATGAGCCTGGATACCCTTACCCCTGCCGTTGAGAAAACTGAGTTTCGTAATGCGATGTCGCGGCTGGGTGCTGCGGTCAACATCATCACCACTGAAGGCCCGGCCGGACGCGCAGGCTTTACGGCCTCGGCGGTGTGCAGCGTCACGGATTCGCCGCCGACGCTGCTGGTCTGCCTTAACCGCTCTGCCTCGGTTTACCCGGTGTTCCGCGAAAACATGCAGCTCTGCGTCAATACGCTGGCGGCGGGCCATGAAACGCTCTCCAATCTGTTCGGCGGCAAAACGCCAATGGCTGATCGTTTTATTGCCGCTGAGTGGTCAACGGCCGTGACCGGCTCGCCGGTGCTGAGCGGCGCCGTCGCGTCCTTTGACTGCCGCATTACTCAGATTGTCAGCGTCGGTACGCATGACACGCTGTTCTGCGAAGTCGTGGGGTTAGTGCGCAATGATGACACCCACGGTCTGGCGTGGTTTGACCGGGGATACCATCCCCCTGTTGCGGCAGGATGCCTGTTAACGCTTCCCTGAATCCCACCGGCATTCATAACGCTCTGGAGTAGACGATGGCACGATCCTGGTTTCCGCAATGGCAAAAGAAGTCGGCATTAACAGAAAACGGTATTATCGCCCCGGATGAGACCCTGCCTCTGGGGCAGACGCTGGTGCTGGGTTTACAGCATGCGGTAGCGATGTTTGGCGCAACGGTGCTGATGCCCCTGCTGATGGGGCTGGATCCCAATCTGGCCATTCTGGTCTCGGGTATAGGCACGCTGCTGTTCTTCTTTATCACCGGCGGTCGGGTGCCCAGTTATCTCGGGTCGAGCGCTGCCTTTGTCGGCGTGGTCATTGCGGTAACCGGCTTCAGCGGTCAGGGGCTGAATCCCAATCTCAGCGTGGCGCTGGGCGGCGTGATAGCCTGCGGCCTGCTCTACACGCTGATTGGTCTGGTGGTGATGAAGTCCGGCACGCGCTGGATTGAAAATCTGATGCCGCCGGTCGTGACCGGTGCAGTGGTGATGGCTATCGGGCTGAATCTGGCCCCGATTGCGGTTCACAGCGTCTCCGCCTCGTCGTTCGACAGCTGGGTTGCGGTGATGACCGTACTCTGCATTGGTCTGGTAGCGGTATTTACCCACGGGATGATTCAGCGACTGCTGATTCTGGTCGGCCTGATTCTGGCCTGGGCGATCTATGCACTGCTGACCAACGGTCTGGGGCTGGGTAAGCCGGTCGATTTTACCCTGCTGTCACAGGCCGCCTGGTTTGGTCTGCCGCACACCACCGCTCCCACCTTTGATCTGCAGGCGATGGTGCTTATCGCCCCGGTGGCGATCATTCTGGTGGCTGAAAACCTCGGGCATCTGAAAGCGGTGGCGGGCATGACCGGACGCAATCTCGATCCTTACATGGGACGCGCTTTTGTTGGCGATGGCCTGGCCACCATGCTCTCCGGCTCGATCGGCGGCAGTGGCGTCACCACCTATGCCGAAAATATCGGGGTGATGGCGGTGACCAAAGTCTATTCTACGCTGGCATTTGTCGCCGCGGCGGTCATCGCCATCCTCGCCGGTTTCTCGCCGAAGTTTGGTGCGCTGATCCACACTATTCCGGCACCGGTGATTGGCGGCGCATCCATTGTGGTGTTCGGGCTGATTGCGGTAGCGGGTGCCCGCATCTGGGTACAGAACCATGTTGATTTAGGCCAGAACAGTAACCTGATCATGGTGGCGACCACACTGGTGCTCGGTGCCGGTGATTTCGCGCTGAAAATCGGTTCTTTCACGCTGGGGGGGTATCGGTACCGCCACCTTTGGCGCGATTATCCTCAATGCGATTCTGCGCCGACGCAGTGCGGCAAAGCAGGACAAGCCACTGGCGCGACAGCAGGGTTAACGACCTACTCCAGCGGTGTGGCAGCAGGCTGCACCGCTTTTTTCGTTTCAGCCGCAGCTCACTGACGATCACCCCGCAGACGATCAGCGCGCCGCCCAGCAACGCCAGCGCAGGCAGGCGCTCACCCGCAATACGCCCCACGACGCCAGCCCAGACTGGTTCCCCGGCATAAATCACCGTAGCGCGGGTCGGCGAAACGCTGCGTTGCGCCCAGTTCATGGTGACCTGAATCAGGGCGCTGGCCGCACCCAGCCCCAGCGCGCTGAGCAGCAGCGGCGTTGAGATGGCAGGCACCGTTTCCCCATTGGGGATCATCAGACCAAAGGCGCACAGCGACGCCACCGCCAGCTGGATCAGGGTCACACGGCGCACATCGACCTTACCGGCATAGCGGCTGATTAAGATGATCTCGGCAGCTATCGCCAGGGTACTGATCAGCGTCGCTATTTCACCCGCATTCAGAGTGATGCGACCATCCTGCGGCCCGGCCACCAGCAACAGGCCGGTAAACGCCAGTACAATCCCCAGCCACGACATCAATCCCGGCGGACGGCGCAGAAACAGCCATTGCAGCAACGGCACGACAGGGACATAGAGTGCGGTGAGAAAGGCGGACTGACTGCTGGAGATGGTCTGCATTCCCCACGTCTGAAGACCATAGCCCCCCGGCGATCGACAGGCCAATCAGCGCACCCGCTTTCACCTCCAGCCAGGTCATGCCTGCCAGATAGCGGCGGAAAAAGAGCGCCAGCAGCAGCGCGGCGGTGGCAAAACGCAGGCCGACAAAGAAGAACGGGCCGGAGTGCTGCATCGCACGATGCACCACCAGAAAGGTGCCGCCCCAGATCATGGTTATGAAAAGTAATACCAGCTCCTGCCGCGTCAGGCGCAGGGTTAAACCGCGGAGTGTGTCCGACATAATTCACCTGATAATGTGTCCGGACAATATTGTGGGGAGAGCGAGGGGGGAAAAGCAACGACGTTAACCGCCGGTCTCAACCGGCGGCAGTGTGGGGTTATGCGTCCGGTTTTTTAGGACTGCTGCGTCCCCCCTTTCTCCCCGGCACGCGCGGCGCGCTGCGGATCGTTTTTAAAATTACCGCCGCTGTTTTTTCCCCCTTTACGTCCCGCTTCTGCGGCACGTTCACGGTTTTCAGCAAAATTTCCAGAACCCCCACGATGTGTTGTCATGATTTGCTCCTGTCGCGTAGTGCGATAATTAAGAATTAAAAACAGAGGGCTGACGGCCCGAAACCCGGGAGCAGCCCATGTTTAAATAATAGCCAGATTATCCCTTCACTCGTCCGCCAGTCACATTTAGCAACAGAGTAATCACCAGAAATTTGGCTAAACAACGAACACTCTGCCGACTTACAACCGATTAGCTGCTGATTTATTGCCCGACTCCTCCGTTCCGGCTTAGGCATCGCCTGCGTAAAACGAAAGCTCTTCTATACTTTTTCTGGACGTCAAAACCATCTGGAGAGATCAATGGCTAAGATTCTGGTGCTCTACTACTCGATGTACGGACATATTGAAACAATGGCGAACGCGGTTGCAGAAGGCGCTCGTCGGGTTCCCGGCGCGGAAGTGGATATCCTGCGGGTACCAGAAACGATGGAGGCCGATCGCTTTGCACAGGTGGGCGGCAAAACCGATCAGCAGGCAGCAGAAGCCACGCCCGAGTTGCTGCCGCACTATGACGCAATTATCGTCGGTACCCCGACCCGCTTCGGCAACATGGCCGGACAGATGCGGACATTCTGGGATCGCACCGGCGGACTCTGGGCGTCAGGCGCGCTGTTTGGCAAGGTTGCCAGCGTCTTTACCTCAACCGGCACCGGCGGCGGACAGGAACAGACCATCACGTCTGTCTGGACCACCCTGGCGCATCACGGCATGGTGATTGTGCCAATCGGCTACGGAACCAAAGAGTTGTTCGATATTTCACAGGTTCGCGGTGGAACGCCTTATGGAGCCACCACCCTGGCGGGCGGCGATGGTTCGCGTCAGCCTACCGAAGCGGAACTGAATATCGCCCGTTTTCAGGGCGAACATGTTGCCGGACTGACCGTCAAACTGCAGGACTGATTTAATCAAAGGAGAAAAGTATGTCTACTGAACAATCGAAAGCACATCACGTTGGCGAATGGGCAAGTCTGCGTCATACCTCCCCTGAAATTGCCGAGGCCATTTTCGAAGTGGCTGACTACGATGAAAAACTGGCAGAAGAGATCTGGCGTCAGCAAGGCAGTGATGACGTGCTGATTCGCGCCTTTGAAAAAACCGATAAAGATCTCCTGACCTGGGATGACAAGCCCGTAGAACGTAAGAACGTCTGATTCAGGGGCGGGACTTTCCCGCCCTCAATTTTTAGCTCACCAAGGAGTACGCTATGTCTTCCTACCAAAGCATTAATCCCGCAAACAACCAGTTGCTGAAAAGCTGGCCGTCACACGATGAAGCCGCCGTCAGCCATGCCCTCGAAGTGGCCGATCGCCTTTTCCATTCTTCATGGAGCAAAGGTGATATTCAGCCGCGTCTGCAGGTACTGAAAAAACTGGCTGACCTGATTGATAGCCGCGCGGAAGAACTGGCCACCATCGCCAGTAAAGAGATGGGTAAACTGATTGGTCAGAGCCGCGGAGAAGTGAAAATCTGCTCGCAGATTGCCCGCTACTACGCAGAGAATGCGGAACGTATTCTGCAGCCGCAGTCCTATCCCAGCGATCTGGGCGAAGCCTGGGTTGAGTATCACCCGATTGGCGTTTTAGTCGCCGTCGAGCCGTGGAACTTCCCTTACTATCAGCTGATGCGCGTGCTGGCACCTAACCTGGCGCTGGGTAACCCGGTGCTGGCAAAACATGCCAATATCGTGCCGCACTGTGCCGATATCTTTGAGAAGCTGGTTCGTGAAGCGGGTGCGCCTGAAGGGGCCTGGACTAACCTGTTCATCTCCACCGATCAGGTCGCCGATCTGATTGCTGACGACCGCGTACAGGGTGTCGCCCTGACTGGTTCCGAGCGCGCGGGCAGCGCCGTGGCTGAGCAGGCCGGTAAGCATCTTAAGAAATCGACGCTGGAGCTGGGTGGCAATGACGTGTTTGTGGTGCTGGATGATGCCGATCTTGATGAAGCGGTACGTCAGGGCGTGCAGGCTCGCCTCAGCAACTGCGGACAGGTCTGTACCGCCGCAAAACGTTTTATTCTGCATGAGAAGATTGCCGATCGCTTTATCAGCCAGTTCAGCGCTGCACTGAGTTCCGCTACGCTGGGCGATCCGCTGGATGAGAAGACTACGCTTGGCCCGCTCTCTTCCGCTGACGCGCGTGACCGCCTGGTAAAACAGGTAGACGAAGCCGTCGCCAATGGCGCAAAACTGGTTACGGGCGGCAAAGCCGTCGAAGGTGCAGGTTGCTATTATCAGCCAACCATTCTCACTGGCATTACCCCGGATAATCCCGCCTATTATCAGGAGTTCTTCGGTCCGGTCGCGCAGGTTTATGTCATAGGTGACGATCAGGCGGCTGTGGCGCTGGCGAACGACTCTCACTATGGTCTGGGCGGCTCGGTCTGGACACGCGATATTGCACGCGGTCGTAAACTGGCCTCCGCCATTGAAACCGGCATGGTGTTTATCAACTCCCAGAGCGACACCTCAGCGGAGCTGCCCTTTGGTGGCGTGAAACGTTCAGGTTATGGCCGTGAGCTGTCTGACCTGGGCATCAAAGAGTTTGCTAACCAGAAACTGGTGGTCGTGGCGGATTAATCGCCTTGCAGCCATAAAAAAAACCCCGTCTCGACGGGGTTTTTTTATTATCAGCCGGAAAGCACGATTACTGTGTTGCCACAGCCGCTGACTTTGATTCGTCGTTGTGCGCTGTTGCAGGCGTGTTCGAGTCGTTAGCCTGGTCAGCCGCACCTTTATCGGCACTGGCTGATTTCGCTGCCTCGTTGTCCGCTTTCGCTTTCTCAGCGGCGGCTTTATCCGCTGCTGCCTTGTCTGCTTTTGCCTTCTCAGCGGCGGCTTTATCCGCTGCTGCCTTGTCCGCTTTTGCCTTCTCAGCCGCAGCTTTATCGGCTGCTGCCTTGTCCGCTTTTGCTTTTTCAGCGGCGGCTTTATCCGCTTCAGACTTCTCAGCGGCAGCTTTATCGGCGTCAGCCTTCTCTTTCGCCGCGGTCGCTTTATCCGCTTCAGCCTTATCAGCAGCAGCGTCATTGGTCGCTGCGGCTTTCGCACTGTCGTCGTCAGACTGGGCTGCCGGTTGTGGTGCCGCCACTGGCTGCATTGGCGTGCCCTGCAACGCAGCATTCAGCACCTGAGAGAACTGATCCCAGCTGCAATAGCCGTTTGCATCGGTCTCACAACCCGCCAGCTGCAGCGTAACGCGCTTCGGTGGGTTCTTCAGGCTCAGCACGTCTGCGTTGCGCAGCTGATCGGCGCTCTGATAGACATACTCAACTTTGAGCAGGTCTTTATCATTTTTCGCATCATGCCAGCGTTCGAAAACAACCTGACCGCCAATCGGCGTTTTTTCGAAGGTATCAGGCAGTTCATAAGGCTTGACCTGCAACGCGCTCAGCAGCGAGGCGATGTTTGAGTCATGGCCTACCATCAGCGTAATTTTTGGCGCGTTGGCTTTGTCCTGGTCCACTAACTGACTGCGGATGTAGTCCACCAGCGGTGCCGCCACTTCACGGGAAATGTCCGGGCTGGTAAACAGCGCATCCTGGTAACCATTTTTAATCGCTGACAGCTCTTTCCACTGCTCAGGCGTTTTGATCTGGCCCCATGCAACCTGATCCAGCGGGAAACCTTCGTAATATTGCAGCGTGAACGCATCCATCAGGGAATTCCCCGTTTTCAGCGGGCCACTGACATTCGGTTCTTTACCATTTTCAGCGCTGAAGGTGTTCTGACCACTGCTGAGGTCGCACTGCTTTTTATTGTTGCAGGCAGGCGATGCTTTGTAGTCGACAATCTTTTCCAGGCGCTGGAAGGCAGGCTTCAGCGACAGTTTTTCATTTGCAGCGGCCATCTCAGCCAGCGCTTTCTTATTGAATGCTTCACTGCCATCTGTAATAACCGGATTGAAGATAGGATCCATGGAACCCATTTCATCCTGATGAGAAACAGCGACGTCACAGCCCGGGAAGGCGCCATTAACAAAGAACTGGGCGGTGGCCACAGTGCGCTGCAGGCTGTTGGCGTAAACAAAGACGTTATTGCTGTCAGGACAGCTGCCGTTCTTCACCAGGCCCTGCTGTGCCAGCCACTGACGGGTGTAGTTACCCATGTAGACTTCCAGCACACCACCTTTCGTGGTCAGCTGTCCGCCGGGAACATCCCACTGCGGCCAGCTCTTTTTGGTCGACTGCGCCAGCACGCTGCCATTATCAGCCAGCGGTGCACGCAGATTGTGACGACTTAACATCAGCACCTGTTGCAGCTGCATATCACCCTCAGCAGCAAATGCTACCGTTCCGACCGGCAATGCAGCGAGCACTGACAATGCGCAAAGACTCAGTTTCTTGATCATTGTGCCTATTCCATTCATTCAGTAAAGAAACACTCTGGCTATCAACCCATTAGCTCGCCTCAGAGCGATGTAATCAACAGTGTAACTCAGCTCGCCTCAGAAAAGCGCCAGATGTTTGCAAAAACGGTGAGTGGACTATAGCAGAGATGCACCGGAGAGATGAATGCGCAGCCACGCGTCACAGAGAGTGGCACGCTTTTTTCGGACAGGAAGAAGTAACAGAGAGAGCCGAAACGAAACAGGCCAGCACTGCGTGCTGGCCTGTAAAATGTGGCGGAGGAGGAGAGATTCGAACTCTCGGATGGTTTCCCATCGGCGGTTTTCAAGACCGCTGCCTTAAGCCGCTCGGCCACCCCTCCGTTTTGAAACTGTACTGCATTGGCAAAACATCTATTTTTGCCGCTTTATTGCCCAGGGCAGATAAAGTGGCGGAGGAGGAGAGATTCGAACTCTCGGATGGTTTCCCATCGGCGGTTTTCAAGACCGCTGCCTTAAGCCGCTCGGCCACCCCTCCGCAATGACGCGCACTATAAACACCCCGTTTAGGGATGTAAAGCACCTATCTGTCTATTCGCCTGAAAAACAGCCAGATTGTGATTTTTCGGTGTCAAAATCGCCACTCTGCTCAAACAATTAGCAGTTTAGCGCGTAAAGAAGGGTAAAACGCCTTTTCCCTCTTTAATGGCCTGCGTATTCTCGGCACATATTTGGTGTTCTGCTTAAAGGAGCGCAACATGGAAAGAATTGTCACCTCATCGCAGTCCTCATTGCTGTCAACGCACAGAGTTCTGCGCAATACCTATTTTCTTCTCGGGCTGACCCTGGCCTTCTCAGCCGTTACGGCTACCGCCAGCACCCTGCTGGCCCTGCCTGCGCCGGGTTTAATCCTGATGCTGGTTGGCTTCTATGGCTTGATGTTTTTAACCTACCGTCTGGCTAACAGCCCGATGGGCATTCTGGCCGCTTTTGCCTTTACCGGCTTCCTGGGTTATTGCCTGGGGCCTATCCTGAGCTCATTCTTAACCGCAGGCATGGGTGACGTGATAGCGCTGGCGCTGGGCGGCACGGCGCTGGTGTTCTTCTGCTGTTCGGCTTACGTGCTGACCACCCGTCGTGATATGTCCTTCCTCGGCGGCATGATGATGGCAGGTTTCGTCGTGTTGCTGGTTGCTGTGGTAACCAACATCTTCCTGCAGCTGCCTGCATTGCATCTGGCCATAAGCGCCCTGTTCATTCTGTTTTCAGCCGGTGCGATTTTGTGGGAAACCAGCAACATCATTCACGGTGGCGAAACCAACTACATCCGGGCGACGGTCAGCCTCTATGTTTCGCTCTATAACATCTTTGTCAGCCTGCTGAGCCTGCTGGGGTTTGCCCGCAGTAACTAATCCGCAGTGACAGTAGCCTGTAAAACCCCGCTTCGGCGGGGTTTTTGCTTTTACTGCCCGCCAGGTTTGATAAACTGCGCCGTCATTTACTAAGAGGATGTCACGTGAATTTTAACGGTAACGAAATCGCCGTCGATGCCGAAGGCTATCTGAAGCATCCCGGCGACTGGAGTGAAGCACTGGCTGTCCACATCGCCGATCAGGAAGGCCTGACCCTGACTGAAGCACACTGGGAAGTGGTCCATTTTGTGCGCGCCTTTTATCTGGAATATAACACCTCACCCGCCGTGCGAATGCTGGTGAAGGCGATGGCGCAGAAATATGGCGAAGAGAAAGGCAATAGCCGCTATCTGTTCCGCCTGTTCCCTGAAGGGCCGGCTAAACAGGCGACAAAAATCGCCGGTCTGCCTAAGCCGGCGAAATGTCTGTAATTAACCGGTCGTAAAATCGCGGGGTGGCTCTGCGGGCTGGTGCGGCTCCACCAGCACCTTTTCAACGCGCGCGCTGCGTGGCCCGCCCGCTTTAAGCCAGGCGATCAGCGCATCGACCTGCTCCGCCTCACCCCAGGCCAGCACCTCGACACTGCCGTCATCCAGATTTCGCGCATAGCCCAGTACGCCCAGCGTCCTGGCTTCTGCCTGAGTACTGTAACGAAACCCGACGCCCTGGACGCGGCCATGAACCCATGCTTTAAAACAGGCTGCTGACATTATTCTCTCCTGCTGCTGTTCGTTGCAATTTCCCGTTATCCACCGGACAATGGCGCCTCATTTTTTCAGGTAAGCATAGCAAACTATGACAGTCAGATTGATTCTCGCAAAGGGACGTGAAAAGTCCCTGCTCCGTCGCCATCCATGGGTCTTTTCAGGTGCCGTTGCGCGTCTGGAAGGTAAAGCGCAACTGGGTGAAACCATTGACGTTTGTGACAGCAACGGTAAATGGCTGGCTCGCGCCGCTTATTCACCCGAGTCGCAGATCCGCGCCCGCGTCTGGAGCTGGCAGGCCGATGAATCCATCGATATCGCCTTCTTTGTCCGCCGGTTTGAACAGGCGCAGCAGTGGCGCGAATGGCTGGCGGCCCGCGATGGTCTGGACAGCTATCGCCTGATCGCCGGTGAATCTGATGGTTTACCGGGCGTTACCATCGACCGCTTTGGCAACTTTTTAGTGATGCAACTGCTCTCAGCAGGCGCAGAATATCAGCGTGCAGCGATCATCACCGCCCTGCAGCATTGTTTCCCTGGCTGCGCCATCTATGACCGTTCTGACGTCGCCGTTCGTAAGAAAGAGGGTCTGGCGCTGACGCAGGGCACCGTTACCGGTGAACTGCCGCCGCCGCTGCTGCCGATTACTGAACATGGCATGAAGCTGCTGGTGGATATCCAGGGCGGTCACAAAACCGGCTATTACCTTGATCAGCGTGACAGCCGTCTCGCCACGCGTCGTTACGCACAGGATGCCCGCGTCCTTAACTGCTTCTCTTACACCGGTGGATTCGCGGTTTCGGCGCTGATGGGTGGCTGTAAAGAAGTGATCAGCGTGGATACCTCCCAGGAGGCGCTGGACGTTGCCCGTCAGAACGTTGAACTCAATGAGCTGGATCTCTCCCGCGCGCAATTTGAGCGTGATGATGTTTTCAAACTGCTGCGCCGTTATCGTGACAGTGGCGAGAAATTTGATCTGATCATTATGGATCCGCCAAAGTTCGTCGAAAACAAAAGCCAGTTGATGGGCGCCTGTCGCGGCTATAAAGACATTAATATGCTCGCCATTCAGTTACTGAATCCGGGCGGCGTATTAATGACCTTCTCCTGCTCCGGTCTGATGGCCACCGATCTGTTCCAGAAGATCATCGCCGATGCCGCGCTGGATGCTGGCCGCGAAGTACAGTTTATCGAACAGTTCCGCCAGGCCGCAGATCATCCGGTGATCGCCAGCTATCCGGAAGGTCTCTACCTGAAAGGTTTCGCCTGCCGCGTCATGTGACTTGAAAAAACGGCTCCTGCCCCCATATTGGTAAGAGAGCTTTTTTTCGGAGGTCACAATGATTGCCAGTAAATTTGGTATTGGTCAGCAGGTTCGTCATCGTTTGTCCGGCGTACTGGGCGTTATCGTCGATGTCGATCCTGAATACTCGTTAGATGAGCCTAAAATTGAAGATGTTGGCGCGGAAGAGAAAATGCGCACCGCGCCCTGGTATCATGTGGTGATGGAAGATGAGGAAGGCGATCAGGTACATACCTACGTTGCTGAGATTCAGCTTTCCGGCGAAACCAGCATTGAACACCCTGAGCAGCCTTCAATGGATGAGCTGGCAGCATCGGTACGTCAGCAATTACAGGCACCTCATCTGCGACATTAATCTGTGGCGGCACGCTCTGCCGCCACACTCATCATTTCTGACGCGTTATTCCCAGACGCGGAATTTCAATCTTCGGGCAGCGATCCATAATCACCGTCATGCCCGCATCCTGTGCCAGTACCGCCGCCTGCTCATTAATCACACCCAGCTGCAGCCATAATGTTTTTGCCCCCACGGCGATAGCCTCCTGCGCCACGCCCCACGCGGCTTCAGAATTGCGAAAGACATCCACCATATCAATCTTGCCCGGTACATCCGCCAGGCTGGCATACCCCTGCTGCCCCAGCAGCGTTTTCCCTGCCAGTTTCGGGCTGACCGGGATCACCTCATATCCCTGGTCGAGCAGATATTTCATCACACCGTAACTGGGACGTTCGGGGCGATCGCTTGCTCCGACTAAGGCGATACGTTGGGTGCGCGTCAGCACCTCACGAATTGTCTGATCGTTCATGTTTATCTCCTTTCAGGCCAGTGTTGAGTGTAGATTGGCGTGCCCTTTAGCGGGTAAGTCCTCAGCGAAATTAATTGAACCCGCGCACGAATAAATATGTTTAAATGTAAATTAACTGCCATAATGTAAGAATTTGCTACACACCATCCTTTGTGTCTTCAGTTACCGGAGTTGAAATGAAGCTGTCGCTGGCTGTTACGGGGTTAATTACCCTCCTCGTTTCGGCGTCCTGTTCTGCCATCACATTAAAGCTCGATCCTCAGATCGATTTGCTGGTGCTGGATGGTCGAAAAATTTCAGGCTCCCTCCTCAAAGGCGCAGACAGCCCGGAGCTGGACCGCGGTCAGCATCAGTTTCTGTTTCGGGTAGAGCAGCAGCGCAAAGGTCAGAATGAGAACGTCATCGCTTATCAGTCGGTGCCGATGATCGTCACGTTCACCGCGGTTGCCAAAACCATTACCATTCGGTTGCCTGCGCTGGAGACAAAACGCGAGCGTTATCATTTTGACCGCAGCCTGAACTTTCAGCTGGTGGATGAAAAAGGCACGGAGATTACCAGCGTGCGCGACCACCTGCCGGTCACCACATCCGCAGATATGGAAAAAGCGATGCTGAATTATAATCGCACCCGCCAGATTGCCTCTGTGCCGCGGTTTGCAAATACCCCTTCTGCAACGCCCTCTTCCGTCCGGCTTACCGCCGATCTGGACTGGACTACTCAGGCCGAACTGCCCTCGCTGCACCGCTGGTTTCACCGCTTCGATGAAGCCACGCGTCAGCAGCTTCTGACGCTGGTCAAAATGCTACGTACGAGTTGATAGAGTCGAAAGGCCAGAGGTACACTCGTGCTCTCTCTTCTTGCGCATGAGCCTTACCAGGACGCCTTTATGGAACAGACTGTTCGTACCCTCGGCACCACAAAACATATCGCGCTGGTCGCCCACGACCACTGCAAAGCCGCCCTGCTTGACTGGGTGAAACAAAACCAGCCCGCGCTGGAATCGCACATCCTCTATGCCACCGGCACTACCGGGAATCTGATCAATCGCGATACGGGTCTGAATGTGACAGCCATGCTGAGCGGCCCGATGGGCGGCGATCAGCAAGTGGGTGCGCTGATTTCGGAAGGGAAGATCGATGCACTGATTTTTTTCTGGGATCCACTCAACGCAGTGCCGCACGATCCGGATGTCAAAGCACTGCTGCGTCTGGCTACCGTATGGAATATCCCGGTAGCCACTAACCGTTCCACGGCTGACTTTATCATTCAGTCGCCACTGTTTGCGCAAAGTGTAGAGATTATGATCCCCGACTATCAGCGCTATCTGGCCGATCGTCTGAAGTAACTCAGGCTTTACGCAGCACCGGCACACCCAGCTCGCGGAAGTGATCGACAAACGGTGACGGCGCTACCTTATCGAACATCAGAAAAACCTGCTGACGCGCGCGCGTCAGTGCCACATAGGCCAGACGGCGCTCTTCTGCATCAGGGAACGCTTCTGGCTGCGGTAATAAGCCCTGTTCAATGATCGATTCGCGCGCCTCTGCCGGGAAGCCCTCTTTACCCTGCTGTAATCCCAGAAGAATAACGTAATCCGCCTGCTGACCTTTGCTGGCATGAATCGTCATAAATTCCAGATTGAGCTTTGGCCAGCGGGTTCTGGCTTTATCCAGTAAATCCGGTCGCAGATAGTGATAACGCGCCAGCAGCAGAATTCGCTCATCAGGCTTCGCGTAACCGCTGAGTTTGTTCAGCAAGGCTTCCAGCTGATCCTGTGCCAGCAGCGAAATCGACTTTTTTATTGCCTTTGGTAATGCTGTTCAGCGGTTTTGCCAGCTGCTGCGGATTCTGTTGTATAAACCGGTTGGCAATGTCGCCGATGCGATCGTTGAAACGGTAGGTTGTGTCCAGTACGCAGCGGTCTCCCTCACCAAAATAGTGATGGAATGCCGTCGTCAGCGTCATCTCCGCCCCACTAAAGCGGTAGATGGCCTGCCAGTCATCCCCAACAGCAAACAGTGCGGTACGCTTATTTTGCTGGCGTAATGCGCTCAGCAACGCGGCACGCTGAGGCGAGATATCCTGGAATTCATCCACCAGAATGTGTTTCCACGGACTGATAAACCGTCCTTTTTCCAGAATGGCAATCGCCTGGTGAATCAGACCCGAAAAATCGACCGCGCCCTCCTCTTTTAATGCGCTCTTCCACGCTTTCAGCAACGGTGCCATCAGTTTGATGCGCTTACTGAAGAGATCGCGGATCTCTTCGGGCACGTCGGCGATCATCGCTGCCTGCGCACCGCCATGCATGCGCATCAGACCAAGCCAGCGCTCCAGCCGTGACGCCAGCCGGTTTGCCAGCCTGTCGTCCTCCCAGAATGGCCCATCGGGCAACTCCCACTCCAGTTCATCACGCAGCCACTGACGCCAGCCGTTTGCCTGCGCCTTCTTCTCATGACACTGCTGCCGCCACTGCTGAATCAGCAGCGTGCGACGCGCATCGGCATCACTCTCAAGTTTGCTGATAACCGGCTGCTTATTACTGCCTTCACGAATAATATGCAGCGCCAGAGAATGGAAAGTCCGCGCCTGGATGTCATCAGCGGAGAGCCGCGACTGGATACGTGCGTTCATCTCTTCAGCCGCCTGGCGGCCAAATGCCAGTAACAGGATTTGATCGGCGCTGGCCAGCTTGCGCTGCATTAACCAGCCTGCACGAGCCACCAGCACCGAGGTTTTACCGCTGCCCGCGCCTGCCAGTACCAGCAGAGAATTCTCGCCATTAACCACCGCCTCACATTGCGACTGATTGAGTGGCGTGCTCTCGACGCTGGCAAAGAAATCCTGATAGCGGTTGAGCATGGCGGCCGTCCAGTCACGGTTTCGCTGCCGCAACGCCGTTTCGCCCTGCTCCAGCCAGCGCTGACAGAATTGCCAGTTATCCCGGCAGTCAGCAAAATCTTTTAAGCGGGAGAGCGGCATCGGCAATGCATCGAACTGTTTGAGGATGTTGGTTTTCAGCGCCTGCAACTCGTGGCGGTTCAGCCAGCGATCCTGCGCGCCAAACGCCTCGATTTCGTCGCGTAGCGCCTGCAGCACCTCGCGGCACACTGCGCTCATCTCCAGACTCCAGCTCTGCCAGGCCTGCAGCAGATAGTGGTGAAAGCGCTGCGTTTCCTGCCATTCCGTGCCATGCAGGCGGACTACTTTTTCATCGGCCAGCAAAAACTCCAGCTCGCCCCACACCAGCCCGCGCTTGCAGGCGATATCCAGTAACTGGTTAAAGGGGATCAGATACTCATGCTTATCGCCGCTGACTTCGACGCCTGCCGCCATCAAACGGACACGATTATAAGGATGCTGGGCAAGCCGTTTGCCCATCGAGGTTGCTTTCAGTTCCACGCCGACACCAACGTCAGAGAATAGGATTAGGGGGAGTTTACCTGTCAGACCCTTAGCGCTCCAGCCTTAAAACAGGCTAAACTTGGCGTCACATCTTGCGGAATGCAAAAGGAAAAGAAGATCATGCGCACCGTTTTAAATATTCTTAATTTTGTTCTGGGCGGTTTTTTCACCACCCTGAGCTGGCTGTTTGCCACGTTAATCAGCATCGTGCTGATTTTTACCCTGCCGCTGACCCGCTCCTGCTGGGAAATCACCAAACTCTCGCTGCTGCCGTTTGGCAACGAGGCGGTGCATATTGATGTACTGCGTCCGGAAAGTAAGAGTCATATTCTGAATACCGGCGGCACCTTTCTGAATATCTTCTGGCTGATTTTCTTCGGCTGGTGGCTCTGCCTTTCGCACATCTCCGTGGGGATTGTGCAGTGCATCAGTATCATCGGTATTCCGGTAGGGATTGCGAACTTTAAGATCGCCGCTATCGCGCTCTGGCCGGTTGGCCGCAGGGTGGTATCAGTGGAAGAGGCGCGCGCCGCGCGCGAAGCCAATGCCCGCCGCTACTAATATGATGTCGGATGCCGTGCCAGGCTGGCGCAAATATCTGTTTAACAGTACGTGGCGCTATCTGCTGCGGATCCTGTTTGCACTGAGTGGCTGCGCCGCCATTCCCTGGTGGCTGCATCAGATTGAGTGGACGATCCCTCTGACCCTGGGAGTGGTCGCTGCTGCGCTGGCCGATCTTGATGATCGCCTGGCCGGTCGCCTGAAGAATCTGCTGATTACCCTGCTCTGCTTCTGCATCGCCTCGGTTTCAGTCGAGTTACTGTTTCCTTATCCGTTCGCCTTTATTATCGGGCTGGCAATCTCGACCTGGGGCTTTATTCTGCTGGGCGCCCTTGGCCAGCGCTATGCGACTATCGCCTTTGGTGCTCTGCTGATTGCGGTCTATACCATGCTCGGCATCGGACTGTTCAGCCAGTGGTATATGCAGCCGATGCTGCTGCTGGTCGGCGCGCTGTGGTACAACCTGCTGACATTACTGGGCCATCTGATGTTTCCGGTCCGGCCGGTGCAGGAGCAACTGGCCGGGAGTTTTTCACAACTGGCGCGTTACCTTGATGCCAAAGCGAACCTTTTCGATCCCGACGCAGGCGATCAGGATGATGCCGCGTTTATCGATGCGGCGATGGTCAACAGCCAGTTAGTGGCGCAACTTAATCTGACCAAGACCACACTGCAGAGTCGTCTGCGCGGCGATCGCGGGTCGCGCGGCACCCGCCGTAGTCTGCACTACTACTTTGTGGCGCAGGATATTCATGAACGGGCCAGCTCTTCCCATCTGCAATATCATCTGCTGCGCGGCGACTGGCGCTACAACGAAATTCTGTTTCGCTTTCAGCGCCTGCTGAATATGCAGGCTCAGGCCTGTCGCCAGCTGGCACATTGCATTCTGATGCGTCAAAGGTGGGTGCATGACAGCCGTTTTGAGCGTGCATTTGAACGATTACAGAAAGCGATAGAACGTCTGGAGCAGCATGATCCTGACGCTACGCATACCCGTGCTCTTTTCTGGCTGCTGCGCAACCTGCGCGCCATCGACGCACAGCTTGCTTCGATCGAATCAGAACAGACGCTGGCCGGTGAAGATCCTCAGCACAGTGACAATCTGCTGTCACGCGAAGGATTGAGTGGCTGGAGTGATATCCGGCTGCGCTTCAGCCGCCACCTCTCGCCCGCATCGGCGCTGTTCCGGCATGCGGTTCGGATGTCTGTGGTGCTCTGTATTGGATATGGTTTTATTCAGGTAACCGGGCTGGAGCGGGGATACTGGATTTTGCTGACCAGCCTGTTTGTCTGCCAGCCCAACTACAATGCAACGCAGCGACGACTGGCCTTGCGCATCGGCGGAACGCTGGCGGGGATTGCGATTGGTCTGCCCGTTTTATGGCTGGTGCCTTCGATTGAAGGTCAGTTAATCCTGATAGTGATCACGGGCGTCCTGTTCTTCGCTTTCAGGCAGGTGCAGTATGCACAGGCCACGCTGTTTATCACTCTGCTGGTGCTGCTCTGCTTTAACCTGCTGGGTGAAGGATTTGAAGTTGCCCTGCCGCGGGTAGTGGATACCCTACTGGGCTGTGGGCTGGCCTGGCTGGCTGTCGCGTTTATCTGGCCAGACTGGCGCTTTCGTCAGTTACCTGCCGTGGCAGAACGAACGCTGAAAGCGAATTGCCGCTATCTGGACGCGATCATGGAGCAATATCATCAGGGCAAAGATAACCGTCTCGCCTATCGCATTGCACGGCGTGATGCGCATAACGCGGATGCTGAACTGGCGTCAGTGGTCTCAAACATGAGCAGTGAAAGTCGCACCAGCCAGAAGCTGCGCGATTCGGCTTTTCAACTGCTTTGCTCCAACCATTCGTTTCTGAGTTACATTTCTGCGCTGGGCGCTCACCGCGATAAAATTACCGCACCCGAACTGCTGACATTGCTGGATGATACGGTTTGCTATGTGGAGGATGTGCTGCAAACGGAAGTTGTCAGCGATGAGCACGTAGAAACGATGCGCCATCAACTGGCTCAGCGAATCAGCCAGCTGGCCGCAGATGCGGATACGCGTGCGCCGCTGGTGCTCCAGCAACTCGGTCTGCTGGTGGCATTAATGCCCGATGTGGCTCGCCTGCGCCGCACGCTAATCACTGATTAGCCTTCGCCGCTTCTGAGATTGGGGTTTGATAAAAGCGTGCGCTGGAACCACGCATTCAGCTCCGCCCGTGTCGCCTGCGGCAGCGCGGCGGCATGGTGGCCCGTGATGGCCCCCTGCAGCGCAAGTAACGTCTGGAACCCAACGTGCTGGTTGATCGCTTTAAGCTTCAGCCAGCACTGTTTAGCCCCCATCTGGTAGAGATGATTGACGCTCATGACGCCCGCCTCGTACAGCATCATCTCCATACGTACGCTGAGATTTGGCAGATCTTTTAACCGCGGTGAGGATTGTCGGTCCTGCAACTCAAGTTGCGCCGTTTCTAAAGAGGCAGCGGAGAGCGCCAGCAGATGGTCAGGGTCGCGCCACAACGCCTCATCGACCCGAAAGTAATTGAGACTCACCAGCTTGCCCCGCTTGCGAAAAATCAGGGGTTGCAGCGGACGATCTGTAAGGTATTCCCGCAAAGGTTCACTGGCACGCAGATAGAGTTCGTCTTTATTAATTAAGGCAAAAACCACACTTTCTACAGCCAGGGCATAGCCTCCGAACTGGGTGCGCGACTCTATTGTTCCTAATGGGGCCAGGCGCGCTCTGGAGCGCTCTACAACCGGATTCACCTTTTTCATTGCACCACCTCCATGTAAGAAATATATCGTAAATTACCTTGGGTATCAGGTAATTAGAAGATAAAAAAAAGCGTCAACGGGTTCAATGAATAAATAGCGTTTCAACTAATCTTGTCGCGATTTTGCGAGGCGTTTTCAGAAATTTGGGTTGATCTTTATCCAGGATGACAGTACTGTATATTCATACAGTCCACTGCTGGTGATTAACTTATGCGAACACAACATCCTAATAATGCACGCTATGCTCATCATTATGCGTCCACTTCCGTTCCGGCCTCTCAGGGCGGTGGAATTACTGAGTTACGCTACAGCGAACAGCCCGGTATGATGCAGATGTTACTGTTGCCATTATTGCAGCAGCTGAGTCAGCAATCGCGCTGGCAGTTGTGGTTAACACCGGCATATAAACTGAATCGCACCTGGCTGCAGGAATCAGGATTACCACTGGATAAAAGTATGCATATCGCCGATTCTGAACGTCTGAATGCGGTTGAAGCGATGGTTAAAGCATTGCGTACAGGAAATTACAGTGTCGTTCTGGCATGGATTCCTTACGATCTTGACGAAGATGAACGACGTCAACTTGAAAATGCGGCGGCAGAGGGTGAAGCGCTGGGATTGATTTTGCGTGCAAGCGGGACATCAGAAGCGCCTCTCAGACCGCAAACTGCGATAAAAATTCAGTCGGATTTGTTTCATTAAGTAAAAATCAGAAGTTTCCCAAGCTATTTTTCTTATCTGTCGCAGCTAAACCACTGATTCTGTTAGTTCGAGCGTTGACAATGGTTTAGCAAGTTTTTAGGGCTTTTTGCCGCGGCAATAAGACCAGCCTAATTGTTAGAAATTGTGTATAAATCGCTGTTTTTTTTACATAAGCGCCTCACATCATACTTGTAAGTTTCCAATCTCGTTGTAGACTTTAGCTCGCCAGGGTGCTCAATAACCTCCGTTTTTTGCGGTAGAGTCATAAGCGAGCGTTTTGACCCGGCGAAGGATTTAAACCAAGAGCAACCTTTTTGCTCATTGCCTATTTGGATGATAACGAGGCGCAAAATGAAAAAGACAGCTATCGCAATTGCAGTGGCACTGGCTGGCTTCGCTACCGTAGCGCAGGCCGCTCCGAAAGATGACACCTGGTACACCGGTGCTAAACTGGGCTGGTCTCAGTATCACGACACTGGTTACTACGGTAACGGTTACGAAAACAATGACGGTCCAACTCATGAAAGCCAGCTGGGTGCAGGTGCATTCGTTGGTTACCAGGCAAATCCATACCTGGGCTTCGAGCTGGGCTATGACTGGCTGGGTCGCATGCCTAACAAAGGCAACGTGACTAACGGCGCATTCAAAGCACAGGGCGTTCAGCTGGCTGCTAAACTGAGCTACCCAATCTATGACGATCTGGACGTGTATACTCGTCTGGGCGGCATGGTATGGCGTGCAGACTCAACGCAGACTAACCCAACTACTGGCCGCATCAGCGACCACGACACCGGCGTATCTCCGCTGGCTGCTGTTGGTGTTGAATATGCGCTGACCAAAAACTGGGCTACCCGTCTGGATTACCAGTGGGTTAACAACATCGGTGATGCACAGACCGTTGGTACTCGTCCAGACAACGGCATGCTGAGCGTAGGCGTTTCATACCGCTTCGGTCAGGATGACGTCGCTGCTCCGGCGCCAGCTCCGGCTCCAGCACCAGCTCCAGTTGTTGAAACTAAGCGTTTCACTCTGAAGTCTGACGTTCTGTTCACCTTCAACAAATCTACCCTGAAGCCAGAAGGCCAGCAGGCTCTGGATCAGCTGTACAGCCAGCTGAGCTCAATGGATCCTAAAGATGGTTCCGTTGTCGTACTGGGCTTCACCGATCGCATCGGTTCAGAGCAGTACAACCAGAAACTGTCTGAGAAACGTGCTCAGTCAGTCGTAGATTACCTGGTATCTAAAGGTATTCCTTCTAACAAGATCTCTGCACGTGGCATGGGTGAATCTAACCCAGTTACCGGCAACACCTGTGACAGCGTGAAAGGCCGTAATGCCCTGATCGACTGCCTGGCGCCGGACCGTCGTGTAGAAATCGACGTTAAAGGTATCAAAGACGTTGTAACTCAGCCACAGGCTTAAGTTTACACGTAATAAAAAAACCCCGCTAAGGCGGGGTTTTTTTTATGCCGGTAATAAAACCGGACTGAGAGATGAAGGCTTTGATTGCCCTGCCCGATTATTCGCTCTCTGAACCGGAGTTACCCAGAATCGCCTGCAAATCCTGCTTCAGGCTCGACATCTGAGTGGCATATTTCTCTTTACGTTCTGCATCTTCTATCAGCTGAACAATCGTTTCAGAGAGCGTGCAGCCGCGCCGCTGTGCCAGACCTGCCAGTCGCTGCCAGACCAGATACTCCAGGTCTATCGATTTTTTTCGCGTATGCTGATGTTCAGCGTTGAAATGGCGTTTTCGTCGGGCTCGGATGGTCTGCTTCAGTCGGTTATCCAGATCAGCGTGAATATGTTCTGCGATCCATTCATTCACTGTAACCGGATTATTTTCCATTGCCAGCAGCTTTATCCACTGCTGCCTGCGCCGCGCTTAACTCAAGGTGACGCGTGATCAGTTCACCTTCCCGATGTTTTTTCACCAGGTATTTCCACTTCCATCCACATTCAAGATTTTCGAGTTGCTGGTATTTCATCGGAATCTCATCGTGATCACGTAACGAACTAAGAATAACAGCTTTTTTCCCGGATGCAGCAACGAAAAACATGCTGTCACCATCACATCTTCAACAGGAAGTCTGCAGTGCTTAACAAGGGTGAATCCTGTATAATCTCGCTTTTCTTAAAACAGACAAATGCGATTATTTTGACCAGCACTCAACTTACGTGGCAGACCTTACAGCCAGATAGCGCGCAATACCAATCCGTTTTCTCCCGAATTGCTGATGAAGAAACTGATGCTCTGGCAACGGTACAGCCCCGGTTGCTGAATGCACTGGCGCATTTACACCACCAGACGCAGGGTTTCCCGTTACTGCTGGTTCGTAGCCAGGAGAATCGCGATTATCTGACATTCATTGCCCAGGCCGCAGAGCGGGTCATGGCCGACAGTACCACTCTATTCGGCGGTGATTACCATATCATGGCCGACAACGTCACGCTCCAGCCCCCCTCCGATCCTCAACGCCCGTTCACCAGTCAGGGTGGTATTCACTTTGCTGAATGGACTGAGATGGAGCAGTTGTTTGGCTGCGTGCGCCAGTATAAAGATCGCATCCAGCTGGAACCGGGCCTGATCCATCGTGCTAATGGCGGCACGCTGCTGCTTTCACTGCGTAGCCTGATGACGCAGCCGATTCTCTGGTTGCGCCTGAAAAAGTGTGTTGAGCAGGGCTATGTTGAGTGGACATCTCAGGATGAACGCCGGCCGCTGCCAGTCTCGATTCCTCCCTTGCCCCTCAATCTGAAACTGGTCCTGTGTGGCGATCGGGAAGCGCTGGCAGAATTTCAGGAGCTGGATCCCGAAGCTCACGAAATGGCCATCTATACTGAATTTGAAGAGAATATTCAGATTCTGGATGAAGATGACATGCTTGCCTGGTGTCGCTGGAACATCGAACTGGCGCAACAGGCGGGTCTGCCCCAGCCGGAAGCGGACTTCTGGCCAGAACTGATTAAAGAAGGCGTCCGCTACAGCGGCGATCAGGAGACGCTGCCACTCTGCCCCCGCTGGCTACAACGCCAGATGCGCGAATCGGCCCTGATGGGCGATGAACTGAACGCTGAAGCGCTGCGTGATGCGCTGGAAGCGCGTTTGTGGCGCGAGAATTATCTCAATGAGCGGATGCGTGACGAGATCCTGCTGCGACAGATTCTGATTGAAACAGAAGGCGAAGTGGTTGGTCAGATTAATGGCCTGTCGGTCGTTGAATATCCTGGCCATCCCCGTGCCTGGGGCGATCCCTCGCGTATTACCTGCGTGGTACATCCCGGCGATGGTGAATTCATGGATATCGAGCGTAAAGCGGAGCTGGGCGGTAATATTCATGCCAAAGGCATGATGATTATGCAGGCTTACCTGATTGCCGAACTGGAACTCGATCAGCAACTGCCCTTCTCGGCCTCAATGGTCTTTGAGCAATCTTACTCCGAGGTGGATGGTGACAGTGCTTCACTGGCTGAACTCTGTGCCTTAATCAGCGCGCTGGCTAATCAGCCCATCAATCAGCAAATTGCGGTGACCGGCTCGGTTGATCAGTTCGGCAACGTACAACCGGTGGGCGGACTGAATGAGAAAATCGAAGGCTTTTTTTGATATCTGCCATCAGCGAGAACTGACAGGTCAGCAGGGCGTGATTATTCCCGCCAGCAATGTCCGTCATCTCAGCCTCAGCCAGGCGGTTGTCAGTGCGGTTGAACAGGGTCATTTCCATATCTGGGCAATTGACCGTGCCGATGAAGCGCTACCGCTGCTGACCGGTAAAATCTGGAGTACCGAGGATGGCCTGGGCGACTGCCTGCTGAATACCATCCAGGAACGCATTAGCCTGTTCAACCAGCCGGACGGTCCGCAACGTCCCTGGGCGCTGCGCTGGCTTAACTGGTTCAACCACCGTTAATCCGATTTGCTCAGCGTACAACTGTTCGCTAATATTCGTGATTCACTAAAACAAGGCTTATTGAAAACATGGTAGATAAACGCGAATCCTATACCAAAGAAGATCTGATTCTGTCAGGTCGTGGTGAACTGTTTGGCGAAAATGGTCCGCCGCTTCCATCCGGCAACATGCTGATGATGGACCGCGTGGTCAAAATGACCGAAGACGGCGGCAAATATGACAAAGGCTTTGTTGAAGCGGAGCTGGATATCAATCCTGATCTCTGGTTCTTCGGCTGTCACTTTATTGGCGATCCGGTGATGCCGGGTTGTCTGGGCCTTGATGCCATGTGGCAGCTGGTTGGTTTCTATCTGGGCTGGCTGGGCGGCGAAGGTAAAGGTCGTGCGCTGGGCGTGGGTGAAGTGAAATTCACCGGTCAGGTCCTGCCAGATGCGAAGAAAGTGACTTACCGCATTCACTTCAAACGCGTTATTAACCGCAAACTGGTTATGGGCGTGGCAGATGGTGAAGTGCTGGTTGACGGTAATCTGATCTATACCGCCAGCGATCTTAAAGTCGGCCTGTTTAAAGATACCGCCGCTTTCTAAGCGTTTCTCCCGGAAACAAAAACCTCCGCGCATGGCGGAGGTTATATTCCCTTTTCAGTGACATCCGGTTATGCAGCTACCGACCTGTCCTCCATGGCTTGTCGCCAACCTCCCAACCAGTGAGACTTAGCGTCAATCAACTGATACGGACACATCTCTTTTGAGCGTCCAGTAATGCCTGCCTGATAACCACGTGAATGGGCGCGTTCGAGGCGGTCTCGTTTCTGTCTCTTCATACTCCGTGTCCCTCATGTAAGGTCTGTGGAATCTGGTGGAAAGAAAAGTGGTGAATTAATGTTCAACCACCCTTATGTTCTACCTCCTGCGCACCCAAAGATCAATGCCCAATCTTCATGCCAGTGTCATAAATGTGACCTTAATCGGTAAAAATAATGACGTTCTGTGATGCATGCGACAACACTATCATTCTGATTAAGCTAATAAAAAAAGCCCCTGACCCCTGTCGGGAAAGCACGACAATCGGTCAGGGGCTTAGCTTATTTATTCACATCAATCTTAATTTAACGCAACCACGCTATTGGCAATCTTCTGTGCTGTCTGTTGCCAGCCCGCCGCCAGGGTTCTGACCATCGCATCGTAGCCATCTTCGGTCTGCGGCAGTACCAGGTTAAACGCCTGTTTGGTCAGCCGGCCCTGATGTTCCAGCGTCCATTCGCCACTGACGACTGCTTTGCCATCATAGCGCCCCTGGAAGCCTGTTACGGTCACATTCAGCGTATCGTGCTGCGCGCCTAAAGGTGAACCGGCTACCAGCCGGCCTGGCAGCGCCTTGCTCAGGTTAGTGATCAATGTCTGCTGCAACTGCTGATCGAGCGGGCTGGCCCAGAGATTATTCGCGGCGATAACGTATTTGACATCGCTGGTCTGATAAACCAGTCCGTTGCCTGCCAGATAGTCCGGCACCGTCACCTGCTGCACCCATAACATCGGTTGCGCTTCATTCAGCTGGCTGCTGCTGACCTGCATGGAAGCCGCCCCGGAGGGCAGCTGATACCAGGTATTGTCAACGCTGCTACTGCACGCACTCAACACCAGCGCGGCACAAAGTATCAATCCTTTATTCACTGTTTCGCCCTCTTCGGCTGGGGATCCTGTCCCGGTTTTGCCTCAAATACCAGCGCATTGCTCTTGGTGTTAAGCGTTCTTAACACCGGCTGGAGTTCACGCAGAACCTTATCCAGGCGCTGCATATCCCCCCACCAGCTTGCTGTAGGCTGGTGAACCTGGCTGCAGGCCTTTCATGCTGCGGTTCAGCTCGCGCAATGTCTGCTGCAGGTCTTCCGGCAGGGTTTTCATAGCCGGACTGGCGGTGACTTTGTTGATGTTGTCGATGGTGCGCTGCAGATCACGCATCGTTTTCTGGCTCTCTTTCAGCGTGCCTGTCGCTTCATTGACCATACCGTTCAGTGGCAGACTGTTGATCTTATCCAGCGCCGCCATCAGCTTCTGCTGAATCTGGCTCAGGCCACCGCTGACCGTTGGGATAACTTCATAGCCAGAGACTTTCTGCGGCCCTTTGTAAGGCGGTGCATTGTCATAGAAGTCGAGATCGACATAGAGCGCCCCCGACAACAGGCTACCGGTTTTCAGCGTCGCACGCAGGCCACGTTTTTTACCATCCTGCAGATGCTGTTGCAGATCGAAGTTCTCACCCAGTCGGCTGATAAAGCGATCCGGCTCAATGCGAATCAGCACCGGCACGCGGTAATCATTGTTCAGCGCCTGGTCCAGACCGGCTTTCATCAATGGCGCTTCTGAGACGGTACCCAGGCGAATGCCGCGGAACTCAACCGGCGCCCCCGCCTGCAGACCACGGATGGAGTCGGTGAAGAACATCAGGTAATCAATATGGTTGGTGTAGAGCGAGTCCTGAATGCTGCGCTGATCGTCAAACAGATGATAGTCAGACTTATTCTGCGCAGGCTGACCCAGCTCCCAGCCATCCGGCACGTCAAAACTGACGCCGCCGCTGAACAGCGTGGTCAGCGATCCCATTTCCACCCGCATTCCTGAAGCGGACATATCCACGGCGATGCCGCTGTCCTTCCAGAAGCGCACGTTGGTTGTAATCAGGCGATCGTAAGGCGCAGCGACGAACAGCTGATAGGTCATCATGCGTTTTTCGGTATCAAAAGCGCTGGTCTCGACTGTACCGACGCGATAGCCACGGAAAAGCACCGGATCCCCCGGATTGAGCTGACCCGCTTTCTTGCTGTCCAGCACGATGCGAATCCCTTTGGCATCCGGTGGCGCTAACGGCGGCGCATCCAGCAGCTTAAACTGCTCGGGTGCCTGGCTTTTAGTGCCCGGCTGTAATTCGATATAGGCACCGGATAACAGAGTGCCGAGACCGCTGATCCCTTCGCGACCCACCTGCGGTTTCACCACCCAGAAAACGCTGTCGCTGTGCAGCAGTTTTTCCATGCCTGAATTCAGGCGCGCTTTGATTTCCACATGGTGGAGATCGTCGCTTAACACCGCGCTTTCCACCACACCGACATCCACGCTACGGCTTTTAATCGTGGTTTTACCCGCAACAATGCCTTCGGCGTTTTCGGTGATGAGGGTGACTTCCGGCCCCTGATGGCTGAAGTGATAAAAGAGGATCCATCCGCCGATTAACAGCGTAACGATGGGGACAATCCAGACCGGCGACCAGCGCTTAATCTGTTCCACCTTTGCATGGCCGTGATTAGTTTCCGTCAAGGCGCGACTCCTTCATATTGTTTTCGCGTACACGATCCCAGGTTAATCGCGGGTCAAAGGTCATGGCAGCAATCATGGTGATAATCACCACCATTGCAAACAATACTGCCCCCCACGCGGGATAAACATTCATTAATTGCCCCATGCGCACCAGCGCAGAGAGCACGGCAATAACAAACACGTCGATCATTGACCAGCGGCCAACAAATTCGACCACTTCATAAATTTTGTGCATCCTGTGACTGTCACGCTGTCCGCGTCCGCTGGCATCCCAGCAAAGCCAGCCAATCGCCAGCATTTTCAGCGTAGGCACCATGATACTGGCGATAAAGATCACCAGCGCCACCGGATAGGAGCCATCACCCCACAGCACAATCACCCCCCGCCATGATATTGGAGGGATAGGCTGTGCCGAGGGTTTCCGTCACCATGATCGGCAACAGGTTGGCCGGGATATAAAGCAGTATTGAGGTGAACAACAGCGCCAGCGTCCACTGCAGGCTGTGCTTACGCCGTGCCTCAGCCGTGACGCCGCAGCGGGGACACTTATGCTCTGCTTCCGGCAGAATGGCCGTACAGCAGGGACAGGAGCGCAGACCCTGCTCTAAACCACTGATGCCCACTTCGGGCGGATGGGGCAGTGCAGGCCGGGGGGGACAGACTGTCCCACAAGCCGCGTCGATCAACGCACTGAAAGGCCCGCAACTGCAGCAGACAGAACAGAACCCACGGCCAGAAGCTGGTCTCCAGGCCGATCTCGCCATAGGCCATCAGCTTGACGAAACTGACCAGCACGCCCGCCATAAAGATTTCTGCCATGCCCCAGTTACGCAGCTGAAACAGAATACGTGCCAGACCAGTTTTGAGTCCAGTCGGCAACGGGACCCGATTGACCAGAAGGATAATGGTGATCATGCAGAAGGCCGGAACCGCCTGCACAAAGAGAAGGAACAGCGTCGCCAGACTGCTGTAATCTTCCGTCACCATCACCTGAGGTATCTGCGCCAGGGTGATCTGGCTGGTCAGCCCTGCCACCTTCATTGAGACAAAAGGAAACAGATTCGCCAGCAGCAGCATAAACAGCGCTGCCAGCGCATAGCCCGTTGGCCGTTTACGCGGTTCGTGCCAGTTGGCCGTCAGGGAGGTGTGGCAGCGCGGGCATGACGCACGGCTGCCAACGGGAATGTCCGGCAGCTTAATCATTAAATCGCATTGTGGACAGAGCATCCACGCGTTACTTTTCACTGCTGAACACATCCGTTAGCCCTGCCCTACGCGCCGTTTTTCAGTGACTCTAGCTCTTCCCAGCGCGCAAAAGCGGTTTCCAGCTCCTGCTCAGTCTGAGCCAGATTATCCAGCACCGGTTGCGTCTGATCGTGTGCCTGACTGAAGAAGTCGGGATGACTCATCTTCGCCTGCAGTTCTCCGATACGCGCTTCCAGCTGCTCCAGTTTTTGCGGCAGCTGTTCCAGCTCACGCGCCAGATTGTAGCTGAGTTTATTCACGCTACGCTTCGCATCACCCTTCTCTGCTGCAGGCTTAGAGGCGTTGCCCGTCGCTTTCGCCGGTGCTGCCGCCTTGTGCTGCCGGTAGGCGGCGCGCTGCTGCTGAGCATCGTGATAACCGCCAACAAAGGTGCCAATCTCACCGTTGCCTTCAAAAATCCAGCACTCGGTAACGGTATTATCGACGAACTGACGATCGTGGCTCACCAGTAACACGGTGCCCTGATAACCATCAATCAGCTCTTCCAGCAGTTCCAGCGTTTCGACGTCGAGGTCGTTAGTCGGTTCATCCAGAATCATCAGGTTGCTGGGACGCAGGAACAGGCGTGCCAGCAGCAAACGGTTTCGTTCACCGCCCGAAAGGGCGCGCACCGGCGTCATGGCACGTTTTGGATGGAACAGGAAGTCCTGCAGATAGCCCAGTACGTGGCGCGGTTTGCCGTTGACCAGTACTTCCTGCTTGCCTTCGGCCAGGTTGTCCATCACGGTGCGATCCGGATCCAGTTCAGCGCGATGCTGGTCAAAGTAGGCCACTTCCAGCTTGGTACCGGAATGCACACGACCATGGTCAGCTTTCAGCTGCTGCAGCATCAGGCGCAGTAAGGTAGTTTTCCCGCAGCCATTTGGCCCGATCAGCGCAATTTTGTCGCCACGCTGCACCTGGGTTGAGAAGTCCTTCACCAGCACTTTGCCATCGACCGCGTAGTCGACATTTTCCAGCTCAAAGACAATCTTGCCGGAACGGGACGCTTCGCCCACCTGCATGTTGGCTTTGCCCATCACTTCACGACGTTCTGAATGTTCACGACGCAGCGCTTTCAGCGCACGCACACGACCTTCATTACGGGTACGACGGGCTTTGATGCCCTGACGGATCCACACCTCTTCCTGCGCCAGCTTACGGTCAAATTCCGCGTTCTGCATCTCTTCAACGCGCAACGCTTCCTCTTTGCCTTCCAGATAGAGATCGTAGTTGCCTGGCCAGGAGACCAGCTTGCCACGGTCCAGATCGACAATGCGCGTCGCCATGTTGCGGATAAACGAACGGTCATGGGAAATAAAGATGATGCTGCCGGTGAAGTTCTTCAGGAACGTTTCCAGCCAGTCGATGGTTTCGATATCGAGGTGGTTGGTTGGCTCATCCAGCATCAGGACGCGCGGGTTACTCACCAGCGCACGGCCCAGCGCCGCTTTACGCAGCCAGCCGCCCGAGAGCGACGACAGCTCGGTATCGGGCTGCAGACCAATCTGCTCCAGCACGTCATGGATGCGGCTCTCCAGCTGCCACAGATTCTGGTGGTCGAGAATGCTCTGCAGACGCGCCATCTCATTGAGGTTTTTATCGCTGGGATCTTCCATCACCACATGGGAAATGGCGTGATAGGCTTTCAGATGCTCAGCCTGCTCTTCAACGCCCTCGGCCACGAAGTCATACACCGAACCGGTAATATTGCGCGGCGGATCCTGTTGCAGACGCGCCACGACCAGATCGGTTTCATAAATAATGCGGCCATCATCCAGTGGCTGTTCGCCATTGATGATTTTCATCAGCGTGGATTTACCCGCACCGTTACGGCCCACCAGACAGACGCGTTCGTTCTCTTCGATGTGCAGTTCGGTATTGTCTAACAGCGGCGCATCGCTGAAGGAGAGATAAGCGCCGTGGATACTGATTAATGACATGTAAGCTTATTCCTTACCGGCGTGAGTGATCAGCCAGCAGTTGTGAATTTGACGGTTACGCGCGAAGTCCTGCGACTGCGTTTTCTGGGTAATATCCTGCGCCTGCAGGCCCAGTGATTTCAGGCCATCCATGTCCATTTTGAAACCGCGTTTGTTATTGGAGAACATGATGGTGCCGCCGCGACGCAGCAGGCGCTTCAGGTTACGCATCAGCATCATATGATCGCGCTGAACGTCGAAGCTCTCTTCCATACGTTTTGAGTTGGAGAACGTTGGCGGATCGATAAAGATCAGGTCAAAGTTCTCGTCACTCTCATTCAGCCAGCTCAGACAGTCCGCCTGCATCAGACGATGCTGACGCCCGGTCAGTCCGTTAAGACGCAGGTTGCGCTCCGCCCACTCCAGATAGGTACGCGACATATCTACCGTGGTGGTTGAACGCGCGCCACCCAGACCGGCATGCACACTGGCAGTACCGGTATAGGCAAACAGGTTCAGGAAATCTTTGCCCTGACTCATCTGGCCCAGCATTTTACGGGCAATGCGGTGATCGAGGAACAGGCCGGTATCGAGATAGTCGGTCAGATTCACCCAGAAACGCGCATTAAACTCTTTAACTTCGAAATAGTCGCCCTTCTCGCTGAGCTTCTGATACTGCGCTTTGCCTTTCTGGCGTTCACGCGTTTTCATAATCAGACGGTCGGCAGGCAGTTGCAGCACGCTCAGCGTCGCGCTGATGACATCGAACAGACGCTGACGCGCTTTATCAGGATCGATGGTTTTTGGTGGCGCGTACTCCTGGATAATCACCCAGTCGCCATAGCGATCGACAGCAACGTTGTAGTCTGGCAGATCGGCATCGTAAATACGGTAGCATTCAATGCCTTCCTGACGCGCCCACTTCTCCAGTTTCTTCACGTTTTTACGCAGTCGGTTAGCGTAATCTTCCGCAATCTGTCCGGCGCTTTCATGACTGTTAACCGCCAGCTTATAGTTTTTCTGCACGCAATCCAGCGGACCGTTCTTCGCTTTAAACTGGCGATCGGCACGCAGCTGCAGGCAGCTCAGCAGTTCTGGCGAGGCGCTGAACAGCGACAGGTTCCAGCCGCCAAAATGCTGCTTCATCAGACGTCCGAGCTGGCTGTGCAGCGCAATCAGGGCTGGTTCGCTCTCCAGACGTTCACCGTAAGGAGGATTACTCAGCACCGTACCGTGAACCGCCGGGTCAACCGGATTAGTCAGCTTCAGCAGATCCTGCTGGCCGAAGGTGAAAAGTTCAAAGACGCCAGCGCGGCGGGCATTCGCCTGCGCCCACTCCAGCACCCGACCATTATTGTCGTAGCCAAAGAAGCGCGCCTGGGTGGCAGCCGTGCCAGTGCGGGCACGGTTCTGCGCCTCAGTTTTAACCTCCTGCCACAACGCAGCGTTAAACTGGCTCCAGGCGGTGAAGCCCCAGTGCTTGCGCAGCAGGCCTGGCGCACGATCGCAGGCAATCAGTGCGGCTTCAATCAGCAGCGTACCGGAACCACACATCGGATCGATCAGCGGTGTCGTCGGCTCCCAGCCAGAACGCAGCACGATGGCCGCCGCCAGGGTCTCTTTTAACGGCGCCTGACCGGTCTGCTGGCGATAACCACGCTGATGCAGCGAGCTGCCGCTGAGATCCAGCGCAATGCTGGCGCGATCGTCATTCAGCCAGACGTTGACACGGATATCTGCCTGTTCACGATCGACGTTAGGTCGTTCGAGATTCTGACGGGTAAAGCTGTCCACGATGGCATCTTTAACTTTCAGCGCACCAAACTGGCTGTTACGAATCGAATCGTTGGTGCCGCTGAAATGCACAACAAAGGTTTTGTCACTGCCGAACATCGTCGGCCAGTCCACGCTCTGCACACCCAGATAGAGATCCAGATCGCTGTAGACGCCAAACTCTCCCAGCGGCAACAGGATGCGTGATGCTAAACGACTCCACATCAGGCTTTGGTACATAGTGCGATCGTCGGCTTCGTAGTGAACGCCTCCCTGCACCACTTGCAAATCCTGCGCGCCCAGCGCGTCCAGCTCACTTTTTAACAGCTCTTCGAGCCCACGCGCCGTGCTGGCAAACAGAGAATTCATATCGTCACTTTTTAACTCTTGAGAAAATTGTCGCGCATTATAGCGAATCGGAGACCTATGTCATAAAGTTAGCTTCTTTTGTGCTGCGCGTCGGGTTCAAGGAGAACACCATGATCACGCTTTCCCGCTTATTTATTCATCCTGTGAAGTCGATGCGGGGATTAGCGCTGTCACACGCGCTGGTCACTGACAGCGGACTGGCATTTGATCGTCTGTTTATGGTGACCGAACCTGATGGCACCTTTATTACCGCGCGTCAGCATCCGGAGATGGTGCGCTTCACGCCCGCGATTTTACCGGATGGCCTGCTGCTGACGGCCCCGGATGGCAGTCACTCCCTGATCCGCTTCAGCGATTTCGATGAGCAGGATCACCCCACCGAAGTCTGGGGAAATCATTTCACCGCGCGCATAGCGCCGCCTGCGATTAACCAATGGCTGAGCCAGTTCTTCCCGCGTGAGGTTCAGTTGCGCTGGGTCGGGCCGCAACCCAGCCGCCGGGTTAAAGCGTTTAATCATATTCCGCTGAGCTTTGCCGACGGCTTTCCGTTTTTGCTGATCAACAACGCGTCGCTGCATGATCTGCAACAGCGCTGCCCGGCCAGCGTCCGTGCCGAACAGTTTCGTCCGAATCTGGTCGTCAGCGGCGCTGCCGCATGGGATGAAGACAGATGGGCGGAGATTCAGATTGGCGACGTGATATTCGAGGTGTCTAAGCCATGCAGTCGCTGCGTGCTCACCACTGTCAGCACCGAAACCGGCGTTAAGCATCCTGCCGGTCATCCGCTGGCCACGCTGCAGACGTTCCGTACCGCCCTGGATGGCAGCGGGGATATCGATTTCGGTCTGAACTTAGTGGCGCGCAACAGCGGGGTGGTGCGCGCTGGTGATGAGATGATTGTCCTGAAACGTCATGCACCGCGCAGCTATGGTGCCGGTGAAGTGGTCGAAACACTGAAACCAAAGCAGCAGGCGCCTGATGCCGTGACTATCACGTTTCAGGGTCAGACGTTCACCGGGGATAATCAGCAGGTATTACTGGATCAGCTGGAGATGCAGGGCTTCCGGATCCCCTACTCCTGTCGGGCGGGACTGTGCGGCAGTTGCAAGCTGAGTCTGGTCGCGGGTGAGGTTAAGGCGCTGAAACAGAGCGCCCTGCGTCAGGACGGCACGCTGTTGAGCTGCAGCTGTATTCCGGCTGGCGATGTAGAACTAAGGTAGTCAGACTGCGCGGGCGTAGCGCGGCGCGACATCCTGATACAGGGGCTGCAGGCGATCGTTCATCACCTTGATGGCATCGCCAAGCACCATGTTTTTTCCGGCCAGCGTCAATCCCGGCTGCGCCAGCAGGCAGAGTGCCGCGTTATCGCCACTCTCAACCACCAGCAGTCGTGCCTGCGTTCCCTCTTCTGCCAGCGTAACCTGTACCATTTCACCGGGACGGGGCTGCATTGCCGGAGCATAAGAGGCGAAATGCCAGCTTTTCGGCATCAGTGGCTTGAGGAAGCGTGCAGCGACCAGCGCATTTAACACCAGTTCGGCGCGATGGCTGCCACTGAGTTTGCACTGACGGCAGGTCTCTTCAAAGGTGTAATAAAGGGCGGCGTCATCGACACAAAAACCCGATTCAGTGAAGGCATCCGGCGTGAGCATCTTGCGGGAATAACGGGAACGAAAAAGCATACCGTCTGCCAGGTCGAGCATCATTCGGTCGTGGCTGTTGTCAAAATACCAACGCCAGTTATCATCGGGTTTAATTTTCATCGTGTGCCCTGTATTTACCGCTGCGCCAAAAATCACGCAGAATTCAGCGAAAAAAGAAACATAAGGAAAAGCTGAAAAAGCGTGCAACAGGACAAAATATAAACGAGCCGAGGGGATAAATAAACCCCCCCGGCCAATGATTGTGAGAATTGTCTTAGAGATGGGTGACGATATCTTTAATTAAGCCTGGCCCCTGATAAATAAAGCCTGAATAAATCTGAACCAGTGTTGCCCCGGCGGCGATTTTTTCACGCGCTGCCGTCAGAGAATCGATCCCGCCTACCCCAATAATCGGCAACCGTCCCTGCAGTTCCTGAGAGAGACGCTGGATCACCGCCGTGCTGCGCGACTGCACTGGCCGTCCACTTAACCCACCCGCTTCCTCAGCATGCTTAAGACCGCTCACCAGCGAACGATCGAGCGTGGTATTGCTGGCAATCACGCCATCAATCTGATGACGAATTAAACTGTCCGCGACCTGAATTAACTCTTCTTCAGAGAGATCGGGCGCAATTTTTACGGCCAGCGGAACATATTTCAGATGACGCTGTTCCAGCTCTTTTTGTTTCTGTTTGATGGAAGAAAGCAGATCATCCAGCGCCTCGCCATATTGCAGCGAACGTAAACCTGGGGTGTTAGGTGAGGAAATATTGATGGCGATATAACCGGCGTGGGCATAAACCTTTTCCATGCAGATCAGATAATCATCTTTGCCCTGCTCGACCGGCGTATCTTTATTTTTACCGATATTGATCCCCAGCACGCCGTTAAAGCGCGCTTTCTTCACGTTTTCAACCAGGTGATCAACACCCAGATTATTAAACCCCATCCGATTGATAATTCCGCCCGCTTCCACCAGACGAAACATGCGTGGCTTATCATTTCCTGCCTGGGCGCGCGGCGTGACGGTGCCGACTTCAACAAAGCCAAAGCCCATCGCCGCAAACGCATCAATGCACTCTGCGTTCTTATCCAGACCCGCCGCCAGGCCAAGGGCATTCTTAAAGGTCAGTCCCATACAGGTGACCGGACGCGACGGCAGATTCTGGCGATAAAACATCTCCAGTGGGGTGCCGTTCATAAAACGCAGTTGCTGAAAAGTGAGTTCGTGTGCGCGTTCGGGATCAAGTTTAAACAGCGCCGGTCGGACGATAGGATAAAACATGCACTCTCCTGAAGGACGGAAGCGATCGTGGAAGTCGGTGCACGGGAAAATGTGCGCCAGAATGGTAAAGTGCTCTGGCGCAAAAGTAAATCGAACAGCGGGGATGCATAAAACTATCTGAAAATGCTTTGATCTTACGCGGCGGAATCGTTTACGGGGTGATTTTTCACCTCAGAGGGAAACAGATATTCCCGCAGGATGCCGTGACGTTGCATGATGCCAAAAATACCGAGACAGACAAACGCTTCAGCCCCGACCATCGACCATGCGGCACCGATTGCGCCAAACTTCCACGCCAGGAAACAGCACAGCGGCACGTTAACCACACCAGCGGCCATCATCACCCACATACGCTGGCGGGCCAGACCATGTGGGATCAGAATCTGTAATCCAGCCGGGTAGGCAATGTTGCCAAACAGGAAGCAGAGCACAAAGACGCGCAGCACATCCGCTGACTGGATAAAGTCTTTACCCAGCAATATTGAGACCACCAGGTCAGCAAAGAACCAGGTGAAGATTACAATCGACAGACTCAGGGAAAACGACAGCAGCAGGCTTTTGCGTGTCGCGGCAATCGCGGCCCGTTTATCCCGGCCGAACAGGTGGCTGACGCGCGGGAAGAAGGCGCTGCCGATCTGCTCCGGCACAGAGTTAGCCGCTTTACGCAGGCGATCGGCGCCGTTGTAGATCCCGACCATGTAAGTAGAAGCAAAGGTGGCGAGAATCACCACGTTGACGCTGTTGAAAAGGTTAGCGCCGGCGATGGCGATAAACACATCCATGCTGTCGGTGATGCGCTGTTTGATTTCGCGCGGTTCAAAGCGGTAGCGGCCTATGACTTTCATCTCCAGCACAAACTTCAGCGTAATCGCCGCGCTGATAATGGAGACCGCGCCAGGGATCAGGGCAGCCAGCCAGGTATCCTGCGGAGATTTCACCAGCAAAAAGGTCAGCGGAATCGCACAGAAGTTACCGAAGGTGGCGATCATCGCCGTCTTACCCAGCTTCTCAAAGCCCTGCATCAGCCAGCCGAATGAAAACAGCGAGCCGACCAGCGTGGTGCAGTTCGCCAGAATGATGAAGAACAGAGGGTGCCAGGAGGGATTGAACCAGGTCGCGGTCAGCAGCGTGCCGCTGGTGACCACCAGCAGCATCAGCTTGGCGTTGAATGTTGACCAGAAGAGCTGGCTGACGCGTTCTTTGTCATCACGATGGTGAGCAATATCTTTGGTGGTAAAGACATTGAATCCCCAGTCGGAGATGGTGCTGCAATAGAGGACGCAGGCGATCGCCAGCGCCAGCGTACCCATCTGCTCTACACCCAGAACGCGGGCAAGATAGGGCAGCGTGGCCAGCGGAAACAGAAACGATGCGCCACGGTAAGCCAGCAGCGAGAAAATATTAATAACCAGACTTTTATCGAGTACTTTTGCCATGTCGCAACAACCTTATACACATTGCATGTCTCACCTTCTCATTTCGCTAAGGCATAAACAATATCGCTAAACATTTTTCAGAATCAGGCTGCGCGCTTGAGCTCTTTTTTAACCTTGTAGTGCTGCAGCGCAATAAAGAGCTCCGGGCGATTAAACAACAACCACTCTTTAAGATTTTCTGATTTTACATTACGACCCATAAAGCGAATGGCATTACAGACATATTCCGGCACCGGCGTTTTATTATAGAGAGACAAATAGATCATCAGACGGAACGAATGAAGTAAATAAGACTTTTCCAGCGAACTACGCCAGGCTGATTTAGGGAGCGAACTGGTTAACGTATTATAAGCATGCATAAAAGCGTCATAGCGCTGATAGAAAAACTCATTGCCTTTGGTACTGTTGGTCAGTGAACCACTGCGGATGCGCTGCTTATAATAGACCTGACGGCTGACCCATGCGTGCTGGCATTTCATAAACACGGAGAGCGTAAAGTTGTGGTCTTCATGAACCCGACGGACAAAGCGCAACTTATGCTGTTCAATGACGCTTTTTCTTAAGACGTAATTCCAGACGGCAGAGGTATATCTGCCATTACGCAGCAGGCGCAGAAAGACCTCCTGTGGTTTCTGCTGGCCAAACTGGTCATGCTTCACTTTTGGCGAGGTGATATCAATGTGGCCATCTTCATAGACGCAGGAGTTAAAACAGAAAAGATCCGTTTCAGGATGCTTCTCCGCCACCATTGCCAGCTCAGTGACGAGGCCATCAACCACGACATCATCCGGGTCACAGAAAAAGAGAAACTGACCCTTTGCCAGTGCAATGCCGGTGTCCCGTGCATTGCCGAGGCCGCCATTTTCAATGGTGATCACTTTCACCTGAGAAAGGTGCGCATAATTCTGTTCAATTAAGGCTAATGTTCCATCAGTAGATCCATCATTCACAATGATTATTTCATTGGGCGCTTTAACCTGGCGTAATAACGAATCGACGCACTCTACAATATATTTCTCAACATTGTAGGTTGGAATAATAACGGATAACAGGATGTCAGACATATGCAATTCTCTGCTGTTAGAAAATGACAATACGATTCACCTGCCTGATGCAGGTTCTGACCAGAGGCGAAACGTCGAAAAGAGTAAGGCGCGATTATTATGATTGCTTTCATTGAGCCCGATTATCTTAAACCTGTAATGCGAAAAAAAGACCAGCCGTAAAAATCATCTTAATGTTTCACGTGAGCATCACTCTTAACGAAAGTGCATCTATAGCCCGCAGTAATGTTAAAACCGTTGAGGATCGATTTAAATTAGCCCTGCAAAGCAGACGTAACCAGATTCAGGAATCTGTAAGCGAACATCTGAAACGATGAATAATTTCAGCATTCCTTCATTATTATTACAGTTTGCTTTCTGCAATAAATCTTAATCTTTGGCAGAGGCTGCCGCAGATAAGCTGATTCTGTGCTGCTTCGCAGCGCTATTTTGTCAGCCGTTGCGCTTTATGGCCGCGCCACTCTCAGAAAAAATGATTATGCAATCAGACGAAAGATATTTTTTCTGCTCAACCGACACATTTTGACGATCTCGTATCATGCCCCTTAATGAATTGTTTCGCTGTCAGCGCTTAATTTAAGAATTATCGGAAGCGGTGATGCTGACATCTGTCGCAACGCCTTCTATTTGCAGATTTCACCCTTACTTTGCCGGATAAATCATTTAAGCCCACTCCCCTGCTCTGACAGTATGAAGGCATAAGTTCTCAACATTTGATAATCAATAACTTTTAGTTATAAGGAGTGATGATGCGAGTTATTACGCTGGCAGGCAGCCCACGATTCCCCTCCCGCTCAACCTCACTGCTGACGCTGTGTCAGCACAAGCTGGAGGCGCGTGGTATTGAAGTCATTCCGTGGAATATTCACAACTTTCAGCCTGACGATTTAATCAATGCGCGTTTTGATGCACCTGCGCTTCTCGCCCTGCGTGACGATCTGGCTTCGGCTGATGGACTGATTATTGCGACACCTATCTATAAAGCGTCGTTTTCGGGTGCGCTGAAGACGCTGCTCGATCTGCTGCCTGAACGCGCACTGGAACACAAAGTCGTGTTACCGCTGGCCAGCGGCGGCAGTGCCGGTCATATGCTGGCGCTGGACTACGCCCTGAAGCCGGTGCTCAACGCCTTAAAGGCGCAGGAGATCCTGCATGGTGTTTATGCCGAGGATCATCAGATCAGTCATTACGACCGTCAGCCCGAACTGCAGGATTCACTGTCACAGCGCCTGGATGAGGCCGTCTCCGCCTTCTGGCTGGCACTGACCCGTCACCACCATCCCGTTGCGCAAGCGGTATAAGGAAGCGATCGATGAAGCTGAGATTGAGAAAGTGGCTGGTGGCCGGACTTCTGCTGGCCGGCCTTCAGGTACAGGCCGCCGAATCCGATCCGTCTGAGATTCGCATCGGCTATCAGAAAGGTTCGGTCAGCATGGTGCTGGCGAAGTCACATCAGTTACTGGAGAAGCGTTTTCCCCATACCCGGATTAAGTGGATCGAGTTCCCTGCAGGTCCGCAAATGCTGGAAGCGCTGAATATCAACAGTATCGACCTGGGCAGTACCGGTGATCTTCCCCCCGCTGTTTGCCCAGGCCGCGGGCGCGGATCTGCTCTATGTTGGCGCGGAGCCGCCAAAACCCAAAGCGGAAGTGATTCTGGTGCCAAAAAAGCAGCCCGCTGAAACAGGTTGCGGATCTGAAAGGCAAGAAAGTGGCTTTCCAGAAAGGCTCCAGCTCTCACAACTTACTGCTGCGCGCCTTACAGCAGGCGGGTCTGACCTTTAAAGACATCACGCCGGTTTATCTCACCCCCGCCGATGCGCGCGCCGCCTTCCAGCAGGGTGACGTTGATGCCTGGGCAATCTGGGACCCCTACTATTCATCGGTGATGCTGCAGGGGAATTCGCGCCTGCTGATTGATGGCAGCTCCCTTAACCTGACCGGCTCCTTTTATTTAGCGACCCGCAGCTACGCCGAAGCCCATGGCGCGTTTATTCAGCAGGTGCTCGACACCTTCAGCACTGCTGACGCGCTGACAATCAGCCAGCGTCAGCAGAGCACCACGTTACTGGCGCAGGCGATGGGCTTGCCCGAACCGGTTATCGCCAGCTACCTCAGCCATCGGCCGCCAACCCGCATTTCGCCGGTCAGTGCCGAAACCGCGGCCGCCCAGCAGCGCACCGCTGACCTGTTCTATGCCAATCATCTCTTGCCAGTAAAAGTGACGATTCAGGATCGCATCTGGCATCCGCATACCGTGACGCAATAAGGAGCAACAATGAGCGTATCCATTTTCTGGTTCCTGCCGACGCATGGCGACGGCCACTATCTTGGTACTGCCGAAGGGGCGCGACCGGTTGATCACGCCTACCTGCAACAGGTGGCGCAGGCCGCTGACCGCCTTGGCTTTGGCGGCGTACTGATCCCGACCGGCCGCTCCTGTGAAGATGCTTGGCTGGTTGCCGCCTCGCTGATTCCGGTGACGCAGCGCCTGCGATTCCTGGTGGCGTTGCGTCCTGGGGTGATTTCACCAACCCAGGCAGCGCGTCAGGCCGCCACGCTGGACCGTCTTTCTAACGGACGTGCGCTGTTTAATCTGGTGACCGGCGGCGATCCGGAAGAGCTGGCGGGCGACGGCGTGTTTCTCGATCACCGCGAGCGTTACGCGGAATCCGCCGAGTTTACCCGCGTCTGGCGCCGGGTGCTGGAAGGCGAAACCGTCGATTATGAAGGCAAGCACGTGAAGGTTCGCGGTGCGCGTCTGATGTTTAAACCGGTGCAGCAGCCTCGTCCCCCCGCTGTGGTTTGGCGGCTCTTCTGAACCCGCCCAGGAGCTGGCGGCCGAACAGGTCGATGTTTACCTCACCTGGGGCGAACCACCTGCGCAGGTTAAAGAGAAGATTGATCAGGTGCGCGCGAAAGCGGCAGCCCAGGGGCGCACCGTCCGGTTCGGCATCCGTCTGCATGTGATCGTGCGTGAAACCAATGAAGAGGCCTGGCAGGCCGCAGACAAACTGATTGCCAATGTGGATGACGCCACCATCGCGAAAGCGCAGGCGGCGTTCCAGCGGGCAGACTCTGTGGGGCAGCGCCGGATGGCCGCACTGCATGGCGGTCGCCGCGACAAGCTCGAAATCAGCCCTAACCTGTGGGCAGGCGTCGGCCTGGTGCGCAGCGGAGCCGGGACCGCGCTGGTCGGCGATGGTCCGACCGTGGCCGCTCGCATCAAAGAGTATGAAGCGCTGGGCATTGAGACCTTTATCCTGTCGGGTTATCCGCACCTGGAAGAGGCTTATCGCGTCGGCGAACTGCTGTTCCCGCATCTTGATCTGCAGGTTCCACTGGTGCCCCAGCCGCGCGTGGTTCAGGCACACGGTGAAGCGGTAGCCAACGATTTTACCCCTGAGAAAAAAGTCGCCCGGGGCTGAGGAGAGCATGATGACCAGAACCCGAAAACGCCTTGCTGATACGCTGGTGCCCTGGCTGCTGCCGACGCTGCTGGTCGTGGTGTGGCAGATTGCCTCGCAAACCGGCTGGTTGTCGACCCGTATTCTGCCCGCACCGGAGAAAATTGTGACCACCTTCTGGCAGCTGACCGCCAGTGGTGAGCTCTGGCAACACCTGGCGATCAGTAGCTGGCGGGCGCTGATCGGCTTCAGTATCGGCGGTTCTATCGGCCTGCTGCTCGGGCTGATTACCGGCACCTCCAGAACCGGTGAACGACTGCTGGATACCTCGGTACAGATGCTGCGCAATGTGCCGCATCTGGCGCTGATCCCGCTGGTAATCCTCTGGTTCGGTATTGATGAGTCCGCCAAGATCTTTCTGGTGGCGCTGGGGACGCTGTTCCCGATCTACCTGAATACTTATCACGGCATCCGCAACATCGATCGCGGGCTGGTTGAGATGGCGCGCAGCTATGGCCTTTCCGGCTGGAGCCTGTTTATTCAGGTGATCCTGCCCGGCGCGCTGCCCAATATTATGGTCGGCGTGCGTTTCGCGCTGGGCCTGATGTGGCTGACGCTGATTGTCGCAGAGACCATCTCTGCCAACGCGGGTATCGGCTATCTGGCCATGAACGCGCGTGAATTCCTGCAGACCGATGTGGTGGTGGTCGCCATTATTCTTTACGCCCTGCTCGGCAAACTGGCGGATGTCGCCGCGTTGTTGCTTGAACGTGTCTGGCTGCGCTGGCATCCCGCTTATCAACTGAAGGAGGAGAACGCATGAGCCAGACTCTCTCACCGGCGCGCCTCAACACCGGCACCCCGGTTGGCGTTAACGGCGTCAGCAAACAGTATGGCAGCCGCACCATTCTGAATAAGATTGACCTGCATATTCCCTCCGGTCAGTTTGTGGCGGTGGTGGGTCGCAGCGGCTGTGGCAAAAGCACGCTGCTGCGCCTGCTGGCCGGTCTCGAACAGAGCTCCAGCGGTGAACTGCTGGCAGGCAATGCGCCGCTGCAGTCGGCTCGTGAAGATACCCGCCTGATGTTTCAGGATGCGCGACTGCTGCCGTGGAAAAAAGTGATCGATAACGTCGGACTGGGTCTGCGCGGACGCGAATGGCGCAGCGCAGCGCTGGATGCGCTGGCGGCGGTAGGCCTCGCCGATCGGGCTGATGAGTGGCCAGCCGCCCTCTCCGGCGGCCAGAAACAGCGCGTCGCACTGGCCAGAGCGCTGATCCACCGGCCCGGTTTACTGCTGCTGGATGAACCGCTGGGGGGCGCTGGATGCCCTGACCCGCATTGAAATGCAGGGATTGATTGAGTCACTGTGGCAGCAGCATCACTTTACCGTAATGCTGGTCACGCATGATGTCAGTGAAGCGGTGGTGATGGCAGATCGCGTGTTGTTGATCGAAGAGGGTCAGATCGGGCTGGATCTGCTGGTGGATCTGCCCCGTCCCCGCCGCCGCGGATCGGCGCGGCTGGCCGAGCTGGAAGCAGAGGTACTGGATCGGGTCATGCAGCGTACGGAACGACCGCAGCCGGTTCGTTACGCGCAGCAGCGCTAAAAAAGGGGAGTGTCTCAGACACTCCCCTTTTTTAATTATCAGGCGTTCAGTGCCCGGGTAATTTTCTCGTAGAGGTCGCCAGAAAGTTTATCCAGCTCCAGCAGCTGCTCCAGCGCCTGGCGCATCATCGCCTGACGGCCTTCGTCATAACGTTTCAGGCGAATCAGCGGCTCCACCATCCGTGCCGCAACCTGCGGATTGCGGGTGTTAAGGTCGGTAAGCATCTCCACCAGGAACTTGTACCCGCTGCCATCTTTAGCATGGAAGGCGGCCGGGTTAGCCGAGGCAAAGGCACCCACCAGCGAGCGAACGCGGTTCGGATTACTCATGGTGAAGGAGCGATGATTCAGAAGCTGACGCACATTGCGCATCACGTTAGCGGCCGGACTGGTCGCCTGCAGCACAAACCATTTGTCCATCACCAGACCATCCTGATGCCAGCGCTCATCGTAAGCTGCCAGCAGCGCATCACGGCACGGTAACTGTGCCGCAACAGCAGCAGAAAGCGCCGCCAGCGCATCGGTCATGTTGGTCGCCTGGTGATACTGGGTCTGCACCAGTTTATCCGCCAGCTGCGCATCGCTGAAGGCGAGATAGGTCAGGCAGATATTTTTCAGGCTGCGCTGACCAATCGCGTCATGCTCCACGCGGTATTCAGGCTGCTGATTGGCGTTGTAGATCGCAAAAAACTCATCGGCCAGTTCGCGTGCCAGCGTGCGTTGCAGCGCGTCACGCACCAGCGCAATTGCCTGCGGATCGATAGTATCAAACAGCTCGGCAATCTCATTTTCCGACGGCAGCGTCAGGATCAGCGCGGTCAGCGCCGGGTCGCAGTCGGTATCCAGCAGCACCGCGCGGAAGGCGTCGGCGACATGCAGCGGCAGTGACAGATGCTGGCCCTGCTGATAGCGGGCAACATTCAGACGGATATAGGTCGCCAGCAGGCTCTGAGCCGCATCCCAGCGGGAGAAGTCGTTGCGTGCATGACGCATCAGGAAGGTGAGCTGAGCATCACTCCATTTGTAATCAAGCTTCACCGGGGCAGAGAATTCGCGCAGCAGCGACGGCACTGGCTGGAAGTAGACATTATCGAAAATAAAGGTCTGGAACTCCTCGGTAACATTCAGCACATGATGCACCGGATGACCATTATTCTGCAGCGGGATCACCTTGCCTTCGCCATCGTAGAGTTCAATATCCAGCGGGATATGCAGCGGAAGCTTCTCTTTCTGATCGGCAGTCGCTGGCGTGTGCTGCGTGACGTGCAGCGTATACTGCTCCAGCTCCGGGTTGTAATCGTCGCGCACCGTCAGCACTGGCGTACCGGACTGGCTGTACCAGCGGCGGAACTGCGACAGGTCAACATTCGAGGCATCTTCCATCGCCTGAACAAAATCATCACAGGTGGCGGCGCTGCCGTCGTGACGATCAAAATAGAGCTTCATGCCCTTCTGGAAATTCTCTTCACCCAGCAGGGTGTGCATCATACGGATCACTTCTGACCCTTTTTCATACACCGTCAGGGTATAGAAGTTGTTCATCTCGATGACCTGATCCGGACGGATGGGGTGTGCCATCGGGCTGGCATCTTCGGCGAACTGCGCACCGCGTACGATACGCACGTTATCAATGCGATTCACCGCGCGTGAACCCAGATCAGAGCTGAACTCCTGATCGCGGAACACTGTCAGTCCCTCTTTCAGGCTGAGCTGGAACCAGTCGCGGCAGGTCACGCGGTTACCGGTCCAGTTATGGAAATATTCGTGACCGATAACCGCTTCAATGCCCAGGTAATCTTTGTCCGTCGCCGTTTCCGCTTTAGCCAGCACATATTTGGCATTGAAGACGTTAAGGCCTTTGTTCTCCATGGCGCCCATGTTGAAGAAGTCCACCGCCACGATCATAAAGATGTCGAGGTCATACTCCAGACCGAAACGCTCTTCATCCCACTTCATGCTGTTTTTCAGCGACGTCATCGCCCAGTCGGCACGGTCGAGGTTACCGCGATCGACGAAGATCTCCAGCGCCACATCACGTCCTGAACGGGTAGTGAAGCTGTCGCGCAGCACGTCGAAATCGCCCGCCACCAGCGCAAACAGGTAGCAGGGTTTCGGGAACGGATCCTGCCACTTCACCCAGCTGCGACCCTGCTCATCCCGGCCGCTGTCAATGCGGTTACCGTTGGAGAGCAGGAATGGATAGCGCTCACCATCGGCATAAATGGTGGTGGTAAAGCGCGCCAGCACGTCGGGGCGATCGAGATACCAGGTAATATGACGGAAGCCTTCAGCCTCACATTGGGTGCAGAGCGCCTCGCCCGATTTGTACAGCCCTTCCAGCGCGGTGTTCTGGTCCGGATGAATATCGTTAATAATTTTCAGGGTGAAGCTTTCCGGCAGCTGGCTGATGACCAGTGCGCCCTCTTCTTCACGGAAGGCCGTCCAGGCTTGCCCGTCGACCTCCAGCGCTATCAGCGTTAACGCTTCGCCGTCCAGTCGCAGCTCAGCCTGGCTGTCGCCCAGTCGTTTAACCTGGCTGATGGCCGTTACGCGGGTGGTGGACGCATCCAGTTCAAAAGTTAAATCGATATCGGTGATGGTGTACTCAGGCGCACGGTAGTCGTGGCGATACTTGATTTGGGGCTGTTGCGTCATATTGCGTCTCGCGTTGTTATAAGTTTACCGGCAAAGTCTAAGCTTGTTACTACAAGCTTGCCACGCACAATGCACCTAAAGGGTGAAATGGCTACACTTTGTTAACAATGGCACAGATTGGCCTCGACCCGCCCGTCTGAAATATGCTGTGATCGGCTTCAGATAGTGAATTATACTTTTGCGTCTTTATGACTGTGTACAACACCGGGCTCTGCGCCACCGAACAGGATGCTGAAACGCGCCATGACAGGACATGCTTCCCCGATACTGACCTCGCTGCTGGATACGGACGCCTATAAGCTCCATATGCAGCAGGCCGTTTTCCACCGCTATCATGACATAACGGTGGCGGCGGAGTTTCGCTGCCGCGGCGACGAACTGCTGGGTCTCTACGCTGACGAAATTCGTGACGCGATAACCGCAATGCAACACCTGGCGCTGACTGATGATGAAGCGACCTGGTTGTCTCACCTTCCCTTCTTCCGGCAGGATTACCTCAGCTGGTTACGCCAGTTCCGCTATAACCCGGATCAGGTTGAGGTGCGCAATCATCATGGCAAGCTGGAACTCCGTATTCAGGGGCCGTGGCGAGAAGTGATCATGTGGGAGGTGCCGCTGCTGGCGCTGATCAGTGAGATTGTGCATCGTCATCGCACGCCGCAGGTCACTACTCAGCAGGCACTTGACCACTTACATCAGAAACTCGGCGACTTTAAAGCCCAGGTGGCTGACCTTGATATGTCACGCTTCCGCCTGATGGATTTTGGCACCCGTCGTCGTTATTCGCAGGATGTGCAGCAGTCGATCGTCTCAACGCTGAAACAGGAATTTCCGTGGCTGATTGGCACCAGTAACTATGATCTGGCGCGCCGTCTGTCACTGACGCCGGTGGGAACACAGGCGCATGAGTGGTTCCAGGCCTTCCAGCAGATCAGTCCGGTACTGGCCAACAGCCAGCGCGCTGCGCTGCAGGCGTGGCTGGATGAGTATGACGATAAGCTGGGCATCGCCCTGACCGATTGCATCGCTATGGACGCATTCCTGCGCGATTTCGGCCCGGTGTTTGCCCGCCGCTACCAGGGACTGCGCCACGACTCCGGCGATCCGGTCGAATGGGGCGAGAAAGCCCTCGCCCACTACCAGAAGCTGGGTATCGATCCGCAAAGCAAACACCTGGTCTTTTCTGACAACTTAAATCTCGACAAAGCGCTAGCGCTTTACCGCCACTTTGGCCAGCGAACTAACGTGGTGTTCGGCATCGGTACCCGCCTCACCTGCGATATTCCGGGCGTGACGCCACTTAACATCGTTATCAAACTGGTGCAGTGCAATGGCAAGCCGGTGGCGAAACTCTCAGACAGCCCGGGCAAAACTATCTGCCAGGATAAAGCCTTTGTCAGAGCCCTGCGTAAAGCTTTTGATCTGCCGCTGGTGAAAAAAGCGAGTTAATCCTCTTCTTATCGGGGCGTTGATACGCCCCGCCTCTGCTGTAATAAATCTGCTTTCCCCCCTGAATTTTGCTTGTTTCCTGAAGACTCGCAAGTAACATAGCAAAACCCCGGATGGGGCAACTTTTTTACTCACTTCTTCTATATAGAGAGATATTTATGAGCGTAGTGCCTGTAGCGGACGTACTGCACGGTCGCGTCGCGGTTGACAGTGAAGTCACCGTACGTGGTTGGGTGCGTACCCGAAGAGATTCCAAAGCCGGTCTTTCCTTCATCGCTGTCTATGACGGCTCCTGCTTTAATCCCGTTCAGGCTGTCGTCAATAATTCTCTGAATAATTATCAGGATGAAGTGCTGCGTCTGACCACGGGCTGTTCCGTTATCGTCACCGGTAAAGTGGTGGCCTCGCCGGGTCAGGGCCAGGCGTTTGAGATTCAGGCGACCAGCCTTGAAGTCGTGGGCTGGGTGGAAGATCCCGATAGCTACCCGATGGCGGCGAAACGCCACAGTATCGAGTATCTGCGCGAAGTGGCTCACCTGCGTCCGCGCACCAACCTGATTGGCGCGGTCGCCCGCGTTCGCCACACCCTGGCGCAGGCGCTGCATCGCTTCTTCCATGAAAATGGCTATTTCTGGGTCTCGACGCCGCTGATTACCGCCTCCGATACCGAAGGTGCCGGCGAAATGTTCCGTGTCTCTACGCTGGATATGGAAAACCTGCCGCGTAACGATCAGGGCAAAGTTGACTTCAGCGAAGATTTCTTTGGTAAAGAGGCGTTCCTGACCGTTTCAGGTCAGCTGAATGGCGAAACCTATGCCAGTGCCCTGTCGAAGATCTACACCTTCGGTCCGACGTTCCGCGCAGAGAACTCCAACACCAGCCGCCATCTGGCGGAATTCTGGATGCTGGAGCCGGAAATCGCCTTTGCCTCACTGGATGATGCCGCTGCACTGGCCGAATCAATGCTGAAGTATGTTTTCAACGCGGTGCTGGAAGAGCGTGCCGATGACATGGCCTTCTTTGCTGAGCGGGTAGATAAAGAGGCGGTTGAGCGTCTGCAGCGTTTCATCACCACCGATTTCGCGCAGGTGGATTACACCGATGCGGTTGAGATCCTGATGAACTGCGGTCAGACCTTCGAAAACCCGGTCTCATGGGGTATTGACCTCTCCTCTGAACATGAGCGTTACCTGGCCGAGAAACACTTTAAAGCGCCGGTGGTGGTGAAAAACTATCCGAAAGACATTAAAGCGTTCTATATGCGCCTGAATGACGATGGCAAAACCGTGGCGGCGATGGATGTTCTGGCGCCAGGCATTGGTGAGATCATTGGCGGTTCACAGCGTGAAGAACGTCTGGATGTCCTGGATGCGCGTCTGGAAGAGATGGGTCTGAATAAAGAAGATTACTGGTGGTATCGTGACCTGCGTCGCTACGGTACCGTGCCACATTCTGGCTTTGGATTAGGCTTTGAACGTTTGATCGCCTATGTCACCGGCGTACAAAATGTCAGGGACGTAATCCCCTTCCCGCGCACCCCACGCAACGCGAGTTTCTGATATTCGGCATTAAATATAAGAAATTCATATATATAACGAGGTCGGCACTGCCGGCCTTTTTTTATTTTTGTAAATTTTGAGTTCTCTCACAAAGTTCCGTGTTTTTTTACATTTTGTAATACATATTTTCTTACTGAAACAAGATTACGAGTTTAGTAGCATTTAAGCGCTAGAATTACGGCGGGTGGGATGGAAAGATGCGTGCAGACACAGGAAGACACCAAACTTCGTTCAGGGTTCTGTAAAGATTTCCTGACGGCAGTGGCAGGTGTACAAATAACTCCAATGAGGGTAATGAATAATGATGAAGCGCAATATTCTTGCAGTGGTTATCCCTGCTCTGTTAGTAGCTGGCGCAGCAAACGCTGCAGAAATCTATAACAAAGACGGCAACAAACTGGACCTGTACGGTAAAGTGGATGCGCGTCACCAATTCTCTGATAGCGCTGGTGATGATGGCGATGAGTCTTATGTGCGCTTCGGCTTCAAAGGCGAAACCCAGATTAATGACCAGCTGACCGGTTACGGCCAGTGGGAATACAACGTTCAGGCGAACAACTCTGAAGGTTCTGACGCACAAGACGGCAACAAAACCCGTCTGGGCTTTGCCGGTCTGAAATTCGGCGATGCAGGTTCAATCGACTACGGCCGTAACTACGGTCTGGTTTACGATGCAATCGGCTGGACCGATATGCTGCCAGTATTTGGTGGTGACTGGGGTAACTCAGATAACTTCATGAACGGTCGTAGCGGCGGCCTGCTGACCTACCGCAACACCAACTTCTTCGGTCTGGTTGATGGCTGGGACTTTGCTGCTCAGTATCAGGGTAAAAACGATCGTGACGGTAACAGCGACGGTGTGCGTCGTTCTAACGGCGACGGCTACGCGTTCTCAACTTCTTACACCTCACCAATCGGTGTAGGCATCGTTGGTGCATACAGCAGCAGCGACCGTACTAATGCACAGGCAGCGGGTACTACTGACGCGAACGGTAACGTAATCGGTCAGGGCAAACGTGCAGAGAACTGGGCAACTGCGCTGAAATATGATGCGAACAACGTTTACCTGGCGGCAATGTATGGCGAAGGCCGTAACTCTTCATTTTATGACGCTACCGTACCTAACACCGCCGCTGGCGCTCTCCCTGGCTCAACCACTAATGGCACTGCCTATGTTAACAAAAGCCAGACTATTGAGTTAGTTGCTCAGTATCAGTTTGACTTCGGTCTGCGTCCATCCATCGCATACGTGCAGCAGAAAGGCAAAGATATTGAAGGCGTGGGCGATGCTGACCTGTACAAATACATCGATGTTGGCGCGACTTACTACTTCAACAAAAACATGTCTACCTATGTTGATTACAAAATCAACCAGCTGGATGACGACAACGCACTGGGTATGAACTCAGACGACGTGGTTGGTGTAGGCCTGGTTTACCAGTTCTAATCCTGCTTCGAACATGTTGAAAAACGGGGCTACGGTCCCGTTTTTTTATGGCTGTTATTCACCAGAACTCTGTTTCCTCACGCCCTTCTACTCCGCTAAAACGTCTTTACTTCCCCGTCGCGCAATCCGCACCGCAAAATGTATGAATTTGTCTCGCAAACGGTTGGCATTTGCCTGGCCGGACGCTAACCTGAGAGCTCTCTTGCTTAAGTTCACGCTAATGGACCTGACACATGTTTGAATCGATCTCTGCTGCACCCGCCGATCCTATTCTTGGGCTGGCCGATCTGTTTCGTGCTGACGACCGCCCGGAAAAAATCAATCTGGGCATTGGCGTCTATAAAGACGAAACCGGCAAGACCCCGGTGCTGACCAGTGTTAAAAAAGCTGAGCAATATCTGCTGGAAAATGAAACCACCAAAAACTATCTCAGTATTGATGGTCTGGCTGATTTTGCCCGTTGCACACAGGCCCTGCTGTTCGGCAACCAGAGCCCGCTAATCACCGCTGGCCGCGCTCGCACGGCTCAGACACCGGGTGGTACAGGCGCGCTACGCGTTGCAGCCGATTTCCTCGCCACGCAAACATCGGTGAAGCGGGTCTGGATCAGCAATCCAAGCTGGCCGAATCACAACAACGTGTTTAACGCTGCCGGTCTTGAGGTCTGTGAATACCACTATTACGACCCGGCAAACCATACGCTGGATTTCGATGGCATGGTCGCGTCACTGAAACAGGTTCAGCCAGGCGATGTGGTGCTGTTCCACGGCTGCTGCCATAACCCGACCGGTATCGACCCGACCGCTGAGCAGTGGCAACAGCTGGCGGAGCTGTCACAGGCCAACGGCTGGCTGCCGTTGTTTGACTTCGCTTACCAGGGTTTTGCCCGTGGTCTGGAGGAAGATGCAGAAGGCCTGCGTATTTTTGCCGCCTCGCATCAGGAACTGATCGTCGCCAGCTCTTACTCCAAGAATTTCGGCCTGTATAACGAGCGTGTTGGTGCCATCACGCTGGTTGCCGCCGAAGCAAGCGTGGCTGATACCGCGTTCAGTCAGGTGAAGTACACCATTCGCGCGAACTACTCCAATCCGCCGGCACATGGCGCCGCCATCGTCGCCACCATTCTGGGCAACGATACCCTGCGTACCATCTGGGAGCAGGAGCTGTCGGACATGCGCCAGCGTATTCAGCGCATGCGCCAGCTCTTCGTAAACACGCTGGCGGAAAAAGGCGCACAGCGCGACTTCAGCTTTATTATTAAGCAGAACGGCATGTTCTCGTTCAGTGGCTTAACCAAAGAGCAGGTCATTCGCCTGCGTGAAGAGTTTGGCGTTTACGCGGTGAACTCAGGTCGGGTGAATGTGGCGGGCATGACGCCAGACAATATGTCGGCGCTGTGCGAAGCGATTGTCGCCGTGCTGTAAGCAGGATGACCGAATTGAAAAATGGGCCTGCTGGCCCATTTTTTATTGCAGGAAAGGATTGCTGATGCGTTCATGCCCCAGCGTAGAAATCGGGCCGTGACCGGGCAGAAAAGTGACATCATCGCCCAGCGGCAGCAGTTTCGTGCGGATAGCCTCGATTAACTGCTGATGATCGCCCTGTGGGAAGTCTGTGCGTCCCACACCACCATTAAAAATCACATCGCCTGAGATCAATAACCGTCCCGGACGATCAAAAAACACCACGTGGCCAGGCGAATGGCCCGGACAGTGCAGGACTTCCAGCGTGGTCAGCCCTACCTGTACGCTCTCCCCCTCTTCCAGCCAGCGATCGGGGGTAAAAGGCGCGCACTCATCAAGTCCGAACATCCGGCTCTGGGTAGGCAGCGCCTCCAGCCAGAATGCATCACGCTTTTGTGGTCCGACAATCGGAATATGCCAGAAGGCAGCCAGCTCAACGGCGGCCCCGACGTGATCAAGGTGTCCATGAGTCAGCAGAATCCGGGAAGGTTTAAGTCTGAGCTGTTCCAGCGTCTCTTTGATCAGATCGGCATCGCCGCCTGGATCGACCAGCGCGGCTTCACGAGTGGACTCGCACCAGATAACTGAACAGTTCTGGGCAAACGCGGTAACAGGAATAATGTGGTAATTCATAACGCTCCATGACCGGCTCACGCAGCGTTGCCGGTGTCATTACCAGTGCCTGATCGGCCCGGTATCAATATGTACAAAGTTACTGCGGGGATAATATCCTACACCACCCGCACGCAGAGATAACGCCGCTTTGCGTACATTAGCCAGAGAAACTCCTTCGATATGGAAATCCATTGCCTGGCCTTTGGTGTGATAGCTGTGCTTTGCCACCCCAGGACCGCTCTCACGTAACATGTTGTTGGTTGCCAGTGAACGGTAGCCCGAAACCAGCTGTATCGGTTTACGCATTCCCAGCAGCGCCTGCAGGCGGAAGATTTGATCAAACAGGTGCGGATCGATGCTTTTCACTTTATTGGCGCGATAGTCACGGAAAAAGTGATTTAATCGTGACAACTCATCCTTGTCGTAACTCTTACCATTAAAAAACTCAGTTTTAAGGGTTTCACCGGTATGAAGATTATTAAGCATCAATACACGCGGGCGAGAGGTAGAAAGCGAAGCCCTTGCAGAAGCGGGTAATAATGCCAGACCGGCGGCGGCGCTACCGCACAGCAGTAGTTTGCGACGAAAAGAATCAATAGTAGACATGTAACGATTTACCTGAGAGTGAAGCCATAGAAATGTGCAAAAAGCGCACAGCCCGAACCATAACTTTCTCTCAGTAGAGCGTCAACCCATCTGCAACCTGTTTGCGTGGCGATCCCTGCAGGAATCGCCATTTGATAACATTTTTCTGAATAACCGGCCCGCCGCTAACGATTTAAAATCAATCACTAGAGCAGCAATTGCTCAGCCCGACTCAAAGCCTGACTGCCCGAACGCGCGGTGTCATCATAATTGTAAATATCTGTGCGGAACTGTGGTTTGCCATCATCAGCGACCCACGCCGTCAGATAATAGAGATTGACCGGAATACGATGGCGAATGGGCACGTAGCGGGTGTCACCCTCTTTTAACGTACTGGAGATGCGGGCATCGTTCCAGCCCGCGTCCTGCAGTAATAAGCCCGCCAGTTCGGACGCTTTATTTACCCGGACGCAGCCTGAGCTGAGCGCGCGGATATCCCGCTGGAACAGGTTGTGGTTCGGCGTGTCGTGCAGATAGATCGCATCTGAGCTGGGCATATTAAATTTATAGCGGCCCAGCGCATTCGCCACACCCGGTGCCTGAATCAACCGATAGGGGAACGATGAAGCGGTGACCATGCGCCAGTCGATCATGCTGGGGTCGATCACTTCAGCGTCAGCGCTCCAGCCCGACAGCAGGGTATAGCCATGCTTATAGAGATAGGTCGGATCCTGCTTCACTTTAGGAATGATATCTTTACGCACCAGCGTGGTTGGCACATTCCACGGCGGGTTCAGCACCACATTATTGAGCGCGCTGCGCATCAACGGCGTTTTGCGATCCGGACGCCCGACGATGACCCGTGATGAGAGGATCTTGTTGCCGTTGTTGTAATAAATCAGCGAGTAGTTGGCGATGTTCACCATTATGCCGTTGTGCATATCGTCCGGCAGCAGGCGCAGTCGCTGAATGTTCAGCGCCAGCAACGAAGCACGCATCTGCGGAGAGACGTTAAGCCACTGCCGCGTTCTGGCACCGATAGCACCGTCGCCATCCAGTCCCTGCCACTGCTGGAAACGCTTCACACCCGCCACCAGCGTCTCGTCATAGACATTGGCGGTGTTCCCTTCCAGCGTCTGACTCTGAACGTTACCCGGCGATTGCAGTGAAGGCGCAGACAGATCGGTGACTGGCGCGGCAGAAGGGCTGACCGCAACCGGCTGGTCGCTGTGGGTCACTGGTGAGGCGGCCACCGGCACCGCATCGTCATCCGGTGCAGGTGCATTAACCTGCGCCGTTAACATGCCGCTGCGCTGCAGGATTTCACGCAACGCCGGCACATCGTCACTGACCTGTCCCGGACGCAGCGTTTCACTGCTCTTCAGCTGCGGCCAGGGCTGCTTATCACCTAGCAGGGTTTTCAGCGCGGCGTGCATCGGCTGATACTGCGGGTGCTGCGGCTGCAGTGACGCAATAAACGTGTTGCCCGATCCTGCATTGACCGCGTTCTGCCACTGATTCACGACCGCCACCGACGGCTGTGTCAGCCGGTAGGGAACATTGCTGTAAAGCCAGGTTTCACCCTGCGTCGGCACATTCGAAACAAATTGCAGATAGCCCAGCATCGCATCGGACAGCGCGACATCCCGGGCAAAGCCGGTGATCGCCGGGTTTGTCAGACGCTCAATCCAGCGCGTGAACTGTGGCTGAACACCAGAAAGCGCCACTTCAGCCAGCTGCTGCTGAAATTTTTGTATCGCCTGGGGATCCTGCCAGAGCGGTTGCATATGGCGGGATGCATAGAGCGTCGCCAGCGGTGCCAGATAAAACGGCTGATCGGCGCTGGAAAACGCCTGCCGGATGCGTTGCTGACTTTCGGAAACGGAGATAGCCGCCTGCGTTGTCCCGGGCAAAGCGGCGATGACAGCGGCCTGCGGTAGCGTAAATGGAACAACGGTTAGCGCCAGCGCTAACAATGATAGAACGCGATGATGATTTAATTTTTTTTACCAGCAACATCCCTGCCCCCTTGTTTTTCAACTTCGCAGTGTTCCCTGTATCCACTGCGACCGCGCCGTGACTCATCATGTGAGTATACAAACAAAAACGGCATTTGCCTCATGCGACAAATGCCGTAACCAGATTAACGAATGGTTCAGTTTTTGACTACGTTTCCGCCTGCGAATTTTCAGCGGTTAAATCGGGCAGCGCATCTGCGTCGCTTCCCGCCCGCACCGGCGAAGGATCGGCAGCAAAACCACGCAGACCAACCACATGCACATGCTCGGTGTTATTAAACACCTTACGCACCAGTTTGTAGGTCGTGCCTTTTTCCGGACTGATATTCTCCGGCGCTGCAATCACCAGCTGCATCTCCAGTCGCTCACAGAGTTCAAACAGCGTGGCGATGGAACGGGCATCAAGACGGGCCGCTTCATCAAGGAACAGCAGTCGGCATGGCGAAATATCTTTGCCGCGCAGACGACGGGACTCTTCTTCCCAGCTCTGCACCACCATCACCAGAATGGACATACCGGTACCGATCGCTTCACCGGTTGAGAGCGCCCCGCTCTCTGCGCGCAGCCAGCCATCGGAACCGCGGTTGACTTCCACTTCCATCTCCAGATAGTTGCGGTAGTCCAGCAGCTCCTCACCGATGGTCTGCGGCGTACGCTGCCCCATGTCGATATGCGGATTAAGACGCTGGTAGAGCTTCGCCAGCGCCTCCGAGAAGGTCAGGCGATTGCTGTTAAAGAGATCCTGATGCTGCTCGTGCTCTTCCGACAGCGTATCCAGCAGCATGGCGTGGGTTTCACGCACGTTCACGTTGAGCCGCACGCTGCGTACCTGACCAAAGCTGACGGTCTGCAGGCCCTGGTTGAGCTGGCGGATACGGTTCTGTTCACGCTGGATCGTTTTACGGATGATGTTGGCCGCACTGCGCGAACTGATTGCCAGCATCTGCTCACGCGCCGTCAGCTCTTCCGTCAGACGGTTCAGTTCGATTTCCATCTGCTCAATTGCTTCGACCGGATCGTCAGTCCGAATAATATCCTGACGAATACGCTCGCGCAGATGCTGATAAACCGCAATAAAGAACTGAATTTTACGTTCCGGACGTTTTGGATCTTCCGACAGTCGCAGCACGTCGCGCAGATGTTCGTTGTCCGCCACCGCCAGACGCAGCGCACCCAGCGCTTTATCCGACATAGAGCGCAGCTCATCGCCGCTCAGGTAGGCCAGTTCACGGCGATGCAGACGACGCTCAACGCCATTCTCTTTCACCAGACGCAGTACGGTACACCAGCCCGCTTTGGCGCTGACCACCTGCTCACGCACCTGATGATACTGACGCTCCAGCTGACGCAGTCGCTTCTGCAGGTTATCCATCTCCGCTTCGCAGAAGGTAAGCTGTTTCTCCAGCTGATTGCGGCGGGCGCGGTTATGACTCAGTGCCGTGTAGAGCTCGTCACGGCGAACGCGCGCGCGTTCTTCCGCGCTGCTGTCAGCCTGGACGCCAATGTCCTGCATCTCCTGCTGCAGCTCTTTCAGCATGTCGCGCTTGGCATCATAGGCGCTTTTCAGCGAGGCCAGCACCTGGGAGTATTGCGTCAGCTGCGCCTGATGTTCACGCAGGCGATCACGACTGCGGCTGCGTTCGCCCTCAGCCTGCTCCAGACGCTGACGCAGCTTATCGCTGAGGTCGTTGTTGCCGTTGAGCATGCTGGCCGAGTCGTCGTAGCTGAAGTGGGCGCGACGCTGCACCACTTCTGTCAGGGCAAAGGCCTGCTGACGGGCGTTGCGCTGCTGCTGCTGCGCCTGCTGATAATCCGCCTGTAACTGCTCATGCTGTTCAGGATCGCTCTGCAGCACGGCGATGATCGGTTCCAGTTTCGCCAGCTTAGCGCCATGCTGATGCAGGAAGCGCGCCGCTTCCTGTGCCGCATCGACCTGCTCGCGGATCTCTTCGCAGCGATCGCCCAGCGTCTCATCCAGCAGCAGATTGACGCGTGGCAGCAGCCGGTTTAACTGTGATACGCCCTCTTTGGCCAGCTCATACTGCTGACGCTGCTGCTGATTGTTGCTCTCATGCTGATTCAGCGCGCGCTCCAGCTCACCCCGGCGTGCGCCGAGCTGACGGATCTGCGCTTCCGGATCGGCGTCAAAGGCGACGGCCAGATGACTGCCGATAAAGCGGCTGAATGACTGATGCAGACGCTGCGTTTTCTGCACGTCGAACGACAGCGTGGCGTAGCGTTCGGCCAGCTTATCGCGCTCAAGGTGCAGCAGCTCTAGCTGATTCTCACGCGCCGCGCGGCCAAACAGCGGAATTTTCGGGAAGCGGGAGTAGCGCCACTGACGCTCTGCCACCTTCACCACCACCGCATTCTGCAGTTCATCGACGCTGAAGACGCTGTCATCGAACGACTGCGGATCACCCTCGATCAGGTAGAGATCTTCCGGACACTCTTCCAGACCATCCAGCAACTCACGAACGCGCGAGAGATCCGGCACCACAATCGCATGACGCGACGGACCGTAGAGCGCCGAGAAGTAAGGCGCATCATCCAGCGTCACATCATCGTAAATCTCTGACAGCAACACGCCGCCAAAACGTTCGGCAAGCTGGGTCAGGCGCGCATCTTCCGCACCGCCTGGCTGGCTAAGACGTTCAATCTGCCGCTCGATATCACGTTTTTGAGCGGCCACTTCGTCGCGCTCGACGGTGGTTTCACGCTCACGCTCCAGCAGCTGCTGCATATATTCGGTCACGTCCTGGCTGCTGTTCAGCGCCTGGCCGGTCTGTTCGCTGAGCTGAGTCAGGATCTCCTGCGCCGCCAGCCAGTGTGGCGCACGGGCGGTCAGGCTGGTGATGCGTTCGCGCAGCTGCTCCAGCTCCTGGCGCATCATCATGCGCTGCTCACCGGCGTCGGAGACGCTGCTGTTCAGCTGTTCAATCTGTGCTTCAAGCTCCTGCTGCAGGCCTGCCAGCGCATCCGCTTCATAATGCTGCCCCTGACGCTTGCAGAATTCCGCCAGCAGGCGCTCCGCCTCATGCTGTTCGCGCAGACGCTGTTCCAGCTCATTGAGACGCAGACGCAGCGAAGAGAGCTGTTCGGCGTGATGACGCTGGTTGCTGGCATCACGCAGCAGTTCGCGGCCGGTTTGCCAGGCGTCCTGACGGGTCACGTCACCGGCAATGCTGGTCACCAGCGCCAGCGCCTGTTCAAACTGACTGTGCGCCGCTTCCGCTACGCTCAGCTTCTGCTCCAGGCGCAGCAACCGTTCTGTCGCCTCTTCCTCTTTGGCCTGGAAGCTTTCCTGCCATTCAGCCGCATTTTCAATGCTCAGATCGGGTAATTGGCAGAGCGTGCGGGCGCGTTCCAGCGCCTGCAATGCCTGCTGATACTGGATAGCGCGGGTTTGCTGCACGTCGAGCGCCTGCTGGAAATCGGCCAGCTGGCTTTTCAGCTCATCTACTTCCAGCTCAGCCGCTTCGGCCCGCGCTTCATTCTCTTCCTGAATTTCACGCGCTTCGGCGACCACTTCGGTCTGCTCTTCCAGCCGCAGCGTCAGATCTTCGATATCCGCATCGTAGCGCTCAATCTTCTCCTGCTGACGCATCGCCGTCTGTACCAGGTTCAGGTGATCGCTGGCGGCCTGATAATCGACTTCTAGATCGTTTTCTGCACCACTGTGCTCGGCCAGTTCGCGCGCCATCTCAACATGACGATACTGCTCGGTGGTGAGCTGCTTGCGGCTGCTGAACAGCTCGTTGCGCAGCTGTAACGCGCTGTCGAGATGTCCCCGACGCTCGTTGGCGTGGCGCATATAGTCAGCCGAAACGTAGCTGGTCGCCTCGGAGATCAGATGCTTGAAGAGATCGCGGTCAGACTGGGTAACGCGGATCGCCTCCAGCGTCATGCGGTTCTCGCGCAGCGCGGCTTCCATATCCTGGAACGCTTTGCGCACGCCACTGTTTTCTGGCAGCAGGTAATCACGCAGCGATCGGGTGATGGCGCTGGAGATACCGCCATACAGCGAGGCTTCAATCAGACGATAAAACTTGCTGCGATCGCTGGCAGAGCGCAGACGACGCGGCACCACACCAAGATCAAACAGCATGGCGTGATAATCGGTGACTGAGTTATAGGCGCGGAACTGCACGCCTTCCTGCGCCTCAACCCGCTCTTTGACTTCGTTCAGCGGTAATACGCGAGCCTGACGGCTGTTGAGCACTTCCGTCAGCATATCGGTTGGGTTGGTGTCGGTGGGCAGGCCATGGATACTGAATGGCTTAATATCGACCTTTTTATCGCGTCCGGCGACCTGTTGCAGACGGACACCGACCACGACTCGCTGATGGCGTGAGTTCACCACATCCAGCATGGAGTAGCAGACGCCAGCCCGCAGTTTACCGTGCAGACCCTTGTCACGAGATCCTGATGTCGCGCCCGCTTCGGTGGTATTACGGAAGTGCAGCAGCGTTAAATCGGGGATCAGCGCGGTGACAAATGCCGCCATCGTGGTGGACTTACCCGCACCGTTACCGCCTGACAGCGTGGTCACTAATTCATCGAGATCAAAAGTACGGGCAAAAAAGCCGTTCCAGTTGATCAGCGTAAGCGAACGAAACTTTCCGCGCTCAATCATGCCTGTTCTTCCTCTGCGTTCTCACTCGCGTCGCCTTCCTGCCCTTCACCGTCATCGGTGTCGACCGGTGCTGTCGCGTTTTCCAGTAGCATGGCCTCGCCATCACGAATCAGACGAAGCTGCGCTTCACGGGCATCATCACCGCCGCGCACGTCGGCACCAAAGCGGAACACCGATTCCGTGATGCGGAACTTGCTGCTGTCGTTGCCGAAAAACCACACCATGCCAAGGCGACGCAGACGACTCAGAGAGGCGCGCACTTTCTCCTGCAGTTTGGTGCGATCCAGATCCGAACCGGTTGAGCGCTGGTTGACCAGCTTCAGCAGGCGGTTCTCATCGGCCAGAGAGAGCAGTTCGTCGTACAGCTCCTGCTGGGTGAAGATACCTTCATTGGCCAGTCGTTCCGGGCTGAGATAGAGATAGCAGAGAATCTTCCCGACCATCATGTCCAGCTCAGAGAGCACGGAACGCGGAATCAGCGTGGTTGAACGCGGACGCAGATAGAAAAAGCCTTCCGGCGCACGGATTAACTCAACGTTATAGCGGCTGTAAAACTCTTCGAGAAACGACTGGTAGTCCATCAGAAAAGCGTGATTATCCAGCTCTTCGATACCGATATGGCGTCCGGCGCGTAACTGGCTGTCCAGCGCGGGAAAAATCGGGTTGGCCAGTGCCTGTGCCAGCTTAACCGGCATCACTTGTTCAATATTTGTCGATGACATGTGCCTGCACCTTGGCTCCGTAATCATTGATGGCTTGCCATTCCACAGGCAAACCGGCTAAATCAGCTTCCGCTACGCCAAGGCGCACCGCCTGATCCACCACAATGCGCGCCAGATCGAAATGGCGGGCTCGGGGATACTGGGCCAGGTAGTCGCGCATCACTGACGCGAGGTTGAGCGGTTTTTGTTGCGATTTGTAGACCTGCAGCGCTTCTTCAATCATCGCTGCCAGCTGTTCGCGGATTTCGTTAATCTCCTCGTACTCCATCTCCGGCGGCAGTTCGCCCATCACTTCGTCGTTACGCAGCGTCAGCGCCTCATCACGCATGTCATACAGGCGGTCGGCGTTGGCATAGGTCAGCGCCCAGGGCGCGTCGAAGTAATTCTGCACCGATACCCGCAGGCGCTGCGCAAAGACGCGGTTTTTATCCATGTCGATGGCGGTACGAATGAATTTATGGACGTGGCGGTCATAGCCGATCCAGAGGTCAATCGCCTGCTGGCCCCAGCTGGTAATACGGTCGAGTTTGCTTTGCAGATCAAACACCAGCTTATCGACGAAGCCCAGATCGGGACTGTCCAGCGTGGCATCCTGAATGCGCAGCAGATTTTCCTGAAGTTTGTCGCCCGCGGCTTCAAGCGTATCCTGCAGTTCACGCAGCGTTCCTGAGGTTTCAGAAAGCAGCATTTCACAGCTGGAGATGGCCGCGCGCCAGTCTTTGTTCAGCAGTTCGGCGATATCATTTTTAACCGCCTGCTGCTGTTCATCCATCAGACGCTGGGTCATATCGATGCTGTCAAAGATCTCCGCCACGGAATATTTCAGCGGCGCGAAAACATTGCGGTGCCAGTGAAACTCATCGCCATTTTCCTGCGCGGCATCGGCTGCCCGCTTAAGCTCATTGGCCACAATCGACAGCTGCATCGACAGGCGCAGGGTCGAGAACTCACGCTGACGGATGTAATAGTCAGTGATGCCGATCGCCAGCGGCGTCAGGCGATAGATGGCATTGCCTTCCGTGATTTCGCTGGTAAAACGGTTGAGCAGGCGCTGTCGCACCATGTCGTTGATGGCGTTGTTGGCACGAACCAACACGGTTTCATGGGTTTGTTCGAAAGCTTTACTGACGTGACGGAAAGCATCAATCAGATCGCCTTCGCTCATTTCGCCATCCATCCGCTCACCGTTGAGGGTGGCGATAGCCAGCAAAAAAGGCCAGACGTTCCACTGGCAGCGCAAGGGAAAAGTCATTTTTGCGCGCCCAGGAGACCAGTTCAGGTACCGTCTGGGAAAATTCACTCATAATTCGTCCTTCTGCCCGGGTTTACGCGCGGTCACGTGGATGTAGCGCCCTAAGCTCAAAAAGGGTTCCTGACGGCAGTAACGCCGCTCCATCTCAATAATTTCGTCGTCGCTTTTTGGCTCGCCCTTCGGCGGCTTCATGTAGTCACTGAACACCCGGATCCCGGCACGCTGCTCAATCATAAAGCCACACGCCTCCAGCCAGCGATAGACCTGCTCGGGGTCGCGCGGATAGTCAGGCGACAGCGTTCGCTTTTTGCGTTTAGTCAGGTTGGTGCGCAGATAGCCGAAGTTACCCAGCGTTAAGGTGCGCAATGTCAGGCCGTGCAGATTGTAAAACATCAGCGACATGACGCCCCCCCGGACGCAGCAGATCGAACAGCGCTTTCAGCACCTTCTCCGGTTCAGCGACCCACTCAAGCACAGCGTGGAACAATACCAGATCCACCGGCTTATCCAAATGTTCACCCACCTGCTGAGCGCTAATTTGTCTGAATTGCATGTTGTGGCTCACACCCTGCGCCGCCGCATTTTCCCCGGCCCGGCGCAGCATCTCGCTGGAAAGGTCGCACAGCAGAACCTGATGGCCCTGCGCAGCAAGCCCGCTGGAGACCTGGCCGACACCGCCGCCAGCATCCAGCACCGATAGCGGGTGCGGTGACAGACCGGGCAGAATCTTCTCCAGCTCATCCCAGAGAATGGCCTGGCGTATCTTCCCTTTAGTGGTGCCGTAAATATTTTGCGAAAATTTATCCGCGAGATCGTCAAAGTTACGATCCTGCATGGCATGCGCTCCGGTATGCTGCGGTGAGACTTGTGCTATTTTGTCACAGGCACCAGAAGAATGAACCTTTCATCCCCATCTTCCCTTCCGGGTGCTCTATTTTCGGACAACAGGACTCTTTTTTTGATGTTATTTACCCTTAAAAAAGTTATCGGCGGGCTGCTTTTACCCCTGCCGTTTCTGCTTTTGCTGATGGCGCTTGGCATTTTACTGCTTTGGTTTACTGGCTGGCAGAAAAGCGGCAAAACCGTGATCTCCGTCAGCTGGCTGTTACTGCTGCTGCTGAGCCTGCAACCGCTGGCCGATCGTCTGCTTTTGCCGCTGGATAGCCGCTATCCGACCTGGAACGGATCAGAGAAGGTGGACTACATTGTGGTGCTGGGTGGAGGCTACACCTTTAACCCGGCGTGGGCACCCAGCTCAAACCTGCTGAATAACAGTCTGCCGCGCGTGGCAGAAGGCGTTCGTCAGTGGCAGCGGAATCCGCAGTCGACGCTGATTTTTACCGGCGCAGCGGGCGGCACCAATCCAAAGAGTAGCGCCTGGGTAGCGTCACAGGTGGCGGAAAGTCTGGGCGTTCCCCGCGAACATATTCAGATTCTCGACCAGCCCCGCGACACCGCGGATGAAGCGCAGGCGGTCAAAACCGTGGTGGGCGATCGCCCGTTTCTGCTGGTCACATCCGCGAATCATATGCCGCGCGCAATACGCTTTTTCCACGCGATCGGGTTGAAGCCAATGGCCGCTCCCGCGAATCAGCTGGCGATTACGTCACCGCTGAATGGATGGGAGCGGGCGATACCCTCATCGATCTGGCTGAGTCACAGCGAACGTGCGGTCTACGAAACGCTTGGCACACTATTGCAACGGCTGAAAGGCGAGGAGTCGGACTCAGCCGAGCCAGGGAAGTAATTGCGCGCGTGCATGGTCAAAACGCGGACGATTAAACGTGCCGGTCTGTACCAGATGCTCAATGCAGTCCCACAGTTGATAAACCCACCGACGCCAGACAAAACCCTCTGAAACCGGCGCCCGTTGCAGGTAATTGTGCAGCAGCGCCGTTTCTGCAGGCGAGGTATCCAGATGGATAAGATCGTATTCACGGGGTGCCCAGAGGATGGTGCCCGGCTGTGTCATCGCGATTAACTGGTCACTGCGGCTATCTTTCAGCATGCTCTGCAGCTGAACGTTGCCGTGAACCATCACGCAGGGATCGTCGAAGCCGCGAAACAGATGCGCCAGTCGTGCCCGGCAGCGAAACAGAATCTGACGATCTTCCAGCGTAAAGGCTGGAGGACGCAGATAGCTCAGGGTCGCCCATAGCACCTCAACCCGTTGTGCATACCAGGCGGGCCAGCTGTTCTGCTGCGTGCTGTCCACCGTACCGACCAGGCCATGGCTGTCGAGCCGGTGCCAGGCCAGCACTCCCTCGACCACCTGTTCGCAAAACTGTTGCCAGCGCTGAGCATCCCGCGCAGGCGCTTCCGCCGTTACGCCATTCAGTCGCGCCAGCAGGAGCATTTCATGCACCGGCGGCTGCTGGCTCATCACCAGACCATAGACCGCTGGCACGGCGATCAGTCCGGCCTGGCCCAGCAGCGCCAGCTTTCTGGCTTCCATCGCCGCCCGGCCCTGATGACGAAAATATTTCGCCACCACCGGCATGGGGCGCCCGTCCCGATCGTATAACGCATAAAGCCGGGTGGGTGGATGTTCACTGATCATTTCGAGGCGGCTGATGGTTTCACCCAGCGCCAGCGTGAGTTCCGATTTAAGCTGTTCCATGCGGCATCCTCCTCAGATGAGTATCACAATATCCTGAAGGAAGTGTTGGAGATAAGTTTAGCGGCGGATCAAGAACGTTGCGCTGAAACGGGGAGACAGGCTCCCCGCTTGTCAGGCCTGCATGGCATCACGAACGCGTTGCAAATCGTCTGGCGTATCCACACCCACACTGGGAATGGTTTTCGCGACGGCGACATGAATTTTTTCGCCGTACCATAAAACACGCAGTTGCTCGAGCAGCTCAATCTGTTCCAGAGGACAAGGCGCCCAGGCGACATAGCGGCGTATAAAACCAGCACGGTAAGCGTAGATGCCAATGTGGCGCAGCAGCGTATCACCGATCTGCTCGCGCGATGCGGCGTACCGTTCACGATCCCAGGGTATGGTCGCCCGTGAAAAATAGAGCGCGTAGCCATTCACATCCATGACGACTTTCACCGCATTCGGGTTAAAAGCTTCTTCCACATCGGTGATCGGCACCGCCAGCGTCGCCATCCCGGCCGCCGACCCCGCCAGATTGGTCGCCACCTGACGCACAATCTCGGCCGGAATCATCGGCTCATCGCCCTGCACGTTTACGATGATTTCATCATCGGCAAACTGATATTTTTCGATCACTTCCGCCAGTCGCTCAGTGCCAGACTGGTGATCGGCGCGCGTCATGCAGACTTCGCCGCCTGCCGCTTCCACTGCCTGCGCCACGTCGGGATGATCGGTGGCAACAATGACCCGGCTGGCACCCGATTCACGGGCCCGCTCCATTACATGCACGACCATCGGTTTACCGTGGATATCGAGCAGCGGCTTGCCGGGTAAGCGGGTTGACGCATAACGCGCAGGAATGATAGCGGTGAAACTCATGGATGAATCTCTTCAACTGACAGCGTGCGGGCTTCGGTTTCCAGCAGCACCGGAATGCCGTCCCGGACCGGGAAGGCCAGGCCATCAGGTTTGCAGATCAGCTCCTGTTGAGCATTGTTGAAGTAGAGTTTGCCATTGCAAACCGGGCAGGCAACGATTTCGAGTAAACGATGATCCATATGTCCTCCATCAGGGACCGAATGCTTAAGGATTCAAGCATACCATAGCGCGGCGCGTGCGGGATGGGGTAAAACGCCATCCCGCAGCGGCTGCCGCAAAATTGATTAATCCAGCGTCCACAGGGCTGGCCACTGATCGTTAAGCGCGTCGGGTGCCTGCAGGATAGCGACACTTTCAGCACCCTGCCACGTCGCGAAGCGTTCGATAGCACGCCGGATATCCAGCAAAAATCGTGCCGTAACGCGGGTCTTCTCCTCCAGCCAGATATTTTTAATCTCCAGCTGTTTTGCCTGACGCAGCATGCGGGCATCCAGCCGCCCTTTTATCTGGCCGCGATGGAGGATGGGCAAAACAAAATAGCCAAATTTGCGTTTTTCCTCTGGGGTATAGCACTCAATACGGTAGTCAAAATTGAACAGCTCACGCGCACGCTTGCGATCCCAGACCACCGGATCAAACGGTGACAGCAGCGCGCTGTGCGTCGCCTGCAGCGGCGTATCCAGCAACGGCACGTAGTCACGATGCAGCCACATCTCACCTAGTCCCTCTGTATTGACGGCGACCAGATCGCCCGCAGCCTGGGCATCAGCGATAAAGTCGTTCACGGGTGCCCGCTTCAGGCGGTAGTAATCCGCCAGCCAGGCCGCGCGGAAAATCCCTAAGCTGCGGGCGCTGTTCATCAGCATCTGACGGGTCGCCTCCGCTTCACTGATGCCATGTATCGCATCCTGCCAGTCAGGCATTACGCGGCTGCGCAGATCGTAGAAGCGCTGAAAATTACGGCGTTCGGTGACCATCAGCTCACCAGCGCTGAAGAGATTTTCCAGATGACGTTTGTGCGGTTTCCATGCCCACCAGCCTGACTTCGGGTTATCGGCATGGGTAAAATCGGCGGCGCGTACCGGGCCGTTGTCTCTGATCTGCTGCAGTAATTCGGCAATAGCCTGCTGGTGCTCAGCGACCCATTGCGCATTGTATTTCCAGCCCAGACGTTCCGGCGACAGCATGCGATGACGAAGAAGTCTGTAATCGGCACGGGGAATAAAGCAGGCTTCGTGCGCCCAGTACTCAAAGAGTTCGCCCTGTGCCAGAGCCTGTTCCAGCCATGCCTGAGGATAGTTCCCCAGGCGACTGAACAGCACCAGATACGGACTGCGGGCCACCACATGAATGGTATCGATTTGCAGCAGCGACATGCGGGAAATGCAGTTAATCAGATCCTGATAAACAGCGCGTTTTGCCGGAGCTCGTAGCAGGCCCTGCGCGGCGAGATGAAGGTGGCGTGCTTGCTGTAACGAAAGTGAATGCGTACTGTTCATCCTCTTCCTTATCAGGCTTCACCTGAACGGGGGCGGGTATCAGGAAATATGGCGACAGAGTTGTTCAATGTCATCCAGTAACGGCGTCACGGCGTTACCGGTCAAACGGGCATCGACCGGCAAATACCACCAGTCAGGCTGGGCAAAATGACGGCATTTCACCGCGTCTTTTTCGGTCATCAGCAGTTGCTGCCCCGCCTGGATTAATCGGGTCAGTTCATCTTTGCTGTAGGCGTGATGATCGGCAAAGGCGATCTCTGCGACCGGCGTTATACCCTGCTGTTTCAGCGTGGTGAAAAAACGCGGGGGGATGACCAATACCGGCCATGGCGACTACCGCACCTAGTTGCTCCGGCGGGCAGGTTTCACCGGTCAGCAGATTGGTGGCCAGCCCAGGCTGAAGTTGCATGGCAATCTCGTCGGGCTGTGCTTCGCCGCCGTTAATGATCACGGCATCGACCTGCTGCAGACGATCGGCACGTTCACGCATCGGACCGGCAGGCAACCACCAGCCATTACCAAAGCGACGGACCCCATCAACCACCACGATTTCGCGATCGCGCTGCAGGGCGTAATGTTGCAGGCCATCATCCGTGATGATCACATCCAGCGAACCCTGTTTCAGTAACGCCTCAATCGCCCGGCGCCGTTGAGGGGCGACCGCGACCGGCGCCCCGGTGCGCTGGGCGATCAATACCGGCTCATCCCCGGCCTGTTCGGTGGGGGTCTGCGCCGTGACCAGCAAGGGATAGTGGTCCGTCTTGCCGCCATATCCTCGGGAGACCACGCCAGCGCGCAGGCCGCGCTGCTGTAATGCCTCGACCAGCCAGATGACCACCGGCGTCTTTCCATTCCCGCCGGCAGTCAGGTTACCCACCACCACGACCGGCAGAGGCGCACGCCAGCTTTTACGCCAGCCGCGCCTGTAACTGAAGCGTATCAGGGCCGTGATCGCACCATACAGCAGGCTGAATGGCCATAGCAGTAGCCATAGCGGTGAGCGACCACTCCAGATACGTTCAATCATTGGCCGAATTGCATCTTGTGCAGCTGTGCATAGGCACCGCGTTCTGCTAACAGCACCTGATGCGTACCGCGTTCAACAATCTGCCCATCTTCAATTACCACGATTTCATCCGCTTTCTCGATGGTAGAGAGTCGGTGCGCAATCACCAGCGAGGTACGGTTCTTCTGCAACTCATCCAGTGCAGACTGAATCGCGCGTTCAGACTCGGTATCCAGCGCCGAGGTGGCTTCATCGAGGATCAGGATCGGGCAATCACGTAATAACGCACGGGCGATGGCAATACGCTGACGCTGACCGCCAGATAACAGCACGCCATTCTCGCCAATCATCGTATCCAGGCCCTTATCCATTTTATTGATAAAGTCCATGGCATGCGCCATGGTGGCCGCCTGCTCGATCTCTTCACGACTGTATTGCTCACTGCGGGCATACGCGATGTTATTGGCAATCGTGTCGTTGAAGAGGTGCACATTCTGTGACACCAGCGCCACCTGATTACGCAATGAGCGCAGGCTGTACTCACGCAGATCATGACCGTCCAGCAGGATTTCGCCCTGCTGGATATCATAAAAGCGGGTCAGCAGGCTCGCCATCGTAGACTTACCGGAACCGGAACGGCCCACCAGCGCCACCGTTTTTCCTGCTGGCAGCGACAGATTGATATTACGCAGTGCCGGAATTTCACGACCTGGGTAGGTAAAGGTCACATCACGGAATTCAATATCCCCTTTAGCACGGGTGATTTCGCGCGTACCGTTATCCACTTCCTGCTCACTATCCAGAATAGAGAACAGTGTCTGACAGGCCGCCATCCCACGCTGGAACTGGGCGTTGACGTTGGTCAGAGACTTAAGCGGGCGCATCAGGGCAATCATCGAGGAGAAGACCACGGTGATGGTACCGGCTGTCAGGGTATCCATGACGCTGGGGAAGCTGGCGGCATAGAGCACAAAAGCCAGTGCCAGCGACGCGATCAGCTGAATAATCGGATCGGAAATGGAGGAGGCTGAAACGAGTTTCATTCCCTGCTGACGCATCCGGTTACTGACGCGGGAAAAGCGTTCCGATTCAATGTCCTGACCGCCAAAAATCAGCACTTCTTTGTGCCCTTTCAGCATCTGCTCGGCGCTGGTTGTCACCTGCCCCATAGTGTTCTGCATACTTTTGCTGATGGTGCGGAAGCGCTTAGAGACGGTGCGGATAGCAAAGGAGACGATAGGTGCCAGTACAATCAGGATCAGCGACAGCTGCCAGCTGTAGTAGAACATCATGATAAACAGGCCAATAATGGAAGCCCCTTCACGCACTACGGTGACCAGCGCGCCCGAAGAAGAGGAGGCGACCTGCTCAGAATCGTAAGTAATGCGTGACAACAGGGTGCCGGTTGACTGCTGGTCGAAAAACGAAACCGGCATGCCCATCATATGGCTGAACAGACGACGGCGGATGTTCATCACGACGTTGCCAGAGACCCAGGAGATGCAGTAGCTGGAGATATAACTGGTGACTCCGCGTACCAGCATCAGGCCAATAACCACTAACGGCAGCCACAGCATCACCGATCTGTCAGCTTTACCAAAACCATCATCCAGTAACGGTTTCAACAGTGAGAGCATTAAGGCGTCGCCCGCAGCATTAATAATCAGGGCGACTGAGGCCGCAATTAATCCCGCTTTATTAGGCGCGATCATCGGCCAGAGTCGGCGAAACGTCTGCCACGTAGAGAGATCTTTATCTTGATGCATTATTTATTCACGCTGTTGGAAATAGCCGGCCATTCTACCTGGATTCGCGTTTGACGCCAAACCACTGATGATACCAACGGGGCATTAATTGTTCCCGCAGGGTAGAAACCTGCGCTCTGCCCTGCTCTATCCTGATACTGATTTGTCCTGACTGGCCCGTATCCAGCCACTGAAAACCGGCCGTTCGGTAGTTTTCCAGCACATTTTTCGCGGGCATGCGCCATGCATTGTAGCGTGCCAGCGAGGCGATAGCGGTGTGGCCTGCGGCTTTACGCAGCAGCAATGAGGTCGACGACGTCCGGCTACCGTGGTGCGGGACCTGCAGAATATCGACCTTCAGCCCCTGCTTCTCCAGCGCCACCAGCTGGCGTTCCGCTTTCGCTTCAATATCACCGGTTAACATCAGCCGGACCTGACCATCATCGACGATCACCACACAGGAGTCATTATTTCCGCCCGGCAGGGGTGCCGTCAGCGGCCAGACCACCCGAAAGTGGAGCTGCCGCCAGCGCCACTGCGTGCCCCGTACGCAGGGTAAGTGTGCCTCATCAGCCAGCGCACTTCTGACTTCAACCGCTGGCCAGCGTTGAGTAATCGCCGCCAGCCCGCCAGTATGATCCAGATGTTTATGACTCAGGATGACCTGTTTTAACCGTAACTGCCTGCGCTCCAGCCATGGAATGATCACCCGACTCCCCGCATTATCGTTCTGCCAGCGCGGGCCGGTGTCATACATCACGGCCTCGTCGCCCTGGCTGATCACCAGACTCAGACCGTGCCCGATATCCAGCATATCGATGCGCCAGCCCTGCTCCGGATTTGGCTGGCGACTCAATATCATCGCCAGCGCTAAGGCGCAACTGCTTAGTGGCAGAGAGAAGAAGAGCTGCGCACGCCAGAGAATCAGGCCGCCCCATACCATAACCGTAAACCAGGTTGTGCCACTCAGCGGCCACCAGCCTGGTGGCAGCAACGTCAGGCAATGAAACAGTGCACGTAAAGAGAGATCGGCCGCTCCCCAGAAGAAGCCAGATAAATTCGCCACCGGCAGCAGCAGGGCGAGCGTCACCAGAGGCATGGTAATAAACGAGACGACCGGAATCGCGACAACATTCGCCGCCAGCGCAGTCAGGCTGATGCCGTTGAAAATCGCCACCTGCAACGGCACCATTAAAATCATCATGCCCGCCTGTAAATGCAGCAGCTGTAACGGAATCCAGCGCCGTTGCTGACGGAACGCCGCAGGCAGCGGGAACCAGTGATACCAGACCAGCAGCATGCCCACAGCCAGTACCGAGAGCCAGAAGCTGTCAGAGAGCACGGTCAGCGGGTCGGTTACCAGCAGCAACGCAATACAGAACGTCCAGACCTGCCAGCTATTCAGCTGAACACCCGCAAACCGTGTTATCGCCCATAGCGTCAGGGCAAGCAGCGAACGCTCTGCGGGAGGCTGTGCACCGGAGAGCCAGGTATAGATTGCAGCAAACAGCCAGCTCACGATGAGGGGGAAAAGATAGCTGATATAACGGGCTGGCAAGATAAATTGCACCCCACGCGCAATCATCCAGCCGGTGCTGGCGGCCAGGGCGATATGCATGCCCGATATCGCCATCAGATGCGCGGTACCGGTATCCCGCAGTAGCTGACGCGTCTGCTGGCTCATCTCATCCCGAATGCCAAAAGCCAGTGCCTCCAGCGTTGCACGTGCAGGCATTGCACGGGTCCTGTCACGATGCCATAAAATAAATCGCCAGCGGCTATCACAGCGATCGCTTACCGCAGTCTGCTTAAGGATTCGTCCCTGAAGCGGCGTATTATTAGCCAGTGCAAAACGCTGCGCATCAAAATCGCCCTCATTAAGGCGGGCATGTACCGATCGCAGACGCAGTTTCATCGTCCAGCGTTGTCCTGGACAGTAGACCTCCGGATCAGCATCAAACCAGATCCAGGCAAAGCGAGGCGGAAAAATCATCCTGCCCTCCTCTTTCAGCAGACGAACCCGGATTTGCTTCCGCTCTTTCCGCAGTTCACTGATCTGAAGGGTGTAGGTGGCAGGACGCGCCGAGAACTTTTCGATATCCCGCACTATCAGACGGGCGTCGTTACAGGCCCATGCCAGCAACAGCAGAGTAATACCGGCCAGACGGACGGGTTGGTAAGGGCAATGCAGCAGAGCCAGTCCTGTGAGGAGGAAGCCCCACATCACCTCACCGGAAGGCAGCCGGGCCATCAGCATTAGCGGTAACGTTGCAACGATCGCCAGTCGCGCCAGAACGGTCCATGTCAGCATAATCGTATCCATTGATTCAGTTCGATTATTCTGGGCAAAGGAGATGAAAGTAACAGCGGATGATCAGGCAGGCTGGAGCGCTCTCACAAAGAGAGTGTGGTGTTGCAGTGTTGATGACAGCAATCCGGATGTCAGGTCTGAGCCTGAATCGCAGGCAAAAAAAAACGACATCCGGAGATGTCGTTTATCTGGTTCGGTATCGGCTTAGCCGTAGATATTTGCGCGATCGCGCAGCTCTTTTTGCCTGGCTTAAAGTGGGGAACGTATTTGCCTTCCAGATCCACTTTGTCACCCGTTTTCGGGTTACGTCCAGTACGCGGAGCGCGATAGTGCAAAGAAAAGCTGCCGAATCCCCGGATTTCGATGCGTTCGCCCTGTGCCAGCGTAGTGGCCATGTGCTCAAGCATCTCTTTTACTGCATCCTCAACGACTTTCGCCGGTATATGAGTATGCTGTCCCGCCAGTCTTTCGATCAGTTCTGACTTGGTCATGTAACCTCCGGTTTATCCCTATGGGAATGTATGACAGCTTTTACCGAAACCGGGTGGTTGCCCACCCGGTGCTTCAGGCCGATTACTCGCCTTTAGCCGCTTTGAACGCTTCAGCCATAGCGCTAGAGAAATTGCCTTCTTCCTGTTTGGTGTTAACAGTATTGATAGCTTCTTTCTCATCAGCCTGGTCTTTCGCACGGACAGACAGGCTTACGACACGGTTTTTACGATCAACGCCGGTGAACTTAGCTTCAACGTCGTCGCCAACGTTCAGAACCAGAGTTGCATCTTCAATGCGGTCCAGTGAAGCTTCAGAAGCGCGCAGGTAACCCTCAACGCCGTCTGCTAATTCAACTGTAGCACCTTTAGCATCAACTGCAGTCACTTTACCGGTGACGATGGCACCTTTCTTGTTCAAAGTGATGTAGTTGTTGAACGGATCTTCTGCCAGCTGTTTAACGCCCAGAGAGATACGCTCGCGCTCTGCATCAACCTGCAGTACAACGGCAGCGATTTCGTCGCCTTTTTTTGTACTCACGAACGGCTTCTTCGCCAGTCGCGTTCCAGGAGATGTCAGACAGGTGAACCAGACCGTCGATGCCGCCATCCAGGCCGATGAAGATACCAAAGTCAGTGATTGACTTGATTTTACCTTCAACACGATCGCCTTTGTTGTGCGTCTCAGCGAACAGCTGCCATGGGTTAGATTTACACTGCTTCAGACCCAGGGAGATACGACGACGCTCTTCGTCAATGTCCAGAACCATAACTTCAACCACGTCGCCTACGTTAACAACTTTAGACGGATGGATGTTTTTGTTGGTCCAGTCCATTTCAGACACGTGTACCAGACCTTCAACGCCTTCTTCGATTTCCACGAAGCAGCCGTAATCAGTCAGGTTGGTAACACGACCGGTCAGGCGAGTGCCTTCCGGATAGCGTTTAGCGATAGCAACCCATGGATCTTCGCCCAGCTGCTTCAGACCCAGAGAAACACGGGTACGCTCGCGGTCGAACTTCAGCACCTTAACGGTGATTTCGTCGCCCACGTTGACGATTTCGCTTGGATGCTTAACGCGTTTCCATGCCATGTCAGTGATGTGCAGCAGGCCATCAACGCCGCCCAGATCAACGAATGCACCGTAGTCAGTCAGGTTCTTAACGATACCTTTGACTTCCATGCCTTCCTGCAGGTTTTCCAGCAGTTGATCGCGCTCTGCGCTGTTTTCGGATTCGATAACCGCACGACGTGAAACCACGACGTTGTTGCGTTTCTGATCCAGCTTGATCACTTTGAATTCAAGCTCTTTGCCTTCCAGGTGCAGCGTATCGCGCACCGGACGCACATCTACCAGTGAACCTGGCAGGAACGCACGGATACCGTTGAGCTCAACTGTGAAGCCGCCTTTAACTTTGCCGTTGATAACACCGGTAACAGTTTCAGCGTCTTCGTAAGCTTTCTCCAGCGTGATCCATGCTTCATGGCGCTTAGCTTTCTCACGGGACAGCAGGGTTTCACCGAAGCCGTCTTCCACTGCATCCAGAGCAACATCAACTTCGTCGCCTACCTGGATTTCCAGTTCGCCGGCTGCGTTCTTGAACTGCTCTGCAGGAATTGCAGATTCAGATTTCAGACCCGCATCAACCAGAACGACATCTTTGTCGATAGAAACGACGATGCCACGAACGATAGAACCCGGGCGGGTTTCGATTGTTTTTAAGGATTCTTCAAATAGTTGAGCAAAAGATTCAGTCATATTGATAATCTTCAGGATTCTTCAATTTAACGTCCATCTGACTTCATGTCGGATGGGGTTGTTTCACATGCCCGGCACCGGATCCATGGTACAGGGTGGTAGATTCAGTTAAGCCGTAATACCCAGCTTCTCGCGGGCATATTGTAGCGCTTTTTCAATGACTTGATCGATAGACATCTCGGTAGAGTCCAGAACCAATGCATCGCCAGCGGCTACTAAAGGCGCAATTGCGCGATTACGATCGCGGTCGTCGCGTTCTTTTATCTCGGCTAAAAGGCGGTCAAAGTTAACATTAAAGCCATTATCCTGCAACTGTAGCATACGGCGCTGAGCACGCTCTTCCGGGCTGGCATCAAGGAAAATTTTCACTGGCGCATCCGGAAAAACCACGGTGCCCATATCACGGCCATCAGCAATCAGGCCCGGCATCTCGCGGAAACCGCGCTGGCGGCGCAATAATGCTTCGCGTACCCGGGGAAAAGCGGCAACACGAGAAGCGGTGTTGCTGACCTCCTGAGTACGGATTTCACCGGTGACATCTTCACCTTCAAGTATGACCTGCATTTCACCATTTTGTGACACAAAGCGCACATCCAGGTGAGCAGCAATCGGCACTAGCGCTTCTTCAGATTCAATCTCCACCTGATGATGCAATGCGGCCAACGCCAGCACGCGATAAATAGCACCGGAGTCCAGCAGATGCCACTGCAGCGATTCCGCCATCGCTTTGCACAGGGTTCCCTTTCCCGCTCCACTTGGCCCATCAATAGTTATGACCGGGGCAGTTACTGTCATTATTCCCTCCTGTTGCTGCGTGCTTCCTGACCTTTCGGTCACCATTAATGACTAGCATTATACGCTGCATAGCACGGCTTGGTTACCCTTTCGCACTGATCAGGTTCGTAATCTTAGTCAATTCAGAGGATCTCTGGCCTGTTACAGCCAGATAAAATCAGGGAGTTCCGGTGCGAACCGCACCGGAAGGGAAGATATCAGGCGCTCTGGCTGATTTTAGCCAGTTGAACGAAATAGTCCGGGAAGGTTTTTGCAGTACAGCCAGGATCGAGAATGGTCACTGGGGTATCAGAAAGTGCAACCAGAGAGAAACACATCGCCATGCGGTGGTCATTGTAGGTGCCAATATCCGCATGAATCAGCGTCGCTGGCGGCGTAATGCGGATGTAGTCATGACCCTCTTCGACTTCTGCCCCGACTTTACGCAGCTCTGTGGCCATTGCGCTCAGTCGATCGGTCTCTTTTACCCGCCAGTTATAAATATTGCGTAACCGGGTAGTGCCCTCTGCAAATAGCGCCGTAGTCGCGATGGTCATTGCAGCATCCGGAATATGGTTCATGTCCATATCGATGGCCTGCAGTTTGCCGGCCGTACAGGCAATGTAATCATCGCCCCACTCAATCGTCGCGCCCATCTTTTCCAGCACGTCAGCAAACCGGATGTCACCCTGCACACTCTGGCGTCCAATCCCGGTGACGCGAACCGTTCCGCCTTTTATAGCGGCAGCGGCCAGGAAATAGGAAGCGGAAGAGGCATCGCCTTCAACCAGGTAATCACCCGGCGACTGATACTGTTGCTGTCCCTTGATCAGGAAGCGCTGATAGTTCTGATTCTCAACCTCGACGCCAAAGCACTGCATCAGATTAAGGGTAATATCGATGTAAGGTTTCGACACCAAATCACCTTTGATGGTGATGCAGGTATCCTGCTGTGCCAGCGGCGCGGTCATCAGCAGCGCTGTCAGGAACTGGCTGGAAACGCTGCCATCCACACTGACTTCACCCCCGGTAAAACCACCGCGTAAACGCAGCGGCGGATAGTTTTCGTTTTCCAGGTACTCAATGGTTGCTCCGCCCTGACGAAGTGCGTCAACCAGATGCCCGATTGGACGCTCTTTCATGCGGGGTTCGCCGGTCAGTTCGATATCGTGCTGGCCCAGACAAAGCGCCGCGGCCAGCGGACGCATTGCGGTTCCGGCATTGCCCAGAAACAGTGACAGCGGTTGAGATGCGTGCAGTGGCCCGGCATTTCCCGTCACTTCACACAGGGTGCGATCGCTGGAAAGCGTATAGCTTACACCAAGCGCGGTCAGCGCGTTCAGCATGTGCTTAACGTCGTCGCTGTCGAGCAGGTTGGTAAGACGGGTTGTACCTTTAGCCAGAGCAGCCAGCAGCAATGCACGATTGGAAACGCTCTTTGAGCCGGGCAGATTTACCGTGCCGTTGACGCGCGCAATCGGTTGGAGAGTCAGGGAGTCCTGCATGTGAAACGAAATCCTCAAAAAATACAGAGACCTCGCCGTGTGACGAGGTCTGGCATCAGCATCAATGCTGATATCTTAATAATCAGCCGTGACGGCGTTCAAAATCGACCATGAAATCGGTCAGGGCCTTCACACCTTCCAGCGGCATCGCATTATAAATAGAGGCGCGCATACCGCCTACTACACGATGGCCTTTAAGCGCGTGTAATCCCGCCTTAAACGACTCTTCCAGGAACAGCGCATCGAGTGAAGCATCGGCCAGCTGGAAAGGGATGTTCATGCGTGAGCGGTTTTCTGTTGCCACATCATTACGATAGAAGCCACTGTGATCGATTACGCCATAAAGCAGGTCAGATTTTGCCTGATTGATACGATCAATTTCAGCGACACCGCCCTTCTCTTTCAGCCATTTAAACACCAGCCCTGAGAGATACCACGCAAAAGTCGGCGGGGTGTTAAACATCGAATCGTTATCGGCCAGCACTTTGTAATCGAGGATTGAGGGCACAGAGGCGTGCGCCTGACCCAGCAGATCTTCGCGAACGACAACCAGCGTTAATCCGGCCGGGCCCACATTTTTCTGCGCACCCGCATAGATCACACCGTAACGACTCACATCAATCGGGCGAGACAGAATGGTGGATGAGAAATCAGCAACAACAGTTTTACTGCCAAAGTCGGGCTGTTCGTCAATCGCGATGCCATCAATGGTTTCATTCGGGCAGAAATGCAGGTAAGCGGACGTCTCACTCACCTCCCATTCGCTCATCGGCAGGATGGCTCGTTTACCGTCGCGCGTTGTTTTGACATCCAGCGTGCGTGGGGAACAATACTTTTCCGCTTCTTTTATTGCGCTATGCGCCCAGTAACCGCCATCAACATAGTCGGCACTGGTCGCTTTACCCAGCAGATTTCCCGGTACGGCAGCGAACTGCGCACGCGCCCCGCCATGACAGAATAAAACTTTGTAATTCGACGGTATTTTTAGCAGATCACGGAAGTCCTGCTCCGCTTCTTCAGCCACCTGAATAAACTCTTTACTGCGGTGACTGATCTCCATTACAGAGGTACCCAGACCGCGCCAGTTCGTCAGTTCCTGTTCTGCACGACGAAGCACTTCAACCGGTAGCATCGCCGGGCCAGAGCTAAAATTATAAACTTGCGTCATTTCCCCTCACCACTGTCATATCGAACGGTTATGAATAACCATCCGGTTTTATCACTGCATTCTGATAGCTGCAATCATAAATCAGGGAGCGGTCACATTTTCTGAATCTGGCTCGCCGGAGGTTATGTTACCAATGCAAACCTGCGCGGAATTTTGTGAGGCTTTATCCAGCGCCATTAATCCGCGTTTGGCCTGAGAGCGAAAGTGATGAAAACTAAGCCGGTAAAGTAAGCCGGTAAAAATGTCCCGCCCTGATAGCGGTCTGTTAGCAAAATCCGTATCATTGCGCGCTTTACGCACCCTATGACAACTGAGAGAGCGGCACTATGACGCAAACATTTATCCCGGGCAAAGATGCCGCACTGGAAGACTCCATTGCGCGTTTCCAGAACAAGCTGCAGGATCTTGGCTTTAACATTGAAGAAGCATCCTGGCTGAATCCTGTCCCCCCATGTCTGGTCAGTGCATATCCGCGACCGCGATTGCCCGCTCTGTTTTACCAACGGCAAGGGCGCCAGTAAAAAAAGCGGCGCTGGCCTCCGCGCTTGGCGAGTATTTCGAGCGTCTCTCAACTAACTATTTTTTTGCTGACTTCTGGCTGGGAAAAAAGATCGCTAACGGCGATTTTGTTCACTATCCCAATGAAAAATGGTTTGCGTTACCTGATGATGAGTCCTTACCTGAAGGTATTCTGGATCCACGCCTGCGCGCATTTTACGATCCCGATAATGCCCTGACGGCTTCCGGCCTGATTGATCTGCAGTCCGGGAATACTGAACGTGGTATCTGCGCCCTGCCCTTTACCCGTCAGTCCGACCAGCAGACTGTCTATATCCCGATGAATATTATCGGCAACCTCTATGTCTCAAACGGCATGTCGGCAGGTAATACCGCGAACGAAGCGCGTGTTCAGGGGCTGTCTGAAGTGTTTGAGCGCTATATTAAAAACCGCATTATTGCTGAAGCGATCAGCCTGCCTGCGATTCCTGATGACGTGATGCAGCGTTATCCTGAGGTGATCGAAGCCATTGCACGTCTTGAAGCGGAAGGCTTCCCGATTTTCGCTTATGACGCCTCTCTCGGCGGTAAATATCCGGTTATCTGCGTGGTGCTGTTTAACCCAACCAACGGAACCTGTTTTGCCTCATTTGGTGCTCACCCTGATTTCGGTGTGGCGCTGGAGCGTACCGTTACCGAGTTGCTGCAGGGCCGAAGCCTCAAAGATCTGGATGTGTTTACTCCACCGACCTTTGATGACGAAGAAGTGGCTGAGCATGCCAACCTTGAAACACACTTCATCGATTCAAGCGGCCTGATCTCCTGGGATCTGTTTAAAGAAACTGCGGATTATCCTTTTGTCGACTGGTCATTCGCGGGCAGCACCGAACAGGAATTCGCCACGCTGATGGCAATCTTCACCTCGGAAGATCAGGAAGTCTATATTGCAGACTACGAGCATCTGGGTGTCTATGCCTGCCGCATCATCGTGCCAGGCATGTCTGATATCTACCCGGCAGAAGACCTGTTCCTGGCGAACAACAGCATGGGAGCGGGCATGCGTGAAACCCTGCTGGCCCTGCCTGACAGCAACTGGAATCCGGAAGAGTATCTGGATCTGATTGGACAGCTTGATGATGAAGGCTTTGATGACTTCACCCGCGTTCGTGAGCTGCTGGGTCTGGCGACCGGTAAAGACAATGGCTGGTACACGCTGCGTGTTGGCGAATTAAAAGCGATGCTGGCGCTGGCGGGCGGCGATCTGGATCAGGCATTGATCTGGACAGAATGGACGATGGAGTTTAACAGCTCAATCTTTACGCCAGAGCGCGCTAACTACTATCGTTGCCTGCAGACCCTGCTGTTACTGGCTATGGAAGATGAGCGTGATCCATTGCAGTATCATCACGCTTTCCTGCGGATGTATGGTGAGAGCGCAATGGAAGCAGCCTCCGCCGCGATCAGTGGTGAGAATCCGTTTAACGGCCTTCAGGCTGTTGATGATGAGCTGCAGGCCTTCCCTGCCCATCAGTCGCTGCTTGCCGCCTACGAAAAACTGCAAAACGCCAAACGTCACTACTGGAAAAACGCGTAAGCCCTGACGCGTCAGACTGAAAGCAGACGGTTAAACATGGCACTGGATTTATCTGGTGCCATCCTTCCCCACTTTCTCTATGAAACATTAGCTACTTTAAAATTCCTTCCCATTACATCACATCATTTTAATTAACATATAAGCCATTAATTAATAACACAGGCTGAACTAAAAAAAGTGGCGCATCACTTTATATTAAAATATTTTTGTATTTTTAAAATAAATTTATTTGTTTATATTCAGTTAGTTAACTCATAATTTTCTCATTAATTGGCGACCAGTGGGTTACCACCCTGGCAAACATGATCCATATCAATTACTGACCTATACTCCTTTGTTAGTATTTTTTCAGACAACTTCAGGAGTAAGTTAGTGTGAAAACTGACAACCCTTTTAATCTTTTATTACCCGCCGCGATGGCGAAAGTGGCCGAAGACGCGGGTATCTATAAAGCAACCAAACATCCTTTTACGACCTTCTTTCTGGCAATAAACGCCGGCGTATTTATCTCAATCGCATTCGTTTTTTATATTACAGCAACCACCGGTAGCGGCGCGATGCCCTATGGCATAGCCAAACTGATTGGAGGTATCTGCTTTTCACTTGGCTTAATGCTGGTCGTGGTATGTGGTGCTGACCTTTTTTACCTCTACTGTATTAATCGTTGTCGCCAAAGCCAGTGGCCGTATCAGCTGGGGCCAGCTGGCCCGCAACTGGATTAACGTCTACGCCGGTAACCTTGCAGGTGCACTCTTCTTTGTCGCCCTGATGTGGTTTGCCGGACAGCACATGGTCGCGAATGGTGCCTGGGGATTAAATGTCCTGCAAACCGCCGACCACAAGATGCATCACACCTTCATAGAGGCGGTTTGTCTGGGTACATTGGCCAATCTGCTGGTCTGTCTCGCCGTCTGGATGAGTTACTCAGGCCGCACCCTGACCGATAAGCTGGTCGTGATGATTCTGCCTGTTGCGATGTTTGTCGCAAGCGGTTTCGAACACAGTATCGCCAACATGTTTCTTATACCCTATGCCATTGCTATTCGTGACTTCGCGACACCTGAATTCTGGCAGGCAGCTGGCACCACGGCGGCACAGTTTCACTCGCTGACCCTCAGTAACTTTATTATCGACAACCTGATTCCCGTGACCATCGGAAACATTATCGGCGGCGGCGTTCTGGTTGGGTTGACCTACTGGGTTATCTATCTCCGTAAAGGTGACCAGGTTCATTAAACGCATTTTTGACGGCACAGGAAGTTGGCTGTGCCCGACCGTAAAGTCTCCTCATATAAGGCAGGTATATTATGACCGAACTTAATGCAAAACTGGCTTCAGCATGGGAAGGATTTGCTGAAGGCGAATGGCAGAATAGCGTCAATGTGCGCGACTTCATTCAGAAAAACTACACCCCATATGAAGGTGACGAGTCATTCCTGGCGGGTGCCACCGAAGCGACCACCAAACTGTGGGAAAGCGTGCTGGAAGGCATCAAAATTGAGAACCGCACCCACGCGCCAGTCGACTTCGACACCGATCTCGCCTCAACCATTACCTCGCACGACGCGGGTTACATCATTAAGCCACTGGAAAAAATTGTCGGTCTGCAGACCGAAGCGCCATTAAAACGCGCCATCATTCCTTATGGCGGCATCAAAATGGTCGAAGGGTCATGCAAAGTGTATGGCCGTGAACTCGACCCTTCACTGAAAAAAATCTTCACCGAATACCGCAAAACGCACAACCAGGGCGTGTTCGATGTTTATACCCCGGACATTTTGCGCTGCCGTAAATCAGGTATCCTGACCGGCCTTCCTGATGCTTATGGCCGTGGCCGTATTATCGGTGACTATCGTCGTGTGGCGCTGTACGGCATCGATTTCCTGATGGCGGATAAATTCGCTCAGTTCGCCTCACTGCAGGAAGATTTAGAGAATGGCGTTAATCTGGAAGCGACTATTCGTCTGCGTGAAGAGATTTCTGACCAGCATCATGCGCTGGCCCAGATTAAAGAGATGGCAGCAAAATATGGCCATGACATCTCCGGTCCGGCTACCAATGCGGTTGAAGCAGTACAGTGGACTTACTATGGCTACCTGGCTGCAGTTAAATCACAAAACGGTGCTGCCATGTCATTTGGCCGCGTCTCAACCTTCCTTGATGTTTACATCGAACGTGACCTTAAAGCCGGTAAACTAACTGAAGAGCAGGCACAGGAACTGATTGACCATCTGGTGATGAAACTGCGTATGGTTCGCTTCCTGCGCACACCTGAATATGATGAGCTGTTCTCAGGTGACCCAATCTGGGCAACGGAATCCCTGGCAGGTATGGGCGTTGATGGCCGTACCCTGGTCTCAAAAAGTACGTTCCGCTTCCTGAATACCCTCTACACCATGGGTCCTTCACCTGAGCCGAACATGACCATCCTGTGGTCAGAAAAACTGCCGATTAATTTCAAAAAATATGCCGCTAAAGTCTCTATCGATACCTCATCTTTGCAGTATGAGAACGATGACCTGATGCGTGCTGATTTCGACAATGATGACTACGCAATCGCCTGCTGCGTGAGCCCGATGATTGTCGGCAAACAAATGCAGTTCTTTGGCGCACGTGCCAACCTGGCGAAAACGCTGCTCTACGCAATCAACGGCGGCGTGGATGAAAAGCTGAAAATGCAGGTTGGACCGAAAGGCGACAAAATCAGCGACGACGTACTGGATTTCGACACCGTCATGGAGCGTATGGATCACTTCATGGACTGGCTGGCAAAACAGTATGTGACTTCGCTGAACATCATTCACTACATGCATGATAAATACAGCTACGAAGCGGCACTGATGGCCTTACATGATCGGGATGTCTACCGCACCATGGCCTGTGGTATCGCGGGTCTCTCCGTCGCTGCGGATTCACTTTCTGCCATTAAATATGCCAAAGTGAAACCGATTCGTGACGAAGATGGTCTGGCCATCGACTTCGACATTGAAGGCGAATATCCGCAGTTCGGTAACAACGACTCACGGGTAGATGACCTGGCCTGCGATCTGGTTGAACGCTTCATGAAGAAAATTCAGCAGCTGAACACCTATCGTAATGCCGTGCCGACGCAGTCTGTTCTGACCATTACCTCGAACGTGGTATATGGTAAGAAAACCGGTAACACACCAGATGGACGTCGCGCTGGCGCGCCGTTTGGACCAGGTGCTAACCCGATGCATGGTCGTGACCAGAAAGGTGCAGTTGCCTCACTGACTTCCGTCGCGAAACTGCCGTTTGCCTACGCGAAAGATGGTATCTCTTATACCTTCTCAATCGTACCAAACGCGCTGGGTAAAGATGATAACGTGCGGAAAACCAACCTTGCCGGTCTGATGGATGGTTACTTCCATCACGAAGCCAGCATCGAAGGCGGTCAGCACCTCAACGTTAACGTTATGAACCGTGAAATGCTGCTGGATGCGATGGAACATCCAGAGAAATATCCGCAGCTGACCATTCGCGTTTCCGGTTACGCTGTACGCTTTAACTCACTGACTAAAGAACAGCAGCAGGATGTGATTACCCGAACCTTCACTAAATCACTGTAATTACTGCTCTACCTGATAAAAAAAGGCTCCTCGCGGAGCCTTTTAATTAAAAGTCTGTTCTGGTGGTCATCTCCATCAAGGTTCCCACCAGAATCGATTTCCTGCCCTGAGCGCAACAGAGATTGCGCCGTCTGTCCCGGCAGACTTACTGGAGAAAACATCGCAATGTCAGTTAACGGTCGTATCCACTCATTTGAATCCTGCGGCACCGTCGATGGTCCCGGTATCCGTTTTATCACCTTCTTCCAGGGCTGCCTGATGCGCTGCCTCTACTGTCACAACCGCGACACCTGGGATACGCACGGTGGCAAAGAGATCAGCGTCGAAGCGCTTATGGCGGATGTGCTCTCCTATCGCCATTTTATGAACGCCTCTGGCGGCGGCGTCACGGCGTCGGGTGGTGAAGCCATTCTTCAGGCTGAATTTGTGCGCGACTGGTTCCGTGCCTGTAAGGCCGAAGGTATTCATACCTGTCTCGACACCAACGGCTTCGTACGCCGCTATGATCCGGTGATCGATGAACTGCTCGACGTTACCGACTTAGTGATGCTCGACCTGAAACAGATGAATGATGACGTCCATCAGATTCTGGTGGGTGTCTCTAATCACCGTACGCTGGACTTTGCCCGTTACCTGCAGAAAAAAGGCAAACGGACATGGATCCGTTTTGTCGTGGTGCCCGGCTATTCCGACGATGATGACACCGCGCATCGGCTGGGGGGAGTTCACGCGTGATATGGAGAACGTTGAGAAGATTGAATTGCTGCCCTATCACGAGCTGGGTAAGCATAAATGGATTGCGATGGGTGAAGAGTACAAGCTGGACGGGGTGAAGCCACCGAGCAAAGAGACAATGGAGCGCGTGAAAAACATTCTCGCCAGCTATGGCCACGAAGTGATGTACTGAAGAATCTGCCACAAAAAAAGGGAGCTTAACGCTCCCTTTTTGCTGTTCAGCGATCAGGCATGTGCCACTGGCGTAGCCTGATGATTCGCTTTGCGCAGCAGCATCACCAGATAAATCAGCGCCACAGCAGCGATCATCACGAACAGTAGCTGGTCAGAATAATTCTGCATCAGAACAGAGGTCATTGCCGGTCCAGCCAGACTGCCCACGGTATAACTCATCAGCAGTGCCTGATTCATCGCTACCAGTTCATGATGTGCGACCGTCTCGCAAGCCCAGGACATCGCCACCGGATAGAGTGTGAAGCCTGCCAGTCCCAGAACAAATAGCGCTGGCGCCATCGCGGCATTGGTTAACATGGCCATCGCACCCAGGATAACCACAAATACCTGGACTCGCAGCACCAGCATGCGACCAAAACGATCGGCCAGACGGCCAATTGGCCACTGGCCCACAATGCCTGCGCTGACCAGCAACGCCATCCAGTAACCCACATTGGCATCACTCATTCCCTGATGTGACAGGTAAAGCGGCATCAGGCCATAAAGCGAGCCCAGAAGGATGCCAGAGATAATGCAGCCATTGATGCCCAGACGTGAGCTACGGCGACGCAGCATCGGCCAGATGCGGGCCGGAGCGGCTTCTGTCGCTTCACCGCTGGCGGAGACGCGAGTAAAGACCAGTGGCAGCACGGCGCAGAAGACCAGCGACGTCACCCACGGAATCACGCTGAGTAATTCCGTAGACAGTTTGCTGACCAGCAACTGGCCTGTCACGGTGCCGATGTAATAGACAACCATATAGGCCGCCAGCAGCTGTCCCCGATTACGTACCGTTCCGCTGCACAGAAGTGCGCTCTCGACCACCACCCACATCAGCGCACAGCCGACACCGGCGATGAAACGCATTGAACTCCATGCCCAGAAACCCGACATCATCGCCAGGCACAGGGTTGCGACGGCAAACATCAAGGTAGCCAGGTAGTAGCTGCGGTTGAAGCCGTAATGCCTGATTAACCAGCCAGCCAGCAGAGTTCCTGCGAGATTACCGGTGTAATAGGAGGAGCTTACGATGCCCACCTGCCAGGTTGTCAGTAAGTCATGCGTCAGCCACAGTGGAACGAGCGTATTCAGCACGGCAATTGCGACCGTCATTAACATCAGGCCGCAAAGCAGCAATATCACGGGGCGTGACCAGGTTGACATAGGGGATAGAAACCAGAGCAAATGAAGGAAATTGCGCGCAGTTTGCCATTGGCTTTTTTTAAAGTCAATGGGCGAATTTTAACGGCAGCACATTTTGCTGTGCGACAATTTAATTTACTAATCTTCAGTGGGTTACAATCGTAAGAAGCGGCAGGTCGCTAAATGCTATCTCTATGAAAAACTAGGTTTTTAGCCATTCCGGCCTGGCTGGTATCGATAACGTTTATTTGTGATTAAATTGAGGCCTGACTAAACAGTTTTTCCTGAGCAATAACATAAAAAAACCCGGCCATGGCCGGGTTCAGAGAGTTACAGTTGCTTAGCCGATAATTTCGACGCCATTCATATAAGGGCGTAAAACCTCAGGCACAGTGATGCGGCCATCTTCCTGCTGATAATTTTCCAGCACCGCCACCAGGGTACGGCCTACGGCCAGCCCTGAGCCATTCAGGGTATGAACCAGACGCGGTTTCTTATCCTGTTTGTTGCGGCAACGCGCCTGCATACGACGCGCCTGGAAATCACCCATGTTGGAACAGGATGAAATTTCACGATAGGTATTCTGCGCCGGTAGCCAGACTTCCAGATCGTAAGTTTTAGTCGATCCAAAGCCCATATCGCCGGTGCAGAGTAAAACCTTACGATATGGCAAGTTCAGCAGCTGCAGCACTTTCTCAGCGTGACCGGTCAGCTCTTCCAGGGCATCCATTGAATGCTCCGGCGTGACGATCTGCACCATTTCAACTTTGTCGAACTGGTGCATACGGATCAGGCCACGCGTGTCACGACCGTAAGAACCCGCTTCAGAACGGAAGCACGGCGTATGCGCGGTCAGTTTAACCGGCAGGCTATCCTCTTCGAGGATCTCATCGCGCACCAGGTTAGTCAGCGGCACTTCCGCAGTAGGAATCAACGCATAGTTGCTGCTGTCTGACTCCTCTTCCAGCGGACGGGTGTGGAACAGGTCTTCGCCAAACTTAGGCAGCTGTCCGGTACCGTAAAGCGTTTCGTGGTTAACCAGATAAGGCACGTAGGTTTCAAGGTAGCCATGCTGCTCGGTGTGCAGGTCAATCATAAACTGACTCAGTGCACGGTGCAGGCGGGCAATCTGCCCCTGCATGACCACAAAGCGTGAACCGGTCAGTTTCACGGCAGACGCAAAATCCAGGCCTTTAGCCGCTTCACCCAGCTCAACGTGATCTTTAACTGGGAAGCTGAACTCGCGCGGGGTACCCCAGCGGCTCACTTCCTGATTTTCGCTGTCATCTTTGCCCAGCGGCACTTCATCAGCCGGAATGTTCGGCAGTGCCAGTGAGAAGTCACGGATTTGATTCTGCAGTTCATCCAGTTCTGCTTTTGCGGCATCCAGGCGTTCGCCCAGCGCGTTCACTTCCTGACGCAGCGGCTCGATGTCTTCCCCACGTGCTTTGGCCTGACCGATGGATTTGGATCGGGAGTTACGCTCTGCCTGCAGATTTTCTGTTTCCACCTGCAACACTTTGCGACGCTCTTCAAGCGAACGCAGCGTTTCCACATCCAGTTTGTATCCCCGGCGTGCCAGTTTTTCTGCGACTGCGTCTGGCTCGTTACGCAGCAGATTGGGATCGAGCATGCTTATCCTGTGTATAAAAAGTTGGTTGAAAGAAGGGACGCATTCCAGCGGAATGCGTTGAAAACATTGCCCACATTACCGTAACGTCTGTTTCAGCGGTAGCGTTTTGTCGGGCTATTTTGATCCTGCTCGGCCAGCCAGCTTAGCTTTTCACCAATCTTACCCTCAAGCCCGCGCTGGGTTGGGGTGTAATAGCGCGCGCTGGCCAGTTCCTGCGGGAAATAGACTTCGCCAGCAGCATAGGCGTTGGTTTCATCATGGGCATAACGGTACTCTTTACCCAGGCCCATCTCTTTCATCAGCTTAGTCGGGGCATTGCGCAGATGTTCCGGCACATCGTAATCGGGATGGTCGCGCGCATCACGCATTGCGGCTTTAAACGCGTTGTAGACCGCATTACTTTTAGGCGCGCAAGCCAGATAAACAATGGCCTGGGCAATCGCGCGCTCCCCTTCTGCCGGACCGACGCGCGTGAAGCAATCCCAGGCCGCAATCGCCACCTGCATACCGCGCGGATCGGCATTGCCGACATCTTCGGAGGCAATAGCCAGCAACCGACGAGCCACATAGAGCGGATCGCCGCCCGCAGTGATAATGCGCGCATACCAGTAGAGCGCCGCATCCGGTGCGGAGCCGCGTACCGATTTGTGCAGTGCGGAAATCAGATCGTAAAAACGATCGCCTTTATTATCAAACCGCGCGGATCGCTCACCAGAGACTTCGTTAAGCAGCTGCGGCGTCAGTTCTCGCTGACCTGATGCGGTGATTTCGGCCATATCAGCCATCATCTCCAGCGTGTTCAGCGCCCGACGTGCATCACCATTAACCAGTTCAGCGATCATCCTGCGTGTGTTGTCCGGCAGCACGATGTCACTGTCCCCATAACCTCGCGCTTTATCCTGCATCGCCTGATCCAGCACCTGCTCAATATCTTCCAGAGTCAGTGATTTCAGCAGGTAAACGCGGGCGCGTGACAACAACGCAGAGTTAAGTTCAAAAGAGGGGTTTTCGGTGGTCGCACCAATAAAGGTAATGGTGCCATCTTCGATATGGGGCAGAAAGGCATCCTGCTGGCTCTTGTTGAACCGATGGACCTCGTCCACAAACAGGATCGTGCGCCGCCCGGCATGTTTATTCTGACGGGCCCGCTCAATCGCCTCACGGATCTCTTTTACGCCGGAGGTGACGGCCGAAATACGCTCCACATCGGCGTTACCGTAATGGGCAATGATCTCAGCCAGCGTGGTCTTGCCGGTCCCGGGAGGTCCCCACAGGATCATTGAATGCAGGTGCCCTGCTTCAATCGCGCGCGGCAGAGGTTTGCCTGCGCCCAGCAGATGTTGCTGACCAATGTACTGTTTCAATGTTTCTGGCCGCATACGCGCGGCCAGAGGTTTGAAATTTTCGGTGGAAAAATCCAGGGACAGGTTACTCACCGTGACCTCACTGACGTTGGTCGTCCACCGTCACGCCTTTTGGCGGTGTGAACGTGAATTTATCCGGGCTGATAGCGCCATTCTGCTGGCTTTTCAGCTGGTAATCGCTGCGCTGGCCATCCTGCTCGATAGCACTGAAGCGGTTGATGGTCCCGCTGGACGTCACCTGGATGGTGAACTGTTTCAGATTGCCGTCGCTGTTCTTAGGTGTCAGTTCAAAATTGTCACCCTGCTGTTTGATATTGTACTGCTTCCAGTCATTTGACTGGTTGCGGGCAATCAGCATAAAGGGCGTGTTGCTGGTCGCATTCTGCAACAGGCTGACTGTCGCCTGCTCAACAAACGGGTTGTAGAACCACAGCGATTTACCGTCGGAGATGATGATGCTTTCGTCCGGCGCGGTCATGTGCCAGTTAAACAGGCTGGGACGTTTTACCCACAATTCGCCTTCGCCGTCCTGCACATTCGCGCCGCTGCTGTCGGTCACTTTTTGGGTGAAGCTGGCGTGGAAGCTGCTGACCTTGTTCAGGCGCTGTTGCAGATCACTGGAAGCATCAGCCAGAACGCTGGCTGAAGAAAAGGTGGCCAACAGGCCCAGAGCGATTACGCGTAATTTCATCTGCTTCAATTCCTTATTTAAACGTTCCCATCGATAACTGCATTAAGCCTGGCCGCCGTTCCGCCATCAGAACAGAGGAAAAAACCGAAAGCTGATTCAGATATGGGGTTTAACCGCATAAAAACAATGAGCCAGTCGGAACTGGCTCATTGCGTTGTGTTTCAAAACATTTAGCCACTACATATCGTGTGGCGGTGGCGACAGCACTTCACGGTTACCATTGTGTCCAGGTGCAGAAACGATGCCCTGCGCTTCCATCTGTTCAATGATACGTGCCGCGCGGTTATAGCCGATGCGGAACTGACGCTGAACGCCTGAAATCGACGCACGGCGCTTATCGACCACAAAACCGACCGCCTGATCGAACAGCGGATCGAGCTCTTCATCACTGTCGATGCCACCGGCATTTTCGCTCTCTTCGCCCGCCGTAATGCTGTCGATATATTGCGGACGACCACGCGCTTTCCAGTCCTGAACCACTGCATGCACTTCCTGGTCACGAACAAACGCACCGTGAACACGAATCGGCAGCGAGGAGTTCGGCGGCATGTAGAGCATGTCACCCATACCCAGCAATGACTCCGCGCCGCCCTGATCGAGAATGGTACGTGAGTCAATTTTGCTGGAAACGGTAAAGGCGATACGCGTCGGAATGTTCGCTTTGATCAGACCGGTAATGACATCCACGGATGGACGCTGTGTCGCCAGTACCAGATGGATGCCGGCAGCACGGGCTTTCTGTGCCAGGCGGGCAATCAGCTCTTCCACCTTTTTACCGACTGCCATGATCAGGTCAGCAAACTCATCGACCATCACAACAATATAAGGCAGCTTCTCCAGAACCGGCGGCGTCATATCCATGCTGTCGCCCGGCTTCCAGAACGGATCGGGAATCGGACGACCCATCGCTTCGGCCTGTTCCACTTTTTCGTTGTAGCCCGCCAGATTACGCACGCCCAGCGCCGACATCAGCTTGTAGCGACGCTCCATTTCACCGACGCTCCAGCGCAGCGCATTGGCAGCATCCTTCATGTCTGTGACCACTTCGGTCAGCAGATGCGGAATACCTTCATAGACCGACAGCTCAAGCATTTTCGGGTCGATCATGATGAAGCGAACTTCTTCCGGCGTCGCCTTATACAGCATGCTGATAATCATGGCGTTCACGCCCACAGATTTACCGGAACCGGTGGTACCGGCGACCAGTAAGTGTGGCATTTTCGCCAGATCGGCCACCACCGGCTGACCGGCAATGTCTTTACCCAGCACGACGGCCAGTGGTGAAGGGTTGTCGCGGAATTTAGGGCAATCCAGCACTTCACGCAGATAGACGGTCTGACGATGCTTGTTTGGCAGTTCCAGACCCACGTAAGGTTTGCCTGGGATCACTTCCACCACACGAACCGCTACTGTCGACAGCGAACGCGCCAGATCGCGGGACAGGTTGGAGATACGCGCCGCTTTAACGCCTGGTGCCAGGTCAAGTTCGAAACGGGTAATAACCGGGCCAGGCGAGATACCGACCACCTCCGCTTTGACGCGATAATCGCCTAAGCGCGACTCCACCAGACGGGCAGTCTGCTCCAGCGAGAACATATCAACCGGCTCTTCCTCTTCAGGCGGTGCGGTCAGCAGATCCAGCGAAGGCAGTGGCGTGGAAGGTTTCTCCAGCGGCTGCTCATGGCGCATCAGGAAAGGATGAATCAGGCTGTCATGCAGTGAAGGTTTCGCCTCTTCCACCGGCTGAACCGGCGCTGCCGCTGGCGTGCCATAGCCAGGCGCAGAGTAGGCCGGAGCCTGAGGAGTTGCAGGGGCACCATAAGCGGGCGCAGAGGTCGCCGCAGGCGCAGCATAGTCAGGTTCAGACGGTGCTGCCGGGGCGCTATAGGCAGGCTCTGCCGGGGCAAAGCTGGCTGGTGCAGGAACATGAGCCGGAGCCTGAGGTCTTGAAACCTCACTCACCTGCTGCCAGGGTTCGTGTGAAACCGCTGGGGCTTCAGGTTCTGGCGTCGCCGCAATGGTAAACAGCGGTTCAGAAGGACCGTCATCCACCAGATCTTTCATCGGTGAAAAATCAAACGCTGAGGCGGTATCAATATTGAATACCGGCTCTTTTTTCACTTCTGGCTCATAGCGCTGCTGTTGCTGCTCTGCGAACTGACGGGCCAGTGCATCCTGCTGCAGTGCATCCTGTTCATCTTCCTCGTCCTGCTGCCAGCTGGTGCCGTAACGCTGCTGCTGTTCAGACTGGAAAGCCTGTCGCAGTTCAGCCTGCTGCAACGCCTCTTCAGCATCCGGAGTCGAGGAAACGGAGCCAGCACTAACCGGTTCGGTCTCTTCCGTTTTCGCTTTCTCTGCTGCCATGCGCTGAGAAGGCAGCTTAATGCCATAAGAGGCCAGCTCACGACGGGTTGGCAGTTTTACCGGGTTAGGACGCGGCAGTGCCGGGCCGATACCTTGTTTAACCTGCGGATTGAGATTGGTTTCAGGGGCTAAATCAAAAACAGGCGCAGTACGCGTTGTTGCCTGGGCTGCCGTTGCAGCGGCTGCCGCCGATGCCGATGCCGCGGGGATGGCTGACGTATCCCGCCAGTTACCCATTTTAGGTTCATCATCGTCGTAAGCACTGAACGACGGCGTAGCCGGAGCGTCGTCTGGCATTTCAAAGTGATAAAGCGGTGGTGAGTCTGCGGGTGCAGAAGCACTCTGCGGCGGCGTCGGGGAGTTCGCCACACTCTGCGGAGCTGGCGCGCTCTGTGCGTACGCAGGCGCAGGTTGTGCAGACGGCGATGCAGGAATGGATGTCGCTGACGCGGCAGGCGCCGAAGCTGAAACCACAGCAGCAGCAGATGCGGCGACAGGTGCAGGCGTCACCGTGGCTGCCGGGGCGAGGGTCACCTCGGCGGCTTCAGCGGTAGCCGCGACTGCCGCACTGGTGGCTGCTGCAGCTTTAGCCAGCAGCGGATCCTGTTGTGACGTCGCAGGCTCAGCAGCTGCACGTGGGGCAGAAAGCAGCACATCATCATCCTGATCGGCGGCATGAAGCTCAGGCACATCCGCGTATTCACGCGCGTCCCGCTCGTCATCCTCTTCCTGCCAGGGTTCATCGTGACGTGAGCGGTTGCTGGCAAACGTCAGTACGCCCATGACTACGCCACCAATTCTTTCTGCAATGGTGAGCCATGACCAGCCGGTGTAAAGGGTAATGCCCGCCGCCCAGACGCAGAGCAGCATCAGCGTGCCGCCAGCCGGACTGAACCAGGGTGCAATAGCATTACTGACCAGGCTGCCGATCACGCCGCCCGAAGCAAAGTACCAGATATCATCGGCGTTCAGCGCCGCCATACCACAGGTCGTCACCACCAGCGCGAGGACGCCAATTAAGCGCAGCCCGACGGCAAAGTAGTCAAAGTAGTCCTGGCTGTCGCGCTGACGGAAAGCAATCCAGCACAGACCCAGGATGACGGGCGGAATAGCATACGCCATCACACCAAAGATGAAGAGTAAGGTGTCAGCCAGCCAGGCACCGACGCTGCCGCCGATATTATGGATAGGTTCATGCCAGGCCGTTTGCGACCAGCTCGGGTCGGAAGGGTTAAAACTGACCAGAGAAACCATCAGGTAGATGGCAAACAGCGCCACCAGAATGAGCATTGCTTCCAGCAGACGACGTCCACTGCTCATCGATTGTAACGAAACGTCTTTATCTTCTGTATATTCCTGGCTCAAGAGGACTCTCCAGGTGCCTGTAAAGTAAGAAGCAACAGCGCCGGGCGAGCCCGACGCTGATCCTGTATGAATGCACAGGAGTGTACCGAAATCTCACAGGTTTTGCACCTGCCCTGCATCAGCGAGTTTTGATCACCAGTCGATTGCTCTGTTTAACCTCTTCCATCACCACATATGTACGCGTGTCGTTTACGCCCGGCAGGCGCAACAGGGTTTCACCCAGCAGCTTACGGTAGGCTGACATATCAGGTACGCGCGTTTTCAGCAGGTAGTCGAAATCGCCGGAAACGAGGTGACACTCTTGAGTTTCCTCAAGTTTTTGCACAGCGGCGTTAAATTGCTCAAACACATCCGGTGCACCACGATTCAGAGTAATCTCAACGAACACCAGCAGCGACGCATCCAGATAGTGCGGGTTCAACTGCGCGGTGTAGCCAAGAATAAATCCCTGACGTTCGAGACGACGCACGCGTTCAAGACATGGCGTAGGCGATAAGCCTACGCGTTTGGAAAGCTCTACGTTTGAAATGCGACCATCTTTCTGAAGTTCATTCAGAATGTTCCTGTCAATTCTGTCGAGGTCTTTCCCGGGGCGTTTCTTATTGTCTACCATTATTATTGTCTCTCTTAATTCCTTCCCTTTACCTGCCACGCCCTGAAAACGCTCATTGTTCGGGGCATTTCTGAAGTGAGCTAACAGAGCCTGTGTTCTGACACCTATCGATATGACGCATGTTGTCTGTCCACATCATGCGTCATTATCCATATCAGGCTGCTTTTATTCGGCGTTACGTGCAAAACGGGCGATGAAAACCTGTTTTGTTCCGATAAATGTTATTCGCTTCTGATAATGTTTTCGCAAAAGCGCAGGCGATTGTCAAAGTAAAATCACCAAATTCAGGACAAGATGCCAGACAGTCCGCTGGGTATCTGTTTTTAAATGACTATTTTTCCACTATTGCACCCCTCTAACCCGAGTTTTGCCCCCCTTTTGGCGCATTGGCCAGGCAAAACCGTCGCTCATCGTCTACGCCGTTTGCAGCTATCGTTAACAAAATTGCCTAAGCCTTGTCATTGTCGCCGGATATTCCCTACAATCGCAGGCTATGTCAGCCGAATGAAACTGAGGAACGCATGAGTACGGCCAAACACAGTAAGTTACTCATTCTGGGCTCCGGCCCAGCGGGTTATACCGCAGCCGTTTATGCTGCACGCGCCAACCTGAACCCGGTACTGATCACGGGTCTGGAAAAAGGCGGACAGCTGACCACTACCACCGAGGTGGAGAACTGGCCGGGCGACCCGCACGATCTGACAGGTCCATCGCTGATGGAGCGGATGCATGAGCATGCCGAAAAATTTAATACTGAGATCATTTTCGATCACATTCACACCGTCGATTTGCAGAACCGTCCGTTCCGCCTCACGGGTGACAGTGGCGAATACACGGCAGATGCCCTGATCATCGCCACCGGTGCGTCAGCGCGCTACCTCGGTCTGCCTTCCGAAGAGGCCTTTAAAGGCAAAGGCGTCTCTGCCTGTGCAACCTGTGACGGCTTCTTCTATCGCAACCAGAAAGTCGCGGTGATTGGCGGTGGCAACACGGCTGTGGAAGAGGCGCTCTACCTGGCGAATATTGCGGCTGAAGTGCACCTTATTCACCGTCGTGACAGCTTCCGCGCAGAGAAGATCCTGATCGACCGCCTGATGGAAAAAGTGCGCAATGGCAATATCGTGCTGCACACCCATCGCACGCTGGAAGAAGTGGTGGGCGATCAGATGGGTGTCACCGGTCTGACGCTGCGTTCTACCCAGAACAGTGATGAGACAGAAGCGCTGGAGGTGGCGGGTCTTTTTTGTTGCTATCGGACACAGCCCGAATACGGCCATTTTTGAGGGTCAGCTGGCGCTGGAGAACGGTTACATCAAAGTTCAGTCAGGTCTGCACGGCAACGCCACTCAGACCAGCATCCCTGGCGTCTTTGCGGCAGGCGATGTGATGGACCATATCTATCGTCAGGCGATCACCTCTGCGGGCACCGGCTGTATGGCCGCGTTAGACGCCGAACGCTTTCTTGACGGACTGGTTAAAAACGATCAGTAAGTTGTTAACCCTCTGATCTCAAATGTTCCTGGCGACGGTTTTTCCGTCGCCTTTTTTTATTGCTCTCATGCTAGATTCTTGCGCCTGAAGAGATGGAAATGTCTTTCCATTTTCACCCGTCATCGACATTCATCATGGTCTCGCATGGACAAATCGCGGCAGCAGCATCTTACCCGCTGGCTTCGTCAGCAACGTCATTTCGCCGGTCGCTGGTTGCGACTCAACACCCTGCTGGGCATGGCAAGTGCACTTCTGATCATTGCTCAGGCGGGTTTACTGGCCTCGCTGCTGCAGGCTCTGATTGTTGACCAGCAGCCGCGTGAATCCCTGACAGTCAGCATCCTGCTGTTACTGCTCTGCTTTGTGCTCCGCGCCCTGATTAACTATGCCCGTGAACTGACCGGTTATCGTGCCGGACAGGCTATCCGTCAGGCTTTACGTCAGCAGGTATTAGATCGGTTATCTGATCTGGGGCCGGCGTGGATTCAGGGAAAGCCAGCCGGCAGCTGGGCGACGCTGCTGCTGGAGCAGATCGAAGAGATGCAGGAGTATTACTCGCGCTATCTGCCGCAGATGACCCTGGCGGTGCTGATCCCCTGCTGCATTCTGCTGACTATTTTTCCGCTCAACTGGACGGCGGGTCTGATCCTGTTTGCCACCGCGCCACTGATTCCGCTGTTTATGGCGCTGGTCGGGATGGGTGCGGCCGAGGCCAACCGCCGGAACTTCCTGGTGCTGGCCCGCCTGAGCGGTAACTTTCTCGACCGCCTGCGCGGCAGAGAGACGCTGCGGCTGTTTCATCGTGGCGCAGCTGAGCAGCAGGCGGTTGCCGCCGCCACCACCGATTTTCGCCAGCGCACCATGGAAGTGCTGCGCTTAGCCTTTCTCTCCTCTGCCGTACTGGAGTTTTTTGCCTCGCTGGCGATTGCCGTGGTGGCCGTCTACTTTGGCTTCTCCTATCTGGGCGAATTGCATTTTGGTGATTACGGCCAGGGCGTGACGCTGTTTGCCGGCTTTCTGGTGCTGATCCTCGCCCCGGAGTTTTTCCAGCCGCTGCGCGATCTCGGCGCTTTCTATCACGCCAAAGCCCAGGCTGTAGGCGGTGCCGATGCCCTTGAAGCCTTTATGCAGGCGACGCCTGCCACCGCGCCGCAGGAAGGCCAGTTGCCCTTCACTGCCGATCGCTCAATCGCACTTATCGCCGAAGATCTGCGTGTCAGTGCGCCTGATGGTCAGGTGTTGTGCGGCCCGCTCTCTTTTACTGTCGCCCCCCGGCGAACAGATTGCGCTGGTCGGTCAAAGCGGGGCCGGTAAAACGGCCCTGATGAACGCCCTGCTCGGTTTTCTGCCTTATCAGGGTTCGCTGAAAGCGAATGGCGTTGAACTTCGCGATATACGACGGAGTGACTGGCATCAGCAGCTCAGTTGGGTAGGACAGAATCCTCAGTTACCGGCCGCCACCTTGCGCGACAATATCGTGATGAATGCGGCCTGGGATGACGAGCGTTTTGCGGCACTGCTGGAGTCGTGCGGCATTAATGAGTTCCTGCCTCGTCTGCCCCAGGGCATTGACACCCTGCCAGGCGATGGCGGTAATCAGCTGTCGGTGGGTCAGGCGCAGCGGGTCGCGGTCGCGCGCGCACTCTATAAATCCTCGCATTTTTTGCTGCTCGATGAACCCGCAGCCAGCCTGGATGCGCTCAGTGAACGTCATGTGATGCTGGCGCTGAACCAGGCGGCAGCCCGCCAGACTACGCTGATGATAACCCATCAGATTGATACGCTAAGTCACTGGCAGACCCTCTGGGTAATGGAAGCCGGTAAGCTGGTGCAACAGGGTAACTGGCAGCAGCTGTCGCAACAGCCGGGTGCGTTCAGTGAGATGCTGAAGCATCGTCAACAGGAGATTCGCTGATGTCCGCCTTGCGTCCTTTTCTTCGTCTCTGGCTGCGCCACCCTTATCGCCTGGCGCTGGGCATCGTGCTGGCGATTGTTACCCTGCTGGCCAGCATCGGCCTGCTGACGCTTTCAGGCTGGTTTCTGGCCGCCTCGTCAGTGGCAGGCGTAGCCGGTCTCTATACCTTCAACTATATGCTGCCTGCGGCAGGCGTGCGTGGCGCCGCCATCATTCGCACTGCCGCACGCTATGCTGAACGGCTGGTCAGCCACGATGCAACATTCAGGGTTCTTCAGCATCTGCGTGTCCACACCTTCAGTCGCCTGATGGCCCTTTCGCCAGGCCAGCTTTCGCGGTTCCGGCAGGCGGACCTGCTCAACCGCTTCGTGGCCGATGTCGATACGCTGGATCACCTCTATCTGCGCGTCATCTCGCCGCTGTTCGGCGCACTGGTGGTGATTGTCGTGGTTACCTTCGGAATGAGCTTCATCGATGTTCAGCTGGCACTGACGCTGGGCGGCATTATGCTGAGTACGCTGGTGGTGATGCCAGCGCTGTTTTACCGTCTGGGATCGCCGGCAGGCGGCGCTATTGCCCGTGGGCGCGCCCGCTGGCGCTTGCAGCTGATGCAGTGGCTGGCGGCTCAGGCTGAACTCACCCTGTACGGTGCCTCGCAGGGCTGGCGTCAGCAACTTGATGAAGATGAACAGCGCTGGCAGCAGGCTCAGAGCCAGCAACAGCGCTTGCAGGCTGCGGCACAGAGCCTGCTGCTGCTGATCAGCGGCGTAACCGTCACACTGTTGCTCTGGCTCAGTGCGGCGACAATCAGCCAGCAGCAGTTGCCCGGCTCGCTGATTGCCCTGGTGGTGTTTTGCGCGCTGGCTGCTTTCGAGGCGCTGGCACCGGTTGCAGGGGCCTTTCTGCCCATGTCGCAGGTGATCAATGCCGCTCAGCGGGTCAATGACATTATCGATCAGTCACCCGCTATCACCTTTCCGGCAGATTCAGATGCCCGGCCAGGACGTCTCGCGGTCGATATCGATCAGCTCGACTTCAGCTATCCCGACCGCCCGGATAAGGTGCTGAACCGCTTTACCCTTAAGGTGGCAGCCGGTGAACACATTGCACTGCTGGGGCCGACCGGCTGCGGTAAATCCACTCTGCTGGCGCTGTTAACCCGTGGCTGGGATAGCCAGCACGGTGTCATCAGCCTGAATGACCTGCCGATCACCGCATGGTCAGAGCCAGCGCTGCGTCAGCGCATCAGTGTAGTGACTCAGCGGGTGCATCTCTTCAGTCAGAGCCTGCGTGATAACTTACTGCTGGCCTGTCCCGATGCTACTGATGAGCAGTTACGCCGCGTGCTGAATGACGTCGGCCTGCAGCGCCTGCTTGAGAGCCCGGAAGGATTAAACGCCTGGATGGGAGAAGGCGGTCGCCCGCTGTCAGGCGGTGAACTGCGTCGGCTGGCGCTGGCGCGTGCGTTACTGCATGACGGCGATCTCTGGCTGCTGGATGAACCCACCGAAGGACTGGATGCCACAACCGAGCAGCATATCCTCACCCTGCTGCAGCGGCTGACCGCTGGCAAGACCGTGATAATGGTCACGCACCGTCTCAGCGGCCTGGAGCAGATGGATCGCATCTGCGTGATGGATAATGGCGTGATTGTGGAACAGGGAAGTCATGCCGAATTAATCTCAAAAGCGGGTCGGTACTGGCGTTTCCGACAGCGGATTGCGCTATAGTCTTAGCGAAATGCTGATAGGTAACATAACGCGATGAGACTGGTACAACTGTCACGGGAATCTTTGCAATTTCCCCCACCGGAGATGGCGCTGCGCGAGCCAAACGGCCTGCTGGCCATGGGGGGGTGATCTCTCCCCCTGCCCGGTTACTTAACGCTTATCAGCGCGGCATCTTTCCGTGGTTTTCTTCTGGCGACCCGATTCTCTGGTGGTCGCCCGATCCCCGTGCAGTGCTGTTGCCTGAGCAGTTTCATCTCAGCCGGAGCATGAAGCGTTTCCACAGCCGTTCGCCCTATCGGGTGACGATGAATGAGTCATTTGCCGAGGTGATCGAGGGCTGTGCCACCGGTCGTGAGGAAGGCACCTGGATCACCTTTGAAATGAAGCGCGCCTGGTTGCGATTGTATGAACTGGGCCACGCTCACTCCATTGAAGTATGGGACGAACATCAGCTAGCAGGTGGCATGTATGGGCTGGCGATGGGGCAAATCTTCTGCGGCGAATCAATGTTCAGCCGTCAGCAGAATGCGTCAAAAACCGCACTTTGGGTATTTTGTCAGCATTTCCTCAGACATCAGGGCCGTCTGGTGGATTGTCAGGTACTTAACCCTCATACGGCCTCGTTGGGCGCGCAGGAGATACCGCGCGCTGACTATCTGCAATATGTACAAAGCCTTGCGTGCCAGCCTGTCAGCGATGGCTGCTGGCAGACACAAACCCTTTTTTTAGTCGCACAGAGATGTTTTGCACACATAAAGGCGTATTAAGTGGTATAATGGTCGAGTTTGGTATGTCGTCCGCGCTTCGCAATAACGAGCCGGAATTGCCAGGCTGGGAATCTCAACGCACTCTCGGAACTGTTTTCAATCGTGCGCGTGTAACCGGTTGATACAGATTCTTAGCCCGCTAATCCCCCCGCAGACGTCACATAAACACCCTAATTTTACCGGATGCGCGCGACTGACGTGCACCCCTGCAAAGCGTTGGCAAAATCGCCGACGGTTCTTTACATAAATCGTTGAATTGGGCATTATCTTGCCGGTTCAACTGAAAGGTAGTACACCCAGAGGATTCGATGGCCAAAGAAGACAATATTGAAATGCAAGGTACCGTACTGGATACGTTACCTAACACCATGTTCCGCGTAGAACTTGAGAACGGACACGTGGTTACTGCTCATATCTCCGGTAAAATGCGCAAAAACTACATCCGCATCCTGACGGGTGATAAAGTGACCGTTGAGCTGACCCCGTACGACCTGAGCAAAGGCCGCATTGTCTTCCGTAGTCGCTAATTTGCAGTAATCTCATCGCTCTGCAATTTGCAGCGAAAAAAAAGGCCGGATTTTAATCCGGCCTTTTTCATATCTGCAGCAGGTGATTAATGAACAGTGCCTTCGGTTTTGCGTTTTTCAGCACTCAGGAAGTGATAGGTCAGTTCACCTTTCTCACGATCCAGCGCCACTGACACCGAGCCGCCATCCACCAGCGAACCAAACAGCAGTTCATTGGCTAACGGTTTCTTCAGGCTGTCCTGCACGGTGCGCGCCATCGGACGAGCGCCCATCGCTTTGTCGTAGCCTTTCTCAGCAAGCCAGTCGCGTGCTTCATCGCTGACTTCCAGCGACACGCCTTTGGCATCCAGCTGCGCCTGCAACTCGACAATGAACTTGTCGACCACCTGATGGATCACCTCTGGTGACAGGTGGCTGAACCAGATAATGTTGTCGAGACGGTTACGAAACTCTGGAGAAAACATCTTTTTTGATCTCTTCCATGGCATCGGTGCTGTTGTCCTGATGAATCAGGCCAATCGACTTACGTTCAGTCTCGCGGACACCGGCGTTAGTGGTCATGACCAGCACCACGTTGCGGAAGTCCGCTTTGCGACCGTTGTTGTCGGTCAGCATACCGTTATCCATCACCTGCAGCAGCAGGTTGAAGACATCCGGGTGTGCTTTCTCAATCTCATCCAGCAACACCACCGCATGAGGATGCTTAATCACTGCATCCGTCAGCAGGCCGCCCTGATCAAAACCGACGTAACCCGGAGGCGCACCAATCAAACGGCTGACGGTGTGACGCTCCATATACTCGGACATATCAAAGCGCAGCAACTCAATGCCCAGCGCTTTCGCCAGCTGCACGGTGACTTCCGTTTTACCGACACCGGTAGGCCCGGCAAACAGGAAGGAACCGACCGGCTTACGATCCTGACCCAGACCTGCACGGCTCATTTTGATCGCTTCCGTCAGCGCCTCAATGGCGTTGTCCTGACCAAACACCAGCATCTTCAGACGATCGCCCAGATTTTTCAGCGTATCTCGGTCGCTTGCTGACACGCTTTGCTCAGGAATACGGGCAATACGAGCCACCACCGTTTCAATGTCAGAGACGTTGATGGTTTTCTTGCGCTTACTGGCTGGCATCAGGCGCGCTCGCGCACCCGCTTCATCAATCACATCAATCGCCTTGTCAGGCAGATGACGGTCGTTGATATATTTCACCGCCAGTTCCACGGCTGCGCGCACCGCTTTCGCGGTATAGCGCACATCGTGATGCGCTTCGTACTTGGTCTTCAGGCCATTCAGGATCTGCACGGTCTCTTCTGGTGAAGGCTCCGTAATATCGATCTTCTGGAAGCGACGCGCCAGGGCACGATCTTTTTCAAAGATGTTGCTGAATTCCTGATAGGTGGTGGAACCCATCACCCGAATCTTGCCAGAGGAAAGAAGAGGTTTGATCAGGTTCGCAGCATCGACCTGGCCGCCGGATGCCGCACCCGCACCGATGATGGTATGGATCTCATCGATAAACAGAATGCTGTGTTCGTCCTGCTCCAGCTGCTTCAGCAGCGCTTTGAAACGTTTTTCAAAGTCACCACGGTACTTGGTGCCGGCTAATAACGAACCGATATCCAGCGAGTAGATCGTGCAGTCTTTCATCACTTCCGGTACATCGCCCTGCTCTATGCGCCAGGCGAGACCTTCAGCAATGGCGGTTTTACCCACACCCGACTCACCCACCAGCAGCGGGTTATTTTTACGGCGACGACATAGCACCTGAACGGTACGTTCCAGCTCTTTATCGCGACCAATCAGTGGATCAATACCACCGACGCGAGCAAGCTGATTAAGATTGGTGGTGAAGTTTTCCATACGCTCCTCCCCGCCTGCTTGCTCTTCGTTAACCGGATTTTCTGCGCCTGGCGCCTGGCCGGACTCATCTTTACGCGTACCGTGAGAGATGAAGTTCACCACATCAAGGCGGCTCACTTCATGTTTGCGTAGCAGATAAGCCGCTTGCGACTCCTGCTCGCTGAAAATGGCGACCAGCACATTCGCACCGGAGACTTCGCTGCGACCGGATGACTGGACATGGAAAACCGCACGCTGCAGGACGCGCTGGAAGCTAAGCGTGGGTTGTGTATCACGCTCCTCTTCGCTGGCAGGCAGCACGGGCGTAGTTTGTTCGATGAAGGCTTCGAGTTCCTGCCGCAGAGCCACAATGTCCACCGTACAGGCTTCCAGTGCCTCTCTGGCCGACGGGTTACTGAGCAACGCTAGTAACAGATGCTCGACGGTCATAAACTCATGACGGTGCTCACGCGCTCTGGCGAAAGCCATATTTAAACTGAGTTCCAGTTCTTGATTGAGCATTAGGCACCTCCCCCCAATTATCGCCCTTACCTGTTTCCTATATGGAGACGGGTTCAGGCCTTTTCCAGCGTACACAGCAACGGATGATGATTTTCCCGTGCATAGTTGTTCACCTGGGCCGCTTTTGTTTCGGCGACTTCTGCAGTAAATACACCACAGATCGCCTTGCCGTGATAGTGAACTTTCAACATCAGCTGCGTTGCACGTTCAACATCATAAGAAAAGAACTTTTGTACAACGTCAATAACAAATTCCATAGGTGTATAATCGTCATTATTCAGAATGACTTTATACATAGAAGGCGGCTTTAACCCTTCACGTACTTTATCGTCGGCCAGATGTTCAAAGTTAAGCCAGTCGTTTGCATTTGCCATAGTGTTCCGTTGAGATTTTGCTTTTAGCCTTTAAGTAGCTACATATTGAGAGTTTAACATGCCTGTCAAGCCGCATGCCGCTGCTGAAAATTTATTCAGAAATTCCCCTGCGCGACCTGCATCACAAAATTTGCAATAGCGTTAACTGCCTCAAATTTTGATGATTTTTTCCCCACCTGGCCCGGTGGTTTGCTTGACGTCAGCCGCGCTTTCTCTACATTCTAGCTGCACAGGCTGATTGAGTTTTAATCAAATCCGACTCACAGCTTCGATGACCTCACCTACTTATAAAATGTCTTGCGAGGGAAGTAAAAGCATGGAGACGGGCACAGTTAAATGGTTCAACAATTCCAAAGGCTTTGGCTTTATCTGTCCGATTGGCGGTGGCGAAGATATTTTTGCGCACTACTCCACCATTCAGATGGAAGGCTACCGCACGCTTAAGGCAGGCCAGCAGGTTCAGTTCGATGTCCACGAAGGCCCGAAAGGCAATCACGCCAGCCTGATCGTGCCGGTCGAGGTGCAGGCTGTGGCCTGACACATATCGCCTTTCTGAACAAAGACCCAAAAATGCCAGCCAGTGCCGCTGGCATTTTCCTGTTCGATGTCACCTAATCTGCCTGGCCCTGCGCCAGTCCAATCACCCGGGCAAACATCTGCCGCATCAATGGCGGGATGGCCTCTGGCCCGCGTTCCGCCGCCGACGTAGCCACTGCGATCGCCAGTTCCGGCTTGGAGCTCTGGTGAATCGCTTTAGTAATAATACGCCTGGAACTCATCGGAACGTTTAACGGCAGGTGCGCCATCTGATGATAGACATCCTGAAAGCCGTGCTGATAGAGAAAATTTTCCATATCCAGCGCTGGTAACTGCGTCAGAAAACGCGGCTCCGGTTCACCCGGCTGTAACTGAGTGCGTGCCGTACTGGCATATTTATTCCCCGCCTGATCACCGTCAGTCAGGACATGCCAGGCGATACCCATGCGCCGGGCAAACTTCAGTAGCGGTTTTAACCCCGACTGCGCAAACTCAATCACCTTCACGCCTTCAGCGGCGAAGTTGTAACCGCACTGCTGCGCCAGCTCATTCATGATCCAGACTTCGGTTTCTCCCTCCACCAGCAGCCAGCAACGGGCGAACAGCGCAGCAGGCCGGTTGACCCGAATATGGAAGCCGATGCGCCGGCTCTCTTCGGCACTCAGTCCCTCCGGACCGATGCGCCAGGCCGCTACGCGCGAGGGTCCACGCACCAGACGACAGACGTTTTCCACCGGCACCTGCGACAGCAGCTCCGGCGAATTAGTGGTGGCGATTTTTTGCAGCGGCAGCAGCCTCAGCAGATTCCATGCTACCGACAGCATAATCGGATGCAGCCGGGTTTCCGGATCTTCAATCAGCAGCAGCGGGCGGGCACCGGCGGCCAGCGGGACGTCTCCTCGTGCCTCAATCAGCAGGGTAAACATCTGCAGCAGTATCAGCTGACGGCTGCGGGAGTCGGTTCCGGCAATCAGCTGATTCAGGTGATCCAGCGCCCGCCATCCCTGTTCCCCCTCACGCGTCTGAGGATCCCGTAGCCTGACCTCGTTGCCCGCATCGGGCGGCTGTACCAGGAAGTAGTGCTGCATCAGTTGCTGCATCGTCTTCAGCCCCTGCCGCAGCACCTCATCGCTGAGCTGTTGCGGATGGTGCTCCAGATCGCGCGCCAGCGTCTCCATACCCGCCAGTAGCTCAGGATGTGCGGTGGGGAGCGGTGCACTACTCCGCGTCCGCTTACTGAAACGCGCATCGCGCAATCGCAGAACCGGATACCGTTTCAGCAAAAGATCGATGGCCGCCGCGCAGTTCTGCTCAGGCAACAGCTGATAGTTCAGGTCAACAAAACGGCGGCGGGTTTCGATACCGCTGTCACGCCAGGTGGCGCTGACGCTGTAACAGAGCTGACGCTGGCCCTGAGCATCACGCTGCCAGAAGGTCGAGAGCACCGCATCCGGGTCGTTGCCGTCATCGCGAAAGTGGAACACCACCGACAGGCGGCGCATCGCATCGGTCACATCGCCTGGGGTGAAATGGAAATCAGCCTCGGTAAAAACATAGGCCGGTTCATGGGGCGAAAGTAACAGGCTCAGGGCATCCAGCAGACTGGATTTGCCCCAGGCGTTCTCACCAATCAGCAGATTGGTCTGGGTTAAAGGCAGTGAGAGCTTATTGATGCCGCGGAAACCGCGAATGTCGATATGTTCCAGAATCATAGGCGTCCATCCTCAGTTTATAAACAGCATGGTTGCCGCCAGCGAGCCGGTCAAGCCGCTTTCTCAGGGTTTACTCCGTTACGCTTTTTCGCTAGCGTGTGGCCTCTTCCACCATGGATGGCCCTTATCGCTATGTACTCCGGACTCCTGATTATTCTTCTGCCGCTGATCGCCGGCTGGCTGCTACCGTTCCGTCAAACTTCAACCCTGCGCCGGGTCAATCAGCTGCTGGGCTGGATGGTTTACGTCATTCTGTTCTTTATGGGCATCAGCCTGGCCTTTCTCGACAACCTGAGCAGCAATCTGCTGGCGGTATTTCACACCGCGCTGGTAGCGGCCTTCTGCATTCTGCTGTGCAACCTGCTGGCGCTGCGCGGGCTGGAAAAATATGCCCCCTGGCAGCATGCGCACCGGCAGGAGAAACTGCCCTCGCGGCTGCATATGGCGCTGGACTCTCTGAAGCTGTGCGGCGTGGTTGTCATCGGTTTTCTGCTTGGCCTGACCCAGTGGCCACTGCTGCACCACGCCTCAACGGCCAGCGAATATGCGCTGATCTTCCTGCTGTTTCTGGTTGGCATTCAGCTGCGCGGCAGCGGCATGACGCTGCGTCAGATTATCCTGAACCGTCGTGGCCTGCTGGTTGCCAGCGTGGTGCTGGTCAGCGCGCTTATCGGCGGCATGATTGCGGCGTTGCTGCTGGGCGTGCCGCTGAAAACCGGTCTGGCGTTAGCCAGCGGTTTTGGCTGGTACTCTCTCTCCGGCATTCTGATGACCGAAGCTTTTGGTCCGGTCATCGGCAGCGCCGCCTTCTTCAACGACCTGATACGTGAACTGGTGGCAATCATGCTCATTCCGGCGCTGATTGGCCGTCATCGCTCCAGCGCACTGGGCCTGTGTGGCGCCACTTCAATGGACTTTACCCTGCCGGTGCTGCAGCGGGCGGGCGGCAATGAGATCGTCCCGGCCGCCATTGTGCACGGCTTTGTGATGAGCCTGCTGGCCCCGATTCTTATCGCCCTCTTCTCCGCCTGAATCCTGTCTGATATGCGCTGAGCTCTGCCAGCGCATTTTTTCACGCCTGCTTTTCTGCCGTGTCGTCTACGCTTCTTTTTTCGGTTCTGGTCACGTCACTCTTCAGGGCGGGCCGACAAAGGAGAAGAGCATGAAACAAACCGTCGCGGCGCTGGTCGCCAAAACGCTGGAAAGCGCGGGCGTAAAACGCATCTGGGGCGTCACCGGGGATTCCCTTAACGGCCTGAGCGACAGTCTTAATCGCATGGGCACCATTGAATGGATGCCGACGCGCCATGAAGAAGTCGCCGCATTCGCAGCGGGCGCGGAAGCGCACATCAGCGGTGAACTGGCGGTCTGCGCCGGCTCCTGTGGGCCAGGCAACTTACATCTGATCAACGGTCTATTCGATTGCCATCGTAACCGCGTTCCTGTTCTGGCGATTGCGGCACATATTCCCTCCAGCGAAATCGGCAGCGGCTATTTTCAGGAAACCCATCCGCAGGAGCTGTTCCGCGAATGCAGCCACTACTGCGAACTGGTTTCGAACCCTGAGCAGCTCCCGCAGGTGCTGGGCATCGCGATGCGTAAAGCGATTCTGAATCGTGGTGTCTCGGTGGTGGTGCTGCCTGGGGAGGTCGCGCTTAAACTGGCGCCAGAGAGCGCCAGCGCGGAATGGTATCCGCCACAGTTGCCGCAGGTCCTGCCACAGCCCGCCGAACTGGCGCAGCTGGCGCAGACGCTGAACGAAGCCAGCGATATTACGCTGTTGTGCGGCAGTGGCTGCGCCGGAGCGCATCAGGAGGTGGTAGCGCTGGCAGAAGCGCTGAAAGCCCCTATCGTCCATGCGCTGCGCGGCAAAGAACACATCGAATATGACAACCCTTATGATGTCGGCATGACCGGACTGATCGGTTTCTCATCCGGTTTCCACGCCATGATGAATGCCGGGACGCTGGTGTTGCTGGGCACGCAGTTCCCCTATCGCGCCTTCTATCCGGAAAAGGCTAAAATCATCCAGATCGACATCAATCCGGGCAGCCTTGGGTCACATTGTCACGTCGATCAGGCCTATGTCGGCGATGTGAAAAGCACACTGCAGGTGCTGCTGCCGCAACTGACACACAAAAGCGATCGCAGCCATCTCGACAGCGCGGTTAAGCACTATGGCGAGGCGCGCAAAAAGTCTGGACGAGCTGGCGCAGCCCAACGACAAGCAGCCGATCCATCCGCAATATCTGGCACAGCAGATCAGCCACTACGCCAGTGATGACGCCATCTTTACCTGCGATGTCGGGACACCGACCGTCTGGGCGGCGCGCTATCTGAAGATGAACGGCAGACGTCGCCTGCTGGGTTCGTTTAACCACGGCTCAATGGCGAACGCGATGCCACAGGCGCTGGGCGCGCAGTCGATTGATCGCAATCGTCAGGTGGTAGCACTGTGTGGCGACGGCGGCTTCAGCATGCTGATGGGGGGATTTTATCTCGCTGGCGCAACTGAAAATGCCGGTCAAACTGGTGATTTTCAACAACAGCGTGCTGGGCTTTGTGGCGATGGAAATGAAAGCGGGTGGCTATCTTACCGATGGCACCGAGCTGGAGAATCCTGACTTTGCCGCTATCGCCGAGGCCTGCGGTATCCGGGGTATCCGGGTGGAAAAGGCATCCGATCTCAATGGCGCGCTGGAGCAGGCGTTTGCCCACGATGGCCCGGTGCTGGTGGATGTCATTACCGCCAAAGAGGAACTGGCGATGCCGCCCGAGATCAAAATGGAGCAGGCTAAAGGCTTCAGTCTCTACATGCTGCGCGCCATTATGAATGGTCGCGGTGATGAGGTAGTAGAACTGGCGAAAACCAACTGGCTGCGGTAAAACAGAGACTCCATCCAGGCGGGCGCGATGCCCGCCTTTTTTTCTTCCGCCACGTTCAGGAGCATAGGGTGATCGATTTACGCAGTGATACCGTAACCCGGCCCAGCGCCGCCATGTTAAGCGCGATGATGTCTGCCGAAACCGGTGATGACGTATACCGTGACGACCCCACCGTAAATGCTCTGGAGGCGGAAGCCGCAAGGCTGAGCGGCAAAGCAGCGGCGCTGTTTTTCCCGACCGGCACCCAGGCGAATCTGGTGGCGCTACTCAGCCATTGCGAACGCGGCGATGAATATATCGTGGGTCAGCAGGCGCACAACTACAAATATGAGGCGGGCGGCGCGGCGGTGCTGGGTAGTATTCAGCCACAGCCGATTCTGGCCGCCGACGATGGTACGCTGCCGCTCGACGTAGTAGCGGCCGCCATCAAGCCGGACGACATTCACTTTGCCCGCACCCGCCTGCTGAGTCTGGAGAACACGCATCACGGTAAAGTTTTGCCGCTGGCGTATCTGGAACAGGCGTGGACCTTTACCCGCGAGCACCAGCTGGCGCTGCACATTGATGGCGCACGCATTTTCAATGCGGTAGTCGCGCAGCAGACCATGCTGGCGGCGATTGCCCGCTACTGCGACACCCTGACCATCTGTCTCTCTAAAGGTCTGGGCACGCCTGTCGGTTCTCTGCTGTGTGGCGACACGGCGCTGATTGAGCGCGCACGTCGCTGGCGTAAAATGACCGGCGGCGGCATGCGCCAGGCCGGTATTCTGGCCGCGGCGGGTCTCTATGCGTTAGAACACAATGTGGCGCGGCTGCAGGAGGATCATGACAATGCCGCCTGGCTGGGACAGCAGTTGCATGAGCTGGGCGTTCAGGTCATCGATCAGCAGACCAACATGCTGTTTGTGGCGGTGCCGGAAGCCCAGGTCAAACCATTAGGTGAGTGGATGAAGGCGCGCGGGGTGTTAATCAGCGCAGGAACCCGCACCCGTCTGGTCACCCATCTGGATGCTGATCGTGCGGCACTGGCGCAGGTCGTCGCCCACTGGAAGGCGTTTTTACACCAATAATCCGCTATTGCGCCGCGCCATATTTATCCAGTAGCGCGGCGGCTATCGCGGCGGTTTCTGCATCGGGCTGCCCGCGATAATCCGCAGGCCGGAAATGCATCTGAAACGCGGCGATCACCCTCTGCTGTTCACGCGCGCTCATCTCTGCCGTCACCGGATAGCCATAGCGCTGCAAACTTTCCAGTAGTGGCTCCACGGGCACCACCGCGTGCGGATCCTGACCCGCTAAATGAAACTGCACTCGTCCGGCTTCGGGCCAGGCACCCATTCCGCGCTGGGCCAGCTGATGCCACGGAAAGAGTGGGCCTGGATCCTGCTTACGCTGCGGCGCGATATCACTGTGACCGACAATATTTTCCGGTGTGATGCCGTAGCGCTGTGCAATATCGCGCAGCAGCGCCTCCAGCGTGGTGATCTGCGCAGCGGTAAACGGCTGCCATTCAAGACCGGTCAGGGTCCGGCGATAACCCTGGTTTACCAGTTCGATACCAATCGATGTGTCATTGATGCGGCTGGCTCCGCGCCAGAAGCTTGGACCGGCATGCCAGGCGAGCTGCTGCTCCGGCACCAGTTGCCAGATAACACCTTTCCCGGCGCGCTGTGGCGGCTGGCGGGGGATCAGATAGTGGGCGCTGACTTCCCGATCGGTCAGGGTCGCCAGCGACGAAGAAAAATCTTCGGCGGTGTAGTGGATCACAATCACCTTCACCCTCGGTCGCGCGCCCTGCGCCGGATGCCGCAGATCGGCCCAGTAGCCGTCACGGGATTCTATCCCGGACTGGCAGCCCGCCAGCAGCAGCGCCAGTATCAGCCACAGCCACCGTTTCAACGAATGATCACCGCCGTGCCGCTGACGCTCACCATCAGCATGCTGCCATCTTTGCCGACCGTTTCGTAGTCAATATCGATACCGACCACTGCGTTGGCGCCCAGCGCTTTTGCCTGCTCCTCCAGCTCTTCAAACGCGATCTCTCGCGCTTTACGCAGCTCTTTCTCGTAAGCACCGGAGCGGCCACCGACCACATCACGGATGCCAGCGAAAAAGTCACGGAAGATGTTGGCACCCAGAATCGCTTCACCGGTGACGACGCCACAATATTCGCTGATGCTGTGACCTTCCAGCGTGGGGGTTGTTGAAAATTTCATCGCATTCTCCTTGTTGAAAACCGGGCTAAGGCTCTTTCGACTAAAAAGCACGGCTATACTCTATGCTAAAAAGGGCACCTTGCCAGAGAACCATAAGGAAATCGAGATGAGAAACAACGCGTTTGCGCTAATGATCCCGGCGGCCCTGCTGCTCAGCGCCTGTACCACCGTTGAGCCAGTGATTAAGGATAATGGCCCTCGTACCGCACCGTGCATTGAAGGCGGTCCTGACCAGGTGGCCCAGCAGTTTTACGACCTGCGTATCGAACAGCCTACGCAGGGTCTGCCCGACAGCAACACCCTGGCAAAATATCGCCCTTATCTGAGTGATGCGCTGTACCACTCATTGCAGGCGGCCAGCGGCAGCAATGCAGGCGCACAGTGGCGCAATGGCGATCTCTTCTCCAGCCTGTCACAGGGTCCGACCGCCGCCAGCGTCGCTGATGCTTCCACCATTCCGAACCGCGATGCGCGCAACATCCCGCTGCGGGTCGATCTGAGCCGCGACGGCAAGCAGTGGCAGGATGAAGTGCTGATGATCCATCAGGGCAGTTGCTGGGTGGTGGATGATGTGCGCTACATGGCCAACCCTGCGCATGCAGAGGGTGGCAGCCTGAGCCAGATGCTTGAGAAATCGAAAAAATAACCTCAGGCTTAACCGTTCAGAGAAGCGCAGTCGCCTCCGGGCGCTGCGCTTTTTTTATTTCCGCCGCCCGTCCCGCTGCAGCGCGCTGCCCCCAGGCAGCGCATGATATTGTGCTAAGCTTTTGCGGTTAGCCTGCTGTTTTACAAATTTTAACCCACCTTATTTGCATAACTATTCTGGTGACGTTAAAATCCGCGACACTAATAGCTATTCAAATCTGGCGCATGAGTATTCAACTAAACGCAATAAACTGCTTCTACGGTGCTCATCAGGCGCTGTTCGACATTAACCTTGAGTGTCCGCAAGGCGAGACCCTGGTACTGCTGGGTCCCAGCGGTGCGGGTAAGAGTTCGCTGCTGCGGGTGCTTAACTTGCTGGAGCAACCGCGTTCAGGTCAGTTGCAGATTGCCGGTAATCAGTTCGACTTCAGCCAGAAACCCTCCGATGCTGCGATTCGCGAACTGCGTCAGAACGTCGGTATGGTGTTTCAGCAGTACAATCTCTGGCCGCATCTTACCGTGCTGCAGAATCTGATTGAAGCGCCCTGCCGGGTACTGGGTCTCAGCAAAAGTGACGCCCGCGCCCGCGCCGACAAGCTGCTTGACCGGCTGCGCCTGACGCCCTACAGCGATCGCTTTCCGCTGCATCTCTCCGGTGGTCAGCAGCAGCGTGTGGCAATTGCCCGCGCGCTGATGATGGAGCCGCAGGTGCTGCTGTTCGATGAGCCGACAGCCGCGCTGGACCCTGAAATTACCGCACAGATTGTCAGTATCATTCGCGAACTGGCCCAGACCCGCATTACCCAGGTGATTGTGACCCATGAAGTGGAGGTGGCACGTAAAACGGCCAGCCGCGTCGTCTATATGGAGAACGGTCACATTGTGGAACAGGGCGATGCCAGCCGCTTTACACAGCCGCAAACCGAGGCGTTTGCTCACTATCTTTCGCACTAAGTCAGGATGCTAAAAATGAAAAAAATGGTACTTGCTGCACTGCTTGCTGGTTTTAGCCTGAGCGCTACGGCGGCACAGACGATTCGTTTTGCGACCGAAGCCTCTTATCCTCCTTTTGAGTTTGTGGATGCGGACAACAAGATTCAGGGCTTTGATGTCGATCTGGCCAATGCGCTGTGTAAAGAGATTGACGCGACCTGCACCTTCACCAATCAGGCGTTCGACAGCCTGATCCCAAGCCTGAAATTCCGTCGTTTTGATGCGGTGATGGCGGGCATGGATATCACGCCAGATCGTGAAAAACAGGTCCTGTTCACCAAGCCTTACTACGACAACTCCGCGCTGTTTGTTGCCCAGAAAGGCAAAGTCGCCAGCGTGGAAGCGCTGAAAGGCAAGCGGGTTGGCGTCCAGAACGGCACCACCCATCAGAAATACCTGACTGAGAAACACAACGAAATCACCACCGTTCCTTACGACAGCTATCAGAATGCGGTGCTGGATCTGAAAAATGGCCGTATTGATGCTGTGTTCGGTGACACCGCAGTCGTCAACGAATGGCTGAAGCAAAATGCCGCGCTGGCTGCCGTTGGTGAGAAAGTCACGGACAAAGCCTACTTTGGTACCGGCCTGGGCATTGCGGTACGTACCGGTAACACCGATCTGCAGACCAGATTCAATGGCGCGCTGGATAAGATCAAAGCAGACGGCACGTACAAAACCATCTACAGCAAATGGTTCCAGCAGTAATCTCTGATGAATGAAATGATGACCCTCGCAAGCGCCGCCGGCATGACCGTCGGCCTTGCTGTTTGTGCTCTCATCGCTGGCCTGGTGCTGGCGATGATTTTCGCTGGCTGGGAGTCACTGCGCCTGAAACCGCTGGCGTGGATTGGCACCGGCCTGGTGACGCTGATCCGCGGCCTGCCGGAAATTCTGGTGGTGCTGTTTATCTATTTTGGCGCCTCACAGCTGCTGCTCACCCTCTCTGACGGCTTCACCCTGAATTTCGGCCTGTTTCAGTTACCGATTCAGGTTGAAATTGAAAACTTCGACGTCAGTCCGTTCCTGTGCGGTGTGATAGCGCTGGCGATGCTCTATGCCGCCTACGCCTCGCAGACGCTGCGCGGCGCGCTGAAAGCGGTGCCGATGGGTCAGTGGGAGTCGGGTCAGGCGCTGGGCATGAAAAAATCGGCCATCTTTCTCCGGCTGATTATGCCGCAGATGTGGCGTCACGCCCTGCCCGGTCTGGGCAATCAGTGGCTGGTGCTGCTGAAAGATACCGCGCTGGTCTCGCTGATTAGCGTCAACGATCTGATGCTGCAAACCAAAAGTATCGCCACCCGCACGCAGGAGCCGTTTACCTGGTTCCTGGTGGCGGCCGCTATCTACTTAGTGATCACGCTGTTCAGCCAGGCGGTGTTACGCCGCATCGAACTGCGCACCACCCGCTTTGAACGGGGGAACAGCTAATGCTGGCCTATCTGCCTGAACTCCTGAAAGGGTTGCATACCAGCCTGACGCTGACGGCAGCCTCGCTGGTCGTGGCCCTGCTGCTGGCGCTGCTCTTCACCGTGATGCTGTCGCTGAAAACGCCGGTGTTCAACCCGCTGGTCAAAGGCTTTATTACACTGTTTACCGGCACACCGCTGCTGGTGCAGATCTTCCTGATCTATTACGGTCCGGGACAGTTTCCCTCGATCCAGCAGATCCCCTGGCTGTGGCATTTACTGTCGCAGCCCTGGCTGTGCGCGATGCTGGCGCTGTCGCTGAACAGCGCGGCTTACACCACGCAGCTGTTTTACGGTGCGGTGCGTGCGATTCCTTCCGGACAGTGGCAATCGTGTGCCGCGCTCGGCATGAGCCGCAAAGATACGCTGCGCATTCTGCTGCCATATGCATTTAAACGCGCCCTCTCCTCCTACTCCAATGAAGTGGTGCTGGTGTTCAAAGGCACCTCGCTGGCCTACACCATCACCCTGATGGAAGTCATGGGACACGGCCAGTTGCTCTATGGCCGCACCTACGACATCACAGTCTATGCCGCGGCGGGTCTGGTTTATCTCTGCGTTAACGGTTTGCTGACGCTGATGATGCGGCTGATCGAAAAGCGCGCCCTGGCCTTCGAACGACGTAACTGATATCCGGGCGAGGCCCCTCGCCCTTTTCGCCTGAAAAATCACACTAATTGCATAAAAATGCATTTTATGGCAGGGTATCGCCTTCTCTGGCTGACCACATCACAGGAATCATAAAATGAAAAAATGGATTGTTGCCGCTGCGCTGGCTTCACTGGCACTTACCGCCCAGGCAGCGGAAAAGATTCGCTTCGCCGCCTCAGCGACCTACCCGCCGTTTGAATCCCTGGATCGGGAAAATAACCTGGTGGGATTCGATATCGATCTGGCCAAAGCGCTGTGCCAGCAGATGAAAGCGGAGTGTACCTTTACCAACAATGCCTTCGACAGCCTGATCCCGTCACTGAAGTTCCGCCGCTATGACGCAGTGATTTCCGGCATGGATATCACCACTGAGCGCAGCAAGCAGGTCGATTTTACCCAGCCTTATTACGCTAACTCCGCCATCGTGATCGCCCGTAAAGGCCAGTTCAGCAGCTTTGCTGAGCTTAAGGGCAAACGCATCGGCGTGGAAAACGGCACCACTCACCAGAAGTACCTGCAGGATAAGCATCCGGAAGTGAAAGTGGTAGCCTATGACAGCTATCAGAATGCGATTCTGGATATGAAAAGTGGCCGGCTGGATGGCGTGTTTGGCGACAGCGCGGTGGTGAATCAGTGGCTGAAGACCAATGCGGATCTCGCCACTGTCGGTGAACATGTTACGGATGCGGACTACTTTGGCACCGGTCTCGGCATTGCCGTACGCAAAGGCAATACGGCGCTTCGCGATCAGTTTAATCAGGCGCTGAACGAACTGAAAGCCAACGGCAGCTGGCAGCAGCTTAATCAGAAGTGGTTCCCGGAGTAATTACCGGCTGAGGCAGCCTCTGCCGATGCTTTCCCGGACTCGTGCTGACGGCGGGTTAACAGCGTCAGCACTTCAAAATGGGCGGTGTGGGGAAACATATCGAACAGTTGCACCTTCGTCACCTCATAGGCGCTCAGTCGGGCAATATCCTGCGCCATGGTCTGCGGATTGCAGCTTGAATAGAGCAGATAATCCGGAGCCATCTGGCTGAGATAGTTACACAGCGCCTCACCAATCCCACGACGCGGTGGATTAACCAGCACCAGCTGCGGCACCGCATCGCGTCCGGTCGCAAACGCCGTAGAATCCAGCGCCGCAAACTGCACTTTTTCCAGCCCCAGCATCTCAGCGGAACGTTGGGCGCATTTTATCGCCTCGGCGCTGATCTCAATGCCCGTCAGTTCCATCTCCGCTGTCGCGCAGTGCAGACCAAAACCGCCCACGCCGCAGAAGAGATCCCACATGCTGTTGACCGGCAGCGCCCTGACCCAGTCGCGCGCGGTGGCATAGAGTGCGCTGGCAACCTGCGGGTTGGTCTGGAAGAAGCTTTGCGGGCGGATCCACAGCGGCACGCCGTTGAAGTTCTCTGCCAGCGACTGCGCGGGCGTCAGCGCAATCTCCTCTTCCCCCTCCAGAATCGCCATATGCACCGGCTGAATATTGGCAGAGATCACCGCCAGCTGCGGCAGTTGCTGTTGCAGCCACGGCAATGCGGCGCGCAGCTGTTCCAGTTTCGCGGTTGAACGCAGGACAAAGCGCAGCATCACGCCGCCCTGCTGGCTTTCGGTTATCAGCAGGAATTTGAGTTCGCCGCGTTTGCGCGCCACGTTATAGGGCGTCAGTCCGGCACGGGCGATAAAGGGCTTAAGTGCAGCAAAAACCGGCTGGAAGCTGGCGGGATAGAGCGGACAATCGCACAGATCCACAGCTTCACCATCACGATGGATTAATCCCAGCACCGGACGCTCGACGCTGCCACTCACCACCATTTTGGCTTTATTACGAAATGCCTGCTGCGGTGATGCGATCGGCGGCAACCAGGCAGCGACCGGCTGCTCAGCCAGTAACTGTTCCAGCAGCGACTGTTTGTCGTTCAGCTGAGTGGGATAGGGTTTTTCCAGCCACTGACAGGAGCGGCAGCGGTTAGCGTCATAAAGCGCGCAGTGCATGGTAAAGCCTTAACGATGGGGTCGGGCGGAGCGCGATTGTATCATCGCTTCCTGAAAAAAGCGCGGCTGCTGGCAGGCAGAAACAGCAGCAGGAGCACCAGCAGATCGGGGATTTTCTGCGACAGGGTATGGTGGACAATCTGGACGTTGTTTTCGCCATCAATGCTGAAAATCTCGGGGTAGATCCAGCCCAGCGAGGCGACCAGCATATAGCTGAGCACAATCACCTGCGTCGCCACATAGCCCCAGCGTCCACGGTTACTGCCGCGCATCAGGGTAAAGGCGCAGCGCAGTTCGAACAGGAAGATCAGCTGGCTGGCGACAAAGATGAGTGTCGCGTCCCAGGACTGGGCGCTGCGGTGAACAAAATTGGCGAGTTCACTGTAACCCAGCTCGTTTGCCAGCATCAGGACGCTCAGGCAGCGGGTCGCAATAATAGCAATGCCCGCAACCGTCACCGGAACCGGCGCGATTGAAAGCGTGGCACTGCTTTTGAAGATTTCTGACATAGTCCGTGACTCCACCTGATCGAAAAACGGGCCGGTCAGACCGGCCCGTTCATATAGTGGCAAAGGTTACGGATTTCAGCCACGTTTAGCTTTCTGAATATCGCTTAAACGTTGTTTTTCTTCGTGTGCCATCACCCGCCAGGCGATAAAACCCACTAAACCGACCACAAACAGGATCAATGAAGCCAGCGCATTGATTTCCGGGTTAACGCCGCGTCGCACGGTGGCGAAGATCGCCATCGGCAATGTGGTGGCACCCGGCCCGGTCACAAAGCTGGCAATCACCAGATCGTCGAGTGACAGGGTAAACGCCAGCAGCCAGCCGGTCACAATAGCCGGTGCAATCATGGGCACGGTAATCACAAAAAAGACCTTCAGCGGCGTTGCGCCTAAATCCATCGCCGCCTCTTCGATGGAGCGGTCCAGCTCACGCAGACGCGAGTTAATCACCACGGCCACATAGGCGGTACAGAAGGTGACGTGGGCCAGCCAGATGGTCAGCATGCCGCGTTCGCTCGGCCAGCCAAAGGCGTTGCCCATTGCCACAAACAGCAGCAGCAGCGACAGTCCGGTGATGACGTCGGGCATCACCAGCGGCGCGGTCAGCATGAAGGCAAAACCGTTGTGGCCGCGGAAGCGACCAAAGCGCACGATAATCACCGCCGCCAGCGTGCCCAGCACCACCGCCATGGTGGCGGAGAGACCGGCAATGCTCAGACTCAGCAGAACGGCGTCAATCATCGCGCTGTCCTGGAAGAGCACCCTGTACCAGTGGAACGAGAAGCTCTCCCACACCGTCACCAGCGGTGAGCTGTTGAAGGAGTAAACCACCAGCAACAGCATCGGCGCATAGAGGAACAGGAAGCAGCAGACCAGAATACCGGTACGCCAGGGTGAGCGAATGGTTGGCAAATTATTCATGCCTTCTCTCCCATTTCACGGTTTTGATGCTTATGGAACCAGATGATCGGCAGAATCAGGATCAACAGAATGATAACCGCCAGCGCGGAGGCCACCGGCCAGTCGCGGTTGTTAAAGAACTCCTGCCACAGGATACGGCCAATCATGATGCTGTCCGGGCCACCCAGCAGTTCAGGGATCACGTACTCCCCCCACCGCCGGGATAAACACCAGCATCGATCCGGCGATAATGCCCCCCTTTGGTCAGCGGGACAATTACGCTGAAAAAGGTCTTCAGCGGACGCGCACCCAAGTCCAGTGAGGCTTCCACCAGCGAGTAATCAATGCGGGTCAGCGCGGTGTAGATTGGCAGCACCATAAACGGCAGATAGCAGTAGACGATACCGATATAGACCGCTGTATTGGTGTAGAGGATCACCAGCGGATGATCGATCACCCCCCAGCCACAGCAGGAACCGGTTCAGAATACCGTTGTTGTTAAGCAGCCCCATCCAGGCGTAGACGCGGACCAGAAATGAGGTCCATGACGGCAGGATCACCAGCAGCAGCAGAATGGTGCGCATGGATGGCTTGCTGTGCGCCACGGCCCACGCGAGCGGGTAGCCAATCAGCAGACAGATCACCGTGGAGATCGCCGCCACTTTCAGCGATTGCAGATAGGCATCGACGTAGAGCGGATCGTCGGTCAGCGTCAGGTAGTTGCCGAAATTGAGCACAATGCTGAACTGGTCATCAGCCCAGCTCACCAGCTCGGTGTAGGGGGGGAATCGCACGCGCAATGTCCGCGAAGCTGATCTTCAGCACCGTCAGAAACGGCAGCAGAAACAACAGCACCAGCCAGACATAAGGCAAGGCGATCACCAGCTTGCGGCCATGCTGCATTTTTATCCGCGTGGCCCAGCGTTGCAGCGGCGTGCCGACCAGTCGGGCAGGCGCTTTAGCGCGTTGGAAAATCTGGCTCATAGCCGCTCCTTAAACCGTCAACACCACGCAGCTGTCGCATTCCCAGCAGAGGCGGACTTCATCACCCCAGGTCGGCAACCCTTTGCGGTAGCGATGCGCGTTTTGCAACTGTGCGCTGATCATCTGTCCGCTGTGCAGACGGACATGGAAGATAGAGAGGTCGCCGAGATAGGCGATGTGGACCACTTCACCCACCGCAAAGTTACAGCCATCGGCAGGCACCTCATCGCACAACATCACTTTTTCCGGGCGCAGTGCGACATGGACCGGAACGTTATCCACCACCGAGACATCGGAGTCGACTTTCAGCGGATGCATCAGGCCGGGACTGTCGATCACCAGGCCATCCGCCTGACGTTCACGCAGTAAGCCTTCGAAGACGTTAACCGAACCGATAAATTCCGCGCTGTAGCGGCTGGTAGGATGCTCGTAGATCTCCTCCGGTTCACCAATCTGCACGAACTTGCCGCGATTCATAATCGCGATACGGCCCGCCATGGTCATCGCCTCTTCCTGATCGTGCGTCACCATCACGCAGGTAGCGCCAACACGCTCCAGAATATCGACCACTTCCAGCTGCATTCTGTCGCGCAGCTTCTTGTCCAGTGCCCCCATCGGCTCATCCAGCAGCAGCAGTTTTGGCCGTTTCGCCAGGCTGCGGGCCAGCGCCACACGCTGACGCTGACCACCGGAGAGCTGGTGCGGTTTGCGTTTAGCAAACTCCTGCATATGCACCAGCGCCAGCATCTCTGCTACCCGGCTGGTGATCTCTCCTTTCGGCAGCCGATCCTGTTTCAGACCAAAGGCGATATTCTGCTCCACCGTCATGTGGGGAAACAGCGCGTAGGACTGGAACATCATGTTGATCGGGCGCTGATAGGGAGCAACGTGGGACAGATCCTGGCCATCCAGCACAATCTGCCCGCTGGTTGGCGGCTCAAAACCGGCCAGCATGCGCAGCAGCGTTGATTTACCACAGCCCGATGCGCCCAGCAGGGCAAAGATCTCACCTTTATAAATAGTCAGGCTGACATCATCCACGGCGTGTTGCCCGTCAAAGGATTTGGTCAGATTGCGAATTTCCAGCAGTGGCGTTAACGCCTTTGCGGTTTTATTTTGAGGACGGGGAATGGCATCGTTCACAAAGGTTCTCTCCGGAGCCAGGCGGAACATGGCGACAAAATTTGCCGCTAAAAATGGCACAACAGAGGCCGACACCGCGCCTCTGTTGCTGATACATGACAGGTCAATCCGTTAAGGACGAATTACTTACCACTTTTTACTTTAGTCCATGCGCGCGTACGCACACGATCCAGTTTAGGATCCTGGACTTTCAGCACAAACAATTTCGACATCGCTTCTGGCGTCGGGAAGATACCCGGGTTGTTGCGGACGTCGGCATTGATCAACGGCAGCGACGCTTTGTTGCCGTTGGCGTAGTTCATTTTGTTGGAGACATCGGCGATCACTTTCGGATCCATGATGTAGTTCAGCCAGGCGTAAGCACCATCGAGGTTTTTCGCATCTTTCGGGATCGCCATCATATCGAAGAAGGCCAGTGCGCCCTCTTTCGGTACGCTGTAGCCCAGATGCACGCCATTTTTCGCCGCATCAGCACGGTTTTTCGCCTGCAGAATATCGCCCGACCAGCCAATGGCGACGCAGATATTACCGTTGGCCAGATCGTTGATGTACTGCGATGAATGGAAGTAGCGGATATTCGGACGCAGTTTCAGCAGCAGGTCAGTGGCCGCGCCGGAATACTCTTTGGCATCAGAGGTATTGGGATCTTTGCCCAGGTAGTTGAGCACCGTGGCGAAAATCTCTTCTGGCGCATCCAGGAAGGAGACGCCGCAGCTTTTCAGCTTCTCCAGGTTTTCCGGCTTCAGCACCAGATCCCAGCTGTTGACCGGCGCATCGGCGCCCAGTGCGGCCTTGACCTTGTCGACGTTGTAGCCGATACCGGTAGTGCCCCACAGATAGGGAATGGCATATTTATTACCCGGATCGTGCTGCGCCACTTTTTCCATCAGCGCCGGATCGAGGTTTTTGTAGTTAGGCAGTTTGCTCTTATCCAGCGGCTGGAATACCCCGGACTGCAGCTGACGCGCCAGGAAGCTGGAGGATGGCACCACCACATCATAGCCGGTGCTGCCCGCCATCAGTTTGCCTTCCAGGACTTCGTTAGAGTCAAACACATCGTAGACCACTTTGATGCCGGACTGCTTTTCAAAGTTCGGCACGGTATCTGGCGAAATATAATCGGACCAGTTGTAGACGTGCAGCGTTTTATCTTCCGCCATGCTGCTGGCCGATGCGGCCATCAGCGCAGCAGCTACCACAGCTGACAGCCATTTCTGACGTGAGTTGAACATATTTTTCCATCCTCCTGAGCGGGTCATTACAACGCTGCAAACCAGAGATCCCTGCATTGCGTTCTGTACAAGACGTCAGTGACACAATGAATCATTATTCAGCGGGAGTTTAATAGCAAAAACCTATAGCTGAGGCGCAGTTACGCGCCTGTTACAGCCCCGCAAGCATAGCCCCCCCCCCGTGAGGCTTCACCAGACCCCAGCGTAAAAAACGCCTGAAAGCGATATTTTATGCATGTTTGAGCTATGAGGTTCGGCTTTGATGGCATAAACCACGACTAATATCTGGCGTTAAAGGGCAAAATGCAGAATAAAAAATTATCGCGGCAGCGGATGGCGGGCATAAAAAAAGCCGTCTCAGGGACGGCTTAGTGTGTGACCATGTCGGGCTTAGTGCAGCACAGAATGAACGCTGGTCACCGGAACGTGCTCTTCTTCTTCGCCCACGATCAACAGATTGTTGGCAAAGGCTTCCAGGATCACCATGGAGATCTGCTCTTCACTCTGTTTCATAAAGTGCGAGAACTGACCAAAGGTTAACCCGGCGGTGGTAATCATTGACTGACAGACAATGAGTTTCGGCAGATTATCATCCTGAATGTCGATAAATGCTTTCACCGTCAGCGAACTGGCATTGATCTGCGACAAATCGCCAACCAGTGGAATCAGCGCCGTCGGCTTCACTTCAGCCAGCGCCGAAAACAGAATGACGTTGTCGACCAGATCGATTTTGGCGTCAAACACCCCATCGAAGTTTTGCATGTGCGGCAGATGAAGTGCCTGACAGGCATCGCATTCGAACCAGGTGATATTTTGCTGATCCAGCCAGCGACGCAGCAGGTCGATATCCGGAACGACAAGAGAATCCATCGTAAAATCCCAGTGGGGTGATAAACAGGCGACTTAGCTTACGGAAAAATGCGCGACGATGCCATGAAAACCGCTGAAAAGCGCGTGTCAGCCAGCGGTTTTAGGACGGAGCCCGGGGATGGCCTGCTGCTCAATCCGCTCGATCATCAGGGCGGCGATGTTAAGGTCACTGCTGGTTTCAATGCCTTCAAGACCGGGCGAGGCGTTAACTTCCATCACCAGCGGGCCGCGATGGGCGCGCAGAATATCGACGCCCGCCACTTCCAGCCCGAGCGTAGCCGCCGCTTTCACGGCGATCTGGCGCTCCTGTTGCGTAATGACGACGGGATAAGCTTTGCCGCCGCGATGCAGATTAGAGCGAAAGTCGCCCTCTTTCGCCACCCGCTCAATCGCTGCCACCACCTGATTGCCAATCACCAGACAGCGAACATCACGACCCTGCGCTTCTTTAATAAACTCCTGCACCAGAATATGGGCGTTCAGGCCGCGAAAGGCATCGATAACGCTTTCTGCCGCCTGCCGCGTTTCCGCCAGCACCACGCCAATGCCCTGGGTACCTTCCACCAGCTTGACCACCAGCGGCGCACCGCCGACAAGGGCGATCAGATCAGCGGTGTCATCGGGTGAGGAGGCAAAGCCGGTGACCGGCATGTCGATGCCTTCCCGTGCCAGCAGCTGCAGCGAGCGCAATTTGTCACGGGTGCGGGTAATGGCGGCGGACTCATTCAGCGGATAGCTGCCGCACATCTCAAACTGTCGCAGCACGGCCGTGCCATAAAAAGTGATAGGGTTGCCGATGCGCGGGATAACCGCATCAAAATGGCCAAGCGGTTCACCACAGTAGTGAACCGCCGGTGAGGCGGGATTAATATTCATATAGCAGGAGAGCGGATCGATGATCTGAACCTGGTGGCCGCGTGCGGCGGCCTCCTCACGCAGTCGCCGACTGGAGTAGAGCGTCTCATCACGTGACAGGATAGCTATCTTCATCGCTGCTCTCCCTTACTGGCTTAACGCGTGGCCCAGCCCTGCTGATGCAGATAATCGAGCATAAACGGACGCGTCTCTTTAATGATCAGGCGCTGGATCAGCTCACTCCAGGTTTCGCTGCGCTGGTTGCTGCCGCGCTGCTGATAATAGAGTTCTGTGCGGCTATCGTATTCGGCCAGTACCGCCGGATCCAGCGGCTGATAGCGGTTCTCATGCACCAGCATCGCATGCGGCATACGCGGTTTGACGTCCGGCTTTGACTCCGGATGGCCCAGGCAAAAACCAAACAACGGCAGAACAAATTTCGGCAGGCCCAGCAGTTCGGTTACTTCCACGATACTGTTACGGATTCCGCCGATAAAGACGCCGCCCAGATCCAGCGATTCCGCTGCGACCATGGCATTCTGACCCATCAGCGCGGTATCGACGCAGCCCAGCAGCAACTGCTCGGCACGACCCAGCTGCGCATCAGGGCAAATCTGCAGGTGGCGATTAAAGTCAGCGCAGAAGATCCAGAACTCAGGCGCATCCGCGACCCAGGTCTGTCCGCCCGTCAGCGTCACCAGCTTGTCGCGCAGGGCTTTGTCGGTGATACGGATAATGGAAGAACACTGTAAAAAACTGGATGTGGACGCCGATTGCGCCGCAGTAATAATCGCTTCACGCTGTGCTTCGCTGACCGGCTGGTCAGTAAAGGCGCGGATTGAACGATGGCTGCACAGTAGATCAATGGTCGGTGTCATAAAGTCTCCAGCAATATTATCTTTTTTTGTCAGTTTGATTAAACAGCTGTGGTGCTATCGCTTTCGCGGTGCGCCACATTAACAGCCAGGCAGCAGGCAGCATCAGAACCACGCCAGCAATAAACAGCACAGTGGCCAGCGTTTTTACATCCGCCTTGTCTGGCAGCGGAAGCCAGTGGTTGATCAGCAGCAGCGCGGCCACGATTAACAGGCCGCCAGCCGCCTCCAGCACCACCACAAACCGGGGTAATCTGGCTACACTCTGCATGATATCCTCCTGCCTTAGCGGCTGACTGAGCGTCAATTATGGTCAACAACCCAAAAATTGCGCGAGATACACGGGCTGCCGGCGCGAAAAAGCCTCTGATTCAGAGGCTTCCTGACCGGGCAGCGATAGCGTGCGGGCATCAGACTAACAGGCAAATCCTGCTTTCCTTAAGCGATACGAGCGGGCATCATGGTTGCCATTCTCTGTTTCATTGTGTGATACACATCACATAATAGTCGCTGCAAGGAGTTCTCAATGATTGCTGTTATTTTTGGTCGTCCGGGCTGTCCCTACTGTGTGCGTGCCCATGAACTGGCCGACAAACTAACCGCTGAACGTGATGATTTTAGCTACCAGTATGTCGATATTAACGCAGAAGGCATTACTAAAGCCGACCTGGAAGCGAGCGCCGGTAAACCGGTCAGCACCGTGCCACAGATTTTCGTCGACGAAAAACATATCGGTGGCTACACCGAGTTTGCGGCCTGGACCAAAGAGAATCTGGGATTTGCCGCGTAAGCGCTGATAGCCGGAATGAAAAAGGCGAGCCAGGATTTTCCTGTCTCGCCTTTTTGCGCTCTGCCTGACACCCGTCACCCGGCACTGTTTAATTGAGTGAGGCCATCACTATCTGCATCAACCGCACCAGCAAAGCCCCGCAGCCTGCCCAGAACAGCGCGCTAAGGCTCCATGCGACCACAAAAAGTGCATTGCTGTGGATAAACAGGCTGCTGTTTAACAGCAGTGCTGCCAGTAACGTTCCCCATAGCCCCATCAGCAGAGTGCTTTTTTAACGGGCTTTCCACCTGCACCAATGCCATCACGATACCGGGCAACATAAAGAGCAGTAATTCGGGCTGACCGCGAAGCGGGCCGGGACCGACCTGCCAGAAATGACAGGTAAAGACAAACACCAGACTATACAACACCACGCCGCACAGGCGGGTAGTCCAGAGATAAGAACGCTGCGGCATACCACCCCACTGATTAAAAGTAACCCCGACAATAACCTGCTGATAACCCTGATGCGTTCAGATGGAAATAAAAAAGAAACAGTTCGCTGTGGCAACGAATGAAAACAGCCAATGGCTGTGAAAGATATTTGTGATTAGAATAGCGCCGCGGTAAAGGTTCCATTTGCAGTACTGATGCAACAGCACCTCAACGGCCTGCTCACGATAGCGAAAAACAGGCTACTCTTCAATAGGTTACATGTAAACAAGAAGTTAAACAGTGAATATTAACGTCGCAGGATTGTTAAGCGGAAATGACATTTTGTTATTGTTTGTCGTTTTAGCGCTCGGCCTCTGTCTGGGTAAGTTGCGTCTGGGCTCGGTTCAGCTGGGAAATTCGATTGGCGTATTAGTGGTTTCGCTCTTATTAGGCCAGCAGCACTTTACGATCAATACCGATGCATTGAGTCTGGGCTTTATGCTGTTTATTTTTTGTGTCGGCGTCGAAGCGGGTCCCAACTTTTTTTCCATTTTCTTTCGCGACGGCAAAAACTATTTCATGCTCGCCATCGTCATGGTGGTCAGCGCACTGTTGCTGGCGCTGGGACTGGGCAAACTCTTTGGCTGGGATATCGGCCTCACCGCCGGCATGCTGGCGGGGTCGATGACCTCAACGCCGGTGCTGGTCGGAGCGGGCGATACCCTGCGGCAAAGCATCAGCGATCCGAAACAGCTTGGACTGATGCAGGATCAGCTGAGCCTCGGTTATGCCGTGACCTATCTGATAGGCCTGGTCAGTCTGATTTTCGGCGCACGTTATCTGCCCCGTCTGCAACATCAGGATCTGCCCACCTGCGCCCAGCAGATCGCCCGGGAACGCGGTCTGGATGCGGACAGCCAGCGCAAAGTTTTCCTGCCGGTGATCCGCGCCTATCGCGTCGGTCCGGAACTGGTGGCATGGAGCGGCGGCAAAAACCTGCGCGAACTGGGTATCTATCGTCAGACCGGTTGCTACATTGAGCGCATCCGCCGCAACGGTATTCTCGCCAGTCCCGATGGCGATGCGGTGTTACAGCTCGGTGATGATATCTCGCTGGTGGGCTATCCCGATGCTCACGCCCGGCTAGACCCCAGCTTCCGCAACGGCAAAGAGGTTTTTGACCGCGACCTGCTGGATATGCGCATCGTCACTGAAGAGATCGTGGTGAAAAACCACAATGCGGTAAACAAACGCCTCAGCAAGTTAAACCTCACCGATCACGGCTGCTTCCTGAACCGGGTGATACGCAGTCAGATTGAGATGCCGATCGACGACAGTATCATGCTGAACAAAGGTGATGTGCTGCAGGTCAGCGGCGAGGCACGACGAGTGAAAAGCGTGGCGGATCGCATTGGCTTTATCGCGATTCACAGTCAGATGACCGATCTTTTAGCCTTCTGCGCCTTCTTTATCGTGGGTCTGATGATTGGTCTGATCACCTTCCAGTTCAGCAATTTCAGTTTTGGTATTGGTAACGCCGCGGGCCTCCTGTTCGCCGGTATCATGCTCGGCTTCCTGCGCGCCAACCATCCAACCTTTGGTTATATTCCGCAGGGCGCGCTCACTATGGTGAAAGAGTTCGGTCTGATGGTGTTTATGGCGGGAGTGGGATTGAGTGCCGGTAGCGGCATTAATCACGGCCTGAGCAGCGACGGTGCGCTGATGCTGCTGTGCGGCCTGCTGGTCAGCCTGATTCCGGTGATCATCTGCTATCTGTTTGGTGCTTATGTATTGCGGATGAACCGCGCCCTGCTGTTTGGCGCCATCATGGGCGCACGTACCTGCGCACCGGCCATGGAGATCATCAGTGATACGGCACGCAGCAATATCCCGGCGCTGGGCTATGCCGGGACCTATGCCATCGCCAACGTGTTGCTGACGCTGGCGGGAACGCTGATTGTGATTATCTGGCCGATATTGCCCCTATAAAATTTTTTTGCCTGCGTCCAGAACTTTATTGTTAAGGGATAGTCATAATAAGTGCCACTGCTTTTCTTTGAAATCCCCAAATTGTGGAGCCCGCTGGTCTTTTTCCCGGCGGGTTTTTTTATGCCTTTTTTTCGTCCCTGCCCGTCATTCCCCCCCTGATTCGCAACTGCATGTGTCATAAAACTTAAACCGTTACACAACTCAACGGCAGATTAAGAGCCTTTCTATAGACGAACAAAACGGTAAAAAGCAGGATAGACCGCTGTTTAGTTAGCAATTTGTGCTGGCTGATTGGGTGAGCGTGCTGTCGCTGACCGTTTTTTTTGCCGCTGTTATCGGACCGGGCTGGCGGGATGCTGCCAGCTGCCGTTAACCGGACTGTCTGCTGAGGAATTTATCCCGAAATGGAAGAGCTGAACCATTTACTGTTTACTGCCATTAATGCCACACCGGCTTCACCCGCCTGGTTACTGCAGCTGGCGACGTTTTTTGCCAAAGATCTGATCGCCATCGTGCCGCTGTTAATCGTGGCGATGTGGCTCTGGGGACCGCGCGATCAGGTTTCTTCGCAGCGGGTGCTGGTACTGAAAACCGGTATGGCGCTGATCTATGCGCTGGCGATCTCCTGGTCTGTGGGCCAGCTGTTGCCGCATCCCCGCCCTTTCGCTATCGGTTTTGGTTATCAGTTCCTGCATCACGCCGCCGATGACTCCTATCCCAGCGATCACGGCACCACGATCTTCACCTTTGCACTGGCCTTTATCTTCTGGCATCGCCTCTGGTCAGGTGTGGTTCTGATGGTGGCCGGTTGCGCTATTGCCTGGTCGCGGGTCTACCTTGGCGTTCACTGGCCAATGGATATGCTGGGCGGGTTCCTGGTGGGGCTGCTGAGCTGTCTGGCTTCGCATCTGGCGTGGCAGTTCTATGGCGAGCGGATGCTGGCGGTAATCAATCCACTCTATCGGTCGCTGTTTGCCGTGCCGATTCGCAAAGGCTGGACGCAGGATTAAGAAAGGGACGCGTTAGCGTCCCCAGCACTGTGGCAAACCCGGATTTACCGCAGCGAATAAGCTTAAAGCGCAGGGAACAGGGTCAGAGGAGGAAAGCGTCCCGCGCCAGGGACGGCGCGGGCCGAGCGTGTCATGGATGACGGATTTTGCGTCTTTCCGATCTGACCCTGTTCCCTGTGCAGGCTCGGGCTCAACGCAGTACGAGCCTGCGTCCCTGCTTACTTATGAAAACCACTTCCCGAACCAGCCATTGAATTTCATCATCACGAAATCAATCATCCGGCTGAAGAACCCGCCTTCCGGCACATCCTGCATCACCACCAGCGGCCGCTGCTCAATGGTTTTCCCGTCCAGCTGGAAATCGATGGTGCCGACCACCTGATTCTTCTTCAGCGGAGCTTCCAGCTGCGGCGTAGTGAGTCTGAAACTCGCCTTCAGATTCTTCATCTGCCCTTTAGGGATGGTCAGCGCAGCATCTTTCGCCACGCCCAGATTGACCTGGCTGCGATCACCAAACCAGACCCGCTGCTGCGCAAACGGCGCATCCGCTTTAATCGGCGTAACCGTTTCAAAGAAACGGAAGCCCCATGTCAGCAGCTTTTCACTTTCGCGGAAACGAATCGCATCGCTGGCGGTGCCCAGCACCACCGAGATCAGACGCATATCCCCTTCGGTTGCTGAAGCGACCAGATTATTCCCCGCGCCCGAGGTGTGGCCGGTTTTGACGCCATCAACCTTGAGGTTGGTGCTCCACAACAGGCGGTTGCGGTTGATCTGGCGAATATTATTGAAGGTGAACTCTTTCTCTTTATTCAGCGCGTACTCTTCGGGCACATCGCGGATTAGCGCCTGAGCAATCAGCGCCATATCACGCGCGGTGCTGTACTGCCCTTCTGCATCCAGACCATGCACCGTCATAAAGTGGGTATTCTGCAGTCCCAGCGCCTTCACATAGTTGTTCATCAGGCCGATAAACGAATCCTGACTGCCCGCCACATAATCCGCCAGCGCAATACAGGCGTCATTGCCGGACTGGATCACGATTCCCTTATTCAGCTCATGCACCGGAATACGATCGCCCGGCTTGAGGAACATCAGCGACGAGCCGCGCAGCTTAGGGTTGCCGGTGGCCCAGGCATCCTGTCCGACGGTAACCAGGTCATCCGGCTTGATTTTCCCCGCTTTAATCGCCTGACCCACAACATAGCTGGTCATCATTTTAGTCAGACTGGCGGGGTCGAGGCGCTGATCGGCACTGGATTCGGTTAACACCTTACCGCTGGCGTAGTCGATCAGAATCCACGCTTTAGCATCAATGCCTGGCGCGGCGGGAGCCTGCTCAGCAAAAACGCTGACGGGGGCAAGAATCAGTAATGAAGTGGCAGCAAGGTGCCGCAGGCGAGATGTGAAGCGAGTGTTTGTCATGGGCTTGGCCGGATTGTCCTTGTTAAATCGAAATTCCAGGGGCAGAAAATTCTCACTCAAACGCTAACCCTTGACGGCAGCGAAAAAAACCGTCGAATCGTAAAGTTTTTTAGAGTTTAGTAGAGTAACCCTGGCATAAGTGCTGCGCGCGTGCCGCTTTTCCCCGATTCTGTCGCTATCAAAACTGCGTGAAATTCCGATTTTTCGCAGAAGAGTTAAGCCCGTCACAAATATCAGTTAACCTGAACGCCAGTCAGCCGAGGAGACCGACCATGGACTTAGCCCTTTTTGATCTGGATGAAACACTCATTTGTGAAGACAGCACCAGCCTGTGGCTGCGCTGGCTGGTATCACAGGGATTCGCTCCCAGTGAACTGATTGATCAGGAACAGGCATTAATGAGCCAGTACTATGCCGGTACGCTGTCGATTGAAGAGTATATGAATAAAACACTCTCCCCCCCTGGCGGGCATGGCCACGCTTACCGTTGAAGGCTGGGTGCGCCGCTTCATTCACCGCGACATCATGCCACGCGTTTATCCTGCAGCCCGCGAGCGGATTGAGTGGCACCGGGCGCGTGGCGACAAGGTCATGATCATCTCCGCCAGCGGCGAGCATCTGGTGGTGCCGATTGCAGAAAAGCTGGGTGCCTGCGGCGCGCTGGCGATTGGCGTTGAAATCGTGGACGAGCGCTACAGCGGCAACACTTACGGCACCATGACCTATAAAGAGGGCAAAGTCACGCGACTGGGTGACTGGAAAGCGCTGCAGCAGGACGAGGCCTTTGACCGCACCTGGGCCTACAGCGATTCGATGAACGACCTGCCGCTACTGGAACAGGCCGATCATGCCCATGTCATCAACCCTGACGAACAGTTACACAAGGAAGCGTTAAACCGCGGCTGGCAGGTTTATCACTGGGCGCGCTGACTCCGAGCTTATTCCATAAGGCGTAACTGTTGCTGGCAGCCTGGACACGGACAGCGCGGAATAATCCGTAGTACACGTAGTCCGTGAGGATTACTCGCTGCGCTCGCCCCTTCAGGGCCGCCCTGACGGGCGTTCAGGTTGCTAAAGCAGCCTGTGTGAGCACTGCCCTGGCCCAGACTGACCAATAAAATAGCCTGGGGACAGGCTCTTAGCCGCGGGACGCACCAGCGTCCTGCGCTAATCCCACTTTCAGCAGCTTGCCATTGGCCTCATCGGTCAGCACATAGAGCCAACCATCCGGCCCCTGGCGAACATCGCGAATGCGCGCCTTCTGATCGTCCAGCAGACGCTGCTCTTCCACCACTTTCTCGCCGTTGATACTCAGACGAATCAGGTTTTTCTCTTTCAGAGCGCCGATAAACAGCGAGTTTTTCCACTGCGGAAAACGGGCGCTATTGTAGAACGCCATGCCGCTGATGGCCGGAGAATCCTTCCAGTGATAAAGCGGCGGTTCGGTACCCGCAACCTGTGTGCCTTGTGACTCCGGCACTTTGTCACCGCTATAGTCGATGCCGTAGGTTGCCAGCGGCCAGCCGTAATTCTTGCCCCGCTCCATGATATTCACTTCATCGCCGCCGCGCGGGCCATGTTCATTTTCCCATATCTTGCCGGTCCAGGGGGTTAAGCGCCAGCCCCTGCGGATTACGCAAACCAAAGGCCCAGAGCTCTGGCCGTGCGCCGCGCTGTTTCGCAAACGGGTTATCGTCCGGCACGCTGCCATCGGCGTTGAGCCGCAGCAGTTTGCCCTGCAGCTTATCGAGATCCTGCGCAGCGCTGCTGGCAAAGTTATCGCCGAAGGCGATCCAGAGATAGCCCTGGGTATCAAACGCCAGCCGGGTACCGATGTTGTTGCCGCTGGAGAGCATCGGCGTCTGCCGAATCACCTCGCGGAAATCGCTGAGTTGCCGGTTATCCTTGCTCAGCGTGCCAACGCCTACCACCGCGCCCGCTTTGCCACTGCTGTTCGCTTCGGTATAGCTAAGCCAGACGCGACGACTGGTGGCAAAATCGGGTGCCAGCACCACGTCCAGCAGGCCACTCTGCCGTTCTGCCCAGACCTTTGGCACGCCCTGGATCGGCTGCGACAGGCCGCTCTCCGGGCTCCAGCTGCGCAGTTGTCCGCTACGTTCGGTAATCAGCAGCGTTTTGTTGTCGGGCAGGAAGGCGACGGACCATGGATGTTGTAACTTATCCTGTAATACCTCGACCTTTACGTCGGCGGCAAACAGGGGGGCGGTACAAAACAGGGAGCCACTTAGCAACAAGGTAGTTGAGAAACGGGCCATAACGATCTCCTGACGGAATAGAATGCCCTTAAGCGTAGTCAGCCCCTCTGCAATGATGTTGAGGATTTACAAAAGATTAATCAGGGCGACAGCGCTCTGCTGTCGCCCGTCAGAGTCAGGGCGCGTTAAAACTTACCGTGTCACGCACCATCGTATCGATACCAGGCTTCAGCTCGTCAAAGGTGATCGGCGTATTGCTGTTACTGACCGTTTTGCCAAAGGCTTTGCGAACCACCCGGATCATCGGTTTGCCCGTCACCGCATCGCTGGCTTCTATCTCCAGAAACAGTTCGCTGTTCTGAGTACGATGCCCTGACGCCGCCATGGTGCTGGCAACGACCGCGGCAACCGGTACCACTTCATAAAACTGCACGCCCTGATTTTCTGCTGACACGGCGGTAATGGCGGCCCTTACCTTCAGGGTATGCGGCGTAGCCTGATTCACCAGCGGCAGGCGGGTGGCTATCGCGCCTTTTAGCTGGATCTCGGTGTAACTGAGCACCTGATCCAGCGTTTGCTGAGTGACGCGTGGCGTGGGGTGCGCCGCCGGGTAGTAGACCAGCGATGTATAAAGCACATCTTTATAATGGCTGCTTTGATAGTCGGGTGATATCCAGCGCAGAGTCGGTTCACCACTGGCTGACGACGTCGGTTGCAACTGGCTGTAATCGCTTAAAAAACCTGAATATTGCTGCTTATCAGCAACATGAGAAGTACAACCACTGAGCAGCACGGCAGAGACCGCCAGAAGAGCAGCAACGGAAGTTTTACGCATCATCAACTCGCTTGTATCAGGAAGGTTTAAGCAAGCATAGATAAGCCAGAGGGGAAATGCAGAATAACAGAGGCGATTTAACGCTGTTATGCAGAATAAATAGCAGGAAAACCCGCTGCAGAGCACAGCGGGCGAAAAAGATTACTCAAAGCAGGTATCAGGATTCTCAGACAGGGTGATGAACTGTTTGCCACCCTGGGTCAGCGCCATAATGGTGCCGCTTTCGATATCGTAAACCCAGCCGTGCAGACGCAGCTTACCGTTACGCAGCGCGACGGACACGGAAGGATGGGTTTTCATGTTGTTCAGCTGGGCAATAACGTTCTCTTTGACCATCTCGTTCAGCTTCTTCTCTGGTGAGTCATACTCACGCTGCTCAACCACCGCTTTTGCCGCATCGGCATAGCGCAGCCAGTGCTCAACCGCAGGCATGGTATCCATGCAGGCGCAGGAGGCGATGGCGTTCATGGCACCACAGTTAGAGTGACCACAGATGATGATGTCGGAGACGCCCAGCGCGACCACCGCATATTCGATAGTGGCGGAGACACCGCCTGGCTCCGGGCCGAATGAGGGAACGATGTTGCCCGCATTGCGGATAACGAACAGCTCTCCTGGCTCCTGCTGCGTCACCAGTTCAGGCACCAGACGACTGTCTGAACAGGAGATGAACAGCGCTTTCGGATTTTGATTTGATGCCAGGCTTTTGAAAAGATCCTTCCTTTCAGGAAACACATTCTGCTGGAAATTCAGAAATCCGTTGATGATCTCTTTCATTATTTAGCTCTCACATTATCCATTTCATTACCTGAGGGGCATAGCCCCCTCAGTGGGGTTTGCCCGTTTATTATTAATGAAAACAAGTGAATATCAACCCGCCTTTTACCGGATGCTCTAAACAGCGGCCACTGTCAGCGTTTCGCTTGTTCATCAGTCAGAGGCTCCGCAGCCAATTTCTTTTTATAGCACGGGAAGTTATTGGAAAAAGCACGGTTTGAACCGCCCGTTTTTTTGCCTGTGCTGTGGATCGGCTTTTACGCGTTTTTTCACTACTTTACGCCCCCCGGCTCGCCAGCAGAAAAGGTTTCTCTTCTGCTGCCGTCTGACCTTATCTGGCAAGCGTGGCGGGCTACGGCGTTTTAGGGCGTGGCGAAACGGCTGCGCATCTGGCAGCACGGGCGCTGCAGCAGAACCGTTGCAGACAAGGAATGAGGGATAAGAGAGAGCAGGACGGGTTCATTAAAACAACCCCGGCAGCAGGGGTTAGCGGCTGCCGGGAGAGCAGGATTAACGCTTAGCCATACTGCTGCTGATGCGCTTTTTTTACGTCGCAGATAGTCTTCATCTGCACGAAGTTTGTCCCAGTAGCCTTTGAAAACAGCCGCCGCCGCGGCTTTTTCCTCGTTGATGCCGCGCGGCAGCTCCTTGCCATCTGCGTCATATTTACGTCCGCCCTTATGGTTGCTGTAACGGCGCGCACGGGTATACCCCATCTGAATAAATTTACGCGCCATATCCATGCCGACAAAATCATCTTTGCGCCGATACTCCTCAAACAGCGCCATGATTTTCTCAGCCGACTCTTCAGCAATGGGAACGGTACGAAAACGCCAGTGTGGCAGTATTTCGCCTTTATAAGGCTCGACCATCAGCACGCCCTGCTCACCACGCCCGACCTGATAAAGCTCGGGGTGCTGGCGGAAGTCGATAGTGCTGAAGTCCTGATCATAATCGAAAGGTTTCATCTCTTTAGTTTAGGATCAAGTGCGTCGCGCAGCCCGTCTCCGAGTAAATTAAATGCCAGAACGGTGAGGAAGATGGCCAGGCTGGGGAAAATTGCCACGTGAGGCGCGATAACCATGTCGGCCCGCGCCTCATTCAGCATTGCACCCCACTCCGGCGTAGGCGGTTGTGCGCCCAGCCCCAGAAATGACAGGCTGGCCGCGGTAATGATTGAGGTACCGACCCGCATGGTGAAATAGACCACAATCGGCGATACCGTGCCGGGCAGGATATGCCGCATCAGGATAGTCCAGTCAGAAGCGCCGATGCTGCGTGCCGACTCAATATAGGTCTGATGCTTCAGCACCAGCGTATTGCCGCGAACCAGCCGGGCAAAAGCCGGGATACTGAAGATAGCGACTGCCACAATCACATTACTCATGCCGCTGCCCATAATCGCCACCACCGCAATCGCCAGCAGAATGCCGGGAAAGGCAAACAGCACATCGCAGATACGCATGGTGATGCGGTCCCACCAGCCTTCGTAATAGCCGGCTAACAGACCAAAGAATGTGCCGATCAGCGCGCCGATCACTACCGAAAAGAAGCCCGCAATCAGGGAAATCCGCGTGCCGACCAGCACCCGACTGAAAATGTCACGCCCCAGCGAATCGACGCCAAACAGATGCATCAGCGAGGGGCCGTCATTGAGCCGGTCATAATCGAAGTAGTTCTCTGCGTCGAACGGCGCAATCCACGGGGCAATAACCGCCAGCACAATCAGTACCAGCACAAACAGCCCGGCCAGCAGCGCCACCGGCTGCCCTCTGAAACGCCGCCAGAATTCACGCCACGGCGTTCGCACCCGATTCTCCGCAATCAGCGGCATCGTTTTCAGTGCCGCTTCGCGTCGCCAGTTTTTCATCGCGACTCCTTAAAGCGAATAGCGGGATTAATCACCGCATAGAGCATGTCGACAAACAGGTTGATCAGAATAAACTCCAATGAAAACAGCAAAACTTCCGCCTGAATAACCGGGTAGTCGCGCATCGCCACGGAATCGACCAGCAGTCGCCCCAGGCCCGGCCAGTTAAACACCACCTCGACCACGATCGATCCGCCCAGCAGGAAACCAAACTGCAGCCCCATCATCGTCACCACCGGGATCATGGCGTTGCGCAGGCCATGCTTCACCACCACCAGCGACTCGCGCACCCCTTTGGCCCGGGCGGTCCGCATATAATCTTCCTGCATCACCTCCACGAACGAGGCACGGGTAAAGCGCGCCATCACCGCCGCCACCGCCGCACCCAGGGTGATGGAGGGCAGAATGTAATGTTTCCAGCTCTCTGCACCGACGGTTGGCAGCCATCCCAGTTCAACTGAGAAGACCTGCATCAGCAGCATGCCCAGCGCAAAGGCGGGAAACGAAATGCCCGACACCGCCAGCGTCATCCCCAGTCGATCGGGCCAGCGATTGCGCCAGACAGCAGAAACGATGCCGATTGCCATGCCAAAAATCACTGCCCAGATCATGCTGACCAGCGTCAGCCACAGGGTCGGCATAAAGCGTGAGGCGATCTCCTCCGCGACCGGCCGCTTCGAGACCATCGACTGGCCGAAATCGCCCTGCAGCGCATTCAGCATAAAGTGCCAGAACTGCTGCGGCAGCGGCAGGTCGAGTCCCAGCTCCTGACGCACCAGCGCCACCACCGAAGCATCGGCTTCCGGCCCGGCGATCAGACGCGCCGGGTCGCCCGGCAGCAGGTGAACAAACAGGAACACCAGCACCGCCACAATCAGCAGCGTGGGGATCAGCCCAAAGAGTCGTTTGAGAAAATAGTTAAACATGCAACATCCTGCAGCTGCGGCCAGCCTCACGGGCTGGCCGGCTCCGTTACTTCAGAGTTGCCTCATCGAAATTGAATGAGGTATCGGGCATTACATAAAAACCGCTGAGGTTTTTGCTGTTGGCAGAAACCAGCTGCTCAACCACCAGTGGGATCCATGGGTGATCCTGCCAGATGGTATCCTGCGCATCTTTGTAGAGACGCGCTTTCTCAGCACGATCGGTGGTTTTCAGCGCATCTGCCAGATCTTTATCGACCTTAGGATTGCTGTAAAACGCGGTATTGAAGATCGCCGGTGGCCAGGCCGTAGTAGCAAACAGTGGCGTCAGTGCCCAGTCCGCTTCGCCGGTGGAGGCGGACCAGCCGGTGTAGAACATGCGCACGCCGCTCTCTTTCTGGCCCTTGCCTTCTACTTCAGCGGCACGCTGACCCGCATCCATCGCCGTAACTTTAACTTTCACGCCAACCTGCGCCAGCTGCTGCTGGGTGAACTGCAACACTTTCTGCGCGGTGCTGTGGTTGTGTGACGACCAGAGCGTGGTTTCAAACCCGTTCGGGTAACCCGCCTCTTTCAGCAGGGCTTTCGCTTTGGCTGGATCGTAGCTGATGGCCGGATAGGTCTGAGCGAAGTCGATGGTGGGCGGCACGATGCCGGTAGCAGGCGTGGCGTAACCGGAGAACGCCACTTTCGCCAGCGCCTGACGGTTGATGGCATATTCCAGCGCTTCACGCACCTTCGGATTATCGAACGGCTTCTGAGTGACGTTAAGGCTGATGTAACGCTGCATAATCGATGGCGTCGTTACCACAGCAAGCTTGCTGTTCTTCTCCAGCAGTTTTGCCTGCTCATAGGGCACCGGGAAAGCAAAGTTCGCTTCGCCGGTCTGCAGCATCGCCGCGCGGGTGTTGTTATCCACCACCGGTCGCCAGGTAATGCTGTCCAGCTTCGGATAGCCCGGCTTCCAGTAGCCGTCCCACTTCTTCACCTTCACAAAATCGGTCTGGTTCCAGGTTTCAAACACAAACGGGCCGGTTCCTACCGGATGGAAACCGATCTCTTTGCCATATTTTTTCAGCGCGGTGGGCGAAATCATCGCCGCCGCCGGATGGGCCAGAATGTTGATAAAGGCGGAGAACGGCTCTTTCAGCGTTACTTTTACCGTAGTTGGATCCACCACTTCGGTGCTGGCGATATGTTTAAACAGGTTGTAGCGCTTGAGATGGTTATCCGGATTGCTGGCGCGATCGAGGTTGACCTTTACCGCTTCCGCATTGAAGTCAGTGCCATCCTGGAATTTAACTCCGGAACGCAGCTTAATGGTATAGGTCAGGCCGTCGGCGCTGGCCTGATAGCTCTCAGCCAGCACGTTAGTGAGCTTCATCTCTTTATCAAAGCCAAACAGGCCCTGATAGAAGGATTTCGCGACAGCCTGCGACAGCGTGTCGTTGGCGTCATAGGGATCGAGAGTGGTGAAGTTGGACGCGACGGCAATCACCGCATCCTGTGCTGCCCAGGCGGGCAATGCCATTGCGCTGCTTAACACGCCAGCCGCCAGTAACCCTTTACGCATCGTAATCTGCATCTTGTTCTCCTGTAATCCCTGTCGGGTTGGTCGCCGGGGCGACATCGTCACTGTTCAGGTCGCACTGATAACGTGGCGGGCGACGAAATGGCCCGGAGCCACCTCCATCAGCGGCGCCACTTCAGGTTCATCCCCTAACGCATGAATCGGGCTGGGGATCTCATCGACCAGTAAGGCTCGTTCGCGACGCCGGTGAGCCGGATCGGCTACCGGCACCGCCGCCATGAGTTTTCGGGTATAAGGGTGCTGAGGCTGCTCAAACACCGCCTGACGCGGCCCCATCTCGACAATCTGACCGAGATACATCACCGCCACGCGGTGGCTGATACGCTCCACCACCGCCATATCGTGAGAAATAAACAGGAAGGCGATGCCAAACTCGCGCTGCAGGTCGAGCATCAGATTAATAATCTGCGCCTGAATTGACACATCCAGCGCCGAGACGGACTCATCGGCGATCACCACTTTGGGGTTTAGCGCCAGCGCGCGGGCTATACAGATGCGCTGACGCTGGCCGCCGGAAAACTCATGGGGATAGCGCTGAGCATGTTCCGGCAGCAGACCCACTTTATCCAGCAGCCAGGCAACGCGCTGCTCCACCTCGCGACGCGGCATCGCCTTGTGAACCAGCAGCGGCTCCATAATGGAGAAGCCAACCGTCAGCCGGGGATCGAGCGAGGCGTAGGGATCCTGGAAGATAAACTGAATGTCGCGTCGCAGATGGGCCAGCGCGGCACCCGACAAATGGTCTATCCGCTGCCCGTCAAAGGTGAGGGTGCCACCCTGACTGGCAACCAGCTTCAGCAGCGATCGCCCGGTGGTCGATTTACCACAGCCAGACTCGCCCACCAGCGCCAGCGTCTCACCGGCATAGAGATCAAAACTGACTTTTTCGACGGCATGCACCCGGCTTTTGACGCGGTTCAGCAGGCCGCCGCGAATATCAAAGCGGGTGACCAGATCGCGCACCTGCAAAATGGGTGGCTGCAGGCGGCGAACTGTATCCTGCGGTACGTCATCAACGGCATCGCTGTGCAGCAACGGAAATTTGGCCGGCAGGGGCTGGCCCTGCATCGAACCGAGCTTTGGCACCGCCGCCAGCAGCGCCTGGGTATAGGGCTGCTGCGGGGCGCTGAACAGCCTGGCTACCGGGGCATTTTCTACTACTTCGCCGCGGTACATCACCTGAACCCGATCGGCCATTTCGGCGACCACGCCCATATCGTGAGTGATAAAAATCACCCCCATCTGCATCTCTTTTTGCAGCACGCGGATAAGCTGCAGAATCTGCGCCTGAATGGTGACGTCGAGCGCGGTGGTCGGCTCATCGGCAATCAGCAGAGCCGGTTTGCAGCAGAGCGCCATGGCGATCATCACGCGCTGACGCATCCCGCCCGACAGCTGATGCGGGAAGCGGGATAACACATTTTGCGCATCCGGGATTCGTACCAGATCCAGCATCCGGCGCGCCTCGGCCAGCGCGCCGGCGTGGCTCAGGCCCTGATGCAGACGGATGGATTCCGCAATCTGCTCGCCCACGGAGAAGACCGGATTCAGCGAGGTCATCGGCTCCTGAAAGATCATCGCCATATCCGCACCGCGCACCCGCCGCATCTGACCTTTTGAGGCGCGCATCAGATCCAGCACGTCGCCGTTGCGACGCCGTAACAGCACCTCGCCGCTGACCCTCCCGCCAGCCTGCTCAATCAGCCGCATCAGCGCCAGCGAGGTCACTGATTTCCCCGAGCCTGACTCCCCCCACCAGCGCCAGCGTTTCGCCGCGAAACAGATCGAGTGACAAATGACGCACCGCGTCAGTGACGGTGGTTTCGTGCTGAAAACGCACATTGAGATCGCGCACCGCCAGGACCTGCTCAGGGGCCAGCGGCGGTAACGTTTGCCTGTCGCTCATCTCTGCTCCTTAACTTTCGCGATAGATAGCGACGTCTGCCACTTCGCCAACCCGCGCCACACCGCGATACATCCCTTCGCTGTTGAACGGCAGCGCTACGTTGCCTGCGCGGTCGACGGCAATCAGCCCCCCGCGCTGCCGCCCAGCTCCAGCACGCTGTCATGAATGACATTAACTGTGGCCTGCTGCAGTGAGCGCCCGGCGTAGCGCATCTGGGCTGCCACATCATAGGCCGCCAGCGTCCGCATAAAGACTTCACCAGTGCCGGTACAGGAGACCGCCACGCTGTCGTTGCTGGCGTAGCAGCCTGCGCCCGGCAGCGGCGAGTCGCCGACCCGCCCGGCCTGCTTGTTGGTCATACCGCCCGTTGACGTGGCGGCCGCGAGGTTGCCCTCAAGATCCAGCGCGACGGCCCCCACCGTACCAAACTTACGGTCCGGGTCGAGCGGGTCATCGCTGTGCGCGGCTCCATCATGGTCCAGCACTGCCGTATCGCTGTTCAGCGCGCGCTGCAACTGCTCCCAGCGTTCCGGGGTCGAGAAGTAATCAGGCGTGACCATTTCCAGCCCGTGCGCCTCAGTAAACTGCTCTGCGCCCTCGCCGATAAACAGGACATGCTCGCTATGTTCCAGCACGGCACGTGCCGCCAGCACCGGATTACGTACCCGCGTTACGCCCGCGACCGCCCCTGCACCCAGCGTGCGGCCATCCATGATGCAGGCATCGAGTTCATGGGTGCCCTGATGGGTGAAGACCGCGCCTTTACCGGCGTTGAACAGCGGGCACTCTTCCAGCAGCCGCACCGCTTCGGTCACCGCATCGAGTGCGCTGCCGCCCTGAGCCAGTATCTGCTGGCCCTGAGTGACAATATCGTGTAGCGCCTGACGATAGAGTTGCTCTTTTTCGGCGCTCATTGCTGAGCGCGTAATGGCACCGGCGCCTCCATGAATGGCGATCACTGCATTGACCATAACGATCTACCCTGTGGTTGCATCAGGACGAAAAACACTGATTTAAAATGGTTTTCACCCATTTTTGGTGATTTTTGACTATAGAAAGCCTGCTAAGTGTTGTAAAGCGGAAACTGTTCCTGTGGTTATAACCTTTTCTTACCGCCATATTTCACTTTGGCCACAACAACAGGCAAGTCAGGCCGACACCGATGTGACTCAGCGGCTAATTCCCACCATAATAGGCAGCATCTGAGATAACCAGGCTGGAATATCCATGGAAAGTTTTACTGCAGGCTTGATCTCCCTTGAGGAGGCACAACAAAAAATGCTGTCACAGCTGACGCCCGTCACCGACTCTCTTAGCGTGCCGCTGGCCGAAGCGGTCGGGCGTATCACCGCCAAAGCGGTGACCTCACCGATTGCCGTCCCGCCATTTGATAACTCTGCGATGGATGGCTACGCCGTCAGGCTGGCAGACGCCAGCAGCGGTCAGCCGCTGCCAGTGGCGGGTAAAGCCTTTGCCGGCGCACCGTTTAACGGTGAGTGGCCGCAGGGCAGCGTGATTCGCATCATGACCGGTGCGCCGGTGCCTGCAGGCTGTGAAGCAGTAGTGATGCAGGAGCAGACCGAAACACAGGGTGATGCGATTATGATCACCGCGCCGGTCCGTCCCGGACAGAACATTCGTCTCATCGGCGATGATATTCAGCCAGGCACCGTGGTGCTGGAAGCAGGAACGCGGCTGGGCGCGGCGGAGCTGCCACTGCTCGCCTCACTGGGTATCGCGCAGGTCAGCGTGCTGCGAAAACTGCGGGTCGCTATCTTCTCCACCGGTGATGAACTCCAGCCGGTAGGCGAGCCGCTGGCCGAAGGCCAGATCTACGACACCAACCGCTTTGCGGTATCACTGATGCTGCATAAGCTGGGTTGCGAAGTCATCGACCTTGGCATCATCAAAGATGACCCGGCCGCACTGCGTGCTGCTTTCACCGAGGCCGATCGGCAGGCGGATGTCGTGATTACTACCGGCGGCGTCTCGGTGGGCGAAGCGGACTTTACCAAAACGATGCTGGAGGAGCTTGGTGCCATCAGCTTCTGGAAGCTGGCGATCAAGCCTGGCAAGCCATTTGCCTTTGGCCGCCTCAACAGCAGCTGGTTCTGCGGCCTGCCAGGTAATCCGGTCTCCGCCGCCGTGACCTTTTATCAGCTCGTTCAGCCGCTGCTTGCCACCCTCACCGGCCAGCAAAAATCAGCATTGCCGCCACGTCAGAAAGTGCGCTGCGCCTCGCGGCTGAAAAAGTCACCAGGCCGGCTCGATTTCCAGCGCGGTATCCTGCGACAGAACGCACAGGGTGAACTGGAGGTGGAAACCACCGGGATGCAGGGTTCGCACGTCTTCAGCTCCTTCGCCCAGGCAAATTGTTTTATTGTGCTGGAACGGGATCGCGGCAATGTTGAACCGGGCGAATGGGTCGAGGTGGAACCGTTCAACGCCCTGCTGGAGGCGTAAATGCTGCCTGAATTAAGCGATGAGGAGATGCTGCGCTACAACCGGCAGATTGTATTGCGCGGCTTTGATTTCGACGGTCAGGAGCTGCTGAAAGCGAGTCACGCGCTGGTCGTGGGGCTGGGCGGACTCGGCTGCGCCGCTGCGCCCTATCTGGCGGCTGCCGGTGTCGGTAGCCTGACGCTGCTCGACTTCGATACCGTATCGCACTCTAACCTGCAACGGCAGATCCTGCATCACGATGCTGACATTAGCCGCGCCAAAGTGGACTCCGCCGCACAAAGCCTGGCCGCCATCAATCCGCACTGTCAGCTGCATCCGGTTAATGGACAGCTGGACGATGCAGCGCTGCTGGCGCTGATCGCCCGGCAGCAGGTGGTGCTGGACTGCACCGACAACGTTGCGGTGCGTGAGCAGCTTAACCGACTCTGCCGTCAGCAGCGGGTGCCACTGGTCTCCGGCGCCGCGATTCGGATGGAAGGTCAGATCAGTGTATTCAACTGGCAGCCCGGCACACCCTGCTATCGTTGCATCAGCCGCCTGTTTGGGGAACAAACCCTGAGTTGCGTGGAAGCGGGCGTCATGGCTCCGCTGGTTGGCGTGATTGGTGCGATGCAGGCGATGGAAGCGATTAAAGTGCTGACGGCATTTGGCACGCCCGCCACCAGCCGGTTGCTGATGTACGATGCAATGAGCGCGGAGTTCCGCAGCATGAAGGTGGCGCAGGATGCGCACTGTGAAGTATGTGGTGGTAGCGAGTAGCATCGGCAGGAACGCCTCTGCTCCCTGAAGCCCGTGCTGAACCAACAAACCACCAAAAAAAACGGGGTGACCTGCGCCACCCCGTTTCAATCAGACGATACCCTGACTCCGCAGGTAATCTTCGTAATTACCGGTGAAGTCCACAACGCGATCTGCTTTCAGCTCTATCACGCGGGTTGCCAGCGAACTGACAAATTCACGGTCGTGTGAAACAAACACCAGCGTGCCTTCATACATCTCCAGCGCCATATTGAGCGATTCAATCGACTCCATATCAAGGTGGTTGGTCGGCTCATCCATAATCAGAATGTTCGGTTTTTCCATCATCAGCTTACCGAACAGCATACGACCCTTCTCTCCACCAGAAAGCACTTTGGCCGGCTTCTTAATATCATCCTGCGAAAACAGCAGGCGACCCAGAATACCGCGAATGGTCTGCTCATCATCGCCAGGCTGTTTCCACTGACTCATCCAGTCAAATACCGTCAGGTCATTGGCAAAATCATCGGCGTGATCCTGAGCGTAATAACCAATACGTGCATTCTCTGACCATTTAACGCTGCCGTTATCTGGCGTCAGCTGACCCACCAGCGATTTTAACAGTGTTGATTTACCGATACCGTTGGCACCGATCACCGCCAGCTTCTCACCCACTTCCAGCAGCAGATTTAAATTCTTAAACAGCGGACCGTTATCAAATCCTTTGGTCAAACCTTCCACTTCCAGCGCATTACGGAACAACTTCTTGTCCTGCTCAAAACGGATAAACGGGTTCTGACGGCTGGAGGCTTTCACTTCATCCAGTTTAATTTTATCCATCTGCTTAGCGCGTGATGTCGCCTGACGCGATTTAGAGGCGTTGGCGCTAAAACGACTGACGAACGATTGTAAGTCAGCAATCTGCGCTTTTTTCTTGGCGTTATCGGATAACAGACGTTCACGCGCCTGGGTCGCCGCGGTCATATATTCGTCATAATTACCGGAATAAACCCGCAGCTCGCCATAATCCAAATCAGCCATGTGCGTACAGACCATATTAAGGAAGTGACGGTCATGCGAAATGATAATCATGGTGCTGTCACGCTCGTTCAGCACCTGCTCCAGCCAGCGAATAGTATCGATGTCCAGGTTGTTCGTCGGTTCGTCGAGTAACAGAATATCAGGATTAGAAAACAGCGCCTGCGCCAGCAGCACACGTAATTTAAAGCCCGGCGCAATTTCGCTCATCGGGCCATAATGCTGCTCAACCGGAATGCCGACGCCGAGTAATAACTCACCGGCACGAGACTCCGCGCTATAGCCGTCCATCTCACCGTAAAGTGCCTCAAGATCGCCGACTTTATACCCCTCTTCTTCGCTCATTTCTGGCAAAGAATAAATACGGTCGCGCTCCTGCTTCACTTCCCATAACTCATGGTGACCCATGATAACGGTGTCCAGTACGCTAAATTGTTCAAAGGCGAACTGATCCTGACGCAACTTACCGATGCGCTCGTTGGGATCGTAAGAAACATTGCCGCCTGAAGGCACCAGATCGCCACCCAAAATCTTCATGAAGGTGGATTTTCCGCTGCCGTTCGCACCGATTAAACCGTAACGATTACCGCCGCCAAATTTAACGGAGATATTTTCGAACAGTGGCTTGCTGCCAAACTGCATGGTGATATTGCTGCTAACTAACACGGCATTGACCTTTGTGAAGAGAATGGATGAAAAAACGGCGGCTATTATGCCAGATGTGACGCAGCGCACGCCAGCGTCAGCCGTGGATTCCTTGCGGGGTGATTGATATCCCGGCAGAAATAAAAAAGCCGGAAGGCCATGATGGCCCCCCGGCTCCCACTTACAAGGATTGTGTTGATCAATCGATCAGGAAACTGTCCAGGCTTTTACCGGAATCCAGCGCTTTTTTTAATCGCTGCCGGGGTACGGCCCTGGCCAGTCCAGGATTTCTGCTCACCATTTTCGTCGGTGTAAGAATATTTAGCCGGACGCGGCGCACGCTTGGTACGTTTTTTTCCGCTTTCCAGTGCACCTAATAATTCATTAGGATCGATGCCGTCAGCCAGCAGCATTTCGCGATATTTAGAAAGCTTTTCTTCTTTTTCGCGATTCTGCGTCTCTTCCGCTTCTGCTTCTTCACGGCGCTCAGTAACAACAACCGTTAATTTTTCCAGGATCTCTTCAAGATCGGTCAGTGGCAGTTCACGAGCCTGGGCACGTAATGTGCGAATATTGTTCAGTACCTTAAATGCGTCACTCATCACAATGTCCTTGATTAAGGGGGGGTTAATAAAACTGTAGCGCCAAGACTACCTAATTCAAATAAAAAAATAAATTATTTTTACGCTACAGATAATTCCTAAGTATTAATTCGGGCAAAACAGAGCTATTAAAATCGGGCGTGCCTGACCTTTTATTAACGCTGAATTAACAACAAATGGCACTTTTACTCAGGAGTTGAAAACGATTTCAGGCAGATTATCCCGGCAGAAGGCAGTTAACGCTATCTACTAAATGCGGGCCATGCAGCCTCATTATTTACGCTTACGGGCCGGAGATAACAGATTAAAAATGTGCCTGCACGTGACCCCAGTCACACCAGCTTACAGATTATGCTTAAAAAAGCCACCCCCGGCACCGTTAAATAGCGCAAAAGAATTAACGCTCTGGTGGCTTTTTTTAATTATGCCCTTTGCCACCTGTTAACCATTTTTGCCGCTGCGATTTATAGCAGAGTCGGATTATTCGCAGATCGCTTAGCTGCGCAATAACAGTTCCGCCCGGCTCAGGCTGATTGAATAGCCTTACGCGCCCCCACTCGTTCAGTCGTAAGTTGCCTTAAAAAAACGTCAAAGAAATAAACTGAGAAAGGTGACAGAGCTCAAAAACCTGAATGCGGAAAGTGCCAGCAACATGAAAATAATCGCTCGCCAGAGGCGCTGATAATAACCCTGCGATTATCACTGTTTTATTTTCTGCTGGCTGCACCCGTTCCAGTGATGCTCAGAAGCTCTCTTTATCAACGGGTTAGATCATGATGAACAACATGGAGAGGCAGGCAGCACCGGTTTAAACGCTGCCGGAGGAGAGATAAAGCGGTAACTGCGCAGAGGCAGCTACCGCCGGATGACTAATTCGCCTGCGTGGCCGGGCCAAATACCGGATATTGCGGCATATCCACGTTCTGGTAAGTCTCCCAGCCGCCGCCCAGCGCTTTATAGAGCGCCACTAAATCGAGTGCACTCTGCATCCGCGCCTGTGTCGCCTGCTCCTCTGCCTGAGCCAGCTGACGCTGCGCATCCAGCACCTCCAGGAAGGTCGAGAGCCCCTGGCGATAACTGTCGCTGGCGAGATCAAAGGCGCGCTGAAGCGCACCGGTTGTCTCATCCAGCGCGGTGACCCGCTGCTGATCGGCGCGATAGCTGACCAGCGCATTCTCCACATCCTGCAACGCCGTCAGCACCGTCTGGCGATAATCCAGCGCGGCACTGGCCTGCTGTGCCCGCGCTAACTTCACGCTCGACACCAGCTGTCCGCCCTGGAAAATCGGAATCGATAACGACGGGCCATAACTGTAGAAATGGCTGCTCCAGTTATCCAGATAGCTGACATCGGTGTTGCGCACGCCCAGCTGGCCGGTCAGTGACAGGCTCGGGAAAAGCTGCGCGACAGAAACCCCAATCTCAGCGGTTTGTGCATGCAGCGTCGCTTCAGCCTGACGAATATCAGGACGACGACGTGCCAGCGTAGAAGGAATGCCTACCGGGACAAACTGTGGCAGCGGGGGTAACGCTTTTGGCGTACTGAGTTCAGCATCCAGCGCCCCCCGGTGTCTTGCCGAGCAGCACCGCTAACCCATTCATCGCCTGCCGTGCCTGCGACTGATACTGCGGCAGCTGCGCCTGCAGCGTGCTGAGCTGGGCACGCGCATTTTCCACATCGGTCAGCGGGGCCAGGCCATTACGCTGCTGGCTTTGGGTCAGCTCGGTCGTCTGCTGCGCCACCTCAATCTGCTGTTGCAGCGTCTGAATCGTGCTCTGCGCGCCGCGCAGTTGCAGCCAGGCACGCGCCACTTCGGCCTCCAGTGAGACCAGCGCATCGTTGCGCTGTTCTATCGCTGCCTGCTGCTGGGCATTAGCTGCCTCAACCTGACGGCGCACTTTGCCCCACAGATCCAGCTCCCAGCTGGCATCGAAGCTGCCCTGGTAGAGGTTAACCGGCTGGGTCAATCCATTGAGCTGGCTGGCCACGTTGCTGTCGAGCTGATCGGTTGCGCCATTGGATTTAAGCAAGCCTTCCAGCCCGAGCTGCTGACGCGTCACTTTGGCTGAACCGCCCAGGGTGGGGAACAGGCTGCCCTGCGCCTGCGTCAGCTGTTCACGTGCTCCGGCAATGCGCAGCACCGTCTGCTGCAGGCTCAGGTTGCCCGCAATCGCCCGTTCAATCAGACTGTCGAGCTGCGGATCATTGAAGCTGCGCCACCAGCGTGAATTAATCGCGGCGTTTTGTGGCTTTGACGCCTCCTGCGAATCCAGGGTGTTGTAGCCACCCGGCACGGCAGGTTTCGGCGCCTGATAGTCAGGTCCGACAGCGCAGCCCGCCAGCCCGAGGGCCAGCAGTAAACTCAGGGGTTTCAGGCGATGAGAGTAAAAAACCTTCATGTTAGTGTGCTCCTGCACTGCCTTCGCTCTTAATCGGCGACAGCAGCCAACAAAATGGAATCAAAATCAGGGCGACAATACTCAGGCCTGAGAAGACATCGATGTAAGCGAGGATACGCGACTGCGCAATCATCTCCTGATAGAGCTGACCGGTTGCCAGCGTGACGGGATCGCCCACCGCCGAGGTAAAGTCGCGTATCGCCTGCGCCCAGTGCTGAAGCGTAATGTTGAACGGCTCATTCAGCGGCGTCATGTTATGCACCATGTGCGCTGACCGCACCTGTTCGCGCTCGGTAATGGCAGCGGTCGAGAGTGAAATCCCAATCGATCCGGCAACGTTACGGAACATGGTAAACAGCGCCGAGGCGTCAGCATTAAGCCGCTGCGGAATGGTGACAAAAGCGATAGTCGTCAGCGGGACAAACAGGAAACCCAGCCCGATTGACTGTGCGCTGCGCATCAACACTAAAGTGGTGAAATCAACGTTGGGCGTTAAGGTGGCGGAGTAGAGAAACGCCACGGCCAGACAGCTAAAGCCAAAGGCAATGATGTAGCGCGTCTGAACGATTGGCATCAGTTTCAGCACCAGCGGTATGGTCAGCACAATCAGCACCGCGCCAGGCGACAGCACCAGACCTGACCAGGTGGCGGTGTACCCCAGATCCTGCTGCGCCAGCTGTGGCAGCACTACGGAGCTGCCATACAGAATCATCGCCATCCCCGCCATCAACAGCCCGGCGACCCAGAAGTTGCGGTCTTTCATCACCAGAATATCGACCACTGGCTTACGGGCATACATCAGCCAGTAGATGGCGCCGACGATGCCAATCAAGGCCAGAATGGCGAACAGCACGATAAAGTGCGAGGCAAACCAGTCCTCATCCTCTCCGCGATCCAGCATCACTTGCAGACAACCCAGTCCTAAGGTAATCAGGCTGATACCGATATAGTCGATCTTCAGTTTACCTTTGGCCCATTTACGCTCCCACGGTGGATCTTCCAGCAGCTGATAGATCGCCAGCACGGTAAGTACGCCGACCGGAATGTTGATAAAGAACACCCAGCGCCAGCTGTAGTTGTCGGTAATCCAGCCACCTAATGTCGGACCAATCACCGGCGCGACAATAATGGCGATAGAGGAGAGCCCAAATGCCTTGCCGCGATCTTCCGCCTTGAAGTAGTCCAGCAGCACAGACTGCTGAACCGGCTGCAATCCGCCACCAAAAAAAGCCCTGCAGCACGCGGAACAGAATGATTTGCCACAGTTCGGTAGCGATGCCGCACAGGAAGGAGCAGATGGTAAACATCACGATGCAGATCAGGAAAAACTGTTTACGGCCAAACAGTCGGCTGAAGAACGCAGAGATAGGCAGCACAATGCCGTTCGCCACCAGATAAGAGGTCAGCACCCAGGTTGACTCATCGTAACTGGAGGAGAGCGAACCGGCGATATGCGGCAGCGCCACGTTAACAATGGTGGTGTCGAGGATCTCCATAAACACCGCCAGCGTGACCGTGATCGCCACTAACCACGGATTACTGGCGGGTTTCCAGCTCTGCGCCGTACTCATTCCACCGTTACCTTCGGTTCAACAGAGAGACCCAGCGGCAGAGGATGGTTCGGATCAAGGCCCTTGTCGATGATGATTTTCACCGGCACGCGCTGAACGATTTTCACATAGTTACCGGTGGCGTTTTCTGACGGGAAAGTCGAGAAGCGTGAACCAGAGCCCATCTGAATACTGTCAACATGCCCTTCCAGCTTCATATCCGGCCAGGCATCGACGCTGATTTCAACTTTGTCGCCAGGATTCATGTGTTGCAGCTGAGACTCTTTGAAGTTAGCGGTGACCCAGATCTCAGGCGAGACCAGCGAAAACAGCGACGATCCCGCCTGCACCAGTGTGCCCAGCTGAACGTTACGCTTGGTGACAAACCCGTCATAGGGCGCGCGAACCTGGGTATAGGAGAGATTAAGATCGGCCGTGCTTAACTGCGCCTTAGCCTGCTCAACCTGTTGCTGACGCGCTTCAACATTGGTCTCCTGCTGGCGAATCTGCAGAGCAACCTGTGACGCCACTTCAACCTGTGCTTTCGCGCTTTGTAACTGCGCCTGCGCCGAACGTAACTGCGCGGACGCGCTGTCGATATTACGCTGACTGGTCGCACGCGGATCGACGCCGCGCTGGCGACGATAATCCGCCTGCGCATTAAGCAGATTCGCTTCGGCTTTCGCCTGATCTGCCAGCGCCTGATCGCGCTGTGCCGGATACTGTACCTTTGACAGCGCCAGCTGAGCCTGCGCCTGATGCAGCTGTGCGACAGCTAAACCGAGCTGCGCATTCGCCTGTTCACGCTGGGCACGATTGTCGCTGGGATCGATCTCCACCAGCAGATCGCCCTTCTTCACCCGCTGGTTATCTTTCACCAGCAACTTCACGACATAGCCGGAGGCTTTAGGCGCAATGGTAACGGCATCGCCTTCGGTAAAGGCGTCGTCGGTAGTTTCAATATTGCGGGTAGTGAACCAGAACCAGAAGCCGACAATCAGCATAATCACCACCACTACCGCCAGAATAATCAGCGGCTTTTTACCGGGGCGTTTACGCTCAGGCTGCTGGTCGTTGTCCTGATTTTCCTCTGACTGACGGTTTTTATCCGTCGCATTTTCTGCGTCCTGCTGGTGTGGATCGCGTTGGTTATTCTCGCTCATAGTTCCCATCACTGGCTAAGGCCCTAATTCCCGGGCATAAAGGTCCTGTTAACCTTATATCGGAAACTGACAAAATCCAGCGCAACTTTACGAAACTTGAGAAATGGCGCACATCCTGCCACCTGTGGCGGGTAGCAGGATGCGTCGGGCCTAATTGAGCAGCCGCAACAGCAGCCAGCCGCTGGCCATCGACCAGGCAAGCAGAGGGAGAGAAAAGAGATGGAAATGCCACCAGACGGCCCGATCTTTCGCCATACGCAGGGCAATAAGGTTAGCGAGCGAACCCGGCAGCAGACCGAATCCGCCAATATTGACCGCCCAGGCCAGCACATCGCCAGGCGGGACTTTTTGCAGCAGCAGAATCGTCGCCGGAACGTTGCTGATCACCTGTGACAGACCAATCGCCAGCAGGTAGAGCTGCCCCTGACCGAAATGAGAAACCGCATCAAAGTGAGCCTGCATCACCGGCAGACGCGTCATCAGGAAGACGTCAATAAACATGGCGATAAACACCGCCAGCAGGCTCCAGTCGATGCGCAGCAGCACCGGACGCGCCATCACCAGGAACGTGGCAAGAATCAGCAGCAGGACCCAACCGGTGATTTCCAGCTCCAGGCCGGCGATAAACAGCAGATATAACACCACGCTGACAATAAACAGTGGCTTCTGCCACTGCGGCTGTTCCGGATTGTCATGCTTGTCAATCGACCGCTTTGAAAAGCTGAACCAGGTTAATACCATCAGGCTAAGCAGCAGCCAGGCGGCCAGCGGCAGCATCTGAACAATAAACGCGACAACGCTTAATTTGCCGTGGCTCCACAGCAGAATGTTTTGCGGGTTGCCGACCGGCGTCAGCAGGGATCCGGCGTTGACCGCCAGCGCTTCGAAGATGATTAGTCGCGAGATGGGTAAGTGAGAGAACTTTCGCAGCGTCAGCGTCAGCGGCACCAGAATAAACAGCGCCACATCATTGGTCAGAAACGTAGAGAGCAACGCGGCAGCCAGCACCATAAACAGCGCCAGCGCACGTTCGTGCCGGAAACGCGCAATCAGTCGTCCCCCCCAGCACGTCAAAGTAGCCACTGGTTTCCAGCCCTTTGGTCAGGATCAACAACCCGGTGAGCGTAATAATGGTATGCCAGTCTACGGCACCGGGCAGATCGGCCCAGCGAAAATCCGCCAGAAATGCCAGAACTACACCAATCACGATTAATAAATGCAAAACAGAGTCATGCAAAAAAAGATCGAAGCAGTTGAGGCATGATGAAGGTACGCCTTAGCGTTAGCGGGTTTCGGAGAATTTCTTAAATACGGCCAGCGTTTCATCACTGACGTGATGCTCAATACCTTCTGAATCACGTCGGGCAGTTTCGGGACTGATGCCTAACGCCAGCAGAAAACTTTCAACAATGTGATGACGGGCGCGACTCTCCTCTGCCAGTTTCTCTCCTTCACCAGTCAGAAAGACACCGCGGTAAGGCACTTGTTCAACCAGCCCGGCACTGCCAAGCCGCTTCAGCATTTTCGCTACGGTCGGTTGTGAAACGCCCAGGCGGGCCGCCATATCAACCTGACGCGCTTCGCCAAATTCACCAATCAAATCAGAGATTAACTCAACGTAGTCATCAATTAATTCCCGACGATGCGCTTCACGCACCTGCCGAAAACCTTCGACATGCTCTTCAATATCTTTCAGTGGTCCTTTTGGCGCAGAAACCACGCTTTTAGCACGACGACTCATTCAGCTTCCTCATTATTTTTTCCCGTACTGTCACTGCTGTACGGATTTAGCTGCGCTCATTGTAAACCAGCCGCAAAGAAGCTCAAATTTTTCGTCATTAGCCTTGGCTAAAGGATATAGCCAGTGCTATATTTGACGATAATGTAAGCAGCAAAAGAGCGATCCCAGTTGATCCTCTGTTGCTCCGGTGATGATGACGCCTCTCACCGCAGGCTGCTGACTACCGCGTCGACAATGATTGGGAGGTGATTCTATGAGCACCCTGAAATGTTGCTTAGATTGCAGTAAATGCTTCCAGGCTGAGAAGAAAACAACCACGGAGATGAAATCCTGGCTGTGCCTGCTGACGCGTTCACCGTTCACACTGCGTCTGATGTTGCTGGAAAAACTGCTGGGCCATAAGTCTGACGATCGTCGCTGTGAGAATCTCATCTGGCGCGGCTAATCCTGATTCTATGCCTTTCAGCCGCTGGCTGAGAGGCGCACTCTCCCTTTCTGCTCTCTCTTTTTCCTGTTTCCCCATCGAATCAATATGACCTGCGGCTTCAACCAGCATGGTTGCTGATCGGCTACAGCGATCCGGAAAAGTCGGGAAACGTGCAGATACGAGAGAAGGGTGAGTAAATCAGCACAATAAAAAAACGGCCCACAAGGGGCCGCTTTTTTTGCAGGTCAGCTAAGCTAAACTTAGAAGCTGTAACCTACGCCAGCAATCCAGGTGCCAACGTCAACGTTACGGATACGGCTCTGCTCGTAACCAACGTCAACTGCGAAGTCCTGAACTGGGTTAAACTGCAGACCTGCGCCGTAAGAGAAACCTACGTCGCTTGAATCAGTTTTATCGCGTGATGAAGTATCGTTCTGCTGGAATTTACCGTAGCCGATACCCACAACACCGTAGATGCTTGCCCAGTCGTTCAGACGGAAAGCAGGACCACCGGTCACACCGTAGTACTGGCCTTTGTTATAAATGCCAGAATCGGTGTTATCTTTTTCTGTGTAGGTGAATGAACCGATCCAACCCAGTGGGTTAGAACCGTCTTCGTAGCGGTATTTCAGGTTGAAGCCGTTAGCTTTGTTAGCTACGCCCTGATAGTCGCTCTGAGCATAGCCACCAGTTACGGTGCTCTGTGCCATTGCTGAACCTGCAGATACTGCCAGTACACAGGCTAATGCTGAAAGACATGCAATTTTTTTCATAACCACCTCAAATGTGAAAATACTTCTCTCCTGACAACGCTGAAAATATAACAAAAAATAGCGAGAAACTCTGCCCGGATTTTGTTGTCTAACAGAATGTTTGGTGTAACAGGAAGTTAATGCGACAACCTATGTCATTCATTTTTCTTATAAAATCCGTCATCTTTCTGCAATAATCATTTCGTGCTCATTTCGTTCTTTAAGTTAAATCCTAAAAAAACCTGACATTTCTTTACCTAATTGGCCCTGATTCTGGCCAAAAATCGCTCACTTGAGAGAAATTTAAAACCCCATTCCGTGATTTTTTGCCTGCTATTTCCTTTACACTGGCTGACTCATTACGTTGATGACCAGGAAAAGTACACAGGATGTCTGCCTCTCCCGCTTCTAAAAACCTTGCCCCGATAGTGATGCCGATTGCCGTACTGCTGATTGCGATGCTGTCGCTTCAGGGCGGTGCTTCGCTGGCGAAAAGCCTGTTTCCTGCCGTCGGTGCCACTGGCATCACCGCGCTGCGTCTGGGATTTGGCACCCTGATACTCTGTATTATCTTCAAACCCTGGCGTTTACGCTTTAGCCGGGAGCAACGTCTGCCACTCCTGATGTATGGACTGGCGCTGGGCACAATGAATTTCACGTTCTATCTGGCGATTCGTACCGTGCCGCTGGGTGTGGCGGTGGGACTGGAATTTACCGGCCCACTGGCGCTGGCGCTATTCGGATCGCGCCGGCCACTGGATTTTGTCTGGGTGCTGCTGGCCGTGATTGGTCTGTGGTTCCTGCTGCCTTTTGGCACAGGCATGACTGCGATTGATCCGCTGGGCGCTGCGCTGGCAGTGAGTGCAGGCGCCTGCTGGGCGATCTATATCCTGGCGGGACAGCGGGCAGGCGCAGAACATGGCCCGGCGACAGTAGCTATCGGGTCGCTGATTGCCTCAGTGATTTTTGTACCGCTGGGGCTGACGTTCGCAGAAAGTGGCATCTGGACATGGGCCGTTATGCCGATCGCGTTGCTGGTTGCCCTGCTCTCCAGCGCCATCCCCTATTCGCTGGAGATGATCGCCCTCACCCGCTTACCGGCGCGCATCTTCGGCACGCTGATGAGTCTGGAACCCGCCATGGCTGCCTTTTCCGGCATGCTGTTTCTGGGGGAAACCCTGACCGGACTTCAGTGGCTGGCGCTGCTGGCGATCATCATCGCCTCGGCAGGTTCAACGCTGACCATGCGGCCGAAAAAGAGTCAGTTAAACAGCGTTGAATTATCAGACGATATCCAAAAATAAACGCTATCCGCCCCGCCTGCTGGCGGGGCTAAATAATAATCATGCTCATCATGAGAATTATTCCTAATCTTCGCTCCTTCCTGCGTTGTCTATTTTGAAACAGACACTTACCAGTTATTTACATAATAGAATAACCTAATGATTTAATTATCTATTTATTTGATTTTATATTTTAACATGGCATTAACCTTCTTAGCCCAGCCCTGCTCTGACTAAAGACGCTCGCTATTTCATCCATCGACAAAGTCGTTTCTGCAAAGCTGAAAAGCGCTGCTATACTTATCCGGTACTTGATTAGGACAACCATCAAAGAGAGGACTGAAACGATGAGTACCGCTAAATTGGTTAAAACTAAATCTTCTGACCTGATTTATACCCGCAATGATGTGGCCGAAGACGATAAAAAAAGCCACCATCGCGGTGTTAAACCGTCTGGTAGTCGAGTTTATTGACCTGTCATTGATCACTAAGCAGGCGCACTGGAACATGCGCGGTGCTAATTTTATCGGTGTGCATGAGATGCTGGACGGCTTCCGCACCGCGATTACCGATCATCAGGATACTATTGCCGAGCGTGTGGTTCAGCTGGGTGGCGTGGCACTGGGCACCACGCAGGTCGTTAACGATACGACTCCGCTGAAGAGCTATCCGCTGAATATTCACAGCGTTCAGGATCATCTGAAAGCGCTGGCAGATCGTTACAGCGTTGTCGCGAATGACACCCGTAAAGCGATCACTGAAGTAAAAGACGAAGATACCGCTGATATCTTTACTGCGGCATCACGTGACCTTGATAAATTCCTGTGGTTTATCGAAGCGAACATCGAATAAGACTCAATGCAGTCTGTCAGGCGGGGAAACCCGCCTTTTTTTACGTCTGTGTTACCGCATTTTTATGACCCTGTTAACAGTTCTTCCCTCCTCCGCTTCACAGCCTTAACATCTGAGGCACACTACCGCTTGCACCAAAACAGCCACCTGCACCAAAACTGAGCACCAAAATAGTGCAATGGCAGAATTAACTGCAAAATCGTGTCAGCTATGTTATTTAACTCTCTGATTTCGCGGATTTTGCAAAGTTGGCATAATTCTTTCATATGACAAGCCGCAAACGCAGGCCCTGCCGCCTGGTAGTAAAAAAAGGAAAAATGATGAAGTCACTGTTAAAAGTTTCTGTGGCCGCGCTGGCGCTGGCCTTCTCCCTCTCTTCCACTGCAGCAGACAAAAAGCTGGTCGTCGCCACGGATACCGCCTTTGTTCCGTTTGAATTTAAACAGGGTGATAAATATGTCGGCTTCGATGTGGATCTGTGGGATGCCATTGCGAAAGAGCTGAAGCTCGATTACACCCTGAAGCCAATGGACTTCAGCGGCATTATCCCTGCACTGCAAACGCGCAATGTCGATCTGGCACTGGCGGGTATCACCATTACCGAGGAGCGTAAAAAAAGCGATTGAGTTCTCTGACGGCTATTACAAAAGCGGTCTGCAGGTGATGGTGCGTAACAATGAAAACGACATCAAAGGCATCAGCGATCTGAACGGTAAAGTGGTCGCAGTGAAAAGCGGCACCGGCTCCGTGGAATACGCGAAAGCCAACATCAAATCCAAAGATCTGCGTCAGTTCCCGAATATCGACAGCGCCTATATGGAGCTGGGCACCAACCGTGCGGACGCCGTGCTGCATGACACGCCTAACATCCTTTACTTCATCCATACCGCCGGTAAAGGCCGCTTTAAAGCGGTAGGCGATTCAATTGAAGCGCAGCAGTATGGTATCGCCTTCCCGAAAGGCAGCGACGATTTACGTGAAAAAGTCAACGGCGCACTGAAAACCCTGAAAGAGAACGGCACCTATAACACGCTCTATAAAAAATGGTTTGGCACCGAACCTAAATAATAATTTGCCCGTTATCTGATTTCAGCAGGGAAACCTTTTCCCTGCTTTTTTCCATCGCAACATATCTGGAGTGACACCATGGAGTTTGACTGGAGCGTCATCTGGCCCGCCATGCCAGCGCTGCTTGAAGGCGCTAAACTGACCTTAATTATCTCAATTATTGGACTGGTTGGCGGCCTCTTCATCGGCCTGGTAGCGGGCTTTGCCCGCGCTTACGGTGGCTGGATCACCAATAACATCGCACTGGTGTTTATCGAAATCATTCGCGGCACCCCTATCGTGGTGCAGGTGATGTTTATCTATTTTGCTTTGCCGATGGCGTTCCCCGACCTGCGCATTGATCCCTTCAGCGCGGCGGTGGTGACCATCATGATTAACTCCGGCGCTTACATTGCCGAGATTACCCGTGGTGCCGTGCTGTCGATCAACAAGGGCTTCCGCGAAGCCGGACTGGCGCTTGGCCTGTCGAGCCGCGAGACGCTGCGCTACGTGATTATGCCGCTGGCGCTGCGCCGCATGCTGCCACCGCTGGGCAACCAGTGGATTGTCAGCATCAAAGATACTTCGCTGTTTATCGTTATTGGTGTGGCTGAACTGACCCGTCAGGGTCAGGAGATTATTGCCGGTAACTTCCGCGCGCTGGAAATCTGGAGCGCCGTCGCGATTATCTATCTGGTTATTACGCTGGTGTTGAGCTTTGTGCTGCGCCGCATTGAGAAAAGGGTGAAAATCCTGTGATTGAATTTAAAGATGTCTCCAAACATTTTGGCCAGACCCAGGTGCTGCACAATATCGACCTGAAGATTAACCAGGGCGAAGTGGTGGTGATTATCGGCCCATCCGGTTCCGGTAAATCAACCCTGCTGCGCTGTATTAACAAGCTGGAAGAGATCACCAGTGGCGAACTGATTGTCGATGGCCTGCGCGTCAATGATCCGAAAGTCGATGACCGCCTGATTCGTCAGGAAGCGGGCATGGTGTTTCAGCAGTTTCATCTGTTCCCACAGATGAGTGCGCTGGATAACGTCGCCTTTGGTCCTATCCGTGTGCGCGGTGCCAGCAAAGAGGCGGCACGCCAGCTGGCGCGTGAGTTGCTGGGCAAAGTGGGCCTCGCCGAGCGCGCGCACCACTTTCCGTCTGAGCTTTCCGGCGGTCAGCAGCAGCGCGTGGCGATTGCCCGTGCACTGGCAGTTAAGCCGAAAATGATGCTGTTTGATGAGCCAACCTCAGCGCTCGACCCGGAACTGCGTCACGAAGTGCTGAAGGTGATGCAGGATCTGGCGGAAGAAGGCATGACGATGGTGATTGTGACGCACGAAGTAGGCTTCGCACAGAAGGTGGCCTCACGGCTGATCTTTATCGATAAAGGCCGGATTGCGGAAGATGGCGATCCCGACAGCCTGATCAGCAACCCACCGAGCGAGCGTCTGCGCGAATTCCTGCAGCACGTCTCCTGATCAAAATGGGCCGCTAAGCGGCCCGTTAAAACTGATGACAATCCAAACCAGGGTAAATCTGGCAGCAACGAATAAACCCGAAGCACAGGGAACCCGGTCAGAAGAGGAAAGCGTCCCGCGCCAGGGACGGCGCGGGCCGAGCGTGTCATGGATGACAGCCTTTGCGTCTTTCCGATCTGACCGGGTTCCCTGTGCCAGCTCGGTCTTACCTCCACCGAGTCGGGCGTTGTCAACAATCAAAACGGGCCGCATCGCGGCCCGTTCTATTTTACTCTTCGCCCACAGATACACCTGTTACCCATGTAAAGCGACACCTCAGTTCCCCAGGCGACTCAGTAGTTTAGTGCGCTGGGCGGCAGGCATAAAACTCCACGCCAGGAAGCGACTCTGCTTCTGACCCTGCGCCATATTAACCACCCGCATCTCCGCCACGTCGAGCGCCTGCAGCTGTTTTTCCAGCGCCGGTAAGTTCTCTTTGCGCGACACCAGCGAGGTAAACCAGCCGATCTGACGACCAAACGCCACGCTCTCGGCGATCATCTTGCCGATAAAGCCCTTTTCGCCACCGGGATACCATAATTCATTGTGCTGGCCGCCAAAGTTGAGCGGCGCACTCTTATCCAGTCCGAGATTGCGGACCTTACGCTGCGATCCCGATACCGCCTCTTCCGCCGACGCGTGGAATGGCGGATTACACATCACTGCACTGAAAAATTCAGTTTTACTGACTACACCAGCCAGCACTGCATCGCTGTTTTTCTGACGACGCAGACGGATCTGGCGCGTCAGGCGCGGATTGGCCGCAACAATACGGTTAGCAGCTTTGATGGCGGCTTCATCGACCTCGGTGCCGGTAAAGCGCCAGCCATATTCTGCCGCGCCAATCAGCGGATAGATGCAGTTTGCACCGCAGCCGACATCCAGAACGTCCGCCGTCGGGATCACGCCGTTGTTATCCAGCGCCAGCAGATCGGCAAGGTAGTGCAGATAATCGGCGCGTCCCGGCACGGGCGGGCAGAGTGAGCCGGGAGCCAGCTTGCCAGTCGATGTCGTAAAATAGTTTGATCAGCGCCTGGTTCAGCAGCATCACCGCCTCCGGGTCCGCGAAATCCACGGACTGCACGCCATAACCATTGGGCCGGACTTTGGCTTTCAGCAGCGGATGGGCAGCGGTTAACGCGGCAAAATCGTATTCGCCCTGATGGCGATTGCGGGCGTGGAAGGGCGACGTGCTGGCTGACTTTTTCATACGTTCTCTCAATTATTCAGGCGCGCGTACAATACGCTGTAGGCGGCGGAAAATAAACCCGCACCATCCGCTTACCTCTTTCCGATTCCGTCGGGCGATGCTGTCGGGCTAAGATAAATAAAATTCCCTGCTGGAGAAGTTATGACCCGGAAACGCTATTCCTATCAACCCCGTGCTGGTCACGGTCTGCCGCACGATCCGCTGAACGCCATTATCGGGCCGCGCCCGATCGGCTGGATTAGCTCAGTGAGCAGCAGCGGCCAGCACAATCTGGCACCTTACAGCTTCTTTAACTGCTTCAACTATCATCCGCCGATTATCGGTTTCGCCAGCAGCGGCTGGAAAGACAGCGTGAGAAATATTGCTGAGACCAAAGAGTTTGTCTGGAACCTGGCGACCCGTCCGCTGGCGGAAGCGATGAACGAAAGTTCCGCCTCGCTGCCTGCCGATCAGGATGAGTTCGCCTTTGCCGGTTTAACGCCGCTGGCGGCTTCTCAGGTCAGCGCCAGTCTGGTGGCAGAGAGCCCGGTCAACTTCGAGTGCCGCCTGACGCAACTGATTCAGCTGCAGGATGCCAGCGGCAATCTGATCGACAGCTGGCTGGTGCTGGGGGAAGCGGTGGCGATTCACATCGATGAATCGCTGCTGGAAGAGGGCATTTATCAGACCGCTAAAGCCGAGCCGATTCTGCGCGCGGGCGGCCCCAGCGCCTATTACGGCATCAGCGAAGCGCAACGTTTTGATTTAGTCCGTCCGGACGCACGCCGCAGATAATCCTTACCCCACAAGCGCATCGGCCCGGTGCGCTTTAATCTGAGCTACCGCGCAGGCGATGTCGGGTGCCAGCCAGCGATCCTGCTGCCAGCGCTCAACAACCTGCCGCAAATGCTGCCAGGCGCGCCGCGTGCCTGCTGCCAGCTGTGACTCACCGTGAAACTCCAGCGCCTGCGCCGCCAGCAGATACTCAATCGCGATAATGTGATCAACATTGCTGACCAGTTTCAGCAGCTTCAGCGCCGAGCCGGTGCCGAGGCTCAGATGATCCTCCTGTAATCCTGAAGTGACATAGTTATCAAGCACCGCAGGCTGCGCCAGCTGACGGTTCTCCGCGCAGAGTGATGCCGCCACGTACTGCGCAATCATCATGCCGGAATTGACGCCCGGCTCGGCCACCAGAAACGGCGGCAGGCCGCTGACCAGCGGATTCACCAGCCGATCAAGCCGCCGCTCGGCGATGCTGCCCAGCTCCGCCATCGCAATCGCCAGCAGGTCGCAGGCCATTGCCACCGACTCGCCATGCGGATTGGACTGTGACACCACCCGCCAGGCCTGCGGCGTCCCCAGCACCAGCGGATTGTCGGTACAGGCGTTGAGTTCGGTCTCCACCTGACGGACAGCATGACTAAACTGATCGCGACAGGCGCCGTGCACCTGCGGCATCGAGCGCAGACTGAGTGCATCCTGAGTCCGGATGCCAACGCTGGCTTTCAGCAGCGGGCTGTCACTCAGCAACTGGCGCAGGCGTTCGCCGCTGCGCTGAATCCCCGGGCTGGCCTTCATCGCCAGCACCTCAGGGTCAAACGCCACCAGCTGACCGCGCAGCGCTTCAAAGCTCATCGCACCGGTGACGTCTGCCCAGTCCAGCAGCCGTTCGGCATCGTCCAGCGCCAGACAGGCTAAGCCGGTCATGCAGGGCGTGCCGTTGACCAGGCTCAGCCCCTCTTTGGCACCAGGCCGGTAAGGGGCTAATCCCGCCTGGGCCAGCGCCTGCTGCGCGGGCATGATTTCACCCTGCCACTCCACCTCGCCGATGCCAATCAGCGCCAGGCCGATATGCGCCATGTGGGTCAGATATCCCACCGATCCCTGCGACGGTACCTGTGGCGTAATCTGCAGGTTTAGCAGCGCCAGGAGATGTTGCACCAGCGCCACTGAAACACCTGATTTTCCGTGGCTGTAGTTCGCAATCGCAGCGCACAGAATGGCGCGGACCTCGGATTTTGCCAGCACCGGCCCGACGCCACAGGCATGGCTCAGCAGTGTATTGCGCGACAGCTGGCTCAGCTCATCTTCAGACAGGGTGATGTTACACAACGCCCCCAGCCCGGTATTGATGCCGTAAGCCACCTGCCCCGCCGCCACGATATTACCGACGATTTCACGGCTCTGCGCAATGCGCTGCCAGGCACTGTCGCTCAGCGTCAGGGTGGCGCCGTGCCGGGCGACCTGCACCAGCGCCTGCCATTTCAGCGAGCCATCGCCCCAGACCAGCGTCTGACGTATTACGTCGCTCATACCACCGGCTCCACCTGATGATGACTGGAGATAAACTGCTTAAAGCGCGCCGATCCCGCCTCGCCGAACATCGCCTCTGGCGTGCCCTGACAATCAATAGTGCCCTGATGCATAAACACCACCCGGTTAGAGACGTTGCGGGCAAAACCCATCTCATGGGTCACCACCAGCATGGTGCGGCCCTCTTCCGCCAGGCTGCGCATGACCTTCAGCACCTCGCCTACCAGTTCCGGATCGAGTGCCGAAGTTGGCTCATCAAACAGCATCACCTCCGGGTCCATTGCCAGCGCCCGGGCGATCGCCACCCGCTGCTGCTGACCGCCTGAAAGCTGGGCGGGATAGAAATCTTTGCGATTCAGCAGACCGACCCGATCAAGCAGCTGTTCCGCCTGGGCAATACAGGCTTTTTTTATCGCGCTTGAGGACGTAGTGCGGCCCTTCAATGACATTCTGCAGCACCGTCAGGTGCGACCAGAGGTTAAAGCTCTGAAACACCATACCGAGCCGGGAGCGCAGCCGCTCAATCTGACGCGGGTTAGCCGCCAGCTGGTGTCCCCGGGCATGGCGCTTCATCTCAATGGTTTCACCGCCCACGCTGACCACGCCCGCGTCAGGCGTCTCAAGCAGATTAATGCAGCGCAGCAGCGTACTTTTGCCCGAGCCGCTGGCACCGAGTATTGAGATAACATCGCCCTGGTGCGCCTGCAGCGAGATGCCTTTCAGCACCTCCATGGCGCCAAAGGATTTATGGATATCGCTGGCCGACAGCGTGACGGGTGGCAGTTCAGACATGTTTATTTTCCTCCAGGAATCGGCTTAGCGGCCGGTAACGGCTTTTTTCCGGTTTATGAACCGGCGTCAGACGCCGCTCCAGCAGGGCATAGAGTTGCACAATGATGAAGTTGAGGATCAGGTAGATTGCCGCCGCACAGAGAAACACCTCCATGGTGCGGTAAGTACGCTGGATAATCTGCTGCGCCACCCCGGTGACATCCCAGACCGTGACCAGACTGGCCAGCGCGGTCGACTTCACCAGCAGAATCGCCTCGGTGGAGTAAGCGGGCAGCGCATAACGCAGCATCACCGGCGCGATAATGCGCCGCAGCAGCAGCCCGCGCGACATGCCGCACGCCATCCCCGCCTCCACCTGACCGGGCGGCACAGCCAGCAGCGCACCGCGCAGGATCTCCGCGGTGTAGGCGGCGGTGCAGAGCGACAGCGCCAGCACCGCACAGGTAAAGGGCTCACGCAGAAACGGCCAGAAGAGACTGTGCCGGATCACACCAAACTGCCCCAGACCGTAGTAGATCAGGAACAGCTGGATCATCAGCGGCGAGCCGCGAAACACCAGAATGTAGCCACGGGCAAAAGCACTCAGCAGACGCCAGCGGCTCATGCGCAGCGCCAGAATACCCACCGCCAGCACGCCACCACACAGAAAGGCGCTGATAAACAGGCCCAGCGTAACCGGCAACGCGGCGCTGAGTTTCAGGAAGGTGTCAGTGAGGAACGCGAAATCGATCATAAGTCTCCTTAATGCTGTGCAGCGGTGCGGCTTTGCCAGGCGCGACCAAGACGGGATTCAGCCCGCAGAAAGGCGCGGTTCGACAGCAGCGTCAGCAGCAGATAACAGGCACCGCCCACCAGATAAAAGGAGAAGTAATCACGGGTGGAGCCGGCCGCAATCTGGCTGGCCCGCATCAGCTCGACAATGCCGGTCACTGACACCAGCGCCGAGTCTTTCAGGCTCATCTGCCAGACGTTTGACAGGCCGGGCAGCGCATAGCGCGCTACCTGCGGCAGCAGGATGCGTTGCCGGATGCGCCAGCGCGGCATACCAATAGCGACAGCGGCTTCGATCTCCCCTTTCGCCAGGGCCAGCCGTGCGGCACGATAGACTTCCGCCTGGTAAGAGCCGGAAATAAGCCCGATGGCCAGCGCCCCGATCAGAAACGGTGGCGCTTCGATAAACCCGTCCGCGCCAAACAGTTGTCCGATCTGCGTGATCAATCCCGATCCGCCGAAGTAGAACAGGTAGATCACCAGCAGCTCAGGGATGCCACGAAAGATCACCGAGTAGCCTTCCCCTGCCCAGCGCACCGCGCGGTGCGGGGATAACTTTGCAGCGGCAACGCCCGATCCCACTACCGCACCGACCAGCAGCGCGGCAAATGAGAGCAGCAACGTCGTCAGCGTGGCACTCAGAATCAACCGTCCCCAGCCCTCCGGGCCAAAACTCAGCAGGCTTATCATCAGTTACCTCACTCAGGGTGTGACGTCAGTTTTGAACCACTTCTCGCTCAGCTTTTTCACTGTGCCATCGGCCAGCGCGGCTTTGATCGCCTGATCCAGCCGGGCTTTCAGATCGTTGTCTGCCATGCGCACGCCCATCGCCTCGCCCTCACCCCAGATTGGGCCACCCAGCTGCGGACCGCTAAAGCTGAGGTTACGGTTATCCGGTCGCGCCAGCATCGACTGCGCAAAGGTCACATCGTCAAACACCGCGTCAATACGCCCCGCCTGCAAATCGAGGATCGCATCGGCTGAGCTGGTGTATTCCCGGACATCCGCCACCTCTTTGAAGTACTTGTCGATAAACGGCGTGTAGACGGTGCCAGAGGCGATTCCGATGGTTTTGCCCTTCAGCGCCGCTTTCAGGGGTGCGATGGCTGGCTCCACGGTTTTCTCATCGTCGGTGAGTTTGATGATCTTACTGTCGGCAGGCAGCAACGACCCTTTCACCGTGATGAAGGTGGCGGGCGTAGAGGCGTAGGGCACGGTGAAATTGATCACTTTCTTGCGCTCGGGGGGTGATCACAATTGCATCCATGATCACATCATATTTTCCGGCATTCAGACCGGCGATCATTCCATCCCAGTTCTGCACCACCAGCTTGCACTGTATTGCCATACGCTGGCAGAGATCGGCCATCAGCTCCGGTTCAAAACCGCCCAGCTTGCCGCCTGGCAGGGTGAGGTTCCAGGGTTCATAACTGCCTTCGGTGGCAATGGTGATCGACTTCCACTCTTTGGCCTGGGCGCTGACGCCACAGAGCAGCAGGCTGGAAACCAGCGTAGTGAGACATAAACGACGAAGAGTCAGAGGGTGCGTCATACGGTTCTCCTGAAAGTAGCGGCCTGGTGATCGCCCTGACGAGATTTAACATAAATTTCACAGGATGATATGTCATGTATATACAAGTTAACGCAGCGCAGTTCATTGCCGGCTTTATCGTTTTGTGAGCCAGACAGAATTTATTACGCAGATGGCGGTGCTGCTGCACTTGTACATACAACCAAGCAAAGGTTATGCCAGCTCTGCAGAGGTGGAAAAAAGCGGCGGTAGCCTGGGAGCGGGCAGGCGACCTGCCCGCCGCTGCACTTAATCAGGGCAGCGATGCACCGGAGTGGCGCATCGCTCTGGTGAGTTTTATTGCGATTTAGCCTGCGCCAGCATGGCGTGGATCAATGCCTTCAGCACGTTCTGCAACCGGGCGGCACGCGCCTGCTGCCAGGCGTAAGGCGGGGTTTCATCCATATAGTTGAGCTGCGCCAGCTCCAGCTGGACCGACTCAATCTGCTGCTGCGGCTGACCGTAGGCGCGGGTGATGTAACCGCCTTTAAAGCGCCCGTTAATCACCCAGCTGTAGTCGTTCTGCGCCGCGCACACGGCCTCCAGCGCCGCACTCATTGCAGGCGTGCAGCTTGCGCCGTCGTTGGTGCCGATGTTGATATCGGGCAGACGGCCGTCAAACAGGCGGGGAATTTCACTGGCGATAGAGTGGGCGTCAAACAGCAGCGCATAGCCATGCTGCGCTTTGAGCCGCGCCAGCTCCTGTTGAATCTGCTGATGATAGGGCTGCCAGATCTGATCGATGTAGCCCTGACGCGCCGTGTCGTCGGGTGTTTTGCCTGGTGCAAAGGTCGGTGTACCGTCGAACAGGGTTTCCGGGAACAGGCCGGTGGTGGCGCTGGTGTAGAGCGGCTGGTTATCGGGCGGGCGATTGAGATCGACCACAAAGCGGGAGTAGCGGCCGATTAACACGCTGGCTCCGAGATCACGCACAAAATCATACAGCAGGGGAATATGCCAGTCGGTGTCGGGTAAGCCGCGCGCGGCCTCACTCAGTCCGGCTTCCACGTCGGGCGTCAGCTCGGTACCGGCGTGGGGAATGCTGACCAGCAGCGGCAGACTGCCCTGGGTAAAATGGAAAGGGTTCATTGCGGTTCTCCACGATAGATAACGGTACAGGGCAGTTCACCACCCAGCCAGTAAACCAGTTCTGCCGGACGGGCCAGCGGCCAGTGAACGAAGTTCGCCACTTTTCCCGCCTCCAGCGAGCCGTGACTGTCAGCCAGCCCCAGCGCTTTTGCCCCCCACAGCGTGACGCCCGCCAGCGCCTCTTCCGGCGTCATGCCAAACAGGGTACAGCCCATATTAAGCATCAGACGCAGCGACAGCGCAGGCGAGGTGCCGGGATTGGCATCGCTGGCCAGCGCCATCGGCACGCCATAGCGCCGGAAGAGATCTACCGGCGGACGCTGCGTCTCCCGCAGCAGATAAAATGCACCAGGCAGCAGCACCGCCACGGTGCCATGCTGTGCCATCGCTCTGGCATCCTCCTCGGTGGCATATTCAAGGTGGTCGGCAGAGAGCGCCCCATAGCGCGCCGCCAGTGCTGCGCCACCTGACGCCGAGAGCTGCTCAGCATGCAGTTTCACCGGCATGCCAAGCGCCACCGCCCGATCAAACACCCGCGCCACCTGCTGCGGTGAAAAGGCGAGATGCTCGCAGAACGCATCCACCGCATCCGCCAGTCCCAGTGCCTGCACCTGCGGCAGCAGCCGTTCGCAGATGATATCGACCCAGCCATCCGGGTCGTGCTTAAACTCCGGCGGAAAAGCATGTGCCGCCAGACAGGTGGCGCGCACGTCAGCGGCTACGCTCTCTCCCAGCCCGCGAATCGCCCGCAGCATCCGCAGTTCGCTCTCTTCATCCAGACCATAGCCGGACTTGATCTCCACGGTGGTGACGCCCTCGGCCAGCAGGCGGTTAAGCCGCCAGCGAGCCGATGCCACCAGTTCCTCTTCAGTGGCGGCGCGGGTAGCGCGCACGGTTGAGAGGATGCCACCGCCCTGCGCGGCAATCTCTGCATAGCTGACGCCATTCAGGCGCTGTTCAAACTCCTGGCTGCGGTCGCCGCCAAACACCAGATGGGTATGACAATCCACCAGCCCCGGGGTCACGATGCCGCCCGGCAGATGATGATGCTGATCGGCGACGAACGCGGGCATCTCCGCCTGCGGCCCGACCCACACCAGCCTGCCCGCCCGCACCGCCAGCGCGCCCTGCGGGATAAGATGGTACTTTCCGTCACGCATGGTGACCAGGTCAGCCCCGGTCCACACCGTCTCTACGCGCATCTCTTCTGCCATCGCTGCCTCATGCCTCCGCCGTTTACACTGTGCCTCAAAGTATGTATATGTATATACAACCACATCCGATGAGGATCAACCATGGCGACTTTTTTTGCCTCGCGTGCCCTGCTGGCGGAGGGCTGGCAGCAGCAGGTGCGTATCACGGTCAATCAGGCCGGTTTTATCGACTCCATTACCCCGGATAGCCACGCTGATCAGGCTATCCGGCTCAACGGCGAGGTGATCCCGGCAATCGCCAACCTGCACTCGCACGCCTTCCAGCGTGCCATGGCGGGTCTGGCTGAAGTAGCGGGCGATCCTCAGGACAGTTTCTGGACGTGGCGGGATCTGATGTACCGCATGGTGCAGCGCCTGACGCCGCAACAGGTGGGCGATATTGCCGCCCTGCTCTACATCGAGATGCTGAAAGGCGGCTACACCCAGGTGGCAGAGTTTCACTACCTGCACCACGACACACAGGGTGCGCCCTACAGTGATGATGCGATGCTGCAACAGCTGATTGAAGCGGCGGAGATCGCCGGTATCGGCCAGACGCTGCTGCCGGTGCTCTACAGCTACAGCGGCTTCGGCAGCCAGCCAGCGTCGGCGGGTCAGAAGCGTTTTATCCAGCAGACCGACCGCTATCTGCAACAGCAGGCGCGGCTTGATGCGTGGCAGCGGCAAAGGCCACTGCTGAACCGTGGCCTCTGTTTCCATTCACTGCGGGCGGTGAGTGAAAGCCAGATGCAGGACGTGCTGGCGGCCAGTGATCTGACACTGCCGGTACATATCCATGTGGCTGAACAGCAGAAAGAGGTGAATGACTCGCTGGCGTGGAGCGGCGAGCGTCCGGTGGCCTGGCTGCTGAACCGCTTTGAGGTGGATGCGCGCTGGTGCCTGATCCACGCCACCCATCTGGATGAGAGTGAGCTGGTGCGTCTCGCCCGCAGTGGCGCAGTGGCGGGTCTCTGCCCGACCACCGAAGCCAACCTCGGTGACGGCATCTTCCCGGCAGTGGAGTACATCGCGCAGGGCGGACGCTGGGGCATCGGCTCTGACAGTCACGTCTCGCTGAGCGCCCGGGAAGAGCTGCGCTGGCTGGAGTATGCTCAGCGACTGCGCGACCAGCGCCGCAACCGGATTACCCTGCCCGGCCAGCCGTCGGTAGGCGATCTGCTGTGGCAACAGGCATCAGCAGGCGGTGCGCAGGCGTGTGGCATTCAGCAGGGCACGCTGGCGGTGGGACAACGTGCCGACTGGCTGGTGCTGCGGGATGAGGCGTGGCTCGGCAGCGTCGGGTCGCACGCCGTCCTCAACCGCTGGCTCTTTGCCGGGCAGCGCGATCAGATTCGGGACGTTTATGTGGCGGGTAAAGCCGTGGTAGAAGATGGGGTGCATCCGCACCAGACGTCGTGTGCCGCCCGCTTTGCTCAGGCGATGGAGGCGCTGCGATGATCGCCCGGTTCACGTACGCGGAGCTGGCGGTCAGCCGCTGGCGCAACGGCGGCGGCGAAACCCGCGAAATCATCAGCTTTCCACCCGGCGCGGAGCGCTTCGGCTGGCGCGCCAGCATTGCGACGCTGGCGCAGGATGGTCCCTTCTCTGCCTTTCCTGACATTGATCGGGTGATTACCCTGCTGCATGGCGATCCGGTGTTGCTGACCGCGCCGGGCGGGCAGCACTTACTGACGCCTCAGCAGCCCTGGGCGTTTGCCGGCGAACTCGCCTTAACGGCAAAGCTGCAGGGCAGCGTCAGCGAAGATTTTAATATTATGACGCGGCGCGGGGAATGGCAGGCAGCGGTGGAGATGGTGACCACGCCGGTCAGCACTCTGCATGGCGTTGCCTGGGTGCTGGCTGGCACCTGGCAGACGGCTGACGGGGAACGGCTGACTGCGCAGCAGGGCGCGTGGTGGGTCGATGAAGAAACAGCACTCAGCCCGTGCGATACCGATGCCCGGCTGCTGTTTACCCGTCTTAACCGTGTCCCCTGAAGCGGCCCAGTAGTTTGTAACGTGAGCCGGGATAGAGCAGCCGCGCATAGGTCACGATTTTAGTGTCGCTCCAGGTCTGACGGCGAATCAGAAGGCAGGGTTCGTGCTCATCCACCGACAGATGTTTACGCTGACGCGCATCGGGCAACACCGCTTCAACAATGTGCTCGCCCGCCGTCAGCGGCGCAACGCGCATCAGATAGGTGTAAGGCGTCATCTGCTGATAATCCTGCGTCAGGTAATCGGGCGCGACCAGCGGATTGACCAGACGGTCCTCCAGCTGCACCGGCAGATCATTTTCGTAATGCACAATCAGCGAATGATAAAGCGTCTGCCCGGTGGTCAGTCCCAGCACCGCCGCCTGCTCAGGATCGGCTTTGTCCTGGCCGATGGCGAGAATTTTGCAGCTGTGCTGATGGCCGCGCTGAGCGATCTCATCGGCGATGTTATGCACCTCCAGCATGGCGGTGTAGCCTTTCATCTCCGCCACGAAGGTTCCGACGCCCTGCATCCGCACCAGAAAGCCTTCGCTGGTGAGTTCACGCAGCGCCCGGTTAATGGTCATGCGGCTGACGCCCAGTTCATTAACCAGTTCACTTTCTGATGGCACACGCTGATTCGCTTTCCACAACCCTTCACGGATCTGGCTGACGATGGCCTGCTTCACCCGCTGATAAATCGGGGCAGGCTCATCGCTCATTGCCGCCGCCAGTTGTGCCAGTGCCGTATGCTCAACCATTTGCTGTTCCTTATGCTGAAAGTCCCCTAAGTTTACTGTCTCACCGTGTGAATGTATATACATCCAGTACGCTGCGCGGTGCCCCAATGGTGCAGTCTGCGCATCCTGATGGTGCAGCCTCTGAGTAGCGCTAAATAGTCAACCCGCAGCGGACGGGCAATCGATTTTTGTGATCGGCCTGGCACGGCACTTGCTTGCTCCCTTTGATTGTATAGACAAGCATAGACAAGAATTAACGCTTATGTTTCACTCGTATTATTCCGCTGGATCAGGGCAAGGAGAGCAGTTTAGCCACACCAGCACACTTGTATAGACAGGAGTAGACTATGTCAGGTTCGTTTCAGGTTTTGCGCCTGGTGCCAGGCGAGGTGGACCTCGCCACATTACGCGCTATCTATCAGGGCAACGTCACGCTCACGCTTGATGAGCCCGCGCGTCAGGCGATTGCGGCGGCGCAGCAGACCGTGGATGCGATTGTCGCCTCCGGCAACGTGGTGTATGGCATTAATACCGGCTTCGGCAAGCTGGCGCAGACGCAAATCCCGGCCAACCGGCTGGCGGATCTGCAGCGTAATCTGGTGCTGTCACACAGCGTCGGGCTGGGCGATCTGCTGCCCGACAATGTTACCCGTCTGGTGGTCGCCACCAAAATCATCAGCCTGGCACGCGGTCACTCTGGCGTGCGAATCGAACTGGTTGAGGCGCTGCTGGCGCTGTTCAATGCGGGTGTCATGCCCTGCATCCCGGAAAAAGGCTCGGTCGGTGCCTCCGGCGATCTGGCGCCGCTGGCGCACATGTCCCTGATGCTGCTGGGCGAAGGTCAGGTCCGGCTCAGGGGTGAGTTGATCCCGGCAACCGAAGGCCTGGCAAGCGTAGGTCTGTCGCCGTTTGTACTCGGCCCGAAAGAGGGACTGGCGCTGCTTAACGGCACCCAGGTCTCAACTGCGCTGGCGCTGCGCGGCCTGTTTGAGGGTGAAAACCTGTTTGCCGCTGGTCTGATGGCCGGTGCGCTGTCGCTGGAGGCGATTAAAGGCTCGCTAAAACCGTTCGACGCCCGTATCCATCAGGCGCGCGGTCAGCATGGTCAGATTGCGGTCGCCGCTGCCGTCAGCACCCTGATTGAGGGCAGTGAAATAGTGCTGTCGCATACGCATTGCGGCCGCGTTCAGGATCCCTACTCCATCCGCTGCGTGCCACAGGTGATGGGTGCCTGCCTGGACAACTTCAGCCACGCCGCGCGGATTCTGGAAATCGAAGCGAACGCGGCCTCTGACAACCCGCTGGTGTTCAGTGACAGCGGCGATGTGATCTCCGGCGGCAACTTCCACGCCGAACCGGTGGCCTTTGCCGCGGACATCCTGGCGCTGGCGATTGCCGAAGTCGGGGCCATCTCCGAGCGGCGGCTGGCGCTGCTGCTGGACAGCGGCTTGTCGGGTTTGCCGCCCTTCCTGGTGCGCGACGGCGGCGTAAACTCCGGCTTTATGATCGCCCAGGTGACCGCCGCAGCCCTGGCCTCTGAGAACAAATCGCTGGCCCATCCGGGCAGCGTCGACAGCCTGCCGACCTCCGCTAATCAGGAAGATCACGTCTCGATGGCAACCTACGCCGCCCGCCGTCTCGGCAGCATGTGCTTTAACAGCGCCGCGGTAGTCGGCATTGAGGCGATGGCCGCCGCACAGGGCATTGAATTCAACCGGCCGCTGAAAAGCTCTGCGCTGATTGAGCAGGCCATCGACACCATTCGCGAGCAGGTCGCCTTCCTTGAGGAGGATCGCCTGCTGGCTCCCGATATCGAGGCAATGCGTCAGTGGGCAAGTCGCACTGACTGGCCTCAGGCATTGACCGCGCTGCTGCCGAGCATGCGCCCAACTTCTTGAATTAAGGAATCTTTCATGAGCGAAACTCTTTCTCAGGCTGTGGCACGTGAAATTCGCGCGCCTCACGGTACCACGCTGCACTGCGCCAACTGGCTGATTGAAGCCGCTTACCGCATGATTCAGAACAACCTCGATCCCGATGTTGCCGAGCGGCCGGAAGATCTGGTGGTTTACGGCGGCATCGGTAAGGCGGCGCGTAACTGGGAGTGCTTCGAGCAGATCCTGCGTTCGCTGCGGGCACTGCAGCCGGATGAAACCCTGCTGATCCAGAGTGGCAAGCCGGTCGGCATCTTCCGCACCCACGCGGATGCACCCCGCGTGCTGCTGGCGAACTCCAATCTGGTGCCGCACTGGGCGACCTGGGATCACTTTCATGAGCTGGATAAAGCGGGCCTGATGATGTACGGCCAGATGACCGCCGGTTCCTGGATCTATATCGGCGCGCAGGGCATCGTGCAGGGCACCTACGAAACCTTCGTGGAAGCGGGACGTCAGCACTACAACAACGACCTCAGCGGACGCTGGATCCTCACCGCCGGGCTGGGCGGCATGGGCGGCGCGCAACCGCTGGCGGGCGTTCTGGCCGGGGCCTGTGTGCTGGCGATTGAGTGTCAGGAGTCGCGCATCGATTTCCGCCTGCGTACCCGCTATGTAGATTACAAAGCCACTACGCTGGATGAAGCGCTGGCGTTAATCAGCGAAGCGACCGCGGCGAAAAAAGCGATTTCGGTCGGGCTGCTGGGCAATGCCGCCGAGATCCTGCCGGAGCTGGTGAAACGCGCCCGGGCGGGAGGGCCAAAACCGGACATCGTGACCGATCAGACCTCGGCACACGATCCAATTAATGGCTATCTGCCGGCTGGCTGGGATCTGGCGCGCTGGCAGCAGGAACGCGTCTCACAGCCGAAGGCAGTGGAGAAAGCGGCGCGTGCCTCAATGGCGGTCCACGTGCAGGCAATGCTCGACTTCTGTCATATGGGCATCCCGACCGTGGACTACGGCAACAATATCCGTCAGGTCGCGCTGGATGAGGGTGTCAGCAACGCCTTCGACTTCCCTGGCTTTGTACCGGCCTACATCCGTCCGCTGTTCTGCGAAGGAAAAGGCCCGTTCCGCTGGGTGGCGCTGTCCGGCGATCCGGAAGATATCTACAAGACCGACGCAAAACTCAAAGAACTGTTTCCGCACCACAAAACGCTGCATCGCTGGCTGGATATGGCGCAGGAGCGCATCGCCTTCCAGGGACTACCAGCACGTATCTGCTGGCTGGGACTGGGCGAACGGCATCTTGCCGGTCTGGCGTTCAATGAAATGGTGCGCAACGGCGAGCTGAAAGCGCCGGTGGTGATTGGCCGCGACCATCTCGACTGCGGCTCGGTTGCCTCACCTAACCGTGAAACCGAAGCGATGAAGGATGGCTCGGATGCGATCTCAGACTGGCCGCTGCTCAACGCGCTGCTGAATACCGCAGGCGGTGCGACCTGGGTCAGCCTGCATCACGGCGGCGGTGTTGGCATGGGCTTCTCGCAGCACGCCGGTATGGTGATTGTCTGTGACGGCAGCAAAGAGGCGGATGCGCGTCTGGGTCGGGTGTTGTGGAATGACCCGGCCACCGGCGTGATGCGTCATGCCGACGCGGGTTATGAGCTGGCACAAAGTTGCGCGGCAGAGCATGAACTGAACCTGCCGATGCAGAAGTAATACGCTGAACGGGGCGGGCAGCGGCTTGCCCCGTTTTCTTCGCGTTTTTCCCTTCTGAAGCCCTGCCCGGACATCACTTCCTTATTACTTATTCCATTTTGATTTAGCCTATAGCCAGATTTCGTCCTGCCGGCGATAGACGCAGCGCCACCCGACCTCTAAAGTGAAATCTTCTCATTCTGTATGGAGCGCGACTCTGCATGACCCTTTCCCCTGCCCTGCTTGAAGATGCCCTGCGCTGGCGCCGTGAGTTTCATCGCCACCCCGAATTAGGTTACCAGGAACAGCAAACCAGCCAGTTTATCGCTGATGAGTTAGAGCGGGCGGGATTGCAGGTGTTTCGTGGTCTGGCGGGCACCGGCGTGATCGGCACGCTGGAAAACGGTCCCGGCCCGGTTATCGGGCTGCGTGCGGATATGGATGCGCTGCCGATTACGGAAAAAGGCGACACTGAATGGCGCTCCGCCACTCCCGGCGTGATGCACGCCTGCGGGCACGACGGTCACAGCGCCATTCTGCTGGCCGCCGCCCGACAGCTGGCCGCCACACGCCAGTTCAGCGGCACGGTACATTTCATTTTTCAGCCTGCCGAAGAGAACCTGGGCGGTGCGCGCAAAATGGTGGAAGAGGGACTGTTCCAGCGCTTCCCGATGGATGCGATCTATGCGATGCACAACTGGCCGGGCCTGCCGCTGGGGTCACTGGCGGTTAACCCTGGCGCCATGATGGCGTCGCTGGATTCGTTTGAGATTACCCTGCACGGCAAAAGCTGCCACGCGGCGATGCCGGAAAGCGGTGCCGATCCAATGGTGGTAGCGGCTGAGCTGATTCTGGCGCTGCAGACGATTCCGTCACGTCGCCTCTCGCCGCTCGCCTCGGCGGTGGTTAGCGTGACGCAGATCCACGGTGGCGAAGCGATCAACGTGATCCCGGAACAGATTGTGCTGCGCGGCACGGTGCGTTGCCTGCAGACCAGCGTGCGCGAAAAAGTACGCGGACTGATTGATGAATTTGTCGCTACCCTGCCACGTCCGTTTGGCGTCAGCGGTGAGATTGAGTGGTTACCGGGCTATCCGGTGACCGCCAACCATGCGGTCCCGGCTGAGCAGGTACGCGAGGTGGCGCTGGCGTCGCTGGGGGCCGAACAGGTTCAGTGGCAGGTTAATCCGTCGATGGCGTCTGAAGATTTTGCCTGCATGATGGAGGCCTGTCCGGGTGCTTACTTCTGGCTGGGCGCGGATGGCGACACGCCTTCCGCCCCGCTGCACAACGCCCGCTATGACTTCAACGACGCGCTGCTGCCAATTGGCATTACTTTCTGGCAGAACCTGGTTGAACAGGCGCTGCCAGCAGCCTGAGTCAGTAACCGGCGGCGAGGATCTGCTGCTCTGCCGCCGCCAGCGAGTCGCACTGGCCGCTGGCGCGCAGGCAGCAGGCGAGCTGCAGTCGCATTGATGCGGGCACCGGCCGCTGCTGATTCAGCACCTGCTCAATCCAGCGCGCGGTTACCTCTGCCGTCTTATCGGCCGGCAGTTCAACGGCCACTTCGGGCTGACGCTCAACCCACACTTCCGCTTCTGCGCCTGCGCCCTGAATCATGCTGATCGCCGGGCAGCGCTGTGGATTGGCATAGACTTCCCCTTCGGTGCCATTGAGCAGTATCGCAGGCGCATCGATGTCACTGAAGAATTTCGCCACACGCGGCACATACTCCGGATGCGACACGCTCGACAGACGCAGCGCCGCACGTTCGGCAAACGGGGTCGCCAGTTTTGCCAGCGTATGCGCGCTGTTACGCACGCCCATTCGCCAGCGCAGCGACAGCTGTTTCGCCATTGGCGGGCAGAGATGATCGATGGTGATAAAGGCGAGTTCGCCCTGATCGAGTTTTGCCTGCGCCGCCTCTGCGGTGGTGACGGGGGTAATACCCAGCGCGGCAAACACCGCTTCACTGGTGATGCGCGTCGCGTCGTCGCTGACGCCATGCACCAGCACCGGGAAGCCGAGTTTCACCAGCAGCAGCGCCAGCAACGGCGTGAGATTGCCCTGCCGACGCGCACCGTTGTAGCTGGGGATCACAATCGGCATCGGGCGGTTTTCCGGCGCCTGCAGTTGCATCATCTGCGCCTGCATCGCCTGATAAAAGCCGCGCATTTCCGCTTCGCCTTCGCCTTTGATACGCAGCGCAATCAGAATGCCGCCCAGCTCCATGTCCGGCACCTCGCCCGCCAGCATCGCGCCATAGAGCGCCACGGCAGTATCAAAGTCGATATCGCGGGCATGATTTTTACCGCGACCAATCTCTTTAATGATTTTATTCAGTTCCATCACTCGCTTCCGGTTAAGTGCGCGGCTCAGCGCCGCGTGGGACGTCGTTTACGCACCGTATTTTTTGGCACCACGGTGGCCGGTATCGCTGCCGGCTCTGGCGTTTCCGGCTGCTCAATCGGGAAGATCGGCAGCGCCGCTAACAGCCGGCTGCCGTAAGATTTGCTCAGCAGACGGCGGTCGTAAATGACGATTTCGCCATAACATTGATGGCTGCGAATCAGGCGTCCGACCTGTTGAATCAGGGTAAAAGAGGCGCTGGGTAAGCTCTGCACCTCAAACGGATAGCGTTTCAGGCTTTTCAGCCATTCGCCTTCGGTCAAAATTACCGGACTGTCTACCGGGGGAAAAGCGATTTTATGGATATGCACCTGACTCAGCAGATCGCCTTTGAGATCCAGCCCTTCGGCAAACGACTGCAGGCCAATCAGGATGCTGGTTTCTCCTTTGGCGACGCGCTGACGATGCAGATCGACCAGGCGGCTGCGCGGCTGATCGCCCTGAACCAGCATTGAGAGGCGCAGGTCGGGCAGACAGGCGACAAACTGCTGCATCGCCCGGTTGCTGGCAAACAGCACCAGCACGCCTTTGTGCTTTTTCTCCGCCATCTGCTGCCGGAAGAAACCGGCCATCTCCGCGATATGCTCCGCTTCGTGCGTCATCAGCGGCTCATAGCGCATCTGCGGGATCACCAGCTTGCCCTGCTCCACGTGGTTAAACGGGGAGTCCAGCGCCACAAAGCGGTCGCCCGCTTTCTCGCTGAGTCCCGACATCTCCTGCAGGCGGTTGAAACTGTTAAGCGATCGCAGCGTGGCGGAGGTCACGACCACGTGCGGAATTTTACGCCACAGCATCTTCTCCAGCTGGTCGCTGACGCGGATGCCAGCGCAGTGAAACAGCAGGTGCGCCTGACCTTCGCGCAGCTCGCGGGTGATCCACTTCGACACCGGCGCGCCAGAGGCTTTTTCCATCGCCGCCAGCCGCCACAGTTTGCTGACCGATTCAAACCAGCCAAACTGGCGATTGAGCTGCAGCAGATTGCGATGCAGTCGCACCACATCCACCTTGCCGGTCTGCTCGCTCAGCGCATTAATCAAACCTTCACTCAGGCCGCGCAGCGCATCGCTGAGCTTAAAGAGCCGGGCGCAGAGATCCAGCAACTCCTGGGGCAACGCCCCCAGCACAAAGCGGAATTCGCCCGGCTGATTATGCGGTGGCAGCAGCGGATTCAGCGCCTGAGCGGTAATCGTCAGCAGTTCACGCAGCTCATCGCAGTGCGCTTTCAGCCGCTCCGGGTTAGCCAGCGGCGGCGGCGATTTTGGCCGCATCTGCGTCATAATGCTCTCTACCAGCTTGATAAAGAGGTCGAGCTGCAGGCTGCTCCAGCCCGGCGTGATGTCGGCGCTCATCTCCAGCGCATCGCGGGCCACTTCCGGCAGGTGATGCCCTTCATCCAGCACCAGCATCAGGTTTTTTGCCGGTGGCAGCACCGACTCATTCTCCATTGCTGCCATGACCAGCGCATGGTTCGCCACCACTACATCGACCTGCTCGATTTCGCGCCGCGCCACAAAGAACGGGCATTCACGATACCAGCGACAGTGTGCGCCAAGGCAGCTCGCTTTGTCGGTGGAGAGCCGCTGCCACAGGCTGTCGCTGACGTTCTCGTCGCTGTGATCGCGCAGGCCGTCCCACTGATAGCGATCCAGCGATTTCTGCAACCGGCCACACTGCGTCTGCTCCTCTTTAGTGCTGCTGACGGCGTCATCGTCCAGATAAAGCAGCAGATCGCCCTGCTCATCGTCATCAGCCGCCATCGCCGCCAGATTACGCGGACAGACATAGCGCCCGCGACCAAAGGCGGCGGTAAAGGTGAGATCGGGAATGATTTTTTTCAGCAGCGGCAGATCTTTGGTGAAGATTTGATCCTGCAGCGCCACGTTGGCGGTGCTGATCACCAGCCGCTTCTCCTGGGCGCGGCTGGCCGCGATGCCCGGGATCAGATAAGAGAGGGTTTTGCCCACGCCGGTTGGCGCTTCAACCGCCAGATGGCGCGAATCGTCGCCCGCCAGGCATTTCGCCACTTCGGCGATCATCTGGCGCTGCGGCGCACGTGGGATGAAGTCAGGCACCTGCTCCTGAAGCGCTTTATACCATTGCGCTATCTGGCTTTTTACTGCGGCTGTCAGGGCCATGATTTGCGTTACCACACCGAAAATATGGCCTGTATTTTTACACAGTATCCTGTTGGCGTCAGCTTTCGCGCCGAATTTTTCGTGCGACGTCGTAAATTTCAGCAGTTGCCCGTTTCAGGGTCGTGCGGGCAGCCCGTCAACCCGGGCCGGTCCGGCACGAAGAAAGGCCAGCCGCATGAGCTAGCGGCTGGCTACGCCAGCACTTTGTACATATAGGTGGTGGCATCCAGCACGCCTGCGGTGGATTCGGCATAAAACGGGATCGACCCCGCCACCTGCCAGCCCAGCGAGCGATAGAGATCGCTGGCGACATCGCCGCTGCGCGTATCCAGCACCAGCAGCGTTTTGCCCTGCGCACGGGCCTGCTGCTCAGCGCGCTGCATCAGCTCACGCGCGATGCCCTGACGGCGCGCCTGCGGATGCACCAGCAGTTTGCTGATCTCCGCCCGGTGTCGGCCATTAGGCATGGCGCTGCCATTGAGAATGACCGTGCCCACGATGCGACCGTGCTGCCGCGCAACGAATAGTTCGCTGTCGCCGTCTGCCAGACCGGCAATCCGCTGCTGCCAGAATCGCGTCATCACCTCTTCGTCTTCAGCATCAATAAAGCCGACGCTGGCGCCGTCTGCCACACAGGCCTGCAGCACCGCTGTAAGTTCGCCCAGTTGCTGTTGCGCTTCGTCGGCGCGAAGTATTGTGTAATCGATCATGGTTTCGCCACCACCAGTAAATAGCGCGCGCCGTCAGTCAGGTGCGCCTCAAAAGCCGATTTCCCGACCAGATGAAAACGTAAGCAGTCACCGGGCTTCAGCGCCCACTGCTGCGCCCCCATCGTGACGGTGAGGCCGCCCTCGCGTAGCCAGATATGCTGCTCCAGCCCCTGAATGGGTGGCGCATCGTAATCTATACGTGCACCAGGCCGTAATCTGCCCTCAACCAGTTCGCATCGGAAATGAAGCGCAGGGGGTGAGACATTCCGGCGAATAAATCCGCTGGATTCATCCTGCCACACGGGCTGCTGGTCATCTCTGATCAGCAGGCTGGACTCCTCCTCCACTTCACTGAGCAGGCGCGACATCGTTAATCCGTAGGCAACGCACAGACGGTTAAGCAGCGCAGCAGTAGGGCTGGTCTCGCTTCGCTCAATGCGCGATAATGACGCACGACTGATGCCCGTTGCGACAGCAAGTTCATCCAGCGACCAGCCGCGTTGCAGGCGTAATTCTGCCAGCCTCACCGCCAGTCGTTGCTCTGTATTCAGCTCTGACATGGTGATTTCTCATATTTGGGAATAATTCTCTTATATGAGATATAACGGAGAAACGGCGTATCAGTCAAGTTGTACATCGAGAAATGTATTGTACAACTTAGTCGGCTTCGTTATGGTAATTGCACTCAGACCAATCGAAAGAGGAATTTATGACCTTATACAGTATCGGTGACGTCGCCGAGCGCTGTGGCATAAACCCAGTCACCCTGCGCGCCTGGCAGCGTCGTTATGGCTTACTGAAGCCGCAACGTACCGAAGGCGGACATCGTCAGTTTGACGAAGAAGATGTTCATCGCATCGAAGAGATTATGCGCTGGATTGAAAGCGGCGTGCCGGTCGGTAAAGTTAAGGCACTGCTGGAAGGTGGCGATGTTGATGCCCATGACGGCTGGACCACACTCCAGGATGAGCTGATCAGCGTCCTGCGTCACGTCAGACCCGCTAAACTTCGTAATAAAATTGCCGCGATTGGTCGCGAACATCCGATTGATGCACTGATCGACCATGTTTTTATGCCGGTGCGCCAGAAGCTGAGTCTGGACCAGAACACCGCTCGCACCATGTGCAGTCTGCTGGATGGTTTGCTGATCGATTATGTCGCGTTCTGCCTGACCGGCAGCCGCAAAAAATCGGGTAAAGATGCGCTGATTATTGGCTGGGGTATCGACGATCGTACCCGAATCTGGCTGGAAGGCTGGCGTCTGTCGCAGCATGGCTGGCGGATTGATGTGCTGGCAGAACCGCTGGATTTACCGCGTCCTGAACTCTTTCCCGGCATGAATATGTTTGTCTTTACCGGTAAAAAAACTGACCCGCCGCCAGCAGGAACAGCTGTCACACTGGCAGGAACAGGGTTATGCCGTGCGGTTGCACGATCCCGCCTGATAACAAAAACGCACGCCGGGCACTTTGCCTGCTGCCTTGCGCGCGCTATTATCCCCGCCTCACTGTTAACGAGCTCAGGTTTTACCCATGAACTGTAAAAAAGCTTTCTTCGCCACGCTGTTTTTTATTATGGCGGCAGGTGGCACCGGCGGTCTGATGCTGGTGGGATACTCTCTCATCGTTCACTCACGCTAAGCCAGCGCTGCAGGCGTTCAAACAGGCGATCGCTGACTATCGCCAGCAGCGCCACCAGTAATGCCCCCTGAATGACATAGGCTGTATTAAAGCCGCTTAAGCCGATAATCACCGGCGATCCCAGACTTTTCGCGCCGACCGTCGAGGCGATGGCAGCGGTGCCGATGTTGATGATCACCGAGGTGCGTATCCCGGCGATGATGACCGGCGCAGCCAGCGCCAGCTCAATCTGCCACAGCCGTTGCCAGCTACTCATGCCGACCCCGATGGCGATCTCCCGGCTGCTGGCCGGTACGCTATCAATACCCGCCAGCGTCCCCTGTAAAATCGGCAGCAATCCATAGAGCAGCAGCGCCACGACTGCGGGCCAGGCGCCAAATCCCATCACCGGCACCGCAATTGCCAGCACCGCCACCGGCGGAATCGTCTGCCCTGCCGCCACAATGGTTTCCATCAACGGCCGGAAGGCCCGCCCCGCCCGCCGTGTCACCAGCTCACCACTGCCAATGCCAATCACAATCGCCAGCAGGCTGGCGGTGATCACCAGAAACAGATGCGCCAGCGTCAGCTGCCAGAAGCTCTCCTGCTGATAGAGAGGCCGCGCCAGTTCGGGAAACCAGCGGTGAAACAGCGGCCCGCTGTAAGGCATCAGGGTCAGCAGCGCGCCGTAGAACAGCACCAGCCACAGCAGCGGATCCCTTAGCCTGCGCATGTTAAATCCTCGCGCAGTTGCAGCAGATCGCCAAAGTGGAGCACGCCCAGCGGCCGCTGCTGATCGTCAATGACCGGCAGTTTATCGGTACGCCGGGCGATAAACTGCGACAGGGCATCGCGCAGCGTCAGTGCCGCAGCGATCGGTTCGCCCGGCAGCCACTCGCCGCGCCGCACGGCATTACCGACCTGCTCCAGCGACAACAGCCGTACCCCCATTTCGCTGCGACCAAAGAAGTCGCGCACAAAATCATTTTTCGGCTGGGTCAGCAGCTCGACTGGCCTGCCCTGCTGAACAATCTCGCCGTTATCCATCAGCACAATACGGTCTGCCAGCGTCAGCGCTTCGTCGATGTCATGCGTCACCAGCACGATGGTGCGGCCCGACAGTTGATGAATGCGCAACATCTCCTGTTGCAGCACCCCACGCGTCACCGGATCGAGTGCACCAAACGGCTCATCCATCAGTAACACTTCCGGATCCGCCGCCAGCGCCCGTGCCACGCCGATGCGCTGCTGCTGCCCACCCGAGAGCTGATGCGGATAGCGGTCCAGCAGCTGCGCATCGAGATTCAGCAGCGCCAGCAGCGCCGTGATACGTTCATTGACCTGTGCCCGGGGCCAGCCCAGCAGCACTGGCACCGTGGCGATATTCTTCCGCACCGTCCAGTGCGGAAACAGACCAATCGACTGGATCGCGTAGCCCATGCGCCGCCGCAGCGTGCGGGCATCGAGCTGGCGAATCGACTCTCCGGCAAAGCGGATTTCACCACTGTCAAACTCCACCAGCCGGTTGATCATCTTCAGGGTGGTCGATTTGCCCGAACCGGAGGTGCCAAGCAGCACGCAAAATTCCCCTTTCGCCACCTGTAACGACAGATCTTTCACCGCCGCTTTACCGTTAAACGCGCGGGAAACGCCGTCAAACTCAATCATCTTTTCTCTCCAGCAGTGAGATCAGCAGGCGGAACAGCGCATCGATGACCACCGCCAGCGCAATCACTGGGATCACACCCAGCAACACCAAATCAAGCGCACTGCTTAGCAGTCCCTGGAAAATAATCGCGCCAAAGCCGCCCGCGCCAATCAGCGCCGCAACCACCGCCATGCCCAGCGTCTGCACCACCACTACCCGCAGGCCCGCCAGCCAGACCGGCAGCGCCAGCGGCACATCCACCGCAATAAACTGCTGCCAGCTACCCATGCCGACGCCACGTGCACTCTCACGCACCTCGTGCGGCACCTGTTGCAGCCCCACCACCACGCTGCGCACCAGCGGCAGCAGGGCGTAAAGCACCAGCGCGATCAGCGCCGGAGCCATCCCAATGCCGCTGATGCCCCAGTCGCCGAGCCACGGAAACTGCTGAGCCAGTCCGGCCAGCGGCGCAATCAGCAGACCAAACAGCGCCACCGAGGGCACAGTCTGAATCACATTCAGCACGCCGAACACCCCGCCCTGCCAGCCAGGCCGCCTGAACAGTGTGACGCCCAGCGGCAGCGCAATCATCAGCGCAGGCACCACCGTTCCCGCCAGCAGGATGAGATGACGGCTCAGCGCGGCATCAAACACCGCGTGGCGGTTGGCATACTCTTTCAGCAGGGAGAGATCGCTGAGCTGGCCACTGAACAGCAGAAGCAGCGGCAACAGCCAGACCTGCAGATTGAGCAGCAGCTGTGCCAGCCGATGGCGGGTCAGTTGCCGCACCTGATCGGTGATCAGCAGCAGGATCAGCGCGCCGCTGCACCACAGGCCGCTGGCAAAGCTGGTGCGCGCCAGACGGCTGCCCTGCTGGCTGAGTAAAGTGGCCTGATGACCGCTGAGCCAGATGATCGCCGCCAGCATCAGCTCTGCCGCCAGCAGCGCCAGCATCAGCGTGATGCGGGTCGGATGCCGCCACAGCAGCAGCCACAGCGTCACCAGCGGCAGCAGCAACAGCCCGAAGCGGCTAATCTGCCAGCCCATCAGCGGTTCACCCGCCACCAGGCGGTTCGGGGCGAAGTTCAGAAACGGCAATGCCACCAGCGCCAGAGTCAGCAGCGTCAGCAGCAGCAGTGCCACCGGCTGCTCAACCGGACGGCGTATCGCTTCCCGCGATATCTGCATCGGTTACAGCAGCTTTTTCTGCTGCAGCCATTCGGTCGCTACGCTGCTGGCATCCTGACCGTCGACCGCGATTTTGGCGTTAAGCTGCTGCAGCGTCTTCTCATCAAGCGCGCTGAACACCGGCTTCAGCCACTCTGCAATCTCTGGATAGGCTTTGAGTACCGATTCACGGATCACCGGCGTCGGTGCATAAATCGGCTGAACCCCTTTAGGATCGCTGAGCGTCTGCAGACCTAATGCCGCTACCGGACCGTCGGTGCCGTACGCCATCGCTGCGTTTACGCCGGAAGTCTGCTGTGCCGCTGCGCTGATGGTAACAGCGGTATCGCCGCCAGCCAGCGACAGCAGCTGGTCCTGCTTGAGGTCAAAGCCATAGGCTTTTTCAAAGGCGGGTAAGGCATCGCTGCGTTCAATAAATTCTGCTGAGGCCGCCAGTTTGAAGGTGCCGCCTTTTTTCAGCCAGGCGCTGAGGTCCGCCAGAGAGTTGAGCTGATTTTTTTCAGCCAGATCTTTTCGCACAGCGATGGTCCAGGTGTTATTGGCCGGAGCGGGTGTCAGCCAGACCAGATGGTTTTTCTCCGCATCCAGCTTCTTCACTTTCTCGTAGCCTTCGGTGGCATTTTTCCAGGCGCTGTCTTTCTCATCATTGAAGAAAAATGCACCGTTGCCGGTATATTCCGGATAGATATCAAGTTCGCCCGCCGTGATGGCACCGCGCACCACCTGCGTGGTGCCGAGCTGAATTTTATTGACGGTTTTTACCCCGTGCTTTTCCAGCACCTGAAGAATCACATTGCCCAGCAGCGATCCTTCGGTATCAATTTTTGAGCCGACCCGCACCGGGTCCGCCGCCTGTGCTATCCCCATGCTGAGCAGCAAAGCGCTGACGCCCATCCAACCCCGAATTCTGACCATGGCTTTTTCCTTATCGCAGTGTGTTGTTTTTACGTTTTGTTCGTGCGTGATGATTAACAAGGCGTTGTGCGCCTGCGCGTTCAGGCTGCCCTCCTGCCACTCTGCGGGAGGCTGGCAAGGCGTACAGCGGAAATTATCTGCCTTAAAAGCGTAGCCTGGCGCAGCGGCGATGTAGCTGACTTTATCGCAAATTGATAACGATTTGAGATTATAAATTCATCTCATATAACCGAAATGAATTTACGTCTGGGCGTCTAAACGGCTATTCTCGGAAATCTGTTTTTATAATAAAAGACGCACAACATCATGTCCGACCTGACCTCTTCCGCCCACGTGGCAACAGCAGGGAGTTCGCCCGGTGGCGAAACACAGTGGATCCGCAGCGCAGCTGACGTCTCCCGATTAGTGAACAGTGGCGACAGCGCCCGTAATAATGCCCGCATTGTGGTGGCGATTGCGCTGGGGGGCGTCTTCCTTGACGCCTACGACCTGGGTGCGCTGGCCTTTGGCATCAAAGACATCACGCGCGAATTCAATCTCACCCCGACCGGCACCGGCATGGTCGCCTCGGCAATCACCTTCGGGGCCATTATCGGCGCACTGATCGGCGGCTATCTCACGGATAAAATTGGCCGTTATCGGGTGTTTATGGCCGATATGTTCTTTTTCGTGGTGGCGGCTATCGCCTGTGCGTTTGCCCCCAATGAGTATGTGCTGGCCGGCGCGCGTTTTGTGATGGGCCTGGGGGTCGGAATCGATCTGCCGGTGGCGATGGCGTTTCTGGCGGAGTTTTCCAGGCTGCGTGGCAAGGGGAATAAAGCGGCCAGCGTGGCGATGTGGTGCCCAACCTGGTATGCGGCGATCAGCATCTCTTATCTGCTGGTGCTCTTGCTCTATGCCGTGTTACCCGAAAGCCACACCGACTGGCTCTGGCGGCTGATCCTTGGTTTTGGTGCCGTTCCGGCGATTATCATCATCGCCATCCGTAGCCGTTACATGAGCGAATCCCCGGTTTGGGCGGCGAATCAGGGCGACCTGAAAGGTGCCGCGGCGATTTTACGCAGTGCGTGGAGTATTAATGCCCAGGTGGCACCCGACGCCGCGCTGACGCCTGCCACGCCGGTGCGCAAGGCGAGCTGGCGTAACTATGGCGCGCTGTTACAGGGCGTTTATCGCCGCCGTACCCTGCTGGCGACCATCACTTCCATTGCCTCATCTTTTGCTTATAACGCGGTGGCGTTTGGCTTGCCGGTGATCATCTCCAGCTTCTTTGCCCAGTCAATGCTTACCACCATTCTGGTGTCGCTGGCGCTGAATCTGCTGTTCGCCTTTGTCGGCGGGATACTGGCGGTGCGACTGGTGCCGCGCCTCGGGGCGTGGAAGATGTCGGTGGCGGGTTATGCCTGTCAGTGCGTGGCGCTGCTCGGGCTGGCGCTGATTGGTCGTCCGGAAGGCGGTCAGGAAGCCGCGCTGGCGATCGGCATGCTGGCGCTGTTCCTGTTTGGACAGGGATTCGGGCCAGGTTCGCATACCATGACTTTTGCTTCGCTGAGCTACCCGACGTCGCTGCGCGGCGTGGGTGTCGGCTTTAATCAGACGCTGATGCGCGGCAGCTCTACCGTTTCGCTGTTTCTGTTTCCGGTGCTGGTCGCGGCGCTGGGCACCGGCGTGTTCTGGGTGATCTTCCTGGCACCACTGGCGGGCCTGCTGGCGCTGCTGGCGATCCGCTGGGAACCGTCGGGTTATGATGTGGATGCGGAAGATTTCGAGCTGCAGCGATAATCAACGGTCAGGGCGTGGATAGCGCGCCGGCTCAGGAAGCAAACGGGCTCATAACCCTGGCGCATTGTTTACCCCGGCCCGACTTCTCCGGCCAGCATTGAAACCGCACCTTAGTGCGGTTTTTTTATGCGGTAACTGCCGGGAAAGGAAACTGCTCCAGATAGTCCGGGATGCGCGGGAAGGTATGCAAAAACCACGGTGTGAACTGCTGTGGCTGCTGCTGCATCTGCTGCTCAATCAGCGCCATCGGGCGATAATCCCAGGCATCCGCTTCCTGCGGATTCAGCTGCGGCAGGCTGTCGCAGACGGCAAAAAAAGACGTGACCATACTCATGTTCAGTCAGGCCATTGCTCAGTTTCAGGTTGTAGCTCAGCTCAAACACCGGCGTCAGCGTCACCACCATCCCCATCTCTTCACGCAGGCGGCGCTCGGCGGCGTCGCGGGTTGATTCATGGGGATAAGGATGACCACAGCAGGTATTACTCCACAAGCCACCACAATGATATTTATCGCTGGCACGCCGTTGTAGCAACAGCTCCTGCCGGGAATTGAAGACGTAGACCGTCACCGCGCGGTGCAGTAATCCTTTTTCATGCACTTCCAGCTTTTCCATCTTGCCGGTGGGACGATCGAGGTGGTCAACGAGGATAACTTCAATAGCAGACATGGCGTTTCCTTGAGATTATTCCCAACTATTCTGGCACAGAATTATCGGTTTGGGCGGATCATCGAGGATTTTTTACCCGGGTCAGGCGGAGATAAGCGGATGAAGCAGAGAGAAAATCAGGCCAGCAAGGCTGGCCTGGAGAGGGATTACAGTCGGAAGCTCTGAACCACCCGCTCAAGCTGAGTGCTCTGCGATTCCATCGCCTGCGCGGCAGCAGAAACCTGCTCCACCAGCACGGCGTTCTGCTGCGTGGTGCCATCCAGCTGGGTAATCGCAACGTTAACCTGTTCGATGCCCAGGCTCTGTTCGCGGCTGGCTGACATGATTTCACTCATCAGCGTTGTCACACTGCTCACGCCCTTCATCAGCTCATCCATGGTCTGACCCGCCTGCTCGACCAGCGCGCTGCCGGTATCGATGTTCGCCACCGACTCTTCGATTAACTTTTTAATCTCACGCGCAGAGTTGGCTGAACGCTGTGCCAGATTACGCACTTCCGATGCCACCACCGCAAAACCGCGACCCTGTTCACCGGCACGAGCGGCTTCTACTGCGGCGTTCAGCGCCAGGATATTGGTCTGGAATGCGATGCTGTCGATCACGCTGATGATATCGACCACTTTACGGGATGAGTGATGAATCTCGCCCATGGTGGTGACCACCTGACGGACCACTTCAGTGCCACGTGCGGCCACCTGCGAGGCATCACCCGCCAGCTGGTTAGCGTGAGTCGCGTTGTCGGCGTTCTGACGCACGGTGCCGGTCAGTTGCTCCATCGACGCGGCCGTTTCTACAATCGAGCTGGCCTGATCTTCGGTACGGGAGGAGAGATTGGCGTTGCCGCTGGCAATTTCCCGCGACGCGGCGGTGATCGCCAGCGCGCTGTCGCCCACCTGCTGGAGCAGCCCCTGCAGATAGCTGATGAACTGGTTAAAGCTCTGCGCGACGGCGTTGAACTCCGGGCTGTTGCTGGCTGGCAGACGCTGAGTCAGATCCGCACCACCGGTCGACAGCGCTTCGATGTTGCTGTTCAGCACGTTAAGACGTTTCATCATGGCGCGGACAAAGCCCAGCGACACCAGCAGCAGGATTACCGCCAGAGGGATCTGCACCAGACCCAGGCGGGTCAGCATGTTATGCGACTGCGCTTTCAGCAGGCTGGTTGGCAGGCTACTGGCGAGATACCACGGGCTGCCAGGAATGGCCTGCACGAACAGCGTCTGCTCGCCTTCACTGCTGTCATAGGTGGTTTCCAGCGGCTGATTGCCAACACCGTTAAGCAGCGTTTTCAGCGGTGCTGCCATCGGCATCTGCACGTCAGCCAGGTTTTCGAGCTTCGGTGCAGCATTCACCAGTGCGCCATTGCCTACGACTTTACCGTCAGCTTCGACGATCAGGACGTTGCCCTGAATGGTTTCACCCATCTGCTTCGCCAGCTGGTTAAAGAACCCCAGCGTCACGTCGATGGTGGCGACACCCCAGGCCGTGCCGTTTTTGTAGATAGCCATCGCACAGTTGGTGCGCGGCTGCGGGCTGGCGGCATCCTGATAGGCTTTTGCCCAGGCACACTGGCCTTTTGGAGCGGCCATGCCATCTTTGTACCAGGGTTGCTCCCAGTATTTGTCAGCCGCGTCGGAGTTCCAGTAAGTGTTCACCTGCAGTTCATTGCTGGTATTACGGGCAAAGAAGCTGCTGTCCTTCTCTTTGGCCGGATCACGACGGTTTGGCAGTGGCCAGATCCCGCCACCAAACACATTGCTGTCCTGATACTGGTTAACCAGCGTCGGTAACAGGGTGTCGATAGTGGCGCTGTCCATGACGGATGCGGCTTCGGTAATGGCGCGCTGCTGGGCCTGAACGCGGTTCATCTGTTCAACGATACCGGAAGCCAGCGAATCCACCTGATAGCGAACCAGACGGCTTTCGCTATCGACCAGCTGTGGCGCGACAAACTGATTAATAACCCAGACTGTAACGAGTAAAAGCGCAACAAAGAACGCGATCATTGTTGCGGTGAAGCGGGATTGTGTTGTTTTAAACATCTTCGTTCCCCTGAACCTGGTGCGGCGCGATTGCCTGATCGGGTTTAACGGCGCGGCAAGCGGGAACTTGAGATGAGCAGGATCACATATTTAAGAAATGTTTGATTTTTGTAAAAATTTAATTTCAGAGCGGAACTATCACTTCCCCGGCGGGCGCCGGGGAATGGGCGAACAGGTGCATTATTGCTGGCCTACTCTTCTGAACTGACGACCTGCTGGCGCGGGCGGAAGATGTGATTATTGCCATCCGCCGTTAACAATTCCCGTAACTTCTGACCGCCATGTTCATCCGCCTGCGCGAACTGCCGTTCCGCTTCCGTAATCGGCGTAGTCCAGAGCAGAGTCGGGCGATCGCCGTCGCGTTTTGGCAGCGAGAACTGCGCCTGATCGGTTGCCAGCTCATTGGCCAGCAGGAAGCTTTCAAAGCCGACGGGGGCCACTTCCGACGCCAGCGTATGGCCCTCGCCCAGCCAGGTCAGCCGCGCCCACGGCAGATGCACGAACTCCGCCAGCGCGCTGGCCATCTGCACCGCGTTGCCTTCGGTCATGACTTCACCGTCAACCGCCATGCCGAGTTCAATGCGGCGATACTGCGGTGCCAGTTCATCAAACAGATAATCGACCTGCGGCATCGGCCGGATGCTCATGCCGATGGTCAGGAAATACCAGACGCCCTGATGCCAGTGCTGGGAGATTGCCATCGGCGGCCAGCTGCCCTGATCGATAGCGTAATACTTCACTGACTCGCCAAAGCGCGCCTGATAGCAGGCCATCAGATCGTTCTGCACCTTATCCCACTCGCTGCCGTCGTGCCATTCGCGCCAGAACTGACGCTGATGCTCTGCACGGGCGTAGTAGTCATTGGTTGATGCCGATCCCAGCGGTGCCGTCAGCCGGTTCTTTTTGATGCAGCCCGCGGAGAAGCTCACCTGCTTCTCCTGATAGAGACTCCAGCCGGGGATCACCGCCAGCAGCTGGCCGTAGTACCACAGCGCCGCGCCATCATCGCTCGGCTCCCATAGCACCTGCAGACCAGCTGGATCCAGCGCGGGTTCCGATTCCAGATTACGGCAATACTCGGCGCTGAGCAGCGGCGCTATGCCCTGCTCCATCGCCTCGCGATCTTCCTGCGCCGGTGCCGGCAGCAGGTTTCGTAGCCAGCAGCCGCGTACCGCATACTGGCTGCGGAACAGGTCGGTTGGCCAGATGTAAAAATAGGCAGTGCGCTCATCCTGTTCGACAATGGCGGTCAGGGTGCGCTGCTGATTGTGGACTTCAGCAATCAGGGATTTGTACGTCATAGTGCCTCGACAAAGCCTGGAGGAATCCATTTTCCCCGAGAATAGAGCAGGATCCTGGCTGCGGCTATCTGAGACAAGGGTAATAGTCTCAAAGTGTGGGAGTTGGAGACGGGGGGAGGTTTTCGATGAGATGCAGCACTTCAGGCATGTGGCCATTGTCGGTCTTAGATACTCCTTTAAGCTTAAAGCAGCGATTCTCGTCTGAATGAAAATAGTTAAGTTTTATTGAACATATGAGTAGCACTTTTGCCCGTAAAAGGCGATGATAGGATTTTTCCTAAGGATACCTTTTAATGAGTTAATTGAAATTAAAAATTTGAGATGATAAATACCCCATTGCTCTAGCTCGCTTTTTAAGCGCTAAAGTGTGACGATATTCATGATGAGATAGATTTGTTTCTTACGTTTAATGTTGTCTGGCACAGTGTTGTAGGAGTGATGTCAGCTTCGGCCTCATAGTACACGTTGATGTACAAGAATGTCCGAAAAATAAATTTTCGTGTAGAGGATGAAGATATTATCACCATTGAAACTCAGATTTGCTTAGATAAAACTTACATAATTGAATAAATATACAGATAAGATTAAAACCCAATGTTATTAACGAAATCTTTATTATTTATAAACTTTAATCTAAAAAAAAGGATACTGAAATAATGAGTGAATTCACTAACTCCCAAATAATAATGGAAAAAATAATCAAGGAAGAAGCAGCAGAGCAGGGTGCACATTTTTCAGATTACTTTGAATTATATACTGCATCACAGATACTGAAGGATTATGATGTAACATATTCAGACATTGAATATAGCATAGTTGGGGATGGTGGAGATGGCGGTGTAGACTCTTTTTTATACATTCCTCAATGGTGAACTAATAAAAGAAGATACTGATTACTCTAAATCCGGAAAACATAACAAAATTGAAGTTGTTATCATACAATCAAAAACATCTAAGAAATTTGGCGAAGATGCAATTATCAAATTCAACGAAGTAACTAGAGACTTATTCAATATATCTGCGGATATAGGTAGCGAAACTTTAAAAAGAAGATATAATGATGATCTTAGAGGAAGAGTTTCTATTTTTAGAGATGTCTATAGCAATTTAATGAAGAACTTTCCTGATTTAACTTTCTCATATTATTACTCAACTCTGGGAGAAGAAGTTCATCCTAATGTTGTCGATAAAGGGAACCCTTTAAAAGAAACAATTCTAAGAATGTTTACAGGTTCCAAGTTCTCATTAGATTTTGTCGGTGCAAGTAATTTAGTTGAATTAAACAGGAAGGTAAAAAGCACATCACGGATGATGGAGTTAGCTGAATCGCCTATTGCAACAGTTACTGGTAGCTATCTTTGCCTAGTTAACCTGAAAAAATACTACGAGTTTATTTCTGATAACGATTCTCTTTCGAGAAGCATTTTTGAGTCAAACGTGAGAGATCATAATGGAGATGTTGTAGTAAACGTAGCTATTCAAGAAACTCTGACCTCAGGTAAGGAAGATTTTTGGTTTTTAAATAATGGTGTGACGGTAATCACATCAAAAGCTGTTCTCTCAGGTAAAACCTTAACTATAGAAAACCCGCAAGTGGTTAATGGACTACAAACATCACACGAAATTTATAACTATTTTTCTAATTTGGAAGAAGATAACCATGAAGTAAGAAATGTATTGGTTCGTGTTATTTGTGAGGGTAATGCTGAATCGAGAGATAAAATAATAAGGGCAACTAATAGTCAGACTAGTATCCCTCCGGCTTCCTTAAGAAGTGCAGACGTAATACATCGTGATATAGAGGATTTCTTCAAAGCTAATGGTTATTTCTACGATCGAAGAAAAAATTTATACAAAAATGAGGGCAAGCCTGCCTCTCGCATCGTATCTATACCATACTTATCACAATGCGTCATAACTACTGTTCTTCTTCAACCGAATAATGCAAGGGCAAGACCCTCAACACTAATAAATGACAATACGCGATATGGACAAATATTTAATAAAAAAAACCCGCTTGCACTTTATTTGAACTCTTACTTGATTTTAAAAAAATGCACTGAACTATTGAAAGCCTATGAGTTTGATAGCAAAAGAGACTTTAATAATGTAATTTATCACACAGCAATGGCTGTAGTTTTTAAATTAGCTATCGCTGATGGCAAACGGGATGACATCCCTAGATTTGTTGGTGAATTTGATAATAGCAGGATTACTAAGGAATATTTTGCAGAGGTCTTCTCTTTGGTATGGACTGAATATGATCTATTAGGTGGTGACGACACTACAGCTAAAGGAACAGAATTTGTGGCCAATATTGTTAAAGCCCTTACTGAACCAACTGAAGCCGAACAAAAGCCCCAAACACCCTAGCAATCTTTATTAAAAGGGGGGCCAACTTAAAGTTAGAAATTTATCATGACTTAAAAAACTTTAAGCTCAGTAGATAATTTCGTTCAATTAGTCGCCCCCATTGATCATAAAGTATGTTCAGGGCTAGCATAACTTGCTGTCTATAACTTAACTCAACTTTCTTTAGCAATGTTTTTTTTGACAAAAAGAGAACATTGCGACTTAAGTCAAGTAGCCTATTATTGCTAAACCCAATAAGTTAACGTCTGCACAAAAGCACCTGCCCGGGCCCCGGTATCTATCACTGCGGTTGAGGAATCTTTTATGGGCTACATCAATCTATCCTTTTACAACTAAACACCTCACCCCACCCTTCCCATCCGCACCATTGCCCGATACCAGGCTCCGCGCTGAATCGACCACCTTAATCCCACCGCAATCGCATTAATCTTCCGGTCAATGATCGCCTGCTGAAAGCGGCCGATCTCCGTACCGGACATTGCCTGCGCCCAGGCTGGCATCAGCCCGAACCCTGACTTCAGCATGATTTTCATCACCGGTTTTGCCTGCCAGCTGGGTGCGGGGGCATTCATCAGCAATCGCGTCACTTCGGCAGTGCGATGATCAAAGCGCAGCTCTGAACGCATCTGTTGCAGATAATCCGCGACGTCGACAACGCTTTTCGGTACCTTCTCCGCCCCCAGCGCTTCGGCAATCTGCGCCGCTTCCTGATAGTACTGATCCTGCCCGGCGCGGGTGAGGTGTGGATTTTTGTAGCGCAGATGGGCGGCCAGAAAACGGCTGGTCTCCGCCACATGCACCCAGGTCAGCAGATGCGGATCGCTGGCGGCATAGGGTTTGCCTTCGCTGTCGACGCCGCTGACTTTCAGGTGAATGCGTTTCACCCGGTCAATCAGCGTCTGTGCATCCTGCGAATTACCGTAGGTGGTCACCGCGATAAACTGACTGGTGCGCCGCAGGCGGCCCATCATATCTTCGCGGAAATTGGAGTGATCCCAGACGCCCGCCAGCGCCGCCGGATGCAGCATCTGCAACAGCAGCGCGCTGATCCCACCGCACATCATGGAGGTGAAGTCACCGTGGACGCGCCAGATCACGCTGTCCGGGCCAAACAGGCCGGGATCGCCAGGCGGTTGAGAGAGGTCAAATTCATTCATCGACAGGCCGTTAAGGCGGAATACCTGCTGCTGAATGCGGTCACGCAGATTAATCATGATGGCTCTGATAGTGGATATGACGCGGCGCGCCGTAGCAGGACGCTAACGACGCGCCGCATCACCTTCCCCTGACGTCAGGGGAAAGGCTGACGGTTATAAATAGTTGAACTGCCCATCCTCGGTACGAACGGAATCGAGTCCAATCATCACGTTGAATGTGCCGGGTTCTGCAACATGCTGCATCTGCTGGTTCCAGAACTTCAGCGCATCCACGTCGATTTTAAAGGTCACGGTTTGCGACTCGCCCGCTTTTAGCATGATGCGCTTAAAGCCACGCAGCTCCTGCACCGGACGGCTGATGGAAGCGACCGGATCGTTGAGGTACATCTGCACCACCGTCGCGCCATCGCGTTTACCGCTGTTGGTCACGGTCACGCTGGCTTCAATGCTGCCGTTACGCGGCATAGTCGGTGAGGACATTTTTACCGGCGACACGGTGAAAGTGGTGTAGCTCAGGCCGTAACCAAACGGATAGAGCGGGCCATTAGCCGCGTCGTAGTAGTGCGACGTGTATTTGTTCGGCTTAGCAAAGTTGTAAGGGCGGCCAGTTGGCAGATGGTTGTAGTAGATAGGAATCTGACCCACTGAACGCGGGAAGGAAACCGGCAGCTTGCCCGACGGGTTGTAGTCGCCGAACAGCACATCGGCGATGGCGTTGCCGCCTTCGGTGCCGCTGAACCAGGTTTCCAGCATCGCATCGGCCATCCGATCTTCATTCACCACTGACAGCGGGCGTCCGTTCATCAGCACAATCACCAGCGGCTTACCGGTGGCTTTCAGTGCTGCTAACAGCTTCTGCTGGCTCGGCGGGATCACCAGGTCACTGCGGCTGGAGGCTTCGTGCGCCATACCCTGCGCTTCGCCCACGGCGGCAACCACCACATCGGCCTGCTTCGCTTTGGCAACCGCGTCATCAATCAACTGCTGCGGTGAACGCGTATCCACGGAAACCGCCTGCTCATAGAGGTTCAGGAAGTCCTGAATCCCTTTGTTATCGGTAACGTTGGCGCCCTTCTCATAGAGCAGCGTAGCCTTGCCTTCGGTGGCATTGCGCATGCCCTGCAGCAGCGAAACGGATTGCTTCGCCACGCCAGCGGCGGACCAGCTGCCCATAATGTCGCGCTGACTGTCTGCCAGCGGACCAATCAGGGCAATGGTGCCCGATTTTTTCAGCGGCAGCGTTTCCAGGCGGTTTTTCAGCAACACGATGCTCTTACGCGCGACGTCGCGCGCTTCAGCCCGGTGCAGACGGCTTTCCGCATTGGTGTCCTGCGGATCGCTCTCTTTCGGACCTAAATGGCTGTAGGGATCGTTAAACAGGCCCATGTCATATTTGACATTGAGCACATGGCGCGCCGCATCGTCAATCTCTGCCATGGTGACGTCGCCGCTCTTCACCAGAGCGGGCAGATACTTGCTGTAATATTCGTCGCTCATGCTCATATCGACGCCCGACTTCAGGGCGATGCGCACCGCTTCCTGCGGATCGCTGGCGACGCCATGCTTGATCAGCTCTTTGATTGCGCCATGGTCGCTGATGGTGATGCCTTTGAACTTCCACTTATCGCGCAGCAGATCTTTCAGCAACCAGCTGTCCGCCGTGGCGGGTACGCCATTGATCGAGTTCAGTGCCACCATCACGCCGCCGCTGCCGGCATCCAGTGAAGCTTTATAGGGCGGCAGATAGTCCTGGAACATGCGCTGCGGGCTCATGTCCACGGTGTTGTAATCGCGTCCGCCTTCCACTGCGCCATAAAGTGCGAAGTGCTTCACGCTGGTCATCACGCTGTAGCGATCGGCAGCACTTTTGCCCTGCATCGACTGCACCATGCTGCGACCCATTTCGCTGGTGAGATACGTATCCTCACCGAAACCTTCGGAGCCACGGCCCCAGCGCGGTTCACGGCTGACATCCACCATCGGCGCCCAGGTCATGTTCAGGCCATCATCGGCCGCTTCATAGGCAGAGACGCGCCCCACTTCTTTCACCGCATCCAGATCCCAGCTCGACGCCAGCGCCAAAGGAATCGGGAAAATGGTGCGCTGACCATGAATAACGTCGTAGGCGAAAAACAGCGGGATCTTCAGGCGGCTGAGCTGCATCGCCTGATCCTGCATCGCGCGGATATCCTGACGGGTTACGGTATTAAAAATCGCGCCAACCTGACTCTTCTGAATCATGTCGCGAATCACTTCTTTCGGATTATCAGGTCCGACGCTGATTAAACGCAGCTGGCCGATCTTCTCGTCCAGCGTCATTTTTTTAAGCAGTTGGTTGACGAAGGCATCCCGCGCCTGTTCGGTCATCGGGTGGTTACCTGGCACTGTCTCAGCCAATGCGGGTTGCATCGCGAGGGAGACAGCGAGACTAACAGAGTAAATCCATTTCATCAGGTTGGGTTCTCTTAAGTAACTGCGCAATATCGAATAAACAGGCGGCAGTGTGCCACAAGATGAGAATAGCAGGTAGCTGCCGCTGTCACACTGCGTTGAGGTGAGTTGACGTGCTACAGTTAGGACGCACTGATAAGACAAGGGAATTGCTCATGATACAAACCTCTGCCCTGCTTTCTGACCTGCGCCGCCTGGTCGGCCCCACCCATCTGCTGACTGAACCTGAACAGACCGCGCGCTATCGCAAAGGCTTTCGCTCCGGCGAAGGCGAGGCGCTGGCGGTGGCGTTTCCCGGTACGCTGCTGGAGCTCTGGCGGGTACTGCAAACGCTGGTAAATGCCGATGTCATTATCCTGATGCAGGCGGCGAATACCGGCCTGACCGAGGGCTCGACGCCGCATGGCGACGATTATGATCGTCCGCTGGTGATTGTCAGTACCCTGCGGCTGGATAAGCTTCAGCTGATCGACGAAGGCCAGCAGGTGCTGGCGTTCCCCGGCAGCACACTCTATCAGCTGGAAAAAGCACTGAAGCCGCTGGGGCGTGAACCCCACTCGGTGATTGGCTCCTCCTGCATTGGTGCCTCGGTGCTGGGCGGCATCTGTAATAACTCCGGCGGATCGCTGATCAAACGCGGACCGGCCTACAGTGAAATGGCGCTGTTTGCCCAGATTGATGCGCAGGGAAAACTGAAGCTGGTGAACCATCTCGGTATCGATCTTGGGACGTCACCGGAAGAGATTCTGGGGCGGCTGGATGATGACCGCTGGCAGCCCAAAGATGTGCAGCACGATGGCCGTCACGCCTCCGATCATGAATATGCCGACCGGGTTCGTGAAGTGGATGCGGATACGCCCGCCCGCTATAACGCCGATGCGCGTCGCCTGTTTGAAGCCTCCGGTTGTGCCGGGAAGCTGGCGGTCTTCGCGGTGCGACTCGATACCTTCGCCAGCGAACCGCAGCAGCAGGTGTTTTACATCGGCACCAACGAGCCCGGCGTTCTCAGCGATATCCGCCGTCACATGCTGGCGCATTTCACCCATCTGCCGGTGGCGGGCGAATATATGCACCGCGACATCTATGACATTGCGGAAGTCTACGGCAAAGATACCTTCCTGATGATCGACAAGCTGGGCACCGACAAGATGCCGCTGTTTTTCACGCTGAAGGGGCGGGTTGATGCCTGGCTGAGCAAACTCTCTTTTGTTAAACCACACTTCAGCGATCGCCTGTTGCAGCGCCTGAGTAAACTGTTTCCGGCGCATCTGCCGAAACGCATGAAGCAGTATCGCGACAAATATGAACACCATCTGATGCTGAAGATGTCTGGCGACGGCGTGGCGGAAGCGCGTAACTATCTGCGCGACTACTTCCGTGAAGGCGGTGGCGAATTCTTCGAGTGTGAAGGCAAAGAAGGTGCGCACGCCTTTCTGCATCGCTTCGCAGCGGCGGGTGCGGCGGTGCGCTACCACGCAGTGCATTCTGATGAGGTCGAGGACATTCTGGCGCTGGATATCGCCCTGCGTCGTAATGATGCGGACTGGTTCGAAACCCTGCCCGATGAGATCCGCGCCTCGCTGAGCCATCGTCTCTACTATGGTCACTTCTTCTGTCATGTGTTTCATCAGGATTACATCGTCAGAAAAGGCGTCGATGTGCATGCGCTCAAAGCTCAGATGCTGGAGATTCTTCAGGCGCGGGGCGCGGAATATCCCGCTGAACATAACGTCGGACATCTTTATCAGGCCAAACCGCAGCTGGCGGCGTTCTATCGCCAGCTCGATCCCACCAACAGCTTCAATCCTGGGATTGGCAAAACCAGTAAGCAAAAGGGATGGGCGGTGAAGCAGGTTTAATCGCCTTATGGATTAGCCTGCTTATCTGAGCAGGCTGATTGTCATACAACCGGGAGGCCCGTTCGCACCACCAGCTTCCCATTGCAACAGTCCTGCCAATAGCTAACATTTTCATCAGAAAATTAATCTCCCCTCCCATATTGCACCTGCTTTATTTTATCTCATCGGGTTCTGCGCAATAGTTCACAAATCACCACGCTGCCAATTGATAATTCGCGTCGCGAAAAATAGATTAACGCCACAATAATAATATTCTGCTTAATTATCCGGATTGCATTCAGGGAGGAATAATCATGCGAAAAATTAATTACGCATTAGCGTTAGTTGAAATAGCCACCGTATTAATAGCGTTAACTGCAATAAGTTCATCACCGGCTTACGCCAGCGGATTTATTGAGGACTCATCGCTTAAAGGTAATGTTTTTTTACTGGCAGCGTCAGCGAGATCGCAGAGACACCAATCCCGCTAGTGAATATCAGGGGCAGTATCGGGCTAATTTACATCATGCCTCGCTCAACAGTAATCTCGACTATCAGTCAGGCTATGCCGGAGAGTGGATTGGTCTGGACCTCGCGATTTTCGGTGCTGCTGAGCTTTCCAACAGCGGCCCCGCCGCACCCAATGAAATTGGCTTCAGTAAGGCGCGTACCCGCTGGGATGAAAAGTGGAATGGCGACAGCGGCGGTGCTTCTGTTTATAAAGCCGCACTGAAATTAAAATATAACGATTACTGGTTGCGTGCCGGTTATATTCAGCCAACCGGCCAGACAATTATTGCGCCACACTGGAGTTTTTTACCCGGAACTTATCGCGGCATCGAAGTCGGTGCGCTGTATGATTTCCAGCAGGCTGGTACATTATCGCTCTCCTGGATGTGGAGCGACAAATATAAAGCGCCCTGGTATCGTGATTTATATAATTTTCGCCAGGCTGATGGCAAAACATCTGTCAGCTACCTGCATTCGTTCGGTATGAAATATGACTTCAAAAATAACCTGGTGCTTGAGGGCGCATTTGGCCAGGCGGCGGATTATATGGATCAATATTTTGCCAAAGCCTCGTGGTCAGCCACGCCCGGTGGCAATGCACTTTACACCAGCTATCAGTTTTATGGGGCGCACGACAAAGTAGCGGGCGGTGCCGCTAATCCCCGTGATGTCTATGACGGCCTGGCCTGGTTACAGGCGATCACGGTCGGTTACACCGTCGGCCCGGTTGATCTGCGCCTGGAAGGCAACTGGGTCAAAGCAGAGGGGAATCAGGGCTTCTTCCTGCAGCGCATGACGCCAGGCTACGCCAGCTCCAATGGACGACTGGATATCTGGTGGGATGCCCGTTCCGACTGGAACGCCAATGGCGAAAAAGCGATCTTTGCCGGGGCGATGCTCGACTTAACGCCGTGGCAACTGGCGGGATGGAAAGTGGGCGCATCGTACGTCTGGGGCTGGGATGCCAGACCCGCCACGCTGCCCACCGTTGACCAGAGCCAGCGGCTGAAAGAGTCCGCCTGGAACCTTGATCTGAGCTATCAAATCCAGCAGGGCCGCGCCAAAGATACCCTGTTTAAACTGCATTACACCCGCTACGACAATCACAGCAATCTGCCCAGTTACAGCGGCGGTTACGGCAACATTTTTCAGGACGAGAAGGACATCAAATTTATGGTTATCGTGCCGTTTACGCTGTTCTGACGCCCTGCAGACTCCCGGATATCTCTTCAGCAGCAAGGATGAATCAATATGTTTAAGTTAAGCCTTATCGCGCTCACTCTGCTGGGCGCTGCAGCCACAGGCCACGCCAGCTCGTCAGCGCAGCAGGTGGTGAATCAGATCAGCCAGTTTGGCGTCACTTATCAGGTGAACGATAATCAGGCCGCACTGCATGGCACCGACTGCGCTGCGCTGGGTGCCGACTATGCCGCCTGCAATCGCGCCATCATTACCCTGATCAATAACGGCCCAGCCCTGACCGATAAACACTGGGCAATCTACATGAGCAACGTCCACCAGACGCTGCGGGTCGATAACGAACAGTTTAAAATGACCCATCTGGTCGGCGACCTGACCCGGCTGGAGCCGACTGAGAAGTTCACCGGCATTGGCGCGGGCGAATCGGTGCAGATTCCGATCGTTAACGAATACTGGCAGCTGTTTGCCACGGATGTGATGCCGCGCTGGTATGTGACGTCCGGGCAGGCCACCCCCAAAATTATTGCCAGCACCGATCATGAAGATCCCAGCCAGTTTGTGTTGCCGTTGGGGGATAACTGGCGACGCAGTGCCGATGACCGGAATATCCTGATGCAACCCGCCAGCCGGTTTGATAAAAACAGCGATGTTGCCACCCTGCCCGCCTCCGCGCTGCGCGGTCAAATCACACCCACGCCGCTTGCGGTAAAACTGCGTCCGCAGGATGCCGATCTCAGCCGTGGCGTCAGTCTGTCTCTGACCGGGCTGACCCGTGAAACCGGTGAGGCGGTGAAGCAGCGTCTGACCCTGCTCGGCCTGAAAGAAGATCCTGCCGGATTTGCCATCAGGACGCAGATCAAACCGGGTCACTTCAGCGGCAAACAGGCTAAACCGGGCGCATACGATCTGGATATCACCCCACGCCGTGCCATTGTGGTGGGCTACGATGCTGCCGGTGCGTTCTACGGTCTGATGTCGATTCTCTCGCTGATTCCTACAGAAGGCGCGCCGCGTTTTGCCACGCTGGAAGCCCATGATGCGCCACGCTTTGCCTATCGCGGCGCGTTTCTCGACGTTGCCCGTAACTTTCACAGTAAACAGGCGGTCATGCGGCTGCTTGATCAGATGGCGGCCTGGAAGATGAACCGCTTCCACTTTCACCTCAGTGACGATGAGGGCTGGCGGATTGAGATTCCCGGCTTACCGGAACTGACTGACGTGGGGGCTAAACGCTGCCATGACCTGAGCGAACAGCGCTGCCTGCTGCCGCAGCTCGGTTCCGGTCCGTTCAGCGATAACAACGGCAGCGGCTACTTCAGCCGTGCCGACTACATCGAGATTGTGAAGTATGCGCAGGCCCGTCACATCCAGGTGATCCCGGAAATCGATATGCCCGCCCATGCCCGTGCCGCCGTCATCGCCATGGAAGCGCGCTATCAGCGGCTGATGAAGGAGGGACAATCTGAACAGGCCAGTGCGTATCGCCTGATCGATCCCACCGACGACTCCAATACCACCTCGGTGCAGCTCTATGATCGCACCAGCTATCTCAATCCCTGCATTGCGGGTTCGCAGCGGTTTGTCGATAAAGTGATCGGTGAGATGCAGGCAATGCACCGGGAAGCGGGACAGCCGCTCGGTGTCTGGCATTTTGGCGGTGACGAAGCGAAGAATATCCGGCTGGGTGCTGGCTACTCGGATAAACGCGACCCTAAACCGGGCACCGGTCTGCGCGACTGGAGTAAAGAAGATCTGCCGTGGGCGAAATCGCAGGTTTGTCAGGCGCTGGTGAAGAGCGGCAAAGTGGACGATCTGGCGCACCTGCCGAGCTACTTTGCCCTGACCGTCAGTGACATTGTTAACCGGCACGGTATTGGCAAAATGCAGGCCTGGCAGGATGGTTTAAAACATGCCAAAGATTCAGCAGCCTTTGCCACACCGCGCGTCGCGGTCAACTTCTGGGACACCCTCTACTGGGGCGGTTTTGACACAGCCAGCGACTGGTCACAGAAAGGTTACGACGTGGTGATCTCCAGCCCCGACTATCTCTATCTGGATTTTCCGTATGAAGTTAACCCGCTGGAACGCGGCTATTACTGGGGCACGCGCTTCAACGACGAGCGCAAAATCTTTGGCTTCGCGCCGGACAACCTGCCGCAGAATGCTGAAACCTCGGTGGATCGCGACGGCAACTTTTTCAGCGCCAAATCAGAGAAGCTCTGGAGCGGTGCTTACGGCATTTCGGCCCAGCTGTGGAGCGAAACGGTACGCACTGATGCTCAAATGGAGCACATGATCTATCCTCGCCTGTTTGCAGCAGCGGAACGAAGCTGGCACCGCGCCAGCTGGGAGCAGGATTACAAGGCGGGTCAGGAGTATGCGGGGGGGTAAAACCCATCTCGTCGATCTGCAGGCACGCCTGAATGACTGGCAGCGATTTGCCAATCTGCTGGGACAGCGGGAACTGGCGAAGCTGGATAAGGCGGGTATCGATTATCGCCTGCCGGTGCCGGGAGCCAGAATCGTTGATGGCATCCTGTCGATGAACGTGGCCTTACCGGGCGTTACTCTGGAGTACAGCCTGGACAAGGGCACAAACTGGCAGCGCTACGATGCCACCAGACCGCCGCAGGTCAGCGGTGCGGTGGCAATTCGCTCGGTGAGCCGAGACGGGCAGCACACCAGCCGCGTTGAATCCCTGTAGAAAGCGAAGTGTGAACGGGCTGAGAAGCCAGCGTTTGAATATGAAAAAGGCCGACAGAAGTCTAATGGCAGTCAGTTAAGCGACAGGGGATAACGCAGTCTGGTGCCGGGCAGGGGCTGGCGGTCCTCGCGCCGCTGCGCGGTTCCTTCACTTCATTCGCCTGCCTGACGGACCGCCGGGGATGGCACATCCTGTGCCGCCCCGCCTTTCGCCCGCGTCCTGCGGGCTCTCCTGGCAGACTCATTCTGTTCAGCGCTGCGGATTACCTGCCCCTGCCCGGCCCCAGCCTGCTCTGAAACTTCAGTGTGTATTGTTAAAAAGGGCACGATAGTGAAGGCCTGAGCGCCGCTGCTGCTCGCTCGCCCAGAAAAAAGGCTGCCACGTTTGACCGTGGCAGCCTTTACAAATCTGATCTTAACTGATCAGCATTAGACAGAAGTCGGCCCTTTCACACCTAAACCAGCTTCTCTTCGGGGACCGGCTCCGCACCCGCCATCTGCTGACGGCGCTCGATAATCATGGTTTGCGGTGTGGAAAGCAGAATGCCCTCTTTACGCAGACGCGTCAGAATATCGAACAGCAGATCGCTCTTCGCCCCTGCGATCTGGCGCTGACCCGCCACGTTACCGGTGACGCTCAGTATAATTCCCTGCTGAGTCAGATCTTTAAACGAAACGGATGGCTCTGGCGTCTCCAGAATGCGTTCATTTTCGTTGTAGACTTCCAGCAGGATATCGCGCACTTTCGCCGGATCGATGTCGAGCGGGAACGTCAGCGTAATCGTGACCACCCCCTGCGCATTACCCATGGTGGCATTTCGCACGTTCTGCGAGATAAACTGCGAGTTCGGCACAATCACCGTGGATTTATCGCCCAGCTGGATCTCGGTAGCGCGCACGTTAATCCGGCGGATATCCCCTTCGATACCGCTGATGCTCACCAGATCGCCAACCTTCACTGGCCGCTCGGTCAACAGAATCAGCCCCGAGATAAAATTCTTCACAATCTCCTGTAAGCCAAAACCGATACCTACCGACAAGGCACTGACGATCCAGGCCAGCTTATTCCACTGCAGACCCATGATCGACAACGTCAGCAGGATGACCAGTACATAACCGATGTTGCTGAACAGCGTCACCAGCGACACCCGCATGCCCACATCCATGGTGGTTTTCGGCAGAAAATCAGTGTCGAGCCAGCGGCGCACCGTTCGCAGCACATAGATGCCGACGATCAGGCAGATAATCGCATTCACCATATGCGCCGGGACGATATTCAGGGATTCAAGCCCTTTACCGCCCCAGAACTCAATCACTTTTTGCAGCAGTTCAATCGGCGTTGAAGAGGCAAAGGTCCCGTTGACCAGCGCCAGCGCCACAACCAGCACCAGGAAGGTTTTACCGATGGCCGTCAGCAACGTAGCCGTTTGCTGCAGATGGCGCTCATTGATGTTAAGCGAACTCTGAATACGGCGACCGGTTGCGTTACTGGTCGAGAACAGGCTCTCACAGCCATCGTTGAGCAGATGACTGAGGAAGTAGAACGAACCAAACAGCAGGCCGCACCAGATCACTTCATAACTCAGGAAGCGTGCCAGCGTGACGTAACCGATGAGCAGCGACACCAGAATGGCGATGCCGGTCAGCGTCAGGCCCATCTGGATCAGTCCGACCAGCGTAGAACGAGCCTCTGGTGGTGTGCCCGCCTGGGTCATACGGCGACGAACCCGGTTGGTGCGCATGCTGATCGCCAGCGCGGTAGTACCAATCAGCAGTGCCGTCAGCCCGTTGGCAAAAATGGTGGTATTCAGGCTGGTGCCGACGCTGTAGTTAAACGCTTCGACCGTCTGGAAGATAAAGACCAGCACGGCGGTAATCGGTGGAAACGGTTTTAACGCCATCGCCACTTCATTGGAGATGGTCGGTAACCGCCAGCTGGGTCGACGGGTAGAGAGGAAAGCGCGTCCCAGTCCGGCAATCAGGCCACAAAAGACACTGAGCCGAACCAGTTGATCCACAAAGTCCTGAACGTTTTCAGAAACCTCATCACGGCGGGTAAAGGCCAGGGCGATAAAGTTAAAGGTGAGGACGACAGCCACCAGGGTGGTCAGGGCTATCGCTGCCGCCAGGAAACTGCGGCGCAGCTTCCCTTCCGGCAGTTTGTGAATGCTAATCCAGGCCAGAAACTCTTCGCTGTAACGACGGCCAGCCGTCATCACCAGCATCGCAGCCAACAGCCAGAAGACACTGCCCACGCGCCAGCCCGGCTCCCATGAGAGTGCCGCAGTGTCCTGCAACTCCTGCAGGAATTCACCGATTTTCTCGCCATCCAGATCCTGACTATTGAGCAGCGGTGACCAGAAGCGCGGCCCCAGAATGGTGCCGGAGTTCAGCGCCAGTTGGCTTTTCAGCTGATCGCGGCGCAGGTTAACAATCTGCGAGGAGAGCATCAGCGCGCCATTTTTAATGCCTTCGGCCTGTTTGATCTGGTCGTCGAGTTTGCTTTTCTGACTCTCCAGCGCGTTACGCTTGCGCGTCACTTCCGACGTCTCTTTTACGCCGCTGTCGGCTTTAGGTGCCGGCCCCAGAACCTGCAACTGGGCTTCCAGTTGCTGGCGATCGGGGAGCAGCGCCTGGCCCAGCGTGTCGGCACTGCCTGAGAGCTCAAGCGCCATTTCATTCAGCTGAGTCAGCTTGTTTTCGCCAGCATCAACGGAGACCTGACTTTTGATTTTATCGAGGATCTTCTGCATTTTCGGCAGTTCAACCGCAGCATTCAGCTTCGGCGGAGCATCCTGTTCCTGAGCAGCAGTGGCCTTATCATCCGCGGCCAGCGTCAGCGCCGGGGCAAACGCCACCAGCGCCAGCATTAACAATGCAAAAAAAGGATCGTAGCTTAAACATATGAGTAAGATTCCGGCAGCTTAAATCAGGCGATCGTCCCTCGCCAGTCGCGCGTAGTGTAGGGCTTTGCAAGGGATGGCAATATAGGAATAACGGGCATTTTTCGGGCTAATTCGGTGCAGACAGAAGCGTGAAAATCGCTGTACGCCTCTGCCTGCATCATCCCGGATACCCGCTCAGCCTGCAGGTAATGCCAGTGTCCGCAGCGCGCAACACCGGCTATATTCTACTCAACGTCGGCGCTGCTGGCCCCATTACTGGCAACCTGGCCCGACTTCTGTTTTTTATAGGCCAGTGCGGCAGCCGGCACCGGCGCCGCTTTACCGGTCTCAATCCAGCTGCGCAGACGGTTAGCGTCGGCAAAGTGGGTATATTTGCCAAAGGCATCCAGCACCACCAGCGCCACCGGACGATTATTAATCATGGTGCGCATCACCAGGCAGTGGCCCGCCTCATCGGTGTAGCCGGTTTTAGTCAGCTGAATATGCCAGTCATCTTTATAGACCAGATGGTTGGTGTTGCGGAACGGCAGCGCATAGCTCGGATGGGCAAACACCGCCGTCTCCTCTTTAGTGGTGCTGAGCGCGCCAAGCAGCGGATATTCCCGCGTCGCTTTGAGTAGTTTAACCAGATCCTGCGCGCTGGAGACGTTTTGCGTCGACAGGCCGGTTGGCTCCACGTAGCGGGTCTGTTTCATGCCCAGTGACCGCGCTTTCGCGTTCATCGCCCGGATAAAAGCGTTATAGCCGCCCGGATAAGCATGAGCCAGGCTGGCGGCGGCGCGGTTTTCTGAGGACATCAGCGCCAGCAGCAGCATATTCCGGCGGCTGATCTGGCTGTTGAGCTTAACGCGTGAGAATACACCCCGCATTTCCGGCGTCTGGCTGACATCGACAGTTATCATCTCGTTCATCGGCAGATGCGCATCCAGCACCACCATAGCAGTCATCAGCTTGGTGATGGAGGCAATGGGCCTGACCCGATCAGGGTGGCTTGAAAACAGCACTTTATTGGTCGTGAGATCGACAATCATCGCACTGCCAGAGGCGATCTGCGGCTGAGCAATCGGCGCCAGTTGCGACAGCGACGTCGTCGCCTGCGCCGGAAGTGAAACAATCTGCCCTGAAACGAGCAGCGCCAGCGAAAGCAGGGTGGAACGAATTTTTGCAGGCATCGTAGAAAAAACCCGGTTATGAATATGTACTGTGTCAGACCGACACAGGCCGCCCGCTTCAGTGAGGTCAGAGCGCGGGCTGGCGGCGATATCATACCCGTAAGGTTAAGAAATTTCCTGGTGAGAGTGTTTCCGGGCGTAAAAAAGAGAACTGCCGCCAGAGTGGCGGCAGCGGTCGGTCAGAACAGATGCGGTCCGTATCCCCACAGCACCACGGTTAATGCCAGTAATACTTCAAATACCAGCACGCCGATGGCCAGCGTTGAACCGGAAAAGCGCAGACTCTCGTCACGGTCAATATTAAGAAATAGTGGAATACCGATATAGAGCAGATAGCCGGTGTAGAGCAGCGCCAGGGCGCCCGCCAGCACGCAGAGCCAGACCAGCGGATAGAGCGCCACCAGCCCGCTGAGAAACAGCGGCGTGGCCACATAGCCCGCAAACACCGTACAGCGCTGTACGCCGGGGCGCTGCGGATAATCACGTGCCATCCAGTGAATCACGCGTCCCATTACCGCGACGCCACCCAGAATAATCAGATAGAACAGAATGCCAAGCCCAATCCCGGTCAACAGGTTGAGTTGCACATATTGCCCCTCGCCCAGATTCCAGCCCAGCTGAGTTGTACCGATAAAGGCGCAGATCACCGGAATCGCCGCCATCAGCAGAACATGGTGGGTGTAATGGTGAGATACGCTCTCATTCTCTTGCTTGATATGACGCATTTCCTGATTCGGATGCGCCAGCAGACCCCAGACATGATTCATAGATTCACTCCTCTGATGCAGTGGGCCGCCCGATAATGCATCCGTCTTTGGGGGCAGCGTCCTCTCAAGTATAAACGGCAGCGAAACTTTCGTGGTGACCGGACAAAAAAAACAGCATAAATAAACGCCCCATGAGCCATGGGCGGAAGCGAAGCCAAATCGCGTATAGACTTGAAGAAACAGTCACTGAACAGGGAGGGTCATTTTGCATCTGGATATCAACGCATTAATTACGCAGTACGGTTATCTGGCACTTTTTATTGGCTGTATCGCCGAGGGGGAAACATTTACGTTGCTGGGCGGCGTCGCCGCGCATGAGGGGCTGCTGCATTATGTAGGGGTGGTGCTGGCCGCGATGGGTGGCGGTATTGTCGGCGATCAACTGCTCTACTGGGTCGGTCGCCGCTGGGGCACACAGATCCTGCGCCGCTTTAAAAAGCATCAGGATAAAGTGGTCAAGGCGAACCGCCTGATTAAACGCCGTCCCAGCCTGTTTGTGATTGGCGTGCGCTTTATGTATGGCTTTCGACTGATTGGCCCAATCATCATTGGGGCCAGCCGCCTCAATCCGATGAAGTTTTTTATTCTTAACGTCATCGGGGCGGCCATCTGGGCGCTGATCTTTGTCACCCTGGGCTATTTCGCGGGCGGCATCATCGCGCCGTGGCTGCATAAACTCGACCAGCATCTGAAGCATCTGCTGTGGCTGGTCGGCGCAGTGGTTTTCGCCTTTGCGCTGCGCTGGGTGATCCGCCGCTGGCACAATCGTCGTGCCGATCAGGAATAAATGAACCACGGATTCGCCAGCAGACGCCACCGGCTATGAGAGTGAGCTGACCGGTGGCAAAGGTCGCCGACGCTGAGCAGCGACAGGCGACCCTGCTGGCGATTTCCCATGTTTCACCCGCCCTCACCCCTTCCCTGCCTCATTCAACCGTACGTTAACCATCTGTGCCCAAACGAAGCCGCATCAGATGGCTCAGCTATAGTTAGGATGGACACTGACAGGGAGATGAGGATGAGTAAGGTAAAACGTAAGATTGAAGACCATGGCGTGATCGGAGATTTGCGCACCTGCGCACTGGTCGCGAATGATGGCACCATTGATTATCTCTGCTGGCCGGAACTCGACAGCCCGTCGGTCTTTGCCGCCCTGCTCGACAGCGATGATGCCGGGCTTTTCTCCCTGGCCCCTGACTGGCCCAATGCGCGACGTCAGCAGCTCTACCTGCCCGATACCAACATCCTGCAGACCCGCTGGCTGGATGATGAAGGCGTGGCGGAGATTACCGACTACATGCCGATTTGTGATGACAAGGACAAGCTGCCGCGTCTGATCCGGCGGGTCAAAATGGTACGCGGCAGCGCGACCTTTAGCCTGCGCTGTTCACCGCGCCACGACTATGCCCGGGCGCAGACCCGCGCAGAGGCGCACAACGGCTGTATCGATTTTCATGCCGAAGGCCAGCCGTCGTTGCGTCTCGCCGCCAGCGTGGTGATGACGCTGGAGGATGAGAGCGCGACCGCCCTCTTCACGTTACAACCCGGTGAACATGCGCAGTTTGAATTTGGCAGCGTGGATGATGCGCATATCGAAGCGCTGACCACCGAACACTGCTTTGAAGAGACGCTGAACTACTGGCGACGCTGGAGCGCCCACAGTAACTATCAGGGACGCTGGCGCGAAATGGTGCAGCGTTCGGCGCTGGTCCTCAAACTGCTGACCTCACATCAGCACGGCTCTATTGCGGCGGCGGCAACCTTTGGCCTGCCCGAAGAGCTGGGCGGTGAACGCAACTGGGACTATCGCGCCTCCTGGATCCGTGACGCCTCGTTCAGCATGTATGCCCTGATGCGGCTGGGCTATATTGATGAAGCCAAACTCTTTACCCACTGGGTTGGTCGCTGCGTTGAAAACAGCCATCACGATGAGATGCGCCTGCAGGTCATGTACCGGCTGGACAGCGGCACCGAGCTACACGAGATGGAGCTGCTGAATCTCTCCGGCTATGCCGACTCCCGTCCGGTGCGCATCGGCAATGACGCCTGGCAGCAGACCCAGCTCGACATCTATGGCGAGCTGATGGATGCGGTCTATCTGGCCAATAAATATGGTGAGGCGATCTCCCAGCGCGGCTGGGAACATGTCGTCAAAATGATCGACTGGCTGTGTGAGAACTGGGATCAGCCCGATGCCGGTATCTGGGAGATGCGCGGTGAACCGGAACATTTCCTGCACTCTCGTCTGATGTGCTGGGTGGCGATGGATCGCGCGCTGCGTCTGGGCATGAAGCGATCGCTGCCAATGCCTTATGAACGCTGGGATCGGGCGCGCCGGGAGATCCGCGAAGATATCTGGGCTAACTTCTGGAACAGTGAGAAGGGTCACTTCTCTTCGACCCGTCATGGCGAATATCTCGACGCCTCAATGCTGCTGATGCCGCTGGTGCGTTTTGTGGGAGCCACCGACCCGGACTGGATTGCCACGCTGGATGCGATCAAAACCAATCTGGTCAGCGACGGTATGGTGCGCCGTTACAATACGCATGAGACGCCCGCCGATGGCCTGAAAGGTTCAGAAGGGTCGTTCGGAGCCTGCTCCTTCTGGTATGTCGAGTGTCTGGCGCGCGCGGGCCGGATTCAGGAAGCGCATTTTGAATTTGAAAAGTTGCTGAGCTACGCCAATCCACTGGGCCTCTACGCGGAGGAGTTTGACAGCCACGGCCATGCGCTGGGCAACACGCCGCAGGCGCTGACCCATCTGGCGTTAATCAGTGCCGCCTTTTTCCTGAACCGCAAACTCAGCGGCGAACAAACACAGTGGCAACCTTAGTCAGCGATAAGCCCGGAAAGCCCCATTTTTAGCGCCCTGCTTTCCGGAAATGCGCTAACATCCGCGGTGAATTTACGTAAAGTATTGCAGGCAGGTTAAAATCCCGATTCACAACGTCAGATTAATGAACATATAATGCGCAGCAGGTCACATTGGCCAGCATGAATTCGACACACTGAACAGCCTGAAATATGGCGATAAAGAATTGTAAAATATGAAAATCATTCGCGCTTTCGCTTCAATCGCACTGGCTCTGGCGGCCTTCAGCCAGTCAGCCTTTGCTGTGGTTTACCCGTTACCGCCGGCCAACAGCCGTCTGATCGGCGAAAATATCGAAATTACTGTCCCTGAAGACAGCAAACTGCCGCTGGAAGCTTTTGCGGCGCAGTACCAGATGGGCCTCAGCAATATGCTGGAAGCCAATCCGGGTGTTGACGTTTATCTGCCTAAGGCTGGCAGCAAAATGATCATCCCACAGCAGCTGATCCTGCCGGACGCACCGCGTGAAGGCATTGTGATTAACAGCGCGGAGATGCGTCTTTACTACTATCCGAAAGGCAGCAAAACCGTGGTGGTGTTGCCTATTGGTATCGGTGAACTGGGTAAAGATACCCCGATTAACTGGACCACAGCGGTAGAACGTAAAAAAAGATGGCCCGACCTGGACGCCAACCAAAGGCATGCATGCGGATTACGCGGCGCGCGGTGAAACCCTGCCAGCGGTCTTCCCGCCAGGCCCGGATAACCCGATGGGCCTGTATGCGCTCTATATCGGTCGCCTCTATGCGATTCACGGCACCAACGCCAACTTCGGTATCGGCCTGCGCGTGAGCCATGGTTGTGTGCGTCTGCGCGCTGACGATATCAAATGGCTGTATCAGAACGTGCCGGTCGGTACGCGCGTACAGTTCGTTGATCAGCCGGTAAAAGCGACCGTGGAGCCAGACGGTTCACGGTATGTAGAAGTGCATAACCCGCTGTCGACCACCGAAGAGCAGTTCAACTCGCGTGAGCTGGTGCCGATTACGCTGAATCAGGCGGTGAGCAAAGTTCTGGTTGATGCCAGCGTCAATCAGGATCAGGTTAATGGCGCGATTCAGCGCCGTACCGGTATGCCAGTAAAAGTGAACGGCGTGGAGAACAACATCCAGACTGCGCCAGTTCCGATGCCGGAAAATCCGCAGGCTGTGCCACAGGAAGAGCCAATGACGCCAGTCACCTCTCAGGGCGCAAACAGTGATGCCGCGCAGCCACAGCAGCCGGCCACTGAGCCAGCCGCACCGGCCGCTCCGGTAACACCAGCAGCCCCTGCAGCCGCGGCCAATACCAGCTCGTAATTGCCGTCCTGCTTTCAGAAGCCAGCGCCTGTCGCTGGCTTTTTTTATTGCCTGCGTTTCTGCGTTTTTCCCCGCACTCCGCTCAGAATGCCCCGTCCGACGATCATTAATCTGTCATATAAAGCGCGTATCACACTGCGTTGACCCGGTGCAAATCAGCATCCGGCATCAGCCACCAGAGGTACACCATGAGCGAAAACAGTCTCTCCTCCTCATCAGCCCGAGGTCGCCCCGATTTCAACGGCAAAAATAGCCGTTTCAGTAAACCGCTGTTCTTTATTCTGCTGGTTGCCGGACTGGCGTTCGCCGGTCTCAATCTGGTCAGCGATGTTGAAGAGACCAATATGCCGGTCACCAGCTATCTGCCGTTCTTTCTGCTGGGGCTGGCACTGCTGATTGCGCTCGGCTTTGAGTTCGTGAATGGCTTTCACGATACCGCCAATGCCGTGGCGACCGTGATCTACACCCATTCGCTGACGCCCGGCGTCGCGGTGGTCTGGTCCGGTTTCTGTAACTTTCTGGGTGTGCTGCTCTCCAGCGGCGTGGTGGCGTTTGGCATTATCTCACTGCTGCCGGTGGAGTTGATCCTGCAGGCCAGCAGCGGCAGCGGGTTTGCCATGGTCTATGCGCTGCTCTTCTCAGCGATTATCTGGAACCTGGGCACCTGGTATTTAGGGCTGCCGTCGTCGTCGTCCCATACGCTGATCGGCTCGATCATCGGCGTCGGCGTTGCCAATGCGATGCTGCACGGACGCAGCGGTCTGAGCGGGGTTGACTGGGATCAGGCACTGAAGGTCGGCTATGCACTGCTGCTGTCGCCGGTGGTCGGCTTTGTCTGCGCCGGGCTGCTGCTGTGGGTGATGAAACTGTTTATCCGCAATCGCCAGCTTTATCAGGCGCCAGAAAGCAATCAGCCGCCACCGGTCTGGATCCGCGGCCTGCTGATCCTGACCTGTACCGGCGTGTCGTTTGCGCACGGCTCTAACGATGGTCAGAAAGGAATGGGGCTGATTATGCTGATCCTGGTGGGCACCATGCCGATCGCCTACGCCCTGAACCGATCGCTGCCACCCGATCAGATCCCGCGCGTCGCGGCGCTGAACGAAGTGACCGCCCATCAGCTGCTGCAACTGCAACCCGCTTCGGCGAACCCTCCTCCGGCCCGTGAGGTACTGACCGGCTTTGTTGGCAGCAACAGCATGAATCCCGACGTGCTGCCCGCGCTGGCGATGACGCTGCGCGAAGTCGGCGATGAGATTCGTCGTTACGGTTCAATGGAAAACATTCCAGCCCAGGCGGTGACCAATACCCGCAACCAGATGTATCTGGCGTCAGAATCGATCAAGCATCTGCAGAGCGCCGAGGTCAGACTGCCGCAGGAGACGGAACGCAACCTTAAGGCAGTGAAAACGGAACTCGACAGCGCCACCCGCTTTATTCCGATGTGGGTGAAAGTGGTGGTGGCGATTGCGCTGGGACTGGGCACCATGGTCGGCTGGCGCCGGATTGTAGTCACAGTGGGAGAACGGATCGGTAAAACCCATCTGAGCTATGCCCAGGGCGCCAGCGCCGAACTGGTGGCGATGATGACCATCGGCGCGGCAGACGGTTTCGGTTTACCGGTTTCTACCACCCACGTGCTCTCATCCGGCGTGGCGGGCACCATGGCGGCGAACCGTTCCGGCTTGCAGCTCTCGACGCTGCGTAACCTGGCCGTCGCCTGGATTTTAACGCTGCCGGTTTCTATTCTGCTCTCTGCCCTGCTCTACTGGGCGTTCAGCCATTTTTAACGGTTTGCGGCTTATCGTCATTCAGGCGATAAGCCGCTGCTGCCAGTAAAGCCGCAGGGTAATCAGTAGCGCTCCCAGCACCATCAACGCCGCCGCCAGATAGACTGACTGCATCCCCCCAGTGTCCGATAAGCAATCCCGCCACCGGGCCGGTTAAACCCAGGCCCAGATCGAGAAAAGCGGAATAGGTGCCCAGCGCAGAGCCCTGATCCTGGCGCTCAACCCGTTTAACCGCCTCAACGCCCAGCGCCGGAAAGACCAGCGAAAATCCGCTGCCGGTAAGGAATGCGCCCGCCCCTACCAGCCAGGCGCTGTCCGCCTGCCAGATAATCAGTAGTCCCAGACATTCCAGCAGGAATGAGAAGAGCGACACGCGCAGCCCGCCGAAACGGGTAATAAAGCGACCAAACCCCAGACGCACCAGCACAAAACCCAGGCTGAACAGCGTCAGCGCATAGGCCGCGCCCTGCCAGTCACGGCTGGCAAAATAGAGGGTGATAAAGGTGGCGATAACGCCAAAACCGATGGTGCCGAAGCCCAGCGCCAGGCCATAAAGCCAGACGCGCGAAAAGACGCGGTGAAACGGAATGCGCTCGCCCACACTGACCGTCACCGCCGGTTTGCGACTGGCCATCAGATAGCCCGCCACGCCCATCAGCGCAATCAGCCCGGCAAATCCACTCATACCAAATTCACTGTTCAGCAGCACGCCCAGCGGTGCACCGACGGCCATGGCCAGATAGGTCGCAACACCGTTCCAGGAGATCACGCGCGCGGTCTGCATTGGCCCGACGATGTTCATACCCCACAGGGTAGAGCCGGTGCTGCTGAAGCTTTCACCTACGCCGAGAAACAGCCGTCCGATGGCCAGCAGCGCCAGACTCAGCCACGGCCAGCCGCTCAGCAGTGCGGCCACGATAGTCAGCACCCCGCTCATACCGCAGCAGAGCAGTCCCAGCATCACCACCCGCTTTGGCCCAAGGCGATCGGCCAGACGGCCCGACTGCGGACGGCTGAGCAGCGTCGCAAAGTATTGAATGCTGATAATCAGTCCGGCGATAAAGGAGCTGAAGCCAAGATGATTTTTGACGAAGCCTGGCAGCACGGCCAGCGGCAGTCCGACAGAGAGATAGCAGAAGAAGGTGAAGATAATAACAGAGAGGATTCGTTTGTTGAGCTGGCTGTTGCTCAACACAGCGGAGTCAGACATAGCAGGCAAGGGGTCCAGGAAATTTTTCCCACTATACCGTCAGGCCGCTAAGGGGTCGCCTGATTTTTTATCACAAACCATGAACATGTGCGTGACGATCAATCGCCTGTGCAATGTCGCCCGACGATTTTAACGCACGGATTTCGCTGAATAAGCCATCGGCTTCGCCATAGGCTTTGCGCAGATAACCGAGCCACTGTTTGATACGCGCCACGTGATAGAGACCGGTATCGCCCTGCTTTTCCAGCCGGCTGTATTTCTGTAATAACCGCACCACATCAGGCCAGGCCATCGGCGGCTCGTTATATTTCACTACCCGGCTCAGGTTGGGGATGTTCAGTGCGCCACGGCCAATCATCACCGCATCGCAGCCGGTTACCGCCATACAGTGTTGCGCGCTTTGCCAGTCCCAGATTTCGCCATTGGCAATCACCGGAATGCGCAGCCGCTGACGAATGTCGCCAATCGCCTGCCAGTTGATCGCCTCTGCGCGATAGCCCTCTTCTTTGGTCCGCCCATGCACCGCCAGCTCGCTGGCACCGGCCTGTTGCACCGCATCGGCAATCTCCAGACTGCGGGCGCTGGAGTCCCAGCCGAGCCGCACTTTCACCGTTACCGGCAAATCTGCAGGCACCGCTTCACGCATCGCTTTCGCGCCGCGATAGATCAGATCGGGATCTTTAAGAAGAGTTGCGCCGCCTCCGCTGCCGTTGACCAGCTTAGAAGGACAACCACAGTTGAGATCCACACCCCATGAGCCCAGCTCCACCGCACGTGCGGCGTTTTCGGCTAACCATTCGGGATGCTGCCCCAGCAGCTGCATACGCACCCGCGTGCCGGAAGGCGTGCGGCTGGCGTTATGCAGTTCGGGGCAGAGACGGTAGAAAGATTTTACCGGCAGCAGTTGATCGACCACGCGCAAAAACTCAGTGATGCAGAGATCGTAGTCGTTTACTTCCGATAACAGCTGGCGCACCAGTGAATCCAGCACGCCCTCCATCGGTGCCAGTAAAACCCTCATACTCAGACGTTTCCGGTACGCTTCGCTGCTGCCGGACGACGCGGACGGGCTGCGGGCCTATCGCCCTGAGGAGCGGCCTGGCTCTGACGACGCGCCTGAGGACGCTTTTCGCCGGATGAAGATGAGCGCGATGCGCCTGCACCCTGTCCGCCCTGGCTGCGACCACGGCCGCCGCCGCCGCCACCTGCACCGCCGCGAGACTGCTGCTGACGACCGTTGATGATCGGCTCCGCTTTGATGCTCGGATCGGGTTCATAACCCTCAACGGCCAGACGCGGGATTTCACGCTTCAGCAGACGTTCGATATCACGCAGCAGTTTATGCTCATCGACGCAAACCAGCGACAGTGCGACACCTGTCGCCGCCGCACGGCCGGTACGGCCAATACGGTGAACGTAATCTTCGGCGACGTTAGGCAGCTCATAGTTCACGACGTGTGGCAGCTCTTCGATATCCAGGCCACGGGCCGCGATATCGGTGGCAACCAGGACGCGAATTCCGCCTGACTTAAAGTCGGCCAGCGCGCGGGTACGTGCACCCTGGCTTTTGTTGCCATGGATCGCGGCAGCGGAGATACCATCTTTACCCAGTTGCTCGGCAAGGTGGTTCGCGCCGTGTTTGGTACGGGTAAAGACCAGCACCTGCTGCCAGTTGCCTTCGCCAATCAGCTGAGACAACAATTCACGCTTACGCTTCTTATCAACGAAAGCCACCTGCTGCGCGACCTGCTCGGAGGCGGTGTTGCGGCGAGCCACTTCAATCATTTCCGGGTTGGTCAGCAGTTTCTCAGCCAGGCCTTTGATCTCATCAGAGAAGGTGGCAGAGAACAGCAGGTTCTGACGTTTGGCCGGCAGACGTGCCAGTACGCGACGGATGTCGTGGATAAAGCCCATATCCAGCATACGGTCCGCTTCATCCAGCACCAGAATTTCGACCTGTGACAGGTCAACCGCATTCTGTTGTGCCAGATCCAGCAGGCGTCCAGGCGTTGCCACCAGGATATCGACGCCGCCACGCAGTTTTACCATCTGTGGATTGATGCTGACGCCACCAAACACCACCATGGAACGCAGCGAGAGATATTTGCTGTAGTCGCTGACGTTTTCGCCGACCTGCGCCGCGAGTTCACGGGTTGGGGTCAGGATCAGGGCGCGCACCGGGCGACGACCGCGGATGGGCGTGGCAGTGGCAGAGAGTTTTTGTAACATCGGTAAGGTAAAGCCGGCTGTTTTGCCGGTGCCGGTCTGGGCGCTCGCCAGCAGATCGCGGCCTGCCAGCACAACAGGAATCGCCTGGCGCTGGATAGGAGTGGGTTCGCTGTAGCCTTGTTCGGCGACCGCGCGCAAAATATCGGCACTCAGGCCGAGAGAGTCAAAAGACATTAAGTGATTTACTCCGGTCCGCTCTGACCGTGATTCACGGTGTAGTTTTCAGAGGGATAGTGACGCCAGCCAGGGCTGACGCGTGAAAAGGGCGCAAACTACGATGCGTAAGCGGGCGAGTGTAACAGCTTTAAGAGAAGTGTGCGAGATAGCTCACATTTCCTGACACAACTTAACCGCCTGAAAACAGGAAGGCCACCTTCCGGTGGCCTTCAACTTAACTACGTTTGTTTTCGATTCGTCGCGGTGGCTCTTTCGCCAGCAGCGAGACCAGCGCCGGACCCAGCAACATCACTACGCCGAGACACGCCAGCAGCAGGTTGTTGTGGTAAATCCGCGACACCAGGAACAGTGTCATCATGGCGGCGCCAAAGTAGTAAGTGGTGGTCGCTTCTTCAAGATAATCGCCGAGAGTACGTAAACGGGCAATGCGCTGTGTCACCAGCATGGCAACAAAAACCAGTGCGTACATCGCCACCAGCGTACTGCACACATCAACCAGCGCTTTGTGCTTCCAGCCCCAGATCAGTGCAGCGATCACCAGCAGATGCATAGCAATATGCAACAACGTTTGACCCGTGATAATTTGAATACGATTAGACCATTTCATTCAGTTCTCCTGGCAGACCCAACAGGTCGCCCAAGTGCTACCGGCACAAGCCGGAAACGATTTCCTCAATGTAAAACAATTTTCGGATAACGCCCTAATTTTCGCCCTCTTTCACCACCCATTTGTGACAAAGACTACACTTTGATTCTATTGATGATGAAAAGGAGTGCGTCGCGAGTATGCCACAAAACAAGCAAGGATTTTCAATAAAAGTCCTGACGATCAATACACATAAGGGTTTCGCCCCTTTCAATCGCCGCTTCATCCTGCCCGAATTACGCGACGCCGTTCGCGCGACGGAGGCGGATGTGGTCTTTCTGCAGGAGGTGATGGGCACGCATGCCATCCACTCCCTTAACCATGAGGAGTGGCCCGATTCTCCTCATTATGAGTTTCTGGCCGACACCATATGGAACGATTTCGCCTATGGGCGTAATGCGGTCTATCCGGAGGGGCATCACGGCAATGCGGTGCTGTCTCGCTTCCCGATCGCCGACTATGAGAACCGGGATATCTCGGTGGCGGGCAGTGAAAACCGCGGCATGCTGCACTGCCAGATCGCCCTGCCCGAGCCGCACGGCACGCTGCATGTCATCTGCGTTCATCTGGGTCTGAAAGTGGCCCATCGTCACGCGCAGATGAAGAAAATATGTGAAATGGTTAACTCACTGCCGCCCGACGCGCCGGTGGTGGTGGCGGGCGATTTCAACGACTGGCAGCGACGCGCTAACTCCATTCTGAAACATGGCGCAGGCCTGAAAGAGGTATTCAGCATGAAAACCGGACGCCCGGCGCGCACCTTCCCGGCGCGCTTCCCGATCCTGCGGCTTGACCGCATCTATGTCCGCAACGCCACCGTCAGTCATCCGTGGGCGCTGCCGCGCAAGCCCTGGTCCCATCTTTCCGACCATGCGCCGCTGGCGGTGGAGATTCACCTATGAATTTTAGCTGGCAGGAAGGCAACCGGCTGCTGTTGCTGGAAAATGGCGAAGCGTTTTTCCCGCGGGTCTTTGGCGCGATCCAGCGGGCGGAACGTACGGTATTAATCGAAACCTTTATTCTGTTTGAGGATGACGTGGGCAACGCCCTGCACCGCGAACTGCTGGCGGCAGCCCAGCGCGGCGTGCGGGTCGAAGTGATGGTCGATGGTTATGGCTCTGCCGAACTCTCCGACAAATTTGTTAACAGCCTGACCAGCGCTGGCGTGCGTTTCATCTATTACGATCCGCGTCCGCTGGTGATGGGGATGCGCACCAACGTTTTCCGCCGCCTGCACCGCAAAACCGTGGTGGTGGATGACGTGGTGGCCTTTGTGGGCGGCATTAACTTCTCGGCCGAGCACAACACGGATTATGGCCCGGAAGCGAAACAGGATTATGCGGTACAGGTCAAAGGCCCGGTGGTGGGTGACATCGCCCGCTATCTGCAACAGGCGATTGGCAGCGAACAGAATACCCGCCGCTGGTGGGGATCGCGCTCTCATCGTCCGGCGGTCAACGCCACGCCAGGCGATGCTCAGGTGCTCTATGTTTATCGCGATAACGACGAGCATCGTGACGACATCGAAGTCCACTACCTGGAGATGCTGCGTGAGGCGAAGCGGGATGTGATTATCGCCAATGCCTACTTCTTCCCGGGTTACCGGCTGCTGCGTGAGATGCGCAACGCCGCGCAGCGTGGCGTCCGGGTGCGACTGATTGTGCAGGGCGAACCGGATATGCCGATTGTGAAAGTGGGCGCGGAGCTGCTCTACAACTATCTGGTCGATGGCGGGGTCGAAGTCTACGAATATATCCGTCGCCCGCTGCACGGCAAGATCGCGGTAAAAGACGACTACTGGGCCACCGTCGGCTCCAGCAATCTCGATCCGCTCAGCCTGTCACTTAACCTTGAAGCCAATCTGATCATCCACGACAGGCCGTTTAACCAGACGCTGCGCGATAACCTGGAAGCGCTGCTGGCCAACGATTGCCAGCGCGTGCAGGAAGATCGCTTACCGCCGCGCAACTGGTGGCAACTGAGTAAAAGCGTGGTGGTATTCCACTTCCTGCGCCATTTCCCGGCCATCGCTGGCTGGCTGCCGGCGCATACGCCGCTGCTGGCCCAGGTGGGTGAGCCGGTACAGCCTGAAATGGAGACGCAGGATCGCGTTGAAACTGATAACTCGGGAGCAAAATCCTGATGGCAAAAAAACATCCACGCTGGCAACTGGCGAAAAAATCCTCACCGTGCTCTTTTTCATCGCGGTGGTGGTTCTGCTGGTGGTCTATGCCCGCAAAGTGAACTGGGAAGATGTTTATGACGTCATCGTTAACTACAACCGCTTTGTGGTACTGACCGCCGCCGGACTGGTGGTGCTGAGTTACCTGGTGTATGGCTGCTATGACCTGATTGGACGCGCCTACTGCGGCCATAAGCTGGCGAAGCGGCAGGTAATGCTGGTGTCGTTTATCTGTTACGCCTTCAACCTGACGCTGAGCACCTGGGTGGGTGGCGTCGCGATGCGCTACCGGCTCTATTCACGGTTAGGGCTGGATAGCGGCACCATTACCCGCATCTTCTCTCTGAGCATCGCCACTAACTGGCTGGGCTATATTCTGCTGGCGGGCGTGGTATTCAGTGCGGGCATGGTGTCAATCCCCAGCGGCTGGTTTATTGGTGAAACTACCCTGCGGCTGATTGGTGGCGCTCTGCTGGTGCTGGTGGCGGTCTACCTCTGGGCCTGTGCCTTCTCAAAACAGCGGCGCTGGACGGTAAAAGGTCAGACGCTGCAGCTGCCCTCGCTGCGCATGGCGCTGCTGCAGTTTGCGGTTTCCTGTGCCAACTGGATGGTGATGGGGGGCGATTATCTGGCTGCTGCTGGGACGAGACGTCGATTATCCGATGGTGCTGGGCGTGCTGCTGATCAGCAGTATTGCCGGGGTAATCATTCATATTCCGGCGGGCATTGGCGTACTGGAAGCGGTCTTCCTGGCGCTGCTTAGCGGTCAGCACGCCTCGCATGGCACTATCATTGCGGCGCTGCTGGCTTATCGCGTGCTCTACTTTATCCTGCCGCTGCTGTTAGCGCTGGTGCTCTATCTGGGGCTGGAGAGTCGGGCGAAGCATCTGCGTCAGAAGAACGAGCAGAAGTTGCAGAAGTCGTAATAAAAAAAGGGGAGGCGCAGACAGTGCGCCTCCCCCCGCTACTCCCTCAGGCTTAACGGCGGTTGCCGAAAATCCGCAGCAGCATCAGGAACAGGTTGATAAAGTCGAGATACAGCGTCAGTGCGCCCATAATCGAGTAGCGACGCAGGTTTTCCGTATCGCGGGCATCGATCTGCTCACCGATATTTTTCAGCTTCTGCGTGTCATAGGCCGTTAACCCCACAAATACCACCACCCCGATGTAGGTAATCGCCCACATCAGCGCCGGGCTTTTCAGCCAGAAGTTCACCAGCGACGCCAGCACGATGCCAATCAGCGCCATAAACAGCAGGCTGCCAAAACGGCTGAGATCGCGTTTGGTGGTATAGCCGTAGAAGCTCATCGCGCCAAACATCCCCGCCGTGATAAAGAAGGTGCTGGCGATCGAAGAGTTGGTGTAAACCAGGAAGATACTCGCCATGGTCAGGCCGGTCAGCGCCGAATAGAGCATAAACAGCCCGGTTGCCACGGCCCCGCTCAGGCGATGCACCATGCCTGACAGGAAGAAGACCAGCCCCAGCTGCACGATAATCAGTCCGAAGAAGGTGATGCGGTTAGCAAACACCAGCTCCATGATCGCTGGCGTGCGCGCAGCGTACCAGGAGACAAACGCCGTCAGTAACAGACCGCAGGTCATCCAGCCATAGACCTGCGCCATATAGGCTTGTAAACCGCGAGATGCGGATTGAACGATGGAATCATTTCGTGGATATCGGTCCATGATGCACCTCTTGTTAAACGGATTAGGACCGGCTCCACACAGGGAACCGGATGAATAACCTGGTCTGGCAGGCATACGTTGTTTCTGTTTCAGCCCGTTGGGCCAGCGACAGCGCGACACAACCGCCACGGGCTCATACGGCCTTATGAGGATGCGCACAGTTCAGGGCCAGAATAACAATAAAAGTCGCCCGGAACTGGCTCTAAGTGTGGCACAGCTCAGCTCAACTGCGCCACAACATGCCGCTTAACGTCGCGACAGGCACTGCTGATAACGGCTGTCGACACGCTGCGCAAACCACGCCGTGGTGAGATTACGGGTAATTTTCGGACTTTCCAGCTTGATGCCCGGCAGCATTTCACGCGGTAACTTTCTACCCGCCATTTTATCCGCCAGGGTAAAGACCTGTTTCCAGAGTTCGCTGTCGCTGAACGACGCTTTCTCCCCTTTCTCCAGATCGCGGCGAATGTCGCTGTTGCTCATATCGATCTGCTTCGACAGCGTGCGCACCGCCAGTTCGGTGCCACCCGCCGCATCCGATCCATAAAGAATCAGATCGCCATCCAGCGCCAGCTTCATGCCGGTAGCGCGCGACACCGCCGCCTGGAAAGCCGCATTGCGGCTGGCATACCAGCCCGCATTGTAGTCGGCAAAGCGGTAGAGTGGCTGGCTGTAGTCAGCCGGATAGCCGAGCAGGTGCATCGTCCCGAAGTAGATCCCGCCGTGGCGGGTAAAGACTTCACGCCGGATGGTGCCATCAATCGGCCACGGGTAGCCCTTGGCATGCGCTTCGGCAAACGCAATGCTGACCTGCATCGGCCCGCCGGTGTGGATCGGATTGAGATTGCCGAACAGCGTCTGGCCCATCGGCACCATATCGATCAGGTCATCGAAAATAGCGCTCAGCTCTTTCTCACTGCGCACTTTGTCCAGCCGGGCGGCGTAGCTTTCACCGGTGGGCGATTTGATCTGCAGCGCGGTACGCACCAGGAATGCCGGGACGTGCACCTGCGCCGCACGGCGGTTGATCTCGCCCCATGCGATTTTTGGCAGACCCGGTACGGCGGCCTCCGCGCTGAAGTTGCTCTCCTGATCCGCCACGGCGATCACCGCGCAGAGGTTGCTGGCGCTGGGATCGATCTGCTGAGTGCGGAAGGTGGTGTAGATATCGTCGCTCCATGCCGCTTTATTGCTGACGTGCGACGGCAATAGCCGCTGGATCTGCGCTTTGACATCTTCAGGCTGCCGCACCGGCGCCTCAGGGGTTTTCTTGCTGCTACAACCTGCCAGCACCAGTGCGGCGACCAGTGTCAGACGTTGCAGAATCGGGGTGGATGACATGCCTGTCCTCAGAATGAACCAAAGCTCTACTCTACCATTGCCAGAGTTTCACAGGCAGGCGAGAACTGAACTAAGGTTATCTTTTTTACCGTTAAAGGAACTTACGATGTTTAAACTCTGGCCTGTTGCGGCGTTCAGCCTGTTATTAACCGGCTGCGGCGCCAATAATACGCCTGCCCAGGTAAAATCACCGGGCGCCCCCCACCTCCTCCTCGCTTAAGGTGCTGGAGACCGGCGCCAGCGTGATGCAGTCACGTCCGCCCATCGACGCCATCAACACCTATCTCGACGGATTCCATTTTTATAACGGCGATAAGAACGGTCAGATGGAGGCGCACCACTATGTCACCGTGCTGAACGACGATGTGATGCAGGCGGTGATTTACGACGGCAACACGCGCGATGCACGGCTGATGGGCGTGGAGTACATTATCAGCGAACGGCTGTTTAACACCCTGCCGCCCGAAGAGAAGAAGCTCTGGCACAGCCATCAGTATGAGGTGAAATCGGGCACGCTGATTGCACCAGGCTTACCGGAAGCCGCCGACCACGCCCTGATGAAGCGCATTGTGAACACCTACGGGAAAACCTGGCACACCTGGCACACCGATCGCGACAAAACGCTGCCGATCGGCATTCCGGCGCTGATGATGGGCTTTACGGAGGATGGTCAGATGGACTCGCGACTGCTGGCGGACCGCGATCGTCGTTTTGACGTCGACAGCAAAAAAGATCCGCGCCCAGCGTGCGGATATCGTGGCGCATCCTGCCGCAGCAGGTGCCAATGCCTGGCAACAGGGCCAGGTCATTCAGCTGAAGCGCACCGCCGGCGGCGGCGAACACAGCCACGGTCAGACCGGTTTTGGTCCGGCTGAGCAGCTAAAGCAGCCTTAATCCCGCCCTAAGCGTCGTGATGTCCGGGGATGCGGGCAGCGGCGTGTCTGCGGTTAACGGCTCAGCGGGCGCAGACACTTCTGCCCGCTAAGCCGTTAATGCAGCTTAGTCCCAGCGCTGAGCCGCCTGATGGTCGCTGTCGCGGGCATCCACCCAGCGATCGCCCTGCTCTGTCGCTTCTCGCTTCCAGAACGGCGCGCGGGTTTTCAGGTAATCCATGATGAACTCTGCAGCGGAAAAGGCGCTGCCACGATGGGCACTGGTCACGCCCACCAGCACGATTTCATCGCCGGGAAACAGTTCGCCCACGCGATGGATCACCGTGACGCGCTGCAGCGGCCAGCGTTCGCGCGCCGCATCAACAATCTCCTGTAGCGCTTTTTCGGTCATGCCGGGATAGTGCTCCAGCGTCAGTGCCGCGACGTCGTTGCCCAGATTGTGGTTACGGACTTTGCCGGTAAAGGTCACTACCGCACCATCTTCATCACAGGCCGCCAGCCAGCGATAGGCTTCCGCCATATCAAAGGGCGCGGGACCGACGCGAATCTGCGTTTCCATCTTAGCCTCCGGTCACGGGCGGGAAAAAGGCCACTTCATCACCGGCGTGCAGCGGATGACTCATCGGCACCAGCGTCTGATTCACCGCCGCCAGCAGCTTGCCCGACTCGAGCGCCAGCGCCCAGCGGTCATCGCGATCTGCCAGCGCACTGCGCAGCGCGGCCACATCCGGATAATCAGCACCGACCTCAAGCGATGAGGTGCCGATCAGCTCACGGACCTGGGCGAAAAACAGCACCTTAATCATGCGCGACCGCCTGGAAATCGCCGCTTTTGCCACCGCTCTTGCTGATTAACCGCAGCTGATCGATAACGATATCTTTCTGCACCGCTTTGCACATGTCGTAGATAGTCAGCGCGGCAACCGATGCGGCCGTCAGCGCTTCCATCTCCACGCCGGTTTTGCCGGTCAGGCGACAGAGCGTGGTGATGCGGACCCGGTTATGGTCCGGTTCAGCCTCCAGGTTCACTTCCACTTTGCTCAGCATCAGCGGATGACAGAGCGGAATCAGTTCCCAGGTGCGTTTCGCCGCCTGAATACCGGCGATGCGCGCGGTGGCAAAGACATCCCCTTTGTGGTGGCTGCCTTCGATAATCATCTGCAGCGTTTCCGGCTGCATCAGCACCAGCACTTCTGCCCGCGCTTCGCGCACGGTTTCCGCCTTGGCGGAGACATCCACCATGTGCGCTTCGCCCGCGGCGTTAATGTGTGTGAGTTGAGACATACTTACCGTTTCTTGAGATGTGAGACAAAATTACAGGGCGCGGTTCGCGCATCAAGCTGGTCAGCGATAATGCGTTCCCAGGCGGTGCGGCAGGCGCTGGTGGAACCCGGCACGGCCAGGATCAGCGTCTGATTAGCCAGACCGGCAATCGCGCGCGACTGCAATGTCGAACCGCCAATCTCTTCATAGGAGATCATCCGGAACAGTTCGCCAAATCCATCAATCTCGCGGTCGAACAGCGGCAGCAGCGCTTCCGGCGTGCTGTTTTTCAGGTTAAAGCCGGTTCCGCCATTAATAATCACGACCTGAACATCTTCACTGGCGATCCAGCGCGACACGGTGGCGCGAATACGATAGAGATTATCCGGCACGATAGCGTGATCGACCACCTCATGCCCCGCTTCGGCTGCGGCTTCGCGCAGATAGTCGCCGGAGGTATCGTCACTGGCATCGCGACGATCTGACACTGTCATCACCGCAATCTGCACTGCCTGAAATTCGCTGGCTGGTTTACCCATACTGCCTCCTGAAATTAGCCGCCAATGTAAGAGAGATTCTGTGTGATGCCGGTGTTGCCCTGATGCAGAAAGTGCGTCTGCTTTTTCTGCCCCAGGCTGCTGGCGATGCGCGCCTGCAGTTCGGCCTGCTGGTCGTCTGACGCCAGCAGATCGCGCAGCGGCACACCGCCGTCACCAAACAGGCATAGATGCAGATTACCGTGCGCCGAAACGCGCAGACGGTTGCAGCTGGCACAGAAATCTTTGGCATAAGGCATGATCAGACCAATCTCGCCGACATAATCGGGATGGTAAAAGACCTGCGCCGGGCCGTCGCTGCGTCCGCTCTCCCGACGCTGCCAGCCTTGGGCGATCAGCTGATCGCGGATGACCATGCCGGAAACATGCTGATCGCGGAACAGCGTGCCGCCGTCGCCGGTCTCCATCAGCTCGATAAAGCGCAGCTGAATCGGACGGGTACGGATCCAGTCGAGGAACGTGGCCAGATTACGGCTGTTGAGATCGCGCATCAGCACGCTGTTGACTTTGACCTGGCGAAAACCGGCGTCGAGGGCAGCATCAATACCACTCATCACCTGATGGAATTTATCCTGGCCGGTAATGGCGTGAAACTGACGGGCATCCAGGCTGTCGACGCTGACGTTGAGTGCGGTTAACCCCGCGTCACGCCACTGTTTCACGTCACGCGCCAGCCGGTAGCCATTGGTGGTTACCGCGATCTGGCGAATGGAGGCGTTTTCGCGCACCGCCGCAATGATGTCGGTGAAATCACGGCGCAGCGACGGCTCACCGCCGGTCAGCCGCACTTTTTCCGTTCCGGCAGCGGCAAAGGCCCGCGTGACGCGGCGGATTTCATCCAGCGAGAGAAAGCTTTTGTTACGAATTCCCTGCGGTTTGTAGCCGTCAGGAAGACAGTAGGTACAGCGGAAATTACAGACATCCGTGACCGACAGGCGCAGGTAATAGAACTTACGCGCGTATGCATCAGTAAATTGTGACACCAGAACACCTTTCCAGATTGGGAGATGCAGTCATTTCTTCCTGCACCCTGGCAGCTCGATGGCTACGGCCTGAATCCCCTATCCGCAGACGTAGGCATTCAGGCTTGAGTGTACGCTGACCCGTTGATCAGCGCGGTAAGCATGATGGTAGCGTGATTTTCGTCACTCTTCCATTTGCTGTTTTCGCTATATATTCTTATACATATCGAATTTTCACCGCATTTTCGCGACAGGATACGTTAAAATGCGATCCAGATTTTGACGTAAGTCATCCGCGCGGGCTTAGCGATTAGAGCCACGCCACGCGAACGGATATTAAGGAGAAGTATGAATCGCACTCTGGCCGATCTTGATCGCGTTGTGGCACTGGGAGGCGGACACGGTTTAGGCCGCGTCATGTCTGCCCTTTCCCCGCTGGGCTCGCGTCTCACCGGCATCGTCACCACCACCGACAACGGCGGATCAACCGGCCGTATTCGTCGCTCAGAAGGTGGTATCGCCTGGGGCGATATGCGTAACTGCCTTAACCAGCTGATTGCAGAACCCAGCGTCGCTTCGGCGATGTTTGAGTACCGTTTTGCCGGTAATGGCGAACTGGCCGGACACAACCTGGGTAATCTGATGCTGCGGGCGCTGGATCATCTCAGCGTTCGTCCGCTGGAAGCGATCAACATTATCCGTAACCTGCTGAAGGTCGACGCCTTTTTAATCCCGATGTCGGAGCAGCCGGTGGATTTGGTGGCGATGGATGTTGAAGGCAACATGGTTTATGGCGAAACCGCAATTGACGAGATGAAGCAGCCGCCGCAGGAGCTGATGCTGCATCCCAACGTCCAGCCAACGCGGGAAGCGCTGCAGGCGGTTGGTGAAGCGGATCTGATCCTGATTGGACCCGGCAGCTTTTACACCAGCCTGATGCCGATTCTGCTGATGGAAGAGATGGCGCAGGCCTTGCGTCGCACGCCTGCCACTATGGTGTTTATCGGCAATCTGGGCCGCGAGCTGAGTCCTGCCGCCGCCAGTCTCTCAGTGGCTGACAAGCTGCAGATGATGGAGCGTTATATCGGCAAGCGGGTGATTGATGCGCTGGTCGTCAGCCCGGCAGTGGACACCCGTGGCATTGAAAACCGACTGATTGTCCGTGAACCGCTGGAGGCCGCCGATATCCAATATCGTCACGACCGCCAGCTGTTACGGGTGGCGCTGGAACACGCCATTCAGGGCTTTAACGGCGCTACGAGGCCGCAATAAACAGCGTTCGCAGTTCATGCAGCTGATCGCGCACGTTGGCCGCCTGTTCGAACTCCAGGTTCTGCGCATGCTGCTGCATCTGCCCTTCCAGCTCGTGGATCTTCTTCTGCAGAGCCTGCGGCGTTAACAGCTGGAAATCGGCCAGCGCCTGGGCTTCGCCAGGACGGGCGGGTTTCGCTTTGCCGCGGGTTTTCACCACGTTTTTGCCCAGTTCCAGAATATCGGTGATCTTCTTATTCAGGCCCTGCGGCACGATGCCGTTCTCTTCGTTGTGCAGCTGCTGTTTCTCACGGCGGCGCTCGGTCTCTTCAATGGCGCGCGCCATCGACGGCGTGATTTTATCCCCGTAGAGAATCGCCTTACCGTTGATGTTACGCGCCGCACGGCCAATGGTCTGAATCAGCGAGCGTTCGGAGCGCAGGAAGCCCTCTTTATCCGCATCGAGAATCGCCACCAGCGACACTTCCGGCATATCCAGCCCCTCACGCAGTAAGTTGATGCCCACCAGCACATCAAACTCGCCCAGACGTAAGTCGCGGATAATCTCCATACGCTCTACCGTGTCGATATCGGAGTGCAGATAACGCACCTTCTCACCATGCTCAGACAGATATTCGGTGAGATCTTCCGCCATGCGTTTGGTCAGCACCGTCACCAGTACACGTTCGTTGATCGCCACGCGCTGACGGATTTCTGACAGCAGATCGTCGACCTGGGTACCGACCGGACGCACTTCGATGATCGGATCCAGCAGACCGGTAGGACGCACCACCTGATCGATCACTTCGTCGCCCGACTTTTCCAGCTCATATTTGCCCGGCGTCGCCGAAACATAGATGGTCTGCGGGGCCAGCGCCTCAAACTCTTCAAACTTCATCGGACGGTTATCCAGCGCCGACGGCAGGCGGAAGCCATACTCCACCAGCGTCTCTTTACGCGCCCGGTCGCCTTTGTACATGCCGCCAATCTGCGGAATGGTCACGTGCGACTCATCCACCACCAGCAGGCCATCGGCGGGCAGATAGTCAAACAGCGTCGGCGGCGCTTCGCCCGGTCCGCGTGCGGAGAGGTAGCGTGAGTAGTTCTCAATGCCAGAGCAGTAACCCAGCTCACTCATCATCTCCAGGTCAAACTGGGTACGCTGGGTAATGCGCTGCTCTTCCAGCAGCTTATTGTTCTCCAGCAGCACCCGGCGGCGGTCCGCCAGCTCAACTTTGATATCTTCCATCGCCTGCAGAATACGCTCACGCGGCGTGACGTAGTGCGTCTTGGGGTAGATGGTAAAGCGCGGCACGACCGAATCGATCTGGCCGGTCAGCGGGTCAAACAGCGACAGACGCTCAACCTCTTCGTCAAACAGCTCGACGCGCAGCGCAATATCGTCCGACTCCGCCGGGAAGATATCGATCACTTCGCCGCGCACCCGGAATGTGCCGCGCTGGAACGCCTGGTCGTTGCGGGTGTACTGCAGCTCTGACAGACGGCGCAGAATACTGCGCTGATCGATAATCATGCCGCGGGTCAGGTGGAGCATCATTTTCAGATAGAGATCGGGATCGCCCAGACCGTAGATAGCCGAAACCGATGCCACCACAATGACATCGCGCCGTTCCAGCAGCGCCTTGGTGGCCGACAGACGCATCTGTTCGATATGTTCGTTCACCGACGCATCCTTTTCGATAAAGGTGTCGGAGCTCGGCACATAGGCTTCAGGCTGGTAGTAGTCGTAGTAAGAGACGAAAAACTCGACGGCGTTATCCGGGAAAAACTCTTTCATCTCGCCATAGAGCTGGGCGGCCAGCGTCTTGTTGGGCGCCAGCACCATGGTCGGACGGTTGAGGTCGGCAATCACGTTGGCGACGGTAAACGTTTTACCAGAGCCGGTTACGCCTAATAAGGTCTGATGGGCCAGTCCATCCTCCAGCCCCTCTTCCAGGCGACGTATCGCCTCAGGCTGGTCGCCCGAAGGTTTAAAGGCGGAGTTCAATTTAAAGGCTTTGCTCATGAATGCAGTTCCTGCTGGAGAAGTCGGCGGGCAGGCACTTATTTTACTCTGCTATGGTGATTTTGCCAGAAAATAATACTGGATATAAAAACAGTATTGGTGCAATGTTAACGCCAGCAGGATGGCACCTGATGTCCCTGCAGGCTGGCAGCGTTATCGCTCAGCATGTTGCGCAATGTTATCCCCAGGAAGGGATCTGATTTAACATTTGTCAATAGAGTGTCACAAAATTACAGTACGGTTACCTGACAGATAATTCTCAGGCTTGTTTTTTGATAAGCAACTGATTTTACTGACATAAGACTATGAGGCCAGATTCTCGTCATTATGTTACCAGGCCGCGTATTTCCTCGCTTCCAACTGGTTTTCATTACCTAATGCACAAGGTTATCCACAGGAATGGTGGATAAGTGATGGCAGCCCCGACGCCATCTGCTGTGTATAATTTTTCCCTGCCTTCTCACTACCGTGAAAATAATTTTTTTTGCGTTAAATTTCGCGTCGCCTGCTGACGGATTATTCTGCAATTTTAATCTGTCACCGGGTGTCGTACGCAAATTTGCACGCCTCATACTAAGATTCTTAATCGGACTTCCTGCCACGTTACAGTACGTCTGCACCAGAAACAGCGCTCCAGGGCACTGCAAAAGTGCAGATGCGTGGTCACCGTGGGGAATTGATAAGTTTTTCTCACCTTTCATCCCTGATACGTGGCGCTGCAGCAGGAAACAGGGCCGTTTTTAGATCTGGCCTGGGAATTGCAGGAGTCAGTTGCGTCACCGCGCGGAACGCGCACTGTGCTGCAATGGCGAGGCTGCCATTGCTGATGACTTGTTTGCCAGACGACAGAGCGCGGAAGCAATCAGGCTAACGATCGGGAAGGAGAGTGTCAGATGCTGAGTTTACGTTCGGTAAATCAATTTTACGGTCAAAACCATATTCTGTGGGATGTGGACCTGGATCTGTCGCCTGGCACCTGCACCGGCATTCTGGGCCGACCTGGCATGGGTAAAACCACGCTGGTGAACTGCATCATGGGCAGATTGCCGATTAACAGCGGCTCTATCTCCTGGAAAGAGGATGGCTCGCCGCCGGAAGATCTGCTGCTGCAACCGGCTGAACAGCGGGCGCAGATGGGGATTGGCTATGTGCCGCAGGGCCGCCATATTTTTACCCAGATGAGCGTGGAAGATAATCTGCTGATTGCCCTGCTGGCGGGTGCCAGCCATCGCGCCATTCCCGAAATGGTGTTCGACCTCTTCCCGGCGCTCTACTCTCTGCGCCAGCAGCGCAGCGGCGATCTGCCGATCGATCAGCAGCAACAGCTGGCCCTGGCGCGCGCGCTGGTGCTGCAGCCCAAACTGCTGATTCTGGATGAGCCGACCGACGGGATGTCGCCGTGGCTGGAAGAGGAGATGGGCAATCTGATCCGTCGGCTTAACCTCGACTACGGACTGACCATCCTGCTGCTGGAGCAGCGCCTGTCGCTGATCCGTCGCGTGGCGGACTATTTCCTGCTGCTGCACCGCGGCCGCAATGTGGCGCAGGGCAGCATGGAACAGCTCGATGACCACACCGTCGATAAATGGCTGACGGTGGCCTGACACTCAGCGCCTGCCCCACCGAGCGTAAGTGTTGCAGGCAGGCTGGAGACGGAAAGCACAGAACCATCGGAGCGTGTACACAGCGCGCAAGGATGGAGAGCACTGCCCGGATTCAGCACGACAAATAAAATAGCCAGGCCAGGAGGTTACTCCGGCAGCGTCAGGTATTGACCACAGGACGCCTGCTGCGCCGCATCGGTGAGAAACGGGATGGTGCCCAGACAGGGCGCAGGCAGTCGATTTTTCAGGCTGGTGAGATACTCCTGATAGCGTTTACCCGGGGATTCGACGGTGTTGGCGATCCAGCCCACCAGCGGCAGGCCGCTTGCCCGCACCGCGTCAGCGGTGAGCATGGCGTGATTGATGCAGCCGAGCTTAATTCCCACCACCAGAATCACGGGCAGCTTTTCGCTGACCACCCAGTCCGCATAGGTGTGCGTCTCTGACAACGGGGTATACCAGCCGCCCGCGCCCTCTACCAGAATCCAGTCTGCCAGCGGTTGCAGCGCCGCCAGACCCGCCGACAGCGCCTGATGGGTAATCGGCCTGCCCTCTTCGGCGCTGACGATGTGCGGCGATGTCGGCTCGAGAAACGCCAGCGGATTGACCTGCTGATAGGTTAACGGCACGCTGCTGTAACGCTGCAGCGCCAGCGCATCGCTGTTACGGATGCCCTCTGGCGTCATCTCACAGCCTGAGGCAACCGGCTTATAGCCCGCACAGCGATAGCCCGCTGCGGCTGCCGCCTGCAGCAGCCCGCCGCTGGCCACGGTTTTACCGACCTCGGTGTCGGTGCCAGTGATAAACAGGCGTTTCATGATGCACTTACTCCATAGATTAAATGGTAACTCAGGCGATAGCCGTGCCGATCGCGCGGCCAGTGCGCCTCTAACTGGTTGAGCCGTTGTCGGGTTAATACCTGCCCGTCACGCCCCTGGTGCAGATGGGTCGCGCCAATCCCCTTCAGGGAGCGCATGGCGCTGAGCGCATCGGGAAAATGCAGGGTCACCACCTCTGAGGTACAGCGCAGCTGCTCTGCGTGGCAGGCCGCCGCAATCTGCGGCTCGCTGAGAAAGCGATTGGCGTGAGGCAGCGCATCCAGATGGGACCAGGCTTCATGAACCTCCTGCAGAGACCCGTCGCCCAGAGTGGAAAACAGCAGCGTGCCATCGGGCCGCAGCACCCGCCGGAACTGGCTCAGCGCGCCGGGCAGATCCTCGCTCCACTGCACCGCCAGGTTGCTCCACACCAGATCAATCGTGTTATCCGCCAGCGGCAGCGCGTCGATATCACCGGCCAGATAGTGCTGTGCCGCGTCATTGTCCCGCGCCTGTTGCAGCATCTGCGGAGAGAGATCCAGAGCCGTTACCTGTTTGCCACGTTCGCGCCACAGCCTGCTGTACCAGCCGGTGCCACAACCGGCATCCAGCAGTTGCAGACCACTCTGTGCGGGCGCCAGTGCCAGCAGGGCATCGCCGCTGAGGCGTTGCAGCGCCGCATGGGCATCGTAATGGCTGGCCGCCCGGCCAAAGGCGCGTGCCACCGCCTGCTTGTCAACCCGCAGCGTCATGCAGCGCCTCCAGTAACCGGTCAATATCCTCGGGGCGATGAGCCGCGGTCAGAGTGATGCGCAGCCGGGCCGTCCCCGGCGGCACGGTCGGTGGCCGGATCGCGCTGACCCAGCAGCCCGCCTCAGCCAGCCGCTGGGAGAGCGCCATCGCATCGCCATTTTCGCCCACCAGCAGCGGCTGAATCGCGCTGCCGGAGTCCATCAGTTGCCACGGCAGCGAGGCCGCACCGCGCCGGAAATGCCCGATGTTCTGTTGCAGTTGCTGCCGCAGGGCATCGCCCTGCTGAACTTCACGCAGCGCCGCCTGCAGCGCGCTCGCCTGCGCCGCGGGCATCGCGGTGGAGTAGATCAGATGTCGGCTGAACTGCAGAAAATAGTCGGCGGTGGCTGCGTCGCACAGCAGCGCGGCACCGCTGACGCCAAAGGCTTTGCCAAAGGTGACCACCAGTAGTTCCGGTTTAACGCCCTGCTGCCAGCAGCTGCCGCGCCCCTGCTCACCCACTACGCCGATGCCGTGCGCATCATCCACCAGCAGCCAGCCCTCTGCCTGGCGCGTCTGTTGCGCCAGGGCGGCCAGCGGCGCACTGTCGCCATCCATGCTGAAAATACCTTCCGTCACCACCAGCGTTTCGCCCTCGCAGGGAGAGGCGAGCCGGGCTGCCAGGCTCTCCGGCGCGTTGTGATGGAAACGTCGTAGCTGTGCCGGACTATGGCTGGCGGCGTCGAGCAGCGAGGCGTGGCTGAGTTTATCGGCCAGGATGCGATCGTTTTTCTCGCCCAGCAGATGAATGATCGCCTGATTGGCCGCAAAGCCAGAGATAAACAGCAGCGCACGGTCGTAGCCGAGCCAGTCGGCCAGCTGCGCCTCAAGATCGGCGTGCTGACGGTGATAACCCGTGACATGCCCTGAAGCACCGGCACCTGCGCCCGCCTGCGCCGCGCCCTGTTGCCAGCCCGCAATCACCGCCGGATGCTGGGTTAAGCCGAGATAATCATTGCTGGAGAAGTGGAGATAGCTGCGGCCGCCGCTGTGCAGCGTGCGGGTCGATTGCTGATCGATCACCCGTCGCTGCCGCCAGCCATTGGCCGCACGGCGCTGCGTCAGCGCCTGACGGATACGTTGCTGCCAGCCCATTACAGCGCCGCGTTGTAGAACTGTTCAGTGTCGGCATGGAATAGCTGCTCGCTGAGTTGCTGCTCCTGCTGCTGATCGCCGTGCTGAGTGTGAGTATGCTCCGGGTTAAGACCCAGTTTGCGGAACAGCACGCGGTCTTTATCCTCTTCCGGATTCGGCGTGGTCAGCAGTTTGCAGCCGTAGAAAATCGAGTTCGCCCCGGCCATAAAGCACATCGCCTGGGTCTGTTCGCTCATCTGCTCACGGCCCGCTGAGAGGCGCACATGCGAGGTCGGCATCATGATGCGCGCCACCGCGATGGTGCGGATAAAATCGAACGGTTCCACATCATCGTTATCCGCCAGCGGCGTGCCTTTTACCTTCACCAGCATATTGATCGGTACACTCTCCGGCGGCGTTGGCAGATTGGCTAACTGCACCAGCAGACCGGCGCGGTCGTTAACGGTTTCGCCCAGGCCGACAATGCCACCCGAACAGACTTTAATGCCGGCGTCGCGCACTTTGCCCAGCGTATCCAGACGTTCCTGATAGCTGCGGGTGGTGATGATGGAGCCGTAGAATTCCGGTGAGGTGTCGAGGTTATGATTGTAAAAATCGAGACCCGCGCCCGCCAGTCGCTGCGCCTGGTGCTCGCTGAGCGTGCCCAGCGTCATGCAGGTTTCCATTCCCATCGCCTTCACGCCTTCCACCATCTTCTCCAGATAGGGCATATCGCGCTCGTGCGGATTTTTCCACGCGGCACCCATGCAGAAACGGGTTGAACCGGCGGCTTTGGCCTGACGCGCTGAGGTCAGTACCTCTTCCACTTCCATCAGCCGCTCCGACTCCAGGCCGGTCTTGTAGCGCGCGCTCTGCGGGCAGTATTTACAATCTTCCGGACAGGCACCGGTTTTAATCGACAGCAGGGTACTGACCTGCACCTGGCGCGGATCGAAGTGCTGCCGATGCACCTGCTGCGCGTTAAACATCAGTTCAAGAAAGGGTTGATCAAACAGCGCTTGCGCCTGTGCAATTGTCCAGCGTTGAGCCATTACTTACTCCAAAAAAGGGTGTCATCCCGACGAAAAGCAGGGTTATACTTGTAAACTATATTTTTTTATTTTGGTTTACAACTCCGATGACTATCCCCGTTTTCTCCTCAGACGATGCCCGCTTTGACCGCCAGCATATCTGGCATCCCTACACCTCGATGCAGGATCCGCTGCCCTGCTACCCGGTGGTCGCCGCACAGGGTTTTCAGCTGCAACTGGCCGATGGCCGTGAGCTGGTGGATGGGATGTCCTCGTGGTGGGCGGCGATCCACGGTTACAACCATCCGCGCCTGAACCGGGCGCTGACAGAGCAGGTCACACAGATGTCGCACGTGATGTTTGGCGGCATTACCCATCCGGCGGCGGTGGCGCTCTGCCGTCAGCTGGTGGCGATGACGCCTGAGGCGCTGGAGTGCGTCTTCCTGGCCGATTCAGGCTCGGTGGCGGTGGAAGTGTCGATGAAGATGGCGCTGCAGTACTGGCTGGGGCGTGGCCAGACGCGCCAGCAGTTCCTGACGCTGAAACGCGGCTATCACGGCGATACCTTTGCAGCGATGTCGGTGTGCGACCCCGAGAACTCAATGCACAGCCTGTGGCGCGGCTATCTGCCCGAGCATCACTTTGCGGCGGCCCCGGCCTGCGGCTTTGATGATGAATGGCACCAGCCTGATTTCGATGATTTCGCCAAGCTGATAGAACAGCATCACCGGCAACTGGCAGCCGTCATTCTGGAGCCGATTGTGCAGGGTGCGGGCGGCATGCGTTTCTACCATCCGCGCTATCTGCAGCAGGTACGGGAAGCCTGTGATCGCTATGGCGTGCTGTTGATTGCGGATGAGATCGCCACCGGCTTTGGCCGTACCGGCAAACTCTTTGCCTGCGAGCATGCGGGCATTACCCCGGATATTCTCTGCGTCGGCAAAGCGCTGACCGGTGGCATGATGACGCTGGCGGCGACCCTGACTACCCGCGAGGTCGCGGACACCATCAGCCGCAGCGCGGCGGGCTGCTTTATGCATGGCCCGACCTTTATGGGCAATCCGCTGGCCTGCGCGGTCGCGGCGGAGAGCCTGACCATGCTGGCGGAAGGTCACTGGCAGCGCCAGGTGGCGGCGATCGAACAGCAGTTACGGGCTGAGCTGCTGCCACTGCGCAGTTCACCGCAGGTGGCCGATGTGCGCGTGCTGGGCGCGATTGGCGTAGTGGAAACCCATCAGGCGGTAAATATGGCGGCGCTGCAGCAGTTCTTTGTTGAACAGGGCGTCTGGATCCGGCCTTTTGGCCGGCTGATCTACCTGATGCCACCCTACATCATCACGCCGCAGGCGCTGAGCAGGCTGGTGCAGGCGATTGGCGGCGCGCTGGAGCATTCTCAACATTTTGCCGCCTGAAGCGGGCTGACCGCTGGCACTGACGGCACTTTTGGTTATGATGACAGGCTATTCATCGACAATTAAGGAGATGTGATGCGCGTTTTTAGTCAGGATTTTAATGACGGCGAGAAAATGCCTGAAAAGCATGTTTTCAACGGCATGGGTTATCAGGGCGAGAATATCTCTCCCCATCTTGCCTGGGAAGCGGCACCAGAGGGTACCAAAAGTTTTGTGGTGACCTGCTACGATCCTGATGCCCCGACCGGTTCCGGCTGGTGGCACTGGGTGGTAGCGAATATTCCGGCCAGCACGACGTCACTGCCGCAGGGTGCCGGTTCCGGCAAAGCATCACTGCCAGCAGGCGCAATCCAGACCCGTACCGATTTCGGTCAGGCGGGCTACGGTGGCGCGGCGCCGCCACAGGGCGAAACCCATCGCTACATTTTCACCGTGCATGCGCTGGATGTGGAGACGATTGAAGTAGATGAAGGCGCCAGTGGCGCAATGGTCGGCTTTAATGTGCATTTCCACGCACTGGCGAGCGCCTCGCTGACCGTGAATTATCAGTAATTCAGCACGCCAGACTACTGGCCAACCCAAGGCTGGGTGACCTGGCAGCAACGTATTAGCTCAAAACGCAGGGAACGGCGTCAGAAGAGGAAAGCGTCCCACGCCATGGATGGCGGGGGCAGAGCGTGCCATGGATGGCGGTTTTTGCGTCTTTCCGATCTGACGCCGTTCCCTGTGTCTGCTCGATCTCACAGCTGGGCTGCGGCAGACTTCGTCAACTATCTCATACCTCTCCCTGACAGGAGAGGCGTTTTTCGTAGCGGGTTACGCCTGTAACTGATGAATCACAACCCACATCGGGCCCTGCCCCACCGCATAACGTCCCAGCGGCTTTAACAGCCCTTTCGGTTCGGTAATCGCATAAACTTCGATGTGATGAGATTTCTGTCCCGCCGCCACCAGATAGCGTCCGCTGTGATCGATATTAAATCCGCGCGGCTGCGTTTCCGTCGGCTGGAACCCTTCCAGGGTCAGCTCATCGCCCAGGTCGCTGACGCTGAAGACCGCCAGCGTGCTGCTGGTGCGATCGCAGGCATAGAGGAAACGGCCATCCGGCGTCAGATGAATATCGGCTGCCCAGCGCGTACCGCTGAAATCAGGCGGCATCATATCCAGCGTCTGCACGCTTTCTGCTTCGCCTTCGCCCGTATTTAATGCCCACACCTCAACCGTGCTGTCGAGCTCGTTCACGCAGTAAGCGTACTGGCCGCCCGGATGGAACTGCATATGACGCGGGCCAGCGCCTTCTACTGTCGTGACCTGAGCCTGTTTACGCGGCGTCAGCTGACCGTCTTCGCCCAGCTTAAACAGACAGATACGGTCCTGCTTCAGAGCCGGCACGTAGAGCGTCTTGTTGTCATTATCGATGTTGGCCGAGTGACAGCCATCCAGTCCGCTGATCACCTGCAGCGGGGCCTGCGGAATGCCGTCATCGCCAATCGGGCTGACGCTGACGCAGGCATCATTGTAGGAGCCGCAGAACAGGAATCTGCCCTGGCGATCGGTGGAAATGTGAGTCGGACTGCCGGGCAACGGCGCCTGACCCGCTTCGGTCAGCGTGCCATCGGCGGCAATGCGAAACGCCAGCACGCGGAAATTGGGACGCACACCGACATAGAGAAAATCGCGGTTCGGACTCACCACCATCGGCTGAACCTGGCCGGCGACATCGGTCACCTGAAGCAACGTCAGCCCGCCCTCATCATTCATCTGCCAGACGTGGATCTGCTGGCTCTCGGGACTGGCGGTGTAGACAACTTGTTTCATGCATTCTCCTTTTTTGCTGCCTGATCATGATCTGTGAATCACTGTAGCCTGTTTTATTGCCCTACGCTGGGATCATTTGTGCCCTGTTTTTTGTCTCCGGACCGTGGTGAGGTGTAGACTTCAGCCCCTGCAAACCAGGAAAAACGAGAGGATTAATGAACTACCGTGTAATTGCCCTCGACCTCGACGGCACGCTGCTGACCCCAGCCAAAACGATTCTGCCGCAGTCAATCGAAGCGCTAAATCAGGCACGCCAGGCGGGCGTTCATGTCGCTATCGTGACCGGACGCCATCACTGCGCTATCCACCCTTTTTATCAGGCGTTACAGCTGGATACACCCGCAATCTGCTGTAATGGCACCTATTTGTATGATTACCAGGCGAAAAAGGTGCTGGCGTCCGATCCCCTCGACCCGCAACTGGCGTTGCAGGTGATTGAGATGCTGAATCAGCAGCAGATTCACGGTTTGCTCTACGTGGATGATGCGATGCTCTATCAGACCCCGACCGGCCACGTGATGCGCACCCTGAAGTGGGCCGAATCGCTGCCCGCCCACCAGCGTCCACTGTTCCGCCAGGTGCCCGACTTAGCCCAGGCGGCACGCGACGCCGGTTCGATCTGGAAGTTTGCCCTGTCGCACAACAACATTCCGGAACTGCAGCAGTTCGCCACCAGAGTGGAAGCGGAACTGGGGCTGGCCTGCGAATGGTCGTGGCACGATCAGGTCGATATCGCCAAAGGCGGCAACAGCAAAGGCAAACGACTGGCGCAGTGGGTTGAATCACTGGGGCTGAGTATGTCCGATGTGATCGCGTTCGGTGATAACTATAACGATCTCAGCATGCTGGAAACGGCCGGACTGGGCGTGGCGATGGGCAATGCCGATGAGGCGATCAAAGCGCGGGCGAAAATGGTCATCGGCACCAACCTTGAAACCGGTATTGCCGATACCCTCTATCAGTACGTGTTGTAATCAGGGCGTCACCGAGACGCTTTTGATCTGGGCATAAAGCCACTGATCTGGCCGGATGCCCAGCTCATCCCGCGCCCACGGCGTAATGCGCGCCCAGAGTTCGCTGATGCCGATGCGCAGCTTCACCTCAACCTGGTCCCCGACCTCCAGCAATTCCACCACCTGTGCCGGTAAAATGTTGCGGATGGAGCTGTGTTGCGGCGGTTGCAGCGCCAGCGAGACATCGGCCGAGGCAATGCGAATACGCAGCGGGGTTTTAACCGGCTGATTCACCCGGCTGACCCAGATGTGCTGATCGCCCAGCGACAGCGCGGTCATCGGATAGTCGGGATGCTGTTCCAGCACCTGCACCCGCAGCACGCTGGTCAGTTCACTCACCGGCAGCCAGGGCCGCATCGCGCTGCTGCTCCAGACCCGCTCCAGCGGACCAAAGGCTTTGACCTTGCCCGCATCCAGCACCAGCACGTTATCAGCCAGCTGCAGGATCTCCTCCAGACTGTGCGAAACGTAGAGCATCGGAATATCGACCTGCTTCGCCAGCTTTTGCAGATAGGGCATCAGTTCACGTTTGCGTGGCAGATCCAGTGACGCCAGCGGCTCATCCAGCAGCAGCATATCCGGTGCGGTCAGCAGCGCACGGCCAATCGCGACCCGCTGCTTTTCCCCGCCCGACAGCGACAGCGGAAAGCGCGGCAGCAGCGCCTCCAGACCCAGCAGAGAGACCAGACTGTCGAACTGCACTTTCATCTTAGGTGCCATACCATATTGCAGGTTGCCTCGGACCCGATAGTGCGGGAACAGCCGCGCATCCTGGAACACATAACCGATACGCCGTTTTTCCGGCGGCAGCGCAATCTTCTGCTCCGCATCAAACAGCAGACGATTGTGCAGCTGGATCCGTCCCCGCTGCGGCTGGGTCAGTCCGCTGATCGCGTTGATCAGGGAGGTTTTTCCGGCGCCTGACACGCCGAAAATAGCGGTGATCCCTTTGGCCGGGATCTGCAGATCGACCTCCAGCACGTGATCGCCCTGCTGCTGCATAACGTTGAGTGATAGCATCAGTTTCCCATCCGCTTACGGCCTGCGCGTGCCAGCCATTCCGACGCCAGCAGTGACGCCAGGGCCAGCACGATCGCGATGACGCAGAGCCGTGCCGCCGCCCCTTCCGCGCCCGGTGTCTCTATCAGGGTAAACATCGCCAGCGGCAGCGTGCGCGTCTCGCCGGGAATATTGGAAACAAAGGTGATGGTGGCGCCGAACTCGCCCAGCGATCGGGCAAACGCCAGCACCGTTCCGACGATCACGCCCGGCAAGGTCAGCGGGAGCGTAATGGTGAAAAAAGACCCGCCAGCGTCCGGCGCCCAGCGTGCGCGCCGCCTGCTCCAGCCGGCAATCCACCGCCTCCAGCGCCAGCCGGATGGCGCGCACCATCAATGGAAAAGCGATCACGGCAGAGGCCAGTGCGGCACCACGCCAGCTGAAAGCAAAGCTGAAGCCGAACCAGTCATAAAGCTTTTCGCCTATGATGCCGCGCCGCCCAAGGCTAATCAGCAGCAGATAACCCACCACCACCGGCGGCAGCACCAGCGGCAGGTGGATCAGGCTGTCGAGCAGCGCTTTACCAGGAAAACGGCAGCGCACCAGAATCCAGGCCATCAGGATGCCAAACGGCAGACTGCCTATCACGGCTATGCCAGAGACTTTAAGGCTAAGCAGTACCGCCTGCCATTCGGGATCGCTGAGTATCATTTCGTCGGTGTGAATCCGTAATGTTTAAAGATAGCCGCGGCCTGAGGCCCTTTCAGATAATCATAAAACGCTTTAACGGCAGCGTTGTCGTGATCGTTCACGATCGCCATCGGATATTCTACGGGTTTATGGCTGGTTGCCGGAAAATGCCCGACGACCTGCACTTTATCGCTGGCGACCGCGTCAGACCCGTAGACAATGCCATAGGGCGTTTCATTACGCTCGACCAGCGCCAGCGCTGCCCGCACATTATTGGCTGGCGCTAACGAAGGCGCAACGCCTTCCCAGGCACCCAGCTTTTGCAGCGCCTCTTTGGCGTAGATGCCCGCAGGAACGTGGTCCGGATCGCCGACTGCCAGACGCTCACCGTGCAGCAAGGTTTTCCAGTCAGTCTGCGGGTCCAGCGTCACCGCTTTCGCGGCGGCACTGCGTGGCGCAATCAATACCAGATCGTTGCCCAGCAGGGTATAGCGGCTGCTGGTAATCACACTTTTTTCGCCACCGCATCATCCATCCACTGCTGATCGGCAGAGATAAAGAGATCGGCAGGAGCACCCTGCTCAATCTGGCGCGCCAGCGTTGAAGAGGAGGCAAACGAAGAGACCACCGCCACCCCCTTTTCCTGCTTGTAACGGCTGGCAATATCCTGCATCGCGTTGGTCAGAGAAGCCGCGGCAAACACAGTGATGTTGTCGGCGGCCACAGCCTGCCCGGCCAGCGAAACGGTGATCAGGGCCGCGACGCCCCAGCGATAGTGTTTAAATGACATGATTTTCTCCGGCTATTCGTTGTGTAGCGGATAATATAGCGCAATGTCAGTGAGGTTCAGTAAATTATCGGCAGGGGGGAACAAAAGGTTAAATCAGGAGAGATAAAAACGACCACGCCCGCGCAGATGGCGGGCGTGGCAGCAATTAATTGTGCGAACGGGCTGAGGATTTTTCGCGATGACCAATTTTAGAGATGACGTTAAACACTTCACCCAGGCCATAAATCATGCCCAGCATCAGCGCCATCACGACAGGCACCATCAGTATGGCAACGGCGAGGCTTTTAAGTAATTCCAGCATGGAGAGTCTCACTCTGCTAACAAAAAAAGAGATTGTAACGGGTCAGCAAAATTTTGCGCAGCCCTTTTCGTGCTTTTACTTTGGTCACAAAACGCCGCTATCATCGGCCTTCGCCTTAACCCTTTGCCGGAGCTGTCATGGAAGCCGAACTGTCCCTTCATATCCGTTTACAACAGAAACTGTTTGCCGATCCGCGACGTATTGAGCTGCTGAAACGCGTACAGCAGACCGGGTCGATCAGTCAGGGGGCGAAGCTGGCCGGTATCAGCTACAAAAGTGCCTGGGATGCGATTAATGAGATGAACCAGATGGCGGATGAAACGCTGGTGGAGCGGGCCACCGGTGGCAAAGGCGGCGGCGGTGCCACGCTCACCCGCTACGGTGAACGCCTGATTCAGCTGTTCCAGCTGATGGAGCAGATCCAGCAGAAAGCCTTTGATGCGCTGCAGCAGGATACGTTACCGCTCGACAGTCTGCTGGCGGCCATCGCCCGCTTCTCGCTGCAGACCAGCGCCCGTAACCAGCTGTTTGGCACCGTCGTCAGTAACGATGCGCAGCAGGTGGTCCAGCATCTGCTGATTCAACTGGCCGATGGCGTCACGCAGCTTAATGTGGCGCTGACCCAGCGCAGCGCCGATCGCCTGCAACTGGCCGCAGGTAAAGAGGTGCTGGTGCTGATCAAGGCGCCGTGGATCCGCATCAGTCGTGACGCCGCACAGGATGACAATCAGCTGGCAGCGACGGTCAGTGCCATCGAACCCGGCGAGCAGATGAGTGAAGTGCTGATGAAGCTCCCCAGCGGCGAAACCCTGTGCGCGACCCTGAGCAACGATCAGCTGCAGCAACTGACGCTGCAGCCCGGCGACGCAGTGATCGCCAGTTTCAATGCCGAACACGCCATCGTCGCCACCCTGCTCTAGCGGTTGATTTGACTTCATTAAGGGCAATGGTTACAACTCAGTGACACGATGCAAAAAATGGAACAGATCATGGCTTCATTGCACATTTCGCAAGGCACGTTTCGTCTTAGCGATACCCGGATACTGAGTCTGAATCAGGTGGAACTGCAGCGCGGCGAAAGCTGGGCGTTTGTCGGAGCCAACGGCAGCGGCAAATCATCACTGGCGCGCGCACTCTCTGGTGAACTTCCGCCGCTGGCCGGTTCAGTCAGCAGCGACTTCAGACGGCCGGTCCGGCTGTCGCTGGAGCAGCTACAAACCCTGGTGGCGCAGGAGTGGCAGCGCAACAACACCGATATGCTCAGCGAAGGTGAAGAGGATACCGGGCTGACCGTGGCAGAGGTGATTCAGGCGGAGGTGCAGCAGCCCGAGCGCTGCGAGCAGCTGGCACAGCAGTTCGGCATCGAAGCGCTGCTTTCACGCCGCTTCAAATTTCTCTCTACCGGCGAAACCCGCAAAACCCTGCTCTGTCAGGCATTGATGAACCAGCCAGATTTGCTGATTCTGGATGAGCCGTTTGACGGGCTGGATGTGGCGTCGCGCGCCAGCCTGACCGACACGCTGCGCGGCCTGCAGCAGCCGACATTTACCCTGGTGCTGGTGCTCAATCGCTTTGACGATATTCCCGATTTCATTCAGCAGGTTGGCGTGCTGGCGGAGTGCACCCTCACCCACAGCGGGCCACGCCAGGCCATTTTAACGGAAGCGCTGGTGGCGCAGCTGGCACACAGTGAACAGCTGATGGGAATGGCGTTACCTGAGGCGGATGTGCCGGATCAGCTGCCATCGCTGGCGGATGATGCGCCGCGCGTTATCCTGCGCAACGGCACCGTCTCGTATAACGATAAGCCAGTAATTCAGGGGCTGAACTGGCAGGTCAACGCCGGCGAGCACTGGCAGATTACCGGCCCGAACGGCGCCGGAAAATCGACTCTGCTCAGCCTGGTGACCGGCGATCATCCTCAGGGCTACAGCAATGATTTAACCCTGTTTGGCCGCCGTCGCGGCAGTGGTGAAACCATCTGGGATATCAAGCAGCATATTGGCTATGTCAGCAGCAGCCTGCATCTCGATTACCGCGTCAGCACCAATGTGCGCACGGTGATCCTGTCGGGCTTCTTCGACTCTATTGGTCTCTATCAGGCGGCTTCTGACCGACAAAAAGCGCTGGCGCAGCAGTGGCTGGCACTGCTGGGGATGGATAACGGACAGGCCGATGCGCCGTTCCACTCGCTCTCATGGGGACAGCAGCGGCTGGTGCTGATTGCCCGCGCGCTGGTTAAGCATCCGACGCTGCTGATACTGGATGAGCCACTACAGGGGCTCGACCCGATTAACCGCCAGCTCGTGCGGCGCTTTGTCGATGTGCTGATTGGCGAGGGACGGACTCAGCTGCTGTTTGTTTCGCATCACGCGGAAGATGCGCCCGCCTGCATCACACATCGCCTGAGCTTTATCGCCCATGACGGCGGCTATCACTATCAGCAGGAAACCCTGCACTAAGGCTCTTGTAACGCGTCACCCCACGCCGCTGCTGCGGCGTTTTAAAGCACCCTTGTGTAAGCGCTACCATTCCACATCACCTTTCACGCCATATATCCGCACACAATGCCACGAAATAAGAATATTCAGCTTGTGTAAACGATACCATTTATCCAGACTTGATCACGCTTTCGGGCGCGCTGATGTGCTACTTTTTTACCGATGCCTCTTTGGCTTTTGACGCTTACCAGGATCTAACATGGAAAAATTCAACCCGGTCGATCACCCGCATCGCCGTTACAATCCACTGATTGATCAATGGATTTTAGTTTCACCTCATCGGGCCAAACGTCCGTGGCAAGGCGCGCAGGAAACCCCGGCGGTCAATACGTTACCGGCGCACGATCCGGACTGCTTCCTGTGTGCCGGAAACACCCGCATCACCGGCGACAAAAACCCGGACTATGCGGGCACCTACGTCTTTACCAATGACTTTGCTGCGCTGATGACCGACACGCCAGACGCGCCTGAGAGCGACGATATCCTGATGCGTTGTGAAAGCGCTCGCGGCACCAGTCGGGTCATCTGCTTCTCGCCCGATCACAGCAAAACCCTGCCGGAGATGTCGCTGAACGCGCTGGAAGAGGTGGTGCGTACCTGGCAGGCAGAGACCGCCGATCTGGGTCAGCACTATCCCTGGGTGCAGGTGTTTGAGAACAAAGGCGCGGCGATGGGCTGCTCCAACCCGCATCCGCATGGTCAGATCTGGGCCAACAGCTTCCTGCCGAATGAAGCGCAGCGTGAAGATGATCATCAGCGCGACTATTTCGCTAAACATGGCTCGCCGATGCTGGTCGATTATCTGGCACGTGAACAGCAGGATGGCAGCCGCACCGTGGTGGAAACCGATCACTGGCTGGCGGTGGTGCCGTGGTGGGCCGCCTGGCCGTTTGAAACCCTGCTGCTGCCGAAAGCGCACGTCAAACGAATTACCGACCTCAATGAGGCGCAGCGTACCGACCTGGCGCTGGCGCTTAAGCTGCTGACCAGCCGCTACGACAACCTGTTCCAGTGCTCATTCCCCTACTCCATGGGCTGGCACGGCGCGCCGTTTAACGACGAAGCCAACGATCACTGGCAGTTGCATGCTCACTTCTATCCGCCGCTGCTGCGCTCAGCAACGGTGCGTAAATTTATGGTTGGCTATGAAATGCTGGCCGAAACCCAACGCGATTTAACGGCGGAACAGGCGGCGGAACGTCTGCGTTCTGTCAGCGACGTTCACTTCCGTGAGGCACAACAATGAGCTTAAAAACCATCACGCAGCAGCTTTTCTCTGACACCTTCGGTTACGCCGCTACGCATACCATTCAGGCACCGGGCCGCGTTAACCTGATTGGCGAGCATACCGACTATAACGACGGCTTTGTGCTGCCGTGCGCCATCGATTACCAGACGGTGATTGCCTGTGCCCGCCGTGACGATCGCCAGATTCGGGTGGTCGCGGCGGATTATGAAAATGCGCAGGACACATTCTCTCTCGATGAAGAGATCGTCAGCCTGCAGGAACCGATGTGGGCCAACTATGTGCGCGGCGTGGTGAAACATCTGCAGCAGCGACATGCCGATTTCGGCGGTATCGATATGGTGATCAGCGGCAACGTGCCTCAGGGCGCGGGCCTCAGCTCATCTGCGTCGCTGGAAGTGGCGGTCGGCACCGTGGTGCAGCAGCTCTATAATCTGCCGCTGGATGGCGCCGCCATTGCCGTGAATGGTCAGGAAGCGGAAAACCAGTTCGTCGGCTGTAACTGCGGCATCATGGACCAGTTGATCTCCGCGCTGGGCCGGAAAGATCACGCCATGCTGCTCGACTGCCGCACGCTGGGCACGCGTCCGGTGTCGATGCCGGAAGATATCGCGGTGGTGATCATCAACTCCAACTTCCGTCGTACCCTGGTTGGCAGCGAATACAACACGCGTCGTGAGCAGTGTGAAGCGGGCGCGCGTTTCTTCAATAAGAAGGCACTGCGTGACGTTGAACTGGCCGAGTTTGAAGCGGCACAGGCGCAGCTCGACCCGCAGGTGGCAAAACGCGTGCGTCACGTTCTGACCGAGAACGCCCGCACCCTGGAAGCAGCCGATGCGCTGACGCAGGGCGACCTGACCCGTATGGGCCAGCTGATGGCCGAATCTCACGCCTCGATGCGTGACGACTTCGAGATCACCGTGCCACCGATCGATACCCTGGTAGAGATCGTGAAAGCGCAGATCGGTGAGCGCGGCGGCGTGCGTATGACCGGCGGCGGCTTTGGTGGCTGTATCGTCGCGCTGATGCCACTGGACCTGGTCGATCAGGTCAAAGCCGCCGTAGCGGAGCAGTATGAAGCAGCAACCGGCATCAAAGAGACCTTCTACGTCTGCAAAGCCTCTGAAGGAGCTGGCCAATGCTGAACGACGTCAACTCCCATGCGCCCGACGGTCAGCCGTGGCGCATAACGGTGCTGCGCAATGCCAACGGCATGCTGGCCACCTTTATGGACTGGGGCGCAACCTGGCTCTCCGCCCGCGTGCCGATGCAGGATGGCACGGTGCGTGAAGCGCTGCTCGGCTGCGCCACGCCCTCTGACTATCTGCATCAGGATGCCTATCTGGGCGCGACGGTCGGCCGCTACGCTAACCGCATCGCCGGGGCGAAACTGAATAAACTGAATCGCCAGCTGGTGCCGAACCAGGGCGCACATCAGCTGCATGGCGGACCAGAAGGCTTTGATAAGTGCCGCTGGCAGATTGTCAGCCAGTCTGACAGTGAGGTGCACTACCGCATTGATTCGCCTGATGGCGATCAGGGCTATCCCGGCAATCTGATTGCCGATCTGCGCTACCAGCTGGATGACCAGAACTGCCTGAGCATTAGCTATGAAGCGCGCTGCGATCAGCCCTGCCCGGTCAATCTGACTAACCACGCCTACTTTAACCTTGATGCGCATCATGGCGACGCTCGCCAGCATCGCTTACAACTGCACGCCGACCATTATCTGCCGGTCGACAGCGAAGGCATCCCGAATGCGCCGCTGAAAGAGGTTGCCGGAACCAGTTTTGATTTCCGCGAGGCCAAAGTCGTGGCACAGGAGTTTCTGGCAGACGACGACCAGCGGGCGGTGAAGGGCTATGACCATGCGTTTCTGCTCAACAGCACAGGCGACGACACTCAGCCTGCGGCAGAACTCTGGTCGGAAGATGGCAGACTGCAACTCAGCGTGACCACTTCGGCACCGGCATTGCAGTTCTACTCCGGCAACTACCTGGCGGGCACCCGTGCCCGCGAGCAGGCGAGCTATACTGCATTTCAGGGTATTGCGCTGGAGAGCGAATTTTTACCGGATTCGCCTAATCATGCTGAGTGGCCTCAGCCTGATTGCTGGCTGCAGCCGGGAGATCGCTGGGAATCCGTGACGCGTTATCGCTTCACGCCACGCTGAGCCTCCGGCTGAAAAACGCGCAGTGCGTCACACACAGGCTTACGCGCTGCCCGCTTTTCCGTTATGGTATGGCGCAATCAGCTCGCGTGTCAGGCGGGCAGCAGCAGGTTTCCAATCTCACAGAAACATCACAGTATTAAGGAGTTAAGCTATGGCTGTAACTAAGCTGGTTCTGGTGCGACACGGCGAAAGCCAGTGGAACAACGAAAACCGCTTTACCGGTTGGTATGATGTTGACCTTTCTGAGAAAGGTCGTGGCGAAGCCAAATCAGCAGGTCAGCTGCTGAAAAAAGAGGGCTTTGTTTTCGATTTCGCTTACACCTCAGTACTGAAGCGTGCCATTCACACGCTGTGGAATGTGCTGGATGAGCTGGATCAGGCCTGGCTGCCGGTTGAGAAAACCTGGCGTCTGAACGAGCGTCACTACGGTGCGCTGCAGGGTCTGGATAAAGCGGAAACCGCTGCCAAATATGGTGATGAGCAGGTTAAGCAGTGGCGTCGCGGCTTTGCCGTTACTCCGCCAGAGCTGGATCGTTCAGATGAGCGCTTCCCGGGCCATGATCCGCGTTACGCGAAACTGACCCCAGAGCAGCTGCCAACCACCGAAAGCCTGGCGCTGACCATCGACCGCGTTATCCCTTACTGGAACGAAACCATTCTGCCGCGCATCAAAAGCGGTGAGAAAGTGATCATTGCCGCACACGGCAACTCACTGCGTGCGCTGGTGAAATATCTGGATAACCTGAGCGAAGATGAAATCCTCGAACTGAACATCCCTACCGGCGTACCGCTGGTCTATGAGTTCGATGAAAACTTCAAACCGCTGAAACGCTACTACCTGGGCGACCAGGATGAGATTGCCGCGAAAGCCGCAGCCGTTGCGAATCAGGGTAAAGCGAAGTAATTTCTCGCTGAAATGCAAAAAAGGCCAGACTTTCGTCTGGCCTTTTTTTATTGGGCTGCGCGCACGGACGCTGCGCACTGTGTTCGTTGTCAGAATAAAGAGATCAATGAGCCAGGCAACAACTGATTGGCTCAAATCGCAGGGAATATGGTCAGAGGCACAATCCTCAACGCGAACCGGGTCAGACCTTGTCAGTTATCCCACTCAACCGCGGCGCTGTTTAACCGCTGCCGCCAGCTGACGCAGCACCTTGTCCGTATCTTCCCAGCCGATACAGGCGTCGGTGACGCTTTTGCCATAGACCAGCGGCTCGCCGCTCTCCAGGCTCTGGTTGCCCTCCACCAGATGACTTTCAATCATCACACCGACAATCGCCTGCTCACCGTTAATCAGCTGCTGTGAGACATCGTCTGCCACGATCATCTGACGCTGGAACTGCTTGCTGCTGTTGGCATGGCTGAAATCGATCATCACCTGCTGTGGCAGAGCCGCTTTTGCCAGGCCCTCTTTGACCTCTGCAACATGCTGCGCACTGTAGTTCGGCTCTTTGCCGCCGCGCAGAATGATATGGCAGTCACCGTTGCCGCTGGTTTCCACAATGGCGGAGTGACCATACTTCGTCACAGAGAGGAAACAGTGCGGCGATCCCGCCGCGTTAATGGCATCGATCGCCACCTTAATGGTGCCATCGGTGCCGTTTTTGAAGCCGACCGGACAGGAGAGACCGGACGCCAGCTCACGGTGTACCTGGGATTCCGTGGTGCGCGCGCCAATCGCGCCCCAGCTCATCAGGTCAGCCACATATTGCGGGGTAATCATATCCAGAAACTCGCCCGCCGCCGGTAAGCCGCTGTCGTTAATATCCAGCAGCAGTTTACGCGCCAGACGCAGACCGTCATTGAGCTGGTAGCTGTTATCCATGTAGGGATCGTTGATCAGCCCTTTCCAGCCCACCGTGGTGCGCGGCTTTTCAAAATAGACCCGCATCACCACTTCCAGCTCGCCTTTCAGCTCATCACGCAGCGCCAGCAGGCGGTCGGCATACTCTTTTGCCGCTTCAGTGTCATGAATTGAGCAGGGGCCGATCACCACCAGCAGGCGATCGTCCTTGCCCTGCAGGATCTGATGAATCGCCTGACGGGCCTGTGAAACGGTCTGTGCAGCACGATCGGTCGCCGGGAATTTTTCGAGCAGCGCAACCGGAGGTAACAGCTCTTTAATCTCTTTGATGCGTAAGTCATCGTTCTGGTAATTCATACTGATTCCATATTATTTCTGGCCCGGCGCCCGCCGGACACAACCTGCCCAATGTAGCCCGAAGCGCCTGGGGTGTAAATTCCCGCTGCGGGTTAAATGTGCGGGTGATATTTGCATTAATCAGGTTAGCGACTAGACTTTTTAATGGTAAGCACTGAGGAACGTCCCGCTTACCAAATTAAATCACCCTGTTTAAGCCAACCGGCGAATTATATTTCGTCAGGGATTTTCTTACCCGAAATTGCACCTCTGGGCTTAAAGCATCTTCATTTATTAACGGGAGCATAATGATGAAAAAGTTTGCCTTACTCTTTTTGACAGCAGCAATGACACTGAGCAGCGGTGCGGTACTGGCTGCAGACAGCAGCAGCAATAACGGTACATCGAATCAGGCAGCCAGTGCAGGTGCAGCAGCGGGCGGAGCGAAAGAGAATCTGCCGCCAAATAATGTCGATAACAGCAAAATTAATAACACTGGCAACGATACCAATCCTGCAACGTCTGGCAGCACCACCAGCCATGGTAATATGTCTGCTAACGAAATGGACCAGAACGCCCAGTGTAAAGATGGTAAATGTCCGAACATCAATAAAAAAGTTCAGACTAAAGTGGGCGGCGGTGACGTAGATACCAAAACCGACGGCACCACCCAGTAATTCTGTTTAGCCAGGAGAGCTGACGCTCTCCTGGTTTTTCTCCCCTCTGTCCCACTCTTCCGCTATGCTAATCCTGTGAATTTTACAGGAAATCCTTCATGGCCGTTTTGCTTCTGATTGACGATCATCCGCTGGTTGAAGTGGCACTTGAAGCCGCTCTGAGCCAGTCGCCCATTCCGGTTCAGCTCCTCTCTGCCAGCAGTGAAAAAGCCGCCCGTCCCCTGCTTCAGCAGCCACTGGACATCATCGTGCTGGATATTGGCCTGCCGGACAGCGATGGGCTGGAGTTCCTGCGTCGCCTGAAGATCCATCGACCCGACTGTCCGGTATTGATCTACTCTGCTCAGCAGACCCGCCACTATGTGCGTCGCGCCCAGGCGCTGGGTGCCGCCGGTTATGTGGTGAAGAGCCAGCGCATGGCGCAGCTGCTTAGCGCTATCCTGGCGGTGCTGGGCGGTCAGACGGCGTTTCCGGTGGTGGATGATGAACCGGAACTCCCGCTGACCCAGAAAGAGCGTCAGATTCTGGCGCTGCTGGCCAGCGGCCTGTCCAATCTGCAAATCGCCGCCCAGTTGCACATCAGTAACAAAACAGTCAGCACCCATAAAAAAGAACATTCTGGAAAAAACCGGCGCCCGTTCGGTGGTGGAACTGGCTGACCTGTGGAAGGCGCAGCAGTGAGAACTCTCCTGCTGATGCTGCTGTTGCTGTGCGGCTCCGTTCTGGCTGAGGTGCGTCCGGTGAGCAGCATCAATCTGCCGATGATGCTGCCGATGACACACGCGGAAACCATGCAAGGCAAAATCCTGCGCGTCGGTCTGCTGGAAGAGAACCACGCCCCCTGGGCGATGCGCATCGGCAACGACCTGTATGGCATCAATGCTGACTATCTTTCCGCACTGCGCCAGCTGACTGGCGCGCAGTTCAGCCTCAACCTCTACAGCGATCAGCCGCATCTGATGCAGGCGCTGAACACCGGCCAGATCGATTTTGCGCTTGGCATGTGGATTTATCCCCTGCCAGCCGGCACCCTGAGCAGCGATAACTGGTACAGCAGCCCGCTTCGGGTCTACCGCAATCAGCAAAACCAGCGTGCCGTGATGTTTAACAGCCAGAATGCCCAACTGGCGATCAGCGAAAGCACGCTGGCACAACTGCCGCCTGCGCTGGCGGCCCGCCACAGCTGGCGACGCTACAGCAGTGACCTGCAGGCGCTCTATACCCTGCTCAATCAGCAGAATGATTATGTGGTAGCGGATGAAACCAGCGCCGGATTTCTGCTAAGCCAGCTGCAACAGGGCCAGATTTATCAGATCGCCTCACACATCGAGGCCGGACAGCTCAACCTGCGCGCGGTCTCCCGCGATCCGGAGCTTATCAGCTGGATTAATCAGAGCCTGCGTCAGTTGCCAGCAGAACTGATGAACACGCTACAGGCGCGCTGGAGCAGTACCCTGCCGCGCTACCAGGATACGCAGACCCTGATGCTCAGCCCCACTGAACGCGCCTGGATTGCCGATCATCCGCGTATTACTTACACCGCCGAACCGGACAACTATCCCTGGAGTTATCGCGATGCCAGCGGGACCGCCAGAGGCTATGGCGTGGATTTGCTGAAAGCGATAGCCCAGAGCACCGGCCTGCAGTTTGAACCGGTGTGGGTCAGCAATCCGCGTCAGGCGAACACGCTGATCGGCCAGCAGCAGGCGATGCTGCAGCTGATGCAGCCGCTGAACGGCGATGCGATGCAGAGCACCTCGCTGCCGGTGTGGCGCGCGCTGTGGGGCATCTACAGCCTGCAGCCCGATACGCTGGCGCACTGGCGCGACCTGCGCGGCAAGCGGGTCGGCGTGTTGCAGGATGACCTGGCGCTGCGTCTGCTGCCTGCAGATCTGCAGCCGCAGCAGTTTGCCGATCGCAATAGCCTCTATGATGCGCTGGCAAAGGGGCAGATCGATGCGCTGGTCGATAACGTGCTCTCCGCCCGCTGGCGTATCGCCAGCCGCGATGATGCGCGCATCCATCTCGCCTTTGCCGCCAGCGACATCGCCTGGCCGATCGCGCTGGGTGTGACGCCTGACCAGCCGGTGCTGCGCACCCTGCTTGATCGCGCGCTGCAGCAGATCCCGGCTGACACACAGAGTCAGATGCGCGACAGCTGGTCAACCCCGCCGCAGCCCGGCAGCGTGATGGTGATGCGTTCGCTGCCGATGATGGTGCTGGCGGTAGCGGGTGCGGCCATTGCGCTGCTGCTGTTGCTGCTGGCGCGCCGCTACTGGCAACAGCGCCGGGAGCGTCAGCAGCGTGAACAGGCTGAGCACGCCAATGCGATGAAGAGCCAGTTCCTGGCAACCGTCAGCCATGAGCTGCGCACGCCGATGCAGGCGATCCTCGGACTGCTTGAGCTGGAGAAGCAGCAGCACAGCAGCCAGAACCTGACGCTGCTGCACAGCAGTGCGCAATCGCTGCTGACGTTGCTGAATGATCTGCAGGATCATGCGCGCATCGAGAGCAACAGTTTTACCCTGGCTCCCCGTCCGCTGGCGCTGGCGCAGTGGCTCAATCAGCAGCAGCACTTTTATCATCCGTTAATGCGCGAAGACGGCCCGCATCTGATCGTTGAGGCGCTGACGCCGCTGCCTGATGCCGTGATGATCGATGCCGATCGCCTGCAGCAGGTGGTCAACAACCTGATGACCAATGCGCTGAAATTTACCCGCCATGGCGCGATTCGCCTGACGCTGGCCGCACAGCAACAACAGTTGATTCTGACGGTGAGCGACAGCGGCAGCGGTATTCCGCCAGAGGAGCAGCAGAAGCTGTTTGACCCCTGGTATCAGGCACCGTCCGGTAAATCGGTTTCGGTGCAGGGCAGCGGCCTGGGGCTGTTTATCTGCCGGGAAATGGTGCTGCGGATGGGCGGCGACATCCGGCTCGCCTCTGAACCCGGTCACGGCACCCAGGTCACCGTGACGCTGCCACTGGCGGTCTGCGCACCAGCAAACCACGTGGATGAAACTGCCCTGCCCGACCTTCCACAACTGCGGGTGGCGATTGTCGATGACCATCCGACCAATCTGCTGGTGATGCAGCAGCAGCTGTCGCGTTTTGCGATTCAGGCTGACATCTTTGAGCAGGGACGCGCACTGCTGCAGGCCGATGCGCAGCAGCCTTATGACCTGCTGTTTATCGACCAGATGATGCCGCGGCCTGACGGCACGCTGCTGCTGCGGATATTGCGGCGGCGTGACCGTCAGCGGAAGCGTCAGGCGATGCGGGTGCTCTGCTCCGCGGATGCCCAGCTGCTGTCGCGACCGCTGGAGGCGCGGGAGCGGGTAATGATAAAACCGGTGCAGTTAGCCGATCTCAGCGCGCTGCTGGCAGAGTGGCAGGCAGATCCGCTGGCGGCGCTGGATGACAATTTGTGGCAACTGGCACAGCAGAATGAGAAATTCCTCCGCCGTCTGAGCCAGACGCTGCACAGCACGGTGACACAGGATCTGGCCGTGATGCGCGAAGCACGCGAGCGCGAGGCGTGGATACCGTTCGCCGAAGCGGCACACCGGATGAAAGGAAGCTGGTTACTGGTGGGACTGGAGCAGGGCGCACAGCTCAGCCAGCAACTGGCGGAGCAGGCAAAACAGCATCAGGACACGTCTGAGACGTGGCAATTACTGATATTATTAGCAAACAGGTTACTGAAAAAACTGGAATCTTATGGCACATACCCACACTCATAGCGGGCAGGATAGTAATCGCACGCGTCTGGCGGCCGCCTTCGGGGTGACCGTTGTCTTTATGATGGCTGAAGTGATTGGCGGCTGGCTCTCGGGTTCACTGGCGTTGCTGGCGGACGCCGGGCATATGCTGACCGATGCCGCCGCGCTGCTGATGGCGCTGCTGGCGGTGCAGTTCTCGCGCCGTAAACCCAATGCACGCCACACCTTTGGCCTGCTGCGTCTGACCACGCTGGCCGCATTTGTTAACGCCATTGCGCTGCTGGGCATTACCGCACTGATCGTCTGGGAGGCGGTGCGCCGCTTTGCCGACCCGCAACCGGTGACCGGCGGCCTGATGCTGGGGATTGCTATTGGCGGCCTGCTGGCCAATATTCTGTCGTTCTGGCTGCTGCATCACGGCAGCGAAGAGAAGAATCTCAACGTGCGGGCCGCGGCGCTACATGTGATGGGCGACCTGCTTGGCTCGGTGGGTGCGATTGTCGCGGCGGTGATTATTATGCTGACCGGCTGGACCCCAATCGATCCGATTCTGTCGTTGCTGGTGTCACTGCTGGTGCTGCGCAGCGCTTGGGCGCTGCTGCGTGAGAGTCTGCAGGAGTTACTGGAAGGGGCGCCGCGTTCGCTGGATGTGAACCGGCTGATACGGGATCTCACCCTGAACATCGCAGAGGTGCGCAATGTTCACCATGTGCATCTGTGGCAGGTGGGCGAAAAGCCGCTGCTGACGCTGCATGCGCAGGTGATCCCGCCTTACGATCACGATGCGCTGCTGCATCGTATCCACGACTATCTGCGCCAGCACTATCAGATTGCGCATGCGACCGTGCAGATGGAGTATCAGCCCTGTGCCGGTGCCGAGTGTGAACTCGGCTTAAGCGGCGCTGCCGCCACCGGCCATGACCACAGCCATTCACACGACCATGAGCATGCTCATGCTAAAGGCGAAGCGCACACTCACTAAGCCGACAGCGCGCGGGAACCCTGTTGCCGCGCGCTGCGGATCCACATGCGTGAGCCGTTCAGCGCAATCAGCGTCAGAATCACATACTCCAGCGACATCGCATAGACGCCCTGACGGGCAAAAATCATCACGCTAATCACGTTGATGATGACCCACAGCAGCCAGTTCTCAACATATTTGCGCGTCATCAGCACCATCGCCGCAATCGACAACACCATCATGCAGGAGTCCCAGAACGGGAACGCATCCGGCTGCAGCGCGGGCATCGCCACCGACAGGCCAACGCCGTTCATCAGCGTGACGGCCGCACGGGTTAACAGCGCAAACACCGGATCGATATAGAGGGTCATCAGCGCAATCGCAATCACACAACCCGCCGTCCAGGCCAGCGCCTTAGGCAGCGGCAGCCAGCGGATTTTCAGCGCCGCCTGATGATCGGAGGTTTGCCGACTCCAGGCGTACCAGCCGTAGATATTGGCGGCAAAAAAGAAGAGCTGCAGCAGCAGGCTGGCGTAGAGCTGGATCTGAAAGAAAATCACCGCAAACAGCGTGACGTTAATCAGGCCAAAGGGATAGTTGATGATTTTTTCCAGGCTGGCAAACCAGATGCAGAGTAAGCCCGCCAGCGTGCCGATAGCCTCAATCCATGAGAGATCGTAGCCTCCGGCACCCAGAGGAATGTGAACCAGAATATTGTGTGTGCTGAAGAAGTCCATGCTGAGCACCTGTCCGGAAAACGCTTAGGCGTTTCCCTTCACGTTGAGTTTAAGTTCCGCTGCAAAGGATAGCATGCGATTAAGCGGCAGTAACGCCGCCTCACGCAGCGCCTCATCCACCTGAATCTCATGTTCCATCCCACCCGACTCCAGCGCCTCTGCGATGGCTTTAAGGCCGTTCATCGCCATCCAGGGACAGTGAGCACAGCTGCGGCAGGTGGCACCTTCACCGGCGGTCGGCGCTTCAAGCAGCTCTTTATCCGGCACCGCCTGCTGCATTTTGTAGAAGATGCCGCGATCGGTCGCCACAATCATCTGCGGATGCGGCAGGGATTTGGCGGCCTGAATCAGCTGGCTGGTCGAGCCGACCGCATCCGCCAGATCGACAATCGCCTGCGGTGACTCAGGATGCACCAGCACTGCCGCGTCGGGATAGAGCGCTTTCATACGCTGCAGCGCCTGGGTTTTGAACTCGTCGTGCACAATGCAGGCACCCTGCCAGCAGAGCACGTCCGCACCCGATTTTTGGGTAACGTAGCGGCCAAGATGGCGATCCGGCGCCCAGATAATTTTTTCGCCCAGACTGTCGAGGTGCTCAATCAACTCGACCGCAATGCTTGAGGTCACCACCCAGTCGGCCCGCGCTTTTACCGCCGCCGAGGTATTGGCGTAGACCACCACAGTGCGATCGGGATGGGCGTCGCAAAAGGCGTTAAACTCTTCAATCGGGCAGCCGAGATCCAGTGAGCACTCCGCCTGCAGCGTCGGCATCAGTACGGTTTTCTCCGGGCTGAGGATTTTGGCGGTTTCCCCCATAAAGCGCACGCCCGCCACCAGCAGTGTCGTCGCCGAATGGTTGCTGCCAAAGCGTGCCATCTCCAGCGAGTCGGAAACGCAGCCGCCCGTCTCTTCCGCCAGCGCCTGAATTTCCGGATCGGTGTAGTAGTGCGCCACCATCACCGCGTTTCGCGCCTTCAGCAGCGCTTTAATTTTCTCACGGTAGAACGCCTTCTCGTCGTCACTCAGACGGGCGGGTTTGGGCGGAAAGGGATAAACGGCGCTTTCTGGATCGAACATCACACTCATGACACAGCTCTCGTTTTGTCTAATTAACGAAAATCGCCTGTTCCGGCGACTTATGGCGTTGAATCCGCCATCGTGTTTTATATGCTAAACACGATAGCGGAAAAGCCTTGCTGTGTCGTGCGATATTTATTCTGTCTGCATCACAGCGCCGACCCTGACGGGCTGCGTTTCATCTGCCAGTACCAGCGGTTTTTGCGGCGCTTCCAGTGCCAGCAGAAAGGCTTTGATATCCAGCCCACCCGCAAAGCCGGTCAGCTTGCCGTTGGCTCCAATCACGCGGTGGCACGGTGCGACAATCGAGAGCGGATTACGCCCATTGGCCGCCCCGACGGCACGCACCGCCAGCGGATGGCCGATCTCCCGCGCAATCTGGCTGTAGCTGCGCGTCTCACCAAACGGGATAGCCACCAGCGCCTGCCAGACTTTTTTCTGAAACTCAGTGCCGACAAAATCGAGCGGCAGCTCAAAGCAGCGACGAGCACCGGTGAAGTACTCGCTGAGCTGACGCTCAGTTTCGATCAGAATGGGATGATCGTCATCGCGCGTTTGCGGCAAAAACCGGGTGCGTTTTGGATCGTCGTTTTCCCACAAAATACCCGCCAGGCCGCTATCGCTGGCGACCAGTTTCAGTTCACCCACCGGGGTGACTATCGGTTTGAAGTAGTACATGGTGATTCTCCCGTCACGGTTCTGTCGCCTATTATCGCACTTTTCATCAGCCTGACTGGCTGTTTTCGGTCATGGCGATAAACTGTTGTGCTGTCCGAAAACAGCCAGTCTGCCGGGATTCACCGGTGTAGGCTGCGCTTATTTACCGGAGAACTGCCATGCTCGATCCCGACATTGCCTATCAGGCGCTGACCTCTCGTGATACCCGCTTTGACGGCGTTTTCTTTGTTGGCGTGACCTCAACCGGTATCTATTGTCGTCCGGTCTGCCCGGTCAAAGCGCCGATGCAGAAGAACTGCCTTTTCTTCAGCAGCGCCGAAGCGGCGGAGAAAGCCCGCTTTCGCCCCTGCCTGCGCTGTCGGCCCGAACTGGCACCCGGTAATGCGCCGGTTGATCAGCCGCACCGTGTGGCAGAGCGGCTGGTTCAGCGTATCGAGGAAGGCATGCTGGAGGAACGTGAAGGACTGGAGGCGATTGCCGCTGAATTCGGTATCAGCCTGCGTCAGCTGCGCCGTATCGTGCAGCAGGAGCTGGGTGTCTCGCCGCTGGAACTGAAGCAGACGCGGCGCATGCTGCTGGCTAAACAACTGCTGACCGAAACCCGACTGCCGATTATTGACGTTGCCTATGCCAGCGGCTTTGGCAGCCTGCGGCGCTTTAATGATGTTTTCCAGGCGCGTTACCGCATGACGCCAGGCGCGCTGCGCAGGGACGATACGGGCTCTCAGTGTGCGCAGCCCGGCGACCGCGTGACGCTGCGGCTGGCCTATCGCCCTCCCTATGACTGGGCGGCGATGCTCTGGTTTTTGCAGACGCATCTGATGAAAGAGGTCGAGGCGGTGGAAGATGGCTGCTGGCGACGCACCGTGGTGCTCGGCCGCTGCCGGGGCTGGGTTTCTGTTTCGCATCTGCCGCAAAAGAACGCGCTGCAGGTGACGCTCTCAACCTCGCTGACGCCGGTTCTGCCTCTGCTGCTGCGCCGTCTGCGCGATCTGTTCGATCTCGACGCACAGCCGCAGCGTATCGCCGCCTGTCTGGCGCAGGACCCACTGCTGGCACCCAGCCTGATCTCGCATCCGGGTCTGCGTGTGCCTGGCGCATTCGACGCCTTTGAGCTGGGCGTGCGCGCCATTATCGGCCAGCAGGTGACGGTCAAAGCGGCCACCACGGTCAGCAGCCGTTTTGCCGCCGCCTTTGGCGAACCCTGTGAGACGCCGTTCGCCGATCTGACCCGCTACACCGCCCATCCTGAACGCATCGCCGCACTGACGGTAGACGATGTCGCGCCGATGGGGATTGTCAGTGCCGCCCGCTCCCGCGCCATCATCGCCTTTGCAAATGCCTGCGCCAGCGGAGATCTGCGTCTTAGTGCCGCTCAGGCGCCAGACGAGGTCATCAAAAAGCTGGTCAGCCTGCCGGGTATTGGTCCCTGGACCGCGCACTACATCGCGATGCGCGCTTTGCGCTGGCCGGATGCCTTTCCCAAAGAGGATATTGCCATCCGGAATAACCTGGGCGGCATGTCATCGAAAGAAGCGGAGGCGCGATCGCAGTCATGGCGTCCCTGGCGCAGCTATGCAGTGATGCATATCTGGGAGAGCCTGGCAGTAGCAAAGGCAAAGAAAAAGCCGTGACGGTTGATGTAAGGATGCAGATAGTCTGCCCTGATCTGCATAGTCGGTATCGCAGAAACTAAAAATGCAGAGCCTCTTCCAGACTGCTTACAAACTCGCACCCGACTGAATCTGACCGCAACGAAAAAGCTCAACGCGCAGGGAACAGGGTCAGAAGAGAATGGCGCGGGCCGACAGCCATCGCCAGAGGCTTTTCCAGACTGCTTACAAACTCGCACCCGACTGGATTTGGCCGCAACGAAAAAGCTCAACGCGCAGGGAACAGGGTCAGAAGAGGAAAGCGTCCCGCGCCTGGGACAAAAACGCCGGGAGCGTTTTTGAACAACGCAACGCGTTGGCCCGGCTACGGGCGCACCTCAGGGATGAGGTGCGTAATCGCGCGGGTTGAGCAGGTCATGGATTGGCTTTAGCGTCTTTCCGATCTGACCCTGTTCTCTGCGCAGGCTCGATCAAACAGCGGGCAGCGACAACCTCAAGCCCTTGAGGTGTTTTGCTTCTTCAAAGTGAGTTAGTGCCGCAGAAACAAAAAAAGCGCCCTGAGGGCGCTTTTTTCTTAATTGGTGGGTCGTGCAGGATTCGAACCTGCGACCAATTGATTAAAAGTCAACTGCTCTACCAACTGAGCTAACGACCCGCTGGGGGCTTACAACCGTTCAACACGCCAGGCGGCTGAGATAAGATGGTGGGTCGTGCAGGATTCGAACCTGCGACCAATTGATTAAAAGTCAACTGCTCTACCAACTGAGCTAACGACCCATCTTAGGTTGTGAAGCAATGCTGAAGTGTTCTTCTTAAAACTGCGCGGTAAAAGCGCGTCTGAGGAAGATGGTGGGTCGTGCAGGATTCGAACCTGCGACCAATTGATTAAAAGTCAACTGCTCTACCAACTGAGCTAACGACCCATCTTCAGGCTTACCAGACACTTTGCAATGTGTCCCGGCAACGGCGGCATATATTACTGATTTAGCGGGGTAGCGCAACTCTTATTTCTGCTAAATGCTTCAGTTGCTTACCTTTCATACGGCAAGACCAGAAATCACACGATATCTGGCCTGAACCGTACAGATTACAGACTTGTCAGACGTTTTTGCGCCTGCTTAGCAGATTCGGTGTCTGGATAAAGTTTGATCACCTGCTGGAAGACCGCTTTAGCTTTCGCTGTGTCTTTTTTCTCCTGCATGATGACGCCCACTTTCAACAACGCTTCTGCAGCTTTTGGCGACTTCGGATAGTTTTTCACTACCGTGGCGTAATAGTAAGCCGCGTCGTCCTTTTTGCCTTTGTTATAGTTCAGCTGTCCCAGCCAGTAATTGGCGTTCGGCTGATAGGTCGAATCCGGGTAACGTTTTACCCACGCCTGGAGCGCGCTGATCGCCTGATCATACTGTTTCTTCTCCAGAATCAGCGCCACAGCAGCATTGTAATCGCTGTTAGCGTCACCGGTCTGCGCAGGTGCGCTATCCGTTGATGCTGCCCCGCCTGCGGTTGCTGCTGCGCCGGTATCCGCTGCGGCACTGCTGCCGGCTGCCTGCTGACCGCCGCTGGTGCTGGCGCTGCTCAGGCTGTCAATCTGCTGGTAAAGCTGCTTCTGCCGCTCCACCACCTGATTCAACTGATACGTGTTTTGCTGGATTTGCCCACGCAGCGCGTCGATATCACGCTGGTTATCGCTCATCTGCTGCTGCAATTGCTGCATCAGCTGTGCCTGGGCATTAGAAATTCGTTCAAGAGTGGTGACACGGTCTTCGACCGAGCCGGAGCCAACGCTACTGATTGACGCTTGGGCATTAGCGGCCCAGGGGGCCGCTACGCCAATCAGTAACGACAGACTCAACAGGTGATGTCTGAAGTTACTAACCATGTGATTCTCTTAGTAGACCAGAACGGCACGACGGTTTTTAGAATACGCTGCTTCGTCATGACCCAGAACGGCTGGCTTCTCTTTACCGTAAGATACGATAGACATCTGATCAGCCGACACGCCTTTGCCCTGCAGGTACATTTTAACCGCGTTAGCACGACGTTCGCCCAGGGCGATGTTGTATTCCGGCGTACCGCGCTCATCCGCATGACCTTCGATGGTCACTTTGTATGACGGGTTGCTGCGCAGGAAGGTTGCATGCTGATCCAGCATCTGTGCGTAATCAGACTGAACGTCATACTTGTCCAGGCCGAAGTACACGATGTTGTTCTGCTGCAGCTGCTGCATCTGCAGACGAGCCTGCTCGTCAGAAGACATGTTGCCGCCGTTGCCGTTCATGCCAGAATTTGCACCGTAAGCGCCGCCATCAGCGCCCATGCCAGTCTGGTCATTGTTGTTGTTCTTGTGTGAGCTACAAGCCGCTACTGCCAGAACCGGCAGAGCCAGCATCAAACCCTTCAGCACTTTGTTCAGTTGCATTTCAAAATCCCATTATTGTTTATTGTTTGTGATGTCTGAACTGTCAGACATTACAGATACGGCGACCAGGCAGGAAATTTTACCTGTCCATCAGTTGCCGGAAGACGCGCTTTGAAACGGCCGTCGGTAGAAACCAACTGCAACACGGAACCCATACCCTGAGTAGAGCTGTAGATTACCATTGTGCCATTGGGTGCCAGGCTCGGCGTTTCATCCAGGAACGTGTCCGTTAACGTTTGAACGGCTCCCGTTTCCAGATCCTGTTTGGCGACGTGTTGAGCACCACCGTTGGTGCTAATCATCACCATTGACTTACCATCTGTTGCGACATCCGCATCCTGGTTCTGACCGCCTTCCCAGGTAATACGTTGTGGCGCGCCACCGTTAAGTCCGACTTTGTAGATTTGTGGAGCACCAGCCTGATCGGAGGTGTAAGCCAGCGTCTGGCTGTCCGGGAACCAGGTCGGTTCGGTGCTGTTATAGCGACCATCGGTAATCTGACGCGTCTGACCTGAGGCCAGATCCATCACATAGAGGTTCAGGCTGCCGGTTTTAGAGAGCGCGAACGCCAGCTTAGAGCCATCCGGCGAGAACGCTGGGGCACCGTTGTGACGTGGATAGGAGGCGATCTGACGGATAGCACCGTTCGACAGCGTCTGTACCACCAGCGCAGATTTGCCGCTTTCAAAGGTCACGTAAGCAACTTTGCTGCCATCCGGAGACCAGGCTGGCGACATCAGCGGCTGTGGTGAACGATGCACGACAAACTGGTTGTAACCATCGTAGTCAGCAACGCGCAGCTCATACGGGAACTGGCCGCCGTTGGTCTGCACCACATAGGCGATACGGGTACGGAAAGCGCCCTTGATGCCGGTCAGCTTCAGGAACGTTTCGTCACTGGCCGTGTGAGCGGCATAACGCAGCCACTGCTTCGTCACTTTATAACTGTTTTGTGCCAGCACGGTACCGGGAGCACCGCCAGTGTCGACCAGCTGGTACGAAACCTGATAGCTGCCATCCGGGTTAGACGCGACCTGACCGACGACCACGGCATCAATGCCGAGTGCACTCCACGCGGCAGGCTGAACTTCCTGCGCGCTGGCAGGCTGCTGTGGCAGACGCGAGCGATCCAGTGGATTAAATTTGCCACTGTTGCGCAGGTCAGCTGCAACGATGCCGCCAATATCTTCCGGCGCTGCGCCAGCACCGGCCCATTTAAACGGCACCACGCCAATCGGGCGCGCAGTGTTGACACCCTGGGTGATCTCAATTCGAACTTCTGCATGCAGCATGGCTGCCCACAGCAGGATAAAAAAGCCTAACGTAACGCGAAGAGCTTGCTTCATTTTATCTCCCTTATCTGAACCTCAGTCCACGATAATTGGCACTGTTCCTGGAAACCACGAGTACAACTTAAGTACGGCACGCTAAACATAGATCAACTTGCCGCCCGTTACTGCATTATTGCGGTTTAAAACGCATTGGGGCGTTTTTAAACACTTCGTAGACCGCCTGCGAAGGCGGCTTCGGAATACGTGCCTGTTTTGCGGCAGCAATCGCGGCCTGACAGAGCGCGGGATCGCCACCCTCTGACTTAACATCAATCAACAAGCCATCAGGCGCAAGTTTAATCCGCAAATCACAGGTTTTTCCGCGATACAGATCCGCATCATAGAATCGGCTCTGAATCGCACTCACAACCTGACCCATGTAGGAGTTGATTTCCGCGCCTGATGCACCCGCTTTCTTCTGGTTTCCCTGCCCTGCTGCGCCGCCAGAGGTGCCGCTTTTCGGTGCATTTTTACCGGAAGCGAGTCCACCCAGCAAATCATCGACATCGCTGTCGTTGGCAGCATCGGCGGCGGCTTTCGCTTTAGCATCCGCTTTGGCCTTAGCGGCAGCATCGGCTTTGGCTTTCGCCGCGGCATCGGCTTTCGCTTTCGCGGCAGCTTCCGCCTTCTCTTTGGCGGCCTCTTTAGCCGCTTCCGCTTTCTCTTTTGCGGCTTCTGCGGCTTTCTCTTTCGCCGCCTCTGCGGCTTTTTCTTTGGCTTCAGCAGCTTTTTGTTTAGCCTCTTCAGCCGCTTTGGCTTTGGCATCCGCCGCAGCTTTCACTTTGGCCTCAGCCGCCGCTTTCGCATCTGCTTCAGATTTCGCCTTCGCTTCCGCAACGGCTTTCTCTTTTGCAGCAGCAGCGGCGGCTTTCGCCTGCTGATCAGCCTGCTTCTTTGCTTCAGCTGCGGCCTGTTTCGCCTGCTCAGCCGCGGCTTTTGCCTGCGCATCTGCCTGAGCTTTTGCATCCGCTTTGGCTTTGGCAGCCGCCGCTTCCGCCGTTTTTTGCTGCTCCTGCGCCTGCTTAGCAGCGTCTTCGGCAGCCTTCTGCTGCTCAGCCTGCTGTTTTGCCTCTTCTTTCGCGGTTTCCTGCGCGGCTAAACGCTCTTTTTCCAGCGCTTTCAGACGCTGCTGTTCAGCAGCCTGTTTCTGTTGCAGCTCTTCAGCCTGCTGCTGCGCCTGCTTTTTTACGCTGCTGCTCAGCCCGCTGGCTGTCACTTTGCTGGTTCTGCTGACGATTGTATTGACTCACGACGGCACCGGGATCGACCATCACTGCATCAATATCACTGCCTCCGCCACCCGCACTGCTGGCGTCAATGTGCTCATTAAACGAGCTCCAAATCAGCAGCGCGATCAGCACGATATGCAGAATCACCGAAATGATTATCGCGCGCTTTAACTTCTCGTTTTGCTCGGTTGCCTTCGACACACTCGGTTCCCAAAAAACGGTTCGATTTTAAATCGGCTGCGTCATCAAACCGACAGATTTAACACCCGCCTGGTGCAGCAGGTTGAGCGCTTTAATAATTTCATCGTAAGGCACCTCTTTCGCGCCCCCGATCAAAAAGACCGTCTTAGGATTCGCTTCCAGTCGACGCTGCGCTTCGCTGATTACCTGCTCTGGCGGAAGTTGATCCATACGATCGTGATCCACGACCAGGCTGTACTGACCCACGCCCGCCACTTCGACAATCACCGGCGGATTATCATCGCTGGCAACGGTTTTCGAATCGGTCGCATCAGGCAGATCCACTTCCACGCTCTGGGTAATAATGGGCGCCGTTGCCATGAAGATCAGCAACAGCACCAACAGGACGTCCAGTAGCGGAACGATGTTGATTTCCGACTTCAGGTCGCGGCGTTTGCGACCACGTACTCTGGCCATCATTAACCTCTATTTACTTAGCGCTATCGCTGGAGAAAGCCTGGCGATGCAGAATGGCAGTGAACTCTTCCATGAAGTTGTCGTAGCCCTGCTCCAGTTTGTTTACGCGCTGGTTCAGACGGTTGTACGCCATCACCGCCGGAATTGCGGCAAACAGACCGATAGCGGTCGCAATCAACGCTTCAGCGATACCCGGTGCAACCATCTGCAGGGTTGCCTGCTTCACGGCACCCAGTGCGATAAAGGCGTGCATGATCCCCCAGACGGTGCCGAACAGTCCGATATAAGGGCTGATAGAACCGACGGTGCCGAGGAATGGGATGTGGTTTTCCAGCGCTTCCAGCTCACGGTTCATTGAGATACGCATCGCACGGCTCGCACCATCAATGACCGCTTCCGGCGCATGGCTGTTGGCGCGATGCAGGCGGGCGAACTCTTTAAAGCCGGAATAGAAAATCTGCTCCGAACCACCCAGTTCTTCCCGGCGCTCCTGGCTCTCCTGATAGAGGCGCGAGAGTTCGATGCCGGACCAGAATTTGTCTTCAAACGCCTCCGCTTCTCTTCCCGCCGCATTCAGAATACGTGTGCGCTGAATAATGATGGCCCAGGAGGCAATAGAAAAGCCGATCAAAATCAACATGATAAGTTTGACCAGAAGGCTCGCCTTCAGGAACAAATCAAGAATGTTCATGTCAGTCACTGCTTGAACTCCGCGACAATAGACTTGGGAAGCGCAATCGGCTTCATTAGATGTGGGTTAATGCAGGCAATCAGGACTTCTGCCTCATTGAGCACTTTGCCTTCAGTATTCACGATACGCTGAGTGAACGTCATGGTAGCCCGTGTCATTGATGTAACCTCGCTCTGGATCTCCAGAAGGTCATCAAGACGCGCCGCCGCCAGATAGTCCACCGATATACGCCGTACCACAAAAGCGATCTGCTGTTCTAACAGCGTCTGCTGATTAAAATGGTGCTGTCGCAACATTTCAGTACGTGCTCGTTCATAAAAAGCGATATAGCTGGCGTGATAAACCACACCACCGGCATCAGTATCTTCGTAGTAGACCCGAACCGGCCAGCGAAACAGCGTTGTACTCACTCTACATCCCGGCCTCGTTTTAAACGTTGTTACTATACGCAAGAGAATTGGGGTTGGGAATGGCTCGTCAGAGCCAGGCGAAAATAATTATCGCTCCGTAACAAACGGAACGATTTCAGGGAGATTAATTGACCAGACGCTGACAAAAATTCACTGACAGCGCCGATGAGGCGGGGTCTTAAAGATAAAAACGGTAAAGCGCAATAAATAGCACCAGCATGGCGGGTAACGGGGCAAACAGCGCCTGCCATCGGGTTTGCTGTGGCCGGAAGCCCACACCGTGGATCACCCCACTGCAGACCGCCCAGATCAGCACCAGCCCCTGCAGAGCCGGTAAATGGCCTGCCTGATTGGCAAAGCGTGTCGGATCCCACATCACGCCGCCTGCGGTCAGCAGCGCCAGCAGCAGTGAAAGGGCCCGTAACGGGCCCTTATCCATCAGATCATACAGCATCCGAATTAGCGTTCGCATCAGTGAGGCTCATCCTGCGCTTCAATGTGCTCAATCGCCAGCGCGGTCACGATACCAAAGGCACAGGCCAGCAACGTGCCGAGAATCCAGGCAAAATACCACATGCGACGTCTCCTTAATTAATAGAGTGAGTGACTGTTGCTTTCAATATGCTCTTTGGTGATACGACCAAACATCTTCCAGTAGCACCAGGTGGTGTAGGCCAGAATGATCGGCACAAAGATAGCGGCGGCAACGGTCATGGTTTGCAGCGTCAGCAGGCTGGACGTTGCGTCCCACATGGTCAGGCTCACACCCGGCACCGTGCTGGATGGCATGATGAACGGGAACATTGCAATACCGGCTGTCATGATGACGCAGGCCAGCGTCAGTGAGGAGAACAGGAACGCCCAGGCGCCCTTCTCAACCCGCGAGCAGAGTATGGTCAGCAGCGGCAGCACAGCGCCCAGCAGCGGGAACAGCCACAACACAGGGTGGTTCTGGAAGTTGACCATCCAGGCACCCGCTTCGCGCACCACGGTTTTGCCCAGTGGGTTAGAGGCGGCGAAGTGATCCATAGTGCTGGTCACCACATAACCATCGATACCATATTTCACCCAGACGCCCGCCAGGATAAAGCAGACCATCATCACCAGGGCGGCAAGTTGTGCTGCGGTGCGTGAACGCAGATGCAGTTCGCCGGTAGTGCGCATCTGCAGATAGGTTGCACCCTGCGCCAGAATCATCGCCACACTGACCACACCCGCCAGCAGCCCAAACGGATTCAGCAGCTGGAAGAAGTTACCGGTATAGAACAGGCGCAGATACTCATCGGCATGGAACGGCACGCCCTGTAACAGGTTGCCAAACGCTACGCCGATCACCAGCGGCGGCACGAAGCTGCCAATGAAAATCCCCCCAGTCCCAGGCACCGCGCCAGCGATTGTCTTCAATCTTCGAACGGTAATCGAAGCCAACCGGACGGAAGAACAGCGACGCGAGCACCAGAATCATCGCCACGTAGAAGCCAGAGAAGGCTGCCGCGTAAACCATCGGCCAGGCGGCAAACAGCGCGCCACCTGCGGTGATCAGCCAGACCTGGTTACCGTCCCAGTGTGGAGCGATACTGTTAATCATGATGCGACGTTCAGTATCATTCCGGCCCAGAATGCGCGTCAGCATCCCGACACCCATATCAAAACCATCTGCGACGGCAAAGCCAATCAGCAGTACGCCAATCAACAGCCACCAGACAAAGCGCAGAACTTCATAATCAAACATGGTCGCTCTCCTTATCCCTGTACCGGCTGGGTGATTGCCGTGATCTGCTCATGATGATAACGCCCGGTTTTCAGGCTGCTCGGCCCAAGGCGGGCGAATTTGAACATCAGGTACATCTCAGCCACCAGGAACATTGTGTAGAGTCCGCAGATCAGGATCATTGAGAACAGCAGATCGCCAACGGTCAGGGAGGAGTTGGCCACCGCAGTCGGCAGCACTTCACCGATAGCCCAGGGCTGACGACCATATTCCGCCACAAACCAGCCTGATTCGATAGCGATCCACGGCAGCGGAATACCAAACAGCGCTGCTTTCAGTAACCAGCGATTTTTACCGATGCGGTTACGCAGTACGCTCCAGAACGCCAGCGCGATAATGCCCAGCAGCAGTACGCCACACAGCACCATGATGCGGAAGGCGAAATAGAGCGGAGCGACACGCGGGATAGAGTCCTGCGTCGCCTGTTTAATCTGCGCTTCGGTCGCATCAGCCACGTTGTCGGTATAACGCTTCAGCAGCAGACCGTAGCCGAGATCCTGTTTATGACTGTTGAACGCGTCACGCACCGCCGGATCCTGGCTGCCACCGCGCAGCTCATTCAGCAGGGCATAGGCTTTCATGCCGTTGCGGATGCGCACTTCATGCTGTGCCATCAGATCTTTCAGGCCGGTGACCGGCGTATCGGTTGATCGGGTGGCGATCAGGCCCAGCAGCCAGGGGATCTGTACTGCGTATCGGTTCTCCTGAGTTGCCTGATCGGGCAGGCCAAACAGGGTAAACGACGCCGGTGCCGGCTGGGTTTCCCACTCCGCTTCGATAGCGGCCAGTTTGGTTTTCTGCACGTCCCCCATCTCGTAACCTGACTCATCGCCAAGAACGATGACTGACAGCACCGCCGCCATGCCAAAGCTGGCCGCGATAGCGAACGAGCGTTTAGCAAAGGCGAAGTCACGGCCTTTCAGCATGTACCAGGCGCTGATGCCCATAATAAACATCGCACCGGTGGTGTAACCGGCTGCCACGGTGTGCACGAATTTCACCTGCGCGACCGGGTTCAGCACCAGCTCTGAGAAGCTGACCATCTCCATGCGCATGGTTTCGAAGTTGAACTCAGAGGCGATCGGATTCTGCATCCAGCCGTTAGCCACCAGAATCCACAGCGCCGACATGTTTGAGCCCAGCGCCACCAGCCAGGTGACGGCGAGGTGCTGCACTTTGCCCAGGCGATCCCAGCCAAAAAAGAACAGGCCAACAAAGGTGGATTCCAGGAAGAACGCCATCAGACCTTCGATGGCGAGCGGCGCGCCGAAGATATCGCCGACGTAGTGAGAGTAATATGACCAGTTAGTCCCGAACTGAAATTCCATGGTCAGGCCGGTGGCGACACCCAGCGCAAAGTTAATACCAAATAACTTGCCCCAGAACTTCGTCATATCTTTATAGATTTGTTTGCCGCTCAGGACATATACCGTTTCCATGATCGCCAGCAAGAACGCCATACCCAGCGTTAAAGGGACGAACAGAAAATGGTACATCGCCGTTAAGGCAAACTGTAACCGCGACAGCTCGACGATATCTAACATAAGGACTCCTTGCTCCTCGCTTTGTCTCCGTCACGCGCGCGAACAGATCGAACGCAATCAGAGTCAGCAACGACTGTTTATTGATTCCAGTTTTTTATTACCCGCAGAACAGGTCTGTGAGCTGCCCGAACAGGCGAGTAGCGAATGAAGCAGCTCAGAAAATTGTCAATCAGCGCTTTCGTTAACGCGTGCTTTAACAGGAGGAAAGCGGGTGTTATCCCGGGTTGAGCAGACGTTTGAAAATTTGTGTAAAAGGCTGGATTGATGCAGCGCAATTTACGCCCTTAGCGTTGCGCTTTGCCAGAGATATAGTTGGATATAAGTCGCGATTAATTGATCTGGATTAACGCAATAAGTTTCCAGATAGGGTCAGGTAGGTTTCTTGTTAATGAGATGTCAGTAATGAAATAAAGCGCGAAGAAATAATTTACCTTTGACACTTTTTCTTAACGTGATGAGCCGCAGACCCGTTATTTAACCGCGCACTCTTCTCTTTAGCTTCCTGCGTTATGCCTCTCATTTACAGGCATAAAAAAAAGCCACCCGAAGGTGGCTTAGTCTCAGATGACGCTGACTTATTTAGCAGGTAATACGGCTTTAACTGCGTCACCGATATCCGCCAGGCTGCGGACAGTTTTCACGCCTGCCGCTTCCAGCGCAGCAAATTTCTCATCTGCTGTACCTTTACCACCGGCAATGATGGCGCCAGCATGGCCCATACGCTTGCCTTTCGGCGCGGTGACGCCAGCAATGTAGCCTACAACCGGCTTGGTCACGTGCTCTTTAATGAAGGCTGCAGCTTCTTCTTCTGCACTACCGCCGATCTCGCCGATCATCACGATAACTTCAGTCTGTGGATCATCCTGGAACATTTTCAGGATGTCGATGAAGTTAGAGCCTGGGATCGGGTCACCACCGATGCCAACGCAGGTTGACTGGCCGTAGCCGATATCCGTGGTCTGCTTAACCGCTTCATAGGTCAGGGTGCCTGAACGTGACACGATACCGACGCGGCCCGGCTGGTGAATGTGACCCGGCATAATGCCGATTTTACATTCGCCCGGGGTGATAACGCCTGGGCAGTTTGGACCGATCATCCGCACGCCTGCTTCATCCAGCTTCACTTTCACGGTCAGCATATCCAGGGTCGGGATGCCTTCGGTGATGGTGATGATCAGTTTGATGCCCGCGTCGATCGCTTCCAGGATGCCATCTTTACAGAAAGGAGCCGGAACGTAGATCACAGTGGCGGTCGCGCCTGTTGCTTCTACCGCTTCGCGAACGGTGTTGAACACCGGCAGGCCGAGATGGGTCGTGCCACCTTTGCCTGGCGTCACGCCGCCAACCAGTTGGGTGCCGTATGCCAGCGCCTGCTCAGAATGGAAAGTCCCCTGGCCACCGGTGAAACCCTGGCAAATGACTTTGGTGTTTTTGTCGATCAGAATGGACATTATTTACCCTCCGCGGCAGCAACAACACGCTGTGCGGCGTCTGTCAGGCTGGTTGCTGCAATGATGTTCAGACCGCTGTCCGCCAGTTTCTGGGCGCCCAGCTCGGCGTTGTTACCTTCCAGACGTACCACAACTGGCACGTTCACACCCACTTCAGCGACTGCGCCGATGATGCCGTCGGCAATCAGGTCGCAGCGTACGATACCGCCGAAGATGTTAACGAATACGGCTTTAACCGCATCGTCAGACAGGATGATTTTGAAGGCTTCGGTCACGCGCTCTTTGGTTGCGCCGCCGCCGACATCAAGGAAGTTGGCCGGTTGACCGCCGTGGTGTTTAACGATGTCCATGGTGCCCATCGCCAGACCTGCGCCGTTAACCATACAACCGATGTTGCCTTCCAGCGCAACATAGTTCAGTTCCCACTGTGTCGCATGGGCTTCACGCGGATCTTCCTGGCTTGGATCGCGCATTTCGCGCAGCTCTGGCTGACGGAACAGGGCATTGCCATCGGCACCCAGTTTGCCATCCAGGCAGATCAGGTCGCCCTGTTTGGTGATCACCAGCGGGTTGATCTCAACCATCGCCAGATCGCGCTCCAGGAACAGTGTCGCCAGACCCATGAAGATCTTGGTGAACTGGCCAACCAGCTTGCCGGTCAGGCCAAGTTTGAACGCCAGCTCACGACCCTGATAAGGCTGCGGGCCGGTCAGTGGATCCAGCGCCATTTTGTGGATCAGGTGCGGGGTCTCTTCCGCCACTTTTTCAATTTCCACACCGCCTTCAGTGGAGGCCATGAAAATTACGCGACGCGTTGCGCGATCGACCACAGCGCCCAGATAGAGCTCCTGATCGATATCGGTCGCCGCTTCAACCAGAATCTGGTTTACCGGCTGGCCGTTTGCGTCTGTCTGATAGGTAACCAGGCGTTTGCCCAGCCAGTTTTCAGCAAAAGCGCGAATCTCTTCTTTGCTGTTAACCACTTTCACACCGCCCGCTTTACCGCGGCCACCGGCATGAACCTGACATTTAACTACCCACGGGCCTGCGCCAATTTTAGAGGCCGCTTCTTCCGCTTCACGTGGTGTAGTACAGGCGTAACCCGTTGGTGCCGGCATGCCATACCGTGCAAACAGTTGTTTCGCCTGGTATTCGTGTAAGTTCATGATGTTCTATCCATTCAGGTCTGAAAAGAGTAATGAGGTTGGGCGCGCGGCAAGGCGCGCCCGGTGAAAATCAGACATCCAGCAGCAGGCGCGCCGGATCTTCCAGCATCTCTTTCACTGCAACCAGATAACCAACTGATTCACGGCCATCGATCAGACGGTGGTCGTAGGAGAGCGCCAGATACATCATCGGCAGCACCACAACCTGACCATTGACCGCCATCGGGCGATCTTTGATGGCGTGCATGCCCAGGATGGCGCTCTGCGGTGGGTTGATGATCGGGGTGGACATCAGTGAACCAAAGACGCCGCCGTTGGTGATGGTAAAGTTACCGCCGGTCAGATCCTCAACTGTCAGTTTGCCGTCACGGCCTTTCACTGCCAGCTCTTTGATTTTCTTCTCGATGTCCGCCATGCTCAGCGCATCCACGTCACGCAGGACGGGTGTAACCAGACCACGTGGCGTAGAGACCGCAATGCTGACGTCGAAGTAGTTGTGGTAAACCACATCTTCACCATCGATAGAAGCATTCACTTCCGGATAGCGTTTCAGCGCTTCAACAACCGCTTTGATGTAGAAGGACATAAAGCCCAGACGTACACCGTGACGCTTCTCGAAGGCCTCACCATACTGCTTACGCAGATCCATGATGGGCTTCATGTTGATTTCGTTGAAGGTGGTCAGCATCGCGGTGCTGTTCTTCGCTTCAAGCAGACGCTCGGCAACACGCTTACGCAGACGGGTCATCGGCACGCGTTTTTCGCTGCGGTTAGCCACTGGCTGCTGCGCGGCGGCCGCATCAGCAGCTGGCGCAGCGGCTTTGGCAGCCTGCGGTTTGTTGGCCAGATGTTTTTCAACATCTTCACGGGTCAGACGACCGCCAACACCGCTGCCTTTGATCTGTGAGGCATCAAGATTGTGCTCTGCAATCAGACGGCGGATAGCCGGGCTGAGCGCATCGTTGCTCTCTTCTTCCAGTGACGCAGTCTGACGCTGAGCCGGGGTAGACTCTTTGCTTTCAGACTTCGCGCTGCTCTCTTTACCGGCGCTGTTGCCCTCTTTCAGACGACCCAGGATCTGGCGGGAAGTGACGGTGGCGCCCTCTTCTTCCAGAACGGCTTCCAGGATACCGTCCGCAGAGGCTGGCACTTCCAGTACAACTTTGTCAGTTTCGATTTCGACCAGCACTTCATCGCGAGTGACTGCATCGCCTGGTTTTTTATGCCAGGTTGCCACAGAGGCATCGGCAACCGATTCAGGCAGGTCGGGAACGAGAATATCTACGCTACTCATTATCTTTCCTTTTAATTAATTAACGTTCAGCGCGTCATTAACCAGGTCTTGCTGCTGTTGTTGGTGTACGGACATGTATCCCACGGCCGGTGAGGCGGATGCCGGGCGGCCTGCATAACGTAAGGTGGCACCAAACGGCACAACTTCACGGAAATGATGCTGACTGCAATACCAGGCGCCCTGATTCAGTGGCTCTTCCTGACACCAGACAAAATCCTGCACGTGAGCATACGCTTTTAATGCTTCCTGTACCGCGTGATGCGGGAACGGATAGAGCTGCTCGATGCGCACGATAGCCACATCGGTCTGCTCATTTTTACGACGCTGCTCCAGCAGGTCGTAATAGACTTTACCGGAGCACAGCACGACGCGTTTCACGCCCTGCGGATCCAGATCATCGACTTCGCCAATCGCAGGCTGGAAGCTGCCGTTAGCCAGTTCATCCAGCGTGGAGATAGCCAGCGGATGACGCAGCAGTGATTTCGGCGACATCACAATCAGCGGACGGCGCATACCGCGCAGCGCCTGACGACGCAGCATATGGTAAACCTGCGCAGGGGTAGACGGCACGCAGACCTGCATGTTCTGCTCAGCGCAGAGTTGCAGATAACGCTCCAGGCGCGCAGAGGAGTGCTCTGGCCCCTGACCTTCATAACCGTGCGGCAGCAGCATCACCAGGCCACACATCCGGCCCCATTTCTGCTCACCGGAGCTGATGAACTGGTCGATAACAACCTGTGCGCCGTTGGCGAAGTCACCAAACTGCGCTTCCCAGATGGTCAGGATGCGCGGCTCTGCGGTGGCATAACCATATTCAAAGGCCAGCACCGCCTCTTCTGACAGCACGGAGTCCCACACTTTGAACTGACCCTGACCGCTGTGCACGTGGTGCAGAGGGGTATAGGTTGAGCCGTTCGCCTGGTTATGGACCACCGCGTGACGATGGAAGAAGGTACCGCGACCGGTATCTTCACCCGACAGACGTACCGGAATGCCTTCATCAACCAGCGTGGCGTATGCCAGGTTTTCCGCGCCGCCCCAGTCAAAGGCTTTCTCGCCTTCAGCCATCAGACGACGGTCGTTGTAAATCTTGGCAACACGTGACTGCACTTCCACCTCTTCAGGCACCTGGCTGATACGCAGCGCCAGCTCCTTCAGACGTTTCATGTCGACCTGAGCCGGGTAAGGTTCATCCCACTCATGATTCAGGTAAGGTGACCAGGTAAAGGAGTGCAGGCTCATTGGACGCCATTCCGGCACCACACACTCACCCGCATCCAGCGCGTCACGGTAGAGATTGACCATTTCGGTCGCATCTTCCTGCGTGGCAATGGCCTCACCTTCCAGACGGTCGGCATAGATTTTACGCGGCGTCGGGTGTTTTTTGATTTTCTGGTACATCAGCGGCTGGGTCGCACTTGGCTCATCCGCCTCGTTGTGGCCATGACGGCGATAGCAGACCAGATCGATAAACACATCACGCTTAAAGGTGTTGCGATAGTCGAGCGCCAGTCGGGTCACAAACGCGACCGCTTCCGGATCGTCAGCATTGACGTGGAAAATCGGTGCCAGCACCATTTTGCCGATATCGGTGCAGTAAGGGGTCGAACGCGCATCTTTCGGGTTGGAGGTGGTGAAGCCAACCTGGTTGTTGATGATGATGCGAACGGTACCGCCCACTTCATAACCGCGCGCCTGTGACATATTCAGAGTTTCCTGAACCACGCCCTGGCCAATCACGGCCGCATCACCATGAATGGTGATCGGTAAAACTTTATTGCTGGCTGGCTCATCCAGACGATCCAGACGCGCACGCACTGAACCCATGACCACCGGGCTGACGATCTCCAGGTGCGACGGGTTAAACGCCAGCGCCAGGTGAACCAGGCCGCCTTCGGTTTCCACGTCAGACGAGAAGCCCATGTGGTACTTCACGTCACCGGTGCCCAGATGCTCTTTGTGCTTACCGGCGAACTCGTCGAACAGATCCTGTGGCTTTTTTACCCAGCACGTTGATCAGCACGTTGAGACGGCCACGGTGCGCCATACCCAGTACCACTTCACGGGTTCCGCTCTTACCGGCATGACGGATCATTTCGCGCAGCATCGGAACCAGTGCATCGCCGCCTTCCAGCGAGAAGCGTTTGGCACCCGGGAATTTCGCTCCGAGATATTTTTCCAGCCCTTCGGCCGCGGTCAGCTCTTTCAGGAAACCTTTTTTCTCTTCATTGCTGAAGGCTGCACGGCCCGCGACTGACTCAAGACGCTGCTGAATCCAGCGTTTCTCATCAGTGTTGTTGATGTGCATATATTCTGCACCGATCGAGCCGCAATAAGTCTGAGTCAGCGCCTCGAACAGTTCGGCCAGCTTCATGGTCTCTTTGCCAATGGCAAAAGAGCCGACGTTAAAGCTTTCCTGAAAATCGGCCTCGGTCAGATCGTGAAAAGCGGGATCGAGATCGGCTACCCGGTCCTGTTTCCACAGACCAAGCGGGTCAAGATTGGCGTGCTGATGACCGCGGAAACGAAACGCGTTAATCAGCTGCAGCACTTTTACTTGCTTGGAGTTGGTTTCAGGATCGGAGACAGATGAGGTGTAACGAGATGCGTCTTTCGCCAGGCGACGGAAGTACTCACGTGTGGTGGAGTGAAACTGCTCAGGTTTCATTCCGGTGCCCGGTAACTGCTGGAACATCGAGCGCCACACTGCATCGACAGAGTCAGGATCGGTCAGGAAATCCTCATAGAGCTGCTCTATGTAAGACTGATTCGCGCCGGCCAGCCAGGAAGAGTCCAGCCAGGGCTTCATCGCGCTGTTCTGCATTGTGATCCCTTAAGCATTGCTATGCTTTTTTGAGGTTTCATTTGTTGCCGCTTTCGCGGTTTGCCGTAGTGAGTTCAGCGATACGAGCACTTTGCGCAGCGCGCGTGGCCCGTAAGGGAACCTTTGTAAACGTGGTAATCACCGCGCTTACAGAGGCTTCCGTAAAACACCGGGAACCTGAGGTTCCCGGCAGAAACTGTTTATGCGCCGCGCTGCAGTAGCATCGACTTGATATGGCCGATGGCGCGCGTCGGGTTCAGCCCTTTCGGACATACGCTCACACAGTTCATGATGCTATGGCAGCGGAATACGCTGAAAGCATCATTCAGATTGTCGAGACGCGCCTCGGTTTCGGTGTCGCGGCTGTCAATCAGGAAGCGGTACGCGGCCAGCAGGCCAGCAGGACCGATGAACTTCTCAGGATTCCACCAGAATGATGGGCATGAGGTTGAGCAGCAGGCACAGAGTATACATTCGTACAGGCCATCCAGGTGCTCACGCTCATCCGGCGACTGCAGATGTTCACGAGCTGGCGGATTTTCCCCATTATTCAACAGGAAAGGCTTAATTTTCTCATACTGTGCATAAAACTGGCTCATGTCTACAACCAAGTCACGCACCACCGGTAAACCTGGCAGCGGACGGATAACAATTTTCTGTTTGCCGTTGCCCAGCGCCGAGACGGGCGTAATGCAGGCCAGTCCGTTTTTACCGTTCATGTTCAGGCCATCGGAACCGCAGACGCCTTCACGACAGGAGCGACGAAACGCCAGGGTCGGATCTTTCTCTTTCAGGCGAATCAGCGCGTCCAGCAGCATCATGTCGCGACCATCTTCCGCTTCCAGGGTGTAATCCTGCATGCGCGGTTTGTCATCGACGTCCGGATTGTAGCGATAAATTGAAAACTCGAGTCTCATGATCGTCTCCGAAATTAGTAGGTACGCACTTTCGGCGGGAAGGCCGCGCGCAGTTTCGGCTGCATGTTCACCTCACGGCGCGTCATGCTTTCGGTTTCCGGGACATAAAGACTGTGGCACAGCCAGTTTTCATCATCACGATCCGGGAAGTCGAAGCGACTGTGCGCACCGCGGCTTTCGGTGCGATAGTTAGCCGCTACCGCCGTGGCAAAGGCCGTCTCCATCAGGTTATCCAGCTCCAGGCACTCAATACGCTGGGTGTTGAAATCCGGTGAGCGGTCATCCAGACGCGCTGACTTCAGGCGCTGGCGAATCTCTTTCAGCTCTTCCAGACCCTGTGCCATCGCTTCGCCTTCACGGAATACCGAGAAGTTATTCTGCATGCAGCGTTGCAGCGCTTTACGAATCTCAACCGGATCTTCACCCGTGGTGTTGTTTTCCCAGCGGTTGAAACGCGCCATCGCCCCGGCGATCTCATCTTCTGTGGCATCACGCAGGTCGCCCTGCTCCTGAATACTCGCCAGCAGATGCAGACCCGCTGCACGGCCAAAGACCACCAGGTCGAGCAGTGAGTTACCGCCCAGACGGTTGGCACCATGCACCGATACACAGGCGATTTCACCGACGGCGAACAGGCCAGGAATCACTACATCTTCGCCCTGCTCATTGACGCGCAGTGCCTGGCCGGTCACTTTGGTCGGAATACCGCCCATCATGTAGTGGCAGGTCGGAATGACCGGAATCGGTTCTTTAATCGGATCGGCGTGCGCAAAGGTGCGTGACAGCTCAAGGATGCCAGGCAGACGTGACTCAAGCACCTCTTTACCCAGATGATCCAGTTTCAGTTTGAGATGTGGACCCCACGGGCCATCACAGCCGCGACCTTCACGGATTTCAATCATCATTGAGCGCGCAACCACGTCGCGGCCCGCCAGATCTTTGGCGTTCGGCGCATAACGCTCCATGAAGCGTTCGCCATGTTTGTTCAGCAGATAGCCGCCTTCACCACGGCAGCCCTCGGTGACCAGCACGCCCGCACCGGCGATACCGGTTGGGTGGAACTGCCACATCTCCATATCCTGCACCGGTACGCCCGCACGCAGTGCCATACCTACGCCGTCACCGGTGTTGATGTGTGCATTGGTGGTGGACTGGTAGATACGGCCCGCGCCGCCGGTGGCCAGAATGGTCGCTTTCGCTTTGAAATAAACGGTTTCGCCGGTTTCGATGCAGATAGCGGTACAACCCACGACTGCGCCATCGGCGTTTTTCACCAGATCCAGTGCATACCACTCAGAGAAGATAGTGGTTTTGTTTTTCAGGTTCTGCTGATAAAGGGTGTGCAGCAATGCGTGACCGGTACGGTCAGCCGCAGCCGCCGTACGTGCCGCCTGCTCGCCACCGAAATTCTTTGACTGGCCACCAAACGGACGCTGATAGACTCGACCATCTTCCAGACGCGAGAAAGGCAGACCCATGTGTTCCAGTTCCAGAATCGCTTCCGGTCCGGTTTTACACATATATTCAATCGCGTCCTGGTCGCCGATATAGTCGGAACCTTTGACGGTGTCGTACATGTGCCATTCCCAGTTATCTTCATGGGTATTACCCAGCGCAACGGTAATACCGCCCTGCGCAGATACGGTGTGGGAACGGGTCGGGAAAACTTTAGATAACAGGGCACAGCTCTGGCCGCCCTGGGAGATTTGCAGTGCGGCTCGCATTCCTGCGCCACCTGCGCCGATTACCACGGCATCGAACTCTCTGATTGGCAAACTCATTTACACACCCCACACCACAACAAATCCATAAATCGCATACCACAACAGCGCCACGACAATCACAAACTGCAACAACAAGCGGGTTGGCAGTGATTTAACGTAGTCTGTTAACACCTGCCACATGCCAATCCAGCCGTGGATCAGAATGGAGAACAGCGTCAGCAGCGTGAACACTTTGGTGAATGCGGAAGCGAAGAAGCCACGCCACAGGTCATAAGTCAGCGTGTCTGTCATCACCACGAAACCGAGGATGTAGACGATGTAGAGCGTAATGAGAATTGCAGTTGCCCGCAGCAGCAGCCAGTCCTGAATGCCGTTGCGACCCAATGCGGATGCATTGCTTACCATACGAGGACTCCCGCCAGAATTGCCAGCACGACAGTGATCACAAAAGTCATATGAGCGGAACGCTTACCAACCTGCAGCGTTTCGGCCAGATAACCAAAATCCATCAACATATGACGAATCCCGCTCACCGCGTGATAGGCCAGCGCCGTTAAAATGCCCCACATAATGAACTTCGCGAAGAAGCCATCCATGATGGACGCAGCGTGCTGGAAACCTTCAGGAGAGGAGAGAGAGAGACCGAGCAGCCACAGCAGGATGCCAATAGCAACCAATGTGATTACGCCGGAGACGCGGTGAAGAATGGACGATATTGCAGTAACGGGAAACCGGATCGTCGAGAGATCCAAGTTGACAGGTCTTTGTTTTTTCACGGTTTTGCCCACACAGCTCTTTTTTATTTTGCTTCCTCCGGACCTGAGGCGGAGTCTAATCACAACGCGTGGCAGACTTTAACCGTCACCAAAAAAAGCAACATCCAGTGTTAATTGACGCGGTAGTAAACGCTGGGTGGCTCCTGGTGTCAGGGTGTTCCGGAGACCTGCCTGGAGTATAGGAGGATCACATTCTGATTACAATTCCCCTACAAACTCTTTGGTATATTTTAGGTGGAACAGTGATCCTACTCACGATTTTCACAATTGATACAATTTTAATTATCTGATTTGACAATAGTTCAACAATTCAGTTACAAACTAAGCCTGTAAATTCCTATGATGCGCAAAAGTTATGGGGATACACTTTCCCCTAAGCGCAAGTTATGTAACATTGCGATAATGAGCATTAAAAAGCATCAGGTTATTGGTTACCAAGAAGTTATGTCCTGACCGGATCTTTAACAACCGCGATATGCAGCATGTCCATGGCTCACCGGTTCCCGCTGGGAACGCGCCGCTCACTCTGTACCCTGCACCCGTTTTATCCCCGCAGAGTGATACTGTGTAGTTTTGCCAACCGCAACATGAACGCGTTTCAGGTGTCTAAAGATCCTTACCTACATAAGGCGCTATGGAGACGAAAATGACAGATAAAAAAAGTAACGCTAACCCTGCAAGATGGAACATCTATTGAACTGGACGTGCTGAAAGGTACGCTGGGCCAGGATGTCGTTGATGTCCGCACTCTGGGTTCAAGTGGCCTGTTCACCTTCGATCCCGGTTTTACGTCTACCGCGTCCTGCGAATCTGCAATCACCTTTATCGATGGGGATGAAGGTATCCTGCTGCACCGTGGTTTCCCTATTTCTGAGCTGGCGACCCACTCTAACTATCTGGAAGTCTGCTACATCCTGCTGAACGGCGAAGCACCAAACCAGAAACAGTTTGATGAGTTCCGTACCACGGTTACCCGCCACACCATGATTCATGAGCAGATTACCCGCCTGTTCCACGGCTTCCGTCGCGATTCGCATCCGATGGCGGTGATGTGCGGTGTTACTGGTGCACTGGCTGCGTTTTACCACGATTCGCTGGATGTAAACATTGAGCGCCACCGCGAAATCGCAGCATTCCGTCTGCTTTCTAAAATGCCGACCATGGCAGCGATGTGTTACAAATATTCTATCGGCCAGCCGTTTGTCTATCCGCGCAACGATCTCTCCTATGCGGGTAACTTCCTGCACATGATGTTTGCCACGCCGTGCGAAGAGTACAAAGTGAATCCGGTGCTGGAACGCGCCATGGACCGCATCCTGATCCTGCATGCTGACCATGAGCAGAACGCCTCAACCTCTACCGTTCGTACCGCTGGTTCAAGCGGCGCGAATCCGTTTGCCTGTATCGCCGCCGGGATCGCCTCCCTGTGGGGACCGGCGCACGGTGGTGCCAACGAAGCGACCCTGCGTATGCTGGAAGAGATCAGCACCGTTGAGCACATTCCGGAATTTGTTAAACGCGCTAAAGACAAAAATGACTCCTTCCGTCTGATGGGCTTTGGTCACCGCGTTTACAAAAATTACGATCCACGCGCGACCGTGATGCGCGATACCTGCCATGAAGTCCTGAATGAGCTGGGTATGAAGGATGACCTGCTGGAAGTGGCGATGGAGCTGGAACACATTGCGCTGAACGACCCGTACTTCATCGAGCGTAAACTCTATCCAAACGTGGACTTCTACTCCGGTATTATCCTGAAAGCGATGGGTATTCCATCCTCCATGTTTACGGTGATCTTCGCGATGGCCCGTACCGTTGGCTGGATTGCACACTGGAAAGAGATGCACGATGAAGGCATGAAGATTGCCCGTCCGCGTCAGCTCTACACCGGTTATACCGAGCGCGAATTCAGCTCACAGCTGAAAAAGTAAGGTTCAGTGGATAGCGGAGAGGGATTTCCGCTCAGCCAGTTGAGAAGCCCACATAAGGGCGCATCTGGCAGCAATGAAGAAGTTTAACGCGCAGGGAACACGGTCAGAAGAGGAAAGCGTCCCGCGCCAGGGACAAAAGCGCCGGGAGCGCTTTTGAACAACGCAAAGCGTTGGCCCGTTTACGGGCGCACCTCAAGGATGAGGTGCGTAATCGCGCGGGCCGAGCAGGTCAGGGATGACGGCTTTTGCGTCTTTCCGATCTGACTGTGTTTCCTGAGCAGGCTCGATCTCACCGCAGACCAGAACTACACTACCCCGCTTTTGCTTTCTTCAAGTGCCTATCTCTGACAACCCGGACACCAGTAAAAAAGGCCGTGATGAGAGCGTGCCCTTCTCAATCAGCGTGCCGCAGCGCCGGCATTTTTTGCCCTGCCGATGAAAAACCTCAAACTGAAACGCCGCTTCCTCATGATATTTCTTCATGGTTCCACGCATCCGATAGGCATGGCGCGGCACTGAAAGCAGCGCTTCGCTGAAAGCAGTCAGCTGATCGTTACTGAGATCCTGCGCCCGATGATTTGGCAGCAGCTGCGCCAGCCACAGAATTTCGGCGCGCAGATAGTTTCCCAGCCCGGCCAGAAAAGCCTGATCCAGCAGCAGACCACTGAACTGCCGCCGCCGGAAACGGGGTGACAGCAGTCGCTCTTTCACCTCTTCCACTGTCAGCGCACTGTTCAGCACATCCGGCCCGATACGATTAAGAAAGGGATGCGCCGCCAGCGTATCCGCATTGAGCAGTTCAATATCAGAGGCGCTGTAGAGCAGAATCGCTTTGCCCGCCGTCGCCAGCCTCACCCGCAACTGACGGGTGGAATTCAGTTCGGTGTCAGGTTTTACAATGCGCCAGACACCATACAGCTGGTTATGACTGTAGAGCGTCAGGCCATTGCTGAAATGAGTCAGCAGCGCTTTGCCCCGCGTCTCAATCGCCTGAACCTGCTCACCAATCAATGCCGGTTCATAGGTTTTGAGCTGAGGAAACGCGAACCACGCTTCCGTTAACGGCTGACCCACAATGGCGTCTTCAAGTTTATCCGCCACGCGGCGAATTTCCGGTCCTTCAGGCATCGTTCATCCTCTTAATGGGTGGCGCCGCCAGCCTGTCTGATATCCTCGCCGGTCTCCAGCGTGACCTTTACCGCAATTTCCAGCGCCTGAATAATGGACGCCAGCGCCATGCTCGGTGCGCCCGGATGCTGCGCCGCCTGTTCAGGCAGATAAGGAATATGGATAAAGCCTCCCCGCACAGGACTGTCATGCTGCTCAAGCCAGTGCAGCAGGCCGTACATTACGCGGTTGCAGGTAAAGGTGCCCGCCGTTTGCGACACTGAAGCGGGGATCCCCGCTTCACGCACCGCCGCCACAATCGCTTTGATGGGCAGACGGGAAAAATAGGCTGCCGGGCCACCTGCTACAACGGGCTCATCCACCGGCTGATGACCGGCGTTGTCCGGGATACGGGCGTCATCGACATTAATACCAATACGTTCAACGGTAATGTCGCTTCGCCCGCCCGCCTGCCCCACCGACAGAATCGCATCCGGTTTCACCTCTTCCAGCGCCTGATTCAGCACCCTGAGTACGTCGCTGAATACCACCGGCAACTGGCGGATCACTATCGTCGCCCCGCTAATCTGTTTACCTTCCAGCGCGCGCACCGCTTCCCATGAAGGGTTAATCGTTTCACCGCCAAAAGGTTCAAAGGCGGTCATCAGGACAGTTTTCATGCAACCTCACAGGAACATCAGGAAATAGAGCAGGAAAATATTAACGATTAACAGTAGCACACCGGTCGGAATCTGAGCCTTGATCACCGCGTTACGATCGGGCAGTTCCAGCAGCGCCGCCGGGACGATATTGAAGTTGGCCGCCATCGGCGTCATCAGCGTGCCGCAGTAGCCGGAGAACATGCCAATTGCCGCCATCACTGCCGGATTTCCGCCGTGCTGCAACACCAGAATCGGGATGCCGACGCCTGCGGTGATAATCGGAAACGCCGCAAAAGCATTACCCATGATCATGGTTAACAGCGCCATCCCGACGGCATAGACGGTGACCGCGACAAAGCGATTATCTACCGCCAGCCAGGTTTCTGTCAGATGCGAAATGGCGCTGCCCACGCCCGCGCTGGTAAACAGCAGCCCCAGGGTGGCAAGGATCTGCGGCAGGATAAAAGCCCAGCCAATCGAATCCAGCAGGCGACGGGTCTCCTGCATCGACTGCACCGGTTTCTCGTGGGTCAGTTTTAACGCCACCAGCCAGCCAATCACACAGCCGACCATCATTGAAAACAGCGTCACCAACGTAGCGTGGTTACCGGGGCCGAACACCGCATCCTGCAAACCGGGAATATGGTTAAACGCCAGCACACCGACCACGGTCACGACCGGAATCGACAGTGCAGGCAGAAACAGTTTATTGCGCAGACGCAGCGCACTGGCCTGTTTCTCTTCATCGCTGCGCTGATGATAGCGACCCAGCCTGACACCGCCAAACCCGGCAATCAGCGCCATCACCACCACAATGACACCGATGCCGATGTGCAGCATACGGGTGCCCGCCGCATCTGAACCCATCCAGGCGCTCATCAGTTGTGTCGTCCAGTCACCGACCAGAAAAACCAGGCCATACAAGGCCCAGAACAGGCCGGTGGTAAAGCGACGTGGATTCGCGCTGTCACGCCAGGAAAGCACCGCCACCACCAGCAGGATAATGCCCGCCAGCCACATCAGATATTGTTGCTGGAACATTACTCACCTCCTTTGGCTTTCAGCGCCTGACGGTTCAGCTGCTGCAGCTCACGCGCCAGTTGCCGATCCAGCCGCACCAGACGTGCCGAGTGGATCAGGAACGCGGCGACGGCAGTCGGAATGCCCCATAAGGCGATGTGCAGCGGTTCGGTCTGAATCCCGGCGGACTCCTGCATAAAGTTATGCATAAAGATAATCGCGCCAAACGCCACGAAGATATCCTCACCAAAGAAGAGACCGACATTATCGGTCGCCGCTGACATCGCGCGCAGCCGGTGGCGCAGCTCAGGTGAGATCTCGCCATAGCGGCTTTCAGTTGCTCCTTCCGCCATCGGTGCCAGCAACGGACGCACCATCTGCGGATGTCCGCCGAGACTGGTTAACCCCAGCGCGGCGGTGATTTCGCGCACAAACAGGTAGACGATCAGCAGCCGTCCGGCAGTTGCCGTTTTGATCTGTGCAATCCACGCCTGCGCCCGCTCTTTCAGTCCGTGACGCTCCAGCAGGCCAATGACCGCCAGCGGCAGCAGCAGGATCAGCGGCAGGTTGCGGGTGTTAAGAAAACCCGCCCCGAGCTTTTCCAGAATGTCCGCCAGCGGCATCATCGCGGCCAGACCGGTCACAAACCCGGCGACAATCACCACCAGCACCGGATTGAATCGTAACAGGAAGCCGACGACGATGGCGGCGATGCCCAGTAATGGCCAGAGATTTACTGCACTATCCATGGATTTCCCTCAGAGTTGAAAAACCCGGCATACGCCGGGCTAAGTGTGGTTATTCAGTTGCTGGTGACACGAATCTGCTGATCGGCAAACGCATCACGCAACCGCTGTGCAAATTGCAGGGCGTGCGCACCGTCGCCATGTAAGCAGACGGTCTGTGCATTCACCGCAACCCATTCTCCGGTGATACTTTTTACTTTGCCCTGCTGCACCATCGTCAGCGTCTGACTGATAGCCTGCTGTTCATCTTCAATCAGCGCGCCCGGCTCGCTGCGCGGCACCAGCGCACCGCTACTGAGATAGCCACGGTCGGCGAACACCTCTTCCCGCGTGCGTAAGCCGTAGTGCGCCGCCGCACGAATCGATTCGCTGTTAGCCAGTCCCACCACAATCAGCTGGCTGTCGACCGCCCTGATGGCGCGGGCAATGGCGTCCGCCAGCACCGGATCGGCCGCAGCCTGGTTGTAGAGCATGCCGTGCGGTTTAACATGAAGCAGCCGCGCACCTTCGCTTTCCGCCAGACTTTTCAGCGCACCAATCTGGTAGATCATCTGGGCGTAGACCGTTTCCGGCGGCAGCTGCATGGCGCTGCGGCCAAAGTTCTCCCGATCGGGAAAAGCGGGATGTGCACCAATCGCGACGCCGGATGCCTGTGCCCAGCGCACCGACTGCAGCATGGTCTGCGCATCACCTGCGTGAAAGCCACAGGCGATGTTGGCGGAACTCACCAGTTGCAGCAGCGCCTGATCGCTGGCGCAGCCCTCGCCCAGGTCGGCGTTTAAATCAATTTTCATTGAGTCCCCACTTCATCTGGTCCAGGGCGCGTTGCTGATGCTGACGTGCCAGCATCGCTTCCGGCAGGGTGCAGTGAATAAAATGAATCGGCTCACCCAGCCGGATTTGTGCCAGGTGATAGAGATCGGCTTCGATAACCGAGGCGATGCGCGGATAGCCGCCGGTGGTCTGGGCATCCGCCATCAGCACGATAGGCTGTCCGTTCGGCGGCACCTGAATCACACCCGGCATCACGCCGTGTGACAGTAGCTCGCGCGGGCTCTCGCGCTCAAGCTTGCGTCCCTCAAGCCGGTATCCCATCCGGTTACTTTGCGGGCTGAGTTTCCATGCGGTACGCCAGAACGCCTGCTGCGCTTCGCGGCTGAACTCGTGATACTCCGGGCCAGGTAGTGCGCGGATGCGGTTGCCCCATAGCAGTTGCCGCACCCCGACTTTACGGTCAAACGTGCGGGTCGGTTTACCCAGCGGGAGCTGATCGCCATCCTGCAAGGCTCGCCCCTGAAAGCCGCCAAATTTTGCTTTTAGATCGGTGCTGGCAGAGCCGAGCATCGCAGGAATATCAAAACCGCCCTGCACTGCCAGATAGCTGCGCATACCGCGCTGCGGCATCGCCAGTGACAGGAGCTGCCCCCGTTTCACCGGCGTGCGCCAGCCCGTCCAGACCGGCTGGCCGTCAAGCTCCGCATGGCAGCCTGCGCCGGTCAGCGCAAACCAGCCATCGCGGGTAAACTCCGCTTTGAACTGGCCGAGCACCATCTCCAGCACCGCGCTGTCGGGATCATTGCCCACCAGCACATTGGCGGTGAACATCGCGGGATGATCCAGCACACCGCCAGGGCTGATGCCATACTGACGCAAGCCGTAACGGCCCGCATCCTGAATAGTCGCGGCCAGGCCGGCTCGCAGAATGTTTAACATACGCCCTCCTGTTGCGGCACAAAGCGAACCCTGTCACCGGGACGGAGCAGCGTGGGCGGTTGCTGCAGGGGATCAAACAGCGCGGTGCGCGTCTGGCCAATCAACTGCCAGCCGCCGGGCGAAGCCAGCGGATAGACGCCGGTCTGGCTGCCGCCGATGCCTACCGAGCCGGCGGGCACCGCAACCCTGGGCTCAGCACGCCGCGGAATGTGCAGGCGCGGATCCAGTCCGCCCAGATAGGGAAAACCGGGCTGAAAGCCGATAAAAAAGACCACATAGTCACTGCTGCTGTGCAGCTCAACCACCTGGCGGGGCGTCAGCGCGGCATGTTCCGCCACCACCGTCAGATCGGGGCCAGACTCGCCGCCATAGATCACCGGGATCTCTACCTGACGCGACTCCGGCAACTGCGCTTCACTCTCTTCCCACCAGCGCTGAAGCCGCTCTATCGCGTCCAGCGCGCTCTGCTGGGGATCTCGCAGGATCAGGGTGATGTTGTTCATGCCGGGGATCACCTCCAGCACGCTGGCATAGTCGTGCAGGCGCTGATTCAGTCCCCAGATTCGTTGCTGGCTCTCCAGTGAGACCGGCGGTTCCAGCTCCAGCACGACAGCGCGTTCACCCAATAAATAACATCGTGCTCGTTGCAACAGCTACCTCCCGCTCAGTTGAGATCGCGCCTGGCCGACCTGACCGGATGCCCGGTACAGCCCATTGCTTATCTACGTAAAGCAAACAGTTATGCGAAAGTGACAGGGATGTGTCAACAGATTTAGGTCCTGCGCAGGCGCGCAGGACAAGGGAGAGTGTCAGGCAGGATTAGGGATATCGATGAAGGTCACATCAAGATCGTGGTGTTGCGCCAGCCAGTCGCCCAGCGCTTTTACGCCGCCGCGCTCGGTGGCGTGATGGCCTGCGGCAAAGAAATGCAGCCCCTGCTCACGCGCGCTGTGAATAGTCTGTTCAGAGACTTCACCGGTGATAAAGGCATCGACGCCCGCCGCCGCGGCCTGGTCGATAAAGCCCTGCCCGCCCCCGCTGCACCAGGCAATACGACGGATCAGCGCTGGCGCGTTGTCACCACAATGCAGGGGTTCACGTCCCAGCCGCTCACCGATTCGGCGGGCCAGCTGTTCGCCTGACAGGGGCTCAGCCAGCTCACCCCAGAACACCAGCGGCATCACTTCGCCGCGCACTTCGATATCCAGCAGTTTCGCCAGCTGGGCGTTGTTGCCTAATTCAGGATGCGCGTCGAGCGGCAGATGCCAGCCATAGAGATTGATATCGTTGGCCAGCAGGGTCCGCAGACGACGGCGCTTCATACCTTTAATCGCGGCCGGTTCACTTTTCCAGAAATAGCCATGATGGACAATAATCGCATCGGCCTGACGCGCCACCGCCTCATCCAGCAGCGCCTGACAGGCAGTGACGCCGGTGATAATCGTTTTGATCTCGCTGCGTCCCTCAACCTGCAAACCGTTGGGGGCGTAATCGCTGAAGCTGTGGCTGTCGAGTTGCTGATTGATCAGCGTCTCTAATTCGTAATGGTTCATTCAGGCTCCTTCGAGGCCTCAGGCTGCGCTTTTTGCGCGCTCAAAGGCGTCTAATGTCTTTTTACGTGCCACCTTATGATCCACGATTGGTGCCGGATAATCGAGTTTCTTATGATGCTTCTCCGCCCATACATGGGGCTGGTGAATATCACTGTCAGGGACACCAGCCAGTTCAGGCAGATAGTGACGGATAAAATCCCCCCTTCTCATCGAAGCGCTCGCCCTGCGTGGTCGGGTTAAAGATGCGGAAATAGGGCGCCGCGTCCGTGCCGGTCGAGGCCGCCCACTGCCAGCCGCCGTTGTTCGCGGCCAGGTCACCATCAATCAGCTGCTGCATGAAATAGCGTTCACCTTCACGCCAGTCGATCAGCAGATCTTTGACCAGGAAACTGGCGGTGATCATCCGTAAGCGGTTGTGCATCCAGCCCAGCGCCTTCATCTGACGCATTGCGGCATCGACAATCGGATAGCCGGTTTTACCCGCTTTCCACGCGTCGAAATGTGCGTCGTTACGCTGCCATTCAACATTACGCGTCCAGTCGATAAACGGCTTGTGTCGGCACAGCGCCGGCCAGGCAACCAGCAGATGACGGTAGAATTCACGCCAGATCAGCTCGTTCAGCCAGGTGAACGCGCGGCTGTTCTCCAGCGCATCGGGATGTTCATGCAGCACGCGATGCAGGCACTGACGTGGCGACAGTACGCCGGTCGCCAGATAAACCGACAGACGGCTGGTGGCGTCCAGCGCCGGAAGGTCGCGCTTAGCGGGATAGTCGATAACCGGTTGCGTGGCGAAATGGCGCAACCGCTTCAGCGCCGCCGCTTCGCCTGGCGGAAACAGATCCTGATCAAAGTCTTCGGTTGGATAGTCAAAGGCGGGAATCGGGGAGGCTTTCAGCGGTGCGCCTTCGCGCGCTTTCGGCGCAGGCACGCACTCAGGCAGCCCCTGCTGCAAGCGGCGGACAAAGGCTTTGCTGAACGGGGTAAACACCTTATACATCGAGCGATCGCCGCTCTGCACACTGCCGGGCGGCAGCAACAGGCTGTCATCAAAGCCCTGGCAAATCACGCCCGCGTCGTCGAGACGTTTTTCAGCCTCCGCATCGCGCTGGCGTTCATTAACTTCATACTGGTAATTGTAGAAGAGCTGATCGACCTGCTGCTTAGCGCAGAACTGCAGCAGCGCATCAATACTGTCGCTGAAGGCGTGACACGCCTGATAGTGCAGTTCAATGCCCCGCTCTGCCAGCGCACGCTGCACCTGCAACAGACTGGCGTGGATAAACGCCGCCTGCTTCGGTGACATGTCATGCTGCTGCCACTGTGCTGGCGTGGCAAGGTAGAGCGCAATCACTTTTGCATCGCTGTCGCGGCAGGCGGCGTGCAGCGCCAGATTGTCGTTGACGCGTAAATCGTTACGCAGCCAGACCAGATGGGTGGTCATACTCCTCCTGTATTACTGTCCGTAGCGTAAGCACAAGGCTTCGGGATAGGGATCGAAATAGCGTTGCTGGGCCAGCCACGGGTGCGGGTACTCCGCCATGTAGTGTTTGAGAATGGTAATCGGCACCAGCAGCGGTTGTGTGCCCTGACGATAGCGGTCAATCAGCGTTGCCAGCTCCTGGCGCTGCGGTGAACTCAGATGCGTGCGGAAATAGCCCTGCACATGCATCAGCACATTGGTGTGATTGCGACGTGAGGCGGGACGTGACATCAGTTCCATCATGCGATTGCGGTACTCAAAGGCAAACGCGTCCAGCGACTCCCACTGGCTCATGGAGGCGACAAAGGGTCCCAGCTCGCGGTATTTCTCCTGCGAATGCGCCAGCATCATCAGCTTGTAACGGCTGTGGAAGGCGATCAGTCCCTGCCGGGTCAGACCGCTTTCCCACATCTGATTAAATTCATGCAGCGCGCAGACACGACCGATAAAGTTCTCACGCAGCGCGGGATCGTGCAGACGACCATCTTCTTCCAGCGGCAGCCAGGGCATCTCGCGCTGCAGGAATTCAGTAAAAATACCGGTGCCTGCTTTGCGGTTATTGTTGTTATCGGGCTCATAGACCCGCACCCGCTCCATGCCACAACTGGGTGATTTGGCGCAGAGGATATAGCCACAGAGGTGATGCAGCGATTTTACCCGCTCAGCAGACCAGTCACGCATCTGCGTCGTAACCTCTTCTCCGCCATCTTTGCTGAAGCAGAGATGCAGCTCATCATCGCCCTGCTTCACCAGACGCAATGCCGGGCGCGGCGTTGGCAGACCAATCGCCATCTCAGGGCAGATGGGCTCAAAACGGACAAATGGGGTGAGATCGTCGGTCGCAAAAGTAAGACGCTTATGCCCACCATCAAATCTGACGCGGTCGCCGAGCAGGCATGCACTGATTCCAACGGGGATTTTTTTGCTCATACTTGTACAACCTCTGAAATCTTGTAGAGGTTTAAGTGTAGCGTAAAATGGTCAGGAATAAAGGGTTAAAACGGGATTCCGGATCGCTTATTCTCAGAAAAAACGCAAAAAAAAGCCCGGTCAGATGACCAGGCCTGTTTTGCGGCAGGGGAAATCACCAGAACGCGCCACCGCCCGCTTCAGCCTGCGCCAGCCAGACCGGCTTGGCGCTGGTCTTACACCAGACGCGGTGCAGATAGCTGTAGAAACGTGCCCGATCCTGTCGAAACAGCATAACAGGAAGTGCCAGTACGCCGAGAAGAATCACCAGCGTACGTCGCGCAATAATTTTATAACGTGGATAAGCCCGATACATGGTTTCTCCTCCCGGTAAGTGAAATAGTGTGAATGTGATCTGTGTTCAACTTTACGCCAGGTTGTGTAATTTTACTACTCATCTGACCACTTATTTACCGCTATTTTTGCTGTTTAAGAATCAACCTGTAATTAAGTTACAAAAAAGGTTACCGCCTGGTTGCGTTAGCGTTGAAAGGGCCGACAGATTATGGTCGCGGACGCCAGCATAAAATGTTGATAAAGTAGCGCTTCGGTCCCCACTCAAGGCAGGTATTGCGTGACCACGGTTTTGATCGTTGAAGATGAAAAAGAGATCCGGCGCTTTGTCCGGCTGGCGCTGGAAAATGAAGCCCTTAAGGTGTTTGATGCCGATACACTGCAACGCGGACTGATTGAAGCGGCGACCCGCAAGCCGGACTTAGTGATCCTGGATCTGGGTCTGCCGGATGGAGATGGCACCGATTTCATTCGTGACCTGCGACAGTGGAGCGCCATACCGGTGATTGTGCTGTCAGCGCGCAGCGATGAGCAGGATAAGATCGCCGCACTGGATGCGGGGGCAGATGACTATCTGACTAAACCCTTTGGCATTGGCGAACTGCTGGCGCGCGTCCGGGTTGCGCTGCGTCGTCATAGTGGCCAGCAGCCGGATGCCAGGGTGACGTTCGCCGACGTCAGCGTCGATTTCGCCGCACGACGGGTACAGCGCGGCAGCAGCGAGATTCACCTTACCCCGATTGAATTTCGTCTGTTGAGTATTCTGCTGAACAATGCCGGCAAGGTGCTGACGCAGCGGCAGTTGCTGAGCCAGGTCTGGGGACCCAATGCGGTTGAGCACAGCCACTATCTGCGCATCTATATGGGACATCTGCGCCAGAAACTGGAAGCCAATCCGACACAACCGGCTCATCTGCTGACGGAAACCGGGATCGGCTATCGCTTTATGCCATAAAAAAAGGCGCCAGAGGCGCCTTCAGAGTGCTGATAAAGCCAAATCCTGTGAATCTCACCGCAATGAATAAATTCAAAGCGCAGGGAACACGGCCAGAAGAGGAAAGCGTCCCACGCCAGGGATGGCGTGGGCCGAGCGTGTCATGGATGACGGCTTTTGCGTCTTTCCGATCTGGCCGCGTTTCCTGAGCTAGCTACACGGCCTCACAGCGATGAAGGCCGCGCTTTACCAGCAGTCTGAGGCGCGCGATGCGCCTCTTTATCTGCCCGACTAATCAGGCGTTTTTCAGCACTTCGCTGACAATCTCAACGGCTTCTTTCTCAATCTGCGCGCGGTGTTCAGCGCCCAGGAAGCTTTCACAGTAGATTTTGTAAGCGTCTTCGGTGCCTGAAGGACGGGCAGCAAACCAGCCATTCTCCGTCATCACTTTCAGACCGCCGATAGATGCACCATTACCTGGCGCGGCAGTCAGACGAGCGGTGATAGGATCACCCGCCAGCGTATCAGCGCTGACCATCTCCGGTGACAGCTTCGACAGCGCGGCTTTCTGCGCTGAGGTGGCTGATGCCTGCAGACGGTTGTAGCTTGGTGCGCCAAAGCGCGCTGCCAGTTCGTCATAGTGCTGCTGCGGGTTTTTACCGGTCACTGCAGTAATTTCAGCGGCCAGCAGACACATGATGATGCCATCTTTGTCCGTAGACCACGGCGTACCGTCGAAACGCAGGAATGAAGCGCCTGCGCTCTCTTCGCCACCGAAACCGAGGCTGCCGTCATACAGACCATCAACAAACCATTTGAAACCCACCGGCACTTCCACCAGCTTGCGACCAATGTCGTTGACCACTCGGTCAATCATGGCGCTGGAGACCAGGGTTTTACCCACGGCAACATCCTGACCCCACTGTGGACGGTGCTGGAACAGATAGTTGATCGCCACCGCCAGATAGTGGTTTGGATTCATCAGACCCGCCGGGGTCACAATGCCGTGACGGTCATAATCGGGATCGTTGCCGAACGCCAGATCGAACTTGTCACGGTAAGCCAGCAGGCCTGCCATTGCGCTTTCAGACGAGCAGTCCATGCGGACCACGCCATCTTTATCCAGATGCATAAAGCGGAAGGTCTGATCGACCGCGTCATTCACCAGCGTCAGATCCAGCTTGTAGTGCTCAGCAATACGCTGCCAGTAAGCAATACCGGAACCACCCAGTGGATCCACACCCAGCTTCAGGCCCGCTTTCTGAATCGCCGGGAAGTCGATAATCTCTGCCAGACCTTCAACATAAGGCTGGATCAGATCTTTCTCGACCACATGACCGCTGGCCATCGCCTGCTCCAGCGGCAGACGTTTCACCTCTTTCAGGCCATCTTTGATCAGCTGATTGGCACGATCTTCCACCACTTTGGTGACGTTGGTATCAGCAGGTCCGCCGTTAGGTGGGTTGTACTTGATGCCGCCATCTTCTGGTGGGTTATGCGACGGCGTAATCACGATGCCGTCAGCCAGCGCGCCACCCGCTTTGTTGTGCTCAAGAATCGCATTCGAGATCGCAGGGGTCGGCGTATAGCCATTATCCTGCTGCACAATCACATCAACGCCGTTCGCCGCCAGCACTTCCAGAACAGACAGGATGGCGGGTTCTGACAGCGCATGGGTGTCTTTACCGACGTAGCAAGGCCCGGTGATACCATTCTTTTTTACGCTCTTCGGCAATCGCCTGAGCGATCGCCAGAATGTGCATCTCGTTGAAGCTTTGACGCCCTGCACTGCCGCGATGGCCGGACGTGCCAAATTTCACCGCATGTTCCGGGTTCGCCACATCGGGCTGCAGGACATAATATTGTGACGTTAATTGTGCAACGTTAATCAAATCGCTCTGCTGGGCGGGTTGCCCGGCACGTGGGTGATTGGCCATTGGCGCTGCTCCCTGACGCTTAAGTTTTAAATGGTGCCGCAAACTTTCTCGGTCAGTTCCGCAGGGAACTGCATCGAGAGCATGATGTGTTCGATCATGCTGCATTTACGACCAGTATTGGTGTTGGTGATCACCCAGTACGGCGTGCCGGGCACATGCTTCGGCTTAGTATGGGTGCCATTCTGCAACAGCGTATGCTCATCACCTGCAAAATAGACGCGGGTGCGGCCCTGCAGAGATGCAGTAGCTTCAGCAAAGGCTGCGGTATCAAGACGATAGAGCGTTGACAAGATAAGCATAAAGCGATTCACCGCCCGCTTCTGCTCCGCATATTCATCGGAAAGCAGCAGCTCGCGCACCGCGCGGACACGATCCTGCGGGCGCGAACCCACAGACGCAGGCTGGGACTCTTTCGCTGCATCTTTTGAGGCTGGCTGTGCAGGCGAAGCGGGTGCAGTCTGACCGGCCGTGAACTTCAGCATACGACGCAGAATGTCGGATGCGCTTTCACCAATGTGTTGCGTGTGGCTGGCAATATAACGGTAGAGCTCTTCGTCAACTTCGATCGTTTTCATCTTATTCCGTACGGTTCTTTCTCATGACAGAACCACCTGTTTCCTGAAAAGCTCTGAGTATAGTCAGGCAATTCAAAGGGTGTGTGGGTTCTAACATCAGGATTATAAAGTTAAAGTCAGGCGGGTTGTTAGCAAACAAACGGTTTACGGGCAAAAGTCAGAATATGTCCTAATGCCGCCGGAACCGGCGCGCCTGAAAAGGTGAAACCATGATAACCTAAGCTCAGGTCTCAAACTTAAGAACTTTGCTATGATTTTGAACGCCCGTCTGCAAACTGAACAATCCCCTGCTGATTCTCTGCCCATCCTGCTTATTCACGGTCTGTTTGGCAGTCTCGATAACCTTGGCGTGCTGGCGCGCGGGCTGAAAGATGCCGGTCCGTTGCTGCAGGTAGATGTCCGCAACCACGGACTTTCACCACGATCTGACGAGATGAACTACGCTGTAATGGCGCAGGATATGGTCGAAACACTGGATGCACATGGCATTGATCGTGTCGCGGTGATCGGACACTCGATGGGCGGTAAAATCGCCATGACCATGAGCGCGCTGGTGCCGGAACGCATTGAGCGCCTGGTGATGATCGATATCGCCCCGGTGGATTACCAGACGCGCCGTCATGACCAGATATTTGCCGGCATTCGTGCCGTCACCGATGCGGGCGTCTCATCCCGCAGCGAGGCGGCGAAGGTCATGCGAACGCTGATAGAGGAAGAAGGGGTGATCCAGTTCCTGCTGAAATCCTTCCAGGAGGGGGGAGTGGCGCTTCAACGTCCCGGTGCTGTGGGATAACTACACCACGATCTCTGGCTGGCAGCCGGTTCCCGCCTGGAATCACCCGGCGCTGTTTATTCGCGGCGGCGACTCCAGCTACCTGGATAACAGCTATCGCGATGCGTTGCTGCAGCAGTTCCCGGCCGCTCAGGCGCATGTGATCGGTGGCGCAGGACACTGGGTTCATGCAGAGAAACCCGATGCCGTTTTGCGCAGTGTCCGTCGCTTTTTTTGCGCTTTAAAAGCAAATAGATGGCGGCAAAGGTTTAGGATTGGCGTCCGGCGTAAGCGTGAAGTATGATGGCGCGCTAAAATTTTGCCGCGGGTCAGTTTTGCTGCGGCAATGGCCAATAATTTATAATCTGCGCGGTGAGTGTCTGGCGCCCGCCCCCATTCAGTTTTACTAAGCCATGGCAAAAGAACAGACTGACCGCACGACGCTCGATCTCTTTGCTGATGAGCGCCGCCCTGGTCGACCCAAAACCAGTCCGCTTTCGCGTGATGAACAGCTGCGCATTAACAAGCGCAATCAACTGAAACGTGACAAAGGACGCGGGCTTCGTCGTGTCGAACTGAAAATGAACAGTGACGCCGTCGATGCACTCAATACGCTGGCAGAACAGCGCAATCTCAGCCGTAGCGAACTGATTGAACAGATGCTACTGGCACAGCTCAAACTGGATTAATGTGGGCAAATCGCACGCAGGAGCAAATGTCGGGGCTTTAACCGTTCACCGGTTTTCTCTCGTCTGCTATTATTCGCTGAAATGTGCTGCGGCACACATCTCATCATCAGGATTTAAGAGGTTATTTTACTCATGGCACTCGTAGGCATCTTCTTCGGCAGCGATACCGGCAATACCGAAAACATTGCAAAAATGATCCAGAAACAGCTGGGTACAGATGTTGCAGAAGTCCATGACATCGCAAAAAGCACAAAAGAAGATCTGGAAGCGTTTGATATCCTGCTGCTGGGTATTCCGACCTGGTATTACGGCGAAGCGCAGTGCGACTGGGATGACTTTTTCCCGACGCTGGAAGAGATCGATTTTAACGGCAAGCTGGTTGCGCTGTTTGGCTGTGGCGACCAGGAAGATTACGCAGAGTATTTCTGTGATGCCATGGGCACGATTCGCGACATTATCGAACCGCACGGTGCCGTCATTGTCGGACACTGGCCAACTGAAGGCTACCACTTCGAAGCTTCGAAAGGCCTGGCCGATGACACCCACTTCCTGGGCCTGGCCATTGACGAAGATCGCCAGCCTGAGCTGACCAGCCAGCGTGTTGACCAGTGGGTTAAGCAGATTTTTGATGAACTGCAGCTGAAAGAGATCATCGAAGCCTGATCCTGCCCGACTCAATGTGAGCGCCAGCTCACATTGAGGCAATGAAAATGCCTATAGAAATAATAGCCACATTTTTTTTAACTTTCTCCGTTTAATCTGTAGAATACCCGCATCGATCTTCCGCTTATTTTCTCAAGCGGCAAGACTAAGTGATGTGCTAACAGACCTCTGTCAGAATCTTCCCCGGCCCGGTGACGAATCCCCAATAGCCCATGATGATTCAGACACGCCCTCTGGTTTTCATTTCATCGCTTCAGTTCTATAATGAGACGCAAATGAGAATGAGCACAGATCGACATTCAAGGCGATAAGCCACAAAAGTGAATATTAGTAACAGGACAAAATCCGCATGACTGACAACAACACCGCATTAAAGAAGGCTGGCCTGAAAGTAACGCTGCCCAGACTGAAAATTCTGGAAGTGCTTCAGGAACCTGAGTGCCATCACGTCAGTGCGGAAGATTTGTATAAACGCCTGATCGACATTGGCGAAGAGATTGGCCTGGCGACCGTTTACCGTGTTCTGAACCAGTTTGATGATGCTGGTATTGTGACTCGTCACAACTTTGAAGGCGGCAAGTCTGTCTTCGAACTGACGCAGCAGCATCACCACGATCACCTGATCTGCCTGGATTGCGGCAAGGTTATCGAGTTCAGCGACGAATCGATTGAAACGCGTCAGCGTGAAATCGCGACCCGCCATGGCATCAAGCTGACCAACCACAGCCTCTATCTCTATGGACACTGTACGCTGGGCGATTGCCGTGAAGACGAAACGCTGCACGACCAGTAACGCTGGCGCGGCCTGAAATAAAAAAACCGGTGAATTCACCGGTTTTTTTTCGTCTGTTTTCTGCCCTCACCTCAGGCGACCAGCGTCTCCTGCAGATAGCGCCAGCGTGGAATGGAGCTGCTGCAATCCAGAATGGCCAGCGAAATGCGGCTCTGGTTATTGCCGTTCATCATCTGCATTTCGCGATACTGTACGACGATCTCTTTTTCATGATGAGAGAGAATGACATGTTCACAGGTGGCAATGCGCATCCCTTCCCGCTGCCCTTGTAACTGCTGGAAAAGATCCTCGACCTCGTTCAGATTGTACTCTTTGCCCTTTGGGGTCACCATGCGAAATTCAGGATGAAAATAGGACATCAGCAGCTGGAAACTGTCGTCAGATCCGGCTGGCTGATTAAAAATACGTTCAATGAGCTGATGTAAAACGACGACACTGTGTTTGGCTTCCTGGGCGAGAACTGTCATTTTTTTCCTTCTGTAACCCGCTTTGCAACCTCTGAGAGCGGATAGCCTACCTGAAAGCTGACAATTCACATCCTGAAATTGATTAATTTTTTTAAACTCAGATTACTCCCACAAGGCGGTATTGAACCGGTTGTGGTTAGTGCAGAATAAACGTCGGCGATGGTAAAAATCGGGGCAATAAAAAAAGGGCGATAAATCGCCCTTTTGTCATTTTATGAGGTCAGCCCCAAAAAATTTATTCGCCCGTTTTGGTCCAGGTATCACGAAGACCGACGGTGCGGTTAAACACCAGTTGCGTCGGTTTCGAGTAAACGCTGTCGGCGCAGAAATAACCTTCACGTTCAAACTGAAACGGTGTTGTTGGTTCCACATCGCGCAGGCTGGGTTCAACAAAGCCGTTTTTGATGGTCAGTGACTCAGGATTAATGACCGCCAGGAAATCCTCTGCAGCAGCCGGATTTGGCACACTGAACAGACGATCATACAGACGGAACTCAGCTGGCTGCGCGTGATCCGCAGAAACCCAGTGAATCACGCCTTTGACTTTGCGGCCATCGGCTGGATCTTTGCTCAGCGTATCAACATCGCTGGTGCAGTAGATGCAGGTAATGTTGCCCGCTTCATCTTTGGCGACCCGCTCAGCACGAATCACATAGGCGTTACGCAGGCGGACTTCTTTGCCCAGCACCAGACGCTTATATTGTTTGTTCGCCTCTTCACGGAAATCCGCGCGATCGATCCAGATCTCGCGGCTGAACGGCACTTCACGCGTGCCCATCTCCGGTTTACCCGGATGATTTGGCATGGTGACGATTTCGCTATGGCCTGCTGGCAGGTTTTCGATCACCACTTTAAGCGGATCTAAAACCGCCATGGCGCGGGGCGCATTCTCGTTGAGATCATCGCGGATACAGGACTCCAGCGAGGCCATCTCCACGATATTATCCTGCTTGGTCACGCCAATACGACGACAGAACTCACGGATAGAAGCGGCGGTGTAACCACGACGACGCAGACCTGAAACGGTCAGCATGCGCGGATCGTCCCACCCTTCTACGTGCTTCTCGGTCACCAGCTGAGTGAGTTTACGTTTCGACATCACCGCATACTCCAGATTCAGGCGCGAGAATTCATACTGACGCGGATGAACCGGAATAGTGATGTTGTCCAGCACCCAGTCATAGAGACGGCGGTTGTCCTGAAACTCCAGCGTACAGAGCGAGTGCGTAATGCCTTCCAGCGCATCGGAGATGCAGTGGGTAAAGTCATACATCGGGTAGATGCACCACTTATTGCCGGTCTGGTGGTGTTCCGCGAACTTGATGCGGTAAAGCACCGGATCGCGCATCACGATGAAATTAGAGGCCATGTCGATTTTGGCGCGCAGACAGGCGGTGCCTTCGGCAAACTCACCGTTTCGCATCTTCTCAAACAGCGCCAGATTCTCTTCCACGCTGCGATCGCGATAAGGGCTGTTTTTACCCGGCTCTTTCAGGGTGCCGCGATATTCACGAATCTCATCCGGACTCAGTTCATCAACGTAGGCCAGCCCTTTGGAAATCAGCTCGATGGCATAGTTGTAGAGCTGATCGAAATAGTTTGATGAGTAACAGACCTCACCGCTCCACTCAAAACCCAGCCACTGAACGTCACGCTTGATGGATTCAACGAATTCCATATCCTCTTTAACCGGATTGGTATCGTCGAAACGCAGGTTGCATTGCCCCTGATAGTCCTGGGCGATGCCAAAATTCAGACAGATCGATTTCGCATGACCAATATGCAGATAGCCATTGGGCTCCGGCGGAAAACGGGTATGCACGCTGCTGTGCTTACCGCTCGCCAAATCTTCGTCAATGATCTGACGAATAAAGTTAGTTGGGCGGGCTTCAGCCTCACTCATCTCAAAAATCCTCAATACGAATAACGGGTGATTTGTACCACGAAGTAACGGAGTATGATCCACAAAGCGTCTGAGGGAAACAACCGTTTGTTAAGCCTTTAAAACAAAAAAAGGCAGGAATCGCTTCCTGCCTGTGGGGTTCTGTTGCGGGGATTAGCCTTTCACTTCATACAGCGGGGTTTCCCCTGCTATTACCTGACCCTGTGCCAGTAAAGTCAGACCAGCAAAATCGTCGCTGTTGCTGACCACGACCGGACTCACCATTGAGCGGGCATTGGCGTTAAGGAATTCAAGGTCCATCTCCAGTACTCGCTGACCGGCGACCACGCTGGCCCCCTCTTCAACCAGACGGGTGAAGCCTTTACCTTCCAGCGCCACGGTATCCAGCCCCATGTGCACCACAATCTCCACGCCATTGTCGGTTTCCAGACAGAAGGCGTGGTTGGTGTTAAAGATTTTCACCAGCGTACCGGCAATCGGTGCCACTACCCATTTGTCGCTGGGCTTGATCGCCAGACCGTCGCCCACCGCTTTGCTGGCAAAGGCTTCATCCGGCACATCATCCAGCGCCACGACTTCACCGCTGACCGGCGCCAGCAGCGTGGCGATGACCTGCTTCTCACTGTTCAGCACCGCCTGCGGTTTAACATCCGGCTCGGCCGGCGCACTGCTGGTAGCCGCTGCAGCGACCGGACCTTTGGTCAGCACTTTTTTCATGGCCGAGGCGATGCTTTCTGCCTGGGTACCTACGATGATCTGCACGCTCTGTTTGTTAAGACGGATCACGCCGGACGCGCCAAGACGCTTAGCAACCGCCTCATTCACCTGCGCCGAGTCATTCACGTTAAGACGCAGACGGGTGATACAGGCATCGATGCTGGTTAAGTTAGCTGAACCACCAATCGCCCCAATGTAGCGGCGCGCCAGTGACTCTGTGGCACTTTCACCGCTATCCGTTTTATCAACGTTAACGTCATAACCATCAGTTTCATCACCATCAACCGCCAGCTCGCGGCCCGGCGTCATCAGGTTGAATTTTTTGATGGTAAAGCGGAACACCACATAATAGATAACGAAGAAGACCAGACCCTGCGGGATCAGCATGTACCAGTGTGTCGCCAGCGGATTACGGGTCGACAGCACCATATCCACCAGCCCGGCGCTGAAACCAAATCCGGCAATCCAGTGCATGCTGGCAGCGATGAAGACAGAAATACCGGTGAGGACGGCGTGGATCAGATAAAGCACAGGTGCCACGAACATGAAGGAGAACTCCAGCGGTTCGGTAATACCCGTAAAGAAGGCAGCAAACGCCGCGGCCAGCATGATACTACCCACTTTGACGCGGTTCTCAGGACGCGCACAGTGGTAGATAGCCAGCGCAGCACCCGGCAGACCAAACATCATGATCGGGAAGAAGCCCGCCTGATAACGACCGGTGATGCCGACAGTTGCCGATCCATCAGCCAGTGACTGTGCACCGCCAAGGAATTTAGGAATGTCATTAATGCCCGCAACATCGAACCAGAACACCGAGTTCAGGGCGTGATGCAGACCGACCGGAATCAGCAGGCGGTTAAAGAAGGCGTAGATACCGGCACCGGCAGAGCCGAGCTTCTGGATATGTTCACCAAAGTTAACCAGACCATTAAACACCACGGGCCAGATATACATCAGGATAAAAGCGACAAAGATCATCAGGAACGAAACGAGAATCGGCACCAGCCGGCGTCCGCTGAAGAAAGAGAGTGCCTTAGGCAGTTCAACGTGGCTGAAGCGGTTATAGACCTCTGCCGACAGAATACCGACAAGGATGCCGACAAACTGGTTTTCAATTTTGCCAAAGGCTGCTGGAACCTGATCCAAAGGAATTTTCTGAATCATCGACACTGCAGCTGGTGAGCAGAGCGTGGTGACCACCAGAAAGCCGACATAGCCAGTCAGGGCAGCGGCACCATCTTTATCTTTTGACATGCCGTAGGCTATACCGATCGCAAACAGCACCGACATGTGCTCAATGATTGCCGCACCCGACTTGATCAGCAATGCCGCCAGCGCATTACCTGCGCCCCAGCTGTCTGGATCGATCCAGTAGCCCACGCCCATTAATATCGCTGCTGCTGGCAGGGTTGCTACCGGCACCATCAGTGCGCGCCCCACCTTTTGTAAGTAACCTAACATATCCCCTTCCCCCCTATGAGCCTGACTTGTCGCTTTGCGCTGCTTAATGTTGTTATGTCAGCTGCAAAGATCGTTAATACACTTCATATCACGCAGCGAAGTGTAATGATAAATTAATTCGCCTCGCAAATTAAAAGCCTGGTAAGTGTGATTTTTATCACTAAAAAACATCGTTTCATACGGCAACATCTGGCTATGACCGTAAACTTATTTTATGATCCGAAATATTGAATTATGCGCTGGCCATGGCGACAATGAATCATCTGTTCAGATTGGTGACTCACGCAACGGCTTAGCCATCCCCTTTCTATTTTCAATTGAGGTGAAACATGAGACTGATTCCTTTAGCGACACCAACCCAGGTGGGAAAATGGGCCGCCCGACATATTGTTAATCGTATCAATGCGTTTAACCCGACGGCGGATAAACCTTTTGTCCTGGGTCTGCCAACCGGCGGTACGCCACTGGAAGCGTACAAACACCTGATTGATATGCACAAAGCGGGCCAGGTCAGTTTTAAAAACGTCGTGACGTTCAATATGGATGAATATGTTGGCCTGCCAAAGGAGCATCCTGAGAGCTATCACAGCTTCATGTATCGCAATTTCTTCGATCACGTTGATATTCAACCGGAAAATATCAACCTGCTGAATGGTAATGCCCCCGATATTGACGCAGAATGTCGTCAGTACGAAGAGAAAATTCGCGCGCTGGGTAAAATTCACCTGTTCATGGGCGGCGTTGGCAACGACGGTCATATCGCCTTTAACGAACCGGCTTCCTCTCTCGCTTCCCGTACCCGCATTAAAACCCTGACCCATGACACCCGCGTGGCGAACTCCCGCTTCTTTAACGGTGACGTTGATCAGGTGCCTAAATATGCGCTAACGGTCGGCGTCGGTACGCTGCTGGATGCAGAGGAAGTGATGATTCTGGTTACCGGCCATGTTAAAGCGCAGGCATTACAGGCGGCGGTTGAAGGCAACGTTAATCATATGTGGACCATCAGCTGCCTGCAGCTGCACGCGAAATCGGTGGTAGTGTGCGATGAGCCGGCCACCATGGAACTGAAAGTGAAAACCGTGAAATATTTCCGCGAAATGGAAGCGGAAAATATGAAAGGCGTGTAACAGAACATTGTCATGCCCTGCTGTTACGCTGAGTGACAGCAGGCCAGGACGGGAGAAGAAAGATGTACGCATTAGTTAACGGTCGAATCTACAGTGGCCATGAGGTTCTGGATAATCACGCGGTGGTGGTTGCCGATGGGCGTATTGCGCGCGTCTGTCCGCGTGAAGCGCTCCCGGCGGATATGGAGCAGCGGGATATGGCAGGGGCAAATATTGCGCCAGGCTTTATCGATCTCCAGCTCAATGGCTGCGGTGGCGTGCAATTCAATGACAGCCTTGAGGCGCTCAGCATTGAAACGCTGGAAACGATGCAGCGCGCCAATGAAAAGTCTGGCTGCACCAGCTTTTTACCGACGCTGATAACCAGCAGCGACGCCCTGATGAAACGGGCGATTGAAACCATGCGCGCCTACCTGCAGAAACATCAGAATCAGGCGCTGGGTCTGCATCTGGAAGGGCCCTGGCTGAGCAAAGCGAAAAAAGGCACCCACGATCCAGCGCTGATTCGCCTGCCGGATGCGGCAATGGTGCAGTACCTGTGCGACAACGCGGACGTCATCACCAAAGTCACGCTTGCCCCTGAAAATGCGGGTAGCGATGTGATTCGTCAATTGACTGATGCCGGGATTATTGTCTCAGCCGGTCACTCGAATGCGACCTATGAAGAGGCTAAAGCGGGCTTTTCTGCTGGTGTGAGTTTCGCGACGCACCTCTACAACGCCATGCCCACCTTTGCCGGACGTGAACCCGGGCTTATCGGTGCGCTGTTTGATTCGCCTGATGTATACTGCGGCATTATTGCGGACGGTTTACATGTACATTACGCTAACGTGCGCAATGCAAAACGCATCAAAGGCGACAAACTGGTGCTGGTCACGGATGCCACTGCACCGGCTGGCGCGGACATAAGCGAGTTTATTTTTGCAGGCAAAACAATCTATTATCGCGATGGGCTCTGTGTCGACGAAAACGGCACATTAAGTGGTTCTGCCCTGACGATGATTGAAGCGGTACAAAACAGCGTTGAGCATGCAGGGATCGCACTGGACGAAGCGTTGCGCATGGCAACACTCTACCCGGCACGGGCGATGGGCGTGGAAAGGCAGTCAGGCTCGATCGAAGCAGGAAAAATCGCGAACCTGACTGTGTTTACGCGCGACTTTAAAATCATAAAGACGTTTGTCAACGGAGACGACGTCCTGAGCGAGTAAGCACTGAATGACCACTGGCGGCCAGTCACAAATAGGAAATGTCGATCTTGTTAAGCAACTCAATAGCGCAGCGGTTTACCGGCTGATTGATCAACAGGGGCCGATATCGCGCATTCAGATTGCCGAACTTAGCCAGCTCGCGCCCGCCAGCGTCACCAAAATTACCCGTCAGTTGATTGAGCGCGGCCTGATCAAAGAGGTAGACCAGCAGGCGTCTACCGGTGGTCGCCGCGCCATCTCCATTATCACTGAAACCCGCCATTTCCATACCATCGGCGTCCGCCTCGGACGCAACGACGCCACCCTGACTCTGTTTGACCTCAGCGGTAAATCGCTGGCGCAGGAAGATTATGCGCTGCCGGAACGCACTCAGGAGACGCTGGAACATGCGCTGTTTAACGCCATCAGCAGCTTCATTGAGCAGCACCAGCGTAAAATTCGCGAGCTGATCGCGATTTCAGTGATCCTGCCTGGGCTGGTCGATCCGATTAACGGCGTGATCCGCTATATGCCACACATCTCTGTCAGCCGCTGGCCGCTGGTCGCCAGCCTGAAAAAACGTTTTAACGTTACCAGTTTTGTGGGTCATGATATTCGCAGCCTGGCGCTGGCCGAGCACTATTTCGGTGCAAGCCGCGACTGTGCTGACTCGATTCTGGTGCGTTTACACCGTGGCACGGGCGCCGGCATTATTGCCAACGGCCATATTTTTCTCGGCAGCAACGGCAACGTTGGCGAGATCGGCCACATTCAGGTCGACCCGCTTGGCGAGCGCTGTCACTGCGGCAACTTTGGCTGCCTTGAAACTATTGCCGCCAACGGCGCCATTGAAAATCGGGTACGCCATCTGCTGAATCAGGGCTATCCCAGCGTACTGACGCTGGAGGCGTGCCAGATATCTCACATCTGCAAAGCGGCCAATCAGGGTGATGCACTGGCCTGCGAAGTGGTTGAGCACGTTGGCCGTTATCTTGGCAAAGCTATCGCGATTGCGATCAACCTGTTTAATCCGCAAAAAGTGGTGCTGGCGGGTGAGATCACTGAAGCAGAAAAAGTGCTGCTGCCCGCGATTGAGGGCTGCATTAATACTCAGGCATTAGAGGCCTTCCGTAAAAATCTGCCGGTCGTGCGTTCCACCCTGGATCATCGTTCCGCTATTGGCGCCTTTGCGCTCGCTAAACGTGCCATGCTTAACGGCATTCTGCTGCAACATCTTCTGGAAGACTAAGCTAACCCGCTGCTGTGGCGGGCCACATCGGATCTGACTATGACCATTAAAAGCGTAATTTGTGATATCGATGGCGTGCTGATGCACGACAACACGGCCGTTCCCGGCGCACAGGAGTTTTTACAGCGCATTCTGGCCAAAGAGATGCCGCTGGTGGTGCTGACGAACTATCCCTCGCAAACCGAGCAGGATCTGGCTAACCGCTTTGCCTCGGCCGGTGTCGAGGTGCCCGACTCCGTTTTCTATACCTCCGCAATGGCAACCGCCGACTTCCTGCGCCGTCAGGAGGGCAAAAAGGCGTATGTGATTGGTGAGGGCGCACTGATTCATGAACTCTACAAAGCGGGCTTTACCATTACCGATGTGAATCCCGATTTTGTCATTGTCGGGGAGACGCGCTCGTTCAACTGGGACATGATGCATAAAGCGGCCTTCTTCGTGGCTAATGGCGCTCGCTTTATTGCCACCAATCCGGATACCCATGCGCGCGGTTTTATTCCTGCCTGTGGCGCACTCTGTGCGGGTATTGAGAAGATATCAGGCCGTCGCCCGTTTGTGGTCGGCAAGCCCAGCCCCTACATCATGCGCGCCGCGCTGAACAAAATGCAGGCCCACTCGGAAGAGACCGTGATTGTCGGTGACAATCTGCGAACCGATATTCTGGCCGGTTTTCAGGCGGGTCTGGAGACGGTGCTGGTGCTCTCCGGCGTCTCGACGCTGAGTGATATCGATGCCATGCCGTTCCGTCCGGACTGGATCTACCCTTCTGTGGCCGATATCGACCTGTTCTGATTCATTTCTCTTATGACGCATCCGGCTAATCTGTGATGCGTCCCCCCCTTTTTGCGCTATATCTCCCACTTTTACTGTCTGCTTTCTGCTCGAAAAAGCTATTTTATTGCTGATCCATCAATGAATCGGCTTTAAAATTATCGTTTATTCAATTTTATTGCCATGCAAGCAATCTTTTTATCAGTAAATCACGATTCCTCTTGCATTGAATGCACCAAATAGCGCATTTTCTTATGTATCACGCAGCATCAGGCTGCCGGACAAACGCAAAAGATAACATCGCCGTAAGGTGAGCTCAGGAGTCAGTTATGTGTTCAATTTTTGGTGTGCTGGATCTGAAAACCGATCCTGTTGAGCTGCGCAAAAAAGCGCTGGAATGTTCACGCTTAATGCGTCATCGCGGCCCGGACTGGTCAGGCGTCTACGCCGATGACCATGCTATTCTGGCGCATGAACGTCTCTCAATTGTTGACGTTAACAATGGCGCACAGCCGCTATACAACGCCGATCACACCCACGTACTGGCAGTTAACGGCGAAATTTATAACCACCAGGCACTGCGCGCTGAACTCAGCGATCGCTACGCGTTTCAGACCGGTTCTGACTGTGAAGTGATTCTGGCGCTCTATCAGGAGAAAGGTGTCGATTTCCTCGATGAGCTGGAAGGCATGTTCGCCTTTATCCTCTATGACACCGTTAAAAAAAACGTACCTGATTGGTCGCGACCACATCGGCATCATCCCGCTCTATATGGGTAACGATGAGCATGGCAACCTGTTTGTTGCTTCAGAAATGAAAGCGCTGGTACCTGCCTGCCGTTCAATCAAAGAGTTCCCGCCGGGAAGCTACCTCTCCAGCACCGATGGCGAGATCCGCCGTTACTGGCAGCGCGACTGGATGGAATATAAAAACGTTGAGCACAACACCACCGACGCCGCTGGCCTGAAACATGCGCTGGAAGAGTCCGTGAAAAGCCACCTGATGTCAGATGTGCCTTACGGCGTGCTGCTGTCAGGCGGTCTGGACTCTTCCATCATTTCAGCCGTGACCAAGCGTTACGCGGCGAAGCGGGTTGAAGATCAGGATAAAAGTGATGCGTGGTGGCCACAGCTGCACTCCTTCGCGGTAGGGCTGGAAGGTTCACCCGACTTAAAAGCGGCGAAATCGGTGGCGGAGCATCTGGGCACCGTACACCATGAAATTCATTTCACCGTGCAGGAAGGTCTGGATGCCATTCGCGATGTGATTTATCACATTGAAACCTATGACGTCACCACCATTCGTGCCTCTACGCCAATGTACTTAATGTCGCGTAAAATTAAAGCGATGGGCATTAAGATGGTGCTGTCGGGCGAAGGCGCAGATGAAGTCTTCGGCGGCTATCTCTATTTCCATAAAGCGCCAAACGCCAAAGAGTTCCACGAAGAAAACGTACGTAAACTGCAGGCGCTGCATATGTTCGACTGCGCCCGTGCCAACAAAGCGATGTCCGCCTGGGGCGTTGAAGCCCGCGTACCGTTCCTGGATAAAAAATTCCTGGATGTGGCGATGCGTATTAACCCGGCCGATAAAATGTGCGGCAGCAACGGTAAAATGGAGAAGCACATTCTGCGTGAATGTTTCTCCTCTTACCTGCCGGAGAGCGTGGCGTGGCGTCAGAAAGAGCAGTTCTCGGATGGCGTGGGTTACAGCTGGATCGACTCACTGAAAGAAGTGGCTGCGAAGCAAATCAGCGATCAGCAGCTGGCTACCGCTCACTTCCGCTTCCCTTTCAACACGCCGGGTTCGAAAGAAGCCTATCTCTATCGTGAGATCTTTGAAGAGCTGTTCCCGTTGGCGAGCGCGGCAGAGTGTGTGCCTGGCGGTCCATCGGTCGCCTGTTCTTCTGCCAAAGCGATTGAATGGGATGAAGCGTTTAAAAACATGGACGATCCCTCTGGTCGTGCCGTGGGTGTGCATCAGTCAGCCTATAAATAAGCCGGCTGAAAGCAACCAGAATGGGCCCGCTGCGGCCCATTTTTTTTACGATTAGCGTTGTATTCACTGAAAAATTGCCGAATAAACATCCAGGCTGGTTATAAGCCAGTCAAACAGCGATTATCTGGCAAAAAACGGTAAAAAAATTGTTGACGCTGTCTGGTCAACTCCGCATAATGCGCCCCGCAACGCCGATGAAGGTAACGCGAAAAAAAGATGGCTACGTAGCTCAGCTGGTTAGAGCACAGCACTCATAATGCTGGGGTCACAGGTTCGATTCCCGTCGTAGCCACCATCTTTTTTTGCGGGAGTGGCGAAATTGGTAGACGCACCAGATTTAGGTTCTGGCGCCGCAAGGTGTGCGAGTTCAAGTCTCGCCTCCCGCACCATTTCATTATTCGGCAGCGTGGATGGGATATCGCCAAGCGGTAAGGCACCGGTTTTTGATACCGGCATTCCCTGGTTCGAATCCAGGTATCCCAGCCAATTTCGATGATTCTCGAGGCTGAGAACGGACGAATGGGATATCGCCAAGCGGTAAGGCACCGGTTTTTGATACCGGCATTCCCTGGTTCGAATCCAGGTATCCCAGCCATCATTGAAATGCAGTACAATTTGGCTACGTAGCTCAGCTGGTTAGAGCACAGCACTCATAATGCTGGGGTCACAGGTTCGATTCCCGTCGTAGCCACCATATAATTGGGGTGTCGCCAAGCGGTAAGGCACTGGTTTCTGATACCAGCATTCCGGGGTTCGAATCCCTGCACCCCAGCCATACAAAAGACAATTTGAAAAACACCATTATTGGGGTGTCGCCAAGCGGTAAGGCACTGGTTTCTGATACCAGCATTCCGGGGTTCGAATCCCTGCACCCCAGCCAAATTGCACAACCTGGCCCGCTTTTGCGGGCTTTGTTGTTTTTGTCGTTCCCCTTCCTGATTTCCTGATTGCAGGCCCGCCGTGCGGCGAGCCAACATGCGCAATCTGCTATAACCCCAGCGCGTAGCGCAATACCTGCCGCTTCAGTACCCCGGAATGTTCGGCGGCAATCAATCCGAGATTACGTGCAAACCGCAGCGGTGCCAGCTGATTGCTGAAGGCAAAATAGAACAGATCCATGCCGCCCTGCATCAGCATATTGTCTTTACGACGTTGCCGGTGATAGCGCTGCAATACGCGCTCGGATGCCCAATCCTCCGCCGCACCGCGTGCGCTGACCAGCACATTAATCAACGCATCAATATCGCGATAGCCCAGATTCACGCCCTGCCCGGCCAGCGGATTAATGGTATGCGCGGCATCACCGACCAGCGCCAGTCCTGGCAGGACATACCGTGAAGCGTGACGCCGTACCAGCGGGAAGCCGCCCGCCGCGTGGGCTTTAAAACGTCCCAGCCGCGCCGGGAAATGGCTGGCTATCTCTTTTTCCAGCTGGGCCATCGGCATCGCCTGTAGCTGCCGGACTCTTGCAGGCGCGTCATACCAGACCAGCGAGGCCCGGTTGCCATACAGCGGCAAGAAGGCGCGCGGTCCCTGAGGCGTAAAGTGCTGCCAGGTCGCATCGCCTGCCGGATGTTCGCAGGTCACGCTGATCAGTAAACAGGATTGCGCATAGCTCCAGCCATGAATACCGATCCCGGCCATCTGTCGCACCTGAGAGTTCGCGCCATCAGCCCCAACCACCAGGCGGGCGTGTAAGGCAACGCCGTCGTTGAGGTCGATGCGCCAGCCGCCATTTTCTGGCTGCAGGTTCTCCAGTGTGGCCGGGCAATAGCAGGTCACGCCCAGCGACTGCATCTCCTCCCATAGCGCCCGCTGAAGCACGCTGTTCTCGACCATAAAGCCCAGCTCGGGCAGCCCCAGCGAGGCCGCATCAAAACTCACCTGCGCCGTCTGCCACTCCCAGGTTTCCAGCCTGCGATAGGGCGCGCTGCGCATCGCCTCTACCCGTGGCCAGACGTTGAGCTGCTTCAGCAACCCCACCGAGGATGACCCAATCGCCGAAATTCGCAGATCGGGATCGCTGTCGGCATCAAAAGGCGCGGGTTCGGCACGCTCAATCACCGCAACGCGAAAATGTTGCTGCGTCAGTCCACAGGCCAGCGCCGCACCGACCATGCCACCGCCAACAATCACTACATCAAACTGATTATCCTGCATTGCTTATGTCCCTCTCTTATTCCCGCCAGCCTGCGCAACACGGGTCTGAATAAAGCAAAGTGTACCGGAAAACCGGATTGCTGGCAGAAAAGCCCTGAGGCTGGTCACAACAGCATCAAAGCATTACAATACGCGCCCCGCACTTCACTGCACTGAATCAATGGTTAGCGCGATGACAAAAAAAACTGCATATCAAAACCTGGGGATGTCAGATGAATGAGTATGATTCATCCAAGATGTCTGATCTGCTGAACAGTACGCACGGCTATACGCTGACCGAGGTTCCTGAAGAGGCGGATATTCTGCTGCTTAACACCTGTTCTATTCGTGAGAAAGCGCAGGAGAAGGTATTCCACCTGCTGGGACGCTGGAGAAAACTCAAAGAGCGCAACCCGGATGTGATTATCGGCGTGGGCGGCTGCGTGGCGTCGCAGGAAGGGGATCATATCCGCCAGCGTGCGCCCTGCGTGGATATCGTTTTTGGTCCGCAGACACTGCACCGCCTGCCGGAGATGATCAACACCGTGCGCGGCACCAAAAGCCCGGTGGTCGACATCAGCTTCCCGGAAATCGAGAAATTTGATCGCCTGCCGGAACCGCGCGCAGACGGCCCGACGGCCTTTGTCTCCATCATGGAAGGCTGCAACAAATATTGTACTTTCTGCGTGGTGCCTTACACCCGTGGCGAGGAAGTGAGCCGTCCCAGCGATGACATTCTGCTGGAGATCGCTCAGCTGGCGGCGCAGGGCGTGCGTGAAGTTAACCTGCTTGGCCAGAACGTTAACGCCTATCGTGGTGCCACCTTTGATGGTGAAATCTGTACCTTCGCTGAGCTGCTGCGCCTGGTCGCCGCCATCGACGGTATCGACCGCATTCGCTTCACCACCAGCCACCCGATTGAGTTCACCGATGACATTATCGAGGTCTACCGCGATACGCCGGAACTGGTGAGCTTCCTGCACCTGCCGGTTCAGAGTGGATCAGACCGTATTCTGACGCTGATGAAGCGTGCTCATACCGCGCTGGAGTATAAGTCGATTATCCGCAAGCTGCGCGCGGCGCGCCCGGATATTGAGATCAGCTCTGACTTTATCATTGGTTTCCCCGGTGAAACTCAGCAGGATTTCGAGCAGACCATGAAGCTTATCGCCGAGATCAATTTCGACGTCAGCTTCAGCTTTATCTACTCTGCCCGTCCCGGCACGCCCGCCGCTGACCTGCCGGATGATGTCAGCGAAGAGGAGAAAAAGCAGCGTCTGTGGATCCTGCAGGACCGCATTAACCAGCAGGCGCAGGCGATCAGTCGCCGCATGGTAGGCACAGTGCAGCGTATTCTGGTGGAAGGCATCTCCCGCAAGAACGTGATGGAAGTCTCTGGCCGCACCGAAAATAACCGCGTGGTGAATTTCGAAGGCTCGCCTGAAATGATCGGCCGCTTTGTGGATGTTGAGATTGTTGATGTCTACACCAACTCGCTGCGCGGCAAACTGGTGCGTACTGAAGAAGAGATGGGGCTGCGCATGGCGGAAAGCCCAGCGTCCGTGATCGCCCGTACCCGTAAAGAAAATGAAATCGGCGTGAGTCTGTTCCAGCCGTGATGCCCGCTTTACTGTGCGGCAGCGCGCATCGCGTTGTCGCCAATTTCACTTTGCACCACTTGCTTTCTGAAAGTGTCGCCCAAATATCTCTCCATAAGCTTGCGCCCAGGCGTTACGGCATAAATAATTTCGTTATGGTGCATCCGGTTAAGCTTAACGGTGCGTCAGACACATCCCATAACTGGCCCTGAGTGACCCAAAGGATTCGTTTGAATATCGAAACTCGTGAAATCGCCCTTGAACCGGCTGATAACCGTCGTCTGATGAGCCTGTGTGGGCCTTTCGACGATAATGTAAAACAGCTTGAGCGTCGTCTGGGCATTGAGATCAATCGTCGCGACAACGTTTTTAAGCTGTCAGGACGTCCACTTTGCGTCAATGCCGCAGCAGATATTCTGAAAACCCTCTATGTCGATACCGCGCCTGTGCGTGGCGACATCCCGGATATCGAGCCTGATCAGATTCACCTGGCGATCAAAGAGAGCCGGGTACTGGAGCAAACCGCTGAGAGCGTGCCGGAGTACGGTAAAGCGGTCAATATCAAGACCAAACGCGGTGTGATCAAGCCGCGCACCCCAAACCAGGCCCAGTACATCGCTAATGTGCTCGACCACGATATCACCTTTGGTGTCGGCCCGGCGGGTACCGGTAAAACCTATCTGGCGGTAGCCGCGGCAGTGGATGCGCTGGAGCGTCAGGAGATTCGCCGCATCATGCTGACCCGCCCTGCCGTCGAAGCGGGTGAAAAGCTCGGCTTTCTGCCTGGCGATCTGAGCCAGAAAGTCGACCCTTATCTGCGTCCGCTCTACGATGCGCTGTTCGAAATGCTCGGCTTCGAGCGGGTGGAAAAGCTGATGGAGCGCAACGTCATTGAAGTCGCCCCGCTGGCCTACATGCGTGGTCGTACCCTGAACGATGCGTTTATCATTCTTGATGAGAGCCAGAACACCACCATCGAGCAGATGAAGATGTTCCTGACGCGTATCGGCTTTAACTCTAAAGCGGTGATTACCGGCGACGTTACCCAGATTGACCTGCCGCGTCACGTCAAGTCAGGCCTGCGTCATGCCATTGAGGTGCTGGCGGACGTTGAAGAGATCAGCTTCAACTTCTTCCACAGCGAAGATGTGGTGCGCCATCCGGTAGTTGCCCGCATTGTCACTGCCTATGAAGCCTGGGAAGCGGCCGATCAGACCCGTCGTGACCAGCAGGCCGAAGAGCGTAAACGTGAAGCACTGGCTGCACAGAGCGCCACGCAGGAGAGCAAATGAGCGAGGTGATTCTCGACCTGCAGGTCGCCTGTGACAACACCGCTGACCTGCCTGATGAAAGCCAGTTTCATCGCTGGCTGTCAGCGGCTGTCACCCCTTTTCAGCCGGAAAGCGAAGTTACGGTGCGTCTGGTTGATGAAGCGGAGAGTCATGAGCTTAATCTGACTTATCGCGGCAAAGACAAGCCGACCAACGTCCTCTCTTTCCCGTTTGAAGCACCGCCGGGCATTGAGCTGCCGCTGCTGGGCGATCTGATCATCTGCCGCCAGGTCGTTGAGCAGGAAGCCGCTGAACAGGGTAAAAGCGTTGAAGCCCACTGGGCACATATGGTGGTACACGGCACGCTGCATCTGCTGGGTTACGACCATATTGAAGACGACGAAGCGGACGAGATGGAAGGGCTGGAGACCGAGATAATGCTTGCTCTTGGGTATCCTGATCCGTACATTTCGGAGAAAGAAGACGCCTGAATCCTGAATTCAGTCAATCCTGCTGTCAGTACAGGCTACTGACAGCACCCATTCCTCACCAGAGAGATCTTTAAAAACCGCCATGAGCGACGACCATTCTCAAAACAGCGATGCACCCAGTAGTAAAAAGGGATTTTTCTCCCTGTTGATCAACCAACTCTTTCACGGTGAACCAAAAAGCCGTGATGAGCTACTGGAGCTGATCCGCGACTCGAATAACAAAGAGCTGATTGACCAGGACACCCGCGACATGCTCGAAGGGGTACTGGATATTGCGGAGCAGCGCGTGCGTGACATCATGATCCCGCGCTCGCAAATGATCACCCTGAAACGTAATCAGAGCCTCGAAGAGTGTCTGGATGTCATCATCGAATCCGCCCATTCTCGTTTCCCGGTGATCAGCGAAGATAAAGATCATGTGGAAGGGATTCTGATGGCGAAAGATCTGCTGCCGTTTATGAGCAGCGAATCTGAGCCTTTCAGCATTGAGAAAGTGCTGCGTCCTGCGGTGGTTGTGCCTGAAAGTAAGCGTGTCGACCGGATGCTGAAAGAGTTCCGCTCCCAGCGTTACCACATGGCGATCGTCATTGATGAGTTTGGCGGTGTCTCCGGTCTGGTGACCATTGAAGACATCCTGGAGCTGATCGTCGGTGAAATTGAAGATGAGTATGACGACGAAGAAGATCGTGATATCCGTCAGCTCAACCGTCACACCTTTACAGTGCGTGCACTGACCGCCATTGAAGATTTCAACGAGGTGTTTGGCACCCAGTTCAGTGACGATGAAGTCGACACCATCGGTGGTCTGGTGATGCAGGGCTTCGGTCATCTGCCCGCTCGCGGTGAAAGCATCGAGATTGAGGGTTACCAGTTCAAGGTGGCGATGGCTGACAGCCGCCGCATCATCCAGGTTCACGTGACTATTCCGGAAAATTCGCCACAACCTCAACTGGAAGACGAATAAGTCTATGGCTTTAGCCTCACTCTACCCGCGTCAGCGGGTTCGCCTGCTGCTGGCTTTAATAACGGGTGCACTTGGCACCCTCGCCTTTTCTCCCTACGATTTCTGGCCCGCTGCACTGCTCTCGCTGTGTGGCTTACAGCTGTTGACTCTTAACCGCTCCAGCCCGCAGGCCAGCGCCATTGGGTTTGTCTGGGGTTTAGGTCTGTTCGGCAGTGGCATCAACTGGGTTTATGTCAGTGTCGCCACCTTTGGCGGCATGCCTGGCCCGGTCAATGTCTTTATCGTAGCGCTGCTGGCGGCTTATCTGGCGATCTACCCGGCGCTGTTTGCCGGCGTACTGAATCGCATCTGGCCGCGAACGACGCTGTGGCGCCTGGCGCTGGCGGCACCGGCATTGTGGCAGATCACCGAGTTCCTGCGCGGCTGGGTGCTGACCGGCTTTCCGTGGCTGCAGTTTGGTTACAGCCAGATCGATGGCCCGTTAAAAGGCCTGGCCCCACTGGCGGGCGTAGAGACGCTGACCTTCCTGCTGATGGTGGTGGCTGGCCTGCTGGCTTATGCCCTGCAACAGCGCAACGTCAGAAGTCTGGTAGCAGCGCTGCTGCTGCTGGCATTGCCATGGCCGTTGCGCTACATCCAGTGGGTTCAGCCGATGCCCGAGCGGGCCGTCGAGGTGGCGCTGGTGCAGGGAAACATCCCGCAATCGATGAAGTGGGATCCGCAGCAGCTGCTCACTACCCTGCGCATTTACAACGGTCTGAGTCAGCCGCTGATGGGCAAAGCGCCGATTATTATCTGGCCTGAATCGGCAATTACCGATCTGGAGAGTAATCAGCAGCCGTTCCTGCGTTCGCTGGATGACGAACTGCGTGAGCGCGGCAGTTCGCTGATCACCGGCATTGTGGACTCCCGGCTGGAGCAGAACCGATATCACGATTACAACACCGTAATCGTGCTGGGCGGTAAAGCGCCGTACAACTACTTCAGCGGCAATCGTTACCAGAAGAATCACCTGGTGCCGTTTGGCGAATTTGTGCCGCTGGCCGATCTGCTGCGTCCGCTGGCCCCGTTCTTCGATCTGCCGATGTCGGCATTCAGTCGTGGCAACTACCTCCAGCCGCAACTCAGCGTGGCGGGCTATAACCTGACCAGCGCCATCTGTTATGAGATCGTGCTGGGTGAACAGGTGCGGGCCAACTTCCATCCCGACACCAACTTCCTGTTGACCGTTTCGAACGATGCCTGGTTTGGTCACTCTATCGGCCCATGGCAGCACTTCCAGATGGCGAGGATGCGTGCGCTGGAACTGGGACGTCCGCTGTTGCGCAGCACCAATAATGGTGTGACGGCGGTGGTCAATGCCAGTGGTGATGTGGAAGCCATGCTGCCGCAGTTTACCCGCGATGTGCTGACCAGCAAGGTTACGCCAACGCAGGGAGAAACCCCGTATGCGCGGGCTGGCATCTGGCCAGTGTGGTCACTGACGCTGCTGGCGGCGGTGATAGCACTCCTGCGCCGTCGTCGATAACCTCCCCTCCTGTGCTCACTGAAGGCGAAGCACGTGCTTCGCCTTTTTCATGGTGACTCTCCGGTTTTTTTCACTCCCCACGCCGCACACTCTGCTGTCTTTCTAACCCATAACCTCTTTCTGGCACGATGATTGCAAAATGTTTCACTGCTTTTCGCAAACAGGCTGATTGCAGGCGCTGATGCCGGGCGGGTTGCACCAAAACAATTGACGCTGCTGCACCATTAACGCGCAGGGTGAAAAAATTGCCTTTTTTTGGTGCGCATCACCTCGCAAAAAAAGAAACTTTTTTGTTTCATTGCGTTAACAATCCGCTATGTTAATGACTCTTCTGCGCCCGTTTAAACCGCAGAATGAGCAGAAACGCAGCAGAAAACAGACACAACATCATAATCAGCGCAGGTTATATCCTGTGCCTTTTTCATACGAAGGAGTTGGAACATGCAACTACGCAAAGTGGCATTATCTCTTCTGCTGATCAGCGCAGCGGCGGGAGCGGCCCAGGCGGAAGATCTCAGCGGCACCCTGAAGAAGATCAATGACAATGGCGTCATTGTGGTCGGGCATCGCGAATCATCAGTTCCCTTTTCTTATTATGACAACCAGCAAAAAGTCGTCGGCTACTCACAGGCTTACTCAAACGCCATCGTTGAAGCGATTAAAGCAAAGCTGAACAAGCCTGATCTGCAGGTCAAAATGATCCCGATCACCTCACAAAACCGTATTCCGCTGCTGCAAAACGGCACCTACGATTATGAGTGTGGCTCGACCACCAATAACCTTGAGCGCCAGAAACAGGCCGCCTTCTCAGACACTATTTTTGTTATCGGCACCCGTCTGCTGGTTAAGAAAGATGGCCCGATCAAAGATTTCACTGACCTGAAAGGCAAAACCGTAGTGGTGACCTCAGGTACCACCTCTGAAGTGCTGCTGCACAAACTCAACGACGAACAGAAACTGGATCTGCGCATCATCAGCGCAAAAGATCACGGTGACTCCTTCCGTACGCTGGAAACCGGTCGTGCCGTAGCCTTTATGATGGATGATGCCCTGCTGGCAGGCGAACGCGCCAAAGCCAAAAAGCCGGACAACTGGGAAATTCTGGGCACGCCACAGTCAAAAGAAGCCTATGGCTGCATGCTGCGTAAAGATGATCCGCAGTTCAAAGCCCTGGTGGATGAAACCATTGCTAAAGCCCAGACCTCTGGCCAGGCAGAAAAATGGTTCGACACCTGGTTCAAACAGCCGATTCCACCAAAGAACCTGAACATGAACTTTGAGCTCTCTGATGACATGAAAGCGCTGTTCAAAACGCCAAATGATAAAGCACTGAATTAACAACAAAATACCCAATGGATTTCAGATTGCATTGAGGCAGCAGAAAAATGACTCCCGATGAGCCTACTCCGGTAAGTGATTCGGGTGAGTGAATGTAGCCAACAAAAATGCAGCCTGAAAGACGACGGGTATAACAAGGGCGGCCTGGCTGCCCTCTCGATTGCTGAAACCGCGGCATGGACAGACAGACTGACACGGGTCGTTCCCCTGAGTCAGGAAATACAACGCCGTTCATCAATCTTCAGGGTAGCTTAGCTACCCTTTTTTTCCGGAGCTCGTTATGGGTATCGATTGGAACTGGGGCATATTCCTCGAACAGGCCCCGTTCGGTAACACGACCTACCTCGGCTGGCTGTGGTCCGGTTTTCAGGTGACGATTGCCGTCTCCTGCTGCGCCTGGATTATCGCCTTCTGCGTGGGTTCATTTTTCGGCATTCTGCGCACCGTGCCTAATCGCCTGCTGTCGACCATTGGCACCTGCTATGTCGAACTGTTTCGTAACATCCCACTGATCGTCCAGTTCTTCTTCTGGTATCTGGTGGCGCCCGAGCTGGTGGGCGAAAAGCTCGGCATGTGGTTTAAGTCTGAGCTGGATCCCAACATTCAGTTCTTCCTCTCCTCGATGATCTGTCTTGGCCTGTTTACCGCCGCCCGCGTCTGCGAGCAGGTGCGCGCAGCGATTCAGTCACTGCCGAGTGGACAGAAGAATGCCGGTCTGGCGATGGGATTAACCCTGCCGCAGACCTATCGCTATGTGCTGCTGCCGAATGCGTATCGCGTGATTGTGCCGCCGATGACCTCGGAAATGCTGAACCTGGTGAAGAACTCCGCTATCGCCTCCACCATTGGTCTGGTCGATATGGCGGCGCAGGCGGGCAAACTGCTCGACTATTCTGCCCACGCCTATGAATCCTTTACCGCCATTACGCTGGCCTACGTTGCGATTAACCTGGTGATTATGTTGTTGATGAGTCTGGTCGAGCGCAAAGTCCGGCTGCCAGGCAATGCGGGAGGCAAGTAATGTACGAGTTTGACTGGAGTTCGATTACACCCAGCCTGCCCTATCTGCTTAATGGCTTAGTGATCACCTTTAAGATCACGATTACCGCCGTGGTCTTCGGCATCCTGTGGGGCACTCTGCTGGCGGTGATGCGCCTGTCGACGTTTAAGCCTATCAGCTGGTTCGCTAAAATTTACGTCAACCTGTTCCGCTCAGTGCCGCTGGTCATGGTGCTGCTGTGGTTCTATCTGGTCGTGCCGAGTTTTCTGCAGCAGGTGCTGGGCCTGTCGCCCAAAACGGATATCCGACTGATTTCAGCCATGGTCGCCTTTTCGCTGTTCGAAGCGGCGTACTACTCTGAAATTATTCGCGCCGGCATCATCAGTATCTCGCGTGGACAGGGCAGTGCAGCTCTGGCGCTGGGCATGACGCAGTGGCAGGCAATGCGACTGATCATCCTGCCACAGGCGTTTCGCGCCATGGTTCCGCTGTTACTGACGCAGGGTATCGTGCTGTTCCAGGATACCTCGCTGGTTTATGTCTTAAGCCTGGCGGACTTCTTCCGTACCGCGTCCACCATTGGTGAGCGTGATGGCACCCAGGTTGAAATGGTTCTGTTTGCAGGTCTGGTCTACTTCGTTATCAGCCTGAGCGCATCGCTGTTGGTCAGCTATCTAAAAAGAAAAAGGACGGTTTAAATGATTAGCCTGAAAAATGTTTCTAAGTGGTATGGTCACTTTCAGGTGCTGACCGACTGCTCAACCGACGTCAAAACCGGTGAAGTGGTGGTGGTGTGCGGCCCGTCCGGCTCCGGTAAATCAACGCTGATCAAAACGGTGAACGGCCTTGAGCCGATTCAGCAGGGCGTGATTGCGGTGAACGGCACCGAGGTGAATAACAAAAAAGACTAATCTTGCGCAGCTTCGCAGCCAGGTCGGGATGGTGTTCCAGCACTTCGAGCTGTTTCCGCATCTGAGCATTATCAACAACCTGGTTCTGGCGCAGGTGAAAGTGCTGAAGCGCGACAAAGCGGCAGCCCGCGATAAAGGGCTGAAGCTGCTGAAGCGTGTGGGTCTTTCCGCCCATGCTGAGAAGTTTCCCGGCCAGCTCTCGGGTGGTCAGCAGCAGCGTGTGGCGATTGCGCGAGCGCTCTGTATGGACCCCATCGCGATGCTGTTTGATGAACCCACCTCCGCGCTGGATCCGGAAATGATCAACGAAGTGCTGGATGTGATGGTTGAACTGGCACAGGAAGGGATGACGATGATGGTGGTGACCCATGAGATGGGCTTCGCCCGTAAGGTTGCCAATCGCGTGATCTTTATGGATGAAGGGAAAATTATCGAAGACACCAACAAAGATGACTTCTTTAATAATCCACAGTCTGAGCGCGCTAAAGATTTCCTCGCAAAAATTCTGCACTAAACCTGACGAACAGGCGGGTCACCCAGGGTGGCCCGCTTCATTTAGCTACGCCGCACTATCAGGGTTCGAAAGGCTGACGCTGGAACTGGTCATTGCCGCATTCCGGACAACGTGACAGCGTTTCAGGCGTGTAGATTGCCCGGGTGAACTGGCATTTCTCACAGACCAGATTGCCCAGCCCCACCACTTCCCCGCTCTGATAAACCCCGTGGTGATGCAGATCCTGGAAGACCTCTCGCCACTCCAGCTGACTTTTATCGGTGATATCCGCCAGCTCTTTCCAGACGCTCTCGCGGATGATGCGCATAAACAGTGAGTCCGCCAGCGGTTCTTCCACATCGGTGTAGCTGCGTGCAAACTCGCCCAGATCACGGCGCACTGAGCTGAGCGCCTGGTCAATCTCCTGTTCCGTCATATCATCGCGCACCAGCAACTGGCTTCGTCGCCCGGCAATCAGCTCATCAAGGTTACGATCGCCCTGACGAAGACGTTCGGTCAATACGGCTAACGACTCGCGATATTCCTGAGCCACTTTATTCATTTTGTTCTCCTTTATGCAGACCCTCGCTGAACTAAGTTTAGTCGTAATGTTGCTTTTGCCGTGTCGTCTGTACAGTGAATTACAAAAGGGTGAAGGCTCTGACGCTTTCGGCAGAAATCGTGCCGGCAAAAGTGGGAAGTGTTGTTGATACGCGGCCTTATGGGTATGCTATGCGGATCTTAGAGCCAGAAAAATGTTTTTCATAAAGGACCACAGGCAGCCATGCAAGAGCAATACCGCCCGGAAGAAATTGAATCCCGTGTGCAGCAGCACTGGGATGAAAACGAAACGTTTAAAGTGACTGAGCAGGAAGGTAAAGAGAAATACTATTGCCTCTCCATGTTGCCCTATCCTTCTGGCCGCCTGCACATGGGCCACGTTCGTAACTACACCATCGGCGACGTAATCGCGCGTTATCAGCGTATGCTCGGCAAAAACGTACTACAGCCGATTGGCTGGGATGCTTTCGGCCTGCCTGCGGAAGGCGCTGCGGTGAAAAACAACACCGCTCCGGCCCCGTGGACTTACGACAATATCGCCTACATGAAAAACCAGCTCAAACTGCTGGGCTTTGGCTATGACTGGAGTCGTGAACTGGCAACCTGCCAGCCAGAGTACTATCGCTGGGAACAGTGGTTCTTTACCAAACTGTATGAAAAAGGCCTGGTCTATAAAAAAGACCTCTGCCGTGAACTGGTGCCCGAACGATCAGACGGTGCTGGCGAACGAGCAGGTGATCGACGGCTGCTGCTGGCGCTGCGACACCAAAGTTGAGCGTAAAGAGATCCCGCAGTGGTTTATCAAAATCACCGATTATGCGGAGGAGCTGCTGAACGATCTGGATACGCTGGAAGAGTGGCCTGAGCAGGTCAAAACCATGCAGCGTAACTGGATTGGCCGCTCTGAAGGTGTCGAAATCACCTTCGATGTGGCTGACAGCGAAGAGAAGGTCACTGTCTACACCACCCGCCCGGATACCTTTATCGGCGCAACCTATGTTGCCGTTGCCGCAGGCCATCCGCTGGCGACCCAGGCGTCGGTCAATAATCCGGCGCTGGCTGACTTTATCGCTGAATGTCGCAATACCAAAGTGGCTGAAGCCGATATGGCGACCATGGAGAAGAAAGGCATGGCGACCGGCCTGTCTGTTGTTCATCCGCTGACCGGCGAGCTTATCCCGGTCTGGGTTGCCAACTTCGTACTGATGGAATATGGCACCGGCGCTGTGATGGCGGTTCCGGCGCACGATCAGCGCGACTGGGAGTTTGCCACTAAATATGATCTGCCGATTAAGCCGGTCATCCTGAATCTGGATGGTTCCATTCCTGATGTCAGCATTGCGGCGATGACTGACAAAGGTGCGCTGTTCAACTCAGGTGAGTTTAACGGCATGGATCACGCCACCGGTTTTAACGCCATCGCGGATTCGCTGGCGGCAAAAGGCGTGGGCGTGCGTAAAGTGAACTACCGCCTGCGCGACTGGGGTGTCTCCCGTCAGCGCTACTGGGGTGCCCCTATCCCGATGGTGACGCTGGAAGATGGCACCGTTATGCCTGCACCAGAAGACCAGCTGCCGGTGATCCTGCCGGAAGATGTGGTGATGGATGGCATTACCAGCCCAATCAAAGCGGATCCGGAGTGGGCTAAAACCACGGTAAACGGCCAGCCAGCCCTGCGTGAAACCGACACCTTTGACACCTTCATGGAGTCTTCCTGGTACTACGCGCGTTATACCTGCGCCAGCTACAAGGAAGGCATGCTGGATCCGGCAGCGGCAAACTACTGGCTGCCGGTCGATCAGTATGTGGGCGGTATTGAACACGCCATCATGCACCTGATGTATTTCCGCTTCTTCCACAAGCTGCTGCGTGACGCCGGCCTGGTGAACTCCAATGAGCCAGCCAAACGTCTGCTGTGCCAGGGCATGGTGCTGGCTGACGCCTTCTACTACCTTGGTGCCAACGGCGAGCGTAACTGGGTTTCACCGGTTGACGTTGAGGTTGAGCGGGATGAGAAAGGCCGCATTGTTAAAGCCACAGACACGCAGGGCCGCGAAGTGATCTACGCGGGCATGAGCAAAATGTCGAAGTCGAAAAACAACGGCATCGACCCACAGCTGATGGTTGAGCGTTACGGCGCGGATACCGTGCGTCTGTTTATGATGTTTGCTTCACCGGCGGATATGACGCTGGAGTGGCAGGAGTCGGGCGTTGAAGGGGCGAACCGCTTCCTGAAACGTGTCTGGAAGCTGGTCTTCGAGCATACACAGAAAGGTGCGACCGTGGCACTGGATGTGGAGAGCCTGAATGACGAGCAGAAATCGCTGCGTCGCGATCTGCACAAAACCATCGCCAAAGTGGCGGATGATATTGGCCGTCGTCAGACTTTCAACACCGCCATTGCGGCGATCATGGAGCTGATGAACAAACTGGCACGCGCCCCGCAGGAAAGCGAGCAGGATCGCGCCCTGATGCAGGAAGCGCTGCTGGCCATCGTCCGTCTGCTCTATCCGTTTACCCCGCACGCCTGCTATGTTCTGTGGCAGACGCTGGGTGGCGAAGGCACTATCGATGAAGCGAGCTGGCCGGTTGCGGATGAAGCCGCTATGGTTGAAGATTCGCTGCTGGTAGTGGTTCAGGTTAACGGTAAAGTGCGCGGTAAAATCACCGTGCCAGCCGATGCAACACAGGAACAGGTTCAGGCACGCGCTGCGCAGGAGCATCTGGTAGCGAAGTATCTGGACGGCGTGACTATCCGTAAAGTCATTTATGTACCGGGCAAACTGCTTAACCTGGTCGTAGGTTAAGTTCAGGAGGAACTGTGCGACATCCGATTATCAGGCTGTTTGTCATGCTGGCGGTGGTGATCACCGCTGGCTGTGGTTTTCATCCGCGCGGCACCACTCAGGTGCCCAGCGAACTGAAAACCCTGATTGTTTCAACCGGCGATCCTTATGGGCCGCTGGCGCGTACTGTGCGTCAGCAGCTGCGTATCAACGATGTCAAAATTGTTGAAGACAGCAAACAGAATCGCACGGATATTCCAACGCTGCGCCTGGGGCCTGAATCCTCGGGCCGTAACACGGCTTCGGTCTTTATCAGCGGCACCACTGCCGAGTATCAGCTGGTGATGACCCTCACCGCGCAGGTGCTGCTGCCGGGCAAAGGTATCTATCCTATCAGCACCACGGTTTATCGGTCGTTCTTCGATAACCCGAACGCTGCGCTGGCAAAAGATGCCGAGCAGGATCTGATTACGCAGGAGATGCGTCAGCGTGCTGCTGAACAGCTGGTACGTAAACTGCTGACGGTACACGCCGCGCAGATCAACAGCAAAGAGACCTTACCGGCGTCAGTGATTCCGGTGCCGGGTCAGGGTTCACAGGAAGCGCCCACTTCCTCTGCTACCAGCCTGCAATGATCAGGATTTATCCTGAGCAACTCAGCGCGCAGCTCCGTGAGGGGCTGCGCGCCTGTTATTTGTTAGCCGGTAACGAACCGCTGCTGCTGCAGGAAAGTTCAGATGCGATTCGCGTCGCCGCAACCGCGCAGGGATTCGAAGAACATTTTAGTTTTACGCTGGATGCACAGACTGACTGGGAGAGCCTGTTCGTCAGTTGCCAGTCACTGAGTCTGTTTGCTCAGCGTCAGACCATGACGCTGCAATTCCCCGATAATGGCCCCAACGCCGCGATGGCAGAGCAACTACTTAAGCTGTCGCAGTTGCTGCACGCCGATATTCTGCTGATCTGCCGGATGGCGAAGCTGACCAAAGCGCAGGAAAACAGCGCCTGGTTTAAAGCGTTGTCCGCCTCTGCGGTATTGGTGCCCTGTCAGACACCTGAACAGGCGCAACTGCCACGCTGGGTCGTTAATCGCGCTAAGGCGCTGAAATTATCGGTGGATGACGCAGCCGTGCAGCTATTGTGTTACTGCTATGAAGGCAATCTGCTGGCGCTGGCGCAGGCGCTTGAGCGGCTCTCGCTGCAGTGGCCCGACGGCAAGCTGACACTGCCCCGGGTTGAAGAGGCGGTCAGTGATGCCGCGCACTTTACTCCTTTCCACTGGGTGGATGCCCTGCTGGCGGGAAAAAGCCGCCGCGCCCTGCATATTCTGCATCAGCTGGAGAAAGAAGAGAGCGAAGTGGTGATACTGCTGCGTACGCTGCAGCGTGATCTGCTGACGCTGCTGCATCTGCAACGCCACCAGACAGCGCAGCCGCTGCGTACGCTGATGGATCAGCAGCGCATCTGGCAGAATCGCCGTGCGCTGTTTACCGACGCGCTGCAACGAGTGGATGCCACGCGTCTGCAACGCGCCATTCATCTGCTGAGTCAGATTGAGATCACCCTGAAGCAGGATTATGGACAGCCGGTGTGGCCGCAGTTACAGACCCTGACGCTGCTGCTCAGCAGTCGTGCTTTTCCGACGAGCTTTGCCCATGTCTGAGTTACACGCACTGTTTGGCGGCACCTTTGATCCGATTCATTTTGGCCATCTGCGCCCGGTCGAAGCGCTGGCGCAACAGACCGGCCTGCAGCGTGTGACGCTGCTGCCCAACAATGTGCCGCCGCATCGTCCGCAACCGGAAGCCAGCGCTGCCCAGCGGGTTGCTATGCTGCGCTGCGCTATCCGCGACCTGCCGCTGTTTGAGATCGATACCCGCGAGCTGGAACGCGACACGCCGTCCTGGACCGTGACCACCCTGGAAGCCTGGCGCACCGAACGCGGTGCAGAGCAGCCGCTGGGATTTATTATTGGTCAGGATTCATTGCTGAGCTTGTCAAAATGGCATCGCTGGCAGGATCTGCTGTCACTCTGCCATCTGCTGGTGTGCCAGCGCCCCGGCTATCCGACCCGGTTCGACTCGCCTGACATGCAGCGCTGGCTTGAGCAACACCTCGCTCAGGATATCCGGCAGCTGCATCAGCAGCCCGCAGGCCATATCTGGCTGGCGGACACCCCTCTCTATAACATTTCGGCCACTGAAATTCGCCGCCGTCGCCACCAAAATCAGCCCTGCGACGATCTGTTGCCCGCTGCGGTTATCGATTATATCGACCGCGAAGGCTTATATCGCGACTGATCCGGGCATGCTATACTACGCCGCTTAATTTTTTGGCTGCACTCTCCGGGCTTACAGCCGGCTCGTTACCACCAGATTCCAAGGGGAACCTTTTGCAAGGTAAAGCACTCCAAGAGTTCGTTATTGATAAGATTGATGATCTCAAAGGCCAGGACATTGTCACCATCGACGTTCAGGGCAAATCCAGCATCACCGATTTCATGATCATCTGCACCGGCACCTCCACGCGTCATGTGACTTCGATCGCAGAACACGTAGAGCAGGAGTCGCGTTTAGCAGGCCTGATGCCATTAGGCATTGAAGGTAAAAGCGCGGCAGACTGGGTCGTGGTCGATCTGGGTGATGTCATCGTGCATGTGATGCAGGAAGAGAGTCGCCAGCTGTATGAGCTGGAAAAACTCTGGGGCTAATCGGTGAAACTGCAACTTGTTGCCGTCGGCACGAAAATGCCTGACTGGGTGCAGACCGGTTTTATGGAATATCTGCGCCGCTTCCCGAAAGATATGCCGCTTGAGCTGACCGAAGTGACCGCAGGTAAACGCGGTAAAAATGCTGATATCAAACGCATTCTTGAAAAAGAGGGTGAAGCGATGTTAGCGGCGGTCGGCAAAGGCAATCGCATCGTCACGCTGGATATTCCTGGTCATCCGTGGGAAACCCCGCAGCTGGCACAGCAGATTGAACGCTGGAAGCTGGATGGTCGCGACGTCAGCCTGCTGATTGGCGGGCCTGAAGGCCTGGCCCCCGCCTGTAAAGCGGCGGCAGAGCAGAGCTGGTCACTGTCAGCATTGACGTTGCCCCATCCGCTGGTGCGCGTGCTGGTAGCCGAAAGTCTGTATCGGGCCTGGAGCATAACGACAAATCATCCTTATCATCGTGAATGACCGATCAGCCCACATCAGACATGACAAGTAGCGGATGAAATTACAAAGCAACGCCTTTCGCGATTACAGCGCCGAACAGAAACTCTTTGTCCGTCGGGCCTTTATCGCCTTCGTCGGTATCTTACTGCTCTCTTCAGTACTGGTGGTTAACCTTTACCACCTGCAGATCCTTCGCTTTGATGATTACAGCACCCGCTCCAACCAGAACCGTATCAAACTGGTGCCTGTGGCCCCCAGCCGCGGCATAATTTACGATCGTACCGGCACGCCGCTGGCGCTGAACCGCACCATCTATCAGGCAGAACTGGTTCCGGAAAAAGTTGATAATCTGCAACAGACCCTGGAAAACTTACGCCCGATTCTTGAGCTGACTGACGACGACCTCGAAAACTTCCAGAAAGAGCGTAAACGCTCGCGTCGGTTCACCTCTATCCCGGTTAAAACCGGTCTGAATGACGTGCAGGTCGCGCGCTTTGCGGTCAATCAGTACCGCTTCCCCGGCGTGGAAGTTAAAGGTTACCAGCGCCGCTACTACCCTTACGGTGCCACGCTGACGCATGTGGTCGGCTACGTCTCAAAAATCAACGATCGTGACGTTGCACGCCTCGACAAAGAGGGCATATGGCCTAACTACGCCGCGACGCACGACATCGGTAAGCTGGGCATTGAAGCCTATTACGAAAATTTGCTGCACGGCAAAACCGGCTTTGAAGAGGTTGAGGTCAACAACCGTGGCCGGGTCATTCGCCAGCTGCATGAGGAGTCCCCTCAGGCAGGCCGTGATATCTATCTGACTATCGATCTCAAACTGCAGCAATATGTCGAGACCCTGCTGGCGGGCAGTCGCGCGGCCGTCGTGGTCAGCGATCCGCGCACCGGCGAAATCCTCGCCATGGTCTCAACGCCAAGCTATGACGCCAACATGTTTGTCGACGGTATTTCCAGTAAGGATTACCGCGGCCTGCTGGAAGATGAAAACCGTCCGCTCTATAACCGTGCGATTCAGGCTGCCTATCCACCGGCTTCGACGGTTAAACCTTATGTGGCGGTCTCTGCCCTGAGTGCTGGCGTGATTAACCGTAATACCAGCCTGTTTGATCCCGGCTGGTGGCAACTTCCTGGTTCAGAAAAACGCTTCCGCGACTGGAAAAAATGGGGCCACGGACGTCTGAACGTCACCAAAGCGCTGGAAGAGTCTGCCGATACCTTCTTCTATCAGGTTGCCTATGACATGGGTATCGACCGGCTGTCGGAGTGGATGAATAAATTTGGTTACGGCAGCCGTACCGGCATCGATTTACCGCAGGAGAGCGCCGGTAACATGCCGACCCGTGACTGGAAACAGAGACGCTTTAAAAAGCCGTGGTATCAGGGCGATACCATTCCGGTGGGGATCGGACAGGGTTACTGGACCGCCACGCCGTTGCAGATGAACAAAGCGATGATGATTCTGATCAACGACGGCGTCGTCAAGGTGCCGCATATGCTGCGCGCCACCCGCGAAGGCCGTACCCTGGTACCTTATCGCCAGCCGCCTGAAGCCCCGATTGGTGATATCCATTCCGGCTACTGGGAAATTGCCAAAGATGGCATGTATGGCGTGGCGAACCGGCCCAACGGCACCGCGCACAAGAGCTTCGCCGATGCGCCCTATAAAATCGCCGCCAAGTCCGGTACGGCTCAGGTCTTTGGCCTGAAAGAGAACGAAACCTATAACGCCCATAAAATTGCTGAACGATTACGCGACCATAAATTAATGACCGCGTTTGCCCCTTATGACAAACCTCGGGTCGCCGTGACCATTATCCTGGAAAATGGTGGCGCCGGTCCGGCTGTCGGCACCGTCATGCGCCAGATTCTGGATCACATTATGTTGGGTGATAACAATACAGTCCTGCCGGACGCCGCTCCTGTGCCGCCCGGTTATGAAGGTGAATAAACATGTCGATGCAAGATAGTCCGCAGAAACGTTCGATCTGGATGCGCATCCACATCGATCCGCTGTTTATGCTGATCATTCTCGGCCTGCTGACCTACAGCGCTGTGGTGATCTGGAGCGCCAGTGGTCAGGACCCCGGCATGATGGAGCGTAAACTCGGTCAGATCGCGATGGGGCTGGTCATCATGATTGTGCTGGCGCAGGTACCGCCGCGCGTCTATGAAGGCTGGGCGCCCTATCTCTATATTGTCTGCGTCATTCTGCTGGTGGCGGTGGATGCCTTTGGGCAGATCAGTAAAGGCGCTCAACGCTGGCTCGATCTCGGCTTTGTGCGTTTTCAGCCCTCTGAGATTGCCAAGATAGCGGTGCCTTTGATGGTGGCGCGCTTTATTAACCGCGATGTCTGTCCGCCAACGCTGAAAAATACCGGCATTGCGCTGATTCTGATCTTCCTGCCCACCCTGCTGGTGGCGGCCCAGCCCGATCTCGGCACCTCAATTCTGATTGCCGCCTCCGGCTTGTTTGTGCTGTTCCTCTCGGGTATGAGCTGGAAACTGATTGGCGTAGCCGTGTTGCTGGTCGCCGCCTTTATCCCGATTTTGTGGTTTTTCCTGATGCACGATTATCAGCGTGACCGCGTGATGATGCTGCTCGACCCGGAAACAGATCCGCTGGGAGCGGGTTATCACATTATCCAGTCGAAAATTGCTATTGGCTCAGGAGGTCTGCGCGGTAAAGGCTGGCTGCAGGGCACCCAGTCTCAGCTGGAGTTTTTGCCGGAACGTCATACTGACTTTATCTTTGCGGTTCTGGCCGAAGAGTTAGGCCTGGTTGGCGTGCTGCTGCTGCTGGCCCTTTATCTGCTGCTGATCATGCGGGGATTGGTTGTGGCAGCCCGGGCGCAGACCACCTTTGGCCGGGTAATGGCGGGCGGTTTAATGCTGATTTTATTCGTTTATGTTTTCGTTAACATTGGCATGGTTAGTGGTATCTTACCGGTAGTTGGCGTGCCGCTGCCGCTGGTCAGTTATGGCGGCTCCGCGCTTATCGTGCTTATGGCGGGATTTGGCATTGTGATGTCGATCCACACTCACCGAAAAATGTTATCTAAAAGTGTCTAAGAGGCTGCAGATGCGTAAGGAATGGCTTGGCGTTGCACTGGCATCACTGGTTCTGGCGGCCTGTACCACGCCGGAACCCCAAAATACGGCGCCGCCGCAACCGGCTTACAATGGACCGGTGGTGGAGATTCCAGGCGTTGAGCCACGTTATGAGCCGATCAATCCAGGCACCAGCCAGGATTACAGCGTGAACGGCAAAAATTATCGCGTCATTAAAGATCCGTCGAACTACAGTGAAGTCGGCCTGGCCACCTGGTACGGCGAAGAGGCGCAGGGCAACCGCACCGCTACCGGCGAAGCCTACGATCCTGATGCGCTGACCGCGGCCCACCCTACTCTGCCGCTGCCGAGCTATGTGCGCGTGACCAATATCGCGAATGGCCGTCAGATTGTGGTGCGCGTTAACGATCGCGGCCCTTACACGCCAGGACGCATTATCGACCTGTCGCGGGCTGCCGGTGACCGCCTGAATATCTCCAACAATTCGCGCGTGCGGGTTGATTACATCAAGGTCGCCCCAGACGGCTCGCTCTCTGGCCCCGGCACCATCGGGACCGTCGTGGCAAAACAGAGCTACTCTCTGCCTGCCCGTCCGGACCTGAGTGGTGGCGCGGTGATGAACGGCGGCAGCTCAGCACCCTCAGAGCCGCCTGCGCAAAATGTTGAGGCCATCAGCAACAGCACGCTGCAAAGCGGTGACAATATGGGCGCGCCGGTGCAGAGCAGCGGCTTTCTTGGTGCACCCCAGCCATTAGCGACCGGCGTACTGGAAGGTAACGAACCGCCAGCCGCCGCACCCGCCAGTTCCGCGCCGGCAGTCAGCAATGCTGCTCCCGCAGCAGCCAGCGCCGCGCCTGCAGCCAGCAGTGGTGGTGCCGATGGATATGTGGTGCAGGTCGGTGCGCTGAATGACCCGGCGCGTGCCCAGCAGATGATGAAAAGCCTGAGCCAGCGTTATGGCGTGCCCGGTAAGGTAGAAGACGCGGGCAACAATGTGTATCGCGTTCAACTCGGCGGTTACGCCTCCCGCGCCGAAGCGGCTGCGCTGCAACAGCGTCTGAGCAGTGAAGGCCAGGCCGCCTCATTTATTACTAACACGCGTCGCTGAACCGTTTATCAGACAGCTGCACGTTACGTCTGCTAACAACCCAATCATCACGCCCGGTGCCAGTTAATCTGGCATTGGGTATGATGAGTGACATTTTCAACCTCAAACTCACGGATGTTGTAGTCCTACACATGAACACGCTGAAATCATCTCGTTTGCTGAAACGCCTGACAGTGGGATCACTGATCGCTTTCTCTCTCAGCCATGCTGCTATTGCTGATGACGTCAATCTCAAGACCATGATTCCGGGCGTGCCGGACATTGATGCCGAAGCGTATGTCCTTATCGACTACAACTCAGGCAAAGTGCTGGCAGAGAAAAACGCCGATGCACGCCGCGATCCTGCCAGTCTGACCAAGATGATGACCAGCTATGTCATTGGTCAGGCCGTTAAAGCGGGTAAAATTCATCAGGACGATATGGTCACCGTCGGCCCGGATGCCTGGGCGACCGGCAACCCGGTGTTCAAAGGCTCATCGCTGATGTTCCTGAAGCCAGGCGACCGCGTGCCGGTTTCTCAGCTGACCCGTGGGATTGTGCTGCAGTCCGGTAACGACGCCTGTGTTGCAATGGCTGACTATGTTGCTGGCAGCCAGGATGCGTTCGTTAACCTGATGAACAACTACGTTAAAGCGATTGGTCTGCAGAATACCCACTTCCAGACTGTTCATGGTCTGGACGCGGAAGGTCAGTACAGCTCCGCGCGCGATATGGCGTTGATCGGTCAGGCGCTGATCCGTGACGTGCCGGAAGAGTATGCTGTCTATAAAGAGAAAGAGTTCACCTTCAATAATATCCGTCAGATGAACCGTAACGGTCTGCTGTGGGATACCAACCTGAATGTGGACGGCATCAAAACCGGTCACACCAACTCTGCCGGTTACAACCTGGTGGCGTCTGCGACTGAAGGCCAGATGCGCCTGATCTCCGCAGTCATGGGCGGTCATACCTACAAAGGCCGTGAAACTGAGAGTAAGAAACTGCTCACCTGGGGCTTCCGTTTCTTTGAAACCGTGGCGCCACTGAAAGCGGGCAAAGAGTTCGCCTCTGAGCCAGTCTGGTTCGGCGATAACGACCGTGTGCAGCTGGGCGTGGAAAAAGATGCTTACCTGACCATCCCACGTGGCCGCATGAAAGATCTGAAAGCCAGCTATGTGCTGACCAACACGGAACTGCATGCACCACTGAAGAAAAATCAGGTGGTCGGCAGCATCAACTTTCAGCTGGATGGCAAGACTATCGAACAGCGTCCGCTGGTGGTACTGAACGAGATCTCTGAAGGAGGTTTCTTTGGCCGTATCGTTGATTACATCAAGCTGATGTTCCATCACTGGTTCGGTTAAGCGTGGCGGGTGATTGAAAAATCACCCCTTCGCCCCCATTACACGATATTATGTTGCTCCCGCTCAGGCGGGAGCCTGTTTTTTATGCACCGGAGTTAATATGAAAACCAAACTGAATGAGCTGCTCGAATTTCCTACCCCATTTACCTACAAAGTAATGGGTCTGGCACAACCGGAGCTGGTTGATCAAGTGGTTGAAGTGGTGCAACGCCATGCGCCAGGCGACTACAGCCCTGAAGTTAAGCCGAGCAGCAAAGGCAACTATCACTCCGTCAACATCACTATCACCGCCACCCACATCGAGCAGGTAGAACGCCTGTACGAAGAGCTGGGCAACATCGAAATTGTGCGGATGGTACTGTAATTTACGGGTCGGCAAGGCGCCTCTGCCTGACGGTTTGCCGACGTTATCCTCAGCGTTATTTCCTTTAGCGGGCTATCGTTTTGTCAGTTGAAACTCTTCTTGTCCGCCAGTCAGGTCTGCGCGACTGGCAATCTGTCTCCGACGCCATGCATCACTATACCGACCAGCGCAACGACCAGAGTCGTGATGAAATCTGGCTGGTTGAACATCCTCCGGTCTTCACTCAGGGTCAGGCGGGCAAAGCAGAGCATCTGCTGATGCCAGGCGAAATCCCGGTGGTGCAGAGTGACCGTGGGGGTCAGGTCACCTATCACGGGCCAGGACAGCAGGTGATGTACGTCCTGATCGATGTGAAACGCCGTAAGCTCGGCGTACGCCAGCTGGTGACCATTCTGGAAGAGACGGTTATCGCCACCCTGGCAGAGTTTGGCGTCAGCGCCCGCGCCCGTGCTGATGCACCTGGCGTCTACGTCGGGGAAGAGAAGATCTGCTCACTGGGATTACGCATCCGTAAAGGCTGCTCGTTTCACGGTCTGGCGTTGAATGTTGCCATGGATTTGTCGCCCTTCCTGCGTATTAATCCCTGTGGTTACGCCGGCATGAGCATGACCCAGTTGAAAAATTTCCAGCCAGAGGTGACGACGGAGCAGGTACACTCTCCGCTGGTCAGCGCGTTTGCACGGCTGTCAGGTTATGAAAATGTTGAATGGATTTCAGGGGATCTCCCTGTTAAACCTTAACGCAGAATGCGAATTTACAAATATGTAACTTATCCGCGCTGACTGTGGCTGCTTCGCAGGCGATGTGATGATATAATTTTTGCACTTTTTTCAAATAAAGTTGAAAGCAGCCTTCCCGGTTTGAATGGGAACGCTTTCAAATCGCAATCCGACCGGAACCTGCTGATTTATGAGTAAACCAATTCAGATGGAACGCGGCGTCAAATATCGTGACGCAGACAAAATGGCGCTGATCCCGGTGAAAACCGTGGCTGTTGAACGGCAGGAGATGTTGCGTAAGCCGGAATGGATGAAAATCAAGCTGCCAGCTGACTCCAGTCGTATTCAGGGCATTAAGGCCGCGATGCGCAAAAACGGGCTGCACTCAGTCTGTGAAGAGGCATCCTGCCCTAACCTCGCCGAATGCTTCAACCACGGCACCGCCACCTTTATGATCCTTGGCGCAATCTGTACCCGTCGTTGTCCGTTCTGCGATGTGGCACATGGCCGCCCCAATGCCCCTGACGCTAACGAACCCGCTAAACTGGCGCAGACGATTGCCGATATGGGCCTGCGCTACGTGGTGATCACCTCGGTTGACCGCGATGATTTGCGTGATGGTGGTGCACAGCACTTTGCCGACTGCATCAGCGCGATTCGCGAAAAAAATCCGACGATCAAAATCGAAACGCTGGTGCCGGACTTCCGTGGCCGTATGGATCGCGCGCTGGAGATTCTTACCGCGACGCCACCGGATGTGTTTAACCACAACCTGGAAAACGTACCGCGCGTCTATCGCCAGGTGCGTCCGGGCGCGAACTACGAGTGGTCACTGAAGCTGCTTGAACGTTTCAAAGAGGCGCATCCTCACATCCCGACAAAATCGGGTCTGATGGTGGGCCTGGGCGAAACCAATGCCGAAATCGTTGAAGTGATGCGCGATCTGCGTCGCCATGGTGTCACCATGCTGACGCTGGGCCAGTATCTGCAGCCGAGCCGCCACCACCTGCCGGTTCAGCGCTACGTCAGCCCAGCTGAGTTCGATGAGATGAAAGAAGAAGCGATGGCGATGGGCTTTACCCATGCCGCGTGCGGTCCGTTTGTCCGCTCTTCCTATCATGCGGATATGCAGGCCAAAGGCGAAGAAGTGAAATAAGCACGCTTTTGCTTTAGAAAGCCCGAAAAACAAAAAACCAGACTGGAAACAGTCTGGTTTTTTTTATCTGTGCCTGAAATAAAAAGTAACAGTTATTTGCAGCAAATAACCGATTAATCTTTATGAACGACGCGTTCTGCCGGCACGTCTTCAGCCGCAGTTCGGGTTGCGCTGGTATCTTCATCTTTCATGGCTTTTTTAAAGCCCTTGATTGCGGAGCCCAGATCGCCACCCAGTGAGCGCAACTTGTTGGTACCAAAAAGCAGTACGATAAGCGCACCGATAATCAGCAGCTTGGCAATACTGATACCTTCCATATTTAACCTTTCAACTTTATCGAATCACGGTGACTGATATTTACGCGCAGTTTGCCTGCGGCGACAACTGGAATCTGTAACAGAGTAAGATCTCAGATGAAGCGACTAAGGAACGCCTGGGTGCGCGGATGCTGTGGATTCGCGATCACCTCTTCAGGCGTGCCCTGCTCCACCACCACCCCCCATCCATAAAGACCACGCGATCGGCGGCTTCCCGCGCAAAGCTAATCTCATGAGTCACCACGATCATCGTTAATCCCTGGTCGGCCAGGGTACGCATGGTCGCCAGCACTTCGCCCACTAGTTCCGGATCGAGCGCGGAGGTCGGCTCATCAAACAGCATCAGCTGCGGCTTAATCGCCAGCGCCCGCGCAATCGCCACACGCTGTTGCTGTCCCCCCCGAGAGGTGACGTGGCCAGGCGTCCGCTTTATCGCTTAACCCCACCGTCGCCAGCAGCGATCGGGCATGGGCCATCGCCTCCTGACGCGGGAATTTATGCACGCCGATGGGCGCTTCAGTGATGTTCTGCAGCACGGTCATATGGGGGTAGAGATTGAACTGCTGAAACACCATGCCAATTTTCTGGCGCTGACGGGCGATCTGGCGTGGCGACAACCGGTGCAGCACATGCCCTTTAAGTACATACCCGATCTGCTCATCACCGACCCGAATCGATCCGGCGTTCATCTCTTCAAGATGATTGATGCAGCGCAGAAACGTGGATTTACCGGAACCAGATGGCCCGAGGATCACCACTACTTCACCGGGCCAGACATCCAGATCGATCCCTTTCAGAACCTGATTGTCGCCGTAATTCTTCTGCACGTTGCGGGCGCAGACCAGGGGTTCACGCTGACTCATTGCTCCTCCTGCTGGGGTTGCACGTTAGCCGCGATGGTGGCGCGTCTGGGGGGCGCTGGCCACCCGACGAGTGCCACGCGCGTAGTAACGCTCGATGGCGGACTGGCCCAGATTGAGGATCGAGGTGATCAGCAGATACCAGATCACCGCCACCATCAGCATCGGGATGATCTCGAAGGTACGGTTGTAGATCGCCTGCACCGAGTAGAGCAGATCGCCCATTGCGATCACGCTGACCAGCGACGTCGCCTTGATCATGCTGATCAGCTGGTTGCCGGTGGGTGGAATAATCGATCGCATCGCCTGAGGAATGATGATGCGCCGCAGCGCCCGTGAACGACTCATGCCAAAGGCCTGGGTAGTCTCTACCTGACCGTTATCCACCGACAGCAGACCGGCGCGAATAATTTCCGCCATATAGGCCGCTTCATTCAGCGCCAGCCCGGCAATAGCGGCTGTCAGTGGGGTGATCAGATCGTTGGTGTTCCAGCTGGCCAGCGTGATATCGGTCCACGGCAGCGTCAGCGACAGCGCCGGAAACAGCGTAGAAAGGTTGTACCAGAAGATCAGCTGTACCAGTAGCGGCGTGCCACGAAAGAACCAGATATAGAGTCCGGCAACGCCGCGCAGCAACCGGTTCTCAGAGAGCCGCCAGACACCCAGCAGCAGACCGAGCAGCGTGCCGAGCACCATCGACACCACTGTCAGCCCCAGAGTGACTTGCAACCCTTTGAGCACGGATCCTTCGGTAAACCACTTGAGTACCACCTGCCATTCAAAATTAGGGTTGCTCGCCACCAGCCACAATAGATTGGTGCCGATCACCAGCACTAAAATCCAGCTGATCCAGCGTCCGTAAGTGGGGGCGCTGCGAGCGAACGCCACGTCGCGCAGCTGTGCCTCGCCGCTGTGCAGATGGCGCGGCGGGCTCATTTGCTGGCCTCTTTCGCCAGATTCAGTCCGGGTGCGGTGGTCATGTTGCCCTCAAGCTGCCACTTTTTCATGATGGCCGCATACGTTCCGTTCTGATACAGCTCTTTGTAGGCATCCAGCACCACCTGACCCAGCGGCGAGCCTTTCGGCACCACCGTGCCCTGGAAAATATCGCCAAAGCCGTTTTTCTGCCCTTTGCCCGCCAGCTCAAGTTGCCCTTTCGCCTGATTAACAAAGTAAGTCAGCGGCGCCTGTGATGAGAAGAACGCATCGGAGCGTTTAGAGCGTACCGCCAGAATTGATGAAGGCTGATCGGTAAAGGCCTGCACCGTCACGGCCGGTTTCCCGTCGGCCACACACCGGGCTGACTGCTTACGGATAACCTGTTCCGCAGAGCCAGCGGCCATAACGGCAATGCGCTTGCCGCAGGTATCGTCCAGCTGATTGATTCTGGCCGGATTGCCCTTCTGCACGCCAAACACCACAAACTCCTGCACAAAATCGATGAAATCCACTTTCTGCTGGCGGTCCGGATAATCACCAATCGGCCCAATCGCCAGCTGATAACGACCCGCATTGATGCCGGTGAGTACGCCTGATAAACCACTCACCGTCGCATGCTCGATCTTCACACCCAGCAGTTGTGCCAGCGCAGTCGTTAACTCCGCCGACGCGCCCTCCATTGAGTGCGGGCCATTCACAATTTCATAGGGCGGAAATGAACCGTTATTCACTGAAATCATTTTGCCCGATTTTTTGATCTCATCTGGCAGCCTGTCATGCAGGGCCTGGTCAACTTTTTGCACCGGAATAGCGTCGGCAGCCTGCGCCAGGGATGCAGTCAGCCCCAGCGCCACGATTAAGGCGGTTGCTCTCTTCGTCATAATGGATTCCTGGTTCAGCGGATCAGTTGAGTTCGGGACGGGCAAAGCGCCGGTTTTCCAGTACCGGCAGCACCCGGCGGGCATAGGCGACGCGCTCAGGATCGAGATCGGCAAACAGCAGCGCCGGCGATTCCGCCGCATTCGCCACCGCTACGCCCAGCGGATCGACCACCAGGCTGTTGCCGATATTGCGCGGGCCGCACTCCCCCACCGCCACCATATAGCAGGTGTTTTCCAGCGCGCGGGCACGGGTAAGCAGTTCCCAGTGCATCTCTTTCAGCGGACCTTTAACCCAGGCGGCAGGCAGCACCAGCACCTCTGCACCATCCAGCACCAGCCGACGCGCCAGCTCCGGGAAGCGCACGTCATAGCAGGTCATTAATCCGACTTTCATACCCGCGACCTCAATCAGCGGCGGAATGACGTGGCCGGGATTGACCCGCTGCGACTCCTGCATCGCAAAGGCATCGTACAGATGCAGCTTTTCATAGGCGGCGATGATCTCACCGTTGCGGATCGCTACCAGCACGTTGAGCGCTTTTTGCTCCCCGGTGGGAACGTGAATGCTCATCATGGTGGTCAGCGCAGTCTGCTTGCTGGCGGCCAGCAGCTGGCTCAGAAAAGGGCCATCCAGCGGCTGCGCCGCCTTCAGCACTAAATCGGGGTCGGCTATATCACGTGCCAGCACCCCTTCCGGCAGTACCAGCAGATCGGCGCCACCTTCTGTCGCCCGCTGCATTAAGTCCAGACAGATACTGGCGTTCTCCTGCCATTCGCGGCTCACCGCAAATTGTCCCAGTGCTACTTTCATCATTTCTCTTCTCCCGCAGCGGCCGGAAACATTGCTTCCGGCGTCAGTACCTGGTGAGTCAGCCCTTGCTCATAGAGCTCGCGACCAAAGTCCGCAATCATCTTTCTGTTAACGCTAAAACCATTCTGATTCCAGTCAGCGGGCAATTCCTGCGCAGTGCGTCGCAAATCGTCCAGCAGCCACGGCGTGGTGTCGGCATATTTCTCTCTTTTCTGCATCCACAGCCGGTAAGAGCGATCGATGACCTCACTTAACGCCGCAGGCAGCCACGGATGCTCCGCCGCCAGTGCCGGTTTCAGCGCCAGAATGTGGATGCCCGGCACATAGCCGACACGATTAAAGTAGTCCCGCTCCGCCTGATAAAAATCGGTCTGCAGCTGACGTAATCCCGAACCCGGCAGGAAAAAGCCCTCCGGCATAAATGGCGTGAAGATGGCATCCAGCTCACCCGCCTGCAGCATCTCTAGCAGCGGTCGTTCGTCAGGCGCGGGTTCAATGCGGCCCGGGCGGCCAAATCCCGCCAGCCGATCGACAATCGGATGATCGGCAGTAAGACGACCGGCATACCAGAACACATCATCGATTTCGACGCCTGCTTCACGCAGCACCGTGCGTGTCCAGGTATTGCCCGAATCCTGCCAGCCGGTGACGCCGATTCTCTTACCTTTCAGCTGCGCAGGCGTGGTGATGGGGCTGCTGCTGGTGGTGATAATGCAGCGCTGGCGGAAGCCGCGCATCAGGAAGTGTGGCAGGCCAAGTAGTGTTTCGTCTCCTCTGGCCCGGCCCTGAGCATAGCGGCTGAAGGAGACTTCGCCCGCGTCATAGTCGGGGCTGGTCGCCAGATCATTCACAAGTGTGCCGACGCGGTCGATCTGCAGTTCAAAACCTTCTGGTCTGATATCGCCCAGCGCCAGCGGGGTAAAGTAGTCCCAGTCGCGTACCGCCAGTCTGATGAGTAGCCTTGCCATGATCTCTCCGTTTACGCTGCACCGTCGGGACGGGGCATAAAATAGTGCTTGAATTTGATACTAGATCCGGAATACTTACCTGAACAATCATTAATTTGTTACTGAACAAAGTATTTTCTTATGACAGAGAGCGTCGACCTCAACTGGTTTTGCAGCCAGATAAAATCGCCTTCAGTGAAAGGCATTGCACAGGCAGCCTCCGCGCTGATTCGTGACGGACAGATCGCGACAGGTATGCAGATGCCTGCGGTGCGCGAGATAGCGGAGCAGCTGGGTGTCAGCCCGGCAACCGTTTCTGCTGCCTGGGCGCAACTAAGAAAGCAGAAAGTGCTGGCGGGCAAGGGGCGCAGTGGTGTCTGGGTCAGTAGTAATACGGTGATGCCGCGTCCGATTCGCTTTGAGAAGATCGGCAACTACGGTGATAACATCCGCGCCGATCTGACCCTCGCCGCGCCCGACCCCGCCCTGCTGCCTGACCTGCAGCGTGCGCTGCAGGCGGCCCTGCACTCACCGCAGCTCAACAGCTACACCCGTGAGGCGATTTCCGCGCCGCTGCTTCAGGCGATCGCGCCGCGCTGGCCCTATGCTGCAGAGGCGTTTCTGGCGACAGATGGCGGTTTTGACGCGATGAATCTGCTGGTGCAAACCCTGGTCTCGCCGGGAGACCGCGTGATTATTGAAGATCCGACCGCGACCCGGCTGCTCGATATACTGGATAACGTCGGCGCAGAGATTCTGCCGCTGGCGTGTGATGATCAAGGCCCGCTGCCAGAGGTTCTTTCTCTTCTGCTGGAGCAGGCACCGGTAATGTTGATCTATCAGCCCCGCACCCACTCAGCCACCGGGAACAGCATCAGCCCGGCGCGACGTCAGGCAATGGCGCAGGTTCTGCAACAGAGCAACACACTGATCGTTGAGGATGATGGTATTGGCGATCTCTCCGCGGAGGCGAGCTGGAGCCTGGGTTCAATCTTTCCTGAGCGCACGCTGCACGTCCGTTCGTTTTCCAAAGCCTATGGACCGGATCTGCGGCTGGCAGTGCTCTCTGCCACCTCGGAGATGGTCAGGCGCATTCAGTCATGGCGAAATTTTGGCGTCAGCTGGACCAGCCGCATTCTGCAGGATGCGGTGGCGTGGCTGCTGGAGGATGAGGAAACGCAACGGCAGATCGCCACCGCACGCGCGACCTACCGGCAACGGCGTGAAGCGTTGCTCGCGGCGCTGGCACAGCGTGGGCTTGATCTGCCGCTTCGCGACGGATTAAGCCTCTATATTCCGGTGACTTCAGAGCAGTTTGCCATGATCACGCTGGCTGCCCGCGGTATTGCGGTCGTACCAGGCGAGCGCTGTCGGCTCGGCCCAACCCAATTTATTCGCGTCAGTATCGCCAGCCTCAGGGATGAACAGCGGGAGATGATTGCCGGGGCGCTGATCATCGCCAGCGGACGGGAAGTTAACTCGCTTGCAGATCTTTGATGAGATAACAGGGGGATTCAACATAGCCTTCGCGGGCGTAGAACTGGTTCGCCTTGAGACGTGACTGATGGCAATGGACTTCCATGCGATCGCAGCCACGACGAGCCGCCAGCATTTCGGCATGCTGAATCAGCTGCTGGCCGACGCCTTTACTGCGCTCACCTTCTGCAATGCAGAAATAGCTGATGCGGGCGAAATCACCGGCCAGCGCCAGCTGAGGAATAAAATGTAAGGAGAGAAACCCCAGCACCTGACTGCCATGTTCAGCCACCAACAGCGCTTCACTGGGATCGCTGCATAACTGCGCCAGGCGCTGTTCAATAAAGCTTTCAGTGCCGCCGTAGCCTAACTCGCTCAGTAATGCACTCAACGCAAAACTGTCTTTCAACTCTGCCTGACGTATGTTCATCCTGCCTCCTCACTCACCGGGTTCTGTCGCACAGTTATATAGCGTCGCAAGCCAAAAAGCTGCATATCGGGTTGTTATAAATATGTTACGGTTATTTAGTGTGAACCGCCGCGCAGTTTGTGCGGCAACACGCCGAGAGTGAGAGTACGACAGGGGGGGATGAAGCGCAGATTACAGCCATAAAAAAAACCCGCCATAAGGCGGGTTTTTAGAATTCTGACTGTTAACTTACAGACTGATAACGTTAGCAGCAGATGGGCCTTTAGCGCCGTCGGTGATTTCAAACTCTACGCGCTGACCTTCAGCCAGAGTTTTGAAGCCGTTGCTCTGGATTGCAGAGAAATGTACGAATACATCTTTGCTGCCATCTTCAGGAGTAATGAAACCGAATCCTTTAGATTCATTAAACCACTTAACGTTACCTTTGATCTTAGACATCTATATTACCTTTACATGAAAAATGGACACTAAACTGTGTCGGGGTCTAGTACAGCAATTGCTGAGGGATTTGTCCAGCATGATTTGATGAAAAAGTGATAAATATCGACATTCTGTACATCCATCACACTTTCCTGCTTTTCGACTTGCGAAACATCGCTCAACGCGTATCAGGCGCAGAGCGGGTATCGGTCGCTAACCTGCTGGAAACGAAACCCTTTTTAATTTTAAGCGGTTACGTTACTGACGTTAAAAAGAAAAATCTGATTAAGATATATTCCTGTTCTTAATGACGTTTACGCCGCTAAAAAAGACATTTTTTTTCTATCATCCAGACGGTAAGTCCCATGACCTTAAACCCGTTTTTCTGCTTTTTCAGGCCTGCGTCCTGCCAGTGGCTATTTATTGTACGATAAATCTTAAATTCACTGGCGCAGATCCCGCTCCCTCGCCAAAAAAAATGAGTCGGCTGTGCCATTATCATCAGTCATGGCAGGCTATTCGCGGATATTTTAGCCAACAACTAATAAACACTGATCTGGATCAATGAAATGCTTTTTAGTGGCCGAATGCGCATTTGGCAACAAACAATCAAAAGTATAAGAAACTACTTTTCTTATCGCAGTGCGAAATAATATTGCCGCGCAATAGATAAAGTCCGCTTAACCTGTCAGGCACAGGCATCCGTTAATGCTGAGTAAAAGGAGGGTGAGACACAGGATGGTGATGAAGATACGTTGCGGTCAATGTGGAAGCGCCCGATTCGTTTTTACTGATTACCGCGAGGGCCAGCGAAACTTTCATGGTGCCTGCTGCGCATACTGTAAGAAACCTCTGGGCTCACAGGATCTGCTGCCCAATACGCCGATGGATCCCATTACAGACGCTCTGTTGGCCAGCCAGAAAACATTGCGGGCACCTGATTAGGTGCCCGCTGTTGCTGAAGCGTTAACAGATATCAGAAAATCAGTTTGAACACCCCTGTCAGGGTCAGTAAGCCAACGATAAAAATGATCGCAATAATCCACAGAATAATTTTCATTTCCTTTCCCCTCACCAATTAAACACTTTTCCTGTAAGCATTATAGACAGGAAAATGCGCCCTGCCGCTTCACTTACGGCTCAACTGGTCATAAGTTCATCAACCCTGAGCTTTATTTAAATTCTGAGATAACGATCGCAACACCACTTTTTAACGGCTCTCTTTCTTCGTTTTACAGAACACTCCTGGCTAAAATTTAGGCGGCAAGGCAGGCCTCAAGAGTGATGAGATTGAAAATGAGTCGCGAGGAGATCTTATGAGCACGATTAATACCAGCATGGGCCGCTACAGCCTCAAGGCAAAAAACAGCGGTAACCACATCAAAGGGACTTTCGCCATCAACGATGAAGGCGGCACGCGGCTCTCTCTGCAGGAGTTTGACGAGCACTACCTTGATGATGTGGTGAATAACGTTATCTACCCCGTTACCGGTGGCAACCGTGACATTGCACACGCGCTGCGGGAACAGATGGTGAAAGCCGGTTTTGAACCGCCTCATTAACGTGGCAGATTCAGACTGAATCTTCTCTGTCAGGCCGCACCTTGCGGCCTTTTTTTATGCTGTCTGTCCCGCACATCCCGCCTTTCCGGTTTAACCGGCAACAGGGGCAGCAAGCGCGACGGGATGTTCAAAGCTCAAAGAGGCAGCGGGAGAAACGCGAAAGCGGAGAGCCGCTGGCAGGCTTGCCAGCGGCCAGAGGTTAAATCGCCCAGGAGAGCAGCAGGCAACCCACCAGACCACAGACCGAAATAATGGTTTCCAGCGCCGACCAGGAGCGGATGGTTTCGCCAATCGTCAGGTTGAAATACTCTTTGAACAGCCAGAAGCCCGGGTCATTAACGTGCGAGAAGATCACGCTACCGGACCCTACGGCGATGACCATCAGTTCCGGGCTGGCGCCGCTGGTAACAATCAGCGGTGCCACAATTCCCCCCGGCGGTAATGGCCGCTACCGTGGCAGAACCCAGAGCAATACGCAGCACCGCGGCAATCGACCAGGCCATAAAGATTGGCGACAGCTGAGTAGAATGCATCATGCTGGCAATGTATTTATCCACGCCGCTATCCACCAGCACCTGTTTGAAGGCACCACCACCGCCGATGATCAACAACATCATGGCGATGATTTTGATCGAGTCGGTCAGGGTATCCATGACCTGTTCCATCGTGCGGCCGCGATTCAGTCCAAAGGTGAAGATTGCAATCAGCACCGCAATCAGTGTCGCCATCACCGGGTCGCCAAAGAACTCCGCATAGGGCAGCAGCACATGGCCTTTAGGCAGCAGCATCTCTGCCACCGCACGCAGCGCCATCAGCACCACAGGTACCAGTGCCGTCCAGACGCTGACGCCAAACCCCGGCATTTCCGCCTCGGTAAAGGTTTTCGGGTTATAGAGACCCTCAGGAATCGGTTTGTCGATGCCTTTCAGGAAGCGGGCGTAGACCGGACCCGCCAGAATCACCGTAGGAATACCCAACAGCGTACCAAACAGCAGCGTTTTACCCATGTCAGCGTTAAACAGCGTCGCGATTGCGGTCGGGCCAGGATGCGGCGGAAGAAAGCCGTGCGTCACGGACAGGGCAGCCGCCATTGGCACCCCGACATAGAGCAGCGGCACACGTGCCGACGCCGCAACGCTGAACACCAGCGGCAGCATCAGTACAAAGCCGACTTCATAGAACAGCGCAAATCCGACGATAAAACCGGTCAGCACCAGCGCCCACTGAATATGCTTAGTGCCGAATTTTTCAATCAGGGTGGTGGCAATACGCTGCGCACCGCCGCAGTCGGCCAGCAATTTACCGAGCATGGCACCAAAGCCCATGATCAGCGCCAGGCTGCCCAGCGTGCCACCCACGCCCGCTTTGATTGAGGTAATCACTTTATTAACCGGCATGCCCTGCATCACACCGACCGCCAGCGCCACCAGGATCAGCGCGATAAATCCATTAAGCTTAAAGCGAATCATCAGCAGCAGCAGTAACGCGACGCCAATCGCCACATAGAGTAATGGCATAGCTTTTCTCCACCTTGTGCACTGAACATCATTCAGTGTCGGTTTATTATCATGATCCCCTGAGGGCTACAAAACAGTGCGCTGTAAGATGTTTACACATCCCGACAAACGCTGTTACCGATAACATGTTAAGGGTAACATCAGCAGGAAAGCACCACCCCGCCGGGGGGTGAATTTCTGTTTTGCGAAGGTGATCAACTTTTTTGCCAATGCGTTATCAGAAAGTTTGCCAGTCCCGGCGCCTTGCTTTTCGTTACACTCAGATTTTAGCGAAATGTAAAAAGGATGCGCTGGTGAGTGAGAACCTGAGTGAGCTGTACAGTAATCAACGAACCCTCTTTGGCCGGGGCAGCCTGGATAAACTGGTGCCGCTGCTGACCGCCCGGTCACAGCCTACTCTGCTGTTTTGTGGACAATCTTTTCTGCAAGGCCCCGCATATGCCCGGCTAAAAGCCGGACTCAACGATCATATTATTGGCTATGAAATTGTCAGCCATGAAGCCTCACCCGCCGAGATTGATGGCTGGGTTGCGCGCTGGCGCGGTCATGTGGATCGGGTCGTCGCGATTGGCGGCGGGAGCGTGCTGGATGCGGCGAAAGCGTTTAGCGCGATGGTGCAACACCCATTGCCAACCGCCCGCTATCTGGAAAAAGTGGGTGACACCGCGGTTCAGCCCATCACGTTGCCGCTGATTGCTATTCCGACCACCGCCGGTACCGGCAGTGAAGTGACGCAAAATGCGGTAGTGACTGATCAGCGTGACATTCAGATAAAAGCGTCACTGCGCCACCCGGTCTTTGTGCCGGAGGTGGCAATTCTCGATGCCGATCTGCTGAAAGGTGCGCCTGACCGGGTGCTGGCGACCTGCGGTATTGATGCGTTTACCCACCTGTTTGAAGCGTATCTCTCCGGCAAAGGCAACCTCTTTACCCGACAGCTGGCGCTGACCGGCCTGCATCAGTTTGTTCAGGCCTGGCCTGCCCTTAATCGTGAGGATGCTGCTGGCGACGCGGCACGGGAAGCGATGATGATGGCGTCGTGGCTGGGCGGTGTCAGTCTCAGCAGTGCGGGTCTGGGGGGTGATCCACGGTATTGCGGGGGGAACTGGGCGCGATAAAGCCGTTCCATCACGGTGAAGTGTGCGGACGTCTGCTGTTTCCGTTCCTGGATCTGTTGTCCGACAGCGAACAGCCGCTGCAGCGTAAGCTAATGGCGGAACTGCACCCGCAGCTCTTCAGCGAAACCACGGACTCACCGGCGCAGTTTCTGAAACAGTGGCTGCAGCAGCAGGCGATCACCCCATTCTGGCAGGATGGCCCTTCACTGAGCCGCGCCGAGGTGGAGTGGATTCTGGCGCGAGCCAACAGCAAAAATTCGCTGGTGAATTACAGCCGCGAACAGATGCAGATGATGATCGCGCAGGCCTGGGAAATCACGGCGTGATCAGGAGCCGCGTTGCCCGCATTCGCTGACCAGGCACAACCGGGCCTGCCAGCCTCGCCCGGCTTTGCTGCTCCTCAGCGCTATCCTGTTGCACCCGCTCTCTGAGCCAGGCGGCTGGCTGAATCACGGCGCTAACCGCCCTGGCTTAATCGCAGCGCCAGACGGCTAAGCCTGCATGGCGCTAAAAGGCCCCTCACCTGCCAGCATCTGCTCAATCACCTGCAGCACGCCCTGCTCGTTGTTAGAAGGCGCGGCATAGCGTGCCGCCTGTTTCACCCGCTGTGGCGCGTTGTCCATGGCAAAACTGAAGCCAGACTGTCTGAGCATCTCCAGATCGTTACCGCCATCACCAAAGGCCAGCACCTGGTCGTGCGAGATCCCCCAGCGTTGTGCCAGCAGATCCAGACCGTGCGCTTTATGATTCCCCGGCACGATCAAATCCACCGAGCCGTGACCGCTTGAGGTCGCTGCCACACGCCCCTGATGCAGACGTTCAATATCCGCCATCAGTGGCTCGATATAGTCATCAGAGAGATTCAGCGCGAACTTAAACAGCCGGTCATGCTGCACCTCATCCAGATGATGAATCGGCTTCAGCCGGTGACAGTAATGGCGCATCTTCTTAAGCCAGTTCTCTTCCATGCCGTCGAAGTACCAGGCGCTCTCCCGGCCACACAGCAGGTAACGCAGACCCGGATAGTCGCCGTTTTGCAGGGTATCGATTACCGCTTCAACATCGCGGCGTTCAAAGGCACCGCAAAACAGTTCCTCATCACGATCGATAATCCATGCGCCGTTTTCGGCTACAAAGGCGATATCGCTGGCGATCTCCGGGAAGAATGATTTGAGCTGGTAATACTGATTGCCGCTGGCCACCACAAATTTGATGTCACGGGCGGTGAGTTGCTGATAGCAGTCGAGAAAGCGGGATCGATTGTACTGCTTGTTATCGTCCAGAAAGGTGCCATCCATATCTACCGCAACCATCTTAACCGTCGTCATCATGACTCCTTACACAGGGAATTTTCAGCGTGGAGTGTCAGGATAGCCGCTGGCGCGGCAAAACGGAAAGAAAGTGGGATGGCCGCAGCCATCCCCTGGGGATCAGTTCAGGGCGCTGTTCAGCACCAGCGCGGTAATTACCCCGGTTGCGGCAGCAATCAGCACATAGTTGCCGTCGATGTTTGCCCAGTGATAACCGCGCGGCGGTTCACGCAGACCACGTTCATGCCAGTCGGCTACGCGGTAATGGTCGCCGCGGTACGCCTGCGGGACAGGATGCCCGCGACGGAAGTCGTGTCCCTGCCAGGCGAAATGGTCGCGGTCATTACGTGCCTCTCTGCCCCGACCGTTGTTGTCCTGATCCGGGCGATGATTGACGCTGTCATGACGGTTGTTGCCACGCTCCTGATTCTGGTCAGAACCGCGATTGTCAGCACGATGGTCACCGTTCTGATGCGGCACAGGCTTGCGGTGCGCGTCATCACGATCGTCTGCCCGTGAGGCCTGAGAAAAGAGTGTGCTGCATGTTAAAAGTGAAGCGATAAGCGTTAATGTTGTTTTTTTCATGATACTGCCTCCGAAAATAACGGCTGTTCAGGCACCGTTGATCGGCATCATGGCAATAATTGTGGCGGGAGACATCTGTAAAAGTCTTAAAATCCGGTAACTTACACACTATTACGCTTGCTTAGCGCTTTCTTAACACAGGACATGCGATGACAACGTTGCTGACGCAATCCAGAGGTTAAACGGGCAACCTGCGCTGTCTGAAAATCACGCTCTGGTTGACGGATGATGGCCGATGAAAAGTCAGAATGCTGAAACGCACCCTGACATTTTTGCGGTTATGGCGTGCTGAGGATCACTGGCGCATCCGGTAACCCGGTAAAGTGCGTCACGATGTGGTGGTAATCAGCCGTCGGGTCCAGATCGCGGAACACTTCCGGATAGAGATCTTTTGCCAGAATTTCCATGCCGATAATGTTGTAAGGGTGATTATAAAAATGGTGATAAACGCCATACACCCGTTTCTGTTTCACCGGTTCGATCTGCTCCAGACCGGTGCGGCTCTGCAGGCGGTTAAAGGTGGCGGTCACGTCGGTCTGACTGGCACCGTAACCAAACGGCAGCACGTTACTGTTCGGGCGTTTAGAGCCGGTCATGATATAGACGTCCGGCTTCATGGCGATAATCTTCTCCAGCGACACAAATCCTGAGCTGCCGGGCAGCAGTGCAGAACCGATATTCTTGCCACCGACCGCTTCCACCAGCGCGCCCCAGCCGTTATGACCGTGGGTAAAGCAGCAGTTGTCGCTGTTACCGGCAATCGGTTCAATAAACACGGTTGGCTTGTGCGGCACCTGCGCAATCTTCTGCTGAAGCATCTGCCAGCGCTGCTGGTAAAAATCGGCGTAAGCTTTCGCCTCGGCTTCGCGATTCAGAACGGTGCCCAGCACTTTCACGCTCTTCAGGGTGTTCTCTTTCGGATGAAGTTCAACATCAAGGAACAGCACCGGGATATGGAGATTTTTCAGGGTGGCGAGCACGCCTGACTGCGTCAGGGCCGGTTTGGCGCGCAGCTGCGCAATCATCAGATCGGGCTGCTTCGCCAGCACGCTCTCCAGATTGACCTGCCCCTGATCGTTAAAGCCCATATCAACAATCGATGCCGCCTGCGGCCAGCGCTGCTTCAGCAGGTCCCAGGTCTGGGTATCCTGCTTTTTCGGCAGGTTGTTCCAGGCAACGACACGCTGAAACGGGTTCTGGCGATCCAGTAATGCCAGCGCCATCACGTCACGCCCATCCTGTAAAATCACATGCTGCGGCTCTTTTTGCAGCGTGATTTTCTGACCATCCATATCGGTCACCGTGACCGGATAGGTGGTAGCCGCACAGGCGGTTGACAGTAAAAGTGTGGTGGCAGCAACTATCCCGATTTTCATTTTTCTCCTGTCCTTTTAGGGAATAATAATTATTCGCGTTAACTCTACCATGCTGATAAGTACCAAATGTAACTATTGCTAACCAGATGCGTCTGAGAGGCGGCATTAACAACGCGGCAGCGGGCTTAAATCAGGGAGCGATATCGCTGAATACGTGGAGGTGCACGGAGAGAATGGCGAAGGGCGGGCAGAATGGCAGGCGCATCCCAGGGGGGATTGAGATGCGCCTGTTGCGCTAAGTGTTACTTCACCAGCGAATAGAAGATTGCGGAGATGGCAATCAGTCCGATCAGCACCACAAACAGATTGCTGATGTGACCGCTGTACTTCCGCATCGCGGGTACCTTCTGGATAGCGTACATCGGCATCAGGAACAGAATCATCGCAATGACCGGCCCGCCAAGCGTCTCAATCATGCCGAGAATATTGGGATCCAGCGTTGCCACCAGCCAGGTCGTCAGCAGCATAAAGAGTCCGGTCAGGCGATTCAGTCTGGCGGGCGCGATGGTTTTGCCGCGACTGCGCAGCGCCTTATTAACCATGCCGTTAAATCCTTCGCGCGCACCAAGATAGTGACCGAGAAACGATTTCGTGATCGCCACAATGGCAATCAGCGGTCCCAGCCAGGCGATCATCGGCACCTTAAAATGGTTCGCCAGATAGGAAAGAATGGTGATGTTCTGCGCCTTGGCGGCGTGTAAATCTTCAGGCGACAGGCTCAGCACGCAGCTGAAGACAAAGAACATCACCGTCACCACCATCATCAGGTGCGAGCAGGCCAGAATGCGCGAACACTTTTTCTCTGCGGCATCGCCATACTCTTCCCGCTTTGCCAGCGCGAATGAGGAGATAATCGGCGAGTGATTAAAGGAGAAGACCATCACCGGAATCGCCAGCCACAGCGTCATCCACAGGCTGCTGCCCGCGGGCTGAACGTTCAGGGTCGAAAGCACAGCGCCGTGCCAGTGCGGGATCAGATAGCAGGCCATCAGCATCAGCACCGCCACAAAGGGATAAACCAGCACGCTCATCGCTTTGACAATCATCTTCTCGCCGAAACGCACAATGGTCATCAGTCCGACAATCAGCAGCAGCGACAGCAGCACACGCGGTGGCGGCACCAGGCCGAGCTGATTCACCATCAGGCTCTCAACCGTGTTGGTGATCGCTACGCTGTACATCAGCAGAATCGGGTAGATAGCGAAGAAATAGAGCAGCGTAATCAGCTTGCCCGCACCAACGCCAAAATGCTCCTCGACCACCTCGGTGATATCCCCGGCCGGATTTTTACCGGAGAGAACGAATCGGGTCAGGGCGCGGTGCGCAAAAAAGGTCAGCGGAAACGCCAGTATCGCCATGATGATCAGCGGGATTAGCCCGCCGACGCCAGCATTGATAGGCAGGAACAGCACACCCGCCCCAATCGCCGTGCCGTATAAACCCAGCATCCACATGGTGTCGGTTTTACGCCATCCCGTATCGACGTCACTCTCAAGCGCGCCCAGCGTGCCAGTTTGCGTGGTTTTCATCAGATCTTCCGTTTTAAAAGCCGCCAGTAACCTGAGCCGTCAGGCAGGCAAATGTCCGCCCCACTCTGCGCCTCAGCTGCAACCGGATCAGTCAACGTGATGCTGACCCGCCCGTGCATAGGTAATCGATTGCGTGCGCCACTTTTTTACACTACCTGACGATTAAAGTTCAAGCCGTGCAGATAAACACGCATGGATTGCTGAAAAAACCGTCAGGTTGTGCAAAGTGACTGCGCGGCGATCATGCCATCTTTGTGGCGGTTTTACCGCCCCTAAAAAGGTGATCCCTGTAACGGTTCAGCGCAACGGGCTACGCTTAAACAGATTCTGTCGCGATCACGCCGACAGGTGCACTGGAGAAGAGAATGAAAATTGCCTGCCTCGGATGGGGATCGTTAATCTGGAAAGCTGGCGCACTGCCGGTGGCCAGTCAGTGGCATCATGATGGTCCTGAGCTACCGATTGAGTTTGTGCGCATCGCTGACGGCGGCGAGCTGTCGACCGCGATCTGCCTTAACGCCAGCCCGGTGCCGGTGTACTGGGCCTGGCTGAATACCGCCTCACTTGAGAGCGCCTGCCGCGCATTGCGCCTCCGTGAAGCCATTCCGGACAGCCGTATCGATGGCATCGGGATGATGACGGTGACAGCGACCTCAGCGGGACCACTGGCAGAGTGGGCTAAGACCAAAGGCATAGAAGGTCTGATCTGGACCGGTCTGCCTGCCCGCATGGCGGGTGTCGAAGGCCAGATCCCGACGCTGGACGACGCGCGGCACTATCTGCAGCAACTCACCGGTGAAACGCGTGAGCATGCCTGGCACTACATCGAACAGGTTCCGGCACAAATCGACACGGTTTATCGTCGTGCGTTTGCCGACCTCGCTCTCTGGCAACCCGAAACCCGAGCCGTAACGGTCGCCACAACGCAGGTTCAGCCGCCCTGTCAGCCCGGCTGAAACTGACCAGTCTGCTGCACCGCTCTGCTTACTCCTTAAAGGATTACTACACTTCAGGCAGGTTTCGATTTCAGGTTTCCTGAGTCTTTCCCGTGCGTGGCCACGCCTTCTGGTCTGGCCGCCGTCCCCTAATCATCAGGAGATGAACAGATGAAAGCATTAACTTATCACGGCCCCCATAAAGTCAGCGTCGATAACGTTCCCGATCCCGGTCTGGAAGCCGCAGATGACATTATTCTGCGTGTGACCGCCACCGCTATTTGCGGTTCAGACCTGCACCTTTACCGCGGCAAAATCCCCGGTACCGGGCACGGAGATATCTTTGGTCATGAGTTTATGGGCGAAGTGGTTGAGACAGGCAGCGCAGTGACCGCCGTGGCCAAAGGCGATCGGGTGGTGATCCCGTTTGTTATCGCCTGTGGCGACTGTTTTTTCTGCCTGATGAGCCAGTATGCTGCCTGTGAAAATACCAACAGCGGACGGGGTGCCATCCTGAACCGGAAAAACATCACGCCGCCCGCAGCCCTGTTTGGTTTCAGCAAACTCTATGGCGGTGTGCCTGGTGGACAGGCGGAATATGTCCGGGTGCCGAAAGCCAATACCGGCCCGTTTAAAGTGCCGTCGGTACTGTCGGATGAGAAAGTGCTGTTCCTGTCAGACATTCTGCCCACCGCGTGGCAGGCGGTGAAAAACGCCGAGGTGAAACCTGGCTCCAGCCTGGCGATTTTCGGTGCCGGACCGGTTGGCCTGCTCAGTGCCGCCTGCGCCCGACAGCAGGGTGCCGAACAGATCTACATGATCGACCACAACAATTACCGCTTAAACTTTGCCCGCGAGCGCTACGGTGTTATCCCGATTAACTTCGATGAGATCGATGACCCGGCCGGCTGGATTATCGAACACAGCACCGGCAATCGCGGTGTGGATGCGGTAATTGATGCAGTAGGATTCGAGGCAAAAGGCAGCATGACCGAAACCGTGCTCACCAATCTCAAACTGGAAGGCAGCAGCGGTAAAGCGTTACGTCAGTGTATTGCCGCAGTAAGGCGTGGCGGTATCGTCAGCGTGCCGGGCGTTTACGCCGGATTCATTCACGGCTTCCTGTTTGGTGACGCCTTTGACAAAGGGCTGACCTTTAAGATGGGACAGACCCACGTACACGCTTATCTGCCCGACCTGCTGAAGCTGATCGAACAGGGTCATCTGACGCCGGAAGAGATTGTGACCCACCATCTGCCGCTGGAAGATGCTGCGCGTGGCTACGATATTTTCGCCAAACGCGAAGAGGAGTGCCGCAAGGTGATTCTGGTGCCTGGCATGGCAGCGACACAGGCCACAATATAATTTCACATCGGGTCTGAAACGCTTAACCCCTGGCTCCCCGGCTGTTCTCCGCCGGGGATCTCATCTCAGAACGGCTTGCGTTGCAGGCTGCTTCGCCACTCCCGCCTCTCCAGCAGATGTTCATCCGGCGAATCCGCCGTATCAACCTGACTGCTCTGCTCCAGCCATCGCGCACTGCGTGAATGGGGATGACTTTCGCTGATCACCTGTTGTGAAAACGCGCCAAACGATAACAGCAAAAACAGTAATGCACTGGCCAGCCTCACTTTCATACGCACACCTCTTTGGTAACGGTGCCGCTATGCTGCCCGAAGGGTTTTCATTTTCTGTCAGTAACAGGCAAAGTTATGTGGTAAGCGGAGACAAGGCACAACCGGTTTAACTGCTGTTTAGCCCGATTTGCTGATCTCGTTAATGCAACCGACGCACGGTCAGTGCCGCGGACCAGCGCTGTCGCTGACAGCGCGGGCAGACAGCCTGCTGCTCAGCCTCAATGATCTGCGTCTGGCCGCAATGGGTGCAGGCATAGAGCGCGCTGACCGGCACAGTGCTGTAATCCTGCCGGTGCTCAGGGGGGCAGTACGCTTAACCCGGCGCGCATCTCATCGTCATCGTAGAAATAGAGGCTGAGCTGACCATCGACCTCCACCAGCGCCAGCCGGATCTGCCCCAGATGCTCCACACCACTCTGCCGTAACTCCATATAAAACTCATCTTCGGAAATATTCAGACGATCCAGACTCTCCAGCACATACAATCCCTCTTTAATCAGGGTAATCACGTCGCCCTGAATAAGCCGTGAAAAGCGCGGGCTGTGCGCCGTCAGCCAGGTCGTGAAGCGGTAGAGCGCCAGCAGGACTACAAACACCATAATGACCGGCAGCACCGGCACATCATCGTAAAATGTCACATCACCGGACGCGGAACCCAGCGTCAGGATCACCACCAGCTCGAACAGCGACAGCTGGCGCACGCCGCGTCGTCCTGAGACTTTCAGAAAGGTGAACACCACCAGATAAGCGATCATGACCCGTACCACCACCTCAAACAAAAAGGTGGCCGGTTGATCGTTAAGTAAGAAACGATGCCAGTCGAATGAGAACATAGTCTGTAAAACATCCTGTTTTAGGGGGCGCGCATCGTCGCATCACCCGTTGATGACCCGCAGATTCAGGCCAGTGATAAGTAAATCTTGTCGCCAGCCCGCCAAAAGGCAAGCGAAGCTGTAACGCGAAAGTGGGCGAGTCTGACCTCTCTGCATGTTGAGGAAAAGGTTAACAAAGCTGAAAATGGCGCTGACACTATTCACGCTACGCTTATCGGGCCGTTCGCAAAACCGCATGCTAAAACCTCCTGTTTCTGGCTGGATAATTTTTACCGCTGCGCTTTTTTCTTTTACTTCAATAAATTGCGAACCAAACCTTACTGCCTATACTTTCCAGTAAGGCTTCCGTAAATCCTTTCAACATCCAGAGAAGCCAGCCTTTTTCTGCCGATAGCGTCACTGGCCTATACCTGCTATCTCACTCGTCCACACCGCGACAGGCCCTGATGCCTGCAACTCAGTGTCTGTGGCTTATGGCATGGATCGCCCGTCCGTTCAGAGTGGTCAGATCGATCAGTCTGCAATGCATACCCTGACGCCCTGACCCGTTTCACGACGGCTCGTCAGCGGGAAGCGTGTTGCTTTTTTTCGGGAGATGCCATGACGCCCTTTTCCAGTTTCTGGCAGGCCGGCTACGAAGGTGCCGATCATATCAATCCTGCCGGCCTTGCGCTGTCGATGAACGATCTTAACCAGCATCAGGCGCGTGCAGCAGAAGATTATGCCGCGCTGGCCCCCTTTTCCATTCGCACAGTGCGCGAAAGCGTCGGCTGGCGGTTATGTGAGCACGATGGCCGCTATGACTTCTCGACGGTCGCGGCCCGGATGCAGGCCGCAGAGCAGCAGGGCATTCAGCTGAGCTGGACAATCTGCCACTACGGCTGGCCCGCTGGCGTCAGCCTGTTTGACCACGACTTTGTCAGCCGTTTCGCCGCCTTCTGTGGCGCACTGGCCCGCTTCCTGGCCCCCTGGTATCAGCAGGCGCCGGTCTACTCTCCGATGAATGAGATCTCCTTTGTCAGCTGGGGTATCTCGGTAGGGCTGTTCACCTGTGAGGCGATCCCTGAAGCGGATCGGGCGGATGCCGCCAAGCAGCAGCTGGTGCGCGCTACGCTGGCAGCCTGTGATGCCATCTGGCTGGCCGATCCGCGAGCCCGTCTGCTGCACTGTGATCCACTGATCCATATCGTGCCCGATCCCGCCGATCCGGCCAGCGACGTACTGGCACGTGAGATGTGTGACACCCAGTATCAGGCATGGGACATGCTGAGCGGCAGGCGCAACCCGGAACTGGGCGGCGCCCCACGCTATCTCGATCTGATTGGCGTGAATTACTACCACGACAATCAGTGGGAGCAGGGATCAAACCGGCGGCTTTACTGGCATCTGGGCGACAGCCGACGCCTGCCGCTGCATCGGATGCTGCAGCAGGTCTGGCAGCGTTATCAGCGGCCACAGCTGCTGGCGGAAACCAGCCACGTCGGCAGCGGACGCGGAAGCTGGATCCTTGAGATCGCCGCGCAGGTTGCGCAGGCGCAACTGGCAGGCGTTGAGCTGCACGGCATCTGCCTCTATCCGATCCTCGATCGTCCCTTATGGGAGGAGACGACTTTCTGGACCCGCAGCGGTTTGTGGGATCTCGATCTGCTGGGGGCCGATCCCTATGCCCGCCAGCTACAGCAGCCTTATGCCGACGCATTACGTCAGGCGCAGCGCTTTTTGCAGCACATCCACTCCTCAAAACACCCCTGTCAGGAGCACCCTATGAAACCACCTGTTCTCATTGTTTTCAGCCATTTACGCTGGGGATTTGTTTTTCAGCGTCCGCAGCAGCTACTGACACGACTGGCACAGCACTATCGCGTGCTGTTTGTCGAAGAGCCGGTCTGGCAGGCGGGGCCACAGGGCCTGCATCAGAGCTCGCCTGCCGCTAACATCACGGTGATCCAGCCGCATACCGACAGCGACGCGCCTGGTTTCCACGACAGCCAGATCGCCCCGCTGCTGCTGCTGCTGACGCCGCTGCTGGAGGAAGATGAACAGCCGCTGATCTGGTTCTATACGCCGATGGCGCTGCCGTTGCTGACCCCTTTTGATCCGTCACTGGTGATTTACGACTGCATGGATGAGCTTTCCGCTTTTCAGAATGCACCGCGCCAGCTGCAGCAGCGCGAATCCGCGCTGATGACCCGTGCCGATCTGGTCTTTACCGGCGGCACCAGCCTCTATGAAGCGAAGCGTGACAAACATCCTCAGGTTTACTGCTTTCCCAGCAGCGTTGATGCTATTCATTTTGAGCAGGCGCGCGATCGCAGCAATCGTCATCCGATGCAGGATGCGATTCCGGCACAGCGTCTTGGCTATTACGGCGTGCTGGATGAGCGCATAGACCTGCCGCTGATTGCGGCGCTGGCGGACAGCCACCCCGAGTGGCAGATTATTATGGTGGGGCCGGTGGTAAAAATTGATCCCGCCAGCCTGCCGCAGCGCGACAATATTCACTGGCTCGGACAGCAGCCCTATCAGGCGCTGCCGCAGTTTCTGGCAGGCTGGGATGTCTGTCTGATGCCGTTTGCCATCAATGCCTCGACGCGCTACATCTCACCGACTAAGGTGCTGGAGTATATGGCGGCGCAGCTGCCGATTGTCAGTACCGCGATTATTGACGTAGCGCGGCATTACGCAGAGGAAGTCGCGGTGGCAGAGAGCCACGCGGAATTTATTGCCGCCTGTGAACAGGCAATGGCGATTGGTGCCGCAGAACGGCTGGCGCTGGCGGGACGGATGCAGGCAAAGGTCGATGCCACCTCATGGGATCGCACCGCTGAACAGATTCATGGACTGATCCAGCAGGCGCTGACGCAGCGTCAGCCCGCACTAAGGTCGGCCAGCCAGGGCAGCGCGCAGGCGAATATCACGCCGTTAACCCCATTGATGCTGGAGAGTGAAGCCGTGCCCTGCCTGATTATCGGAGCCGGGCCAACCGGGCTGAGCGCCGGTTATCACTATGGCGAAGGCGCAGTGTTGCTGGAGAAAAATGCCACGCCTGGCGGCTGGTGCCGCTCGATTGACGATCAGGGTTTTACCTTCGACTATGCCGGTCACATTATGTTCTCGCAGGACCCGTACGTCTTGCAGCTGTATGAGATGTTGCTGGGCGACAACCTGCACTGGCAGGCGCGTGAAGCCTGGGTCTACAGCGATGGCGTTTATACCCGCTATCCCTTCCAGTCCGCGCTGCACGGCTTGCCGGTCGAGGTGGTAAAAGAGTGCGTGCTGGGCGCTATCGAGGCGCGTTATGGCGAAACGGCCGCCGCCGCGGTGCCACTGGATCGGGCGCGGGCACGGCGGGACTGCTGCGCAGATGGCGCGATCCCCGATGAGGGCAGCAGCACAGGCGTGGTGGAAGGCGAAGAGGATTTCCAGCACTTCATTATGCGCACCTGGGGCAAAGGCATCGCGCGTCACTTTGCCCTGCCCTACAACCAGAAACTGTGGAAGGTGCCGCTGACCGACATGGAAACTTCATGGCTGGGCGGACGCGTACCGCTGCCCGATCTGGCGCAGATCATTGATGGCGCACTGCAACCGCTGGCGAAACCGGTTGGCCCCAACGCCCGTTTCGGCTATCCGCTGCGCGGTGGCTTCCAGGCGCTGATGTCCGGCTTTTTGCCGCACCTGAAATGTACGCTGGAAACGGACGCCACCCTGACCCGCCTCTACCCGCAGGCGCACGTCGCGCTGCTGGCGGATGGCCGCCACTACCGTTATGAACAATTGATCAGCACCATGCCGCTGCCGGAGCTGATTAAACTGATGGGCGATGAAGTGCCGGATAGTGTGCAACGGGCGGCGCAGCAGTTGCAGTTTGTCTCGGTGCGCTGCGTTAATCTGGGGATTGGCCGCGCTGACCTGACCGAAAAGCACTGGATTTACTATCCTGGTGATACGCTGTTTCACCGCATCTTTGTGCAGGGCAATGCGAGTCCGCACTGCAACCCGCCGGGCGGTTTCGGCTTAACCTGCGAAATTACCTATAACGCGGCCAATCCGCTGCCGCTAGCGGGGGATGCGCTGATTGAGCGCTGCCGTCAGGATTGCATCAGAGTTGGCATGATCACCGCGGACGATCCGCTGCTCTGTGCCTCAGAGGTCGATATGCCCTACGCCTACGTGGTCTATGACCATGCGCGCAGCGCTAACGTGGCGCTGATCCGCCAGTGGCTGCTGACCCAGGACATTCATCTGTCAGGCCGCTACAGCGAGTGGGAATATTACAACTCGGATCACGCCTTCCTTGCCGGTAAACGCGCCGCCGAAAATGTCCGGCTGCAGCATGTCAGCGAACGGACGCTCGGCTGACCCGGCGCAGTCGCTACGAAAGCCGCTGGCTGCACTTCGCGGCTTTCAGCGACTGCAACTGCGTCAGTCGCCGCTCCGCCTTCTGGCTGGCATTGTATTTCGCAATGCCATTGCCCAGCCCGAAATCCCCGACAAAGCCCAGCACGGTCAGTGCATCGAACTGGCCGGTCTGCTCAATATCACTCTGCACGCTGTGCGCTTTCACCAGCTCCTGATCCAGCGCGCTGCAATTCAGCATCGCCGTCTCTTCCGGGGTGACCGCGGATGCCTGCGGATACTGCTTGGTGGCGCAGCCGCTTAATACCAGCGTCAGCAGCACGATTAAAACGCTCTGTTTACTCATTTTTCATTGCCTGTTTTTTATCCAGTTAATACTGTTATCGGCAGCATCCCCCCGGGATCATGAGTCTCTGACCTACCAATAATGGTCGAAACCGCTACGCTAATGTAGGATTCAGCGCGCTGCTGTCAGTTGCAGCGTGTTACCTATAGGAAGTCACGCAGCGAACGCACATTGCCCGTTCATCACTTCTGCCAGACCTTTCAAAGAGTTAGCCAGCATGATGCTGTCATCAGCAGCGTTTAAAAAGCAAACCCTGACCGATAATCAGTGATCGAGGCAGCCGCATAAGCAAAGCCAGACACAGAAAATTCGCGCGTCGGGTTTATCAGAGTTGTTCGAGATGAGGTTTTTCCATGCGTTTTAAAGGATTGAACATCGGGTTTTTCATTTTGATTCTGGCTATCGCCACCCTCGGTTTTTTCGAGGTGCTTTCGCCCTATTTCTCGCCGATTTTATGGGCGGCGATTCTGGCGGTGATTTTCCATCCGCTGAAAACGTATCTGCGGGTCCGAATGGGCGAACGCAATGGCCTGGCCGCGTTGATTACCCTGCTCTGTATCTGCCTGATTGTGTTCACGCCGCTGGCTATTATCGCCTCATCGCTGGTGGTCGAAACCAACGCGGTCTATCACAAACTGCAGACCAATTCGGCGCAGTTCCCGGCGGTCTTCGCCGATCTGTTGCAGCATCTGCCGCGCTGGGCAAAACATTATCTGGCTGAAAACAACCTGGATAACGCCGAACAGATTCAGCAGAAGCTCTCCTCGTTTGCCCTTAAGGGCGGTCAGTATGTGGCAGGCAGCGCCTTTATCATCGGTAAAGGGACGTTCAACTTCACCGTCGACTTTGGCGTGATGCTTTATCTGCTGTTCTTCCTGCTGAAAGATGGCTCCTATCTGGTGCATCTGATCCTGGAAGCGCTGCCGCTCTCAACCTACGTGAAGCATCACCTGATGGTGAAGTTTGCGGCCGTGGCGCGCGCGACGGTGAAAGGCACGGTGGTGGTCGGTATTGTTCAGGGTATTCTCGGTGGGCTGGCATTCTGGTTTACCGGTATAGACGGCAGCCTGCTGTGGGGCGCGCTGATGGCCTTCCTCTCCCTTATTCCGGCAGTCGGTTCCGCCATTATCTGGGTGCCTGCGGCGATCTTCTTCTTCGCCACCGGTGCACTGTGGAAAGGGCTGTTCCTGGTGGGCTTCTTCGTAGTGATCGTCGGACTGGTGGATAACATCCTGCGTCCGCTGCTGGTCGGCAAAGACACCAAAATGCCTGACTATCTGATTCTGATCGCCACGCTGGGCGGCATGGAAATCTACGGCATCAACGGTTTTGTTATCGGTCCGGTGATTGCCGCTCTGTTTATCGCCTGCTGGAACCTGCTCTCCGGACGCGATAACCGCGAAAACATCGAAGCCATCGACGAAGAGTTTATCGAAGAAGGTAAGAAACAGTCCGATACCGCGGCAGAGGCTGCGGCTGAAGCGGCGGCGGCCTCCGCCGATGCGGCTGCAGAGACGGAAAGGAAAGTCGCGGCGTTAGCCGCCTCGGAGAAAGAAACAGCGGAAAAGAAAGCCTAATCCGCGTCAGGCAAACCCAGGTTAGTATCGCAGTGAGAGCGAGGCCTGCTCAGGAAACACGGTCAGATCGGAAAGGCGCAAAACCCGCCATCCATGGCATGCTCGGCCCGCGCCATCCCTGGCGCGGGACGCTTTCCTCTTCTGACCGTGTTCCCTGCGCGTTGAGCTTATGCGTTGCTGCCAGGGGCATTACGCGTCGGCTTTATCACCCATAAAAAAAACCCACCTTTCGGTGGGTTCTTTTTTTTAACCTGAGAACAGCCGCGAATTAGTTAGTCGCTTTGTTTTTCAGATCTTCAGCACCCTGCTTGGTTTTATCCCAGCCTTTCTCAGTGCCTTCTTTGGTTTTGTGCCAGCCTTTCTGCGTACCTTCGGTGATTTTACTGCCGGTGGTATCGCTTTTGCCTTCAGCGGCGTGCTCAGACTTCAGCTTCAGCTCTTTGCCTTCGTTCTGGGTCTGATGCAGTTTTTCCTTCGCGGTATCGGCGCCTTTATGCGCTTCCGCAACGGTGTTGTCTGTGGTGGTAGCAGCAAATACCGGCGAGGCCAGCAAAATAGCAGACAGTGCAATAATTGATTTCTTCATAATTCCCTCTGTATGAATCGTTGCCGTGTAGGTTTTAATCCTGGCATAGTGTTCCCAGGAAAGATTTAAGAATAAACCAGGAATGAAAAAGGGCCAGTTTTCACCAGAAAAAGCCGCCGGTTGTAGCTTTTTCGTCCATTACCAAAGTGCGAGTTGCGGATCGTCGTCCGGTTTCGGCTGGCTTCGGCTAACGCGAGCAGGCGGTGCAGGCTGCTGCATCTGATGAGTGATCCACTGCAGTAACACCGTCACTATATAGGTCTGCTGCTCCGCGCTCAGCGGCTGGTGCTGTCCGATATTGTGCCACTTACTCAGACAGCCACGACAGCAGGTTGCGGTGGCGTGCTGAGCGATAAACACCGGGTGGCCGCGCATCGGCGTCTGCTTGCCATCATTTTCAGGCTGCGCAGGCGCCAGCCGCTGTGCCACAAACTCAGCGGCGTGCTGGCGCAATACCGGCTCGCCTTTGCTGCTCGCATAATCATATTCCGCGCGTCCCAGACGAAAGCGCTGGCGGAACGGCGAGCGTGACAGCCGGGTAAAAAAGATCGTCAGAAACCTTCATGCTGATTGCCAGTCACTCATATTTACGTCCCGCCAGATAGCGTACGCCCTGCGACCCGAACGCCTCACGATGGAGTTCATTGGGCTGCAGATGAAATGTCTCACCGGGATGATAGGTGGTATCGCCTTGTTCGGTACTGATGGTGATGTCACCACTCAGAATCAGTGCCAGTGCTTCAAAGGGATGTACATGATTATCAAGCTGGGCGGCGGCTGCACGCTCAATCAACAGAGGCTCGTCAAAACCCTGTTCGGCTAACAATTTTCTGAATTCGTGTTCTGTCATCGCAACTCCTCAGTGTGGATCTGACCCTTAGCAGTGTAGACGATCTTTATCGCCGCTTATGGCACTCAACAGGTTACGTAAAGTAGCGCAAGCAGGGTTGTTCACCGGTCAGGCCAGTGCTGTACTTGCCGTCTCGTTACAGCCATTTTGACATCGGGATAACGCAAAAGTATGTCTCAACAGGAGAAAACTGCCCTGCTGCTGATTAATCAGCGCTCGCGCAAAGGACGCGCCGAGGCCAGCCGCGCACAGTCGCTGCTGGCTCAGGCCGGGTTCACCCTGCTGCAACCGGCCGGAGATGATACCCGCAGCTACAGCGAATTAATCGCGGCGTATGCCCATCGCGTTGATGCGGTGATCGTCGGCGGTGGCGACGGCACGCTTAATGCGGCCGCGCCAGGACTGATGCAGACCGGCCTGCCGCTGGGCATTTTACCGCTGGGCACCGCCAACGATTTTGCCCGCACGCTGGGCATTCCTGCCAGCCTGGAGTCCGCGATAAAGATTATCGCTGACGGGCAGCTGCGCGCAGTGGACCTGGGTGAAGTGAATCAGCACCTGTTTCTGAACGTCTCCAGCATCGGCTTTTCAGTGGAACTGGCGCGCAACCTCACGGCGGAATCGAAAAAACGCTGGGGAGTGGGCGGTTATGCCCTGGCGGCTTTGCGGGTGCTGCGGCAGAGCCGTCCCTTCAGCGCTACGCTGGTGCATCAGGGCCATCGGACGCCGATCAAAACGGTTCAGGTGTCGGTGGGCAATGGACGCTTTTATGGGGGGCGGCATGACAGTGGAACAGCGTGCCGCACCGGACGATGGGTTACTGGATGTCTATAGTCTGGAGCTGCAGCATAGCTGGCAGCTCATTGCGCTGCTGCCCTTTCTGCGGCGCGGCACTCACGGTCGCTGGCGTAACGTGCGGGCATTCAGCGCCACGGAGCTGACGATTGAGACGCGCCGTCCCCATTACATCAATGCAGATGGTGAGATTATCGGTCAGACACCCGCGCATTTTCGCCTGATCGCCAGTGCACTGCGGGTTTATGCACCGGGCGACAGCGCAGCAAAATAGCCCGACGGTGGGCGCGGTACCGATCGCGGTGAGAAACTAGTGCTGGGTGCTCTTTTTTTCAGCGTAGTCGATGTGTTCGGAAAGATTGGCGACCAGCTTTTTCGCCATTTCGAGGGTCAGACCCAGAAACAGGGTCTCCTGCGGGCCCTTTTCACGCGGGGCATCGGGATCGATATAACCGAATTTCACTACCAGTGCCTGATGGGTATTCAGGGGACCAATATGCCAGCCGGTAACCGGGTAGAAGGTAAATCGCGTAAATTCATTCATTTAATCCTGACTGTAAAAGCATAACGCTGATTGATAGTCAGGCCAGCTCTGATGATAAAGCATGAGTGGAATACTCAGTCTGAACGAAATCGACAGGATTACAAGGGAAGCGGCATAACAAGCGCAGCGTGACGCAATGAGGATCTGTAATGCATTCAGGGCCTGCTGCAGCAAGGGGATGAGGATATTTCAGGTGTGTGTAACCTGCGCGGCTCCGGCACGGGCGCTCTCCTGTCAGGCCAGGGCGAACGCCCCTCAGGACTCTTTATCGGCTCGGGGAATAATCGAGATATGCCCGTTAACCTCCAGCACCGCATATTTAATCTGATCAAATCGCTCCAGACCCTGCCCGGAGCGCGCCGCTTCCAGCACATCATCAGGACTGATGCCGGTCATCTTCATGCGGTCAGTCAGCAGATTACCATTCTCGACCAGGATCACCGGGCCACCATCGATCACCTGCTCCACCACCGGAAAGCGACTTTTCAATTTGCCCAGCACAATATCAATCGCTACCAGCGTGATAATAGTCAGCGCCGCGCCGGTAACAGAAAAATCGTCGCCCAGCAGCGCCTGCTGAGTTGCTTCACTGATGATCAACAGCAGAATCAGATCGAAAGAGGTCATCTGCAACAGAGTGCGTCTGCCGGCAATTTTGAACACGACCATCAGCACCAGGTAGATCGCTGCGGCACGTAATACCGTTTCCATAAAGCGCCTCTGTCAGGGATAAATCCATTGGGTAAAACGGGCCGGAGCATGGCCGTCACCGTGAATAGTGACGTGAATGCGGCCCGCATTGCGCGGCTGCAGGCCAAGCCAGATCGCGTGATCCGGTCCGGTGTTGCGGGCCGAAAAGGTCAGCCGCAGATCGCTGCCAATCGTCACCGCCTCCAGCGGTTGAGGCTGCAGCGTCTGGATTTGCAGGTTATCCAGGGCGCCACCGCCAATCGTAACGGTAAAGCGATCGGCTACTGGTGCGTTGTAGCGAATGCGCATATCCATATTGCTCTCAACCCGGCCAAACCGTTCATACTCCACCTGGATGGTCCCGTCCGGCGAGCGGGCGCTGCCGTTACTCAGCACGCCTTTGGAAAAGAGTCCGCACGCACCCAGAATCACCAGCGCAATCAGGACGTATTCACCGATACGCTGAATCAGCCATTCACGGCGTACCCAGCGGAGGTTTTCCTGAATCGGTACTGCCTGACCGCTGCTATCCTCTTTTTTCACCGTGACCTCACACACTGTTGGCTCAGGAACAAAAACTGCACGCTGCGTTAAGCATAGCCAGACAGTATCGGTTCACTATCTGGCGGGTCGTGACCTTTTCACCGGGACAATCTGGCACCGCATCCTGCCGTTTACAGCCAGCCGGAGCGACGCAGTTTGGCCCACAGCCCGCCGCAGGCCAGCAGGGTCAGCCCCACCGCCAGCGGATAGCCATACAGCGACTTCAGCTCCGGCATATGCTCGAAGTTCATGCCATACATACTGAAGACCACGGTCGGGATCACCAGGATCGCACCCCAGCCTGCCAGCTTTTTCACCACTTCATTCTGCTGCACCGTCACCAGCGCCAGATTGACCTGCATGGCGCTGGTCAGCATTTCGCGCATATCTTCCGCGTCGGTGACGACATGGCGGGCGTGATCCTGCACGTCACGGATGTAGGCGCGCAGCGGACGCGGGATCAGATCTTCATGCAGGTGGATCAGCTGATTGCAGATCTCCTCCACGGGCAGCGCCGCATTGCGCAGTTTCAGCAGATGACGCCGCACGGTGTAGACCGACTGCACCGACTTGCGGTCAAATTCACTGGTGAAGAGATCGTTCTCCATCTGTCCGACCCGTTCATTCAGCGAGGTAGAGAGCTCGGCATAGCGATCAACAATAAAATCGAGCAGGCAGTAGAGCGGATAAGCGGGACCAAACTTCAGCAGCGCCGGGTTTTCAGCCGCCCGCTGCCGCACCGGGGTGTAGCTTTCAGAGGCACCGTGACGGATGCTGATCAGGAAGTTTTTTCCGACAAAAAGATGCGTTTCGCCCAGTTCGCAGCTGTCATCCTTAGCGCACACCGTTTTCACCACGATAAACAGCGATTCGCCATAATGTTCAATTTTAGGTCGCTGATGGGCATTGAGTGCATCCTCAACCGCCAGTTCATGAAGGCCGAACTCCTCTTTAATCTTCGCCATAAACTCAGCGTCTGGCTGCCACAACCCGAGCCAGATAAACGCCTCAGGCTCTTTGATCACTTCACTGATATCATCGACTTCGACCTCTTCGCCCGCGCATCCCGGACGATACACCCTGCTGCTTACGATCATCTTCTGCTTTCCCGTTGTGACAATACATGCAGCTTAGCCAATCCCGCGCCTGTAACCGGATAAAAACCGTAAGGATTTGCTGCGACGCTGTTCGATCAGCGGCTTACCACTTCAGCCCTAATCCGGTGGAGAAAATGCCTTCGTTCAGGGTATCGGGTATGCCGCTGACCAGATTACGGTGATAGCCAACGTGCAGCGTTGACCACGAAGTCAGGCTGTAGCGCAGCCCGACTTCAGCATCCAGCATAAATACGCCGTCATCATCCAGCGAATGGCCAACATCGCCATTGCTGTAAAGCGTGACCGATTTGCCCAGCAGATAGCGCTGATAGTTCCAGCGCAGCGAGCCGCCAAAGTGCCGCTCTTCCCGGTCATCGCTGTAGCCATACTCAAAGGCACCACCCAGCACCGAGAGTGAGAACGCGCTCAGTTCGGTATCCCACAACTGATAACCCGGACCGGTGCCGATTAGCGCCTGACGTGACAGATTCTCCACCCAGTCGCGCTTGTAGGTGGCGCGGGTCTGCCAGAAGAACTGCTCCCTGACCAGATAGTCGAAGGCGTAGCGCAGGCTGTAGTTATCGGTATTGATGTTCTCGTTTTCCTGCTCGCGATTGTAGGTCGCACCGATATCGTGACGCCATTTTCCCTGATTCAGTTTCGTGTTGAGCGCGAAGCTGTAGTCGTCAGTTTTGGTCGAGGCTTTTTTTGACCTTCACGCCTGCATCAATGTTGCCGGTCCAGGCAAGCTGATCGCTGCGGACTTTGGCTTTCATAAACTCATCAATGCGCCGCAGCGAAACCTGCTGCTCCTGCTCGTTGCGTTCCACCCAGACATAGCCGGGATCGGATGAGGAGAGCCGCACCTGATAATGTTCGCCGGTCTTTTTGTTTTCGACATTCACCGGATTCTCGCTGGCGAGCGTACTGACCGCACTCCAGTCCAGCGTGACGGTACCGGCGTAGTGTGTCTCTATCCCCAGCTTGCCGTCGCTGAGATAACGAATCGTGCCGGTCAGCCGATCGCCATTATTCAGCCAGACGGTATCAGCAGTGGCCTGCTGTGCCCATCCGGCGCAGCAACTGATGACCAGCAGCGGGATAAACGAGGTGGCGCAACGCATAGCTTTCCCTGTTAAGGCGTCGTCTTGCACGGGCGACGCGTCACCGCAAATTCTGACCTGACAATTAAGCCGATTCTGCGACGATATGCAATGCGCCGCCTGGCTCAGGAGAGATCGTGCAGTGCTTTGCCGAGCGGTGGAGTAATAGCGAAGTCCGTAAAACTCATCGCCAGCCCTTCACGTTCAGGCGAGCAGCCCATTACTCCGACAAACCGCCGCGCCTGACCGGGCCACGGGCAGAGCCGTAACAGCGGCCAGCTCACGCCGTCGGTAGAGTACTGAATTCTTAAGGCCGCGTTTTCCAGGGTGGCGCGCAGCCAGAACTGGCGCGCATCGCCGGGAAACACACCGGTAGACCAGTCGGAAAACTCGCGCGTCACCACGCTGCCAATTGCGGGCTGGTCATCGTTAAACTCAATGCCCGCCTTAACCCAGTGCGTTTCGTTATCCTGAATAAACAGCCCGGCCTGATCGTAGAGCTGACTGAAATCCGCCCTTACCTGCACCTGAACGGTAAAGTCATTTTCCACCCAGAAGCCGAAAGCGTGGCCGCTGTGCCGTTCGAAGCCGTACCAGGTACGCTGCCAGAAATCGCTGTTCAGCGCGGTTTCGAACCTCAGCGTATCGCCATCCAGGCTGTGTACCGGCGGCTGATTAATCCAGACGCCACCTTCAGTGGTAATGGAACTGACTGCTGTCATAGGCACTCCTTTGGGTAAGTTAAACCGCCCGCGTGCTGGCCGATCTGCGGCGTGGCGATTGACCTGATTATCATAGCGTTGATTGTTGAACGGGCGGCAGACGATTGCGGCAAATCTGATGGTGTCGATGTGGCAGGCAGTGAGGTCAGCAGACCCGTGGCTGCAGATACTCCGGCTCTGTTTGCGGTTTCGCTTATATGCCCTTTATTCTCCTGCCGCAAATAAATAACTGCGACCAGGTCCAGTTCACTGAACTATTTCATTTTGTTAATCCCCCTGGCGAAAACAGCATTTAACAACCAGGCTTGTTTTGTCTGAGGGCAACTGAACTCATTAAATATAAGGATTAAGCCACCATGGTAGATAAATCAGAAATTTTAGATCACGCGCAGGTTGTTGATGTGAATGGCGAACATGTCGGGATTGTCGACCACTTCGAAGGCGACGACAAAATTAAGCTGGCGAAAAGCGATCCTGAAGCGGGCGGCAAACACCACATTATTCCATTCAGCTGGGTGAAAGAGGTTGATGATAATAAAGTCATCCTTTCTAAAGCCAAAGCGGATGTTGAAAGTGAGTGGCAGTCTGCATAAAACATTAGCCGTGGCGCCCGCCACGGCTTAATTCATTTATTCTGTTAAATAACTCCTGCGTCCTTCCCTGCCCATCCTTCCTTTATTACTGCTTTATATTTCACACCGTCTGAAACGTCTTCAGCAATATCTGTCAGATTTTTACTTTCCATGACGCGGTGCTCCCTGTTTTTATGCTCTGTGGCCGGTTGGTCGTGAGCGGAGGTTTTGAGTGGATCATCATGACATTGCGGCGGGAGTGAAAAAAACACCAGAATGGCGCAGCACTTTGCCGGATCTCTGCCGGTATCCGGCGGGCATAAGAAACGGCGGGTGAAGTAAAACCTGAGATCCTCACCCGCTGCGGGTTATTCCTGTTTTGCTGCGCGATCCCGCAGCACTTCCCCCCACCACCGGAACCGCTGAAAAGGCATTTGGCCAGCCAGCATAGAACGCGGCCTGAGTGATAATCTCGCCCGCTTCTTCAGCCGTCAATCCGTTGTCCATCGCCCGGTTGAGATGGTAGCTAATTTGCGCACTTTGTCCCGAAGCAATCAGTGCGCTGACCGTCACCAGACTTCTGTCTCGAGGCTGTAGCGCTGGCCGCTGCCACAGATTGAGAAACAGCGTATCGGCGGTGAATCTGACCAGCCCGGGCGAGATCGGCCCCACATTTTTCTCCACCGTTGCAGAACGCTGCTGTTCTGCTGTCTGATTCAGTGGCAGCAGTGCCGGAGAGGCTTCGGCCAGTTGATCGGCACCAATACCTCGCGCCTGAAACACATTTTTGGTCACCGCAATTGCGGACATCGCATTAGGCCAGCCGGAATAGAACGCCAGGTGAGTGATTATTTCGGAGACTTCAGCAGGCGTCACGCCACTGTCGAGCGCCACACCGGCGTAATGTTGTAACTCAGCAGGCTGGTTGCGGGCGATGAGAATGGCAAGCGTGACGATACTGCGGTCACGGATCGAAAGTGCATCGCGTTTCCAGAGATCGTCGGTTATCGCTTCACGTCCGAAACGAGCCAGTGCGGGAGAGACGGACTCAATGTCGGCAACCGAAAGGCTGGATGGATTAACGTTCAACATAGTTTCACCTCTTTTGGGTTCAGCAGCGGCCAGGTCGGCCAGCATCATGGAGATCGCGGCGGCGGCAATCACTTTTTTCATCCTCTGATCAGCTCCCTGGTAAAGGTCAGTTAACAAAAGCATTAAGAGCGCCGCGGTTTTTCAGCAGAGCAGGCACCACGGGGATCGCCTCTTTGCGGTCGGTCATCTCAGCTGTCAGCCGGATATAGTCGCGAAAATGGGGCGTTTCGCGGTGCTGCTGATAGGCGGCGTCACTCGCGTAGATTTCATAGAAGAACCAGCGATATCTGTTTTTCGAATCGGTCGCGGCATACATCGCCAGTACGCCCGGTTCCACCTTCATTGATTCCGCCATTTCAGGCAGCACAATATCGCGGAATGCCTGCTGATCGGCCGGTTTCACGTCAACAATCACCAGGTTATTAATGGTTTCTTTATTCTGTACGAAGGGTCTATCACCCAGAAACTGCGGCTCCAGCACGGTGCTCTTTTTCTGGCCGATAAGATCAGGTGCGCGTGTAATAAAAGACCGGTACGGCTCAGAACTGAGATGTTGCTGGTATGCCTCTTCACTCGCATAAATTTCAATCATATAAGCCTGATGAGCATTTTCTTTATGTTTCAGTGAATACATCGCCAGCGTACCTGGTTGCTCTGCCAGCGAACGGGTAATATTATCTCTGGCAACTTCATCGTACTGTCCGTTTTTCCCGGCCTTAATTTCCATTTCATGCAGATTAATGACACGATTTGTGGGTTCTGTTAAAGCGGCTGCCGATGCCGGGCCGGCCATCAGCAGAGTCAGAGTCAGAGCGGTAATATTGTTCACGGTCTGCCTTAATTATCGGATGAGGTGATTTGCGATTCATTCGGTGTATTAACCGGCGCGATTTCTGTTTCATCTGGCTATTAAGCCGTTGTGAGTTCCGTATTGAGCTGAGCAATGAGTCGCGACGCGTGTTGCTTTGCTGCAGCAATTTGCTGCGTGATAATAGTTTCATTACGACTGGCATAGCTTATCCCGCAGGTATAAACCGGTTTCTGCATCTCCAGATTGCAGAGCCGGGCGGTGGTTTCAAACTGAATCAGATAATCCTCCAGCTGATGACCAAAGACGCCATCTGCCGCGTATAACGCCTGCGGTGCGCCAGTGGTGAAGGAGAGGATCAGTTTTTTTACCGCCGAGTCTGGCCGTCGATCCGTGCGCAAACCCATGAACAAATACGTCATCCAGCCATAACTTCATGAGCCCTGGCAGCGAATACCATGAGAAGGGAAATTGCCAGACGATAATATCTGCCTTCAGCAGTGCATCCTGTTCGGCGCTGACATTGATGTTGTTGTCCGGATAAAGTGCATCCAGACGACGGATTTCAGCATCAGGCAGCGCAGAAGCGACTTCATTAAGAATGGTAGCATTACCGACCGAATGGCTCAGGTCAGGATGACCGGAAATAATTAATATATTTTTCATTTTCAGTTTTTAATCATCTTTTTTTAACAGATGGCCAGGCGTTGGCGATGCCATCACGCGCTGGGTACTTTTTGCCGTCCGGCACCGTTTAATCAAATCCACTCGCTACGGCATCCGCCTTTCCTGCCGTTAGCGCTTCACGCGGCGTTTTTACTGCGCCGCCTGCCTGACACCTGTCGGATGACTGGTGACAACACACGGTAGCGGTTTGCGACTGATCATTGGGTCACGCCCTCTTGCTGAGGCTTATACTCCGCAGCGAACAGGCTTTCCCAGTTGGTGAATGCACCTAACGGGATGCAGTCAAAACTCAGCAGACCGGCTTTTGCCAGCGGAAAGTCAGCCAGCAGGCTTTGGGCCTGTTCCACCGAGTCGCATTCAAGGAAATCGCGACGCCGGGTCGATCCTGTCGGTAGTAAATATCGCGTAGCGCACCGGATTTATACAGACTCCAGGCATGGAAAGCTTCGGCAGTCAGATGAGGGTGATACTTTTCCAGCGTGGCTTCGGGCGCGGGTTTATCCAGACACAAAATTCGCATATCAATCTCCTGAGATTCACGGCCAGGGGGGAACTGATAAGGAGTATATGCTCGCGATTTAGTGAAGATTAGGCCACTATTGACTCAAAGATATTTAGCCTGCGGCTAATAATAAGCAGCCCGATTGTGTCAGGATTATCCCGTGAACAACGCCATCTATAATCAGATACGCATCTTCCAGAGCATTGCCCGCGAAGGAAATATTTCATCGGCTGCTCGCAAACTGGAGATTACTCCCCCCTCTGTCAGTAAGGCGCTGAAGCTGCTTGAAGCGCACATCGGTCATCCGCTATTTGTGCGAACCACGCGCCGGATTGAGCTGACCGATGCCGGACAGCAGCTGCTGGAACAAACCTCAGCAGCGGTAGCCTCGCTGGAAAAATCGCTGGAAAGCATCCGTGACCAGAATCAGGAACCGTCGGGACTGGTCAGAATCACCCTTTCGCGCTTTGCTTATCTGCTGGTGCTGAAACCTGCGATGGCCGCTTTCTGCCAGCAATATCCCGGTATTCAGCTGGAAATTTCGGTATACGATGGTACCGTGAACATCATTGATGAACGTTTTGATCTGGGGATCCGGTTTGGCGACATTCTGGAAGGTGGCGTGGTGGCGCGACCGCTGATGAAGCCGTTTCGCGAAGGTTTGTATGCCTCTTCTGCCTATCTGGCAGCGTTCGGCATTCCAGCGTCTCCGTCTGACCTGCATCAGCACCGGCTTATCGGTTACCGGTTTATCACCAATAATCGTATTCTGCCGCTGATTCTGGATCATCATGGCGAACAGCTGACCGTTGAGATGCCGGGTCAGTTGATGAGTAATGATATTGAGGTGATGGCTGATGGCATTCGCAACGGGCTGGGTATCGGGCGACTGTTTGAACCGGTTCATAATTTACAGCCGGATAAAGAGGCATTTATTCCGGTGATGGAGCGTTACTGGAAAACTTATCCGCCGGTTTATCTCTATTATCCTAAAAGCGCGGGTAAAACGAAAAGAGTAAAAACGTTAATCGACTTTCTGCTTAAGCACACTGCGGAATGCCCTAATGAGGGCGGGTTTTACTCTCCTTCAAGTCAATGAATGAGGACCGACAAGAGAGCTGATCGACACAAACCAGGCTTTAGCCGAAAAAGCGGAACGACCAATGATGGTGCTGATTTCTGCGCAGCGATAAGCCTGTATCCCACTTTAATTGAGTAATGTTGAAGGTCAGCCTGTTAACTAAAAATGGAGCGAGTTGACGATACCCATGGCTTTCAAATCATCAATGATAATGACTCCCGTTCATACCACCTCTCGTGCATAGCAGCTTCTTACTGAATAACATTTTGCAAAATGATTATCACAAAAGTTCTTCGTGAGTCTTTCCTGGATATCCCGGCAGTGAGGATCCGCTGCATTTTACTGGCGGTGATAAAAATCGGGTGATTAATGTATGTTAAGTTAGTCCGTTTTTCGGGGATGAGGAATAGATATGTTTTTGCAAATACAGGATATCATTGATCTGCAGACTCTCATTGAATCAGAGCAGGTCGAGTTTAAGTTGGCTGGTGGCAAAGACGGCAAAGGTGAGTTACCAAAAGATTTCTGGCCGACTTATTCTGCAATGGCAAATGGAAGAGGTGGCTGGGTCATCCTGGGCGTCAAGGAACAGGATGGTGAGTTCACGCCCGTCGGTGTAGTTGATTCCCAAAAGATTAAAACTGATTTATTCAATCAACTGAACGATCGCGATCGGGTCAGTGCCAATGTAATTCGATCCGAAAAAGATGTGCAGCTGGTGAGCTTACAGGGTAAGGAGGTATTAGCTATACACATCTCTCCCGCCATGCGAAAACAAAAGCCCGTTCACTTAAAAAAATCCCCTTTTGGTAACACCTACCAGCGGCTTCATGAAGGGGATCGCGTCTGTGATGATATGACGGTTAAGCGTATGCTTGCCGAGCAAATCCACGACAGTCGCGACAATGAAGTCCTCTCTGAGCATTATGGTTTCGACGAAGACATCGATCTTGATAGCCTGAAAGTTTACCGCAACTTACTTTCTTTAAATAATCCCCAGCATCCCTATCTAGCCTGTGAACCTTTTGAGTTACTCAAGATGGTTGGTGGGTGGAGAAAAGACCGTGAAACGGGAAAGCAGGGCATAACACTTGCAGGAATTCTGATGTTTGGTAAGTGGGAGGCCATTACGGCTGCTTTACCTAACTATATAGTGGATTATCAGGAGCGTCCAGAGGCAAAAACGGAACTGCGCTGGGTTGACAGGATAACTCCTGACGGCACCTGGTCAGGCAACCTCTTTGATTTTTACCGCAAAGTTTATCAGAGGCTGGTTTCCGATCTTAAAGTCCCTTTTACCCTTGAGGAAGGGCAGCGTAAAACCGATACGCCAGTCCACATCGCGTTGCGCGAAGCGTTGGTTAATACGCTGGTGCACGCTGATTACTCGGATCGGGTTTCCATTCTCATTGTTAAACGACCCGATATGTTCGGTTTTCGGAACCCAGGGCTTATGCGCCTGCCTTTAGAAGATGTGGTAGCAGGCGGTACAAGCGACTGTCGTAATCGCCTTCTGCACCAGATGTTTCTGCTTATTGGGCTGGGCGAGAAAGCCGGTTCAGGAATGCCTAAAATATTCAGTGGCTGGACGTCGGCTAACTGGAGAACACCAAAGTTATGGGAAAAACCAATACCAGCGCAGACGCTGCTCGAGCTATCAACTGCAAGTCTTATTCCTCAGCACATCCTTGACGCGTTACACCAGCAATTTGGTGAGCGGTTCAACGTGCTTGACGACTTTGAACAGGTCATTATTGCAACAGCAGCCATTGAAGGCTGGGTAAATCATGAACGTGCATGTCAGCTAACCACTAAGCATCCACGGGAAGTTACTCTGACACTCCCCCGGCTGGAAAGTAAAGGTTTCCTCGCGTCAGCTGGGGAGCAGAAGAGCAAACATTACACGTTGCCAGGCGTATCAGTGATGACACCAGAGGAAGTCTTCTCACAGGGTGTGGTTAATGTGTTAAGCAGCTCCACACATTATGGTGAGAGCTCCACACATAGCGTACAGGACTCCACACATATCGATGATGGCCTGACACAGCGTGATATTGCGCCAGATGACTCAGCAATGAACGAGTCTGGTCTGGAAGATGGTCATCAATACGTTATAAGGGATGAACATGGACGCATATTAAACCGCTTTATTGACTTACCCTACATAGACTCTGTAGATAATCTGACACAAGCGTTCCGTAATAATTTGTATGCGCAAGCGGCAGTCCCGCGTAAAAAGCTGCGACTAAAGAACAAGGATCAGATGAATACGGTGATCCTGACAGTATGCCAGGGACATTTTATTTCAGTATCTGCGCTAGGAGAAATCCTGAACCGTAACCCTAATGCGCTGCGCCAGCAATATCTTAAGCAGCTGGTGGATCATGGGCAACTTAAGCTGGCATTTCCTCAATATAAAAATCATTCAAAGCAAGGATACAGTTCTGTATAAGGGGGGCATTGCCTCAGCAAGTGCTATGCATCAGTTTCTGTTTAATTTGTGATAGAAAGGATGAAGCAGAGGGCTATTTTATCACTCGCTTTTCCCTTGTTCTGCTGCACAATGATTAACTTTGGAGCTCGTTATAATTTTTGTTTTTAAGGGATTACAGACTTCAGGAGAGAGTATCAGAAGGGAGAATTTGGTACGCCCTACAGGATTCGAACCTGTGACCTACGGCTTAGAAGTTCCTAGAATGATCTTTTAACACAGTAACTTACCGCATCCTGCCGCGCTCACACGTCCCATGATGTGAAAACATGCAAAGGCCTGAAAAGAGATTCAAACCTTTGCGTGTCTCAAATCTGTCCCATCAGATGATCGGCCTGCTGGGCTCATAAACTGACATCACTTCCGCCGTCACTTTCCCCAGCACGATAATCCCTTCCATGCCCTCTCCGTCGATCGTCTCACCGTCTGAGGTGATAATCCCAGAGCTGAATAATCTGCCCAGTTGCGGGAACTCGCCGAGCTGGAAAGCGACTTTATCGCCTGGCACAGGCTTCAGTGATTTGTCGGCCAGCACGAACCCGTCCGGCGTCTCAATCAGGATCATGTTATTGCGGTGCGGCATCAGGATGTCGTTCAGGTCGATGCGCTTTTCAATATAGTCGTTTGCAGGTGATGGAAATCCCATAGCTACCTCACGTATCCCATGCTGCGGAGTGCCCACGTCTTGTTTTCACTCTCCTCCGTGACCAGCTCGAAGAAGAAGTTCTGATACCGACGTATCCACCTGTTGCACTCTGCCAGCGTCCAGACGTGATTCACGTCATCAAGCCGCTTCTGGAAAGCAGCAGTGGTAAGCGTCTGCCTTCCCCTACCATCCAGCACCAGCGAGCCCATGAAGGCCGCCTGTATGTCACTCTCTCTCGCCATGATAAATCCTCCTCTGATAAATACTGTATGGATAAACAGTAATATCGATCTGTACTTTTGATCAAGGCGGAGCGGCTCACAGATTTGTAAAGGGGTTGATGGCACAGGGTTTTTAGTTGGCGGCTGCGATGGTGAGCGACTAATCTCAAATCACCCACCCCGTAGCCTGCTCAGACAGGAGCGGATGAGTCATTGCCCGGTCGCCGGGCTTTTTTTATGTCTCCATTTCTATCACAAGAATAATCCCATTAAATCAGATGGCTTTTCTATAACTCAGGCGTCGCTTGAGATATCCTACACATAAGAAAAAACGAACAGTTAATTAACATGCACGGAGCAGCGTAGTGTCCAAAACTAACAAGATCATTGCACTGGATGGGCTTAGGGGGAGTTGCTGCTATTTTTGTAATCTTCTCCCATATCACGCTTTTATTGTTTCCTTACCTTCACATGGGTTCTTCTTTCGACTCAAGGCCAAAATCTTGGGCGCAGGCGCTTTTTGATAGTCCATTTACGTTTTTCTATAAGGGGACGTCGGCAGTAATGCTTTTTTTTGTTATGAGTGGGTTTGTTCTTTCCTATTCGGCAGTTAGAAAAGGCACTATGAAAAAATGGGAGGTTCTTCCGAAAGTTATAATCAAAAGGTATTTTCGTTTAAATATACCAGTTGCTTGCTCAATTGCACTCTGTGTAAGCCTGATGATGCTTGGATTCTTCACTGCCAACCTGGTTGGACCAAGAAATGATTTGTACAATGCTTACACTGCACCACTTGACGGCATGGCTGCCATTAAAGATGCAGTTTACGGCTCAATAATTCTTGGGAATGGAACTTTCAATTACGTTCTATGGACAATTAATATCGAGTTTTTTGGCTCAATAATGGTCTACTTTTTGTTAGCATGCTTTGGTGGGAATACCGCATCATTAAGAATGGTTACTGCCGTTATCGCTGCGTATGGTATTCACAGCGGCACGCCTTTTGTATGGGGTATTGGGCTTTTTGCTGCAGGCGTTTTTATGGCTACGTTTGATGTGGTTGCTGGCGGTTCAGCCAAAAGAAAGGTTTTATCTTGCATCACTTTAATCATTGGAATTTATCTGTACGGATTTAATTCCGAGAGTAAATCATATACATACGTTAACACATTGCTTGACTATGCCAATCAGAATGGAATGGAGCTAACCAAGGGGTTCATTGTAAGCATAATCGGAACTATTCTCATTATGACCTGCTTCCTGATTAGCACCAGCCCGTTAAAGCTACTGGAGACGGCTTTATTCCAATGGTTAGGAAGGTTGTCGTTTTCTGTATACCTAACGCATTCAATAATATTGGCTGTTGTTGCCCCCATCATTATTGAGAGGTTCTCATGGAGCCTTCACTCTGTTGCAATCTGCGCCATTGTTGTTACTTCATTCACGCTTGCAGTATCAAGTTTATTCTCAAAATACATAGACCAAGTGGCGATCAGGCGCTCTGGCGTAATCGCCACTTGGATACTAGAGGTGGTAAGGATTAATAGGAAATCACAATCCGGCAAGGCTGCCAACTAGATGCAGTTTACTCAGGAGATGTGGGAAGCTTTGCCGAGCCATCTCCTTTGGCAATATAAGCCCTCAAAGCCTTCCTGTAGGATGTCCAGGTTGAAAGTTGCGCCCGGACATCAGCCTCCGGGTATGAAGAATAGTCTTCATCTTCAATAATTTCATTTAATGCAGTAATCTTGGCTGACGCGAGGTCATATGCAGATGATGCTGCCTGTATATTTTTATTCGCCTGCTCTTCAGGTGTGATTTCTACTACTGGAGCAGAAAATGACCATTTTCCTTTCGAGTCTTTTTTTGCGGTATATCCAGGACCTACCTGCTCCCCATCCTTTATCTCATACGTCTCGTATTCCTGAAAAATATCACCTTGACCATCCCATAGCACTGCATTAACCACAATTCCGTCTTTAATCAAAGCGTAAGATGACATTATGCATACTCCCAAATAATAACCACACCGTTAGCACCATTTCCGCCCGAAAAGCCAGCGCGGTTAAATGCATATGAACCACCACCACCGGCTCCATAACCGAAAGCTGTATAGACTGCCGCTCCATTGTTGGCTGGGCTTAAAACTGGCAGGCCCAGCATTGCGGCCCCGCCGATTCCCGGCAACACGTTACCTAAACTCAGTGCCGCTCCATTAGATGAAGCCCCTCCGCGCATATTGACAATATTGCCACCTGTAGCGATACCACCTAGTGATCCGGTCACCGAATATGGAGGCGTTGTTTGATTCTGACCCAGACCTCCCGCCCCGCCATTTGCGACAATTGCTGAACCGAACGAAGATAACCCCCCCATCACTACCATTAGTTGGAGCCAGGTTTCCACCCGGGCCGCCTGTGCCAACAGTGATGAAAATTCCACCTGAGAAACCAGAGGTTAATCGAGATTTAGCATAGCCACCGCCTGCACCACCGTTACCAACAGCAACAGTGTTTGTGCCTGCTCCACCAATTCCACCACCTCCACCGCCCGCGCCCTGAACCTCTACAACGATAGATTTGGTGCCGGGGGTTGGCGTGTATGTTCCAGAGGCAGTGAAAAGCTGCATGTTCAAGAGCCGACCCGGAGTTAATGCTGTCAGTCCGGATTTCAGGTTTGCAAGAATGGTATCCGGCGTGCCGTTGTCCAGAACATCATTTGCAGTGCTGTCCGAAATGAACTGAGCCAGTACATATGCCATCACTGATGATTGGCGGATCGACTTGTTGATTTGCGCAGAACTGGCCTTGCCTGACTGAAAGCCGGTGATAAGAGCAGCAAGCGCTTCATAATCCGCTTGACTCGTAACGTTGGCTCCGCTGCCGATGGCGAATGGTTTAAAGTCATTTGTAGCCATTAAAGTTTTTTCTCCCATGCGCCATCATCGAATCCGGCGATATATTGATTTTCCAGGTCGAAACCAAAGAATTTGTTTCCCGTTGAGGGGGTGATTACTGATGGGGTTGAGATACTTCCGGCATAGACGCCAGCCGCTTTAACTGTCAGATAGCCTTGCCGTATAGCCGCAATTAACTCCAGAGACACATTGCTGATATCAGTGTCGGGAAATACCCATACGCCGATTGTCATGTCCTGGTTATCCACGATCTGCATCGTCAGGCCTGAGCCTTCAAGCGCGCTATCCAGAATCTGAGGCAGGCTATCGTTAGTTCCATCCCAGTTGTTAATGGCGATTTTTGCTTTCAATATGATGCGGTAGGTGTCGTCACTGAGACTGGTATAACCAGCGTCGGGGTCATATGGCCCCTGCCATACCCCTTGATCCCAACCAAGACCAGCAGTATCAAAAGAAAAATAAACGCCAGATATTGGCTGACTAACAATCCGGCTTCTGCCTATCCATTCGCCCAGCGCATCCAGCTGGACCCCAACCGCTTCATCAATGTCAAAGGCTGACACAAGCCCCTTAATGGCAACGGATGTGTCTGTAAGTGGTCGTGTTGAAAGGTCGATGTGATCAACGAACAGGGGCTTTCCCCTGTGGTAATTTGTTATCCGGTCGGTATATTTACTCATGACGAGGCCGTGATAGAGATATTAGCCGCGCTGCAGGTGGCGGATTCGTTGTAGGCAATGACAATATTTGAAGCTGATACGACACCGGCTGACTTGCCTATCTGCAGGCTGTTGATGTCGTAATAGCGCGCGTTACCGCCACTGACTACGCCGAGGTTGGCAGGCGAATACAGACGACTGAGTAAGACGTCATCACCGATCGTCAGCGAGTTAATGTAATCAGCTATCGCCTGCTTAATCTGCTCACCAATTTGCGTGGTGTAGCCGGTGAAAACCTTCAGCACTATATTCACGTAAATCGGCACTTTAGATGGCCTTGAAAAGCTGATGTTATGCGGATTGCCGTATTTGTCAGCGACCTGTGTGGTTGTGCTGCCGAACGTTCCTACACCCTGACCTTTTTTGCCGCGGATCGTTTGAGCTATCAGAGTGACATCCCCACCTTCCACAATGGCAGCAATGGAATGCGCAGGAATACCGTTAGCATCAGTTGCACCGGTATCGTTCTCATAGAGCTTGTGGCGGGTAACGCCTGATACGTTAGCCAGCGCACCATCGACTGCCTCAAACGGCGTGAGAGACGGTATAGCAACGCTCTGGCCCTGCCTGATGCGCAGTGCTGAGTCTTTTTCTGCATCTGAACCCACTGCGGCCGCAGCTGGAGTTACTAACTGCGGTCCAGCCACGCGTAGGCGTGTTGATTTGCGTAATTGAGCCACTTACCGCCGCAACGGCACCAGCAACCGCGCTGGTTGCTGTCACGGTAACCGATCCACCAACGCCGATAGTGACGCTTGCAGGCAGGTTCCAGACCATGCCGTTAGCATCCTTCACTGAGCCGTTGGTGATGGTGGTGCCGGCTGTTCCCGTCAACGTTAAATCAATCGTTGAGTTAGTTGAGGGTTTGCGTGTGATGCCGTTGATTTTCACGTTACGCGTGAGAGCGTCATTCAGTGCGGTTGACGGAGAGAAGGAGGTGTAAACCTGAATGGCTGTATTGTTTGCGTCATGCACCGCTAGTGCCACAAGGGCAACCATCTGACCGTCTTTGCTGTCTGGATCCAAGTAGGCGTCGGTGCCGTAAATCTGCTGAAAATAACTGGTGATGGTGCTCAGGATTGTCTGGTAATCGGGCGCACTTATCCCTGAGGCGGTCACCGTAGCGGAGAGCCCCAGCGTATCGAGATTGAGAGCCATTATGCCTCGCTTGTGACGGTCGTCGTTCCGTAGATGGTGTCGATGGTTGCTGTGAAAATCACACGCCGGGAGGAGGTATTCAGGTTGGTATCAAACGACTTAATCGAGTTAACTCCGGGTGTCTCCAGTATCCTTTTACGAATAGCCAGGTTGTACGTTTCTGGTTTCTGCTTCCCGAGCACCGACTGAACCCACGGCGTGCCCTCTGTGGTGTCGAGGAACCACTGACCGTACCAGAGCAGGAATCTCGTCTTGATCGCCTGAGCAACACACTCTGCAGAGTTAGTCAGCCACGTGTCATCCCCTTTACCAAAGGTGTAATCACCGTTTTCATCTTCGCGTCTGTATCGCATCAGTTCACCTTGCCAGAATTGCCAGAGCCAGACTGCACGCCGTTATGCGTATGCTGGTCGCTGATGTCTTTGCCGTTGGATTTCAGGCTGCCGATGAATTCGATGGCGCCGGTAATTTTTGCTGCGGTGCCTGACGCAAGGCTGCCCACCATGCCGCCCATCCATGTCAGCAGCCCCGTTATCGTTACTGCCTGGCTAAATTCAGCCAGAGGTGTCGTTACGTTAAGACCGCCCGGCGCCACGATATTCACTGCGTGGCTGTTCGGGTCGAGCTCGATATAGGCCGTGCCGTCATCGGTTCGCATCTGCAGCGTTGAGGGGCTGATGTTGCTTATCACTTGAGCCTGAGACTGCGGGCCGATGATAGCGAATGCATCTGACAGGTCATGCTGTCGCGGGTCTACAGGCTCCTGAATGCCGCCATTCTGCCACCAGAAATCAATGCACCGGTCGCTGAAGATGACCAGGCACTCATCCCCGGCCTTAACCGGGAAGGTGATCGTGCATCCGCCACCGCGTGGAAACACCACTGGCACATCGAGAAGTAAAGGAAGCGGTGCCGATTTGAAGTTACCCAATTCATCTGCCGCCTGACCGCTGATGGCTGGCTGGACGGTGCAGGTGCAGGCGATCGGGTCAAAGGTCTGGATGATGCCAGGCATGGAAACGCGGAGCATGGAGAAGATGGAATCTGACAAAGCTTTGTAGGCCTGCGATTCACCGCCAGCCTGTGATTGTGGTGAAACTGGCATATTAGCTCCAATAAAAAAACCCGCCGAAGCGGGTTCATTAAATTGCGACTAGATTAGATTTTTTTGCAGTCATACGTTCCGAACATTCTCGGCTCATTCATGTTTGAGCGGATGGCCTCAACGTTCAGGATGGCTTTGCCATTGCGCTTGATAAAATCCATGCCGTAATATCCAGGATAGTCAGCTCTAGGCACCATCCATTGATATGTGATGTTCTTATAATCATCAGCAACGTTTGTGAACCTAAACTTTTGACTGACCGGTCGGATGTTATTTACATGCATGAAGCCATCATTACTTGATGACAGTGTGAATGGCCCGCACTGCATGAGGGGCTTAGCCAGATCACTTGCTAATGCACCCGCGCTTAAGAGTGAAAGTGCGACCATTACAATTTTAATTTTCATGCATCCGCGCTCCTGTTTAAGGCCGATGTTGTCTGAAGGTCTGCGGAACCTCTGGCGCTGCACATCAAATCCATATACCAGGCTTGCCCGCGTGTATCACCAGTATAACTGATGGATTGCACGATATACACGCCATCGGTCGCAATACTTGCGGGCTGTTGCAGTGTTCCGTTAACGTTCAGATTCCCGTTATTTTCGGTCTCAAATATGCGCCCTCCCGACCGCTGAACTTCGTCGCTGGATAGCGCCGAGCGGTACACGGAAGCCTGGTCCAGTTCAATCAGTCCACCAACACGGATATTGGGGTTAATCAGGCAGCGTGCGTTAACGCCAGCGCCCATGGTCTGCTGTGGCATGCCGATGAGTCCGGTGCGGCTGTTCAGTACGATCGCTTCATGGATGTACTTATCAGTGCTGACCATCTGAGCCTGACCATCCACGATCTGCCAGTTGGCATTGCACTGGTCAGCCACGTTGCTCATCACGTCGCGCGCCATGCCATACATCACACGCCCGCGAGGGAAAACGGTATCCGGCATCTGAGCGGTAATTCCTTGGGTGACGCCGAAGGGCTGGAAGCTCTGCATTGTGGCTGCATGCAAATCTGCCACCGTGTAACCGGCTGCCAGCGTGGTGTTGACCTTCGCAGCCACAAACGCCTGATGACCGTCGATAGCCTGAATCAGAATGTATGTATCAGTCGGATTATCGCGCCCGGTTATCGTAAAGCGAATCTCGCCATCGAATATCTGTCCGAAGTTCTGACCATCAGTCTGGCCGACCTGAGTCGCATCGACATTGCGCGCAATACCAACCTGACTGGCATCGACCGGCGCGGCCAGGCCATCATAACCGGCGATCATCTTCAGCCTGGAGAACTCCTTCCCCTGTATCCGGCTGACGGTGTCCTTCTTCAGGTTGTAGATTTTCACCGTAGCAACGCGGGGCCATAAGGCATTCGTCCACTCGATATTAAACACGACTTTGAAATCAGAAAGGCTGATGCCTGCGCCAGACTCATCAACCAGAAGCAGTTCAAAGTGGCGCATCCAGTTCTGGCTCATACTTACTCCGTGATTACGTAGAGATGGCTGCGTATGCCAAGGTCAGTTTTGGTCGGATAATCCTGCGTGACGTCATCGCAGGCCACTTCAAGCGCAAAGCCCAGATTAAGGTAGTCCCACTGAGCAAGCAGATTACCTCCGGTCACCATGGGAATCCCGCTTACGATTTCATTGCCGCCGCTGTCCTTCAAATCAAGTACCCATGCAAAGTCGCGCCACTCAACCTGTAACTGGTAGGTGGTGTTATTCAGCTGGATATTGAATGCCTGATTATCGGGAGATAGCGGGATTTCATATCCCTGCATACTCACCTCTAGAAGTAACTTGAGAGCTTAGAAAGGATGGACTCATTGGCGCTCTTCACTGACTTAGTGCCAGTGTTCTGCACTGGTGAGGTGCTAACTCCATCTGTCATGTCGGTTTTGTTCGCCACGCTGATTGTCTGCGTCTGCGAGATAATTACTTCTCTGAGTGTAAGGGAAGCCATCAGGACATTTTCAGACGTCCGGTCAGTGGTGACATCAAGCACGCGTATCAGCATATTGCTGTAGATGCGCTTGCCGGTCACCACATCGAAAGGAGTGCGACTGGCCTGAAGGTCGAGAAGGCTTTGGTAGGTCTCCTTTGGACTCAGGCCAAGACTAAGACCAATGGACGACGTGTCGAGCAGGTCCAGCAGCGAACCGCCACCGGAAAAGCCGACTTCCATGGTCAGCTCTGATGGCCGCTTGTAGGCATGGTCAGCAACCGGCGCGCCATCCTCGGTAGGGTGCTCTGTGATTTCCAGCACATCGCTGTGCTTCTCAGAGATGACCACGTCCGGGATGATCAGGCCTATCTTCCTGCTTTGCTGTGAAAACAGCGTAGAGAGAATATCCATTATCTGACCGCCGGTGTGAGTTGCTGAGTTAGCCTGGAGTTAACGCCCATCTGCCGTTCTGCGACGCTGCTTCCTGCGCGTTCCGGATCGCTCACGCCGTGAATATGGATGTTAGTTTCCTGATTAACGGTAGGTGAGGCAGCTCCTGATGCGGCGCGGCTTACGAGCTCGCTTGAGTAGATGTTGCGGCCATTCTCATGATGGATGATGCCGTTCATCAGCTGAGACAGTACCTGCGGGTTTTGCAGGTTAAGCGCAGCTTTCGGGTCAACGCCAAGCCGTGAAGATATGGCGTTAACGTAAGCGCCGGTGTTGTTCTCAGATGATGGCGCCCAGGTGGAAATGATACCCTCCACGGAGTTAATGCCGCGACGGGCATACAGCATCAGCTGACGGGCCATCGCGCGCAAACCATCATAAGCAGACTGGAACTTAGCGAATCTCCCGCCACTACGCTCCAGCATTGCGCCTGCCTGACCTGCATAGTTCAGGTTGCCGGGATTATTATTTCGCTCCCCGCGCTTCAGTGACTGTGCATACTGCGAAGCTGGGCCATCTACAGGGTAGATTGCTTCCGGGCCATCATCTTCGCCGGGCATTTTTTCTGGTTCTGCTGATGCAGCCGGTTTTCCACCCTCGCCGCTGAAGAAGTTCAGCATGTCCTGCGTGTCTTTCTCATTGACGATATGGAGGCGCTGCAGCGTTTTCCAGAACGGGCTGTTAGCGAACTTCTGACCAATTTGAGTCAGAAAGCCGCCAAAGGCACGGTTAACGGAGGAGATCGCATCGTTAATCGACTTCGACCAGTCGCCTTTCATGAAATCAGAAAGTGACTGAAGCGTGCCTTTCCATGTCAGGGTTCCGTCGTTGAGCTTATTCAGCTTGTCCGTGAACCAGTCCAGTGCCTTTTTAGCGGAGTCAATTCCCGGTTGCCATTTCTCCCAGTCGATGAGCGATTTGCCGCCAGCCTGCCACGTCTTATAGTCGTCATACAGACTGAGAATGGCGAGGCCCAGCGCCATGATTCTGCCAATGGGAGATGTCAGGAATGCGCTATTAACAATCCGCCACGCCAGAACAAGTGCGCCGAGCGTTTCAATCAGTTGCTGCGTGCTCTTATCGAGTGTGTTCCACCATTCTCGAATGTCGCCAGCCGCCTGAATTAGCCGGTAAACTACTCGGCCTATCACCTCTGCCATCCAGAGAATGCCTTTCACACCGCTGGTGATGGTCTGCTCTATCTTCGGGAAGTTATCAACAATCTGTTTACGCAGAGTGTCAATTGAACCCGACAGGCCTTCCGCCAGGCTGGAGCCGATTTTATCGCGCGCCATGCCCGCCATTTGCCCGAAGGCGCGCAGCGAGGTCATGAACTTGTTGGAGCCGATCGCAGCCTGGTCAGCATTGAAGCCGATAGCCTTTGCCATCTGCGTGTATTGCTGATTGAACTGCCCCAGCCCGCGCCGCATCGCCATCAGGGTGTTTTCATCAATGCCGAGCATCTGCGCATACTGATTCGCGCGGTAGTACGGCATGTTGCTGAGCTTCTGGCCTACACCCGTGAAGATGCTCGCCATGTCCCGCATATTGCCGCTAGCGTCACGCGTCTGCACGCCCAGGCGATTCAGGAAACCTTCTGAGCCGGGGTTGTTACGCATGAAGTGCGCCAGCCCCTCCATGGAGTTACGGGCAGCATCAACAGAGCCACCCATCTGGCTTACTGCGTAGCCTATGCGCTGAATGCCCTCAACTGTTGCGCCTGTTCGCTGAGACATCCAGTAAAGATTATCCAGACCGCTGGCGATTTTGGCTGTAAAAGCAACCACGGAGAGCGCCGTAGCTTCCACTGCCGCGCCGAGTTTCACCACCTGCAGCGTGGTGCCCAGTACCACAGAGTCAAACTTGCGCGCGCCAGCATCGTCAATCTGAAAGCCGAGGCTTACCAGAAAATCCTTGATAGTCTCAGCATTCATTATCCTGTCTCCAGCGCTCAATGCGGTTGTTATTATCTGCCTTCAGGTCGAGCCAGTCATTCATGCGAGCAATGTCTGCGAGGTCTACTGAGCCATCTTTCAGCGCGGTGTAGCTGATGTACCCGGCATCAACCGGGCGCATCAGAAAATCCTCACCATCTGGTAGGGATTCAAGCGTCAGGCCCCTGAGTTGTCCGCAATCTCTTTGTCGGGGGCTGCGGGCAAAAAATTTCCCAGGCTGTCGCCCACCACCCGACCGACGATCTGCAGCATGCTCATCAGGTCGATGTCATCGAACATCAGCGCGCCCTGAACCATTACCGGTGCCCATACCTTGCCGTTCTGCCGGGCGACTACGGACAGGCAGGGGAAGATGATCGCATTCGTATCTTCTTCACTCATCTCTGCCAGCGAGTCAGCAATTTTCGGTAGCGCGCTTTCAATGGCTTTATTCACATCGCCACCCTGCGCGGCAGCCTTAATGCCCTGAAAGTCACCGAGCATCCCGGCCAGAACCGGGAGCAACTTACGGGATACCTTCAGCTGGTCGAAAACACTGAGCTTTGATGCGCGGTAGTTAACGCCTTTAATTTCAAATTCCATCGATTAAAACTCCCCGAGCACTTCGTCGATTTTGCCGCCGTCAAACACCCACGCGACCATTCCGGCAACCTTTGGGTTATTCCAGTCAGGCTGGCGTTGGAAAGCTGCAGAGCGGATGGTAACGATGTCGCCTGATGCTTTGTTTCGCAGCAGGAACACGTTATTCCCCCAAAGCGCAGAAGACTGGCTTTGCGCGTTGTACATCAGGGAGAGTTTCTTATTAACCGGCGAGGTTTTCTGAAGGTTGATGGTGACGGTGCCGCTCTTGCCGGCATGCAGGCTATGCATTGTTTCGCCATCAGCACCAATCGTCATGGTGTTTTTAGCCTCGGTCATCGTTACCGTGATCCCCTCTTCGGAGTTCGCAGAGCCATAGCCAAGGTCGATTGAGCCGGTCGGGCCGGTCATGGACGCCGTAATGTCCATAAAGCTGTAGGTACTCATCTATATCCCCTTAGCGAACAACGTTGATCTGAACGTCGGCATAGTGAACTGCACCGGCCAGTTTGATAGCTGCCTGAATCAGAGGCGCACGACGCTTCTCGCGGTCTGATTGAGCCTGTGTTGCCAGAGGTTGGGCATACACGTAGTAGCCTTTGGTCAGAGTGTCGCCCGCGGTAATCTGTCCGATGTCACCGCCATTCCACACACCCGGCGCGACCAGACCATTCGAAACAGCCTGGTCCAGCGACATCTCAACGTTCGTGAGGAGACGTGTGATACCTGCTTCGGTTTGAGGAATTTTGCTGGTTGAGGTGTACAGCAGGTTAAACAGGTTGGTCTGCACATAGTTCTGCAGCCAGTCCAGACCGTGGCGCTCATCGAAGAAATCACCATTGGACATCACGCCCTGCTGCAGGATTGCCGTGTCGTTCGCGTAATACACGTAGACGTTGGCATTCTTCGCATCTACAGCGGCAGCCTGAGAGCTGGTCAGGGTTTCATACGTCACACCCGGTTCAGTTTTGAACTTAAGGGTGATCGTGGTGTTGTTGCCGGTGAAATTGACAGTAAAGGCACGCCCGAAAGCCGACAGAGCCGCGTATTTACTCTTCGTTGAGTACTGCACAAAGGTACGGCTGTACCCGGCCGCTTTGAGAGTAGAGGCGACATCCGAAGTGGTCGCAGAGTCGATGATGCCTGAATCAGAGGACGTAACAGCAAACACGCGGCTCAGGCTTGATGCCTGAATTGCTGCCGCAGTCGCCGTAATCTCTGCAGGCGTCAACTCGTCTTCGTCAGCAATGCCAAGGCCATACCAGTTGGTAAACTGCAGCACAGCATTGATGGCCTGCGCCAGTGTTTCAACGCTACCTGTCTCGCCAGTTGCCAGCGTTTTTGCCCAGCGTCCGACGTAGACCTGAGCAGGACGTGGTGATTGTGAAAAGTAAATCAGCGCCGCTTCGTACTCCGGACTGTCTTCGCCGAAATCAACGCCGATGTCCTCTGAGCTGGTATAAAGCCGGATGCGCTCTGATACCGGAATAACAGTGGATGTGCCGAGAATGAGTAGCGAACCGAAATTACGACCCGTCGCCGCAGTGGGGGGACATGATCACGTCAACGTTCACAACGTTGGATACAGGTAAGCCCTGTGCCATAGGTTAATCTCCAAAGAATGATACTGGCGCGTCGACCAGAGATTTGATGCCGTAATCGCGGATAACTTTGCGGCGCAGGCGCACAGTGATGTCGTACCGGCGCACCCACTGGTTATTGATGATTTCGGGGAAGGCTGTCAGTTCACTATAATCAGCAAGTGAGAGCTCGCTTGTTTTCAGCGTTTCGTTGTTCTGCTCAACCGTCAGACCATCGCGAAACAAGGTGGCGATCGACTGACTTTGCGGGCCATAAAAAAGACGCGAGAGTCTCGATCACTTCATGCCGCCAGAGCTGATTGCCATCATCAGTCTGCCGGACGAACGCCGGGGCGTTATCAGCCGTAAAGCCGATGATGCCAAAGCCGCACCAGTTCACGTCAGCAGCAGGAAGAGCGGCCTGTGTGGCTGTCCAGCGCGGCCTGACCATGCCTGGTGGCAATCCGGATAACGCTCTTGCCCACTGACTTAACTCTCGCTCAAGCGCCTCATCGTAAGCCTGCGGCGCACTGACAGGTGTCAGATAACCGGCTGCCGTGCTGTCATTACTCACCGGCGCCTCCGTCGAATGGCAACAGTTCACAGTGAGCCTGGACGAAGCCAGCGCCGTAAGCTGTGTAAGGGTCTACGAAGGTGACGCGATACTCGCGCCCGCGATAGGTGACAATGTCCGCATCGATACCGGTGTTGCCGCTGGTCAGGCGGAAAACGGTCACAATCAGGATTGCACCGTTAATAACCTGACCGGCCTGCATGCGCCGGGCTTCCAGTGAGCGGTCAACCGTCACCACTCCACCAAATGGCGTCACAGTGGGTGCGTTGCTGGGAAAGCCATCTGCATCGACAGTCTGGGCATTGCGCTTCACGGTGAGCGTTGTATCGAGGAATTCAGGCGATAGCAGAACGTCAGTAACATCAAGAGTCGGCATCTTTATCCCTCACAATGTGCGTGATTGAGCGGCGATACTCGCCTGTGTCAATGAGCGGCTTTGCATTGGCATTGTTAGGTGCGTATCCGGCAGCCCGACTTGCCATCTCTTTGGCTGCTCCAGCGCGCCCGCGCCGTGCTCTATCCGCCAGGGTAGACTCGGCGAGAGGAGTGAAGCCGCTTGCAGTGATGAACCTCTTCACCCCGTTAGCGGCCACTGTCCCGGCACGATCGAGTGATGTCACCGCGCCCTCTGCATTTCCTTCCAGCGCCTTCTGAGCGGCAGCCTTGAGGTGAGGCATGAAATCCTGCTCTACCGACCGCACGCCGGGCTTCAGATGCGGGCGCGGCGGGATATTCTGCGCCGGGGAGCCGCTCTCATTGATGTAGCCGATTGCCGCATTGCCGATATCGCCATCGTCACGCTCATCTTTCGATTCAGGGATGCCCACCAGAACATCCTTGTTCGCGAGGGTTTTAAGGGCGTCCAGAATGCTTTGAGCGCTGTCACTGCGAACTGTCAGGCCTGATTTCATAGCTGAATCCCGCCATACCCGAAGTACTGCAGCATCTGCCAGAATTCCGCGCCGTAGCGTGAGAAGTTCCAGAAGCCAGCATCCGCGTTCAGTGTCGAGCTGTTGTCATAGCTCACGCTGACCTTATCTACTGATTTGGATGCCACGACGCCACTCGTAGCACCACCGGCACCACCGAGCACCCCGGCGGCTGTGTCAGCCGCGTTCAGCACCATATAATGCGCAACGAACAACTCCACTAAGTAGGGGAACATATCCCCCCATAGCGGAGCCATCAATGAGCAAGTCGGCGAGATTGAGCCGGAACTGGATTACTGCGTCGGGGTATTTGGTGGCGTCAGAGAACTGCGGGAAGTCGCGGCGAAAATCACTTACTGTCGGCAGGTTTCGGTTTCTTGCCATCGTTGTTACCTTCCGGTGCCGGATCAGTCACAGGCTGCTGCAGTGCTGCCAGTTGCTCGGTCAGGTCAGCAATGATTTCATCCTTCTCAGTAACCGACTGTTGCAGGTCACCAATGGACTTATCTTTGTCTTCCAGCTGCGTGGTCAGGCTGTCAATCTGCGCCTGAAACTCTTTGGTGTCCGCCGGCGCTTTGGTTTTGCCAGTGACATCGGCATGCGCCGCAACAAACCAGTGGTCGGCTACCTTATCGTCTACCGTGTGCTCGCCAACGCTGAACTCCTGAGCCGTGCCGTCTTCGCTGTTGAACTTGAACGGGGTGTGCACACGAATGGTCTTCTTAGCCATTACATTCTCCTTAATGCCCCTTTCGGGGCGGATAGGTTAGATGCTGAGGGATTTTTCAAATGACTTTCTGGCTGAAATGGCCTCTTCCTTTGTCGAAAAGTATCCTAAGTGGTGCTCTTTCCCGTTAACCGTGATTCGAGCTGCCCACTTTCCCGTTCGCTTAAAAAAGACTAACGCCGGGATGCCCGGATTTATTATTCGACCTGACAGTGGTGGAAATACGCATCCTTCGATCCTTCTCATGAGACACCCTTTCAATCAATTCGGGAGTTGAATAAGGCTCAAATGGCAGATCATCAAAGGACGTGTGACTCTCACCGGTTAGCTTGATTTCACTAAAATACCTGGCCTCTACGGCCTCGCGAAAATCACTGAAATAACCAATGTGATGAGTTTTTTTATCAACAGTGATTTTTGCCCACCATCGCTGCTTTGCCTTATCCCACGACACACCTTTGAATCCGCTAGTGTTATCGGATTTCTTGGGGGCGTTGTGATTGTTAAGGCTGCGACTTTTCAATCTGAGATTTGAAATTCGATTGTCGCTTTTGGCGCGGTTTGCATGATCAATGTCATCATCACCCGGAAACGTGCCATGGACGATTAGCCAGGCTATGCGATGGGCCCTATATCGAGTCTTACCGATAGTAAGCTGCACATAACCAGCCTTCATAGTCCCAGCCACATCACCAGGGTATTTCTTGCCACCATAGCCATGGGTTTCAATGCGCCACCGAAACAATCCATCTTCAGGGTTGTATACATAGCAACGCAAAGATTCAGACAGAATTTCATCAATGCTCATAACACCTCCGGTTAAAGAGGTATCATAACATTAACGCTTACATTTAAGCATCAAATCCCTAAATCCCATCCATATACGCGATGGTTTCCGGGTACGGAGATTCAACAGCGCCCAGCTTGCCGTAGTAGGTGGTCAGCTGGTAAATGCCGCGATACTGAACCGGGATGTTCTGCAGCGGAACCATTGGGAAGCGAACAAACTTCTTGTCGTTGGTGTATGCCATCATGCGGTCAGTACCGCCAACGCCAGCCCCTTTCAGCCACTTAACCGCACGGATATTCAGCGGGGTGCCGTTCTGATGGAATGCGATGGTGTTGTTCTGCAGGTAGGTCAGCAGCGACTGGTTACCGGCAGATGAGACGATGATGCTGGACAGCAGCGCAAACTGCTCAGGCGGCAGCAGCAGATCACGCGGAACAATCGTGTAACCGGTGGCAGCCCAGGCATTCGACAGCAGCAGGTTGATCGAGGTACGGATTTCATCGGCTGTTGAAGTCGCCCATGTTTTCGGTGCGTTGATCACCGCGGCGCCAGTGTAGTTGGTCAGGCCTTTCACGCCCAACTGACTGTCACCGCGATAAACCTGCTCATCGGTGTCCATGTTCCACTTCAGCTGCATGCCGTCGAACTTCTGTGTGTCCAGCGGGCGGCCTACTTTAGCGGCGGCGGCCAGCTCGACAACAGTCCAGCCCAGCTCCATACCCCACAGGGTCAGCGGGAAGCCGGTTTTGGAGATGTCGACGTTAACGCCTGCGATTGCAGTGGAGTCTTTGCCGATCCAGTTTTTGCCAGCCGGGTTAGGTGTACCCGCCGCCGCAAACTGAGAGTTGGTGAAAGAACTGATGTCATCAGCGATGGACACATCTTCGCGCAGTTCAATATCGCGCGACCAGGTGTATCCCACCAACGGCATGTTCAGGTTCTGGTCAAGACGCTCAAGCTCGCCAACCAGGAAAGCGCCAGAACCGTCAACGGTGGCTTGGTCAAAAGTAAACATATTTAGCGGTTCCCTTAGATGTTGTAAGCGACTTCAGCGTTGCCAGCGGCATCACCTGCACCGGTGAAGGAGGCATTAGGCAGTACGACAGTTTCGCCGGTGACTGCTGCGCCAAGAATTGCACCCAGCGGGCTTGCCTGAGTCGGGTTAGCATTGCGGACATAGACCGCGCCACCCTTAACCAGGCCAACAGCGGTGCTGCCGATATTCACGGTCATGTAGCCGCGCTTCATCACGTCGCCAGTGAAGTTCTTACCAGTACCAACCTGGCGCACCATGTCTGGCGTCGAAGTGGTTGGGTATGGGCGAACGTACAGGCCGGTAATCACGGTAGCGGCATCGGATGCGGCCAGCGGGATGAATTTGCCATCGGCACTGTCTTTGCCAGCCAGGCCATAAGCCGCGAAAATGTTAGATGAGTCGACGATCACCGGCTCGGTGGTCAGGTCTTGCGGGCGTGAAATAGCCCCGGCGATGCCTACTGGCATCCGGTACAAATATGCAACCATGGGTTTATCCCTTATTTTTTCCAGTGAGCGGCGAAGGCTTTGTTGAGAGCAGCCGGTGAGTTTTTGTTGGATGAATCGTAGAAAGCAGCGCGTGAGGTGGTGACCGGGGCAGCGTTGCGTGACTTAGCGATTTCACTCGCAGACACGAACACGGCATCCAGCGTCGCTTTTGGCATCTTGCTGAAGTCAGGCGTTGCACCAACCAGCGGAGCAAGCAGAGCCTGACCTTCTGGCGTTTTGAATGCTGCGTCCATGGTGGAGCGTTTGAACGCAGCCAGTTTGCCACCTTCAGGCAGTTTGACGCCCGGCATAATCAGCTCAGCGCGAGCAACCACACCCTGATGGTAAGCGGCGTCAGTGGTGGCTTTCTTCTTCTCGTCCTCTTCGTCCGGATCGGAGTCAGTTGTAGAGGTCGACGCCGGGTTAATCAGCTGCTGCACAAGAACCGCCAGCGCATCAACTTTCTTCTCCAGCTCGCCAATACTCATGGCGCCACCACCTTCACCACCTTCTTCATCGGTAGTCAGGCCGCCAAGCTCGCGCTCTTGTGGTAATGGCTGTGCCGGATTGATGGTGATGTTTACTGCCCGCGCCAAATCAAGGCTTGGCTCGACCAGTTCTGATGGCGCATTGTCCACCAAATCAGCCAGGCTATCGGCATCCTTGGTTTTAATGGCCCGCTTCAGCTGGCTAAACCAGCCCTGATTTTTGGTAGTCATGAATGTGCTATCTCCAATTGAACAGCGAATGCCTGCACGACCATTGGGTACGCTCGCACAGTGGTTACCGATAATTGTGTGTTGCCGGGCCTTTCCGGGTGCTTGCTGCTCATACTCAGCGTCATAGCCCATTGATATCTGGTCTTGACCATCCATCACCTTCTGAATGCCTTCAGAGGTCTTAATGTGGATATCACCCAGCATTAAATCTGACTGGTTGCCAGTGCCGCGCCGGACGTTCTGTATGTGTCCGTGTGCATGCTCTTTCCAGTTGCCCGGGTTGACCATGTCTTTCGGGTGGCCCAGCGTGAATGCCATACCTTCGAATGACGCCAGCGTTTCAGGCCGGAATACTTCGTCAGCATCGCGGGTAACGACAATCTCACCATCCTCATCACCAACGATGCCGGGCAGTTCGCTTTCGTCGTATACCTGCGCGCCGATACGGGCGATCGGGACGTCTTTGCACAGCAGGGAGCCATCGGCCATCTCAAAGCGAGTGTTGCCGAGGCGGGTCGTGTAGAAATATTGCATCGTTAATCCTCGGGAACGACGACTTCGCAGTAGCAGCGGCAGTTAGGAAACTGACCGGCTTGACCGGTCATGCCATCGAGTGTCGGCGGGGTTGCCCAGTCAACGTACTGGCCTTCCATTTGCTTGTGAGAGTGTCGAACGTCGCTATCGTCAGCTGTGCGCCAGATGTAGCCACGCGAACCAATAGCAGTAGAGCGAGCCTGTGTGATTGCGGTGGATGCGCGGCCAACCTCAGTCCGGGCAATCGTGCGCGCCCGAGACTCAGTAACCTCACCGGTGCGCATGATTTCTTTCTTCAACTCACTGGATCGCCTGCCGGTCACTACAGCCTCAATCGCCTGATTGTGAATGTCGTAGACCCGGTCGGCAGCCTCCAGCGGGAGTGACTTAAACAGCTTCACCTGCTCCTGAATGATGCTGCGGGTGACCATGCCCTGACTGCCCGCCATCAGGTCGCGCAGGCCGGCAGAGATTTGATAGGAGCGTTCGCGCCACATCGCATCGTCTGCAATCTCCAGCGTACTGATGAGGCGGCCTGATACCGCTTCAGCCCATGGCTCAATCAGGTCAGCGTAACGCTCCAGCCTGTCCATGATGTCGGTGACGCTGTCATTTGAACCATCGTAAGAACCCTCGACTATCGCCCCGACTGCCTGCGCTATCTGTCGTAGCTGTGTTCCCAGCTGCCTCTCGGCGCGCTTCAGGTTCGGTGGCTTCGACGTTATCGAGGTCTTTCTCGCTCGGCGGCGGGAGGTCACTGGCATTATCAATATCCTCGTCGCTGATAGTTGAGCCGATGCCGGTTACGCGTGCCGTTTCCTGCAGATGCATGGCCCCGGCTTTTTCGGTCATCAGGCCAGCATCTACAGCCTGAACCGTTGCGGCCACCACCTTCGTTGCGGTGTCGGCGCGCTCACTGTCTGGCGTCTGCCACAGTTCGTTAAACTCAAAGGTGAAATCATCAGGCAGTGGCGATGCGAACAGGCTCATATGAAGCACCTGAAACAGCTTGCGAATGGGGCGGCGTAACTTGCGCTCCTGCTGGGTGGACACGTTGTCGTAGTAGTTAGCCAGGTCTGTGTCACCGGTAGAGAACCCGGCAGGAGACTGACCGAACAGGCGCACCAGAGGGATGCCGAACGCACCTGATACCTGCTGACCAAACTGCGCTAGTACGTCACTGAGCCCGGCATACGAATAGGTGTGCGCCTCGAACTTGTCGGCGGCATCCATAATCGTCATGCCTTCGTTGCTCTGATACTCGCGGATCATGTCCATATGCGACATCAGACCCTTGAACATCGGGCTGTCTTTGCCCATCGCCAACAACTTACGCAGACCATCGATGCTGTATGTGCGCAGGTGAGCTTTGTAGACCAGTTGAGCAACACCGGTAGTCGTGGAGTCGAAAGCCAGCAGGCGATCAAAGCAACGCTCAATTACCGACATTCCCCAGTCGTTTTCGGTCAGGCGCTGCTGGTACGGAAGCGGGATGCCATCAAAGCGAATCAGTCGGGAGTGGTGAATGCGCCACGGCGGGATGCCGGTAGCGGATGTCACGACCTTGTAGAACTCTGGCATGCCGAAGTCCGGTCCAAGTTCGCTCACACGGCGCTCAGTCATTGCATTGAGCATCCAGCGGTCCATCACCATCACGCCCTTAAAGGCGTCTTTGGCTATGGTTTCAATCCTTAATGGGGTCGAGTAGTTCTGCCCATCAATCAGGATAACGCCCACAGCGCCACCGTAGAGCCGCGCCCACTTCAGCGTGTCGTTTATTGCCTCCCATAGCCCCATCTCATCCCATGCGTGGTCGAGCTGCTTCTTGCGACCATCTTCAAGCTTGGAGGTGATGGTGACACCCTTGCGGGTCATGTCATCAGGGATTGCATCAACGCCAGCGCCAACCAGCCATGATGTGCGGTAGGCCTGCTCAATCAGGAGGCGGTTGCGAGAGGTCCAGTTGTTGCGGTAGGTGCCAGCACCAGACTGGTTCGACTCATTAACACCCATGCGGGCAATGAAGTTTTCATAGCTGTCACGCGTTGGTACAGGCTGCGACATGCTTTCTGTTTCGGACATATTCAGCCTTTCCCAAGTTGTGCCCAGGTGCCGAGGCTGTCTGAGCTGGTGATATAGCCATCAAGGCCGTAGCGAATGGCGTCAATGCAGTGGTTAAACTTGTCGACGATGACCGGCAGTATGTCGCCGGTCTTTTTGTCGACCTTGTAGGAGTAGTGGCGGAATTCATCGGCAGTATGTTTGCAGCGCTCATGAATGATGATTTCCTCAAACCCTTTCAAGTAGGTGACACCATCCTCAACGCTGCCTTTCCACTTGGCGGCTGCATCAATCGAGAAGCCCTGACGCGCCAGATAGCTGATGGTTTCTGGTCGGGAGTTATCACCTTTGACCGGCCATTTGCGCACTTCAGGGATTGAATCGTAGAAATGCGGCATCTCATCCAGTTCAACTCCGACGCCATAGGCCTCGTATTCGATATAGAGCCGGGTGTCGATCATGAACATGCGGATAAGCGTGCTGGGGTCATTTGCAAAGCCGAAGTCAGCACCGAAGAACAGGCGATCGGCCTGCATCCACAGGTCATCAGGGAACGCTTCAACCCGGTACCGGTTGCGGAAGATGACTGAATCGCTAATCGACTTCGGCTTACCCAGCCAGATGTGCTCATACGCCTCGTAGTCGATGCGCTTGCAGTACTCCATCTCTTTGCGGAGTGTTTCTGGCAGGTATGGGTTGTCGTAGTAATTCACCTCAACCGTAACGCTGTCGTCCGGTGGAGTAACGATGAAGCGCTGATAGGTCGGGTCTGACTCTTCGCCGGGGTTGAACGTCACCCAAATCTCAGAGCCTTCCTTACGGATGGTGGGTATCAGAATCGCCCATGAATCCGAGGAAACAGATTGCGCCTCTTCCACCCAGCAGATGTCCACACCTTCAGTCGACTTGATGCCGAGCGGGTCGAAGCGCAGGCCTTTAAACAGGAATTCACTTCCGCATGAGCTGACGATCTTCTCATCGGTAATCTTGAACCAGGGGTTAAGCCCGAGCATCTCAATCTGGTCTTTCAGCAGCTTGTGTACTGAGTCCTTAATCGAGTTCTGCACCTCACGGGTACAGAGTATGCGGAGTTTCTTACTGGCGGCCATGATGACAAGTGCGCGGGCAGCAGCCCATGATTTAGCGCCGCCGCGCCCACCGTGGAACGTCTTGTAACGCTTGGGCTGAAAGAGTGGTTTGAACTTAGGTGCAAAGCTAAGTCTCGTCTCCGCTGCTGTCATCTTCCGCTCCGAAGCTAATCACGAATGATGGCGTGGCAAGAGGAAGGCCATTAGCACCAACCAGTTCGTTTTTAACGTTATCTTTGAATGCCTGGACAGTCACATGCTTGCCAAGCAGTTCGAGGTTCTTAACCTTGTCAGGCCACTTAATCTTTTTGAGGATGTTCTCAATGGTGGTTTCGTCAAAATTGGTGACGCTGGTATTGATGTCGAATCCACTCAGGGTGGTGCGCCAAACCTTCGGCCACTCACTGATGGATTTAATGCCACCGTCATCATTGAGAATGTCGAGTACATCCATCTGGTCGATTTCTATCAGGCGCTTCAACACATAAGCAGCATCAACACTAACCTGCTCATTGCGATCGGCTTTAAGTTCGGCGATTCTGTTTTGGATGTCAGGTTTCGTTAGGTTCTCGCAACCTGATGCGCGGGCGGTCTTTTCGCTGTACCCCGCCCGAATGGCCGCTTGCGTGGCGTTCAAATCGATGAGGTACTCGCGACAGAACATTTCTTGCTTGTCGGTGAGTGCCATAACTTCCTCATAAAATGGAAATTGTGATGCTTAAACGTTCTATGGGATTTGCTTTGGTATTTTTCTCTATCAGCTCACATGCAGATTGCTGGGTGGTTGGCAACCTGCATGGCATGGCAGCCACGAAATCAAACTCCTATCGCTTTTCTGAAGATGCATTCAGCAACCAAACTTTTCAGGTAAAGGCTGAGAAGGAGCATTCGACGGTTATTGGAAGCGATCTGAATTTCATCGGGCTAAATAGAAAGTCAGTCATAGGCACCTATTTCGAGGATCCTAGGCGCTCTATTGAAACGTGGAACATTTCTGACGATGAAAAGAAGGTTTTCTACACCATGACAAGGACTGGATTCAGCGATGACCTAGATGGCACTAAATCATTCGTCGGTGATGTTATCCGTAAATGCTAGCTCCCTATCACGAACATGCTGAACACTGCTTTAGCCGCTGCGCTCTCGAATGAGCCACTCGACAGTAATAACGTGCCGCGAGACTGCATCACTGTCACGTTACAGCCCGTAGTGGTTATCTCGGACGCCTGACCCTGTATGAGTTGCTGACCATTCCAGATTGCATTAGGAAGCACCACAGGAGGCGTCGAATACTTTTTGGCAAAGGTGACTGCAACCTTTTGTCCTGCAGTGGCTACAGCGCCTGATACCACTTCAAACTGAACAGGCGTTGCATTGGTTCCGGCGTCACCTTTGGGGATGCCGAAATCAACCGTGTAGTCAGGAGCCGTTCCGCCAATAGATGCGGTTGCCTGGCTACCTGCAGCGAGTGTGGTCACCTTCCCAATCTTCAGTGTCGGGCTGGTTCCGTCTTTACCGGCTGGCAGGCTGAAGTTAATCACCTGCGCTGGCGCATCACCGGTTATCTCCACTGCGGCTTTGGTGCCAGGCGAAAGCGTGATGACGCTGCCAACTGAGAGCTTATTGGGAACAGGTTCACTTCCCTGCCCGCCAACCTGGCTGCCTCGTTGTTGATTGCCATAGTAAACGGTCATATGGCCTCACATAGCGAAGATGGTTACCGGATCGCCTGTCGGGGATGTTACCCACACAACAGATGGTTTAGTAATGCTCAGGGAGTTGGTCTCTACTCTGCCCAGCGCATTATCGGCTGGTGCCTGCTGAGGCTTGTCAGCGTTAGTGGTGTCGAGCACCCACAAATAGCCATTGGCAATCTGTGCATCTAAATCTGCGGTGCCGTCGGTCAGTTGCACCCACTTTTTACGAATGGTGATTTGCCCATTTACCATTATGTTTCTCCACATACTGTTGAGCATTGTCAGAGGCATCTGGAAAAGTTGATGCCTCTTGCAATGCCTTACAGATTTACTGGCTTCCCACACAGCGCCACCCATAGGTCGTTATGCGTGTTGATCGCCCTCACCGTTCTGATGTCCATCAGGTCAGCATCTCTGCCGTGTGTCCTGATAGGTGCATCCAGAGTGCAAAGTGAATCGACTGTTTTGGTGGGCGCCGGGTTAGTCGTCGGAGTTGAAGTCAGATCTGCGCAGCTTGTCGCGAGCGGCAGTGTCAGACAGAGAAGCATTACTTTCTTTAGCACTGTTGGCCTTCTCCGTATTGCTTGCCTGCACCTTAGCCACATCGTTAACCTGCTGTGACTCTACCTTTGCGGCTTCCACATCAGCCTTTGCCTTTTCTTCTGTCTTGCCTTGGCTTTTGCCACTGAAGTAAGCAGCAACACCGGCAGCAATGAGAGCAAAGAAGGCGAGAACGTAATTCCAGCCGCCCGCGAAAAGATGAACGAGAGTCGTCATGGCTGCCCATCCATCTGCTGCTTCTTATCTGCCAGGCTACGCTGCCTGATGAACTGCGCGATTACACCCAGTGCCACGATGAAGTAGCTCACGTACTGCGCGATGTTGACCGGAAGCATTGCTTTAAGGTCAGGCGGCAACATGTTCCAGGCGGAGATAATCGCATCAGGCGCTGAGGCAAGGTAAACGCCCAGCAATGTACCGGCACCAGTGAGCCAGACTGACCAGGCTCTAAACAGCAACCGGGCATGAGCAACGAACTCAACTGAGCTGTACTTGCGCACGAGTAGCACCACGGCGAGCACAACGACAACCACGGCGAGGAAGGCGATAACGTTCATATCTTCCCCTTGTAGATGTCGTACGAGCCAGTGCGCATGACTTCAGCATGACGGCGGGCGCGACCGGGTGTCTGTTTAGCCCACAGGCTATTCAGCATCCCTTCCGCGGCTCCAGTGAAATTACCATTGGAAATCATGACTAGCGTGTTTTTGAAGGCTGCAAGACCATCGACGCCCATCTGGTAAGCCATGCTGTAAAGGACATCTGCGCGCGCCGGGTTGCATTGCTTCAGTGCTGCGTAGATGGCCGGGCGGGTGTTCATGTCGATAACCTTCTCATCCACGATCACCTGCTTCCACACATCCCCCCACTTTGCGAGGAACCCGGAAGGTGTAGCTGCTGATTGGCGCGCCTTTGGGCCCGATGCGGATGCCACCGGCTACCGTGGGAAACCCAAGTGTGTCGAGGTAAGGCGTTTCAATGTAACCTTCCTCAAAGTTGAGGATCGGGATTATCTGACTCATTCGCCGGACTCCATCTCATTTGACTCATGCGCTCTTCACGCCGGTCTCGCTTACGCTGGAAGTGAATGTTCACAATGAATGTCGCGATAGCCAGAATGAAACCACCCACAGCTAACCACTCGTTTAGAGACATGCTCCCGGCAAGGAAAGTCGCCCCCCGACGTTGTGTACGCCGCGGCTGTCGTCACTTTGTCTGCCATAGTTTTCATATCCACCTCCAGGACTGGAGGCTCGCTTTTAGGAATTGATGAAATTGTGAACTGAGCGAGCCAGGTTAGAATTCTTAGTGTCACGTAAGAAACCTTCCTGCATCTCTCCCGCCGCAATTACATCCGCTGTGTTTGAAAAAAGATGCGCTACGCCATCAAGGGGAAATCGCTTCTGGTGTTGTATGGCGTGCGCAAAACAAAAAAAGGCCAGCTCTATGGCTGACCTTTGAAATAGTTTAGTGATGTTACTTATCCGCTACAGGGTATGCGGTGAATCTTATCCCCTGTGGGGTATAGAAATAAAAAAAGCCCCGCCGACTGGTGAGGTCGCGAGGCTCTTTGGCATCCACATTTATGCAACTGACCGGTAAAGCTGCGATCTGTTCGCTTCACTTCCCGATCATGCCGCTAATGTGCCAGGTCGCATGCCCTTTGTCTTTGGCAATTCGTGCTATTTTGTATAATCACGCAGCAATTTTAGGAATCTCCTTCTCCATTTCTCGCTTAATTGCGTAAAACATTTCTCCTTCGATGATATCCATCGCCCATTCCATTCTGTTGCGGGCCTCTTTCGGTGTGATGCTGCAGTAATAAATCAGGGATGAGCCGATATTTTGCACGCTCTTGCGCTTGCAGTATCGTAATCTGGCTACGTTCCGAAGCGGGTTATCCCTTCCGAATGTCTTTACCATGACTGATTCAACAAAGGCGGCATCATCTGATTCTTTGGCGAGAGCGATGATGTTTGCCGTTGATGACTGAGGAATAAGCAGGTCACGCGCCTTGCGGAATAACTCTTCACCACGCAGCCCTTCACAATGCAACTGTGACACGATTTTCTCTATCTGCTTACCCTTCTGCTCACTCCACTCACAGCGCATCATCAGGCGGCCAATCACGTTTACCTCTGCACGGTCGTAATCCTCTCCGCCCAGGTGATCGCCCCATACGCCTAGCAGATGACGTACCCACGCCTGCTGTGATTTGTTGATGGTCTTCCAGCCATTGCCGAATAACCGGCGCATGTCCGCTGCTGTTCTGACACCTGACAGCCTGACGATTTGCTGATAGTCACGCTCAATGCGCATGCTTAACCCCCATCATCTTCGCCATATTCCTGAGTATCCGGTAATCCACTGCAAAGCCGCCGCGCCTTTTGTAAATGCGGAGTTTCTGCCACTTTTCTCTGAGGTATTCGGTCATGCTGCATACTCCATCTGACGTTTACGCAATTTCTCGTAATGGCGTGCCCGGCGCGTGAATATCGATTTCACTCGCTTCAGGTACTCGATATCGAATTTGCGAACGGTGTTGTCATGCTCGATGCGCTCGACCCTGTGCAAGCCAAACTTCTCGATGAGGTTTATTCGGTAGGGGATCAGGTTTCCGGACAGGTCACGATTACAGTGAACGCATCCAGCATTGTTGTTGAAGACATTGAAGCGGAGCCATGGTGCCGCGCCTCGTGAGCGATAGTGACTCGCGTCTACTGCCCCACCACGAACGCCGTAGTTAAGTTGCCTGCCGCAGGCTATGCATGGCCTCCCAAAATCTCGCCAGAAGATATAGCGATTAACCGCAACCTGTGCCTCTTTAGCCCAATCCGATTTGGTCTTAAGCTTTTCTCTTCGCGCGCGCAGATCATCCCGCTCAGCTTTCTCCTGGCGCTTTTGCTTGCGCTCGGATAGCTGGTTAGCGAGTTGAATGGCACATTTGGGAGAGCAGACGGTCTGGAGGCTATTGCGGGGGGATAAACTTTTCAGGACAGCATTTGCATTTCTTCGGCTTCGGCTGTGTGCCTTTAGCCATGACTCCCCCTTTCGAACTGGTGAAGCCATGCGCGAAGATTATTCAAAACTATCTCGCTCTTTATCCCGGAATATTTCTTCTTGGCGTGAATGCAGCGTGCGTAAGTGACGATACCGAATATCCAGAAAATCAGCGGCCACGATATTGCCACGCCAATAGCCAGCAAACTGATTGGTAGCTTATACCAAGCCTCTCTCAATTCGAGGTCGGGGATTTCGAGCAGAACATCTTTTATTCCACTACAGATATTCATTCTCACCATTGCCTGTGACAGGCAGTCGATAAAATTGAATCTATAGCCCGCTGCTACGGCCCATGTAGGTCGATCGCAAAAGTGTTTAAAGGTCAGCATTATTCACCTCTCCGCACATCCGAAAGTGTGGATCCTGCATCAGGTTTATTTCGCAGCTTGTGCAGCAATAAACCACCGACTCTGGCAGCACCACAGAACAGAAAGCGCATGCAGAAGCAGATTGCACGCCATCGCCAGTAGGCAGATTTGATTGGCTGGTCCCGTTCGTGTTCTTCATAGCGGTAATCTACCTCGCAATTTTCACAGTTAGCCCCGTAGTGATACTTGTCTTCTGAGGTGAGTGTTATGTGACAGCGGCAGCAGCGTTCATGCATTGGGTTGCTCCTGCATCATCAGGAAGACAATCATGGCGGCGCGGAGTGGGTTGATGTTGCGATGCTGGAAATAATCCACTTCATAGCCATCATTAACATCATCGTCGCTGCCAACAAATTCAGCACTCCAGCTACCTAGCAGGCTGGGTGCATGCAGAGAAATTTTATTGCTCACTATAATCGGTCCGGCATCAGCCCATGAGTTGCATGGATTGAAATGCGCGTGAGGTAAAAACTCTCCCCCATCCATCCCAGCAATATAGACCTCTTGCTTTTCAGTACTCCAATCGTAATCATCAGCGCCCATCGCTATGTGCGCCGCTGCTAAGTTAATTTCAAAATCTGTCATTTCTGCGTAATTCATCTTCAGCTCCACATTGGGTTTTTATACTGACGGCTCGGCTTTGGCTCTTCCCGGAACTCAGGCAGCAGCGCGGACACAATCCAGAGGCGCGGATCGAGTGCGAGTGTCTTCTGAGTTTTGATATTGCGGGAGGCATAGCGGGAAAGGAGTTCAGCGGCGGTTTCGGTGTCTACAGGGTCATGGGTGAACCACGTTTTCATGGTGCCCCCCTTACTGAGTTCAGTAGCTGATTGAAATCTGCCATAACCGGACTGACGCCAAATCCTGCCTGCTCGTTTGCCAGCCTGTAGCGACATGAATTGTGTTTTGCGCCAGTGATGTGCTCCTTTACAACGTGATGGCCGCCACAGAGGGTGCTGAGGGTGTTAGACACATTTGTCCGGTTAGTGCGGCAGGACTTGCATACCGGCCCTATAAGCTCTGACGTCTGGTGCCATTTCCCGTCAGAGAGAATGCCCAGCAATGCTGCTTTGATTTTGCTCATGATGTACTCCCGAACCTTCCTGCCCATTCAGCAGCACGCGCTGACTCGTCGCTAAACCTGACGTTCTGCTCGGCACCGAAGGCATGGATTAAGGTGATTAAATCTCGCATCTCACTGACGCGCATTTTGCTTGTTGACTGGCCCAGCACCACAAATCCGCCATTGATACCCGGCACCGTCTCCTGCCCTTTCAGGCTGGCGCTGAAAATATGCTTCCAGCATTCCGGGTTAAGTTTTCTGCCGTACCACACCACCTGGCTTGATACATCATGCAGGCAGGCCCAAAGCATGCGATTTTGCGCAAGGCTTCTGGTGTCTTCCTGGATGGTTACCTGCAGAGGTTTATCGGGATTGGCGGGGAGTTGCTGGATGGCGCTGATGCAGTTCTGTCGGATGTTGTCGCTCCTAAGCAGGAACGTTGCTTTCTCCATCGCGTTTGTCTCGCTTTAATGCGTCGCTAAGTAACTTCCTGATGCCGTGGCTCAGGCTGAGTGTGCCTGCATGCTTCTGAGCGAACCGGCTGATGTCGATTGCCAGCTTATCCAGCTCAGCGTCTGATATGACGTGCTCAGAGCGTTTTAAGAGGATTACGTTGTTCATGGTTACACCTGTGAAATAACTTGAACTGGAATCACTTTTAGCCCACCTATCTTGGCTTTTCGCACGCAGTCTTCAGCGTCTGCCTTAGATGCAAACAGTGCCTTCAGAGTGCTGTAGCTATCGTGCCGGATAGAAACTAGACCTTTGCTATCCTCGACTGCGTAAAAGGTAAAATTCTTCATGAGTTCCTCCGGTGTTCATCTGTTTCCGGGATAGGGAATTGGCCGGCAGGGGATTGTTCGCAGCGAATGCACCACTTATTCCACCACGGCTGGCCTTCGCGGTATCGTTCAGGTGGCTTCTTCATCCCGCAGCGGTCACAGCGGTAATGCGGCTCATGACTCATACATCCTCCGGTGGTGATGGGAGTGGTTGCCAGTGGGTAATGTTTGGCGCTACGAATTGGTTAGCTTGCCAATTGCCAAAAATGAATGCGTAGGTGGCTACATGCCGCCCATCCCAACAAAGGTATGCTCCATCCGAATCAGGCAGGCGATGGCTGCATTTTATCCATGACCACATATCACTGCTCTCCGTTCTGATTGGTGGGCTGCTCCGGGATGATGCGGTAGGCGATGATGTCTTCCCCGGCGACAACGTGATGCCAGTTCAGGAACTTTGCTCTGGAAATGGCACCTGAAGTGGTTTTGAATTCCACTTTAGCATTAGCATCAACTGGACATTCACCACCACCCCACTCAACCCACTCACCCTCACCCCGTTCCTGCTGCTCAAACTTGCAGTCGCATTCAACCAGAATTTGCTCGCCCCATGGCTGAGTTCCGCCGCTATCTGCCATTCCAGTTCCGCCACACTTCTGACATCCGCGCTCCTGCTTCTCCAGTATGGGGAGTGCAATCTCAAGGGCGGCAAGGTACCCCTCCTGAGACCTTCCAATTCCGCATCCTGTTATGCTCTGGCGCTGCAAATCCTTAAGTAAATACGCGCACCATTCAGTGGTTAGCTTGTTCATTGGGTGCCTCCTCAAACTGCCAGTTGCAGTTGCATGTTGAAACGGTCACGTTGCTCGCAGTAATGCAGTGAGCCTAGGCTGTTGTGTGACTCGATGCGTTCGACCATTAGGGCCGCCCGCGTTTCTTTCGATGCCGGGGCATACGCTCCTGACCATGCCTTATCGATACCGATGTTTCTGGCAACGTTAGTGCTATCAGCGCTCGCCAGCGGTAGTTTGGTGAAGATAAGTGGGTTAAGCATGCGCAGGCCGTGAAGCTTGGCGATGGGCTGGCCGTAATCGTCTGTAACGTGCCGGATCAGGTCTTTCATGCGCGCTACAGCCAGATTTGGTCTCTTAACGTCGTACTCACCACAACTTCCGATGGCCACGCGCGGGTAATCGTTGCATAGCCGGATAAATCGCTCATCACTCTCGTTCATGTGCCAGACCGGCACGCCGTAGAAATCGCCGTGCGGCCACTCATCCAGTAGTGCCTCGTTCTCAGCTTCTCCCCCGTCGATTACATCAGGGATGATTGCAAAGTCAAAGCCTGGGTGATTTTTCCAGCGCGCCACGAACTCGTAATAATCGCTCCAGTCAATTTTGTTCCGGCCAGCTGCTTTCCACGCAGTAAACGCGCCATTATCGAGGGCGAATGACTGGCAGAATTCAGAGGCAAGATTAATTTGGCTGGCATGGGCGAAGGAGATGAATGCGTGTCGGGATTTCCAGGCTTTGATGGCGCAGGTGTCAGGCGTTATTGGGCCGCCGTGATAGTGAATCATGGCCATCTCCTTCGTGCTCAAACTCAGCATCAACCATCAGGTCGTGTGCTTCACGCGCCAGCATGTCGATTGCGTTCAGGTGGGCCCGGAACTGCTCCGGCTTCAGGTCGCGCTTCTTAGCCAGGTCGATGATTGCCAGTTGCAGGTTGCGTGCCTGACGCATCAGCGGCTGAGTGATTACCAGTTGAGTTACCTGTGTCATGCAACACCCCGCGAGCGGTAGGATTCCCAGGTGAAAGCGAGTGTGCAGCCGCCGCCATCGTTCATGCGGTCGATTACGCGCTCACCGATGAAAGTGGCCAGTTCGTCTTTAGGCAGGTTGCTAATCAGGATGGTCGGCATCATCCGCTCATAGCGGGTGTTGATGATTTCAAACAGGATCAGCTTCTCTGCTTCACTGCCGAACTGCACGCCAACCTCGTCAATGATGAGAAGCTCGGGGTCGGTGTAAATCCGGATAACCTCAGCCTCAGTGCGCTCAGAGTTCTTTGACCAGGTGGATTTAAACAGGCGTGCGATGCGCAGAGCTGTCGTGAACAGCGCAGAGTTCTGGTGCTCGTTGATAACGTGCTTTGCGATCGCCAGCGCCAGATGATTCTTTCCTGTACCAGGCTTGCCACACATCACCAGGCCGCCACCCTGCTTCAGTCGTTCAGGCCATTTAGCGGCATAGGCTTTGCAGAGCTTCAGGCATCGCGCAGCGTCATCGTTGACAGGCTGATAGTTATCCAGCGTGGCACCGGCAAAACGTTCAGGCAGCTGCAGGTCGCCAATCATCCGGTCAATCTGGCTTTGCTTCCAGCGCTTCTCTGATGCAGCTTCGTCTGCTTCCAGCTTCGCCAGCTTTTCAGACAGGCAGGCCGGGCATTCGCTTTTGGTTTCAAGTACGCGGGTCAGCAGATTGGCTTTCTTGCAACGCTGCTGGAATGCACCGTGCTTGTCACATACCGCCTGAATCTCTTCAAACGTGACGTGATCCAGTACCTTTGGAGGATGGCTAAGGTCATCCAGTTTACGGCGTACCGATTCGATTTCAGTTCTGTAATCCATGATTAACCCTCCAACCAGGCTGGCGTGTCAGTCGTGCCATAGTCTTTGCTGTTGAATTGCTCAGCCACAGCGCGCGCCGGGCCGGTATTCTGCCGCGCAGGACTCTTGGCTTGTTTTGGTTCAAACAGGCCGGTCCAGCCGTTCGCTATGCTGTTGTTGATGATCTCTTCAGGTGAATGGCCCTTCGAATGACACTGGCTTAACAGGTTGAGAGCCTGGGTGACGGTCTGCATCGATTTGATGGCCTTTTTTGATATCCCTGCGATATGAGACCCATGAAGACCACAGCTCTGCAGAAACGCATTCGGGTAGCACGACGTCCATCGGGTCGAAGGTTTTTGCCTTTGGCTTTTCAGCCGGTTTCACTTCTTCAGGCTGGGGGACTATAGGGGGGTTTATTAATATTGTCTTTCTTGTCTTTTGAAGAATGTCTTTTGTGTGTCTCTAATTTCGAGACATCCGAAGTCTCTAATTTAGAGACATTTGAAGTCTCTGACTTAGAGACAAAATTGCTAACTTGGAGACACTTGCTGAATTGCCACGCTGAGACCTCCTTATTAACACCGATTTGACTCCCTTCGACTATCAGGCACTTCATAGAAATCAGCTCCTTCTTAGCCTTGTTCACGTTCTGACGTGACAGGCCAGTAATCTGAGCAATCTGGTCATCTGCGATGCGATCTGATTTCTTGTTGAAGCCGTACGTTTTACGGATGTAAGCCAGCATTAGCTTCAACTGACGAGCTGTTAAATCGGCGCTTGCGATAGCCTCCAGTAGTTCGTTAGCGATTCTGGTAAACCCATTATCGGTATCGACCACACGGCGCTCCACGGCCTCTGCATCAGGCCTGATTGGTGAAACGTTGCTGTAAGCGAGATTACTCATAAAGCACCCCGCCACTGTTTACATATCCAGTTCTTCCTGGCATACTTTTCTCCAGTTATTTGTGTTCGCAAATTGCTATCAGGCGTCGAATGTTCCAGCATTCGGCGCTTTTTCTTTGGTGAGAATGTTCGCCACCTGCCGGGCCAAATGAGCCATCTCGTCATCCACGACACCCCATTCCAGCACTGCAAGCAGCATTGAGAACTTAGGTAGCCAGTCGCGTTTCCAGCGGCTTATCTGCGCCTTATCGACACCAACAGCAGCTGCTGTCTTCTCGGTGCCAAGCAGTGAGATCTTGTTGAGTAAGGCGCTTTCAATTCTCAGCGCCTCGTTGCGTTTGTTTGCGCGTTCCATTTCGTAATATTCCTTTGTTGAATAAGTAATTGCGCGACGGCCATATGGCGGTCACGTGCGAATCATTTGTTTTGATTACTGCCCTTTTTCAGGGCGGGGATGTTTAAGAGCGGGAATTACTAGGCGGCCTTACTGCCGCCTTTGGTGCCGTACATTAACCAGAGCGGATCACACTTGAGCGCCAAGGCCAGTTCAAACAGGAAGCGGGGACGTTGAGTCGTACCATCTTCAATTCGCTGTAGAGATTGCTGCTTCATGCCAGCTTTCTCAGCTAACTGCGCTTGAGTAAGATTTAACTCCATGCGCTTCTGTTTGAGGCGTTGAGAAATTGTATCCATTAACTCACCTCCACAGTTTTATCTGTATTCTCTAACAGTTACTTCTGTTTGTCAAATACAGTATTAACTGTGAGGATGTGGGGAAATGGAGAGGAACCTATGAACCTTGCGGATCGCGTTAAGCAAAGAAGAATTGAGCTTGGCCTCACTCAGTCAGAAGCAGCAGAAAAAGCTGGCATCAGGCAGCAGTCATGGGCGAGTATTGAAGAAGGCAAAACATTAAAGCCTCGCAATATTGTAGGGATCGCCGAGTCACTCAAATCTGACCCATCTTGGCTCATGAACGGCGGCAACTTTCAGCCAGTAAGCGAGGTGAATACAAGGAGGATTCCCTTGATCAACTACGTGCAGGCAGGCGAAATGGCAACCAAAAGCCCCATAGAGGCTTTAGATGGCAGCTGCGAATACGTGATGACAGATATGGACTGGTCAGAATATACCTTCGCGCTAAAGATCGTAGGCGACTCAATGGAGCCAGACTTTAAAGCAGGTGATGTGATAATTGTCGACCCCGAGATAGAGCCAGCGCCTGGTGAGTTTGTAGTGGCTAAGAACGGCGAACATGAAGCCACGTTTAAGAAATACCGACCCACTACAGTTGCTGAAGACGGCCGTCAGCACTTTGAGTTGCTTCCTCTGAATGACGATTATCCGATAATGAAAAGTGCTGAGCGCCACATCCAGATAATTGGAACAATGGTTGAGCACCGGATTTACCGCAGAAAACGCTAATCTTAAACCTCTCCCAAACCGCCTTCCGGCGGTTTTTTTTCGCCCATATAAAATTTAATTCCCTTCCATTACAGATATATATGTATACAACCCATAAAAATACAGTTTTATCTGTTGACGATATTACAGTTTTACCTGTATTGTTATTTCATCAGCACGACGCTGAGGCAGTAAAGGGAAACGGATTTGATTCCCGCGCTCATTAAAATCTGGCGCTGAAAAAGCGCAAACATTCAAAGCAGCAAGCTTTGGTGAGTGACATCGCTCAGCCAAAGCTAACTGACAGGAGAATGACCATGAATGCACAAGAGAAACGCCGTGCAGCTCGCGCTGAGAAGCAATCAGCGTGGAAGCAAGCCAACCCCCTGTTGGTTGGTGTGAGGGCCAAACCTGATTGCCGACCGGTTCTGACACTGAACCGCAAGCCCGTTGACCGGGTGGTGAAGGCAGTCGATACCGAGACCGAATATCACAAGCAGATTATGGCGGGCGCAGCGAAGTATATCGGCGGAGATATTCAAGGCTCAATCTGCCTGCCGGACGTAGCTATTTACCACGCAGGGCATCGCAAATCAGATTCAGTGACAGCACGATAGTTTTTCACACAACTGCCGATTAATAGATAAACAGCACAGGGAGGACAGAGATTGAAAAGTACGATGCAATATACCGCTATGCGGGTTAAGCAGTTTGGCTTTACTCCGGCAGTTGAAGTTCAGTGCGTAGACACACGCAGCAAGCAGAACACTGATTGCCTGCTCCTGTTTAAAGCGCTTGATGATGTAGTTTTTCTGGGGGCTGATAACTTTCATCCGCTCATAAAAGCGGAAATGAAGCAGGTAGCCATCGATGCCCTGGCGGCAGGCAAGGGAAAACTACAGATTGAGGCCAGGCAACGCGTCAGCGAGCTTGAGAGCAGCAGAATCAGGCAGGCCAGCATAGCCAGGCAGTTCCGGGATGCAGTAGCCGCATGGTCTCAAGACCTATCCGGCCTTAGCCGGGACGTGCAGAACGGTTTAGATGTGCCGACAGTCAAATCCAGATTGATGGCGCTGGTCAGCAGTATGGAAAGGCTAAAGCCAAACAAATGACAAAAACCCGCTTCGGCGGGTTTTTTTATTGCCTGCAATGCAAAGTTTAGGAGGCTTGCTCCTCCCCTTCTCTGCGTGACAGGCATGAGAGCACATCGGTATGTCTGCCGGAGATTGCATTATTCAACGCGGGTTACCGCAAATCAGAAAGCATTACAGCGAGGTAAGCATGGCTAGCAATAAGAAACCAAATTTCACCGCAAAGGTTAAGTTCTGGGCCAACGGCATTACATCAGAATGCAGCGGCGGAATCTCTGGCTGCATCTCTGCAATGTTCACCTCTCTTCCCCGAGAGAGCCGCGAAGCGCTGATTGATAAGCTCCAGCAAAAGCACATTGCAGTGTCGGAGTGGGAAGATGAGCGAGCAGCATCTGAGCGGGCTATCGCAACTAAAAAAGACATCGTAACGGCGAGGTAGATATGGGGCTGGATATTTCAGCATACAGCGGCATTAAAAAGCTTGATGCGACCATTAATGACGATGGTGAAGCAATTGACAATAAAACTCTCGAGGCTTTGCCATGGGATGGCTCATGGTTCACTCCGTGGGTTAACCCTGATTTTCCCGGGCGAGCCGATGAAATTGAGAGTGGCGCAGTCTACTCATACGAAGACTGCACTGGGCATGGCATCGGGTATGGCGGCCATTACTGGTGGAGAGATCAATTGGCGAAGGTTGCCAGCTATCCTCTGACTGAACAAACCCAGTATGGGAAAACTCAATACTGCCATTTTGCCGGCGCACTGGCAGCAAGGGGCGGGCCGTTTTACGAACTGATTAATTTCAGCGATTGCGATGGAGTTATCGGAACAGTTGTCTGCAAAAAACTCGCTGCAGATTTTGCTGCCTTTGCTGAAAAAGCAGAGCTAGAAGGCGGTAGTTTTTACGAAAACTATCAGTACTGGCGCGAAGCATTAGATATGGCATCCAACAACGGTTGTATCCGTTTTCACTAGCCGCCACTGAGCGGCTTTTCCATATCTGGAGGCTCCATGATAAGCACTGGAAATTACATATTCATTTGGTTGGTGACTGGTGTGTTGATGGGGCTGGGCTTTATAGCAGGAGGTTGAAGATGCAAAAGCCAATTGAAGTGACGCAACTCGATATTGCATTTGGTGGCAAGGCCATGAAGATTCTTCCTGCCTATTCATTAATACCGGGTGAGTTTAAGAAAGACTCCAACAAGTGGAGTCAGCTTGTTAGTAAGTGGTTCTTCGGCGGGCTAAACAAGGATGAGTGGCCGAAAGCAAAGGATGGCATCGACTGGAATCTGGCAATGCTGAATATCCAGGCGTGCCTTTCGTGCTTCGAACCAAAGCACGAGCACAAAATTGCTGGCGCGGCTTACCTCGCTTCGCAGTGGTTTGAGTGACACCGTAAAGCTGTCTACTCAGACGGCTTTGAGGTGCTACGCACCAACGCTGTGAAGTTTCAAATGATAGAGACAGAACAGGATGCGATTTGGCCGCTTAGTGCGGCCTTCTTTTTTTACACCAACCTAACCCATTCAACGGAGTATCCCCATGCAACTCGCAATTGCTGGGGCGGCATCGGGCTGCCCCAAAAACACCATGTTCGATTTCAAACTCACCGGCGCTGACGTTATGTCGTGGAAGCCTAAGAGCCGCTTACAGCAGCTTTGGGAGCGTCTGTTACAGGTCGTATCGCAGGAGGGCAAACCGTGAAGACTCAATCACCCACCCTGCCTTACCAGAAGCAGCAGGAAGAGTTAGAGCGCCATCGCAAGATGCTGGAGAACTCGAAGGATTTCACATTCATCAACCTGATGCTGAAAAGCCTTGGCTTGGGAGAGAAGAAATGAGACTGAACAGAATCGCCCGGTACGAGGTGCAGGATATCGCCGACAACCTGCCGGATAGCGAACTGGAGTTCATCGCCGCAGAAGTTGATGCGCGAATGAACCAGCACAAGACAAACCCGTTAATGCCTGCTCTGTGCGCATTCCTGACGAAGCATTACGACTACCCGGCCATTGAGATGTTCGATGAAGACGACGAGCAGCACGAAGCCGCTGAGGCGTTTTTACGTGAAGCGATGGTGCGGGTTGCGCGGCGTGAAATTGCGATCGGGATTTACCGCAACAAACATGGAAATCAGGAGGCGGCATAATGCAGCCGGGCATCTATTACGACATCAGCAACGAGGACTATCACGGCGGCCCGGGCATCAGCAAATCACAGCTGGACGACATTGCCATCAACCCGGCCATCTTCCAGTGGCGCAAAGAAGCGCCGGAGGACGACGAGAAGAAATCGGCGCTGGATATGGGAACTGCGTTGCACTGCCTGCTGCTGGAGCCTGAAGAGTTTGATAAGCGGTTTATCGTGGCCCCGGCATTCAACCGGCGAACCAATGAAGGCAAGGCCGATGAGCAGCGATTCCTGAAGGACTGCGAAAGCTCGGGAATGACGGTCATGGATGCCGAGCAGGGCCGAAAGCTGCAGCTTATGCGCGCCAGCACCCTCGCCCACCCGGCGGCACGCTGGCTGCTTGACGCCGAAGGTCATCAGGAGGCGTCAATCTACTGGAATGACGAACAGACCGGCGAACTTTGCCGTATCCGTCCGGACAAGTTCCTGTCGGGGCAGCCCGTTATTGTCGACGTGAAGAAAGTAGCTGATATGTCCCGCTTCGCCCGCCACGTTGAAGAGTTCCGCTATCACGTTCAGGACGCCTATTACCGCGAAGGCTTCAGCAAGCACTTCAGTGAATACCCACTTTTCGTTTTCATCGCAGTCAGCGAGGCGATCGACTGCGGCCGGTACCCTGTGCGCACCTTCCAGTTGCAGGAGGACGATGTTGCCGTGGGCTACGACCTGTTCCGCCGCAACCTCGATACTTATCACGAATGCATGCTGTCCGGTAACTGGGGTGGCATCGAAGAAATTACACGCCCGGACTGGGCCAAGAGAAAGGATTACGCATGAGCAACGATATCATCACCGCGCCAGTCAATGAGGCTGACACCAAGGCGGCAATCTTCAGCCCGAGCGGCCTGCATAAGCTGCAGGCGTTTGCTGAAGTCATGGCGCAGGGCAAGGCAACGGTTCCTGCTCACCTGTCCGGCAAGCCTGCTGACTGTCTGGCGATCGCATTACAGGCTGCTCAGTGGGGAATGAATCCTTACGCGGTGGCGCAGAAAACGCATCTGGTTAACGGCACGCTGGGTTATGAGGCTCAGCTGGTCAATGCGGTAATCACGAGTTCAACCGCCGTTCAGGGCCGATTCAAATATGAATACGGCGGTGACTGGGAGAAGTTTAAGCCGGGCGCAGCAAACGCATCGAATGAGCGCGGGCTGTCTGTACGCGTCGGCGCAGTGCTGCGCGGCGAAACAGAAATCACATGGGGTGAGCCGCTTTACATGGAGTACGTCACTACGCGCAATTCCCCATTGTGGAAGACGGCGCCAAAGCAGCAGCTGGCATATCTGGCTGTTAAGTATTGGGCGCGCCTCTACTGCCCGGACGTGATTCTCGGTGTTTATACTCCGGATGAGTTTGAACCGGCGCAGCGAGCAGAACGCGATGTCACCCCGGCACGCAGCCGCGCTGACCTGAACAACCTGATTAACAGCAAGCCTGAAACACAGCAGCCCGAGCGCGAAATTAACCCGGCGACGAATACCAGTGCAGCAGCGCGCACGCCGGATGAGCTGCTTGCCGATTTCACTGAAGCTTCTGCTAACGCTGATTCCGTTGCGAGTCTGGATCGCTTCTACAAATACGCGGCGCGCATGCTGGCAAGCGAGGCTGAAACGCTCGAAAAGGCGACCGATGTTTATCTGCTTCGCAAAGCGGAGATTGAAGAGGCGGGAGCGTAACTATGCGAAAGCTCGCTCAGTACCGGCGCAACAATCACCCGAACAGCGGATTCAAAGAGAAAGTCACCTTCCAGCTATCCAAACGACCAATGACAGGGCGCGAATTATGCGCCCTTTTTCATATGACGCTCGGTGACTTTAACGGGCTGATGCGTGGATGCCTGCGCGGTAAAACAGCGGTGATTGAGGCTACCTACCCTGTGCCGGTAGATGGGTGCACCGATTACACCTACACGCTTATCAGCACAAGCCGCCTCACTCCGACCCGCCCGCAAACCATGCTCATCAGCCGCCGGTCACTTGCAGAGCGCGGTGAAGACAAGCGCCAGCAAAACATCATCGCAGCCGAAAAGCGCGCTCGACCCATTAAGCGCGGCTGGTATCCGGGCTGTCTGGACTAACTATTTTCGCCGCGGCATTGAGCCTGACAGCGGCATAAGGGGTAAGAGAATGTGTAATCCATTAACTATCGGCGTTAGCCCGCTTACGAACACCATCTTCGCCGGCCGTAGCAAGGCAGTAAGGGGCATGGCTCCTGATGCGCGCAAGTTTGTTGGCGCCAAAGAGGACGTGACGGACCAAGTTCTTTATGCCGCTGCTATGCATCTAATGAACAGCGATGACATCAAAGTTTTTAAGCTGCCTGACGGAACGGAGCTACACCTGCGCGCTGACATCAAGGAGGCGAAATGAGCGACAAAAAATATCCCAGCAACCTCTATCTTGAGTCTGTGACAACAAGCGTTGATTTTGCGAGCCATGTCTCGGTCGAGGCTGTCGTTGTCATGGCAAAGGAGTTACTGGCGCTGCGTAAGGCTACGCCTTGCCAGCACCAATGGGACACTCTGAAACTGGTTGAATGCGGCGGTAGCTATCAGTATTGCAAGCTATGCGGCATCAAGAAGGTCGCTGACTAAATTTCAGCAACAGACATTGTACGAACCGAATCAGCCGCGAAAGCGGTTTTTTATTGCCTATAGGAAACCGAAATGACACATCCAGACCCTATTGATGAAGCCGCAGAACGCGAGCAGCAGATGATTGAGATTGCCCTGGCGAACCGTAAACGCCCGGAGATGCAGTTTACCGGAGCCTGCTATAACTGCGAGGAGCCAGTAGATAAAGGCTTCTTCTGCTGTAGCGAATGCAGGGAAGACTACGAGCGTATTGAGCGCGCTAAGCAGCATAGGAGGGTGGCATGAGTATTGAGTGGAATGGAGATGGTTTGCCCCCCGCTGGGGTGCGTATGTGAGATTGCGCCACCAATACATGGTGCGGGTACAAAGGTGCGCGTGCTATGCCATGACGAGAACGCGGCTGTATGTCGCATTCTAGAAGGTGATCGACTGCATTCGCTCTGCCAATTAGAAGTGACGGAGATTCGCCCACTCGAACCGAAGCAACGCGCAAGCGTGATGAGGCAATAGCAGACCTTCATAATGCTTTAGGTCATGCGCACGGACTCTTCGACCTTGCACTTCTCTATAAAGCACTCACGTCAGGCATGATTCGTCACATCAGCCTGAAGTAACCATGGAGCCAGTAGCTGAGAACGTGCTAAGGGCAGTAGCGCGTAAGTGCAGGAGCGAAATCATCAACGCCATAGACGGCAGGCCCAAGAAAGAACACGACCGCATCATTACCTCCCTTCTCGACAAGCACGCCAAATCAATCACCGCCCTGCCGCCAGATACCTTTACAGCAAAGCGCTGGTTGGCTTTCTATGTGCGGCAGGTGGATAAGGAGATAAGACAGTGAAGGTTGCCTACATAACTAAATATGCTCTCACATTTGGAATCTATAGCACCAAAGGCGAGATAAGCGACGACACGTTTATTCAGAAAGCCCAACAGCGGGGAGAGTTTGACCAGTATTTCCATGGAAATGAGTGGCACCTAAGCAAAGAAGAAGCGATGGCGCACGCAGAGGAGATGAGGATCCGCAAGCTGAAGTCGCTGGATAAACAGATAAAGAAAATCTCTCTTCTAAAGTTCGACGTTAAGTAACCCCCCCACCCACCCTATTCACTATCGCGCTCTGCGTGAGGAGTTGTTATGTCTGAGAAGTATCGACTCATCTACTGTGATCCACCCTGGTCGTACAGCAATACCATTAGCAACGGCGCAGCAACTGACCATTACCAAACGATGCCGATCGCAGATATTAAGCGGCTGCCGGTTTGGGATATCGCTGCCGACAATGCAGTGCTGGCGATGTGGTACACCGGCACCCATAACGCCGAAGCAGTACAACTCGCAGAAGCCTGGGGATTTAAGGTTAGGACGATGAAGGGTTTCACCTGGGTGAAACTCAATCAGTTGGCCGAGCAGCATATCAATAAGGCGCTCGCAGATGGTGAGGTGAGTGACTTCTACGATTTTCTGGCGCTGCTGAACACGCAGACGCGTATGAACGGCGGCAACTACACCAGAGCCAACACGGAAGATTTACTGATCGCGGTGCGCGGCAGCGGAATTGAAAGGGTTAACGCATCAGTAAAGCAGGTCATATATAGCCCGCTTGGGGAGCACAGCGCAAAGCCCTGGGAAGCCCGCCACCGGCTGGAGTTGCTTTACGGTGATGTTCCACGCATTGAGTTATTCAGCCGCGGCGACGCAACAGGATGGCATCACTGGGGAAATGAAAACCCCCCGCAATGATATTGAGTTGCTACCCGGCGTTGCGATCCCTTCCGGCAGGAGATCGGATGAAGCAGCATGAACGCCCTCCCCAACATCAGCCCCGGCGAGTTCACTCTTTGGCTCGCCGTTTTTATTCTCATATTGCTGGTCTGGAACTGGCCGCATAAGGAGTAGATATGGAAACCTATGCCCTGTCTATGGATGAGGCATGCGCGTTCCTTGGGATTTCACGCCCTACCTGCCAGCAGTGGATCCGCACCGGCAGGCTCATGGCAACGCGCAAAGACCCATCCAAACCGAAGTCTCCTTACCTCCTCACCCGTCAGGCCTGTATTGCCGCCCTCAACAATCCAATGCACACTGTCGCCGTGAGCGCGGCGGTTGCACATGAGGAGAATAAATCATGTCGATCTTCCGCAGAGGTGCCGTCTGGTACGGCAGTTACACGACGCCAGGCGGGAAGCGCATTAAGGAATCTCTTGGCACAGAGGACCGAAAGCAAGCACAGGAGCTTCACGACCGGCGAAAGGCTGAGTTATGGCGAATAGAGCGGCTGGGTGATTTCCCGGATGTTACGTTCGAAGAAGCTTGCCTGCGCTGGCTGGAAGAAAAGGCGCACAAGAAATCACTCGATGCTGATAAGGGCCGGATCGGATTCTGGCTCATGCACTTTGAAGGCGTGTTGCTGAAGGATATCAGCGAGGCAAAGATTTACGCCGCGGTCAGCAGGATGACCAACCGGAAGGCAAAGGAGCGGTGGGAACAGCGCGCCGTGTCGATGGCGAAGAAAGGACTGGATATCGGGGAGTACAAACCGGCTGCCGTCTCCACCTCCACCAAGGCAAAGCACCTGGCATTGATGAAGGCGCTGATGAGGGCAGCGGAACGTGAGTGGAAGTGGATCGAGAAGTCGCCAGTTATCAAAGTTCCTCAGGAAAGAAACAAGCGGGTGCGGTGGCTCGAACCCGCTGAGGCAAAGCGACTGATTGATGAGTGTCCGGAACCACTAAAGTCTACCGTAGAGTTCGCGCTGGCAACAGGCCTGCGCCGCTCGAACATCGTTGACCTGAAGTGGCAGCAGATTGACCTGCAGAGAAAGGTGGCGTGGATATACCCGGAAGAGAGTAAATCAGGCAGAGCTATTGGCGTAGCACTGAATGAAATGGCTGAATCCGTCCTGAGACGACAGATTGGCCGTCATCACAACTGGGTATTTGTTCACACCGAATCGGTGAAGCGTAATGACGGAACGACGACGGCAAGCGTCAGGAAGATGCGGGTCGATTCAAACACTGCGTGGCGCGCAGCATTGAAGCGGGCTGGTATTGAGGACTTCCGTTTCCATGACCTTCGGCATACATGGGCGAGCTGGTTGATTCAGGCTGGCGTTCCATTATCGGCGCTGCAGGAAATGGGGGGCTGGGAAAGCATTGAGATGGTACAGCGATATGCTCACCTGGCACCGAACCACTTAACGGAGCATGCACGGCAAATTGATGCGATTTTTGGCAGTCGCGTCCCAAATCTGTCCCATGTGGAAAATCTGGTAGTTGGAGGAAGGGGGTAACTCGTTGAATTTATTTGGTACGCCCTACAGGATTCGAACCTGTGACCTACGGCTTAGAAGGCCGGTGCTCTATCCAACTGAGCTAAGGGCGCATGGAGATGGCACGGATTATACGTCGGGAAGCGGGTACGTCAACGTTTTTGCCGTTTCTCCGCAGCGAAGTGCTGCGGTAATGACCAATTGGCGTCAGTGACGCCTGCGCCATTCGCTGAGCGACACGAGTTTACTGTTGTCGGTAAATTCTCCTTCCAGCTCAATCCCTTGTGATGTGAAACGCGCATTGTATTGCTCACGAAGTGCATGCAGCTCCTGGATGTCCGGCTCCAGCTGGCGCAGAAAGCCCAGCGCGAGCAGCAACTGCTGGCGGTTAATAAGCGGTGGAAAACCGGCACGACTAAGAATCGCATGCCATCGCTGGCTGTTCTCCTCGCTGCCGTCAACAATGAACACCTGCCAGATCAGCAGTACCGCTGCGCCATTATGCAGATGCGTTTCATTATCGCTGCTGAGATAGTCGGTAAACTCTTTCGCCGCCTCTTTCCCCATCATAGAGATCATTGATTCCACCTGTACCGGTGGCAGCTGCAGCCGTTTGCTGAGCCGCTGAGCGGCATGGCGTGAGCGAGCGGTGAGCAGCTGAAATCCAGCGACAAACACCACCGCCAGAGTAGCAAGCATTATCCAAATCATTACATCGTCCCCGGATTGTCCTGCAGATATCATACGCATGCAGGCTGGCACTCGTCGCGACGAAAAAGCCGGAAAGCACATACGCGGCTGAAACTGTAACTGACAGCGCGCCGCGCTTCTGACAAAATACCCCTCTTCCCCGATTCAACACAACACAGTGGATTTCCTCTCTGATGGCAGCAAAAATTATTGACGGTAAAACGATTGCGCAGCAGGTGCGCGTTGAGGTTGCGGAAAAAGTGAAGCAGCGTCTGGCCGCCGGAAAACGCGCGCCGGGTCTGGCAGTGGTTCTGGTGGGTGAAAACCCGGCATCACAGATCTACGTGGCCAGCAAACGCCGCGCCTGTGAAGAGGTCGGTTTCCACTCCCGCTCTTACGATTTGCCTGCCACGACCCGCGAAGCTGAGCTGCTGGAGCTGATTGATGCGCTCAATCAGGACGACGAAATCGATGGCATCCTGGTGCAGCTGCCACTGCCAGCCGGCATTGATAATGTTAAAGTGCTGGAGCGCATCACGCCTGATAAAGATGTCGATGGATTCCACCCTTATAACGTTGGTCGCCTCTGTCAGCGCGCGCCAACCCTGCGTCCCTGCACGCCACGCGGTATCGTGACGCTGCTGGAGCGCTACAACATTGACACCTACGGCCTGAATGCCGTGGTGGTTGGCGCATCCAACATTGTTGGTCGTCCGATGAGTATGGAACTGCTGCTGGCGGGCTGCACCACGACCGTCACTCATCGCTTTACCAAAGATCTGCGCCATCACGTTGAGCATGCCGATCTGCTGGTCGTTGCAGTGGGTAAGCCAGGGTTTATTCCGGGTGACTGGATCAAACCGGGCGCCATCGTCATCGATGTGGGCATTAACCGGCTGGAGAGCGGCAAAGTGGTGGGCGATGTTGATTTTGACAGTGCATCCGAGCGCGCCTCCTACATTACCCCGGTGCCGGGCGGTGTGGGCCCAATGACAGTAGCAACACTGATTCAAAACACGCTGCAGGCGTGCGAAGAGTTTCATGATAAAGAGGTGGTTTAAATGACAAGTTTTTCACTGGGTAAATTCCCGCACGTCGATCTGTGTGACCTGCTGAAACTGGAAGGCTGGGTTCAGAGCGGCGCACAGGCGAAAGTCGTGATTGCCGAGGGTGAAGTGAAGGTCAACGGTGCGGTAGAAACCCGCAAGCGCTGCAAAATCGTAGCCGGTCAGACCGTGGAATTCGCGGGTTTCCGCATTACTGTGGTCGAGTAATTTCCGGGCGTCCCTGCGGGGACGCTGTTACACCCGCTCATCCCCCCTTTACGCACGTCTCCCCTTCCCGCTGTTCCAGTGCAATATGATTCACCGCCGTATGCTGCGCTATCAACGTCGCGAGCCGGGGTGAATGGCTGGTGATCCAGAGCTGACTGAACTCGCTGGCTTCGGCGATTAAGCGCGCCAGCGCAGGCAACAGATCTTCATGCAGGCTGTTTTCCGGCTCATTCAGTGCCATAAAGGCGGGCGGACGCGGGCTGAGCAGTGCGACAACCAGACAGAGAAACCTCAGCGTCCCATCAGAAAACTCCGCGCTCTCCAGCGGACGCAGAATGCCCTGGCGCGACATCAGCATCTGGAAACGGCCATTCTGCACATCGACATCAAACTGGCTGTCGGGAAACGCCTGTTCCATCACCTCAGACAGGAGTTCGGAATGACCGCGCTCAACAATGGTCGCCCAGGCCGCCGCCAGATTGCTGCCATCATGGCTCAGCACCGGCGCACGCACGCCAATCTGCGGTGCCCGTATCGGTGAGCCAGGCCAGACCGCAAACTCATGGTAAAAGCGCCACTGCTGCAGACGTTCGCGCAGCTGCGAAAGCTCCGGATAGCGATGCGGTTCGCCAAGCTGACCAAACAGCGACTCTTCGGGATGCAGCACCGCCGGATAGGCGACGCGCTCGCCCTCAACGTTGTGCAGAAAGGCGGTCTGATTTTCGCGCTGCATAATGCAGGCGGAAGGACGGCGCTGCTGACCGCTCAGCCAGAGTCGCTCCTGCTTCACCAGCGGATCGAGATTGAACAGGCTGGTCACCAGCGGCTCGGGAAAGCCAATCTCCAGCTGGTAATCCATGTCATCCATCACTACCGCCAGCTCCAGCCGCTTTGGATCGTGTCGGCGATCGCCCCGGCGTAAGCCGCCCGCCCACATCGCTTTCTGAATGCCGCCTTCTTCAGCCAGCGCCAGTGCCAGACGACCGCTGGCCGCCTCATGCAGCAACCGCACCGCTTTGTAGAGGTTGGATTTACCGCAGCCGTTGGGACCGCTCACCACATTCAGCTGCTGCAGCGACAGCGTCAGGTTACGTATCGAGCGGAAGCCGCGGATCTGAATCTGTTCAATCGCCATAATAAAAAAAGGGCGATTGCTCGCCCTCTCCGGTTTATTTTCGACGCCAGCTGGAGCCCTGTGGCCCATCCTCGACGATGACACCCAGCGCGTTAAGCTTGTCGCGCGCGATGTCCGCTTCCGCCCAGGCTTTGGCGGCGCGCGCATCGGCACGGGCTTTCACCCAGTGCTCAATCTCGGCAACCTCTTCGTCATTGACCTGCGCGCCGCTTTGCAGGAACAGCTCAGGATCCTGCTGCAGAATGCCCAGCACGTTGGCCATCTCGCGCAGCTTCGACGCCAGCCCGTGCGCTGAAGCGCCATCTTCACTTTTCAGGCGGTTCACTTCACGCGCCATATCGAACAGCACCGAATAGGCTTCCGGGGTGTTGAAATCATCATCCATCGCGCTGCGGAACCGCGCTTCAAACGCTTCGCCGCCGTGGGCAGGCACGCTGCTGTCGGTGTGACGCAGTGCCGTATAGAGACGCTCCAGCGCCGCACGCGCCTGATTCAGGTTATCTTCGCCGTAGTTAAGCTGGCTGCGATAGTGACCGGACATCAGGAAGTAACGCACCGTCTCCGCATCATAATGTTGCAGCACGTCACGCACGGTGAAGAAGTTACCGAGCGATTTGGACATCTTCTCGCGATCAACCATCACCATGCCGGAGTGCATCCAGTAGTTGACGTAAGGACCGTCATGGGCGCAGCTCGACTGAGCGATTTCGTTTTCATGGTGCGGGAACATCAGATCGGAGCCGCCGCCGTGGATATCGAAATGGGTGCCCAGCTGTTTGCAGTTCATTGCCGAGCACTCGATGTGCCAGCCGGGACGACCGTTGCCCCACGGCGATGACCAGGCTGGCTCATCCGCTTTGGACATTTTCCACAGCACGAAGTCCATCGGGTTGCGCTTCACGTCGGCGACTTCAACGCGCGCGCCCGCCTGCAACTGCTCAAGATCCTGACGGGACAGCGCGCCGTAATCGGTGTCGCTGAGCACATCAAACATCACGTCGCCATTGTCCGCCACATAAGCGTGACCGCGAGCGATCAGCGTCTCCACCAGCTCGATAATCTCAGCGATGTGACGGGTAGCGCGCGGCTCCTCATCGGGAGGCAGAATCCCCAGCGCGGCGAAGTCGTTGTGCATCTCGCCAATCATGCGGTTAGTCAGGGTTTCGATGCTCTCGCCGTTTTCGTTGGCGCGCCTGATGATTTTGTCATCAATGTCGGTAATGTTACGTACATAATTAAGCTGATAACCGAGGTAACGCAGGTAGCGCGCCACCACGTCAAACGCCACGAACGTCCGCCCATGACCAATGTGACAGAGGTCATACACCGTGATGCCGCAAACATACATCCCGATTTTACCGGCATGAATGGGTTTGAATTCCTCTTTCTGTCGACTCAGGGTGTTATAAATCTTAAGCATTGAACGGTTCCGTTTTCGCGTGTGGTTGGCACTTTTAAGTATCCAGACATTGTGCCGTATTTTTATCGCTCGCGCGACGCAAAGCAAGCCAACTGCGCCGCGCTGCTGACGCGTCATTGGAAATTATGATATAAGAACGGTCGACAAAAAGGGGGACGCCAATCGACAGAGCGACCTCAGCAACTGATGACAACCTTTACAGGACGACAAAAATGGTAACTTTCCAGACGAACCATGGCGATATCGTAATCAAAACTTTCGATGATAAAGCGCCAGCAACCGTACAGAACTTCCTGGATTACTGCCGTGAAGGTTTTTACGACAACACCATTTTCCACCGCGTAATCAACGGCTTTATGATTCAGGGCGGCGGCTTCGAGCCGGGCATGAAGCAGAAAGAAACTAAAGCCGAAATTCAGAACGAAGCCAGCAATGGCCTGAAAAACACCAAAGGTACGCTGGCAATGGCACGTACCTCTGCGCCGCACTCTGCGACCGCACAGTTTTTCATCAACGTAGCTGACAACGACTTCCTGAACTTCCGTGACGAAAGCGTTCAGGGCTGGGGCTACTGCGTGTTCGCTGAAGTGGTTGAAGGTATGGATGTGGTCGAGAAGATCAAAGCGGTCTCTACCGGCCGCAGCGGCATGCACCAGGATGTGCCAAAAGACGACGTCGTTATCCAGAAAGTGACCGTCAGCGAGTAATGTCGCGCACGCTGTTTATCGCAGATCTCCATCTGTGTCAGGAAGAACCGGCGATTACCGCCGGTTTTCTGCATTTTTTACAGCGCGAAGCACCCCACTGCGACGCGCTCTATATTCTCGGCGATCTGTTTGAAGCCTGGATTGGCGACGACGATCCCAATCCGCTGCATCAGCAGGTTGCCCGCGCCCTGCGCGCCCTGCCGGTTCCGGTTTACTTTATCCATGGCAATCGCGACTTCCTGATTGGCCGACGCTTCGCGCAGGCCTGCGGCATGACGCTGCTGCCGGAAGAGCAGGTGCTGACGCTCTACGGCCATCGGTTGCTGATCATGCACGGCGATACGCTCTGTACCGACGATGCGGGTTACCTGCGTTTTCGGGCCAAAGTGCATAATCCCTGGATCCAGCGGCTGTTTCTCGCGTTGCCGTTATGGATACGTAAACGCATTGCCGCCCGGATGCGCGCCGACAGTAAACAGGCCAACCAGCATAAATCCCAGACCATCATGGATGTGAATCAGGAAGCGGTCGTCGCCACTATGCTGCGCCAGCAGGTGCCGCTGTTAATCCACGGTCACACTCATCGCCCGGCGATTCATACGCTGAGCCTGCAGGGTGAACCGGCGCAACGCGCGGTGCTGGGTGCCTGGCACTGCCGGGGTTCCATGATCCAGCTCGACGCCAGTGGCATTCAGCTTATCCATTTCGACTTTTAATCTGCGGTTAAATCCACGACCTTAAGCCCGACGCAACCGTTTTCCTTGCGTGCTTCTCATGCTATTCTCGGTGCCCTTCAAAACCTGTCCGCCCGGCCAGGTCTGTTTGTTCATTCACAGGAGTTGACCCCATGTCATCCAACGCCCCGGCCCGCATCGCCATTGTTATGGGTTCCAGAAGTGACTGGGCCACCATGCAGTTCGCCGCTGAAATCCTCTCCAGCCTGGACGTCCCTTTTGATGTTGAAGTGGTCTCTGCGCACCGCACCCCGGATAAACTGTTCAGCTTCGCCGAAACGGCAGCCGACAAGGGTCTTCAGGTGATTATTGCTGGCGCAGGTGGCGCGGCACATCTGCCGGGTATGCTGGCGGCAAAAACGCTGGTGCCGGTACTGGGTGTGCCGGTGCAGAGCGCAGCACTGAGCGGCGTCGATAGCCTCTATTCGATTGTGCAGATGCCGCGCGGTATTCCGGTTGGTACGCTGGCGATTGGCAAGGCGGGCGCAGCCAATGCCGCGCTGCTGGCGGCGCAGATTCTGGCGCTGCATGACAGTGCGCTGGCGTTACGCCTGACCACCTGGCGTCAGAGCCAGACCGATGAGGTGCTGAACCATCCCGATCCGCGGGTGGATGCATGAAGCCGGTTTGCGTACTGGGCAACGGCCAGTTAGGTCGTATGCTGCGTCAGGCGGGTGAACCCCTGGGCATCGCGGTGTATCCGGTGGGCTTAGACGCCGATCCCACCGCGCTCCCTATCGCCGACAGCGTGATCACCGCCGAAATCGAACGCTGGCCGGAGACGGCGCTGACGCGTGAGCTGGCCAGCCATCCGGCCTTTGTTAACCGCGATATCTTTCCGCGTCTGGCGGATCGTCTCACGCAGAAACAGCTGCTGGATCAGCTGGGACTGGCCACCGCGCCGTGGCAGTTGCTGGCAGATAAAAGCGAATGGCCAGCGGTGTTCGACTGGCTGGGCGAGTTAGCGATTGTGAAAAGCCGCACCGGCGGTTACGACGGCCGGGGTCAGTGGCGTCTGCGTGCCGATGAGACTCACACCCTGCCGGAAGCGTGCTACGGCGAATGCATCGTTGAGCAGGGCATCAACTTTTCCGGTGAAGTGTCACTGGTGGGGGGCGCGCGGTCACGATGGCCAGGTGGTGTTCTATCCGCTGACGCATAACCTGCATCAGGATGGCATTCTGCGCACCAGCGTTGCGCTGCCGCAGGCGGATCAGGCACAGCAGCAGCAGGCCGAAGCGATGCTGAGCGCGATCATGCAGGAACTGAACTACGTCGGCGTAATGGCGATGGAGTGTTTCGTTACGCCAGACGGATTGCTGATCAATGAGCTGGCGCCGCGCGTCCATAACAGTGGGCACTGGACGCAGAACGGTGCGTCGATCAGCCAGTTTGAGCTGCATCTGCGCGCCATTCTTGGCCTGGCATTACCACAGCCGGTGGTATTTGCGCCGTCGGCGATGGTCAATCTGATTGGCACTGACGTGAATCTCAGCTGGCTGCAGCAGCCGCTGGTGCATCTGCACTGGTATGACAAAGAGGTGCGCCCGGGTCGTAAAGTGGGCCATCTGAATCTGACCGACAGCGATACAGAACGGCTAAAAGCGGCACTGAATTCGCTGGTGCCGCAGCTACCGGAAGCGTACGCCAGCGGCATCGCTTGGGCGGTTGAAAAGCTGTAGTTTCCCGCACCGGAGTCTGATGATGGCTTTACCAGGCAGCTTAGAGCGATTGAGCAGTCGCCTTTAAGTCAGAGGGAGACGCCGGTAACGGGAAACGATCGCAAAGACGCAAAAACGGCATCCCTGCCAGCTCGGCACGCGCCATCCCTGGCGCGTGACGCTTTGCTCTTCGTTTCCCGTTACCCGCTTGCTGGTGATGGGTGCGATCTGGATGAAGGTCAAAGGCGGGCTTAGTGCAGCCTTATGCCTACACTCCCTTACGCCGCATCAAACTTCCTGAACAGCGCCTTCCCTTTCAGTAATCGGATCCCCAGCCAGCCACCGCACAGCGACAACAGCAGCGCGCCACACAACGGCAGCGCCAGCCACAGGGTCCAGTCAGGCTGCCACGGGAAGTCGAAAATCTTAGTCTGTAATCCCCACAGTGCCGCTTCTGCCCCCATCGCCGCTGCCACGCCGGAGACCACGCCGAGCAATGCAAACTCACACCACAGCGTCGTACGCAGCAGCCGTTTACCGGCACCCAGCGTGCGATAGACCACCAGCTCCTGACGCCGCTGACGCATACCGACCTGAATCTGCGCCAGCAGCAGCAACACGCCACAGGCGGTCACCAGCACCACCATGATCTCCAGTGCCTGGCTGACCTGCGCCAGCACCTGACCGATCTGCCGCATAATGCTGCCGATATCCAGCAGACTCAGCGCCGGAAAAGCACGGTTAAGCTGCGCCAGCAGAACAGGATTCGCCTCCATGCGGAAGCTGGTGAGCCAGGTCTGCGGCTGGCTGTCGAGCGCGCCCGGCGGGAAGATAAAGAAGAAGTTCGGCTTCAGGCTTTCCCAGTCCACTTTACGCAAACTGGTAATGCGCGCGCTGAAGGTCTGCGTATCGCCGTCGAACGTCAGGGTATCGCCGAGCTTCAGCCCCAGCCGATCGGCCAGCTCCACTTCCATCGACACTTCACCCGCTTTAGGTGGCCAGTTGCCTGCCACCAGCGGATTATGATCCGGACGATCGGCCAGTTCCGTCAGGTTGAGCTCACGGTTCAGGGCGTTATCCAGCTTCGGATCGGCCGGTTTGCCGTTGAGTTCACTGAGCCGTACCCGCGCAATCGGGTAAAAGGTCCCGGGCGTGATCTGATGCGACTGCAGGAAATCACGCACCTGCGGCACCTGATCTGCCGTCATGTTCAGCAGGAAGAAGTTCGGGCTATCCGCCGGTAACTGCTGCTGCCAGCGATCCAGCAGATCGCCACGCATTACCAGCAGCAGCGCCAGCAGCATGAACGACAGCGAAAAGGCCGCAAGCTGGCTCAGCGTCATGCCGGGCTGGCGCAGCAGCCGGTTGATCGCCAGTCGTAACGCCAGATTGCGCACTACCAGCCGACGCAGCAGCAGCAGGGTTCCCCAGCCGAGTAGTGCCAGCAATCCGGCCAGCACCACCACACCCGCCAGCAGCGCCCAGAGCATTTTACTGCCGCCAACCAGCAGCGCTAACAGCGTCACCACCACCGCGATCATCACCGGAATATAGATCTTCAGCGGCCAGAGATTCGCCACCGCATCGCGCCGCAACACCCGCAGCGGCTGTGTCGCCAGCAGCAGACGATAGGGACGCAGACCCACCAGCAGCGAAATCACAAACAACGATCCCACCGCCCAGATCCATGGCCAGACGCTGGCCGCCGGTAAGCTGGCAGGCAGCACGGGTTTCAGCATCGCCATCAGGATCGCTTCAACGCCCTGCCCCACCAGACCACCGGCAATCGCCGCCAGCAGCAGCACCGCCAGCCACTGACCGATGATCAGCCGCTGCAACGCGCCGTGCGTCGCACCCAGGGTTTTCAGCACTGCCACCAGATCGTAGCGGCTGCGGCAATAGTGGCTCATGGCGACCGCCACGGCCGCAATCGCCAGCATCAGCGTCAGCAAGGCCGAGAGCAGCAGGAACTGCTGTGCCCGCTGCATCGAACGGCCCAGTGCATCTTCCGAGTTCTCCACGCTGATCCAGCGCTGGTCCGCCTTCAGTTGCGGTTCAACCCAGCGGTCATAGCTGGCCAGCTGATCGGGATTACCGGTAAACTTATAGCGCCAGGTGATGCGGCTGCCTGGCTGAATCGCACCGGTTTTGGCGGCATCCGCCAGATTGATCAGCAGACGCGGCGCCATCTCAAACGGGTTAAAGCCGCCATCCGGCTCCTGGATCACCTCGCCGCTGATGCGCAGCTGGGTGTCACCCACTTCCAGCGTGTCGCCCACTTTCAGGTTCAGCAGCGCCATCAGGCGCGGTGCTGCCAGCGCAGTTCCCGCCTGCGGCCTCAGCCCCGGTGGCTGCGTCTGCAGCGTGCCAAACATCGGGTAGCGATCATCCACCGCTTTTACTGAGGCAAGCTGCGGTGACTGATCGGCAAAGGTCATGGTCATAAAGGTCAGCTGACGGCTCACCGTCAGACCGGTTTCAGCCGCTTTTGCCAGCCAGGCTTCTGGCGCTGCATCACTGCTGCGCAGCGTACGGTCGCCGGCCATAAAATCACGGCTCTGCTGATTCAGCCCTTTTTCCATGCGATCGCTGATCGACCCCAGCGCCAGCACGCAGGCGACCGCCAGCGTCAGGGCCAGCCAGACAATCAGCAGCGAGGGCGAACGCCACTCGCGCCAGAACCAGCGCCAGATCATTGCTCCTCCCACAATTTACCGTCGCGCAGCCGCAGGCGACGATCGCAGCGCGCCGCCAGTTGCTCGTCATGCGTCACCAGAATCAGCGTGGTGGCGAAGTCACGGTTAAGGGAAAACAGCAGATCGGCGATGCGGTCACCGGTTTTACGATCGAGATTGCCGGTAGGCTCATCGGCAAACAGCAGACCAGGACGGCCACTGAAGGCGCGGGCCAGCGCCACCCGCTGCTGCTCGCCGCCTGAAAGCTGGGCGGGCAGATGATGCAGACGTTCACCCAGTCCGAGCAGCGTCAGAAGCTCTTTCGCCTGTTCACGGCTCTGACGGTCGCTGTCGCCGCGCAGCAGCGAAGGAAGCTGCACATTCTCCTGGGCATTCAGTGTCGGCACCAGCATAAATGACTGGAATACAAAGCCGACCTGTCGCGCACGCAGGGCCGCACGCTGCTCTTCGTTCATCTGATGCAGTGGCTGCCCCAGCAGATGAACTTCGCCGCTGCTGCCATCGTCCAGCCCGGCCAGAATTCCGAGCAGGGTTGACTTGCCGGAACCGGACTCGCCAATCAGCGCAATGGTCTCAGCTGGTTTGACAACCAACTCAACTCCGGTAAGGATGGTTAACTGATGCTCTCCCTGACCGACGGACTTAGTAAGATGATGAACTTCAACAATGTTTTCCGCTGGCATTATCCCTTCCTGTTATTGATTCTTCTGCTGGTGTCGCGTCTTGCTGCTGCAGATACGCTGATGGTGCTGGGCGACAGCCTGAGTGCGGGCTATCGCATGTCTGCCACTGCGGCCTGGCCCAGCCTGCTTGATAAGCAGTGGCAGCAAAAACCTAAAGTGATCAACGCCAGTATCAGCGGTGATACGGCTGCACAGGGGCTGGCGCGCCTGCCCGCACTATTAAAACAGCATCAGCCGCAATGGGTGTTAATCGAATTGGGCGGTAACGATGGTTTGCGCGGTTTCCCGCCCGACGCTATCGCGCAGAATCTGAGTAAAGTTATCGACGATGTTAAAGCCGCCAATGCGAAGCCGCTGCTGATGCAGATTCGTCTGCCTGCCAACTATGGCCGCCGCTACACCGAAGCGTTCAGCGGCATCTATCCCGGATTAGCGCAGCAGCATAACATTCCTCTGGTGCCCTTTTTCATGGAACAGGTTTATCTGAAACCCGAGTGGATGCAGCAGGATGGCATTCATCCTAATCCTGATGCCCAGCCTTTTATCGCCCAGTTAATGGCAAAAGACCTGGCCCCCCTTAGTTAAGCAGCCGTAGCGCGCAGGGATGCGTCAAAAGGGTAAAGAAATGAAAAAGCACTTTGCCGCATATAATAAATTATTTAAATCAATAATTTAATATCGTTTTTTTTGTTATTGGCGGCAAAGTGGTGACAGCGGCTTTACATGTGCCGCGCTGTGAGGATGATCTATATAGGGTTATCAAGTGTGATGACCGCGCTTTTGTGTGGCGCAGCGGGCGTCTGTGGCGTTCTGGTGGCAGGTTAGTACAAAACGATCTCACCATTAAATAAAACATTGAGCCAGAACTACTCAACTCAATTATTAGTAGCTGCAAAATTATTAATAGCTGCAAAATCACAGCAGCAATTCAGGTTCAGCCACCTCTGATTTTCGCCGCTCCGTATGAAATCACATAGCCAACTATTAATGCTCCGATACACCCGGTAAGTTTCAGCCATGTGCTTTCAAACCAGAAAAAAGAACCCATAGCAAAAATCACAGACAAAAAAGGTAATGGTTCCTTCAATTGCGTGGGACATTAACGATTTTACAAATTTCATCTTGTATTCCTTTACAATTAATAGGATGTCCTTCGATGAACACAAGGTAAGGCTCTAATTGTCGTTCAACGAGGAAATAAACCATATCTAAATTCTCTTTTGATACCCTGGCGTGCGTAGCCGGATATTTGTTTTTCATCCTTCTTGACGCTCTTGCTGACTCTTCAATTATCCCCTGTAACATCACCACGTTTAGAGAGGCTGAAGCACTGAATCGGATGAAATGCCTGTATGCCTCGTCAATAGCCAACCGACGCAACATCATACTTGCTGTTGTCTGTGCCAATGTAATTTGCCCGGCTGTTCGTCCTGCAATGCTTCCAGCGCCGTACCCCAATTTATTGTTAACAGCCTCCTTTCCTTCATCATCGAGCTTTTGATAAAACCAGGTGAAAACAAGAGTAATTAGTCTGCGTAAAGGTGACTCAGCATTACCCAGGCTTTTGAGCATATAGAAAAAACGCTCCGTCTCAGCCTGATTTCTTTGTTTAGCACTCTGCCCTGCGAGTCCGCTCCCCTCCCAACTTCTGACCATACCCATGTAAGCTGTATTTGGTATGGAAGATATCCCATCGAGAATTCCCAGTGCAGCCTGTTTAATGTCCATATATCATCCCTGCGGTCCTGAATCTGTACGAATAATAACTAAAGTTCATGAGTGCTTCCAGACGATTTCTTGAGTTTACCCGCCAGCCAGAATTTCCTCCTGTGCCACGCCAGATCTGTCATTTCGCCAGATGATGTAAGCAAAACCAGTAACATCAAAATGGCAGAGACTTTATGCCCGGTCTGGGTCTGATCATTATTAAGATGTTATCGTAATCACTCATTTTTCACGGCAGACTCCTGGTAAATCAGGAGGAAGATAAAAGAGAAACGTGAAATGCTGACTCATTGCAATCAGGTATACATGCAGAAGAAATAACAGCTTATTAAAAAAACATGAGATTCGAAGGGGATGAATTTGTGCAAAAAACCATTCTGATTACAGGTTGTTCGAGCGGTATTGGCCTGGTTGCCGCCCACGATTTACTGGCGCGGGGCTACCGGGTGATCGCCGCCTGCCGTAAAGCAGAGGATGTCGCCCGCATGGAAACACTGGGCTTTACCGGGCTGCAACTGGATCTCGACGATCCGCAAAGTGTGGATCAGGCCGCCGACACAGTGCTCGCGCTCTGCGATAACCGTCTGACGGCGCTGTTTAATAACGCCGGATTTGGTCTCTATGGCCCGCTGCACACCCTCTCCCGCCAGCAGCTGGAACAGCAGTTTTCCAGCAACTTTTTCGGCGTCCATCAGCTGACACTGCGTCTGTTACCCGCGTTGCAGGCCAGCGGCGATGGCCGCATTATTAATACCAGCTCGGTGCTGGGGCTGATCTCCACGCCAGGCCGGGGCGCCTATGCCGCCAGTAAATATGCGCTGGAAGCCTGGAGCGATGCGCTGCGGCTTGAAGTGCGCAGCCGCGGCATCCGGGTCAGCCTGATTGAACCGGGTCCGATTCAGACCCGCTTTACCGACAATGTGACGCAGGGCGAACAGCATAACCCGGTGCGCAACCCTGGCATCGCGGCACGTTTTACCCTGCCACCGGAAGCCATTCTGCCTAAACTTCGTCATGCACTCGAGAGTAAACATCCGCGTTTACGCTATCCGGTGACACTGGTCGCACACATAATGAGCCTGTTGAAACGGTTACTCCCCGGCTGGATGCTGGATTGCATTTTGCGCAGCCATTAATCAGCCATGCGCAATAGCGCTTGAAGCCGGGCCAGTTGGCCCCATATTCTTAGAACACTTTTTGCAAAGAGACTTATCCATGTCACCACAAGCTTCTATCATCGACATCAACGAATCTAACCTGCAGCAGACCCTTGAGCAGTCGATGCAGCTGCCGGTGCTGTTCTACTTCTGGTCTGAGCGCAGCCAGCACTGTCAGGATCTGACGCCCGTGCTGGAGCGCCTGGCGCAGGAGTACGCGGGTCAGTTTATTCTCGCAAAACTGGATTGCGACAAAGAGCAAAGGGTGGCGTCGCAGTTTGGTCTGCGTTCAATCCCGACCGTCTATCTGTTCCAGGATGGTCAGCCGGTTGATGGCTTCCAGGGACCGCAGCCGGAAGAAGCGATCCGCGCCCTGCTGGAAAAAGTCCTGCCGCGCGAAGAAGAGCTGAAAGCGCAGCAGGCGATGGCGCTGATGCAGGAAGGTAAACCGCTGGAGGCGCTGCCGCTGTTAAAAGATGCGTGGCAGCTGAGCAATCAGTCCAGCGAGATCGGTTTCCTGCTGGCTGACGTACTGATTACCCTGAACCGCAGCGATGAAGCGGAAGCGGTGCTGAAAGTGGTGCCATTGCAGGATCAGGATACCCGCTATCAGAGCCTGATGGCGCAGATCGATCTGCTGAAACAGGCAGCGGATACGCCGGAGATTCAGCAGCTGCAATCCCAGCTGGAGGCTGACCCGACTAACGCCGGGCTGGCTGCTAAACTCTCGTTACAGCTGCATCAGGTGGGTCGTAATGAAGAAGCGCTGGAACTGCTGTTCAGCTTCCTGAAATCCGATCTTAATGCCGCTGATGGCCAGACGCGTAAAATGCTGCAGGAGATTCTGGCGGCGCTGGGTACCGGCGATGCACTTGCCGCGCGTTATCGTCGTCAGCTCTATTCCCTGCTCTACTAAGCGGCAGCACCCCGGGCCGAAGCGACTCGGCCCGTTAATCTGACAACGCGGAGGTTGTATGATAACTGTAATTCCTGCCCTGATTATTCTGGCGCTGGTGGCGGTCTGGGCCACCGTCAAGATCGTGCCACAAGGTTTTCAATGGACGGTTGAGCGCTTTGGCCGTTATACCCGCACCCTGCAGCCAGGATTAAGCCTGGTTGTGCCGTTCATGGATCGTGTCGGTCGTAAGATCAACATGATGGAACAGGTACTGGATATTCCCTCGCAGGAGATCATCTCCAAAGACAATGCCAACGTCACCATCGATGCGGTCTGCTTTATTCAGGTCGTTGATCCCGCGCGTGCCGCGTATGAAGTCAGCAATCTTGAGCAGGCGATTCTTAACCTCACCATGACCAATATGCGTACCGTGCTTGGCAGCATGGAGCTGGACGAAATGCTGTCACAGCGCGACAGCATCAACACCCGCCTGCTGCATATCGTGGATGAAGCGACCAATCCGTGGGGCGTCAAGATCACCCGCATCGAGATCCGCGATGTGCGTCCGCCGCAGGAGCTGATTGGCGCGATGAATGCGCAGATGAAAGCGGAGCGAACTAAACGCGCCGATATTCTGACAGCCGAAGGGGTGCGACAGGCGGCGATCCTGCGCGCTGAAGGGGATAAGCAGTCGCAAATCCTCAAAGCAGAAGGTGAACGGACCTCGGCGTTCCTGCAGGCAGAAGCGCGCGAACGTCAGGCTGAAGCGGAAGCTAACGCCACTAAGATGGTCTCGGAAGCGATCGCATCAGGTGATATTCAGGCCATTAACTACTTTGTGGCGCAGAAATATACCGATGCGCTGCAAAAAATCGGTGAAGCCAACAACAGCAAAGTGGTGATGATGCCGCTGGAGGCGAGCAGTCTGCTGGGTTCGATTGCGGGCATCGGTGAACTGCTGAAGGAATCACGCACTGAGTCGAAACGCTGATGCTGGTCGATATTATCGCGCATCCGCACTGGTTCTGGCTGACGCTGGGTGGGTTACTGCTGGCGGCTGAGATGCTGGGCACCAGCGGTTACCTGCTCTGGAGCGGGCTGGCGGCGGTCATCGTCGGCCTCATTGAGTGGTTTGTGCCGGTAAGCTGGACGGCGCAGGGCTCTCTGTTTGCTGCGATGACGCTGGTCTGCGTCTTTTTTATGGTATCGCTGGATGCGCCACCGTGAAGCGCGTCAGAAACCCAATGCCCTGAACCAGCGCGGCAGTCAGATGATCGGGTTGCAGCTGACGCTGGATACCGCGCTGCATAACCGCACCGGCCATGTGCGGATCGGGGACAGCAGCTGGCGGGTTGAGGCGGAGCAGGATCTGCCTGCGGGCACAGCAGTGGTCGTAACCGGCATTGAGGGGATTACGCTGCGTATTCAGCCACGCTGACCGCAGCACCCGGCCAGATTGTTGATAATAGGACATTCGGCGCCGTCATCGCCGGGACAGGCCTCTGCCAGCGCCAGCAGGCGAGCCCGCATGACGTGTAGCTCTTCAATATGCGCCGCAATCTCCTCCGCTTTCTGCAGAGTACGGGCTTTTACATCGGCACTGTGGCGCGACGGATTGTTAAACAGCGCCACCAGCTCACGACACTCATCCAGCGTGAAGCCAACCTGTCGCGCCTGACGTAACAGGTTCAGCTCCTCAAGATGGTGTCCATTGTAGCTGCGGTAGCCATTTTCACTGCGCAACGGCGGCGTCACCACCCCCTTCTCTTCGTAAAAACGTATCGCCTTGCTTGTCAGCCCGGTCTTTTTTTGCCACATCGCTGATGTTCATTTTCGTCCCCTTGACCTTCCCCTTGATGGAAGGTTTATGCTTAAGCATGAATCGAAAATGACCAATCGGTCAAATGGGATTACAGAAGGAGTTGATTATGTCACACACTATCTCTTTGGCACTGGACGGCTTGTCCTGCGGCCACTGTGTCAAACGTGTCAAAGAGGCACTGGAACAACGCGATGATGTTGACCAGGCCGACGTGACCCAACAGGAAGCGCAGGTTTCCGGTCACGCAGATGCGGCCGCGCTGATCGCCACCGTGGAGCAGGCGGGTTATCACGCGACGCTGAAAACCGCGGACGCTTCCCCAAAGTCTGAACCGTTGACAGCATCAGAGCCGCCGCCGGAGGCGCTGACAACGGAGACTGCTTCCCGTCCGGCAGGAACAACCCTCCCCACCCATATGCTGCTGATTGAGGGCATGACCTGCGCCAGCTGCGTGAGTCGGGTGGAAAAAGCACTGCAGCAGGTCGCAGGCGTCAGCCAGGCGCGCGTCAATCTCGGCGAACGCAGTGCGCTGGTGCTGGGCGACGCTGATCCGCAGCAGCTGGTAGCGGCCGTCGATGCCGCGGGTTATGGCGCGCAGGTGGTGGATGACGAGCAGGAGCGACGTGAGAAGCAGCAGCTCAGCGCCCGCAGCGCGATGCGGCGTTTCAGCTGGCAGGCTGCTGTCGCCCTGGCGTTTGGCCTGCCGCTGATGATCTGGGGCATGGTGGGCGACAACATGATGCTCACCGACCACAACCACGGCGTCTGGCTGACGCTGGGCATCGTGACTCTGCTGATCATGATCGTCACCGGCAGCCATTTTTACCGCAGTGCCTGGCGCAGTTTACGCAATGGCAGCGCCACCATGGATACGCTGGTGGCACTCGGCACAGGCGCCGCCTGGATTTACTCCTTTAGCGTGGTGCTGTGGCCCGACTTTTTCCCGCCACAGGCGCGCCATCTCTATTTCGAAGCCAGCGTCATGATCCTGGGCCTGATCAATCTGGGGCATGCCCTGGAACAGCGGGCGCGTCAGCGATCTTCTAAAGCGCTGGAAAGATTGCTGGATCTGACGCCAGCCCAGGCGCGGCAGGTTGATCCACAGGGCGACAGGCTGATTCCGGTCAGCGAAGTGCAGCCCGGCATGACGCTGCGGCTGGTCACCGGCGATCGGGTGCCGGTCGATGGCGAGATCGCTACCGGTGAAGCCTGGTTTGATGAAGCGATGCTGACCGGCGAAGCGGTGCCGCAAAGCAAGACCCCGGGCGCAGCCATCTTTGCCGGCACCCTGGTGCAGGATGGCTCGGTAGAATTTATTGCCCGGGCGACGGGTAATCACACCACCCTGTCGCGCATTATCCGGCTGGTGCGTCAGGCACAGAGCAGTAAACCGGATGTGGGCCGTCTGGCGGATCGCATCTCCGCCGTTTTTGTCCCGGTGGTGGTATTGATCGCACTGCTCAGCGGCGCAGTGTGGTATCTGTTCGGACCGCAGCCACAAATTGCCTACATGCTGGTGATCGCGACAACCGTGCTGATTATCGCCTGTCCTTGTGCATTGGGCCTGGCAACGCCGATGTCGATTATTGCCGGTGTTGGCCGCGCCGCAGAGCTGGGGGTGCTGGTGCGCGACGCCGATGCCTTGCAGCGCGCCAGCCAAATCGACACCCTGGTGTTTGATAAAACCGGCACACTTACTGCCGGCAAGCCGCAGGTGAGTGACGTGCAGGTCTGGGGCGATGCCACCCGTGAATCAGTATTAACGACCGCGGCTGCGCTGGAGTTCGCCTCGGGTCATCCACTGGCGAAAGCGATTGTCGCCGAAGCGAAACTGACCCAGCCGCCTCTGTTAGCGCAATTTCGTACAATACGCGGCAAAGGGGTCAGCGGTAGTCTGGATGGCAGAACGCTGCTGCTGGGTAATGCCGCGCTGATGCAGGATAACGGCGTCGATTACCAGGCGGCGGAAGCAGAGATTGCGCGGCTGACGCAACAGGGTGCAACGCCGGTGTTACTGGCTGAGCAGGGCCAGCTAACCGGGCTTATCGCGCTGCGCGATCAGCTTCGACCGGAAAGCGGCGCAGCTCTGAAGCGACTGCATCAGCAGGGTTATCGCCTGATTATGCTGACTGGCGATCATGAAAATACCGCGCGCGCCATTGCTGCCGAGGTCGGTATTGATGAAGTAATTGCGGGCGTGATGCCGGAAGGCAAAGCGGCTGCAATTGAACAATTACAGCAGCAGGGCCGTCGCGTCGCGATGGTGGGTGATGGCATCAATGACGCGCCCGCACTGGCGCAGGCCGATGTGGGCATTGCCATGGGTGGCGGCAGCGATGTGGCGGTGGAAACCGCGGGCATCACGTTGATGCGTGCCGACCTGAACAGCGTGGCAGACGCGTTAGCGCTCTCTTCCGCGACCCTGCGCAATATCCGGCAGAACCTGTTTGGGGCATTTATCTATAACAGCATCGGCATTCCGGTGGCAGCGGGTGTGCTCTATCCGCTGACCGGTACCCTGCTCAGCCCGATTGTGGCGGGTGCAGCGATGGCGCTCTCCTCCATTACCGTGGTCAGCAATGCTAACCGCCTGCTGCGTTACCGGCCACCGCGCGAGTGATCGCCGTTTCAGCGCTGTTTTTCACGCGCTGAAGTCGCTAGCATGGGGTTTTGAATCGCAAAGGACCGGGAATGACAGGCAACATCTGGCGCTCACTGCGCGGCTTTATCAGCCAACTTTTTCCCGCCAGTTACCGCTGGCCTGCGATGGATGTCCGGCTTGGCGATCGTCAGCTGCATCTGGTCGGCAGCATCCACATGGGGACGCGCGACATGCAGCCGTTGCCCGCCCGTCTGCTGCGTCAGTTGCAGCAGGCGGATGCACTGATTGTGGAAGCGGATATTACGCAGGGTGGTTCACCCTTTGATCACCACGGCGATCGTCCTGCGCTCTCCACCCGACTGGATAGCCACGCGATGCAAACGCTCACCGCACTCTGTCAGGAGATGAGCCTCAATCTGAGCCTGTTTGATAATCTGCCCGCCTGGCAGGTGGCGCTGATGTTACAGGCGCAGCAGGCACAAAGGCTGGGATTGCGACCTGACTACGGCATCGATTATCAGTTGTTGCAGGCCGCGAAAGGTCTGAACAAACCGGTGATTGAACTGGAAGGCGCAGAGGCGCAGATCGCCCTGCTGACTGCGCTGCCAGATGATGGCATGGCGTTGTTGCAGGATACGCTGCTGCACTGGCACACCAATGCGCGCCTGCTGCAGATGATGGTGAGCTGGTGGCTCGATACGCCGCCACGCCAGCCGGAAATCACCCTGCCCGCCACCTTCAGCCAGGCGCTGAATGATACGTTGATCGGTCAGCGAAATGCGCAGTGGTGTGACCGGCTTCAGGGGTTATCGGCGGGAAACTATGTGGTAGCGGTCGGTGCTCTGCATCTCTACGGCGAAGATAACCTGCCTGAGATGCTGAAGAAGCCCTGAAAAAAAGAGAGCCGATAATATTATCGGCCCGTCAAAGAGGAATTTGTTTATGATTTTGGTTATCGCTCAGCAATCAGATTGCTGGCGCGCGGCTAATTTTCACTCAAAGAACAAAGTTTCGCCACCTTTTTCCACGATTCTGCGTAATAAGATTATTCTTAGTAAGGAACCTGTATGACGCCCGCCGTAAAATTGCTGGAAAAACAAAAAGTCAGCTTCACCCTCCATCCCTATGAGCATGACAGCAGCGAAACCCATTTTGGTGACGAAGCGGTACGTAAACTCAATCTGGATGCGCGCCAGGTCTATAAGACGCTGCTGGTGGCGCTGAATGGCGAGGCAAAACAGCTGGCAGTGGCGATTACGCCGGTATCGACGCAACTGGATCTCAAGAAAGTGGCAAAAGCGCTGGGCGCGAAGAAAGCGGATATGGCCGACCCACAGCTGGCCCAGCGGGTCACTGGCTATCTGGTGGGCGGCATCAGTCCGCTGGGCCAGAAAAAACGGCTGCCTACGGTGATCGACCACTCAGCCAGCGCGTTTGACGCCATGTTTATCTCAGGCGGCAAGCGTGGGCTGGATATCGAACTGGCTCCCCAGGATCTTTCACGACTGCTGGACGCCCCGTTTGCGGATATCGCCCGCCACGACTAAACCCGTGGCTGGGCGCAGAGCTGATCGATCATCCAGCGACCCGCCGGACCGGGTGGCGTACGGCGTGACCAGACCACCTCAATGGCGATATGCTGCGGCCAGCCCGGCATCGACAACTCTTTCAGAACGCCATGACCAAACTGTTTCACCAGCCAGCGCGGCAGAATCGTCCAGCCAAATCCCTGCTCCGCCATCTCCAGCAGTAACAGATAGGTCGGTGCCGACCAGATGCGGCCCATTGGCGCGGGTTCAGATGCCTCAACCCAGGTATTTAATCGCAGGTGACGAACCCCTTCCAGCTCGCTTTCGCTCAGGGTCTTAAGCTGAGCCAGCGGATGATCGCGATGTAAAAAAGACCGCCATCTGTGCTTCAACCTGCAGTCGCGCCACGGCAATATCCACCGGCAGATTGGGCTGTGCCCGCACCACGCCCAGATGTACCCGCCCGGCCTGCAGCAGATCCAGCACATCACCATCCTCGGCAATCATGACCTCCAGTTCAATCTCCGGATAACGGGCATCAAATTGCCTGAGCAGATGCTCGTGATGATCGGTTTGCCAGAAGTCTGACATGGCAAAACTGAGCCGGGGTTCAACGCCCTGCGACAACCGTATTGCCAGCGCATCCAGCCGCTCGCTGGCCGCCAGGATCTGCTGAACCTGAGGAATAACGCGGCGTCCCTGCTCGGTGAGAACCGGCTGACGCCCTGCCCGTTCAAACAGCGCAAAGCCAAGGTCGTCTTCAAGACTGGCTACCGCCGCGCTGATGGTGGACTGACTTTTACCCAGCGCGCGCGCAGCGGCAGAGAAAGAGCCGCTCGCCACAGTCTGCATAAAAGCCTCAAGGGATTCCGGGGAGTAACGCATCTGAACCATCGCTTTTTTCGATAGGTGTTCATTTTATCTTAGCATTCCGACGTGTGAAAATGCGCCGCATTATTGAAGGAGAACTCACAATGCGTACCCGCTCACTTAAAGAACGTATTCTTCATGCTGTCTGCTTTGAAACACTGGCGATTCTGACCGTTTCGCCGCTGGCGGCATGGGCAATGAATAAACCGCTGTTTCAGATGGGATCGCTGGCGATTATGCTCTCTACGGTCGCGATGCTATGGAACATGATTTACAACAGCGGATTTGATCGCCTCTATGCGCCAGGCCAGAAACGTGGCCCGGGCGTGCGTGTATTACATGCGCTGGGGTTTGAAGGTGGATTTATCCTGATTGGTCTGCCCATTGCCGCCTGGATGCTGGATATCTCTCTGGGTCAGGCTTTCCTGGTCGAAGTGGCCTTTTTCCTCTTCTTCCTGCCCTACACCATGGCCTACAACTGGGTGTGGGACAAACTGCGCGAGCGCTGGATCAGACGTCACCCCTGCCGGGCGTAAGAAAAACGGGAGGCGCAAGCGCCTCCCGGTCAGTTCAATGCGTGGCGGCTGTTTCGTTCCCCCCACGGCCAGATCCACGCCAGGATCATTTTTGGATAGTTACGCTTGCGCGCTTTTTCCGCAGCTTCATCCCGCGCCCGGATCTGCTCATCGCTCAGATGCACAATCTGCCCTTTCGGCTGATAGTCGCTGGCTTTGACCGGCGAGTGCGTCTTGATCCAGTCACGCAACACCTGCGCATCAACTGCTCCGCTGTTGAGATAACCCGCATGATTATCCAGACGCGGATAACCGTCGCCGCCAGCCGCATTGAAGCTGTTGGTTGCCATGCGATAATGCTGCGCATCCTGCAGCGGTTTACCGTTAATGCTGACGTCGCTGACATGTTTACCGTCTGCGGTCAGGCTGATGCCGGCAAACTGGGCGTAGCCGCCTGAGTCAGGCTGAATATTAGCGACCACATCCAGATATTTTTTGATCTCCGCCCCGGTCAGGCTGACCGAGACCACCTGATTGCCAAACGGCTGGACCTGCAGCAGGTCACGCCAGCTCAGCTTGCCCGATTTCAGCGAGGTGCGAATACCGCCACCGCTCATCACCGCAAAATCGGCTTTGGTGTGCGCCATCTGGGCGCGCAGAATCAGCTGGCCGAGATTCGTCTGCTCAAAGCGAACCTGCTCTTTTTCACCGCTGAAGCTGCCGTCGGCGCTACCGACATTCACGGTTAACTTCGCCTCAGCCCGTTTCTGGAATGGCATCAGCAGTTTCATCATGGCGGTGTTTTTCGGGATCTCTTCCTGCCAGGTGAGCCAGGTTTCGCTGCCATCCGCGTTCTTTATCTGATGTTTAAGGTTGACCGGCACCAGCTGATAAGCCTCCAGCGTCACCTGCCCGTTACGGAAGGTGAAGTCACCACGTCCGACATATTTGCCCCATTTATCCGCCTGCATTATCCAGATCCCGTTCTGCTGATCGGGTTTGCAGGGCTGGCCCGGCTGATAATTTTTGACGCTGACGTTCTCTTTTTCCATGCAGACCGCATCATGCGAATGACCACCCACAATCAGATCGATGGTGCCGGCAGGCAGGCTGCGCGCCAGGGTGACGTCATCAATGCCATTGCTGCCATGCTTACCGTCGTCATAATGACCAAGGTGGGTCAGCGCGACAATCACGTCCGGCTTCTCTGTGGCGCGCAGTTCGGCAACCGCCTTCTCCGCCTCCGCAATCGGATCGCGGAACTCGGTATCCGTCAGGCCCGCCGGATTGGCCAGTTTCGCCGTATCCGGGGTGATCAGCCCGACCACCGCAATTTTCAGCCCGAGACGATTGAATACCGCCCAGGGCTTAAACAGGCGCTGACCGGTACTTTTCTGATAAACGTTGGCGGCGAGCAGCGGGAATCGCGCCCACTTCTCCTGCTTGCGCAGGACCGCGATGGGCTTGTCGAACTCATGGTTGCCCAGCGCCATGGCATCATAGCCAATCAGGTTCATCGCGCGAAAATCGGGTTCAGCATCCAGCTCATCGGACTCCGGCACGCCCGTGTTCACATCACCGGCAGAGAGAATCAATGCGCCGCCGCCTCTGGACTGCACATCGTAGCGCATCGTATCCATCAAGGTTTTCTGCGCCGCCAGACCATATTCACCCTGCTCAGTAAACCAGAAATGACCATGCTCATCGTTGGTGTGCAGCAGGCTGAAACGATAGGTGCGATCGGCCTGGGCGGCCTGTGAAAACAGCGGCATCAGGGCCACCAGTAGTGCCACGCCCGCCCCTGTCCATTTAGATAACAACACTGTGATTCTCCTTAATTTGCCGTCTGGCCCGATTTTCTGCCGGCTTGCCCCACTGTGTCGCACATTCCCCCCGGCGAACTCAAGGCCAACGCACATCCGCCTGCCTTTGTATGCCGCTCTTTTTTATCTCCGGACCGCTTTTGCTGAGCATGACAATAGCCGCAAGGCCGCGCCAGTGTCAGACTGGTTTGTTCCGGATAAGCCAGAACGGGTAGCCAGGTCTGATGTTAACCAGTTATTTACCCCTGCAAAAGTGCCGCTGACGGGCTTTACCCTGTCTGTGCGCGCATTTAACCCTTATTTTTGTCATACCCACGGCATTTAGGGATGCTAATTTTTATTTACCCGGACCGCTTTAAACCGTCAAATCAGCCAATATTATGGATAATGAACAAAAACACCCTTTCGATTGTGCATTTGACTTTTTTTCCTGCTTTTTTTAGGGTATTCCCGCAAATTGCTCAGCGAAAGAATAGATTTTGTTTTAAACTCATTTGTTACAAGCGGATACATTTGTATACAAGGAGACAGGCATGCATCACACCACACCGTTGATCACTACCATTGTCGGAGCACTGGTTCTGGCATTTCTCCTTGGGATGCTGGCGAACCGCCTGCGTATTTCGCCCCTGGTTGGCTACCTGATGGCTGGCGTGCTGGCTGGCCCTTTTACTCCCGGCTTTGTTGCCGATACCAATCTGGCTCCTGAACTGGCAGAACTCGGCGTGATTCTGCTGATGTTTGGTGTCGGCCTGCACTTCTCAATGAAAGATCTCATGTCGGTAAAGTCGATAGCCATTCCCGGTGCCATCGCACAGATCGCGGTCGCGACGTTACTGGGAATGGGCTTATCGTGGACAATGGGATGGTCGTGGATGACCGGCCTGGTGTTTGGTCTCTGCCTCTCTACCGCCAGTACCGTGGTGTTACTGCGCGCGCTTGAAGAGCGGCAACTGATCGATAGCCAGCGCGGGCAGATTGCGATTGGCTGGCTGATTGTTGAAGATCTGGTGATGGTGCTGACGCTGGTTTTGCTGCCTGCGATTGCCGGCATGATGGAACAGGGCAACGCCAGCGCCGGACTGCTGGCCTGGGACCTGCTGTGGACCATCGGCAAAGTCGCCGCCTTTATGGTGCTTATGATGGTGGTGGGACGTCGTGCCGTTCCCTGGATCCTCGCCCGCAGCGCCGCCACTGGCTCGCGTGAACTGTTTACTCTGGCGGTATTAGCGCTGGCGCTGGGCATCGCCTTTGGTGCCGTTGAATTCTTTGATGTTTCGTTTGCGCTGGGCGCGTTCTTTTGCCGGTATGGTGCTGAACGAGTCGGAACTGAGCCACCGCGCCGCGCGCGATACGCTGCCGCTGCGTGATGCCTTTGCCGTGCTGTTCTTTGTCTCGGTCGGCATGCTGTTTGACCCGTCGATTCTGGTGACGCAGCCGCTGGCGGTGCTGGGCGCGCTGGTGATTATTGTGGTGGGTAAATCGGTCGCCGCCTGGCTGCTGGTGTCGCTGCTCGGCCATTCACGTCGTACGGCGTTGACCATTTCGGTCAGTCTGGCGCAGATTGGTGAATTCGCCTTTATTCTGGCCGGTCTGGGTATCTCGCTGGGCCTGCTGACTGACGAGGGCCGCAACCTGGTGCTGGCCGCCGCCATCCTGTCGATTATGCTTAATCCGATCCTGTTTACCCTGCTGGAGCGTTTCCTGGCGAAAACGGAGACGATGGAAGAGCAGACGCTGGAAGAGGCGATTGAAGAAGAGAAGCAGATCCCGGTGGATTTCTGCAATCACGCGGTGATTGTGGGTTACGGCCGGGTGGGCAGTCTGATTGGTCAGAAGCTGCTTGAAGCCAATGTTCCGCTGGTGGTAGTTGAAAACTCCCGCGCCCGTGTTGAAGCGCTGCGCGAGCGCGGTATTAAGGCGGTGCTGGGTAATGCAGCCCGCGCTGACACCATGGAACTGGCCCGACTCGACTGCGCCCGCTGGCTGTTACTGACTATTCCGAATGGCTATGAAGCGGGTGAAGTGGTCACCGCCGCGCGTGAAAAACATCAGAATATTGAGATTATCGCCCGCGCCCACTATGACGATGAAGTCGAGTACATCATGGAACGGGGTGCTACACGCGTGGTGATGGGCGAACGTGAGATCGCCAGCAGTATGCTTCAAATCCTGCAGGATGAGATGACCCAGGGCGAAGATTTACAGCCCTGCGATGTCGTGCGCTGATTCGTGTTAAGCAAAGCCTGGCAGGCTTCTGATATATCAAAACCAGGGTAAATTTTACCGCAACGAATAAACTCAACACGCAGGGAACACGGGCAGAAGAGGAAAGCGTCCCGCCGACCGGGACAAAAACGCCGGGAGCGTTTTTGAACAACGCAATGCGTTGGCCCGGCGACGGGCGCACCTCAGGGATGAGGTGCGTACTAAAAACGCCGGGAGCGTTTTTGAACAACGCGAAGCGTTGGCCCAGCTATGGGCGCACCTCAGGGATGAGGTGCGTAGTCGTGCGGGCCGAGCGGCCATGGATGGCTTAACCGACTTTCCGATCTGACCGTGTTCCCTGAGCAGGCTCGATCTCATCGCTAACCGAGCCAGACATTGCCAGTCTTCTAAGGCCCTTCTCTTCAGAAGGGCTTTTTTTATGCGCGGCAGCTGCCAGCTTTACCGATCCCAGTAAGACTCTTCCAGACTGTCTTCCCGCTCCGGCAGACCGCGGGTCAGACGCGGCGAATGCTGATTCAGCACCTGGTAGCTGACGCGGTTGGCATATTTACATACCTGCGCCAGCGATGAGTAGGTCAGGTAAGGACGCGCATGTTTGCTGGAGTTCGGCACATTCAGGCTGTGATAGTTGTTGGCGGTGATGTCATGCAGTAACGCCGCCAGCGCACCATCTCCGGCGCCGTTGGTGTTCATGATCTTTTCCGGTCCGCCCATATAAGGCGCGATGTGCGAGAAAATGCGCAGCGGCTGCTGGCAATCCTGCTGGCGCATCACCCGGCTGAACTCATACTGGTTGAATTCAGCAATCGCGCCAGGCAGCAGTGGATGGTTGGTTTTGCGTTTGAACTCTTCTTCGGTGTAACCCGCCATATAGAGCCCAATCGGGCCAGCAGTACACAGCACCAGATCGACCCAGTCCAGCGCCATATTGGCGGCGAGCAGCGGATCGCTTTCGCCGGTCAGCGCCAGCGCTTCCTCTTCATTCATCGCCACGATGCTGACATGCTCGCGCAGGAAATCGCGCCAGAACTGAGGATTGTCGCCAATCACATGTTTGGTGCCCAGCGTCAGCACCACCGGCACGTTGTGGCGTTTGGCATACTCAATCGCCCGCAACGTTGCCTGTGGCATCGGTTCACCTTCGGCACAGCGCACCAGATAGGAGGTCAGTACCAGCGCAGAGGCTCCGGCGATCACCTCTTCCGGTACGTTATCCGGATGCAGCTGGTTCATCTGGCCGGGGCTGATAGCAAAGGTTCGCTCGCCATGTTCGCCAATCAGCGTAAAGCAGCGTCCAATGGCGCCATCCACGCCCTGCAGATAGTTAAGATCGACCCGGCTTGAGGTGTTACAGAGATAGCGATAGGCGTAGCCGCCAATCTGGATGTTATTGCACATGACGCCCAGCAGCACGGAGCGGTCATCGGCCAGCACCGAGAAATTATGCAGCGTGTTACCGATGGTGCCACCAGCAAACTGATGGGTGATCAGCGCTTCCTGCATCAGCTCGTTGTACAACGCTTCCGCGACGGCATTATCGATAACCAGCGAGTGCCCGGCACTCAGGCCATAACGTGCGAGAAAAGCGTCATCGACTTTGGCTTCGATATCCACCAGCGTCTGGTCGATACCCACCACCCAGCTGCCTGCATCAACATCGTGCTGGGCGGGCTGTAACAGGGGATCGCGTGCGCTGACAGGAAAGTAGTGTTTGGATTTGCGTTTGCCGGGAAATTTCATCGGGAGGTGCCGTCTGGAAAAACAGGCAGAGAATGATATCACACTCTCCGCCTGCGCTTTAACGGCGTGCGTCGACCAGTTGCACCATCATGTCGATATGCGCCTCATCGGCGTTCAGCGCAGGGATATACTCAAACTTCTCACCCCCCGGCATGCATAAAGATTTCGCAGTTTTCACCACTGATCTCTTCCAGCGTCTCCAGGCAGTCTGACGAGAAGCCCGGGCTCATCACCTGAACATGTTTCATCCCTTTAGCGGGCAGGCTTTCCATGGTTTTATCGGTGTAGGGCATCAGCCACGGCTCACGACCAAAACGCGACTGGAAGGTCATCATATACTGATCATCACGCAGGCCCAGCGCTTTGACCAGGGCCGCCGTGGTATCCGCACAGCGCTGCGGGTAGTCATCGCCTTCGTTAGCAAAACGTTGCGGAATGCCGTGGAAGGATAACACCAGCAGATCGGGCTGACCGTGCCGCTCAAAGGATCGCTCCACCGTCGCTTTCAGCGCGGCGATATAGGCCGGATGTTCGGCGTAGTCGCGGATAAACTGCACATCAGGCAGCGAGCGGTAATCTTTGAATACCGCGGTCAGGCCATCCCACACTGCCGCCACGGTGGAGCAGGAGAATTGCGGATAGAGCGGCAGCACAATCAGGCGGGTCACGCCCTGCGCCATTAGCTTATCAACCGCGCTTTTCAGGCTGGGATTACCGTAGCTCATGCCCACCTCGACGGGCATATCGACCCGTGCCGCCAGCGCATCGCGCTGACGCATGCTGTAAACCAGCAGCGGTGAACCGCCTTCCATCCAGACCGATGAGTAGAGCTTAGAGACGCGCGGCGAGCGAAACGGCAGAATAACGGCATTGAGAACCGGCCACCAGAGCCAGCGCGGCGCATCGACCACGCGCGGATCGCTTAAAAACTGTTTCAGATAGCGTTTAACTGCAGGTGTGGTGGGCGCGTCTGGCGTACCTAAATTAACCAATAACACGCCGGCCTTATCTTGCCTCATTTGAGTTCCTTGATAACAACGGGGATGCGTGAAAACGGGGAAATTGTAGCGGAATTAGTGGGAGGTAAAAGCGATTACTGCAAAAGGGGCCAGTAATACCGGCCCCTGTGAACTTAGCCCAGGATCTTAGCCAGCTCGGCACTGACTTCGGTCACCTTACGGGTGCCGTCGATTTTGTGATAGGCAGTGTTGCCCACTTCCGCTTCTTTGCTGTAGTAAGCAATCAGCGGCGCGGTCATCTGATGATATTCCACCAGGCGCTTACGCACGGTCTCTTCCTGATCGTCTTTACGCATGGTCAGCTCTTCGCCGGTCACATCATCTTTGCCTTCCACTTTCGGTGGATTAAAAGTGACGTGATAAACGCGGCCTGATGGCGTGTGAACGCGACGGCCCACGATACGCTCAACGATCAGTTCATCCGGTACGGCGAACTCCAGCACGTGATCAACGGTGATCCCGGCCTCTTTCATTGCATCTGCCTGAGGAATGGTGCGCGGGAAACCGTCCAGCAGGAAACCGTTTTTGCAGTCTTCCTGGGTGATACGCTCTTTGACCAGCGCAATCACCAGCTCATCGGTCACCAGTTTGCCAGCATCCATGATGGCTTTCGCCTGGTTGCCCAGCTCGCTGCCTGCTTTTACTGCTGCACGCAACATGTCGCCGGTGGAGATTTGCGGAATGCCATACTTCTCCATGATGAATTGGGCCTGAGTCCCCTTACCTGCGCCCGGAGCTCCGAGCAGAATAATACGCATTGCGTAAATCCCCTTGCGAATCGCATTGATCTATCTTAGAAGCGAAAGAACATACCATTATGACCCGCTCATCACAAGGAAGGGCGCGGATCGCGCAGGGCGACCTGAGCTGCTTTTTGGCCCTGCCCCCTACCCGCCTGGCCTGCCGGACGCTTTTTCAGATTTACCGCCTGAGCCGAGCAGGAATTGCAGTCGTCGGCTCAGATGATGGGTCATATTCACGCTTTTTTTGCCGCTGCCGCGCACGTTAGCATTCAGCAGCAGCCGCGCCTGCTGCGGCCATTTCACCACATCTTCCGCATCTGACAGCGATGTGATCACGGAGGCCGGGACATTAAAGCTGGCAAACGGCAAACCGGGCTGATGGCAGGAGTTCAGCGGCAGCGGGTCTGACAGGGAGAGCGCATCGACGGTGGCGGCATTGTAAGGCAGCCAGTGCGGATCGTCGAAGCGGCGCAGTGCCTCATGCGTGGCGGTCAGGGTCAGCCCCTGTTCGAAAAGCCGCAGTTCGCTGCGCACCAGCGTACTGAAGTCATGTGTCCGCAACGCCACCAGCACCAGATCGCTGCAGATCTCGGCGTGGCGATCCAGTCGGGTGACAAACAGATGGGCTTCGTCGATCAGTTTCTGATGCAGCACGCTGGCAAAACTCTCGCTCGCCTCCGTCACGCCCTGGTTCTGGCAATCCCGCAGCGGACGCACGCGGCCATTGGGCAATTCGACATGCGGTACCAGCATGATGCTGCCCGCGATCAGCGGAACTGCTGGCAGGATGTTGAGTTCGGTTACCGGAAAGTGCGAGGCGTAACGGTGCTGATTGCGCGCCTGCTCCTGCCGCAGAAAGAGCTGAGAAAGAAGGACCTGCGCCACATGCAGCGAGGGCGCGAAGAAGAGATCGAACTGCTCCAGCCGGTAAAAGCGTGAGAGCGCCAGGCGTAACCGATGGCGCGCCTCTGCTGAAGTTTCAGAGGATAAAGAGCGGTGTGCCATGGTTGTCTCGCTTCGGGGAGTGTGCGGCGTGAACGCAGGTTAAGCGAGGCGGAATACCCTGAAAAATCACAGATATAAGGCTGAGTCAACCCGCCATAATTTGCCCTAAAGAGTAGGTCAATGCGGCTGGACTTTAAAATGATATAAATTGACAATCCCTGTTAGATTTTTGCACAGGGGAAGAGGATGAACGGACTGCCGCCACTGAGAGCGCTGCACTATTTTCACCAGGCAGCCTTACACAGCAGTTTTAGCGTGGCGGCTGAACATCTGCATGTTACGCACAGCGCCATCAGCCATCAGATTCGCCAGCTGGAGAGCTGGATGGGCAAACCACTTTTTATCCGCAGCCATGGCCGCGTGAAACTGACCTCACACGGTGAACGTCTGCTGCTGAGCTGTCAGCAGGCGTTCAGTGAGTTGCGCAGCAGCTGCGAAAGCATTCGTACCGGGCTGCTTCAGCAGATTCGGGTCTCCTGCGCCCCCCAGTTTTTTGTCGCAATGGCTGATTCCCCGCATCGCCAGCTTTTATCAACGCTATCCGGAGATTGAAGTTCACTTCCAGCCGCTGACGCAGATCTCGCAACTGCGCAGCGAACATGTGGATGTACTGATCCTCAGTCACGGCGAGCCCCCTGAATCTGACATAGACGCCACGCTGGTCAGCGAGGATGAGATTGGGCCGCTCTGCGCACCTCACTTTGCCTCGCAGCTGCGGGGCGGCGAGGATCTGGCCGCGATGCCCCTGCTGCATGCGGATACCCGGCTGCACGCCTGGTCAGAGTGGGCGGACAAAGCTGGGGTCAGCGGCCGCTTTAACGGCGGAAAGCATTTTGAGAGTCTGACACTGGGGATTCAGGCCGCACGAAGTGGTCTTGGCGTCCTGATGGCACCGCGTTTGCTGGTACGCAAAGAGCTGGAGGATGGCACGCTGCTTGCGCCGCTTGGCTTTGTACGCGTCGAGCGGGCCACATGGATGATGACAAAGCAGAGCCGTCGGCACGATACGGAGATCAGCCTGTTTCGCGACTGGCTGCAGGATGCCGCAAAACCATGAAAAAAGCCGGTGAGGGTCACCGGCTTCAGACAGCTGACAAATTTACTGCTTTTTAACCCTGAAATCCCGCTCACAATCAGCGCTGACTGATTCAGACAGACGGCATCAGAGTCAATGCGATGGGAGCATACGCCTGGAGCAAAGCATCGCGGGCCATGGATGGCCCGCGCTGAGCCCGCCAGGGATGGCGGCTTTTTGCGTCTTTGCGGAAGGCGTATGCTCCCTGAGCCAGCATCGTAGCTGCAACTTCAGGCCGGTGAAAACCACCGGCCTGTTGCCATTATGCGGTCAGCAACTGGTTCATGCGGCGGATAAACTGGTTAGGATCGTCCAGCGTACCGCGCTCGGCCAGCAAGGCCTGATCCAGCAGCAGCTCAATCCACTCACCGAAGCGTGCTTCATCCTGCGTATCCGCAACACGTTTAACCAGCGGATGATCCGGGTTGATTTCGAACAGGTACTTCACTTCCGGCACTTCCTGTCCGGCCGCGGCAAACAGCTTCGCCATCTGCGTGGTCATCTCGTTGGCGTCGGTGGTGACAATCGCCGGAGTATCAGTCAGGCGATGCGTCAGACGCACCTCTTTCACACGTTCGCCCAGCAGAGTTTTCACCCGCTCAACAAAAGGCTCCAGCGCTTTTTCCGCCTCTTTCTGCTCTTCGGTCTCTTCATCCGCCAGCTTGCTCAGCGATTCATCCGCTTTGCTGACTGACTGGAAGGTTTTACCATCGAACTCAGTGAGGTAGCTCATCATCCATTCGTCGATGCGATCGGAGAGCAGCAGCACCTCAATGCCTTTTTTGCGGAACAGTTCCAGATGCGGGCTGCTCTTCGCGGCGGCATAGCTGTCAGCGGTGATGTAGTAAATCTTCTCCTGACCTTCCACCATGCGGCTGACGTAATCTTCCAGCGAAATGGTCTGTGCCGAACCTTCGCTCTGGGTGGTGGCGAAACGCAGCAGCTTAGCGATCGTCTCCTGGTTAGCGTGATCTTCCGCCGGGCCCTCTTTCAGCACCAGACCGAACTCATTCCAGAAGGTCTGGTATTTCTCGTTGTCATCTTTCGCCAGTTTTTCCAGCATCTGCAGGGTACGCTTCGTCAGCGCGGCGCGCAGGCTCTGGGTCACGCGGCTATCCTGCAGGATCTCACGGGAGACGTTCAGCGGCAGATCGTTGGAGTCAATCAGGCCACGCACAAAGCGCAGATAGTTCGGCATAAACTGCTCAGCGTCATCCATGATAAAGACGCGCTGCACATAGAGTTTCAGGCCATGTTTCTGATCGCGGTTCCACATATCAAATGGCGCACGTGCCGGAATGTAGAGCAGGCTGGTATATTCCTGCTTACCTTCCACCCGATTGTGGCTCCAGGCGACCGGATCGCTGTAATCGTGGGCGATATGCTTGTAGAACTCGTTGTACTCTTCGTCGCTGATCTCAGATTTGTTGCGGGTCCACAGCGCCTGGGCTTTGTTAATCTTCTCCCAGTGTGTCCCTTCGCCTTCTTCATCTTTGCTTTCGATCTCTACCGGCAGCGCGATGTGATCGGAATATTTGCTGATGATGTTGCGCACGCGCCATGCATCCAGGAACTCATCCTCGCCTTCGCGCAGATGCAGGGTGATCTCGGTACCACGATCGGCTTTCTCAATTTCAGCCAGGGTATATTCGCCCTCGCCTGCGGATTCCCAGAACACGCCTTCTTCGGCTGACGCGCCCGCGGCACGGGTGCGCACCGTGACTTTATCCGCCACGATGAATGCAGAATAGAAACCGACACCGAACTGACCGATCAACTGGCTATCTTTCGCCTGATCGGAGCCCAGGGATTCAAGGAAGGATTTGGTGCCTGACTTGGCGATAGTCCCGAGGTTCTCAATGACCTCATCGCGACGCATACCGATACCGTTGTCGCTGAGCGTAATAGTACGGTTGTCCTTATCAACAGAGAGACGAACGTGCAGCTCGCCATCACCTTCATACAGGCTGGAATCTGACAGGGCACGGAAGCGCAGTTTGTCTGCCGCATCCGAGGCGTTGGAGATCAGCTCACGCAGGAAAATTTCTTTGTTTGAATAGAGAGAATGGATCATCAGGTGCAGAAGTTGTTTTACTTCCGACTGAAAGCCACGGGTCTCTTGTCCTTTCATGGTCATTGCTACCTCAACAAAACAGGTTGAACAAACGTTGAGGTTGATGTGGGGGGTGACAGGGAGATTTTCAAGCCGGTGTCTGTCACAACACCGGCAAGTGATTAAAATTTAAACTTCTGGCGGCCCGCCAGTGAATGGGACAGCGTGGTGCCATCAACCATCTCCAGCTCACCGCCCACCGGCACGCCGTGCGCGATACGGCTGGCGTCGACGCCATACTGACCACAGAGTTCCGCGATGTAGTTCGCGGTCGCCTCGCCTTCCACCGTCGGGTTAGTGGCGAGGATCACTTCCTGCAGGGTTTCACTCTCCAGTCGCTGCTCCAGACGATCCAGGCCAATATCAGCCGGACCGATGCCGTCGAGCGGCGAGAGATGTCCCATCAGCACAAAGTAGCGACCGCCAAACTGGCCGGTTTGCTCAATGGCGTGAATATCCGCCGGGCTTTCCACCACGCAGATTTGACCATTCTGCTGACGCCGTGGATTGGCGCAGATGGTGCAAATTTCCTGCTCGGTAAATGTCCGGCAATCGGCGCAGTGTCCGATCTCCGACATCGCACGGGTCAGCGCCTGCGCCAGCCGCATGCCACCGCTGCGATCGCGCTGCAGCAGCTGAAACGCCATGCGCTGCGCCGACTTCGGCCCAACGCCAGGCAGACAGCGCAGCGACTCCATCAAAGATTCAAGCAGTGGACTGGTTTGCATCAGAACGGCATCTTAAAGCCTGGTGGCAACTGCATGCCTGAAGAGACAGAAGCCATCTTCTCTTTCTGGGTTTCATCAATGCGACGTGCCGCATCGTTGAACGCGGCTGCAATCAGATCTTCCAGCATATCTTTGTCATCTTCCAGCAGGCTGGGATCGACTTCCACGCGACGGCAGTTGTGCGCGCCGTTAATGGTGACTTTTACCAGGCCAGCACCAGACTCACCGGTCACTTCAATCGCGGCAATCTCTTCCTGAACCTTGGCCATTTTGTCCTGCATCTGCTGGGCCTGTTTCATCAGGTTGCCCAATCCGCCTTTACCACCAAACATAGTTTTCTCTCTCAGCTGAGGCTACAACGCTATCGTTAAGATAGCAGCAGCGTGTTCAAACAGGTCGGATACTCTCCTCATCCAGATCGGCATCAAAAAAAGCGCTGCAGCGTCTGGATGTGGGTATCACAGGTGATCGACTGACGCGCCTGCGCCAGTTTCTCTTCGTAAATGGCCTGACGCCATTCAAGTGGCGTCAACACCGATGAATTATCGTCTTCAACTACCGAGAGTTCAACTCTCTGCCCGGCATGCTGACTCAGCGCATCGCTTAATACCTGCTGCGCCGACGGTGAATTAAGGTGACGCTGGCTGCTACGCAAATGCAGGCAGACCCCAGTTTCTGTGGTCTCTTTCCAGGCATTTAACGCCAGCTGCTGCACCAGTTTCGGCAGCGGCAGGATCGCAATCTCTGCGGCCCAGGGATCGCGCTGCTGCGCTTCTTCGGCCAGACGCGCCGCCAGCTCAGGGGTTTTCTCATGCTCCAGCGCAGAACGCAAGGCCTTTGGCGTCGCCACCGGCTCCGCCACTTCCACCGGCTGATTAACCGCTTTCCAGCGGTACGCTTCCTCTTTTACCGGGGCGGCAGGCTCGCGATCGCGGATACGCTGCTGACTGCGCTCGGTGACCGAGGCCAGCCGCTCCAGCGCGGAGTTGGCCGGCCGCGCACCTGGCGCTGCCGGCTCACGCTTTTTTGGCTTGTTCGCTCCCTGACGCAACAACTGAGTGCGCGCCTGCAGGAGCTGACTGGTGGAACTGGAAAGTGCGGTATCAGGTGTGGCATCTGGCGACGGCGAATGCTGCGGTGCAGCATCGGGCGCGGCCATCTGCGGCTGAGCGGCAACCTGCTGCTGCGTCTGCTCCGGCATCTGCTGTTGAGTCTGCTGCGCGACGGGCGACGCGGTGTGCGACGGCGGCGCAGCGGCAGGTGACGGTGAGGCTGGCTGTGCTGCCGGTTGCCGTGCTAACGGCGATGGCCCGGATGCTGCCGGTGACGTCTGCGCAGGGGCGACAGGCGCCGTCTGCTGAGTTAATGCGGGACGCGCAATGGGTTCAGCTACGGCAGCTTTAGGATGAAACGCCAGTGCACGCAGCAGCGTCATCTCCACACCCATACGACGATCGGGCGCAATCGGCAGATCCTTGCGGCCCATCAACAGGGTCTGATAATAGAGTTGCAGATCGGCGGGCGGCACCACCCGCGCCAGTTCACGCAAGCGAAGTGCGTTACTCTCGTCATCGTCATTAAGCGAGGTCGGCAGCAATTGCACCATCGCAATCTGGTGCAGCAGGCGCAGCATTTCTACCAGCAGCGCTTCCCATTCCACACCCCGTGACGCGGCCTGGCTCAACAGATTCATCACCTGCTGACCGTCACCGTCGACCAGCGCTTCCAGCAGCCCCAGCGGCTGTTCATCGTCCAGCGTGCCGAGCATGACGCTGACCGTACTGCTGGTCACCGCGCCCTGCCCCATGGCAATGGCCTGGTCGGTAAGGCTCAGCGCATCACGCATACTGCCATCGGCAGCCCGCGCCAGCAGCTGTAGCGCCCGGGTTTCACTCTCAATCTGTTCCTGCTTCAGAACATGCTCAAGCTGCTGACGGATTTGATCCACATCCAGCGCTTTGAGGTGGAACTGCAGGCAGCGCGAGAGAATGGTCACCGGCAGTTTCTGCGGATCGGTGGTCGCCAGCAGGAATTTAACGTGTGAAGGGGGCTCTTCCAGCGTCTTTAACAGCGCATTGAAGCTGTGACGCGACAGCATATGCACTTCATCGATCAGATAGACTTTGAAGCGGCCACGCGCCGGGGCGTACTGCACGTTGTCGAGCAGATCGCGGGTATCTTCAACTTTGGTACGCGATGCGGCGTCAATCTCAATCAGATCGACAAAGCGGCCCTGCTCAATTTCACGGCAGTTATCACACTGACCACAGGGGGTGGCAGTGATACCGGTTTCGCAGTTAAGGCCTTTGGCCAACAGACGCGCAATAGTGGTTTTCCCTACTCCGCGGGTGCCGGAGAAGAGATAAGCATGATGGATGCGTCCCAGAGACAATCCATTCGCCAGCGCCGTCAGAACATGTTCCTGACCGACAACATCAGCAAAAGCCTGGGGACGCCATTTTCGCGCAAGTACCTGATAGCTCATGTGGAGTTCGACGAAGTTGGATGGAAAGATGAGCGCAGACGCTCTGCAACCCCTGTATAAGATTGCAGTAGTCTATCAGCTACGCTTTTGGCTGGCACTCGTTATCTTGACGCCGAAGGCGTGACGGCCTTGCCGGATGGCAAGGCCGAAAGAGTGGCTTAGTGGCCGGGGAATTTAACCAGGCTGTAGCTCTCAACGCCCATGGCATTAAGACGCGTTTCTCCGGTCAGATCGAACAGGTTAATAATGAAAGCCGCGTCTTTAACTTCACCGCCTGCACGACGAATCAGTTTAACGGTCGCTTCAATCGTCCCGCCGGTCGCCAGCAGGTCGTCAACCACCAGCACCAGATCGCCTGGCTGGATGGCATCTTTGTGCAATTCCAGCTTATCGGTGCCGTACTCCAGCTCATAGGATTCGCTGTAGACTTCACGGGGCAGTTTGCCGGGCTTACGCACCGGAACAAAACCGACGCCGAGGCCTAACGCCACCGGTGCACCAAACAGGAAACCGCGCGCTTCCGTCCCCACCACCTTAGTGATGCCTTTATTACGGTAACGCTCAACCAGCAGCGCAATCGACGCGGCATAGGCTTTGGGATCTTCCAGCAGGCTGGTGACATCGCGGAACAGGATGCCTGGCTTAGGATAATCGGGAATGCTTTTAATGCTGTTTTTAATGAATTCAAGCTGCTGCGCAGTGTCGGTCATAATGATACGCCTGGTAAAAAATTCTGTTTCGCGCAGCTTCAAAAGCGCTAATACCTGATAACAGGCTCAGCGGAAGTCAATTCACAAAGGGAAGCCACGCACGAAGACGCCCAAATCTAAGCAAATGACCGGCTAAATGCAACTTTATCGCGGCGGCGGCGGTGCGTCCGCTGCTTCTGCCACCACCGGAATACGCCACATAAACAGCAGCAGCGCCGCCAGCATGATCAGCAGCATGATGCGTACCCAGAGCTGATGCACCAGGAAGAGTGAGAGACTAAAGGTGGCGACGATCAGGCAGATAGCGCGTACTTTAGCCCCTGGCGGCATCGCGCGATGCTGCTGCCAGTGACGCAGATAGCGGCCAAATGGCGATTTCCACAGCAGCCAGTGATGAAAACGCGGCGATGAACGGGCAAAACACCAGGCCGCCAGCAGCATGAATGGCGTGGTAGGTAATAAAGGTAATACAATGCCCAGCGTCCCCAGCACAATCGCCAGCCAGCCGAGGGTTAATAACAGAATGCGTTGCATGAATGCCGCCCAACTCTTTCCTCATCAGCGTACGTTAGCACAATTGAGCGTGACGCGATGAGTGCGATCGCCATACAACAGCGCCTGCAACAGCTCCTTATCGCCCTGCGGCAGGAACTCGCCTGCCATTCAGATGGGGTTTGCCGTCTGCCACGTTTTGATACTCAGCTGTTTCGCACCAAAGGCACGCGGCTGGCTGATTACCTGCTGGAAGTGGAACAGAATTTTGCCCGGCTCTGCGACAGCAGCCACGATCTGGCCCGTAGTGCGTGGCTGGCTGAACGCCTGGTCGATCAGATTGCCGCCCTGCAACGCGAGGCGAGTACGCAACAGCTGCGTACCCGACGCGAACAGCCCATCAGGAACCCACGCGCCGCAAAATATCAGGAGTACCGTGAATTTGAACGGCGTTTACTGGCAATGATCGATCAGCGTGAGCAGCGCCTGGCGCTGGCCGAAACGCTGGCGGTACAGCATCAGCTGAAACAGGATCTGGAAACGTTAGAGCAGCGACTGGCACGCTGTCGGCAGGCGATTCGCTCTGTCGAATGGGCCTCTTCGTTGCGCGGCAGCGAATAAAGCGCAGCGTGACAAAAGCGCTCCTATACTGGGTGTGATTCGGCGCGGAGAAGAACCATGGCTTTACTTGTGTGGCTGTTAAGCGGTTTACTGCTGGGGTTGCTGAAGCGTCTGCTGATGCCGGGACCACCGGGCGGCCTGGTTGCTACCCTGACGCTGTCGATGATCGGTGCACTGATTGGCGGCTATATCGCCACCTATTTTGAACTGGGCACCCTGGCAACGCTGCATATTGGCGCACTGGGCATGGCGATTCTCGGTGCATTAGTGATGCTGCTGGTCGCGGCCCGACTACGTATTTAGGAGAAGAGATGTCACTGGAAAATGCCCCTGACGACGTCAAACTGGCAGTTGATCTGATTCAGCTACTGGAAGAGCATCAACTGCCGGTAGAAACCGTGCTCTCAGCGCTGGCCATGGTGCAGCGCGATTTCGAAAACAAGCGTGATCGCCCATCGGCTTAGTGGTGGGCAGTCAGCGTCGGACTGAGGCGCAGCATATCGATAAAAGCATTGACCAGCGTCGGCGCGTCTCCGGCTAAATCAAAACTGTCCGGCGCAAACAGCCAGCTTTCCATCATACCGTTGACGTAACCGCGCAGGATAAGAGCGGCCTGACGCGTGCTGAGACTGCCCGGAAGTTGTCCGGCTTCGATACACTGGCGCAGCACATCTTCAATTTTGTCGTAGCATTCCAGCAGTAAGCTCTGCTGCATATTCTTCAGCGCCGACATTTCGCCCACAAATTCACATTTGTGGAAAATGATCTCCATCAAGGCGCGGCGCTGCGGATCCTTTGCTGTCGCGTCAAAGATATAGACCAGCATCGCTCGCAACACAGAGAGTGGATCGCCAGGGTATTTTGTCTGATACTCAAGTTCCACATCGTCCAGACCAGCATCACAACGAAGCCATATTTCATGTAATACATCGGCTTTATTTTTGAAGTGCCAGTAGATGGCCCCTCGCGTGACGCTGGCAGCGGTTGCAATATCCGCCAGAGAAGTGGCTGAAACGCCCTGCTGCGAAAACAGAACAATGGCGGCATCAAGAATTTGATGTCGCGTTTCAAGTGCTTGCGCTTTGGTTTTTCGTGCCATAAGGGGCTTTTTTTACAAACAGGTAAGTTTACATACATTTGCGAATGTATGTACCATAGCATGACCTGCGACTTGACACAGCAATGGGTTTTTCAGTTTGTGATCCATTGACCAATTGATATCGGACACTAGAGGTTTATTTATGAATAAAATCAGAGGATTATCGCCTCTGGCGGCCGTCCTGATGCTATCAGGCAGCTTTTTGTTAACAGGATGTGACAACAATAAATCCGAACAAGCCGCCCAGCAACCGCCAGCAGTGGGGGTTGTAACACTGAAAACTGAACCCCTGAAAATCTCGACTGAATTACCTGGCCGCACCTCGGCATATCGTGTCGCCGAAGTCCGTCCGCAGGTTTCCGGTATCATTCTGAAGCGTAACTTTGTTGAAGGCAGCGATGTCAAAGCGGGTCAGTCTCTTTATCAGATCGATCCTGCTACCTATCAGGCCGCCTATGACAGCGCCAAAGGTGACTTAACTCAGGCGCAGGCCAATGCACGCATCGCTCAGCTGACCGTCAAACGTTATAAGCCTTTACTCGGCACCAAATATATCAGTCAGCAGGATTACGACACCGCCGTTGCCACGGCCGCGCAAAACGATGCTGCGGTTCAGGTAGCAAAAGCCAATGTAGAAACGGCCCGCATTAACCTGGCTTATACCAAAGTCACCTCGCCTATCAGTGGCCGCATCGGCAAATCGTCAGTAACGGAAGGTGCGCTGGTACAAAACGCACAAACCACCGCTCTGGCCACTGTGCAGCAACTTGACCCGATGTATGTCGACGTCACCCAGTCGAGCGAAGATTTCATGCGCTTACGTTCAGAACTGGAGTCGGGTCAGCTGAAGCAAAACGATGGCAAAGCCAACGTGACCCTGCTGATGCAGAACGGCAACAGCTATCCACAGACAGGTACGCTGGAGTTCTCTGACGTTACCGTTGATGAAACCACGGGTTCTATCACCCTGCGCGCCATTGTCCCGAACCCTAACCATGCGCTGTTACCGGGCATGTTTGTTCGCGCTCGTCTGGATGAAGGTACCAATCCTAATGCGTTGCTGGTTCCGCAACAGGCGGTAGCCCGCACCCCAACGGGTCAGGCAACGGTCATGGTGGTAGGTGCAGATAACAAAGTGGAAGCTCGTCAGGTCACCACCTCTCAGGCGATTGGCGACAAGTGGTTAGTCACCGACGGTGTTAAAGCGGGTGAACGTGTGATCAGCACGGGTCTGCAGCGAGCCAAGCCGGGCGCACAGGTTACCCCACAAGAAGTCTCAGACGATGCGAAAGCGGCACCCGATTCAAAGCCGCAGTCTGACAAGTCATCGTCATAACAGGAGCCGTTGATTCATGGCTAAGTTCTTTATCGATCGGCCCATCTTTGCGTGGGTGCTCGCCATCATCATTATGCTGGTCGGTGCGCTATCGATTCTCAAACTTCCGATTGAGCAATATCCCAATGTTGCACCGCCGGCGATTGAGATTCAGGCCACCTACCCTGGTGCAGATGCTAAAACGCTGCAGGACTCGGTGACCCAGGTCATCGAACAAAATATGAACGGCATTGATGGACTGATGTATATGTCCTCAAGCAGCGATTCATCCGGTACGCTGACCCTGACGATCTCCTTTGAGTCAGGAACAGATGCCGATATCGCGCAGGTTCAGGTGCAGAACAAACTGCAGCTGGCGACGCCGCTGTTACCGCAGGAAGTACAGCAACAGGGGATTCAGGTTAAGAAATCTTCCAGTAGCTTCCTGATGGTAGCGGGCTTCATCAGCGACGATGACAATATGACGCAGAATGATATTTCTGACTTTATTTCATCGTCCATCAAAGATCCGATCAGCCGTACTAAAGGCGTGGGTGATACCCAGGTATTTGGTGCGCAGTACGCGATGCGTATCTGGATGGATCCGCACAAGCTGAACAACTACAACCTGACGCCGGTTGATGTTATCAGCGCCCTGAATACGCAGAACACCCAGGTTGCTGCCGGTCAGTTGGGCGGTACGCCTCCGGTTCCGGGACAGCAGCTTAACGCCTCGATCATTGCGCAAACCCGTCTCACCTCTACCGATGAATTCGGCAAAATCCTGCTGAAAGTGAATGAAGATGGTTCTCAGGTTCGTCTGCGTGATGTGGCAAGGATTGAACTTGGCGCGGAAAACTACGAAATTGTTGCCCGTTATAACGGCAAGCCTGCATCCGGTATCGGTATCAAGCTGGCCACCGGTGCGAATGCGCTGGATACCGCCAATGCGGTGAAAGAAGAACTGGCCAAATTGCAGCCGACGTTCCCGGCCGGTTTGAAAGTGGTCTATCCGTATGACACCACGCCTTTCGTTAAGATCTCGATTTTCGAAGTGGTGAAAACGCTGATCGAAGCGATCGTGCTGGTGTTCCTGGTCATGTATCTGTTTCTGCAGAACTTCCGCGCCACGCTCATTCCTACCATCGCGGTCCCTGTGGTATTGCTGGGTACGTTTGCCGTTATCAGCGCTTTTGGCTATTCGATAAACACCCTGACGATGTTCGGGATGGTGCTGGCCATCGGCTTGCTGGTGGATGACGCCATCGTGGTGGTCGAGAACGTTGAGCGCGTAATGGCGGAAGAGGGATTACCGCCAAAAGAAGCGACTAAGCGTTCTATGGAGCAGATCCAGGGCGCACTGGTCGGTATCGCGCTGGTGCTGGCTGCCGTATTTATTCCGATGGCGTTCTTTGGTGGTTCGACCGGTGTTATCTACCGTCAGTTCTCCATCACTATCGTTTCGGCAATGGCGCTGTCGGTGCTGGTCGCCTTTATTCTGACGCCGGCACTCTGTGCCACCATGCTGAAACCGATTAAAAAAGGCGAGCACGGTAAAACCACCGGTTTCTTCGGCTGGTTCAACCGCATGTTCGACAAAAGCACCAACCACTATGTGGATGGTGTGGGTCACATGGTTCGCAGTACGGGTCGCTATATGGTGATCTATCTGGTGATCGTGGTCGGTATGGCGTTTCTGTTTGTGCGACTGCCCTCTTCATTCTTACCGGAAGAGGATCAGGGTCTGCTGCTGGCTCAGGCGCAGCTGCCTGCTGGTGCAACCCAGGAGCGTACGCAGAAAGTGCTGGATCAGGTGACGGATTACTTCCTGACCCAGGAGAAAGACACGGTTAAATCGGTGTTTACCGTTAACGGCTTCGGCTTTGCCGGTCGTGGACAGAACACCGGTATCGCCTTCGTCAGTCTCAAACCGTGGGATGAGCGTACCGGCAGCGACATGAAAGTACCGGCGATTGCTGGCCGTGCCATGCAGGCGCTGGGCGCGATCAAAGATGCAATGGTCATTCCTTTCAACCTGCCAGCCATTATTGAACTGGGTAACGCGACCGGCTTCGACTTTGAGCTGATCGACCAGAATAACCTTGGCCACGATAAGCTGACGGAAGCGCGTAATCAGCTGTTCGGCATGATTGCGCAGCATCCTGATACGCTGGTTGGCGTCCGTCCCAACGGGATGGAAGATACGCCGCAGTACAAGCTGACCATCGATCAGGAGAAAGCACAGGCGCTGGGCGTATCACTGAGTGATATCAACACCACGCTGGCAGCTTCCTGGGGCGGTTCCTACGTCAATGACTTCATTGACCGCGGTCGCGTGAAGAAAGTTTACGTCATGGGTAAAGCGGACGCCCGCATGCTGCCGGACGACATTGGTAAATGGTACGTGCGCAACAGCAGCGGAACCATGGTGCCCTTCTCTGCCTTCTCGTCAGCGAAATGGCAATATGGTTCACCGCGCCTTGAGCGTTACAACGGTCTGCCTGCGATGGAAATCCTGGGACAGGCTGCGCCAGGCAAAAGCTCGGGTGCGGCAATGGACCTGATGGAAGAGCTGGCGGCGAAACTGCCTGCCGGTATCGGCTATGACTGGACCGGTATGTCCTATCAGGAACGCTTGTCAGGCAACCAGGCCCCTGCGCTCTATGCTATCTCGCTGATTGTGGTCTTCCTGTGTCTCGCCGCACTGTACGAGAGCTGGTCGATTCCATTCTCGGTTATGCTGGTTGTCCCGCTCGGGGTCATTGGTGCACTGATCTTTACCACCCTGCGTGGCCTGAGTAATGACGTCTACTTCGTAGTGGGGTTACTGACAACCATCGGCCTCTCCACCAAGAACGCCATCCTTATCGTCGAATTTGCTAAAGATTTGATGGATAAAGAGGGTAAAGGGCTGATTGAAGCTGCGCTGGAAGCGTGCCGTATGCGTCTGCGTCCTATCCTGATGACGTCACTGGCGTTTATTCTCGGGGTACTGCCGCTGGCGATCAGTACCGGTGCCGGTTCCGGTTCGCAAAACGCCGTAGGTACCGGTGTTATCGGTGGTATGGTCACCGCGACCATACTGGCGATCTTCTTCGTTCCTGTCTTCTTTGTGGTGGTACGCCGCCGCTTTGGCAAGAAAAAGAAGAGTCAGCGAACAGTCATCCGGTTGAGCATAACCAGACTCACTAAGCTGTAAATCATCTGAGGCCGCGCAAGCGGCCTTTTTTTATGCCTGCGATTCAGCCCTTCTCATTTCCTGTTCCCTTGCTTTTCCTGTCTCACGGACAGTTGCAATCCTGGCCTGTGCATCGCATAATATTGTTATAGTATAACATTACATAGGTGTGCATTATGAAAGCGAATATTCATCCTCACTATCGCCACGTGGTCTTCCATGACACATCGGCTGATGTCTGGTTCAAAATCGGATCAACCATCAAAACCGATCGCACCGTGGAGTTCGAAGGCGAAACGCTGCCCTACGTCACCCTGGATGTGTCGTCTGCCTCACATGTGTTCTACACCGGTAAACAGAAAGATTTTGCCAAAGAGGGCAGCACCGCACGCTTTAACCAGCGTTTCGGGCGCTTTCTTGGAAAGAAATAGAGGAGAGGATCATGCAGGTATTAAGCTCGCTGCATTCAGCAAAAAATCGCCATCGGGATTGTAAAGTGGTCCGCCGCAAAGGCCGTATTTACGTGATCTGTAAATCGAACCCGCGGTTTAAAGCAGTACAGGGAAGAAAGAAAAAACGCTAGTTTGTGTCGTGATGACTGGCCGGGCTTGCCCGGCCTTTTTTTATGCTTAGTGCATGCTCTTCAGCATCGCATTCACGTTGTGTTTAAAAGCCGCCTGATAGGTGGCTGCCGGGCCAGAGGCCGTGGATAACGCTTCCGGATAGAGCTCACCACCCGGCTCTGCCCCGGTGGCGCTGGCAATCTGTTTTACCAGACGCGGGTCGGTCTGGTTCTCAATGAAATAGCGGTTGATGTGCTGCTGCTTCAGCTGAGTGATTAAATTACCCACGTTGCTGGCACTCGCTTCCGCCTCAGTAGAGAACCCTACCGGCGCCAGGAAAGTCACGCCATATCGCTGTCCAAAGTAACCAAACGCATCATGACTGGTCAACACTTTACGCTTATCGGCTGGCACAGCGTCAAAGGCGGTTTTTGCCCAGCGATCCAGCGCCTGCAGTTGCTGAATGTAATTCTGTCCACGCTGACGAATGGCCGGAGCATCTTCAGGATCGGCTTTGACCAGCGCATTCATCACGTTGGTCGCGTAGATAACGCCGTTCTGCATGCTGTTCCAGGCATGAGGATCGGTAACGGTTTTACCCTCCTCCTCCATGCTGCGAGTGGTGACACCGGTTGAGGCGACAACGGGCTGACCGCGATACCCTGAGGCGCTGACCAGCCGATCCATCCACCCTTCCAGTCCCAGTCCGCTGACAAACACCAGATCGGCCTTCGCCAGCGCCTGACTGTCCTGCGGTGTCGGTTCAAAAGTATGAGGATCGCCATTCGGCCCCACCAGGCTTTTAACCTTTACATGATCGCCGCCGACCTGCTTAACGATGTCAGCCAGCACGGTAAAGCTCGCCACGACATCCACCGTTTTGGCCATCGCCAGAGGCGTGGCAAACAGCGCAGCGAAGGCCAGGCTAACCGGTAATTTTTTCATAGATACCCCTTAAGATTAATGGCGGCGTAAAATTCCGCCGCACGGCCCTGTAAGAATGGAGAAAAAAAACAGCATGGCGGCGCTCAGCACCACAGCGGGACCCGCCGGCAATGAGAAGTGCCAGGAGAGCATCAGCCCGGCCAGCGACGAAATCATTGCCATGAAAATGGCGATAACCAGCATCGCGGCGAGATGGCGACTCCAGAAGCGGGCGCTGGCGGCGGGCAACATCATTAAACCCACCGACATCAGGGTGCCCAGCACCTGAAAACCCGCCACCAGATTCAGCACCACCAGCATTAAAAACAGACCATGCACCAGCGGCGCGCTCCATTTTCCCTGCGCACGCAGGAAGTCGCCGTCAAACGCATCGATGACCAGCGGACGATAGATCACCGCCAGCAGAATCAGCGTAAAGGCAGCGATGCCGCCCACCAGCAACAGCGCTGCGTTGTCTACCGCCAGCAGCGAGCCAAACAGAACGTGCAGCAGATCCACGCTTGAGCCGCGTAATGAAACCAGCGTGACGCCCAGCGCCAGTGAACCCAGATAGAAGCCGGCAAAACTGGCATCCTCTTTCAGCGGCGTGTAGCGGCTGACCGCGCCAGAGAGCAGCGCCACGGCTAAACCAGCGATCAGGCCGCCAACACCCATCGCGACCAGTGACAATCCGGAGATCAGATAGCCAATGGCGGCACCGGGCAGCACCGCATGTGATAAGGCATCGCCAATCAGGCTCATACGTCGCAGGGAGAGGAATACCCCGAGCGGCGTGGCGCTGACGGCCAGCGCCAGACAGGCCACCAGCGCGCGTCGCATAAAACCAAACTCAATAAAGGGTTGAATAAGAGTCACGGCGCACGACTCCGCAGAGAGGAAGCAGGCAGGCAGGTGCAGTTAACCTCACGTTCATCCATCGACATCACGTTACTGAAGTAGCGCGCCACCAGCGGACGATCGTGCAGCACCACCAGCAGGGTTGTTCCGGCCTGCTGTTGCTGCTCAAGGATCGACATCAGTAGCGTCACCGTCTGGCTGTCAATGCCGTTAAAAGGCTCATCCAGAAGCCAGAGCTGGCTGCGCTGCAGCATCAGCCGCGCAAACAATACCCGCTGCAGTTGTCCGCCGGATAACGTCGCGGGCTGCGCATCCGCATAATCACTCATCTGAACCGCTTCCAGCGCCTGCCAGATCTCCCGACGCAGTATCCGGTTAATGCCGCCGAACCAGCCGCAGCGTGGCCAGCAGCCAATAGAGACCAGTTCAAATACCGTCAGGGGAAAGCGGGTCTCAAGTTCGGTGCGCTGCGGCAACCAGCCGATATCCCGGCGTGCAACCTGCAGCTCGCAGCGCCCGGCTATCGGTGGCAGTAAGCCAGCAATGGTTTTTAACAGGGTTGATTTGCCGCTACCGTTCGCGCCGACCAGCGCAGTCATCGAGCCTGCTGCGAGCTGGCCGGTAATAGCCGGGGTCACAACCTGTCCCTGGTAGCCCGCGCGAAGTGCGTTAAACAGGATCATGTGCTGATCCCCCATTTTATTGCCACAGCAAGCAGCGTGATAAATAGCAGTGCTACTCCCAGCCGCCCGCCCAGTGACATAAGTAGTCCACTCTGACGCATTACTTCACCATAATGTTATAACATAACAGTAAAGATACCTGATGTTGCTCTCTGTTGAATGTGGGATTGTGTATCAAAAGATAAATATCAGCTGCACGCACTGGCAGACCCGCGCTGGCGATAAGGCCTGCGGCTGCGTCTGGCAAATCTCAGAAACTGAGAGTTTTGTGCTCAACTGACTTGCAAACCAGTTGCAGAAAACCAATGATAGGTTTATTAACGGTTATAAGTGGAACAGATATGCTGTCACGCATTGAATGTGATATTGCCGCGGGTGAATCGGACTGCGCAAAAATAGCAGAGATTGTTCAGCGGAATATTCTCAAAATAACCGATTTGCTGGTAGGGGATTTACGCTGGTACTCACAAAATGCCCGGTTAGTTCCAGGCAGTTTAAAAATCATTTCGGTTGAATACCAGGATCTGAATAGTTTTAAATTACTTTACGATTTTGACTGGAATTTATTTAGTCCCTGCCTGGATCTAAATGAAACCGTGACGCAGTCAGAACAGGTAAACTTTCACATTAAGCCCGGTGCACTTGAGTTTGATGTGATCGACAATGAGCAACCCTCCCCTGGCGATGAATTGTAATATTTAGTAATGGAGGTGAGCAGAACTAATGGTTTTACACTATCTTTAAGGTATCCCGTTTAATAACTGCCCGAATAATCGCTTCCTGGCCGCGTGATCTTCTCTCGCCGCCCTGCGGCAACTGTGCTAGCTATGGAGGGGAAAAAGATGGACGAATACTCACCGAAACGGCATGATATTGCCCAGCTTAAATACCTTTGTGAGAGTCTGTTTGACGACAGCATGGCAACATTAACCGACAGCCATCATGGCTGGGTTAATGATCCCACTTCTGAAAGCAATCTACAGCTTAACGATTTGATTGAGCATATCGCCTCTTTCACCATGAATTACAAAATTAAGCACGTTGAAGATGAAGCGCTGATTTCGCAAATCGATGAATATCTTGATGATACTTTTATGCTATTCAGCAATTATGGTGTCAATAGTCCGGATCTTCAGCGGTGGCAACGTTCAGCAAAACGCTTATTTAATCTGTTCACTGAAGAGTGCGCTTTTCTCCAGCAACCGAGCCATTCATTATAGTAAAGACATGAGAACGGTTTATTTATGAACAAAACCCTGACTAAAACCGATTATTTGATGCGACTGCGGCGCTGCCGCTCTCTTGATACCCTGGAAAGGGTGATTGAAAAAAATAAGTATGAATTACCGGAAGATGAATTAGCGGTATTTTACTCAGCAGCTGACCATCGCCTGGCGGAACTGACGATGAACAAGCTCTACGATAAAGTCCCGGGTTCAGTATGGAAATTTGTCCGTTAATCTGATCGCTTACGCCTCAGTTTTACCCCAATAAAGTACCGGATAATCCTGCCTGCCGGCAAAGGATCGGCCCAGGCGGGTTTTGCCTGTCTGCAGCTTAGGGGGAGAATATCGAAGGGAGAAAGTGGTGGGGGCCCTGCCAGCTACATCCCGGCACACGCGTCACCTGCTACGGCTGCTTCCTTCCGGATCTGACCGAGTTCACAAGCTAGCATTGCGGGAGAACCAACAGGGCCCCCATTGACAAGCCCTCTTTACGAGAGCGGGGGGCATTATCTGGGAAGGAGGTGGCAATTGCAAGCGTAGTCGGGACAACCGTTGTTTTCTTGAACAACCACCGATTTTACGCTTTCTCCTCCTTTTCCCCGTGCTAAAGTTAAAACCCTTTTTCCTGATGAAATAAGTACATGAATCAGCCAGACACTTTCCAGCAACGCATCTGGCAAATTGTTGCCGCTATTCCGGCTGGCCGCGTCACCACCTATGGCGATGTGGCGCTACTGGCCGGTTCTCCGCGCGCGGCGCGTCAGGTTGGTGGCGTGCTGAGTCGCTTACCCGAGGGAACTACCCTTCCCTGGCATCGCGTCGTAAACCGACACGGCACAATTTCTCTTCAGGGTGACCGTCTGTTGCGGCAGCGGGATGCACTGGAGGCGGAAGGCATAGAGGTGAGTGATGACGGACAGCTCGATCTCGAGGCTTATCGCTGGCGAGTTTAGTCTGTGAGAAAAGGGCGACAATGTCGCCCCGAAAAGAGATTACAGACGGGTTGGAGCAGGAACCGCAGCAGACGGCGTCACCTGAGTCGGTGAGGTCGAAGGAACGGTGGTCGCTGCGCCCGGCTGGGTTGGCATCGCCATAGACGGTACCGGTACCAGCAGCAGCTCTGCTTTGGTGCCACCCTGGTTAATCACTGGCTTCACGCCTTCAGTGATAAAGGCCAGCTTACCGTCGATTGAGATGGCTGCGCTTAACAGAATGCGTGCATCAGGCTTGATGTCGGCTGGGTTAAACGGCAGCACGAACTGGAACGGTGCCTGTTTGCCTTCGGTACGCACCACGCGCTGCGACAGCACTTTTGAGGGTGCATCGGCGACGGACGCATCAGAGAGCGTCACGGTTAATACCGCATCCGGCGGCAGCGCAATGCGCTGGCGGATAAAGACTGAACCACTTACGTTAGGCTGCGCAATCGCCGCCGTCTGTCCTGCAACTGCAGAACCCAGAGTTGGCGTTGGCACGGGTTTACTCTTGTCGGCGCATCCTACAACAGCAACCGCCATAACTACTCCACTGAACACATGCCTGAGTTTCATTGATGTCGTCTCCATTTGATCAAAATGATTGTCGGCAGCGAATCCTGCTTACAGCGCTTCACTCGCCGTATGTCCTTAATGTTGGCACAAAAATGAAATTTTGCCTGGCACCGACAATGTAGAAAGTCTGATTGACGTCAACTGGTCCGATCTTTCACACTGAGGAGGTCACTATATTGAGGAATGCGCCATGAGTCAGGCACTGCAAAATCTGCTGAATTTATTAAATCTGGAAAAACTGGAAGAGGGTTTATATCGCGGCCAGAGCGAAGATATTGGCCTTCGTCAGGTGTTTGGCGGTCAGGTGGTGGGTCAGGCGCTGTATGCCGCAAAGCAAACCGTGGCGGAAGATCGCATTATTCACTCTTTTCACAGCTATTTTTTGCGGCCCGGCGATAGTCAGAAAGCGATTATTTATGATGTTGAAACGTTGCGTGATGGCAAAAGTTTCAGTGCCCGGCGGGTCAGTGCCATTCAGAATGGGCAGCCGATTTTTTATATGACCGCCTCGTTCCAGTCACCGGAAAGCGGCTTTGAACATCAGAATCCGATGCCACAGGTGGCGGGGCCAGAGAATCTGTTAACTGAACAGGCGATGGCGCAGAAAATGGCGCATCTGCTGCCAGAAAAGCTACGTGAAAAATTCATTGCTGAGCGTCCGCTGGAGATCCGCCCGGTACAGATTCACAATCCTCTTCGGGGCCATGTGGATAAGCCGGAGCGCCAGGTCTGGATCCGCGCCACCGGCCCACTGCCCGACGACTTACGTATCCATCAGTATCTGCTCGGCTATGCTTCCGATCTCAATTTCCTGCCGGTCGCGCTCCAGCCGCACGGCAAAGGCTTTTTAGAGCCGGACATGCAGGTCGCCACTATCGACCACTCAATGTGGTTCCACCGCCCGTTCGACTTCAGTGAATGGCTGCTCTATAGCGTGGTCAGTACTTCGGCGTCAGGCGCACGGGGTTTTGTCCGGGGCGAGTTCTACAATCAGCAGGGCGTGCTGGTGGCCTCAACGGTTCAGGAAGGAGTGATGCGTCAGCGCAGCGAATAAAAAAAGGGGGCGATTACTCGCCCCCCGGTTGATCTTTTCACTGCCCATCCATTACTGGTTGTAAGCATTCTCGCCGTGGCTGTTTACATCCAGACCTTCACGCTCATGCTCTTCCGGAACGCGCAGACCGACAATCAAATCAGCCAGCTTGAAGCCGATGAAGGCGACAACGCCCGACCAGACGATAGTCAGGCCCACGCTGAAGAGCTGTACCCAGACCTGATGGCCCATGGTGACCCCCTCTGCGTAGCCTACGCCGCCCAGTGAAGAGGAGGCAAACACGCCAGTCAGGATACAGCCGACAATGCCGCACACGCCATGCACGCCGAACACATCGCAGGGATCATCCACGCGCAGCCATTTTTTCAGAGTGGTCACGCCCCACAGTCCCGCCAGTCCGCCGACCAGGCCGATAATTAATGCACCGCCGACGCCGACATAACCACAGGCAGGCGTAATCGCTACCAGCCCGGCAATAAAGCCTGAACAGGCACCCAGCAGCGAAGGCTTACCACGTACCGCCCACTCGCCAAAGGTCCATGACAACACGGCGCCCGCTGTGGCGACAACGGTGTTCAGGAAGGCCAGCGCCGCGATTTCGTTTGCTGCAGAAGCAGAACCGGCGTTGAAACCGAACCAGCCGACATACAGAATGGCGGTGCCGGTGAATACCATTGGCAGGTTGTGTGGTTTGAAGGCCTCTTTACCAAAGCCGGCACGTTTGCCCACCAGATAAGCGCCCACCAGACCGGCGACAGCGGCGTTAATATGCACCACGGTGCCGCCAGCAAAGTCCAGCGCGCCATCCTGTGCCAGGAAACCGCCAGCCCACACCATGTGCGCGATAGGCAGGTAAGCCAGGGTCAGCCAGACGCCGACAAAAATCAGTACGGCAGAGAAACGGATGCGTTCTGCGATAGCACCGACAATCAGGCCCACCGTGATACAGGCAAACGAGGCCTGGAACGCGACATGAATATATTGATAGAAGCTGCCCATGACGGCGGTCAGCTGAATGTTTTTCAGCATCACCCAGTTAAAGCTGCCAAAGAATGCGTTGCCTTCGCTGAACGCCAGTGAATAGCCGTAAACCATCCACAATACGCAGACCAGTGAGAAGGTGACCGCAACCTGGGTCAGCATCGACAGCACGTTTTTACCGCGAATCAAACCACCGTAAAACAGCGCGATACCTGGAATTGACATAAACAGCACCAGCGCGGTGCAAATCATCATAAATGCGTTATCAGCCTTGTCCGCAACGGCAGGCGCAGCCATCGCGAGTGAGGGTAACAGTGCCAGGCTGGTGAGGCCCAACTTAGCGAAAATTTTATTCATTTTTATTCCATCCCATCACAGTACTGAGTCTTTATTACAGAGCGGCTTCGTCGGTCTCGCCGGTACGAATACGGATGACGCGCTGCAGTTCAGCCACGAAAATTTTACCGTCGCCAATTTTGCCGGTGTAAGCCGCTTTACTGATGACATCCACCACTTCGTCTAACTGATCGTCGGCAATAGCGATATCAATTTTGACCTTAGGCAGGAAGTTCACGCTGTAATCTGCGCCACGATAAAGCTCTGCATGGCCCTTCTGACGGCCAAAACCTTTCACTTCGGAGACGGTCAGTCCCTGAATGCCGATAGAGGATAAAGCTTCACGTACATCCTCCAGCTTGAATGGCTTAATTACGACGGTAACCAGCTTCATTGGATCCCCTCCAGCGAGTAAATAGGTAACGTTTACGGACACGCAGGGATATAAGCAAAGCCTGTGCCAGAGTGTGAAAATGACGGTAATCCGTTGTTCAGGCGAGACGCGACAAGGGATGCTTTAAAGAGGATGGGAAACAGAGAGGCCGTACAGGGGAAATTGCAGCGGAGGGCCGCACTCCTTTGGTGCTTCAGGCGTCAAAGGAGTGCATTTATACAGATTAATCCGATAAAGGTGCGCAAAAAAAGGTGCAACTCAGCCTTCATTTGTTACAGCGACGCCCGATACCAGATCTTCACCTGCCTGCTGCAGCTGATACATCTGCCAGTAACGTCCCTGCATCGCCAGCAGTTGCTGATGCGTACCCTGCTCAACCACACGACCACGATGCAGCACCAGAATCTTGTCTGCTTCAATAATCGTTGAGAGGCGGTGAGCAATCACCACCAGCGTGCTGTGCTGGCGCAGCGTCTCAAGCGTCTGCTGAATGGCCTGCTCGGTGCCGGAATCAATATTGGCCGTCGCTTCGTCGAGGATCAGTATCTGCGGCAGATCAACCAGCACCCGGGCCAGTGCCAGCAGCTGCTTCTGCCCGACCGACAGATTATTGCCCTGCTCGCCCAGCCGGGTATGTATTCCCTCCGGCAACGCATGCGCCAGCGGAGCCAGCTGCACCTGTTCCAGCACCGTCCAGACGGCCTCTTCGCTGATGTCACGTCCCAGCCGCACATTCGCCAGCAACGTATCGGCCAGCACCACCGGATCCTGTTGCACCATCGCGATACCGCGCCGCAGCACGGCATGGCTCAGGTCGCTGATGGGTCGATCATCAATGCGGATCTCGCCGCGCGTCACCGGGTAGTAACCCATTAACAGGTTCGCCAGCGTGCTTTTACCACTGCCGGTATGTCCCACCAGCGCCACAAACTCGCGTGGGGCAACCTCAAGATTGATATCACTGAGCACATCGCGGTTTTCACGGTAGGCAAAGCTCAGATTGTTCAGAGTGATACGACCTGAAGCCAGCGGTTGTTGATCTGCACCATACTGCTGCTGTGCAGCATCCATCAGTTCGAAAATACGTTCACCTGAAACCACCGCCTGCTGCAGCATCGATTGCTGAGTGGTCAGCTCAATCAGCGGCTCATTCAGACGCCCCAGATAGGTAATAAAGGCATACAGAACCCCCCACCTCAAACACGCCAGGCATCGAGAAACTAAACAGGATCAGCAGCCCGCATAACACCATCGCTGAAAACAGGCTCAACAGCGGACGCAGCAGAAAGCCATCCAGACGCAGCGTTTCCATTCGCGCCAGATAGTGAGAGCGACTCGCTTCGCCCATTCGCTCACCAAATCGCGCCTGCTGACGAAACTGCTGGATCACGCTCATGCCGCTGATGACTTCGTTAAAGCCATTATTAATGTCTGCCAGATAGCTGCGAACCCGACGGGCAATGGGCGTGCTGTAACGCTGATAGATGAACATCACCACCAGTACCAGCGGAAAGATCATCATCGCCACCAGCGCCATGCGCCAGTCAAGGCTGAACATCGCCACCATCATGGCGCCGACCAGTGCGGCACTGCGCAGCACGGTTGAAACCACCGTGACGTAGAGATCGCGGATGACTTCGGTGTCGTTAGTCACGCGTGAAATAATCTGCCCGACCGGTTGGGTATCAAAGGCACTCAGCGGCTGACAGAGTGCGGCATTCATCACGTCACTGCGTAGCCGCTGTACCACGCCGATAGCCGCTCGGTTAAACAACAGCGCCTGCCAGTAGTGCAGCCCGGCAGCCAGTAGCTGAAGCAGGATAAAACTGACCACCAGTCCGGCGACCACTCCCCAGGGCATCTGATGTTTCGCCACCAGGTTATCGATAAAGTAGCTGACCAGCACCGGTCCGGTCACTTCCGCCGCGGCAGCGATCCACAGCATTCCTACCGCCAGCGACAGGGATTTACGCCACGGCTTACCGTAGCTCAGCAGACGCTTCAGGGTAGGCCACAAGCGTGCAGACTTAGCCATGCGGCACTCCTTTCTCATTTTCATCATCATCCAGCGCCGCTTCCAGTTGCTGGTAACGGTACATGTCCCGATACCAGCCAGCACTGCCGGTCAGGGCGTCGTGGTCGCCCCGCTGCGCCACTCTGCCCTGCTGCAGGACCAGGATTTCACTGGCTTCCGTCAGTGCCGATAAGCGGTGCGCGCTGATAATCAGCGTACGTCCCTGCCCCCCAGATGCGCAGGTTATGCAGGATTTCGTGTTCGGTACGGCCATCGACCGCGGAAAGCGCGTCGTCCAGAATCAGGATTTCCGCATTCAGCAGCAGCGCCCGGGCAATCGAAAGACGCTGCTTCTGCCCACCCGACAGCATCACACCGCGCTCCCCGACTTCCGTTTCATAGCCCTGCGGCAGACGCAGGATATCGTCATGAACACAGGCCAGCATGGCGGCATGCTCAATCTCCTGCTGGGTTGCGCCCGGTTTTCCCAGCGCAATATTGTTCGCCACGCTGTCTGAGAACAGGAACGGTGTCTGGCTGACCACGGCCAGACGGCTGCGCCAGCTGTCCAGCCGCAATTGCGGCAGCGGGATCTGGTGATAACGGATGTCGCCCTGCTGAATATCAAAGTGGCGCTGAATCAGGCTAAGCAGCGTACTTTTGCCACTGCCGGTTGGTCCGCACAGCCCCAGCATCTCGCCGGGTTTCAGCTGGAAGCTGACATCGCTTAAGACCGGACCCACGTTGGCCGGATAGTGAAAGGCACGAATCGCGACCTGCAGCGTGCCCGGTTCAGATGGCAGTGACTTATCGCCATCTTCCACCGCTGGCGCTTCCGCCAGCAGCGCGCCGATGCGGCTCCAGGCGGCGCTGCCGCGTTCAACAATATTAAACATCCACGCCAGCGCCAGCATCGGCCAGATCATCAGGCCGAGATACATCACAAAGCTGGTGAGCTGCCCCAGCGTCATCTCTCCATGCCAGACCAGCCAGCTGCCGCCACCAATCGCCAGCAGGTTTGAGAAGCCGATAGCGATATAGATAGTGGGGTCGAAACGGGCATCGACCCGCGCCACGCGCAGGTTTTTTTCACCGGTATCGCGGGCGATATCGGAAAATTGCTGCGACTGATGCTGTTCAAGGCCAAAGGATTTAATCATCCGGATGCTGGTCAGGCTCTCCTGCGTCTGATCGTTGAGACTGGAGAAGGCGGCCTGTGCCAGCTTAAAGCGATGGTGCAGTTGATTACCGTAGCGATGGATCACGATGGCCATAATGGGCATCGGCACCAGCGCAAGCAGCGTCAGCTGCCAGCTGATCTGCGTGCTCATTACCAGCAGCACCACGCAGCCCATGACCAGCGAGTCGACCAGCGTCAGTACTCCTTCCCCGGCAGCAAACACCACCCGATCCACGTCGTTGGTGGCGCGCGCAATCAGGTCGCCGGTGCGGTGACGCAGATAAAATGCCGGTTGCTGACGACTCAGCTGGCGATAGAAATCTTCGCGCAGCTCAACCGCCAGCTGGTAGGAGGCACCAAACAGCAGCACACGCCAGACATAGCGCAGCAGATAGACCACCACCGCCGTTGCCAGCATGATCCCAATCCACATCATGATGCGGCTGGTGCTCATATTGTCACGCGTCACGCCATCGACAATCACCCCGACCACATGCGGTGGCAGCAGCTGCAGAATAGCAATAACAATCAGCAGGAGGACCGCGCCCAGATAGCGCCGCCACTCCCGCAGAAAATACCAACTTAATTGACTGAATAATCGCACAACGCTGCTCTCAATCTCAGGCCCTCAGGGGGGCGACAGGTAAAGCCGTGGTGTATTTAATCTCTTCCATGGCGAAGCTGGATGTCACATCAATCAGGCCGGGCACCCCGTTCACTACTCGCTTGTAGAAAGCATCATAGCTTTTCATATCGGCCACCTGAATGCGCAGCAGGTAATCATACTCGCCTGCCATACGGTAAAAGGCCATTACCTCCGGCATGCTGCTCACCACCGAGACAAATGCCTGATACCAGTCGCGGCTGTGCTGCTGCGTTTTAACAAACATAAACGCCGTCAGTGACAGTCCGATTTTATCTCCATCCAGCAACGCCACCCGTGCGCGAATAATGCCATCATCTTCAAGCTTTTTCAGGCGCTTCCAGCAGGGTGTGGTGGTGAGGTTGACGGCATCCGCCAGCGCCTGCAGCGACAGCGTGCAGTCATGCTGCAGCAGTGAGAGCAATTTAAGGTCAGTTTTATCTAACATTCGCGGCTCCGGGAGAATCATTTTCTCCATTACCGCCATTTTAGCGGTAATTGTGCAATCTCTTTTTCCTGCACGTGCCATAAAATAGCCGCATCACTTTTTTTACCGGACGCCTGAGATGCACACCTGCTGGATTCGCCACGCTATCAACGAAATTAACGCTGATTTTCAACGATCGGCTGAGACCCATTTGATCCGTTTCGATCTGGCGGACTTTCCCGGTATCTGGTTCTATCTGAAAGATGAAAGTACCCATCCCAGTGGCAGTCTTAAACACCGGCTGGCACGATCCCTGTTCCTCTACGGCCTCTCCAACGGCTGGATTAAACAGGATACGCCGATTATCGAAGCCTCGTCAGGCAGCACTGCCGTTTCTGAGGCGTACTTCGCAAGGCTGCTGGGTCTGCCCTTTATTGCGGTGATGCCGGCGAGCACAGCGAAGCGTAAAATTGAGCAGATCACCTTTTATGGCGGACAGTGCCATTTTGTTGAAGATCCCTGCCAGCTCTATGCTGAATCTGAACGGCTGGCGCGGGAGCTCAATGGCCATTTTATGGATCAGTTTACCTATGCTGAACGTGCCACCGACTGGCGCGGCAATAACAATATTGCAGAGAGCATTTTCCGTCAGATGGAGCATGAACCTTATCCGATTCCCCATACGATAATCATGAGTGCGGGCACCGGCGGCACTTCAGCCACGCTGGGCCGCTATATCCGTTATCAGGGACTGGAAACCAAACTGCTGGTGGTTGATCCGCAGCATTCGGTGTTTTTTGATTACTGGCAGCAGCGTGATGCTACCCTGACCAGCGCGCGCGGCAGCATGATCGAAGGAATTGGCCGTCCGCGAGTGGAGCCGTCGTTTATGCCTGACGTGATCGACGAAATGATCAAAGTGCCGGATGGTGCAACGCTGGCCGCCATGCTGAAACTGGAAAAGATTCTGGGGCGCAAGCCTGGCGCCTCTACCGGCACCAATTTCTGGGGCATGATGCAGGTGGCAAAACGCCTACGGGCAGCGAATCAGCAGGGAGCGCTGGTAACACTGCTGTGCGACAGCGGCGAACGTTATCCCGATAGCTACTATCAGCCTGAGTGGGTGGCAAAACATATTGGCGATATCACGCCATGGCAGCGCGAGCTGGAATAAAAAACCGGACATCCTGTCCGGTTCACGGCAATCCTCAGCATTCGGGGGAATACGCGAGGTCGGGTGTTGCCAGCCAGTGATTTAAATAGTGAGACACCGCCTGTGTCTCGCAATGCCCTAATACCGGCAGATGCGGTAGCGCGGCTTTCAGCTGCGCCATCGCATTGCCCATGATGAAACCCTGTCCGGCCTGCGCCAGCATCTCGCGATCGTTCATCGCATCACCAAACGCCATACACTCCGCCATGGTCAGCGACAGATGGTCACATAACAGTGCCAGCGCGCTGCCTTTATTGCAGCTGGCGGGTAACACCTCCAGACAATCCACGGCAGAGAAGCAGATGTTAGCCTGCTCGCCCAGTGCGGCATCCAGCTCTGTTTTTAGCTGACAGAGGCGCTGATGCTGATCGATAAAGCAGATTTTTGTCACCTGATGCGCGGGCAATCTTTTAAGATCGCACAGCTGATAGCCAAATCCGCTGATCTGATGGGCCACCAGCAGTTCAGGCTGTGGGTGATCGGTAAACCACCCCTGATCGTTGAAAACATGCAGGGTGGCGTGCGTATCCCAGCGGCGGTGGATCACCTCTTCGGCGACCGAAGAGGGCAGATCACGCGCAAAGATCAGATTGCCCTGCCTGTCGTGTACACGGGTACCATTACCGGTAATCAGCCACGCGGGCAGTGTCATTTTTTCCCGTAAGATCTGCATCTCCAGCAGATGGCGGCCCGTCGCCAGCGCCAGATTAACGCCACGCAGATGCAACGCCTGCAGGCTATCCAGCGTCTGCTGACCCAGCTGATGATCCGGCAGCAATAATGTGCCATCCATATCGAACGCGGCTAAACGCACCATGATTTACCTCCTGCTGAAAGATGAACTCCACTATTGCCTGTTAATTGCGGAACTAATAGTGAATACTTTTAAAAAACTGTTCCGGGTTTAACATGCGCCAGCTTAACCGTCTTAATCAGTTCCAGCGTCTGTGGCAGCAGAGTCAGGGCGCCCCACAGCAAACCTGCGTGGCGGAGATGGCCCGCCACTGTATCTGCAGCGAGCGTCATCTGCGCACGTTGCTGTCACAGTGGCAGCATGCAGGCTGGCTCAGCTGGCGCGGCGAGCCTGGCCGTGGCAAACAGGGACAAATAGTGTTTCTGCGCTCACCTGAACAATTACGGCAGCAGTTGCTGCAACAACAGCTCGACGCCGGAGACGCGGCTGAGGCCCTGCAGCTGCTGGATCTGCCGCCGGAAAGGCTGATCAATATGCTGCGGCCATTAATGGGTGGACAGTGGCAGAACGATACGCCGGTGCTGCGCATCCCCTACTATCGTCCGATGGAGAGCACAGAGCCGCGTCAGATTACCGGTCGGGCCGAACAGCACCTGGCTCGCCAGATCTATTCCGGTCTGACTCGCTTTGAGCAGGATGAGCCGGCCGGCGATCTGGCGCATCACTGGCAATATGACGAGGCGTCATCTGGCTGGTTATTCTGGTTACGGCCTCAGCTGATGTGGCACAACGACGAGCCTCTGCAGGCCGCACAACTGGTGGCGCAGTTCCGCCAGCTGTTGCGGGATAGGCGCGTCAGCATGTTACTGGCCGATGTGGTCAGCGTGGATGCGCCCCATCCGCTTGCGGTGCGTTTCGTACTGCGCCGCCCTGATTTCTGGCTGCCCCATCGGCTCGCCCACTTGTTGTGCCTGCTGCCCCATCCCATCGATCCCGTCACGGGCAGCGGGCCGTGGAAACTCAGGCACTTCAGCGCCGAGCTGGTCAGGATTGAAAGTCACGCGCGCTGGCATCTGCAGCGTCCTCTGCTGCAGGCGGTGGAGTACTGGATTACCCCTCAGCTGTTTGATCCCGCTCTCGGCAGCAGCTGTCGTCATCCGGTGCAGATTGCGATAGGCGATGCCACAGAGCTCAGGACGCTGCAACCGGTCAGCAGCAGTATCAGCCTCGGCTTCTGTTATCTGGTCTGCCGACCGCGAGCCGGATTTACCCCTGATCAGGCGCGCACGCTTTTCCAGCTGATCCAGCAAAGCGGCATTGTCAGCCGGTTGCCTCTGGATGAGGGACTCATCACTCCCAGTAAAGAGCTATTACCTGGCTGGAGTGTGCCGCTGATTGATGCTGTCAGGGTTCCCTTACCGGCAACCCTGACGCTGCATTATCAGTTGCCGGTTGAGCTGCACCAGATGTCACAGGCGCTGGTTGCACTGTTAAAACAGCACGGCTGCACCCTGAAGGTAGTTTTTCATCCGGTAAAAAACTGGCACGGCATCGACCCGCTTGATGAGGCAGATATCGTGATGGGCGACAGACTGATTGGTGATGCGCCGGTCTTTACGCTGGCCAGTTGGTTGCAGACTGACCCGCTATGGCAGCCGCTGTGGCCCACACTGCAGGGCGAAGAGATTCAGGCGCAACTGCTGGCTATCCAGCAAATTGCTGACGACGAAACCCGTGCCCGCTCGCTGCATCAGCTTTATCATCAGCTGATGACGGGCGGCATCCTGCTGCCACTGTTCAATTATCGCTATCAAATCTACGCGCCGCCGGGCGTTGAAGGGATTGAACTGAATACGCTGGGCTGGTTCGATTTCAGCCGCGCATGGATCCCGCCGCCCATTGATCTGCCATGCAGCTGTTCAGCGGCGGACTGAGGCATTACCATAAGCGCAAAATTAATTATCAGGAAAACACCATGAAACGCGCTGTTGTAGTTTTCAGCGGTGGACAAGACTCCACTACCTGCCTGATTCAGGCCTTAGAACAATATGATGACGTTCATTGCGTCACTTTCGACTATGGACAACGCCATCGGGAAGAGATCGATGTGGCCCGCGACCTGGCGATTAAATTGGGCGCGCGCGCGCATAAAGTGCTGGATGTCACCATGCTGAACGAACTCGCCGTCAGCAGCCTGACGCGGGATAACATTCCGGTGCCGGCTTATAATCCCGAGGCCAGTGGATTACCCAGTACGTTTGTGCCGGGACGCAATATTCTCTTTCTGACGCTGGCCTCGGTTTACGCTTATCAGGTCGAAGCGGAAGCGGTGATCACTGGCGTCTGTGAGACCGATTTCTCCGGCTATCCCGATTGTCGCGATGAGTTTGTCAAAGCGCTGAACCATGCGGTGTCGCTTGGCATGGCGCGCGATGTTCGTTTTGAGACGCCGCTGATGTGGCTCAATAAAGCGGAAACCTGGGCGCTGGCGGATTACTGGCAGCAGCTTGCGCTGGTACGCGAGCAGACGCTGACCTGCTATAACGGCGTGAAAGGTGATGGATGTGGTGAGTGTGCAGCCTGTCATTTACGGGCCAATGGCCTGCAGGGTTATCTCAACGATCGTGCTGGCGTAATGGCGGCAATGAAAGCAAAAAGCGGTCTTAACTAAGAGTGTCTGAGGTGGCGGCAGAGAATCCGGGTTGCCGCCTTTTTTATCGACTCATGCCATCAGACGCATCAGTCGCTCGCGCAACTCCCCTTCCAGCGCAACCGCCTTCTGAGTCCGCAAATCAATACAGACGAAAGTGAGTGCGGCATCCGCCACCACGGTCTCCTGCCCTGCCAGCAAAACCCGCTGCGCAATAATGCCGCTTTTGCCATTCAACTGCGTGATCTCACTGTCGATAGTCAGTACGTCGCCCAGCACGGCCGGGCGACGGTAGTTGATGTTGATGTTTACCACCACAAAAGCCAGTTTCTGTTCCTGCAACCAGTGGAATGCTTCCACCTCTTCCAGCCACTCCCAGCGCGCCTCCTCCAGAAACTCAAGATAGCGCGCATTATTGACGTGCTGATAGACATCCAGATGATAGCCGCGCACTTTTATGGTGGTCTGCATGATCATGCTCTCCTGCTGCTGTGAATTAACTGGTTGGACCTGTTCACTTTAGCAGAGTCGCCTGTCTATCGTGGGTTAAGCATCACAGATGTGTACTGCTTCACAATTTCAGCCGGGCCGCATTTCGCTCTATCAGCGCATTGCCGATACCCGGCACTTCACTGAGTTGCTGAATTGCGCTAAACGGTCCGTACTGTTCGCGATAGCTCACAATTGCCTGCGCCTTTTTCAGCCCCACCCCATTCATAACGGCAGAGAGCTGTTCGGCTGTTGCTTCATTGATGCTGACCTGCTCCTGCTGTGGCTGCGCGGCTGTTTCCGGCTTCGACGCAGGGTGTGAGCTCTGCGTGACGGCTGCGCTGACAGGTTCAGGTGCCGCAGAGACGCTGCTGTGACAGAGTGCGCCGCCCAGCGCGAGTGAAAGATAGAAGGCAACGAGTTTAGGTTTAGCCATGCTGTGTTTCTCCTTGTGTGTAAACAGCAGCGACAGAGTGGCACTACTGCACACAAGGCTCAAAAGCGGGATTTCAAAAATGGAAAAGGCCGCGAATGCGGCCTTTGATTGTTACAGTCGTTGCGCAGTTTCTGCGAGGCTTACTGCATTTGTGCGGCAGCGCCGTACTTAATTTTGGCCTCTTTACGCAGGTTTTGCAGTAACGCTTCAAACGCAAGCTGCGCATTATTCTGCGTGACGCCTTTGACCATTTCGTCAATCTGCGCCTGCGGCATGCTGCCGGTTTTAACTTTATCAACCGCCACCAGTACCACATTGCCCTGCATATCTTCGCTGACCCCCCCAGGAAGGTTTATTTTCCGCAGGCTGAGGCAGGTTAAAGGCAGTCTGTGCCACCGGATCCTGCGCATTGCGATCAACGGTCTTGCTGGCGCTCAGCGTCAGACCTGCGGCAGTCAGCGCATCCTGCTTACCGGCTTTCAGATCGGTCAGCAGCTTATCGGCCTGAGCTTTCGCCTGCTGCGTCGCTTTATCATGCTTAAGCGTGTCAGTGATCTGCGCCTTAACCTGCTCAAGCGGTTTTACCGCTTCCGGTTTATGCTCACTGATACGCAGCACAAAGGCACGGTCGCCATCGACAGTGATGATATCGGAGTTGTTGCCCGGCGCGCCGTTTTGCCCGACCAGACCGCCATTAAAGATCGCCTGCTTCACCGCATCAAAGTTAAGCTCATCTGGCAGCGTATCCTGACTGAACCAGCCAGTCTCTTTCGCTTTCAGACCAGAAGCCTGCTCTGCACCCGCCAGTGACTCATTGTCATTGCTGGCCGCTTCGCTGACTTTCTGTTGCACTTTGTAGAAGGCATCAACGCCCTTCTCCTGCTTCACTTTCGCTGCAATGGCGCTGCGCACTTCATCCAGTGGTTTAACCTGCTCTGGCTGAATATCGTCAAGACGAACCACCAGGAAGCCCACTGAAGATTTGATGACGCCTGACATCTGGCCTTTCTCAGTCAGACCGGCATTTTTCAGCTCATCCGGAGTCGTAGAGGGTTCCAGCCAGCCCATATCGCCGCCCTTACGCGCCGAGATCGGGTCAATGGATTTGGCTTTTGCCACGTCAGCGAAGCTGGCACCCGCTTTCAGCTGCGCCAGGACCGCATTGGCATCGGCTTCAGTTTTGGTCTGAATGACGCTGTAGCGCGTACGCTGTGGCTGCGAATAGTCCGCTTTATGCTGGTCGTACCAGGCCTGAATGTCGGCCTCGCTGGCATCCTGCTGCATGCTGGCCGCATCCATCAGGAGGTAGCTGACACGGAACTGCTCAGGTGCCATAAAGCTGGTTTTATGCTGCTGATAATACTGACTGATTTCGTCGTCAGTAACGGCCTGCTTCGCCGCCAGTGCATTGACGTCCAGCGTCGCCTGACGAATCTCACGCTGCTGTGAAACCAGGTCCACCAGTTTGCTGGCTTCGCCTTTCAGCGTGAAGTCGGTGTTAGCCACGGCATTGATCAGCTGTTGATTGGAGAGCTGCTTACGCAACGCTTCGGCATACTGGTCGGCGCTGAAGCCCATGTTGCTGATCAGACTCAGATATTTGGCATTGTCGAATTTACCGTTGGTCTGAAAAGCCTGCTGATTGAAGATAGCCTGCTTCACCTGATCGTCACTGATGCTGAGGCGGAGATCTTTGATGTAGCTATCAAGCAGCGCCTGATCGATTAGCTGCGACAGCGCCTGCTGGCGAATCTGCTGCATGTAGCCATCGTTGCTGGCCAGCTGTGAGAACTGATCGCCCAGCATCTGCTGCTGACGACTGCGCTCGCTGTTGAACGCCTGCTCCAGCTGTCCCCGGCTAATCTCCTGGCCGTTAACTTTGGCCGCATAGTCGTTATTGCCGCCAATCAGATAGTTGCCAACGCCCGTCAGCACAAAGGAGAGGATAATCAGCCCCAAAATAATCTTGAGCACGACATGGTTCGACGCCGCGCGTAAATTGTCCATCATGGTATGGCAACACTCCGCTGTAGTGTGAATGTAAAGCTCGGTCGCAATTCGCCATTGGCTGGCGACTCACGCAACTGCTGGCTTAGCTGGCAGTCTCAATCCGGTCCAGGTCCATCTTACGGCCCGATTCTCACCGGTTAAAACAAAAAAAGGCACATCTGATTGATGTGCCCGTATGTTACATGAGAACGGGTTAATCGTCCTCTAATCCACTGAAGAAAATGCGTCAATGAATCTATTCGTTGTTATTAATTGACAGCGTCTTTCAATGCTTTACCAGCACGGAAGCCTGGTACTTTACCGGCCGGGATGGTGATCTCTTTACCGGTTTGCGGGTTGCGGCCGGTACGTGCAGCGCGGTCACGCACAGAGAATGTGCCGAAACCTACCAGAGCCACTTCATCACCGTCTTTCAGCGCATCTGAAACTGAGCCCATAAATGCATCTAAAACACGTCCCGCTGCAGCTTTAGAAATATCAGCATCGGCAGCAATTTTGTCGATCAATTGTGACTTATTCACTCTCTTCATCCCCTCTTTTATTATTTCACATCGTACCCTGCATCCGGCAGGGTGCGAACGCGCAGCAAGTTATATCAAGCCTGTGGAGCCGAAACAACGGAATTTCTCTGAGAACGTCGCGTCGGCAGCCACCTAAATTAACGGCACAAAAAAAAGCTGGCAAGCGCCAATTGCCTTGCCAGCTCCGCTTTTTAACGGTTTTTGCCGTTAATCACTATTTTGCTGTTACAACCTGCATACCGTATGGCGCATTTTCCAGTGCCAGATTCAGCACCTCTTCAATGCGTTTCACCGGATGGATCTCCAGATCGGCGATCACGTTCTGTGGAATCTCTTCCAGGTCGCGCTTGTTGTCGTCAGGGATCAGCACGGTTTTAATGCCACCACGGTGCGCTGCCAGCAGTTTCTCTTTCAGCCCGCCAATCGGCAGCACCTGACCACGCAGGGTGATCTCACCGGTCATCGCCACATCCGCCCGCACCGGGTTACCGGTCAGACAGGAGACCAGCGCAGTACACATGGCGATACCGGCACTTGGACCATCTTTCGGCGTAGCGCCTTCAGGTACGTGAACGTGAATATCACGTTTTTCGTAGAAGTCACCATTGATGCCCAGCTTCTCGGCACGGGCACGCACCACGGTCAGCGCAGCCTGAATCGACTCCTGCATCACTTCACCCAGAGAACCGGTGTAAGTCAGCTTGCCTTTACCTGGTACGCAGGCGGTTTCGATGGTCAGCAGATCGCCACCCACTTCGGTCCATGCCAGACCCGTTACCTGACCCACACGGTTTTCGCTGTCCGCACGACCGTAGTCGAAGCGCTGAACGCCCAGGAAATCCTTGAGGTTTTCGCCATTGATAGTGATGTGCTTTTTCGTCTTGTCCATCAGCAGCGATTTAACCGCTTTACGGCACAGTTTCGACAGCTCACGCTCAAGGCTACGCACACCGGCTTCACGGGTGTAGTAACGGATAATGCCCACAATCGCGCTGTCTTCAACCGTAATTTCATTGGCTTTCAGGGCATTGCGCTCAATCTGCTTGGTCAGCAGATGCTGCTTAGCGATGTTCAGTTTTTCATCTTCGGTGTAACCCGACAGACGAATTACTTCCATACGGTCCAGTAGCGGTGCCGGGATGTTCATTGAGTTCGATGTAGCAACGAACATCACATCAGAAAGGTCATAGTCGACTTCCAGATAGTGGTCGTTGAACGCAATGTTCTGCTCAGGATCAAGCACTTCCAGCAGCGCTGAAGCCGGATCGCCGCGCATGTCAGAGGACATTTTGTCGATTTCATCCAGCAGGAACAGTGGGTTTTTAACCCCGACTTTCGCCATTTTCTGGATTAATTTACCCGGCATAGAGCCGATGTAAGTACGACGGTGACCGCGGATTTCAGCTTCATCACGCACGCCACCCAGCGCCATACGCACATATTTGCGTCCGGTTGCTTTGGCGATCGACTGACCGAGAGAGGTTTTACCTACCCCTGGCGGTCCGACCAGGCACAGAATCGGCCCTTTGATTTTGCTGACGCGACTCTGAACCGCAAGATACTCAAGAATACGATCCTTCACGCGCTCCAGCCCGTAATGGTCGGTATCCAGCGTCTCCTGCGCTTTACGCAGATCTTTCTTCACTTTACTGCGCGCGTTCCACGGAACCTGCACCATCCAGTCGATATAGCCGCGAACCACGGTCGCTTCAGCGGACATCGGGGACATCATCTTCAGCTTCTGCAGCTCAGCTTCCGCTTTCTCGCGCGCTTCTTCCGGCATTTTTGCCGCATCGATTTTGCGTTTTAACGCTTCGTACTCGTCGGGCGCGTCGTCCATCTCGCCCAGCTCTTTCTGAATCGCCTTCATCTGCTCATTCAGATAGTACTCGCGCTGGCTCTTCTCCATCTGCTTCTTAACACGGTTGCGAATGCGCTTCTCAACCTGCAGCAGATCGATTTCAGATTCCATCATCGCCATCAGATATTCCAGACGTTCGTTGACGTCGGACATCTCCAGCACAGACTGTTTGTCTGCCAGCTTCAGTGGCATATGTGCTGCGACGGTGTCGGCAAGGCGGGCCGCATCGTCAATGTTGTTCAGCGAGGTTAAAACCTCGGGTGGGATCTTTTTGTTGAGTTTGATGTAGCCTTCAAACTGATTGATCGCCGTGCGCACCAGCACTTCCTGCTCGCGCTCTTCAATCTCTGGCGAAACCAGATATTCAGCTTGTGCCACAAAATGGTCACCGTTATCGGCCAGCGTCGTAATGTGGGCGCGCTGTAAACCTTCGACCAGGACTTTGACGGTGCCATCCGGCAGTTTCAGCATTTGTAATACTGATGCAACGGTCCCTACTGAGAAGAGATCGTTAATGCCAGGTTCATCCGTTGAAGCCTCTTTCTGTGCGACCAGCATGATTTTTTTATCATGATCCATTGCGGCTTCAAGGCACCGAATTGATTTTTCCCGGCCAACAAACAACGGAATTACCATGTGCGGATAAACCACCACGTCGCGCAGCGGCAACACGGGGATTTCAATGCGTTCAGAACGCTCAGGATTCATAGAGCTCTCTCTTTGTTTAATGTCCGCCAGGTGATGGGAACCGCATCAGGCAGGTATGCAGTTAAACCCACAGGTATCTGAGTATATGGGGATGATTGTCCGACATTCAACGTCACAGAGGCGAGAAAAGCAAAAGGGGAAACATTTTCCCCTTTTTTATTACGACAAGATGGACGATCTGTTTAATTATTCGCCAGATGCCTGGGCTTCATGCTTACCGTAGATCAACATGGGCTCAGACTGACCTTCAATAACTGATTCATCAATCACTACTTTTTCCACGTCGTCCATGGAAGGCAGGTCATACATCGTTTCCAGTAACGCGCCTTCTACAATTGAACGCAGACCACGTGCACCGGTTTTACGTGACATCGCTTTCTTAGCAATGGCGGTTAACGCCTCGTCACGGAACTCCAGCTCAACGCCTTCCAGGTTAAACAGCGCCTGGTACTGTTTGGTCAGGGCGTTCTTCGGCTCACGCAGAATCTGAATCAGCGCTTCTTCGCTCAGCTCGCTCAGGGTCGCAACAACAGGCAGACGACCGATAAACTCAGGGATCAGACCAAACTTGATCAAATCTTCTGGTTCACACTGCGCAAGCAGTTCGCCTTCGCTGGCTTTCTGCGATTTCCCTTTCACGGTCGCGCCGAAGCCGATACCGGATCCGGTTTCAACACGCTGGGCGATCACTTTGTCCAGGCCGGCAAATGCGCCGCCGCAGATAAACAGAATTTTAGAGGTATCAACCTGTAAAAATTCCTGCTGCGGATGCTTACGTCCACCCTGCGGGGGGAACGGCAGCCACGGTGCCTTCAATCAGTTTAAGCAGTGCCTGCTGTACGCCTTCGCCTGACACGTCACGGGTAATCGACGGGTTATCAGACTTACGTGAGATTTTGTCGATTTCATCGATGTAAACGATGCCGCGCTGTGCTTTCTGTACGTCGTAGTCGCATTTCTGCAGCAGTTTCTGGATGATGTTTTCAACATCTTCACCCACGTAACCGGCTTCAGTCAGCGTGGTGGCATCAGCCATGGTAAACGGCACATCCAGCAGGCGTGCCAGCGTTTCTGCCAGCAGCGTTTTACCACTACCGGTCGGGCCAATCAGCAGAATGTTGCTTTTGCCCAGCTCGATACCATTGCTGGTATCGCCGTTGCGCAGACGCTTGTAGTGGTTGTAAACCGCAACCGCCAGCACTTTCTTCGCTCTTTCCTGACCGATGACATAATCATCGAGGTGATGGCGAATTTCATGTGGGGTTGGCAACGCACTACGTTCACGATGCGGGGCAACTTCCTTAATCTCTTCGCGAATGATGTCGTTGCACAGGTCAACACACTCATCGCAGATATACACTGACGGCCCGGCAATCAGCTTTCGCACTTCATGCTGGCTTTTGCCGCAAAAAAGAGCAGTACAGCAACTTTCCTGAACCGTCTTTGCGCTTATCTGTCATCAGTTAACCTCTTCTTGTTCTCAGGCCATACCCGCGTACGGCTCAGGCCGTGCGGAGACGGCCGAAATTCATTCAACCCATAATAGTACCGTTGTCCTGTTAACTATAGACCAGGGACAACGGTAAGTCGGGTCTTATTGGCGATGCGTCAGAATTGAATCGACTAATCCATACTCTACCGCTTCATTTGCAGAGAGGAAACGGTCACGCTCGGTGTCACGCTCAATTTCTTCCAGCGTTTTACCGGTGTGCTCAGCCATCAGCTCATTCATACGCTGCTTAACTTTAAGGATTTCGCGCGCGTGGATCTCGATGTCTGACGCCTGCCCCTGATAACCGCCCAGCGGCTGGTGGATCATCACACGTGAGTTTGGCAGACAGAAACGTTTGCCTTTGGTCCCCGCCGTCAGCAGGAAAGCACCCATAGAACAGGCCTGACCCATACAGATAGTGCTGACATCCGGTTTGATAAATTTCATGGTGTCGTAGATCGACATACCGGCCGTGATGACACCGCCTGGCGAGTTAATGTAGAGATAGATATCTTTTTCCGGGTTTTCAGCTTCCAGAAACAGCATCTGCGCCACAATCAGATTAGCCATGTGGTCTTCGACCTGGCCAGTCAGAAAAATGACGCGCTCTTTAAGCAGACGGGAGTAGATGTCGTAAGAACGCTCACCACGCGAAGTTTGTTCAACCACCATTGGCACCAGCGCATTGTGCGGTGCTGTATATTCACGATCGCCACTGTATGACATTACCGTCTCCTGGATAAATTTCATTGGCAACATTCTGTACCGATTCTACGTAAGACGCGCGGGAAACTCCACGCCGCGCCTTTTTCCGACACCTTCAGGACGGTTAATCAGCCAGCCTCACTCTTATTTCTGCATACTCCCTGTATCTGGGGATGCTGCACGCATGTTTCAAGCATAACAATCTTTTCCCTGTTCGCTAACCCGGAAAAAGCGATGCGTGAATAATTCGCCTGTTTATTAAACAAATAGCGGCGAAGAGTGGCTATCCGGACGCAAAACACAAAAAAAGCCCGCGACTTTTCAGTCACGGGCTTAGCACAGACGGTTAAATGCGTGATCAGGCCTGAGCGGTCTGATTCATCAGATCCTGGAAGTTGGTCTCTTTCTCGGTCACTTTAGCTTTCGCCAGGACCGCTTCAACCGCTTGCTCTTCCAGCGCAACGTTGCGCATATTGTTCATCAGCTCGTTATTCTTGCTGTAGAACTCGATCACTTCCTGCGGATCTTCATACGCAGAAGCCATCTCTTCAATCATGGTGCTTACGCGTGCTTCGTCAGCTTTCAGCTCGTGGGTACGAATCACTTCGCCCAGCAGCAGACCGACAACCACACGGCGTTTAGCCTGCTCTTCGAACAGTTCGCGTGGCAGTTCCAGCGCCTGCTGTTCGTTGCCACCGAAACGCTGTGCAGCCTGACGACGCAGAACGTCGATTTCGCTGTCAACCAGCGCAGCTGGCACGTCGATTTCGTTCGCTTCAACCAGACCGTCGATTGCCTGAGTTTTGATGCGATTACGGATAGCGCCTTTCAGCTCGCGATCCATGTTCTTACGTACTTCAGTACGCAGACCGGCAACTGAACCATCTTCAACGCCGAAACGTTTGATGAACTCTTCAGTCAGCTCTGGCAGTTCGCGCGTTTCAACTTTCTTCAGCACGATCTCGAACTTCGCATCTTTCCCTTTCAGGTTTTCTGCGTGGTAGTCGTCCGGGAATTTCACGTCGATAGTGAAAGTTTCGCCCGCTTTGTGACCCACAACGCCTTCTTCAAAGCCTGGGATCATGCGGCCCTGGCCCATGGCCAGAACGAAATCAGAGGCTTTGCCGCCTTCGAACTCTTCACCATCCACAGAACCGTTGAAATCGATAGTGGCACGATCTTCCGGACCTGCTGCAGCGTCGCTTTCGATCCAGTTGGCCTGCTGCTTGCGCAGAGTGTCCAGCATGGTATCAACGTCAGCATCAGTTACTTCAACGACAGGTTTTTCGACTTCGATGTTTTCCAGGCCTTTCAGCTCAACTTCCGGATAGACTTCGAATTCAACCGCGTAGGTGAAATCCTGACCTTCTTTGTATTCGCCTGGCACGTAGTTCGGTGCGCCAGCCGGATTAATTTTTTCTTTGATGATGGCGTCAACAAAGTTGCGCGTCATCAGCTCGCCCAGCACGTCCTGACGGACAGAAGCGCCGTAACGCTGTGCCACGATGTTCATCGGCACTTTGCCTTTACGGAAACCATCGATGCGAACTTTCCTGGCAACGTCAACCAGTTCTTTTTTTACAGCGCTTTCGATGCTGTCAGCAGCGACAGTAATCGTAATGCGACGGCCCAGGCCCTGAGTGGTTTCTACAGAAACTTGCATCTTGTTACCTCAAAAAATCACGTGCTCGGTCAACTTCAGACACCACACATAGTGAAATGCGCCGTATCCAACAACCGGGACGGCTTCCGTGAAGAGAACCTGATCCCTGTTACCAGAAGCGTCCCGAAGACATTCCGGAAAAATAGACGCAGCATTATAGCGGCATCGCTGGAATGAGTCGAGGATGCTAACTCACCACTTTTCAGCAGGTTTGCTGCTTTTTTGAGCCAGGGATCGCGTTTTTCGCTAAATAACAGAAAAAACGGCCCGCAGGCCGTTTCAGAGAAGGGAGATCAGGCGAGTGTTCCGGCACCACGACAGTTAGGCGAAGCCAGTACGGTATCCTGCAACCCTTCCCACTCTTTCAGGGTATAAGTATGCAGGGCCAGGGCATGTACGCTGCCCGCTAACTCAGCGGCCAGTTCGCCATAAATCAGGCGATGACGCGCCAGAAAGCGCTGGCCTGCAAAGCAGTCGCTCACGATGACCACTTTGAAGTGACTTTCCGATCCGGCAGGAACATTGTGCCGGTAACTTTCGTCGTGCACTTCCAGATGAGCTGGCTGAAACGCCACACGCAGCTTTTCTTCTATTTGTTCGCGGATCATGGCTATTACTCCTCAATGGCGAGCGCAGTGCCCCATCTCATTCAATCTTAGTCGCTTTTAGTGCGCTTACCCGCAAGCGCACGCTAAATATTGCATTTTATGTCAGGCCGCTTCCGGCACGCATAATAACGCAGCTGAAACGAACAGCAAACCGACCTGTCAGAGAAGAGGCTTAAAACGGTTTCAGACACAATTTCCCCGGCAACAGGGCTTTTTTCACTGCCGGGCAATGCTATGATGACCGCAGTTTTTGCAAACCAACCCCCCTGACACCAACGAGAAAAAGTATGTTGAAAAAACTGTTATTCCCACTGTTGGCTGCGTTCATTTTAGCCGGCTGTGCAACCAGCAATAACACCCTGACTATCCAGCCTAAAATTCAGTTACCGCAGCAGGACCCAGGCCTGATGGGCGTGACTGTCAGCATCAACGGTGCCGACCAGCGTAAAGATCAGGCGCTGGCAAAAGTAAACCGTGATGGTCAGTTAGTGACCTTAACGTCATCGCGTGACCTGCGCTTCCTGCTGCAGGAAGTGCTGGAGAAGCAGATGACAGCACGCGGCTATATGATTGGTCCTAATGGCGCGGTCGATCTGCAGATTGTGGTGAACAACCTCTATGCCGACGTCACTCAGGGCAATGTGCGCTACAGCATCACCACCAAAGCGGACATCTCTATTATCGCAACAGCGAAAAACGGCAACAAACAGGTTAAAAACTACCGCCAGACTTACAGCGTAGAAGGCGCGTTCAACGCCAATAACCAGAAGATTACCAACGCGGTGAACGCCACTATGAGCGATGTGATCGCGGATATGGCTCAGGACACCAGCGTCAACGACTTCATCAAGCAGAACGCCCGTTAATTCAGTCTCTCCTCTGCCCTGCCTTGCGCAGGGCTTCTTGTTATCTGCAGGATCCGCATGAACCACTATCTTCGCCTCTTCAGCCAGAAAAACGCCGCCGTATTGCTGCTTCTTGGTTTTGCTTCCGGACTGCCGCTGGCCCTGACATCGGGCACGTTGCAGGCGTGGATGACGGTGGAAAATGTCGACCTGAAAACCATCGGCTTCTTTTCGCTGGTCGGCCAGGCCTATGTCTTTAAGTTTCTCTGGTCACCGATGATGGACCGCTATACGCCGCCGTTTCTGGGCCGACGTCGCGGCTGGTTACTGGTCAGTCAGCTGGCGCTGGTTGGCGGGATAATCGCGATGGGATTTCTGCAACCGGGACGCGATCTTACCCTGATGGCCGCGCTGGCCGTGCTGATTGCCTTCTGCTCCGCCTCACAGGACATCGTTTTTGACGCATGGAAAACGGACATCCTGCCGCCTGAAGAGCGTGGCAGCGGCGCGGCGATTACCGTGCTGGGGTATCGACTGGCAATGCTGATTTCCGGCGGGCTGGCGTTGTGGCTGGCTGACCGCTACCTCGGCTGGCAGGCAACCTACTGGCTGATGGCGCTGATGATGGTGCCGGGCATTATCGCCACGCTGGTGGCGAGCGAGCCAGATACCCGTATCTCCACACCCCATTCACTGCGTCAGGCGGTGGTCGATCCGCTAAAAGATTTCTTTCAGCGCAACAACGCCTGGCTGCTGATTACCCTGATTATTCTTTACAAGCTGGGCGATGCGTTTGCCGCCTCGCTGACCACCACTTTTTTGATTCGCGGCGTGGGCTTCAACGCCGGTGACGTCGGTCTGGTCAACAAGACGCTGGGTCTGCTGGCGACCATTATCGGCGCGCTCTATGGCGGCGTACTGATGCAGCGTCTGAGCCTGTTCCGGGCGCTAATGATTTTCGGTCTGCTGCAGGCTGTCTCGAACTTTGGTTACTGGCTGCTGGCGGTGACCGATAAACAGTTGTGGAGCATGGCCAGCGCGGTCTTTGTTGAAAATCTCTGTGGCGGCATGGGCACCGCGGCCTTTGTGGCGCTGTTAATGACGCTGTGCAATAAGTCGTTCTCCGCTACCCAGTTCGCCCTGTTGTCGGCGCTCTCAGCGGTGGGTCGGGTCTATGTTGGCCCGGCGGCGGGGTGGCTGGTGGAACTCTGGGGCTGGCCGACCTTTTATGCTTTCACGGTGATGGCGGGTCTGCCGGGCCTGGTGCTGCTGGCTTTCTGCCGACAAACATTGAATCAGGTCGAGCAAAGTGGCAATTTTCTGACACGTAGCTACTATCCTCATGGCTATCGCTGGACTAATCGTCTGTTTGCAGCCGGATGCGGCGTGCTGGCACTCTGGCTGGTGGCTCTGGCACTGAATGCGTTGGGCGTGACGGCGCTGACACCGCTGCTTACCCGCCTGTTTGAGCTGGGTATGACACTCTCCCTGCTGGCGGTGCTTTCGGGAGTGTTGCTGGACTATCGGGCGCTGAAGAGAACCCCTGCGTTGCCTGCATCAGATGCTTAAGTGAAATCGATAGGTTTACGGGCTGCGGCTTATTTTATGACACCCCGATAAGTCGCCGCCATTTATCATCGCGTGTTATTTTTTAAAAATAACAATATGACCTGAGGAGGCGTAGCGGAAATACTAAAAACCGGTGAGCAATTACTTTAGTTAAATTTCATCGCGCAAATGATGCAGACTTGTTAAATATTTGGGAGTTAAAAGTAAGGGTTATTCCTTTCCCTGATTTTTTTTACGGTTACTTCCATTGGTTTTTGTTATATTGATGCCAACTGCTTGTCTGCGTTAATTATTTGTCACCTGGCGCAACATCTGTGACACCCTTAGCAAAAGGTGTCAACACGTATCTGACACATCCTTAAGCTGGTTTACACTGCATAAACCTTCCCGTAAAATGCGCGCACACTTAAACGACAATAGAGCCCTTTGTCATTGAGGTCGTTAAATGAGACTCAGTAAATACAATAAAAGTTTGGGGATTTTGTCATTAATTGCAGGCACTTTATTAATGAGTGGCTGCGATAGTGCATTGTTAAATCCCAAAGGACAGATTGCACTGGAGCAACGTTCGCTGATACTGACTGCCTTTGGCCTGATGTTGATCGTCGTCATCCCCGCAGTCCTGATGGCCGTGGTGTTTGCCTGGAAATATCGGGCGTCCAACACGAATGCGAAGTACAGCCCTAACTGGTCACACTCTAACAAAGTGGAAGCCGTGGTCTGGACCATTCCGATCCTGATCATTCTCTTCCTCAGCGTGCTGACCTGGAAATCAACCCACGCACTGGAGCCCAGCAAACCGCTGCAATCTGATGTGAAACCGGTTGAGATCGATGTGGTTGCACTGGACTGGAAATGGTTGTTCATTTACCCGGAACAGGGTATTGCGACCGTGAACCAGATTGCCTTCCCGGCAAATACTCCGGTGAACTTCAAAATCACGTCTAACTCCGTCATGAACTCTTTCTTCATCCCAACGCTCGGCAGCCAGATTTATGCGATGGCTGGTATGCAGACCAAGCTGCATCTGATTGCAAATGAGCCGGGAATTTTCGACGGTATCTCTGCGAACTTCAGTGGTCGTGGTTTCTCTGGCATGAAGTTTAAAGCCATTGCAACCAAAGACGATGCGGAATTCCAGCAGTGGGTGGCTAAAGTTAAAGCAGCCCCTAACACGCTGAACACTATGGATGATTTCGAGAAAGTGGCTGTGCCAAGCGAAAATCACCCGGTGGAATATTTCTCTTCAGCTGATCCGAAACTGTTCATGCAAGTCATCGACAAGTTCAAGATGAGCCACGGGAAAATGGACATGCCAAAACATGAAGGTATGGACATGAGTCACGCCGCTTCCGCGGGAGCCGAGGAATAATACGATGTTCGGAAAATTAACACTTGATGCAGTGCCGTACCATGAGCCGATTATCATGGTTACGGTTGCCGCTATCCTGATAGGTGGTGCAGCGCTGGTTGCTGCGCTCACCTATTTTGGTAAGTGGAAATATCTGTGGTCTGAATGGCTGACGTCAGTCGACCACAAACGCCTGGGTATCATGTACATCATCATGGCGTTCGTCATGCTGATTCGTGGTTTCGCTGATGCCATTATGATGCGTACCCAGCAGGTTATGGCTTCGGCCGGTGAAGCGGGCATTCTGCCACCGCACCACTACGACCAGATCTTTACCGCGCATGGCGTGATTATGATCTTCTTCGTGGCGATGCCGTTCGTGGTTGGCCTGATGAACATCGCGGTTCCGTTGCAGATTGGTGCACGTGACGTTGCGTTCCCGTTCCTGAATAACCTGAGCTTCTGGTTTACTGCGGTCGGTGTGATCCTGGTTAACCTGTCTCTGGGTGTGGGCGAGTTCGCACAGACCGGCTGGCTGGCTTATCCGCCGCTTTCCGGCGCGGAGTACAGTCCCGGGGTCGGGGTCGATTACTGGATCTGGAGCCTTCAGCTTTCAGGTATTGGTACGACCTTAACCGGTATTAACTTCTTCGTGACCATCCTGAAGATGCGTGCACCGGGCATGAGCCTGTTCAAAATGCCGGTATTTACCTGGACCGCGCTGTGCACCAACGTCCTGATCATCGCTGCGTTCCCGGTTCTGACCGTGACCCTGGCGCTGTTGACCCTTGATCGTTATCTCGGCTTCCATTTCTTCACCAATGAAATGGGCGGGAACATGATGATGTACGTCAACCTGATCTGGGTCTGGGGCCATCCGGAAGTGTATATCCTGGTACTGCCGGTGTTTGGTGTGTTCGCAGAAATTACCGCGACCTTCTCCAAAAAACGTCTGTTTGGTTATACCTCACTGGTGTGGGCGACCATCGCCATTACCGTGCTGTCGTTTATCGTCTGGTTGCACCACTTCTTCACCATGGGTGCAGGTGCCAACGTTAACGCCTTCTTCGGTATCATGACGATGATCATCGCGATTCCGACCGGGGTTAAAATCTTTAACTGGCTGTTCACCATGTATCAGGGCCGCATTCAGATGCACTCTGCCATGCTGTGGACCGTTGGCTTCCTGGTAACCTTCTCTGTAGGGGGGTATGACCGGCGTACTGCTGGCCGTTCCGGGTGCTGACTTTATTCTGCACAACAGCCTGTTCCTGATTGCACACTTCCATAACGTTATCATCGGTGGTGTGGTGTTCGGTTGTATGGCGGGCGTGACCTACTGGTTCCCGAAAGCATTTGGCTTCACCCTGAACGAAACCTGGGGCAAGCGCGCATTCTGGTTCTGGATCATTGGCTTCTTCGTTGCCTTTATGCCGCTGTACGCACTGGGCTTCATGGGTATGACACGTCGTCTGAGCCAGGATATCGATCCACAGTTCCACACCTTACTGGTGGTAGCTGCGGGCGGTGCCGGTCTGATTGCGCTGGGTATTCTGTGTCAGCTGACCATGTTCTACGTCTCGGTACGTGACCGCGATCAGAACCGTGATGTGACGGGTGACCCATGGGGCGGTCGTACGCTGGAGTGGGCAACCTCTTCACCACCACCGTTCTATAACTTTGCTGTCATCCCGCATGTGCATGAGCGTGACGCTTTCTGGGAAATGAAAGAGAAAGGCGAAGCGTACAAACAGCCGGAATCTTATGAAGAGATTCATATGCCGAAAAACAGCGGTGCCGCAATTATCATCTGCGCATTTGCAACGGTAATGGGTTTCGCGCTGATCTGGCATATCTGGTGGCTGGCGGGTGTTTCATTCCTCGGCATGATCGTTTCCTGGATCGTGAAGAGCTTCGACGAAGACGTGGATTACTACGTTCCGGTTGCCGAAGTTCAGAAGATTGAGAACCAGCACTTTGACGAAATCAGCAAAGCAGGTCTGAAATAATGTCAACTGAAACTCTGATTAAACATCACCACGACGCCCATGCGGAGCATGGGCATCACGATGCAGGAGCCAATAAAGTCTTTGGCTTCTGGATCTACCTGATGAGTGACTGCATTATCTTCGCAACCCTGTTTGCGACCTATGCTGTCATGGTCAACAACACTGCCGGTGGCCCGGCAGGTAAAGATATCTTTGAGCTGCCGTTTGTTCTGGTAGAAACCGCCCTGCTGCTGTTGAGTTCGATCACTTACGGCATGGCTGTTATCTCCATGAACAAGGAGCAAAAAAGGTGCCGTTATCGGCTGGCTGGCGCTGACCTTCCTGTTCGGTCTGGGCTTCATCGGGATGGAAATCTATGAATTCCATCACCTGATTGCTGAAGGCTTTGGTCCGGATCGCAGTGGCTTCCTGTCTGGCTTCTTTACGCTGGTCGGTACCCACGGTCTGCACGTGACCTCAGGTCTGATCTGGATGCTGGTTCTGATGTTCCAGATTTCCAAACGTGGCCTGAACGCGACTAACCGCACCCGTATCATGTGTCTGAGCCTGTTCTGGCACTTCCTGGACGTGGTCTGGATTTGCGTCTTCACCGTTGTTTACCTGATGGGAGCCATGTAATGAGTCATTCTGTTAACGAACATGGCGCTTCACACGGTAGCGTGAAGTCCTACATGATCGGCTTCATCCTCTCTATCATCCTGACGGCGATCCCGTTCTGGATGGTAATGGATGGCAGTGCATCTCACGGTACTATCCTTGGTGTTGTTCTGGTATGTGCGGTGATTCAGGTGCTGGTTCACCTGGTCTACTTCCTGCACTTAGACAGCAAATCTGAGGGTGGCTGGAACATGGTAGCCATTGTCTTCTCGGCCATCATCATCCTGATTGTCGTAGTAGGCTCACTGTGGATCATGTGGAACCTCAACTACAACATGATGCCTCACTAAAGAGTCACGCGTAATGTTTAAGCAATACCTGCAAGTTACAAAACCAGGAATTATTTTCGGGAATTTAATTTCTGTGATCGGCGGATTTCTGTTGGCTTCCAAAGGCAACACGGATTACGCCCTGTTTCTCATCACCCTGGTGGGCGTGTCACTGGTGGTTGCATCGGGTTGCGTGTTTAACAACGTGATCGACCGCGACATTGACATCAAGATGGAGAGAACCAGGAATCGGGTGCTGGTAAAAGGCCTCATCTCCGCGAAAGTAAGCCTGGTTTATGCCACTGTGCTGGGTATTGCTGGCTTTGCGTTGCTCTACTTCGGTGCTAATCCGCTGGCCATGTGGCTGGCGGTGATGGGCTTCGTGGTGTACGTGGGCATCTACAGTCTCTACATGAAGCGTAATTCCGTTTACGGTACGCTGATTGGCAGTCTGTCGGGTGCTGCGCCGCCGGTTATCGGCTACTGCGCGGTCTCTAACCAGTTTGATGCTGGCGCATTAATCCTGCTGGCGATCTTTAGCCTGTGGCAGATGCCGCATTCGTACGCGATTGCCATCTTCCGCTTTAAAGATTACCAGGCAGCGAACATCCCGGTTCTGCCGGTGGTGAAAGGCATTTCCGTGGCTAAAAATCATATTACGCTCTATATCCTGGCGTTTATGATTGCCACGCTGATGCTGACGCTGGGAGGCTACGCGGGCTACAAATATCTGGTGGTGGCTGCTGCGGTCAGCGTCTGGTGGCTGGGCATGGCGTTATCGGGTTATAAAACCGCTGATGACCGTGTCTGGGCGCGTAAACTGTTTGTCTTCTCTATCGTGACCATCACCGCACTGAGCGTGATGATGTCGGTGGATTCGATGGCTCCGGCCTCGAAGGACCTGCTGACTTACGTCTGGTAACCGGCACCGATACAGCATGAAAAGGGCGCGATTTTCGCGCCCTTTCTTTTTTGTTACCACTGCTTAAAAACTATTGTTTTACCCGCCCTGCCCCGCCCCCTAGAATAAATGCAGCACATTAACAGAGGTTGGAATGAACGATAATAAAATGACTCCGGTGGAGCTGCGCGCCACATGGGGCCTCGGTACGGTCTTTTCCCTGCGCATGCTGGGAATGTTTATGGTCCTGCCGGTACTGACCACTTATGGCATGGCATTACAGGGCGCGAGTGAAACCTTAATTGGCCTGGCAATCGGCATTTATGGCCTTGCCCAGGCGATATTTCAGATTCCTTTTGGTCTGCTCTCCGATCGCATCGGGCGTAAGCCGCTGATCGTTGGCGGACTGTTGCTGTTTGTCCTGGGCAGTATTATTGCTGCCTGCACCGACTCCATCTGGGGCATTATTCTGGGCCGTGCACTTCAGGGCTCAGGCGCGATTGCCGCTGCCGTGATGGCGCTGTTATCCGATTTAACCCGTGAGCAGAACCGCACCAAAGCGATGGCGTTTATCGGCATCAGTTTTGGCGTTACCTTCGCGATCGCCATGGTGGTCGGCCCGATTGTTACTCACGCACTGGGCCTGCATGCGCTGTTCTGGATGATTGCGATTCTGGCGTCGCTGGGTATCGTAATCACTCTGCTGGTGGTGCCATCGGCCTCCCATCATGTTCTGAACCGTGAATCAGGCATGGTTAAAGGCAGCTTCCGCAAAGTGCTGGCTAACCCACGTCTGGTGAAGCTCAATATCGGTATTTTCTGCCTGCACGTCCTGCTGATGTCGAGTTTTGTCGCGTTACCGGGGCAGTTTGAACAGGCAGGCTTCCCGGCTCCCGAACACTGGAAAGTCTATCTCTCCACCATGCTGATCGCTTTTGCCGGCGTAGTACCTTTCATCATTTATGCCGAAGTGAAGCGCCGCATGAAGCGTGTCTTTGTCGGCTGCGTCGGGATGATTGTCATTGCTGAGATCGTATTGTGGGGCGCGGAAGGACATTTCTGGACGCTGGTGGTGGGTGTTCAGCTCTTCTTCTTCGCTTTCAACCTGATGGAAGCGATTCTGCCTTCGCTGATCAGTAAAGAGTCGCCTGCGGGCTACAAAGGCACGGCGATGGGGATCTACTCCACCAGCCAGTTCCTGGGCGTGGCCGTTGGCGGCAGCATGGGTGGCTGGGTATTTGGTCATTTCGATGCGCAGACCGTATTCCTGGTTGGCGCGATGGTGGCCGCAGCCTGGCTGTTTGTCAGCATGACAATGCAGGAACCGCCTTATGTCAGCAGCCTGCGCATCGTGCTGAGTGATGCCGCACTGGCCGTGCCGAATCTGGAGCAGCGCCTGAAAGCGCAGCCGGGCGTCAACTCTGTGTTTATCGTGCCCGAAGAGAAAAGCGCCTATATCAAAATTGATAGCAAGGTTACCAGCCGCCCTGAGCTGGAAGCTCTGCTGGGTAGTTGCTGATAAAAAACCGGTTTGGCATGTTAGCTGTGAGATCGATCTGACTTAGGAAGCAGGCCCAGAGAGCCAGCTTGATAGGGTGAGCAACATCAGTCCATTTCGCTGTGAGATCGAGCTGGCTCAGGGAACACGGTCAGATCGGAAAGTCGCAAAAGCCGCCATCCATGGCACGCTCGGCCCGCGCCGTCCTGGCGCGGGACGCTTTCCTCCTCTGACCGTGCCCCCCTGCGCCCCTGAGCTTTTGAGTTGCTGCTAAGTTCCCCCAGGATTTGAATCTGTTAATAGACTCAAATCCAACTCAATCCTGGTTTCAGACAGCTTATAAACTCAAAGCAAGGGGGCCAGCATAGGCTCAACCGCGCCAAACCCGGCACAAGCCTTCTTACAGACAACTCATAAATCCAAGGCGATGGGAGCCTGTGCCTGTAGCAAAGCATCGCGGGCCAGGGATGGCCCGCGCTGAGCCGCCATGGATGGCGCTTTTGCGTCTTTTTGCGAAAGGCACAGGCTCCCTGAGCAAGCGCGCGATCGCACAGACGCCCTACAGCTCCCAACTCTCTCCAGAATTTCGACTTGTTTAAAGCGACAGAAGCCCACCCAAACTCAACAACAAAAAAACCCGGCCTTAGCCGGGTTTTTATCACTGCATTCATGCTGAAATTCAGCCGGCCCCCGCTTAATCGCGGAAGTTTTTAAACTGGAATGGCTGCCCCAGATTGCTGCCGCGCACGATTGCCATCGCACCCTGCAAATCATCACGCGCTTTGCCGGTTACACGCAATGCTTCACCCTGAATCTGGGTCTGCACTTTCAGCTTGCTGTCTTTGATCAGCTTCACCAGCTTCTTCGCCACGTCGCTTTCAATGCCTTTTTTCAGTTTGGCATCGACCGCCCAGCTTTTGCCGCTGTGCTCAATCTCTTCCGGCACCTCTAAAGCACCGCCTTCAATCCCGCGCTTCAGTAACTTCTCACGCAAAATATCCACCAGCTGCTTAACCTGAAAATCGGACTCGCTGGTGATTTTGATGGTTTCATTCTTTTCGTTGAGCTCAAACTCGGCGCTCACGTTGCGGAAATCGAAGCGGGTAGACACTTCACGGTTGGCATTTTCCACCGCATTGCGAATTTCCTGCAGATCGACTTCTGAAACGATATCGAAAGATGGCATCTCTTCTTCTCCTGACGCTAAAGTGACATGCATAATACGCGTCTTAAGGTGCTAAATAAAATCAGGCTGCACACAACGCTATAATGAAAGTGTGACAGTAAATAATAGATGGATAGCCCGCCAGCGGGAGGCAGCATGAAAATTACCGTGTTAGGTTGCGGCGCTCTGGGTCAGATCTGGATGACAACCCTTGCCCGCCAGGGACATGAGGTGCAGGGATGGTTGCGGGTGCCGCAGCCCTACTGTTCAGCCAATGTGATTGATCCACAGGGTAACATTTCGAACCGCACGTTTATCGCCAACGATCCGCTGTTTCTGGCAGAAAGCCAGCTGCTGCTGGTCACGCTCAAAGCCCCGCAGGTCTCGCCCGCGGTGAAAAATCTGGAAAGCGTGCTGCCAGAAAACTGCCCGGTGCTCCTGCTGCACAATGGGATGGGGACGCTGGAAGAGCTGAAAGGGCTGACTCAGCCGCTGCTGCGCGGCGTCACCACCCATGCGGCGATGCGCGACGGCACCGTTATTAAACACATCGCCAGTGGCATTACCCACATCGGCCCCGGTAACCGCAAAAGCGCCGCTTACAGCGATCTCGCCGATATCCTGCATCATGCCCTGCCTGATGTCGCCTGGCATGACAACATCCGGGCGGCCTGCTGGCGCAAGCTGGCAGTGAACTGCATCATCAATCCGCTTAGCGTGGAGTATGAGTGCCAGAACGGTGCCCTGCGCGCTTATCCGGAGCAGATCGCGCAACTGTGCGAAGAGATCAGCTGGGTCATGGAGCGCGAAGGTCAGAACGTTGCCAGCGAAAGCCTGCAGGACATCATCTTCGACGTGATTGAAAGCACCGCGGCCAACACCTCTTCGATGCTGCAGGACATACGCGCCCAGCGTCTTACCGAAATCGACTATATCAGCGGTTTTCTGCTGCGCCGCGCCCGGACGCACGGCATGGTGCTGACGGAGAACACCCGTCTGTATGACATTGTAAAACGCAAGGAGTCCCATTATGACCGCGAACGCATCAGTGCTGGTTTGCCTGGCACATGGCAGTGAAGAAACCGAAGCTGTCACCACTATCGACCTGCTGGTACGGGCCGGGCTGAACGTCGTCACCGCCAGCGTCGAAAGCGACGGCAACCGGGAGATCGTCTGCTCACGCGGTGTTCGTCTGCTGGCTGACGTGACGCTGGTTGAAGTCGCCGACAATGATTTCGCCGCCATCGTCCTGCCCGGCGGCCTGAAAGGCGCCGAAACCTTCCGTGACAGTCCGCTGTTAGTCGAAACGGTACGCCAGTTTCACCTCAATGAAAGGATCGTCGCCGCTATCTGCGCAGCGGCAGGCACAGTACTCATCCCCCCACGATCTCTTCCCGGTCGGTAACATGACTGGCTTTCCCGGCTTAAAAGAGACCATTCCGTCAGACAAGTGGATGGAGCGACGTGTGGTCTGGGATCCGCGCGTCAATCTGCTGACCAGCCAGGGGCCTGGCACGGCAATGGATTTTGCGCTGAAGCTGATCGATCTGCTGGTGGGAAAAGAGATGGCGCGCGAGGTGGCCGCACAGCTGGTGCTGGCTCCCGGCATTTATGACTATCAGGCGTGAACACGCTGAGTTAAAACGATCTGTTTTAAGCAGTGCAGCCAGTCAGACCCGAACAGGCGCTGACTGGCTCTCAGGCATCACTACGGGCGGTAGACTTTCACGTTTTTAAAGCCCTGCTCATGCAGATAGAGTGCCTGCAGACGGCTCATCACACCACGATCGCAGTAGAGCAACCAGGTCCGGTTCTGATCGAGATCGCCAAATTGCGTACTGAGTTTGTAGAACGGCAGCGACTTCACTTCCGTGGCTTTCAGTGCCAGAGGCTTCTCTTCCTGCTCATCAATAGAGCGGATATCCAGCACCACGTCGTTCTCGCTCAGCAGGGCGACAGTCTCAACTTCAACCACCTCCTCTTCTGTCTGCTCAGCGATGGTACGGATATCGACGTTGGTCGCCTCTTCAATGACCCGATCCAGAATCGTGAAGTCGAAATTCTGCTCTTCAGCCTCGATCTTCTCTTTCACCGCTTTCACGGTCGGGCTTTTTGAGATGACACCGCAATATTCCGGCATAGTGCTGGCGAAATCTTCGGTGCCGATCTCACGGGCAATCCTGATGATGTGCTCTTTGTCATGAGAGATCAGCGGACGCAGAATCAGCGTATCAGAGGCGTTATCAATCAGGCGCAGGTTGGTCAGCGTCTGGCTCGACACCTGACCTACAGCTTCACCGGTAACCAGCGCCTGCACGCCGTAGCGCTCAGCAATCGTCGAAGCGGCACGCACCATCATGCGCTTCAGCACCACGCCCATCTGGCCGTCATCCACTTTTTCGAGGATCTCACCCACTACCGGCTCAAAATTGATCGCCACGAACCGCACGCGGTGTGAACGACCAAAACGATTCCACAGATAGTGCGCAACCTGACGGACGCCAATCTCATGGGCGGCACCGCCAAGATTAAAGAAGCAGTAATGTACGCGACTGCCGCGACGCAGCAGCATATAGCTGGAGACGCCGGAGTCAAAGCCACCGGAAATCAGCGACAGCACATCTTCCTGCGTGCCGATCGGGAAACCGCCCAGACCTTCGTAGCGCGCAGTCACCAGCGTCAGACGATTCTCTTCAACTTCAAGATTCACTGTAACGTCCGGGTTTTTAAGCTGTACGCGGGCGCTTTCAATATGCTGATTCAGACCGCCGCCAACATAGCGCTCCACATCCTGTGAACTGAAGCTATGCTTACCACGACGCTTAACACGCACGCAGAAGCTCTTCCCTTCAAGGCTGTCGCGATACTGCACTAAAGTCTGTTCAAAGATGTGATGAATATCGGTGTACTCACGATCTTCAACCGCTAAAACGTGATGAATCCCCGGAATGCGCGTCAGCTCATCGGGAATAATGTCCCGCAGCACCGGATTTTTCGAACGCACTTCAATGTGATCCCAGTGACGCACAACGGCGATTTCGTCGCTAACGGTTTTCAGGACGTTGCGGATATTGCTGGCAAGAATCTTGATAAAGCGCAAACGCACCGACGGACTCTTGATGGTGATTTCAGGAAATAACTTGATGATAAACTTCATGGCGGCGACACAGCTTCGTTGGGCAAATAAGTGCTAAAACAGGCAGCACTTAGCTGGTAAAATCACAAAATTGCGGGCTGCAAGGCGCAACCGCATCCGAGGCGCGGGAGTATATCACCTTTGTCAGGTGACTGCTTCTTCATCAGCCGCCGCATTGATTATTTTGCTAATCATAGGGTCTCAGCTACCATGACCGATTGCGAGATAATGTCCCAACCGTGAGTCGACACGAAATATGCCGAAAAAAGCCGAACAGCCAGCCAGCTTTGAAACGTCATTGCAGCAGCTGGAGCAGATTGTCAGCCGTCTGGAAAGTGGTGAACTGCCGCTGGAAGAAGCCCTGAACGAATTTGAGCGCGGCGTGCAGCTGGCGCGGACTGGCCAGCAGACGCTGCAGCAGGCTGAACAGCGGGTCCGTATTCTGCTGAACGATGATAAAGATGCCGACCTCACTGCTTTCACGCCGGAAAACAGCTAATGGATTTCGCCCGATTACTCGACGCGTATCAGCAGCAGGTTAACGCCGCACTGACGCGTTTTATAGAGCCACTTCCTTTTCAGAGTTCTCCTCTGGTGAATGCCATGCATTATGGGGCATTATTAGGCGGTAAACGCCTGCGTCCTTTTCTGGTCTACGCTACCGGCGAAATGCTCCACGCCGACCCGGCGAGTCTGGATGCCCCCCGCCGCCGCGGTTGAATGCATTCATGCGTACTCTCTGATTCATGACGATCTCCCCGCAATGGACGATGATGCACTGCGTCGCGGGCAGCCAACCTGTCACATTAAATATGGCGAAGATACCGCGATTCTGGCGGGCGACGCCCTGCAGACGCTGGCCTTTTCAATTCTGGCCGACCAGGCGATGCCCGGTGTCAGCGCTGAATATCGTCTGATGATGCTCTCTGAACTGGCGAAAGCCAGCGGCGTGGCCGGCATGTGTGGCGGACAGGCGCTTGATTTAGCGGCGGAAGGTAAATCTGTGGATCTGGACCAGCTGGAGCAGATCCATCGTCATAAAACCGGCGCGCTGATCCGTTCAGCGGTACGGTTAGGCGCCTTAACGGCGGGCGATGCTGGCCGGGAAGCCCTGCCGCTGCTCGACCACTATGCAGAGGCCATTGGTCTCGCGTTTCAGGTGCAGGACGACATTCTGGATGTGATCGGTGACACAGCGGTGATCGGAAAACGCCAGGGTGCCGATCAGCATCTGGGAAAAAGCACCTATCCTTCACTGTTAGGCCTTGAAAATGCCCAAGCTAAAGCGCGGGATTTGTATCAGGAAGCACTTGATACGTTAGAAATGCTCGCTGCGCACTCTTATAACACTACAGCACTGCAGGCGCTGGCGAGCTTCATAATTGAACGCGACAAATAACTTCCATAATGAGTCTCTGATGAGTTTTGATATTGCTAAATACCCGACACTGGCGCTGGCAAACACGGTTCAGAGCTGCGCGCCCTGCCGAAAGAGAAGTTGCCTGCGCTCTGTGATGAACTGCGTCAGTATCTGTTAGACAGTGTAAGCCGCTCCAGCGGCCATTTTGCGTCGGGTCTGGGCGTGGTCGAACTGACGGTTGCGCTGCATTATGTCTATAACACCCCCTTCGACCATCTGGTATGGGATGTGGGTCATCAGGCTTATCCCCATAAAATTCTGACCGGTCGCCGCGATCGCATCGGTACGATTCGTCAGAAAAATGGCGTACACCCGTTTCCATGGCGCGGCGAAAGTGAATATGACGTATTGAGCGTCGGACACTCGTCAACCTCCATCAGTGCCGGTCTCGGCATGGCCGCGGCGGCAGAACGTGAAGGTCAGGGTCGTCGCACCGCCTGTATTATTGGCGATGGCGCCATCACCGCTGGCATGGCGTTTGAAGCGATGAACCATGCCGGTGATATCAAGCCGGACATGCTGGTGATCCTCAACGACAACGAGATGTCGATCTCCGAAAACGTCGGCGCGCTGAATAACCGTCTGGCGCAGATCCTGTCGGGTAAAACCTATGCGCGACTGCGCGAAGGCAGCAAGCGTGTGCTGACCAGCCTGCCACCGATCAAAGAGCTGGTAAGACGCACCGAAGAGCATCTCAAAGGCATGGTCGTGCCGGGTACGCTGTTTGAAGAGCTGGGCTTTAATTATATCGGCCCGGTAGATGGGCACGATGTGCTGACGCTGGTCAATACGCTGAGCAACATGCGCAGCCTGAAAGGGCCGCAGTTCCTGCATATCATGACGAAGAAAGGTAAAGGCTACGCCCCGGCAGAGGAAGATCCGATTGCCTGGCACGCCGTGCCTAAATTTGATCCTGCGATTGGCGAACTGCCAAAAAGCGCGGAAGGTCTGCCAAGCTACTCTAAAATCTTCGGCAACTGGCTGTGCGAAATGGCCGCCGACGATCCGAAACTGATGGCGATTACGCCAGCAATGCGCGAAGGCTCCGGCATGGTGGCCTTCTCACGCGAATTCCCGAAACAATATTTCGATGTGGCGATTGCCGAGCAGCACGCCGTGACCTTCGCTGCCGGTATGGCGATTGGCGGCTATAAACCGATTGTTGCTATCTACTCCACCTTCCTGCAGCGCGCCTACGATCAGCTGATCCATGACGTCGCCATCCAGAAACTGCCGGTCCTGTTTGCTATCGATCGCGGTGGTATTGTTGGCGCGGATGGTCAGACTCACCAGGGCGCGTTTGATCTCGCCTATCTGCGCTGCGTGCCGGATATGGTGATCATGACCCCCCAGCGATGAAAATGAGTGTCGGCAGATGCTCTACACCGGCTATCACTATCAGGATGGTCCAAGTGCGGTGCGCTATCCGCGCGGCACTGGTGTCGGTACGCCACTGGCTCCGCTGCAGAGCCTGCCGCTGGGTAAAGCCGTGGTGAAACGTCAGGGTGAAAAGCTGGCGATTCTGAATTTCGGCACCCTGTTGCCGGAAGCAGCCGCCACGGCGGAAGCGCTGAATGCGACTCTGGTCGATATGCGCTTTGTGAAGCCGCTGGATGAGGCGCTGATCGCCGAGCTCGCCGCCACGCACGACTCGCTGATTACGCTGGAAGAAGGCGCCATCAAAGGCGGTGCCGGCAGTGGCGTCAATGAATTTGTTATGGCGAAACGTCTGGCTGTTCCGGTGCTGAACATCGGTCTGCCTGATGAGTTCATCCCGCAGGGCACGCAGGATGAAGTGCGTCATGACTATCTGCTGGACGCGGAGGGCATTCAGCAGCAGATCGTCCGCTGGCTGGCGCAGTAACCTCCCCTCTCTGCGCTCCCCCCTCGGGGAGCGCAACATCCTGCTATGCTAAGACCTTTGCACTTTCGCAGGAGCCTCCACCATGAAAACGATTCAACTGGGTACCACCGATCTGCAGGTGTCGCGTCTCTGTCTTGGCTGCATGACTTATGGCGAGCCCACGCGCGGCAACCATGCATGGACGCTGCCGGAAGCGAGCAGCCGTCCGCTGATCCAGCAGGCGCTGAACGCGGGGATCAACTTTTTCGATACCGCCAACAGCTATTCAGATGGCAGCAGCGAAGAGATCCTGGGCCGGGCGCTGAAAGACTTTGCCCGCCGTGAAGAGATCGTGGTCGCCACCAAAGTCTATTTCCCGCTGACCAATCTGTCACAGGGATTGTCGCGCAAGAATATTCTGCAATCCATTGATGACAGCCTGCAGCGCCTCGGCATGGAGTATGTCGACCTGCTGCAGATTCACCGCTGGGATTATGAGACGCCGCTGGAAGAGACGCTGGAAGCGCTGCATGAAGTCGTGCAGTCTGGCAAAGCACGTTATATCGGTGCCTCGTCGATGCACGCCAGTCAGTTTGCCCAGGCGTTGCAGATGCAGTCGGAACAGGGCTGGCATCGCTTTGTCAGCATGCAGGATCAGTACAACCTGATTCAGCGCGAAGAGGAGCGTGAAATGCATCCGCTCTGCCTGCAAGAGCAGATTGCCGTGCTGCCGTGGAGTCCGCTGGCGCGCGGTAAGCTGACCCGCCCGTGGGGGGAAAATACCGCGCGTTCCGCCTCTGACAAAGTGATGGCGTCGCTCTACGACAATACCGAAGAGAATGATGCCGTGATTGCAGAGCGGCTGGCGCAGGTGGCGGAAGGTAAAGGTGTAACGCGGGCGCAGGTGGCTCTGGCCTGGCTGCTGAGTAAGCCTGCCGTCACGGCACCGATTATTGGTGCGTCGCGTGCTGAGCAGTTTGAGGATCTGGTGAAGGCGGTGGATGTCACGCTGAGTGACGAGGAAGTTGCACTGCTGGAAGAGGTCTATCAGCCGCATCAGCCGGTAGGATTCGAATAAAATCAGAGAAGGAGACGCCCTGCCCGGGCGTCACCTTCTGTCGCGGTGTGAAGAGCCCTGGCCGTTAACCCGCCAGCCAGACCCCAAAGCCATACAGCATGGCAGCGGAAATCACGCCTGCAATAATGTCATCCACCATAATGCCCATGCCGCCATGCACATTGCGGTCAAACCAGCGAATCGGCCACGGCTTCCACATATCAAGAATACGGAACAGCACAAAGCCACCCAAAACCCATTGCCAGCTGTTGACCGGAATCGCCATCAGCGTGATCCACATGCCGATAAACTCATCCCAGACAATACTGCCGTGATCGTGTACGCCCATATCTTTAGCGGTGCGATGGCAGAGATAGACGCCAACGCAGATACCGACCAGCACCACCAGCGAATAGAGATCCTGCGGCAGATAGGTCATCAGCCACCAGAACGGAATGGCCGCCAGCGATCCCATGGTGCCAGGCACGACCGGGCTTAATCCGCTGCCGAAACCGGTCGCCAGCAGATGCCAGGGATTGCTCATCCGCAGGCGACTCTTCGCCACGTCGTTATTTAGCATCAAAGTGATCAAACCCTTTATGACGGAATGTGGCGGGCTTGCCATTATCCAGCAGCGTTAAGCCTTCCGACTCCGGTGCCATCTGCCCGATGCAGGTATAGGGCACGCCCAGATGACCCAGCGCCACATCGAGCGCGCCGCGATTGACCTCGGGCACCGTAAAGCAGAGTTCGTAATCTTCTCCGCCACTCAGCGCCCAGCGCAGGACCTGCTCAGGGTCGAAATGGTCGCGCAGCGCAGCCGAAAGGGGCAACGCATCCAGATTAAGCCGTGCGCCACAGCCGCTGGCTTTCAGCACATGGCCGAGATCGGAAATCAGGCCGTCGGAAAGATCCACCGCTGAGGAGGCCAGCGAACGCAGCGCCTGGCCCTGCAGAATGCGCGGCATAGGACGCAGATGACGTTTAATCAGCGCTTCATGCACCGCCGGATCGCTGATGCGGCAGTGATGCTGCAGCAACGCCAGGCCCGCCGCGCTGTCACCCAGCGTACCGGTCACGTAAATCCAGTCACCCGGCTTCGCGCCTGAACGTTTCAGGGCGCGGCCCTGCGGCACCAGACCGTGAATCGCCAGCGTCAGGCTCAGCGGGCCACGGGTAGTGTCGCCACCGACCAGCTGCATGTCGTAATATTCCAGCAGTTCAAACAGGCTTTCGCTGAAGGCAGAGAGCCAGCTCTCATCGACCTGCGGCAGCGTTAAGGCCAGCGTCAGCCATGCGGGATCGGCGCCCATGGCAGCAAGGTCGCTGAGATTCACAGCCAGGGCTTTGTAACCCAGATCGGCAGGATGGATATCCCGTAAGAAGTGCACACCCGCGACCAGGGTATCGGTGCTGATCGCCAGCGTCTGTTTTTCCGGCACGCTAAGTAACGCACAATCGTCACCGATGCCGAGTTCGACATCACGGCGGCTGCGTGTTCTGCGGTTGAAGTAGCGTGCGATGAGTTCAAATTCACCACAAGACATAATTGCGTTCCGCTTAACCCTTCATGAAAAAAGGCCGGCAAGCCGGCCTTTTTTGTTTATTTGCGATTGGGTCGAATTTGTGGACCGGCTTTATCAAGCACGCCGTTAACAAATTTATGACTGTCTTCGGCACCGAAGACTTTCGCCAGCTCAATCCCTTCGTTGATGGCCACTTTATAAGGCACATCATTACGTTTGCTCAGCTCATACAGCGAGATGCGCAGGATAGCTTTTTCTACCTGGCCCAGCTCTTCGAGCTGACGCGACAGATAGGGCTTCATCAGTCCATCCAGATACGCACTGTTGGTCGCCACACCGGACAGCAGTTCGCGGAAGTAGGTAATGTCGACGTCTTTGACGTCCTGTTCCGCCAGAAACTGGTATTCCACATCGGCAATGTCGTTATTCGACAACTGCCAGGAGTAAAGCGCCTGAACAGCGCACTCACGGGCGCGACGACGAGCAGCAGGTTTCACAAAATTCCCCTTACAAAAATCAGGCTTTAATGGCTTTCAATACGTTGATCATTTCGAGCGCAGTCAGAGCCGCTTCAGCACCTTTGTTACCCGCTTTGGTGCCGGCACGCTCAATGGCCTGCTCGATGCTTTCAGTGGTCAGCACGCCAAACGCGACAGGAATCTCGCTGTTCATGGCAACGCTGGCGATACCGGAGCTGGCTTCACCCGCCACATATTCGAAGTGCGCAGTGCCACCCCGAATAACCGTACCGAGTGCGATAATCGCATCATATTTGCCGGTGTTGGCCAGCGCGCGTGCTGCCAGAGGCAGTTCGTATGCACCAGGCACCCAGACTACGGTGATATTGTCATCTTTGACCTGGCCGATACGTTTCAGGGCATCAACTGCGCCATCCAGCAGGCTGTCATTAATGAAGTTGTTAAAACGCGCGATAACGATGGCAACATTGGCCTCAGGCGTTGCAACAGCAGCTTCGATAACTTTCATACTTATCCTTTCAGGGGTTTGGTTGGCCCCGCGCAGGGGGGGCGGATTCTATCATACTCTTGGGCGGCGTGCTCTCGCTTTTCCGACCGTGTTATTGTGGTGTCAGGGTCAGGCGTAAATCGTCACCGACCTGGCGGACATCACTGAAACGGAAGGCAGGTGCGTCAGCCAGCTGGCTTAGTCCCGGCAGCTGACACAGCCCGCGTCCTTCATGACCTAACAGCTTAGGCGCCAGATAAACAATCAGTTCATCGACCAGTCCGGCCTGCAACAGGGCACCGGCCAGCGTTGCGCCCGCTTCAACCCAGACGCTGTTAATCTGTCGCTGTCCCAGCAGCATCATCATCGCCACCAGGTCCAGCTGCTGTTCGCGCAGCGGAACAGCAATTTGCGTTACGTCAGCGGGCCAGCTCTGCTGATCGGGCTGATGACGCATCAGCCAGGTTTCACCCGGCTGCGAAATGAGCCGATGCTGCGGCGTCACGCGATTCTGGCTGTCGATAACCACCCGCACCGGCTGACGCAGTTGCTGCTCATCAAGCAGTGCCTGGCTCTCCGCATTGAGTTCAGACCAGCGTACCGTCAGGGAAGGATCGTCCGCCAGCACCGTGGCGCTGCTGCTGAGAATGGCGGCGCTCTGCGCACGCAGGCGCTGCACATCACGACGGGCAGCCGGCGAGGTTATCCACTGACTTTCGCCGCTGGCCATTGCCGTTCTGCCATCCAGTGAGGCACCCAGCTTGAGCTGGATCCAGGGGGAAGCCAGTGCGCATCCGCTTGAGGAAACCGCGATTCAGCGCCTCCGCTTCCGGCATCATCAGACCGTGGCTGACCTCAATGCCCGCCTGATGCAGACGGTGCAGTCCGCGCCCCGCCACCTGCGGATTCGGATCCTGCATGGCGGCCACGACACGGGTAACGCCAGCGGCGATCAGCGCATCACAGCAGGGTGGCGTACGGCCATGATGGCTGCAGGGTTCCAGCGTGACATAGGCGGTTGCGCCACGCGCTTTCTCACCCGCCATGCGCAGGGCGTGGACTTCAGCATGCGGTTCACCGGCGCGCTGATGCCAGCCCTCACCGACCACCTCGCCATCGCGCACAATCACGCAGCCCACATTGGGGTTCGGCATCGTCGTAAAGCGGCCGCGTCGCGCCAGTTCCAGCGCACGCGCCATATAAAGTTCATCCATGGTTTAATCCTGTAACCGGGCGATCTCTTCGCCAAAATCACGAATGTCTTCAAAGCTGCGGTAAACCGAGGCAAAGCGGATGTAGGCGACTTTATCGAGCTTCTTCAGCTCATCCATCACCAGATTGCCAATCAGCTTACTGGGAATCTCACGTTCACCGGTGGCACGCAGCTGGGTTTTAATATGGTTTACGGCGCTTTCAACCGCATCGGCGCTGACCGGACGCTTCTCAAGCGCTTTCATCATCCCGCTGGCCATTTTGTCTTCATTAAAGGGTTCGCGCACGTCATTGCTTTTCACCACGCGTGGCATCACCAGTTCCGCCACCTCGAAGGTGGTAAAACGCTCATGACACATCAGACACTGGCGGCGGCGGCGCACCGAAGAGCCTTCACTAACCAGACGAGAATCAATCACTTTGGTGTCCACAGCGGAGCAGAATGGGCAATGCATGACGTTTCCTGACGCGAGAGAGATGGGCCAGACAGTGTAACGCGAACTGCGAATCAACAAAATCTCTTCCGTGCCTTTCCTGTGCCACCACGCACAGCATAAATGATGTTAAATATCAGCGACGGCAAAAGGGTCTACGCTTATAGAGCCGAAAGACGGCGTATATCCACTAACACTCTGGAGGTTGTATGGGTCTGTTTAATTTTGTGAAAGAAGCCGGTGAAAAATTATGGGATGCCGTGAATGGCGGCGATGACCAGAATAAAAAGCTGCAGGATCACATCAACAAGCTCGGTTTACCCGACAGCGACAAAGTGGATGTGAAGGTCAATGGCGATACCGTGACCGTGACGGGCGATGGCCTTTCCCAGGAGCTGAAAGAGAAGATTCTGATCGCAGCCGGTAACGTTGCAGGCATCACCAAAGTGGAAGATAAGGTGACCGTGACAGACAGCGCGGCCGAGTCAGAACTTTACACCGTGAAAAAAGGCGACACGCTGAGCGCAATTTCCAAACAGGTTTATGGAAATGCCAACGAATACAACAAGATTTTCGAGGCGAATAAGCCAATGCTCTCTCATCCTGATAAGATCTATCCTGGCCAGGTTTTACGTATTCCAAAATAACGTACAAGGATAACTTATGAGCAGGATGGTTTGGGTTCCGGTGGCGCTCTCTCTGGTGATGCTGGGCGGTTGCAGCAGTAGCGCCAGCAACCCGCAGGTCAGAGAGTTGCATCAGGAAGTGAGTCAGCTTAATCAGCAGATGCAGCACCTGACCACGCAGGCCAGCGCGCTGGAGATTCAGGGGCAGTTAAACAGCCATTCGCAGCAAGGCGCGTGGCTGATCCCGCAGGCGAACACGCCGGTGGCACTGCAAACCCAGCTCGGCACGCTGCGACTGGCGCTCTCGCCTGTCACCGCTGAAGCCAGCGGCTCGCGGGCAACCCTGACGGTACGCTCAATGGACGATCGCCCTTTGCCTGCCCTGCACGCTACGGTGAACTGGGGCGAACTCGATCCGGCAACCGGTAAACCACTGAGTAACGGCAGTCTGAGTCAGACAATAGCGGTCCCTGCCTCGCTGTTGCCCCAGCATTCGGTGAGCATACCGCTGCAACTCAGCGGCCTCACGCCGGATCAATCAGGTTATGTCCGCGTGCATAACGTCACCGGCGACGCACCTGCCCAGACCTCTCCTGCTGCACCCTGATCTGATCACAGGTGCAAAAAAAAACGGGCAGCCACATGGCTGCCCGTTTTTATTTCTCTGAGGCGATTAAGGCAGGATAGAAGGCTGATCGGCGCCCTCTTTCTCGACTTTCTGCACCAGCATATGTTCACGCTTCATGCCCAGCTTCAGCGCCAGCGCCGAAGAGACATAAATTGATGAAATCGTACCAATCGTCACACCAATCAGCATGGTCAGTGAGAAGCCTTTCAGCAGCGCACCACCAAACACGAAGAGGATGAGGATCATCGCCAGCGTGGTCAGCGAGGTAATCAGCGTACGGCTTAACGTCTGGGTCAGTGACACGTTAGTAATATCGTAAGAGCTGCCGCGACGGATCTTGCGGAAGTTTTCACGAATACGGTCCGACACCACGATTTTATCGTTAAGCGAGTAGCCAATCACCGACATCAGTGAGGCAACAATCGTCAGGTCGATTTCAATGCGGAACAGCGCCAGCAGGCCGCAGGTGATGATCACGTCATGCGCCAGCGCCAGCACGGTACCCAGCGCCAGACGCCACTCAAAGCGAAAACCGATGTAGATCAGAATCGCAATCAGCGCGGACAACAGCGCCATCGCACCCGCCTGCGCAAGGTCGCTGCCCACACTCGGACCCACGAACTCAATGCGCTTAACGGTAGCATTTTGCTGCGTGGTCTGGTTAATTACCGACACCACTTTATTGCCTAACTCGGTGCCCGCCGGGCCGGTAACCGGTGCCATACGCACCATGACGTCACGGCTGCTGCCAAAGTTCTGCACCAGCGGCTCGTCAAAGCCCGCTTTCACCAGATCACCACGCAGGACTTCAAGATCGGCCGGTTTTTCCAGCGCGATCTCAATCACCGTACCACCGGTGAAATCGAGGCCCCAGTTAAAACCACGCACACCCACGATAGCAATCGCGGCGAGAATCAGCAGTCCCGAAATGATGAAGGCCAGCTTATCCCAGCGCATAAAGTCGACGACTTTACGCCCGTGGTTCAACTGCTCAATGTTATATTCCTGTGCCACAACGCACTCCTCAGATAGACAGCTTGTTGATGCGTTTGCCACCGTAAACCAGGTTAACAATGGCACGGGTACCGACAATCGCGGTGAACATTGAGGTTGCGATACCAATTGCGGTGGTAATAGCAAAGCCTTTGATCGAACCGGTGCCGACTGCATAAAGAATGATAACTTTGATCAGGGTGGTCACGTTCGCATCGACAATACTGGAGAAGGCGCCTTTATAGCCCTCATGAATTGCCTGCTGAACCGAGCGCCCGTTACGCAGCTCTTCTTTAATACGTTCGTTAATCAGCACGTTGGCATCCACCGCCACCGCCAGCGTTAACACGATACCGGCAATACCCGGCATGGTCAGGGTCGCACCCGGCAACAGCGACATAATGCCGACAATCAGCACCAGGTTAACCAGCAGCGCGCTGGTCGCAATCAGACCAAACTTCTTGTAGAACACCACCATAAACAGGATCGACGCAAGCAGACCCCACAGGCAGGCTTCCAGACCCTGAGTAATGTTCTGCTGACCCATGGTCGGCCCGATAGTACGCTCTTCCACAATCTGGATGGGCGCAATCAACGCACCGGCACGCAGCAGCAGCGAGAGCTGACGCGCTTCGTTCGGGTTGTTGATACCGGTGATACGGAAGCTGTTCCCCAGACGAGACTGGATGTTGGCGACGTTAATCACCTCTTCCTGTTTCACCAGAATTGAACGGCCATTGGCATCTTTCTTACCGCTGTCTTTGTACTCCACAAACAGGGTCGCCATCGGCTTGCCGATGTTGTCCTTGGTGAAGTTCGACATAATGTTACCGCCTGCGCCATCCAGTGAAATGTTCACCTGTGGCTGGTTGTACTCATCCATGCTGGAAGTCGAGTCGGTGATATGGTCACCGGTCAGGATCACCCGCTTGTAGAGCACCACCGGCTGGCCATCACGCATGTCTTTAACTTCAGAGTCACCCGGTACACGACCACTGGCCGCTACGGTTGGATCCACGCTGGTGTTTACCAGACGGAATTCTAGGGTCGCCGTTGCACCCAGAATCTCTTTAGCGCGTGCCGTATCCTGAATACCCGGCAGCTCAACTACGATGCGATCGGAACCCTGACGCTGTACCAGCGGTTCGGCCACGCCCAACTGGTTCACACGGTTACGCAGAATAGTAATGTTCTGCTGAACCGCATATTCACGCGCTTCGCTGAGACGAGCATCGCTCATGGTGGCACGCAGGGCATCGCTGCCGCTGCTGTTGATCACCAAATCCTGATGACGCGAGGTCAGCCAGGAGATCGCCGCATCGCGGCTGGCTGCGTCACGGAAACGAATTTCCACGCCGTAGTTCGCGATTTTGTTGACGGTGGTGTAAGGGATACTTTTGGTGCGCAGGTCGCTACGCAGCGAGTCAGCATTCTGCTCCTGCAGTTTGCCGAGTGCGGTGTCCATGTCCACTTCCATCAGGAAGTGCACACCACCACGCAGATCGAGACCGAGTTTCATCGGTTCTGCTGACAGCATCGACAGCCAGCGAGGCGTGGCTGGCGCGAGGTTCAGCGCAACAACGTAGTTTTCACCCAGCGTTTTCATGATCGCTTCACGGGCGCGTAACTGCACATCCGTATTATTGAAGCGCGCGGTAATCGCACCATTTTCCAGCGCAACAGATTTGCTCTGGATATTGTCTTGTTTTAATGCGGACTGAATTTGATCCAACGTCTGCTCACTGGCGGCGCTTCCGCGCGCACCAGTGATTTGAACGGCCGGATCCTCACCATACAGGTTGGGAAGCGCATAGAGCAGGCCGACGAGAATCACGACGACCAGCATCACGTACTTCCACAAAGGATAACGATTTAACACGGCAGTTCCCTTAGGGAAGAAAGAATTACAGCGCCTTGATAGTGCCTTTAGGCAGCACGGCGGCGACGAAATCACGTTTAATGACGACTTCATTGGTGTCATTCAGCGCGATAGCTACGTAGCCCGTGTCAGAGACTTTTGTTACGCGGCCTACAAGGCCACCGCTGGTCAGCACTTCATCACCCTTAGAGATAGAATCCATCAGCTTCTTGTGCTCTTTCGCACGTTTCTGCTGCGGACGCAGGATCATGAAATAGAAAATCAGACCAAACACCACCAGCATGATCACCAGAGAATACGGACTTCCCTGAGACGGTGCGCCTGCTGCGGCCACGGCGTCAGAAATGAAAAAGCTCATTAAATTTCCCTCATTGATGAATTATCAGACGTTAAAGGCGGAACTTCTTTGCCCGTCCGTTGGTAGAACTCGTTTACAAAGCGCTCTAATTTACCCTCTTCGATGGCCTGGCGTAAACCTGCCATCAGGCGCTGGTAATAGCGCAAATTGTGGATAGTGTTCAGACGCGCGCCCAGTATTTCGTTACAACGGTCGAGATGATACAAGTAGGCACGACTATAATTGCGACAGGTGTAACAATCACACTCCGCATCCAGTGGCGCAGTGTCATCTTTGTATCTGGCGTTGCGGATTTTCACCACACCCTCAGTCACAAACAGATGACCATTTCGGGCATTACGGGTCGGCATCACGCAGTCAAACATATCGACGCCGCGACGGACGCCCTCGACCAGATCTTCTGGCTTGCCGACACCCATCAGATAACGCGGTTTATCCTGCGGAAGCTGCGGACAGACGTGCTCAAGAATACGGTGCATGTCCTGCTTAGGCTCACCCACCGCCAGGCCGCCCACAGCGTACCCATCAAAGCCAATCTCTACCAGACCTTTCACCGAGACATCTCGTAAATCTTCGTAAACCGAGCCCTGAATAATGCCAAATAACGCATTTTTATTGCCCAGGCTGTCAAAACGGTCACGACTGCGTTGCGCCCAGCGCAGCGACATCTCCATCGAGCGTTTGGCGTAGTCCCAGTCCGCCGGATAGGGCGTACATTCATCGAAAATCATCACGATGTCGGAACCGAGGTCATACTGAATCTCCATCGATTTTTCCGGATCGAGGAAGATCGGGTCGCCGTTGATCGGGTTACGGAAATGCACGCCCGCTTCGGTGATTTTACGGATGTCGCCCAGGCTGAAGACCTGGAAGCCGCCGGAGTCGGTCAGGATCGGCCCTTTCCACTGCATAAAGTCATGCAGATCGCCATGCAGTTTCATGATCTCCTGGCCCGGACGCAGCCAGAGGTGGAAGGTATTGCCCAGAATGATCTGCGCGCCGGTCTCCTGCACTTCTTCCGGCGTCATGCCTTTAACGGTGCCATAGGTGCCAACAGGCATAAACGCAGGGGTTTCCACCACACCGCGATCAAAAATCAGACGGCCACGGCGTGCGCGCCCGTCTGTGGTATCAAGTTCAAATTTCACAAAGCCTCCATCGGAGAAACAGTCCGATGCAGATAACCTTCAGTCGCTCTCAGTCGATTCCGGCTATCGGTTAATAAATCAGTCGCCCACTTTTTCCAGCGGCGCCTGCGGATTTTTGCTGATAAACATCGCGTCGCCATAACTGAAGAAACGATATTGCTCAGCCACGGCTGCGCGGTACGCGGCCATGGTGTGCTGATAACCGGCAAACGCCGAGACCAGCATAATCAGAGTCGATTCGGGCAGATGGAAGTTGGTGATCAGCGCATCGATCACCTGATACTCATAGCCCGGATAGATAAAAATCTGGGTATCGTCGAAGAACGGCGCAATCAGGGCATCCTGACTCGCTTTGGCGGCGCTCTCCAGCGAACGGACAGAGGTGGTGCCGACAGCGACTACTTTATTGCCGCGTGCTTTACAGGCCAGCACCGCATCAACAACCTCCTGCGGCACTTCGGCATATTCAGCATGCATGTGATGCTCTTCGATGGTGTCGACGCGCACCGGCTGGAAGGTTCCCGCACCGACATGCAGCGTCACAAACGCCATCTCAATGCCCTTCTCTTTCAGCGCCTGCAGCAGCGGTTCATCAAAATGCAGACCGGCTGTCGGTGCCGCAACGGCACCCGGACGGGCGCTGTAAACCGTCTGATACAACTCGCGATCCGCCTCTTCATCCGGACGGTCGATATAAGGCGGCAGAGGCATATGGCCGACGCTGTTGAGGATGTCGAGCACCGCGCGCTCATCATCAAACACAATCTCAAACAGCGCATCGTGACGCGCCACCATCGTCGCTTTCACGCTCTCATCTTCGCCCAGCAGCAGTTCTGCTCCCGGCTTCGGCGCTTTCGAGGCGCGCACATGGGCCAGCACACGCTTGTCGTCGAGCATCCGCTCCACCAGCATCTCGATTTTGCCGCCACTGGCTTTGCGGCCAAAGACGCGCGCCGGAATCACACGGGTGTTGTTGAACACCAGCAGATCGCCCGGATTCAGTTTATCCAGCACGTCGGTGAACACACCGTGCGACAGCGTCCCGCTGGGGCCATCGAGCGACAGCAGACGACAGCCGCTGCGCTGCGCCTGGGGATAGTGAGCAATCAGGGATTCAGGCAGTTCAAAAGCAAAATCGGCGACACGCATGAAAGAGTTCTTTCTCAGGCAAAAACAGGCGGCACAGTTTAGCGGAAAATCGACCAATTCTGAACAACTGGCTGCGCAAAGGCAGTTCAGCCTATAATGCGGCATGAACTTTCTTGCTCATCTCCATCTGGCTAAGCTGGCCGACAGCTCCTTACTCGGCAATTTAATGGCCGATTTTGTGCGTGGCAACCCGCACCAGCACTGGTCTGCGCCCGTCGCGGACGGCATTCTGATGCACCGTCGTCTCGATGTGATGACCGATGCGCTGCCGGAAGTGCGCAGCGCCCGTCAGCTATTCCGTGCCGAAACCTATCGCGTGGCACCCATTACGCTGGACGTCATCTGGGACCATTTTCTGGCCCGGCACTGGCAGCACTTCACGCCCGGCCAGACCCTGGTGCACTTTTCTGCCGCCGCCGAGCGCGAGATCATGCCGCAACTGACAGACACCCCCATCGAGTTTCAGGAACTCAACGCGGTGATGTGGCGCGAGCGCTGGTTTGAGCATTATGCCCAGCCCGCGCGGCTGGAGCGGGTGCTGCACGGCATGGCCAGCCGCCGTCCACGCCTGGCGGCCCTGCGCGACTCCTACCACGATTTCACGCAACACTATGATCAGCTGGAAGCGCTGTTTTTTGTTTTTTATCCGCGTTTAATGGCGCTGGCGACCAGCAGAACCCTGTAAAACACGATCCTCTGCTGCCGGGCTGGCGGACGCCAGCTTTCGTCCGCCGGGAAAGCGCCTAACCCGACCCCCGCATCATCTTGCCATTGCTGCCTATCTGCGGCTTAATGAAGCCTTTCTTAACAATAGTTAAGTAAATATCACAGCCAGACCGCCTGTTCAGGCGTGCCTTCCGTTCGTTTTGACCAAAAGACATAAGAGGAAAAGATGTCATCCGCTTCGCATTCTGAAATTGACGCGCGTTACCGTTACGCCTGCGACATCGCCCGTGCGGCGGCCAGCCGGGCTTATTCGTGGTATCAGCAGCGTCAGACACTGGTGGTGGAACACAAAAGGGATTTGCAGGACGTGGTCAGCGAGGCTGATCGTAACGTTGAGGCATTGATTAAGACATTAATCGCTGAGCGCTTTCCTGACGATGCTGTCTATGGCGAAGAGAGCGGCGGTGAGGTTCAGGGCGCGCCCTTTATCTGGGTGGTCGATCCCATCGACGGCACCGCCTGCTTCGTCAACGGCCTGCCTAACTGGTGCGTCTCGCTGGCGGTGGTCTGTGACGGCGAACCAGTGATCGGCGTGGTCTGCGATCCCAATCATCAGGAGCTGTTTCACGCACGAGCAGGTCAGGGTGCGTGGGTTAATGAGAGCCGTTTGCAGGTTCATAGCGCGACGCATCTCAACGAGGGTTTGCTCGGCATCAGCAACTCCAGTCGCACCCCTGCCGAAAGCGTCTCGCGCCTGATTAGCGGCTTAACTGAACAGGGTGGCATGTTTATCCGCATCGGTTCTGGCGCGCTGACCAGCGCCTGGGCGGCCGCCGGGCGACTGATTGGCTACTATGAAGCGCATATGCATCCCTGGGATAGTCTGCCGGGCATCGTCCTGATGCGCGAAGCGGGCGGCGTTACTAATGATTATCTGCGCAACGAAGGACTCAAAAACGGCAACCCGGTGTTGCTGGCCAATGCGACTCTTTATCCAAAAATCAAAGCGCTGACCGATAATCGCGCGCTGGAGGAGTAAATGACGCTGCCAGGCCTGTACCGCTGCGCGCTGATCCTCTGTTCTCTCTGGCTGTTAAGTCCGGTGTCACAGGCGGCGGATTACCAGCTGGAGAAAGTGGTCGAACTGAGCCGTCACGGTGTCCGTCCGCCCACCCCCGGCAATCGTAAAGAGATTGAAGCCGCCAGCCAGCAACCCTGGACGCAGTGGACCACCGCCGATGGTGAGCTGACCGGTCATGGCTACAGCGCGGTGGTCAATAAAGGACGCTGGCAAGGCGAGCACTATCGCCAGCTCGGCCTGCTGGGCGCGGGCTGTCCTGATGCGGCACAGGTCTACGTGCGCGCCAGTCCGCTGCAGCGCACCCGTGCCACGGCCACAGCGCTGACTGACGGGGCCTTTCCCGGCTGCGGCGTGCCGGTGCATCACGTAGCGGGCGAAGTCGATCCCCTGTTTCAGAGTGAAAAGCTGACGATCACCCAGAGCGATCCTGCTCAGGAGCTGGCGGCTAAGCAGCAGAAAGCGGGCGATCTGGCGCGGCTGCAACAGCAGTTGCAACCCGCCATTCAGCAGCTGAAAGCCGCCGTCTGCCCGCCCGCGACTGACTGCCCCCTCTTTGATGCGCCCTGGTCGTTCCGGCAAACCCGTAACGGCAACACATACGTTTACGGGCTGAGTGTGATGGCAAGCATGGTGGAGACGCTGCGACTGGGCTACAGCGAAAACCTGCCGTTGGACCAGCTCGCCTGGGGACACATCACCTCGGCCGCGCAGATCACCACGCTGCTGCCGCTGCTGACCGCAAACTACGATCTCAGCAACGACGTGCTCTATCAGGCACAGCGCCGTGGCTCAATATTGCTCAACGCCCTGCTGGAGGCGATTGCTTCCGATAGCGCGCCGGGCCGCTGGCTGATTCTGGTGGCACATGACACCAATATTGCGATGGTGCGCACCCTGATGGGCTTTAGCTGGCAGTTGCCAGGCTATTCACGCGGCAACATTCCACCGGGCAGTAGTCTGGTGCTGGAGCGCTGGCGCGACACCCACAGCGGCGAACGTTTTTTGCGGCTCTATTTCCAGGCGCAGAGTCTGGATGGGATTCGTCAGCTGCAACCGATTGATGATAAACATCCGTTATTACGTCAGGAGTGGCATCAGCATGACTGCAGAATCACCGATGTCGGCCTGCTCTGCCCTTATCAATCCACGCTGACTCAGCTACGAAAAAAGCTGGATAACAGCGCTGTGCTGCCGGTTTCGGTTATATTGCCCTGAGTCTGTGGCTAATCAAATTCAGGCCGCAGCATCAACGCGGCCTGAATAATGTTAACCGCTGTTAATTAACGCCATTCCGACCTTTTCTTATTTAAATCGCCTGACTATCAGCGCCACTCGTTTTGTTTTACGATAGACCCGTCAATCATCCCTTTATTAACTATTTTCCTGTAATTCTTGAGTATTTCGGCGACTGGTTTCGCCGTTTTTTATTTCTCTCTTTCTGTCTTCTCCCCCCTGTGCCCATGTACCCACACGCGCTCTCGCCTGAAGCTACATACCCGGCCTGGAAAATAGTAAGGTTGAATTTAATTGCCTCCTTAAAATCAACCTGTTAATCCCTTACCTGCTGATTACGGGAGTCAGGAACACTTCGGCGCAGAATACTGAATTCCGCGGCACTGTCCTGATATATCGATCGATTCCCCAGATACCACATAATAAATTCATTATTGTTTTTTACTCCTATTTTCCTCATCACCCTTCTTTTGTAATAACTAACGGACTTCTCAGTCAGCCCTAACCATTCGGCTATCTGCTTCAGGGTCATGCCGGTCATAAAGAACCAGGTGACAGCGACTTCATTCTCAGTAAATGACATGCAGCGTTGGGTATTATCCATAAACGTCACAGTTCCTCCATTGCTTAAAACGGATTAATAATGTTGTAAAAGCTGTAAACAGCGTTATTCTGCCAGTCTGGAACCAGCGTATATAAGGTGAAAACTAATTCAGGTTTTTAGTGAAAACGGCCTCTTTTCCGACGTCATCGACCAGCGTGTATTCAACGGTCATTTTTTTATTTTTTATTACTTCAGGCAAACTAAAACCTTTATTGTCATAAGGAGCAATCATTCTGTCCATGCCCAGTTTTAGTGACTGCTCTCCAGCCAATGACGTAACTTTTAATGAAACAGGCGTCACAAAATAGGGCGTAGGATTACTCAGCTCGAGTGAATGACCGTTGTCGGCAATGCGGACGTTTATAGCGCCGCCAATACTGTTAATGTCCATACTGCTATTGAAAGGCCGATAGGTAATTCTCAGCTGGGTGTTTAATCCGACTTCTATTTTATTGGCCGTTTTCTCCTGCTGAGAAGATTTGACACCCGGAATTTCATAGAGATTTATCCAGAATACGGACTCACGATCACGGGGTAAATCAAGTATTTTTTCCGTCGGCAGTATCTTAAGGTTCAGAATTTTACCCGGTGTCATCCTGGCGACTGCTGGAATAATAGCAAAAGGGTAATTTTTTTCTTTATTAATATCGCCGGCGCTTCCATCATCAACCCAGCTCTGAAGTAACACCGGCGCCTGACTGTCGTTGTTGACGATGAGCAGGCGCCTGCCGCTGTCCTTGCTGCTGAACAGCACCCTGTCCTGCAACGGCATAATCGTGGCATGGAGTTCCGCCGCATTAAACAGAAAAATAAAACTCACCCAATATAAAAAATATCTCATCACCAGTACCTCACAATAATATGCGCCGTCGCATCTATTTTCCCAGGCGTGACAGGTTTTGCGGGGTCAACGATGCCATAGAATGCGAAATACTGAGACGTGATATCTACCTGAGTGGGGGTATTTTGAGAACGCGAGATTTCCCCATCCAGAAGAGAAAACCAGCCTTTTGTATAATCATTAGTGTATGCGTTGGTTATAAATCCGACCGTCTTACCGGCAACAGACACACCTATGCCGACGTTTGACGCATATCCATCCTGTCCATAATTATCCGATAACGCATAACGTGACCACAAAACGTTGTTCCCGGACATAGGATGATCAGTGCTGAATGCGACCGAAATTTTATCAGGTCCAACACCTGCATTCCGGTTGATAAAGCCATTAACGAGCGCCCCACCGCACCGATAGGTTACAGTAAAGTCCTTACCTATTGTTTCAAAATCAGACTTCAACACAGTGACAGTGACTGGCGGTAAAATGACAGGATTTGTATAGCTGTAGACGCGACATCCCCAGGGCGTTTGCACGAACGTGTTTGCCGTAGAGTATTGCATCCCAAAGCCAATCCAGTTCCAGTTACTGAACCCGTCCCAGTTCGTGTTACTGTCAGCACCTGGGATAGTGATATTTTTTTTGTCGTTCCAGCCCGGCCCGACAAAAACCGTATAGCCGTTGGGCTGGGGACAGGTATATGCAATACCGCTGGCGGAATCATCCGCAGGGCCATTACATCCCCAATGCGCAACCGGATCGCCTCCTCTCATTGTGGATGGTAAGCGGTAAATTTCTGCCGTCACACCGCTGAAGTCACGGGCATAAAAGTTGAGCTTGTTACCCTCCCGGTGCCCTTCAATTGGTGAATGCTGCCAGTACCTTGAGAACACCTTACCGTCACTGTCACGAATCAGTTTGATGCCGATAAAAGGAAAATAGGTCTGATAGACGCCCTCTCCCGCGCTGATATTGCCCCCCACGTTACTGTCGCCGTTAGTGGCAAAATACTCATAGGTCTGTCCCTGATCGGCAAGATCACAGGTGTATAACAGCTGGTTCTCCCCTTCAGGCAAGGATTGAGCCTGCCCTACCGTGGCCGTAGTGGAGCCAATCAGTCCAGTTGGCATAAACTCCGCGGGCTGAAGTTTTATTGAACCAAAAATCAGAGGCACACCGCCTTTACTGTCATCGCCCTGTCTGGCTTTATAGACAGGCTGGCATGTGGCGAAGGCTGACGATGTAAAAAACGCCACGATCGGCAGGGAAAAAATGACTGCATACTTTTTCATGCATAAGGCCTTATTGACAGACTGCGGTAATATAATTCAGCGCTTTCGTGGACTGAGTATCTACAGGCGTATAACGGATGGTGCACTGTTCATCGGGCGCGCTGCCCCACCGGGCGGTCAGTGTCTGACGGTTTTCCAGCCGCAGATAGGTATTACCGGCCTGGCTTACCGTTGCAACGTTATTTCCACCGGAATCGAAAATATCTGACCCCAGGGGGGACATAGCTGCCATTCGCCCGCCTGAGCTGCATCATGACCGGTATGCCCTGGCGCGTTTTGAAGACCACCCGGTTGACGGAACCCGCGTATGGCGTCACAACGTGCTGGCTGTCAATAATATCGACATCCGCGGATGCCCCTTCCGGCGCATCAAGGTTGATGTTGTTACGTCTGTAAGGCATCAGCGAAGGAACGATTGCATAACCTGAACTGTCGATTTTAATGTTCTGGCCATTGAGTACCGTGGCGCCCTCTGCCCCTTTTGCTTCCACAATGGCAAACGTGTTACTCACGGTATGCCCCAGTGTGATCCCGCCACTGTGCAACGCGATGGCACCGCTCATCGAACCGGATGCCTGCCAGTTTCCCGGAGATTTTGAGACCGTTCCACTCACGTTGGCTTTGGGCAGAATGGTCGCCAGATTCAGACCCGAACTGTTTCCTGAGCGGTCGCGACTGTAATTCACACCCCACTGGGTCGTGTTGTCTTTACCTGCGCTGCCGGACAGCGAGGTCTGGTAGCTGTGTTCACTATTACTATTGATGTATGACGCAGACAGGGTTGTATTACGGGTATCACGCCCGATAGGCACAGAAAAATTCAGCGCAAACTGGGTGTCTTTGTAATATTCCTTGTGCCGTTTTTCGTCAGGTACTCCCCATCTCTGCGCGTCAGAAATCCGGGTGCGGTACTGTCTGGAAATACTGAAATCCATGTGAATGCCGTAAGGCAATGCCGTGTTGTATCCCACCTGATAAGAGGTGTCTTTGTTTCGTCCGTCATAGTAATTTTGCGATGAGCCGGAAACGTAAATGCTGCCCAGTGAACCTAGCGGTTGGCTGACATTGAGCTGAAGACGGTTTTTTTGCATGTACGTTCCCCCCTCCACCGACGACAGCGGGGTGTCCGAGTTGTTCAGGGCAACGATATCCTGAAGATCCCGGTAGCCACGGGTGGAATACCGGTAGCCGGCAAAACTGATGGTGGTGCCAACCGGACCCAGCGTTTTACTGTACTCGGTATTCACCATCCACCCCTGCGTGGCGCTGCCATTTCTGAGTCGCGCATTGGACCAGGTTGCAGAAGAACCGAATGCACCGAGTGACGAAGAATAGATGGCCCCACCGCTGGCCGCCTGATAACCACTGCCGATACGTAACCCGCTGTTTGCCGTTACCGCATTAGAAACGCCATACTTGACGGAAAGCTCGGTAAACTGGTTGTCACGGCTGTAATCATTGATCTCGCCGGCTGAAAAGCTATAGTCCAGGCGTCCGGGGCGGACGGAACCCGGTAGTGTAGAGTAAGGTACTGAATACTCAGTGAGGCTTCCGTCACTTTCCGTCACCCTGACATTGAGGTCTCCACCGTAGAAAGCCGGTGCCAGGTCATCAATTCTGAAGTTACCCGGTGGAACAGTCGTCTCATAGATTTTGTATTTTTTTTGAAAGACTTCGACTTTCGCATTGGTTCTCGCTGTACCTCTCACCGTCGGCGCATACTGAACCATGGAAGGGGGTAACACGCGGTTATCGGTCCTGAGACTTACACCGGTAAAACCGAGCCCGCTGAATGCATCAGAGCCCGAACTGAGCTGGCCTAGCAGCAGCTCACTTCGCAGTGACGGCAAGCCCCGACTGGCGTACAGGCGTGAGGAGTGCCATCTGGACCCAAAACGGTTACGGTTGAAATTCCCCTGCTGCCGGAACTGCCACTTTCCTGCGTTAAAGCCGCTGCTAAGTCCAACATACGTCGAACTCACTCCGCCTGTATGGGTGCTATGTGACTCATACTGGTTGACCGTGTAATTCGAAAATAAGGCGGTACTGCCTGCCTCAAACTCACTTGAGGGAATATAATCATCCGGACGGTATACCAGCAGAGACTGAGGCACAGTAATGTTTACCCGCAGAGAAGAAAGGTCGGGCGAAGTCTTTACCTCCGGCAGAACAGCTTCAAGCGCGTATTTTCTGTCATTAACCAGGGCTTCTGGCTTCTTTTTAAGAGGTAAACTGTTGATAAACTCACCTGTAAATAACGGCGTCAGCGACTTACCTTTCCGTTCAAAAGTCAGCGACTTTTTTGAAAATAATTTATTGTTTATGTAAACTGAAACGTCATATTCACCGGGGTTATAAAATGTGTCTTCTCCTGACAATGCGGAAATATCGCTCAGGCCGCCCGCACTGAGCATGGCGGGGCTGAATTCATATTCTTCCGCATAAATAGAAAACGAGCAGAGAGAAATAAGCAGGTAATAAATTCTGATTTTCATTTTCGTAACAACATCACATCATTTATCTTTAATCAGGAAATTTACTGGCGTGCCATAATCATTGATCATCACCGCATTAAGCGGACCACTAAGACGATCGCCCTTGAGGACTGCGGAATAATCGTCACCCGGCAATAGCGTCAATTTTTCTGCCAGGATCCGCTTTCCATTGCTGATATCTCTGATGGATAGAATATTCGGCGATTTGTTGCTGATCACTAAAGCTCCTCCCTGCAATCGGTATGAAACTTTATTTTCATCTTTCGAAGAAAAAGCATTGACTGCAGCCGGTCTGTAAATAACTTTCAGCCGACTCCGGATGATGATATTCAGCCGGTCATCGTCATTTTCATTTTTCCTGACGCCCGGAATCTGAGTAAAGTCCAGATAAAAGAGCGACTCTCTATTCTGAGGCAACTCACTGGATAACAGTTTAACTTTTACCGTCTGCCCCCCTTTCTCTTTAATTTTAAAAACAGGCGGCACGGCAACAAAATCTGGTTTGTCTTTATTATCCGATTCAACCTGAACAATAAACGGATTGTCACTGGTGTTATCAAACATAATGGTCTTCTCAAGCGTACCCGCCATCACAATACGCGAAGCATTCATGACTACCGCAGCCTGAGTTACGCCACTGATTAATAAAAAAGAAAACTGAAATTATTTTCAGATAAGTCACAAGTTTCATAATTTATTCCAGCCCCGCGAAAACGCGGGGCGCAGTTTTTAAAGATAACTGATAGCGTACTGAACGGTCGCTTCAACCTTACCGGCGGTTGCAGCCCCACCGGTAGCAATATACCGAGCGGTATACTGTGCTTCTCCGCTGGTTTCATTCGGATTGAGCGAGAATGCCTTAGCAGTTGCTTCGCCTGATTTTAAATCAATGACATTATTGTCAGGGTCCAGTAACTGAATCGCGACGTTACTTGCCGGAGAGTCAGTTGCAATATTTTTCAGGTTACCGGAAGCATCAACATTGGATGATGCAAAATGAATTTTAATGTCCTGAGCCGCTGTTTTAGGATCCGTACATCCTGTCAGCTTCATGCTGAAATTTGTGGGTGTAGACGTATTCCCCGTCGCGGAAAGATCGCTGACCTTTGCCGTCTGCAGCAAGATAACAGGTGCAGCTGAAGTTGAATCGTTGACGCTGACGTTACACGTCTGGGCAGAAACTTCACCTTTGAAGCGGATACTGTTTTCCTGTGCTGCATATACACTGCTGGCCGATAATGCGGTCAGGGCAACGAACCCGGTCAATAAAGTTTTTTTAAACATTCCAGTACTCCTTGAAATTTTTTTCTGTTAATAGACATGCTGACTGATGCCTGAGTAAATAAACCAGGAGAGAGAAAATCCAACATGGTTAATACTGTCAGGGCACTTAAATTCATAGACACAATTAAGCCAGCGAAAGCATCTTACGAGCGAAGTGAGATAAACACACCTTTGAATTTCTCTAATCTTGTTTAAATTTATATGAATTTTATATTCAATATTATATTCATAAAAAACAATGAGTTACTTGCAGTACCCACATAAAAAATCATGCAAAACATAAAAATAAATTTGCAATAAAAAAGATGTGATATACTTATTTAAACTGATCTGATTAGCTTCAGGCTTACAATTTTTCTATTTCACAAAACTTTCACCTGCGCATTAGCCGTATGTTTTATGCGGGGTCTTTATTTTTTTCACTGGTGGAGAATGCTTTGAGCAGAAAAATCACTCTTAACAGTTTTCTGATATTTGAACCGGATAAAAAAAGAATTACCGGCAGGGGCAACCCGGCGGTTATCAGCGCATCCGCATCACTGTGTCTGGAACTTCTCATTGATAATGTAGGGCAACTTGTCACACATCAACAGTTCTATGACTATGTATGGCGTCGGTTTGGTACGGAACCGGCCTCAACGACTCTTTATCAGAATATCTCGGCGCTGAGACGCGCGCTGAATAAAGCCGGTCTTCAGGAAGATATCATCCGGACCATGCCGCGGAAGGGGTTTCTCCTTTCTCCACAGACAACCGTTGAGAGAGAAAGTCTTTTTTCCTTTACATCTGTCAGCACTGAGTCGGAAAGTGCCCACTCTCTCTCCGCCGGCGGCAATGAAATGCCAGAGCACAGCCTCCCTGATGAAAGAATGAGGAATACTCAGAATGAGCAAAAATCAGATTCTGAAAACAAGATTTCTTCATATTCACCCCTGACACAACATCCGTTTTTTTCAGCTTTTTTTTAAGTCAAAAAAAAATGATGATCGCAACCTTTATGCTTTTTTTGGCACTTTTTTTTTCGTCTTTTTTTATATTTCAGATCCGGACCGAATCATAATGACACTGTGTTTATTTACAGCACTAACTACAAAGGCTGCATAATCTTCAATAATGCGGATGGGTGGCTGAAAAAGGATGAGGTGAAGGAACAGGTTGATGAGATGAAATTAAATTGCAGTATAGCACCTTATATCTACCTTACCGCATTCAAACATGCAGACAGTCTTTCTTATTTTAACTGCGAGCATCCGTTGAATGGACATGTCAGAGCAAATTGCCGTTCGTATTACTTTGTGAAGAAACTGAATAATGATTAAAGTTATCCTCCTGATTATCTTGTGCATTGTCATCTATTCTTTCGCGCCATTCAGCAGGAACGGTGAAAACACCATTTCTTGTACAGCTGATGTGTCCTATCAATGGAAGCAGGACCGGATGGACTTACTTATTACGCAAACCCTTCTTGACGGAAAAGGCGTTCTTTCAATGTCTGGGATCTTATATGATAAAAATGAAACAAAATCTTATCTGAGTAAAACGATTTCATTTTCATACTTACAGAACCAATTTTTTTACTACTTCAGGTCTGAGCTGATCATGAACTCCCCTCAGATGACGATGAGCCTTTCCGATCAGAAGAAATGGTTACCCGACTTTTTTTACAGATAACAATATGCCGCTGGTACTCAAGATCAGGCCTTATGGTAAAGATGCCTGGATTTTTTATGCCGAAAACACACCGCTTTTCATCTGTGAGAGAAGCAATTAACGGCCAGGCTGACGGGTAACTACACGCGGACTCTGCATTCGACTGAAGCGGATCATAAAAACGTACCTCAGGGTGAGTGAACCGAATGTGCCTGGGTCACCACCCGGTTCCGGCCTTCATGCTTGGCCCTGTACAGAAGGTGGTCTGCCACAACCAGCGCTTTTTCTCTGTCATCGCCATCGTGAGCGAGCTCACAAACGCCTGCTGAAATCGTAATGTGCTTCACTGCGGGAAACTGCGCGTTTGCAATGTTTTCACGTATACGGTTTACAACCAATCCGGCTTCGGTCAGCGTTGTGTCTGGAAAAAAAATGACAAACTCTTCACCGCCAAACCGGCAGATGATGTCCTGAGTACGGCATCCTTTTTTTTAATAGATCTGATACGGCCACCAGTACCTCGTCCCCTGTATCGTGTCCGAACTGATCATTAACCTGTTTAAAGTGGTCGATATCAAACAGAGCCAGGCTGTGTGAACCCTGTCCCCCCGACAAAAGGTGCCGTGAGTTGATCGAAGCCCCGCCGGTTGTGTAATTTCGTCAGATGATCCGTCAGAGCATCATCGCGCAGTATAGAAAATGTTTTATCGATGGCTGCTGAATAAGCCTGAAATGCTTTTTTTAGCCTGTCAGCTTCTTTGTACCACGTTTTAATTCCGTCCATTTTTCCTGATAATCGCCCGATCGCGCCTGAGCTGGTCAGGCGGGCCAGATTTTCGAGTGGCTGTGAAATTCTGGCGGAGATGTAAAGACTCACAATGACCAACAGAAGCGCCAGCACCAGCCCGTAGAGGATCACATCACTTACGATGCGGTTGAGAATTGCGCTCGTCACGTCAGATGAAACGCAGACGAATACATGCCAGTTCGTTTTCACAACGTCCGAATAACCCAGCAGGCAACTCTGTTGATTAAACAGGGTTTTCACTGCGCCATATTTTTTCTGTTTCAGTTGCGCCGACAGATCCGCACTCAGGTTGATGCTTTTTCCGGTCAGAGCCTCATCCGCGGAGTAAACCACTTCACCGGTATCGGAAACAATGCTGACAGTCGTCTTATCAGCATAGAAGTGCTGGTTCAGAAGACGGCTCAGCATACTGCTCCTGGTCAGATAGATTGAGCCTGCCAGATACCCCAGATATTCGCCTGACGGCGAATAGACCGGGTTCGACAAAAAGACGAGATAGTTTCCCGTATAGGGGGTGAGTGGGTCAGAAACAAAAGGGCCTTTTTTTTACGGCCTCCAGCTGCCCGGACGCCACACTCAGCGACGTACCGGATGGAATGAAATTTAAGGGAGAAGCGGCCACGACCCGCCCCTCGGGCGACAGGGCCAGCACGGAACTGAACATGTCTGACTGCAGACGTAGCCTGTCGGTTTCATGCTGCAGAACCTGCAAATCCCTGTAGCTGGTTATCTGTGCGGCGCTGAAAGCCAGTTCCTTCTGGGCCGTCCGGAACATGTTATCGGCAGTGTTGGCCAGTTTACGTGCATATGCCGTGCTGGATTCAAGGAGACGTTGTTCTGCCTGGTTCCTCAGCACAAAGCCGGTCACTGTGGAAAGCAGAATTGCTGTAAGGAGTATGCAGCACACAGAGTGCAGGCACAGCAGACTCTTTAGTGAGGGCTTGTTGAACATGGTTTGTCCCTGAATGACTTGTTATTTGTGTTGCCGAATTAATGCTGGCACGGACAGTTAACAAGATAGGGGCGGTCAGGCAATTAGTAAATCAGCATTATTGTTGATACGAATAGAGCCTGAGACGCATTTGCAGGCGTCAATCCAGCGAAATAAAGCGCGGATTGACTGTCATAAGCGCCACATCGATATCGATCACTACAGATGGACGGCCGGTTACGCCCGTCTGCGCGCCTGAACGATAGTCCCGCTAACGCCCGATGACCATTACTTTCACTCCCCTGCGCCAGTGGCCAGGCTCGCGGCCAGAATTCCCCTCCGGGCGCTGACGAACGCCTTCAGACAAAACCCGATCAGGGAGGCCAAAAAAACAGCCCCAGCCGCAGCATTATCTGCAGCCGGGCTTCAACAGTCTCACTCCAGCCAGCATGGAAAACATCCTTAGCGGACTTTACGAACCAGCTTATAGCCCAGCAGCAGCACCACTATCCACACCATACCGACATAGAGGGAAATGCGGGTATCGGGGAAATAACCAATCAGACCGATAATAAAGCAGAGGAAGGCTACGCCGACGCCAGCAGTCCAGCTGCCGCCTGGCAGCGCAAACTGCAGCTTACTGGCAGCCTCTTTGCCAATTTTGCGACGGAACGCGATCTGCGACAGCAGAATCATGATCCAGACCCACACTGTTGCAAAGGTCGCCAGCGAGGCGATCACCAGGAAGACTTTTTCCGGCATCAGGTAGTTGAGATAAACCGCAATCAGCATGGCGAACATCATCACCACCACCGTCACCCACGGAATCCCGCGCGAAGAGACCTTCATAAAGACCTTCGGCGCATGTCCCTGCTGCGCCATCCCGTGCAGCATGCGGCCCACGCCAAACACATCGCTGTTAATCGCCGAGAGTGACGCGGTCAGCACCACGAAATTGAGGATAGAGGCGGCCGCCGCAATGCCCAGATGCTGGAAGGTCAGCACAAACGGGCTGCCCGAGGTGCCCACCTGATTCCACGGGTAGATCGACATAATCACAAACAGCGTGCCGACGTAGAACACCAGAATGCGCCACGGCACCGAGTTGATGGCGCGCGGAATCGACTTCTCCGGATCTTTCGCTTCACCGGCGGTGATACCGATGATTTCGATGCCACCATAGGCAAACATCACCATCTGCAGCGACAGCAGCATACCGACTACGCCGTGCGCAAAGAAGCCGCCGTTAGTCCAGAGATTGTGGATGCCGGTCGGCTGGCCGCCGTTGCCGAGCCCCCCAGATGATCATGCCGAAACCGGCCAGAATCATCACGATAATGGTGGCGACTTTGAAGAAGGAGAACCAGAACTCCACTTCGCCGAACACCTTCACGCTCATCAGATTGACGGCACCGATGATCAGCACCACGCTCAGCACCCAAATCCAGTGAGGCACCTCAGGGAACCAGACGCCCATATAGATGCCGAACGCGGTGACATCCGCAATCGCCACGATCAGGATTTCAAAACAGTACGTCCAGCCGGTGATGTAGCCTGCCATCGGCCCAAGATAGTCCTGCGCGTAACGTGAGAAGGAGCTGGCCTGAGGATTGTTAACGGACATCTCACCCAGTGCGCGCATGATGATGTAAGCCACTGCCCCGCCGATGATATAGGCGAGCAGCACGCTCGGTCCGGCCATTTTTATCGCGTCAGCGGAACCGTAGAACAGCCCGGTGCCAATCGCCGATCCCAGCGCCATAAAGCGGATGTGGCGCGTGCTCAGTCCGCGTTTGAGCTTGTTGGTTTCTTGCATAACAACCTGTACCTGTGAAATGAAAAAACCACGGGCAGGCCCGTGGTTAAAGAAAAATCAGTGCTCTCTGCTACGAGTGAACGGTCACCTGTTCCGGCCCTTTCACCCGATCAACAACAGCGGCAATCAGCAGCATCACCAGCGACGGCGGCAACCAGGCGAGACCCTGATCGGCCAGCGGCAGATTCTGACTGAAAGCGGGCAGCAAATCTTTAAACCCGGTGGTTTTAATCGCATCAACAATACCGAACAGCAAGCTGATTAACATGGCTGGCGCGATAATCCGGCTGCTCTTATTCCACCAGTTGAGGGTGAAACTCAGCACCACCAGCACGATACAGGGCGGATAAATTGCCGTCAGTACCGGGATGGAGATCTGAATCAGGTGGCTCAGGCCGAGATTCGACACCACCATGGAGAACAGACCCAGAATAAACACCAGCGTTTTATACGATAACGGCAGGTATTGCGCAAAAAATTCCGCACAGGCACAGGTCAGGCCTACGGCGGTCACCATACAGGCGACGAAGATCAGCGCAGCAAGGAAGAAGCTGCCCATGTTGCCAAAGGTGTGCTGAACATACGCGTGCAGAATCGCTGCGCCGTTAGCGTTTTGATCCACCAGCGCACCGCTGCCCGCACCCAGCTTAAACAGGCAGAGGTAGACCAGCGTCAGGCCCAGACCGGCGATTAACCCTGCCAGCACGGTATAACGGGTCAGCAGCGCGGCATTATCGACGCCACGCGAACGGGCGGCGTTGACAATTACGATACCAAATACCAGCGCGCCCAGCGTATCCATGGTCAGATAGCCATTGACGAAACCGCTGGAGAAGGCCGCACGCTGATAATCAGCGGTAGCCGGAACCGTGCCGCCAGCAGGCCAAACCAGGGCAGCAACGCCCAGCACGGTCAGCGCAATAATTTTTAATGGCGCAAGGAAGTGCCCTACCGTGTCGAGTAGCTTGCCGGGATAGAGCGATACGCCAATCACCAGCGTGAAGTAAATCAGGCTATAGATAAACAGCGGCAGCGCGCCATCACCGGTCAGCGGGGCAATACCCATCTCAAACGAGACCGTTGCCGTACGCGGTGTGGCAAACAGCGGCCCGACAGCCAGATAGCAAACGGTGGCCAGCACGATGCCAGCGACCTTGCCAATCGGGGTGCTGAGCGCATCCACGCCGCCGCCGACGCGAGCCAGCGCGATCACGGTCATCACGGGCAGACCGACTGCGGTAATCAGAAAACCAATCGCGGCAGTCCAGACGTGTTCGCCAGACTGAATACCGACCATGGGCGGGAAAATGATGTTGCCCGCGCCAACAAACAGGGCGAATGTCATAAAGCCCAGCGCGAGAATGTCCTTCGAAGTTAAACGATGTGTCATACGGCCTGTCACTGATGTTGCGGTGGAAGTTGGGTTAGTGTTGTCCCCTCGCTGCGTGTAAACCACGACCAGGCTGACAATGTCAGCGCATTATGCTCGTCGCAGGGTAAAGCGCAGGTGATTTAAGCTGCTTTTATTCTGTTCACAGAGGGATGGATCGACAACGGCGCTAAGTAAAACGTTTATAGCGGTGAAAGGCAATACGGGATCGGAAAACCAGAAGGTTATGCCGCCATTTTTTCAAAAGGCAGTGGATAGCGTTAATTTTTGCAGCAGGCACACAAGATGATGTGCCTAAATAATAGACAGAGCGCGAGAAATCCCCGCATAAACGGGCCTGAAGATACACAAAAGGCGCGTTTTACGCGCCTGTCTGCACAACGTTACAGCACTACCAGACCTGATTTGCGATATCGACCACTAAGCGAATCTTCTGCCACTGCTGCGCCTCGGTCAGGCTGTTGCCCTCTTCGGTTGAGGCAAAACCACACTGCGGACTGAGGCAGATCTGATCCAGACTGACATACTGCGCCGCCTCTTCCAGCCGGGTTTTCACCTGCTCCGGATCTTCCAGTTCTCCCACTTTGGTCGTAATCAGACCCAGCACCACCTGCTGATGACCTGGCTTAATGTAACGCAGTGGTTCAAAACCGCCGGAACGGGCGTTATCATACTCCAGGAAGAAGGCATCCACGTTGACGCTGCCGAACAGGATTTCTGCGACCGGCCCATAGCCGCCTTCAGAGATCCAGGTTGAGCGGAAGTTGCCGCGACAGACATGCAGACCCACGGTCAGATCGGCAGGTTTACCTTCCAGCGCTTTATTCAACACCTGAGCATAAGTCTGTGCCAGCTGGTCAGGATCGTCGCCACGCGCACGGATATCACGCTTCTGATCTTCAGAACAGAGGTAAGCCCAGACGGTATCATCCAGTTGCAGATAGCGGCAGCCCGCGTCATAAAACGCCTGAATAGCCGCTTTGTAGGTCTGCGCCAGATCGTCGAAGTAGTCTGCCAGATCGGGATAGACTTCCGCGTCGATCACCTTACGGCCACCACGGAAGTGCAGCACGCTGGGGCTGGGAATGGTCATCTTCGGCACCGCATCACCGGCAATACTCTGCAGGAAGCGGAAATGCGCCAGCATCGGATGATCCGCCGGGAAACCGAGTTTGCTCACCACTTTCACGCCATGCGCTTTGGTCTGCACGCCATTAAACTGAATGCCCTGCTCCGCTTCATAGCGCTCTACGCCATTCAGGCCATAGAAAAAGTCGAAGTGCCACCAGCCGCGACGAAACTCGCCATCAGTGACCACTTTCAGGCCATTTTCCCGCTGTTTCGCCACCACATCGCGAATCGCCTCATCTTCAACCTGGCGCAGGGCCGCCGCATCAATCTCTCCGGCTGCAAACTGTTCGCGCGCCTGCTTAATGGCGGTGGGACGCAGAAAGCTGCCAACGGTATCGGCACGGAACGGGGCGGTTTCTCTTTGCATGATCACTCCTGTCTCCCCTGCCGATAATGACGGCAGGAAATAGTTGCATCCTGATATAAATAGCCATCTGGATGGCTACATGTCTGAGCACAGAGTGGCATGGGCGGCTTTCTTCTGCAACTGAAGAAAATTCAGTGATGATGAAAAAAATTCACGTCCGGGGGGTTAACGCAGCGCGGCGCGCGCCTGCGTCATCTGACTGTCAGAGAGCGGCAGATAGCCCGCTTCGCTGACCCGCCGCTGTCCCTGTGCTGAAAGCACCTGCTGCAGAAACGCGGCCACCAGCGGCGGCAAAGGTTTGCCGGGCGCTTTATTCACATAGAGATAGAGCGGGCGCGCCCAGGGATAGCGGCCACTGCGGATGGCATCGGCATCCGGGGTAATCGCCTGCCCCTGATCATTCATCACCGCCAGCATTTTTACTCCGCTGAGATGAAAGCCAAAACTGGCATAGCCGATGCTGCGTGAATTACCGGCCACCGCCTGCACCACTGCGGCCGAGCCGGGAAACTCCGCCACGTCGCTGCGAAAATCACCTTTGCACAGCGCCTGCTGCTTGAAGAAACCCCATGTGCCGGAGGCGGAGTTACGTCCATAGCGCTGAATCGGCCGTTTGCTCCACTGCGCGCCGGTTAAGCCGAGATCGCCCCAGCGCAGCGGCACGCTGTGTGCGCCACACAGACGGGTAATCGAGAAGATGGCATCGAGCTGTCGCGGTTCAATCTGCTGTAGCGGATTGCGCTGATTCACCACTACCACCAGCGCATCCATAGCCACCGGAACCGCCAGCGGCGGATAGCCGTAGCGCGCCTCAAAGGCCTGGCGTTCATCTGCCTGCATCGGGCGGCTCATCGGACCGAGTTGTGCTGCACCCGCCGCCAGCGCGGTCGGCGCAGTAGAAGAGCCGGAGGCCTGAACCTGGACATTGACGCCCGGCGCCTGGCGACTGAAATCTTCGCCCCACAGCGTCATCAGATAGCCCAGCGTATCGGATCCGACGCTGCTGAGATTGCCGGAGAGCGCGCCGGGCTGGGCCAGTGCCAGGCCCGGCAGCAGAGTAACGATCAACAAAAGAAGGATGCGCATCAGGGAGATCCGGCAGCGATTAATGAACGGCATTCTCCTGCATCACGCTGCTGACAATCAACCTCGCTGGCAGCGTAAAGGTAAAACAGGTCTCCTTGTGCGGCACGCTGGTGATATCGAGCCGGGCGTTATGGTGGCTCAGAGCATGTTTCACTATCGCCAGCCCCAGCCCGCTGCCGCCGGTCGCACGCGAACGCGCTTTATCGACCCGGTAGAAACGCTCGGTAAGACGCGGAATATGTTCTGAGGCGATGCCCGGCCCGTTGTCGCACACCCGGAAGATAGCCCCCCTGTTTGCCGCGCAGCCAGCTGATATCAATTCGCGTGCCATCCGGTGTGTGGTTTACCGCGTTGTAAACCAGATTGGAGATGGCGCTGCGCAGCTGTTCATCGTTGCCGAACACTTTCAGATGGGGATCGGTATGGAAGTGGATGTCGTGACGGCCGCCACTCAGCGTTGCCGCCTCATGCTGCAGCAGTTTCAGCATCACCGGCACATCGACCTTCTCTTTCAGATCGATTGCGGGCGCGGCTTCAATGCGCGATAGCGTCAGCAGCTGTTTGACCAGGCTGTCCATGCGGCGCGTCTGCTCCGACATGGTGTGCAGCGCTTTGCTGCGCGAAGGCTCGCTCATCACCGAGTCGTTCATCATCTCCAGATAGCCCTGCAGCACCGTGAGCGGTGTGCGCAATTCATGGCTGACGTTGGCAAAGAAGTTGCGGCGCGCCCCTTCCAGCTGATGCATCTGCGTGACATCACGCGCCACCAGCAGCCACTGCCCTTCGCTGTAGGGCATGACGCGGAACTCCATATGAAGTTTGTTGTTCAGAACCAGCGTCAGCGGCTTGTCGAAATCGCGCTGGCGAAGATAGCGCGAGAACTCCGGATAACGGAGCAGATTGAGGATATTCTGGCCATTATCTTCCGGCCAGCGCAGACCCAGGTGCTGCTGCGCCAGGCCGTTACACCAGAAAATGGTGCCCTCTTCGGTGGTCAGGATCACCGCATCCGGCAGCGACTCGGCACCGCTGCGGAAACGCTTAATCAGATTGCCCAGTTCACGCCGCCGCCGCCGGTTGCGGAGCTGCATCTGGTAAAGACCATAAAACAGCGGTTCCCAGCTGGCACGCCCGGCCGGTGGCGTCATGGTGCGGTCCAGCCACAGCCAGTGCGACAGCCGCATCAGATTGTGAAAATGCCACAACAACACCGTCAGCACGCTCAGCAGCAGCCACCAGGGCAGACCGCCGAACAGCAGGCCCAGCAGCACTGCGGGCAGACAGACCAGCAGCAGTTCTGTCAGTAATCTCTTCCAGGAGAGGCGTTCCAGCACGGTTAAGGCTCCGTTTAGTAGCGGGCAGAGAAACGATACCCTGTTCCGCGAACGGTTTGTACCATGCGATCGTGGCCGGACACTTCCAGCGCTTTACGTAAACGGCGGATGTGAACATCGACAGTACGATCTTCCACATACACATTGGTGCCCCAGACGTGGTTCAGCAGCTGTTCGCGGCTGTAAACGCGTTCCGGGTGGGTCATAAAGAAGTGCAGCAGCTTATATTCGGTGGGACCCATCTCCAGCGGCGTGGTTTCGGACATCACGCGATGTGAGGAGGGATCCAGACTCAGCCCCTGCATCTCAATCACCTCTTCCACGGCCATCGGCGAAATACGGCGCATCACCGCTTTGATCCTCGCCATCAGCTCTTTAGGTGAAAAGGGCTTGGTAATGTAATCATCGGCACCCACTTCCAGGCCGCGCACCCGATCCTCCTCTTCGCCGCGCGCGGTGAGCATCATCACCGGGATATCGCGTGTCATCGCCTCGCGTTTCAGATGTTTGATAAACTGAATACCGCTGCCACCGGGTAACATCCAGTCCAGCAAAATCAGATCGGGCCAGGGTTCAATCAGCTTGCCAACGGCGCTGTCATAATCTTCCGCCTCGATTGGCTGATAGTCGTTCTGCTCCAGAACAAAACACAACATTTCACGGATGGGGGCTTCATCCTCCACAACCAAAATGCGCTTAGCCATTATTACTCCTGCTGATTATGACGGATGTCACTGAGATTCGCGGCGCCATTATGCGTCAGATTTGTGACACTTTTATGAAAAACATAACCTGCCTGTAACCTCACTGGTAATCATTTATGACAGCGCAGCGACAATTTTTTGCTTTGGCCGCAGAGCCAGTATAATCGCCGGGCGAATCACAACGGCAGGGACTCATCATGCGCATCATTCATACTGCGGACTGGCATCTGGGGCAGTTCTTCTACAACAAAAGTCGGGCAGCCGAACATCAGGCATTTCTCGACTGGCTGTTGATCCAGATTGAACAGCATCAGGTGGATGCGTTGATCATCGCAGGCGATCTGTTTGATACCGGTACACCGCCCAGCTACGCCCGCGAGATGTTCAACCGCTTTGTGGTGGCGCTGCAGCCCAGCGGCTGTCAGCTGATTGTGCTGGCGGGCAACCACGATTCCGTTGCCACGCTGAATGAGTCGCGTGAGCTGCTCGCCTGCCTCAATACCCGGGTGATCGCCACCCCGCAGGAGAAGGATGATGTGCTGCTGCTCAACACCCGCCAGGGCGAGCCAGGCGCGCTGCTGTGTGCGATTCCCTATCTGCGGCCGCGCGATATCCTGCGCAGCCGGGCAGGTCAGTCGGGACGCGACAAGCAGACCTCGCTGCTGGAAGCGATCGCCCACCACTATCAGCAGCGATTCACCGCCGCCCAGGCGCTGGGCCATGCACTGCCGATTATCGCCACCGGCCATCTCACCACCGTCGGCGTCAGCCAGAGCGATTCAGTGCGCGACATCTATATCGGGACGCTGGATGCCTTCCCGGCCAGCGCGTTTCCCGCGGCTGACTATATCGCACTGGGGCATATTCATCGCGCTCAGCGCGTCGCGGGCAGCGAGCATATCCGCTACAGCGGCTCGCCGATTCCGCTGAGTTTTGACGAGCTGGGCACAGAAAAAAGCGTCTTCCTGCTGGAACTCACCACCAGCGGCCTGCAATCGGTCACGCCGCTGGTGGTGCCACAGGCGCAGCCGATGCAGGTGCTGAAAGGATCGCTGGCGCAGATTGCAGAACAGTTAAATGCCTTCAGCACGGCAGAGCAGGAGAAGCCGACCTGGCTCGACATCGAAGTCACCACCCAGGAGTACCTCAGCGATCTGCAGCGTCAGGTAGAAACCCTGACCGCCACGCTGCCGGTCGAAGTCCTGTTGCTCCGCCGCAGCCGTGAACAGCGGCAACAGAGCCTGGCGCGGCTCGACAACGAAACCCTGAGTGAGCTGAAGGTGGAGGAGGTCTTTGCCCGCCGGCTGGCGCTGGATGAGGAGCTGCAACCAGAGCAAATCGCCGAGATGACCACCCTGTTCCGCCAGACGCTGGCCGCCATGGAAGAGACCCAATGAAGATCCTCACGCTACGGTTCAAAAACCTCAATGCCCTTCGCGGTGAATGGTTCATCGACTTCCGCGCCGAACCTTTCGCCAGCAACGGCCTGTTCGCCATTACCGGTGCCACCGGCGCCGGTAAAACCACCCTGCTGGACGCCATCTGCCTGGCGCTCTATCACCAGACACCGCGCCTGGGCGCGATTTCACAGAGCCAGAATGCGCTGATGACCCGCGACTGTGCCGAATGTCTGGCCGAGGTGGAGTTTGAGATTAAAGGAGATGCCTGGCGCGCCTTCTGGAGCCAGAACCGCGCGCGCGGCACTGCTGACGGCAAACTTCAGGCGCCGCGCGTTGAGCTGGCACGCTGCGCTGACAACACTATTGTTGCCGATAAAGTCGGTGACAAGCTGAAGCTGATCGAAACCCTCTCCGGGCTCGATTTCGAAAGGTTTACCCGCTCGATGATGCTGTCACAAGGCCAGTTCGCCGCCTTTCTCAACGCGAAAGCCAGTGAGCGCGCGGAACTGCTTGAGGAGCTGACCGGCACCGAAATTTACGGTCTGATTTCCGCCGCCATCTACGAGCGCCACAAAGAGGCAAAAACCCAGCTGGATCTGCTGCGCAGCCAGGCGGGAGCGATGGCGCTGCTGGATAGCGACGCACGTGCCGCGCTGCAACAGCAGCTCACCGATCTGACCGATGCGGAACAGCAGCTCAGCGCGCACTATCAGCAGGCGCAGCAACAGCAGCAGTGGCAACAGCAGGCGCAGCAGTTACAGCAGGAAAATGCGCAGGCTGACGTCGCGCTGCAGCAGGCCCGGGCCGCATCCCAGGCGGCAGAGGCCGATCGTCATCGTCTTGCACGCAGCGAACCGGCTGAAAAGCTGCGGGTAAAACTGCAGCAGCGCGACGCGCTACGCACCGAAAAGCAGCAGGTCGTGAGCCGCTGTCAGCAACTCACGTCGGCACAGCTGCAGGCGCAGACCCAACAGCAGCAGCATCAGCAGCACTACGCGACGACCCAGAGTGCCCGCCAGCAGGCGCTGCAGGAACAGCAGCAGCAGGAAAGTCTGCTGACAGAACAGGTGCTGCCGCTGGATCAGCGGATCAGCGCACTGCAGCAGCAGCTTGCGGAGCAGCAGCAGGAAAACGCCCGACAGCAGCAGCATGCTGATCAGACACAGGCCAGCCTGGCAGAGCAGAAGCGCCAGGTTGAGACATGGCAGCAGGCGATTGCCGAACAGCATCAGTTACGCCAGCAGCTTGCCGATCTCGCCCAATGGGGCGCTTCGCTGCCGGTGTGGCAGGAGAACTTTGCCCTGCTGGCGCAGCGTGAAGCGACCCTGGCCGGACTGGCGCAACAGCGCGAGCAGCAGCAGCGACAGATCGCTGCCCAGCAGGCGGAACAGCAGCAGCAGGCAGAACAGGCGCTCCCGCGCCAGCAGGCGGAGCAACAGGCCCGCCAGGCGCTCTCGCAGGCGGAGCAAGTACTAACTTCGCTACAGGACCAGCATCCGCCTGCCGCACTGCGTCAGGCATTAAGCCAGTTGCAGAACAGCCGTCCGGCGCGTCAGCAACTGCTGCTGCTTTCAACCCAGTGGCAGCCGCTGCACCAGCAGCTGGGCCAGCGCCAGCAGCGGCTTATCGCGCTCGCAAAAGCGCATCAGCAGAGTGAAGCGGAACTCCAGGCCCTGCGCGAGACGTGGAAACGCGAAAAACAGCAGCTGGATGATGTCGAAAAAATCTGCGCGCTGGAGCAGCAGATTGTCGATCTCAGCGATTACCGCGCCCGGCTCGCCGCCGATCAGCCCTGTCCGCTGTGCGGCTCCTGCACGCATCCCGCCGTTGAGGCCTACAGCACGCTGGAAGTAAGTGCTAACCAGCAGCGCCGGGCTGCACTGCAACAACAAACCGAGGCATTGCGCGAAGCGGGCACGGCAAAAAGCGAACAGCTGAAACAGTCAGCCGTGCAGCAGCAGACCCTGCGCGATGAGATCGCGGAGATGCAGCAACAGCTCGATCGGCTTGAGCAGCAATGGCAGACGCTGAGCAGTGAGCTGGCACTTACCTTCCCGCTTGCCGATCGGGATGCCTTAACCGCGTGGGAGAAGCAGCAAAGCGAGCGTGAAAGCCAGCTTGAGCAACAGCGACAGGCGCAGGAAGCCGCCGGACAGGCGCGTCAGGCCGCAAAGGATTACCATCTTCAGCAGTCACAGGCCTGGCAGCAGCATTTGCAGGCAGAACAGCTGGCGCAGCAGTCGCTGTCCAGCCTGCAACAGGCGCTGGATGCGCAGCAACAGCGTCAGCAGCAGGAACAGCAGGCCATGGCGCAATTGCAGAGTCGTCTGGAGCAGCAGTTCAGTGCACACAACCTTGCCCTGCCCGACGCCGCCCATCGCGAGGCGTGGCTGACAGAACAGCAGCGGCGCTGGGAGCGCTGGCAGGAAAGTGAGCGGTTGCTCGCTAACCTGCAACCGCAGCTGTTAAAGGGGGAAACCCAGCTCACTGCCCTGCAACAGCAGGCAGAACTGGAGCAGCAGCAGCTCACCACTCATCAGCAGCAGCAAAACCAGCGCCAGACGCAGCTCAGCGAGATGCGCCGTGCCCGTCAGGCGCTGTTTGGCGACCGCGAGGTCACCCACGCCCGCCAGCAGATACAGGCTCGCGTTCAGCAGGCTGATGAACAACTGGCACAGCAGCTCACTGCCCTGCAACAGGCGCAGGCCGAGGTCAGTCGCCTGCAGGGTGAGCTTTCGGGGCTGGAAAATCAGCGGCAGACGCTCAATAGCAAACTGGCAGAGGCGGAAAGCGCGCTGCAGCAGGCACTGGAGAGCGCCGGATTCGCGGATGAAGCCAGCCTGCGCGCGGCGCTGCTGGATGAGCAGACCGCATTGCAACTGCGTCAGCAGTTGCAGCAGCTCGATCAGCAATGCCAGCAGCAGCAGGCGCGACTGGCAGATCTGCGTCAGCGGCTCAGTCTCCATCAGCAGGCGAAACCCGCTGCGATGCCGGAATCCGCCGAAGCGCTGGCGCAACAGCTGGAGCAGTTACGGCTGGCACTGCGCGACAACGCCAGCCAGCAGGGTCAGATTCAGCAGCAGCTGCACAGCGATGCCAGCCTTCGTGTGCGCCAGCAGAACCTGATGACACAGATTGAACAGGATGGTGTGACGCTGGCGCAGTGGAGCCTGCTCAACGATCTGATTGGCTCCGCCAGCGGCGATAAATTCCGGCGCTTCGCCCAGGGCTTAACGCTGGATCACCTGGTGGCCCTGGCTAACCGTCAGCTCGATCGGCTGCATGGCCGCTATCTGCTGCAGCGACGGGCGCAGGATCTGCTGGAGCTGGATGTGGTCGATACCTGGCAAGCCGATGCGGCGCGCGATACCCGCACGCTGTCGGGTGGTGAGAGCTTCCTGGTGAGTCTGGCGCTGGCGCTGGCGTTGTCGGATCTGGTCAGCCACAAAACGCGCATCGAATCGCTGTTTCTGGATGAGGGATTTGGCACGCTGGATGCGCAGACGCTCGACACCGCGCTGGACGCACTCGATGCACTCAACGCCAGCGGCAAAACCATTGGGGTCATCAGTCACGTGGAAGCGATGAAGGAGCGTATTCCGGTACAGATTAAAGTACGCAAGATGAATGGGCTGGGTTACAGCCAGCTGGAACTGCCGCAGGGATAACGGGCGCCGCAGCGCCCGTTTACGTGCAATCAGCGGGCGCTGACGAGCTTGTAGCGAGGGCCGGTGAGTAACCCGCCCTGCTCGTTCTGTGCCAGCAGACGATTGCTGGTCAGTCCGGCCACGGTGTGCGCTTTATCAGTCACGTTGCTGGCAATCTGTTTGATCGCCGCACTGACCAGCATGCCGACCAGTCCACCGTTGTTGTTGTTGCCATCTTCACTGTCGCTGGCACTGGCCTTACCCTGCCAGATCTCTTTGCCGCTGCGCAGATCCACCAGCCGTGCTTTGGCGGTCACGATCGTCACGCTGTCAATGACCCGATAGCTGCTGCCATATTCGCTGATCGAGATATAGAGCGCGCTGTCGGCGTGGAAAATCTCATTCAGACGCTTCGCGCTGACGGCCTGGGCGTCACTGGCGCTGGTCAGGCCATTCTGCTGAAAGGTCTCTTCAACCACTGCCACCGGAAAGACGTAGTAACCGGCTTCGGCCAGCGGGCGCGTCACCAGTGAGGTCAGACTGTGAGCGGCATTGATATCCGGCGAGGTGTTATCGGCCGGCAGCACCAGAATCGAGGCGGGCTTGCTGGCACGGAACGCACTGTAGTCATACGTTTTTTTCGTCGCACAACCGGTCAGCAGCAGCATCATCAGCACGCCGCCGAGGGCAATCAGTTTTTTCACCGTACCACTCCTTGTTTTTTACTCATCAGAAAATCCATGTAAGGTGCCGATTCGGGAAACAGCTGCTTCTCGGTGGCAAACTGACCAAAGGCTTTATTGGTATCGCCGGTTTTGGCATAGAGCAAACCAAGCTGGGCGTGCAGGCCAGGCGCAACCGGCTGGTTAACGGCACGGGCTTTTTCAATGTCCAGATTCAGCGCATCGATCTGCTTCAGCGGATCGCTGCCCGGCTGATAGTAACTGTAAACCTGCTGCTGATAATCGCCCCAGTAATAGATCGTTTTCGGCGCTTTTGGCGCACAGCCTGCCAGCAACGCCGCTGCAATCAGCAGGCTGCTCAGTGTCATCACCTTCATTTACTGCTTCCTTATTTAGCCGGACGCCATGCGCCGTTGTTGATTCCATCCACTAAATGATCGACCGCTTCGCGAATCGCCAGATCCATCACTTTGCCGTTCAGCGTTGAGTCATAGCTGCTGGTGCCACCAAAGCCGATGACCTCACGTGCGGAGAGCTGATACTCGCCCGCGCCCTGGGTGCTGTAGACCACCTCTGAGGTAGTGACATCCACTACGTTCAGATTCACTTTGGCATAGGCGATCTGCGTTTTGCCGCGGCCCAGAATGCCCCACAGCTGCTGATCGCCCACTTCTTTGCGGCCAAACTCGGTGATATCACCGGTGATGATGAAGTTCGCGCCTTTGATATTCTGCTGGCTGCGTTTGAAGTCCGACTCCTGCTGCAGCTCTTTCAGGTTGCTGCGATCCAGCACGCTGAACCGGTTGGTCTGCTGCAGATGGGTAATCAGAATGGTTTTTGACTGATTGCCCAGCCGATCGACACCATCAGAGAAAATGCCGTTCATATAGGAGGAGCGGTTATCAAACTGACCCACCGCAATCGGGCTGCGCACGCCCTGATAAACCGGCTGGCTGGCCGCGCGAACCTGCGGGGCCTGAATAGCGCGGGAAGATTCGGTGGCGCAGCCGCTGATCAGCGAGGCCGTTAACAGGGAGAGTGCCGCAAAGGCATATTTTTTCTGCATTTCTAATCCATGAAGTGAAAGAGACGTAACCCGCGCCATGGCGGTAAATTCTGGTTCTGTCGACAGTCGGAGTAATGCCATAGCATTCATGATGCCGGTCTGTAGACTGTCGGCAGCAGACCGGAAGATCTTTAAGGAAAGTTGGCCAGTTAAATGAATTTAATTAATATAACGATGAGAATGTTGCCGGGGGTGATTATTGCAATGTCGCTCAGCGCCTGTCAGCAACCTGTGACAAAGCAACGGGATAGCGTGGCAAACCTCTGTCAGCCGTCGAAAGATCCTGACAGCCAATCCTGTCACTGGACTAATCAAATGCAGCCAGTACTGAACCGGCAGTTCAGCGATGCGGCGCGTTACGCCGGTCAGCAATGTCTGGTACGGATGGAGTGGCAACCACACAGCAGACATTATGCGGTGACCCAGACGCAGGGTGATGAAGCGCTCTGCCTGCGCGCCTGGCAGCTGGTCGCGCAGACCCGCGATCTGCCGCCGCCGCCGGAGCCTGGACAACCGGCGTGGTTCGGCTTTGCGCCGCGCGGTTAGCTGGCCAGACCTTCCTGACGCCACTGGCGCGGACTGATGCCAAACCAGCGACGAAAGGCGCGTGAAAACGCGCTGACTTCCGAGTAGCCCAGCAGCAGCGCCATCTCAGAGATGGGCAGCTGCTTCTGCTGCAGATAGTATGTCGCCATTTCGCAGCGCACCTGATCGACCAGCGCGGTAAAGCTGCTGCCCTCTTCGCGCAGCCGCCGCTGCAGTGACCAGCTCGACAGTCCGAGCTTATCCGCCACCTCTTCCAGCACCGGCTCACCCTGCATCAGCGATAAATTAACCTGCGAACGCGCCTGCTCAATCATGCTCTGCTGCGACGTCCCACGGTTAAGCCGCCGGATCGCATCCTGCATCACCATTAACAGGATCGGATCGCTCTCCGGCATGGCGCGCAGCAGATCGCGCCTGGGGATCACCAGTGAATTAAACGGCTGATCGAACCAGACCGGGGCATCAAACACTTTGCAGTGATCGTGCCACTGGCCGGGACGCGGATGTTCAAAGTGGACTTCGCGCGGTGCCCAGTGTCTGCCTGCCACGTGGCGGATCAGATTCATAAACATCCCCAGCGTCAGCTCTGCATCCTGTCGGCGCGACAGGATCGCGCCATGTCGCACCTGATAATCCAGCCGCCAGCACTCTCCCTTATCCACCAGCCGGGTTAAGGTATCGTGCTGATGCCAGGGAAACGCGTTGACCACATTATGCAGCGCCTGTTCCAGCGTGGCGGAGCACAAACCGATGTAGCCGATCAGGCCTAATGACTGCGGTTTAAACTGCCTGCCGTAGTGCAAACCGAAGTTATCAAAACCGGAGTGACGCGCCGCCTCTTCCAGCACCCGACAGTAGTTAACCAGCCCCAGGCTGAGCGTCGGACTGGCCAGCCGCTCCGGATCGATGCCGCTGATGCCGAAGATGCGATCAACATCGCCGCCCTGGGTATGAATAAAGTCGCCTAAGCCGGTCGCCGCCGCTGCCAGCACGCCGTGATTGCCTGCCCCAGCCGCTGCCGAGCAGGCCGCAAACGCATCGGGCTTTATCAGTGTCGGATTCATGGTCGCCTCAGTCAGAATTCAGGTGGATCACCCGTTACTCCTATCCGAGCAATTTCCATACCAGGTCCCTGATGCCCGACGCGCCGCCTGCGGGCTGTCCGGGCGGCGCGCGGGCTACGCGCAGGGCACTGCGGCGGCGCAGCGACGCCCGCCGCTGGTGCATCAGACGCCGACCGGCAGCTGCTCACCTTCCAGATAACGGCGGCAGAGGCGGACCGAGTGGCTGGCCCACGCCGATCCCAGGCTGCGCGCCATTTCGGTTTCGGCATGTGATCCCACCCACGCGGTGAGCTGGATACGACGCTGGATTAACAGCGCGGGCAGCATGGCCATCTCCGCATCGCTGATATGCGCCACCTGTTCATAGCCGCGGATCCAGTGATCGATCCACTCTGGCGCGCGCGGATGATGCTCAACAAAACTGATCGCCGCCGCCAGATCGTGCAGATACCAGCCGAGCCCGCAGTCATCGAAATCGATCACCCGCGTTTCGCCCTTGTGCAGCAGCAGATTGGTCAGCCGCAGATCGGCGTGGATCAGGCCATAGCGATCCGATCCTTTACCGAACTGCGTCATCGCCGCGCCGACCTGGCTTATCGCCTGCTCTACCACGCCGTGATCGGCAGGATTCAGATCCGGCGCATCCTGCCAGCGTCCCCAGTGACTCTCTGCGCTGGTCATGGTGTGGTGATCCCAGATGATGCGCTGGAAACCCGCAGGTGGCTGCCACTGTTTACTGTGCTGATGCAGCCGCGCGGTGATCTGGCCGAGCTGCTGAAAGGCGCGAGGATCGACGTCGGTGGTCGGCATCTCTCCGTCGATCCAGTGAAACAGCACCACGTAGCGTTCACCGCCCTCCGGCAGCCGCAGCGTCAGCACGGTTTCGCCCTCTTTGTCCGGCACCGCTTCCGGCACCATAATGCCGGTTTCGCGCAGCGCATTGAGCCACAGCAGTTCGCTGACGATGTCGGCTTTTTTGATGATAATCGCCGCGATGCAGTCGCAGCGCATAACGCCGGCCTGCCGCCTGCAGCAGAAACGTGGCGTTCTCTGAGCGGCACAGCAGGCTGAGCTGGCCCTGCAGCGCGGCGGGATAACAGGCCAGCGCCTGCTGCGCCATCAGGGTGAGTTGGGAATCAGTCAGGTTGTCATATTGTTTAGCGCTCATCAGTCCGGCTCCTTGTCACTTGCGTTATCTCAGCATGCGTTGCCAGAAGGTGAGCTGCTTGACTCCGGAAGAGACAAAGTTGACCGCAGCGTGCAGCTGGCCCGGTTGTTGCCTGTGAGTTGACCGTGGAGGACAGAAGTCACTGCGCCCGCGTCAAGTCGTGGTGAGTAATGCAACGGCATTATCCCCTTACTGTAGCGTAATGGCGGTGTAACGCCGCGCGAAGCCAACAACGACGGGGATAACAGTATGACAAACAGACTCAAGCCCACTCTGGGCACCCTGCATCTGTGGGGGATTGCGGTTGGCCTGGTCATTTCAGGCGAATATTTTGGCTGGAGTTACGGCTGGGCCGTGGCGGGCACGCTGGGATTTCTGGTTACCACCGCGTTGATCGCCACGCTCTATACCTGCTTTATTTTTAGCTTCACCGAACTGACCACCGCGATCCCCCCATGCAGGCGGGCCATTTGCCTATAGTCGCCGCGCCTTTGGCGAAACCGGCGGACTGATTGCCGGTCTGGCGACGCTGATTGAGTTTGTCTTTGCGCCACCGGCGATTGCCATGGCGATTGGGGCTTATCTCAACGTGCAGTATCCCGAACTGAACCCGAAGACTGCGGCGGTCGGGGCTTACCTGGTGTTTATGACGCTGAATATTCTCGGCGTAAAACTGGCGGCGATGTTTGAACTGGTTGTGACGGTGCTGGCGGTGATTGAACTGCTGGTGTTTATGGGTGTGGTTTCACCCGGCTTCAGCCTGGCGAACTTTGCCGCGCACGGCTGGGCAGGCAGTGACAGCTTCGGACTGCCCGCCTTCTCCGGCATTTTCGCCGCCATTCCTTTTGCCATCTGGTTTTTCCTGGCCATTGAAGGCGCGGCGATGGCGGCCGAAGAGGCGAAAGATCCGACCCGGACCATTCCCCGCGCCTACATCAGCGGAATTCTGACGCTGGTGCTGCTGGCGATTGGCGTGATGCTGATGGCGGGCGGCGCGGGCGACTGGCGCAAACTTGCCGATATTAACGATCCGCTGCCGCAGGCGATGAAAATGATTGTCGGCGAACACTCTAACTGGATGCATATGCTGGTGTGGATTGGACTGTTTGGCCTGATTGCCAGCTTCCACGGCATCATCCTCGGCTATTCACGGCAGTTTTTTGCCCTGGCACGCGCGGGCTATCTGCCGCCTTCTCTGGCCAAACTTTCGCGTTTCCAGACCCCGCATCGGGCGATTATTCTCGGCGGCGTGCTGGGTATCGCGGCAATTTACAGCGATGGTGTGATTAATCTGCAGGGGATGACGCTGACGGCGGCGATGATCACCATGGCGGTATTTGGCGCGATTGTGATGTACATCATGAGTATGCTGAGCCTGTTTAAACTGCGCCGCAGCGCGCCGGAGATGGTCCGCAGTTTCCGTGCGCCGGGCTATCCGATTGTTCCGGGCATCGCCCTGCTGCTGTCGGTGGTCTGTCTGCTGGCGATGCTGTGGTTTAATCCGGTGATTGGCGCGCTGTTTTTCGCCATCATGCTGGCAGGCTATCTCTACTTCCTTGCCACCAAAGCCCAGCGCGATCGGGCGCCGCAGGACAGTATGCTGGTCGGCGAATAAAAACGGTGCGGGTGAGTGCCTTGGGTTAACGATTCAGCGCCGGGTCTCTCCGGCGCTGAATCGTCAGCGGATGCTCGGGTAACTCAGCCGTTAAGCGGCCAGAGCCACGCCGCACCGCGTACGCCGCTGGAGTCGCCATGCTGCGCCTTCAGCACCGGCGTTTCACACTCCCCGCCAAATACCCACTTCTTCATCAGCACCGGCACGGTCTGATAGAGACGATCCACATTGCTCATCCCACCGCCCAGTACAATCACATCGGGATCGATCAGGTTCACCACCTGCGCCAGCGATTTTGCCAGCCGCAGCTCATAGCGGCTCATCGCCAGTTCGGCGATCGGATCCTGCTGCGCCAGCAGCGAGACGATCTCCGCACCTTTGCGATGCACGCCGCTCAGCCGCTGATAGTCGATACCAAAACCGGTGCCTGAAACAAAGGTCTCAATACAACCCTGCTGCCCGCAATAACAGGGCACTTCCTGACGGTAGCGCAGCTCATCCTCATCCATCCACGGCAGCGGATTGTGGCCCCACTCACCGGCATTGCCGTTGCCCCCCGATACGCGACTCACCGTTGATCGCCACACCGGCGCCCGATCCGGTGCCGATGATCACGGCAAACACCAGCGACTTTCCGGCACCGGCACCGTCGATCGCTTCCGACACCGCCAGGCAGTTGGCGTCGTTGGCGATACGCACTTCCCGGTTCAGCGCCTGCGCCAGATCTTTATCCAGCGGCTGACCGTTGAGCCAGGTGGAGTTGGCATTTTTTACCCGCTTACTGTAGGGCGAAAGCGTGCCGGGAATACCGAGACCCACCGTGCCGGTTTCGCCGGTTTTCTGCTCCGCCAGCGTGACCAGATCGACAATCGCCTGTACCGTTGCCTGATAGTCATCACGCGGGGTATTCACCCGGTGGCGGAACAGCTCCTCTCCCTTATCCGACAATGCGATCACTTCTGTCTTGGTGCCACCCAGATCTATGCCTATGCGCAAGATTACGTCCTCGTTATTCGTTCAGGTGAGAGATACAGTAAAAGGCGTCTGCCGGAAAGGCAATGAAACCACTCCGATGTTTCGCTATCATGCGCGCTGACTCTCGCAGACTTGTGCGCCCGATCGCGCCACGGTAAGGAATCCCGATGTTGTGGTTTAAAAATATGATGGTTTATCGTCTGAATCGTGACATTCCGCTGTCCGCAGATGAGATGGAAAAGCAGCTCGACGCCTTCACGTTTTCACCGTGTGGCAGTCAGGATATGAGCAAGACCGGCTGGGTCTCGCCGATGGGCAACCGCAGCGATGCGCTGACCCATGAAAACAAAGGCCAGATTGTGATTTGCGCTCGCAAAGAAGAGAAAATCCTGCCTTCGCCGGTGGTGAAACAGGCGCTGGAAGCGAAAATCGACAAGCTGGAATCTGAGCAGAGCCGCAAGCTCAAAAAAGACCGAAAAAGATTCGCTGAAAGATGAAGTGCTGCACAGCCTGCTGCCGCGCGCCTTCAGCCGTTTCAGCCAGACCTACCTCTGGATCGACACGGTCAACAACCTGATTATGGTTGACTGTGCCAGCGCTAAAAAAGCGGAAGATACCCTGGCGCTACTGCGCAAAAGCCTGGGCTCACTGCCGGTGGTGCCGCTGACGCTGGAAAGCCCGATTGAACTGACCCTGACAGAATGGGTACGTTCAGGCGAGCTGCCTGCCGGATTCGCCCTGATGGATGAAGCGGAGCTGAAAGCGCTGCTGGAAGATGGCGGCGTTATCCGCTGCAAGAAACAGGATCTGGTGTGCGATGAGATCGCCAACCACATCGAAGCGGGTAAGCTGGTAACCAAACTGGTGCTCGACTGGCAGGAGCGCATTCAGTTCGTGCTGGCCGATGATGGTTCAGTGAAGCGTCTGAAGTTCAGCGACACGCTGCGCGACCAGAACGACGATATTGACCGCGAAGATTTTGCACAGCGCTTTGATGCGGACTTTATTCTGATGACCAGCGAACTGGCCGCACTGACCAGCAATCTGGTAGAAGCGTTGGGCGGCGAAGCCCAGCGTTAATCAGTCACCGGCAGAATCATCCTGACAGACGATATTCGCCAAAAAAAGGGCCGCTTAGCGTTAATGCTGCTCAGTTAAGATTAGATTTGTAAAAGGCTGTCACGGTCAGACGTGGCAGCCTTTTTTCCGGGCGAGCGAGCCTCAGTGCGGGCCAGCGCACCTCTGCTGCTGCCGGGCCGTCCTCGCGCCGCTCACGCGGTACCTTCGGCTTTGACGTCGTGCCGACGAACCGTTCGGGGATCGGCCCTCCCTGGCCGGCCCCGAACTGTCCACGCTTCCCGGCGTGGACTTCTGGCTCGTCGTCACGCCTCAGCGCTGCGGATAGCCCTTTCAGCAGCAGAGGCGCGCTGGCCTCCACTCTCGTGCCCTTTTTAACAATACACACTGAAGTTTCAGAGCAGGCCGGGGCCGGGCTGGGGCAGGCAATCCGCAGCGCTGAACAGAATGAGTCTGCCAGGAGAGCCCGCAGGACGCGGGCGAAAGGCGGGGCGGCACAGGATGTGCCATCCCCCGGCGGTCCGTCAGGCAGAGGAATGGAGTGAAGGAACCGCGCAGCGGCGCGAGGACCGCCAGCCCCTGCCCGGCACCAGACTGCGTTATCACCTGTCGCTTAACTGACTGGCATTACCGCTAAGCGGCCATTTTTTTTAATCTTTCAGGTAACGGCAGAGATAGGAACTTGGCTCGCCAACCTGCAGATGAAATTCGCTGTGACCCGGCACGTTAAACACCGAACCCGCTTCAAACCATTTCCACTCGGTTTCACCTGGCAATAATACCTTAAGCGAGCCGCTGACCACGGTCATCTCCTCCGGCTGGCCGGTACCGAATGTGTATTCGCCTTCAGCCATTACGCCCACGCTGGCACGTCCGGTGCTCGCACTGTCAAAACCGATAGACTTAACTTTTCCGTCAAAATACTCACTTACGTTGAGCATAATAGTTCTCCAGAGCACATGTTGTGTGTCTGGCAGTGTAGAAGGGAACCCGCTGATCTGTCACGCGAAATGATGGCCGTTTGTGATCTCTTCACTCAGGGAAGCAACTCCGCCGCCAGGCGCGCCACCAGCTGATTAGAGAGCAGAACCGGTACGCCCAGCCGCTGCTGTAACCCTATCCGATGCTGCTGGTGATAACCCATACAGTCGAGCACCACCAGCGCCGCGCCCTGCGCTTTCAGACTGTTTGCAGCATCGGCGAAGGTTGCCTGATCGCCCTGATAGGGACTGGCGACCGCAAAGCAGGGCTGCGCGGGCAGTTGCTGCCACTTACCTGCCTGCTCAACAATCTGCTCCTCAACCGGCACGACAATGCCGACCCGCTGCTGCTGCACCATGGCGCAGATGAGCGGTGGAATCAGGCGATCCGGCTCCAGCAGTAGCGCACGCTGGGTGCGGAGCCGGCTGAATTCACCGGTGCAGAGCAGCAGAATGGTCACGTAGCCCGCCTGCTCCAGCGCACTGATTTTGCGCTGCAATCCCTGCTCCACTTTCGAGGCCGCCAGCCGCACCTGTTCGCCACTCTGCAGCCGCGACACCAGAACCCGGTCGCCCGCTACTGGCGCGAAGCGTGCGGCAATCTCTGCCGCGCTGAGTCCATCCAGTAAACCGGCGTGATCGGTCAGCGCATCCGGCAGATGCTGCCGCAGCAGCGGCAGAATATCGCTGCGCGGAGACTGGCCGATAGTCAGCGTTACCAGTGGTTTCGTCATCTTAGTGATTCCGGTGACGCAGATGCGCCAGGCTGCCATAGAGCGAAATCAGCCGCGCATACTCTTCGGCGTCGTAGAAGTGACAGGTTCCACGACCAAACTCCTTGGCCACCTCAATGGCAAACTTCGCCGCTGCCGCAATGTCCACTTCATGGCTGGCGCCGGTTCCGCAGCCCGGCACCACCGACTCGGCAGTGATCGCCACCCCCCACCACCGGCACATCCGTGGCGGTAGAAGGTTGCAGAATGCTGTTGAGGTGATAAACCCCATTGCCGTAAGGCGTAATATCCTGAGTGGTGATGGGAAAGGTCACCGCCGGACGGCCGCTGGTCATCTCCATGATGCGCAGCAGATCCTCCGAAACTCGCAGGATGTAGCCCTCTTTCACCGTCGGCGACAGGGCAAAGCCTTTGTGGTTGATAATGCGGTTACCTTTGGTGGTGTCGATTGACAGAATTGCATCCACACCCGCCACCACTTCATTATCATTCATGGTGATATCGTCAATCGGCGAGTCCATGAAATCGACCGGCAGATGCGGCCGCGTTGGCGCATCCGGGCAGATATGGGTGGTAATGATGACGTCGCCATCGAGCCTGTCGCCTTTGCTCTGCATCTGCGCCAGTTTAAGCGCGCTGGCAATGGCCGCGATCGCGCCATCCGCATCTGACACCATGCCGATACGACCAGGACGAGCGCCGATGCCACCAAGGCGACCAATAATCCCCAGGGTCGGTGCACTGCCGCCGCCTGATTTGCCCTGCGTCCCCGGAATATCAATGCGCACAAAATCGGTGCGGCCTTTGGGACCGGAGACACGGGTAAAGCGGGCATCAACATCAGGATACGCCGCGAAGAGATCCACCACCTGCTGTCCGTCAATGTGGGCGCTATCCAGTAACTCAAAAACCGCCAGGGTCTGCTGCAAACTCATGCTTTATCCTTTATTTCTTGCTGCTGCTGGCAAACAGCGAATGAAAGAAGCTGTAGAGGGCATCACCGGCAATAAAGCCTGCCGCCATCACCTCCATAGGCGACCGGCCCCGCTCGCCCCAGATCCGGATGATTACGATGCGTAAGGCGATCCCCACCACCACTGCCCAGCCCGCCATGGCGTTATTAATTAATAAACCGGTGGCGAGCAGCACGCCCAGCTGGCGTTTCGGCCCGCCGATCAACTGGATAATGGCCCCCCGGAATCGCCCACATCAGCAGATTCCCGGCGATACCTGGCTCAGCACCCGCCTGAATGGTTTTGGCATACACCCGGGCTACAGGCGGCAGCAGGTTGTCAGCAAAGAAGAAGGTATGGGCGTACCAGACCAGCGGAATCGACACAACAAAGGCGATCATAGCTGCGATGAGCTGAATGCGACGTCCCCAGAGCTCCTGCTGCAGATCGGCACCGTTGCCGCGCAGGATAAAGCCCGCCTTCAGGTCATAACCCATATCGGCGAACGCCGGACCGGTGGCAGCAGTAAAGCCGCACAGCAGGCAGAGCGCCAGCGGTGGGAAGCCGATCAGAATGCCGATAATCAGCGTAATCAGCGCCACGGCAAAGGCCGGGAACCAGCCGGAGTGCATAGCGGCAATGCCGACAATCAGTTCATGGGCGAAAGCAGCAAACGCGGCATAAAGAACAAACAGCAGCAGCATCGCGATGCCCATCTCACTCCACAGGCCGCCCGCCAGCGCCAGCAGCGCCGAAATCACGATATAACCCACGCTGCCGAAACCCAGCGCCCGCTGCACCTCATTGCCATTACGGCTCACCACCAGCGCATCATTTTTGCGGCTGCGGATCACCATCACGACCTGAATCAGCGCCACCAGACCGGCACCGACCATCACGCCATGCGGAATATAGAGCGCATTAATATCAATACCGGCCACCGGCTGCGCATAGGCACGCAGCAGAAAACCGATGCCAAGCATCGACAGCGCCCAGATATTGCCGATAAACGCGGTGCCGAAGGCAGACATCGGGATCTTCAGCATGGCACCGACGACGCCACCCACGATGCCCAGCACCAGCAGCCACGCCTGGCGTCCGCCTTTATCACCCGCTTTGATCGCTTCCGCTGCTGCAACGCCCGGTGGCCAGGCATTACTGGCCGGAAAGACGCGGGTATCAAACAGCCGATAGAGCAGCCAGGCATCCAGCAGAATCGCGGCGCTGACGCCACAGAACAGCGGCAGGACCAGTTGCGGTTCACCCAGCGCCCAGGGCACGGCAATCGGCATCAACAGACTGTTCGCCGCCCCAAAGGTGGCAGAAGAGATGGCGGTCTGCGCCAGGTTCTGGATTTCAATTGAACGATAACGGCGAAATGCCTGCAGCGGAATACGCGCCAGCAACATGGCAAACAGCGCGCCGATAATAGAGGTGTTAGGCGTTACGCCAATGGTGGTAATCAGCTGAATGCCAATAATGGCACCCGCGATGGAAAGAAGAATTAAAACCAGTACCACGCCAACGTGCTTAATCGGATTTACCCGTTCCATACGTCCCCGCCAGTCCTTGTCCAGAAGAAATGAAATAACGTCTACCCGCCTGCTGGCCGGTTTACGCCGGTTATCAGTTTCACTGCTCTGATGCGCACAGAGATTGCAACAGCCACTGCAGATGGTCGTCCCTCCGCATGCTGAACCGATACAGGAGGCAATGAGAGACGGACACAGGCAAGCGGAGTGCTGCGTAAAACGTGGCGATCAGATTGAAAGAAAAAGGCCCGAAGGCCTTTGTTTTCCCTGGTGTGGCGAAAGTACTACGCCGATAAAAACGGTGTGCAGTTACGCGCCATATTTTTCGGTCATCTCAGTGGCCGTTGCGCGTAATGCTTCAAGGAGCTCTGACGGGAAACCCGGTTCAGACTCCATAGACGGAAACGACAGGCAGAGTGCCACCGTTTCGCCATGATGTTTGTTATGAACAATAACTGACAGCGAGCTGATGCCTGGCAGCGATTCATTTCGGGCCAGTGACCAGCCCTGCTGGCGGATCTCAGCCAGTCTGGCACAGAGTGCCTCAGGACTTTGCGGCGAGTTCGCTGATGCGACCTGCCATTGATCATGGAAGCGCGCCAGCACCTCTTCATCGCTTAACTGCGCTAACAGCGCCCGGCCGGTTGAGGTCGCGGCAGCCGGCATCCGACTGCCCGGCGGCGTGACCATCTGCGTAAAGTGACGCCCATGAAACATACGCATCACTAATACTTCCCGCCCGTCGAGCTTCGACACGTAACCCATGCAGCCGGTCTTCGCAGCCAGCCTGACCATCGCCGCTGAAACGCTGTCAACCAGCGGTGCCGAAAGATAATGTCCGGCGGCAGCCAGCAATACGCGACCAATGTGATAACCGCGCGTATCCGCATTCCGCTCCAGCAGCCCCTGACTTTCCATGGTGGCCAGCAGACGCGAAACGGTGCTTTTTGGCAGGTTTAACGCCTCAACCACCTCACTGAATGAGAGACCAACATGCCCCTGCGTCAAACCTTTGTGCTGAAACAATCGAAGTACGGCGGCAGCATTTTCAAGTGTGGTCATGTTACGTGTTCCACTATATGGAACTAAGTTCCTCTGTTGGTTTGATGAAAATAAAGCGTGGCGCTGAATCGGTCAAGCGACAATTTGACTCACACAGAGATCGGCAGCAGAGAAAATAAGGGGATAAAAATGATTAGCGGGGCTTTATCTGGTGAGACAAGGAGAGTGCAGAACAGAAGCATACGCAGAGAGCATTCGACAGTAAATCTGCGTCAATTTCGCTTCTTAAATAACCCGATCGACTGCAGGTGGGAGTAAAAAAGAGGCGTGGTTCAGGCACAGCGTCAGGCGGGTCAGTAATAAGCAGTTATCCGGTGTAACAGGCTGGCGTCCCTGCCAGCAGTGAAGCTTTACTCTTTTTCAACGTCTTCGTAGCGCGCTTTAGCGTCACGCGCTTCTTCTTCCGTTTCGTGCTCACTGATTAATGAATTCGGTTTGGGATGATCAGCACGCAATTCGTAAGAGGTTACTTTATTACCTTCAGTGCCCTTTTCAACTGGCACAACTTTCGCTTCACGTGGATACGGTGGTCTGGTCGGCATACTGTGTCCCTCTTGTCTGAATAACATTCCACAGGACAGGCCGCTGCCTGTCATAGGATAAGTATAGACAATGCCGTCTGAAGCGGGATCAAAGCGGGAAAAATCTGAGGGTTAGCTGGCGCGCGCCAGGGAGAGTGACAGCAGAATTTCCTCTACCACGCATTCCGGCGATTGCATCGCATTCACCTGATGATGGGCCGCAGCCTGATAGAGATGCGCACGTTCACGCAGCACATCACTCATCTCATCAGCAATCGGACGGCCGGTTAAGGTCGGACGCTGGGCCGCTTCAGGTTCACTTTCCAGCCGCTCTGCCAGCACCTCGGGGGACGCGCTAAGCCAGATCACCTGGCCCTGCTCCTGCATAAAACGGCAGTTCTCTTCAGCCAGAATCATGCCGCCGCCAGTGGCAATGACGGTTCCGGGTGCCGTCACCGCTTTGAGCGATTCCGTTTCACGGGCGCGGAAACCTTCCCAGCCTTCCTCTGCCACAATCTCCGTCACACTGCGCTGCGTGCTGAGTTGCAGATGGTGATCGGTATCCGTAAAGGCGTAGCCCAGCGCCCGCGACAACGCCTCGCCGACCGTGGTTTTGCCGCAACCGCGAGCGCCAATCAAAAAGATGGGTAGTGACATCAGGGCCGTTCCTCCGCCTGACCGCGCGATGCGGCTGCATGGTGAGCTTATTAATGCGACGCATAATAACTGGAAATTATTATGGCCTCTACCTGTCAGGCACGATTTACGCATTTTCGTCCCCTGAACAGCGACAATCTTTGTGTTTTCAAGGGGGAAATGCATGCACGTTTTGTGCATCAGGGCCGTAACAGAGCGATAAAAACTCCGCAAAAGAGCGGCTAAAATGCGTCGGCAATATTTGCTTACTGCCCCGATTTTACTTTTCACGCTGGCGCCCACATATACTGGTAACAATCGCCACAGGAGAGTCATCATGCAACGCGAAGAACAACAACTGATCGAAGGGCTGTTCAGCCGTCTGAAACAGGCTGAAAGCCAGACCGTGGCACGCGATACCGCTGCCGAACAACTGATTAACCACCATCTGCAGGCGCAGCCGGGCGCGCCTTACTACATGGCACAGGCGATCCTGATTCAGGAAGCGGCGCTGAAAAAACTCAATGAGAAAGTATCAGCGCTGGAAAGCCAGCTGGCCCAGCAACAGCAGCAGCAACCTGCACAGAGCAGCGGCGGCTTTCTGTCCGGGCTGTTTGGCAGCGGTTCGCGTCAGCAGCCGCCTGTGCAGCAGCAACAGCAATCGTCACCGTGGAACAGTGCGCCACAGCAACCGGCTCAGCCGCAATATGCGCCTGCACAAGCGCCTGCACCACGCGGCACCGGTTTCCTCGGCGGCGCACTGCAGACAGCTGTGGGTGTGGCGGGCGGTGTGGTGATGGCCGATATGCTGACCAGCATGTTCCACCATTCACAGCCGGAAGAGATTGTGAATATCATCAATGAGCCACCCCTGCCCGATGTGAATGACAATCTCAACACCTTCAACGGTGGCGATGACAATGCCGATACCTTTAACGGCGGTAACGACAACGCCTTCCTCGACCAGAATACGGGCTGGGACAGCAATTATGCCGACAACAGCGATCTCAATGATTTTGGCGGCAACGATTACGACGACGACAGCTTCGTTTAACTTCAGCGTTTCTGCTGGGTGAGCCAGCTATCCAGCTCATTTGCAAACTGCTGGCGGTCACGCGGACTCATCGCCGCGGGGCCGCCGGTCTGCACGCCGCTTGACCGCAGGGTATCCATAAAATCCCGCATCGTCAGGCGTTCACGTATCGTCGCCGGTGAGTAACGCTCGCCGCGCGGATTCAGCGCCGCCGCACCCTTTTCAATCACCTCTGCTGCCAGCGGGATATCGGCGGTGATCACCAGATCGCCTGGCTGACAACGTCTGACGATCTCATTGTCCGCCACATCAAATCCGGCAGGCACCTGCAGGGTGCGCAGATACGGTGAGGGCGGCACACGCAGAAACTGGTTCGCCACAAAAGTGATGGTAGTTGCGGTGCGGTCGGCTGCGCGGTAGAGCACCTCTTTGATTACATTCGGACAGGCATCGGCATCGACCCAGATAAACATCATCATTCCTTACAGTCAGAGAAGAGTAAGATCTTGCCGGGTTCCCCTTAAATGGCAAATTTTATTTGCGGCGTGCTTTCCAGCCTGCGCCCGGCTGACTTGTTATTCAGGCTGGCTGAAGTAAGCTAGCTCACTGAGAAAAACGAATAATGTCCTAAGGAGATGGCGATGCTGGCAAAGAAAATCGGGTTTATCGGCGGGGGAAATATGGCGAAAGCCATTATCGGCGGACTGGTCAACAGCGGCAAAATCGCCCCGTCTGATATCTTCGTTTACGATCGCAAAGCAGAGACCAACCAGGCGATGGCAGAGCAGTATGGCATTAACGCAGCGGAGAGCGCTGAAGCGCTGGCGCGTGAAGTGGACATCCTGTTCGGCGCGGTCAAACCCAATGTCATTCTGAAAGTCTTAAAAGAGCTGACAGGCAGCCTGAAAAAAGAGGCGCTGGTGGTGTCGATTGCGGCTGGGGTGACGCTCGATTCGCTCTCATCGGTGCTGGGTTACGATCGTAAAATTGTCCGTGCGATGCCGAATACTCCCTCGCTGGTCAGCGAAGGCATGACCTCGGTCACGCCCAACGTGCTGGTTGAGCAGGCGGAAATCGACGAGGTGATAGCGATTTTTGAGAGCTTCGGCAAAGCGGCCGTGGTGGATGAATATCTGATTCACTCCGTGGTCGGCGTCAGCGGTTCTGCGCCGGCCTACGTGTTTATGTTTATCGAAGCGATGGCCGATGCGGCCGTACTGGGCGGCATGCCACGCGCTCAGGCCTATCAGTTTGCTGCACAGGCGGTGAAAGGGGCGGCGCAGATGGTGCTGACCACCGGAAAACATCCGGCTGAACTCAAAGATATGGTCTGCTCTCCGGGCGGCACCACCATCGAAGCGGTGAAAGTGCTGGAAGAGAAAGGCATGCGCTCGGCGGTGATGGAAGCGATGCTGCAGTGCATGGCGAAGTCAGAGAAACTGAGCCGCAGCTAACCGCTCAACAAAGGATGTGCAAGGCGGCCCCGCACGCTGGCCCGCCTTGCCTCCAGCTTAACAGATATTAACGGATCTGTTCCTGACAGAGCGCCACCGCGTCGGCAAACGTCATCGGCTGCTGCATCCGCTCCACCAGCTCAGCGGTCAGCGTATACATGCCGCATGAGCAGATTGCCGCCAGCCTCCCCTGCTGGCCATAAAACGCCATAAACTTTTTATCCTCCAGCGAGCCAATCAGCTGGAATGAATCCCATTCTTTGGCATGGCCCAGATACTCATAACGGGTGCCATACTGCGTAGTCCAGAAGAACGGCACACGATCAAACGCGACGGTCTGGTCCAGCATATTCCATGCGGCGGTTTGTCCCTGCTGATGCGCGACGCGATAGTGCTCAATGCGCAGCGGCCCCTGTGCCGACGGATACGTGGCGATATCTCCCGCCACCCAGATATTGTCAGCGACCCGCAACTGCTCATCCGCCTGCAGGCTGCCATCCTCTGCCAGCGGGAGATCGTGGATAAAGTCGGTAGCCGGTTCGACCCCGGTGGCAAACAGCACCACCGTCGCGTCCAGCAACCGTCCGCCCTTGAGCTGCACGCCACTCACCCGCTGGTCGCCCTGTAAGGCTTCGATCTCGCCCTGCACCCACTTCACGCCGTTCTGCTCATGCAGCTGATAGAAATAGCGGCCAATCTGATCGCCAAACTGTTTAGCAAAGGGCAACGCCTGTCGGGCGATTACCGTCACGTCAATGTCACGATTACGCAGCGCCGACGCCAGTTCGGTGCCGATAAAACTGTTGCCGATAATCACGATTTTATGGCTGGCATCCACCGACTGAAGCAGCTCATCGGTCTGCGCTTTGCTGCGCAGCAGATGAACCCCATCGAGATCGCTGCCCGGCAAATCGGGGCGGACTGGCGTCGCGCCGCTGGCGATCAGCAGTTTGTCGAAGGCGAGCGTCTCGCCATCCTCAAAGATCAGCCGTTGCTGCTGAGCATCCAGGCGACTCACCGTAGCCTGAAGTCGTTCAACGTGGTCCATCACATCCGCTTTCAGCAGCTGCGGCACCTCGCTGATATCCATTTTGCCCGACGGCACAAATTTGGTCAGCGCGGTGCGGTCGTAAGGCGCATCCGCTTCCCGCTCAACCAGAATCACGCGGCCTTTAAAGCCTTCATGGCGCAGACGCCACAGCGCCGCGCTGCCCGCCGCCCCACCACCGAGCACCACATAGACCGGTGCGGCTGCCCCACTGCCAATCGGCGCCGCGGGCGACATCGCTTTCGGATTCACCAGCACCCGGCCCTCTTCAATGCGCAGCGGATACTGTTTGAGATCGGCTAACGCCAGCGGTTCACACATTTTTCCACTGGCCAGATTAAACGCGGCTTTGTGCCAAGGACAGACCAGCCGATCGCCGCAAATCGCGCCCTGCTCCAGCGGCGCGCCTGCGTGCGGGCATTTCGCCTGATAAGCACGTACATTGTCGCCTTCGCGGATCAGCAACACTTCCACCTCGCCGAGCGTTTTTTTAACCGGCTGGCGCTGGGGCAGATCGTTCAGGTCGACGGTAAATTGATAGTTCACGACATGGCTCCTTTAACGGTTCTTGTCTTGTGCTGCGCGGCAAAACAGAGTGCTGCGCAAATCCCCACAAACATTAAGTGTGGCAAAAGAACCGGGAAGCCTGGCGATGAATGCTTATCAGAAGGTTAACATGCTGTTATAGAATGGAATTTAATCAGCACTGCGCGGGAAGGAGAAGCGGCCACCTGCGTGGCCGTGGGGATAATCAGCTTTTTTTCAGGCACTGGCTCATAAAGGTTTTACGCGCATCGCCCGCCAGTTTTTTATCACCAGCTTCGCCGTTACAGCTTTTCATTTTCATCTGCTGCGGTGACATCTGCGACAGCTTGCTGTCCTTTTTCAGGCATTCACTCATAAAGGTTTTGCGCGCATCCCCTTTAAGATCCTGTGATTTAGCATGCTGGTTACACATCGTCATCTTCTCCTGCTGCGGGGTCTTTTCCGCCGCACCGGCCAGTCCACTGACCAGCAGGCCCGCCATCATCATCGCCATTAAACCGACTTTCATCTTGTTATCTCCACAGTGGATTGTCCTTTGTTATTCTGGCAGCGAATAAGCAAAGCGGAAAATGTTTCAGGTCAAAGTGATGTGAAGATCCCATTCCAGTCTGGCACTGGGATTGTTACTGACGAGGATGGCGGAGTAACTTTTCGATGTAATTGCGCAGCAGTTGCGCATTTTCATCTCCGGCATCGGCCACATTGTCTATTGCGGTTTCAATACTGGTGGTTATAGCCAGATGTTGTTGCGGCTCCAGCTTGCGAACCAGTGCGGTAACAACAATCTCCAGCGCTTCGATTTGCGCCATCTGCTCTTTGGCTGTCGCCTCTTTTTCAGCCAGCTTTACCAGCAATTCAGCAATCAGATTTTTCATGCTGTTATCTCAGCGGTGGAGAAAAGCTGAAATTATCACCACGCTGGTTAAAAAAACAGAGGGTAACCGCTACTTTTTTCAGTGAGTTAGCTCGCATTCCTCACCGTCTGCTCAGACGATTCCGGCTAACCTTGCGAGCGAAACGTTTTCCCTGCAATCAACGCTATGGTTAAACGTTTCGCCCGCCCGAAATCGGTCTTTTGCTTAGCGAGGATCGACAAATCCGCGGCCTGGTCCGCCGCCGTGTCCGCCCCAGCCACCGCCACCGCCGCCTGGAGGCGGGAAAATACATCCGCTTAATGCAGTAACCAATGCCACAACGGCAGCCAGCTTAAAGATTCGTACCATATCTACCTCAGGGTGATGAAATCGGGCTGAGTGTATGGAGCCACCTGCATGGCGACAAGTGAGATTCTTCCGCATCCGGCGACTATTCATCTTTGCTGACCAGACTTAACGATTTACCACCATTAAGGCGGCACAATCTCAACATCCCGGCTGGATTACAGCACAAATTATTTGTGCAAATCGGGAGGGTGAACACTTTACAGGCGGCGTAATTTTGCGCATTGTGAGCGCATTACATTTACAGGATATAAACATGACTCTCTCTCAGGCTGCTTTCAGTGACATCCTCTCCCGGCGCGACTGGGAAAATCCGGTCGTGACCTCGCTGCATCGGCTGGATGCGCACCCGCCATTCGCCAGCTGGCGAGATGAAGTAGCCGCGCGGGATGACAGCCCCTCGGCGTCACTGCAGAGCCTCAACGGAGAGTGGGGTTTCCGTTATTTTACGCAGCCTGAAGCGGTCCCGGCCAGCTGGTTACTGCAGGATCTGCCGGACACTACGACCCTTCCGGTTCCGGCCAACTGGCAGATGCACGGCTTCGATGCGCCCATTTATACCAACGTGCAGTATCCGATTCCGGTCAATCCTCCACTGGTACCCACAGAGAATCCAACCGGATGTTACTCGCTCACATTCGGCGCTGACGCAGCCTGGCTGGATAATGGGCAGACACGCATCATTTTTGACGGCGTAAACTCGGCCTTTCACCTGTGGTGCAACGGACACTGGATTGGCTACTCTCAGGACAGTCGTCTGCCCGCTGAATTCGACCTGACGCCTTATCTGCGGCCGGGCAAAAACCGGCTGGCAGTAATGGTGCTGCGCTGGAGCGACGGCAGTTATCTGGAAGATCAGGATATGTGGCGAATGAGCGGTATTTTCCGTGATGTCACGTTAATGCATAAACCGCAGGTGCATCTGGCCGACGTTCAGCTGGAAACCCGGCTCAGCCCGGAGTTTTACCGTGCCGAATTGCGTGCCCGGGTTCGTGTTGCTCTGCCAGCTGACGTCAGTTCGCGCTATCAGCTGCGTCTGACGCTGTGGCAGGGTAAACAGCAGATTGCTCAGTGTCAGCAGCCGCTGGGCAGTGCCATTATTGACGAGCGGGGTCACTATCCCGAACGCGCCCTGCTCAGCCTGCCGGTGGAACAGCCTGCGCTGTGGAGTGCCGAAACACCCCATCTCTATCGCGCCACGCTGGCGCTGCTGGATGAGAATCAACAGCTGATCGAGGTGGAAGCCTATGATGTCGGCTTCCGTCAGGTCACCATCGATAATGGCCTGCTCTGCCTGAACGGCAAACCGCTGCTGATCCGTGGCACCAACCGTCATGAACATCATCCGGAGCGCGGTCAGGTGGTGGATGAGGCGACGATGCGCCGCGATATCGAGCTGATGAAGCAGCACAATTTTAATGCGGTGCGCTGTTCACACTATCCTAATCATCCGCTCTGGTACCGGTTGTGCGATCAGTATGGGCTTTATGTGGTGGATGAGGCCAATATCGAAACCCACGGCATGCAGCCGATGAACCGGCTCTCCGATGATCCCCGCTGGTTCGCCGCCTATAGCGAACGCGTGACGCGCATGGTGCAGCGCGATCGTAATCACTGCAGCATTATTATCTGGTCGCTGGGCAACGAGTCAGGACATGGTGCCACACACGATGCGCTCTACCGTTGGGTAAAAAGCAGCGATCCAACCCGTCCGGTTCAGTATGAAGGCGGCGGTGCGGATACCGCTGCTACCGATATCATCTGCCCGATGTATGCCAGGGTTGATGAAGATCAGCCCTTCCCGGCGGTGCCGAAATGGTCGCTGAAAAAGTGGATCGGTCTGCCGGGTGAGACGCGTCCGCTGATCCTGTGTGAGTACGCGCATGCCATGGGCAACAGCTTTGGCGGTTTTGCTAAGTACTGGCAGGCCTTCCGCCAGTTCCCGCGTCTGCAGGGCGGCTTCGTCTGGGACTGGGTTGATCAGAGCCTGACCCGCTATGACGATCAGGGCGAGCCCTGGCAGGCCTACGGCGGCGATTTTGGCGATAAACCCAACGATCGTCAGTTCTGTATGAACGGGCTGGTACTTGCCGATCGCACGCCGCATCCGGCGCTTTATGAGGCGCAGTGCGCCCAGCAGTTCTGGCAGTTTGCCGTCGATCCCGGCGATCCGCTGAGCTTTACGGTCAGCAGCGACTATCTGTTCCGCCACAGTGACAACGAAGTGCTGCGCTGGCGCATCGAACAGGCGGGTCGTGTGGTGACGGAAGGAGAAGTGCCGCTGGATATCGCTCCACAGGGCCAGCAGCGGATCACGCTGCCGTCACCGCCAGCGTTACAGGGCGAATGCTGGCTGAACGTCGCGGTTCATCAGATTCAACCGACCCAATGGAGCGCCGCTGGCTGGCGTGTCGCCTGGCACCAATGGGCGCTGCCCTCGTCGCTGGCGCTGCCATCAAAGCCGGAGAGCGGCGAAGCACCGGGCCTGCATGATGATACACGTGAGATTGTCATCACCCATCAGCAGCAACGCTGGCATTTTTCACGCCACAGCGGCGAACTGACGCAGTGGTTTGTGGATGAACAGCCCACGCTGCTTTCACCGCTTCAGGACTGCTTTATTCGCGCCCCGCTGGACAATGACATCGGCACCAGCGAAGCGGAACGGGTTGATCCCAATGCCTGGGTCGAGCGCTGGAAAGCAGCGGGTTATGAGCAGATGAGCAGCCAGCTGGTGTCGATGACGGCGAATGCGTTGCCACAGGCGGTGCAGATTGAGACGCTGCACAGCTGGCTCGCTAATGGCCAGATCGCCTTTATCAGCCGTAAACGTTATCTGATCAATGCGCAGGGTGAATTGCAGTTGCAGCTTTCCGTTGAGCAGTCGTGCGGATTGCCGCCGCCCGCGCGCATCGGATTACGCTGTGAGCTGACGCAGATACCACAACAGGTGAGCTGGCTCGGCCTGGGTCCGCATGAAAACTATCCCGATCGCCAGCTGGCCGCGCAGTTTTCCCGCTGGGAGCTGCCGCTGGATCAGCTCTCAACGCCTTATGTTTTCCCGGGTGAGAACGGTCTGCGCTGCGGCACCCGTCAGCTCGACAGCGGCAGCTGGCAGGTCAGCGGCGATTTCGCTTTCTCACTGAGCCGTTTCAGCCTGGAGCAGTTGCGAGAGGCATCACACCGCCACCATCTGCGTCCGGAAGCGGGCTGCTGGCTGCATCTGGATGCCTGCCACATGGGTGTCGGCGGCGATGACTCCTGGAGCCCCAGCGTCAGTCCTGAGTTTTTACTGACTCAGCAGCGCTGGCAGGCTGAACTGACGATTTGCCAGCCGACGCGGGCAGCGCTGTCTTCGGACGCCGGTAAAAGCGCTTCAGAAACAGCACGTTAATCAGCACGACCACGGCGGTGGCAAAAAAGACCCAGCGGAAACCGGCCACCGCCGACACCGCGGCGCCCAGCAGCGGACCCGCGACATTGCCGAGATACATAAAGGACTGGTTATAGCCGAAGATCCGGCCGGTGATGTTGTCACGCGAGTGACGCACCAGCAGCGTCTGCACCGCGGGCATCATCGCGCCATCGGCAAAGCCCAGCAGAAAACGTAATACCCCCCAGCTGTGTCGTGCTGGTGACAAACGACATGGCGATAAACAGCAGCAGCGAGATGACCATCGTTGCCAGCAGGATACGCTGCGTACCGATGCGATCGCCGAGTCGTCCCAGACGAGGCGCGGCCAGCAGTGCAGAGACGCCAGGCAGCGCGGCAATGACCCCGCTAAGAAAAGCGATATTCTCAGCGGTGGGTGCCAGTTCCCGCACAAAGAGCGTCAGGATCGGGTTCACCGATCCGTTGCACATCTGGATCACCATGGTGGTGAAAAAGAGGCAGAGCATCAGTTTTGGATTATCCAGCGAGCGGAAAACCTCGCGTCCGCTGAGCTTCTCCTTTTTACTCACCGGGGTGTAACCGGTCTCCTTGATCAGGAACAGCGTCACCAGAAAGCTGACCATCAGCAGCGCTGCGGTGACAATAAACACCGTACGCAAACCGACCCAGTCTGCCAGCAGCCCGCCCAGCATCGGTCCCAGAATCACCCCGCCAATCTGACCGGTTGAGACACAGCTCAGCGCCCAACCGCTGCGTTCACGCGGCACCTGAGCGGCCACCAGCGCCATGGCGTTGGGAATATATCCGGAGGTCAGCCCCATCAGGGCACGCAGTAGCAGCAACTGCCAGGCTTCGGTGACAAAAGCCTGTAGCAGAATTACCACGCCCATGCCAAAAGCGGCGCGCAGCAGCATCAGCTTACGGCCTTTGCGATCGGCAAGACTGCCCCACAGCGGGGCTACGGCCGCCGAAACCACAAAGGTGATACTGAAGGTAAGACCCGACCAGAGGCTCAGTGATTCGCCACCGGTTACGCCAAGCTGCTCAAGGTAGAGCGGCAGAAACGGGATGATCTGACTGATGGCCAGGCCGGTAAAAAAAGCAGCCAAACCAGACCGAGATCAGGTTTATCTTCCAGGGTTCTATAGTGCGTGGCATGAGCAGATATTTTAAAGAGAGGGAATGCTCAGTCTAACGCGGCTATTCTCAGCGTGACCGACAAAACATGGCACAAATGGCAAAAGACCGGATTCCTCTTTGATTCAGCGCAATCACCGGCGCAAATTTTCCAGCCCGCCGGGTTTTTAGCGCGAAGCACGCGGGCAATGGTCTGGCCGGACGCAATCTTCCCTGACCCGCCCCGTCAATATAGAAAAATATGTCATTCTGTTACTGACAACTCTTCCCCCCCGCTTCTATGTTTAAAAAACCGCCAGCCGCGGCGGTGTGGCAATCTTTTTAATCGGCGCGACATCCTCCGCAAAAAACGGTGCAGACCGTCCGGCTACGCTGAGGCGAACCAGCTTATTTTATGGTTAAACGCCCTTATGCTCAGGTGTAAGGGAGGGGGTCTTGTTTTAGCGGAGGTGGGTAATGAGAGTACAACCTGACAGCGCCAGCCGTGCTATCAGCGACTATTTTAACAGCCCGGACTGGCGAATACCGCCTGAGTCCGATCTGCTGGCGGTGATTCTGCGTGAAATAATGGAAGCGGGAGAACCCGCCACCAATAAAGCCCTTATTGCGCGGGTTATCGATAAACTGGAAGTGGAAGGCGACGAGACGCAGTTGCAGCGTTATCGCACCCTGCTGGCGCAGTTGATCGACACGCAGCCGGAGGCGTAAACCCACCACCTACTTCACCCAGCGCAATTTATCCGCTTCGCTGATACTGGCTCGTCCGCTGCTGCGCTGAAACAGGCACAGCTCCCGTCCACGCTTATTTTTCATCTGCGGCTGGGGATAGCGTCCCTCCAGCAACAGTGCGCTGTAGCCCGTATTGTCGTCATACTCGATCGCCTCGCCCAGCACCTTTACTTTGCTCAGATGACTGGCGTTAATGCAGGCCTGCACCATCACCTGACGGCTCTTTTGCCAGGCCTCTTCACTGGAAGCCTGCGCCAGTGTGCTGCTGAGTAACAATGCGGGCAGAAGTGCCCCGATTATGCGTTTCATCTTCTCTGCTCCTGTTACGGCCCGAAGCCGCTAAAAAAATTCCCGCCGGGGCGGGAATAAACAAGACGAGCACTATCTATTGTGTGACGAGGAAGTTTCTTAAACGCGCTGCTATCCTCGCCTGCCGTTATGACAAACCTATGACATCTTTGCCGTTAACCACAATAAACTGAGCTGATATTGCCATTTTTGTCAGCCAGGAAGTTCAGCCGGTTAAGGTTGAAGTCCATGGTGACGGCAGAATTATAGGGGATGGCGCGTACCTTCTGTTCGAAGTGCTGACCCTGCAGCGCGGTTAACGGTTTACCGACATAATTCTGAAACTGAGAGGCACCACAGCGGTCAGCTTCCGGATCCTGCGCCACACTGGCGGTATCGGGCTTAGAGGCAGATTGACAGGCGGTTAATGCAAACAGCCCCACTACCAGCAGCCCTTTTCCATAAAATTTCACGTTTATTCTCCTGTTGGACGTGTAAAACCCTGCCCCAAGAGTAGCAAAGCGCACCTGCTGACCTGAACCCCTAAAAAGTAAAGTTGTTACAGCAGCATTAAACGGGTCGCGGCACAGGTCATCTTTTAAGATTAATCGCACTCATTGCCTAAAAAAAAGCACAGCGAACCACTACAATATTAAGAATAGTCTTAGCCCTGTGGAGGTCATGATGGAACTGATTATTTTTGTCGTCTGCGCAATGCTGATGACCGCCGTGGCGGTTAAAGTCCGTTAAACGGGTTCAGCCTGGTTCTGCGCGGTTCTTTCCAGAAGCGTACTGAATGCAGCCAGCGGCATCGGTCGACCGAGGAAGTAGCCTTGCCCCTCTTCGCACGAGAGCTGTTTTAGCTGGTTCAGTTGCGCTTCTGTCTCAATCCCCTCAGCCGTAATTGTCAGGGCAAAGGCGCGTGCCAGCGCAATAATCCCCGCGACCACCGATTGTGCCTGCTGCGACTCCGGGAAATCTTTCATCCAGGAGCGATCGATCTTCAGCCCATTAAATGGGAAGGTCTTCAGGTAGCCCAGGGCCGCATAGCCGGTGCCGAAATCATCAACGGTTAACCTTACCCCGAGTGACCGTAAACCCTGCATCACCTCCAGCGCATGCTGCGGATGTTCAAAGGTCACGTTCTCCGTGATCTCCAACTCCAGCCGGGTAGCTGGCAGGCCACTTTTCGCCAGCACATCCGCAACCCGCTGCACTAAATCGCTGGTGCGGAACTCCATTGGCGAAATATTAACCGAAACATAGCGATCGCCCCCCCATCCCAGCGCATCCTCACACGCCCGCATCAACACCCAGTCGCTGATGGTGGCGATGAGACCGCTCTCTTCCGCCAGCGGAATAAAGTGATCGGGGGTAATCCACTCATCCGGCGCAATCTGCCAGCGAATCAGCGCCTCGGCACCTGCCAGCTGACCCGTCAGCAGTTGATAGCGGGGCTGGTAGTGCAGGCGAAATTCATTGTTCTTCAGCGCTTTCTCAATCCGCCGCGCCATTTCACGCTTATCCTCACGCTGACTGGCCATCTCATTGGCATACCAGACCCACTGATTGCGTCCCGCTTCGCGCGCTTCATTCAGCGCGATATCAGCCATTTGCAGCAGCGCTTCCGGATGGCTGGCATCCTGCGGTACACAGGCAATCCCCATGCTGACGGTGAGATAGTGAACATGCTGGCCGGTGCTGATGGGCTGCTGAACCTCGTGCACCAGCTGTGCGCAACGCTGATCGACCCGCTCACGGTTCGTTTCACGCAATACCAGCACAAACTCATCGCCACTCAGCCGCGCCACCAGCTCCTGCGGGCCGATACAGCGCTTCAGACGCTGCGCTATCTGGCTCAGCACCTCATCGCCCGCCCCATGGCCCCAGGTTTCATTAATCGGCCTGAACTGATCGAGATCGAGGGTAATCAGCGTCAGCGGCGCAGCGCCATTAGGCAGCTCAAGGTGGAGCGTCAGAAACTCCTGCAGCTGTACGCGGTTCGACAGGCCGGTTAAGACGTCGTGACGCGACAAAAAATGAATGCGCGCCTCGGCTTCCATGCTCTGAGTGATGTCCGATACCGTGCCGCGAAACCCGATACGTCGCGCCTCATGCCAGATTGTTTTCGCGACCAGCTGGCCGATACGGCGGTTGCCGTGCGCCGACATAAACTGACAGCGCAGTGGCATCTGTTGCCCCTCCTCCTCCTGACGCTGCAGCCAGGCGACCAGCGAATGGCTGGGATGCGTCAGGAGGTGATCGATGTGACGGCCCAGCCAGTGTGTAATATCGTGGCCGGTCACGGTTTGAAAGCGCGCTGACAGGTAGATGAGGCGACCCTCTTCGTCCGTTTCCCAGATCCAGTCTGACGCTGCCTCAGCGAGATCGCGAAACCGCGCTTCGCTGTTGGCCAGCTCCTGCTGACTGATCGCCAGCAGGGCAAAGCGCCGGTCAGAGAGAATCGCATTAGAGAGCGCATGGCGGCTGACGCGATGGGTGATTATGCCTATGATGATCGCCATGAGCATCAGCAGTGGCAACAGAAACCAGACCAGGCCCATGCCAGGCATCTTTGGCGTCCAGCGCAGCACAATCAGATCGCCACCGGGTAACGGTTGCACCATCCGCGGTTCACGCAGGGCATCCCCTGCACTGACGGGCAGGCGCAGTTCGCGCACATCCAGCGTGGCGCCCAGCGCCTGTAATTTGGCAGGGGTGAACAGATTCACAAACACCATGACTGACGCTGGCCCCGCTATCGGCGGCATATTCGTCAGTTTGCCGCTGCCGATGGGGGCGGCAACCACAATGGCGGGCAGATGATTAATCAGCGCATCACGGGTTATCGCCGCGTCGTTGCGCTGACGTGCCGCCGCAATCAGCGCTGGAGCCTCTTTTCCCAGCCAGGCTTCCAGCGGCGTATCCACCAGCTGCCCATTAATGACGCTGTACGTGGTGTGACCGTTGCCGTCGACCACGAATACGCCCTCATAGTGATACTCTTCGTAGAGGCCCGGACCAAAGTTCTCTTCGTCATAAGCCCAGACTTTGTTGACCCTGACATGGAGATTGCGCCAGGCTTCGCCCCAGAACGCATAATCCCGGATATCCGTGACCATCGCCTCCTGACGATTTTTCCACGCCTGCTGCATCAGCAACTGGTCATGCTCAACCGATACGCTGTTTTGCCGCTGCGCAATCGTCAGCACCATCAGCATCGAGAGCACCAGCACGCCAAACAGCAGCAGCGAAAGCGTGCGCAGGCTGCGCCGCGTAAAGCGGACAGTGCGGTCTTCAGCGGCATGACTGAATGGAGGCGAGGGTGGCGCCGGAGGGTTAGAAGTCATTAAGAGTGCTCACTACACAGTCAGAGTTTGAGATGACGGGCCTGCAATACAACATGCAGTGCTGACCAGATTAGTTTCCTCAGTTATCGGCTCGCGGGCGCGGGTGTTTAGTCTGCGGTTAACATTTTGCGCTTAAATATTGTGTTACAGGCTGACTCGACAGCGATCTGGTGCATTGCTACTATGCGCTAACCTTCGCTGGCAGAGTCGCCTATGAATACCAATTCCGACAGAGTGACACTGACGCTGTTCTACGTCGGCAGCTTTGTGGTCTATTACCTGGTTACCATGCTGATCACGCTGTTCCCTAATTACAGCGTGCTGCGTAATGACGGCCTGCTGGTGCCGGTGCTCTGCCTGTTTGAATTTGCTGTTATCTATCCGCTTTACCGCTTTTACTGCCAGCGCCGCACCGACCTGCCGCTGGGTGAACTCTGCACGCTGCAAACTCTGCTGTTTACTGGCGCGCTATTTGTTCTGATGGCCGCACAGATGCAGTTTATGCAGCCGGAAGGATGGCTGGTGATGCAGGCCCAACAGGGACGCAATTCGCTGCTAATTCTGCTGCTCACCGCCGTGCTGCTCGCACCGGTGTTTGAAGAGGTGCTGTTCCGCGGTTTTCTGTTGCAGGGCTTTCTGCTGTGGGCGCCACGGAGCCGCTTTGCCTGTATGCTGCTGACCTCACTGCTGTTTGCGGTGATGCATACGCAGTATGTGCACTGGCAGACCCTTATCGCCCTGACGCTGTTTTCGCTACTGCTCTGTTACGCCCGGCTGCGGAGTAACAGTCTGGCGCTGCCCATCTTCCTGCACACGCTGAATAACCTGATTGCGCTGCTGCCCGCCTGGTATTTCGCAGGCTAGCGTCAGGCCCGCCCCTTCTGACACACCTTACAGGCCGCCGCATCACACCCTGGCTGGCGGACCATAGCTCACACTGACAATGCCGCCCCGGCACGTTTGTCTATACTGGATGTTAAAAAAGGGATAAAAAAGCACCACAGTCCGGACCACCAGACCGTGTAAAGGAGAGGATCTATGTTGATAGGATTTGTGTTGTTAGTGAGCGCATGCGGCTACGATGCCTGCGAGGCGCTGCCGGTATCAGAGCGCATCTATCCGACGAAGGTCGACTGTGAAACGATGGCGAACCGCATTCATAAAGTCAGACCGAATGTGGTACTGCTGTGCGGCGAAGTACATCGCTAATTCAGGGCCAGGTTCAATAAAGCAGGGCTGTAACGTTGCAAGCTGACGCTTTAGCGTACAAAATATAAGCTGTTGTTAACCATTATCGTTGTGAATCCCATGAAAACATCACGCCCCCGTCGTCCTGGTGGACGCTGGGTTTACTATCTTTTGTATGATGGCATTCTGTGGCCCTGCCCCGTCCGTTGGGAGTGGGAGAGCAGCTATGGCGGCTGGCTGCCATTTTACTACACGCCAACCTTTGAGTTTGTGGTGGGCGATCCGCGCAAGGCTTATCGCATTGCGCGCAGCGATGTGCGGGCTAAAAGGCGCGAGGATGCCTTTGTCTGAGCGCGTTTATCGCCACGGCAGCCATGAGGCAGTAAGCAGATAGTGAACCGCTTCCAGCACAATAATCACCATTAATAATATGCCCAGCGTGTGGCGGCCAATCCCCTTCATCTGTTCAGGCCCAGATCATGGCAGCCCAGCGAATCAGCAGCAGCGCGCCACAGATGCACAACAGAACCAGCACCATCTTCCAGTATTTTTTGGCTGCCCGGTATCTCGTCACCTCAGTTTCCTCTGGTCAGAAAGCGAAGATGCGCCAGAAGGCGCATCTGTTCCGGTCAGCAACAGGACCGGTGAGGCATAGCATAACGCCCGGGCCGCCAAAAGGCGACCCGTTACCGGCATCAGTTGTTCAGGGTGTAATCCAGCGTAATTTCCGCGTTCAGTACCTGAGAAACCGGGCAGCCCGCTTTGGCTTTATTGATGATCTCGTCGAAGGTCGACTCATCAATGCCTGGCAGAGAGATGGTGCTGGTCAGTGCCACTTTGGTGATGGCAAAGCCATCGCCTTTTTTGTCCAGCGACACGTCGGCCGTGGTATCAATGCTTTCCGGTGGATGACCTGCGTTGCCCAGCATCAGCGACAGCGCCATAGAGAAACAGGCTGCATGCGCTGCACCAATCAGTTCTTCCGGGTTGGTGCCTTTGCCGCCTTCAAAACGGGTGTTAAAGCCATAAGGCTGCTGGCTCAGCACGCCGCTCTCGGTGCTGACGGTGCCTTTGCCTTTGATATCGCCTTCCCAATGCGCCGAACCTTTCTTATGAATAGTCATGTCGTTCCTCCTGTTGGTAAAGAAGCTAAGTATAGACAATACATTCATTTTCGCAGGCTCAACTCACCGCGCGGGGACGTGGCGGTGTGCTCTGCGGTGCCAGTAACGCTTCCGCCTGCACCAGCGAATCGCGGGTAATTTCACCGATCGACTTCGCGCCGGTGAGGGTCATGGCAACGCGCATCTCTTTTTCAATCAGCGTCAGCAGGTTTTCTACGCCGCGCTGACCGTGGGTTGCCAGCGCATAGATAAATGCCCGTCCCAGCAGCACGCTGTCTGCCCCCAGCGCAATCATCCGCACCACATCCAGCCCGTTGCGAATGCCACTGTCCGCCAGAATGGCGATGTCACCTTTTACCGCATCGGCAATGGCCGGTAGCGCACGCGCCGAGGAGAGCACGCCATCCAGCTGGCGTCCGCCGTGATTAGAGACCACGATGCCATCGGCGCCAAAGCGCACCGCATCACGCGCATCTTCCGGATCGAGAATGCCCTTGATCACCATCGGTCCATCCCAGAACTCGCGGATCCACTCCAGATCGCGCCACGAGATAGAGGGATCGAAATTATTCGCCAGCCAGCCGATGTAATCTTCCAGCCCGGTAGGCTTGCCCAGATACGTGGAGATATTCCCCAGATCGTGAGGGCGCCCCTGCAGACCCACATCCAGCGCCCACTGTGGATGGGTGACCGCCTGCCAGTAACGACGCAGCGCCGCATGATTGCCGCTCATCCCGGAGTGCGCATCGCGATAGCGCGCACCCGGCGTGGGCATATCCACGGTAAACACCAGCGTGGAGCAACCGGCGGCTTTGGCGCGCTCCAGCGCATTGCGCATAAAGCCGCGGTCACGCAGCACATAGAGCTGGAACCACATGGGGCGCTTAATCTGCGGGGCCACCTCTTCGATCGGGCAGACCGAGACCGTCGACAGGGTAAACGGAATGCCTTTCAGGTCTGCCGCGCGCGCCGCCTGTACTTCACCCCGGCGGGCATACATGCCGCACAGGCCGACCGGTGCCAGCGCAACCGGCATCGACAGGGTTTCATTGAACAGTTTGGTTTCAAGACTCAGTTCCGACATATTTTTCAGAATGCGCTGGCGCAGCGCCACATCCGAGAGATCCTCTACGTTGCGACGCAGGGTGTGCTCGGCATAGGCACCGCCATCAAGATAGTGAAACAGGAACGGCGGCAGGATACGTTGCGCGGCCGCGCGATAGTCACTGGCAGCGGAGATAATCATCAGTCAGATTCCTTTGGGTTGCGTGTGTCGTTATCCGGTAAGCGGGTGATGCGCGCCTGACGCGCTTCATCTTCATGCAGGCTTTTCATGGTGGTGTGCACAAATCCCAGATGCTGCATCGCCGCCTGGCGCGCAGCGTCGGCATCGCCCGTGAGGATCGCATCGAGCAGCGCCTGATGCTGTTCAGTCAGGCGGGCGAAAATCGCGGGCTGGGTATACATGCGCTGACGGCTCTGCATCACCGACGATTGCAGCAGCTCAAAAAAACCACGCATGGTCTGCAGCAGCACCACGTTGTGCGACGCCTCGGCAATCGCCAGATGGAAGCGCACATCAGCCTGGGCGGCGAGATCGGGATCGTCACTCTCTTTCAGCTTCAGGGTGGCGTCGAAAGCGTACTGCAGCTTCTCTTTGTCGGCATCGGTGGCGCGCAGTGCGGCGTGCCAGGCGGTGCTGGCCTCGATGGCATGGCGCGCTTCCAGAATGTCGTAGCGGTAGTCGGGATCGTCGCGCAGTAGCTGGCGAATCGGCTCGACGATGCGCTGTTCCGACCAGGGCGCCAGCTGCTGACGGATCCAGGTGCCGCCGCCGCGTCGGCTAATCAGCATGCCGTTGCTGATCAACTGTTGTATGGCTTCACGCAGCGAGGAGCGCGAGACGCCAAGCTCCGCAGAGAGCTGCCGCTCGGCGGGCAGGCGCATGCCCGGCTCGAGCTGATGTTCGGTGATATAGGCCCGCAGGCGCGTCACCAGCGGATCGGCATTGCTGCTCATGGGATCATCCAGGGGAAGACGTAGGCCTGAAGCGTGGTTATCACACCGACCATACAGGTGAAAATCAGGCTGTGTTTAACGGTAAACCGGAACAGGTCGGACTCTTTACCCACCAGCCCGACCGCCGCACAGGCGATAGCGATCGACTGCGGCGAGATCATCTTACCGGTCACGCCACCGGTGGTGTTGGCCGCCACCAGCAGAATATCGGAGACGCCAATCTGCTGCGCGGTCGTGGCCTGTAAAGCAGCAAACAGCGCATTCGATGAGGTGTCTGATCCGGTCAGGAAGACGCCCAGCCAGCCCAGGAACGGTGAGAAGAAGGTAAAAGCGTGGCCGGTGTGCGCCAGCGCCAGTGCCAGCGTCGCAGACAGCCCGGAGTAATTCGAGATAAAAGCAAAGGCCAGTACCATCCCGATAGAGTAGATCGGCAGCGCCAGCTCTTTCAGCGTTTCACCAAAAGTCTGCAATGCCGCCTTTGGCTTCATGCGCAGGAAAATCATCGCCATGATCGCCGCAATTAAAATGGCGGTGCCGGTGGCGGACACCAGATCCAGCTTAAAGATGGCCGGATAAGGGGTTGCAGTGCCGACCACGGGCGGCATCCGCGCCACCAGCTCATTCAGCATCGGCACCGGCATAGCCAGCACCCACTCATAGAGCGCACCGCCTTTGGCGAACAGCGCTTTAAACGGCGGGATACTCCAGAGCGTGACGGTGGCGGTGAGAAACAGGAACGGCATCCAGGCGCGGATCACCTGCCCCAGCCGATACTTCTGCGGTGGCAGCAACGGATCGCCCTGTTTCGCCTCTGCATCGGCAAAGCGGAAGATGCGCACCGGCTTCCAGACCCGCAGGAACAGCGTCAGCGAAATCAGCGAGGCGAGCGACGAGATAATATCGGGCAGCTCCGGACCCAGGAAGTTGGAGCTGAGGAACTGGGCAATGGCAAACGATCCCCCCTGCCACGACCACCGCCGGCCAGGTCTCTTTCACTCCGCGCCAGCCATCCATGATCGCCATAATCCAGAACAGCACAATCAGGGTCAGCAGCGGCAGCTGGCGTCCGGCCATCTGGCCGATGGCAAAACTGTCCAGCCCGGTCACCTGCCCCGCCACAATAATCGGGATGCCCATCGCGCCAAAGGCCACCGGCGCGGTGTTCACAATCAGGCAGAGCCCGGCGGCGTAGAGCGGATTAAAGCCGAGTCCCACCAGCAGCGCGGCGGTAATCGCCACCGGCGCACCAAAGCCCGCAGCCCCTTCCAGAAACGCTCCGAACGAGAAGCCGACAATCAGCATCTGCAGACGCTGATCGGGAGTAATCGACAGGATAGAGGCGCGGATAATGTCGAACTGGCCGGTTTTGACTGAGATCTTGTAGACGAACACCGCGGCGACAATAATCCAGGCAATCGGCCACAAGCCATAGAGAAAGCCATACACCACGGCGGCCAGCGCCTGTGCAACCGGCATCTGATAGAGAAACAGCGCCACCAGCAGCGCCAGCACCACGGTGGTGGTGGCCGCCAGGTAGCCTTTCATTTTCAGCTTAATCAGCGCAAAGAAGAAAAAGAGAATCGGGATCAGTGCGATCAGGCTTGAAAGCCAGATATTACCCAGCGGATCGTAGTTTTGTTGCCAGATCTGCATGCCAGTATCTCCAGAGGAAAAGGTGACGTGGCACGCAGCCGCAGCGCTGGTGCCATCTGCCCCGGATTGGTCAGACCAAACCGCTGTATCGGGGCTTATGGCAACAGATAGTTAACGCATTGTTAACCTGTGGCAACAGAAGATGCGCGAATTTTCCCGGAGTGTGAACCAGAGAAAAATATTGCCGGGATTGGTCGGACCAAAATCAGCGATTCACCTCAGGAAAGGCGTGCTGATAGCTGCGCGGATGGAAACGCAGATTAAGCACGATTAACAGCAGCGTGACCGCCGCCTGCAATAACCAGACGCTGGTGAAGTGACCGGTGAGCGCATGCAACTGCCCCGCGATAAACGGCATGCTGCCTGCGATAATAAAGCCGACGCCCTGCATAAAAGCCACCAGCCGCGCGCCAGCCTGCGGCTGCTCCAGATGATCCAGCGCCAGCACCAGCGCCAGCGGAAATGCCCCGCCCAGCCCGAAGCCCGCAATCCCCGCCCAGAGCCACGGCGCCAGTTGTGGCGCAAACAGGAAACCGAGCATGCCGCTGAACTGCATCGCCAGTGTCAGCAGCAGCAGCGGACGGCGATCGCGGCCCCGCGCCAGCAAGGGCAGCAGCAGCGCACCCGTGACCTGACAGCCGATCATCATGCCAAGCAGTGAACCGCCCGCCTGCGCGCTCCAGCCGAGTTGATGATAAAAATCGGGCAGCCAGGCGACACAGATGGCATATCCGCCGTTCACCAGACCGAAGCTCAACGCCAGCGTCCAGGCGCGGGTTTTCCGCCACAGCGAAGGCAGAGCGGCGGCCTCTGTCCGGGTTGCACGTGGGGTGGTGATAAACAGCCAGAGCAGGATGGCCAGCACCACCGGCAGCGCCCAGCTGCTCAGCGCGCCCTGCCAGCCAAGCTGCCCATTCAGCCACGGCGAGATCGCCGCGCCAATCCCACCGCCGCCCATCAGCGCCGCTGCCCACAGTCCGGTCACGCCGGCACTGCGGCTGCCAAATCGCTGACGGATCAATCCCGGCATCGCCATCTGCACAATGCCAATGCCCGCCCCTCCCGGCACAGTACTCAGCACCAGCCAGCCTCCGTCAGCCACAAACAGCCGACTCACCAGCGCCAGCAACAGCAGCACCAGGCCACCCAGCAGCAGTTTACGCACCGCAAAGCGCTGCATCAGCGGGGCGCTGACTAATGCAATGGCACCCATCATCATCATCGGCACCGCAGGCAACAGCGATGCCGCCAGCGGCGACAGACCGATGCTCTGACGCAGCTCGCCGAGTAACGGACTGACCGAGGTCATCAGCGGTCGCATATTGAGCCCGGCTAACACCAGCGCCGCCAGCAGCAGGTTGTTCTCTCTCTTCATCTGAGATCCACACAGTTAAAAGTTGCCAGCCTGGCAGCAGTCGTTACTATCTGGAAATGAAATATTACTCTGCCAGGTAGTGGAAATATGAATCGTCAGCCGATGTTTACCCCGCAACAGCTGCTCAGCTTTGTCGCGGTATGCGAAACCGCCAGCTTTACCCGCGCCGCCGACCGGGTGCACCTGTCGCAGTCCACCGTCAGCCAGCAGGTGCGACGGCTGGAGGAAATGGTCGGCAAAGAGCTGCTCAACCGCTCCTCGCATCAGGTGCAGATCACCGAAGAGGGCGAGAAGCTTTTAGGCTACGCCCGGCGGATTATCGCCCTGAATGGGGAAGCGCACGATGTGCTGAGTGACCAGTGGCGCGACGGTGTGCTGCGTCTTGGCGTGCCGGAAGATTTCGCCGCGCCCACGGCCGGTCTGCTGGCGCACTTCAGTCGCGACCATCCGCAACTTCGGCTGGACGTGATGAGCGGCATGCAGGTGGAGCTGCGTCGCGCCTGGCAGCGTGAAGAGCTCGATATCATGCTGATTAAACAGCCCGCTGGCGAGCGTCCGCTGGCGTCGCGTCCTGAACCCCTGCTGTGGCTCGATAGCGCAGAGTGGCCCTGCTTTGAGCAGACGCCGGTACCGCTGGTGCTGTTTCCCCAGCAGGGGCTCTATCGCGATGAGGTGTGTCAGACGCTCGACGCACTGGGCCGTAGCTGGCGCATTAGTTACAGCAGCGCCAGCCTGGTCGCGCTGGCCGCCGCCAGTGCGCAGGGTCTGGGGCTGACATTACTGCCCGCCAGCTGCCGCCTGCCGCAACATCGGGTACTGGGCCCGGAACAGGGTCTGCCGGTGATTGATACCTTCGAACTGGCGCTGTTCTGTCGTCATCCGCAGGATCCGCTGCAGCGCGAGCTGGCGGAATCCCTGGCAACCTTCAGCCAGCTGCGCTGGCAGTGAGATATCGAATAGTCGTCAGTGGAAAATAACGCAGCAGGGTGGAGCGTCGTTTGTCAGATTAAGACCTTGTTCACTTTGCAGGAGCCTCTGATGCCTATTTCCTCTTCGCCGAGCCGTCGTGATTTCCTTGGGCAGGGCGTCCGCTGGACCGCCGCAGGCGGCTTGCTGGCCGCCGGTCTCGGCCAGGCCAGTGCCGCCACGCCATCACCTTTGTCCTCCATCAATCCCGACCAGCCCGCCGCCCTGCCCCGGCAGGATCACTATCTGCTGCGCAATGTGCGGCTGGAGGAGGGCTTTATCCGTGAGGATGATGAGATCGTTGCGACCCGCACCGGGCGTTACGACATCAGCGTGCGCGACGGTAAAATTGACCAGCTGACACCCGCGGGTCAGGGTGACAGCACCCTGCCGTCGTGGGATGCACAGGATGCCCTGCTGCTGCCCGCCACCCAGGATATGCATATCCACCTTGATAAAACCTTCTACGGCGGCCCGTGGCAGGCTCCGCGTCCCCGTCAGGGCAAAACCATCATGGACATGATTGCGCGTGAACAGGTGCTGATTCCGCAACTGCTACCGCACTCTCAGGCGCGCGCCGAAGGGTTGATCGCCCTGCTGCACGCCAAAGGCACCACCCGCGCCCGCAGCCATTGCAATATCGATCCGGTCAGCGGCCTGCAAAGTCTGGAGCATCTGCAGGCGGCATTAGCCCGTCACCCCGCCTTTCCCTGCGAGATTGTAGCCTTTCCCCAACATGGCCTGCTGCACTCGCAGGTCGATGGGCTGATGCGCGAGGCGATGCAGCACGGCGTTGAGTATGTCGGCGGCCTGGACCCCACCAATGTCGATGGTGCCATGGAGAAGTCACTGGATGCGATGTTCCAGATTGCGCTCGACTATCAGCGCGGCGTGGATATACATCTGCATGAAACCTCACCCGCTGGCGTGGCGGCGATTCAGTACATGATTGACACCGTGGCAAAGAATCCGGCGCTGAAGGGCAAAGTGACGCTGAGCCACGGTTTTGCGCTGGCGACTCTGTCCGGTAGTGCGCTGGATAAGATGATCGCAGGGCTGGCGGAGCAGCAGTTCAGCGTCGCCTCTACGCTGCCGATCGGCAAGCTGACCATGCCGATTCCGCAATTACAGGCAGCGGGCGTGAAGGTGATGACCGGCACCGACAGCGTTATCGATCACTGGTCACCGTTTGGCACCGGCAGCATGCTGGAAAAAGCGAATCTCTATGCGCAGCTCTATCAGGGATCGGATGAGTTCTCGCTGTCGCGGGCGCTGGCGATCGCCACAGACGATCGGCTGCCGCTGACAGCCCAGGGTGACCGCCAGTGGCCAGTACCGGGCGATGAAGCGAGCATGATGCTGGTAGCGGCGAGCTGTTCCGCCGAAGCCGTGGCACGGATTTCGCCAGTCGTCGCGACCTTCTCGCGCGGTAAACCGGTGTTTGCGCTGGCCCCGGCCTGAAACAGCAGGGCTGCGGACAAAAACGCCGGGAGCGTTTTTGAACAACGCAACGCGTTGGCCCGGCTACGGGCGCACCTCAGGGATGAGGTGCGTAATCGCCCGCGCTGAGCCTTCTCAGCAAATGCGGAGAGATCGAGCCGGCTCAGGGAAACCGGTCAGATCGGAAAGGCGCTTAAGCCATCCATGGCCGCTCGGCCCGCGCCGTCCCTGGCGCGGGACGCTTTCCTTTTCTGACCGGCTTCCCTGCGCTTTAAGCTTGTTTATTGCTGATAGATTCTCAGTGCCCGTGGTTTACCAGCAGCGACGGTCCAGAAACGGGAAGCATCTGCCGGACGTGAAGCGAAGGGAGCATATGCCTGTAGCAAAGCATTACGGGCCACCGACAAAAACGCCGGGAGCATTTTTGAACAACGCAAAGCGTTGGCCCGGCTTCGGGCGCACCTCAGGTATGAGGTGCGTAATCGCCCGCGCTGAGCCTTCTCAGCAAATTCGAAGAGATCGAGCCGGCTCCGGCCCGGTTACAGACGATCACCTTACCTAAAGCGCCGGGAGCCAGTACCCGCCCCACAACGCAAACCCACTCCCCCCAAAAACAACAGAGCCTCCACAAGGGAGGCTCTGCATTTACCTGAGCGGAGTGCGGGTTACGCGCTTTTGGCCCATTTATCATTCGACATTAGTTCCATTGCCAGCGCGTATAAGCGACGATCTTCCTGATCACAGGGCTCATCTTCCGCATAACACGCAATCATCGAAGCGATCTTATCAGCCGATAAGCTCTCTCCATGAACATGCAGTGTCAGTACGGCGCGGCCTACTATTTTAAGCACATTTTCATGTGGTCCCTGGATGCGATTACTCAATGCAAATACCCTCTACCGGTCGTTGTACCAGGAATATGGCGCGCTAAATATAAAGCAATTAGCTCAGGATTTTTATCGGCACTAGTGGTGATATTTTTTAATGATTAATTCTATTACTGGAGTAGTAGTTAAGGATTTATCTGATTAACAATGAAATAAATATTTAAAAACGGCTACTTATCAAATAATCGCTGGCCTCAAAAGATCGTCATTCTGGAACAATCACATTAAGTCGGGGTTAATCTATAAAAATAAACCACCTTTTTCCCGTAAACTTCAGTCTATTCCTAAGCCCTCTGACAGATATAGTTTCATACTGCTAACCATCGAGGTTCCCGTTGCTGTCAGGCGTGCTTTCTGCCAGACTTGCCCCGCAATAATGCCCTACACTTTCAGCCTCAGAGGCCGCGCCCGTGACCGCTTTTTCTACCCTCAATTCGCTTCCCGACAGGCAGCTCGAAAACCTGCGCGAGATGGGCTACACCAGCATGACGCCCGTGCAGGCCGCTACGCTGCCCGCCATTCTGCAGGGACGCGACGTGCGCGCGCAGGCGAAAACCGGCAGCGGTAAAACGGCTGCCTTTGGTATTGGTTTACTGCACCATATCGACAGCGCCCGCTTTCAGACCCAGGCACTCATTCTCTGTCCGACCCGTGAACTGGCGGATCAGGTAGGCAATGTGCTGCGCCAGCTGGCGCGCTTCACCCGCAACATCAAAGTTCTCACTCTGTGTGGAGGACAGCCGATGAGCGCACAGCGTGATTCGCTGGTGCATCCGCCCCATATCGTGGTCGGCACGCCGGGTCGTATCCTCGACCACATTAACCGCGAAAACCTCAAGCTGGACCAGCTCAGCACGCTGGTACTGGATGAAGCCGATCGGATGCTGGAGATGGGTTTCCTGAATGATATGGAAACGATCATTGAAGCGACGCCCACCTCGCGCCAGACGCTGCTCTTTTCCGCCACCTGGCCAGACGGCATTACGGCCATCAGCACCCGCTTTCAGCGTGATGCGCTGAGCGTGGTGACAGAAGATGTCAGCGAACTGCCTTCAATCGATCAGCAGTTTTTCGAAGCCAGCCACAATGAAAAACTGGGTCTGCTGATAGCCCTGCTCAGCGATCGTCAGCCCTCATCCTGTGTGGTCTTCTGCAACACCAAACGTGAATGTGATGATGTCGCCGCGGCGCTTAACGCGCGTGATATCAGCGCCCTGCCTTTGCATGGCGATCTGGAGCAGCGCGATCGCGAACGCGTGCTGATCCGCTTCGCTAACGGCAGTGGTCGCGTGCTGGTCGCCACCGACGTCGCTGCACGCGGACTCGACATCAAATCGCTGGCGATGGTGGTTAACTATCAGCTCGCCTGGGATCCTGAAATCCACCTGCACCGCATTGGTCGTACGGCGCGTGCGGGCGAACATGGCGTTGCGGTCAGCCTGGTTGCTGCCGATGAGATGGCTCGCGCGCATGCGCTGGAAGATTTCCTGCAGCAGAAGCTGCCGTGGGTCTCTGCCAGCACGCTGAAAAAGGGCAGCAGCAAGCCGCTGCCTGCAGCTATGATGACTTTGTGCATTGATGGTGGCCGTAAAGCCAAGATACGTCCGGGAGATATTCTGGGCGCGCTGACGGGTGAAGCGGGTTATCGTGCCGAGCAGATCGGCAAAATTGTCCTTACGCCGACCCACGCCTACGTGGCGATTGAGGCGAATCAGGCCAAAAATGCGCTGGTGAAACTCAAGCAGGGCAAAATCAAAGGCAAAACCTGCCGGGCGATTCTGCTGAAGGACTAAATAAAACGGGCGAGGAAATTACCTCGCCCGGTTTGTTACGGCTCTTCGATTTGGGTCACATGCAGCGTGGTTTTATCCCCTTTACCCTGTACCTTGCCACTGACGCGTACTTTGTCTTCTGCGGTGTAGGTTTTACCACCAAAGGTCTTCTTCGGCGCGATAATCGGTAAGGTACCGGTGTTGTCACGGAACTGATACCGTTCGCCCTGCTCTTTCTTCACGATGTAACCTTCCAGCGTCACATATCCGTCCTGACGGAAATCGCGGATCTGATCAATATGCGTCTGACCGGTATCTTCTGAACCTTTATAGCCGGCATCCTGCTTGTGTTGCGGTGGCGGCGTATCGCCCGCTTTGTATCCGCCCTCTTCGGCCGAAACACCCGCACTCATCATCATCAGCAACGACGCCAGAATCACTTTTTTCATTTCACACTCCTTTATTGGAAAGGTGTCCATGTTGAACCTTCAGGGTTAATCCTGGCACATTAATTGGCGTCCGTTTTATTTCACCCTTCTCTTCTCACCTTTTTCTGTTTGCTGCCGATAACCTGTTCACACCCTATTTCACCAGCTGCGTTAATGCAGAGGCAACCATGGATAATTTTCAGAAAGAGATCGATGAGAGAGCGAACCTCGCGTTATCGAACAAGTTTGAGCTGCTGCTGTTTCGCTTAGGTTCCGATCAGCTGAAAGGCAAGTCTGAACTGTTTGGCATTAACGTCTTCAAGCTGCGTGAAATTGTGCCGATGCCAACTATCACTAAAGCCGCAGGCATGCGTTCGCCGCTGCTGGGTATGGCAAGTATTCGTGGCCAGTTCATTCCGGTCATCGACCTGCCTGCCGTGGCGGGTTGTGTGCCGGAAACCGGTCTTAACCTGCTGCTGGTCACCGAGTATGCCCGTAACACCCAGGCGTTTGCCGTGGAGTCAGTTGAGAACATTGTGCGTCTCGACTGGAGCCAGGTGCATACCGCCGAAGCCGGTATCGGCGGCCGCAACATTACCAGCATCGCCTGCCTGGACAGTGACAAGCAGAGCAACGAGCTGGCGATGGTGCTGGACGTTGAGCAAATCCTGTATGACATCATCCCATCGGTGCGCGGCGTCGAACCGGAAGCGGCCAGACCGCGTGCCTTCAACTACCGCCCAGGTGCGGTGGCGATTGTGGCAGAAGATTCCAAAGTCGCGCGTCAGCTGCTGGAGCAGGGCCTGAAGAGTATGGGCATTCCGGCGCTGATGTTTAACACCGGTCTGGATGCCTGGGAAAAAATTAAATTGATGAGCCAGGAAGCGCAGGCTGCCGGCGAATCGATTCACGACAAAATCGCCCTGGTGCTGACCGATCTGGAAATGCCAGAGATGGATGGTTTTACGCTGACCCGCAACATCAAGCGTGACCCGATCCTCAAGGCTCTGCCAGTCGTCATTCACTCCTCACTCTCTGGCAGCGCCAACGAAGATCACGTGCGCAAAGTGGGTGCCGACGGTTATGTGGCGAAGTTTGAGTTGAATGAGCTATCAGACGTGATTTTCAACGTTCTCGACACTGCCCGCTAAGCGAATGCGGGCCGCTAAGAATGCCCGGCACGCTTTTACTTTTTAGCCAGCGGAATGGCTGACCTGATCAGGAACCGACTATGCACATTGAAACTTTACCCGTTACGCCTGCACCTGCTACGCCTTCCCGTCAAAAGGTGCTGCGTGGCCGTTTACGCCAGCTGGCCTGGATTAGCGCCGTCACGTTAAGCGTCGCGTTCTGGACAGGCCTCTACTTCTTAGTTTTCTGAATCCATTCATCCTTGTCTGGATCGGGCTGTCAGCATCACTGCTGACAGCCCTTTTTTTTGTCTGAATTTCCTCTGGTTATTACTTAACCGTTTCTGATGATTTTTACTGACTATTTATTCACCCGGCGTTATTACTTAAAAATTATTAAAGGTACAACTTCGTGCTCCGATAACAGTATGCGCGAGATCACCTTTTTTGCCTGAGGCTGTGACCACAGACATCAGCAAGGCACTGCGCACAACAGCAGGAAACCTGAGTGTTGCTAACAAATTGATTAATAATAAAACGGGGAAGAGAACATGTTCAGTATCAAGAATATGAAGGTGGGAATGCGGCTCGCAGCAGCCTTCGGTATTATTGTGACGTTACTGATAGTGATTGGCGTGACATCCATAACCAGGATTAACAGCATTAATACGGCGATCGCCTCGATCGTTGACGATCGTTATGTGAAAGTACGACTGGCATTTGATGTGCGCGATGGCGTCAACGATCAGATCAAATACCTGCGCGGCATGGTGATCGACACGACACGTCCGGAAATGAATGTGAAGCGTTATGGTCAGCTGGATGAAGCCACGCAACGCACCAACAGCGCAATGAAAAGGATCGAAGATATTCAGGTCACGCCGGTCGGCAAGAAAAAGATCGCCGGTCTGCTGGCCTCTTCCCTGGCTTTTGAGAAAGTTAAAGCAGAGCTGATCACCCTGGTGAAAGCGGGCGATTTTGAGGCTGCCAGCACCTATGTCCTGAAATCGATGACCGCCACCCAGAACAAATTCCTTCAGGATGCCGTGGATTTTGCCAACTCTCAGGACGCACAGCTGCGCAGTGAAGGCCAGGGTATTGTGGAAAATGGTCAGTCAGCTATCTCCATTACGCTGATTTTCTCCGCGCTGGCGATTCTGGCGTCTATTCTGCTGGGCTACTTCCTGACCCGTTCTATTGTGCGTCCGCTGGTTGCAGCGGTTGACGTTGCTGAACGCGTTGCCGCAGGCGATCTGAGTTCACAGATGCAGGTGACCTCACGCGATGAAACTGGCGTCCTGATGCAGGCGCTGCAACGAATGAACGATAATCTGCTGTCGATTGTGACCGAAGTGCGTACCGGCTCCGACACTATTGCCGTGGCCTCTAATCAGATCTCCAGCGGGAACCTTGATCTTTCGACCCGAACCGAACAGCAGGCCAGTTCGCTGGAAGAGACTGCCTCTGCCATGGAGCAGATGACGTCGACCGTGAAACACAATGCCGACAACGCGCGTGAAGCCAATCACCTGGTTTCAACCACTTCCAGCGTGGCGCGTGAAGGTGGCGTGGTGATGGAGCAGGTCATTGAGAAGATGGAAGCGATCGCCCTCTCCTCACGAAAAATTGTCGATATCATCAGCGTTATCGACTCCATCGCCTTCCAGACCAATATTCTCTCCCTGAACGCCGCGGTTGAAGCGGCACGCGCGGGTGAACAGGGTCGTGGCTTTGCGGTCGTGGCGAGTGAAGTGCGTAATCTGGCGCAGCGCTCAGCCTCAGCGGCCAAAGAGATTAAGGTACTGATTGAAGATTCCGTCGCTAAAGTCGATGAAGGCAGCAAGCTGGTAACACACGCCGGTTCAACTATCGGCGAAGTAGTGAACAGCGTGCAGAGCGTGGCAAACATCATGAGCGAAATCACCATTGCAAGCAGCGAGCAGAGCAGCGGCATCAATGAAATCAATCAGGCGATTACGCAGATGGAAGCGGTAACGCAGCAAAACGCCGCGCTGGTACAGGAAGCGTCAGCCGCCTCACAAGCGCTGCAGGATCAGGCAGAGCGTATGGCACAGGCGATGAGCGTCTTTAATACCGGCAAGCTCTCACTGCAACCCGTACTGCGTTAATCCCTCTCAACGGCCTGCTTCGGCGGGCCAGTTTAAGAATGGTGACGATAAGAGCGGATAGGTTACAGGCAACAGAGCGGTTAGCGGTTAGCGGTTAGCGGTTAGCGGTTAGCGGTTAGCGGTTAGCGGTTAGCGGTTAGCGGTTAGCGGTTAGCGGTTAGCGGTTAGCGGTTAGCGGTTAGCGGTTAGCGGTAAAAGTTAAACAGGGAAAGTGAAAGTAAACAGGCAGGTTAAGAGGATAAAGCGTGAGGTTTGAGAAGGAGGAAACGCAGAAACAAAAAAGGCTACCAGAGGCAGCCTTTTATTACTGTAAATGCAACAACGCTATAAAGCTCACTAGCCTTAATCAGAGAGCGCGAAGCTGGCTCTGAATTGCAATCCTTGCCAGGTTCACCTGAACCACGACAGATTTGCAGAAAATGCATTTCGCTCCATGCGGGTTGGCTCTTGTAACATCAAAATGTGATGTACGAAACTGTGAGCCACTACAGTGAGGACATTTAAAAGTAATTTTCAGTCCTTAGAGACCAACAACGTTCGCAGCAGCTGGGCCTTTGGCGCCATTTTCTACTGTGAATTCAACTTGCTGACCTTCATCTAATGAACGGAAATCGGTGCCCTGGATTGCAGAGAAATGTACGAATACATCTTTGCTGCCGTCTGCAGGAGAAATGAAACCGAAGCCTTTCTCTGCGTTAAACCATTTAACGGTACCGCGAATTTTGTTAGACATGCTTAAATCCTTAATATATCGAGCCTTCCGGCATACATAATGGCCTGAGAACAGATTTTAATCAGAACGTAAGAGAAGACTCAAAAAGAAGGGATGTCTCGCGACAAACTTAGAGATGAGAACTGCTTTGGTTACTTACTTTGATAGTGTCTGTTAATCAAACCGACGATTCATTAGGCCACACTTCTTAAAGTGACGCAAGCCGTAATTCAAATTAATCGCAATCAGCCCGCTGACGAGGATGAAGGCGAAAGGCTGTGTCAGGGAGACTGTCTGGCTTCACAATGCAACTGTGACTTTCCCGGCGACGTAAAAAAGAAGCGGAGATAATGTCAGATCAAAAAAAGGGCGAGGCCGGAGCCTCGCCCAAAACATGCCGATCATCAATCGTAGTAAGGAACCTTACGGTCAACGCCGTTGATATTGATCAGCACAAAACCGGTCGGAGCGGTCTTATTAGTCGGCGTACCCGCAGCAGTAGCCAGCGTAACCACCCCTTTTTCGTTGGCCCCGATGCCCGCCAGCCCGTTGTGCATGCCAAAACGTGCAGCGGGTTTCAGGTTGCTGATTTTGGTGATGTCCGTAACCACCGACATATCAGCCTGGAACAGCGAGCAGGAACCGGTATCGAAGCGGGTCGGACCGGTCGTCTTCAGGTTGAACATGGTTTCGCCGCTGTTCGCTCTCAGCTTGACCCAGATTACGGCATAGGTGGTCCCTACCCGGCCATAACGAATGTCCAGCACGGAAGGCTGACCCATATGGTAAGCATCCGCCCAGACCGTCTCCAGTCGCTGGAGGTTGATCAGGGTTTTACCTGTAGCCGGCATATTTACCGGTGAACCGGCGGTGCCGGAGGGCGTGGTCGCATCCGCTTTCCCGATCAGCTCCATTACCCATTGCTGGTTAGGCGCCGGGAAATAGAGCTGCCCCAGCCGATACCAGTTGTCGGTATCGGTGTTGTTCACCACTTTATAGCCGCTGTAGTAGCCGGCACGCAGCGAACCGGTCATGAACGTGCCGTAGTTCTCATCCCGACGATAGCCATATTCGAAGGTCGATAACCACTTACTTCCGGCCAGATCATTGGTGATTTTCGCCCCCCGCCTGCAGGTTGATATGACGCATCACCACGCGGGCATTATTGAGATTGAGCGGCGTGCCGCAATCTTCAATGTTGAGCGTTTCGATGTTCCAGCCGCCATCCGACAGATCTCCTGGGTTAGTCGTGTGCTCAATCCAGACGTTGCGCATCACTCCCTGTGTGACGCGCGGCATATAGAGCGTCGCGTCGCCATAGCCTGACTGGAAGTTGGCATTACACAGCTCAATGGCGGTTGAGTGGTCCCAGTTTCCCTTCGGTGTGTTTGACCAGCCGACATCAAACACCCGTGAAAAGGTATTAGAGCTGTAAATCTGATCGAACTTACTGTCGAGCGTATCCTGCAGCTTAAAGACGGTTCCCCCCGGTACTTTGCGCCTTGAAGCAGAAGATATTGACGATCTGGCCTCCGACAATGGTATTTTCAAAGAACGGCTGCGTGTTACTGCACTGTTCAGGCGTGACGGTGATTTTCGCTGTGGTGTCGACAGTCCCGGCGTTAGCCTGTCCGTGCCAGCAGATACCTTTAATGACGATTCGACGCGCATTAACCTTAAACACGGTATTCGCGCTTTTGTCAGAAATGATGGTGGTGCGCGGTGCCGATCCGAGCTCCATATCATCGCCTGCCAGACCAAAAAACGACAACTCCGTATCGCTGATATCGATAGGTGAAATCAGGAAGCGGCCCCCCGGAAAACGCACCGGAATGGCTTTCGCGTAGGCGTTGTAAGACTGTGTCCATGCCAGCATCCGCTTAAAGGCTTCAGTGTCATCGGTCACGCCATCCCCTTTCGCGCCAAAGTGCAGAATGTTCACTTCGGCGGGATCGTTGATGGTGCGCTTCCAGTAGAAACCGTTACCCACCGCCACCGTACCGCCATCATCTTTCAGCGGAGTGGTGCTGAGGAAACCGACAAAGTCTGCGCCGCCACGGAAGCTGGAGTCCTTATCGTAATAGCGTTTAAGGCTCGCGACTTCACCTGATTTTGGTGGAACAGTGGTACGCAGTTCAGCAAAAGAGTTAACTTCGATCATAGAATCCTCCTCAGGATCATAGAGATATCGCGCTGAAATCAGCGCACTACTTAGCCGCAGCCGGATGGCCGCAAAGGGAGTCCCACATGTCGTTGTGGGTGTTGATGGCGCGCACCGTACGAACGTCCATTTTTTTGCGCGTCATCGCCGTAGGTATAAAGAGGGGAAAAAGTACGCAGGCAGAGTCGGTGATCGCCACCGGCTCAGGGTTTGTGGTATTTCGACTGCTGCAGCTTGTCGCGAGCAGCAGCGTCATCAAGGCTATGGTTGTCAGTCGCCACACGGTTAGCCTCCTCGCGGTTATGTTGTTGCTGTTGCGCCACCGCGGTGACGCGGGACGCCTCCTGTTGCGCGTTATCGACGTCAGAACGCGCTTTTTGCTGCACTTTGCCGATTTTCTTGCCGCCGAAATAACTGGCGGCCAGTGCCGCAATGACGCCAGCCAGCGCGGCGAGCCAGTGCCAACTGCCGCCCAGTAAGGTGGTAATCAGAGTCATGGCTTCGCTCCTTCAGACTGCTCCTTCGCATTGAGCAGGTTTTTCTGACGAACAAATTGTGCAATCACCCCCATCGCCACCATGAAGGCGCCCACCAGCCCGAGGTAGTTGTGCGGCAGAATCGCTTTAACGTCTTCGGGCAGTGCACTCCAGGCATCAACGGCGGCCGAAGGAAACGACTGCGCCCAGGCGCTGAGCATGGAACCCAGCGACGCAAGCCAGACAGACCAGGTTTTGAAAAGCAGGCGGGCATGAGCGACAAACTGGAGGGTGGTAAAGCGCTGCAGCAGCAGCAGAATGATGATTGCCGTCAGCACGGCGGTGAGAAACATCAACCCTCTCATAGCAACCCCCTGTAAACCGCATAGGTTCCGCTGCGCATCATCTCCGCGTGACGTCTGGCGCGGCCCGGCGTCTGACGGGCCCAGAGGCTGTTCATCATCGCGTCAGCCGCATCATTAAACTGTTCAGCCACGATCGCGCTGAGCATGTTTTTGAACTGCAGGACGCCCTCGACGCCCAGCTGATAAGCCATGCTCAGCAGCACGTCGGTGCGGGCGTCGTTGCACTTCGCCAGCGCATTACGCAGCAGCTCCCTGCCCTGCATCTCCTGAATTTTGTTTTCAAGAATGCACTGCTTCCAGACATCACCGACGCGCCGTGGCACGCGGAAAGCGTAATTACTCAGAGACGCCCCCCTTGGGTCCAATGCGAATGCCGCCGGCCACCGTGGGAAAGCCCAGCGTGTCGAGATAGGGCGTGTCGACATACCCCTCTTCAAAATTCAGTACTGCGATTATCTGGCTCATAACGACTCCTCAATGACGGGTTAAAGCAACTCAGCCTTGTGAAAAGAAATACATAACGCTCGCTGATCATTACTCAGCACGGCGCAGCAGAAGGCCTTACTGACCCTGCAGCAAAACTGAACAGTAATTCAGCAAATTGCGCCCAGTGAGAACTGGAGAAAGCGAAGAGTTAGCCGGAACGGAAAAATGCGTTTTCTGCGCGTTTCAGCTCACGGCGTAGAGATGAACGTGCGGAAGACAGCAATTGTCGAAACTGGGTGTTTCCTGACTGGTGACGCGGGGTGCAGTAATTGCGCGGTCAACGCGCGGGGCGACCTGACGCTGGCAGATTTGCTCTGCACGTCTCAGGGTGGGTGTTTCAGTTGGGAAGTTCAGGGCCTCGTCGATGCTCTGTGTCAGGCTGCTGAGAGGTTGGCGCCGCCGGTGGCGACGAGTACGTGCGTTGCCTATAAAAACGCTTTTGCCATAGTGAATTATCGCCATAACTCCTCCTGTGAATGAGTCTTTGGCGATGGGGTGGCAGGCGCGAGCTTTCGGCGAACCGAACGGGCCCGAATGTCGCGTATCACGGTCGCACGCTTACCGCCCGGCTGCATTAGCAGTCAGGTGGAAAGTAAGCGAGGGGAAATAAACGGCATCTGACGACGCTGCATTTTGCGCATCCACCCCATCCCAAAGTTCACTAACTTTGGGGTGGTATGATTCGCGCTTGTGCAGCGCCTCAATTGTTTAAGAGCGGCTCGTCCCTGAAAGAACTGCTTCGTTCATCCATATTCAAATTATTAACAGGTTCTTATGCTTTATCAAACACTGTTGGTTAATTTTTTATTTACCGCTGGTTAAATTTATGAATTTATGCCGATTATTTTTTTTTCAGCCTTCCTGAAAAAACCGGCAGAAGTGGCCTTAACCGAGGATTTGATAATGTCGCGCCTGGCTCATGATCACTTTGGCCAGTACCTTCAGGCTGGTGACGTCATCATGATTGAGATACCAGGTTTCATAGCGCTTATTATCTGATATTACAGCGATTTTCTTATGCTGCAGCTGCAGGCGCTTGAGATAGAGCTGCTCATCGAGGGTGAAAATATAGATGCCGTCGCCGTCGAACATCCGCACGCTGATATCCACAAACAGCTGATCGCGCGGCGCAAAGGTGTCAGCCATGGAGTCACTGTTGATAGCGATTAACCGGATGTTTTCCGCCGGGCGCCCGTTGAACAGCACCCGCGCCTCATCCAGACCATATTCGATCGCCTGGATAGTCTCGACAAACTCATCACGCGCGGGCAGGCCTGCAGCACTTCGCTGACCAATGTCGAGGCTATCAATCCGAAACACATTCTTCTGACCGGTGAGCGCACTTAGCGTCATCGGTTCAGCAGGTTGTTCCATACCGTATTGCAGCCACTCAACCCTGACGCCCAGCAGCTGGCTGAGAGCCAGTAAATTGCCGCCATCCGGCACTGACTGCGCGTTAAACCACTTCCACACTCCCGGCGTTGAAATCTTACAGCCTTGCTGCTGCAGAGCCCTGGCAACCTGTTTGTTTCGTCCATGTCCGGCAATGCCGGCACTCTCACAGGCCGCTATCAGCCTGGCGGTGAAAGCTTGTCTTGTACTTTCTTTTTTAACCATTAGTTAATAATCAGCCATAGAAGAGATACTGGATGTTATTTTCATTATTGCTACCAGTTCATTTTATATTACCGCTCGTTTACTACCTAACCGCTTTATCAAGCATTCCTGATAATCATTATCCGCTTCAGCCCGCGGCTGGACAAAAAATATTGCCTCAGGCCGCGTACAGCCCCGGCTTTCAGGAATGTTCCGTAAAAAATTGCGTGAATATCAGCCAGAATAATGGCCAGTAGTGACGAGACCGGAACGGAAATTAAGCTGATGCGCAGAAAACTCTATCTTTCACTGGACCGGAAAGTGGAGCTAAAAAAAAACGGGAGTCTCTGAAAGACTCCCGCTTTGTTAAAAATTATGGCAGTTATGGCCGGAGCGTATCGTCGCCCCATGCTATCCATTTATAGGTCGTCAGCGCCTCTAATCCCATCGGGCCACGAGCATGCAGTTTCTGTGTACTGACCGCCACTTCGGCACCCAGGCCAAACTGTCCGCCATCGGTGAAGCGGGTGCTTGCGTTGACATAGACCGCTGAGGAGTCGACCTGACGGACAAAACGCGCGGCGTTGCGGGTATTACGGGTCAGGATGGCATCCGAGTGCTGCGTGCCGTGCGTACGAATATGATCGATCGCCTCATCCATATCCGCCACTAATTTGACGTTAAGATCCAGCGACAGCCACTCATCATTGTACTGCTGCGGATTCACCTGCGTGACCGATGCCGGGCCTTGCTGCAGCTGCGCCAGCACGTTGCTGTCAGCATGCAGCGCAATCGCTTCCTGTGCCATACGCGCGCTAAAGGCGGGCAGGAAACGATCGGCAATCGCCTGATCCACCAGCAGCGTCTCCAGTGAGTTACAGGCGCTGGGACGCTGTTTCTTAGCGTTGACGATCAGATCAAGTGCCGGTTCGATCTCCATCGTCTCATCAATATAGATATGACAAACGCCGATGCCGCCGGTAATCACCGGAATAGTGGAGTTTTCCCGGCACAGCTTATGCAGCCCGGCTCCGCCACGCGGGATCAGCATATCGACGTAGCGATCCAGCTTCAGTAGCTGATTCACCAGCTCGCGATCCGGATTTTCGATCGCCTGAACGATCGCCGCAGGCAGACCGTGCTGTTTCAGCGCGTTCTGGATCACCCGGACGGTGGCCGCATTGGTGCGCCAGGTCTCTTTACCGCCGCGCAGAATGGCGGCGTTGCCGGTTTTCAGGCACAGAGTGGCGACGTCCACCGTGACATTGGGACGCGCCTCGTAGATTACGGCCACCACGCCCAGCGGCACGCGACGACGCTCAATACGCAGCCCGCTGTCGAGCTGACCGCCGTCAATTAGCTGTCCAACCGGATCGGCCAACTGGCAGACCTGGCGCACATCGCTGGCGATGCTGCCGAGGCGTTGCGGATTGAGTGTCAGCCGGTCCAACAGCGCGGCTCTCATACCGTTCTGACGCGCATCGGCTAAATCCAGCTCATTGGCCGCCAGAATGTCTGCGCTTTCCGCCTCCAGACGGTCGGCAATAGTCATCAGAACCTGATTTTTCTCTGCAGTCGACAGATCGGCCACGGTGTAAGCTGCGGCGCGCGCCGCTTTTCCCATCTCTTCTAGCATTGTCCGCTCCTTAACTGACGATCATGTCGTCGCGGTGAACCGCCACCGGGCCATATTCATAGCCCAGGATTTCGCTGATCTGCTGGCTGTGATGACCGGCAATCATCCGCATCGCGTCGCTGTTGTAGCGTGAAACACCATGCGCGATATCCCTGCCCTGCAAACTGCGGATACGGATCACTTCCCCACGTGAGAAATTCCCCCTGGATAGCACGGATCCCTTTCGGCAGCAGCGAACTGCCGCGTTCAATAATTGCTGCCAGCGCACCATCATCGACGGTGAGTTCACCTGCCGGAGGCGCACCGAAAATCCAGCGTTTACGATTTTCCAGCGGCGATTGCTGCGCATGAAAGCGCGTACCGACCGGCTTGCCGTCAATAACATCGCTGATTACGCCGCTGCGGCTGCCTGAGGCGATGATCACATCGATACCGGCGCGGCAGGCGACATCCGCCGCCTGAAGCTTGGTCGACATGCCGCCAGTGCCAAGACCCGATACGCTGTCGCCCGCCAGGGCACGCAACGCATCATCAATCACATGGACATCACTAATCAGCTCAGCCTCAGGATTGTTACGCGGATCGGCGGTGAACAGTCCCTGCTGGTCGGTCAGAAGCAGCAGCTTGTCGGCACCGCCGAGCATCGCCGCCAGCGCTGAGAGATTGTCATTATCGCCCACTTTGATTTCAGCGGTGGCAACGGCATCGTTCTCATTGATCACCGGCACTATGTGGTTATCCAGCAGCGCGCGCAGCGTGTCGCGGGCATTCAGGAAGCGCTCGCGATCTTCCATGTCGGCACGGGTCAGCAACATCTGACCAATATGGATACCATAGATTGAGAACAGCTGTTCCCACAGCTGAATCAGACGGCTCTGCCCCACCGCAGCCAGCAGCTGCTTTGAGGCGATGGTGGGTGGCAGTTCGGGGTAACCCAGATGTTCGCGTCCGGCGGCCATCGCGCCAGAGGTCACAATCACAATGCGGTGGCCCGCCGCGTGCTGCTGCGCACACTGACGAACCAGTTCCACCATGTGCGCCCGATTCAGCCGACGGGAGCCGCCGGTGAGAACGCTGGTACCCAACTTGACCACTAAGGTCTGACTGCCACTCATATTTCCTGCCGTAGTGAAAAATTTTTACGAAAGGACGTTTTAACAGGAGTCGATAAGGAAGCCAACAGCCAGCAGGGGAAAAGCACGAATTTACGCGGACAAGAACGTAGACCAAAAGTTCAGGGTTAACAAGAAATCATGAAAAGTGTCATAAAAAGTTCATCGCCGACGGGTAAAAAAGTCCGTGCTTTACAAAAACTTTCATTTTTTTACGGCGTTCACATTGGGATTGATAGCAAATGAAGAAAAGCACACTGGCCATGATCCTCTCCACGCTGACGCTGGCATCCGCCGCGCAGGCTGCCGAAATCTATAACAAAGATGGCAACAAACTGGACTTATACGGCAAAGTTAAAGCTGAGCACTACATCAGCGATAATGCCAGCCAGGATGGAGACAAGTCCTATACCCGTATCGGCTTTAAGGGTCAGACACAGATTAACGACCTGATGACCGGTTATGGTCAGTGGGAATATCAGTACAACGTCAATAACTCCGAAGGCAGCGACGCCAACAACGGCAATAAAACCCGCCTTGGGTTTGCTGGTCTGAAATTCTCGCAGTATGGTTCGGTCGATTACGGTCGTAACTACGGTGTGCTGTATGACGTTGAGGCCTGGACCGACGTGTTCCCGGAATTCGGCGGTGACGGTACAGCCCGTTCTGATAACTTTATGACTCAGCGCGCTACCGGTGTGGCGACTTACCGTAACAACAACTTCTTTGGTCTGGTCGATGGGCTGAAGTTTGCGTTGCAGTATCAGGGTAAAAACGACGCCACCAGCGCCAACACCCGCACCGACATCAACCGTCAGAATGGCGACGGCTACGGTGCCTCACTGGGCTATGCGCTGGGTGATTCCGGTGTGAGCCTGATGAGTGCCATCACCTCTTCTGACCGTACCAACCAGCAGCAGGCACGTGCCTATGGCGGCGGTGACCGTGCGGATTCCTGGGGTGCAGGCGTGAAGTATGATGCCAACAGCGTCTACCTGGCGGCGATCTATACCGATACCCGCAACATGACACCAATCAGCGGCACCAACCGTAACACCGGTGCTACCGTCGCGGGCGCAGCCAACAAAGCGCAGAACATCGAACTGGTGGCGCAGTATCAGTTTGATTTCGGCCTGCGTCCTTCCATTGGCTATGTACAGACCAAAGGCAAAGATATCGAAAACGGTATCGGCGATGCGGATCTGGTGAAATATATCGATGTGGGCGCGACCTACTACTTCAACAAAAATATGTCCGCCTTCGTTGATTACAAAATCAACCAGCTGGATGATGACAACGCGCTGTCGATTAACAACGATGACGTGGTCGCGATGGGTGTGACTTACCAGTTCTGATTTCAGGCTAATGCCGGACAGCATAAGCTACAGAATGTGTGAGCATGAAAAAGGGCGCGTTTTTCAACGCGCCCTTTGCTTGTTGTATAAGCGAACCGCCCAATCAGGCGCTCAGCTTCACCGGTTTCTCATCGAAATCGCTGGCCGGAATCAGATCCAGCTCGAACTCTTTCAGCATCGCTTTCAGACGGGTATGGAAATTCCGTAAGGTCTCTTCCACGCGCGCCGTATTCTCTTTGCCTTTGATGGTTGCCACCGACCAGTCACCCTCTTTATCGAACAGACCGATATGGTAGACATAGGTAAAGTGGTCAGCCTGCGCTTCCAGCTCCATCCACCAGCCCCAGAACTCACGCAGTTCCGGTGCCGGTTTCACATTAACGCAGGCAGCCAGGCAGTCGAAAAAGAACCGGGTTTCGCCACATTTCCCATCGCGAATATAAGGCCCAAGCTCCGTAAAGCGCTTAAGCAGGCGACTGCGGGGATGACCACTTGGTAACGTCATGCTGAATCTCCATAGATTTTGACCGCTATACAGCCTTGATTTTCCGGACGGCCAGGTGATGTCATGTTTCGCTTAACGGCAGCCCGGAAGAATTCCGCTACTAGTTGTAGCAAATACTGTAAATTTTGCCAGTTACCTTTTTAAACGCTTCTCCAGCCAGTCGCAAATTTCATTCAGCGCCTTGTCGAAACTGGCCATCATCGGCTTCACCGGAATCAGCAACGCCTTACCGTCTGACGAAGAGTTAGCGATCAGCTTGCTCTCCTCTTCCGGGCTGAAAAGATCGTTTTGCCAGTAGCCCGACAGCATGGGTGTCGGCGTCCGGCGGCCCAGCAATCCCTGAGTTTTCAGCGAATATCGATTGAGTTCGGTACGCAGCGCACTGTCAGAAGCGGTTGCCATGCCCAGCCGGCTCGCCAGCATATCCATATACATATCCGGGATCTCATCCTGCAACGCTGTCTGCGTCAGCAGCGCATGCACAATCGGGCCAAGACAGGCGACCCCACGCAGCCGCTGCGATTCCAGATAGGCCAGTCGCACGGCCACGTTAGCGCCAAAGCGATAACCAAACGCCGCCACGCGGGTATGGTCGATCCAGGGCACGTTTTTCAGATCGCGCAGCACCTGCTGATGCAGAAAGCTGGTGTCCTGACTCAGCGTCCATTTCACCGAGTTGCCTACCGACGGCACATCAATGGTCAGCATGGCGATGCCGCGCGGGGCAAGGTAATCATGGAACAGGCGATAGTGATCGCTCTGTAATGAGTCGAGCGCGCCACAGAACAGCACGGTGGGATAAGGCGCTTCAACGTCAGGCGGCATGTGCAGAAAGCCGTTAACCGGGCTGCCACCCTGAATGGCGAACGTCAGCGGTTTCAGCTCGCCCGGCAGGCGTTGAGTCGCCTCTTCATAGGCGCGGTTCGCCAGGGTCTGCGCCTGGTCGGCCAGCTCATCCCCTTTTATATAGGGATAGGCCGCAACGCTGTAGAGATGCGCCGCGTGTAACCAGTAGTCGCCCGCCTCGCTGTCGTCGGTAGCCTCCAGCGCTTTCTGCTGCCAGATACCCGCCTGTTTACACCATTCGAAATGCCAGTTGCCGCCGCGAAAACCGATTACAGTGTCGAGCAGCGTCTCATCAGTATGTTCAACATTGCTGATGGCAATACGTGCCAGTACTTCGCTGATCTCCTGCGGCGTCAGGCCACGCCATGTCCACATCAGCTTATTCAGCATACGATACCAGCCACGCTGGCTGTCACCATCCAGGGCTGAGTGGACATCCGAAGTAGCATGATGGTGGCGGCGAACCAGGGTTGAGGTTTCAGGATGTTTAAAGCGCGGTTTGAACAACTTCTCGCTGAGATTTTTGCTCGACATACTCACTTCTCCTGCAACAGAAACGGCGATGGCTAAGTGTACTGTACGGCAATTCGGGGTGCGAGGCACAGAAAGCACAACGCCCGGAAAACCGGGCGTTGTCTGATGCATATCAATCAGCTTTTAACAATCGGCGGGATGTAGACCACGCCCATATCCCACGGCTGCTCGATCCAGGTATCCTGCGGAATATCGACAATATAATCATCAACCAGTGAGCGACCGGCCGGTTTAGCGAAAATGGTGCAGAAACGCGCTTTCGGGTACATCTCGCGAATCGCCTGGGCGGTGCCGCCGGTATCCACCAGGTCATCGATCACGATAAAGCCTTCACCGTCGCCTTCTGCGCGCTTCAGAACTTTCATTTCGCGCTGATGATCGTGGTCATAGCTGGAGATGCAGACGGTATCGACGTAGCGGATACCCAGTTCACGTGCCAGCAGCGAAGCCGGTACCAGACCGCCGCGGCTCACCGCGATAATGCCTTTCCACTGTTCAACAGGAAGCAGGCGCTGGGCCAGTTTACGGGCATGAATCTGAAGCATGTCCCAGGTAACGACGTATTTTTCGCTCATAGAATAGAAATCCCAGCCAACCGAGGTGGCGTAAAAATGTGCAACGGGGAAAAGGTTGCGCGAGATTATAAGGAGTTGACGCACTAAAAACCAGCACCCGCGCACTGGTTGCGGCTTTTTTAGCGCGTCTGAGAGCGCACCCGGTAGAAAACAGTGATATTCTCGGGCCTGGCTCGTCAGATTCTCTGACGGCGATTTTTCACTGGAAACTCGCGATGTCCGGCCTCGCCGGTACACTGACACAGGAGACCTGTCGTGTCTGAATTGTCTCAACTCTCTCCACAGCCGCTGTGGGATATTTTCGCTAAGATCTGCTCTATTCCCCATCCCTCTTTTCACGAAGAAGCGCTGGCGAGTTACATCGTCGGCTGGGCCAAAGAGCAAGGCTTCTGGTGTGAGCGCGATCAGGTCGGCAACATCCTGATTCGTAAGCCCGCCACCGCAGGCATGGAAAACCGTACCCCGGTTGCGCTACAGGCGCATCTGGATATGGTGCCGCAGAAAAATAACGACACCGTTCATGACTTCACCAAAGATCCGATTCAGCCCTGGGTTGACGGCGAGTGGGTGAAAGCGCGCGGCACCACGCTGGGCGCTGACAACGGCATCGGTATGGCTTCTGCGCTGGCAGTACTGGCTGACAACAGCCTGACGCATGGCCCGCTGGAAGTGCTGCTGACCATGACTGAAGAGACCGGTATGGATGGCGCATTCGGTCTGCAACCCAACTGGCTGCAGGCAGAAATCCTGATCAACACCGACTCCGAAGAAGAAGGTGAGATCTACATGGGCTGCGCGGGCGGTATCGACTTCGTCACCACCCTGCCACTGACCCGTGAAGCGGTGCCTGCTGAATTCCAGACCCTGAAGCTGACGCTGAAAGGCCTGCGTGGCGGTCACTCCGGTGCCGATATTCATATGGGCCTCGGCAACGCCAACAAACTGCTGGCGCGCTTCCTGGCGGCACACGCTGCTGAACTGGATCTGCGTCTGCTGGCCTTCAGCGGCGGTACGCTGCGCAACGCGATCCCGCGTGAAGCCTTCGCTACCGTGGCGGTCGAGAGCCACAAAGCGGATGCGCTGAAATCAGCGGCGGCGCACTTCCTGAGCGCCATCAAAAATGAGCACGGCATCAAAGAGCCGAACATCGTACTGGTCACTGAGCCGCTGGCGCATCAGGGTGATGCTCTGAACGCTGACAGCCGCGATCGCTTCCTGAACCTGCTCAACAGCATGCCAAACGGTGTGATCCGCAACTCCGACGTGGCGAAAGGCGTGGTAGAAACCTCACTGAATATCGGTGTGGTGACCATGGAAGCCGATCATGCAGAGATCAACTGCCTGATCCGTTCGCTGATCGACACCGGCCGCGATTATGTGGTGCAGATGCTGACCTCACTGGGCCAGCTGGCCGGTGCACAGACCAAAGCGAAAGGCGGCTACCCAGGCTGGCAGCCTGATGCGGACTCCGCCATTATGGCGCTGACCCGTCAGACCTATATCGCGCTGTTTGATAAGACCCCGAACATTCAGGTGATCCACGCCGGTCTGGAGTGTGGTCTGTTCAAAAAACCGTATCCGGAGATGGATATGGTATCGATTGGGCCGACCATCACCGGGCCGCACTCGCCGGATGAGCAGGTTCACATCGAAAGCGTTGGCCTTTACTGGAAACTGCTGACCACCCTGCTGAATGTGGTGCCAGAAAAGTAATTCTGTCACAAAAAAAGTAAACCAGGCTCCGGCCTGGTTTTTTTTATGCCTGTGACTTTCCCCCAGCATAATTCGCTGCCTTTTCCGCCCTTTCCCCCCGCTATTCCGCCGCTTTCCCGCGCTTCGCTGGTTGTAGCCGCCATTATGTCCAGATGTCTGGATGGCTAATAAGATTTCGTGCTAGCTTATGCGCTTTCGGCTGTTGCCGCGCCTGAAGGTTCAGGAAAAAATGCGGCCAGTGTTTCTTCAGGAGAGTAATGACATGCCAGGGTTAAACTGCCTTGAGATGCGTAACATCTCCATCGCTTTTGGCGGGTTTGCCGCGCTATCGTCGGTGGATTTCCGCAGTGACGGCCATTCAGTACATGCACTGACCGGCGCTAACGGCGCGGGCAAGTCAACACTGATGGCGATCCTTTCCGGTGCGCACAGCCACTACAGCGGCGAGATCCTGCTGGATGGTGAGCCGGTCTCCATCCGCACGCCGCGTGATGCGAAACGGCTGGGTATCCATCTGGTTCAGCAGGAAGTGGACGTGGCGCTGGTGCCGCAGCTCAGCGTCGCGGAAAACATTCTGCTGGATCGGCTGGCAGAGCCTGGCCACCGCTATCGCTGGGGCGAGGTTCGGCGTCAGGCGCGGGCGCTGCTGGCTCAGCTCGACGTGGCGCTGGACGTCAACCGGCTGGTGGAGCGCTGTACCCTGGCTGAAAAGCAGCAAATTCTGCTGGCGCGCGCGCTGTCACACCACTGCCGCTTTCTGATTCTGGATGAACCCACCGCCCCGCTGGATCAGCATGAAAGTGAGCGGCTGTTTGCTGTGGTGCGTCGCCTGCAGGCCAGCGGCATCGGCGTGGTGTTTATCTCTCACCGCATCCATGAACTGAAAGCAATCTGTGACCAGCTGACGGTGCTGCGTGATGGCCGGTTGATCGAAACCGGCCCGATGGCGGCACTGAGCGGTGAGCAGATCGTGGAGAAGATGCTGGGGCATCAGCTCACCGATATCTTCCCGGCCCGTCGTGCGCAGCAGACTCAGCCGCTGCTGCTGGCGATTGACGGTCTTCATGATGAGCAACTGCTGCAGGATATCTCGCTACGATTGCACAAAGGGGAAATTCTGGGCATTGCAGGCCTGGCCGGTGCCGGTAAAACCGAACTCTGTAAGGCGCTGTTTGGTGCCAGCAAAAGCCGCGTCAGTCGCGGTGAACTGCATGGCCAGCCGTGGCAGCCCCGTTCGCCGCATGACTCCGTCAGTCGCCGCATGGCGCTGGTGCCGGAGGAGCGGCGCAAAGAGGGGATCTTTATTGATGAGTCGGTGGCAATGAACCTCAGCGTCAGCGCAGACGACAGCTTTTCGCGCTGGAGCCTGTTTGGTCATCGTCAGGCGTGGCGCTGGGCGGAGCAGGTTATCCAGCAGTTGCAGGTGCGCACCACCGGTCCGGCACAGACGCTGCGCCGTCTCTCCGGCGGCAATCAGCAGAAAGTGGCGATAGGCAAATGGCTGCGCAACAACGCCGACGTGCTGATTTTCGATGAGCCGACGAAAGGCGTCGATATTAAAGCCAAAACCGAACTCTTCACCCTGATCGATAACCTGGCGCGCGAGGGGAAAGGCATCATTTACGCGTCGGGAGAGTTTTCTGAACTGGTCGGTTTATGCGACCGGATTTGCGTGCTCTGGGATGGACGCATTGTGGCCGAACTGGCTGCACGCGACGTCACCGAAGAGACGCTTTTGCTCTATTCCACCGGAGGAACCCCTGCGTGAGCAGCAAAGAAACCAGCCTGAATCTGACAGCCTCGCCGTGGCGTCACCAGTTGTTCGACTTTCTCTATAAATGGGGCATGTTGCTCACGGTGGTGATCCTGATCGCCGCCTTTGGTCTCGCCTCCGACAGCTTCCTTGAACCCAACAACATCATCAATATTCTGCGCTCAATTGCCATTGTCACGGTGATTGCTATCGGCGTCTCGATCTCGCTGACCGTTGGCGGCTTTGATCTGTCGGTCGGATCGACCGCCTCGCTGGCCAATGCGCTGGTGATTTCACTGTTTGTCTGGTACGGCTTCGGCACTACCACCGCCATCCTGCTCACCCTGGCGCTCTGCACCCTGGTCGGGCTGTTTAACGCCTTTCTGATTGTGATCCTGCGCATTCCCGACATGCTGGCAACGCTGGCGACACTGTTCGTGATTCAGGGGGTGGCGATGACCTACAGCTTTGGCGGATCGATCACCGAGAACATGGTGCTGCCGAGCGGTGATATGGCGGAAGGCACCATTCCGGCGGCGTTTGGCCTGCTCGGCCAGGTGCCCACCATCGTCATCATTATGCTGGTCGTCACCGTCGCCGCCCAGCTGGCGCTGTCGCTGACCAAACATGGTCGCCGAATGTATGCGCTGGGCGGTAATCCGGAAGCGGCGCGCCTCTCCGGCATCCGCACCACCCGCTACCGGGTGCTGGCTTATGTGATCGCCTCACTGCTGGCCGGTCTGGGCGGCATTCTGCTCGCCTCGCGTATCGGCTCCTCGCAGGTCAATGCCGGGAGCGGCTACCTGATGGACGCGGTCGCGGCGGCGTGGATCGGCTTCTCACTGGCGGGTTCCGGCAAGCCGAATGCACTGGGCACATTGGTCGGTGCGGTGATCCTCGGCGTGCTGCAGAACGGTCTGGTGATGCTCTCTGTTCCCTATTACGCCATGGACATTATTAAAGGGCTGGTGCTGGCTTTAGCACTGGCGATCACCTATATCCAGCGCCGCTGAGGCGCGTTTACCGGAGTTGATAACAATGCAAAAAATAACACTCTCGCTGCTGGCCCTGAGCCTGCTGAACGCCAGCGCCGCCTTCGCGGATACCGTCACGCCGGTGCCTGCGGCTATCGCCAGTCATGATGGCCCGATCCGTATTGCGGTGATCCGCAATCTCGGCTCCGATGACAACACCACCCAGTTTGTTGCCGGTGCCATTCAGCAGGGTCGCCAGCTTGGCTTCAAGGTCAGCACCTTCCTCAGCAATGGCGACGATGCGCGCTTCCAGGATTTCGTGAATCAGGCGATCAGCCAGAAATATGACGGCATCGTGCTGTCGCACGGTAAAGCGCCCTACGCCAGCGGACTGGTGAAGCGCATTGCCGATGCAGGCATTAAGCTGTCGGTGTTTGATACGCCGGTGGATAGCCCGATCCCGGGCGTGACCGTCACCGCGCAGGATGACGCTTCACTGGCGCAGTTGTCGCTGGGCCAGCTCATCCATGATTTCAACGGCAAGGCGAACATCGTCAAGCTATGGGTTGCCGGTTTCCCGCCGATGGAACGCCGTCAGGTGGTGTATGAAAAACTGCTGAAAGAGAATCCGGGCATTCATCAGCTTGAGTCGATTGGTGCGGTTTCAACTGACGTTCAGGGCGACACCGCCAATAAAATTGGCGCGATTCTGGCGAAATACCCGAAAGGCAAAATCGACGCCATCTGGGGTGCCTGGGACGCCTTCAGCCAGGGCGCTTACAAAGCGCTGCAGGAGAATGGCCGTACCGAGATCAAACTCTACAGCATTGATGTTTCGAACCAGGATTTGCAGCTGATGCGCGAGAAAAACAGCCCGTGGGTGCAGACGGTAGCGGTGGATCCTAAAACTATTGGCGCGGTGAATATGCGTCTGGTGGCGAAGAAAATTGCCGGTGAAGAGACGCCAGCGACTTATCAGTTTAAAGCGGCATCGATCTCTCAGCAGCAGCTTAACAGCCAGCCTGGCGCGGTGAACGTCGCGTCACTGAACAAGATCATTCCGGGCTGGGGCAGCAATGAGGATTTCGTTGCCCCGTGGTTTGCGACCCTGGCGGCGAAATATAAGAAGTAATCGGATGTCAGCCTTGCCGGTCGGTGAGGCTGACGGTTACAGACCCAGCAGCAGCTGACGCTCCAGCTGGGGATCCACCATAGTCACATGTAATCCCACCAGCCGCACGCCGCGCCCGGCACGACGCTCATCCCAGGTTTTACGGGCGATGGCAATCATGTCCTCTTTATTCAGCACCGGCCAGATATGCTCCTGGGTCGTCTGCTGAAAATCACTGAACTTCAGTTTGACGCCCTGTCGCGCCACCTGCTTGTCAGGTCGGATCTGCGTCAGCCGGCGTTCCAGTTCGGCGTAGAGAAAATCGATAATTTCCAGGCAGGCATCCCAGTCGCTGATATCTTCCGCCAGCGTCCGTTCAACCCCCAGCGATTTACGCTCGCGCTCAACGATCACGCTGCGGTCATCAATGCCATTACTGCGCTCCCACAGCACCCGGCCAAACTTACCAAAGCGCTTTAACAGCAGCGCTAAGTCCGCCTTCTGCACGTCGCCACAGGTTACCAGCCCCATCTCTTCCAGCTTTTTTGGCCGAGACCTTGCCGACGCCAGGGATTTTCGCCAGCGGCAGGGTCAGCAGAAAACCGGACATCTCCGGTGGGGTAATCACGAACTGCCCGTCCGGCTTATTGAGGTCAGAGGCGATCTTCGCCAGAAATTTAATCGGGGCGATGCCCGCTGAGGCGGTAAGCCCGGTTTCACGGTAGATGGTGGCACGGATCGCCTGCGCCATCAGCGTGGCAGAGCCGTGACAGTGGGGGCTGTCGGTGACATCCAGATAAGCTTCATCGAGGGAGAGCGGTTCAATCAGCGGCGTATAGCGGGTAAAGATGTCGCGGATCTGCGCGGAGGCTTCTTTATAGGCGTCGAAGCGTCCTGGCAGCAGACGCAGATGCGGGCATAACTTGAGGGCCATGCCGGTTGGCATCGCGCTGCGCACGCCAAATTTGCGCGCCGGATAGTTGGCGGTGCTGATCACGCCGCGACGTTCGCGGCTGCCACCAATGGCGATCGGGATGTCGCGCAGCTGGGGATTATCACGCATCTCCACCGCGGCATAGAAGCAGTCCATATCGACATGAATGATTTTACGCATACCCCCTCCGGCACTGGATAAGTATACAGTTGGCAGGGGTAACTGCAATATTTGTCGCGCTGACGATTAAAGTTTACAAATTTCTGGTCGAATATCCTTCAGTAAATCGCGAATTTGGCTGACGCCGTCTTGCTAAAAAAACAGACAATGTTTAATGTTGCGCTGCGGTAGCGGACAGTTCCGATAATGCAAACAGAGACGCACATTTTGCGTCATGTTCTCTTCACCTCAAGGTACACACAGCATGGGCAAAATCGCACTCCTGTTTGCGATGATTTTACTGCCAGCCCTCAGCATGGCAATGACACCCGAACCCGTCTCAACGGCACCGGTCAGCAAAGAATTAAAGAAGCAGTTACTCGGCACCCCGGTCTATATCCAGATCTTCAAGGAAGAACGCACGCTCGAACTCTACGGCAAAATCGGTAACGAATACCGCCTGCTGGACACCTACCGCATCTGTAACTTTTCTGGCGGCCTCGGCCCGAAACGCCGTGAAGGCGATTTCAAAAGCCCGGAAGGTTTTTACAACGTGAAGCTGAATCAGCTGAAGCCGGATAGCCGGTTTTATCGCGCGATCAACATCGGCTTTCCGAATCAGTACGATCGTAATCAGGGCTACAGCGGCAATTACCTGATGATTCATGGCGACTGTAAGTCGATTGGCTGCTATGCCATGACTAACGCCTATATGGATGAGATTTTTACCTATGTGAATGCCGCACTGCGTAACGGCCAGCAGGATATCAGCATCAGCATCTATCCATTCCGCATGACCGACAGCAATATGCAGCGTCACCGCTACTCCACCTATGCCAGTTTCTGGCAGCAGCTGCAGCCGGGATACGCTTACTTTGCTAAATATCATCAGCCGCCGATGGTTAATGTCGCCAGCGGTAAATATGTGATGAACAGCAGCCCGGCACCGGTTTTAGCCAGTCCCGAAGCGGCTTCACGTTCATTCCTGGCGCTCTCCAAGGCAGAATAACGCCCATTCACCTGGCACGATCCGCTGCCAGGTTTCATTGGCCGTCAGTGGCTGCGTAGCAATCACCGTCACCACGTCATGCGGCGTGGTGTGCTGCTGAAAATCGACCTCCACATCCTGATCCAGTAACTGCGCCCGGCCAAAGGGTGCGCGACGGGTGATCCAGTAAAGATTGGTGGAGCAAAAGGCCATCAGATAACGGCCGTCTGACAGCAGCATGTTAAACACGCCCTTCTGCCGCAACGTGCCGGCAAGCTCCCCGATAAAACGGAATACCGCAGGCCAGTTGCCTGGCGTACGTGGATAGCGCGTCGCCAGCTGATGCAGGATCCAGCAGAACGCCTTCTCGCTGTCCGTTTCGCCCACCGGCCGGAATGTGCCGGTCTCCAGCTGCCGATAGCCCCTGAGCTGCCCGTTGTGCGCATAGGTCCAGTTACGGCCCCACAACTCACGGGTAAACGGGTGGGTATTTTCCAGCGACACCTGCCCGCGATTCGCCTGGCGGATGTGCGCCACCACCGAATGCGATTTGATCGGATACTCCTGCACCAGACGCGCAATCGGCGAGTTAAAGCTCGGCAGCGGATCTTTAAACGTACGACAACCTTTATCTTCGTAGAAGGTAATGCCCCAGCCATCTTTGTGAGGCCCGGTTCCACCGCCACGCTGAACCAGACCGGTAAAGCTGAAACAGATATCCGTGGGAACATTGGCGCTCATCCCGAGCAATTCGCACATAGCCACCGCCTTAGAGTAAGCGGCCTCCCGTCAGGCGGGAGGCCAGCGCAGTTACTTCACCATCTCTTTTTCGATCAGCAGCATCAGGATGTGGATCACTTTAATGTGGATCTCCTGGATGCGATCGGCATAACCAAAGTGTGGCACCCGGATTTCAATGTCGGCACTGCCTGCCATCTTACCGCCATCTTTACCGGTCAGGGTGATCACTTTCATCCCCTGCGCACGGGCAGCTTCAATCGCTTTAATGATATTGGCAGAGTTACCGGAAGTTGAGAGGCCCAGCAGCACATCGCCCGGACGCCCTACCGCTTCCACATAGCGTGAAAAGACATAGTCATAACCAAAATCATTACTGACGCAGGAGAGATGGCTGACATCAGAGATGGCAATCGCCGGATAGCCAGGACGATTTTCGCGGTAGCGACCGGTCAGCTCTTCAGCGAAATGCATCGCATCGCAATGTGAACCGCCGTTACCGCAGGAAAGCACCTTGCCGCCCGCCTTAAAGCTGTCAGCCAGCAGCACCGCCGCACGCTGGATCGCATGGATATTGGCCTCGTCGCTGAGGAATTTATTCAGCGTATCAGCAGCTTCATTAAGCTCAGAGCGGATAATGTCCTGGTACATAGGGATGTCCTTTTTTAGGAGAGGTTAATCGCAGCAAGTTTAACGGAATGGCCGGTCAGCGCAAAGCGTCATGCCATGGCTGGCCAGGCAGTGGCGGTGATTATCGCTGCAGCAGGTGATGCAAAAATGGACAGAAATCGGTTTTTGTGAGGCAGGTTGTAATTGCGATGTAAACAAATTGATAAATCAACCCAACTGCTCTAAACCTCTCTACATAACAGGTCAGACCTCTTACTACTTGGAGCGGTTCATTATGATGGTTGTCTCGATACTTGCCACAGTGGCGCTGATTGGCGCCCTGTTCTATCACCGCCTGTCGTTGCGGCTCAGCAGCGCGATTCTGCTGCTGTGGACTGCTGCGATGGCTTTTGCTCACCTCTGGACGCCATGGTTACTGTTGCCGCTGGCGATCATTCTGCTGCCGTTCAACCTGCCGTCATTGCGCCGCAGCCTGTTTTCAAAGCCGATGTTTCAGCGCTTCCAGCAGGTGATGCCGCCGATGTCACGCACCGAAAAAGAAGCGATCGATGCGGGCACCACCTGGTGGGAAGGCGATCTGTTTCAGGGCAAACCAGACTGGCAGAAGCTGCACAACTATCCGCAGCCGCGCCTGACTGCCGACGAGCAGGCTTTTCTCAATGGTCCGGTTGAAGAAGCATGCCGCATGGCCAACGATTTCCAGATCACCCATGAGCTGGCCGATATGCCGCCGGAACTGTGGGCTTATCTGAAAGAGCATCGTTTCTTCGCGATGATTATCAAAAAAGAGTATGGCGGACTCGATTTCTCCGCCTATGCGCAGGCCTGCGTGCTGCAAAAACTGTCGGGCGTCTCCGGGATTCTGGCGATTACCGTGGGCGTGCCTAACTCATTAGGTCCGGGCGAACTGCTGCAACACTACGGCACTGAAGAGCAGAAAAATCACTATTTACCCCGGCTGGCACGCGGCGATGAGATCCCCTGCTTTGCGCTGACCAGTCCGGAAGCGGGCTCAGATGCCGGAGCCATCCCCGATACCGGCGTGGTCTGCATGGGCGAGTGGCAGGGTCAGCAGGTGCTGGGCATGCGGCTGACCTGGAACAAGCGCTATATTACGCTGGCACCGATCGCCACCGTGCTGGGGCTGGCATTTAAACTCTCCGACCCGGATCATCTGCTCAGCGATAACGAAAATCCTGGCATTACCTGTGCGCTGATCCCGACCAATACGCCCGGCGTGGAGATTGGTCATCGCCACTTCCCGCTTAACGTGCCGTTCCAGAACGGGCCGACACGCGGCAATAATATCTTTGTGCCGATTGACTATATTATCGGCGGCCCACAAATGGCCGGTCAGGGCTGGCGGATGCTGGTGGAGTGTCTGTCTGTGGGTCGCGGCATTACGCTGCCATCGAACTCAACCGGCAGCCTGAAAAGTGTGGCGCTGGCGACAGGCGCCTATGCCCATATCCGTCGTCAGTTCCGCGTCTCAATCGGTAAGATGGAAGGAATTGAAGAGCCGCTGGCGCGCATTGCCGGTAACGCATACGTGATGGATGCGGCGGCCACGCTGATTACGGCCGGTATTATGCAGGGTGAAAAACCGGCAGTGCTGTCGGCGATTGTGAAATATCACTGCACCCATCGCGGTCAGCGCGCCATTATTGACGCCATGGATATTGCCGGCGGTAAAGGCATTATGCTGGGTAACAGCAACTTCCTGGCCCGCGCCTATCAGGGTGCGCCCATCGCCATCACGGTGGAAGGCGCTAATATTCTGACCCGCAGCATGATTATCTTCGGACAGGGTGCAATTCGCTGCCATCCTTATGTATTGCAGGAGATGGCGGCAGCAGCCAGCAATGATGTTAACGCGTTTGATCAGGCGCTGTTCAGCCACATCGGTCATGTCGGCAGCAGCACCATGCGCAGCCTGTGGCTGGGCTTAACCGCCGGACGCACCAGCGCCACCCCGACCCGCGATGGCACCCGTCGTTACTATCAGCATCTGAACCGCATCAGTGCCAACCTGGCGTTGCTCTCTGATGTGTCGATGGCGGTGCTGGGCGGCAGCCTGAAACGTCGTGAGCGTATCTCGGCGCGTCTGGGCGATGTGCTGAGCCAGCTCTATCTCGCTTCGGCGACGCTGAAACGCTATGACGATGAAGGCCGCAACGAAGCCGATCTGCCGCTGGTGCACTGGGGCGTGCAGGATGCGTTACATCAGGCGGAAGTCGCGATGGACGATCTGCTGCGTAATTTCCCGAACCGTCTGGTCGCGGGCGCATTGCGGATGACTATTTTTGCAGGCGGTCATCACTGCCCTGCTCCGTCTGACCGTCTGGACCATCAGCTGGCAAAACTGCTGCAACAGCCGTCAGCTACCCGCAGCCGTCTGGGCCGTGGCATGTACCTGACGCCCAGCGAGCACAACCCTGCCGGTCAGCTGGAACAGGCATTGCAGGATGTGATGGCGGCAGAAGTGATTCATGACAGGCTGTGCAAACAGACGAAGCAGCACCTCTCTTTTACCCGGCTGGATGCGCTGGCGAAGCGCGCGCTGGAGCAGGGCTGGATTGATGCTAAAGAGGCTGAAGTGTTGCAGCGTGCTGAGGCCAGCCGTCTGCGTTCGATTAACGTCGATGAGTTTGAGGCGGATGCGCTGGCAGTGCCGGTGCCAGAGAAAGCCCCTCAGGCTGCGTCGCGGGCGAGTGAGGCAGCATAGGGTTAGCGTTAGCCTGCATCACCGGCGCAGGAACAGGGTCAGAAGAGGAAAGCGTCCCGCGTCAGGACGACGCGGGCCGAGCGAGCCAGGGATGGCTTTAGCGACTTTCCGATCTGCCCCTGTTTCCGGCGCGGGCACACTCTTACAGCCAGCCTTTGATTTACCTGAAAGCCGACATCACGTCGGCTTTTTTTATCCCGCCTGACGGATGCGGGCAATCAGCGCATCCACATCTTCTACATGATCGGCCGCCAGAATCAGCGTGCGTCCCAGATTAATTGCATTACGGATGCAGTCGGTACGCATCGCCGGATCGGCAATCAGCTTCATATCCGCCACGTGTGACATCCCCACCGTGCGGCGAATTAGTTCGGTGCCGCAGTAACCAATGGTATCAGCCCATACTTTACGCAGAAACGCCTCCGCATAGCCTGGATAAGCCAGCGCCTCATCACGGGTTTTCTCTGCCGCCAGTGCCAGAAAGCCCGCGGCAAAGGTGGTCCAGAGGGTGTGTACATCGCTGAGACGCTGCTCGCGTGCATCGGCGGCCTCACGCGGTGGCAGCAGACCCGGCACGCCGCAGTAGTTAATCAGCAGGTTGCCGATGGCGGTGCCGACATCAAAACCGATAGGGCCAAAATAACCAAATTCCGCATCAATCGCTTTCAGGCTGCCATCAGCAACGAAAATCGATCCGCTGTGAATATCACCATGCAGCAGCGCTTCAGCGTGGGCAAAGAAACGATGCTTGAGACCGCCCACCGCAATGCGCAGTGCATCGTCATTACGCAGGCTGGCGACCAGCGGTTCAAGCGCTTCGGGATAGCTATTGCGCTCATGGTCGGTATAGGGATCGTTAAAGAAAAGATCTTCGGTGATTTCACACATTTCCGGATTAATAAAACGCGCCACTTCCGCTTTTTTCTGGTGCGGATGCAGGATGAAATCGGAGGTATGAAACAGGGTTTGTGCCAGATAGTCGCCTAACTGCTGAGCCGCTTCCGGGTAGTAAGCGCCCTTCACCAGCTCGCCGCGCCAGATGCGATGACTGGAGAGATCTTCCATTACCATCACCGCCAGCTCCGCATCGTAATGGGTGATCTTCACCGTGTGCTGCGGACAATATTTGTAGTGTTCGACCAGGGTCTGCGCTTCCAGCCGCGCCCGATCCAGCGTCAGCGGCCACGACTCACCCACACAGCGCACATAGGGCAGCGCCTGCTTGACCACCACCCGGCTGTTGCCCTGATCGTCATAAATTTTAAACACCAGGTTGAGGTTGCCATCACCAATCTCTTCTGCGCTGCTCAGCGCGGCAGGATTGTCCACGCCGCCAAATTGTCGGGCATATTCCACAGCATCAGCAGCAGTAAAGGTACGGTATTGCGACATTGCCTGTTCCTCATCAATCGAAGGGGGATAACCTGGGTGTAATAAGCCGTTCAGACGTCTATACATCCGTTCAGCATGTTGGCACAATAGGTATCATTAACGCAACATGGATTTCACCCACAATGCAGACACTTCAAACCACCAGCTTACAGGTTCGTGACAATCAGCTCTGGATTCTGGATCAGCAGGCACTGCCGCAGCAAAAGAACTGGCTGTCCGCGCACAGCGTGCCCCAGCTGATTGAACATATTCATGCGCTGCGGGTGCGCGGTGCGCCGCTGATCGGCCTTTCCGCCTCGCTGCTGCTGGCGTTGCTGGCAGAACAGGGGCAGACGCGCGCTGAACTGACGCAGGCACTGGCGACCCTGCGCGCCGCCCGCCCTACCGCTGTCAATCTGATGAACAATCTGGACCGGATGAAACTGGCGCTGGCGCAGCCGGACTTTGCCCCCGCACTGGCAGAGGAAGCCTGGCGGCTGGTGCAGGAAGATAAGCAGCTGTGTGACGCCATCGCTGACGCGGGTTGTACGCGGGTAAAACCCGGCAGCCAGCTGCTGACCCACTGTAATACCGGCGGACTGGCCACCGCCGGTGTGGGCACCGCCCTTGGCGTGATTGCCCGCGCCCATCAGCAGGGGCTGATTAAGAATGTCTGGGTTGATGAAACCCGTCCGCTATTACAGGGCGGCCGGTTAACCGCCTGGGAGCTGGGTGAGCTGGCGATTCCTTACACCCTGATTACCGATTCCATGGCCGCCAGCCTGATGGCCCGTGGAGAGGTCGATGCCGTATGGGTAGGCGCTGACCGCATTGCCGCCAACGGCGATGTGGCGAATAAAATCGGCACCTACAGCCTGGCGGTGCTGGCCCATTATCATCAGATTCCGTTTTACGTGGCGGCCCCGCATACCACGCTGGATCGCAGCTGTCCGGACGGCGCAGCGATTCCTATTGAACAGCGCGCCGCCAGTGAAGTGACGGGCGTTGCCGGCAGTTTTGGCAGCGTGCAGTGGGCGCCGGAAGCGGCGAAGGTCTATAACCCGGCGTTTGATGTCACGCCCGCCACCCTGATCAGCGGCTGGGTACTGGACACCGGGGTAGTCACGCCTGACCAGGTTCAGGGTGGCATTTTCCAGCCACAATAACGGTCTGCAAGGCGTTTACCGTGAGCGGCAAACGCCTTGCGAAAACGACGGGCGGTTTACGCCAGACGCGGATAGGCATCCGCAATCTTATCGCCGGTAAAGTTCGCTACCCAGCCTTCCTGATTATCGAAAATACGGATAGCCGTGAAGTGCGGTGACGATCCCATATCAAACCAGTGTGGTGTTCCCGCTGGTACCGAGATCAGATCGTTTTTTTCGCAGAGGATCTGCAGGATCTCGCCATCCAGGTGCAGACAGAAGAGTCCGGCACCCTCAACAAAGAAACGCACCTCATCTTCGCCGTGTGTATGTTCAGAGAGGAACTTCTCGCGCAGCACGGTTTTCTGCGGATTATCGGCGCGCATGCTGATCACATCCCAGCTCTGATAGCCCTTCTCTGCCACCAGCCGATCGATCGCATGCTGATAGGCGTTGATCACCGTTTCGGGATCCGGATTTTCACCCAGATCGCGATCGGCTTCCCAGCGCTCAAAACGGACGCCTTTGGTGCTCAGGCGTTCACGAATCTCTTCCGCGTCGGTGCTGTGCCACACCGGCTGGCTGGCTTCGCGGTCGGTAAAAATAGTCAGTGCGCTCATCCTAAATTGACTCCGGGTTAATCTGGGAAAAATCCGTCACCTGGCGATGGCGGCTCTCGCCGTCCGCATCGCCACGCAGTAGTTGCAGCGTCTGCCAGCCCGCCTCAGCGGCGGCATCCAGCTCCTGATGAATATCGGAGAGAAACAGCAGCTGCTCCGCTGGCTGACCAATTTCAGCGGCGATAGTGCGATAGGCTGCGACTTCGCGTTTGGCACCCACGTGCGTATCAAAATAGCCGCTGAAGAGGTCAGTAATATCACCTTCGTCGCTGTAGCCAAATAACAATTTCTGCGCCGCAACCGAGCCGGAGGAATATACATACAGTTCAATGCCCTGCGCCTTCCAGCGGGTCAGTGCTGGCAGGACGTCAGGATAGAGATGGCCGGTAAAACTGCCGTTAACATAGCCATCGCGCCAGATCATGCCCTGCAGCGCTTTCAGGCCCGTTGATTTGCGATCCTGGTCCATAAACCCCAGCAGAATCTCTGTCACCGCATCCAGGTCGGCCTGCGGCTGACCGGCCTCCTCACGTACCGACTGCAGCGCTGCGGCGACCTCGGGCTGATGCGCATTTTCACGCAAAAAACTCGCCAGATGCTGGCGGGCGTAGGGAAACAGGATGTTATGTACAAAACGGATATCGCTGGTGGTGCCTTCGATATCCGTAACAATGGCGCGAATCATGCTCTCTCCAGCAGGCGACGTTGACGTTCACATTCAAATAAAAATTCCAGACCTTCCAGATGACGGCGTGCTTCGCTGACATCCCGGCCCCAGCAGGTTAAGCCGTGACCGCGCAGCAGAAAGCCGTAACGCAGCGGAAAGCGGGCGGCGTAATCTTCAATTTCTGACGCCAGCGCCGCAATGTCCTGGCTGTTGTCGAACACAGGAATGGCGAGCGTATCCAGATGGGTGTGCTGGCCGCTTAATGATTTTTGCATCTCATAGCCGTGCAGCAGCAGCGCCGCGCCCTGCTCCACCCGCGACAGCACCGTCGCATTCACGGTGTGGGTATGCAGCACCGCGCCCGCCTCGGGAAAGAGTCGATAGATCATCGTGTGCAGACCGGTTTCTGCCGACGGCTTACGGCCTGAGAGCGACTGGCTGGTGGCAATATCGACCTCGATAAAGTCATCCCGCGTCAGCGTGCCTTTATCTTTGCCCGATTCACTCAGCAGGCAGACATGTTCATCGCGGCGCACCGACATATTTCCGCCGGTGGCCGGTGCCCAGCCTTTCGCGCCAATCCAGTGACAGGCGGCGACCAGCTGATCTAATGGAAGACTCTGCGACATAAAAGTTCCTTGCGGTAAAATGTGATCTCGGGTGGCTCAGATAACGGTCAGGGATATGATGTTCAGTTCGCCCAGGCCATCAAGCCAGGAGTGACTCTTCCCAGGTTTTTCTTAAATTCACGACGTAATCGAACAAACCCTGAGCATCTAAGTCATCTTCGTCAATCAGGTCAGGATTAGCGCAATAAGAATCAACAGCTGAGAATACCGAGTCAAAATAACGTTGTGTATCTTTGTTTTGTTTATCCGCTGTGTCAGCAGCTCTGTGTTCACGCCATGCGTTCAGGTATTTTTCCTCAAACTCTGGCGCCGACATAGCACCTGAAACAAACGAATCGATTAGGGCTAACATATCTGCTTCGCTTTGATCAGTAGACATTACCTTCACCTTTCAGATCGGAAATTTGAGTTTCGGATAACTTCCATCCAGAGATGAAATTACCATCAGGTTTAGTCATTACATCAATTTTAGTTTCAGGATTGTAGTAGTGGTTAACATCCTGATTCCATCGGTATTTACCGGCGATTTGTTGTGTCAGTGGATCATCTATATGCGCTTTAAGTGCCTGCTCATATGACTTCAACCCTTCGGCATTGGGAGTGCCCGACAGGTTGAAATCTACAGCGTGCTTGAATTTCTTCTGTAGCTGTCTGGTTTCAAAATTAACAAATTCTGATGGAGGTGGCTTAGGTACTTTTGATAACGCAGACAGCTTTTCTAATTCGCTTACCGTTCCCGGATTACCCATTGCAAGACCTGCCGCTACAGAGGCGCCGGTAATGAGCAGACCTTTGTTATCCATGACCTGCTCGAAACCGGCTGGAGTATCGCCGCCGAGCTGTCCGGCGGTCTTTCTGAACCCCTCGATATTGCCATTATAAATTCCGCCAGCAGCCAACAGCCGGCCCGCGGCTTTGCTATTGATGGTTTTTTCTGACTGAGCGTGTTGCACCGGTGCAGCAGGATGGACGTGATATACCGGGCGTTTCAGTTGCCGGGATATGAGGTGATTGAGCCGGGATCGAAGTAACAGAATTTTATGGGTCTGGTGCCTGACTGCTGAACCATACTCTCCGGGTCCTGCCAGATGATCCGCATCTCAGCAAGGCAGCAAGTGCGCGCATCCCCGGGAGCTGACACTTGTCAGTGACCGGGGTAAGCAAACGAAGCTAACGAAGCTGAGGTGTGGAGCATGACGCATTTAGCCATCTAAGCGTCTTGATTGCCAAATACTATCATCCTGTTTATAGTGGCACAAACACCGGGTGACACCGCATCAATCTTCGCGCTTAAGGCCTGACATCATGACGCAGCACAACCTGATCCCCGAGAGTAAACTCCCTTTGCTCGGCACCACCATTTTCAGCCAGATGAGTGCGCTGGCGCAGCAGCATAACGCTATCAATCTCTCTCAGGGCTTTCCTGATTTTAGCGGCCCGGACTATCTGCAGCAGCGGCTGGCGTATCACGTCAGCCAGGGCGCGAACCAGTATGCGCCGATGACCGGTGCGCTGCCGTTACGTGAGGCGATAGCAGAGAAAACCGCGCGGCTCTATGACTATCGTCCTGATGTCGAAACGGAGATTACGGTGACGGCGGGCGCAACCGAAGCGCTCTATGCGGCGATTACCGCGCTGGTGCGGCCAGGCGATGAAGTGATCTGCTTTGATCCCAGCTACGACAGCTATGCGCCTGCGGTAGAGTTGTCGGGCGGCGTGATGAAACGCATTACGCTGCAGCCGCCCGCTTTCCGGGTGGACTGGCAGGCGTTTGCTGCGCTGCTGAGTGATAAAACCCGGCTGGTGATCCTGAATACGCCGCACAATCCTTCCGCCACCGTCTGGCAGCAGCAGGATTTCGCCGCGCTGTGGCAGGCGATTGCTGCGCGGCCGGTCTATGTGCTGAGCGACGAAGTCTATGAGCACATCTGCTTCGATCAGGCGGGCCACGCCAGCGTGCTGGCACATCCCGAACTGCGCCAGCGCGCTATCGCGGTATCATCGTTTGGTAAGACCTTCCATATGACCGGCTGGAAAGTGGGCTACTGCATTGCCCCTGCCGCGATCAGCGCTGAATTGCGCAAGGTGCATCAGTATCTGACCTTCTCGGTGAATACGCCGGCGCAGCTGGCGATTGCCGATATGCTGCGTGAGCATCCGGAGCACTATCTTGAGCTGCCAGCGTTTTATCGCGACCGCCGCGATCGGCTGGCAACGGCGCTAAGCAGCAGCCGCTTTAAGGTACTCCCCTGCGAAGGTACCTACTTTTTGCTGGTCGATTACAGCGCCATCTCCGATCTGGATGATGTCAGTTTCTGCCAGTGGCTGACCCGGGAAGTCGGTGTGGCCGCAATTCCTCTGTCGGTGTTCTGCGCCGATGCCTTTCCTCATAAACTGATCCGCCTCTGTTTTGCCAAACAGCCGGCGACATTAGATGCCGCCGCGGAGCGCTTATGTCAGCTTTAAAAATCACGTTACTGCAGGAGACGCTGAGCTGGATGGATGGCGAGGCGAACCTGCGCCATTTTGACGAGCAACTGGATGGACTCACCGGGCGCGATCTGATTTTACTGCCAGAGATGTTTACCACCGGCTTTGCAATGGAAGCGGCGAAAAGCTCGCTGCCTCAGGCGCAGGTGGTGGAGTGGCTGCATCAGCATGCCCGTCGCAACGATGCCCTGGTCGGCGGCAGTGCGGCGATTCAGACCGAACACGGCGCGGTAAACCGCTTTCTGCTGGTGGAGCCGGACGGCACGCTGCATCAGTATGACAAGCGCCACCTGTTCCGCATGGCGGACGAGCATCACCACTATCTGCCTGGCGAACAGCGTCAGGTGTTTGAGTGGCGCGGCTGGCGCATCCTGCCGCAAATCTGTTACGACCTGCGTTTCCCGGTCTTCTCGCGCAACCGCAACGATTACGATCTGGCGCTCTATGTCGCCAACTGGCCTGCACCGCGTGCACTGCACTGGCAGGCACTGCTGCTGGCGCGGGCAATTGAGAATCAGGCTTATGTAGCAGGCTGTAACCGCGTCGGCAGTGACGGCAATCAGCATGAATACAGCGGCGACAGCCAGATTATTTCACCGCAGGGTGAGATCCTCAGCGCGGCTGAGCCGCACCAGCGCGCCAGGCTGGACGCAGAGCTGTCGCTGGACGCACTGAATGCTTATCGCGAGCGCTTCCCGGCCTGGCAGGATGCGGATCGCTTTTCGCTGTGAATGGCGGGCGGGAAGTCAGACCGCCCATTAACTGCCGCGATAAGTTGACCAGGACCAGGGCGAAATCAGAAACGGCAGATGAAAATGGCTGCCCGCTTCGGCAATCATAAAATCGATCTGCGCGCTGACGTAGAGTGCATCCCGACCGGCGGCGGCAAAATAGTCGCCGATTTCTGCCGTTAAACGGTAGTGGCCCGGCGTCAGCGGCTCGGGCGTGAGATCTTTCAGACGCCCGTCGCTGTCGGTTTCACCCTGTGAAATCGGAAACCACCCTTCCGGGCTGTTCTGCTCAAGTGAAATCGCTACACCGCTGGCCGGTTTGCCCAGCGCCGTGTCCAGAATATGGGTGGTAACAGTACTCATTGAATCGTCTCCTTCAGGCGTAACAGGGTAATTTCACGCAGCTGATCCAGCGCCTCCTGCTGCTCGGCAGGATCGCTATTCTGCAACCGACGCTGCAACTCTGCCAGCATCTGCTCGCCGCTGCGCCCTTTGGCGCGAATCAGAAACACCCGGCCAAAACGGGCTTCATACGCCTGATTCCCCTGCTGCATCGCCTGCTGCAAAGCGCTGTCGGCCTGCTGCATGGCGGACTGCTCTCCGCGTGAAAGTGCCGCTTCTTTATCCGCGCCGTTCGCGCGTTCGCCAATGCGGGGATGCGCCGACAGTGCGGCCTCCAGCTCAGGCTGCTGCCACTGGCGGGCCAGCGCATCGGCGGTTTCCCGTAGCGCATCCAGGGTGTCAAAAGGCCGCGCTGCCACCAGCGACTGCTGCCAGTGCGGGATAGCGACACAATGCCGGATGGCCGCCTGCGCCTCGTCAGCCGACAGCTGATTAAATGCGGCTAATTCCATGTTCAGCTCCGTTCAGCAATCAGCGAGACCGCCTGTAAATAAGCCTGCAGCGCGGGCGCCACATCAGCCACCGCGACAGACTCCGCCGGATGGTGGCTGATACCGCGATGGTTACGCACAAATAGCATGCCGACCGGCCAGCGTTCAGCGATAGCGATGGCGTCGTGCCCCGCACCGCTCGGCAGTGACAGGCTGCGCCCCTGCACCGTTTCCACCGCATGACTCAGCGCCTGTTGCAGCGCGGAGTCACAGGCGGTGGCACCGATGCGATAATATTCGTTCGACTCAAAGCGGAGTCCACGTCGCAGCGCAATCGCCTCCGCCTGGGTTAACAGACTGGAGAGCAGTGTCTCCAGCGGGTTGTCCAGCGGACCGCGCACGTCCAGCGACAGCGATACCTCGCCAGGGATTACATTGACCGCTCCCGGCGCGCAGTTAATCGTACCGACGGTGGCGACCAGTTGCGGGTCCTGCTCACGGGTGGTCTGCTCGATAAACACCATCCACTCGGCAGCGGCAGCCAGCGCATCTTTGCGGTGGGTCATCGGCACCGTGCCCGCATGGCCCGCTTCACCGGTGAAACGGCATTTGAGGCGGCGCGCACCGTTGATGGCCGTGACCACACCGAGCGCCAGATCCTCCTGCTCCGGGCAGGGGCCCTGCTCGATGTGTAGCTCAAGATAACCGACGATATCCTCAACCCGCCGCGCCGCAGATGCGATCCTGTCGCTGTCGAGCCCGACGTCCGCCATCGCCTGCGCCACGGTGATGCCGTTGCCATCAGGATGCGTCACCCAGCTTTGCGGCCAGCTGCCGGTAATGCCACGACTGCCGAGCAGCGTGATGCCAAAACGGGTGCCCTCTTCGTCGCCAAAGCCAATGACTTCAATCGCCAGCGGTAAGCGGCGCTGATGTTCGTTAAGCCACTGTACGGTTTCAATGGCGCTGAGCACGCCCAGCATGCCGTCGTAGCGACCGGCGTTGCGCACCGTGTCGAGATGCGAGCCAAGCAGTAACGCGGGTGCACCCGCTTCTGCCGCCTCGTAGCGCCCACAGATATTGCCGACTTCATCCTGCCACACCTGCATCCCCGCCGCCTGCATCCACTCACCGACACAGGCATTGGCGCGCAGATGTTCGGGTGAGAGGTAGACGCGGGTCAGCCCCTCGGCCGTTTCGCTGATCGCCGCCAGCGCGTCGCAGCGCGCCATAACGCGCTGTGCAGCGGCCTGGGCTTCGCTGGCGCTCATCATCATGCGTGGCTCCCGTAGTGATCCCAGGCGGCCTGCGCCGCGGCACCCTGCGGCGTGCGATAGCCGACATAGGTCAGCACCGTTTCCAGCGCGGAGAGAGTCTGCATCACGCAATCTTTACGCGCGTTGTAGCCCATGGTGCCGATGCGCCACACCTTGCCATGCAGCGGGCCAAACGAGGTGCCAATCTCAATGCCGAAATCTTCCAGCATAAGTTTGCGCACCTGATCGCCGTTTACGCCGGACGGGATCATCACGCCCAGCACGTTGTTCATTTTGTGTTTCAGGTCGCCGAAGGTCTCCAGCTCCATCCCCTGAATGCCTTTCAGCAATGCTTCACCGTGCAGCTTGTGGCGGGCGATGCCGTTGTCCAGCCCCTCCTGCAGGATCAGACGGGCGCACTCACGCGCGCCAAACAGCGCACTGGTCGCTTCGGTATGGTGGTTGAGCCGCTCCGGCCCCCAGTAATCCATGATCATGCCGAGATCAAAATAGTTGGAGTAGATCATCTCCTCTTCGCCATCCTGATGCGCCTCGGTGCGGATCCCCTGCTCTACGCATTTGCGTTTGCGGATCACCGCTTCCATCTCTGCGCTCAGCGTGATCGGCGAGGTACCCGATGGACCGCCCAGGCATTTCTGCATCCCCGCGGATACGGCATCAAGTCCCCAGGCGTCCGTTTCCAGCGCGTTACCCGCCAGCGACGCGGTGGCATCGGTGTAGAACAGTACGCCATACTGTTTGCAGATCGCACCCAGCTGCTCAAGCGGCTGCAGCATGGTGGTTGAGGTGTCGCCCTGCACGGTCAGCAGCAGGCGCGGCCGCACTTTTTTGATCGCATCTTCGATCTGGTCGGGAGTAAAGACTTCGCCCCACGGCACTTCAATGGTGTGCACTTCCGCACGACAGCGGCGGGCAATTTCGCACAGCAGATGACCAAAGCGGCCAAACACCGGTACCAGCACTTTGTCGCCAGGCCTGATCGATGACAGCAGAATCGATTCGATACCGGCGCGGGAGGTGCCGTCAATCAGCAGTGTCCAGCGGTTCTCTGTGCGAAACACGCCGCGATAGAGCGCCATCACTTCATTCATGTAGTGGGTCATCGCGGGATCGTACTGCCCCAGCAGCTGACTCGACATGGCGCGCAGCACACGTGGATCGGCATTGATCGGTCCAGGCCCCATCAGCAGACGCTGTGGCGGGTTAAGTTGCGGGTAGTGATTGATATCCATCGTAATTTCCTTTTTCAGAATCAGAGGCGAACCGAAGAGATAAACTGCTTCAGCTCCGGTGACTGCGGCTGAGCGAACAGCGTCTTACTGTCGCCCTGCTCCCAGACGCGCCCCTGATGCATAAAGACCACACGATCGCCCACGTCGCGGGCGAAGCTCATTTCATGCGTGACGAGGATCAGCGTCATCCCTTCTGACGCCAGCTGCTCCAGAACTTTGAGCACTTCGCCCACCAGCTCGGGATCGAGCGCGGAGGTGATCTCATCACAGAGTAAAACTTTCGGCGTCATCGCCAGTGCACGGGCGATCGCCACGCGCTGCTGCTGACCGCCGGAGAGGCTGGCAGGATAGTAGTTGAGACGCTCGCCCAGCCCGACCTTCTCCAGCATCTGCGCCGCCAGCGCCCGGCACTCGGCCTCGCTTTTTTTCAGCACCCGGCGCGGCGCCAGCATCACGTTCTCCAGTGCCGTCATGTGCGGGAACAGATTGAAGCTCTGAAACACCATCCCGACCGAGCGGCTGATTTCACGCGCCTGCGAGTCGCGATCGGTAATCGTCATACCGCCGAGCTTGATGCTGCCCTCCTGATAGCCTTCCAGCCCGTTCATGCAGCGCAGCAGCGTGCTTTTGCCCGATCCGCTGCGACCGATGATTGAGATCACCTCGCCCATGTCGATATCCAGATCCACGCCTTTCAACACATGGTTGTCGCCGTAATATTTTTGCACCTGATTAATGGTGATGAGCGGCATTGAATTTTTTCTCCAGATACTGGCTGTAGCGAGACAGCGGATAACACATCAGGAAGTAGCCCAGCGCCACCAGCCCAAAGACTTTAAACGGCTGATAGGTCACGTTGTTCAGAATGGTGCCCGCTTTGGTCAGCTCGATAAAACCGATAATTGACGCCAGCGCGGTGCCCTTGATCACCTGGACAGCAAACCCCACCGTCGGGGCAATACCGATGCGGATCGCCTGCGGCGCAATGACCCGCCACAGCGTCTGACCAAAGGTCAGGCCGAGACAGCGCGACGCTTCCCACTGGCCTTTTGGCAGGGCGCGGATGCTGCCGTACCAGATATCGACCAGAAAGGCGCTGGTGTAGAAGGTCAGCGCCAGCGAGGCCGCCGTCCAGGGTGCAACATCAATGCCGAACAGGCCGACGCCGAAAAACGCCAGGAACAGCTGCATTAGCAGCGGCGTGCCCTGAAACAGCGCGGTGTAACCGCGTACCAGCCGCGTTAACCATTTGCGTTGCAGCAGGCGCATAAACAGCAGCGGCAGCGTCACCAGCGTGCCGCCGACAAAGGCCACCAGCGACAGCAACAGGGTCCAGCGTGCCGCCAGCAGCAGGTTGCGCAGGATGTCCCAGTCGGTAAAGGTCGTCATCATGATGGCTGCACTCCAAACCATTTACGGCCAATCGCCAGCAGCAGATGGCGCATCGCAATCGACAACGCCAGGTAGATCAGCGTGGTCACCAGATAGACCTCAAAACTTAAGAAGGTGCGCGACTGGATCAGGTTGGCGGCGAAGGTCAGCTCCTCGTAGGAGACCTGCGACACCACCGACGAACCCAGCATCACGATGATGCACTGGCTTACCAGTGCCGGATAAATGCGCTGCAGCGCGGGCGGCAAGACCACCCGCAGAAACGTCTGGCTGCGGGTTAATCCCAGCACTCGTCCCGCTTCCCACTGCCCTTTGGGTGTCACCTGTATTCCGGCACGAATAATCTCGGTGCTATACGCCCCGAGGTTGATCAGCATCGCCAGCAGCGCCGCCTCGCCAGCAGTGAGTTTCAGTCCCAGCGCAGGCAGACCGAAAACGATAAAGAACAGTTGCACCACAAACGGCGTGTTGCGGATCAGCTCGACATAGATGCCCCACAGGCGGCTCATCCAGCTGGGTCTGCCACTGCGCAGCGCCGCGCCCGCAATGCCCAGCGCCACACCACCGGTAGTCGCCAGCACCGTCAGCTGAATGGTGACCCAAAGACCGGAGAGCAGCTCCGGCCAGTAGGGCCACAGGGCGGGAAAATTAAGTTGCCCGGTCATGAATCTTTCCTCAGGCGCCGAGGTTGGCGGGCAGCGGCGCTTTCAGCCACTCTTCTGACAGTTTATTCAGGGTGCCATCTTTGATGCCCTGCTCAATCAGCGCATTTACTTTCGCTTTCAGTGCGGGCTGATCTTTCTTCAGGCCGATATAGCAGGGAGAATCTTTCAGCATAAACTGCGCCACCGGCGCTTTAGCCGGATTCTGACGGGCAATGGCGGCGACCACCAGGTTGCCGGTCGCCACATACTGCACCTGACCGGAGAGATACGCAGACAAGGTAGTGTTGTTATCTTCGTAGCGTTTCACCTGTGCATCTTTCGGCGCAACGTCACTGAGCACCATGTCCTCTACTGCACCACGTGTTACGCCAATCGATTTGCCGCTCAGGGCAGACGCCGCTTTGATTTCATCGCCTTTCGGCCCGAATACGCCCAGGAAGAACGGCGCATAGGCGCGGGTGAAGTCGATCACTTTTTCCCGCTCGGCATTTTTACCCATGCTGGAGATGACCAGGTCGACCTTGTCGGTTTGCAGATAAGGCACGCGGTTGGCACTGCTGACCGGCACCAGCTGCAACTTAAGTTTCATCTGCTTTGCCAGGTATCTGGCCGTGTCGATGTCATACCCCTGCGGCTGCAGATCGGTGCCAACCGAGCCAAACGGCGGGAAATCCTGCGGCACGGCGATGCGAATGACGCCGCGTTTCTGGATGTCCTGCAGTTGATCGGCCAGCGCGCTTCCCGCTTGTGCCATCAGTAATGCCGCTGTCGCAACCGCCATCAAAACTTTTTTCATTATGCACCCCGGTGAGATTAACGTGAAACAAAAGATTCTTTGAGATGCAATCTGCAACTAATGTGCCAATCCGGACGGCCACAGAAAAAGGGTTAAGCGGCAAAGCATTCAGCTGAAATCTGGCGTAATCGGGACGACTACGCCGGGGGAAGGTCTGTTCTGAAATGGGGCAAAGCACCAAAACGGTGCCTTTTAGCGGTGCTCCAGCTCGTCAAACTGCTGGTAAAGGTCGGCGATCTGATGAATGCGCTGACGTCCCTGTGCCAGCATTTCATGTAGCAGTGCATTGGCAATCAGGTTAACCAGACTCATGGCGGAGCCATAACTGTCGAAGGCGGAAACGCTGTCCAGCGGCGTACAGAGCTGCCAGCGCGCCAGCGCAATCACCGTCTGCGCCTGCGGCTCACACAGCGCCAGCAGCGGGATACCGGCCGCCTGCAACTGCTGCATCAGCGGGCGAATGATGCGGGGACGACGACGGAAGGCCATCACGACCACCATATCCTCCGGCGTAATATCCACCAGCTCCTCAGCCAGCGTCTGGCCCGGCTGCGGCAGGATATGTACCTGCGAACGCGCCTGCACCAGCTGCTGTCGCAGATGCAGTGCCACCGGATAGGCGTTGCGCATGCCGATGATAAAGACGCGTTTTGCCTGCGCCAGCTGCTGGATAACCTCATTAAAGTGCCGGGCATCCAGACTGTTCACCCACTGCGTCAGGTTAGCCATCTCCTGCTTGTAGTGTCGCGCCAGCAGCGTATTGCCCTGCACCGCATCACGATTATCGGTCAGCGGCATGCCGCTCTGGCGCAGGATGCGTAACTCATCACGCATATCCTTGTATTTTTCATAGCCCAGACGCTTAAACAGCCGGCTGACCGTGGCTTTCGACACGCCACTGAGCCGCGCCAGCTCGGCACTGTTGTAGCTGATCAGGTCATCGAAGTGGTCAAACACGAAGTCGGCAATACGCTGCTCCTGCGGGGAGAGCTGGGGATAGTGACTCCTGAGTCGTTCATCAAGCTGTTTCATAACCCGTCCTGTAACTTTTGTTTCAGCAGAAGCTAGCACAATTTGCGCCAGGTTAACCGGCGCATTGTCAGCTCAGGGTGAAAACTGGAACAGCTCTTGCTTTGTTATCGGTTCTGTCACCCGGATAACGAGAAAAAGATGATTCAAAGCAATATGGCCCCGCAGGGGATGGCGGTGACGCCACACCATCTGGGGAGTGAAAGCGCGCTCGCGGTACTGCGTGATGGCGGTAATGCCATTGAAGCGATGGTGGCCGCTGCCGCGACCATCGCCGTGGTCTACCCGCATATGAATGGACTGGGCGGTGATGGTTTCTGGCTGATTCTGCCGCCTGGCGGCGATCCTGTCGCTATCGACGCCAGCGGCGCAGCCGGTTCGCTGGCCCATCACGATTTCTACGCCGATCACCCTAAGATTCCGCATCGCGGGCCGAAAGCGGCGCTGACCGTGGCCGGTACGGTCAGCGGCTGGCAGGAGGCACTGAATCTCTCGGCTGAGATGGGCACCCCACCGCTGCCGCTGGCACGTCTGCTGCGCGATGCGATTCGCTACGCCGCTGACGGTATTCCGGTGACTGCCTCACAGAGCGCCGCCACCGCGACGTTCCGCAGTGAATTGCAGCATCAGCCCGGCTTCAGCGCCACCTTTATGCCTGACGGCAACGTGCCGCAGCCAGGCAGCCGTTTTACCCAGCCCGCCCTGGCAAACACCCTGAGCCAGCTTACTGAAGAGGGGCTCGACAGCTTTTATCGCGGCACGCTGGCTCACCATATGGCCGATGAGATGGCCACGCTGGGCATGCCGGTGACGCTGGCCGATCTGCAGCAGCATCGCGCCCGCCGCACGACGCCGCTGCATCTCTCCCACAGCGAAGGTGACATCTGGAATATCACCCCGCCAACGCAGGGCATGGTGTCGCTGGCGATCCTGGGCATCACCGATCGGCTGGAGATGGCGGAGGCTGACGATGCGCAGACGGTGCACCGTATCGTGGAAGCCACCAAAAAAAGCGTTTGCACTGCGCGACAAACACATCACCGATCCACGTCACGTCACGGAAGATTTGCAGGCGCTGCTGGACAGCGATCACCTTGCCACACTCGCCAGCCAGATCACCGATGGAGAGGCGGCAGCCTGGGGAAACGGACGCGGGCCGGGCGATACGGTCTGGATGGGCGTGATGGACAGCAGCGGCCTGGCCGTCTCCTTTATTCAGAGCATTTATCACGAATTTGGCAGTGGTGTGGTGCTGCCCGGCACGGGTATCACCTGGCAGAACCGCGGCGCCGCTTTCAGCCTCGATCCTGACCATCTGCTGGCCCTGGCACCCGGTAAGCAACCGTTTCATACCCTGAATCCCGCCGCCGCACGGCTGAAAGATGGCCGGACGCTGGTGTATGGCGCGATGGGTGGGGATGGACAGCCGCAGACTCAGGCGGCGATTTTTACCCGCCATGTGATTCAGGGCTTGCCGTTACAACAGGCGGTCAGTGCGCCGCGCTGGCTGCTGGGCCGGACCTGGGGGCAATCATCAGACTCGCTGAAACTGGAAGGCCGTTTTGACGAAGAAACGGTATTGATGCTGCGTCTGTGGGGACATGAGGTGGAGCTGCTGCCGGACTTCAGCGAATCCGTAGGCCATGCGGGCGCCATTGTGCGCCACAGCAACGGCATGTTTGAGGGCGCAAGCGATCCACGCAGTAACGGCAGCGCCGCCGGTTTTTAACAGGAGCGAATCATGAATCAACACGACTGGGCCAGCTACATCGGCCATATGGAGCAGATACTGCAACTGGAACTGGATGACGCCCGCCGCGCTGAACTGCTGATCCAGCTGTCGCGTATCGCGGAGATGGCCGCGCCGCTGATGGCGTTTCCGCTGGATGACCGGCTTGAAGTGGCAGGAGTATACCAGGCATGAGATTAGGTGACGTTTCGATTCAGACCCTGCAGCGGGCGATTCAGCAGGGTGAAATCAGTACGCTGGAAGTGGCAAAGCGCACGCTGCAGGCGGTTGAGCAGCATAATCCGGCGCTGAATGCCTGGACGGAAGTGACCGGGCCGCGCATGTTAAAAGAAGCGGCGGATGTTGATGCGCAGCGGCAGCGCGGCGAAACCCTGCCACCGCTGGCGGGCATCCCGTATGCGGTAAAAAACCTGTTTGATGTGGCGGGTCACACTACCCTGGCCGGTGCCAGCCTGTTCAGCGACCGGCCGGCGGCACGTGCAGATGCGTTTGCTGTCGATAAACTGCGTCGCTCTGGTGCGCTGCTGTCTGGCATGCTGAACATGGATGCCTACGCGTATGGTTTTACCACCGAAAACAGCCACTACGGCGCGACGCACAATCCGCGCGATCTCAGCCGCGTGGCTGGCGGCTCGTCAGGCGGTTCGGCGGCTGCCGTGGCCGCCGGTCTGGTCCACTTTTCACTGGGCACCGACACCAACGGCTCGATTCGGGTGCCCGCGTCGCTGTGCGGTATTTTTGGTCTTAAGCCGACCTTTGGCCGGTTGTCACGCAGCGGCAGCCATCCGTTTGTCGCCAGCCTCGATCACATCGGTCCTCTGGCGCGGCGGGTTGAAGACCTGGCGCTGGTATATGATCTGTTGCAGGGAGCAGACCACACCGATGCGTTTCAGGCCGATCGCCCGCTGGCCGCGACGCTACCGGGGCTGTCACAGGGCAGCGAAGGCTTGCGCTGCGGCGTACTGGGTGGCTTTTTTGCCCGCTGGTGCGATGAGGATGCCCGCGCTGCCGTCGCGGTTGTCGCGGCAGCACTTGATGCACAGGAAGAGGTGCTGATGCCAGACGCTGAGCTGGCACGCTCGGCGGCGTTTATCATGACCGCGGCAGAAGGCGGCAATCACTATCTGCCCGCCCTGCGCCAGACGCCTGAGCAGTTTGAACCCAATTCACGCGAGCGTCTGCTGGCCGGTGCCATGATGCCAGGTGCCTGGTACGTGCAGGCGCAGCGTTTCCGCCGCCATTTCCAGCAGCAGGTGTTGCCGCTTTTTTGATCGGTTTGATGTGCTGATAGCGCCGGCGACACCCTGCAGCGCGATCACCATCGGTCAGCAGACCCTGTCGATTCAGGGGGGAATCGCTGCCCGCTAAGGCGAGCATGGGTATGCTGACGCAGCCGATCTCCTTCCTGGGATTGCCGGTCTGTACCGTGCCGCTGGCGACCCGAAGCGGTCTGCCGATTGGATTACAGCTTATCGCCCGTCCATTTAATGAAGAGGCGGTGTTACGTGCCGCCTGGGCACTGGAACAACGCGGCATTACGATACCGCAAATCAATATGGCTGGAGCCTGATGAACAGAGAGATTAATTTACCGCAGGTAGTCACCGAGGTGACGGCGCAGTTTTACCGCTACGAGCAGGCGCTGGTCAGCAATGACGTGGCCGAACTGGATGCGTTGTTCTGGCACGACCCGCGAACCGTGCGCCTCGGCGCGGGTGAGAATCTGTATGGCATTGATGAGATTCGTGCCTTCCGCGCCGCGCGTCCTTCAGCCGGGCTGAACCGGACGCTGCGAAACACCGTGATCACCACCTTTGGCGAGGATTATGCGGTTTGCAGCACCGAATTTACCCGCACCGGCAGCGATAAAATTGGCCGTCAGCAGCAGACCTGGGTACGTATGCCCCACGGCTGGTGCATCGTGGCGGCGCAGGTCAGCCTGATGAGCTGACATCGTCCGGCGCTTCGCCCGATCAACGCGGGGCGAGCGCCGGAACCGGCTTAAGGTGCCGGGTGCGTGTTGATCCAGTGGTCAGCGATCTGCTGACGGGTGCAGATCCAGACATCCTCATGCTGCTGGATGTGATCGAGAAAATTCTGCAGCGCGCGGAATTTGCCAGGACGACCCAGCAGGCGGCAATGCATACCGATCGACATCATCTTCGGTGCGGTTTCGCCCTCTTCATACAGCACATCGAAGCTGTCGCGCAGATAGGTAAAGAACTGTTCCGCGGTATTAAATCCCTGCGGCGAGGCAAAGCGCATGTCATTGCACTCCAGGGTATAGGGGATAATCAGGTGCGGTTTAACCGTTCCATCCTGACAGGTGACCTGGGTCCAGAAAGGCAGATCGTCGCCGTAGTAGTCACTGTCATAGCTAAAACCGCCCTGCTCCACCACCAGCCGCCGGGTATTCGGGCTGTCGCGGCCGGTGTACCAGCCGGTCGGCGCTTTACCAAACAGATCAACCAGCACATCGACCGCCTGCTGCATATGCTGGCGTTCGGTTTTTGCATCCATGCCCTGATAGTGGATCCAGCGCCAGCCGTGACTGACCACATCGTAGTCAGCCTGTTTAATCGCTTCGACGACTTCCGGATGACGCGCCAGCGCCATCGCCACGCCGAAAACCGTTAACGGCAGACCGCGTTTCTGGAATTCGTTGTGGATACGCCAGAAACCGGCGCGTGAGCCGTACTCATACAGCGACTCCATCGACATGTGGCGATCGGGATAGCTGGCTGCCCCGATGATGTCGGAGAGGAACTGCTCTGAGCCGGTATCGCCGTGCAGCACGCTGTTTTCTGCGCCCTCTTCGTAGTTCAGAACAAACTGCACCGCCACACGGGCGTTGTTGGGCCAGGCGGCGTGCGGCGGATGAGCGCCATAACCGATTAAATCGCGCGGATAGTTTTTGTTAAAGCTGTACTCTTTCTTCTCTGCAGCGTCAGTCATCACTCCACCTGTTTTGATTCGGGAAAGTTCCGTTAGTTTAGATGCTGAAACGCACCTGAGAGAGGTTTCTGCAAAGGCCAGGCCAGATCACCATGTTTGCTGGTGCCAAAACCAAGCGCCACCAGCGACTCCACCATCTTCACCGCCGCGCTGACGCCATCGATCACCGGCAGGCCGAGCTCCCGGGTCAGCTCCCCGGCCAGCGTCGCCATTCCGCCACAGCCCAGCACAATCGCCCCGCTGCCATCTTCCCGTTTAGCCTGAATGCAGCGCTGCCGCACTTTTTCCTGCGCCAGGCCGCTGCCATCTTCCAGCGCCAGTACCGGCAGATCGATGGCATGCAGTGCGGCACAGTGATGGGTAAAGCCATACTGCTGCAGCAGATGACGCGCAATCACCAGGGTGCGCGGCAGCGTGGTGACAATGGAGAAACGCGTCGCCAGCAGCGTGGCGGTATGCATCGCCGCTTCCGCGATGCCGATCACCGGTCCGCTGGCCAGTTCGCGTGCCGCCAGCAAACCCGGATCGCCAAAGCAGGCAATGACGTGGCCGCTGACGCCCTGCGCTCTGCCCAGTTTAATCTGCTCCAGCACGCCGATGGCGGCGATCGCCTCATCGAAATGCCCTTCAATGGAGGGCACACCCTGCGACGGCGAAACAGCCAGAATTTCGGTGCCCGGTGCGGCGACCGCACGCGCGGCCTGACCGATAGTTTCGGTCATCGCCAGGCTGGTATTAGGGTTAATAACCTGAATCAGGCTCATGAGGCAGCTCCAGAGCCTGCGGCAAACAGTCGGGAAAAGTCGGGCAGCGTTTCCCCGCTGCGTTCGAAGTGCAGGCTGGAGACGATGTGCTCGAAGTGATGCTGTAGCGCCTGCGTCAGCGGCTGCAGCGCACGCGCGCGCAGTAACTGAAGCAGATTCGCATGATCGTCACAGCGGCAGCCACGCTGCCAGGGTGCGCCATAGGCGGCGATCACCAGTGATGAGCGCTGCGTCAGGCTGGTCACCATGCCGGTGAGCACCTGATTCCCGGAGATCGCCTGCAACTGAATATGAAAGGCCGCTGACAGCCGGATGGCTGCCGGGCCATCATGATCGGCGTGCGCCTGATTCTCCTGCGCGATGAGCTGCTCCAGCGCCACCAGATGCGGGGGCTGCAGATGGGCCAGGACCGCTGGCAGATTAGCGCACTCCATTAAACTGCGGGTTGAGAAGATATCCCGCGCCTCTTCAACGCCGGGTGTTGAGACCTGCGCACCACGTTTGGGCGTCAGAGTGACCATTTGCACCGCCGCGAGGCGTTGCAGCACTTTGCGGATGCCGGTGCGGCTCACGCCAAAGACCCCGGAAAGGGCCTCTTCCGGCAGTTTACTGCCCGGCGGCAGCTGATGCTCAACAATGGCGTTCATCAACGCCTGGTAAATCCCTTCATCTTTATCCTGCAGCCTGGTGGCGTCTCGCTGTCCTGTTTTACTCGTCATTACCCGCTCCGGTCGCTTGCTGTACGCCACATATCGTATACGTGAAAAATAAATATTGTATACAAGAAAAGAGATCTGGCCTGGATCCTGCAATACCGCTTTACCAGATTATTCATTCCACTCTCGGGTAGAGGAGCAGGTTTCATGCCAAATCAATCAACGGTGGCCAGTACGGCCTCTGAAGCCAACGCCCGTTACAGCCCACGACTCTGTAACGACGACCTGGCACCGACTCGCGATCAGAACTGGTCGTGGTACAACATTTTTTCTTTCTGGATGTCGGATGTGCACAGCATGGGCGGCTATGTGGTGGCCGCCAGCTTCTTCACGCTGGGATTAGCCAGCTGGCAGGTGCTGCTCTGCCTGCTGGCGGGGATCTGCATCGTGCAGATCTGTGCGAATCTGGTGGCGAAACCGAGCCAGATGGCGGGCGTCCCCTATGCGGTGATCTGCCGTCAGGCGTTTGGGGTGTTTGGTGCCAATATCCCGGCAGTGATACGCGGTCTGATCGCGTTCGCCTGGTATGGCATCCAGACCTATCTGGCGGCGAATGCGCTGATGCTGGTGCTGCTGAAGTTCGCGCCGTCGCTGACGTCGATGACCGTGCCGCACTGGCTTGGTCTGTCGCTGCTGGGCTGGTGCTGCTTCGGCATTATGTGGTTACTGCAGGCAATGGTGTTCTGGCATGGCATGAACGCCATCAAACGGTTTATTGATGTCGCCGGACCGGCAGTCTATGTGGTGATGGTGGCGCTGGCGGGCTGGATTGTATACAAGACCGGCTTCGATGGGATCTCGTTTACCCTCGCCAGCAAATCGCTTACCGCAGGCGAGCAGACGTGGCAGATGATTACGGCGACGGCGCTGGTGGTCTCTTACTTCTCCGGGCCGCTGCTGAACTTCGGTGACTTCTCACGCTACGGCAAAAGCATGTCAGAGATCCGTCGCGGCAACCGCTGGGGACTGCCGTTTAACTTTCTGCTGTTCTCGGTGGTGACGGTAGTGATTGTGTCGGGCACCCAGTCGCTGTTTGGCAAAATGATTACCGATCCCATCGAAACCGTAAGCATGGTCGGCAACGATCTGGCGGTCGCGATTGGATTGCTGACCATGATTACCGCCACCATCGGTATCAATATCGTGGCGAACTTCGTCTCACCCGCTTTTGACTTCTCTAACTGCTCACCGCAGAAAATCAGTTTCCGTACCGGCGGGATGATCGCTGCGGTGGGGTCGGTGCTGTTAACGCCGTGGAATCTGTTCCAGTCTCCTGAGCTGATTCACTATACGCTGGATGTGCTGGGATCGTTTATCGGGCCGCTGTTCGGGATTCTGCTGACCGATTTCTATCTGATTAAACGTGGACGTATCTCGGTCGACGATCTGTTTAACGATACGCCAGCAGGCCGTTACTGGTATCGCGGTGGCTTTAACCCTAAAGCGATTGGCGCACTGCTGCCATCGGTGGCGATTTGCCTGGTGATTAGCTTTATCCCTTCCCTGCATCAGGTGGCGAATTTCAGCTGGTTTATTGGCGCCGGTCTGGCGGCAGGCTGCTATCGCTTTATCGCCCGTGAAGATCGTGAGGCGGAGGATGGTGCCCGCTGGCAAGGCGAGGTGATGCCGCAGAAGAACCAGGCCACCGCTGAATAGCAGACAGCAAAAAAGCCGATTCATTTCTGAATCGGCTTTTTTTAAAGAGATTGGCGGAACGGACGGGGCTCGAACCCGCGACCCCCTGCGTGACAGGCAGGTATTCTAACCAACTGAACTACCGCTCCGCGCTTTGTTCCCCGTCGGGAACGAGGCGCATAGTAATGGCAGCCTGTTGCGACGTCAACGCTTTTTCCAGGCGAACAAATCGTTTGCTGTTTTTTTCAGCTTGCCGTTGATTTTATCCACAAAAATGCGTAATTCAGCCGCGCCACAGGCAGCTGCCACCCTTTTTCATCACCAGATCCAGACGTGACTCATGGGCAACCACTTCTTCATCGCTGGCCGTGACCACTCGCAGTGCAGAGGTGGGACGCACGATGCGCTGGATGCTCTCTCCCTGCGCCTGTCGGGCGCTTTCACTTTCCGATAAAAAGGAGAGTGACGTCTGTCCGCCGGTCATCGTCAGGAAGACTTCAGCCAGAATCTCGGCATCGAGCAGTGCGCCGTGCAGGGTTCGTTTGCTGTTGTCTATTTCGTAACGCGAGCAAAGCGCATCAAGGCTGTTGCGCTTGCCGGGAAACATACGGCGCGCCAGCGCCAGACTGTCGGTGATTTTGCAGAAGGTTTCGGTTTTCTCAATGCCGCGGTTCAGCTTTGCAAACTCGTAGTCCATAAAGCCGATATCAAACGGGGCGTTATGGATCACTAATTCAGCACCGCGAATGTAGTCGAGAAACTCATCGGCAATCTCGCTGAATGCAGGCTTGTCGGCCAGGAACTCATCGGCAATGCCGTGTACGCCAAAGGCTTCGGGATCGACCAGCCGATCGGGCTTGAGATACATATGGAAATTGTTACCGGTCAGGCGACGGTTAATCACCTCTACCGCACCAATCTCAATGATGCGGTGCCCCTCATAATGTACCCCGATCATGTTCATGCCGGTGGTTTCAGTATCGAGAACGATCTGGCGGTTATTTGCAGTGCTCATAAGACCCGTTTTATGTCAGACTTAGCATTTTTGAGAGGAAGTCTACCAGAGATGCGCAAACAGGTAGAAATATTCACCGATGGATCCTGTCTTGGAAATCCCGGCCCCGGCGGTTATGGGGCGATTTTACGCTACGGTCAGCATGAGAAAACCTTCAGCGCGGGCTATCACCTTACCACCAATAACCGGATGGAGCTGATGGCGGCGATTGTCTCACTGGAAGCGCTGACTCAGCCGTGCGATGTGGTGCTCAGTACCGACAGTCAGTATGTGCGTCAGGGAATTACCAGCTGGATCCATAACTGGAAAAAGCGTGGCTGGAAAACCGCCGACAAAAAGCCGGTGAAGAATGTCGATCTCTGGCAGCGTCTCGACTTAGCACTCAGCACCCATAAGATTCAGTGGGAGTGGGTTAAAGGCCATGCCGGACATCCGGAAAATGAGCGCTGCGACGTGCTGGCCCGCAGCGCAGCTGAAAATCCCGCTTTTGAGGATATCGGTTATAAAACCGAATCCTGATCCTCTGCCTGCCGGAACTGGCGTGTGGCATTGACCGTCTGGCGGATCTTGCTGGTGCTCATACTCTTCTTAGCCCGGGTCGGCAGCAGCGGGAAGGTGCGTTTACGTGCCACCACAATATTCAGACAGCCCAGCGCCGGTAAGTGGGCGCTGATCAGTTTTCCGCCCTGCCGATGCCACGGCAGCACCTGAAAGCGGGTGCGATAGACTACCTCATAATTCAACAGTCCCAGCCAGTCGACTAACCGCACCTGGCTGAACATCCGTCCGCTCCAGGGGGCTTTGCGGTTCAGGCCCGGCACCATCTTACTCACGCCGAGCAGGCTGAATGGATTGAAGCCGCTGATAATCATCCAGCCATCATCAATTAACACCCTATCTACTTCACGTAACACCCGGTGAGGATCCTGGCTCCAGGCGAGCGTATGGGCCAGCAAACAGGCATCGATCGACTTCGACTCAAACGGCAGTTGCATCGGGTCAGCCAGCACCTGTAACAGCTCACCTTCCCTGCCAACATTGACCTGATGTGAAATAGCACAGTTTTCGGTGTTGATTTCTGCGCTGAGGTTGCCAAGCTTAAGCATATGAAAGCCATAAAGCTTTCCAAGGTAAGGCTGAAGCTGCTGCGTTAGCGCGTCGCGGAAATAATCTCCCCACGGCATATCGCGCCATGACAGCGGTGCGTTCAGAATCTGGCGTGATTTAGCGGGCTTCATGCTTTACGCTCTTCCTTTTCCTACGACCTGCGAGAGGTGATGATGAATCTTACCAGTATTCCTGCGTTGCAGGACAACTACATCTGGACGCTGACTGATGATGAGGGTAAATGCCTGATTGTCGATCCCGGCGAAGCCCAACCGGTGTTAGAAAAAATGGCCTCCAACGGCTGGCAGCCGGTCGCTATTCTGCTGACTCACCACCATAACGACCACACGGGCGGAGTGAAAACACTGTGCGAGCATTTCCCTCAACTTGAGGTCTATGGTCCCCAGGAAACTGCGGCTAAAGGGGCCAGAACGATAGTCAACGAAGGCGATAAGGTCACGGTACTGGGCCTGACGTTTGAGGTGATCCACACCCCTGGTCACACTTTAGGACATATCTCATATTACAGCTCACCTTATCTTTTCTGTGGTGACACACTCTTTTCGGGCGGCTGCGGGCGCCTTTTTTGAGGGCACGGCAGAGCAGATGTATGATTCCTTTCAAAAGCTTAACCAGCTTCCAGGTGAAACATTAGTCTGCTGCGCACATGAATATACTTTATCCAATCTGAAGTTTGCTGCGGCTATTCTGCCCCATGACCCACAAATAACGGCCGAATATCAGAAAATTAAGGACTTACGCGCTGAAAATGGCATTAGTTTGCCCACAAAACTGGCGCACGAACGGACAATAAATTTATTTCTTCGCACGCAAGACGTTGATTTACAAAGGGCATTAAACGTTAACGTTACTGATGAACCCGTATGGCGTTCATTTGCCGTTCTACGCGAGAAGAAAGACGCTTTTTGATTTTTCGGGTTGTGTTGTGAAAAGGCGTCACGTATAGTTGCTCGTCTTTTAAGCGAACTATTGACACACACATGAAGGCTAAAGCGATCTTACTCGCCTCAGTCTTGCTGGTAGGATGTCAGGCGTCCAGGAACGATGCCAATATCCCGGTACAGCATGCACAGAGTCTGTCTTCAGCTGGTCAAGGTGAAAATGGAAAGTACGGAGACGAGTTTTTGTCGCCGCGATGGCAGGAAGATGGAACTGGCCTCGCAGCAGACGCAGATCTCTGGAGTTTCATTAGTGACGAGTTGAAGATGGGGATTCCGGAAAACCCGGCAATCCGCGAACAAAAAAAGTAAATTTTTAAAAAATAAGAGCTATCTCCACGATGTAACATTACGGGCAGAGCCGTACATGTACTGGATAGTCGAGCAGATACAGAAACGTAAAATGCCGATGGAACTGGTACTGCTACCCATAGTGGAGAGCGCTTTTGACCCCCGGGCAACTTCATCCGCCAATGCCGCTGGTATCTGGCAGATTGTTGCTGCAACAGGTCGAAACTATGGTTTGAAACAGAACCAGTATTACGATGGGCGACGCGATGTGGTCGCATCCACGAAAGTTGCGCTGGATATGATGCAGCGTCTTAACACCATGTTTGACGGCGACTGGTTATTAACCATCGCAGCGTACAACAGTGGTGAAGGACGTGTACTCAAAGCGATAAAGCAGAACAAGGCGCGCGGTAAGCCGACTGACTTCTGGCATTTATCGCTGCCACGCGAAACGACCGTGTATGTGCCTAAAATGTTAGCTCTGAGTGAACTGCTCAAAAATAACAAGCGTTACGGTATCAAACTGCCGACACCTAATGAAAGTCGTGCTCTGGCGCGAGTGGAAGTGGGTCAGCAGATACAACTGACGCAGGCTGCCGAAATGGCGGGTATGTCGCTCACGAAACTGAAGAGCTTCAATACCGGTTATAAAGGCGGTGCAACAGCGCCAAACGGCCCACACTATATTATGGTGCCGAAGTCGAACGTCGCGAAACTGCGTAACTCACTGGCTTCCGGTGACATCGCAGCGGTACAGCCTACTCAGCTTGCGAAAGCCAGTGCGAGTGGCGGGTACAAAGTGCGACGGGGTGATACGCTCTCTGGTATCGCCTCAAAACTTGGCGTTAGCGTCTCGACACTGAAGCAGGATAACAACCTGCGCGGTGCTGATATCCGACCGGGTCAGACTCTGACCATTGGTTCGAATGGCACCCGACTGGCTGATAACGGCAACAGCATCACCTATCGTGTTCGTAAGGGTGATTCTCTTGACAGTATTGCCCGTCATCACGGCGTTAACATCAAAGACGTGATGCGCTGGAACAGTGTGCTGGACAGTGCGAAAGATATTCAACCCGGCGATAACTTAACGCTGTTTGTGAATAATAACGCAACACCTGATACCTGATACGTTGAAAAGGCTGACATTTGTCAGCCTTTTTCTTTTATTCATCCGCCACCGTTTACTCATCTGCCGGACTTCCCTCCCCTTCTGCAGGCTCGCTTAATGCACCGGACTAGCTTCCTGAACTGAACTCCACCAGTAAGGGGTTATGGTCGGACGCGCGCGTCACCAGTACGGATGCCTCACTCACCCTGAGATCGCGATAGAAGACGAAATCCAGCGGGCGACCAAAGGCTTTACGGCGGTGATCGGCAGTGAACATGACCTCTTCCAGCTTCATTCGCTGTGCAAAACGGTAGAGTGCATTGATACGCTGACGGCTCCAGGCATTGAAATCCCCGGCCATAATCACCGGCCCCTGGTGATGCATGATCTGCTCCCCGATTGGCCCCAGCTGTTTACTGTAGACGTCGACGCCCAGGCTGAAATTTACCGCATGGATGTTCACGACCATCAGCATTTCCCCCCGTGGGCAGCGGATACGCCGTGACCAGTGCCGATTTTGACAGCCTCAGCAGAGGCTCACGCTCACGCAACGGGCAGCAATAGACCGGGTGCGCAGAGGCGAGCGTCATCACCCCAGAGGGATGCTGAGGCAGCACAAAGGCAGGTACCTGATCGGCAGCAAGATAATTACTGGTGGCAAATTCCACCAGTTCTGGTGTGGTCTGCGCTTCCTGCAGTAATACCAGGTGCGCATCTTTACCAAATCCTTCCAGTACCGACATCCAGTCTGCGCGTTGCTGCTTGAAGATGTTCCACACCAGAACTTTGAGGTTTGGGTGCGCGGGCAAGGGTGCGCCGGGTGGCAGTGCCTGACCGAGATGGAGCATCGCGCCAGGTGGAAAGATCTGTTCCACTGGTTGTCCTGCTACATATCGCATTGCATAAGTTTTTTTGCGCACTTTCCCGCCTGGCTGATGATTCAAAATACAGTTAACACCTGTCTGTTATAGGGATTTTAGACCGGGGTTTCAATGGATGCAGGTGAATGTCAGAATTCATCACCTTTTCCAGAATAAAGCAGCCCTTTTACGTTCGCTAAGCAAAACGAGGCAGATCAGGCGGTGACATCCCCGATGTCATCGTTAACGGCTCCTGTACTGGTTATAACAGCATTATCAGTCATAAACTGGCTTAATGGCCATGTGACTGCAGGGAGGAAGAATGAAGGCATCTTCTGATGAACTAAAAGTGTTTGTCAGCGTTGTAGAAAGTGGAAGTTTCAGTCGCGCTGCTGAACAACTGAAGATGGCTAACTCTGCCGTCAGCAGGACAGTTAAAAAGCTGGAGAGCAAGCTGGGTATTGCCCTGCTGACCCGCACAACACGGCAGCTGGCGCTTACTCAGGAGGGCGAACGCTATTTTCGCCATGTTCAACGTTTTTTGCAGGAGATGACCACGGCAGAAAGCGATTTGATCGAGAGTTTACAGGCGCCTAAAGGACTACTGCGCGTTGATGCCGCGACGCCGGTCATTCTGCATTTGCTGATGCCGATGATTAAACCCTTTCGTCTGCGCTATCCTGACGTGACTCTTTCTTTGATCTCCTCAGAAAGTTTTATCAATCTGATTGAGCGGAAAGTGGATATCGCCATTCGCGCCGGCAATCTCACCGACTCAACGCTGCGCGCCCGGCTGCTGTTCAGGAGCTTTCGCAAGATGGTTGCTTCACCCGCCTATCTCCGTGAGCATGGGACACCGCAAACGGTGGCTGAGCTGGATAACCACCACTGTCTCGGCTTTGATGATTCCCCACGACTCAATCGCTGGCCCGTCTCCCGTGAAAGCGGCGAACTCTATGATATTAGCTGGGCTATCTCCTCTAACAGCGGAGAGACGATTAAGCAGCTCTGTCTTACCGGTAATGGTATTGCCTGCCTGTCGGACTATATGATCGATCGTGAAGTTGCTGAGGGAAAACTGGTGGAAGTGTTGGCCGATCAGCGTCTGCCGGTCGAGATGCCCTTCCATGCTGTTTACTACAGTGATATTGGCGTAAGCCAGCGTGTGCGCGCTTTTATCGATTTTCTGAGTGAGTGGACAGCTGACCAGCCGTGGCGTACCTGAAGTCTACAGGGGCGGGCCTGATCGGGGTCTGCCCGCACACAATTGGGAAGGGTGGGATCGATTGCAGGATTATCGCTTCAGATTCAAAGATTTAGCGATCGTCAAAATGATCCGGGAGATTGAAGAGAATCAGCGCGGTGTATTTTTCCGTGGTGAATTTTCTGCAATGGAAAAAGCCCTGACCGTTAAGTCAGGGCTTTCCAATTAAGTGGCGGAACGGACGGGGCTCGAACCCGCGACCCCCTGCGTGACAGGCAGGTATTCTAACCAACTGAACTACCGCTCCACCGATTCTTTCACAGCTGTCAGCAACTGGCTGATGGCCGTCTGTTCCTGTTATTTTCCTTGTCAGGGGAAAAGGAACGAATTTGATGCCTGGCAGTTCCCTACTCTCGCATGGGGAGACCCCACACTACCATCGGCGCTACGGCGTTTCACTTCTGAGTTCGGCATGGGGTCAGGTGGGACCACCGCGCTAAAGCCGCCAGGCAAATTCTGTCTCCGCGCCGCCCGTAAGGCCGCGCAGATATATCCGGTACAGGCTGAAAATCGTGTCTCTCAAAAACGCCTCTGGCGTTGTAAGGTTAAGCCTCACGGGTCATTAGTACCGGTTAGCTCAACGCATCGCTGCGCTTACACACCCGGCCTATCAACGTCGTAGTCTTCAACGTCCCTTCAGGACTCTCAAGGAGTCAGGGAGAACTCATCTCGGGGCAAGTTTCGTGCTTAGATGCTTTCAGCACTTATCTTTTCCGCACTTAGCTACCGGGCAATGCCATTGGCATGACAACCCGAACACCAGTGGTGCGTTCACTCCGGTCCTCTCGTACTAGGAGCAACCCCCCCCTCAATTCTCCAGCGCCCACGGCAGATAGGGACCGAACTGTCTCACGACGTTCTAAACCCAGCTCGCGTACCACTTTAAACGGCGAACAGCCGTACCCTTGGGACCTACTTCAGCCCCAGGATGTGATGAGCCGACATCGAGGTGCCAAACACCGCCGTCGATATGAACTCTTGGGCGGTATCAGCCTGTTATCCCCGGAGTACCTTTTATCCGTTGAGCGATGGCCCTTCCATTCAGAACCACCGGATCACTATGACCTGCTTTCGCACCTGCTCGAGCCGTCACTCTCGCAGTCAAGCCAGCTTATGCCATTGCACTAACCTCACGATGTCCGACCGTGATTAGCTGACCTTCGTGCTCCTCCGTTACTCTTTAGGAGGAGACCGCCCCAGTCAAACTACCCACCAGACACTGTCCGCAGCCCGGATTACGGGCCTACGTTAGAACATCAAACATTAAAGGGTGGTATTTCAAGGTTGGCTCCACGCAGACTGGCGTCCGCGCTTCAAAGCCTCCCACCTATCCTACACATCAAGGCTCAATGTTCAGTGTCAAGCTGTAGTAAAGGTTCACGGGGTCTTTCCGTCTTGCCGCGGGTACACTGCATCTTCACAGCGAGTTCAATTTCACTGAGTCTCGGGTGGAGACAGCCTGGCCATCATTACGCCATTCGTGCAGGTCGGAACTTACCCGACAAGGAATTTCGCTACCTTAGGACCGTTATAGTTACGGCCGCCGTTTACCGGGGCTTCGATCAAGAGCTTCTCCTTACGGATAACCCCATCAATTAACCTTCCGGCACCGGGCAGGCGTCACACCGTATACGTCCACTTTCGTGTTTGCACAGTGCTGTGTTTTTAATAAACAGTTGCAGCCAGCTGGTATCTTCGACTGGCTTCGGCTCGGGGAGCAGGTCCCTCCACCTACGCGCCAGCGTGCCTTCTCCCGAAGTTACGGCACCATTTTGCCTAGTTCCTTCACCCGAGTTCTCTCAAGCGCCTTGGTATTCTCTACCTGACCACCTGTGTCGGTTTGGGGTACGATTCTGTGTTACCTGATGCTTAGAGGCTTTTCCTGGAAGCTGGGCATTTATCACTTCAGCACCGTAGTGCCTCGTCGTCACGCCTCAGCGTTAACAAGCGTCCGGATTTACCTGGACACTCCGCCTACACGCTTAAACCGGGACAACCGTCGCCCGGCTGATATAGCCTTCTCCGTCCCCCCCTTCGCAGTAACACCGAGTACAGGAATATTAACCTGTTTCCCATCGACTACGCCTTTCGGCCTCGCCTTAGGGGTCGACTCACCCTGCTCCGATTAACGTTGAACAGGAACCCTTGGTCTTCCGGCGAGCGGGCTTTTCACCCGCTTTATCGTTACTTATGTCAGCATTCGCACTTCTGATACCTCCAGCATGCCTCACAGCACACCTTCGACGGCTTACAGAACGCTCCCCTACCCAACAACGCCTAAGCGTCGCTGCCGCAGCTTCGGTGCATGGTTTAGCCCCGTTACATCTTCCGCGCAGGCCGACTCGACCAGTGAGCTATTACGCTTTCTTTAAATGATGGCTGCTTCTAAGCCAACATCCTGGCTGTCTGTGCCTTCCCACATCGTTTCCCACTTAACCATGACTTTGGGACCTTAGCTGGCGGTCTGGGTTGTTTCCCTCTTCACGACGGACGTTAGCACCCGCCGTGTGTCTCCCGTGATAACATTCTTCGGTATTCGCAGTTTGCATCGGGTTGGTAAGCCGGGATGGCCCCCCTAGCCGAAACAGTGCTCTACCCCCGAAGATGAGTTCACGAGGCGCTACCTAAATAGCTTTCGGGGAGAACCAGCTATCTCCCGGTTTGATTGGCCTTTCACCCCCAGCCACAGGTCATCCGCTAATTTTTCAACATTAGTCGGTTCGGTCCTCCAGTTAGTGTTACCCAACCTTCAACCTGCCCATGGCTAGATCACCGGGTTTCGGGTCTATACCCTGCAACTTAACGCCCAGTTAAGACTCGGTTTCCCTGCGGCTCCCCCTATACGGTTAACCTTGCTACAGAATATAAGTCGCTGACCCATTATACAAAAGGTACGCAGTCACCCCCCATAAAGAAGGCTCCCACTGCTTGTACGTACACGGTTTCAGGTTCTGTTTCACTCCCCTCGCCGGGGTTCTTTTCGCCTTTCCCTCACGGTACTGGTTCACTATCGGTCAGTCAGGAGTATTTAGCCTTGGAGGATGGTCCCCCCCATATTCAGACAGGATACCACGTGTCCCGCCTTACTCATCGAGCTCACAGCATGTGTGCTTTTGTGTACGGGAGTATCACCCTGTACCCTGCGACTTTCCAGACGCTTCCACTAACACACAAACTGATTCAGGCTCTGGGCTGCTCCCCGTTCGCTCGCCGCTACTGGGGGGAATCTCGGTTGATTTCTTTTCCTCGGGGTACTTAGATGTTTCAGTTCCCCCCGGTTCGCCTTGCAGCACTATGTATTCATGCTGCAATGATGCACAGAGTGCACCGGGTTTCCCCATTCGGACATCGACGGCTGTAGCGGTTCATATCACCTTACCGTCGCTTTACGCAGATTAGCACGTCCTTCATCGCCTCTGACTGCCTGGGCATCCACCGTGTACGCTTAGTCGCTTAACCTCACAACCCACAGGCGTTTTTCAACGCTGCGTGTTGCAAGCATTTGAGAGACTCGAACGCATCGCATTGTCATTCCTTATTACGGAGGAATGACGCGCTGCGTCGTTTCAATTTTCAGCTTGTTCCGGATTGTTAAAGAGCAAATATCTCAAACGCGGCCCGGCTGCTTACGCAACCAAATCGGTTTTGAGATACTGTATGGAGACACCTTTCACCTGTCACCAAGCAGGTGGCGTCCCCTAGGGGATTCGAACCCCTGTTGCCGCCGTGAAAGGGCGGAGTCCTAACCGCTAGACGAAGGGGACACAAAAGTGTCACGACTTCGCAGCCGTCCTGCTCATTACTTTTTATCAGACAATCTGTGTGGACACTGCGCGGGAAGGTATCTTCAGGTAAGGAGGTGATCCAACCGCAGGTTCCCCTACGGTTACCTTGTTACGACTTCACCCCAGTCATGAATCACAAAGTGGTAAGCGCCCTCCCGAAGGTTAAGCTACCTACTTCTTTTGCAACCCACTCCCATGGTGTGACGGGCGGTGTGTACAAGGCCCGGGAACGTATTCACCGTGGCATTCTGATCCACGATTACTAGCGATTCCGACTTCACGGAGTCGAGTTGCAGACTCCGATCCGGACTACGACGCACTTTGTGAGGTCCGCTTGCTCTCGCGAGGTCGCTTCTCTTTGTATGCGCCATTGTAGCACGTGTGTAGCCCTACTCGTAAGGGCCATGATGACTTGACGTCATCCCCACCTTCCTCCGGTTTATCACCGGCAGTCTCCTTTGAGTTCCCGACCGAATCGCTGGCAACAAAGGATAAGGGTTGCGCTCGTTGCGGGACTTAACCCAACATTTCACAACACGAGCTGACGACAGCCATGCAGCACCTGTCTCAGCGTTCCCGAAGGCACCAAAGCATCTCTGCTAAGTTCGCTGGATGTCAAGAGTAGGTAAGGTTCTTCGCGTTGCATCGAATTAAACCACATGCTCCACCGCTTGTGCGGGCCCCCGTCAATTCATTTGAGTTTTAACCTTGCGGCCGTACTCCCCAGGCGGTCGACTTAACGCGTTAGCTCCGGAAGCCACTCCTCAAGGGAACAACCTCCAAGTCGACATCGTTTACGGCGTGGACTACCAGGGTATCTAATCCTGTTTGCTCCCCACGCTTTCGCACCTGAGCGTCAGTCTTTGTCCAGGGGGGCCGCCTTCGCCACCGGTATTCCTCCAGATCTCTACGCATTTCACCGCTACACCTGGAATTCTACCCCCCCTCTACAAGACTCAAGCCTGCCAGTTTCAAATGCAGTTCCCAGGTTAAGCCCGGGGATTTCACATCTGACTTAACAGACCGCCTGCGTGCGCTTTACGCCCAGTAATTCCGATTAACGCTTGCACCCTCCGTATTACCGCGGCTGCTGGCACGGAGTTAGCCGGTGCTTCTTCTGCGGGTAACGTCAATCGACAGGGTTATTAACCCCGTCGCCTTCCTCCCCCGCTGAAAGTACTTTACAACCCGAAGGCCTTCTTCATACACGCGGCATGGCTGCATCAGGCTTGCGCCCATTGTGCAATATTCCCCACTGCTGCCTCCCGTAGGAGTCTGGACCGTGTCTCAGTTCCAGTGTGGCTGGTCATCCTCTCAGACCAGCTAGGGATCGTCGCCTAGGTGGGCCATTACCCCGCCTACTAGCTAATCCCATCTGGGTTCATCCGATAGTGAGAGGCCCGAAGGTCCCCCTCTTTGGTCTTGCGACGTTATGCGGTATTAGCCACCGTTTCCAGTGGTTATCCCCCCTCTATCGGGCAGATCCCCAGACATTACTCACCCGTCCGCCACTCGTCACCCAAGGAGCAAGCTCCTCTGTGCTACCGTCCGACTTGCATGTGTTAGGCCTGCCGCCAGCGTTCAATCTGAGCCATGATCAAACTCTTCAATTTAAGTTTGATTTGCTTAAACAAGTTAAGCGGTGCTCATCTGTAAAACGTCATAATGAATTTCATTATGTGTTCACTCGTGAGGCTTGATATTTTTTTACGTCCGGAGACGCTGATATCAATCCTGCGAGTGCCCACACAGATTGTCTGATAAATTGTTAAAGAGCAGTGCGAACAGTGCGTTAGCGTCCTGTCGCGAGGTGGCGTATATTACGCTTTCCTCCTGCAGAGTCAACCTCTTTCTCAGAAGTTTTTCTCCGGCGGCGCAGTCTCCTGTGCCTCCTGACCCGTTTTCCGTTTCCGGTTTGCCGTGTCAGTGGAGGCGCATTATAGGGAACGGCTCAGATAGCGCAAGTGCAAATTGAGACTTTTTTTCTGTTCGTCTGAAATTTGCACAAAAGCGCCGTTTTATCCCTTTTTAATGCGCGCCGGAAGCTCTGCCAGGCTATTAATCACCCAATCTGCTGCTGCTTCACCTTCAGCAGTGACCGGTTTGCCGCTGCGCACCAGTACTTTCTTGCCGACACCGGCAGCCTGCCCTGCCAGCATGTCTTCCAGCTTGTCACCCACCATATAAGAAGCGGCCATATCAATATTCAGTTCTTCCTGCGCCGTCAGCAGCATACCCGGCTGAGGCTTGCGGCAGTCACAGGCCTGACGGAACTCTGCTACTGTTGCTTCAGGATGGTGAGGACAGAAATAGATGCCATCAAGATCAACATCGCGATCGGCCAGCGACCAGTCCATCCATTCTGTCAGCCGCATAAAGGTATCTTCAGTAAACATACCGCGCGCGATGCCAGACTGATTGGTCACAACCACCAGCGCAAAACCCATTGCCTTCAGTTGTTGCAGCGCTTCAATCGTGCCGTCAATAAACTGGAAGTCATCGATCTCATGGACATAGCCATTGTCGACATTAAGGGTGCCATCACGATCAAGAAAAATAGCGGGGACTTTATTCGCCACGTAGAAACTCCTGCTGTAAAAATTGCCGATCAGTATCGCATGATTGCTATAAAAGGGAGAATGTCAGATTGAATCACTTCCATTGATTTAGACGTCTGGATGCCTTAACATCCATCCAGCTTTTATACCGAATAAAAGCGACGAGGCTTCCCACACCACGGACAACGCAACACGATAATAAATAACATAATGATTAAACTAGAAAATATCACCAAGGTGTTTCAGCAAGGCACGCGGTCTGTTCCGGCGTTAACGGATGTCAGCCTGCACGTGCCTGCCGGACAGATTTATGGCGTTATCGGTGCTTCCGGTGCCGGTAAAAGTACGTTGATTCGTTGCGTTAACCTGCTGGAGCGCCCTACTTCGGGCCGCGTACTGGTAGACGGTGCTGATTTAACCGCACTCAACGAACGTCAGTTAACCCAGGCGCGCCGCCAGATCGGCATGATCTTCCAGCACTTTAATCTGATGAACTCCCGTACCGTCGCGGGTAACGTCTCTCTTCCACTGGAACTCGGTAATCTCTCCCGCGCTCAGATCACGGCTCGCGTAACTGAACTGCTGGAACTGGTGGGATTATCAGATAAGCATGATGCCTGGCCTGCGAATCTCTCGGGCGGTCAGAAGCAGCGTGTCGCGATTGCCCGCGCCCTGGCCAGCAATCCCAAGGTTCTGTTGTGTGATGAAGCTACCAGTGCACTGGATCCCGCGACGACCCGCTCTATTCTGGAATTGCTTAAAGACATTAACCGCCGGCTTGGGCTGACGATTCTGCTGATCACCCATGAAATGGATGTAGTGAAACGCATCTGCGATCAGGTTGCGGTCATCAGTCACGGTGAACTGATTGAGAAAGATAGCGTCAGTGAGGTCTTCTCTCATCCTAAGACACCGCTGGCGCAGCAGTTTATTCAGTCTACGCTGCATCTGGATATTCCGGATGATTACCAGCAGCGCCTTTCTGCGACCGCCGCTGAAGGCACCGTGCCCCTGCTGCGACTGGAATTCACCGGTAAATCGGTTGATGCGCCGCTGCTGTCTGAAGCCGCGCGCCGTTACAACGTGAATAACAACATTATCAGTGCCCAGATGGATTACGCCGGTGGCGTGAAGTTCGGCATTATGCTGGCCGAAATGCACGGCACAGAAAGCGATACCCGCGAGGCGATAGCCTGGCTGAAGGAGAATCATGTGAAAGTAGAGGTGTTAGGTTATGTCTGAAGCGATGATGTGGTTGCTGGGACGGGGCGTGTGGGAAACGCTGATGATGACCTTCGTCTCGGGCTTTTTCGGTTTTGTGCTGGGTCTGCCGGTCGGCGTTTTACTCTATGTCACCCGTCCGGGCCAGATTCTGCAGAATCAGGGACTTTATCGCGTGCTCTCCGCGCTGGTGAATATCTTCCGCTCCATTCCTTTCATTATCTTACTGGTCTGGATGATTCCTTTTACTCGCGTAATCGTCGGCACCTCAATCGGACTGCAGGCGGCCATCGTGCCATTGACCGTTGGCGCGGCGCCGTTTATCGCACGTATGGTTGAAAATGCCTTGCTGGAACTGCCTACCGGACTGATTGAAGCATCACGTGCCATGGGCGCCACGCCAATGCAGATCATCCGTAAGGTTCTGCTGCCGGAAGCGATGCCTGGCCTGGTGAATGCTGCGACCATCACCCTGATTACCCTGGTTGGTTACTCCGCCATGGGTGGCGCGGTGGGTGCCGGTGGTCTGGGCCAGATCGGTTATCAGTATGGTTATATCGGATATAACGCCACTGTGATGAATACGGTATTGGTGTTGTTAGTGGTTTTGGTGTATCTCATTCAATTCTGTGGCGACCGCATCGTGCATGCGGTGTCCCATAAATAAGCCAGCAATATCACATTATTAAGAAGGAAAGGATATGTCTTTCAGATTCAAGAAAATTGCCGCTGTGGGTGCACTGATTGGCGCGATTGCGCTGGCAGGATGCGATCAAAAAAGAGAAAGACCCTAACCACATCAAAGTGGGCGTGATTGTCGGTGCTGAGCAGCAGGTTGCTGAAGCAGCGCAGAAAGTTGCCAAAGAGAAATATGGTCTGGACGTTGAGCTGGTCACCTTCAACGATTACGTACTGCCGAATGAAGCGCTGAGCAAAGGCGATATCGACGTCAACGCCTTCCAGCACAAACCGTATCTGGATCAGCAGATCAAAGATCGTGGCTACAAGCTGGTTTCAGTGGGTAACTCCTTCGTCTACCCAATTGCGGGCTATTCGAAAAAGATTAAGTCACTGGATGAGCTGCAGGATGGCGCTCAGGTTGCTATTCCAAACGACCCGACCAACCTGGGCCGTACGCTGCTGCTGCTGCAGAAAGTGGGTCTGATCAAGCTGAAAGATGGCGTGGGCCTGCTGCCAACCTCACTGGATATCACTGAAAACCCTAAGCATCTGAAAATTGTTGAGCTGGAAGCGCCGCAGCTGCCACGCTCACTGGACGATCAGCAGATCGCGCTGGCGGTTATCAACACCACCTACGCCAGCCAGATTGGCCTGACGCCAGCCAAAGATGGCATTTTCGTCGAAGATAAAGATTCACCGTACGTGAACCTGATTGTGGCGCGCGAAGATAATAAAGATGCGGAAAACGTGAAGAAATTTGTCAAGGCTTACCAGTCTGACGAAGTCTACGATGCCGCTAACAAAGTCTTTAACGGCGGCGCGGTTAAAGGCTGGTAATTCAGCTGTTCATCTCCTTAAGGGCGGCGCTATGCCGCCCTTTCTGTTATTGGGTGCCCTGCCCGACTTGTTATTTATTCTTGTCCTTGTTTCAATAACGCCACTTTTTGAAACCTGAGGATGTTGCCATGCGTTTTTTACCGCTCTGCTTGTTAGCATTGATGCTGACAGGGTGTGTTCATGAGTATCACCCGATAAGCAGCGCACCGTCCCGGCCGCAGCAATCCAGTGAACCCACCCGCAAGCCTGTGTCACGACCGGCACCGGTTAAGCTCTATACCGATGCCGCCGATCTGGTCAGCAAGCCGTTCCGCGATCTGGGTGAAGTCTCCGCTGAAGATTGCCAGATGAGTAATCAGAACTCCCCAGCCAACATCGCTACTGCACGTAAACGCCTGCAGATCAAAGCGTCACAGATGAAAGCCAATGCGGTGCTGCTGCATCAGTGTGAAATCGTCACCGGCACGCCAGGCTGCTATCGTCAGGCGGTGTGTCAGGGTTCGGCACTGAAAGTCAGCAATCAATGAGTGAATTCGCCTTTGCGCAAATTGGGGTAATCCGCTCACCGTGGAAGGAGAAGTTTGCCGTGCCGCGCCAGCCAGGGCTGGTGCAGGATGGCGGCGGCGAACTGCACCTGCAGCCACCTTACAATCAGCCAGAAGCGGTGCGTGGACTGGAAGCGTTCAGCCACCTCTGGCTGCTGTTTGTCTTCCATCAGACGATGGAGGGCGGCTGGCGTCCCACGGTTCGCCCTCCCCGGCTGGGCGGCAATGCGCGCATGGGTGTATTTGCGACACGTTCAACGTTCCGTCCCAATCCCATTGGCATGTCGCTGGTTGAGCTAAAAGGTATCAGGATTGAAAAACAGCAGGTGATCCTGCAGCTTGGCAGTCTGGATTTGGTCGATGGCACCCCGGTGGTGGATATCAAACCTTATCTGCCCTTTGCCGAAGCATTGCCCCATGCCCAGGCGGGTTTTGCTCAGGCGGCACCTGCGGCTGATATGCCGGTTCGCTTCTCCGCGCTGGCACAACAGCAGCTTCACCAGCAGTCGCGCTACCCCAATCTGGCTCGCTTTATCAGTGAAGTGCTGGCACAGGATCCCCGTCCCGCTTACCGTCAGGGCGAGACACAGGCGCGGGAATATGCGGCCTGGCTGATGGATTTTAATGTACGCTGGCGCATTGACGATGCCGGTACTGAAGTGATCGCCATCGACCCGCGTTAAAACCCGCTTTTGAGCCGGTGATCTCACTGGTACACTAGCCGCCAGCAAAATTCTGTCTGTGACTTTCCGATCAACTGGAACCGTAATCAATGCGTACTACTCAATATCTGCTCTCTACTCAGAAAGAGACGCCTTCCGACGCTGAAGTGATCAGCCACCAGCTGATGCTGCGCGCCGGTATGATCCGCAAACTGGCTTCTGGCTTGTACACCTGGTTACCGACCGGGGTTCGCGTGCTGAAAAAAGTCGAAAACATCGTGCGCGAAGAGATGAACAACGCGGGCGCGGTTGAGATTTTAATGCCGGTTGTGCAGCCCGCCGACCTGTGGCAGGAGAGCGGTCGCTGGGAGGAGTATGGCCCGGAACTGTTACGTATTGCAGATCGCCACGAGCGTCCGTTCGTGCTGGGTCCGACGCATGAAGAGGTGGTCACTGACCTGATCCGCAATGAGCTGAGCTCTTATAAGCAACTGCCGCTCAACCTCTATCAGATCCAGACCAAATTCCGTGATGAAGTCCGTCCGCGCTTTGGCGTGATGCGTTCACGTGAATTCATCATGAAAGATGCTTACTCGTTCCACGTTTCGCAGGAGTCGCTGCAGGAAACGTATGACGCGATGTACCGCGCCTATAGCCAGATCTTCAGCCGTATGGGTCTGGATTTCCGCGCCGTGCAGGCCGACACCGGCTCGATTGGCGGCAGCGCCTCCCATGAGTTCCAGGTTCTGGCGCAGAGCGGTGAAGATGATGTGATCTTCTCTACCGATTCTGATTACGCGGCCAATATTGAGCTGGCCGAAGCCGTCGCACCCGCTGGTGAGCGCGCAGCGCCGTCGCAGGAGATGCAACTGGTCGAGACGCCAGACGCAAAAACCATCGCGGAGCTGGTTGAGCAATTCAGTTTGCCTGTTGAAAAAACAGTGAAAACGCTGATTGTTAAAGGTGCTGAAGAGAGCGGCCACGCGCTGGTTGCCCTGCTGGTACGCGGCGATCATCAGCTTAATGAGATCAAAGCGGAGAAGTCAGAGATCGTTGCGTCACCGCTGGTGTTCGCGACCGAAGAAGAGATTCGCGCTGCAGTGGGTGCCGGACCGGGTTCAATCGGCCCGGTTGGTCTTCAGATGCCTGTTATTGCTGATCGTACCGTGGCGAAGATGAGCGACTTCAGCGCCGGTGCCAACGTCGATGGTAAGCACTACTTCGGCATTAACTGGGAGCGCGATCTGCCGCTGGCCAGCGTTGCGGATATTCGTAACGTGGTCGAAGGCGATTTAAGCCCGGATGGTAAAGGCACGCTGCAGATTAAGCGCGGCATCGAAGTCGGCCATATTTTCCAGCTCGGCACCAAGTATTCTGACGCGCTGAAAGCGTCTGTTCAGGGCGAAGATGGCCGCAATCAGGTGATGAGCATGGGCTGCTACGGCATCGGCATCACCCGCGTTGTTGCGGCAGCCATTGAGCAGAACCATGACGACCGCGGCATTATCTGGCCAGCCGCACTGGCACCTTTCGAGGTTGCGATTCTGCCAATGAATATGCAGAAATCGTTCCGGGTTAAAGAGCTGGCGGAAGAGCTGTATGCCACCCTGCGTGCTAAAGGCGTTGAGGTTATTCTGGATGACCGTAAAGAGCGTCCGGGCGTGATGTTCGCTGATATGGAACTGATCGGTGTGCCACACACCATCGTCATTGGTGATCGCAATCTCGATAATCAGGAGATTGAGTACAAATCACGTCGTGCCGGTGAGAAGCAGATGATTAAGCAGGATGAAATTGTTGAATTCCTGCTGAAGGCTCTGAATAAGTAAGTTCTTAGCGTTAATCAAAGCGGGCTGAATCTGGCCGCAACAGATGAGTTCAACGCGAAGGGAACCGGGTCAGGAGAGGAAAGCGTCCCGCGCCAGGGACGGTGCGGGCCGAGCGGCCATGGATGGCTTTAGCGACTTTCCGATCTGACCCCGTTCCCTGAGCAGGCTCGAACTCTTCGCCGCTCGCCCCTGACGTTGTAAGTACTCAAACGCCCCGCATGCGGGGCGTTTTTTTATTGCACCTTGCCGCGCATCGATTTAGTTGAACTGCGGCGGGCTTTTCCTTCCAGACGGCGCTCTTTTGAGGCGCGGGTCGGCCGCGTGGCGCGCCGGGCTTTTTCCACGGTACTCAGCTCCCGGATTAGATTAACCAGACGTTGCAGCGCCGCTTCACGATTCATCTCCTGACTGCGATACTCCTGCGCCTTGATCACCACAACGCCATCACCGGTAATCAAATGATGAGTGGCGGTGAGCAGCCGCTCTTTATAAAACGCGGGCAGTGAAGAGGCAGCAATATCGAAGCGCAGATGAATGGCGGTGCTGGCTTTATTGACATGTTGTCCGCCTGCGCCCTGAGCACGAATCGCCGTCAGCTCAATCTCACTTTCCGGAATCTCAACCGAACGGGATAGCATAATCATAAGCTCGCTCCCCACACCTTAACCACGTTGACCTCCGATAACCTGTTCATCAAATTAACCTTTTGTGCTCTGATTTATTCCGCCTCAGACAGCGGAATCTGTCACTTTAGCAGTGATTCGCGCACTGTTCCTGCTTTACGCAGGCTGATTTCCTCTAAATGGCTATGATATAGTCGCCAGTTAACCAGAGTATTTACGCTCTGCCGAGGAGGGCCACGTGCAAAATTATTGTGAGTTAGTTCGCCGGAAGTATGCCGAAATCGGCAGCGGGGATTTAGGTTACATACCGGATGCGATTGGCTGCGCATTGAAGGCACTTAATGATGTTGCCGCAAATACTGAGCTAAACTCTTCTGTCAGGGAACAGGCGGCCTACGCCGCTGCTAACTTATTGGTGAGCGACTATGTTGATAAATGAAGCGTACCAACCTATCAATTGCGATGATTACGATAATCTGGAACTCGCCTGCCAGAACAACTGGATGCTGTCGCTGGAAATGAAAGATGGCGAGCAGCTTAAGGCAAAAGCCAAAGAGATCTTTTCACGTAAGAACGTTGAATATCTGGCTATCGATCTTTCCGGTGAACATCGCGAATTACGTCTCGACCATATCGCCAGCTTCACCCATCCCGAGTTGGGTACGGTGGTTGTCAGCGCAGAGTAACCTACGCATTCAGGGCGGGACCTTTCCGCCCTGTTAAACTTCAGGGCTGCAACGAACTGTAGTACGCCGCTAAATCCGCCATATCGCTGTCACTCAATCCCGCCACAAACGCCTTCATGACTTCAGCCTGACCGCCACTGCGTTCGCCCTTTTTATAGGCCTGCAGCGCATGTTCCAGATAAGGTGCGTGCTGCCCGGCCAGGTCAGGATAGAGCGGCACCGCCGCTTTTCCCGCTGCGCCATGACAGGCCATGCAACTGCCCGCTTTCTGTGCGCCGCGCTGCGCATCACCCGCTGCCCATGCCGGTAACACGGTGACCGCTAAACAGGCGATAAGCCACTGTTTCATTATTGTTGTTCTCCTGCGCCGGATGCCCCGTCCCAGACTATCTGCCAGCCCTGCTGATCAGGGGCCGCGCCATCACGGGTGACAAAGAGAGTCGGAACGCAGACCAGCGTCTGGTTATAAAAAATTAACGGCAGCCGTTCACGCTGCCACGGCGGTATCTGTAACTCCTGCCACAGTTTTTTCATTTCCCTTCCGCCACGACGGCCCACCAGATGGACATAACCCTGTGCGTGGAACCGCACGCTGACCTGCTCATCCGGCTCAGGATAGCGCAACAGGCTCTGCGACTGGCTGGCACGCAGCGTGCCAAGGTTCTGCGGTAACGCCAGCGGCTGGCAGAGATCGGGCCATGCCAGCGCGGTATCGCGCAGTGAACTGAACAACGGCAGCCAGTAGAGCTGCTGACGGTAACGACGGAGTTCAGCCTGACCGAATCGCAGCCGGGGCTGCGCATCCTCCCGGCTCGCCATCACTTCGTCGTGGATGCGTTTCAGCGCTTCACGGGACGGCATCGCCCCCCCCCCTGTCCGGCGATCCAGCGCCGCAATAAGGCATTAGCACGCAGCTCACTCATGGCCATTAAGGGTGGAAAGTGCAGGCTGCCATCAGGCTGGATCAGCTCTGCCAGTTGCCCGGCGAGCAGTTCATCCAGCAACAGCTCCTGCTCACTGCATAACGCCGCACTGCGGGCCGTTGCCCCGGCAAAATGGGGCCAGCGCTGGTAAAGCTCAGGCAGCAGCCGCTGACGCAGAAAGTTGCGGTCGTAGCGAAGATCCTGATTGCTCTCATCTTCAATCCACACCAGCTGATGCGCGTCGGCATAGGCTTCAAGCGACTGTCGCGTCTGATTCAGCAGCGGACGCACCAGCTGATGTGAACCCAGCGTGCGTGTCGCGGGCATCGCTGCCAGCCCGGCGGGACCACTGCCGCGCTTCAGCGCCAGCAGGAATGTTTCGCACTGATCGTCGAGGTGCTGCGCAGTGAGTAACACTTCGCCCGGCTGCAGTGCCGCACTCAGCGCCTGATAACGGGCGGTTCGGGCGGCCGCTTCAATGCCGTTTTCCCGGCCATCAACGTTAACACGGAGCACTTCACAGGGCAGCTGCCACTGCGCGCAAATCGTCTGGCAATGGGTTGCCCAGCGATCGGCATTCGGGCTAAGCCCATGGTGAACATGCAGTGCCCGCAGGCGCAACTGAGGATGCTGCTGCTGCCAGCCGCGAAGCTGATGCAGCAGCACGGTTGAATCCAGTCCACCGCTGAATGCGACCACCAGGGCGGCATCAGGTTGCAACAGAGTGTCAAAAGCGGGCAAAGACATGGCAGAATCCAGAAAATCGGGCCACTGAATGTCGCCCGCTGAGCGCGCTATTTTACGCCTGATAAAGCTCCAGCGGCAAACCATCCGGATCGGCAAAGAAAGTGCATTGTTTACCGGTCAGGTCATCAATGCGAATCGGCTCGCAGATAACGCCTTTATCGGCCAGCGTCGCGACGGCAGCGGCAACATCCGGCACGGTAAAGGCCAGATGACGCAGGCCACACGCTTCGGGATGACTGACCCGCGCCGGCGGCTCAGGAAAAGAGAACAGCTCAATGGTATAGCGATCCTGTAGGGCAAGGTCGCCTTTCCAGGAGTCCCGCGCTTCGCGGTAATACTCGCCCATCAGACGGAAACCCAGTACATCACAATAGAATGCTTTGCTGCGCTGATAGTCAGAGGCGATGATGGCGATGTGGTGAATAGCGGTTAACTGCAACATGTTCAATTCCCTGATTCGGGCAGGCTGTCCGCAGACACCCTGCCGCTGATAGTCGTTTAAAGGTTTATGCGAGGTCGTTTTTCAGCACGCGGACGCGATACTCGCCCTCTTCGGTCAGGCTGGCACCGTGAATATCTGTTTCGAAGCCCGGATAATGCCGTCCAATGCTGCACAGCATCAGCAGAAAATCGAGCACCGCGCGGCTCTTCTCAGTAATCATCTCGCCTGGCATCACCAGTGGAACGCCTGGCGGATAAGGCAGAATCATATTGGCTGACACCCGCCCGACCAGCTCGCTGAGTTCCACCGTTTCGATATTGCCCTTCACCTGCTGCTGAAACGCCTGATGCGGCGTCATCTTCATTTCGGGCAGGACATCAAATGCCTGCAGCATCAGACGCGGCAGATCGTGATGGCGGATCAGCTGATGGATCCCCTGCGCCAGTGTCTGAATGCGCATATTGCGATAGAAGTCAGGATCTTCGGCATAGAGATCCGGCAGCATGTTTTTCACCCGCAGATTAAGATCGTAGGCGCGTTTGAACTCGGTCAGCCCGCGCAGCACGCTCATCGCTTTGGTTTTGTCGATACCGATGCTGAACAGGAACAGCAGGTTATAGGGACCGGTTTTCTCCACCACGATGCCGCGCTCATCCAGAAACTTCGCCACCAGCGCCGCCGGGATCCCCTCTTCCGCCATCTTCCCCAGTTCGCTCATGCCCGGCGTCAGAATGGTGACTTTGATCGGATCCAGATACATGTGATCGCGATCGGCCTGAGTAAATCCGTGCCACTCTTCGTCGCCGGGCTGGATCGGCCAGCATTGCGCTTCATCAACCTCTTCCGGCTGCCAGATATCAAAGAACCAGCTGTCGGACTCTTCGCGCAGGCGCTGGATCTCCCGACGGAAGTGCAGCGCGCGCTCCACCGAGCGATTGATCAGTCGTTTACCGGGATTGCCACGCAGCATGGCAGCAGCAGTTTCAATAGAGGAGACGATGGCGTAATTGGGCGAGGTGGTGGTGTGCATCATGTAGGCTTCGTTAAACGTCTGTTCGTCGTAGTCGCCCTTAATGTGAATCATTGATGCCTGCGAAAACGCCGCCAGCAGTTTGTGGGTCGATTGCGTCTCATACACCACTTTTCCCGGGATGCGGTCGCCACTCATGCCACTTTTACCGGCGTAGATCGGATGGAAATTGGTGTAAGGCACCCACGCTGAATCGAAATGAATCGACGGTACATCCAGTGTCTCTTTGATGTACTGGGTATTGTAGAGCAGCCCATCATAGGTGGAGTTGGTGATCACCGCATGAACCGGCCACGTGGCACGGTCGGTGGCAGCCACCTTGAGCGAAATACTCTCGCGGGTGAACTCCTGCTTCGGGATACCGCCGAGAATACCCAATGCATTGCGGGTCGGCTTCAGCCAGATGGGGATAAGATCACTCATCATCAGCAAATGGGTCAGTGACTTGTGGCAGTTGCGATCGATCAGCACGGTACTGCCCGCCGGTGCGGCATACATGCCGACAATTTTGTTCGACGTTGAGGTCCCGTTGGTCACCATGTAACTCTGCTCGGCACCAAAAGTGCGTGCAATGTACTCCTCCGCTTCAAGGTGCGGACCGGTGTGATCAAGCAGCGAACCCAGTTCGGTAACGGAAATTGAGATGTCCGATTTCAGGGTATTGGCCCCGAAGAAATCGTAGAACAGGCAGCCCACCGGGCTCTTCTGAAACGCGGTACCCGCCATATGGCCCGGCGTGCAGAAGGTGTACTTGCCCTCTTTCACATAGGTGAACAACGCTTTAGTCAGCGGCGGCGTAATGTGGTCGAGATAGTCATCGGTATATTGCCGGATATGCAGCGCGATATCGTCAGCGGCATTCAGCGCGTACTCAAAAAAGTGCAGCGGCATACGCATCTCATTGACGCTGATGTCCATCTGCGAGTGGGTGTTGATAAAGGCGTACAGCGGCAGGTATTCGTTGAGCTGATTAATCTCACCGCAGAGTTCCGGACTGTTGTGCGCGTCCCAGTCGAAGATGACGCCGCTGATACGCGGATTGTGCTCGATCAGTTTCAGCAGATCGTCACTGTTTTTCGGGTACAGCAGCCTGAAGCCTTGCAGATTTAACGCCGCGTCGAGTTCGCGTAACGGTTCATCTTTATAAAACACGCCGTGCGCGCCCATGATCGCCAGAATATTCAATGCCCATCTCCCTGATTATTGTGGAACCGGACAAGCATAACCGCTAACCCGCGGAAGGTGTAGCAAGGCGGCTATCGGATGGCGCTGAAAGAGAGGGGAATAGCGTGCGGAGATAAACCGGCGGCATAAAAAAAGCGGACCGGAGTCCGCTTTTATTGATGGGGCTAAATCAGGCGTAGCCGTAGCTCATCAGGCGCTGATAACGACGATCCAGCAGCTCTTCAGTGCTAAATCCATCGAGATCGGCCAGATCGGCCAGCAGCTGCTGCTTCAGTGACTGCGCCATATCAACCGGACGGCGATGCGCGCCACCCAGCGGCTCAGGGATCACCGAGTCAATCAGCTTCAGCTCTTTCAGACGGTGAGCGGTAATGCCCATCGCTTCAGCGGCCAGCGGCGCTTTGTCAGCGCTTTTCCACAGAATAGATGCACAGCCTTCCGGCGAGATCACTGAATAGGTGCTGTACTGCAGCATATTCACTTTGTCGCCCACGCCAATCGCCAGCGCACCACCTGAACCGCCCTCACCGATGACCGTACAGATCACCGGCACTTTCAGGCCAGACATTTCACGCAGGTTGCGGGCAATCGCTTCAGACTGCCCACGCTCTTCCGCGCCCACACCCGGATAGGCACCCGGTGTGTCGATGAAGGTGATGATTGGCATTTTGAAACGCTCAGCCATCTCCATCAGGCGCAGCGCTTTGCGATAGCCTTCCGGTGCTGGCATGCCGAAGTTACGGCGAATTTTCTCTTTGGTTTCACGGCCTTTCTGGTGCCCGATGATCATCACCGGACGTCCATCAAGACGTGCAATCCCGCCCACAATCGCTTTGTCATCGGCATAAGCACGGTCGCCCGCCAGCTCATCGAAATCGTCGAAGGCGTTGCGCACGTAGTCAAAGGTGTAAGGACGCAAAGGATGACGCGCCAGCTGAGCGATTTGCCATGCGCCCAAATCGGCGAAGATCTTACGGGTCAGCTCAACGCTTTTCTCACGCAGACGCTGAACTTCTTCATCCAGATTAACGTGTTTATCATCCTGACGACCAATTGAGGTCAGCGAATCGATCTTCGCTTCCAGTTCTGCAATTGGCTGTTCAAAATCCAGGTAATTAAGACTCATAATGTTCCTGTTCTAGTCAAACTCCAGTTCCACCTGCTCCGATCCAATCAACGAGCGCAGATCGTTAAGTAAACGATCGCTGGGCGAAATTCGCCACGCTGCACCAAAGCGCAGCTTCGCTCGCGCGTCGGCTCTCTGATAGTAGAGATGCACCGGAATAGTCCCTGATCGATGAGGTTCCAGAGACTGACGGAGTCGGTTTAATAGCTGGTCATCAATTTGCCTGTCCGTCAGCGAGATAGCAAGTCCGCGCGCGTATTTTTCGCGAGCTTCGTCGATGTCCATGACTTCACGAGCGGTCATTTTAAGGCCACCACTGAAGTCATCAAAGCTGACCTGTCCGCTGACGATCAGAATTCGGTCTTTCTCCAGCAACTGCTGGTATTTATCTAACGCATCGGTAAATAACATCACCTCAAGACGACCGGAGCGATCGTCCAGAGTACAGATACCAATTCGGTTGCCGCGTTTGGTGACCATTACCCGTGCCGCGATCACCAGACCGGCCGCCACGGTAATTTTACCCCGATCGGTAGGATGCATATCTTTCAGCCGCACCCCGCCAACATAACGCTCAATTTCTTTCAGGTACTGATTAATCGGGTGGCCGGTAAGGTAAAGCCCCAGCGTTTCCCGTTCGCCATCCAGCTGCACCTGCTCAGGCCACGGCGTGACACTGGCGTACGATTTCTCAACCTGTTCCGGCTCTTCCGCCAGTACGCCAAACATATCAGCCTGGCCAATCGCTTCCGCTTTCGCGTGCTGATCGGCCGCTTTTAACGCGTCACTGAGTGAACTCATCAGCGCAGCACGATGCGGTCCAAGGCGATCAAAGGCCCCGGACATGATCAATTTTTCCATTACCCGACGGTTGATCTTTTTGGTGTCGGTACGGGCGCAGAGATCAAACAACTCGCGGAAATAACCGCCTTCGTTACGGGCGTCGATGATCGCTTCGATCGGACCTTCACCGACGCCTTTAATCGCGCCAATGCCGTAAACGATCTCGCCCGCGTCATTAACATGGAACTGATAGAGACCGGAGTTGATATCAGGCGGCAGGACTTTCAGTCCCATCCGCCAGCACTCATCGACCAGGCCAACCACTTTCTCGGTGTTATCCATATCGGCGGTCATGACCGCAGCCATAAACTCAGCCGGATAGTGCGCCTTCAGCCACAACGTCTGGTAGGAGACGAGTGCGTAGGCCGCAGAGTGTGACTTGTTAAAGCCATAACCTGCAAATTTTTCTACCAGATCGAAGATCTTCATCGACAGTTCCCCGTCGATGCCCATACTTTCGGCACCGTCGCGGAATACAGAACGCTGTTTGGCCATCTCCTCGGGTTTCTTTTTTACCCATGGCGCGACGCAGCATATCCGCACCGCCCAGCGTGTAACCGGAGAGAACCTGGGCGATCTGCATCACCTGTTCCTGATAGAGGATGATGCCGTAGGTCGGTTCCAGCACCGGTTTCAGGCTTTCATGCTGCCACTGAATGTCGGGATAGGAGATCGCTTCACGGCCATGCTTACGGTCAATGAAGTTATCCACCATGCCGGACTGCAGTGGGCCAGGACGGAACAGCGCCACCAGTGCGATCATATCTTCGAAGCAGTCGGGCTTCAGACGCTTAATCAGATCTTTCATGCCGCGCGATTCAAGCTGGAACACCGCGGTGGTTTCCGAGCGCTGCAGCATATCGAAGCTTTTCTTATCATCCAGCGGGATAGAGGCGATATCGATCGGCTCCAGTCCCTGCTTTTCCCGGCGCGGGTTGATCATCTTCAGCGCCCAGTCGATGATGGTCAGCGTACGCAGGCCCAGGAAGTCGAACTTCACCAGGCCGGCATATTCCACATCATTTTTATCGAACTGAGTTACCGGGAACTGCCCATGCTCATCACAATAGAGCGGCGCAAAATCGGTGATCTTCGTTGGCGCAATGACCACGCCGCCCGCATGTTTACCGGCGTTACGCGTGACCCCTTCCAGCTTGCGCGCCATGTCGATCAGCGCTTTAACCTCTTCGTCCGCGTCATACATGGCGGGAAGCTGCGGTTCAGCAATAAAAGCTTTTTCCAGCGTCATGCCGGGATCGGGCGGGATCAGTTTTGAAATGCGGTCAACGAAGCCGTAAGGATGTCCCAGCACGCGGCCCACATCGCGAATGACCGCTTTCGCCGCCATGGTGCCGAAGGTAATAATCTGGGAAACCGCTTCACGTCCGTACATATCTGCAACGTGTTCGATCACCTGATCGCGCTTCTCCATGCAGAAGTCGACGTCGAAATCGGGCATCGAGACGCGTTCCGGGTTCAGGAAGCGTTCGAACAGCAGGTCAAATTCCAGCGGATCGATATCGGTGATTTTCAGCGCATAGGCCACCAGCGAACCGGCACCGGAACCACGCCCCGGCCCGACCGGCACGCCGTTGTCCTTGGACCACTGGATGAACTCCATTACGATCAGGAAGTAGCCGGGGAAACCCATCTGGTTAATAACGTTGAGTTCAATCTCCAGACGTTCATCATATTCCGGGCGTTTCTCAAGGCGTTCGGCTTCGTCCGGGAACAGGAACTCGAGACGCTCTTCCAGACCCTCACGGGATTTCACCACCAGATAATCTTCGGTGGTCATGTCACCGGTCGGGAACTGCGGCAGGAAGTATTCGCCCAGCCGGACCGTGACGTTACAACGCTTAGCAATCTCTACGCTGTTTTCCAGCGCTTCCGGGATGTCCGAGAAGAGCTCGCACATCTCCTCTTCGCTGCGCATATATTGCTGAGGACTGTAGTTACGCGGACGCTTGGGATCATCCAGCGTATAGCCGTCATGAATGGCGACGCGAATTTCGTGCGCATCGAAATCTTCTGCATTGATAAAGCAGACTTCATTGGTGGCAACGACCGGTATTCCCTCTGCAATCGCCAGTTCAACTGCCGCATGCAGATAGCTCTCTTCGTCCTGACGGCCGGTACGAATCAGCTCCAGGTAGTAGCGATCGGGGAAATGTTGCTGGTAAAACGACAGGCATTGCGAAACCAGGGCATTGTTGCCGCGCAGCAGGCTGCGACCCACATCGCCGCGCCGTCCGCCCGACAGCAGGATTAATCCTTCCTGCAATTCAATCAGCCAGTCGCGGTCGATGATCGGTCCGTCCACGCCATACCCACGCTGATAGGCACGGGAGATCAGTAGCGTCAGGTTCTGATATCCGGTATTACTGGACGCCAGCACGGTAAGCTGTGTCAGTTCATCCCCCCATCAGCTCACTGGCAACGTTGAAATCGGCACCAATGACCGGCTTTATCCCTGCGCTATGTGCGCCACCGTAAAATTTCACCAGGCCACAGAGGTTAGTGAAGTCGGTAATCGCGATAGCCGGCATGCCAAGGGCTGCCGCCTTCTTGATTAACGGCCCGGTTTTCGCCAGGCCATCAATCATCGAATAGTCACTGTGGACACGCAGATGTATAAAACGGGGTTCAGCCATATCAGTTTCCGGTTAAAACAGCGTCAGGCTATTAAAGCGTAAGGGTCTGGCGTGCAGCCAGTACTTCAGCATCGAGCAGCGCATTGCGTACGGGCGCAAAACTGCGACGGTGGTGCGGCGTGACGCCATACTGCGTCAGTTTTTCCATATGCAGCGCCGTCGGATAACCTTTGTGCTGCGCAAAACCATACTGCGGGAACAGCAGATCGAGTTCGGTCATCTCCTGGTCACGCGACACTTTGGCGATGATCGATGCTGCACTGATTTCGGCAACCAGACTATCCCCTTTAACTACCGCCTGTGAAGGCATTGGCAGTGCCGGGCAACGATTACCATCAATCAGCACATAATCGGGCTGAATGCCGAGGCCAGCTACGGCGCGCTGCATCGCCAGCATAGTGGCATGCAGAATGTTGAGCTGATCGATCTCTTCAGGCTCTGCGCGTCCCAGACTCCATGCCAGCGCCTTCTCTTTAATTTCGTCATACAACGCCAGGCGGCGCTTTTCAGACAGTTTCTTCGAGTCAGCCAGGCCGGTAATCGGGTTTGCCGGATCGAGAATTACCGCGGCAGTAACGACCGCGCCAACCAGCGGACCGCGCCCCACTTCGTCCACACCGGCAATCAGTCTGGCGACAGGATAGATAAAATCAGGCATTCACCAGCTCCAGTACCGCATCCGCTGCCTGCTCATCGGCGTTCCAGCGGATCTGTTGATGTAATTCATGAAACGTCTGCAGGAGTGTTTCTCGCTCAGGCCCGGCATGCAGCAGCGGATCTAACGCTGCGGCCAGGGCTTCAGGCTGACACTCATCCTGCAGTAACTCTTTGACCAGCTCACGCCCTGCCAGCAGGTTTGGCAGCGAGACGTAAGGGGTTTTGACCAGCCGTTTCGCCAGCCAGAAGGTGGCCGGCTTCATGCGATAACCGACGACCATTGGGCATTTTGCCAGCATACACTCCAGTGCGGCAGTGCCTGACGCCAGGAGTGCGGCATCGCTCGCAATCATCGCCTCACGTCCCTGACCATCAAGCAGATGCATCGGCAGTTCGGGGGCGGTTTTGGCTTTAATCTTCTCAAACTGTTCGCGGCGACGGGCGTTGACCAGCGGCACCACGATTTCCAGCGCCGGATAGTGACGACGCAACAACTGAGCGGTTTTCAGAAAATCGGCGCTGAGCATTTCCACTTCCGCACCCCGGCTGCCGGGCAGCAAGGCCAGGCAGAGCGCATCATCGGCAATGCCCAGATGACGTCGTGCAGCCAGCTTATCGGGTTGCAGCGGCATGGCATCCGCCATGGTGTGACCGATAAAACGACAGGGAACGTTATAGCGATCGTAAAAAAGCTTTTTCAAATGGCAGGAACGCCAGCACCAGGTCGGTGTTACGACCAATCTTAAAGACACGCTTTTGCCGCCATGCCCACACCGAGGGGCTGACATAGTGGATAGTGCGAATGCCAGTGCGTTTAAGATTGCCTTCCAGCGTGATATTGAAATCGGGCGCATCAATCCCGACAAAGACATCGGGTCGGAGTTCGGTAAAACGCCGGGTGAGATCGCGACGGATTGTCAGCAGGCGTCGCAGGCGACCGAGCACCTCGACAATGCCCATCACCGCCAGCTCTTCCATCTCATACCAGGCTTCACACCCTTCTGCCTGCATCAGGGGACCCGCCACGCCGACAAAGCGTGCATCCGGATGACGGGCTTTCAGGGCACGCATCAGACCTGCACCAAGAATATCGCCGGAGGTTTCTCCGGCGACCAGGGCAATCGTTAAGGGACGCGCTGACATGGATTAACGAATTAATCCACGGGTTGAACGGGTGAAGAAATCGTAGAAAGGTTGCACTTCGCTGTGCTGCTGTGCGATGGCTTCGATCTCCGGTTTCACTTCCTCCAGCGTTCTGCCGCTGCGATAGAGCAACTTGTAGGCGTTGCGGATAGCGTGCAACGACTCTTTGCTGAAGCCACGACGCTTGAGACCTTCGATATTGATCCCGAACGGCGTAGCGTGGTTACCCTGCGCAATAACGTAAGGCGGCACATCCTGCGCCACGCCCGAACAGCCGCCAACCATCACGTGAGCACCGATGATGCACCACTGATGTACCGCTGTCATGCCGCCAATAATGGCGAAATCATCGACCGTCACGTGACCACCCAGGGTGGCATTGTTGGCGAAGATACAGCGGTTGCCAATCACGCAGTCATGCGCGATGTGAGCATTCACCATCAGCAGATTATCGCTGCCCACTGTGGTGACCTGGCCACCCTGCGTGGTGCCGCGATGAATCGTCACGCTTTCACGGATGCGGTTACGATCACCGATCTCAACCCGTGTTGGCTCACCGGCATATTTCAGATCCTGATTCACTTCGCCAATTGAGGCGAACTGATAAATCTGATTATCTTTACCGATGCGCGTGTGGCCGTTCACCACAACATGTGACTTCAGTACCGTTCCTTCACCGATCTCAACATTCGCACCAATAAAGCAAAACGGGCCAATGTGAACGCGGGCGCCAATAATAGCGCCCTCTTCGATGACAGAACTGGGATGGATAGTGGCTGTTGGATCAATCACGAATTATGCCTCCCGGCTGCGGGCACACATCATGGTCGCTTCACAAACGATTTTACCGTCGACAGTCGCCACGCCTTTAAAGCGGGTCAGACCACGGCGGGTTTTCTCGAAAGTGACTTCCATGATCATTTGGTCGCCTGGTACCACAGGGCGCTTGAAACGGGCACTGTCGATACCGGCAAAGTAGTAGAGTTCGCCTGGCTCCAGTTTACCTACGCTTTTAAACGCCAGAATACCGGTAGCCTGCGCCATCGCTTCCAGGATCAGAACGCCAGGAAAAATCGGTTTACCAGGGAAGTGCCCCTGGAAAAACGGTTCATTAACAGAAACGTTCTTCACTGCACGCAGGTATTTGTGCTCTTCAAATTCCAGCACGCGGTCTACCAGCAGAAACGGATAGCGGTGCGGCAGCAGCTCTAAAATCTCTTCAATTTTCAGAGTATGAGTTTCAGTAGTCAAAATACTCTTCCTGTCCTAAAAATCTGATGACATCAATAACACGGCCTGCACAGATCAAAATGATCTTCCGCAGGCCGCAAATAGGTTCTGTGGCGCCGGGCTTCCCTGCTTAACATTTTTATTATGAAAGCCGGTCAGTTTTGGGATGGCGGTTAGTCGTCTTTGCCGACCTTGCGCTCGATGGCTTTTAAGCGTTTGCTCATGTCATCGATGTTCATCACCAGCGCTGCAGTTTTGCGCCAGGTTTTGTTGGGTTGCAGCGGAATGCCTGATGAATAGACACCAGGCTCTGTGATAGGACGCATGACCATACCCATACCGGTCACCGTTACTTTGTCACAGATTTCCATATGGCCGTTAATGACGCTGGCACCGCCAATCATACAGTAACGCCCAATTTTCAAACTACCCGCCATGATCACACCGCCTGCAACCGCAGTATTGTCGCCAATAACTACGTTGTGAGCGATCTGGCACTGGTTGTCTATGATAACACCATTGCCGATCAGAGTGTTATCCAGCGCACCGCGATCGATAGTGGTGCAGGCACCTATTTCTACGCGATCGCCGATTATCACCGCGCCTAACTGCGGGATTTTCACCCAGTTACCACGATCGTTGGCATAGCCGAAACCATCAGAACCGATGACGGTACCTGACTGAATCAGGCAATCCTGACCGATTTCAATTTCGTGATAAACAGAGACGTTGGCCCAGAGACGGGTACCGCTGCCGATACGGGTTTTTTTGCCAACAAAACATCCTGCACCAATGACCACGTTATCGCCCAGCTCAACATCCGCTTCGATCACCGCATTGGCGCCAATGGCGACGTTGCTCCCGAGTCGGGCTGAGGGATCGATCACTGCACTGGGGGCAATATTTTGCGCTGGCTGTGGCGTGGTATCAAGTATTTGTGCCATACGCGCATAGGTCAGGTAGGGATCTTTCACCACCAGCGCTGCGGTATTGCACCACTCCAGATCCGCTTCCGTCAGCACCACGGCTGAGGCCTTAATCAGGGCGAGTTGCTCGCGGTAACGGCTGTTTGCAAGAAAAGTGATTTGGCCAGTTGTGGCGGATTGCATAGAAGCAATGCCGGAGATGACGATATCGCCATCTCCGTGCAATTCTGCATCCAACTGCTGGGCTAAATCAGCCAGTCGAATAGATGACATGAATTATTTAACCTGTTTCAGCACGTCAGCAGTGATGTCTTTTGCGTTTGACGCATAAGCCACCGCGTTAGCGTCGATCACGACGTCGTAACCATCGCTGTCAGCGACTTTCTTCACGGCATCCTGAATACGGCTCAGCAGCTTGTTACGCTCTTCCATCTGACGACGGCGATTATCCTGCTCAAAAGACTGGGCTTTTGTAGAGAAAGCTTCACGCTGAGACATGACATCTTTTTCCATACGGCTGCGTTCGCTCGCCTTCATGGTAGAACCGTCACGCTGCAGACGCTGCATTTTGGTTTGCAGATCGCGCTCCTGGCTCTGCAACTCAGTTGCACGGCCTTTGAACTCGTTTTCCAGCTGTTTAGCAACAGTCGCACGTTGCGGTAACTGTTGGAAAATGCTGGACACGTTTACCACTGCAATTTTGTCGGCAGCCTGAACACCAGCGGAGACCGCTAAAGCAAGACCCAGACCTGCGGCACACAACAACTTTTTCACTATAAACTCCTTACCATCAACGTTTGTGTCAGCGACACAGTGTTTGCCCCGGAACAGCAACAGGTGCTGTCCGGCAGCAATACTTCAGCTATGCATCCATGCTCAGAACATTACCAGGTTTTACCAATGTTAAACTGGAACTGCTCTGACTTGTCTCCATCGACTTTCTTCATCGGCTGGGCGTAAGAGAACACCAGCGGGCCGAGCGGTGACATCCACTGCAGCGCAACACCGCTGGATACACGGATATTGTTTGGATCGCTGTAGTCAGGAATGCCCGCCGCACGCGTTTCCGCGGTATTTTCCCAATGGGTATCCCACGCTGTACCGGCATCGACAAACACCGAGGTACGAACCGAGTTAGCATACTTCTCGCTCAGGAACGGCGTTGGCGTAATCAGCTCAAGGCTGGCAATCGCCATGGCGTTACCGCCCACCGCATCGTCAGACTTACAGACGCCATTTGGATCGGCGATTCGGCAGTTCGACGAGTTGTTATTTAAGTAGGCTGCTTTCGGTCCAATGGTGTTGGACTGGAAGCCGCGCACGGTGCTTGAACCACCGGCGTAGAAGTTCTCGTAGAACGGCATCTCTTTGCCGTCGAGACCATCGCCATAACCTACGCGACCACGGCCTAACAGCACCCAGGTACGATCCTGGTTAATCGGCACATACTGCTGAGTATCCAGCGTGGCCTTATAGAAGCTGTTATCCGAGCCCGGAATCGTCACCTTACCGTTCAGGTTGGTACGGTTACCGGACGTCGGGAAGAAGCCGCGGTCCAGGGTGTTATAAGTCCAGCCGTAGTTAAAGGTGAAGTCATCTGCTGAGAAATCACCTTCATCATTGAGCTGCTGCGGCTTGCCGACCGAGTCAAGATAACGCCACATCGCCACCTGAGGCTGCATGTTTGACAGGTCATTGTGGACATAGCCCAGACCGACACGCAGGGTGTTGTTTTCGTTAACCGGGAAGCCAAGCGTGCCATCCAGACCATAACTTTTGTTGGTATAGTCAGAAAGGTCCGCGTTATCTGCTTTAAAGTCGTTGTAGAATAGACGACCACCCAGACTGACACCATCAACGGTGAAGTAAGGGTCAGTCAGCGAGAATTCAGCATAGGTCTGGTAATCGTTCTTGGTCCCGCTGATGCCCACGGTATTACCGGTGCCCAGCCAGTTATCCTGCGTGACGCCGACCTGGAAGCTCACACCACTTTCGGTGCCGTAGCCGACGCCGAAGTTAAAGGTACCGGTGTTACGTTCTTTAACCTTGTAGACCACGTCAACCTGGTCCGGCGAACCTGGCACACGCTGAGTATCCACATCAACGGTTTCAAAGTAACCGGTACGGTTCAGGCGCTCTTTACCCTGTTCAACCAGATCGCTGCCCAGCCACGCGCCTTCCATCTGACGCATTTCGCGACGTAACACGGAGTCTTTCGACGTGTCATTGCCTTCGAAACGGACGTTACGGACATAATAACGGTTACCCGCATCCACATTGATATGCAGTTTTACGGTTTTGTCGGCGTCGTTGATTTCTGGCTGTGTTGCCACGCGCGGATAGGCATAGCCGTAGCGGCCCAGCAGTTTCTTGATGTCATCTTCCATTTTCGTGACTTTGGCGCCGTTATAAAGCTCGCCTGCCGGAATCTTGGTCAGATGTTCAATTTCTGCTGAATGGCCCGCCATGCTGCCATTGACGATCACGCCAGCGATTTTGTACTGGTCACCTTCGGTGATGTTCACCGTGATGTAGATGCCTTTTTTTATCAGGCGTCAGACTGACCTGCGTTGAATCGATGTTAAAGCGTGCGTAGCCACGATCCAGATAGAAGCTGCGCAGGGTTTCAAGGTCACCCGCCAGTTTCTGCTTCTGATATTTACGATCGCCGACCACGTTCCACCATGGCACTTCATCGCGCAGTTGGAAGCGGGAAATCAGCTCATCGGAGCTAAAGGCTTTATTACCGACGATGTTGATCTGCTGAATTTTTGCAGAGACACCTTCAGTAAAGACCAGCTTCAGATCCACACGGTTACGCGGCAGTGGCGTGACCACGGCTTTCACGTTGGCGGTATATTTACCTACGCTGTAGTAGAAATCCTCAAGTCCCTTCTCGATAGAGGAGATGGTGGTACGGTCCAGCGCTTCGCCGACACGGACACCTGAGGCTTCCAGATTTTGTTTGAGCTGATCCTCTTTCACCGCTTTGTTACCGGTGAAGGTAATGCTGGCAATGGTAGGACGTTCTTTGACCTGGACAATCAGCGTTGTACCGTCTCGCAGGACCTGAACATCCTCAAAGTTGCCAGTAGCGAACAGCGAGCGAATGGTATTTCTGACATCATCGTCATTCACCGTATCGCCAACCCGTACTGGCATGCTCAGCAGAGCCGCGCCGACGGCGACTCGCTGCAGCCCTTCGAAATGAATATCCTTCACTACGAAATCGTCTGCACCGTAAACGGTGGCGCTGCTAAACAGCAGCGACGCTATGAGCAACTTTTTCATCGCCATCGTTGTTATGCGTTTTCCTAACACATCCCTCGAATGTTCGCGTTCCAGCGGTTACAAACGTGAGAAATCATTGAAAAGTGCAAGCCCCATTAACAGCACCAGTAAAATTGAACCGATGCGATAACTAAAGTCCTGAACTCGCTCGGACACCGGTCCACCCTTGATCTTTTCGATCGCCAGGAAGAGCAAGTGCCCACCATCTAAAACCGGCAGAGGGAACAGGTTGATGATGCCCAGGTTGACGCTAATCAACGCCAGGAACATCAGGTAGTAAATCAACCCATACTCTGCTGACAACCCTGCACCCTGCGCAATCGAAATTGGCCCGCTCAGGTTGTTCAGCTTCACATCACCGGTTATTAACTTGCCCAGCATGGAGACGGTGAGCTTCATCAGTTGCCAGGTTTTTACACTAGCCTCACCGATAGCCGCAAACGCGCCATACTGTCTTACCGTCTTGTACTCTTCTGGCAGAGGAACAATGCGCGGAATGACACCCGCAAATCCCGCTTTACTGCCAGATTTCGCTTCTGGCGTCATCGTCAGCGCAATAGACTCACCGCCGCGATCCACCTCAAGCGCCATGCTTTTGCCGGGGTTATCCCGGACCTGCATGACAAAAGTCTGCCACTGTGATAATGGCTGACCATCGACTTTAACGATCCTGTCGCCTGCTTGCAAACCGGCTTCACTGGCTGGCGAGTTCGCCTGCACTTCTGCCAGCGTGGTATCAATCTGCGGACCGCGTGGCTGAATCCCTAACGCGACGACCGGATCCTGCTTATCAGGCTCAAACTGCCAGTTACGCAAATCCAGCTGTTTCTGCTGGGTCGCGTCCTCGCCAAATCGAGCCACCGTTAAGGTGGTGCTGCTGTCGCCGATTTTACCCACCAGCGCCATACGCACAGCATCCCAGTCAGGCGTTTCGATACCGTCAACAGCCTTAAGTTCCATGCCGGGCGTAATTTGAGCTTCCGCAGCCACCGAACCGTTTAAAATTTCACCGATTACCGGGCGCACGCCGGGCACGCCGTGAATAAACACAACCCAGTAGGCAAAGATGGCAAAGATGAAATTAGCGACAGGACCTGCCGCAATGATGGAGGCGCGTTGCCAGACGGCTTTGTTGTTAAAAGCCTGATGACGAAATTCGGCTGGCACGCTTTCAACACGCTCGTCGAGCATTTTAACGTAGCCGCCAAGGGGAATCAGCGCGATGACAAATTCGGTGCCGTGGCGATCACGGCGCTGCCAGAGCGACTTACCAAAACCAATGGAAAAGCGCTCAACTTTGACGCCACAGCGACGAGCGACCCAGAAATGGCCAAACTCATGAACGGTAATTAATACGCCCAGCGCAACGATAAAGGCGACGAAACTCCAGAGTATGCTCAACATCTTTGCCTGTCCTTAAAGGGTGCGAAACACCAGCAGCAATAAACAGGCAAACACCGGCACCGCCGCAGTCAGACTATCAATACGATCAAGAATGCCGCCGTGACCAGGAATCAGATTACCACTGTCTTTGATGCCCGCTTCACGTTTAAACATGCTCTCAGTGAGGTCGCCCAGCACAGAGGCCAGCGTCGCGATAATCGCGCAAATCACCAGCGTACCGGTGGAAACCGTCAGTGGCGCCAGCGTCGCAAACAGCACTGCAATCAGCGCCGAGGTGACCAGACCGCCCAGGAAGCCTTCCCAGGTTTTGCCTGGTGAGACCTTTGGCGCCAGCTTGTGCTTGCCGAACATCTTGCCAAACATATAAGCACCTGAATCCGCTCCCCATACCAGCAGCAACACAAACAGCAACCACCAGGCACCGGCGAAGTGGTCGGTGTCATAGTGATACTGGCGCAGCGCCACCATGCCCCAGAAAAAAGGGACCAGCGTTAACACGCCAAACAGTAAGCGAAGGGGACGCGAATGGCGCCAGAAGGCCGCAGAAGCGGGATAGGAGAGCACCAGCAGCAGTGCAACGACCCACCACACCAGCGACGCCCAAAGAGATGTCGCGATCTGTGGCAGATGCACCGTGTGTTGATAAGGTGGCAGCGTAAACTGCATCAGCGCCAGCAGCAGACCACAAAGTACAGCCAGCCAGACGCGCTGTTGCCGTGATGCCATCCCTGCAAACTGACCCCATTCCCAGGCTGCCAGCATGCAGATAACGATGGTTGTCAGGGCGAAGCCAACAGGCGGTAACCAGAACAGTGCAGCTATTACCAGCGGAATTAATATCAACGCGGTAATCAGACGAGACTTCAGCAAAGGTTACCCCCCAGATTGCTCAGGCGCCGCCTGGTGCAGCGCCGCCAAAACGACGCTCCCGCAGAGAGAATGCATTCAGTGCACCTTCAAAAACGTGTTCATCGAAATCCGGCCAGAGCACATCGGTAAAATAGAATTCAGCATAGGCAATCTGCCACAGCAGGAAGTTGCTAATCCGATGCTCTCCCCCGGTCCTTATCACTAAATCCACTGGCGCCAGCTCCTGCATACAGAGCTGCGACGTCAGGCTCTCTTCGGTAATCTGGTCAGGTCGCAGTAATCCTTCCTGAACCTGTTCAGCCAGTTTTTTCACGCCTTCGATAATATCCCAACGGCCGCCATAGTTGGCAGCAATGTTGAGCGTCAGGCCACTATTATTTGCGGTCAGCGTCTCAGAACGGCGAATACGTTCCTGAATACGCGGGCTGAAACGGCTGGTATCGCCAATGACGCGTAAGCGAACATTGTGTTTGTGCAGGCTCTTCACTTCACTATCAAGCGCCCAGACAAAGAGTTCCATTAACGCGGTGACTTCCTGCGGCGGACGACTCCAGTTTTCACTGCTGAAGGCGTAAAGCGTCAGGGCTTCAAGATTGTTACTGACCGCAAAGCTGACGGCACGGCGTACCGATTTAACGCCAGCTTTGTGGCCTGAAATGCGCAATTTTCCCTGATTTTTGGCCCAGCGGCCATTGCCATCCATGATGATAGCGACGTGGCGCGGACCGTTTCCCTGCTGGTCATCAGTGTTGTTGTGATTGTTAGACGACATAACGCTTAACCAATTCCTTTCATCAGAAATGCTGTGGTTTCTGAATACATTGCGCCCGATTCAAATCCCGACACACTCTCAGTGCCGGGCCACACCGAATTCGGTGACAGACCGTGAAACGCGAGCCAGCGACTATATCATTTTCACCTGAAGCGAACAAATGGCCTCATAACGATCGGCATCACGACGTGAAACGCGGCAACATTTCTGTCGCCAGCGCGCGCGCAGTGCGATCGATTTCAAGGACAGCGTCCACCGAATCCGGCTCCGGACACACTTGTGCCGCCATCACCTCACTATTAAGCGCGGCAATGTCGGTAAAGCGGATCTGGTGATTCAGGAAAGCCGCGACGGCAACCTCGTTGGCTGCATTCAGCGTGGTGGTCGCCGCCTGCCCTGCATCACAGGCATCAATGGCCAGTTTCAGACAGGGGTAGCGGCTAAAATCAGGTTCTGCAAAGGAGAGCGCCGACATGCGGGTAAAATCCAGCGGCGTCACGCCTGCATTGATGCGCGAAGGCCAGGCCATGCTATGGGCAATCGGCGTACGCATATCAGGAGAACCTAATTGAGCCAGCACGCTGCCATCGCAGTATCGCACCATGGAGTGAATCACCGACTGTGGGTGGAGTATCACTTCCATCTGCGCTGCGCTGGCATTAAACAACCAACGGGCTTCAATGTACTCAAGACCTTTATTCATCATGGTGGCCGAATCGACAGAGATTTTTCTCCCCATCGACCAGTTCGGATGTGCACAGGCCTGATCTGGCGACATGGCGCTGAGATCCGCTAAATCTGTGTCACGAAAAGGACCACCCGATCCCGTAAGGATAATCGACTCAATGCCATTATCCCGCAGGTCAGCGTAACCTAACTGATGCTGGATGGTAGCCGGTAAACTCTGAAAAATGGCGTTATGCTCGCTGTCGACCGGTAGTAACTGTGCGTTATGATGACGCACGGCCTCCATAAACAAACGGCCGCAGGTGACAAGCGATTCTTTGTTGGCCAGCAGCACCGTTTTTCCGGCGCGAATGGCCGCCAGCGTCGGCAGCAAACCCGATGCGCCAACGATCGCCGCCATCACCTGATCCACCTCATCCAGCGCGGCCAGCTCACAGGCTGCCTGAACGCCGGAGAGCACTTCAGTATTGACCCTGATTGCTCTCAGTCGCTCACGCAACGCAGCGGCGGATGCCTCGTCTGCCATGCAGGCGTAGCGCGGTGTAAAGGCCGCACACTGCTCGGCCATCAGCGCCACGTTATGGCCGGCAACCAGCGCCGTAATCTGATAAAGCGCCGGGTTGGCGCGCACCACCGCCAGCGTACTGGTGCCGATTGAGCCGGTGGATCCCAGCAGAGTTAATCGCTTCATGAAGCTATCCGTGTGAAGTCAGCGTGCCCACAGGCACAATGTAAAACGCCGCCAGATGTCGCATTCATACGAATACCTCTCTGTACGGCGTTTTGTCCGGCAGTGATGGGATTAGAAATCCATCAGCTCCGTCTCTTTTTCTGACAGTGCAGCATCAACTTTCTTGATGTACGCATCGGTCATTTTTTGCACTTCATCCTGCGCACGACGTTCGTCGTCTTCGCTGATCTCTTTATCTTTCAGCAGCGCTTTGATTTTATCGTTGGCATCGCGACGGACGTTACGTACCGACACACGGCCCTGCTCGGCTTCGCCGCGCACGATTTTAATCAGATCTTTACGACGCTCTTCTGTCAGCGCAGGCAGCGGAACACGGATGTCGGTACCGGCTGAACTTGGGTTCAGACCGAGATCGGACTTCATGATCGCTTTTTCGACTGCCGGACTCAGTGAACGATCAAACACGTTGATTTTCAGCGTGCGTGAATCTTCCACAGTGACAGAAGCCAGCTGACGCAGTGGCGTCGGCGTGCCGTAATATTCGACGACAATGCCGTCGAGCAGCGAAGGTGAAGCACGACCGGTGCGCACTTTGCTGATGGTGGTTTTGAATGCTTCAACGCATTTTTCCATGCGCGTGTCAGCATCTTTTTTTGATGTCGTTAATCACGTTGAAACCCTTGGATTCGGTTTGACCTGGCCAGTTCCGGCGTAACCGGAAGCGGGATCGATAATCATCGATAATCCTGACTGGTGCGCGATGCATTATCATCGCGCTGACAGAATATACCTTATTTTATCTCGCCTCGGGTATTAATGCGTAATCAGGGTGCCTTCTTTTTCACCCATCACTACGCGACGCAGTGCGCCAGGCTTATTCATGTTGAAAACACGGATAGGTAATTTGTGGTCACGCGCCAGGGTAAAGGCCGCAAGATCCATCACTTTCAGCTCCTGATCCAGCACTTCAGCATAGGTCAGTTGCTCATACAGCGTTGCGTCCGGGCTTTTCACCGGATCCGCAGAGTAGACGCCGTCTACTTTGGTCGCTTTCAGCACGACGTCCGCTTCAATCTCAATGCCGCGCAGGCACGCTGCAGAGTCAGTGGTGAAGAACGGGTTACCGGTACCGGCGGAGAAGATCACCACGCGGTTGTTACGCAGCAGGCTGATTGCTTCGGCCCAGCTGTAGTTGTCACAGACGCCATTCAGTGGAATCGCTGACATCAGGCGTGCATTCACATAGGCGCGGTGCAGTGCATCACGCATCGCCAGGCCGTTCATCACGGTTGCCAGCATACCCATGTGGTCACCCACAACGCGGTTCATGCCGGCCTGCTGCAGGCTCGCTCCACGGAACAGGTTCCCTCCGCCAATCACCACGCCAACCTGGATGCCCAGTTCAACCAGCTCTTTTACCTCTTGTGCCATGCGGTCAAGCACACTCGCGTCGATACCAAAACCTTCAGCGCCTTGCAGGGCTTCGCCGCTGAGTTTAAGCAGGATACGTTGATAAACAGGTTTTGCGTTGGTCGCCATGGTCAGTTCTTCCTGGAAGATTGGGTGTAAAGGAGAAGTAAATTCTGATCGATCATCCGCTTACCGCAATGAAATTGCTATTGGGATGAAACTGAAAACGTATCTGTTGCGATTTACAGACAAAAAAAGAACCGCCATCTGGCGGTTCTTTCAAAGCATTAAGACTGTTTGGACATTGCTGCAACTTCTGCAGCGAAGTCAGACTCAACTTTCTCGATGCCTTCACCAACTTCGAAGCGGATGAAGTTGATAACGTCAGCGCCCTGCTCTTTCAGAGCCTGGCCAACGGTTTTGCTTGGGTCGATAACGAAAGCCTGACCAGTCAGAGAGACTTCGCCGGTGAATTTCTTCATACGGCCTTCAACCATCTTCTCTGCGATCTCTTTTGGCTTGCCAGACTGCATCGCGATGTCCAGCTGAACCTGGTACTCTTTATCAACCACGTCAGCAGAAACGTCTTCTGGCTTAACGAATTCAGGCTTGCTTGCCGCAACGTGCATCGCGATCTGTTTGATCAGATCTTCGTTAGCGCCTTTGGTTGAAACCAGAACGCCGATACGTGCGCCGTGCAAGTAGCTGCCCAGCTCTGCGCCTTCCAGGATAGCAACGCGACGGATGTTGATGTTCTCACCGATTTTAGCAACCAGTGCAACGCGCTCTTCTTCGAACTGCGCTTTCAGAACTTCAACGTCGGTAACGCGATCAGCTGCAGCCACATCCAGAACTTTGTCTGCGAACGCCTGGAAACCGCCATCTTTTGCAACGAAGTCAGTCTGGCAGTTTACTTCCAGAATCACGCCGTAGTCGCCAACGATCTTGGTTTTGATTACGCCATCAGCAGCAACGTTGCCTGCTTTTTTCGCTGCTTTGATTGCGCCAGACTTACGCATGTTCTCAATCGCCAGCTCAATGTCGCCATTCGCTTCAGTCAGCGCTTTTTTGCAATCCATCATGCCAGCGCCAGTACGCTCACGCAGTTCTTTTACCAATGCAGCGGTAATGTCAGCCATTCCAGAATCCTCGGTTCGTGCCTGTGTACGTTTGCACCAGCAGACACTTATTTGCGGAAAATTTACTCTGTCCCGCCGTCCGGTTGGGGGCGTAACAGACTTAGATAAAATAAAGGGGCCAGTATAGGCCCCTTACAGATCACATCTGAATGCTAAGGGCTCTTATGCAGAGCAAACCTTATTAAGCGTTTTCTAAAGACGCTTCTTCAGCTTGCTCAGCCAGGTCCTGAGAGCGGCCTTCGCGAACGGTGGTCGCAACGGCAGTCAGGTACAGGTTTACAGCACGGATTGCATCGTCGTTACCTGGGATAACGAAATCAACGCCATCTGGATCTGAGTTGGTATCAACGATAGCAAATACCGGGATACCCAGGTTGTTTGCTTCTTTGATTGCGATGTGTTCGTGGTCAGCATCGACAACAAACAGCGCGTCTGGCAGACCGCCCATATCTTTGATACCGCCCAGGCTGTTTTCCAGCTTGGCCAGCTCACGCGCACGCATCAGCGCTTCTTTTTTTGGTCAGTTTGTCGAAAGTACCATCCTGAGACTGAATCTCCAGATCTTTCAGACGCTTGATTGACTGACGCACGGTTTTCCAGTTAGTCAGCATGCCACCCAACCAGCGGTGGTTTACGAAGAACTGGTCGCAGCTCAGTGCAGACTCTTTTACCGCCTGAGCAGCAGCACGCTTAGTACCTACGATCAGGATCTTACCTTTACGGGAAGAGATCTTGTTCAGTTCAGCCAGAGCTTCGTTGAACATAGGTACAGTTTTTTCCAGGTTGATGATGTGAACCTTGTTACGAGCACCAAAGATGAATGGCTTCATTTTTGGGTTCCAGTAACGGGTCTGGTGACCGAAGTGAACACCAGCCTGGAGCATGTCGCGCATGGAAACAGTTGCCATGATAAAACCTCTAAAGTTTGATTGGGGTTGGGCCTCCATGTATCCCATACGACCGACCTCTTTCAAGGCACCCCGGCGTATGTGTCGATACATGTGTGTTTTATTACACATAATGAGAGTTATGCGTTTCCTGCTGACCGAAACGGCCATACAGAGAATCGTCGGCGCGCTTTATACCACAACCAGCCCAGGGACGCCAATAAATGATCGCTGACGGAGGTCAGCGCGTTCTCTATTTGGCAGCCCATTTGCTGGCTGCTAACATGACAGCACAGAACTTATTATTGTCGAAAATTTCGACAACTGCGGATTAATTTAATGGCAATTTCAATTAAAACCCCTGAAGAAATCGAAAAAATGCGCGTCGCGGGCCGACTGGCCGCCGAAGTGCTGGAGATGATCGAGCCTTACGTAAAACCGGGTGTGACCACCGGTGAACTGGACCGCATCTGCCACGATCACATTACTCAAAAGCAACAGGCCGTCTCCGCCTGCCTCGGCTATCACGGCTTTCCGAAGTCGGTCTGCATCTCGGTGAATGAAGTGGTGTGCCACGGGATCCCCAGCGATGATCGTCCGTTAAAAGATGGTGATGTAGTGAATATCGATGTCACCGTAATTAAAGATGAATACCACGGCGATACCTCAAAGATGTTTATCGTCGGTAAGCCGACCATTCAGGGCGAACGCTTGTGCCGTGTCACGCAGGAGAGCCTCTATCTCTCACTGCGTCTGATCAAGCCCGGCATCCGCCTGCGCGAACTGGGCCGCGCCATCCAGAAATATGTTGAAGCCAACGACTTCTCTGTGGTGCGCGAATATTGCGGCCACGGTATCGGCAAGGGTTTCCATGAAGAGCCTCAGGTGCTGCATTACGATGCCGATGATGGCGGCGTGGTACTCCAGGCAGGTATGACCTTTACGGTAGAACCGATGGTCAACGCCGGGGATTACCGCATCCGCACCATGAAAGATGGCTGGACGGTAAAAACCAAAGATCGCAGCTTGTCCGCGCAGTATGAGCATACTATTGTGGTGACGGAGAACGGCTGTGAGATTTTAACCCTGCGCAAAGACGACACGCTGCCCGCTGTGCTCGTCGCCGAAGGGTAATTCCCCCCATTACAGATCAAGCCGGCGCTGAGCCGGCTTTTTTTTGGCTAAAAAAAGAGAAGAGCTGCATGAGCGTGAGTCTGTCAGAAGATGTGAAAAACGGTCTGGTCGATTCGCCAGCCGAATGGGGTGACGACCAGCTGACGCGTGACATTCTGAAGCCGCGGCTGGAGCAGTTTCAGCAACACCTGGCCGCCGCGTTTGATGCCGGTGAACCCGTTGAGCCGCTGATTGATGCCCGCACGCTGTTTATCGATCGTCTGCTGCGTCGCCTGTGGCGCTTTTTTGGCTTTGATGAGATGCCGGCTATCGCGCTGGTCGCCGTTGGCGGCTATGGCCGTGCCGAGCTGCATCCACTCTCTGATATTGACGTCCTGATCCTGAGCCGCCAGCCGCTGAATGAACAGGCTGCGCAGCGCACCAGCGATCTGTTAACGCTGATGTGGGACCTTAAGCTGGAAGTGGGTCACAGCGTCCGCACGCTGGAAGAGTGCCTGCTGGAGGGGTTATCTGACCTGACCGTTGCCACCAATCTGATTGAGTCACGCATGCTGACCGGCGATGTGGCGCTGTTTCTGGAATTACAGAAAAACATCTTCAGCGATGGTTTCTGGCCCTCATCCTGCTTTTTCGCCGCCAAAATTGAAGAGCAGCAGGAGCGCCACAAGCGTTATCACGGCACCAGCTATAACCTTGAACCGGACATTAAAAGCAGCCCCGGTGGCCTGCGGGACATTCATACGCTGCAGTGGGTCGCCCGACGCCATTTTGGCGCCACCACGCTGGATGAGATGGTCGGCTTTGGTTTCCTCACCGACGCGGAGCGCAGCGAACTCAACGAATGTCAGGCATTTCTCTGGCGCATCCGCTTTGCCCTGCACCTCTCCCTGCCCCGCTACGATAATCGCCTGCTGTTCGATCGCCAGCTCAGCGTGGCACAACGCCTGAATTACCAGGGCGAGGGCAATGAGCCGGTCGAGCGGATGATGAAAGATTTCTATCGGGTCACGCGGCGTATCGGCGAACTGAATCAGATGCTGCTGCAGCTGTTTGATGAGGCGATTCTGGCGCTCTCCACCAGCGAAAAGCCCAGGCCTATTGATGACGATTTCCAGCTGCGTGGCGATTTGATCGACCTGCGCGACGAAACGCTGTTCCGGCGAGAGCCGCAGGCAATCCTGCGCATGTTCTACGTGATGGTGCGTAATGACAGCATCAAAGGGATCTACTCCACCACCCTGCGTCACCTGCGCCATGCGCGTCGTCATCTTAAACAGCCGTTGTGTCAGATCCCGGAAGCGCGCCGCACCTTTATGTCGATTCTGCGCCATCCCGGCGCGGTCAGCCGGGCGCTGGTGCCGATGCATCGCTACAGCGTGCTGTGGGCTTATACGCCGCTGTGGGGCCATATCGTCGGACAGATGCAGTTCGATCTGTTTCACGCCTACACCGTAGATGAGCACACCATTCGGGTGTTGCAGAAGCTGGAAAGTTTTGCCAATGAAAGCACCCGCCCGCAGCATCCACTGTGCGTCGAGTTATGGCCGCGCCTGCCGCAGCAGGAGCTGTTGCTGATGGCCGCGCTGCTGCATGACATTGCCAAAGGGCGCGGCGGCGATCACTCTATTCTCGGCGCGCAGGATGCGCTCGATTTTGCTGAAATGCACGGCCTCAACTCACGTGAAACCCAGCTGGTGGCCTGGCTGGTGCGTCATCATCTGCTGATGTCGGTGACAGCACAGCGGCGCGATATTCAGGACCCGACGGTGATACAGCAGTTCGCCGAGGTGATGCAGAATGAGAACCGGCTGCGCTATCTGGTTTGCCTGACCGTAGCCGATATCTGCGCCACCAATGAAAGTCTGTGGAACAGCTGGAAGCAGAGCCTGTTACGTGAGCTCTTTTTCGCCACCGAGAAGCAGTTGCGACGCGGCATGGAAAACAGTCCGGATCTGCGTGAGCGGGTGCGTCATCATCGCCTGCAGGCGCTGGCGCTGCTGCGGATGGACAACATCGATGAAGAGCGTCTGCACCAGATCTGGAATCGCTGCCGCGCTGACTACTTCCTGCGCCATACGCCGAATCAGATCGCCTGGCATGCCCGTCACCTGCTGGTTCACGACCTGAAAAAACCGCTGGTGCTGGTCAGTCCGCAGGCCACGCGCGGCGGGACCGAAATCTTTATCTGGAGTCCCGATCGCCCGCACCTGTTTGCCGCCGTTGCGGGTGAACTCGATCGCCGTAATCTCAGCGTGCACGATGCGCAAATCTTTACCAGCCGCGACGGCATGGCGATGGATACCTTTATTGTGCTGGAGCCGGATGGCAGCCCGCTCTCTCCGGATCGCCATCCGATGATCATTCAGGCGCTGGAGCAGGCAATAACCCAGTCAGAGTGGGCGCCCCCCGCGTACCCGCCGTCCGTCGGCCAAACTCAGGCATTTCAGCGTCGATACCGAGGTCAATTTCCTGCCGACGCATACCGATCGTCGCAGCTATCTGGAACTGGTGGCGCTGGATCAGCCAGGCCTGCTGGCGCGGGTCGGTGAAGTCTTTGCCGATCTCGGAGTCTCACTGCATGGCGCACGCATCAGCACCATCGGCGAGCGGGTCGAAGATTTGTTTATTCTGGCCAACAGTGAACGTCAGGCACTGGACGAAGAAATGCGAAAAGCGTTGCGACAACGGTTGACAGAGGCCCTTAATCCAAACGATAAAGTGTGACCAGACTCGATTTGTAAACATTAATCTCTTTACTTGTGTCGGGGTATTGCCCGGCATCGCACATGACAGATCAGGAAAAAAATATGCAACAGTTACAGAGCGTTATTGAATCCGCCTTCGAACGTCGCGCTGACATCACACCCGCCAGCGTCGACAGCGAAACCCGTGATGCCATCAACCAGGTGATCGCCCTGCTGGACAGCGGTGCACTGCGCGTTTCTGAGAAGATCGACGGCGAGTGGGTAACGCATCAGTGGCTGAAGAAAGCCGTACTGCTCTCTTTCCGCATCAATGACAATCAGGTGATGGAAGGTGCAGAAACCCGCTTTTACGACAAAGTGCCGATGAAGTTTGCAGGCTGGGATGAAGCGCGTTTCAAAGAAGCCGGTTTCCGCGTCGTGCCGCCTGCGGCTGTGCGTCAGGGTGCCTATATCGCCCGCAACACGGTGCTGATGCCTTCTTACGTCAACATTGGCGCCTTTGTGGATGAAGGCACCATGGTGGACACCTGGGCAACCGTTGGCTCCTGTGCACAGATTGGTAAAAACGTTCACCTTTCTGGCGGCGTGGGTATCGGTGGCGTGCTGGAGCCGCTGCAGGCGAACCCGACCATCATCGAAGATAACTGTTTCATTGGCGCGCGCTCTGAAATCGTTGAAGGCGTGATTGTTGAAGAAGGTTCCGTGATCTCAATGGGCGTTTACATCGGTCAGAGCACCAAAATCTATGACCGCGAGACCGGTGAAGTGCATTACGGCCGTGTTCCTGCGGGTTCCGTAGTGGTCTCAGGTAACCTGCCCTCTAAAGATGGTAGCTACAGCCTCTACTGTGCCGTAATCGTGAAGAAAGTGGATGCGAAAACGCTGGGCAAAACCGGCATCAACGAACTGCTGCGCACCATCGACTGATTTAAGTGACGGGCTGGTTTCCAGCCCGTCATCTTTTCTTTACAGTGATTCCCAAATAACATGCTTCGCGTCGCGAATTAACTGGTGCGTTTAGTTTTTATTCAGGTCATAATCCGCGCCAGTTAAATCCTGTCGCGCAATGTTCATCCCGCTTATTTATGTCTACAGTTGACGGACGTCATGAACAAGTCTGCGCGCTTCTCACTTTTGATGGAAACAACGCTATGTATGACAATCTGAAAAGCTTAGGTATCAGTAACCCGGACGACATTGACCGCTATAGCCTGCGTCAGGAAGCCAATAACGACATTCTGAAAATCTACTTCCGCAAAGATAAAGGTGAGTTTTTCGCGAAGAGCGTCAAATTCAAATATCCGCGCCAGCGCAAAACGGTTGTTGCCGATCACGCGACCCAGGGCTACAAAGAAGTTCAGGAAATAAGCCCGAATCTGCGTTATGTCATCGATGAACTGGACCAGATTTGCCAGCGCGATCAGGTTGAAGTCGATCTGAAACGCAAAATTCTGGATGACCTGCGTCACCTGGAAAGCGTGGTTTCTCACAAGATCACTGAAATTGAATCGGATCTGGAAAAATTAACCCGTAACGGTCGTTAATTTCCTGCCCGACCAGAGAGGCCAGCATTGCTGGCCTTTTTTTATGCCGCAAATCTGCACTTCAGCCCTGCTCATCCAGTTGCAAAGCAACATAGAGCAACAGCCTGTCATCAAAATGGCCAAGATTCAGTCCGGTCAGTTCAGAAATCCGGTTCAGCCGGTATTCCAGCGTATTACGATGAATGAACAGCGCACGCGCGGTGGCGCTCGGCTGGACGTTATGGGTAAACCAGGCGATCAGCGTGCGGCGCAGCAAGCCGTTGTTATCCATGCTCTTGAGCTTCGCCAGTGGTCGGGCGAGCTCATTGGCCTGCCAGCCACCCCGCAGGCTGTCGAGCAGCACGGGCAGCACCAGATCCTGATAAAAATAGCTGCGCACCTCGGGCATACGTTGCTTGCCCACCATCATCGTGGTGCGCGCCGTCCGGTAAGAGCGTGCGATGCTGCCGGGTCCGGTAAAGAAGTTGCCCAGCGCGATACGCATCCGAAGATGACCGCTCTCTTTCATCCGCTGTAGTAGCTGCTCTACGCGGCGGCGATGATCTTCCTGATCGTGACGCCCATGCCCATTAAGGGCCGGTTTCAGCACCACCATTTCGGTCAGTGACACAATCGCGATCAGATTGTCCCGCTCCGGCGTGGTCAGCAGCGTTTGCAGCTGCTGTAACTCTGACATCGCGCTGTCTACCCCGAGCTGACCACTATCCACTTCCACCACGGCGACCACACGCGGCTGATTGAGATCGATCCCGAGCCGCTGCGCCCATTCGGTCAGCTGTGGCGACAGGGTATCGCTGCGGATCAGGTTCAGTACCAGCTCTTCACGCAGACGGCTGTCCTGCGCCAGCATATGCAGCAGCCGGGCCTGCTCCAGCATCATCTCCGCGGTCATGCAGACCAGCTCGCCATAATGCCGCAGCGCCAGCGGCTCACCGGTCAGGCCGATCACCCCGACGATGTCACCATCGATGCGCAGCGGCAGGTTAATGCCAGGCCGCACACCATGAAGATGTTTAGCCACGGCCTCATCGATGTCGACAACGCGCCCCTGAGAGAGCACCAGCAGTGCACCTTCGTGCAACTCCCCAATACGTTCCCGGTCACCGCTGCCGATAATCCGGCCCCGCGCATCCATCACGTTGACATTGCTGTCAATAATTTTCATGGTGCGCGCCACGATATCCTGTGCCAGCCGGGCATCAAGGTGATAGGTAGCCATCCATTACTCCTGAAAAAGAGGGGGAGAAACAGAATACGCATGCACAGCACGCAGAACATTGTGCAATTGCACAGAGCCAGGCCGTCATTTGCCGAATTTGCGGCGAGCATCACACTCTGATGAGGCAGAAAGTGGACATAAAAAAAGGCGGACCGCAGTCCGCCTCTTCATCCGTTGCTGTTCTCTTACTGCATCAGCAGATAGATACTGCTGTCGCCGCGTTTTACATTCAGCGCCAGAACGGACGGCTTGCTGTCGAGAACTTTGCGCAGCTCACCCAGGTTGGTCACTACCTGCTGGTTAACGCCCTGGATCACATCGCCCTTTTTCAGGCCGATACGCGCCGCAGCACTGCCCGGTTTCACGTTATCAACCCGGACACCTTTGGTACCCGCTTCGATATTGCTGAGATCGGCGCCTTCAATGCCAGTGTAGATGGTCGCGGACTGCACTTTTGACTGGCTGCTCTGCTGCAACTTAACAGAGACATCGACCGGTTTGCCGTCACGCAGCAGCCCCAGTTTCAGGGTGGTGCCAACCGGCAGTGAGCCCACTTCCGCACGCAGCGAAGCAAAGCTGCTCAGCGGTTTACCGTTCATCGAGACAATGACATCACCCGCTTTGATACCGGCTTTGGCAGCCGCAGAGTCTGGCAGCACCTGGCTGACAAAGGCACCACGTTGTGCGTCGACCTTCATCGCTTTTGCCAGCTCGGAGTTCAGCTCAGTCCCCTGCACGCCCAGCTCGCCGCGTTTCACCTGACCAAACTCGACCATCTGTGCCGTCAGGTTTTTCACCATGTTGCTGGGGATAGCAAAGCCGATACCGATGTTGCCGCCATCGGGCGCCAGAATGGCGGTGTTAATCCCAATCAGTTCACCGTTGAGGTTAACCAGCGCACCACCGGAGTTGCCCCGGTTAATGGCCGCATCTGTCTGGATAAAGTTTTCGTAGTTTTCCACGTTCAGGCCACTGCGTCCCAGCGCGGAGACGATACCTGAGGTGACCGTTTCACCCAGACCATAAGGGTTGCCGATCGCCACGGTATAATCGCCGACGCGCAGGTTGTCAGAGTCAGCGATTTTGACTGCGGTAAGATTTTTGGCTTCCTGCAGCTGAATCAGGGCAATGTCAGAGCTGGGATCTTTACCGATGACTTTGGCGTCATAGCGACGACCGTCGCTGAGCTGTACCTGAATTTTGGTGGCATTATTCACGACGTGGTTATTAGTTACCACATAGCCTTTGTCAGCGTTAATGATGACACCCGATCCCAGAGCACGGAATTTTTCCTGCTGTGTATCAGGCACTGGCGCGCCGCCGTTACCGCCTGCACCGTCGCCGTTCTGGCACATCGGTGAACCCTGGAACGGGGAACCATCCTGGCAGAATGGCGAATTGTCGCCAAAGAATTGCTGAAATTGCTGCGGCATACGCGGGGTTTTCACCGTGGTGGTCCCCTCGACGCTGATACTGACCACAGACGGCATCACCTTCTCCAGCATCGGTGCCAGACTTGGCTGTTGCAGGCTATCGGAAGAGGCCGTTTGCGCAGCAGAAACAGTAACAGGGGCGAGCGCCATGCTCAGGCTCAACGCCAGCGCACTTAACATTAAGGTCTTTTTTTTCATTTTTCGTTTCTCAATAAGATTACTGTTCAGACCATTGCTGTGGTCGAAAGGTGAGATAAATGTTTTAGCGCGAAGTTCCTTTAAAAGTTTAAGGCAAAAGTAAAAATTTATTCGCGCTCTTTACAATTGGCGGCTTATTCTACCGCCATCAGTCGCCGGTACTCATCCCAGGCATAGAGATCGGTCATACCACTGATATAATCCTGAATGAGCCGGAAGCGATAATAACGTTCCCACAACAGACGCTGATATTTATGTTCTACAACCAGATTACGCATCTTATGCAAATAGGCTTTACGGTGTTTACCCGAGAGCTTATGAAAAAGCCGGGTTTCGATCGGATGCTGACGCAGGAAATCTTCATTTATCAGCGTGGTAAAGGCTTCGTAATTAAGGCGCATCAGCGGCTGATAGATCTCCAGCAGCCCTTTAATCACCCGGTAACCCTGCAACTCCAGCTGCTCTACTTCAGAATGATTAAAGACCTGCTGGCGCGCAACGGTTTTAAACAATTGCAGTAAGCGGCCCTCTTCACCCTCATCTTCCAGTAGCGCATGGTTAAAACTTCCATCGAATATAGCCGGAAGATTATCAACAAAACGTTTCACCGCATAGCTTACCAGTACGCTCTGAACATTTACGCGGAGTGACATAAAAAATTGATCGCTGCGGCTTCGGCGTTTTTTACTGCAGGCTTCACGCCAGGCTTCGCCAATAGTCCGGCTGAAAGCGTCATTATTTTTAACCGGCCCCCAGGCTTTATTGAGGAACTCATACAAACTTTCAACATTAAAGATATCTTTTTCTACAGCGTCGTCCAAATCGGCAATACAATAGGAGATATCATCCGCAGCTTCCATTATATAAGTCAGCGGAAAACGGTGGTGTTCTTCCATATTGGTGGCAGCACGCAGGTCGGCAATATAATCCTGCTCAGAGAGATAAAACCCAGGCTTCTTCATGAGTACGCTAAATTCGGCGGGCTTTTCCCCCTGCCACCAGGCAGGCGCGGTATATTTCAGGATGCAGGCGACCTGAGAATAACTGAGATTCAGTTGCAGCAGCGTATGCACCATCCGGATCGCCTGCGCATTGCCTTCAAAGTGGCAGAGATCCTGGCGGATCATGGCGTTGAGTTGATCAAAGGCTTTACGCTGTGCTTCTCCTTCCACGCCGGCCACCAGCGGATCCACCAGCTCGGCAGAGAGGTTCTCTTCAAACCAGTCGTTAATCGCCGCCTCGCCAAAATGGCCAAAAGGCGGATTACCGACATCATGCATCAGACAGGCCATCTCTATCAGACTTTCAAACGCGCCTTCCAGCTCATCAAGACCATACTGCGCCAGCCCGCCCTGCATCTTCAGGGTTTGCAGGATCTCTTTGGTGATGTAACGCCCGGTCTGCTGCACCTCCAGCGAATGCGTCAGGCGGGAACGAACGGCAGCGTTACGCTCCAGCGGAAACACCTGCGTTTTTTGCTGCAAACGCCGGATTGCGGCGGAGTTTATAATCCGTCCGCGATCGCTCTCAAAATGGCGCGTAATGTAATATTCGCCTTCCGGTTCCTTGCGGCTGTTATAAGGGCGCGAGAAGCTGATCTTCTTCCTGAAATTGATCGCTGACATGGATTACCCCTTATTTTTTCGTGAATTAATCCCCTGAATGCCATGGTAGACTATGCCCTAAATTTTGATTCTTTACATTAGCGGAACTCACTATGAAAGCAGGCATTATTGGCGCGATGGAGCAGGAAGTCACACTGCTGCGCGACAAAATTGAAAACCGTCAAACGCTGTCGCTGGCGGGTTGTGAAATTTATACCGGCACCCTGCAGGGCGTTGAGGTGGCTCTGCTGAAATCGGGCATTGGTAAAACCTCTGCCGCGCTGGGTACCACGCTGCTGCTGCAGCTCTGCAAGCCGGATGTGGTGATCAACACCGGTTCGGCTGGCGGTTTAGCGCCGTCGCTCAGCGTCGGTGATATCGTGGTGTCAGAAGAAGTGCGTTATCACGATGCTGACGTCACCGCTTTTGGTTATGAGCCGGGTCAGATGGCGGGTTGTCCGGCGGCGTTTGTGGCAGACAGCAAGCTTATCGCCGCTGCAGAAGCCTGTATTCAGCAGCTGGATCTGAATGCCGTACGCGGTCTGGTGGTCAGCGGTGATGCCTTTATCAATGGTGCCGAACCGCTGGCGCGCATTCGTAATCTGTTCCCACAGGCGATTGCCGTTGAGATGGAAGCCACCGCTATCGGCCATGTCTGTCATCAATTCCAGGTGCCTTTTGTAGTAGTCCGCGCCATTTCCGACGTGGCCGATAAGCAATCTCACCTCAGCTTTGATGAGTTCTTAAGCGTTGCGGCGAAGCAATCTTCGCTGATGGTGGAGAACCTGCTGGCGCATCTGGCGCGTGGCTAAAACGCTACTCCTCTGCTGGCTGCTGCTGCTGAGCGGCAGCCTACTGGCTTCACCGCCACGCGTGATTACCCTCTCCCCTCACCTTACCGAACTCGCCTTTGCTGCCGGGATTACCCCGATTGCGGTCAGCGCCTGGTCCGACTATCCGCCGCAGGCGAAACAGATTGAGCAGGTCGCAAACTGGCAGGGCATCAAGGCTGAACGTATTCTGCAGCTTAAGCCGGATCTGGTGTTAGCCTGGCGAGGCGGTAATCCGCAGCGGCAGATTGACCAGCTACAGCAGCTCGGCGTGCCGGTTAAATGGATTGATCCGCTGACGCTGGATGAGATGTTCACGGCGCTGGCCGATCTGGGCCACTGGAGCCCCAGACCGGAGCAGGCAACTCGCGCTGCCCGCCAGTTACGTCAGCAGGAAGCCGCGCTGCGTCAGCGCTATGCTCATCTGACTGCGGTTCCGCTTTTTTTGCAATTTGGTCAGCAGCCCCTGTTTACCGCCGCCAGAGCCACGCTGCAGAATGAAATTATTACGTTATGTGGCGGCAGGAACATCTTTGCTGACAGCCGCGTCAGCTGGCCGCAGGTCAGCCGTGAGCAGGTGCTGATGCGCCATCCTCAGGCCGTTGTGACGGGTGGCAGTGCGCAGCAGGCGGAAAACATCCGGGTGTTCTGGCGACCGCAGCTGGATGTACCGGTGATTGCCATCAACGAGGACTGGCTTAGCCGGCCAGGCCCGCGACTGCTGCTGGCCGCGCAGCAACTCTGTGCGGCCCTGCATCCCGATGAATAAATCAGCGAATTGATTAAAGTCACTGCGATTTTTGCCGTTGATCAATACCAGAGACGAACGCGCCACGTATGCTCGCCGTCCTTTTAGCGCTCCGGCGCTTTTTAAAACACCAGGAACCTTATATGACCAGAGCACTGCTGCTGGCCATAGGGCTGTCGATCGCCGGTTCTGCCTTTGCAGGATCGATAAATGGCTCTATTGGCGCCAGACTTGTCATCTATTCACGCTGTGAAATCAACACGGCTAACGGTCAGCCCGCGCCGCAGATCAACTGCGGCAGACAGGCAAGCGCGCAGCCGCGCGTAACAAACGGCCAGATTCAATCGCAGGGAAGTGTGAAGCAAAGTAACCGGCTGGTCACAATAGAATGGTAAACGAGGCCGTCTGTATGACGGCCTGCATTATCAGATACTGAAGGAAGAGCCACAGCCACAGGTGGTTTTGGCATTCGGGTTGGTCACGATAAAGCGTGAGCCTTCCAGACCTTCCGTGTAATCCACTGAACCGCCCACCAGATATTGCAGGCTCATCGGATCAACCACCAGTGAGACGCCCTGCTTTTCAATCGTCATGTCGCCATCATTCATCTGGTCATCAAAGGTGAAGCCGTACTGGAAACCACTGCAACCGCCACCGGTGATATAGACGCGAAGTTTCAGCGCCGGGTTCTCTTCGTCGGCAATCAGGTTCTTCACCTTGGTGGCTGCGGCGTCGGTAAACTGCAACGGCAGTGCTACTACTTCATCACTCATGTTTTACTCCGGTAAACGCCCAGGTCAGAAAACGACCTTAATTACGCTATTATCAGCCAGCACCTCAGCGCAATCAAGCTCTGCCCTTCGCACTCTGTGCCGCTTTCACTCCTGTTAAGGGCACAGGGGATGAATGCACCTTTCGTCTGCTGCCCCTCTTCCGTAGAATGGCGCAATATTTTTATGAACCGCTGGAGCCGAAAATGAGTAAGTCCGAACAACTGTTTGCCGAGGCACAACGCCTGATCCCGGGTGGGGTAAACTCGCCAGTACGCGCATTTACCGGTGTGGGCGGCGTTCCGCTGTTTATTGAACACGCTGATGGCGCCTATCTCTATGACGCTGACGGCAAAGCCTATATCGACTATGTCGGCTCATGGGGTCCGATGGTGCTGGGTCATAACAACGCGGCGATTCGTAACGCCGTGATTGAAGCGGCACAGCGCGGCTTAAGTTTTGGCGCACCGACCGAAATGGAAGTGACCATGGCACAGCTGGTGTGTGAGCTGGTGCCGAGCATGGAGATGGTGCGGATGGTCAACTCCGGCACCGAAGCGACCATGAGCGCTATCCGTCTGGCGCGTGGCTTTACCGGCCGCGATAAAATCATCAAGTTTGAAGGCTGCTACCACGGCCACGCCGATCATCTGCTGGTGAAAGCCGGCTCCGGTGCGTTAACACTGGGTCAGCCGAACTCGCCGGGCGTACCGGCCGATTTCGCTAAACATACTCTGACCTGCACCTTTAACGATCTCGACTCAGTGCGCAGCGCTTTTGAGCAATATCCCGAGTCGATTGCGGCCATCATCGTTGAGCCGGTGGCTGGCAACATGAACTGCATCCCACCTCAGCCGGAGTTCCTGCCGGGTCTGCGTTCACTGTGTGATGAGTTCGGCGCACTGCTGATTATTGATGAAGTGATGACCGGTTTCCGTGTCGCGCTGGGTGGCGCGCAGGCTCATTACAATGTGCGCCCTGATTTGACCTGCCTTGGGAAAATCATTGGTGGCGGAATGCCCGTCGGTGCGTTCGGTGGCCGTCGCGAAGTGATGGCAGCGCTGGCCCCGACCGGTCCGGTTTATCAGGCGGGAACGCTATCCGGTAACCCGATCGCCATGGCGGCGGGTTTCGCCTGCCTGACGCAGATCGCGCAGCCGGGCACCCATGAGAAGCTGGATGCCCTGACCCGCAAGCTGGCAGAGGGTCTGCGTGAAGCAGCACAACAGCAAAATATCCCGCTGGTGATTAACCATGTTGGCGGGATGTTCGGCCTGTTCTTCACCGATGCTGACAGTGTGACCTGTTACGCCGATGTGACCCGCTGCGATGTGGAGCGCTTTAAAACCTTCTTCCACCTGATGCTTGAAGAGGGCGTTTACTTTGCGCCTTCAGCCTATGAAGCGGGCTTTATGTCGCTGGCGCACAGCGAAGAGGATATTCAGCGCACTGTCGACGCCGCGCGTCGTTGTTTCGCGAAGCTGTAATTGCGGCAGCGTTAGAGGCAAAGACCGGCAGCAGCACCCGGTCCAGGATCTCACAGCAACATAAAACTCAACGCGCAGGGAACACGGGCAGAGGAGGAAAGCGTCCCGCGCCAGGGACAAAAGCGCCGGGAGCGCTTTTGAACAACGCAAAGCGTTGGCCCGTTTACGGGCGCACCTCAAGGATGAGGTGCGTAATAGCGCGGGCCGAGCGTGTCAGGGATGACGGCTTTTGCGTCTTTCCGATCTGACCGTGTTCCCTTCGCAGGCTCAGTCTCACAGCCAATCGGGCCAGACTTTGTTAATAATCTCAGACCGGTTTGCGCTGGTCTTTTTTTAACCTGAACGCCGCAGCAGCCAGATAAAGTAAGGCGCGCCTAAAAAGGTCGCCATCAGCCCGGCTGGGATCTGATCCGGGAATGCCAGCATCCGTCCGCACCAGTCAGCCAGCACCATCAATCCCGCCCCCCAGTAATCCTGACAGCAGCAGTTGCGGCAACGCTCGCCGGAATCCCAGCATACGCGCCATATGGGGCGCCATTAGTCCGACAAAACTCAGCGGACCAATAGTCAGTGTCGCACTGGCGGTCAGCGCGGCCGCCAGCAGCAGCAGACTCAGCCGCGCAGGGGTCAACGCCATACCGGCCGAGCGTGCGGTAGCACTTCCCAGCGGCAACAGCGTCAGCCAGCGACTGGCCAGCGGTGCCAGCGACACCAGCACCAGCGCGCAGACTGCGCTCTGAACCGCCTGAGTGCCGCTGATGTTATAGGTCGAGCCGGAAATCCAGCTCAGCAGCCCGCCCATACGCGGATCGCCACTCGCCAGCAGTAGCATCAACAGGGTGACAAAGGCGCTGTTCAGCGCCATGCCCGCCAGCAGCATTCGTTCCGGCGAAAAGCCGCCCCGACTGGCTACTGCCATGATCACCAGCAGCGTCAGCGCCGCGCCCAGCGCACCGGCGGGCAGCAGCCAGGCCAGCGCATCGCCCGGCACAAAGAACATCATCATCACCACGCCAAAAGCGGCACCCGAACTGATGCCCAGCACTTCCGGGCTGGCCATGGGATTGCCGGTCAGCCGCTGAATGAGACTCCCCCGCCACGCCCAGCATCAGGCCGGTTACCAGCGCAGCCAGCACGCGCGGTGCGCGCCACGGCAGCAGCGATTGCAGCATCTCACCCGCAGACCAGACCCAGCCCTGCGCATCTCGCCCAAACGCCAGACCACCCCACCCCAGCAGCGCCAGGATGGCAAGCCCCGTCAGTACCCAGCGCAGCAGGTTCTGTCGCTCGGCGGGCACCTTATCACCCTGATTCAGCGCGGGCGGCACCGAACCGGTGCGCAGGCGCGGCAGCAGCCACAGCAGAATCGGGACGCCGAGTAGCGCCGTGGCGGTGCCGGTCGGGATATCGCGCCAGTGGGTGCTGAGCCACAACACGCAACTGTCCGCCAGCCACAGCAGCAGCGCGCCAGTCAGCGGAGCCAGCAGCATCCGGGTGATGAGCCGTCGTCCACCCAGCAGCTTCGCCAGTAGCGGCGCAAACAGCCCGATAAAGCCGATGATACCGGCGACATTGACCAGCTGTGCGCTGAGCAGGATCGCCAGTCCAAGGCCACCGACACGCGCGACGGAAAGCGCAAGGCCAAGGTTTTTCGCAACCCCATCATCCAGCCCCATCAGCGTCAGCGGACGCAGCAGCGCCAGCGCCAGCACAAACGCCAGCAGCAGGCGCGGCCAGAGCTGCTGTACATTTTCCCAGCTCATCTGATTCAGCGCACCGGTGCTCCACAGAAACATGTTCTGCAGTTGATCGTGATTGAAGATCGCGAAGATTTGATTCACCGCGCCGCTGTAGAGGCTCAGCACCAGCCCGGCCAGAATCAGCGTTACCGGCGACAGACGTTTGCCCCAGGCCACACCAAACACCAGCGCGCCCACCAGCAGCGCGCCACTGAGCGCGGCAAACTGCTGTGTCAGCGCCCCGCCCGGCAGATGCCACAGCGTCGCCACGGTAATGCCCAGCTGTGCGCCGGAAGAGACGCCCAGCGTGGTTGGCTCCGCCAGCGGATTACGCAATATCTGCTGAAACAGCAGACCGGCTAACCCCAGTCCACTCCCCACCAGCAGCGCCAGCACGATACGCGGCAGCAGGCTGTGGTGAAACACCATCTGCGGCAGGCTATCGACCGCCGGTGACCAGAGTGCCTGCCACCATTCAGCCTGTGGCAACGCCTGATGCAGATTGACCAGCGTCAGGCTGAGCGCCAGCAGAAACAGCAGGCTGAGGAGGCCTGCGGGAAACAGAGCATGGCGCATCAGTGCGTCTCCAGCGCGCGTTCCAGCACGCGAACAAAGTGCAGCGCCGAGAGCGTCGCACCGTAATACCAGACGGCCGGGACGCGCTGAAAGCGTCCGGTGCGTACAAACGGCAGCGACTGCCACAGCGGGCTGCGCATCAGTTGCTGCATCTCCGCATCGTTATCATGATCAAAGCAGATGACATCCACATCCCCGACCTGCGCCAGCTTTTCAATGCCGATCACCGAGCTGCCCCAGAAATTTGTTTCGCCCTGCCAGCCATTTTTCAGGCCCAGCAGAGTCATCACTTCCAGAAACAGACTGTTTTTGCCGAAGGTAATGGCGTGACGACTGTCGAGCAGCGACATCAGCAGGATAGTGCGTCCGGCATAGGGAGCCAGCCGCTGGCGCGCCGCCGACAGTTGATCATCGACCTCGCGCAGATGCTGTTCCGCTCGCGCGCTTAATCCAAGGCGCGCCGCCAGCTGACGCAGCGATGCGCGCGCGGTAGTGAGAGGTTTCCCGTCGCCGCTGTGGAGGTCGAAGCCCATTATGGGCGCGATGCGCGTCAGTTTCTCTTTAGGCGGGCCGTAGCCGTTGGAGCAGAGGATCAGCGACGGCTGCATTTGCGCCATCAGCTCAAGATTGGGTTCAGTGCGCAGACCTACATCGATCACGCCTTCAGGCAGCGGCGGCTCCCCTACCCAGATGTTGTAGTTGTGCAGATCGGCCACGCCCCAGGGCGTGACGCCTAGTGCTATCAGCAGTTCGGTGGGTAACCACTCCAGTGCAATAATCCGACCCGGATTTGGCGTGGCGGCACGCAGGGGAAGCGCACAAAACAGCGGAGAGACTGCCAGCGCCAGCATCAGTCGGCGGCGATTAAGATCGGGCATCATCCTCTCCTTAACAGACAAAACTGACCGGCGCGCCGCCCTGCGGGTGCGGTAAAATGCCCATCGGAATGCCATAAATCGCACCGAGCACCTCAGGCTGCATAATCGCCTCTGCGTCACCTTCGGCAATCATCGCGCCCTGACGCAGCGCCACCAGATGATCGCAGTAGCGAGCTGCCATATTGATATCATGCAGCACCGCAATCACGGTTAAGCCGCGCTGCTGGCTCAGCGCTTTTATCAGCGCCAGCACCTCAACCTGATGGGCAATATCCAGTGCCGACGTCGGTTCATCCAGCAGCAGACAGCGGCTGTTCTGCGCCACCATCATCGCCAGCCAGGCGCGCTGACGCTCGCCGCCCGACAGGCTATCTACCAGCCGTCCGGCAAATGCGTTAAGTCCGACCTGGGCAATCGCATCCTCAACCCGACGGCGATCTTCCTGACCAAAGCGCCCCAGCGCGCCGTGCCAGGGATAGCGGCCAATCGCCACCAGTTCACGCACCGTCATCCCTTCGGCTGCCGGTAACTGCTGCGGCAGATAGGCTACCTGACGGGCAAAGGCTTTGCTGTTCCAGCGCCCGACGGGCTGTTGATTCAACAGCACCTCCCCGCTGCTGGCCGCGTGGTGACGACCCAGCATTTTTAACAGTGTTGATTTGCCCGAGCCGTTGTGACCGATCAGCCCGGTCACTTTTCCCGGCGGAAAGGTCAGCGACAGTGGCTGAATGAGCGTCCGGCCCGGCACTTCAAAACTGGCGTTTTTCAGCGTAAAGGTCGCCTCTTCTGCGTGCGGATACGGCATGGTTATCCCTGTGAACGGGCGCCGAAGCGCCCGGTTAAATCAGAATCTGAAGGTTGCGGTGCCGACAATCTGGCGCTCCGCACCCCAGTAGCAGGCGTATTCACGATAGCAGCTGGCGACGTAGTCGCGGTCAAACAGATTGTTGACGTTGACGCCCACAGTCGAACCCGGCAAACCGAAACGACCCAGATCATATTTCAGCGCCGCATCCACCGTGGTGTAACCGGCAACTTTAAAGTTCTGGTTCTGCTCAGTGCCAGTGCTGTAAAGGCCCTGACTCTCACCGACATAACGCACACCCGCGCCGATCGTCACGCCTGACAAAGCGGTTTCGTGGAAGGTGTAGTCGCTCCACAGTGAGGCCATATGTTTCGGCACCTGCACCGGTGTTTTGTCTTTGAGCTGGGTGTCTTCGGTATATTCCGCATCGGTGTAGGTGTAGGACGCCGTCAGGTTAACGTTGGCATTCAGCGCCGCTTTAGCTTCCAGCTCTACGCCCCGTGACCGGATTTCACCGCTCTGAACGCTGAAAAAAGCTCTGTTTGGATCGGGATCGGCAGTCAGGTTCTTGGTTTTGGTCAGCTGATAAAGCGCGGCGGTGAGCACCACCGGACGATCTTTCGGCACATACTTCACGCCCGCTTCATACTGCTTAGCACGTGACGGATCAAATGCCTGACCCTCATAGGTCGAACCTGCATTCGGAATAAAGGCTTCGCTGTAGCTGAAGTAAGGCGCGATGCCATTATCAAACACATAGTTCAGGCCGCCGCGCCAGGTAAAGGCCTGATCGTTCTGGCGATCAACGCTATCCGCTACCCGATCGTAAACCGAGTTCATGGCATAGTCGTAGCGGCCACCCAGCGTCAGCACCCAGCGGTTCCACTCCATCTGGTCCTGAGCATAGAGGCCGGTCTGACGCTGTTTGTTGAGATGCTGATAGGGATCGGCAAATGGCGTTACGCTGTTATCGCCATATTGCGGATTAACCGCATTCAGGCTGGAGGCAGTGCCAAACTGTGCATCGATATCATTGCGGGTACGCTGGAAGTCCACGCCCAGCAGCAGCGTATGATCAACCTGGCCGGTGGCGAATTTCGCCTGCGCCTGGGTATCGACCGCCAGTTGGTTGAGTTTCTCTTCTGAAACCGCCGAACCGCGCGTGATTTCCTGAGTCGCCGGCAGGAAACCATTGCCATAAATGCTGCGGTAATCGGTGCGCAGGTCGGCATAACGCAGGTTCTGGCGCAGCGTCCAGGTGTCGTTAAAGCTGTGCTCGGCGTTATAACCGACCATTTTGGTGTTGCGTGAAATCTTGTTGCTCTGCTCGCCTTCATCAAAGTTGGTTGGCAGTTTGTACTGGCTGCCATCGGCGCGGGTGATCGGTACCACCGTGCCCTGACGCGGCAGCCAGCCGTAATAACCGGTTTCTGGCTCGTTCTGGAAATAGGTCAGCAGGTCAATGCGGGTGCGATCGTCGGGACGCCAGCTGAAAGCCGGTGCGATGGTGTAGCGCTTCTCTTTGTTCATCGCCTGCTGCGCATCCTGACTGCGCGCCTGGCCGGTCAGGCGATAGCTGTAGACGCCGTCGTCGTCCAGCGCGCCGCCAAAGTCAAAGCCGGTCGAGAAGAGGTTATCGTTGCCCATCTGGAACTGCACTTCGCGCAGCGTTTCCTGGGTCGGACGCTTACTCACCAGCGAGACCACCCCGCCGGGATTGCTCTTACCGTAGAGCACCGAAACCGGGCCGCGCAGCAGTTCAGCGCGTTCCAGGAAGTAGGGATCAATGGCAAACTCAGAGTAGTTGTCACCCTGCAGTTTCAGACCATCCAGATACTGATTGGTGTTGGTTTCGCTGAAACCGCGAATCGACAGCGCATCAATCACGTCTGAGCTGCCCCGGTTACCGGTCAGCACGCCAGGCGTGTAGTTAAACGCCCCTTTCACGCTGGTTACATTACGCATCTCCATCTCTTCACGGGTGACCACGGAGATGGACTGCGGATTTTTTTCAATGGGGGGTATCAGTTTTGGTCCCGGTGGCGCTGCGTTTCGCTGCCACGGTGGGTGCCGGTCCCCAGGCGCTTTCCGCCTCGACGCCGCTGCCGCCATCAGCCGAGACGACCATCGTCTCCGCCTGCGCGGCGTAAAGAGAGAAGCTCAGGCTCAGTGAGATCATGATGCCCAGAAGCGGTCGGGAAAATGTTTTTTTGGTGTTGTCAGAAAAAGTCGTTCGCGCATTCATAAAAGTGTCTCTTAACAATAGGCTCAGGCAGGCGAATCGAAACGATAATGATTATTATAACGCTTAGATAATATGCGAAATTCAGCAGGCACTGCAAGAAGAAATCCCAGTAGTGACGCCGTTTGCAGGCCGATTGACGCGTATTGATCAGGAACAAAAAAAGGGCGCCGAAGCGCCCTTTTTAACCTGTCTGACTGATTTATTTGCCAAACATATCTTTTATCCACCCTGCTACGCCGTCGCTATCTTTCTGCTCCTGCTGTTGCTGGGCCGGTTGTTGCGGCTGCTGCTGTTGCTGTTGTTGCTGCTGCTGATCGAAGAGCTGTTGTTGCTGCTGAACCTGCTGCTGCTGTTGCTGACACAGCGCATTCGGATCCAGCGCCCACACCGGCAGAGAACGCCAGGTACTGCTGCCCGTGCCGCAGACAAAGTTACCGGCAGAATCCACATTCATCAGCGACACATCTTCCGGCGGCGTCAGCTGTAACGGCATCGGGGCCTGAATGTCCAGGTAGCGACGGTAAAGCTGCATCGCGCCGCTGGCACCATAGAGTTTGGTCGGCTGGTTGTTATCACGTCCCACCCAGGTGATCGCCACTTCTTTGCCATCAATACCGGCAAACCAGCTGTCCACCAGATCGTTGGTGGTACCGGTTTTGCCCGCCAGATGCGCATTCGGGAAACGCGCGCCCAGCGCACGGGCGGTACCGTGGTCAGCTACCTGTTGCATGGTATAGAGCGTCAGATAAGCGGCCTGCGCCGGCTCAACACGCTGCGCCTGCGGATAGCTCTGATAGAGCACGCTGCCATCTTCCGCAATCACCGAACGCACCGCTGACAGCGACGCGCGGTTGCCGCCGCTGGCAATCGACTGGAACGCCTGAGCCACTTCAACCGGCGTCAGGTTTAAGGCACCCAGCAGCATCGATGGCACCGGATGCAGCTGCTCTTTCGGCACGCCCAGTTTGTTCCAGGTATCCACCACCGCATCCAGCCCCAGCGTCATGCCGAGGTTTACGGTCGGCACGTTCATTGAGTTGGTCAGCGCATCCACCAGCATCACTTTGCCGCTGAAGCGACGATCGTCGTTCATCGGTTTCCAGATGCTGCCGTTTGGCTGTTTCAGCGCAATCGGTTCATCGGCGATCCAGCTGTTCAGCCGGTAGCTGTTTGGCTGACTCAGCGCGGTCAGGTAAGTCGCCGGTTTCGCCAGTGAGCCGATAGAGCGGCGTGCCTGCAGCGCACGGTTGTAACCGGCATACTGCGGATCGGCACCGCCGACCATAGCGCGGACTTCGCCGCTGAAACGGTCAACCACCACCATCGCGGTTTCCAGATCTTTCAGACCACGCTGTTTTTTCAGCGTCGGAATGCCATCGATCACCGCCTTTTCGGCCGCATCCTGCGACACCGGATCCAGCGTGGTGAAGATTTTCACCCCGGAGAGATCTTTCACCTTGTCGCCCAGTTTCGCCTGAAGCTCGTTACGCACCATCTGCATAAAGGCCGGCTGCGGCGTAATCACGCCGCCTTTCGGCTGCACGCCCAGCGGACGGGCCGACAGCATGTCATACAGCTCCTGGTCGATTACTTTCTGCTGCTGCAACAGGCGCAGCACGAGGTTGCGTCGTTCCAGCGCCAGTTTCGGGTTACGCCACGGATTATAGAGCGACGCGCCTTTCACCATGCCGACCAGCATCGCCTGCTGATCCAGACTCAGCTCATCAACCGGACGGCCAAAGTAGTAGAGGCTGGCCAGCGGGAAACCGCGGATCTGATCGCTGCCAGCCTGACCGAGATAGACCTCGTTCAGGTAGAGCTCCAGGATGCGATCTTTGCTGTAGCGCGCATCCATGATCACCGCCATGTAGGCTTCACGCGCTTTACGCCACAGCGAACGCTCGTTGGTGAGGAACAGGTTCTTCACCAGCTGCTGCGTCAGCGTACTGCCGCCCTGCACCGCTTTCCCGGCCGTGATGTTCGCCAGGAAGGCGCGGCCAATGGAGTAAGGGCTGATGCCATCATGCTCATAGAAATGGCGATCTTCGGTGGCGATCAGCGTATCGACCAGCAGATCCGGGAAACCGGCGCGCGGTACGAAGAGTCGCTGTTCACCGTTCGGCGACTGCAGCATGGTGATCAGGCGCGGATCGAGGCGGAAAAAGCCAAAATCACGACCGGTTTCGAGGTTTTTAATCTCGCTCAGCTCATCTTTACTGAAGCTCATGCGCGCGTGGATCTGCCCCTCTTTACTGTCGGGGAAATCAAACGGGCGACGCAGCAGATCGATGGTGTTGCCCTTCACCGAAAACTCGCCAGGGCGGGTAATACGGGAAACTTCGCGATACTGAGTACCTTCCAGCAGCGCCACCATTTCACTTTTGTTGTAGGCCATGCCGGGTTCCAGGCTGACCATGCGGCCATAGACGGTGGCGGGCAGTTGCCACACTTTACCGTCAATCCGGCTGCGAATTTCCGAGTCGAGGTAGATGCCCCACGCGGCCATGACCACCACAAACACCAGGAACAGTTTGATTACCCATCCCAGCCAACGGCGTTTGCCGCGCGGCGGTTTTCCACCTTTACCTTTACGTGGCACCGGCGCTTCCTCCTCGTCATCATTAAAATCGTCCTGATCGATATCCTGTTCGATATCCCTGCGTCGTCCCCGGCCCGCACTGCTGCGCGGCGGCAACGGTTTACCTTTGCGCCCTATTGGTTCGCGATCGTTCCCAGACATTACTTTTCTTCTCCAGGCAGTGCTTACGGCAGCGCCGCTACTCTAACTGCTTTCTCGCGTGCCGCATGGCAGAACCCTCTGAATTCGATCCAGCGGACTCAACCCTGCGGGGACATTTTTTTGGTTCGCCTTGTTGGCAAGGCGGTGGCCGGATCCTCGGGCCAGGGATGTTTAGGATAACGTCCCTTCATCTCTTTCCTGACCTCCGGCCAGGCACCGCGCCAGAACGCCGCCAGATCGCGGGTGATCTGCAACGGGCGCTGGGCGGGCGATAACAGCTCCAGCACCAGCGGAATGCGTCCTTCCGCCACGGTGGGATTCTGCGCTTCGCCAAACATCTCCTGAATCCTTACCGCCAGCGCGGGCGGCTTCTCCGCATCGTAGCGGATTGGCAGCCGGCTTCCGGTGGGCACAGTGTAATGAGTTGGCAGCACAGTATCCAGCCGCTGACGCTGTGACCATGTGAGTAAATGTAAGAGTGCCGTGGTCAGGTTCACCGCCTGCAGGCTGCGGAGATCGCGTACCGCTGACATCTGCGGCAACAGCCACTGCGGCAGGCTCTCAAGCAGGGTTTCATCGTCGGTCGCGGGCCAGCTCTCTTCCGGCAGCCACCGGGCCGCACACTGGATGCGCAGGCGCAGCTGTTCGGCCTCCGGCGTCCAGCCCAGTACCGACAGACCTTTTTCGGCGATCCAGCGCAGCATGGCCGCGTGCAGCACCTCCGGTTCCGGGCGCGCCATCGGCTGGGTTTTCAGTATCAGCGCGCCAATCTGCTCACGTCTGAAAGCACGCAGCGTGCCTTTCTCTTCGTCCCACTCTACTTCGGTCCGGCGCTCAATCAGGGCGGGCTTCTGCTGGCACAGCGTTTCAATATCGACCGGCAGTGCCAGCAACATCCGGGCATCCGGTGTGGCACTGCCCTGTAACAGAGCAGGCGCAATCAGCCACTCATTACGCGTCAGGCCATCCTGCTCATCGAGTCTGGCGCCCAGCCCGTTGGCCAGCTGATAGCGACCGCTCTGATCGCGTCGCCGCGCCAGCCGATCGCCAAAGCCCACCGCCAGCAATCCGGCGAAACGATCTTCATCGATGCGCCCGCCACGGATTTTAAGCCGCTGCTGCCACTGCTGCGCCCGCCGCTGCCATTGCGCCTGCGGCCGATGCAGCGCATCACGCAGGTCGGCGCTGCCGCTGCGGGGAGGATCTTCCAGAATCGCCACCAGCAGCGCGGCGCTGGCGACCGCATCCGGCTCATCGCCTGCGGCACACAGTATGGCGGCGAGTCGGGGATCGCATCCCAGCTGCGCCATGCGCCGTCCCAGCGTGTTGAGCAGGCCGTTGTTGTCCAGTGCTCCCAGTCGGGTCAGCTGCTGCTGCGCCGCATCCAGATTTCTGGCGGGCGGCTGATCCAGCCACTGCAGCTGTTGCGGCTGGGTACAGCCCCACTGCAGCAGATCCAGCCACAGTGACGAGAGATCGCTGTTAACGATTTCCGGTTCACTCTGCGCCGCCGCTCGTGATGCCTGCTCCTGCGGCACCAGATGCAGGCAGAGCCCCGGCATCAGTCGCCCGGCGCGACCCGCTCGCTGGATCATCGATGCCTGGCTGATTCGCTGGGTCTGCAGACGCGTCACGCCGCTGCGGGCGTCAAACAGTGCGCTGCGTTCCAGCGCACTGTCGACCACCAGCCGAATCCCCTCAATGGTCAGGCTGGTTTCGGCGATATTGGTGGCAAGCACCACTTTGCGGCGGCCGTCGGCGGCAGGCAGAATTGCCCGGCGCTGCGCCGCCAGCGGCAGTGCGCCATAGAGCGGCGTCAGATCAACGTCGTCACTGATGCGTGATTCCAGATCGCGCTTCACCCGTTCGATCTCCGCCACACCCGGCAGAAACAGCAGCAGCGAACCGCTCTCATCCCGCAGCAGCTGGGCGACTTCACGCGCGACCGCCTCTTCAAAACGCACATTCTGATTCAGTGACGCGTAACGCCGCTCAACCGGATAGCTGCGCCCTTCTGAGACGATCAGTGGCGCATCCGGCAGCAGCGCCGCCAGCCGGGCGTTGTCCAGCGTGGCGGACATCAGCATGATTTTAAGGTCGTCGCGCAGCCCCTGCTGCACATCAAGCAGCAGCGCCAGCGCCAGATCGGCCTGCAGGCTGCGCTCGTGAAATTCATCAAGGATCACCAGCGACACGCCCTCCAGCATCGGGTCGTGCTGAAGCATACGCGTGAGCATGCCTTCGGTCACCACTTCCAGCCGGGTCTGTGGCCCGACGCAGCTTTCGCCACGCATCCGGAATCCCACCGTGCCACCCGGCTGCTCGCCGAGTTGCTCCGCCAGCCGCTGCGCCACATTACGCGCCGCCAGCCGACGTGGCTCCAGCATGATGATCCGTTCTGGCAGCGCCGCCTGCTGTAACAACTGCAGCGGCAGCCAGGTCGATTTGCCCGCGCCGGTTGGTGCGGCCAGCAGGATTTGTGGTGCGTCACTCAGCGCCGCCAGGATGTCAGGCAGCACCGCGCTGACCGGTAAATCGCTCACAGCAAACTCCGCTTCTGCCTGTGCTAAGATGGCGCGCATTGTAGCATCCATCCGTGATATTTGCCGGAGAGCGCCATGGCGACACAACGCTTATTTTTTGCCATCAGCCTGCCTGACGAGATGCAGCAAGAGCTGGTGCGCTGGCGGGCCGATACCTTTCCTGCGGAGGCGGGCCAGCCGGTGGTCGCGGCGAATCTGCACCTGACGCTGGCGTTTCTGGGTGAAGTTGCGCCGAAAACCTCACAGCGCCTGCAGACGCTGGCCTCCCGTATTGTGCAGCCCGGTTTTGATCTCGACCTTGATGATGCCGGACACTGGCCGCGCCCCGGCGTGGTCTGGCTCGGCTGCCAGCGCGCGCCACGCGGTCTGTTGCAGCTCGCCAGCCTGCTGCGGGCCCAGGCCGCCCGGCATGGCTGTTACCAGAGCCCCCCAGCCGTTTCATCCGCACATCACGCTGTTACGCCACGCCACGCAGCCGGTGACGTTACCGCCGCGCGGCTTTCACTGGCGTTTTCGCGTCTCTACCTTTTCTCTGTTCGCCTCTGAATATGCCCGGGGCCGCACCCGCTATCGCGCCCTGGCTAGCTGGCCATTACATTCTCAGGATCCACATGCACTTCTCTCCGCCCCTTAAACCCGCCCGTCTGATTGCCCGTTACAAACGTTTTTTGGCCGATGTGGTGACGCCAGAGGGCGACGTTCTGACGATTCACTGCGCCAATACCGGCGCCATGACCGGCTGCGCCACGCCGGGCGATCGGGTCTGGTATTCGACGTCCGATAGCCTGACGCGCAAATACCCCCACAGCTGGGAGCTGACCGAAACGCAACAGGGCCACTGGATCTGCGTGAATACGCTGCGCGCCAACCAACTGGTGGCTGAGGCGCTGGAGCAGGAACGGCTGCCGGCGCTGGCCGGTTATACGCATCGTCAGGCGGAAGTGAGATATGGCACTGAAAAAAGCAGAATTGATTTCCTGCTCAAAGCAGAGGCCCGGCGCAACTGCTATATTGAGGTGAAATCCGTAACCCTTCTACATGAAGGAAAAGGGTATTTTCCGGATGCGGTGACGATTCGAGGACAGAAACACCTGCGTGAACTGGCGACAGTTGCGGCAGAGGGTCATCGGGCCGTTTTGTTGTTTGCCGTTTTGCACTCGGGGATTGAGGACGTTTCTCCGGCACGTCACATTGATGTGGCGTATGCAGAACAACTGGCTCAGGCGCAGCAGGAGGGCGTAGAGGTTTTAGCGTATCAGGCAGACTTATCGGCGGAGGGAATGTTTCTTAAATCGCCGATCAACGTAACCTTGTAATATCTTTTGCAATTTTATGTGTTAAGAATGTTCTGAGCTAAGGGCCAATTACGCTGTTCCTCACAGGCTTGTCAAGGTGTGTTCATGAAGAATTGCCAACCCTGACTGCTTCTGTTATTTATAGCGGCCTGTTTTTTTCCCCAATGGGGGGATCGATGTACCCCGCAGACGTCAAATGCAGGCTGGCAGCAAGGCCCCTGCGAGACGAAATTCGAAGGGTATAGTGCGTGTTATCCAGGAGAAGCAACATGCAAGAAGGTCAAAACCGTAAAACATCGTCCCTGAGTATTCTCTCTATTGCTGGCGTCGAACCTTATCAGGTGAAGCCTGGCGAAGAGTATATGAATGATGCGCAGCTGACCCATTTTCGCAAGATTCTGGAAGCCTGGCGTAATCAATTACGGGACGAAGTCGATCGTACCGTTTCTCATATGCAGGATGAAGCCGCTAACTTCCCGGACCCGGTTGACCGTGCCGCGCAGGAAGAGGAGTTCAGCCTGGAGCTGCGTAACCGCGATCGCGAACGTAAACTGATCAAAAAGATCGAGAAGACGCTGAAGAAAGTTGAAGATGACGACTTCGGCTATTGCGATTCCTGTGGCGTTGAGATTGGTATCCGCCGTCTCGAAGCCCGTCCTACTGCCGATCTCTGCATCGACTGTAAGACGTTAGCAGAAATTCGTGAGAAACAAATGGCCGGCTGATGCCGCGTCCAGCCTGTTACCACGCAGTGGAACAACTGCTGTTTTGTCCGCTGCGTGGTCACTTCTGAAACCTATGTCATCCTCCTGTATCGGTCGCTTCGCCCCTTCTCCCTCTGGTGAACTCCACTTCGGATCGCTGATTGCTGCCCTGGGCAGTTACCTGAGCGCGCGTGCGCAAAACGGCGTCTGGCGGGTGAGGATTGAAGATATCGATCCGCCACGGGAAGTGCCGGGTGCCGCCAGCCGTATCCTGCATCAGCTGGAGCACTACGGTTTAGAGTGGGATGGCGAGGTTCTGTGGCAGTCACAACGTCATGAGGCCTACCGTGACGCGCTGGCCTGGCTGCAGCAGCATCGTCAAAGCTATTACTGCACCTGCCCCCCGGCGTCGCATTCAGCAGATTGGCGGTTTCTATGATGGTTACTGCCGTGAACGGCAACGCGGACCGGAGAATGCCGCGCTGCGTTTACGCCAGCATGCGCCGGTCTTTGCGTTTGACGATCGTCTGCGTGGCCGTGTGGAGGCGGACAGGCGTCTGGCACAGGAAGATTTTATTATTCACCGCCGTGATGGCCTGTTTGCCTATAACCTGGCGGTCGTTGTCGATGATCATTTTCAGGGCATTACCGAAGTGGTTCGCGGCGCAGATTTGATTGAGCCGACGGTGCGACAGATTGCGCTCTGCCAGCAATTTGGCTGGCCGGTGCCTGACTGGCTGCATCTGCCGCTGGCGCTTAACCACGATGGTCATAAGTTGTCGAAGCAGAATCATGCACCTGCGCTGCCGGATGGCGATGCCAGACCCCTGTTGGTGGCGGCGTTACGCTTCCTCGGACAGCCGGTTTCAGGCGGCTGGCAGGACTTAACGCAGGACAAACTGCTGTCTGATGCGGTGTCGCAGTGGAATATCGCTTTGATGCCGCAAGAGAACGCCCTGAAACCGGATGCATAGACAACAGCATTCTCAAACGGTTCTCAACAGGCTATGATTAGCCGCTGATTTTACCTACACCCTAATTGCCACTGTCGAGGTGTCCCATTTTTACCCGAGTAGCTAATTTTTGCCGGAAAGTCCTGAAGCGTGATGAAGAGGAAGCCCCAGCAGAGGTTGAACCAGAGCGTCTGATGACCATCATTCCTCGTGAAAGCCATACCATCTCACGTAAAGACATCAGCGAAAATGCCCTCAAAGTGCTCTATCGCCTGAACAAAGCCGGTTATGAAGCCTATCTGGTAGGCGGTGGCGTGCGCGATTTGCTACTGGGGCAAAAACCCAAAGATTTCGACGTGACCACCAATGCCACGCCTGAGCAGATGCGTAAGTTGTTCCGCAACTGTCGCCTGGTTGGCCGTCGTTTCCGTCTGGCGCACGTGATGTTTGGCCCGGAAGTGATCGAAGTCGCCACCTTCCGTGGACATCATCAGGCGGAAGAGCCGGAAGAGGATCGCAACAGCTCGCAGCGTGCCCAGAGCGGTATGCTGCTGCGCGACAACATCTTCGGCTCAATCGAAGATGATGCCCAGCGACGCGATCTCACCATCAACAGCCTCTACTACAGCGTGGCTGATTTCAGCGTGCGTGACTATGTCGGCGGCATCAGCGATCTCGAACAGGGCATCATTCGCCTGATTGGCGATCCGGAAACCCGCTACCGCGAAGATCCGGTCCGCATGCTGCGCGTCGCACGCTTTGCTGCCAAACTCAATATGAGCATTGCGCCGGAAACCGCCGAGCCGATTCCACGTCTGGCCTCGCTGTTGCGTGATATTCCGCCTGCTCGCCTGTTTGAAGAGTCGCTGAAGATGTTGCAGGCTGGCTTCGGCTACAGCACATATCTCAAGCTGTGTGAATATCAGCTGTTCCAGCCCCTGTTCCCGACGCTGGCGCGCAACTTCACCGAAAACAGCGACAGTCACATGGAGCGGATGCTGGCGCAGGTGCTGAAAAACACCGATAACCGCATTCACAACGACATGCGCGTTAACCCGGCGTTCCTGTTTGCCGCGATGTTCTGGTATCCGCAGCTTGAAACGGCAGAACGCATTGCGCAGGAGAGTGGCCTGACCTACTTCGAAGCTTTTGCGATGGCGATGAACGATACGCTGGACGAAGCCTGCCGTGCGCTGGCGATTCCGAAACGTATTACGTCGCTAATCCGCGATATCTGGCTGCTGCAGTTACGCATGTCCCGCCGTCACGGTAAACGCGCCTGGAAACTGATGGAGCATCCGAAATTCCGCGCCGCTTACGATCTGCTGGCGCTGCGGGCGGAAGTGGAAAATAACCCGGAACTGCTGCGCCTGAGCCAGTGGTGGGGTGAATTCCAGGTGGCTGCGCCGCCGCATCAGAAAAACATGCTCAATAACCTGGGTGACGATCCGGTGCCGCGTAATAAATCGCGTCGTCCGCGCCGCCGTCCTTCCGCACCACGTCGTGACAACCAGAACGTCTCATGACACGGGTTTACCTCGCGTTAGGCAGTAATCTGGCCGATCCGCTGCATCAGGTTGATGCAGCGCTGACCGCACTGGATGCGTTGCCGCAGACGCAACGCATCGCTACCTCGCCATTCTACCGCACGCCGCCTTATGGCCCGCCCGATCAGCCCGATTTTCTCAATGCCGCCGTGGCGCTGGAGACCGATCTCAGTGCCGAAGCGCTGCTTGACCATACCCAGCGGATCGAGCGGGAGCATGGCCGGGTGCGCAAGGCAGAACGCTGGGGTCCGCGCACGCTGGATATCGATCTGATGCTGTTTGGCGAGGCGCATATCAACACGGAGCGGCTGATTGTGCCGCACTATGATCTGCTGAATCGTGCGTTTATGCTGGTGCCCCTGCTGGCGATTGCGCCAGACGCCCGCCTGCCCGACGGCCGCGCACTCAGCACAATCCTGGCTACCCTCGACAGCAGCAGCATCGTGCTGTGGCACGGCTGAGCAGACAAACGCACATCTCTGATTCCGCTCTTTCACGCTATCCAGTAAACTGCGCCCATCAGAATTCCTGAGTTGAGAGCGCCATGAAACCCACCACGATTTCACATCTGCGTCAGGCGAAAGCCAGCGGTAAAAAATTCGCGACCCTGACCGCCTACGATTTCAGTTTCGCCCGCTTGTTTGCCGATGAAGGCATTCAGGTGCTGCTGGTTGGTGATTCTTTAGGGATGACGGTGCAGGGGCATGATTCCACCCTGCCGGTCACGGTCAGCGACATCGCCTATCACACCGCCGCCGTGCGCCGTGGCGCACCACAGGCACTGCTGCTCGCCGACCTGCCGTTTATGAGTTATGCCACGCCACAGCAGACCTTTGACAACGCCGCGCAGCTGATGCGTGCCGGTGCTAACATGGTGAAGCTGGAAGGCGGCAGCTGGCTGGCTGAGACCGTGCAGATGCTGACCGAGCGGGCCGTTCCGGTATGTGGTCATCTGGGCCTGACACCGCAGTCGGTCAATATCTTTGGCGGCTATAAAGTACAGGGCCGGGATGAAGCCGGTGCAGAGCAGTTGCTGGCCGATGCGCTGGCGCTGGAAGCCGCAGGTGCACAGCTGATGGTGCTGGAGTGTGTGCCGGTGTCGGTAGCGCAGCGGATTACCGACGCGCTCACCATCCCGGTGATCGGTATCGGTGCCGGCAATGTCACCGATGGTCAGATTCTGGTGATGCATGACGCGCTGGGCGTGACCGGCGGCCACATTCCCAAATTTGCCAAAAATTTCCTGGCGGAGACCGGCGATGTTCGCGCGGCGATTCGCCACTATATCGCCGAAGTCGAGGCCGGAACCTATCCGGCGGCAGAGCACAGTTTCCAGTAATCCAGGAGAGTCACCGTGTTGATCATTGAAACGCTGCTGATGCTGCGCCAGGAAGTCCGTCGCTGGCGCCAGCAGGGTAAACGCATTGCGCTGGTGCCGACCATGGGCAACCTGCATGAAGGTCATCTGACGCTGGTGGATGAAGCACGGGCACGCGGCGACATCGTGATTGTCTCGATCTTTGTCAATCCGATGCAGTTCGATCGCGCCGATGATTTAGCGCGCTACCCGCGCACGCTGCAGGAAGATTGTGAAAAGCTGAATCGCCACCAGGTTGACGTGGTCTTCGCCCCCTCACCTGCTGAAGTCTATCCGCAGGGCGCGCAGAATCAGACCTTTGTTGAGGTGCCGGTGCTCTCTTCCCTGCTGGAAGGGGCCACACGTCCAGGTCATTTTCGCGGTGTGGCCACTATCGTCAGCAAACTGTTTAATCTGGTACAGCCCGATATTGCCTGTTTCGGTGAAAAGGATTTTCAGCAGCTGGCTATCATTCGTAAGATGGTGGCCGATATGGGCTTCGACATTGAGATTGTTGGTGTGCCTACGGTGCGCGCTAAAGATGGCCTGGCGCTGAGTTCGCGCAACGGCTACCTGACGGCAGATGAGCGTAAGCTGGCACCGGTCCTGAGCCAGGTGATGCATGAGATGGCGACGCGGCTGGAGAATGGCGAGCGTCATATTGACGAGATCATTGAGGCAGCCAGTGAGGCACTGCTGGCGCAGGGATTGCGTCCTGATGGCCTGGCGATCTGTGATGCGGAAACGCTGCAACCGCTGACGGTGGACAGCCAGCGCGCGGTGGTGCTGATGGCCGCCTGGCTGGGCAAGGCCCGCCTGATTGATAATCAAACCGTTGACCTGACGCAGTAATTAATCCCGCTGCAGGTTATTTTATTTCTCTGACAAGGTTTCTGGCTATGATTCGCACAGTTCTGCAAGGCAAATTGCACCGCGTGAAGGTGACGCAGGCGGACCTCAATTATGAAGGTTCCTGCGCTATCGATCAGGATTTCCTGGATGCTTCCGGCATTCTGCAATATGAAGCGATCGATATTTATAACGTCACCAACGGTCAGCGCTTTTCCACCTACGCTATCGCGGCTGAGCGTGGCTCGAAAATCATCTCGGTCAACGGTGCGGCCGCCCGCTGCGCCTGCGAAGGCGATATTTTAATTATCTGCTCCTATGTGCAGGTAGACGATGCCGAGGCGCGTCAGTGGCAGCCTAAGGTCGCCTATTTTGAAGGTGACAACCAGATGAAGCGTCTGGCGAAAGCGCTGCCGGTGCAGATTGCCTGATTAAAACCTGATTAAAAAAAGGGCCGCCGGTAAAACGGGCGGCCCTTTTTTATTTCTGCTGCAGTAATTAAACCGGTTTGGTTGTCATCGGCTTCGATGACTTTTTCATCGTAAAGAGGAAATTAAACCAGCCGCGTTTTCTCATCAGACATAATGTCCACGGTAACGCCAGCGCCACCAGGAATGCCGAAATAAACTTCAGGTCATTTACCCAGGCAGACGGGCTTTCAAACTTCACAATCTTACTGAAGAACTGAATCGCCAGATAATGCGACAGGTAGAAGACGATAGAATTGACGCCTATGTAGTAGACCAGTTCAGACTTCAGTTTCAGCGCAATCCAGACAAAGAACGGAACCGATAATAGTGCCAGCGGTGACAATAACGCCTGGGAATGACGTTCCAGTACAAAGATATTCAGGCAGGAGAGCAGCACAAAACTAATTACCGAGATAAACAGCGTCGGGCCATGCTGCACTTTCTCTGCGATATCCACCTGCTTCCTCACGACGTAATCGCCGAGATAGAAGAATACAAACAGATAAAGCGATTTATTGATGTGGGTATTGTCGAAGCTGGCAAACACGCCATCCGCCTCAATCGCTGGCAGCGCCCAGCTCAGCGTCATACAGATGGCAAACACCAGCAGGAACGGCAAGTGACGGGCAAAGATAATCACAATAAAGAAGATAAACAGCGAATGCAGGAACCAGGTCATATCACCGCCACCGGTCAGGTGGGAGAGAATAATATTCATCGGTGATTGCGGCGTATTAGCCATTGAGCTGAACAGGATTTTCAACCCGCCGTAGACGGCAACCCAGACCACAAATGGATAGAGAATACTGCGCACCTTGTTATTAAAAAAAAGGACCCAGGCCTTTTCTTAACCCGGCATCGACAAATAAACCCGAAACAAAGAACATCAGCCCCAGCCTTACCGGTGCCAGCATCTCATTTAACAGGCCGCTGAAGGCGGTAAAGTGTCCGGCGTTATTATGTACGGCAATAGTGCTGTGCAAAAAAATGATTGCGAGAATACTCAATCCCCGCAGATTATCGATCCACGTTATACGATTCATCTTTTCCTGCCTTTGATTAAAAACTGGCCCTGATTCGGTTGCCATTTTTCTTATTAAGAAGACTCTTAGCCTACTCATTCGTCCCTGAGCAGAGGAATAACCTTATTCCGGCGCTATTCTGATAATTCATAATCAAATAAACAACAGCCAGACTTTAAGGCTATTCTTAAAAAATATTTAATAGTTAAGAATCATTCAGATAGCGAAAGATGTCAGAGTATTATCAGATAATACTTAGGGTTATTTTTTGTGAGCAAGGGTGTAAGCGAGGCGTCGGGCGGCTTCAGAGACAAAATATAACGAATGAGGCGGGTTTTAATGTGATTTTTAAGGCCAGGCAGAACCGTAGTCAGCGTGATTTGCTCTCCACCCAAAAAAAAAGCCACGCCCTTATTGCAGCGTGGCCCTTACCATTCAGCTTAACGTCAGGTGCGTAATCCGCGTCCGCGCTGTATCAGCGCATAGACCAGCCAGTAGAACACCAGAATAAAGGCCACCAGCACCGAGAGGGTAAACACCAGCGGCACATCATTAATGCCGAGGAAGCCATAACGGAATCCGCTAATCATATAAACGATTGGATTGAGTTTAGAGACAGCCTGCCAGATCGGCGGCAGCAAACTCAGTGAATAGAATACGCCGCCCAGATAAGTCAGTGGCGTCAGCACAAAGGTCGGGATCAGGCTGATATCGTCAAACGTACGCGCAAAGACAGCGTTCAGCAGACCTGCCAGTGAAAACAGAATCGCGGTCAGCAGCAGCGTGACCGCCACCATCGTCCAGGAATGCACGTGGAACGGCACAAAGAACAGCGAGATGGCCGTCACCAGAATACCCACGCAGACACCACGCGCCACGCCGCCGCCAACATAGCCGGCAATGATGATGTGGGTCGGCACCGGCGCGACCAGCAGCTCTTCAATATTGCGCTGGAACTTGGCGCTGAAGAACGACGACGCCACGTTGGCATAGGCGTTAGTGATGACCGCCATCATGATCAATCCCGGCACGATGAACTGCATATAGCTGAAGCCGTGCATTTCACCGATGCGCGACCCGATCAGGTTGCCAAAAATGATGAAATAGAGCGTCATGGTGATGACCGGCGGTACCAGCGTCTGGATCCAGATGCGGGCGAAACGGTTAACCTCTTTGGCCCAGATGCTCTTCAGCGCCACCCAGTAGAGATGTGTCATGCTTTTGCTCCTGTTTTTCCCTGCGTCGTCAGACCCACAAACAGCTCTTCAAGACGGTTGGCTTTATTGCGCATACTCAGCACCTGCACACCCTGCGCGCTAAGCTGGCTGAAGACGCTGTTGAGCCCCTGCTCACGCAGCACTTCCACTTCGAGCGTTGAGGTATCGGTCAGCCGGTACTGGAACCCTTCCAGCGTGGGCAGCGGACTGCGGGGTGCCAGATCCAGGATAAAGGTTTCTGATTTGAGCTTGGAGAGCAGCCCTTTCATTGAGGTGTTCTCCACCAGCTCACCGCTCTGGATGATGCCGATGTTGCGGCACAGCATCTCCGCCTCTTCCAGATAGTGGGTAGTGAGAATAATGGTCGTGCCTTTGGCATTGAGATCTTTCAGGAACACCCACATTGAGCGTCGCAGTTCGATATCCACGCCAGCGGTGGGTTCATCCAGAATCAGCAGCTTAGGCTCATGCATCAGCGCACGGGCGATCATCAGGCGACGCTTCATCCCGCCGGAAAGCATGCGTGCACGTTCAGCGCGTTTTCCCCACAGATCGAGCTGCTTCAGATACTTTTCTGCCCGCTCATTGGCTTCACGACGCTCAACGCCGTAGTAACCCGCCTGATTAACGACGATTTGCATCACCGTCTCAAACGGGTTGAAGTTAAACTCCTGCGGCACCAGGCCGAGCTGGCGCTTGGCATTCACCACATCTTTTTCGAGATCGTAGCCAAACACCCGCACGCTGCCCTCGGATTTGTTAACCAGCGAACTGATAATTCCGATGGTGGTCGATTTACCGGCACCGTTTGGCCCCAGCAGCGCATAAAAGTCACCCGCTTCAACGTTAAGATCGATGCCCTTCAGCGCCTGCACGCCGCCGGGATAGGTCTTGGTCAGCCGGGAAAGTTCCAGTGCATAAGTCATTCTGCATCCATACCCTGTTTTGATGGCATTGCAATGCCGTTTAAATTTATCAGGCCCTGTCATATAGTACGCGCGCGCACTCTGCGCAGTAACCGGTCGCTCAACACCATGACAGACATCAACACCCTGATCAGAAACAACCGCAAATGGTCAAAATTACTGGTTGAAGAAGATCCCAGCTTTTTTGAGCGGCTCGCCCAGGCACAAAAACCGCGCTTCCTGTGGATTGGCTGTTCTGACAGCCGGGTTCCTGCCGAACGTCTGACCGGGCTCGAACCCGGCGAACTCTTCGTTCACCGCAACGTGGCCAATCTGGTAATCCACACCGACCTGAACTGTCTGTCCGTGGTGCAGTACGCTATCGAAGTGCTGGAAGTGGAACACGTTATCGTCTGCGGCCATTACGGCTGCGGCGGCGTGCAGGCGGCGATGGATAACCCGGAACTGGGATTAATCGACAACTGGCTGCTGCACATCCGCGACCTCTGGTACAAGCATAGCGTGTTGCTGGGGGGAACTCCCGCCGGATAAGCGCCTGGACAAACTGTGCGAAATCAACGTTATTGAACAAGTCTATAACCTGGGGCACTCCACCGTACTGCAATCTGCCTGGAAACGCGGAAAGGATGTCTCCCTGCACGGCTGGGTATACGGCATTCAGGACGGCTGTCTGCGTAACCTTGATGTGACGGCAAACAGCCGGGAGATCCTCGAACAGCGCTACCGCCACGGCATTGCTAATCTGCGGAAGAACGGCGAGGCCTGAGCCGATCGCAGCGTAAAGCGCGGCATAGCCTACACCAGGCAACAGGTGCAGGCCTTGGAAGAATGTGCGGTAGAGCGGTATCAGGATTCCAGCGGCACCACTTTGCCAATATAAGGCAGATGGCGATAGTGCTGAGCATAGTCGATACCAAAGCCCACCACGAACTCGTCCGGAATCGCAAAGCCGACATATTCGACGTTCACTTCGACTTCACGGCGCTCTGGCTTATCCAGCAGCGTACAGATCGCCAGGGATTTTGGCTGACGCAGTTGCAGAATCTCACGCACTTTGCTCAGGGTGTTGCCGGAGTCGATGATATCTTCGACGATCAGCACATCCTTGCCACGGATGTCTTCATCCAGATCTTTCAGGATTTTCACATCACGCGTGCTGGACATCCCGCTGCCGTAACTGGAAGCCGTCATAAAGTCGACTTCATGCGGCACATCGATGGCGCGACAGAGATCAGCCATGAACATAAAGGAGCCGCGCAGCAGCCCCACCAGCACCATATCGCTGCCGCTGTCGCGGTAGTGGTCGTTAATCTCTTTGCCCAGTTCAGCGATGCGCGTGGCGATTGCCTGTTCAGGGATCATCACTTCAACAGTGTGTTTCATTGCGTTCAGCCCGGTTACGTCAGAAAAGCCCCGGAGTCTATCACAGACGCAGCAGCGACGGCTGCGCGGCCCTATAAGCAAACGATTACGTCGCGAAAATTATTACCCGCCGCCTGCGGCTCGCTGAAATGCGCATTACCTTAGAACATTCTGGCATTTACCAGCATGATTCGCTGCATGGTAGCCTTTATCCAACAGATCGTTACCCTACTCGCGCCGCTGGCCGGAGATCACAATGACTTCATCTTCAAGCAAAAAAACGCATATCGGCGACAGGCCGCTGCACCCTGAAACCCAGATGCTGAACTATGGCTATGATCCCCGCCTCTCTGAAGGTGCGGTGAAGCCGCCGGTGTTTCTGACCTCGACCTTTGTCTTTGACAGCGCCGAAGAGGGACGGGATTTCTTTGATTACGTCTCTGGCCGACGTGAGCCGCCGGAAGGCAAATCGGGTGGGCTGGTCTATTCCCGCTTTAACCACCCTAACAGCGAAATTGTAGAAGATCGGCTGGCGGTCTATGAGCAGGCGGAGAGCTGTTCGCTCTTCTCTTCCGGTATGGCCGCCATCTCCACTGCCCTGCTGACGTTTGCCCGTCCGGGCGAGGTGATCCTGCATTCCCAGCCGCTGTATGGCGGCACCGAAACCCTGCTTAGCAAGACGCTGCACAATCTGGACATCAAAGCAGTGGGTTTCAGCGACGGCAATGATGAAGTCAAAGTGCGTGAAGCCGCTCAGCAGGCGATGGCCCAGGGCCGGGTAGCGGTGATCCTGATTGAAACGCCAGCGAATCCCACCAACAGCCTGGTCAATATCCGTCTGATGGCGCGTATCGCTGATGAGATTGATCAGCAGCAGGGTTCACGACCGATTATCGCCTGTGACAACACGCTGCTCGGCCCGCTGTTCCAGCAGCCGCTGACGCTGGGCGCTGATCTGTCGCTCTACTCGCTGACCAAGTATGTTGGCGGTCACTCTGACCTGATTGCAGGCGCGGCGATGGGCAGTAAAGCGCTGATGGCGAAAGTGCGCGCCCTGCGCAGCGCTATCGGCACGCAGCTGGATCCACACTCAAGCTGGATGCTCAGCCGCTCGCTGGAAACGCTGTCGCTACGCATGGAGAAAGCCTGGCAGAATGCGGAAGCGGTCGCGGCGTTTCTGCGCGATCACCCGAAAGTGGCGAAGCTGCACTGGCTGCCCTATCTGGATGCGGAGAGCGCCGAAGGGAAAACTTATCGCGAGCAGTGCAGCGGTGCCGGTTCGACCTTCTCATTTGATATCGTCGGCGATCAGCCCGCTGCGTTCCGTTTTCTTAATGCGCTGTCGCTGTTTAAGCAGGCGGTAAGCCTGGGCGGTACCGAGTCGCTGGCCAGCCATCCTGGCAGCACCACCCACTCCGGCGTGCCGCAGGCGGTGCGTCAGCGTATTGGGATCACTGACGCCACGGTGCGGCTGTCGATTGGCATCGAAAACGCCGGCGACCTGATTGAAGATGTGAAGCTGGCGCTGGATCAGGCGTAATCAGCTGACGGTAAAGCCCAGCATCATGCCGGTGTCTTCATGCTCCAGCAGATGGCAGTGGGCCATGTAAGCGTGTTCTGCGGCGGCGACATAGTTGAAGCGTACCAGCACTTCGCTGCGCCAGCCGTCGACATTCACCATATCTTTCCAGCCCTGCCGGTGCGGGGCTGGCGGTTTGCCGTTTTCTGAAAGAATACGAAACTGGGTGCCGTGAATGTGGAACGGGTGCAGCATCGCGTCGCCTTCACCTGAAATCGTCCACTTCTCGTAATCACCCAGCTTCACCGCAAACGACGGCTTCGTCATATCAAAGGCCTGGCCATTAATCTTATTGCCGTTGCGGAAATCGTAACCGGCGGGCGGCGTATTGCCGTGCATGCTGTGATCCATATTTTCCATTGGTGGCATCGGCTCGGCAGCCGTTTTTTCCGGCATCGTGTGATGACCGCCCTTGCCCATCGCTTTCTCGCCGTAGCGCTGCATCAGCGCCTGCATGCCCTGCTGGTCCAGCTGCGGGTCCATCATCAGCTGCAGCCAGCGTGTCGTCAGGCCGTCTGTTGAGGGTAGCGCTGGCAGCGTCGCCAGCTGATCCGGCAGCGTGGCGCTGGCCATCACCCGCAGCGGCAGGATCTGCACCAGCGGCAGCGGCTGGTCAAACGGCGGCAGCGTCATGCCCATCTGCTCTGTCGGCAGCGTCACCAGATCGAAGCTCTTACCGTCAGAGGTATCGATCATCACCTCAAAACGCTCGCCCGGCAGGATCGACAGCGAGTCGAGCTTTACCGGCTCAGCCAGCAGGCCACCATCGCTGGCGATCACATAGAGCGGTCGGCGATCGCTGGCGGCAACATGCAGCGAACGGGCATTGCAGCCGTTGAGCAGACGCAGACGCAGCCAGCCGCGCGGCACCGCATGCTGCGGATAGTGCATGCCGTTGGTCAGCATCATGTCGCCAAACCAGCCCACCGCGGCGCGCATCACGTCGAGCTGATAATCAATGCGGCTGCCATCTTTGGTCAGTTGCTTATCCTGAAAAATCAGCGGCACATCATCCACACCCCACTGCGAGGGCAATCGCAGCGTTCCGCTCTCTTTATCTTCCAGCAGGATCAGTCCCGCCAGCCCCTGAGCCACCTGATGCCCGGTTTTGCCATGCAGATGCGGGTGATACCAGCAGGTTGCGGCGGGTTGTTCGGGCGTAAAAGAGACCTGACGCGAGCCGCCAGGCGCAATCACTGCCTGCGGGCCGCCATCCACTGCGCCGGGGATTTCCAGCCCGTGCCAGTGCAGTGTGGTCGCTTCGCTGAGCCGGTTATGGATGTTCACCGTCACCGGTTTACCACTCTGCATCTTCAGCACCGGCCCCAGCAGGCTGCCGTTATAGCCCCAGGTCGGCACCGCTTTGCCGTTCCACTGGGTGGTACCCTGCATCGCGGTGAGGCTGTAGCTGCCCCTGGCATCGGGTTCCAGCAGAGACGGAATCGGCAGCAGCGGACGGGTGGCTGCCATCAGCGAACGGCTCCAGAGCGGTAATGCTCCGGCTGCACTCAGTGCGGCAGTGAGTTTCAGGAAATGGCGACGTTGCATGGTGATCATCCTTGTGGCATCAGAGCGCACAGCCTAAACCCTGACCTTATGGGAAGGTCAAGTCTTACCCGTGCGAATCTGACGAAAAAAGGCGGTGCAGCAGCCCACAGCGGCAAATTAATCGAAAACCTGAGAGCAACTGTGCTAACGTCATTAGCAATATCCATTGAAGAGAACGACTATGAAGCAAAGTATCAGGATCCTGCTGCTGACGGGACTCCTTGGCTTCTCCTCCACCAGTTTTGCCCTGAGCGAATCCGAAGCGGAAGATCTGGCCGATCTCACGGCGGTTTTCGTCTATCTGAAAAATGATTGTGGCTATCAGGATTTACCGGACGCGCAGATTCGCAAAGCGCTGGTCTTTTTTTGCTCAGCAGAACCGCTGGGATTTAAGCAACTACAGCAACTACAACATGAAAGCGCTGGGTGAAGATAGCTATCGCGATCTCAGCGGCATCGCCATCACCAACGACAAAAAGTGCAAGTCACTGGCCCGCGATTCGCTGAGCCTGCTGGCCTACGTCAGGTAACGATTCTTCCCTCTGCAGCCGGACATTGACCGTGCAACCACGGTCAGTGTTAGCTATCATATGCCGCCCATCTTCATGGCGATGTCATCAGAGGAGAGCACCATGGCCCACAATGAAACGTGGTATGAAACCCTTCATGCCGGTTTTGGCCAGTATTTCACGGTCGATAAAGAGCTGTACCGTGAGAAGACTGCGCATCAGGATTTAATCATTTTCGAAAATGCCGCGATGGGCCGCGTAATGGCGCTGGACGGCGTCGTTCAGACCACCGAACGCGACGAATTTATCTACCATGAAATGATGACCCACGTTCCGCTGCTGGCGCACGGCGCGGCGAAGAGCGTTCTGATTATCGGTGGCGGTGACGGCGCCATGCTGCGTGAAGTGTCACGTCATCCCGGGATCGAAAAGATTACCATGGTGGAGATCGATGCGGGCGTGGTGACCTTTTGCCGCCAGTATCTGCCGAACCACAGCGCGGGTGCCTATGACGATCCGCGCTTTACGCTGGTGATTGATGACGGGGTGAACTTCGTTAATCAGACGCAGGAAAAGTTTGATGTCATTATCTCCGACTGCACCGATCCGATTGGTCCGGGCGAGAGTCTGTTTACCTCGGAATTTTATGCCGGGTGCAAAGCGGCCCTTAATGAAAATGGCATCTTTGTGGCGCAGAATGGCGTCTGCTTCCTGCAGCAGGATGAGGCCGTTAACAGCCATCGCAAGCTGGGACATTACTTTGCGGACGTCAGTTTCTATCAGGCGGCGATTCCGACCTACTACGGCGGCATTATGACCTTTGCCTGGGCGAGTGATAATCCGGCGCTGCGCCAGCTCGACACCGCGACCTTAAAGGCGCGTTTCGAGGCCGCTGGCCTGACCTGCCGTTATTACACGCCAGCAATCCATACCGGCAGCTTTGCCCTGCCGCAATATCTGTTGAATGCGTTATCTGCCGCGTGCTGATAGTGCATTTCTAAGGGGGTGAACGAAATTGCAAAAGCTAAAACTACATGGCTTCAACAACCTGACGAAAAGCCTGAGTTTTTGTATTTACGATATTTGCTATGCGAATACTGAAGCTGAACGCGATGGTTACATCGCCTACATTGACGAACAATATAACGCTAACCGTCTGACGGAAATCCTGACCGAGACCTGCTCCATTATCGGGGCTAACGTGCTCAACATTGCGCGCCAGGATTATGAGCCGCAGGGGGCCAGCGTCACGATTCTGGTCAGCGAAGAGCCGATCGATCCGAAAGATATCGATAACTCAGAGCACCCCGGTCCGCTGCCCAACTCGGTGGTGGCTCATCTCGATAAAAGTCATATCTGCGTGCACACCTATCCGGAGAGCCATCCGGCAGGCGGTCTGTGCACCTTCCGTGCAGACATTGAAGTCTCAACCTGTGGCGTCATTTCGCCCCTGAAAGCGCTGAACTATCTGATCCACCAGCTGGAGTCCGATATTGTCACCGTCGATTACCGGGTGCGCGGTTTTACCCGTGACGTGAAAGGGATGAAGCACTTCATCGATCACGAGATCAATTCGATTCAGAACTTCATGTCTGAAGATATGAAAGCGATGTATGACATGGTGGATGTGAATGTCTATCAGGAAAACATCTTTCATACCAAGATGTTGCTGAAAGAGTTCGACCTTAAACACTACCTGTTTAACACCCGCCCGGAAGATCTCACTCCGCAGGAGCACAAGCGCATTACCGATCTGCTCTGGAAAGAGATGCGCGAGATCTACTACGGCAGAAATATCCCCTCAGTGGGCCTGAAGCCCCTCTGATTATCAGGCGCGCAGCGTTATAGCTCATAACCTGCGCGTCTCCTTCCCTCTTGTTCCCCCTGCTTTTTCATCACGGCAACTGCCTGACTGAGGTTTGAACGGGTTTCGGTGGACACACCCGCGACTACGCGCGAAGAGAATGATGCGTACGCGCGTTAACGGCGCGTTTTAACGGCGAGAGATAAAGATAAACGCGCGGTGCTGCTCTCGTCCTGCTGATCAGGTCAGAGCAACATGGCGCGTTCTGTTCATGCGGAGGTCAGCGCCAGCGTAATCCCGCGCTCGCGCAGCGTGCGGCAGACAGCCTCATCTAACCGGCTATCGGTCACCACATCCGTCAGGTCATCCACCGGAGAAGCGCAGAATAGCGACCAGGAGCCATATTTACTGCTGTCCGCCAGCAAGACCCGGCGAGCCGCATTGGCCAGAAGATCGTGTTTCAGCCCCGCTTTCTCCTCAGTCGGCGTGGTAATGCCGCGCTCAAGGCTCCAGGAGTTACAACTGACAAAGGCGATATCGGGATTGATGCTGCGCAGCAACCGCCGTCCATGTTCGCCCACACAGGACTGACTGGAGTCGTCGATACGTCCGCCGATAATCGTCACTTCGATCTGCTTAAACTCAGACAAAAACAGTGCAATGTGCAGATCGGCAGTGATCACCCGCAGCGGCAGATGCGTGAGCTGCCGCGCCAGCTCCAGCATAGTGGTGCCCGCATCCAGCACGACCGCATCGCCCGCCCGGACAAAGCTGGCGGCACATTCTGCAATCGCCTGCTTCTCGGCCAGGTTACGCTGCATCTTCTCCAGCGTGGTCGGCTGGGCAGGAATAAAACGATTCAGGGTAACGCCGCCATGACTGCGGCTGATCACGCCCTCTTTATCCAGCTTAATCAAATCACGGCGAATCGTGGCGGGTGAGGCGGAAATCGCACTGACCAGTTGCTCAACAGTCACCAGATTATGGCTTTTCAGGTAATCCATAATCTGGTCAAGACGGCTCTGTCCCTTCATATATCCCTATGCGAGCTGCATCGCGAGTTTAATAGAGATCGCCATGCTGTCAGACTTCGCTTTACCTGTCCAGGCGATATCAAATGCGGTGCCATGGTCAGCAGAGGTACGGATAAACGGCAGGCCTGCGGTGATGTTGACGCCATCATAAAAGCCCAGCAGTTTAAGCGGAATATGCCCCTGATCGTGGTACATCGCGACCACCATGTCATACCGTCCATCCTGGCACTGCAGGAACACCGTGTCCGGCGGACAAGGCCCGTAGACATCAATCCCCTGCGCTTTCATCGCCTCAATAGCGGGTGCCACGGTGGTGATCTCCTCATCGCCAAACAGGCCGTTCTCTCCGGCGTGCGGATTAACGCCCGCTACGGCGATACGCGGGGCGCTGTAACCGACACGACGCAGGAAAGTGTCCGCCATACCAATCACGGTTTTGATGCGCGTCTGGTTCAGCGTGTCCAGGAACTTCCGCAGCGCAATGTGGGTCGTGACATGAATCACTTTCAGCTTATCGGTGTAGAGGACCATGGCGTAATCTTTGGTCCCGGTAAGATGCGCCAGCAGTTCGGTGTGACCAGGATAGAGATGGCCCGCCGCATGCAGCGCCTCTTTGTTCAGCGGCGCGGTGGCAATGGCATGCACGTCGCCCGCCAGTGCCAGCTCTGTAGCACGCTTCACGCAACGCCACGCCAGATCTCCCGCCTCTTTCTGCACCACGCCAGGTTTCAGCGCGTCGGGATCGGCCAGGGGCTCATCGATGACGTTGATGATGCCGGGCGCAAACCGCGCATCCTGCACCCGGTCCAGCACCCGCAGCTCGGCCTGTGGCGTAATGTTCATCGCCATAATGCGGCACAGCGTACTGGCACAGCCAATCACCACCGCCGGGATGCCATTCAGCTCACCTTCAGAGAGTGACTTAATGATGATTTCCGGACTGATGCCCGCCGGATCGCCCATGGTGATCGCAATAATTTTACTCACTCGACTTCTCCTCAATAAAACCAATGGCTGCTACCAGGGTATTTTCATCACCAAAGCCACCCGCTTTGGTCATCACCGGCAGAGTAAATTCACTGTTAAGCAGAACCCCGTGCGGCACACAGCCCGCCACCAGACCCTGAATTTTAAAGCCGCTGGCCCCCAGTGCCTGGGCAACGGCAATCGCCACGTCGCCTCCCGACAGATAGAGCGCATGCGGCAGCTGTGTCCGGCACAGGCTGTGAGTCATTTCGCCCAGCAACAGACTGATCGCTTCGCCCAGCTGCTGGCGGGTCACGCTGTGCTGCTGGCTGAGATGCTCAATGTCGTGACGCTGGGATTCATGCTGGCAGGTGCGGATCACCGTATGGCGACCGGCACGCAGTGCGGCGGCAGCCTGTTCGATCCAGCGATCCCGGTCAGGCCAGGCGGGCTGCTGAAACAGCTGACGGATATCGACATCCACGATCTCAACTGCCCGCTGGTTAAGCAGCGTGGCGATCTGCTGCTGCGCGCTGCTGCTCATCGATCCCACTACCGCCAGCACGGGCCGCGACGGGCGAACAGAGAGCGCTGCGCCCAGCGCATCGCTTAACCCGGCTGCTCCCACCAGCAGCGGCTTCTCTGTCAGCCGCGCCGCAGCGATTATCAGTCGCGCCAGATCGGCTTCATTTTCGGCATCCACCACCACCACGCCGTGCGCCGCCGCTAACACCGCATCAAGCCGATCGCTGCGCAGCGTCGGGAGATCGATCTCCGTGCCGTCGATCTGCATCTGATCGAGTACGCGGGCGCTGAGGATCGGGGTTTTAGGATCGCTGGCAAATTCGGTGTCTGTCAGTAACCGCTGATTGACCCACACTTTACCTTCGCGTGTGGTGCGGCCCAGACGTGGCACAGCCGGCGCAACCAGCGCCAGCCTTTTGCCGCTGGCCCGCAGCGCAGCCGCGGTTTCAGCACCGACGTTGCCGCGCAGCGTGGAGTCGATCTTTTTAAACAGCCAGCCCTGCTGAAGCTGTGCGGCGAAGTGCTGCACCACCTGAGCCACGCGCTCTGCGGCCTGGCTGGCGCTGACTGCCCGACTGTCGGTGCTGATAACCAGCACATCCGCAGCGTCCTCTGGCAACGGCGCCTCAGTGCCAAACAGCACATGTACGCGGGCGCCAGCCTGTGCCAGTCCGCTACCCGCATCGTTGGCACCGGTAAAGTCATCGGCGATGACCAGCACCGGGGTTTTCCATAATGATGAGCCCATCCTCACTCCTGTCAGGCGATTGCCGCTGCATTTGATTATATTCAATCATGATTGATTATATGTGAGCAAGTTCAAATTAATCGAAATCGATATGCCTTATAAAATTAGCCACAGAGAGTGACTGACTTCGCATTGCGCTGAGCAAGATTAATCATCTGCTCAGCCAGGACAGAAATAAGGGTATGAAATGAACATTAACAGCACGGTGATTAGCGGTTATCAGGCGTTAAACGACATGCGCTATCTGCTGAAGGGGATATCGACAGCAGTCGTGGTCACTGACCGGAACATTGAGGCTATTCCGGCAGTGCAGGCGCTGATGGGTCAACTTCGGGATCAGATTCCGGGTATCAGCGTGGTCAACAGCGTCCCGCCTGAACCAAGCCAGCATGATGTGGCAGCGATTATCGCGACGCTCTCCCGGCCCCAGGTCGATATGGTGATTGGCATCGGCGGCGGCAGCGTGCTGGATGTGGCGAAGCTGCTCTCAGTGCTGTGCATCGACGCCGCGCCTTCGCTGGACGCCCTGCTGGCAGGCGAAAAACCGCAGCGCCGTACCCGTTCAATACTGATCCCTACCACCGCAGGCACGGGTTCTGAAGCGACGCCCAATGCGATCCTGGCGATCCCGGAGAAAGAGACCAAAGTCGGCATTATTTCACCGGTGATGCTACCCGATGTGGTGGCCCTGGTGCCGGAACTGACCACCAGCATGCCGGCCCACATCGCCTCTTCAACCGGTATTGACGCCCTCTGCCATCTGATTGAGTGCTTTACCGCCAATGTCGCCAACCCGGTCAGCGACAACTATGCGCTGACTGGGATGAAGAAACTGTTCGCTAATCTCGAAACCACCCTGCGCGAGCCAGAAAATTTGCAGGCACGCCTGGAGATGCTCTGGGCTTCTTATTATGGCGGTGCATCGATTGCCCATGCCGGGACACATCTGGTGCATGCCCTCTCTTACCCGCTCGGCGGCAGATATCATCTGCCACACGGCGTCGCCAACGCCATCCTGCTGGCTCCCTGCATGCGCTTTGTCCGTCCGGCGGCGGTGAGCAAATTCGCTCAGGTCTATGATCTGCTGCCCGACGCCGACGTCCGTTTAAGCGATGAAGAGAAATCACACGCGCTGGTCGACTACTTCACCGCGCTGGTGGCGCGGCTGCAGCTGCCTGCCAGCCTGGAAGCACTGGGCATCAGCCCGGATCAACTGCCCTGGTTAGTGGAAGCCGCGCTCAACGTCCAGCGTCTGATGAACAACGTGCCGATGGCGGTCACCGCCGACGATGTGCGCGCCGTCTACCTGACGCTTTTCCCTTCCTGCCAGGCGTAATGAGGATTGTCATGAATAAGAAAATAAACGGCGTACTGACCGCCATCGTCACCACTTTTGACCGGGAAGGTGCCTTTGATCCGGAGAGGCAGCGCGAACAGGTCAGACGCCAGATCAACGCCGGTAACGGCATCTTCTGTGGCGGAACCAACGGCGAATTCTTTGTGCTGAACGAGCAGGAGAAGATCGCGGTTACCACCACCTGCGTCGATGAAGTTAACGGCCGGGCATCGGTGGTGGCGCATATCGGGGAGATTTCGACCCGTGAAACTATCCGGCTCGGCAAACAGATTGCCCGCCTTGGCGTAGATGCTGTTTCCGCGATCACGCCGTGGTTTGTTCCGCTTAAGCAGCAGGAGCTGATCGACCACTATCAGCGCGTGGCTGATGCGCTTACGGTGCCGCTGTTCCTCTACAACATCCCGGCGCGTACCGGCAATACCTTGCAGCCAGAGACCGTTCGTACGCTGGCCGCGCACCCGAACATCATCGGCATTAAAGATTCAGCAGGCAGCTATGAAAGTCTGAGCGGCTTTCTGCAGGCTACCGCCGACTGTCAGGACTTTGCTGTGCTGAACGGCCCGGATTCGCTGATCCACCAGGGGTTCGTGGATGGCTGCTCCGCCTCAATTTCCGGGCTGGCAAACGTGGCACCGGAGGCGATTAACGCCATCTGGGCGCGCTTCCATGCGGGCGATATTGCCGGTTCGCATCAGGCACAGGAGAACGTCACCGGCCTGCGCACCGCACTGTACAGCATCGGTTTCTCACCGGCCGCCGTGAAAAAAGCGGTCAGCCTGCAGGGCTTTGAGGTGGGTGAAAGCCGCTATGCGGTGCAGTTCAGCGCCGAAGAGCAGCAGCAGATCCGTCAAATCGTGAACCACTACCTGCAATAACGTCCATCACCTTTGCACCCTACCGGTCAGATGAGAACGAACCTGCTGGTCGCCATCTGCCAGAACAATCGAGGTCATGATGAAAGCATTTTCAACTGAGAGCACCTTACTGATCGTCGGCATGGTGGTCGCCTATATCCTGTTCACCACCTGGCTCACCTGGCGGCTGCGCAGTAAAACTAGCGGCGACTTTATGGAAGGCTCGCGCGCCATGCCTGCTTTTATCGTCGGCATTATGCTGATGTCTGAATATATCGGGGCAAAATCCACCATCGGCACCGCGCAGGCGGCCTTTGAAGATGGCTTCGCCGCCTCATGGTCGGTAATTGGCGCGGCAATTGGCTTCCCGCTGTTTGGCCTGATACTGGTCAAACGCATCTACAACACCGGAAAGATCACTATTTCCGGTGCTATCGCCGAGAAATATGGCAGTTCGACCAAAAATATTATTTCGCTGATCATGATCTATGCGCTGTTGCTGGTGAACGTCGGTAACTACATCAGCGGCGCGGCGGCGATCTCCACCGTACTCAAGATCGACCTGACCCAGGCGGCTTTTATCACTGCGGTGGTCAGCACCTTCTACTTTGCATTTGGCGGCATGAAAGGCGTGGCCTGGGTCACGCTGCTGCACAGCGCCATCAAGTATATGGGGATCCTGATTATCCTCTATGTGGCGCTGAAGATGACCGGCGGCGTCGCCCCGATGATGGAAAAAATGCCGGCGTTCTACTGGACATGGGATGGTCACGTCGGTGCCAGTACCATTGTGGCCTGGCTGATCGGGACCGTAGGTTCGATCTTCTGTACCCAGTTTGTGATTCAGGCGATCTCCTCCACCAAAGATGTGAAGTCAGCGAAGCGCGCCACCTGGGTCGCCTTCTTCTTCTGCCTGCCGATTGGTCTGGCGATGGCGCTGATTGGCGTGGCAGCGAAGTTTGCTCACCCGGATATCAAGAGCCTCTATGCGCTGCCGGTGTTTCTGCAGGATATGTCACCGTGGCTGGCGGGCATTGTCACCACCTCGCTGGTGGCCTCGATTTTCGTCAGCGTCGGTACCGTGGCGCTGGCCATCGCCTCGCTGGTGGTGAAAGACTTTTACGTGCCTTATCGTAATCCTACGCCAGAGCGCGAATTTAAAATGACACGCTGGATCTCGATTGGCATCGGCTTCTTCCCGCTGCTGTTTGTTCTGTTCTTCCCGGAAGTGCTGAAGCTCTCGTTCTTTACCCGTGCGATTCGTCTGTCGATTACCGTTGTGGCGATCATGGCGTTCTACCTGCCGTGGTTTAAGAGCACACGCGGCGCCAATGCCGGTCTGATTGGCGCCTGCGTTGTCACTTCCGTCTGGTTCCTGATGGGTAACCCGTTTGGTATCGACAATATGTACGTGGCGCTGATCACCCCGGCAATTATTATGGTGATTGACCGCTGTATCCCATCACGCCAGTCTCAGCCTCAATCGCAACACAATGCACAAAACAGTGGAGCCTAAAATGACTCAGGAAACCGTCACCGCAGAACGCACCGGCCTGCTTTCGCCTCACCCGCAGGATAGCGCGCAGCAGGTTGCGATGCTGCCCTCCTCCTGCCCGCAAAACCACGCGGCTAACCTGCTGCCGCTGCCCGATGGCGATCTGCTTTGCGTCTGGTTTGGCGGCACGCAGGAAGGGATTGCCGATATCTCTGTCTGGTGTTCACGGCTGCGAAAAGGCAGCGATCGCTGGAGTGAAGCACAAAAACTCTCTGACGATCCGGGCCGTTCAGAACAGAATCCGGTGCTGTTTCTCGATCCCGACCAGGTACTGTGGCTGCTGTGGACGGCGCAGAAATCGGGCAATCAGGACACCGCGATTGTTCGCTATCGCCAGTCTCACGATCTGGGCCAGAGCTGGGGGGGAGATCAAAACGCTGCTGGATAAGCCTGGCACCTTTATTCGCCAGCCGATTGTGGTGCTGCCCAACGGTAACTGGTTGCTGCCGGTGTTTTACTGCCTGACGCAGCCTGGCGAAAAGTGGGTCGGCAGCTATGACGTGAGCGCGGTAAAAATCTCAGAAGATAAAGGCCAGAGCTGGCGCGACGTCAGCGTGCCTGACAGCACCGGCTGCGTCCATATGAACGTAACCCTGCTGGATGATGGCTCGCTGCTGGCGCTCTACCGCAGCCGCTGGGCCGACCACATCTATCAGAGCCGCTCACTTGATCAGGGTGAAAGCTGGAGCGCGCCACAGCCGTTGTCGCTGCCCAACAATAACTCCTCAATTCAGGTCACGACGCTGCGCAATGGTCATCTGGCGCTGGTGTTCAATGCCATGAGCGCCGAAGGTGCCAGCGAACGCCGGTTGTCGCTGTATGACGAAATTGAAGATGATGAAGAGGAAAGTGATGTTGCCGTCGCCGCTGAGCCGGTGATGCACAGTGGTCGCACCGCTTTCTGGGGTGCGCCACGTGCGCCGATGACGCTGGCTATCTCCACGGATGGCGGTAAAAGCTGGCCGCTGCAGCGCAATCTGGACGAGGGCGATGGCTACTGCATGACCAATAACTCCCAGCAGAAATTAAACCGTGAGTTCTCCTATCCCAGCATTAAACAGGGCCTGGATGGCGAACTGCATATCGCCTATACCTGGTATCGCCAGGCGATTAAATATGTGCGGGTCGCGGAGTCATGGGTGAAGGGAGGTGATGCGTGATTGAACGGATGGCGCTGGTGACCGGGGCCAGCTCCGGTATCGGTCAGGCGATTGCTGACCGTTTACTCGATGAGGGCTGGCAGGTTATCGGCCTGAGCCGCTCGGCGATAAGCCGGGCAGAAGCGGGCTGGCAGAGTCATCAGATCGATATCAGTGACAGCGCCGCACTGCAGGCTTTACTGGACGCGCTACCGGTGCCGCAGGCGGTGATCCATGCAGCCGGTATGATGCAGGCCGCGCCGCTTGGGGAGCTGGATCTGAGTGCCAGTACACGCTTATGGCAACTGCACGTTGCCGCTGCTGAGCAGCTGGCGAATCATTTTGCACCGCGGATGCGTGTGGGCGGCAGAATTGTGCTGCTGGGCAGCCGGACATCAGGCGGGGCGGCGGGCCGCAGTCAGTATGTCGCCACCAAATCGGCGATGATCAGTATGGTGCGCAGCTGGGCGGCGGAACTTGCTCCGCGCGGCATTACCGCCAATATTGTGGCGCCAGGCGCCACCGAAACGCCGATGCTGCAACAGCCGGGCCGTGCCAGTTCACCGCCCCGTCTGCCACCCATTGGCCGCTATATTCAGCCGCAGGAAGTGGCCGGACTGGTCGATTTCCTGCTCTCCCCTGCGGCGGCGGCGATCACCGGCCAGCAGCTGGTAATGTGCGGTGGTGCATCACTGAGTTAGTTAACAGGCCGGGCTGCTGAGTTGGCCCGGCCTTATAACCGTAAAGGATTGCCTTACTGTCTTACCGTACGGGTTTGCCGTACTGGTTCATAAACTGGCGATAAGCAGCGATCACCAGTTGAAAATCTTCAATGCCGCAGAATGAGAGGCTCTCTTCGTCATAGTAGTTCATCCCCTCTTCCATACCGTCATCTTCCAGAGCCAGCAGGTTGGCGCGGATCATCACCTCCTCTTCATCCAGCAGAATGGTGTACTCGCTGCCGATCCGCTGCCACTGACGTACGCTGCCTTTGACATCTTCAATGGCGGCTTCAACTTCATCCAGCAATCCCGGATCGTTTTTGACCTCTTCGTTGAACCAGTGGCCGACCGCTTCATGATCCATCGACATGCGAACCTTAATCTGTCCGGTCACATCGCGTAAAAATTCATATTCCATCGCCCGTTCCTCTCAACGTCGTCGTCTCACCTGGTAAGTGTCCGTGCTGCTCTCGCGGCAAAGTGTGACACGTCGCGCATTATTACAGGCTGTCTGCCGAAAGCCAGCTTTTGATCGTCTCTCTACCCCATGCTGAGACGAAAAAAAGGGGCGAATCATCGCCCCTTATTCATGCCTGCAAGGTGAAGAATCAGACCGCGGTCTGGAAAATCACACCATCAGCTTTGTCGGTGTACTGCGTCAGCTGGTCGAAGTTGAGATAGCGATACGTGTCGCTGGCCGTTTTATCGACCTGCGCCATGAATTGCTGATACTCATCCGGCGTTGGCAGTTTGCCAAGCAGAGACGCGACCGCAGCCAGCTCCGCTGACGCCAGGTAGACGTTAGCGCCGTTACCCAGACGGTTCGGGAAGTTACGGGTCGAAGTCGAGACCACCGTCGAACCATCTGCAACACGTGCCTGGTTACCCATGCAGAGTGAACAGCCCGGGATCTCGATACGCGCACCGCTTTTGCCGAATACGCTGTAGTAGCCTTCTTCGGTCAGCTGTGCCGCATCCATCTTGGTTGGCGGTGCCACCCACAGACGGGTTGGCAGCTGGCCTTTGTGACTATCCAGCAGTTTACCCGCAGCACGGAAGTGACCAATGTTGGTCATGCATGATCCGATAAACACTTCGTCGATCTTCTCACCCTGAACGTCAGAGAGCAGACGTGCATCGTCCGGATCGTTTGGCGCACAGAGGATTGGCTCTTTGATTTCAGCCAGATCGATTTCGATCACCGCGGCATATTCAGCATCGGCATCCGGCTCAAGCAACTGAGGATCGGCCAGCCATTTCTCCATACCTTCAATGCGACGCTCCAGCGTACGACGATCGCCGTAGCCTTCTGCGATCATCCACTTCAGCAGCACGATGTTAGAGCTGAGGTATTCGATAATCGGCGCTTTATCCAGCTTGATGGTACAGCCCGCAGCGGAACGTTCTGCTGACGCATCGGACAGCTCAAACGCCTGCTCAACTTTCAGATCCGGCAGACCTTCAATCTCCAGGATGCGACCAGAGAAGATGTTTTTCTTACCTTTCTTCTCAACGGTCAGCAGACCCTGTTTGATGGCATACAGCGGAATGGCGTGAACCAGATCGCGCAGGGTAATGCCCGGCTCCATCTTACCTTTGAAGCGCACCAGAACCGATTCCGGCATGTCGAGCGGCATTACGCCAGTCGCGGCGGCAAACGCCACCAGGCCTGAACCCGCCGGGAAAGAGATGCCGATAGGGAAACGGGTGTGCGAGTCACCACCGGTACCGACGGTATCCGGCAGCAGCATACGGTTCAGCCAGCTGTGGATAATGCCGTCACCCGGACGCAGTGACACACCACCGCGGTTCATGATGAAGTCTGGCAGCGTATGGTGCGTGCTCACATCCACCGGCTTCGGATACGCGGCGGTGTGACAGAACGACTGCATCACCAGATCGGTCGAGAAGCCCAGGCAAGCCAGATCTTTCAGCTCGTCACGGGTCATCGGGCCGGTGGTATCCTGCGAGCCAACCGAGGTCATCTTAGGTTCGCAATAGGCACCCGGACGAACGCCGGTCACGCCACAGGCGCGGCCAACCATTTTCTGCGCCAGCGAGAAACCACGGGTGCTCTCCGCGACATCTTTCGCCTGACGGAATACGGTGCTGTGCGGCAGACCCAGCGACTCGCGCGCTTTGGTGGTCAGACCGCGACCGATGATCAGTGGAATACGGCCACCGGCGCGCACTTCGTCAATCACTACTTCGGTTTTGAGCTCGAAGCTGGCCAGCAGCTCATTGGTTTCGTGGTTGCGGACTTCGCCTTTGAATGGATAGATGTCGATCACATCGCCCATGTTCAGGTTATTTACGTCCACTTCAATGGGCAGTGCGCCCGCATCTTCCATGGTGTTGAAGAAGATGGGTGCAATTTTGCTGCCCAGCACCACGCCGCCGCCTTTTTTATTTGGCACGTTCGGGATGTCGTCGCCCATAAACCACAGCACCGAGTTGGTGGCGGATTTACGTGAAGAACCGGTTCCGACAACATCACCGACATACGCCAGTGGGAAGCCTTTGGTCTTCAAAGCTTCGATCTGTTTGATCGGGCCGATATTGCCCACTTCATCAGGCTCAATGCCTTCACGGGCATTTTTCAGCATCGCCAGGGCGTGCAGAGGAATGTCTGGACGTGACCAGGCATCCTGGGCCGGAGAGAGATCGTCGGTGTTGGTTTCGCCAGTGACTTTAAACACGGTAACCGTGATCTTCTCTGCCAGTTCAGGCCGTGACAGATACCATTCCGCATCTGCCCAGGATTGCATCACCTGCTTCGCGTATTCATTACCCGCTTTCGCTTTCTCTTCGACATCATAGAAGTTGTCGAACATCAGCAGCGTGTGTGAAAGGGCTTTCGCGGCAATCGGAGCCAGTTTGCTATCGTCCAGCGCCTCAATCAGCGGATGAATATTGTAACCGCCCTGCATGGTGCCAAGCAGTTCAACCGCTTTTTCAGGAGATATCAGAGGAGAGGTTGCTTCGCCTTTGGCGACAGCCGCCAGGAAACCGGCTTTGACATACGCCGCTTCATCGACGCCAGGTGGGACGCGGTTGACCAATAAATCGATCAAAAATTCTTCTTCACCCGCAGGTGGATTTTTTAGCAGTTCAACCAGCGCGGCCATTTGGGAAGCCTCTAAAGGCTTAGGTACAATTCCCTGGGCAGCACGCTCGGCAACGTGCTTACGGTATTCTTCTAGCACGACGTTATCCTCGCTCTCATTATGTAGGGCTTTCCGACCACCTTGCTCACTTATGGAGAACAATCTTCCCTTTCTCGTCCAGGTTGAGGTGCCCGGTTTCGCGGAGGGCAGAATAGCAGTATTTCGTCTGTTTGTTAATCTGTTTACAAAAATACAACATAATCCACTACGGCCATTCTGCCCGCTTCACTTCCCGCATCAGCCAGCTGAGTCGGCTGAATAGGTCTCTTTGCAGCGTACCGCATTCCGCACAAATGGCTGCAGATTTATGTCAGCTTTGCCGTGGCTTTAGCGAAGTGATTCAGGGAAATAGATAACTGGCAGGAATAGAAGCCGGCGTGTTTATGGGTTACAGCAGAGGTGAGCTCAGGAGGATAACAACACCAGGCCGGAAATCAGCCTGATGCAACTGACACCGAATCCGTCCTGCTGATTACTACTGATAAAACCCTGGTCGGTAAATCTCTTTTTCATCCTCGCAAGTTACACGTCAGAAGCTACAAAACATAAGCTGTTATTCAGAAGAGGTCGTTATGACCTCTTCTGTGCATGCTTAATTTTTCAGATTTTCCGGAAAATTGGCGGGCAACTGGTCAGGCGGACAGTCGATCACGCTTTCGTTATTTTCGCCCACATCACGGATTACGGTCAGCGTCGCGAACTCATCAATCACTTCGGTTGGATAAGCCGGACCCGCTTCGCGGAATTTTGCCATCTCTTCCAGATGATCATTCTGGAAGCAGACGGTTTTTTCCGGATTATTCATTACCCAGCGTGGGAAGAAGATGGTGCCGTGGAAAATTTTATCAGCCAGATTAACGGCCAGGCTGACATCGGTACCGGTTGGTTCAGTCCAGGAAACTTTATAGACATCCTGCGCCAGACGAACGACATAGACATGCTGATTTTTAACCCAGCGATTACCGACCATACCGCTGTGAATGCGATAGTCGATGGTGCTGGCATTTTTAATGTAGAGCTCGTAATTCCAGCCGTTGTCATAGGTGTAAACCAGATGTTTGCCGACGATGCCAGACAGGTCATGTTTATCGAAAGTGCTCATGGTTAATTCCTCATTTGTTTTCCTTGAGGAGATTATTGCGCGTTACAAAACCGATGAATAACGCTATTTTTAGCACTAAATAATTTAATTTTTAGATGAGTGAGCATGTACAAGACAACACTAGAACAGTGGTATCTGCTCGACGCAGTAGTGAATGAGGGGAGTTTTGCGCTGGCAGCGGAGAAGAACAATCGCAGCCAGTCCTCACTGAGTTATCAGCTGAGCCTGTTACAGCAGCGGCTGGGTTTGACCCTATTACAGCAGGAGGGCCGCCGCGCTGTCCTGAGTGCAGAGGGACATCAGTTGCTGGCACAGGTGCGTCCGCTGCTGGAGGGATTCGGCGCGCTTGAGGCGCAGGCCAGTGCACTGCAACGCGGCGAGCGTTCGCGCATCGATCTGATGGTCGATGCGACTCTACCCAAACCCTTGCTATTCGATGTGCTTCAGACCTTTCAGCAACGCTATCCGCATGTCCGCATCTGGTTTAGCGAAATCGTCCGAAGCGAAACGCCTGACAGACTGGCGGAAAATCAGGCTGATCTCTGGCTGGTAGCGCAATATGGTGACACGCCGTTAGCAGGCGAAAGCCTGATGAGTGTCGATTTCGTCGCCGTCGCCCATCGCGACCACCCGCTGCACCGCGAATCCGCCCCGCTTAATGCTGCTACGCTGGCACGCTGGCCCTGCATTACCATTCTGGATCGTCAGCAACAGCAGCAGTCGGAGGTCAATGGCGATCAGGCGGAGAACTGGTCATTCACGACGCTGTCGGCAGCCATTGAAGCGGTCCAGCATCAGTTAGGTTATGGCTGGCTGCCGGAACAGAATATCGCAGCGCTGTTAGAGAGCGGTGAGCTCCGTCCCCTGCCGCTGCTGCAGGGCCGCCGACGCAGTAGTTCGCTGGTGATGTATATCAATGAAGAAAGACTACCCGGCAACAGCGCCATTACTGCCCTGGCACAGATGTTTATTGAACGAGTGGCTGCATGGGAGATGCGTGGTTAGATGAAGGTTAGCTTGCTGCCTAATCTTCTGAGAATTTGACTGTCAGAGTGCCACCGTCCAGCATCCCATATTGTGTTTTATCGGGTTTACTGGAAACAGTGAAAGGGATAAGCCAGACCTTAGCCGAACCCTGAATTTTAGCATCCAGGAAGGTTATGCCCTGCTGATCTGCAGCCCTCTTCGCTTCCTCCCAGGAGCGCCACCTATCCTGATGTTTCAGCCAGGAGACCCGGTAATTTTGTCATAACAGTCGAATTGCTTTGTGATGAGTTTCGGGAATGGCAGAAAAGCACGCTCGTACTTATAGTCAGTTAACCCGGGAGACTGCATCAGCGCACTGTCTGATGAGCAGCGCCTGCGTTTCATTAAATTTGTTAAGCCCTGTAGTGCAGGGCTTTACGTTGCCGAGCCGTTTTCTGACATCAAAATCAGTGACGGATCTGTGAAAGTTCATCTTCTGAGAGACCGGTCATTTTCATGACGGTGTTACGGTCGATGCCGTTCTGCAGCATAGTGCGGGCAACCTCGAGTTTGCCTTCATTTCGGCCTTTCTCGATTCCACGCTGTTCACCAAGCTGAATACCTTTCTCGATGCCCTTCTGCTCCAGCTGCTGTGCGATGGTCATAAGTGCGTCTCCGTGTTGCGGCACTCGCTGTGCCAGTTCGCGCACGAAGGCTTCGGAGTCAGCCGACTCGCCTGCCTGCAGTAAATAGTGTATCAGCGCTGTTACCTGGGGTGAAGAAAGATAATCAGCCATCAGTAACGTGGCCAGCCGATCGGTGAGAGTCGCGATGTCACGCTGATGAATGTGCTTCTGTAACAGCGTCAGCGCCGCCATGCTGCGGTGCCCCATGATTTCCTCATCCGAGATCACCGTGACATCCACCAGTGGAAAGGCGCTGCCATAGAGGTTTTCCGCCAGCGAAGGGTCTTCAAATTCGTCGAGCCAGCGTGTTGAATACGGATAAGGGCTGCGTTTGCCGGTATAGAACAGTACCGGTATAACCAGCGGCAGCTGCTTATGGCCCGCTTCAAGGTGGCGGTGCATAGCCGCCACAGCGTATCGCATCAGCCTGAATGCCATATGCCTGTCCGGCGTAGACTGATGCTCAACCAGGACGTGTATGTACCCATCCCCGTTACTGGTCTTCAGGCTGTAGAGGATATCGCTGAAATACTGGCGAAGATCGTCTTCAACGAACGAACCGGATTCAAGTTTCAGGGTGCTGAGGTCGCATATAGCGCGCAGTTCGGCGGGCAGATGCAGTTCCATGAAGTCGCGGGCAATGTCCGGCTGTGAGAGAAACTGGCGGAAAGTGGCATCGTGAGGTGTGGGAGTGCTGTTCTTTTTTTTCATCGGGCCTGACTCTGATATTCACATTCGTAGGGGATCACAGGCCAGATGTCTGGCCACCTCCATCATCAATGCGGTTTATCCCCGCTTGAGCGGGGAACACTCTTAATGTATGTAGCTGTAAAATATGATGATTTTACCTTCATAAAAAAAATCACCACTAAATTCACGTATTTAAAGATCAGTAACTCACTGATTTATAAGAGTCAGGAAGAGAATCAGCAGCAGTCCATCCAGATTCACCGGAATATGCATTCTTACGCCGGTTTTATCAATCTGGATAAAAGCATCATCAAAGACATCAACCTGACCATACGGGAGAAAGATCATAGCAACGGCTTAAGGGGTAAAAACTCATAAACGGTGCCTTTTGATTCCTCTGCCACCAATAAATTTAGCTATCGCTCAGACTTACTTTTGAGGCCTGTTAATCGGAGCAGTAATACGCTCAAGCGCTACCTGAGCCAGAAAGCCCGAGCGACTTTTGTATTCCGGGTGTGAAGCCACACAACGATCAATCCGATCAATTAACGACCTGGGTAAAGTGACATTGATTTTTTCAGAGCCGCCCAGCAAACGAATGACATCTACATCAACCAATGCCCAGATATAACCCTGATAGTCAGGATTCGTGGCCAGAGTCTCAATGGTGGACACGGCAGCGATCTCATGACCGAGCTCTACACATAATTCGATATGCCCTGTGATAGCCTCTTTGGCGTTTTTAATGGCTTCATCAAGAGTATCCCCGGCAGAGAAACACCCTGGTAAATCGGGAACGATTACGCCGTATGCGTGTTCGTGATCACCCGCTTCAATCGCGATTGGATAAAACATATTTATACCTCTACGGGCAAGCGGGATTAAATTCTCGCTTGTTTCCTGATGCTCTTTACCGTACCGATCGGTAAGTCTTTTTTAGGATGGGGTACTGTAACCAGCCCCGGTTTTGTCGGATGTGTGAAATGGTGATGGCTACCGTTTATCCCTGTCAGAACCCAGCCATCAGCCTTCATTTCGGAAATTAACGTGCTGCTATCCATCCCTGTGTCCTGTCGCGTCCCGATGAAAGCACGATAACTCTAATAACTCTCACAGGCAACGTTTTCAGGGTTATTGGGGTTACCTTTAGTCTTAACCCAAATCGATTCTTGCCATACAGCACCAAACTCCAGGCGAAAAAAAAGCCCCCCATAACGGGAGCTTTCTTCTTTAGTAGCAGAAAGTTATTTCTTCTTCGCTTTCGCGTTAGGCAGATCGGTGATGCTGCCTTCGAAGATTTCTGCCGCCAGACCGACTGACTCATGCAGGGTCGGGTGAGCGTGGATGGTCAGCGCAATATCTTCCGCATCACAACCCATCTCAATCGCCAGACCGATTTCGCCTAACAGCTCGCCGCCGTTAGTACCGACAATCGCGCCACCAATAATCCGGTGCGTCTCTTTGTCGAAAATCAGTTTGGTCATACCGTCTGCACAATCAGAAGCGATAGCACGGCCTGAGGCTGCCCACGGGAAGGTGGAGGTCTCGTAGCTGATGCCCTTCTCTTTCGCTTCTTTCTCGGTCAGACCGACCCAGGCAACTTCTGGCTCAGTATAGGCAATTGAAGGGATCACTTTCGGATCGAAGTAGTGCTTCAGACCGGAGATCACTTCTGCCGCAACGTGGCCTTCGTGCACGCCTTTGTGCGCCAGCATTGGCTGACCGACGATGTCGCCGATAGCATAGATGTGTGGCACGTTGGTGCGCATCTGCTTGTCGACGCGAATGAAGCCGCGATCGTCCACTTCCACGCCCGCTTTACCGGCATCCAGACCTTTACCGTTCGGCACACGGCCGATCGCCACCAGCACCGCGTCGTAACGCTGCGCTTCGCCTGGTGCTTTTTTTACCTTCCATTGAAACGTAAATGCCATCGTCTTTTGCTTCAACGGCGGTCACTTTGGTTTCCAGCATCAGGTTAAATTTCTTGCTGATTTTCTTGGTAAAGACTTTCACCACGTCTTTATCCGCAGCCGGGATAACCTGGTCGAACATCTCAACCACATCAATCTCTGAACCCAGCGCATGATAAACCGTCGCCATTTCCAGACCGATGATGCCGCCGCCCATGACCAGCAAGCGCTTCGGCACTTCTTTCAGTTCCAGCGCATCGGTAGAGTCCCAGACGCGTGGATCTTCATGTGGAATGAATGGCAGTTCGATTGGACGTGAACCCGCAGCGATAATGGCATTATCGAAGTTGATGGTGGTCGCGCCGCCTTCTCCTTCAACCACCAGGGTGTTAGCACCGGTGAATTTGCCAAGGCCGTTAACCACGGTGACTTTACGACCTTTTGCCATTCCTGACAGGCCGCCAGTCAACTGGTTGATAACCTTCTCTTTCCAGCTGCGAATCTTGTTGATATCAGTAGATGGCTGGCCAAACACAATGCCGTGCTCTTCAAGGGCTTTCGCCTCTTCAATCACTTTAGCAACGTGCAGCAGCGCTTTAGATGGGATACAACCGACGTTCAGACAAACACCACCCAGGGTGCTGTAACGCTCTACCAGTACGGTTTCCAGACCTAAATCCGCACAACGGAAGGCTGCAGAGTAACCTGCAGGACCTGCCCCAAGTACTACGACCTGGGTTTTAATCTCTGTACTCATCATGACCTCTTAATTGATATCCGGCGGGTCAGACTTTCTTATAATGCCCTTGTTCCACCGGGACTTTCACCGCAAGAGTTTACAGAATTGTTAACAAACTGCCAACCGCGGCGCGACGAATCGTTACAGGAAGGCCGGCTTACGCCGGCCTTCTTTACATTTACATAACTAAACGACGAATGTCAGACAACATATTGCCGATGATGGTGATGAATCGCGCACCATCAGCACCGTCGATTACGCGGTGGTCGAAGGAGAGAGAAATCGGCATCATCAGACGCGGAGTAAACTCTTTACCGTTCCACACCGGCTCCATCGCCGATTTAGAGACACCCAGGATAGCGACTTCCGGCGCGTTCACGATCGGCGCGAAGTGCGTGGTGCCCAGGCCGCCCAGGCTGGAGATGGTGAAACATCCGCCCTGCATGTCGCCCGCTGTCAGCTTACCGTCACGCGCTTTCTTCGAAATCGCCATCAGTTCACGAGACAGCTCGGTGATGCCTTTCTTGTTCACGTCTTTAAAGACCGGAACCACCAGGCCATTTGGCGTATCAACCGCCACACCGATGTTGATATATTTTTTCAGCGTCAGTTTCTGCGCATCTTCAGACAGCGAGCTGTTGAAGCGTGGCATCTGCTCAAGCGCCGCCGCGACCGCTTTCATGATGAACACCACCGGGGTGTACTTCACATCCAGCTTACGCTTCTCTGCTTCAGCATTCTGCTGCTTACGGAAGGCTTCCAGATCGGTGATATCGGTTTTGTCGAAATGCGTAACGTGCGGGATCATTACCCAGTTACGGCTCAGGTTCGCGCCAGAAATTTTCTGGATACGACCCAGTTCGACTTCTTCGATTTCGCCAAACTTACTGAAATCAACTTTCGGCCATGGCAGCATGCCTGGCAGACCGCCGCCGCTGGCTGCAGCTGGTGCCGCTTCAGCGCGTTTCACGGCCTCTTTCACGTAAGTCTGCACGTCTTCTTTCAGAATGCGACCTTTACGGCCGGTGCCTTTGACTTTCGCCAGGTTAACTCCGAACTCGCGCGCCAGGCGACGGATCACCGGGGTAGCGTGAACGTAAGCGTCGTTCTCTGCGAACTCACCTTTGCTTTCCGCTTTAGCTGGAGCGGGTGCCGCGGCTTTAGCTTCAGATTTGGCAGCAGGGGCCGGTGCGGCTTCCTGTTTCGCGGCCGCAGGGGCAGCCGGAGCAGCACCTTCGACTTCGAACACCATGATCAGTGAGCCGGTGCTGACTTTATCGCCGGTCGCCACTTTCAGCTCTTTGACGGTACCTGCAAACGGCGCAGGCACTTCCATAGAGGCTTTGTCGCCTTCAACCACAATCAGTGACTGCTCAGCTTCAACTTTGTCGCCGACTTTGACCAGTATCTCGGTAACTTCAACTTCATCACCGCCGATATCCGGAACGTTAACGTCTTTGGCGCCTGCAGCCGCGGCAGGTGCCGATGCCGCTTCTTCTTTCACTTCTGGCTTCGCGTCAGAGGCCGGTGCTGCGCCTTCTGCTTCAAAGACCATGATGGCTGAACCGGTGCTGACCTTGTCGCCGGTGGAAATAGTGATCTCTTTGACCACACCCGCGAACGGAGCCGGGACTTCCATCGACGCTTTATCGCCTTCCACCACAATCAGTGACTGCTCGGCTTCGACTTTGTCGCCAACCTTAACCAGAATCTCAGTGACTTCAACTTCGTCACCGCCGATATCCGGCACAGCCACTTCTTTGCTGGCAGTGGCCGCAGCAGCGGCTGGCGCTGGCGCCGCGTCCGCTTTTTTCTCTTCGGCGGCGGCAGGTGCTGCTTCCGCAGCGCCTTCAGCATCAAACACCATGATCAGTGAGCCGGTCTCAACTTTGTCACCGGTAGAGATTTTGATCTCTTTCACTACGCCAGCCTGCGGCGACGGCACTTCCATTGAGGCTTTGTCGCCTTCCACGGTGATCAGCGACTGCTCGGCTTCCACCTTGTCGCCAACTTTCACCAGAATCTCGGTGACTTCAACTTCGTCAGACCCGATATCCGGTACCTTAATTTCGATAGCCATTACTCTATTACCTCTTAAGCCAGACGCGGGTTAACTTTATCGGCATCGATATTGAATCGGGTGATCGCGTCGGCCACCACTTTCTTCTCGATCTCGCCGCGTTTAGCCAGCTCACCCAGCGCGGCAACCACCACATAAGATGCATCAACTTCAAAGTGATGACGCAGGTTCTCACGGCTGTCAGAGCGACCAAAGCCATCGGTACCCAGCACGCGATAATCGCTGGCCGGGACATAGCTACGAACCTGCTCAGCGAACAGTTTCATGTAGTCGGTTGAGGCGACAGCAGGTGCGTCGTTCATCACCTGAGCGATGTAAGGTACGCGCGCTTCTTCTGTCGGATGCAGCATGTTCCAGCGCTCACAATCCTGGCCATCACGTGCCAGTTCAGTGAACGAGGTGACGCTGTAGACATCAGAGCCGATACCGTAATCTTTCGCCAGGATCTGCGCAGCTTCACGCACATGACGCAGGATAGAACCTGAGCCCAGCAGCTGCACTTTGCCTTTGCTGCCGTCTACCGTTTCCAGTTTGTAGATACCCTTACGGATACCCTCTTCTGCACCAGCGGGCATTGCTGGCATATGGTAGTTTTCGTTCAGCGTGGTGATGTAGTAGTAAACGTTCTCCTGCGCTTCGCCATACATACGCACCAGACCGTCATGCATGATGACAGCCACTTCATAGGCGTAAGAAGGATCGTAGGAGATACAGTTCGGGATAGTCAGCGACTGAATGTGGCTGTGACCATCTTCATGCTGCAGACCTTCGCCGTTCAGGGTAGTACGACCTGAGGTGCCGCCGACCAGGAAGCCGCGCGCCTGTTGGTCGCCCGCCAGCCACATCAGATCGCCGATACGCTGGAAGCCGAACATCGAGTAATAGATGTAGAACGGGATCATCGGCAGGTTGTTGGTGCTGTAAGAGGTCGCCGCAGCCAGCCAGGATGAACCTGCGCCCAGCTCGTTGATCCCTTCCTGCAGAATCTGGCCTTTCTCGTCTTCTTTGTAGTAAGCAACCTGCTCGCGGTCCTGCGGGGTGTACTGCTGACCGTTCGGGCTGTAGATACCAATCTGACGGAACAGACCTTCCATACCAAAGGTGCGCGCTTCATCGGCGAGGATCGGAACCAGGCGATCTTTGATCGACTTGTTCTTCAGCATCACGTTCAGGGCACGTACAAAGGCGATGGTGGTTGAGATCTCTTTGTTCTGCTCATCCAGCAGCGCACTGAACTCTTCGAGTGCTGGCATTTCCAGCTTTTCAGTGAACTTCGGCTGACGTGTTGGCAGGTAGCCGCCTAACTTCTCACGCTGACCGTGCAGATACGTGTGCTCTTCAGAGCCCTTTTCAAAGGTCACGTACGGCAGTGATTCAATTTTGTCATCTGCGACTGGCACGTTGAAGCGATCACGGATATAGCGCACGCCATCCATGTTCATCTTCTTCACCTGGTGGGCAATGTTTTTGCCTTCCGCGGTGTCGCCCATACCATAACCTTTGATGGTATGCGCCAGGATCAGTACTGGCTTGCCTTTGGTGTCCTGCGCTTTTTTCAGTGCCGCGTAGATTTTCTTCGGATCGTGGCCGCCACGGTTCAATGCCCAGATTTCATCATCGGACAGATCTTTAACCAGCGCGGCGGTTTCCGGATATTTACCAAAGAAGTGCTCACGCACATAGGCACCATCACGGGATTTGAAGGTCTGGTAGTCGCCGTCGACGGTTTCGTTCATCAGCTGAATCAGCTTGCCGCTGGTATCTTTGCGCAGCAGCTCATCCCAGCGACCGCCCCAGATGACCTTGATCACTTCCCAGCCAGCGCCGGCAAAGATGCCTTCCAGCTCGTTGATGATCTTGCCATTACCGGTAACCGGGCCATCCAGACGCTGCAGGTTGCAGTTGATGATGAAGACCAGGTTATCCAGTTTTTCACGGGTCGCGATGGTGATCGCGCCTTTGGATTCTGGCTCATCCATCTCACCGTCACCCAGGAAGGCGTAAACGGTCTGAGCAGAGGTATCTTTCAGGCCACGGTGTTCCAGATACTTCAGGAACTTCGCCTGGTAGATAGCCGACAGCGGACCCAGACCCATTGATACGGTCGGGAACTGCCAGAATTCCGGCATTAATTTCGGGTGCGGATAAGAAGAGAGGCCTTTACCGTCAACTTCCTGACGGAAGTTATTCATCTGGTCTTCGGTCAGGCGGCCTTCAAGGAACGCACGGGCATAGATGCCGGGAGAGATGTGGCCCTGGAAATAGACCAGATCGCCGCCATCCTTCTCACTGCGCGCGCGGAAGAAGTGGTTGAAGCACACTTCATAAATCGTCGCAGAAGACTGGAAGGAGGACATGTGGCCGCCGAGTTCCAGATCTTTCTTCGATGCGCGCAGCACCGACATGATGGCGTTCCAGCGAATTGCGGAACGGATACGACGTTCAAGAGAGGTATTGCCCGGATAATCGGGTTCATCTTCAACGGCAATAGAGTTGATGTAGTTGCTGATTGCAGAAGATCCTGCAGCCACGTTTACGCCGCCTTTGCGGGCTGCACCCAGTACCTGATCAATCAGATACTGTGCACGTTCAACACCTTCTTCACGGATGACCGATTCGATCGCCTGTAGCCAGTCACGAGTTTCAATCGGATCCACGTCATTGTGTAAACGTTCTGACATGGGTGTGTTCCTTATCTGTGTCTAATACGTTGAATAATCGGGAGCCTGTTAAAGCAGATGCAGGCAGGCTCGTCGCACATGTCCGTACGATCTTTGTCGCACGTTATTCCTTACGTTGCTGTAAACGACGCAGGGAGCGTTCTCGACGGCTCTGCTCCCGACTTCTGTCCAGCAAGATTTCCTCTATGAACGCCAGGTGACGGTGTGAAGCCTCGCGCGCTTTTTCTGGCTCACGAGCCACAATCGCCTCAAAGATTCTGGCGCGGTGACCGCTCACTTTTGCCAGCATTTCCCGGCGCGAGTAGAGCAATTCGAAATTCTGGCGAACGTTTTGTTCCAGCATAGGGCCCATTGAGCGTAGCAAATGTAAAAGCACAACATTATGGGCCGCTTCTGTGACAGCGATCTGATACTGCATCACTGCGTCCGCTTCGGCGTCTAAATCGCCGCTGTCCTGCGCCTGCTGGATATTCACATGGCAGTCGCGAATGCGCAGCAGGTCTTCCTCTGTGCCGCGCAGCGCCGCGTAATAGGCGGCGATGCCTTCTAAGGCATGGCGCGTTTCCAGCAGATCAAACTGTGATTCCGGATGGTCGGCGAGAAGCTCAACGAGTGGATCGCTTAAGCTTTGCCAGAGATTCTCCTGCACGAACGTTCCGCCACCCTGTCGGCGCAGCAATAATCCTTTGGCTTCTAAGCGCTGGATCGCTTCGCGGAGAGACGGACGTGAGACATCGAATTGTTTGGCGAGTTCGCGCTCAGGCAGCAGCTTCTCTCCCGGACGCAGGGTCCCTTCCATAATCAGCGATTCGAGCTGTTGCTCGATAGCGTCGGAGAGTTTAGGTTGGCGAATCTTACTGTAAGCCATCGTCCCTTCTTATTAAGCCAATCGTCCGGAGTAAATTGGTAATACCAATTGCAAAGAGGTGCCGGTAAAGTAACAAAGTATTCACCTTGTGTCTATATGGTGTCTGCGACATTCACCTGCCCCCAAAGCCTGTGCTGGCGCTAACTTGCGGTTAAAAAAATGAAAAATTCGCGTTACCGCAAATGTTAAATAATTTCACTTTTACCAAACCTTACACCCGCTTAGCGCGTTAGCGCAGCGGCAGACATAAGTGAAAGCTATTCGTCATTAACGGAATTTCATGGCAGAAGTTGCTGTGGGCAGACGTGACCAGGACGGCGTTTTTTCAGTCAACTCTCAGCACGAAAGGCGAAAGCAGGTGCAAAGCGATTCGCTTATCACTATTCTTGTCGCCAGGGTAGCAGATGGCACTATTCAGCACGCCAGATACCGTAAAATAATCAATACGTTATTGTAACTACTTCATTACAGCGTCCTGCGCTGCGAACGAAGAATAAAAACATCACGAGGTTTGTATGGAACAACAGCAAGGCGAAGCGCTGAAACGTGGTCTCAAGAACCGCCATATTCAGCTCATCGCGCTGGGTGGTGCAGTGGGAACCGGCCTGTTTCTGGGCAGTGCATCGGTCATTGAATCCGCCGGACCGGCCGTAATTCTGGGCTATGCGATTGCCGGTTTTATTGCCTTTTTAATCATGCGTCAGTTAGGCGAAATGGTCGTGGAAGAGCCGGTCGCCGGCAGCTTCAGTCACTTCGCGTATAAATACTGGGGCAACTTTGCAGGCTTCGCCTCGGGCTGGAACTACTGGGTGCTCTATGTGCTGGTCGCCATGGCGGAACTCACCGCCGTTGGCAAATATGTCCAGTTCTGGTGGCCAGACTTTCCGACCTGGGCTTCGGCTGCCATCTTCTTCGTGATGATTAACGCTATCAACCTGACCAACGTGAAAGTGTTTGGTGAGATGGAGTTCTGGTTCGCCATCGTTAAAGTGGTTGCGGTGATTGGCATGATCCTGTTCGGAGGCTGGTTGCTGTTCAGCGGTCACGCGGGTCCGCAGGCTACCGTGCGCAACCTGTGGGAACAGGGCGGATTTTTCCCGCATGGCATCGGCGGTCTGGTGATGGTCATGGCGATTATCATGTTCTCGTTTGGTGGTCTGGAGCTGGTAGGTATCACCGCCGCTGAAGCGGATAACCCGGAAGTGAGCATTCCAAAAGCGACCAACCAGGTGCTGTGGCGTATTCTGATTTTCTACATTGGTTCGCTGGCGGTGCTGCTGTCACTGATGCCGTGGACGCGTGTCACGTCAGAAGTCAGCCCGTTTGTCTTTATCTTCCACGAGCTGGGCGATGCCATGGTAGCGAATGCGCTCAACGTGGTCATCCTGACAGCGGCGCTGTCGGTCTATAACAGCTGCGTTTACTGTAACAGCCGTATGCTGTTTGGTCTGGCACAGCAGGGTAATGCGCCGAAAGCGCTGCTGAAGGTCGACCGTCGCGGTGTGCCGGTATTAACGATTCTGGTCTCTGCTGTCGCCACTGCGCTGTGTGTGCTGATCAACTATCTGATGCCGGGTGAAGCGTTTGGCCTGCTGATGTCGCTGGTCGTCTCTGCGCTGGTGATCAACTGGGCGATGATCAGCCTGGCGCACCTTAAGTTCCGTCGTAAGAAAGATAAGCAGGGCGTAACCACCCGCTTTAAAGCGCTGCTCTATCCGGCCGGTAACTGGATTTGCCTGATTTTCCTGGCGGCGATTCTGGTACTGATGGCGACCACGCCGGGCATGGCGATCTCTGTCTGGCTGATTCCGGTCTGGCTGGTCATTCTGGGCGTGGGTTACTTTATCAAGAACCAGACACAGAAAGCCTGATGCTTTACCACGTGCTGCGACCTCCTGGGGGGGTTGCAGCACGTCACCCGCGCCTCTCTGTCCGTCTCAACTGCCCCGATCCAGTTCACACTTCTCTCCCCGCAACTGTTTTGTCCATCTTCATAACGAATTACTCCCGTTCATCTCGCTGATTTCCTGCCAATAATTCCTGTTCACACTGGATGCGCAGGAGAAAACCATGAAAGGTACAGCCCTCCCGTTTCGGGAAAAACTGGGATATGGCATGGGCGATGCCGGATGCAACATGATTGGCGGTGCCATCATGCTGTTCCTGAACTACTTCTATACCGACGTTTTCGGCCTGGCCCCGGCGCTGGTGGGAACCCTGCTGCTCTCGGTCAGAGTGCTCGATGCGGTAACCGATCCGATTATGGGCGCGATCGCCGATCGCACCCAGAGTCGCTGGGGTCGCTTTCGTCCCTGGCTGCTGTGGGTTTCCGTACCTTACGTCGTGTTCAGCGTATTGATGTTCACCACGCCAGACTGGACCTATCACAACAAGGTGATCTGGGCCTTCGTCACCTACTTCCTGATGTCACTGACCTACACGGCGATTAACATTCCTTACTGCTCTCTGGGCGGCGTGATTACCAACGATCCCGGTGAGCGCGTCTCCTGCCAGTCTTATCGCTTTGTCATGGTCGGCATCGCCACGCTGATACTCTCTCTGTCCCTGCTGCCGATGGCAGAGTGGTTCGGTGGCGAAGACAAAGCGCGCGGCTACCAGATGGCGATGGCGGTACTGGCAACCATTGGCCTGGCGATGTTTCTGTTCTGCTTTGCCACGGTACGTGAACGTATCCGCCCTGCCGTGCCGAGCAATGATGACCTGAAAAAAGATCTGCGTGACGTCTGGAAGAATGACCAGTGGGTACGCATTCTGCTGCTGACGTTCTGTAACGTCTGTCCCGGCTTCATCCGTATGGCGGCCACCATGTATTACGTGACCTGGGTCATGGGCCAGTCGACGCACTTCGCCACGCTGTTTATCAGCCTGGGTGTGATTGGCATGATGGTCGGCAGCACGCTGGCGAAATTGCTCACCGATCGCTGGTGCAAACTCAAAGTCTTCTTCTGGACCAATATCGCGCTGGCACTCTTCTCCAGCGGTTTCTACTGGATCGATCCCCACGCCACCGTGATGGTCGTGATCGCCTACTTTGTGCTGAATATCCTGCATCAGATCCCCTCTCCGCTGCACTGGTCACTGATGGCCGATGTGGATGACTACGGCGAATGGAAAACCGGCAAACGCATCACCGGCATCAGCTTCTCCGGCAACCTGTTCTTCCTCAAGGTGGGACTGGCGGTTGCCGGTGCGATGGTCGGCTTTCTGCTGTCGATCTATGGCTACAATGCGGGCGCTAAGCAGCAGTCACCTGAGGCGATTAACGGCATCATGCTGCTGTTCACCATTATTCCTGGCGTCGGCTATCTGATTACCGCAGGTGTGGTACGACTGATGAAGGTCGACCGCAAAATGATGATTACCATCCAGCAGGATCTCGCGCTGCGCCGCGAAAACTTCCATGAGTTACACACCGTTCGCCTGCGCGACGGTGTTGTCACGCCAACCGGAGATGTTAAATGACCGCAATCTTGCCGAATCCTTTTATCGAGCAGCGTGCCGACCCCTTTATCCTGCGCCATGAACAGTTCTATTACTTTGTAGCATCGGTGCCGGAGTATGACCGGCTGGAGATCCGTCGCGCCACGACGCTGGCTGGCCTGCGCAGCGCCGAGCCGGTAGTCGTCTGGCGCAAGCCCGAGAGCGGCCCCTTTAGCGAGTTAATCTGGGCACCTGAGCTGCACTACATTGACGGACAGTGGGTCATCTATTTCGCGGCAGCACCGACGCGTGAAATCAAAGAGGGACTGTTTCAGCACCGGATGTATGCGCTGGTGTGTGAGGCGGAAGATCCGCTGCAGGGCGATTGGCAGCCCTGCCGCCGGGTCTTCAGCCAGTTCGACAGCTTCTCACTGGATGCCACCCACTTCGTGCATCAGGGTAAAAACTGGTATCTCTGGGCGCAGAAAGATCCATTGATTCCCGGCAACTCTAACCTCTATCTGGCTGAGCTGCTTAATCCCCTGGACGCTGAAAGGCACGCCGGTGATGCTGAGCCGGCCAGAATATGAGTGGGAGTGCGCAGGCTTTAGCGTTAATGAAGGACCGGCGGTTATCCGTCACGGGGATCGGCTGTTTGTGACCTACTCTGCCAGCGCCACCGATGAGAATTACTGTCTGGGGATACTGTCGATTGCTGCTGATGCCGATCCGCTTGATGTCGCCGCATGGCAAAAGTCTGCACGGCCGGTATTTGTCTCCAGCTGGGACAACCATCAGTATGGGCCGGGTCACAACAGTTTTACCCAGGATGAGGCGGGACGCGACGTGCTGGTGTACCACGCGCGTAACTACACTGAAATTGAAGGCGATCCGTTATGGGATCCGAACCGCCATACCCGACTGAAATATTTCAGCTGGCGGGAAGATGGCACGCCTGATTTCGGCGTGCCGCCTGCCGATTACACCAGCGTGCCGTAAATCGTCAGCAACGCGACAGCGACCACCAGTACCAGTGAGGTACGTTTCGCTAACGCCACGGCAACCCGTGGCGTTTCGACTTTATCGGTGTGCGGATCGCGTGACAGTGAGAACTGCGCCAGGGTCGTCAGCACCTGATACTGAGAACGATGCCGATCGGTCAGCGAAGCAAACCAGGCGGGCAGCGCTTTCTCGCCATGACCCAGCAGGGCGTAAGCCACACCCGCCAGCCGCGCCGGGATCCAGTCGAGAAGATGCAGAATGGCATCCACGCCAGATTGTGAACGCGCCATCGGTGTTCCATGCTTTGCCAGCCAGCCTTGCCAGGCCCGCAGAAAAGCGTAACCCACCAGCAGCACCGGCCCCCACGGACCGCCTACCACCAGCCAGAACATTGGCGCAAGGTAGAAACGGAAGTTTATCCAGATCAGGGCATTCTGCAGCTCACGCAGGAACTCGCGCTCGCTGCATTCCACCGGCACGCCATGAATCAGCGTCAGTTCAGCCGCCATCGCCTGATGCGCAGCGTCGTCATCATGACTGGCCGCTTTCAGGTAGCTGTGGTAGTGCTGTCGCACCGACCCGGCACCGATACAGAGCAGTCCGGCAACAATCCAGAAGAGCAGTTGCAGCACGCCAAACAGCAGCCCTTTCAGACTCCAGATCACCAGCGCGGTCAGCGCCATCGCCAGCACGGTCATCAGCAGGGTACGCATCATTGAGAAATGGTGGCGCTGGCGAAAGATCGGCTCCAGCCGGTGTTCGAGCTGCCAGTGCTCGCCCAGTTTAAACAGGCGCTCCCAGCCTAAAACCAACAACAAGGTAAACAACGTCATACTGACTCCGCAAAAATCAGGATTTTTGCTGCGTTAACAGCTGTTTGTAGTAGTCCCAGTCAAAAGCAGGTCCGGGATCGGTTTTGCGTACCGGTGCGATGTCACTGTGCCCCGTGATACGTGCAGGCGTTAACGGGTAGTGTTGCAGCAGTAATTGCGTCACCTGCTGCAAGGCCCGATATTGCGCCTCGCTATAAGGCTCACTGTCTGTCCCTTCCAGTTCGATGCCTATGGAGAAGTCGTTGCAGTTCTCACGTCCTTCGAACTGCGAAACGCCTGCATGCCAGGCGCGTTTATCAAAGGGGACATACTGCACGATCTCCCCGTCACGACGAATCAGGCAGTGTGCCGCCACTTTCAGCGCGGCGATATCCGCAAAATAGGGATGGGCATCGGGCGGTAAGGTGCCGGTGAACAGTTTATCGATCCATGGCCCGCCAAATTCACCGGGTGGCAGGCTGATATTGTGGATCACCAGCAGTGAAGGTACCTCATTATCAGGGCGTTCGTTGCAATGCGGCGACGGCACATGACGCACGCAGGTCAGCCAGCCCTGTTTGATTTTCATAGCGGTTTTCCTTATTTCACCTGGCTGAGAATAGCATGAATAATAAAGGATTCTTGCTTCTTAGTGTGCCGGTCTGATGACATTCACGCACTGCGTGTTAAGGATACTAAACAAAATGCTATCAGTTGCTGGAACCGAATGGCGGTTCAGGCTATTGTGACCGCCTCTGTCATTTCCCTTTCTGGAGTAAAACGCCTATGTCATCCCGTGGTTATGATCCCGACAGCCGTCGTCAGGCGCTGATTAAACGCATTGAAAGTGACATTCCGGATAGTGTTGCGCTGGCGTTAAAAGAGGATCTCGGAGGCAAGATCGACGCTGACCGCGATATCACCGCGCAGCTGTTACCCGCCGATACCCAGGCCGATGCGCAGGTCATCACCCGCGAAGCCGGTGTTTTCTGTGGTAAACGCTGGGTTGAAGAGGTGTTCATTCAGCTCGGCTCAAACGCGACCCTGATCTGGCATGTCGAAGATGGTGATCAGATCGAGGCTGACCAGCTGCTGTTTGAAATCGAGGGGCCTGCCCGGCTGCTGCTGACCGCCGAGCGAACGGCGCTTAATTTTGTGCAGACGCTCTCAGGCGTTGCTACCGAAGTCAGCCGCTATGTCGCGCTGCTGGCGGGAAGCCAGACGCAACTGCTGGACACGCGTAAAACCCTGCCCGGACTGCGGACTGCGCTGAAATATGCCGTGTTGTGCGGCGGTGGCAGCAATCATCGGCTGGGCCTCTCTGACGCTTATCTCATCAAAGAGAACCATATTATTGCCAGCGGCTCGATTCGGCAGGCAGTGGAAAGAGCGCAATGGCTGCAGCCCGATGTGCCGGTTGAAGTTGAGGTGGAATCGCTGGAGGAGTTACGTCAGGCGCTGGAAGCGGAAGCCGATATCGTGATGCTGGATAACTTTAGCCTGGAAGCGATGCGTGCCGCCGTCGAACTTAATCAGGGTCGGGCGTTGCTGGAGGTCTCCGGTAACGTCACCGAAACCACCCTGCCACAGATCGCCCTGACCGGTGTGGACTATGTTTCGGTTGGCGCGCTGACCAAACATGTGCGGGCGCTGGATCTCTCGATGCGCTTTAAACAAAAATAGCCTGCCTCGCCGTCACTCAACACGGCGATTTTGCGACCCTGCTTCCGGCGCAGTTTCGACTGCGCTGTAAGTCCGAAATCTGTTCACATCACGCTTTCCAGTTTGCCCATCTCTGCCTGTCTTTCACTGCCGCCGCTTTTTAACCTGTCGCCTTCTTAATACGGAGACGATGTGATGAATTATCAACGTGGATTTACGCTGGTTGAACTGATGATTGTGGTGGGTATTGTGGCAATCTTAAGTGCCATCGGCCTGCCCGCTTATCAAAATTATCTGCAGCGTGCTGCCCTAACTGACATGCTGCAAACCATGGTGCCCTATAAAACCGCTGTTGAGCTTTGCGCCATGGAGCGCGGCGGCCCGACGCAGTGCCAGGCCGGAGAAGCGGGTATTCCTGCTGCCAGGGGATCGCGCTATGTCTCGGCACTGAGCGTGACCAACGGGGTCATTACGCTGACCGGCCAGGAGAGCCTGAATGGGCTGAGCGTTGAAATGCTGCCGCTCTGGGACAACACCGAGGGCGGCATCAGTTGGCAACGCAGCTGCACCAGCAGCAACAATAGCCTGCGTGACAATTGCCTGCAGCAGTTCCGCTTTGCGGATAAAGGAGCCAGCGATGAGCAAGCCTGATGAGGCGATCGCGGCATTATGTCAGCGCTATCGCGCCCTGGTTTTGCACCATGATGCCAGCCAGCTGCGTGTTGCCGTCGCGGAGAGCGTGCCGCCAGGGCTGGCTGAAGCCCTCCATTTTGCCAGCCAGTGTCAGATTGAAATTGAATGCTGGCCGCAGGCCCGGCTCGACCAGCTTCAGCACGCTGACACACCGCTGGTGGCGCGCGAAGAGGCACCAGCAGAATCAGCGATCGAAGCGACACAGCTGATTCTGCGTCAGGCGCTGGAGCGTCGCGCCTCTGATGTCCATATCGAACCCGGCCGTGATGGCCTGCGGGTGCGTCTGCGTATCGATGGTGTATTGCACCCCCTATCTTCCCTGCCCGCCACCCATCCTGCTGCGCTGCTGGCGCGACTGAAGATCCTCGGCGGACTGGATATCGCCGAACGCCGGTTACCGCAGGATGGTCAGTTCAGTCTGGAGATCGCCGGTAAACCTGCCTCTTTTCGCCTGGCGACCTTACCCATCTACGGTGGTGAGAAAGCGGTGGTCCGGCTATTGCAGAGTGAAAGCGCGGCGCTGTCGCTGGATAAGCTCGGCTTACCCGCCGCGCAGTTGCGCCTGTTCTGCGCCGCGCTGGCGCAGCCGCAGGGGCTGATTCTGGTCACCGGGCCTACCGGCAGCGGCAAGACGTTTACGCTCTATAGCGGACTCAGTGCCCTGAATACGCCGGAAAAAAATCTGTGCAGCGTTGAAGATCCGATTGAGATCCCCCCTGCCCGGCATTAACCAGACGCAGATCCATGCTAAAAACGGCCTCGATTTTAACCGCGTGCTGCGGGCGCTGCTGAGGCAGGATCCGGACGTGATCATGGTCGGGGAGATCCGCGATGCTGAAACGGCGGAGATTGCGGTTAAAGCGGCACAGACCGGACATCTGGTGCTTTCGACTCTGCATACCAACTCCACCGCTGAGACTCTGACCCGTCTGCGACAGATGGGCATTCCCGGTTATCTTCTGGGGTCGGCGCTGAAACTGATTGTTGCTCAGCGCCTGGTTCGACGCCTCTGTCCCCACTGTCGTCAGCCCGCTCAGGCGGTGGCGCACTATCCTGCGGAACTCTGGCCCGGTACCTTGCAAACCTGGCGAGCTCCCGGCTGCGACCACTGTTTTTCCGGCTATTTTGGCCGGCTGGCGCTGTTTGAACTGCTGCCGATCAATGCCAGGCTGCAAAATGCGATCGCCGCCGAAATGCCGCTGGAGAATTTGCTCAGCCTGGCGAAACAGCAGGGATTACGCACCCTGCTGGTGTCCGGCCTTGAGGCAGTAAGCCGGGGCGATACCTCGCTGGAAGAGATGCAACGGGTGATTGGGCTGGACGATGGCTGATGCGTCTTTATTTCGCTGGCAGGCGGTCGATAGCCAGGGCCAGTTAGTCAGTGGCCAGCTACTGGCTATCGACAGTGATAACCTGCTGCTGATGCTGGCGCAGCGCGATCTTCTGCCGGTGAGCTGGAAGCGAGAAAAAGTGTGGCGTCAGAGGGAGTGGAAGTGGCAGCACAAAACCGATCTGATTCGTCAGCTGGCAACCCTGCTCAAAGCGGGACTGCCGCTGGCAGAGAGTCTGGCTTTGCTGGCTGAGGGCCATCCGCATGCAGGCTGGCGTGCTCTGATGCTTGTCCTGCATCATCGGGTACTCAGCGGTGCCCCTTTTTCGCAGGCTTTACGTGAATGGCCGCAGATTTTTCCGGCACTCTATCCGGCCCTGATGGAGGTGGGCGAACTGACCGGTCAGTTGGATACCTGTTGCAGTGAGCTGGCCCGGCAGCAGATCCGGCAACAGCAGTTATGGCATCAGGTGGCGAAGGCGCTGCGTTATCCTCTGTTCATTCTACTGGTGGCGATTGCGGTCACCTGCGGCATGCTGCTGTTCGTTCTGCCAGAGTTCGTTGCCGTTTATGACTCCTTTGATGCCCCCCTGCCCGCCTTTACGGCAGCGGTAATGCAGTTATCTGCCGCGCTTCAGGAGTGGGGAGCTGTGTTAGCCATCGGCGTATCGCTGATGCTGGTGGTGTGGCATCAGTTACGACGACGCTCTGCGGGCTGGCAGCGCCGTGAGCAGGCGATTTTCCTGCGCATCCCGCTGCTTTCCGGGTTATGGCGTGGCACACAGCTGACGCAGATCTACACCATTCTGAATCTGACACAGCGCGCCGGGTTAACTTTGCTACAGGGACTGGCTGCCGTTGAAGTGACGCTCTCATCATTGCTATGGCGGGAAGCAATGGCCGGACTGCAGCAGCACATTGCTCAGGGGAATCCTCTGCATCAGGCGCTGATGCATCATCCGCTATTCACACCATTATGCGGTCAGCTGGTTCGCGTCGGCGAAGAGGCGGGCGCGCTGGATTTAATGCTGGCTCGTCTGGCGGAATGGCATGAGGCAGAAACCCGTGAGCGCGCTGACACACTGGCTGCTTCGCTGGAACCGATGATGATGGTGGTGATTGGCGGCATTGTCGGCACGCTGGTGATTGCGATGTATCTGCCGGTGTTCGGGCTGGGTGATGCGATGCATTAAGGGGCGCAGGCTGCGCCCCGGATAACTATCGGTTGAAAACGCGGTTTTCCTGCTCATTAACCCGGATAAAGGTGGTGCGCTTGGTCAGCTCTTTCAGCCGCTCCGCCCCCACATAAGTGCAGGCGGAACGCAGTCCACCCAGGATATCGCGCGCGGTGTCAGCAACCGGGCCACGTAATGGCAGCTTCACCGTTTTACCTTCTGCTGCGCGATACTGCGCGACACCGCCAACGTGACGCTTCATCGCCGATTCGGAACTCATGCCGTAAAACAGCATAAAGCTTTCGCCATTCTCTTCGACCACCTGCCCTTCACACTCATCATGTGCCGCCAGCATGCCACCCAGCATCACGAAGTCGGCACCGCCGCCAAACGCTTTCGCAATATCGCCAGGCACTGAGCAGCCGCCATCACTGACAATCTGTCCGCTTAAGCCATGCGCCGCATCGGCACATTCAATGACAGCGGAAAGCTGCGGATAGCCCACGCCGGTTTTCACCCGGGTTGTACAGACCGAACCCGGACCAATGCCGACTTTGACGATATCCGCGCCAGAGAGAATCAGCTCTTCCACCATTTCGCCCGTTACCACGTTACCGGCACAGATGGTTTTAGCCGGGAAGGTTTCACGGGCGCGCTGCAGAAAATCAACAAAATGCTGAGAGTAACCGTTGGCCACGTCGATGCAGATAAACTGCAGATCGTCTGACAGCGCCATAATCGCAACCAGTTTATTGAGATCGGCCTCCGAGGTGCCGGTTGAAACCATCACATGTTTCAATACCGTCGCGGGGATGCGCTGAATAAACGCGCGCCACTCATCTACGCTGTAATGCTTATGGACTGCTGTAAGGATATTGAAGCTGGCCAGCGCCTCAGCCATTGAAAATGTGCCGACGGTATCCATGTTGGCGGCGATAATCGGTACGCCGCTCCAGCTCAGGCCCGAATGTCTGAAGGTAAAGCTGCGTTCCAGCTCAACCTGTGAGCGACTTTGCAGCGTGGAGCGTTTGGGGCGGATTAAGACATCTTTAAAGCCCAGTTTTAAATCTTCTTCAATACGCATAAACAGTGTCCTGGTAAGTGGCAATGAATCGTCGTTCACGAAGTAAGCACAGCTCCAGTGACGTTATGATACGCGCCTCTCGCTGCGCGACAAGACTGCGAATTTCACTTTATTTACGCTACAATCCGTTAAATTTAATTGTGCTTTATCGGTGTGATCTGACGCGCATTTTTGCGTTTTTTATACAGATCATTACCCTGAAGCCCTGTCGAAAAGAGAAGTCAGGTGAGAAACATGCCCTATATCGTCGCGCTTACAGGGGGGATCGGCAGTGGTAAAAGTACGATTGCCCAGGCATTCGCAGCGTCTGGCGTGGAAATTATTGATGCTGACCTGATAGCACGTGAAGTTGTCGAACCCGGCACACCCGCTTTGCAGGCCATTCAGGCGCGCTATGGCACGTCGATAGTAACTGATGAGGGGAAGCTTGATCGTAGCCGGCTTCGCGACATTATTTTTCAGCAGCCGGAAGAGAAAAGCTGGTTAAACGCGCTGCTGCATCCACTGATTAATGCCCGGACGCGTCAATTGATCGCCGAAGCCACCACACCTTATGTGCTCTGGGTGGTGCCGCTACTGGTGGAAAATCAGTTACAGCACCAGGCTGATCGGGTACTGGTGGTGGATGTTGATGAAGCAACGCAGTTAGCGCGCACCCGGCAGCGTGATCATCTTTCCGTCGCGCAGGCGAAACGCATTCTTGCCGCACAGGCGACGCGCCAGCAGCGCCTCGCCTGTGCCGATGACATTATTGATAACAGTGGCGAGCCCGACGACGCCTTGCCGCAGGTTGCCGAACTCCATCAGCGCTATCTCAGGCTGGCGGCAACGAAACAGGATTAATACCATGAGCACACCCGTTCTGTTTGAACACCCACTGAATGAAAAAATGCGAACCTGGTTACGGGTTGAGTTTTTGATCAATCAGTTAGATGAAATTGTCCCACTGGATAAAACCGTTAATGCGCTGACCTTTTTTCGCCTGATTAGCGAGCTGCTCGATATTTTTGAGCGGGGCGATATGCGTACTGAATTGTTAAAAGAGCTGGAGCGTCAGCAGCAAAAGTTACGTGCATGGGCTGATGTGCCAGGTGTTGATATGACGCTGGTTAATGCCCTGCGCGATAAACTCAAAATTCAGTCAACGCAGTTGATGAATGCCCCACGTATGGGCCAGCAACTCCGCGAGGACCGTCTGATTGCCCTGGTGCGGCAGCGTCTGAGCATCCCTGGAGGATGCTGCAGCTTTGATTTGCCAGGCCTGCACATCTGGCTCCATCTGCCGCAGGAAGCACGCGATGCGCAGGTCGAAGCCTGGATGCTGACGCTGGAGCCACTGCATCATGCGCTGGCGATGATACTGGATCTGATCCGCCAGTCCGGCGCGTTTCATGTGCAGACCAGCCTTAATGGTTTTTATCAGGATAATGCCGAAGGCGCCGATCTGCTGCGACTGCAGTTGTCGCTGGAGGATGCGCTCTATCCACAGGTGTCCGGACATAAAAGCCGCTACGCCATTCGTTTTATGCCGCTTGATAGTGAGCGTGGTGAAGTTCCGGCCCGCCTTAATTTTCAACTGGCCTGTTGTTAGAGGTAAAAATGCAGCAAGAAGTGATGACCGTTGCCTGTCCGCAGTGCGGCAAAGATGTGATCTGGGATGAACTCAGCCCTTGGCGCCCCTTTTGCAGTAAGCGCTGCCAGCTCATTGATTTAGGTGAGTGGGCAGCAGAAGAGAAACGCATTCCCAGCCGCGACGATATGAACGACAGTGACAACTGGAGTGAAGAAGATCGCTGACAGCCGAACCGGATGGGGCGCGCTGCCCCATCCGCTCAGAGTTCGCCGGCGATCAGACGCGCAATCAGCTGATGATTCGCGGGCGGAAACTCCTCCGCGACCAACGCATGCTGATCAACCCAACGCTGCGGCTGACCCTCTTTGCCCCACGGCTCTCCTTTCCACCCTTCAACCAGAAAGAAATGCAACGTCACGCGCAGATCGTCATAACTGTGGTCTGCATGACCAATCGGGCGTGCCTCGGTGACCTCAATCCCGGTCTCTTCCTGAAGTTCCCTTATCAATCCCTGTTCGGCGCTTTCGCCCGCTTCAATTTTACCGCCAGGAAACTCCCACTTGTTCGCCATGTAAGAGGTCGCCGCGCGCTGGGCAAGGAAAATTTGTTTACTGGCATTGCGAATGATGCCAACTGCAACCTGCAGGTGCTTCATGGAGACTATCCGGTAGTAATGGGTGAATGAAGCCTGATTTTAGAGCATGCCGTAGCGGATGTTAACCGCTTTAGCTCAGCGGAGTCGCTATTGCCTGGGTGGCAGAGACCATAAAAAAAGGAGCCAGCGGCTCCTTTTTTTATTAGCATTCAGTCTCAGGCGATGCGGCCATGACACTGCTTGTACTTTTTTACCGGAACCACATGGGCAGGGATCGTTGCGGCCGACTTTGCGTTCGCCACTCTGCTCCGCCACAGGCTCTGCGGCTGCCAGCAGATCCTCTTCAACATGGCTCAGCTGCTGTTGCTGTGCCAGACGTTCAGCTTCTTCGCGACGTTGTTGCTCCATCGCTTCAACTTCCTCTGGCATGCGCACCTGCACTTTGCTCAGTGTGCTGATCACTTCATATTTCAGTGATTCAAGCATCGCGGCAAACATGGCGAAGGATTCACGCTTGTACTCCTGCTTCGGGTCTTTCTGCGCATAGCCGCGCAGATGGATGCCCTGACGCAGATAGTCCATCGCGGCCAGATGCTCTTTCCACAGCGAATCCAGCGTCTGAAGCATCACGCCTTTTTCGAAGTTGCGCATCATTTCTGCGCCAACGATCTCTTCTTTCTCAGCGTAGCTTTCCATAGCATGGGTCATGATGCGCTCACGCAGCACTTCTTCATGCAGGTCAGGCTCTTTATCCAGCCACTCTGCAATCGGCAGGTTCAGATCAAAGTCAGTGCGCAGACGCTCTTCCAGGCCTGGCACGTCCCACATCTCCTCCAGCGACTGCGGCGGAATGTAAGTATCGATGGTGACTTTGTAGACGTCGTGGCGAATACTGTTGATGGTTTCGCTAACGTCAGACACATCCAGCAGCTCATTACGCTGACTGTAGATGGCACGACGCTGGTCATTAGCCACATCATCATATTCCAACAGCTGCTTACGAATATCGAAGTTACGGCTTTCAACTTTGCGCTGGGCATTGGCAATCGCTTTGGTGACCCACGGATGCTCAATCGCTTCGCCTGGCTTCATGCCCAATTTACGCATCATATTCGAGACGCGGTCTGAGGCAAAAATACGCATCAGCGCATCTTCCATCGACAGGTAGAAGCGAGAAGAACCGGCGTCACCCTGACGACCTGCACGACCACGCAGCTGGTTGTCGATACGACGCGATTCGTGACGCTCAGTACCGACGATGTGTAAACCACCTGACGCCAGAACCGCATCATGACGAATCTGCCATGCCGCTTTAATTTCTTCGATTTGCGCTTCAGTTGGCTCTTCCAGTTCGGCCACTTCAGCGTGCCAGCTGCCGCCCAGCATAATATCTGTACCACGTCCGGCCATGTTGGTGGCGATAGTGACCGCACCCGGCTGACCAGCCTGCGCCACGATATCCGCTTCGCGGGCGTGGAATTTGGCGTTCAGAACGTTATGTTTGATACCGGCACGGGTCAGTTCGTTAGAGACCACTTCTGATTTCTCAATCGAGATGGTTCCCACCAGCACCGGCTGACCATTGGCGGTGCGCTCACGGATATCTTCGATAATGGCATCGATCTTCTCTTTCTCGGTCATGTAGACCAGGTCAGCCAGATCTTTACGCACCATCGGACGGTTAGTCGGCACGACAATGGTGTCGAGCTTATAAATGGAGCTGAATTCAAATGCTTCGGTATCAGCGGTACCGGTCATACCGGCCAGCTTCTCGTAAATACGGAAGTAGTTCTGGAAGGTGATAGAGGCCAGCGTCTGGTTCTCGTTCTGGATCTCAACGCCTTCTTTCGCTTCAATCGCCTGATGCAGACCATCAGACCAGCGACGACCCTGCATGGTACGGCCGGTGTGTTCATCAACAATCACCACTTCGCCATCTTTCACGATGTAATCCACATCGCGGGTAAAGAGTGCGTGCGCACGCAGCGCCGCAGTGACGTGGTGCATCAGCATGATGTTGGTCGGAGAGTAGAGTGACTCGCCCGCTTCCATGATGCCCTCGCTGACCAGCAGCTCTTCCACTTTGACCAGACCGCGCTCAGACATGTGAGCCTGACGCGCTTTTTCATCGACCCAGAAGTCGCCTTCACCCTGATGGGTTTCGGTATCTTCTTTATCCTGGCGCACCAGATGAGGGATGATCTTGTTCACTTTGGTGTAAAGCTCAGAACTGTCTTCTGCAGGACCAGAGATGATCAGCGGCGTACGCGCTTCATCGATCAGGATGGAGTCGACCTCATCCACCAGCGCATAGTGCAGTTTACGCTGTACACGCTCTTCCGGGCTGAAAGCCATGTTGTCGCGCAGGTAGTCGAAGCCATATTCGTTGTTGGTGCCGTAGGTGATGTCTGCTGCGTAAGCTTCACGCTTTGCCACCGCCGGCAGGCCCGACATGTTGATACCAATGGTTAAACCAAGGAACTCAAACAGCGGACGGTTGTTTTCCGCATCACGCTGTGCCAGATAGTCGTTGACGGTAACCACGTGAACGCCTTTGCCGGACAGCGCGTTCAGATAGGCTGGCAGCGTTGCGGTCAGCGTTTTACCTTCACCGGTTCGCATCTCAGCAATGCAGCGATCGTTCAGCACCATACCGCCGATCAGCTGCACGTCGAAGTGACGCATCCCGAACACGCGTTTACTGGCTTCACGCACGGTTGCGAACGCTTCCGGGATCAGGCTTTCCAGCGATTCACCTTTTTTCAGGCGTTCGCGGAACAGATCCGTTTTAGCTTTCAGTTCATCATCAGAGAGCTTCTCAAAATCGGGCTCCATCTTATTGATGACGTCCACCACTTTACGCATACGACGCAGGGTACGATCGTTACTGCTACCAAAAACCTTGGTTAATATTTTGCTTAACATAATAAATATATTCTCAATTCAGCCGGAGCATTCCGGACTGCGAAATCTAAACAGAGTGAATAAAACCAAAAATATTAGCAGAACAATCGGGCGGGTCCGGCGCGAATGCCATGCACGCTGGCATGCCACTCTACCCATGAACGGGTAACGGCCGTGAAAAGAGGCGGCGTAGAGATCTGCTGCGGTGCAGTGTGCAGCGCAGAATGTGATGTCAGTAAACTATGCAGTGAGTCGATCAGCGCCAGCTTTTGTGCCGCCAGCGGTAATGTCTGTTGCTCCGCCTGCGCCTGGGGCGCCAGCGTGAAAGAGAGATGACGAATAACGGTGCGGATGGCGTGCTGATGCCAGTAATCCACGCTGAAGCTCGGGCGTCGGGACGCTTCCTGCAGCCGGATCAGATGATCAAAGCGTGTGGCACTGCCAAGAAAGAGACTGCTGGCCGGAGATTCAGAGGACGCGTTGAGTTCGGAGCTTTGCGCACAGGCTGGCAGGCCAAAGCTGGCCGCTACCATCCCTAACAGGAGATGAGGCCAGAAGTAGCGTCTACCTAATTGTCGCCAGCGCAGAAGAATCCCGATCACAACCTTTCCATCGCGCATGCTCTGTTGCGCTCTTGTTTTCTGGTACCCGCCGCGAGCCGCAACGGATTTCGGCCTGTAAAAGCGCCACAGATAGTATCATTAATGTGGGGCATCCACACCTGGGATTAAAGTGATGGCGAGAGAAAACGCGTGTGATTGTTCAGCAAATCAGCAGAACAGACAACGCTTTGCGAGCGAGGTCGCAGTCATCAGGCGTGTGATAAGAGGCAATAAAAAAACGGCTGGCGCCGCTGACCGGAGAGGGTGTCAGCATAACCAGCCGTTTCACGTTCCGGGGTAATTAAGCCAGAACCAGATTCGGTGCTTTGAATGCCAGCGGCAGTTCAGCTTCGTCTTCGAAGGTTGCCCATTCCCAGGCTTCCTGCTTAGCCAGAACCGCTTGCAGCAGCTTGTTGTTCAGCGCGTGGCCCGATTTGAACGCAGTGAATGCGCCAATGATGTTGTGACCACACATAAACAAGTCGCCAATCGCGTCCAGCATTTTGTGACGGACAAACTCGTCCTCAAAACGCAGGCCTTCTTCATTCAGTACGCGGAAATCATCCAGACCTATCGCACAATCTAAGCTACCGCCCAGGCACAGGCCTTTAGACTGCAGATATTCGATTTCACGCATAAAGCCAAATGTACGCGCCCGGCTGATTTGACGAACAAAGGCGTCAGCAGAGAAGTTCATCGCATAACGCTGTGAGCTGGAATCGATAGCCGGGTGTTTGAAGTCGATGGTGAAATCAAGCGAGAAGCCGTTAAACGGTTTGATCTCGGCCCATTTGTCACCCTCTTCCACACGCACGGTCTGCTTAACACGCACAAATTTCTTCGCGCTGTTGAGCTGCTCGATGCCCGCATCCATCAGCAGATAGATAAACGGTGCTGCGCTGCCATCCATGATCGGGATTTCTGGCGCATCGACTTCAACAATAATGTTGTCGATACCCAGACCCGCCAGGGCGGCATTGAGGTGTTCAACCGTTGAAATACGCACGCCTTCATCATTCACCAGGCAGGTACTCAGCATGGTGTCGCGCACGTATTTTGCATCAGCCGGAAAATCTACCGGTGGATTCAAGTCGGTGCGACGATAGATGACCCCGGTATTAGCCGACGCAGGGCGTAATGTCAGGGTGACTTTTTTTGCCGGTATGTAAACCGACACCAGTCGCCTGAACAATACGTTTTAATGTCCTTTGTTTGATCATCGTATTATCTCGCAATATCACCTGTCCGACCGCCAGTATACTGTACCAGCGGACAGAGACTTTAGCACAAAGAGCGGAGAATCCCAATTATAGGGTTAATCCTAATCGGCCTGCTTACGTAAAAAAGGCCGGAATATCAAGATAATCGGGCTCTTTGTTCGACTGCGCAGCCTGGTCGTTAACGACTTTGGCAGCAGGTTTCTGCTCCTGCGGCAGCGGTGACATACCGTGCTGCTGATAGCGATGATCCATCACTGGCTGACTGGCTGGCTTGTTGGTTACCAGGGTGATTTCAGGACGCTTGTCCATGCCGATACCGGTTGCCACCACGGTGACGCGCAGTTCGTCATTCATTTCCGGATCCAGTGAAGTACCGATCACGACGGTCGCGTTGTCAGAGGCGAAGGCGCGGATAGTGTTACCCACGGTCTCGAACTCATCCAGACGCAGGTCGAAGCCCGCCGTAATGTTGACCAGCACGCCACGCGCACCAGAAAGGTCGATATCTTCCAGCAGTGGGCTGGAGATCGCCATTTCAGCCGCTTCTTCCGCACGATCTTCACCGCACGCGACGCCTGAACCCATCATCGCATAGCCCATTTCGGACATGACGGTACGCACGTCAGCAAAGTCGACGTTCATCAGGCCAGGACGGGTGATCAGCTCAGCGATACCCTGAACGGCGCCTTTCAGCACGTCATTAGCTGCACCAAACGCATCCAGCAGAGAGATACCACGGCCCAGCACTTTCAGCAGCTTGTCGTTTGGAATGGTGATCAGTGAATCGACATGCTTAGAGAGTTCGGCGATCCCCTGCTCGGCAAACGCCATGCGCTTTTTGCCTTCGAAGTTGAACGGCTTGGTGACAACCGCCACCGTCAGGATACCCAGCTCCTTAGCCACTTCAGCCACGACAGGCGCTGCACCGGTACCGGTACCGCCGCCCATACCTGCTGCGATGAAGACCATGTCTGCCCCTTCCAGCGCAGAACGCAGTGCTTCGCGATCTTCTTCTGCAGAGTTACGGCCCACTTCCGGGTTCGCACCCGCACCCAGACCTTTGGTAATGTTATTACCGATCTGAATGGTCTGGCCGACAGCTGTTTTACGCAGCGCTTGCGCGTCGGTATTCACAGCAAAGAATTCCACACCTTCGATACGCTCGCGTACCATGTGCTCTACGGCGTTACCGCCGCCGCCACCGACGCCGATGACTTTAATCACCGCGTCGTTGGTTAATTCCATAGGTTCAAACATGATTTCTCTCCGTTATGTGCCTGTCGCCTGGAGATCACTAAAGAAAACAGCATGATCCCCTTTCACAAAAATTAAAACTCTTTTTTTAACCAACTGTTAATACGCTTGAACCAGTTACCTACTGAGACCCGTTTTTCGGTCTCTGCATCACCGTTCATGTGCGACTCTTTGCCGTAATGCAACAGTCCCACGGCAGTGGAGTAGTACGATTCCTGCGCATAGTCAGTCAGGCCGGTAATATTCAGCGGCTGTCCGATACGCACCTGCGTATGGAATACGCGTTGCGCACAGGCCGCCAGTCCTTCGATTTGCGCTGCACCACCGGTCAGGACAATGCCTGCGGCTAAGTGATGCTTCACGCCCTGCTGACGCAGTTGTTCCTGTAACTGCAGAATCTCGTCATTGACCAGATTCAAAAGTTCGGTGTAACGCGGCTCAATCACTTCAGCCAGCGTCTGACGTTGCAGGCTACGTGGTGGACGTCCGCCCACACTCGGCACCTCAACGTTCTCGTCTTTGCCGACAATCGAGCCCAGCGCGCAACCATGGCGCACTTTAATCGCCTCAGCATCCGTTGGTGGTGTGCCAAACGCATAGGCGATGTCGCTGGTAACGACGTTGCCTGCATACGGAATAACCTTAGTGTGCCGTAAAGCGCCGCCGGTATATACGGCTATGTCCATTGTACCGCCACCAATATCGACAACACACACGCCCAGCTCACGTTCGTCTTCAGTCAGAACGGCAAAACTGGAGGCGAGACCGGCAAAAATCAGCTGATCCACTTTCAGCCCGCAACGCTCAACGGCTTTAACGATGTTCTTCGCCATATCGTTGTGGCAGGTGATCAGATGCACTTTCGCCTGCATACGCACGCCGGAAAGCCCGACCGGATTTTTAATCCCTTCCTGATAGTCGATGGCGTATTCCTGAGGAATGACGTGCAGGATGCGATGCTCGTCACGTACTCTCACCGATTTGGCGGTATGTACGACGTTCTCTACATCATCCTGAGTCACTTCCTCTTCGGAAATCGGAACCATCCCGATTTCGTTCTGACAACTAATATGTTTGCCCGATAAAGCAAGGTAGACGGAGGAGATCTGGCAATCTGCCATCAGCTCAGCCTGATCGATGGCGCGCTGAACGCATTTCACCACCGACTCAAGGTCGTTTACGCCACCTTTATCCATACCGCGGGAAGGGCAGCTGCCCACCCCAATAATGTTGACCATACCATCGGGCAGAACTTCCCCAACCAGGGCGGCAACCTTCGCAGTGCCGATTTCGAGTCCAACTACCAGTTTTCTGTCCGTTGCCTTGATCATTGTTGTTTAGCCTGTGCCTGGTTCTGTTGCTGATTACTGTCCTGTGGCTCCATCACGATCGGTGTCCAGCCAACAGAAGCGCCAGAGTCGTATCGTAAATCCACGTAGCTGATACGTTTGCTCTCGTTCTGACCTTGCTGTTGCAGCACCGGGTAGAGCTCAATAAAGCGATTCAGTCGTTTCATGGTGTCGCTGCGGCCCAGTTCGATACGAACATCGTCGCTGGTGACCAGCTGCCATGAACGCCGCGCCGTCATCGACGCCACCTTCAGAGTAAACTTCCGGGCTTTCAGCACATCATCCATGCTGTGATAGCCCGCCAGGACCTCTTTCTCACTCCCTTCCGGCCCGTACAACATCGGCATTGTCTCTTTGCCGACATGACTGGCGGGTACGCTGAAGGAGACACCCTCAGCATCCACCATGTGCAAATCGTTCCAGCGCGCCACCGGTGTGTACTCCACAAGGTGGATCTTCAGTTCGTCCGGCCACTGCTTACGTACGCTGACCTGCTTAATCCAGGGCAGCCGCTCAATCTGCTGCTGCAGGATGTCCACGTCCTGAGACATAAACGTACCAGGCGGACCCAGCGACAAAATCGCCTGACGAATATCATCGTGTGTGGTGTAGTGCGTCTGTCCTGTCACCACCAGTTTTGACAATGGCAGCCGGGACGCATCGTTCATCCACTTCAGTACCACCAGCCCGCCAGCAACCATAATCCCGATGACGATCAGCAGAAAAATAATGCCGAACAGTCGGGCACCGTTACTGCGCCCGGTGCGAATACGCTCCTGCGGTTCACGGTTTCGAACTCTCATCGCCGCCTGTGACATATCAGTCGGCCAGCTCCAGAATATGGGCAACCAGCTGCGGGAAGCTCATGCCCGCCTGTTTCGCTGCCATTGGCACCAGACTGTGGCTGGTCATGCCCGGTGAGGTATTGGCTTCCAGTAACTGAAAGCGCCCTTCCCCGTCGGTCATCACATCAACCCGTCCCCAGCCGCGACATCCCAGCGCACGCCAGGCCGCCAGTACCAGCTGTTGTAATTCCGCTTCACGTTCAGCGCTTAAATCGGCCGGACAGACGTACTGAGTATCGTCAGAAATGTATTTAGCTTCATAGTCATAGAACTCGCTGGCGCTCTTTATTTCAATCGAGGGCAGAATACGATCGCCCACAATCGCGACGGTGTACTCCGCGCCGCTGAGAAACGCTTCGACCAGCACGTCATTGTCGTGCTTAAACGCCATGTCCAGTGCCGCCGGCAGCGCGCTCAGATCGTTAACCCGACTGATGCCCACGCTGGAGCCTTCGCAGGCTGGCTTGACGAACAACGGCAGGCCAAGTGCCGCAATTGCCGCGTTGTTTTCTGCGTCCAGACCGGCATCAAACTGCTGACGCGTCAGCCAGACAAACTTTCCTGACGGTAAACCACGTCCCTGCCACAGCAGCTTGGTGCGCAGCTTATCCATAGTCACGGCCGATGCCATCACGCCGCTGCCGGTGTACGGCAGTTGCAGGAACTCCAGCACCGCCTGCAGCGTGCCATCTTCTCCTCCCCGGCCATGCAGTGCGATAAAGGCTTTGGTAAAGCCCTGCTCTTTCAGCGTCAGCACAGAGACATCACGGGTATCGATGCCATGCGCATCAATGCCCATTTCCCGTAATCCGGCGAGGACGGCCTGACCTGAGTTCAGCGAAACCTCGCGCTCTGCCGAGGTGCCACCCATTAATACTGCAACTTTATCCGCCATGACGATCCTCCGCTTTGCGTTCCGGCTGGAGCTTAGTGTCAGCCAGCTTGCGGGCAACCTTGCCGACGTTACCGGCTCCCTGCACCAGAATCAGGTCATTGCCTGACAGCAGCGGTGCCAGCATCTCTGGCAGCGCGTCATGTTCCGGCACCAGAATCGGATCCACCTTGCCGCGATTACGAATCGCACGGCACAGCGACCGGCTGTCAGCACCCGGAATAGCGGTTTCACCGGCAGAGTAAACATCCAGCATCAGCAACACATCCACATGCGACAGTACGTTGGCGAAATCATCAAACAGATCGCGGGTTCGGCTGTAACGGTGCGGCTGAAACACCATCACCAGTTTTTTATCCGGCCAGCCTGCGCGCGCGGCTTTAATTGTCGCGTCCACTTCGGTGGGATGATGACCGTAATCATCAACCAGCATCGCGGTGCCCGGCTGTCCGTTGACCGGCTCTGTCGGGAATTCACCCAGCAGATCAAAGCGACGGCCCGTGCCCTGGAAACTCTCCAGCGCAGCCAGGATAGCATTGTCTTCAATGCCCTCTTCACTGGCGACGGCGACGGCGGCTGCCGCATTCAGGGCGTTGTGGCGTCCCGGCGCGTTCAGCGTAATCTGCAGCGGTGCTTTATCCTGACGGATCAAGGTGAAATGCCCCTGCGCGCCACTCTGTTCATAATTTTCAATGCGCAGGTCAGCATCATCACTGAAACCGTACGTGGTGATATGGCGTCCCACGCGAGGGATCAGATCACGAATAACCGCATCATCCACACACATCACCGCACGACCGTAAAACGGCAGGTTGTGCAGGAAATTAATAAACGTCTGCTTCAGGTTCTCAAAATCGCCCTGATAGGTGTCCATATGGTCAGCTTCGATATTGGTCACAATCGCCACCATCGGTTGCAGATGCAGGAACGACGCATCACTCTCATCCGCTTCAGCAATCAGATACCGGCTGTGACCCAGACGGGCATGGGTGCCTGCTGCTTTGACCAGTCCGCCGTTAACAAAAGTCGGATCGAGACCCGCTTCCGCATAAATACTCGACACCATCGCCGTGGTGGTCGTTTTGCCATGGGTACCCGCAACGGCGATGCCGTGACGAAAACGCATCAGCTCAGCCAGCATCTCCGCGCGACGGATCACCGGGATACGCTGTTCACGTGCCGCCACCAGTTCGGGGTTATCCTGCGAAACGGCGCTGGAAACCACTACGACGCTGGCATCGGTCACGTTTTCGGGGCGATGGTTAAAATAAATGGTGGCACCCAGCGCAATCAGGTTCTGCGTCACCGGGTTAGGGGCCAGATCTGAACCGCTGATATGGTAGCCTTCATTTGCTAACACTTCGGCAATACCGCCCATGCCAGCACCGCCGATGCCGACAAAGTGGATGTGCCGGACGCGACGCATCTCGGGCACGATAGAACGCAGTTTTGCCAATTGTTGTGTATTCATCGCTCTCAGTTACCTGCTATTTCAGTTTGTACCCAGTCCGGGTACAGGTCAGACACGCTGACCGGAATGATTACTTTGCGGCGCGAGCCACTTCCTGAGCGACCCGTTCAGTCGCATCGGGGATCGCCACCTGACGGGCCTGCTCAGCCATCGTCAGCAGTGTTGCGCGATCCCAGTGGCGTAGCTGATCCGCTACAGCCTCCGCAGTAAATTGCGGCTGCTCAAAAATTCTGGCGGCGCCCGCTTTCTCCAGCGGCAGCGCGTTCCAGTACTGCTGGCGATCTTTGTGCTGAAATGGCACGAAAATCGCTGGTAAACCCGCGGCAGCGACTTCGCTCACGGTTAACGCGCCGGAGCGGCACACCACCACATCAGCCCAGGCGTAGGCGGCAGCCATGTCATCAATAAACTCGGTCACCTTGTGCTGCGTCTGCCCGACCTGCTGATAAGCTTTCTCTGTTTCGGGCAACGACCCTTTACCGGTCTGATGCCACAGGGTGATCTCATCACCCACCAGCGCGGCAACCTGCGGCAGCGTCTGGTTCAGTATCCGCGCACCCTGACTGCCACCGATCACCAGCACCCGTATCGGGCCATGACGATTCGCGAGACGTTGCGCGGGTAAAGGCAGTGCCAGTACATCAGTGCGAACTGGATTTCCCACCACATCGGCGGCGGGAAACGCGCCCGGAAACGCCTGCAATACTTTCGTAGCGATTTTCGCCAGCCATTTGTTGGTCAGCCCGGCAATACCGTTCTGCTCATGCAGCACCACCGGAATACCGCAACTCCAGGCCGCTAAGCCGCCAGGACCGGAAACGTAGCCACCCATGCCCAGCACGACATCCGGCTGCCAGGCCTTCATGATGCGACGGGCCTGACGCCATGCATTAAAGATGCGCAGCGGTGCCAGCAGCAACGCCTTCATGCCTTTACCACGTAATCCGCTGATGCGGATGAAGTCGATGTCGATGCCGTGCTTTGGCACCAGATCGGCTTCCATACGGTCGGCAGTGCCTAACCAGCGGACCTGCCAGCCCTGTTCCATCAGATGATGGGCGACAGCCAGACCGGGAAAGACATGTCCGCCGGTTCCGCCTGCCATCACCATCAATCGCTTACCGCTCATCGACCACCTCGGGTAAACGCCTGCGCTTTCGCCAGGCGCGTTTCATAATCTATGCGTAATAAAAAGACGATGGCAGTCGACATAATGATCAGACTCGACCCACCGTAACTGATCAGCGGTAAGGTCAGACCTTTGGTCGGTAACATACCGGCTGCTGCACCGACGTTAACCAGCGCCTGGAAGCTGAACCAGACTCCGATTGAACAGGCTAAAAAAGCCGGAAAAACGCTGATCCAGTTCCAGAGCACGACGGCCAATCGACATCGCACGAAAAGCGACGAAGAATACCATTAAAAGTGCCATTACCACACCGACGTAGCCGAGTTCTTCCCCGATGATGGCGAAAATAAAGTCGGTATGCGCTTCGGGCAGATATTCCAGCTTTTGCACGGAGTTACCGAGCCCCTGGCCCCAGAATTCCCCGCGACCAAATGCCATCAGTGACTGGGTCAGCTGGTAGCCACTACCAAAGGGATCTTCCCACGGGTTCCAGAACGAGGTCACACGGCGCATACGGTAGGGTTCTGCAATGATCAGCAGGATCACCGCAAAGATGCCGGAACCGATGATTGCCAGGAACTGCCACAGTTTGGCGCCCGCCAGGAACAGCATCGCCAGGGTCGTCACAAACAGCACAACCACCGTACCGAGATCCGGCTGCGCCAGCAGTAACACGGCCAGCACCACCATCACGCCCATCGGCTTACAGAAGCCCCAGAAGTTGTTACGCACCTCTTCCACTTTGCGCACCAGATAACTGGCGAGATAGCAGAACAGAGAGAGCTTCGACAGCTCTGCAGGCTGAATACGCAGCGGACCCAGCGCGATCCAGCGCGATGCACCGTTAACCGAGCTACCGACTACCAGAACAATCAGCAGCATCGCGACCGTGACCATCAGCATCACGTTGCTGTAGCGCTGCCAGAAATCCATCGGCACCCGCAGCGTGACCAGCGCCATACATACAGCCAGCACGATGTAGAAGGCATCGCGCTTGGCAAAATAAAAGAGATCGTCATTCAGACGCTGACCCACCGGCATTGAAGCCGACGTCACCATCACGAAACCAATCACCGCCAGGCCCAGCGTCAGCCATAGCAGTGTGCGGTCATAGAGCACCAGCGAAGAGTCATCACTTTCGCGTGCGCCCATGACCCAGTCTTTCAGGCGTCCTGAGAAATATCCCGCCAGTCCGGCGCCAGGAATACGCATCAGCTCAGCTCCTTCGCCAGTTGCGCGAACTGCTCACCGCGCTGCTCAAAGTTACGGAACTGGTCAAGGCTGGCGCAGGCTGGCGACAGCAGAACCATATCGCCTGCTTTAACCTGCGGCGCAATCTGCTCCATCGCCTGGCGCATGGTCTCAGTGCGCACGGCGATCTCCGGACGCAGCGCCGCCAGCGCATCGCCATCGCGACCAAAGCAGTAAAGGCGCACATTGTCGCCCTGCAGCCAGGGGATCAGCGGCGTAAAATCGGCCGACTTGCCATCACCGCCCATCAGCAGCCACAGCGTTCCCTTCACCTGCAGGCCATTCAGCGCTGCTTCGGTGCTGCCGACGTTGGTCGCTTTGGAGTCATTGATCCAGCGCACGCCCTGATGCTCATGAACCAGCTGGAAGCGATGCGCCAGACCGTTAAAGTGCGTTAAGGCGGCCAGACTGGAGGCGCGTGGCAGACCCACCGCATCGGCCAGCGCCAGCGCAGCCAGCGCATTGGTGTAGTTGTGCTGTCCCACCATCTTCATTTCAGCCGTGTTCAGAACTTTCTCGCCTTTCACCCGCAGCCAGATACTGCCCTGCTGCTTGTTAAGGTGGTAGTCCCCGAAATCGACACCAAAGCTGACGCAGCGGGTGTCCGCGCCGCGTACCGGCATCGTCAGGGCATCATCGGCGTTAACGATGCAGACCTGTGCATTCTCATAGACCCGCAGCTTAGCAGCGCGATACTGCTGCATACCCAGCGGATAGCGATCCATATGATCTTCGCTGACGTTAAGTATGGTTGCCGCCGCGGCTTTCAGACTGTGCGTGGTCTCCAGTTGGAAACTGGAGAGTTCCAGTACATAGAGTTGCGCCGGTGACTGCAGCAGACTCAGCGCGGGCAGACCAATATTGCCGCCGACGCCCACCTGCCAGCCTGCGGCTTTCGCCATTTCACCCACCAGCGTAGTCACCGTGCTTTTACCGTTGGAGCCGGTGATCGCCACGATCGGCGCCTGCGCCTCGCGGCAAAAGAGCTCAATGTCACCGACAATTTCGATGCCGGCTTCGACGGCTTCGCTGAGAATCGGATGCGCCAGCGCGACGCCAGGGCTGGCAACAATCAGATCGGCCGCCAGCAGCCAGTCACCGTTGATGCCGCCCAGATGGCGTTCAACCTGCCCGGGCAATTTATCCAGCCCCGGCGGCGAGACACGGGTGTCCATCACGCGAGGCGTTACGCCCTGCGCTAAAAAGAAATCAACACAGGAGAGCCCGGTGAGGCCCAGCCCGATGATGACGACTTTTCTACCCCGATAGTCAGCCATGATTAACGCACCTTCAGCGTGGCCAGGCCAATCAGCACCAGCATTAGCGAAATAATCCAGAAGCGCACAATGACGCGCGGTTCCGGCCAGCCCTTAAGTTCATAGTGGTGATGGATCGGCGCCATGCGGAAAATACGCTGGCCGCGCAACTTAAACGATCCCACCTGCAGGATCACCGACAGCGTTTCAACCACAAATACGCCGCCCATGATCACCAGTAAAAATTCCTGACGCAGCAACACCGCAATGGTGCCCAGCGCGCCGCCCAGCGCCAGCGAACCCACGTCGCCCATAAAGACCTGAGCCGGATAGGTGTTGAACCACAGGAAGCCCAGCCCTGCCCCGACAATGGCGGTACAGACAATCACCAGCTCACCGGCGTGACGCAGATAGGGAATATGCAGATATTCAGCAAACTTCACGTTACCGGTGGCCCAGGCAACCAGCGCAAAGCCCGCGGCGACAAAGACGGTTGGCATAATCGCCAGCCCATCCAGGCCATCGGTCAGATTGACCGCATTACCCGTTCCGACAATCACAAAGTAAGCCAGCAGCACATAAAACAGACCTAGCTGCGGCATGATGTCTTTGAAAAAGGGCACGACCAGTTGGGTCGCGGGGGGTATCTTTGCCCGCCGCATAGAGCCCGAACGCGACGCCCAGCGAAATTACCGACATCCAGAAATATTTCCAGCGGGCGATCAGGCCTTTGGTGTCTTTGCGTACCACTTTGCGGTAGTCATCGACAAAGCCGATGATGCCAAAGCCGATTAACACGAACAGCACGCACCAGACATAAGGATTCGACGGATATGCCCACATCAGCACCGAAATGGTGATGGAGGTCAGAATCATGATGCCCCCCATGGTCGGCGTGCCGCGCTTACTGAAATGCGATTCCGGGCCATCGTTACGGACGACCTGGCCAATCTGTAATTTCTGCAGCCAGGCGATCAGGCGCGGCCCCATCCAGAGAGAGATGAATAACGCGGTCAGCAGGCTGACAATGGCGCGAAACGTCAGATAGGAAAAGACGTTAAATCCCGAATAAAAAGCGACCAGATGCTCGGCCAGCCAAACTAACATGTTCCTTTCTCCTTTAAGCTCTGTACTACCTGCTCCATGGCGGCACTACGTGAACCTTTTATCAGGACGGTAATTTCTGAGTGTTCGGACAACAATTGACGCAAACGTTCAGTCAGCGCAGTCTTATCGCTGAAATGTTCGCCAACTTCACTGCTTTCACTGATGAAATGGCTGAATTTTCCGGTGCTCAGCACGCGATCAATGCCTGCGTCACGTGCCGCTTGCCCCACTTCGCGGTGACAACTTTCGGTCTCTTCACCCAGTTCCGCCATATCACCCGTGACCAGCACCCGGTAACCCGGCATCTCTGACAGGACCTGAACAGCTGCTGTCATCGAACCGACGTTAGCGTTGTAGCTGTCATCCAGCAGCAGCTGATGCGCAGAGAGGCGAACCGGGAACAAACGACCTGGCACCGACTGCAGGTTTTTCAGCCCCAGCTGAACGGCGCTAAGCGGTGCATCCACTGACAGAGCCAGTGCCGCCGCCGCCAGGGCGTTGGCGATGTTATGCCGACCCGGCAATGGCAGCACGATCTCAGCTTCGCCACGCGGCGTTATCATCACAAAATGGGTACCATCCTGAGCAATGCGGATATCACGGGCGGAGAATTCACACTCTGCCGCCTGCGGTGAGAAACGCCACACGGTTTTATCCTGCAGCGTGCTCTGCCAGTTGGGCCAGTCATTGCTCTCTGCGTTCAGAATCGCAATGCCGTGAGCCGGTAAGCCCTGGAAGATTTCGCCCTTGGCTTTAGCAACACCGGCCAGCGAACCAAAGCCTTCCAGATGCGCTGCGGCCAGGTTATTCACCAGCGCGCTTTCCGGTTGAACCAGTCCCGTGGTGTAGGCGATTTCGCCCTGATGATTCGCACCGAGTTCGATGACCGCATACTGATGTTCTGCGGTCAGCCGCAGCAGCGTCATCGGTACGCCATAATCGTTGTTAAGATTGCCTGCGGTGTAGAGCGTTTCGCCACACTCACGCAGAATCGCCGCCGTCATCTCTTTAACCGAGGTTTTGCCGGAGGAGCCGGTCAGCGCCACTACACGGGCGTTCGACTGCTGACGAACCCATGCGCCCAGTCTGCCAAAGGCGAGACGGGTATCTTCAACCACCACCTGTGGCACAGCGACAGGTAAATGCTTACTTACCAGTAGCGCCTGTGCGCCATTCGCAATGGCATCGCCGGCGAAGTCGTGCGCATCAAAGCGTTCGCCCACCAGCGCAACAAACAGGCTGCCCGCCGTGACTTTGCGGGTATCGGTGGTCACGTCACTCAGCGTTAAATCACTGCCGTGCAGCGTGCCGCCGGTGATCTCTGCCAGGGTTTTTAATGAAACCGGAATCATGCAACGCCTCCCAGCAGTGCCGCAACGGTGGCACGATCGGAGTAGTCGAGACGGCGATTGCCAATGATCTGATAATCTTCATGGCCTTTGCCAGCCACCAGCACGATATCGTCGGGCTGCGCCTGCATAATGGTGTTGGTGACCGCCTGCGCACGACCAGAGACCACGCGGGCGCGGCCTGGGTCCAGCAAACCGGTCAGAATATCTTTTACAATCGCCTGCGGATCTTCGCTGCGCGGATTGTCATCCGTAATCACCACCACATCCGCATATTGCTCAGCAATCGCGCCCATTAACGGGCGTTTGCCTTTGTCACGGTCACCGCCGCAGCCAAACAGGCACCAGAGTTTTCCTTTGCAGTGCAGACGTGCCGCTTCCAGCGCTTTTTCCAGCGCATCCGGGGTGTGGGCATAATCTACGACAACCGTCGGTTTTCCTGCGGCGCTGAACACTTCCATACGCCCGTTGACCGGCTGCAACTGCGGCGCAACGCTGATTAGCGTCGCCAGCGGATAATCCAGTGACAGCAGCGTCGCCAGCGCCAGCATCAGATTGCTGACGTTGAAGGCACCCATCAGCGGACTGTCAATTTCGCCGTTGCCCCAGCTGGAACTGAAACGAATATGTGCGCCGTTATCGTGGTAATCCACCGCATCGGCTTTAAGCCAGCGCCCGTGGCAGCCCGGCTGGAGGTTATCCTCCATGGTGACCGCAACGGCATCAGGTAAGCGCGCCAGCCAGCGACGACCGACTTCGTCATCCGCGTTAAGGATCGCCTGCCCGACCTGATGCTCAGAAAAGAGCAGCCATTTAGCTGACTCATAGCTCTGCATATCACCGTGGTAATCGAGGTGATCGCGACTGAGATTGGTGAAGACCGCCGCGGCAAACGGCAGCGCAGCGACGCGATGCTGAACCAGTCCGTGTGACGAGACTTCCATTGCGGTCAGGGTCGCCCCTTTTTCAGCCAGATCGTGCAGCAGATGCTGAACATCAACCGCTGAACCCGTAGTATTTTCTGTCGCCGCTAAGTGACCTACCAGCCCATTGCCGACGGTGCCCATCACCGCACTGGTCTCACCCAGTAGCGTCGCCCACTGCGCCAGCAACTGGGTGGTGGTGGTTTTACCGTTGGTGCCGGTGACGCCAATCAGCTTCTGTTTTTCGCCCGGCTGCTGATAAAAACGGCCTGCCAGGGCCGAAAGGCGCTGATGCAGCTGCGCCAGATAGATAACCGGTACGCCGTGCATTTCACGGATTTCGCCGTCGACCGCTTCACCCTCAGCTTCCGCCACCACAGCGGCAACGCCCTGCGCAATTGCCTGCGGAATGAATCGGCGTCCATCAACCTGATGGCCTGCAACAGCGACAAACAGATCGCCAGAAGCCGCAATGCGGCTATCCAGGGTCATGTCACGCAGTGGGCGCGCCGGCGCGCCTGGCACCCAGGGGCCGAGTAAATCGCGCAGGTTACGATCTGTCACTTGATTCCTCACTTCTGTTAGTCACCAGCTCATTCTTGTCATTGGTCGGTAACGCGTCCGGCTCGATGTTCATGGTACGCAGTACGCCACCCATGATGGCTCCAAATACCGGAGCAGAGACCGCACCGCCGTAATACTTGCCGGCCTGGGGATCGTTGATCACCACCACCAGCGCGAATCGGGGATGACTGGCAGGCGCGACGCCTGCGGTGTAGGCAATGTATTTATTGACGTAGCGTCCGTCCGGCCCGACCTTTTTCGCCGTACCGGTTTTTATCGCAATGCGATAACCCTTGATTGCCGCTTTGACGCCCCCGCCACCGGGCAGCGCCACGCTTTCCATCATGTGCATCACGGTTTTCACCAGTGACTCATCGAAAACGCGTTGTCCCGCGACGGGCGGATCCACTTTGGTGATCGACAGCGGGCGATTAATGCCATAGCTGCCAATCGTTGCGTAGACTCGCGCTAACTGTAACGGCGTTACCATTAGCCCGTAGCCGAAAGAGAAGGTGGCCCTCTCTATGTCAGACCACCGTTGTTTTTTAGGGTATAAGCCACTGCTTTCCCCGACCAGCCCCAAATTGGTCGGTTTGCCCAGTCCAAAGCGCGCGTAAGTTTCTACCAGCGCTGAGGAAGGCATCGCTAACGCCAGACGTGAAACACCGACGTTACTCGACTTCTGTAAAACCCCTGTCAGGGTCAATTCGTTGTAGCGCGCCACATCTTTGATCTCATGACCATTGACGCGGTACGGCACGGTATTCAGGACGCTGTTCTCTCTCACCACACCACGCTGCAGCGCCGTCATCACCACCATCGGCTTCACGGTAGAGCCAGGTTCGAAAATGTCGGTGATGGCGCGGTTACGCATCAGATCTTTTGGCGTATTGCCGAGATTGTTCGGGTTGTAAGCCGGGCTGTTGGCCATCGCCAGCACTTCACCGGTATTGACATCCACCAGCACCGCCGTACCCGATTCCGCTTTGTTAAAGGCAACGGCGTTATTCAGTTCACGGTAAACCAGCGCCTGTAACCGCTCATCAATGCTCAGCGTCAGGTTATGAGCGGCCCGGCTGTCCACCGAAGAGATATCCTCGATGACCCGACCATACCGATCTTTACGCACCGTCCGCTCGCCGGGTGCACCGGTCAGCCACTTATCAAAGCTCTTCTCGATGCCTTCAATGCCCTGCCCGTCGATGTTGGTAAAGCCAATGAGATGGGAGGTGACCTGCCCGGCAGGATAGTAACGGCGCGACTCTTCGCGCAGATGAATACCGGGAAGTTTGAGTTTTTTAACGTAGTCGCCGATAGCCGGATTGACCTGGCGCGCCAGATAGACAAAGCGGCCTTTGGGATTGGCATTCACGCGGGCGGCCAGCTGATCAAGGGGAATAGAGAGCGCATCGGAAAGCGCCTTCCAGCGGCTGTCCAGCGTCACGCCGCCACCGGCGTGCAGCTCTTTGGGATCGGCCCAGATAGCGTTGACCGGCACGCTGACTGCCAGCGGGCGTCCGGCGCGATCGCTGATCATACCGCGTGAGGTGGGCACCGCCTGAACACGCAGCGAGCGCAGATCGCCCTCTTTTACCAGCTTGCCAGGATTAATCACCTGCAGCCAGGCCACACGTGACAGCAATCCACCCAGCGCCAGTAAAATACAGCCGCACAGCAACGCAAAACGCCAGCTTACAAAGCTGGCTTTATCTTCCGGTTTCTTCAATTTCAGCGTTCTGCCTGTGCCGCTCATTCGCTATCTGAGGTCCTTATTTCTGCACCACGATATTTTCTTGTGAAGGATCAACGTGCTGCAGTTGCAGCTTCTCGGTGGCGATGCGTTCAACACGGCTGTGATCGCCCAGTGCATTCTCTTCCAGGATCAGGTTGCGCCACTCGATATCGAGTGCGTCACGCTCCAGCACCAGCTGTTCGCGCTGCGCGGTTAACAGTCTTGTTTTATGGGTGGTCGTCACCACCAGCACGGCAGAAACCACCACAGCGATCAGCAACAGCACCGGAATCTTGCCTTTTCGCAGCAGATCCCCGCCGATGACGGCAGGCAGACTGTGACGCTCATTACCGATCATGCGTCGGTTTTCTCCGCGATACGTAATACCGAGCTGCGCGCACGTGGGTTTTCAGAGACTTCAGCGTCACCCGGCGACATTTTGCCGAGCAACTTCAGTTCACGCCCACCCAGGGCACGCAGCTGATGTTCAGTCATGGGAATCCCAGGCGGCACCTGCGGCCCGCGACTCTGATCGCGCATAAAGCGCTTCACCAGCCGATCTTCCAGTGAATGGAAGCTGATAACAGAGAGACGGCCCTGCGGAGCCAGCACTTCAACAGCGCCTTTCAGGGCAATATCGATCTCTTCCAGTTCGCTGTTAATCCAGATACGAATCGCCTGGAAGCTGCGCGTGGCCGGATGCTTAAACTTATCTTTTACCGGCATGGCGATTGAGATCACCTCAGCCAGTTCACGGGTCCGGGTCATCGGCTGTTCGCGATTACGCTCGACAATGGCCCGGGCGATGCGTTTGGCGAATCGCTCTTCACCGTAGGTCTTCAGGACAAACGCGATATCCGCCTCTTCTGCGTGCAGCAACCATTCTGCGGCGGAGTGCCCGCGCGACGGGTCCATTCGCATATCCAGCGGTCCGTCACGCATAAAGGAGAAGCCACGTTCGGCGTCATCCAGTTGCGGTGATGAAACCCCCAGGTCCAGCAAAATGCCGTCAATCTTTCCGACCAGATCCCGTTCAGAGACATACTCTGCCAGCGCGGAAAAAGGGCCATGAATAATTGAAAAACGCGGGTCGGTGATCTCTGCGGCAGCGGCGATAGCTTGCGGATCACGATCGATGGCGATCAGCTTTCCCTTCTCTCCCAGCTGCGAAAGAATCAGGCGTGAATGGCCACCACGACCAAAAGTGCCGTCGATGTAAATACCGTCTTCCCTGATATTGAGGCCGTTAACCGCCTCATCCAACAGCACGGTGGTATGTTTGAAATTTTCCTGCATAGCTATAGCGACAAGTCCTGCAACCGCTCAGATAAAGGCTCCTGAGCCGACTGTTCTGCGTCAATATCGTCCCTGACTTGTTGATACCAGGTCTGTTCATCCCACAGCTCAAATTTATTGAACTGTCCAACCAGCATCACTTCTTTGGTTAATTTTGCGTGCTGCCGAAGCGTATTCGCCAGCAGCAGGCGGCCTGCATTATCCATCTGACATTCACTGGCATGCCCCAGCAGCAAACGCTGCACGCGGCGCTCAAGTGGATTCATACTGGAAAGGCGTGCCAGCTTTTTTTCAATGATTTCCCATTCGGGCAGGGTATAAAGCAACAGGCATGGCTGGTGGAGGTCGATGGTACAGACCATCTGCCCCTGAGACTCCCCAATCAGCAAATCGCGATATCGCGTAGGTACGGCGAGCCGCCCTTTGCTGTCGAGATTGACTAACGTTGCTCCGCGGAACATGCCAGTCTCTTCTCCTCATCACCCATTTACGCCACTTTATCCCACTTTTTTACCACGAAACGAGTTTAAGGATCCCATGAAATCCTTGTCAAGCCGGAGCGGCAGGTGAATATCACTCTTTACAGAGTGAAGAATTATTCTCTGGCGACGCTATAAACGAATAAAAGGGGAAAGTAAAAATTAAGCCGATGAATACCTGAATAAAAAAAACGACCCGGGAAAAAACGACTAAAAATGAAACAATGTAAAGGGCTAAATATTAATCGTGGTTTCTGAGACAGCGGCGGCATTTTAGGGGATTTCCGAAAGGAAGCCCAGCGGCTTAAGGCCAGACGGGAAAGTAAGTTTGTTGAAGTTGTAAGCAGATAATAAAAATAACCCTTTCTGCTTTGTTAGATTTGATGAGCAGAATTTACGCTTTTTTTACGTCGACCTGTTTATTTAATCAGTTAAATCGTTAAATAAAATGGGCGGGCAGCGTAATACTGCCCGTGGCTCATTTAACTTTTCGGCTTAATTGTCCGCGACGGTATAAATTACGGCGAATGCGGGTTAACCCGGGTTTTGGTTTTCTGGGTTCATCCAGCGAGGCTAAAACTAATTCCAGCACGCGCTCTGCCACGTCACGATGACGCTGACCTACCGCCAGCACCGGACACTCAAGAAAGTCCAGTAATTCGTGGTCGCCAAAGGTGGCGATGGCCAGCTCGGTCGGAAGCCGTCCGTCTCGTTTCAGCGTCACATCCATCACACCCTGCAGCAAGCCAAATGAGGTGGTAAAAAAGCGCCTCCGGCATCGGGTGATCTTCAAGGTATTGTTCAAACAGTGCCGCGGCGGCTGTGCGTTCGAAGCTATTGCAGTAGATATAGTCAATCGGCCGGGGATCGTCTTTCCATGCATCGCGGAAACCCAGCTCGCGCAGGAAACTTACCGACAGCTCGGGTAATGCACCGAGGAACAGCACATTTTTGACCTCAAGCTGACGCAGTTCAGCCGCCAGCATATGGGCATCGTCCTGATCGGCACCCACTACGCTGGTGAAATGTTCACGATCCAGCGCGCGATCTAACGCAATAATCGGCAGGGGATCGTTGATCCAGCGCTGATAAAAGGGATGCTCTGGCGGTAACGAGGTAGAGACGATGATCGCATCGACCTGGCGCTGTAACAGATGCTCAATGCAGCGCATCTCGTTATCGGGCTGATCTTCAGAACAGGCGATCAGCAGCTGATAGCCGCGCTGACGGGCCTGCCGCTCAAGATAGTTCGCAATACGGGTATAACTGGTATTTTCCAGATCGGGGATCACTAACCCAATTGAGCGCGTACGCCCGGCGCGCAGCCCGGCAGCCACCGCATTGGGGTGATAATTATGCTCACGTACCACCGCCATGACTTTCTCAACGGTTTTGTCGCTGACACGATACTGCCGCGCTTTGCCATTGATCACATAACTGGCCGTGGTGCGCGACACGCCTGCCAAACGCGCAATTTCATCCAGTTTCACGATAACCCCACCATCAAATCCGCTTTTACGGCAGAAATAGCCGCAGTTAAGCTATGGATAACTCATGGCTATCATCTAACAGCAGAAAAGTGCGCGGAGCAACCGCTTTTCTGAATGTAACTCGCCTGGCGCATAAAAAATAAAAAAACCCGGCATTTCGCCGGGTTAGGTGAGGATTGATGATGACGCTGCGTGATTAACGCATGATACGATCGCCGCGTGAAACGCCGACGATACCGGAGCGTGCCACTTCAACAATTTCAGCCACATCGCGAACGGTACTCAGGAAGGCATCCAGTTTGTCACTGGTGCCTGCCAGCTGAACCGTGTACAGCGTCGGCGTTACGTCGATGATCTGACCACGGAAGATCTCGGCGTTACGCTTCACCTCTTCGCGGCCATAACCGCTCGCCTGAATCTTCACCAGCATGATTTCGCGCTCAACATAGGCGCCCTGCCCCAGCTCGGTAACGCGCAGCACATCTACCAGCTTGTGCAGCTGCTTTTCAATCTGCTCCAGCACCTTCTGATCGCCCACCGTCTGAATGGTCATCCGCGACAGCGTAGGATCATCCGTTGGCGCCACGGTCAGGCTCTCAATGTTATAGCCGCGCTGCGAGAACAGGCCGACGACACGGGATAATGCGCCGGATTCGTTCTCCAGCAGAACTGATAAAATACGACGCATAATTATGTCCTCTCCGTTTTGCTCAACCACATCTCATCCATGCTGCCACCGCGAATCTGCATCGGGTAAACATGCTCGCTACCGTCAACGGTGACATCCACAAATACCAGACGTCCCTTCGCCAGGGTTTCCAGCGCCAGCGCCAGTTTCTCTTCCAGTTCAGCCGGATGTTCAATCGCGATCCCGACGTGGCCGTAGGCTTCCGCCAGACGCACGAAGTCAGGCAGTGACTCCATGTAAGACTGGGAGTGACGACCGGAGTAGATCATATCCTGCCACTGCTTCACCATGCCCAGCACCCGGTTGTTCAGGTTCAGCACCAGCACCGGCAGATCGTACTGCAGCGCGGTGGAAAGCTCCTGAATGTTCATCTGGATACTGCCATCGCCCGTTACGCAGATGACTGTTTCGTCCGGCAGCGCCATCTTCACACCCAGCGCAGCAGGCAGGCCAAAGCCCATGGTGCCCAGACCGCCGGAATTGATCCAGCGGCGCGGTTTATCGAAAGGATAATAGAGCGCAGCAAACATCTGGTGCTGGCCCACATCCGAGGTCACATACGCATCGCCTTTGGTCAGACGGCTGATGGTTTCAATCACCGCCTGCGGCTTGATTTTGTCGCTGGTGCGATCAAATTCCAGGCAGTGACGACTGCGCCAGCCCTCAATCTCCTGCCACCAGTCGTGCAGGCTCTCAGCGCGCTGGCTTTCGCTTTGCGCCAGTAACTCCAGCATCTGCTGCAGCACCTGCTTCGCATCACCGACAATCGGGATATCCGCCGCCACCGTCTTAGAGATAGAGGTCGGGTCGATATCGATATGCATCACCGTGGCGTTGGGACAATATTTCGCCAGGTTGTTGGTGGTGCGGTCATCAAAGCGCACACCGATACCAAAAATCAGGTCGGTGTTGTGCATCGTCATGTTGGCTTCGTACGTGCCGTGCATACCGAGCATGCCAACGCACTGACGATGAGTGCCAGGGAACGCGCCCAGGCCCATCAGCGAGGTCGTCACCGGAATATTCAGGCTTTCGGCCAGCTTTAACAGTTCCGCTTCGCAGCCGGCGGTAATGGCACCACCACCGGCGTAGATCACCGGCTTCTTCGCGGCCAGCAACGTGGTCAGCGCACGCTTAATCTGACCTTTATGGCCCTGAATAGTCGGATTGTAGGAGCGCATGCTCACCGTATCCGGCCAGTGATAAGGCAACTTGTTGGCCGGATTCAGAATATCTTTCGGCAGATCGATCACCACCGGCCCCGGACGTCCGGTGGAAGCCAGCCAGAACGCCTTTTTCAACACGGTTGGGATCTCTTCAGTACTTTTCACCAGGAAAGCTGTGCTTCACTACCGGACGAGAGATGCCGACCATGTCGCACTCCTGAAAGGCGTCATAGCCAATCAGCGACGAGGGAACCTGACCCGAGAGGATCACCAGCGGAATCGAGTCCATATAGGCGGTGGCGATACCGGTAATCGCATTGGTTGCGCCGGGTCCGGAGGTGACGAGCACCACGCCGACTTCACCGGTGGCGCGCGCCAGGCCGTCAGCCATATGCACCGCGCCCTGCTCATGACGCACCAGAATGTGATCGATACCCCCGACGGTTTGCAGCGCATCATAGATATCCAACACTGCGCCACCCGGATAACCGAATACCTGCTTAACGCCCTGATCGATTAACGAACGGACGACCATTTCGGCTCCTGACAACATCTCCATCTTCTGCCTCCAGGCTTGCGGACCCGGCTCTGTTAATACGCCCGTTAACGCGTACCACATAGCCCCGGTGCCTGCTTTGCCAATCAAAATCTTATGTTTATGCATGACAGCGGAAACAACTGCCGCTGTCCGGTTACAGAGAAATCTGTTGAGTTTATTTTTCTGAGAGTAGGTCGATTACCATAACCGCAGTTAACCGGGCAGGCAAACCGCAAACCCACGTAAATTAAAAGGCAGGGGCGTAAAGGCTCTGCCCGATAAGAATTGGCTGCGCGGATTAAACTAATTACGCGGCAGAACCGCAGAGGAAAATGCTGATTAAGAAATTATTTTCAGCGTGATCTAAGAAATAACGAAAACTTATTACCCGGCTGCCCTGGCCCACAATCGCCTGACACTTTTCTTTTCTGGCGTAATTAACCAGTAAATCGCTGAGACGCATTCGATTATGCTAAAGAGCAGGTGATATATCCTGTATCCTCGTGAGACACCTTCCCGATAAAGTCTTTAATTTTCAACACAATAAAATCAAAGACCCGCAAAATCAGTGCTCATTCCCGGGTCGATTGCCTCCGCAGCCACTACGGCGCTGTTCATTACGCTGCCTGACCGTTAAATAACAGAATATCTTCCTCTGGCGCCACTAAGAATACCCCTGCATTGAAGGTTGACATCCCTGAGTGATTCCAGTACCAATATGTACAGCACAACATTTTATAAGGTTTGAATCCATGTTTCGTTCTGTTCGCCTTCTCGGTCTACTACTAAACGCACTCAGCTTGCGCGGTAGACTTGTGGGCGGAATCAAACACTGATTCAAACCTGCTGAAAGTTAAAAACCCGCGCCTGTCGCGGGTTTTTTTTATGCTCGTTGCCAGGCCAGAAAAAGCATAAGGATGATTACGATGAGCCAGCAAGTCATTATTTTCGATACCACTCTGCGCGACGGTGAGCAGGCATTACAGGCCAGCCTGAGTGTGAAAGAAAAATTGCAGATTGCTTTAGCGCTGGAGCGCATGGGCGTGGATGTGATGGAAGTCGGTTTCCCGGTCTCCTCACCGGGCGACTTTGAGTCTGTGCAGACCATTGCGCGCACCATTAAAAACAGTCGGGTCTGCGGTCTGGCACGCTGTGTGGAAAAAGATATTGATGCGGCGTACGAATCACTGCGCGTTGCCGAAGCCTTCCGTATTCATACCTTTATCGCTACCTCACCGATGCACATCGCCACCAAACTGCGCAGCACGCTGCCGGAAGTGATTGAGCGTGCGGTGCATATGGTGAAGCGTGCGCGCAATTACACCAGCGACGTTGAGTTCTCCTGCGAAGATGGCGGCCGTACCCCGATTGATGACCTGTGCCGGATGGTAGAAGCCACGATTAACGCCGGTGCCACCACCATCAACATCCCCGATACCGTTGGCTACACCCTGCCAGGCGAGTATGCCCACATCATCGGCGAGCTGATGAATCGCGTTCCTAACATCGACAAAGCAATTATCTCTGTTCACACCCACGATGACCTGGGTATGGCAACGGGCAACGCCCTGGCTGCCGTACAGGCGGGCGCGCGTCAGGTGGAAGGAACGATGAATGGCCTGGGTGAACGTGCCGGTAACTGTGCGCTGGAAGAGGTGATCATGGCGATTAAAACCCGCCAGCAGATCATGAACGTGCATACCAATATCAATCATCAGGAAATCTACCGTACCAGCCAGATGGTCAGCCAGATCTGCAACATGCCGATCCCGGCGAACAAGGCAGTGGTCGGCTCTAACGCCTTCGCTCACTCCTCGGGTATTCATCAGGATGGCGTGCTGAAGAACCGCGAGAACTATGAAATCCTGACGCCGGAATCGATCGGCTTACACAAAATCCAGCTGAACCTGACCTCACGTTCTGGCCGCGCGGCGGTAAAACATCGTATGGAAGAGATGGGCTATGCCGAGCAGGATTACAATCTGGATACGCTGTATGACGCCTTCCTGAAACTGGCCGATAAAAAAGGTCAGGTTTTCGATTACGACCTGGAAGCGCTGGCCTTCATCAACAAGCAGAATGAAGAGCCGGAACATTTCCAGCTGCACGAATTTAACGTCCAGACCGGTTCCAGCATCACCGCCACCGCCTCTGTCAATCTGGGCTGCGGCGATGTCGCTAAATCGGATGCAGCCACCGGTAACGGCCCGGTTGACGCGGTCTACCAGGCGATTAACCGTATCACCCAGTTCGACGCTGAGCTGGTTAACTACAAGCTGACCGCGAAAGGCCACGGCGAGAATGCGCTGGGTCAGGTCGATATCGTCGTGAGCTACAACGGCCGCAAGTTCCACGGCATTGGTCTGGCGACCGATATTGTGGAGTCCTCCGCCAAAGCGATGGTCAACGCTCTGAACAATATCTGGCGTGCCCGTCAGGTTGAACAAGAATTGCAGCGCAAATTTAAAGATCAGAAGGAAACCGTATAACCATGTCCAGCTCATCTCATATCGCAGTTTTACCCGGTGATGGTATCGGCCCGGAAGTGATGGCGCAGGCTATGAAAGTGCTGGATGCCATTCGTCAGCGCTTTGATATGCAGATCACCACCCAGGAGTATGCGGTCGGCGGCATTGCTATCGATCAGCATGGCGAACCCCTGCCACCCGCAACGGTTGCAGGCTGCGAGCAAGCCGACGCGATCCTGTTTGGTTCCGTTGGCGGCCCGAAGTGGGAGCACTTACCGCCGGCATCGCAACCGGAGCGCGGTGCGCTGCTGCCGCTGCGCAAACATTTTAAGCTGTTCAGTAACCTGCGTCCGGCTGCGCTCTACAGCGGACTGGAGGCATTTTGCCCACTGCGCGCCGACATTGCTGCCAAAGGCTTCGACATTCTGTGCGTGCGTGAACTGACCGGCGGCATCTACTTTGGTCAGCCGAAAGGACGTGAAGGCAGCGGCCCGGAAGAGCGTGCATTTGATACCGAGGTTTATCACCGTTTCGAAATTGAGCGCATCGCCCGCATCGCGTTTGAATCGGCGCGCAAACGCCGTAACAAAGTCACCTCGGTTGATAAAGCCAACGTGCTGCAGACCTCCGTGATGTGGCGTGAAATCGTCAACGAAGTGGCCAAAGAGTACCCGGACGTGCAGCTGAGCCACATCTATATCGACAACGCCACCATGCAGTTGATCAAAGATCCGTCGCAGTTTGACGTGCTGCTCTGCTCCAACCTGTTCGGTGACATTCTCTCTGATGAGTGCGCCATGATCACCGGCTCAATGGGGATGCTGCCTTCCGCCAGCCTGAATGAAGCGGGCTTTGGCCTGTTCGAACCCGCGGGTGGCTCGGCGCCGGATATCGCCGGTCAGAATATTGCCAACCCGGTCGCCCAGATCCTGTCGCTGTCGCTGCTGCTGCGTTACAGCCTGAATGCCGATGAGGCTGCCGACAGTATCGAACGCGCCATCAGCCGTGCGCTGGAACAGGGCTATCGCACCAAAGATTTAGCCGGTGATGGCCCAGCGGTCAGTACAGATGAGATGGGCAGCATCATTGCCCGCTTTATCGCCGAGGAAAAATAAAAAAATGAAAACCTTATACCAGAAGTTATTTGATGCACATGTCGTCCATGAAACGCCAGAAGAAACGCCGTTACTCTACATTGATCGCCATCTGATCCATGAAGTGACCTCGCCCCAGGCCTTTGATGGTCTGCGCGCCCACGGACGTAAAGTCCGTCAGCCGGGCAAAACCTTTGCCACTATGGATCACAACGTTTCTACGCAGACCAAAGATATCAATGCATCGGGCGAGATGGCGCGTATCCAGATGCAGGAGCTGATGAAGAACTGCGCTGAGTTTGGCGTACAGCTGTATGACCTGAATCATCCGTTCCAGGGCATCGTCCACGTTATCGGTCCTGAGCAGGGCATGACGCTGCCGGGCATGACGATTGTGTGCGGTGACTCGCACACCGCGACTCACGGTGCGTTTGGCTCGCTGGCCTTTGGTATCGGCACCTCTGAAGTTGAACATGTGTTTGCTACCCAGACCCTGAAACAGGGTCGGGCAAAAACCATGAAGATTGAAGTACTGGGCCAGGCGTCAACCGGCATTACGGCTAAAGATATCGTGCTGGCGATCATCGGCAAAACCGGCAGCGCAGGCGGAACCGGCTATGTGGTCGAATTCTGCGGTCCGGCGATTCAGGCGCTGAGCATGGAAGGTCGTATGACCCTGTGCAACATGGCGATTGAGATGGGTGCGAAAGCGGGCCTGGTGGCACCGGATGAGACCACCTTCAACTATCTGAAAGGTCGTCAGTTCTCGCCGCAGGGTGAGAAATGGGAGCAGGCCGTTGATTACTGGCGCACTCTGAAGTCTGACGAAGGCGCGAAATATGATGCGGTGGTAACGCTGCATGCTGAAGAGATTGCACCGCAGGTCACCCGGGGCACCAATCCGGGTCAGGTCATTGCCGTTGATCAGGTGATCCCGAATCCGGCCTCGTTCGCCGATCCGGTTGAGCGCGCCTCAGCCGAAAAAGCCCTGGCCTACATGAACCTGCAGCCAGGCATCAAACTGACCGATGTGGCGATTGATAAAGTGTTTATCGGCTCCTGCACCAACTCACGCATCGAAGATCTGCGTGCCGCCGCCGCCATCGCCAAAGGCCGTAAAGTGGCGCCTGGCGTGGTCGCCATGGTGGTGCCGGGTTCCGGCCCGGTGAAAGCGCAGGCCGAAGCGGAAGGTCTGGACAAAATCTTCCTGGAAGCGGGCTTTGAATGGCGTCTGCCAGGCTGCTCAATGTGTCTGGCGATGAACAATGACCGCCTGAATCCGGGCGAGCGTTGCGCGTCAACCAGCAACCGTAACTTTGAAGGCCGTCAGGGCCGTGGTGGACGTACTCATCTGGTCAGCCCGGCAATGGCCGCGGCGGCTGCCGTAACCGGCCACTTTGCCGACATCCGTGAACTGACGACAGGAGCTTAAGTCATGGCGAATAAATTTACTCAGCACACCGGCATTGTTGCGCCGCTGGATGCCGCGAACGTCGATACCGACGCGATCATTCCCAAGCAGTTTTTGCAGAAGGTTACGCGCACCGGTTTTGGACAGCATCTGTTCCACGACTGGCGTTTTGAAGATGACGCGGGCACCGTGCCAACGCCCGGCTTTGTGCTGAACAAGCCTGAGTTCAAAGGCACCAGTATCCTGCTGGCGCGTGAAAACTTTGGCTGCGGCTCTTCACGTGAGCATGCGCCCTGGGCGCTGACCGATTTTGGTTTTCACGTGGTGATTGCGCCGAGCTTCGCGGATATCTTTTATGGCAACAGCTTCAACAACCAGCTGCTGCCGGTGAAGTTAAGCGAAGAGGAAGTGGATGAGCTGTTCAGACTGGTTGCGGACCAGCCCGGCATCAGCTTTACGGTAGACCTGGAAGCGCAGACGGTCACCGCTGGCGATAAAGTCTATTCGTTCGAGCTCGACAGCTTCCGCCGCCACTGCATGATTAACGGCCTGGACAGCATCGGTCTGACGCTGCAGCACGAAGCCTCCATTTCGCAGTATGAGCAGAATCAGCCCGCCTTCCTGCGCTGATTGAGTTAAAGCAGGGCGACATCGGGTCGTAATGCTGATCAGTTAAGATTAGATTTGTAAAGGCTGTCACGGTCAAACGTGGCAGCTTTTTTCCGGGCGAGCGAGCCGCAGTGCGGGCCAGCGCACCTCTGCTGCTGCCGGGCCGTCCTCGCGCCGCTCACGCGGTACCTTCGGCTTTGAGCCTCCACTCTCGTGCCCTTCTTAACAATACACACTGAAGTTTCAGAGCAGGCCGGTGCCGGGCAGGGGCAGGCAATCCGCAGCGCTGAACAGAATGAGTCTGCCAGGAGAGCCCGCAGGACGCGGGCGAAAGGCGGGGCGGCACAGGATGTGCCATCCCCGGCGGTCCGTCAGGCAGAGGAATGAAGTGAAGGAACCGCGCAGCGGCGCGAGGACCGCCAGCCCCTGCCCGGCACCAGCCTGCGTTATCACCTGTCGCTTAACTGACTGGCATTACGCCCTTCTTCTTTATACGTCGCGCACCCGTGCCGACATCACCAGCGCCACAATAGCCAGCCCGAATGCCAGCCAGTAAACCGCCTCATGTCCCAGTCGCTCACTCAGCGTGCCCTGAATAACACCAGCCAGAATCATGCCGGTCGAGATCGAGTTGGTGAACATGGTGGTCGCTGCACCAGGCCGTCCTGGCATCAGATCCTGAAACCACAGCATCCCTATGCCAGCAATAATCCCGACAAACACCGCGTTAAACAGCTGTAACACCATCAGCGACGTGCGGGAATTGAACAGCACCAGCCCCAGATAAAACAGTACGCCAGCCGCCACCGCGATCAGCATTAACCGGCGCTTGCCGATACGCCGCGCGTAATGTCCGGCCAGCAGCATCACCGGGATCTCCAGCCCCGCCGCCGTCCCCATCAGCAGACCGGCCAGCTTCTCGGGCAGGCCCAGCGTGGTGCTGATATAGAGCGGCATATCGATGATATACATAGTGTTGCAGGTCCACATCGCGACTGAGGCCAGGAACAGTAAACGCACATCCCGATCGCGCCAGCCACTTAGCGGCAGCCCGCCGCTTTGCATAAGGGGCTGCGAACGTGGCACCGACGGCACGGTGAACCAGACCAGCAGGATACAGATCAGAAACAGCGCGGCGGCCACCATAAATAGCGTCACAAAGCCGTAGTTCAGCGCCAGCGCGAAGGAGAGCGGCGGCCCAATCACCCACGCCAGCGACAGCTGTGCACGCATCACCGAACTGAACATCACCGCTTCACGCGCCGACTGATCGGCATATTCCCGCGCCAGCGCAAACAGCTGAGGCATCGAGACGCTGGCCAGCGCCGACAGCAGCACGCCCAGCGTCAGCAAGGTCAGATAGTGGCGGGTAAAGGCAAACAGCAGCGCATTGACCAGCGCCATCAGGCAGCAGAAGAGAATGATATGACGACGATCGCCGACGCTGTCAGAGCGCTTTGCCACCAGCATGCTCACCACGATACCTGCCACCGCATTGATGGTGAAAAACAGTCCGACCCAGAAGGGCCGCGCCTGCACCTCGCGCGTCAGAAACAGGCTGAGCGTCGGCGCCTGCAGTGCGCCCGCAATGCCCAGCATGAACGAGGCGACCATAAAAGCGAGGTAAACCGGATTGATGCGGCGCTGCCGCGTTAACAGCGATTTCATACCGAAATCCCTTACAGAACAAACAGAGGGGAAAAAAGAAGGGTAGACGATACCGCGCAACATGAAAAAAGCCAGCAGAGATCATCTGCTGGCGGTGTAAATGCACCCTACTCAGAAAAGCACTCCGCTGAACAGCGAAGTCAGGGTCGAACGCCATTCAGTGCTGAATGCCTCCCGCTCTTCCCATAACGCAAAGTTTGCTCTTAAAATAGGGCAAGAAAAACAGAGCGCTTTTCACCGGGAGTTCCTCTTTTATGTCCTCATCACGTCTGAAGCAGCAGTTCATTCGCCTGTGGCAGAGCTGTCAGGGGCAAACGCAGGAGATTACCCTCAGCGAACTGGCTGACCTGCTGCACTGCTCGCGCCGCCATATGCGCAATCTGCTCAACCGGATGCAGGCCGCGGGCTGGCTGATCTGGCAGGCGGAAGCCGGACGCGGCAAGCGTTCACAGCTTACCTTCTGCTATACCGGACTGGCCCTGCAGCAGCAACGTGCCGAGGATTTGCTGGAGCAGGATCGCATCGATCAGCTGGTCCAGCTGGTGGGCGATAAAAATCAGGTACGGCAGATGATCGCCGCGCATCTGGGCCGCAGTTTCCGTCAGGGCAAGCATATCCTGCGGGTGCTCTACTATCGTCCGCTGCTCAATCTGCTGCCCGGTTCGCCGCTGCGGCGCTCCGAAACCCATATTGCGCGACAGATTTTCAACGGCCTGACGCGGATAAATGAGGAAAATGGGGAAATCGAGCCCGATATTGCGCACCACTGGCAGCAGACTTCCCCGCTTCACTGGCGCTTTTTTCTGCGTCCGGCGATTCGCTTTCATCACGGCAGAGAACTGGAGATGGAGGATGTGCTGGCCACGCTCGAGCGTCAGCGCCCTCATCCGCTCTTTTCCCATATCGAGCAGATCGACTCGCCCGCGCCCTGGACGCTGGATATCCGCTTAAGCCAGCCCGACGAGGGATTACCCTGGCTGCTGGGCAGCGTCAGTGCGATGATCCTGCCGCGCGAATGGCCGACGCTGCACGATTTTGCCCGCCAGCCCGTTGGCACCGGTCCTTACCGGGTGATCCGCAATCAGGAGAGTCAGCTGAAGATCGAAGCGTTTGATGACTATTTTGGTTTTCGCGCCCTGATTGATGATGTCTCTATCTGGGTACTGCCCGACATCAGCGATGAGCTGGTCTATGCCGGTGTCCGTCTGCAGGGCGATGGAGCCGATGAGGTTCAGGAGGAGAGCCGCCTTGAAGAGGGCTGCTACTATCTGCTGTTCGACCAGCGTTCAGAACAGGGACGCAACGAGGCGGTCCGGCGCTGGGTCAGCTACCTGTTTAATCCTATCGCCCTGCTCAATCACGCCGGTGTCGGCTACCAGCGCTACTGGTTTCCGGCATATGGCCTGCTGCCGCGCTGGCATCATCGGCGCGACCTGACGCCAGTGGAAAAACCGCCCGGCTTAACCCACCTGACGCTGACCTGGTACAGCCAGCACGTGGAGCATGAAGGCATCGCTAACGCGCTGCGTCCGCTGCTGGCAGAGCATGGCGTCACGCTGGAGACCCGCGAGATCAGCTACGAAAGCTGGTATCAGGGCGAAGCGGAAAGTGATATCTGGCTTGGCAGCGTAAACTTTACCCTGCCGCTGACTTACTCTCTGTTTGCGCAGCTTTATGAGATCCCGTTGCTGCATCACTGTCTGCCGATCGACTGGCACAGCGATGCGGCCCGCTGGCGCGAGAAAACGCTGCCGCTGGCCGAATGGAGTAAACAGTTAGTCGAAGAAGCGGGTCTTCATCCGCTGTTTCACCACTGGCTGCTGCTTGAAGGTCAGCGCAGCATGCGCGGCGTTCGGATGAATACGCTGGGCTGGTTTGATTTTAAATCCGCCTGGTTCGCGCCACCCGCGCTGTGAGGCTTTCGCCCCGGCGCTGAAATGACTAGAATGTGACGTTCTCAACGGGGTGCCGCCTGCCACCAGCAAGCAGCTGAGAGATACCCGTCGAACCTGATTCGGTTAATACCGACGTAGGGATTTGGGAGGCCTCTGTGCTCAGATCCTTTGCGACTCATCCCCTATTCTCCTGAAGGAGCGCAAAGTGTTAAACAAAGTTCTGCCGGTGCTGCTGTTACTCTCCGCCCCCGTTCTGGCGGCTAAGCCGGTTCTCACGGTCTACACCTACGACTCCTTCTCCGCTGACTGGGGCCCTGGCCCGGCGGTTAAAAAAGCTTTCGAGGCGCAGTGCAACTGCGAGCTGAAATTCGTCACGCTGGAAGATGGCGTGTCGCTGCTGAACCGCGTGCGCATGGAAGGAAAAAACAGCAAAGCCGATCTGGTTCTGGGGCTGGATAACAATCTGGTACAGGCGGCGCAGAAAACCGGTCTGTTTGCCGAAAGTCAGGTCGATACCTCGACATTAAAACTGCCCGGCGGCTGGCACAACACCACCTTCGTGCCGTTTGATTATGGCTACTTCGCGTTTGTCTATGACAAAACCCGGCTGAAGAATCCGCCAAAAAGCCTGAAAGAGCTGGTCGACAGCCCGGAGAAGTGGCGGGTGATCTACGAAGATCCCCGAACCAGCACCCCCGGCTTAGGTCTGCTGTTGTGGATGCAGAAAGTCTATGGCGATCAGGCACCGCAGGCGTGGCAAAAGCTGGCGCAGAAAACCGTGACGGTGACCAAAGGCTGGAGTGAAGCCTATGGCCTGTTCCTCAAGGGCGAAGGCGATCTGGTGCTGAGCTACACCACCTCACCGGCTTACCACATCATCGAAGAGAAAAAAGAGAACTATGCCGCCGCGCCGTTTGCAGAGGGCCACTATCTGCAGGTTGAAGTTGCCGCGCAGTTAGCCAGCAGCAAACAGCCGGCGCTGGCACAGCAATTCATGAAGTTTATGGTGTCACCCGACTTCCAGCGCACTATCCCGACCGGTAACTGGATGTACCCGGTAATCGACACGCCGCTGCCTGCCGGTTTTAGCGCGCTCACTGTGCCCGCCACCGCCCTGCAGTTCTCGCCGGAAGAGGTTGCCAGCCAGCGTTCAGGCTGGATCAGCCAGTGGCAACGCGCCGTCAGCCGCTGATGCCGCGCTGGCTTATCCCCGGTTCGCTCGCCACGCTGCTGTTAATCAGCGTGGCGCTGCTGGCCTTCGGTGCACTCTGGAGCGCCGCGCCAGAGAATGACTGGCGCAGCGTGCTGCAGGATGATTACCTGCATCACGTTATCGCCTTCTCTTTTGGTCAGGCGCTGCTCTCCGCACTGTTGTCGCTGCTGCCGGCGGTGCCGCTGGCGCGCGCGCTCTATCGACGCCGTTTCCCTGGCCGTCAGCTGCTGCTGCGTCTGTGCGCCATGACCCTGGTGCTGCCGGTGCTGGTGGCGGTATTTGGTCTGCTCACCGTCTATGGTCGTGTCGGCTGGCTGGCGCAGCTGTGCCAGCTGGCAGGGATTGATTACCACTTCTCTCCCTACGGTCTGTCGGGCATTTTGCTGGCGCACGTCTTCTTTAACCTGCCGCTGGCGACCCGCCTGATGCTGCAGGCGCTGGAGAGCATTCCGGCGGAACAGCGTCAGCTGGCGGCACAGCTCGACCTGCGCGGCTGGCACCATTTTCGTCTGCTGGAGTGGCCATGGCTGCGGCGTCAGCTGCTGCCGACCGGCGCGCTGATCTTCATGCTCTGTTTCGCCAGCTTTGCCACCGTGCTCTCGCTGGGCGGCGGCCCGCAGGCGACGACCATCGAGCTGGCGATTTTCCAGGCGCTGAGTTATGACTACGATCCGGGGCGCGCTGCACTGCTGGCGCTGATCCAGCTTGGCTGCTGCGTGACGCTGGTGCTGCTCAGCCAGCGCTTCAGCAAAGCGATTCCCGCCGGAACCAGCCAGCTGAACGGCTGGCGCGATCCGCAGGATTCGCGCGCGGCGCAGCTGGTTGATGCGCTGCTGATCCTGCTGGCGCTGATCCTGCTACTGCCCCCGCTGGCGGCGGTCATCATCGATGGTCTGCACGGCGGACTGCGCGGCGCGCTGGCGCAGCCTGCACTCTGGCAGGCGACGTTTACCTCACTGCGCATCGCCACCGGCGCCGGTCTGCTCTGTGTGGTGCTGACCATGATGCTGCTGTGGAGCAGTCGCGAGCTGCGCCTGCGTCAGCGCCCGGCGGCGGCAACCCTTATTGACACCAGCGGCATGCTGATTCTGGCGATGCCAGGCATCGTGCTCGCCACCGGCTTTTTCCTGTTGTTTAACGCCACCATTGGCCTGCCGGCGTCGGCGGACGGGCTGGTGATCTTCACCAATGCGCTGATCGCCATTCCCTATGCGCTGAAAGTGCTGGAGAACCCGATGCGTGACGTCGCGGAGCGTTACGGCAGACTCTGTGATTCGCTGGATATTCATGGCTGGAACCGGCTGCGGCTGATTGAACTGCGGGCGCTGAAACGTCCGCTGGCCCAGGCGCTGGCCTTTGCCTGCGTGCTGTCGATCGGTGATTTTGGCGTGGTGGCGCTGTTTGGTACTGCCGATTTCCGCACCCTGCCGTTCTACCTTTATCAACAGATCGGTGCCTATCGCGGTGCTGACGGTGCAGTGACCGCGCTGCTGCTGCTGCTGCTCTGTTTGCTGCTGTTCACCCTGATGGAAAAATTACCAGGCCGCCATGCTGACACTGAATAACCTCACGTACCTTTATCAGCATCTGCCGATGCGCTTTAGTCTCAACGCCACCCGCGGCGAGCGCATCGCGATCCTCGGCCCCAGCGGGGCCGGTAAAAGCACCCTGCTGAGCCTGATTGCCGGTTTCCTGCCGGTGAAACAGGGCACCCTGATGATTGACGGCCAGGAGCACACCCACAGCGTGCCGGCCAGACGGCCGGTTTCGATGCTGTTTCAGGAGAACAACCTGTTTCCGCACCTCAGCGTGCAGCAGAACATGGCGCTGGGATTGCACCCCGGACTGAAGCTGAGCGCCGGGCAGCGCCAGCAGCTTGCTGCGCTGGCCGATCAGGTGGGATTAGGCGATCTGCTGACGCGCCTGCCGGGCGAGCTGTCAGGCGGACAGCGACAGCGCGTGGCGCTGGCACGCTGTCTGCTGCGTGACCGTCCGGTGCTGCTGCTGGATGAGCCTTTTTCTGCGCTGGATCCCGCGCTGCGCGGAGAGATGCTGCAACTGGTGCGTTCGGTGTGTGAAGCGCGCAGCATCACGCTGCTGATGGTGTCGCACAGTCTGGAAGATGCCCAGCAGATTGCGCCGCGCAGCGTGGTGATTGTGGATGGCCGGGTTTACTGGGATGGCGAGACCCGACAGTTACTGTCGGGCGACACGCGGGAGGCCGACGTGCTCGGCATCCCGCGTCGTTAAGCGATTCAGGCGAAGAAAACCTGCCACAGCAGATGACGAAAAATGGGCATCATCGGATGGAACTGAATGCCGACGAAAGCCGCGACGGCAATCACCAGCCCCAGCGGTCCTGCCCAGCGCAGGCGCTCAGGCGGCAGCCAGGCCGATGCCCAGTCGCGACTCTTGCCGCTGCGCCACCAGCGCCAGCATAACCAGACACCCAGCCAGATCAGCAGTGCTGCGCCGAGTAACAGCCATTTAAAGCTGCCGCCCTGCGCGGCTTTGGGCACATCGATCGCCACACCCGCCAGAATACCGGGCAGCAGATAGAGCGGCGGCCAGAGAATGCAGCCGATAATGTTTGGCGGCAGGAATTTACGCACCGGCAGCTCCAGCATACCGGCCGCCAGCGGGATCAGCGGACGCGTGGGGCCAACAAAGCGTCCGACCAGAATCGTAAACATGCTGTGCTGATGCAGGGCGTGCTCGGTTTTATCCAGCAGGCCTTTATACTTTTGCAGATACTTCCAGCGATGCAGCGGCCCCTGAAATTTCCAGCCGATGCCGTAGGAAACCCAGTCACCAATCAGGCAGCCCGCAAAGCCCGCCGCCCAGGCCGGGTAAAGGCCAAGTTCGCCACTGCCGACCAGCGCGCCCAGACTGGCCATCATCACCGTACCTGGCAGCAACAGCCCGACCAGCGCCAGCGACTCCAGAAACGTCACCAGCGCAACGGCAAACAGCGCCCACTCCAGGGACTGCGTAATCAGTTGTTGAATCCAGGCTTCCATAATCATCCTAAGTAAAAGCAGAAGGCTGGATTGTCCTGAGCCAGCCACACAGCGTCAAGGCAAGAATTGTAGGACAATGTTGACAAAAGCGGGTGGCGGGAACTGTATAAATATCCATGTTATACTGAAGCGGTTTTCTCATCCTGAAATGCTGAGTCCGGAGAACATCTGAATATGCCCCGTGCAGGTTTTCTGCTCACCCGCCACTGGCGCGACAGCCCGCATGGCACCGAAATTATCCTCTGGCTCGCGACCGATGCGGGCGCGCAGCGCGTGGTGCTGCCGGTGCAGGAGTCCGTCGCGTTTATTCCTGAGGAATTTCAGGCGCAGGTCAGCGAATTACTGAAAGATGAACGTCAGTTTCGGATTCAGTCGCTGGCGCTGAAAGATTTTCGGCGTCGCCCGGTTTTCGGCCTCTACTGCCAGCAGAACCGCCAGCTACAGCGCATTGAAAAACGGCTGCGCGAAGAGGGTATTCCGGTCTATGAAGCCGATATCCGTCCGCCGGAGCGCTACCTGATGGAGCGTTTCATTACCGCGCCGGTTTGGTTTGACGGCGAGCAGCGCGGTGACAGCGTGGTCAATGCGCGGCTCAAACCCCATCCCGACTATCGCCCGCCGCTGAAATGGGTCTCGCTGGACATTGAAACCACACAGCATGGCGAGCTTTACTGCATCGGGCTGGAGGGATGCGGTCAGCGCCAGGTCTTTATGCTCGGCCCGGCCAACGGTGATGCCAGCACGCTGGATTTCGAGCTGATCTATCTCGACAGCCGGCCGCAGTTACTTGAAGCCCTGAACCAGTGGTTTGCAGAGCATGATCCGGATGTCTTAATTGGCTGGAACGTCGTGCAGTTTGACCTGCGGGTATTGCAAAAGCATGCCGATCGTTACGGCATTCCGCTGCGCCTGGGACGCCAGCAGGCCGCGCTGGAGTGGCGTGAACATGGCTTCAAACCCGGCGTATTTTTCGCTCAGGCCAGTGGCCGGTTGATTATCGATGGCATTGACGCGCTGAAATCAGCGTTCTGGGATTTTCCCTCATTCAGCCTCGAGTCCGTGTCGCAGCAACTGCTGGGAGAAGGAAAAGCGATTGATAATCCCTGGCAGCGTATGGAGGAGATCAACTGGCGCTTTGCCAACGATAAACCGGCGCTGGCGCGCTACAACCTGAAAGACTGCGAGCTGGTGACGCGCATTTTTCACAAAACGGCGATTATGCCGTTTCTGCTGGAACGCGCGGCGGTCAATGGACTGGCGGTGGATCGCCACGGCGGTTCGGTAGCGGCCTTTGGTCATCTCTATATTCCGCGGATGCATCGCGCCGGGTTTGTCGCCCCGAACATGGGTGATGTGGCCCCGGAAGCCAGTCCTGGCGGTTATGTGATGGATTCGCGCCCCGGCCTGTATGACTCAGTGCTGGTGCTGGATTACAAAAGCCTCTACCCGTCGATTATCCGCACCTTCCTGATTGACCCGGTGGGTCTGGTGGAAGGGCTGGCCCATCCTGATGATGCCGATTCGATTGAAGGTTTCCGTGAAGCGCGTTTTTCGCGGCATACCCACTGCCTGCCTGCGATAGTTGAACAGATCTGGCTGGGTCGCGAAGCGGCGAAAAAGCAGAATAATCAGCCGCTGTCTCAGGCGCTGAAAATCATCATGAACGCCTTTTATGGCGTGCTGGGCACCAGCGCCTGCCGCTTCTTTGATCCGCGGCTCGCCTCCTCTATTACGCTGCGCGGTCACGCCATCATGCAGCAGACCCGAACGCTGATTGAGGCGGAAGGCTACGACGTCATCTATGGCGACACCGACTCCACCTTTGTCTGGCTGAAGTCGGCGCACAGTGAAGAAGATGCCGCCGCGATTGGTCAGCAGCTGGTGCAGAAAGTGAACGACTGGTGGCGCGACCATCTGCAGCAGACGCAGGGGCTGACCAGCACACTGGAACTGGAGTATGAAAACCACTTCTGCCGTTTTCTGATGCCCACCATTCGCGGCGCGGAACAGGGCAGCAAGAAACGCTACGCCGGACTGATTCGTGACGCCGCCGGTGAGCGCATGGTCTTTAAGGGGCTGGAGTCAGTGCGAACAGACTGGACGCCGCTGGCAAAAGCATTCCAGCAGCAGCTCTACCACCGTATCTTCCACCGTCAGCCGTGGCAGGATTATATCCGTACAACCGTGGCGCAGTTGCTGGCGGGTGAACTCGACGATCAGCTGATCTACAAAAAGCGGCTGCGGCGTCCGCTGAAAGAATATGAACGAAACGTGCCCCCCGCACGTGCGCGCCGCCAGGCTGGCCGATGAGCACAATCGTAAATTAAACCGGCCCTTGCAGTACCAGAATGGTGGCCGGATCCGTTATGTCATCGCCACCGCAGGCCCCGAGCCACTGGAGGCGCGCAGCACGCCGCTGGACTATGACCACTACGTGACGAAGCAACTTCAGCCGGTTGCAGAGGGGATTCTGCCTTTTGTCGAGGGGGGACTTTGCTACACTTATTACCGGACAGCTGGGGCTTTTTTTGACAGGTGACGAACGTCCTGCCATCCAGTACCATAGCGCCCTTCCTGAAACTCACCGCTCTTAAGTACGCTCCAGGCCTTGTTGTCTGGCGGTAACGCTATTGCCTGAGCTTTGGGAACACCTCTAAAAACGTTAAAATTCGAGCAAAAAATATATGGTTTTTACATTAGGTCAGCGCTGGATTAGTGATACGGAAAGTGAACTGGGACTGGGCACCGTGGTGGCGATCGATACCCGCATGATCACCCTGCTGTTTCCGGCCACGGGGGAAAACCGCCTCTACGCCCGCAACGATTCGCCGGTTACCCGCGTCATCTTTAATCCGGGTGATACCATCACCAGCCACGAAGGCTGGCAGATGCGCGTCGATGAAGTACGCAACGAAAATGACCTGATGACCTATATCGGTACCCGTCTGGATACCGAAGAGAGCGAAGTGATGCTGCGCGAAGTCATGCTCGACAGCAAGCTGGTGTTCAGTAAGCCGCAGGATCGCCTGTTTGCCGGCCAGCTCGACCGGATGGATCGTTTTGCCCTGCGCTTCCGCGCCCGTAAATACCAGAGTGAGCAATATCGTCTGCCAATCAGCGGCTTACGCGGCATGCGCACCAACCTGATCCCTCACCAGCTGCATATCGCCCACGATGTCGGCCGTCGCCATGCGCCGCGCGTCCTGCTGGCCGATGAAGTTGGCCTGGGTAAAACCATTGAAGCCGGGATGATCATCCAGCAGCAGCTGCTGGCTGGCCGCGCCGATCGCGTCCTGATCGTGGTACCTGAAACTTTACAGCATCAGTGGCTGGTCGAAATGCTGCGCCGCTTCAACCTGCGCTTTGCGCTGTTTGATGACGATCGCTATACCGAAGCGCAGCACGACAGCGATAATCCATTTGAGACGGAGCAGCTGATTATCTGCTCACTGGACTTCGTGCGCCGTAACAAGCAGCGTCTTGAGATGCTGGCCGATGCCGAATGGGATCTGCTGGTGGTCGATGAAGCGCACCATCTGGCCTGGTCAGAAGGCGAGCCCAGCCGTGAATATCAGGTTATCGAACAGCTGGCTGAGAAAACCGCCGGGGTTCTGCTGCTGACCGCAACGCCGGAGCAGCTGGGCATGGAGAGTCACTTCGCCCGTCTGCGCCTGCTCGACCCTAATCGTTTCCATGACTTTGCCGCCTTTGTTGAAGAGCAGCAGCATTTCCGTCCGATTGCCGATGCCGTCACGGCGCTGCTGGCCGATAAAGCGATCTCCCAGGAGGAGATGAACCGGATCAACGATCTGGTCGGCGAGCAGGATATTGAGCCACTGCTGCAGGTCGCCAACAGCGACCGTGACGGCAAGCTGGAGGCGCGTCAGGAGCTGATCTCCATGCTGATGGACCGCCACGGCACCAGCCGCGTGCTGTTCCGTAACACCCGTAACGGGGTTAAAGGCTTCCCGAAACGCGAACTGCACCAGATCCGCCTGCCGCTGCCTGCGCAGTATCAGACGGCGATTAAAGTCTCCGGCATTATGGGCGCGCGCAAAAGTGCAGAAGAGCGGGCGCGTGACCTGCTCTATCCGGAACAGATTTATCAGGAATTTGAAGGCGACAGCGGCACCTGGTGGAACTTCGATCCGCGCGTGGAATGGCTGATGGGCTATCTCACCACCAACCGCAAAGAGAAAGTGCTGGTGATCTGCGCCAAAGCGGCCACCGCGCTGCAGCTGGAGCAGGTACTGCGCGAGCGCGAAGGTATCCGCGCAGCGGTGTTCCACGAAGGTCTGTCGATCATTGAACGTGACCGTGCTGCCGCCTGGTTCGCCTCAGAAGAGAATGGCGCGCAGGTGCTGTTGTGCTCCGAGATCGGTTCTGAAGGCCGTAACTTCCAGTTTGCCAGCCGTCTGGTGATGTTCGACCTGCCGTTTAACCCGGACCTGCTGGAGCAGCGTATCGGTCGTCTGGATCGTATCGGTCAGGCGCACGACATTCAGATTCTGGTACCGTGGCTGGAGCAGACCGCACAGGCGGTGCTGCTGCGCTGGTATCACGAAGGGCTGGACGCGTTTGAACACACCTGCCCGACCGGCCGGACAATCTATGACAGCGTCCATTCGCAACTGATCGGCTATCTGGCCGCGCCGGAAAACAGCGAAGGTTTTGATGCGTTTATCACCGACTGCCGTAAACAGCATGACGCGCTGAAACTGCAGCTGGAACAGGGTCGCGATCGCCTGCTGGAGCTGAACTCCAACGGCGGCGAATCGGCTCAGCTACTGGCCAATGCCATCAGCGAGCAGGATAACGACACCGGCCTGGTGAACTTCGCGCTCAACCTGTTTGATATCGTTGGTATCAATCAGGAAGATCGCAGCGATAACCTGATTGTGCTGACCCCTTCCGACCACATGCTGGTGCCCGATTTCCCTGGCCTGCCGGAAGATGGCTGCACCATCACCTTCAACCGCGATCAGGCGCTGTCGCGCGAAGATACCCAGTTCATTACCTGGGAACATCCGCTGATCCGCAACGGTCTGGATCTGATTCTGTCGGGCGATACCGGCAGCAGCGCACTGTCACTGCTGAAGAACAAGGCGCTGCCGGTGGGGACGCTGCTGGTCGAGCTGATCTATGTGGTTGAAGCACAGGCACCGAAGCATCTGCAACTGACCCGGTTCCTGCCGCCAACGCCAATCCGTCTGCTGATGGATACTAAAGGCACTAACCTGGCGGACAAAGTGGAGTTCGAAAGCTTTAACCGTCAGCTGAATGCGGTTAACCGTCATACCGCCAGTAAACTGGTGAATGCGGTGCAGCAGGATGTGCATGCGATTCTGATCCAGGGCGAAGAGAGCGTAGTCAGCGAAGCGCGTGCGGTGATTGATGCAGCACGTGCCGAAGCGAACGAGAAGCTGGGCGCAGAGCTCTCCCGTCTCAACGCGCTGAAAGCGGTGAACCCGAACATCCGTGACGATGAAGTCGAGGCGCTGGAAAGCAACCGTGAACAGGTGCTGGAAAGTCTCGATCAGGCCAACTGGCGTCTCGACGCGTTGCGCCTGATTGTGGTGACACACCAGTAAGCTCAGGGGCCGCATGGCCCCTTATTTTTGGAAAGCCCCATGGAACCTTACAATCCACCGCGTGACCCCTGGCTGCACATCCTTTATCAGGATGCGCACATCATGGTGGTGAACAAACCCAGCGGTCTGCTCTCGGTACCCGGTCGGCTGGACGAACATAAAGATAGCGTGATGACGCGGGTTCAGCGTGATTTCCCGCAGGCTGAATCTGTCCACCGACTGGATATGGCGACCAGCGGCGTAATGGTCGTGGCGCTGACTAAGGCTGCTGAGCGCGAGCTGAAACGACAATTCCGTGAGCGGGAGCCTTCCAAGACTTACGTGGCCTGCATCTGGGGTCATCCGGCGAAGGAAGAGGGATTGGTTGACCTGCCGCTGATTTGCGACTGGCCAAATCGTCCGAAGCAGATGGTCTGCTTCGAAACCGGCAAAGCCGCGCAGACGGAATATCAGGTGCTGGAATATCGTGCGGATAACAGTGCGCGTGTTTCGCTGAAACCGATTACCGGCCGCTCACACCAGCTGCGGGTGCATATGCTGGCGCTGGGCCATCCGATTCTGGGGGATAACTTCTATGCGCATCCGGAGGCCAAAGCGATGGCGCCCCGTTTACTGCTGCATGCGGAGTCACTGACCATTACCCATCCGGCATTTGGTAATGCCATGACGTTTCGTCAGCCCGCCGATTTTTAAGGTTTACTGCTCGCCTGTCACCGTGGCCTCCTCTGTTGCAGAAGAGGCCACGGAACATGGTGTTTACTTAAAGCCTTTCTCTTTGCGAATCAGATCGTACGCCGCCTGAATTTCCTGCGCTTTCTGCTTCGCCATCTCCATCATCTCTGGTGGTAACCCTTTCGCTACCAGCTTGTCAGGATGATGTTCGCTCATGAGTTTGCGGTAGGCGCGTTTGATGGTGGTGGCGTCATCGCTACTCTTCACACCCAGCACGCTACAGGCATCTTCCAGCGTTGGCCCGCGTTGCGCCTGCTGAAAACCGCCTGAACTGCGCTGACCACCGCCAAACTGCTGGCCACCTTCCATCATGCGCAGGAACTGATCGAACTGACCGCGTGAAATGCCCAGCTCTTCGGCAATCACATAGAGCACCTGTCGCTCATTAGGATGCAGTGAACCGTCGGCAAAGGCGGCCTGAATCTGGATCTCCAGGAACATCCGAATCAGATCAAACCGGCCAAAACAGGCGCTGCGCAGTTCACGCAGTTTGCTGCGTAACGGATAATCCGCCTGCTTGCCTTCGCGGAACGCGCGCTGGGCAGCCGTGCGAGAGTCACCGTGCAGCTGCATCCGCTCCATTAACAGCGAAGCAATCTGAATATCCGCTTCCGTGACGCGCCCTTTTTGACTTGGTCAGATGGCCCATCACCTGAAAGGTGGTGCTGAAAAACAGCGTCTGTCGGGTCTGATTATTTGAGAAGTAAGCCTTGCCTTGCGCGCCGCGTACTTTGTCAATCATATGGCCAATGATCAAACCGATCACAATCCCCCAAAAGCCTGCGCCGGAAAGTAATCCCACCGCCAGACCCACAACTTTTCCCCAGTAGCGCATAAACTCCTCAATTCGCCATGCTTGCGGCTGAAAATTGCATTATCATACCTGTCATTTATCTCAGCGCCTAACGGCAACGCTGACTGACCAGGATTAACACTGGCGCAACGCCGGGCAGTAAGTTAGTCTCTGACCCGATTGTCGGCATGATGCCAGTTTTCATGGAATTCTCGATACCGCGTATGAAAAAACATATACCTACCCTGCTGGCCACACTGATCGGCGCAGCCATTAGCCAGCAAGCCTTTGCCGACGATTTGATGTCGCAGTGTATGTTAGGCGTGCCGAGTTATAACCGCCCGCTGGTGAATGGCGATACGAATCAGATGCCCGTCACCATTCACTCCGACGCCGCCAAAGGGAACTATCCCAATGATGCGGTATTCACCGGTAATGTGAATATTGAGCAGGGCAACAGCCGTATGCAGGCGGATGAAGTCCAGCTTCATCAGCGTCAGCAGGAAGGCCAGACCGCGCCCGTACGTACCGTCGATGCGCTGGGTAATGTGCACTACGATGACAATCAGGTCATCCTGAAAGGTCCGAAAGCCTGGTCAAACCTCAACAGCAAAGATACCAACGTCTGGAATGGTCAGTACCAGATGGTAGATCGTCAGGGACGCGGCGTCGCAGATCAGATGAAGCTGCGCGGCGATAACCGCTACACCATTCTGGAAAACGGTACCTTTACCTCCTGTCTGCCCGGCTCCAACAGCTGGAGCGTGGTGGGTTCAGAGGTGATCCAGGATCGCGAAGAGGAAGTGGCGGAGATCTGGAATGCCCGCTTTAAAATCGGTTCCGTTCCGGTGTTCTACAGCCCCTATCTGCAATTACCGATTGGCGATCGTCGCCGCTCCGGTTTCCTGATCCCGAATGCAAAATATGGCAGCAACAACGGCTTTGAGTTCATGCTGCCCTATTACTGGAACATCGCGCCGCAGGCCGATGCGACCATCACGCCGCACTACATGAGTAAGCGCGGCATGCAGTTCCAGAACGAATTCCGTTATCTGACCACGCTGGGTGCAGGTCTGGTTGAATTCGACTACGTCGGCTCGGACAAACAGTACGATAACGACAAAGCGGTGCGCGGCATTGCCGAAAATGACAGCTCCGATCGCTGGCTGTTCTACTGGCGTCATGCCGGTGTCTATGACCAGAACTGGCGTTTCAGCGCGGACTACACCAAGGTCAGTGATAAGTACTACTTCAACGATCTCGACTCGAAGTACTACAGCTCGACCGACAACTACGCCACGCAGAAATTCAGCATCGGCTATGCGGACACCAACTGGGACGCCACGCTCTCCACCAAAGATTTCCAGGTGTTCGGCGATACCACCAGCAATAACGTCTACCGCGCCATGCCGCAGCTGGACGTCAATCTCTATCAGAACGATATCGGCCCGTTTGATGGCCGGGTTTATGCCCAGGCGGTGAAGTTCACCAATGTCAGCAGCCGCTATCCCGAAGCGACCCGTTTACATGTTGAGCCAACGCTGAACCTGCCGCTGTCAAACGGCTGGGCCAGCTTGGATACCGAAGCGAAGTTCCTGGCGACCCATTACCAGCAAACTAACGTTGATTATTACAACAATAACTTTGCGAACAATAACGGCAAAAGTGGCGATCTGGATGAGTCTGTCAACCGCACCCTGCCGCAATTTAAAGTTGATGGTCGTCTGGTGTTTGACCGCGATATGAACTCGGCGGTGGGTTACACCCAGACGCTGGAACCGCGCGTGCAGTACCTTTATATCCCGTATCGTAATCAGAGCAATATCTATCCGTACGACTCAACGTTGCTGCAAACCGACTACACCGGTCTGTTCCGCGATCGTACTTATAGCGGCCTGGATCGCATCGCTTCCGCCAATGAAGTGGCTACCGGCGTCACCTCGCGTATTTATGATAACGATCTGGTTGAACGTTTTAACGTTTCTGTAGGTCAAATCTACTCGTTTACCCCTTCTCGTACTGGTGTGAATCAAACCAGTAAAGAAGATGATACCGGCAGCCTGATCTGGGCTGGCGATACATACTGGAAAATCAGCGATCGCTGGGGCGTCCGTGGTGGGCTGCAATATGACACCAAACTCGACAACGTCTCCCAGGGCAATACCGTACTGGAATACCGTCGTGATGCCGACCGCATGGTGCAGCTGAGCTACCGTTACAGCAGCCCGGAGTATGTTGCGACCGCACTGAACGATAGCAGCCTGGTCACAAATCCTATCTACAAAAATGGGATTTCACAGGTAGGTACTACGGCCAGCTGGCCGATTGCCGACGCATGGTCTGTGGTAGGCGCTTACTACTACGATACCCGCAACACGCGTCCGGCTTCACAACTGGTTGGCCTGCAATACAGCTCATGCTGTTACGCTATCCGGGTCGGTTATGAACGCAAAATTAACGGTTGGGAAAACAACGACAGTAAGTATGACAACCAAATCTCATTCAACATTGAGCTGCGTGGTCTGAGTCCGAACTATGGCTTAGGCACCAACGATATGCTGCGTCAGGGCATTATCCCTTACCAGCCTGCTTTCTGATGTTGTGATGTTTGACAGGCAATCCCGCAGTGCGGAACCAACAATGGATAAAGTATGAAGAACTGGAGAATGCTGATTCTTGGTGTGGCAATCAGTGCCAACACCGCGTTCGCAGCACCACAAGTCGTTGATAAAGTTGCAGCCGTGGTCAATAACGGCGTGGTTCTTGAGAGTGACGTGGATGGCATGATGAGCACCGTTAAATCTCAGGCCCAGCAGGCTGGTCAGCAGTTGCCGGATGATAAAACGTTGCGCCATCAGATTCTGGAACGTCAGATCATGGACAACATCATTCTGCAGATGGGTGATAAAGCGGGAATTCAGATCAGCGACGAGCAGCTGGACCAGGCTATTCAGAACATCGCTGCGCAGAACAAGATGAGCCTTGATCAGCTGCGTAGCCGTCTGGCTTATGACGGCATGAACTACAGCGTGTATCGTTCTCAGATCCGCAAAGAGATGACTATCGCCGAAGTGCGCAACAACGAAGTGCGTCGTCGTGTCACGATTCTGCCGCAGGAAGTGGATACGCTTGCTACCCAGATCGGCTCTCAGAACAGCCAGGGTACTGAACTGAACGTCAGTCATATTCTGCTGCCGCTGCCGGAAAACCCGACGCAACAGCAGGTTGATGAGCAGGAAACGCTGGCGAAACAGCTGGTTGGCGAACTGAAAAATGGCGCTGACTTCGGCAAGATGGCCGTGACCTACTCTGCCGACTCCCAGGCGCTGAAAGGCGGCAACATGGGCTGGGGTAAAATCGAAGAGTTACCGACCCTGTTTGCTCAGGCACTCTCAAGCGCCAAAAAAGGCGATATCGTCGGGCCGGTGCGCTCTGGTGTGGGCTTCCACATCCTGAAAGTGAACGACCTGCGTGGCGAGAGCAAAAATGTCTCGGTCACCGAAGTCCATTCGCGTCACATTCTGCTGAAGCCATCGCCGATCCTGACAGACGATCAGGCACGCGCGCAGCTGGAGCAGATTGCTAACGATATCCGCAGTGGCAAAACCACCTTTGCGGCGGCGGCTAAACAGTACTCTGACGATCCGGGTTCGGCGAACCAGGGCGGCGACCTCGGCTGGACCTCTCCGGAAGTCTTTGATCCGGCGTTCCGTGACGCGCTGCTGCGCCTGCAGAAAGGCCAGACCAGCCAGCCGGTTCACTCCTCTTTCGGCTGGCATCTGATTCAGTTGCTGGATACCCGTCAGGTGGATAAAACCGATGCGGCCCAGAAAGAGCGTGCTTACCGTATGCTGTTTAACCGTAAGTTCGCGGAAGAAGCGCAGACCTGGATGCAGGAACAACGTGCCAGTGCCTACGTGAAGATTCTGGATGGCAATGCGCAGTAATGCCCGTGTGGTGATCACGCCCGGCGAACCTGCCGGGATTGGTCCCGATCTTACCGTTCAGCTGGCCCAGCAGTCGTGGCCGGTTGAACTGGTGGTCTGCGCCTCGCCTGCCCTGTTGCAGCAGCGTGCGGCGCAACTCGGTCTGCCGCTGACCCTGCGGCCCTACCAGCCTGATGTGGCAGCCGAGCCACAGCAGGCGGGTACACTGACTATCCTGCCAATTGAAACGGCAGCGCCGGTCACACCCGGCGAGCTTTGCGTCGCCAACAGCGACTATGTGCTGGCCACGCTGACGCGCGCCTGCGACGGTTGTCTCGACGGTGAATTCGCTGCCCTGATTACCGGCCCGGTGCATAAAGGCGTGATTAACGATGCCGGCATCGCCTTTACCGGCCATACCGAATTCTTCGCCGATCGTGCAGGCGGCCATCGGGTGGTCATGATGCTGGCGACAGAAGAGCTACGAGTCGCACTAGCCACCACCCATCTGCCTTTGAAAGATGTGCCCGCTGCGGTAACCCGTGAATGTCTGCATGAAGTGATTACGATTCTGCATCGTGATCTGCAGCAGAAGTTTGCGATTGCCGAACCGCATATTTATGTCTGTGGTCTTAACCCTCATGCCGGCGAAAGCGGTCACATGGGTCGGGAAGAGATCGAGACCATCACGCCGGCACTCAATGAACTGCGTAAGCAGGGCATTAATCTGACCGGCCCGCTGCCTGCGGATACCCTTTTCCAGCCCAAATATCTGCAATACGCCGATGCGGTGCTGGCGATGTATCACGACCAGGGCCTGCCGGTACTCAAATTTCAGGGGTTTGGCCGGGCGGTAAATATCACCCTGGGCCTGCCCTTTATCCGGACTTCAGTTGACCACGGCACCGCGCTTGAACTCGCTGGCCTGGGTCAGGCTGAACCGGGCAGCTTCATCACGGCGCTTAACCTCGCCATCACTATGATCAAGAGCAGTAATGAATAATCGCGTCCATCAGGGGCACTACGCCCGTAAACGTTTCGGGCAGAACTTCCTGAACGATCAGTACATTATCGACAGCATTGTCTCCGCCATCCATCCTCAGCGCGACGAAGCGCTGGTGGAGATCGGCCCAGGCCTGGGTGCCTTAACCGAGCCGGTAGGCGAACGCCTCGATAAATTAACGGTGATAGAGCTGGACCGCGATCTCGCTGCGCGTCTGGAAACGCATCCGTTCCTTGGCCCGAAACTGACTATCTTCCAGCAGGATGCCATGACCTTCGACTTCGCCGCGCTGGCGCAGGAGAGAGGCCAGCCGCTGCGGGTATTTGGTAACCTGCCGTACAATATTTCGACCCCGCTGATGTTCCACCTTTTCAGCTATACTGGTTCGATCAAAGATATGCACTTCATGCTGCAGAAAGAGGTGGTTAATCGTCTGGTTGCCGGTCCGGGTAACAAAACCTACGGTCGTCTGACGGTGATGGCGCAGTACTACTGCCAGATCATTCCGGTGCTGGAAGTGCCTCCGCACTCTTTCACGCCACCACCGAAAGTGGACTCTGCCGTGGTGCGTCTGGTGCCGTATGCCGAGCCGCCGTATCCGGTCAGCGATGTGCGTATCCTGAGCCGTATTACCACTGAAGCGTTCGGCCAGCGTCGTAAAACGCTGCGCAACAGCCTGAGCCACATGGTGGCCGCCGGTGCGCTGGAAGAGTTGTCTATAGATCCAACCCTGCGTGCCGAGAACGTCTCGGTGGCGCAATATTGTCAGCTGGCGAACTGGCTGGCGAATCATCAGGGAAAATCGCAGGAGTAAGTCATGAGTGAAACGGCCCGCGTCTCCGTCCATGTGCAAAGCCAGTACGTCGCCTCACAATCCTCACCGGATGATGATCGCTACGTCTTCGCCTATACCATTACGATACGCAATCTGGGCCGTTCCTCAGTGCAACTGCTGGGACGCTACTGGTTGATTACCAACGGTAACGGCCGCGAAACGGAAGTTCAGGGTGAAGGCGTGGTCGGTGAACAGCCGCTTATCGCGCCAGGCAATGAATTTCAGTACACCAGCGGTGCCGTGATCGAAACACCGATGGGCACCATGCAGGGGCACTATGTGATGGTCGACGAACAGGGCGACACTTTTCACGTAGAGATCCCGGTGTTCCGCCTCGCCATTCAGACCCACATTCATTGATTCACACGCTTTTTGCCCGTTAAGTCGGGCACCTTCCTGATGGATAAAACGTTATGAGCACATACCTGATTGGCGACGTTCACGGTTGCTACGATGAATTACGTGCATTGCTGCAACAGGTCGACTTCAATCCTGAACAGGATACCCTGTGGCTGACCGGCGACTTAGTGGCGCGCGGTCCTGGCTCACTGGAAGTCTTACGCTACGTAAAATCGCTGGGCGATGCGGTGCGTCTGGTGCTGGGCAATCACGACTTGCATCTGCTGGCGGTCTACGCCGGCATCAGCCGTAACAAGCCTAAAGATCGCCTGACCCCGTTGCTGGAAGCGGATGATGCGGATGAGCTGATCAACTGGCTGCGTCGTCAGCCGCTGTTACAGGTTGATGAAGAGAAAAAGCTGGTGATGGGACACGCCGGTATCACGCCGCAATGGGATATTGAGACCGCGAAAAAGTGCGCGCGTGAAGTCGAAGCGGTTCTCGCCAGCGACAGTTATCCGCTGTTCCTGGATGCCATGTATGGCGACATGCCGAACAACTGGAGTGAGGATCTGACCGGCCTGGCGCGTCTGCGCTTCAGCACCAACGCCCTCACCCGCATGCGCTACTGTTTCCCCAACGGCCAGCTGGACATGATCTGCAAAGATGCCCCGGAATCGGCGCTTCCGCCGCTGAAACCCTGGTTTAATATTGAAGGGCCGGTCGCACGTGACTACACCATCGTCTTTGGTCACTGGGCCTCGCTGGAAGGCAAAGGCACGCCAGAGGGCATTATCGGGCTGGATACCGGCTGCTGCTGGGGCGGAACGCTGACCCTGTTGCACTGGGAGACACAACGCTATGTGGTGCAGCCCTCTAATCGCGAAAAAGCACTGGCCTCCAGCGACAGTCTGGCACCGCCCACGCTATAACGGCGATGCTGGCCATCAGGCCAGCATCCTGTTTTATGCGCCGATAATGCCGCCATCTTCGCGGGTGATCATAATCACCGACGACCGCGGACGCGGACTGTTGTCTGGGAAGTGCGAGTCACCCTCTTCGCCGGGATGCTGCACATTCACGAACAGCGTTTTGTAATCGGGCGTGAAGGTAATACCGGTCAGCTCGCACGATTTTGGACCGACCATAAACCGGCGGATCTCGCCACTATCAGGATCACCCACCAGCATCTGATTATTCCCCTGCCCCTGATAATCCTCTTTGTTGCTGTATTTGCCATCGGTCAGGATCCATAACCGCCCCTGCGCATCAAACCCCAGCCCATCCGGACTGTTAAAGGTATTCTCAGCGGTGATGTTCGGTGTGCCACGATAGATCCCCTCAGGATGCGCTATCGGGTTGCCACACAGCGCATAGATATCCCACTCAAACGTCTGCGCGGTAGCATCGCCTTTCTCATCCCAGCGAATAATCTGACCGTAGATATTTTTTGGCCGCGGATTCGCTGCATTGACCGGCATGCCTTCATTTCCGCGCTTGTTGTTGTTGGTCAGGGTGCAGTAGGCACGGCCGTCATGCGGGTTAACCGCAATCCACTCCGGCCGGTCCATTCGCGTTGCGTTGACCACATCTGCCGCGGCACGCGCATTGATCAAAACATCTGCCTGGCTATTGAATCCCTTTTCAGCGGTGAGTCCATTTTCGCCCCACTTCAGCGCCAGCCAGCGCCCGGTGCCTTTAAGCGGCGTGCCCTGAGCATCGCCGTTGAACTGCGCCACATAGAGCGTGCCCTTATCAAGCAGTCCGTGATTGGCTTTAGCATCATCCGGAGTGACCTTGTCATCTGAGACAAATTTATAGATATACTCGCCGCGCTCGTCGTCGCCCATATAAACCACCAGCTGGCCGGTTTTCGCGACCGTCACGGCGGCATTCTCGTGCTTGAAGCGGCCCAGCGCGGTCCGCTTTACCGGCACGGAGTGAGGATCGAAAGGATCGATTTCGACAATCCAGCCGTGACGGTTGAATTCGTTGGGATTCTTAGCGATATCGAAGCGGGGATCAAAGTCGGCCCAGTTGCGCTCCGGCTCAGCGGCATTCAGGGTATAGCGCTTCTGCTGTGGGGTCGGCGTAAAGTCCGCCTGATGGGTGCCAAAGTAGGTGTCGTAGTTCTCTTCACAGGTTAGATAGGTGCCCCACGGCGTTTTGCCGTTGGCGCAGTTACCAAAGGTGCCCAGGACATGCATTCCCTGCGGATCGGCGGCAGTCTGCAGCGCTTTATCCCCCCGCTGCCGGACCGGAGAAGCGCATCGGGGTATTGGCGGTAATGCGGCGGTTATAGTCAGAAGGACGTACCACCTGCCAGCGATTGTCCTCACCTCGTTTGACTTCAACGATGGAGATACCGTGCGCCGCCTGCGACTTTTTGACATCTTCCAGGCTGGTCGCTTTACTGCCGCCGTGGGCGAACAGCGTCGGCTCATTCACATATTCATTGTTAATCGCCATCACGCCGCGTTGGTCATTAATCGCGAAGAAGCTCATACCGTCGTTGTTGTCACCGAACTGCTTTTCCTGATCTTCGGCGCTGTTATTGCCCTGCGGATCAAACGCGGCTGCGCCATTCACCAGCGGATCACCCCAGGAGATCAACACGTCGGCGCGATAGCCGGGGGCCACCACAATCTCATCGGCCGTGGACGCGGCAATCGCCTGAAAGCCCAGCAGTGGACTGCCCGCAGGCTTCTCCTGCGCCAGTGCACTGCCCGAGAGCGTCAGGCCGCCGCTGAGAAAGCCGGTCAGGCCGATAGCACCGGAACCGGCAAGGAATTTACGACGCAGTGGATCAGGCAGGCGGTCAGTGCTTAATGCGGAGAGTTCGATTTTCATTAGTGATTGCTTCCTTTGTGTCGATCCCAGAAAAGAAGCAATGCTAATGAATAAAGATGACAGCCAGGTTACAGCCCGGCAGGGGTGGGATTAGCGACGACGGTCAAGGATCTCAAAGCAGTAGCTGTGGGAATTTTGCTCGTCAGCGTCGTGGAATTCGCTGAACGTTGACTGCCACTCATCCGGCTCGTAATCCGGGAACTGCGTATCACCTTCGACTTCCGCATCAATGTGCGTCAGATAGAGACGATCGGCACGCTTCAGCATCTGCTCATAGACGCGGCCACCGCCAATCACCATGATCTCTTCAGCGTCACCGGCTGCCTGTAACGCCTCATCCAGCGAAGTGACCCAGGTAACGCCTTCGGTGGTGCCCGGCTGGCTGCTGACCACGATATTCAGTCGGCCAGGTAACGGACGGCCAATAGATTCAAAGGTCAGTCGGCCCATAATCACCGGTTTCTTCAGCGTATGGCGCTTGAACCACGCCAGATCTGCAGGCAGGTCCCACGGCATGGCGTTCTCCATTCCAATAATGCGATCTGCTGCTAATGCCGCGATAAGACTAATCATGTTAACCACTCACTGAAAAAAATTGGCGCCATGATACGTAAAGGTGAAACTTTCGTCGATAGGGGGAAAGGTCTAATTGCGTAAAGCTTTTCATGACGTCGTTTTTCACGGCCTGTGCAGCGTTTTTCACCGCCTAATCGCGTCAGTTTGCCGCAGCTCGCCAGCGATCGGCCTCAGGCTGGCACAAAAGTCGTGCGCAAAAGAAAACGGCTCCCGGAGGAGCCGTCAGGGTTATCAGAAGTCGTAGCGCAGACGCACCAGATTCATATCACCCAGGTTATCGGTGCTGGAGGTAAACACATGTTCGTAATCGACACGGAAACCGTAGTCGAGGAACAGCACCACACCCAGACCGTTGTCGATGCGCTGATAATCACGGCCTGTCGCATACTCAATGCGATCGCCCATGACATATGGCTGTACCGCTTTCAGACCATACTGCCCCACCGGAATCTTGTAACCGGCGAAATATTCAATGCCCCATGCGTCGCCGGCAAAGTAGTCATGCACATCTTTGCGTTTGGTGGTCATGAAGTTCTCATACCAGCCACCGCCGGCTGACAACGTCCAGTTACCTGGAGTCCAGCTCAGCGCGGTGCCGTAAATGTTCTGATCGTAATCGCGGCTGTCGCCGTTGTTCGGGTTACGCATCGCCGCGCGGGTGTAGTTCCACGCCGTGCCCCAGCTCAGATCGTCCGTGATGTGGTAGTCCACACCCAGCGAGCCGCCGCCTTTGCGCTTATAGCGCAGGCCGTTGCCTGGCAGATACTCGTTATCTTCGAACAGATAAGAGGCGTAAAGATCCGCATCGCCGAAGCTGTTTTTATACTTCAGCTGTTTGCGTGAGCGGTAAGATCCGTCGTAGTCGCCGTTGATCCCGTTACCCGGAGCCTGGCCGACCATGTCGTAATCCCAGATATCGGTCTTGGCGCCCACGGTATCGTAATAGACGCTGTTCTGCTGACCGAAGGTAAGCTGGCCCCAGGTTTTGCTTTTCAGACCGGTGTAGAGCTGACGACGCGTGGTGTTATTGGCACCGTCCGCATAGTGACGATCCCAGCTGAAGACCGCCGGGACGTTAACGCCCAGCTCGTAGTAGCTGATCCAGCTGACGTCATCAAACAGGTAGTAGTCAGCGCCGAAACGGAAACGGGTGCCGCCGTCAAAACCGTCGCGCTTGTAGGATTTGTCATCCACGCCGGTCTGATGATTGAACTGAGCACGAATGCTGCCGCCAAAAGTAAAGTTAAGACGGCTAAGCGGATCGCCTGCCTGCGGATCCTGTTTTAACAGGGTAATTTCCGCCTGGCTGGCGAAAGGAAGAATTGCCATCAGTGCAGCCACTGCACTCAGAGAAAAAAGTACGCATTTTCATTTTTTATTTATGTCCTGATACGCTCCAGTGATGAGCGGCAGGCATAGTACTGACGAAAAATCCGCACAGGAAGTGTTTATATTATAAATTTGTGCGAACCGGCCTTATTCGCACCTATAGCTAAAAAAATAAGCCAAATCAGTGACTTTAACGCAAACTCTTTGCTTTCCCTGAACCCTGTTTTCGGATTATCGCCAATAAGATGGTCAAAAAAAACGGCTCCCGCAGGAGCCGTTTTTCACATTACATCGCCTTACATCGCCTTGATCTGGGCATGCATCTCCTGAACGGAGATAACCTGTTCCGTCGGGTCTGCATTCAGTGCCATCGCGGTGGCGAAGCCGCCGTTCAGCGTGGTGTCGTAGTGCACTTTATACTGCAGGGCACTGCGGCGAATCAGTTTCGAATCTTCAATCGCCTGACGACCCGCCGTGGTATTGACGATGTAGCTATACTCGCCGTTCTTCAGACGGTCCTGAATGTGCGGACGCCCTTCATGCACCTTGTTCACCAGGCGCGGGTTGATGCCCGCTTCGCCCAGCACAACCGCCGTGCCGTGAGTCGCATCCAGTTCGAAACCAAACTTCTGCAGCTTAGCGGCCAGGTCGACAATACGTTTCTTGTCGCCTTCACGCACCGACAGCAGCGCACGGCCCGACTTCTTCATGTTGCTCTGTGCGCCCAGCATCGCTTTGGAAAACGCCTCAGCGAAGGTGCGGCCCACGCCCATGACTTCACCGGTAGAGCGCATTTCTGGCCCCAGAATCGGGTCAACGCCCTGGAACTTGTTAAACGGCAGCACCACTTCTTTGACAGAGTAGTAAGGCGGAATCACCTCTTCAGTGACGCCCTGCTCTGCCAGCGTTTTGCCTGCCATCACGCGCGCGGCAACTTTCGCCAGCGGGACACCGGTCGCTTTAGAGACGAACGGCACGGTACGCGCCGCACGAGGGTTAACTTCGATCAGGTAGACTTCGTTGTCTTTCACCGCGAACTGGACGTTCATCAGGCCACGAACGTTCAGCTCAAACGCCAGCTTCTCAACCTGCTGGCGCATCACATTCTGAATCTCCTGACTCAGGGTGTAGGCCGGCAGTGAACAGGCGGAGTCACCGGAGTGAACGCCAGCCTGCTCGATGTGTTCCATGATGCCGCCAATCAGCACCCGCTCGCCGTCGCAAATCGCATCAACATCCACTTCGACCGCATCATCCAGGAAGCGATCCAGCAGCACCGGTGCATCGTTGGAAACCGAGACCGCCGTCTGGAAGTAGCGCTTGAGGTCGATCTCGTCGTAGACGATCTCCATGGCACGGCCACCCAGCACATAAGAAGGACGCACCACCAGCGGATAACCCAGACCCGCGGCTTTCTCAACCGCCTGCTCCAGTGTGGCCACCGTGGCGTTGGCGGGTTGCTTCAGGTTCAGGCGATCAACCGCCTGCTGGAAACGTTCACGGTCTTCAGCACGGTCGATGGAATCCGGGCTGGTGCCGATAACCGGTACGCCTGCGGCTTCCAGTGCACGCGCCAGTTTCAGCGGAGTCTGACCGCCATACTGCACAATCACACCTTTTGGCTGCTCAATGCGCACAATCTCCAGCACATCTTCCAGCGTGACCGGCTCGAAGTAGAGGCGATCAGAAGTGTCGTAATCGGTCGAGACTGTTTCCGGGTTACAGTTGACCATAATGGTCTGGTAACCATCTTCACGCAGCGCCAGGGCGGCGTGAACGCAGCAATAGTCGAATTCGATACCCTGACCGATACGGTTTGGCCCACCGCCCAGAATCATGATTTTTTCGCGATCCGGACTTGGATTGGCTTCGCACTCCTCCTCATAGGTGGAGTACATATAGGCGGTGTCTGTCGCGAACTCTGCGGCGCAGGTATCCACGCGCTTATAAACCGGGTGCAGGTTAAACTGCTGACGCAGCTTGCGGATTTCGCTCTCTGCCACGCCCGCCAGTGTCGCCAGCCGTGCATCAGCAAAGCCTTTACGCTTCAGGGCGCGCAGGAACGTCTCATCCAGGCTATTAACCCCTTCACGGGCAACCTGCTCTTCCAGCCGCACCAGCTCTTCGATCTGCACCAGGAACCAGCGGTCAATATTGGTCAGGTTGAACACGCCATCCACTGACATGCCGGCACGGAAAGCATCCGCGATGTACCAGATGCGGTCTGAACCGGCATCTTTCAGCTCACGGCGGATGCGGGTTAATGCTTCCGGGTCGTCGAGGTGGACTTTCGGGTCGAAGCCGTTAGCGCCTACTTCCAGGCCGCGCAGCGCTTTCTGCATGGATTCCTGGAAAGTACGACCAATTGCCATCACTTCCCCGACCGACTTCATCTGCGTGGTCAGGCGATCGTTGGCACCGGCAAATTTTTCGAAGTTGAAACGCGGGATCTTGGTGACAACGTAGTCGATGGAAGGCTCGAACGAGGCTGGCGTTAAACCGCCGGTGATATCATTCATCAGCTCGTCGAGGGTATAGCCGACCGCCAGTTTGGCCGCCACTTTAGCAATCGGGAAACCGGTCGCTTTGGAGGCCAGCGCCGAGGAGCGTGACACGCGCGGGTTCATCTCAATGACAATCAGGCGGCCATCTTTCGGGTTAACCGAGAACTGCACGTTGGAGCCACCGGTTTCAACACCGATCTCACGCAGTACCGCCAGCGAGGCGTTACGCATGATCTGATACTCTTTGTCGGTCAGCGTCTGGGCAGGTGCCACCGTGATGGAGTCACCGGTGTGGATCCCCATCGCATCGAAGTTTTCAATTGAGCAGACGATGATGCAGTTGTCGTTTTTATCGCGCACCACTTCCATCTCATACTCTTTCCAGCCAATCAGCGACTCATCAATCAGCAGCTCATTGGTCGGTGAGAGGTCGAGACCGCGTTCGCAAATCTCTTCAAACTCTTCGCGGTTGTAGGCGATGCCGCCACCGGTTCCGCCCATAGTAAATGAGGGACGGATAATGCAGGGGAAACCGACATCTTCAGCCACGGCCAGCGCTTCTTCCATGGTGTGCGCAATGCCGGAGCGCGCGGTATCCAGACCGATGCTTTTCATCGCCACGTCGAAACGACGACGATCTTCCGCTTTGTCGATCGCATCAGCCGTTGCGCCGATCATGGTGACGCCAAACTCTTCCAGCACGCCATGACGTTCCAGCTCCAGCGCACAGTTCAGCGCTGTCTGACCGCCCATGGTCGGCAGTACCGCGTCCGGGCGCTCTTTTTCGATGATTTTGCGCACCACTTCCCAGTGAATCGGCTCAATGTAAGTAGCATCAGCCATTTCCGGGTCGGTCATGATCGTCGCCGGGTTGGAGTTCACCAGAATGACGCGGTAACCCTCTTCACGCAGCGCTTTACACGCCTGCGCACCGGAATAGTCAAATTCGCAGGCCTGGCCGATCACAATCGGACCGGCACCAAGAATCAGGATGGATTTTAGGTCTGTACGTTTTGGCATGAATTAGCTCCTGATTACTTCGCTTGCAGACGGAATGCGTCAATCAATTCAATAAAGTGGTCAAACAGCGGCGCAGCATCGCCTGGGCCCGGGCTGGCTTCCGGGTGTCCCTGGAAGCTGAATGCGGGCTTGTCAGTGCGGTGAATGCCCTGCACGGTTTTATCGAACAACGAAATGTGAGTTACACGCAGGTTAGCGGGAAGATTGTTCTCATCGACCGCAAAACCGTGGTTCTGCGCGGTGATCATCACGCGATTGTTATCGAGATCTTTCACCGGATGGTTGCCGCCGTGGTGGCCCAGCTTCATCTTCACGGTCTTAGCCCCGCTGGCCAGCGCCAGCAGCTGATGACCCAGACAGATTCCGAACACCGGGATCTCTGTTTTCAGGAAGGCCTGAATTGCGCTGATAGCGTAGTCGCACGGCTCCGGGTCGCCAGGACCGTTGGAGAGGAAGATGCCATCCGGATTAAGCTTCAGTACTTCTTCGGCAGGCGTCTGTGCCGGAACGACGGTCAGACGACAGCCGCGATCGACCAGCATCCGCAGAATGTTGCGCTTGGCACCGTAATCGTAAGCCACCACATGGTAAGGCAGTGATTCAGCGTCGGCCTGCTCTGGCAGCCCTCCCTCCAGCGTCCAGCTGCCCTGCTGCCAGCTGTAGGTCTCAGTGGTGCAGACCTCTTTCGCCAAATCCATCCCTTTCAGTCCCGGGAACGCCTGAGCTTTTTGCAGCGCCAGCGCGGCATCCGGATTATCGCCCGCAATGATGCAGCCGTTTTGTGCACCTTTCTCACGCAGCAAGCGCGTCAGCTTGCGGGTATCGATATCGGCAATCGCCACGATGTTGTTGCGCTGCAGGTAGGCGGATAAGCCCTCTTCACTACGGAAGTTGCTGGCAATCAGCGGCAGGTCACGGATAACCAGGCCCTGCGCATGAATCTGGCTGGATTCTTCGTCGGCGGTATTGGTTCCGACATTACCGATATGGGGATAAGTGAGAGTAACGATTTGGCGGGAATAGGAAGGATCAGTGAGGATTTCTTGATAACCGGTCATTGAGGTATTGAAAACGACTTCTCCCACTGCCGACCCTGTTGCCCCGATGGCCCGACCGTGGAATTGGGTTCCGTCTTCCAGAACCAAGAGCGCTGACTTAATCAAAACATCCTCCAGGGAATAAACAGTCACAATATCTGCATATTAATTCAAAATAGCCGCCTGAATCAATGCAAAAACCGCCTGAATTGTCGATTTTTGGCAAATTGCGCGCATTCTAATGATCGCCCTGGCCATTGTCTACCCTGCGGCGGGATTTTTTCACCCTTATCTGCCTTCTGAGGAAAATAACGGGCATAAGCAGCAAAAAAGAGAGGAAAACTCGGCGGAATAATCGTTTGCCAGGCAGCATAAAAGCAAAACAGAAGCAGCGCGGCCTTTATTTTTGACCAAATGGTCAAAAATAGCATCCGGCAGAGCAAATAAATGAAGAAAACAGGCAAAAACAGAAGCCAGAGATAAATTTATATCGGGAAGGCAGATTTCAGATAAAATTAAGGGCAATGAAAACATTGCCCTTTTTCAATCAAGCGATTATCGATTGAAACAACCACATCACGATGGTTCACAACACTCACAACATCGACAAATCCAGCACATCCCGCATATCAAACAGGCCAGATTTCTTATCTTTCAACCATAAAGCGGACTTAACCGCGCCATTTGCAAAGGTCATACGGCTTGAAGCCTTGTGGGTTATCTCTACGCGCTCGCCGATATCTGCAAACATCGCAGTATGCTCACCGACGATGTCACCCGCGCGTACTGTCGCAAAACCGATGCTCTGCGGCTGGCGTTCGCCGGTGTGGCCCTCACGCGTATAGACCGCATGCTCATCCAGTTTCCACTGCATCGCATCGGCTATCGCCTCACCCATCGCCAGCGCGGTTCCGGAGGGCGCATCCACTTTATGGCGGTGGTGCGCTTCAACGATCTCAATGTCCGCATACTCCCCCATCACTTTGGCAGCCTTCTCCAGCAGCTTCAGCACCAGGTTGACCCCCACGCTGAAGTTAGCGGCGAATACAATAGGGATATCTTCCGCCGCGGCCCGAATGGCCGCTTTGCCTGCTTCATCAAAACCGGTGGTGCCGATCACCATCGCTTTGCCCTGCTCACGGCAGATCGCCATATACTCCAGCGTGCCTTCCGGGCGGGTGAAGTCGACCAGCACATCAAAATCGTTAATCACCGCGCGTAAATCGTCAGCGATGATGATGCCATTTTTTCCGATGCCCGCTAATTCACCAGCGTCGCTGCCGGTCAGCGATGAGCCCGGGCGAGCCAGTGCCGCACCCAGTTCTGCGCCTTCTGCCTGCTGCGTCGCCTGAATCAGATTACGGCCCATACGGCCTGGCGCGCCCACAATAGCAATGCGGATTGTGTTCATATTTATTCATTCCTAAAACAAAACTATGCATCCAAAGCGTCATCAGGTTAACGATGAGTTAACAGTCACGCCACTATTAATCCGTGATAATAAGAATTTTATGCCAGCCGCCCGTGATTATCAGTAAAAGCAATCACCGCAGCAAATAACGACTTTTTTTGTCAGATTCAAAAAACAAAAAAAGGCCGAACAGAGTCGGCCTTTTTTATCAGTAATATCGCAGAGTTACTGCACGTTACGCACTTCGACACGTAACTCTTTGGGAACTTCGAAGACAATATTCTCTTCACGGCCAATCAGCTCAATTGCCGCTTCGCCGCCCAGTTCACGCAGCCGCTGGATCACCTGCTGCACCAGAATATCGGGCGCTGACGCGCCTGCGGTAACGCCAATGCAGGCCACGCCTTTTACCCACTCTTCCTGAATATCATCCGCAGAGTCGATCAGCTTCGCCAGCTTACCGGCACGCTGAGCCAGCTCAGCCAGACGGTTAGAGTTAGAGGAGTTCTTCGACCCCACCACCAGCACCACTTCCGCATCTTTAGCCAGAGTACGAACCGCTTCCTGACGGTTGGTGGTGGCGTAGCAGATATCATCTTTACGCGGCCCGATAATCGCCGGGAAGCGCTGGCGCAGAGCATCAATGATGTCAGAGGTGTCGTCCACAGAGAGCGTGGTCTGCGTCATGAAGCTCAGATTGTTTTCGTCTTTCACTGTCAGTCTGAAGACATCTTCCGGTGACTCCACCAGATACATGCCGCCATTAGGGTTGTTGTACTGCCCCATGGTGCCTTCAACTTCCGGATGACCCGCATGACCAATCAGTATTGCCTCAACGCCTTTACGGCTGGCGCGAGCCACTTCCATATGCACCTTGGTCACCAGCGGACAGGTAGCGTCAAACAGCATAGTCAGATTGCGCGCTTTGGCTTCGGCACGCACTGCCTGAGAAACACCGTGCGCAGAGAAGATCAGAATCGCGTTATCCGGCACTTCACTGATCTCTTCAATGAAGATGGCACCGCGCTCACGCAGGCTGTTTACCACGTAACGGTTATGCACCACTTCGTGACGGACATAGATTGGCGCGCCATACATCTCCAGCGCGCGCTCAACAATACTGATGGCACGATCAACGCCAGCGCAGAAGCCGCGCGGATTAGCTAACAGGATTTGCATCGTTGGCCTCCAGTGCGGGATCGATTTCCAGCACCTCTACATCAAACTGAATACGACGACCTGCCAGCGGATGGTTGAAATCCACAGTGATAGAGTCACCAGAGATTTCACGGATCACGCCAGGCATTTCACTGCCGCCCATGCCGCTGAACAGCATGATGGCTCCCACTTCCGGCTCACCCGCATCGATAAAGTCCCGACGCGAGAAATACTGGATCAGGTCAGGGCTGACGCCGCCAAAGGCGTCGTCCGGTTCCATGGTAAACTGTTTAGTTTCACCCGCTTTCAGCCCCAGCAGTGCCTGCTCAAGTGCCGCAGAGAGGCTGCCATCACCAAGACGGAACAGCGCGGGCTTGCCGTTTGCACGGGTCGATTCCGCCGTCGAGCCATCTTCCAGCTTCAGCGTAAAATGCACCAACACCGCGCTTTCGCGCTGTACGGACTCAGTCATCACTTACCCTTTCTGTTTAGCCTGTTTGCCGTTCGGGCTGAAAAAGCCCTCCAGCACCACCAATGCAGCACCGATACAGATGCCGCAGTCAGCGATATTAAATGTAGCGAAGTGCCAGTTACCGACATAGAAATCGATAAAATCGACCACAAAGCCATGGTATGAGCGATCAAACAGATTGCCTATCGCGCCGCCGATGATCAGGGCATACGCGATGTTAGCGATCTTCTGACTGGCATGATTACGATACATCATCACGACCAGTGAGATCACGATAGCCAGCGCAATACCGGCAAAGAACCAGCGCTGCCAGCCGCCTTTGTCCGCCAGGAAACTGAACGCCGCGCCGTAGTTGTGCGCGTAGAACAGGTTCAGGTAGGGCATCAGTGGCTGGGTTTCATGCAGCATCATGTTGTTCATCACCCACTGCTTACTGGCGAAGTCGACAACAATCACCACCAGCACCAGCCACAGCCAGCGCAATCCGGTTGATAAAATAGGTTTACGCATCAGGCAAATTCACGCTGTTCGCCGTCACCGGCTACGTTAGTGTAACAACGACCACAGACCTCAGCATGCTCAGGATTCTGTCCGACGTCGGTAGTGTAATGCCAGCAGCGCTGACATTTCTCGCCTTCCGCCTTGTGCAGCGCGATTTTCAGACCTTTCAGCAGCTCACTCTGCTGCGCTTCGTCGTTCGCCAGGGCGTAATCAGCCACCTGTGCGCCAGAGGTCAGCAGCACAAAGCGCAGCTCATTACCCAGCGCCTGCAGTTTAGCCGCCAGCTCCGGATCGGCATAGAGCGTTACCGTTGCTTCCAGTGCGCCACCGATACGTTTATCCGCACGCGCCTGCTCGATCACCTTGTTCACTTCGCCACGCACTTTCAGCAGCTCAGCCCAGTAGGCGTCATTCAGCGCTTCATCTTCAGCCAGGCCAAACAGCCCCTGATACCACTCTTCGGTAAAGACATACTGCGCACGTTCGCCTGGCAGGTAGCCCCAGATCTCATCCGCCGTAAAGGACATGATCGGTGCCATCCAGCGTACCAGCGCTTCGACGATATGCCACAGCGCGGTCTGGCAGCTGCGACGCGCCAGGCCATCGCCTTTCGCGGTGTACTGACGATCCTTGATGATGTCGAGATAGAAGCTGCCCATCTCAATTGAGCAGAACTGCATCAGACGCTGGATCACTTCGTGGAAATCGTAGTTCTCGTAAGAGGCAACGATATCGGCCTGTGCCGCCTGAGCGCGACCGACGGCCCAGCGATCCACCACCACCATCTCTTCCGGTTTCACCAGATCGGTAGCCGGGTTAAAGCCGCTGAGGTTAGCCAGCAGGAAACGCGCGGTGTTACGGATGCGGCGATAGGCATCGGCAGAACGTTTAAGGATCTCATCGGAGACCGCCATTTCGCCCGAGTAGTCGGTTGATGCCACCCACAGGCGCAGAATATCGGCGCCCAGTTTGTTCATCACATCCTGCGGCGCAACCGTGTTACCGATCGATTTCGACATCTTGCGGCCCTGACCATCCACGGTGAAACCGTGCGTCAGTACCTGACGATAAGGCGCTTTGCCCTTCATCGCCGTGGAGATCATCAGCGAGGACATAAACCAGCCGCGATGCTGATCGGACCCTTCCAGATAAAGGTCAGGCGCATGTCCGCTAAATTCCGGACGCGCATCAACCACGGAATAGCTGGTTGAACCGGAGTCAAACCAGACATCCAGCGTATCCGGCACTTTTACGTAATGATCGGCATCGTCGCCCATCAGCTCGCGCGGATCGAGATCCCACCAGGCCTGAATCCCCTCCTGCTCAACGCGCTGCGCCACTTTTTCCATCAGTGCCAGCGTGTCCGGGTGCAGCTCTTCGCTCTCTTTATGAACAAACAGCGCCATCGGTACGCCCCAGGTACGCTGACGAGAGATACACCAGTCAGGGCGGTTCGCCACCATCGATTCGATACGCGCCTGGCCCCAGTCCGGGATCCACTGCACGCCTTTGATCTCCTTCAGCGACTGCGCACGCAATCCTTTCTGATCCATGCTGATGAACCATTGCGGCGTGGCGCGGAAGATGATCGGCGTTTTATGGCGCCAGCAGTGCGGGTAGCTGTGCAGCAGTTTCTCAACGTGCAGCAGCGCGCCCTTCTCTTTCAGCAGCTCAACGATCATGTCGTTGGCTTTAAAGACGTTGACCCCATCCAGCGTCGGATAGGTGCCTGGCAGATAGCGGCCATCCGGTCCGACCGGATTAGCGGTTTCGATGCCATATTTCTGCCCGATAACATAGTCATCCGGACCGTGGCCAGGTGCCGTGTGGACTGCACCGGTACCCGCTTCCAGGGTGACGTGATCGCCCAGCACCACCAGCGACTCAAGCGCCAGGAACGGATGCTGGAATTTCTGCAGCTCCAGCGCCGCGCCTTTGCATTCGCCCAGTACCTGCCATTCGCTGACGCCCGCGCGCTTCATCACGCTCTCGACCAGATCTTTTGCCAGGATCAGCGCGCGACCGTCGATCTGCAGCAGCTGATACTCAAATTCCGCGTTTAACGAGATGGCGCGGTTAGCCGGCAGCGTCCACGGTGTCGTCGTCCAGATCACCAGTGAAATCGGACCATTAACCTGTGCCACACCAAACGCCTGACGCACCGCGTCGGCATCGATGGCGTTGAACATCACATCAATCGACGGTGACGTTTTGTCGTAATACTCCACTTCCGCTTCTGCTAAGGCAGAACGGCAATCCAGGCACCAGTGCACGGGCTTCGCGCCTTTGTGCAGGTGGCCGTTGCCGATGATTTTACTCAGCGCACGAATGATGTTGGCTTCGGTACCGAAATCCATGGTCAGGTAAGGACGATCCCAGTCGCCCAGCACGCCCAGACGGATAAAGTCCGCCTTCTGGCCTTCAACCTGTTCTGCGGCATATTTGCGGCACGCTTCGCGGAATTCAGCAGCGGTGACTTTCTCGCCTGGCTTGCCGATCATCTGCTCAACTTTGTGTTCGATTGGCAGACCGTGACAGTCCCAGCCCGGCACATACGGCGAGTCATAACCCGCCATGCCTTTCGACTTAACGATAATGTCTTTCAGAATCTTGTTAACGGAGTGACCAATATGAATGCTGCCGTTCGCATACGGAGGGCCATCATGCAGGATAAAGGTTTTTTTCCCTTTTTTTGGCTTCGCGGATGATGCCGTACAGATTGTCGGCATACCAGCGTTGCAACATTCCCGGTTCGCGTTTGGCCAGATCGCCACGCATCGGGAATCCCGTTTCCGGCAAATTCAGGGTAGATTTATAGTCACTCATCAGATTCTCGATTCCGTTTTTCGCTCAGGTTAAAGCAGCCCAAAGAACTGCCGGGCCGTTACCACATCGTTCGCAATTTGTTCTTTCAACGCCTCCAGTGAGGCAAAGCGCTGCTCGTTTCGTATTTTCTGTTTCAGCACCACATCAATGTGACGACCATAGAGATCCATATTGATGTCGAGCAGGTGAACTTCAAGCTGCTGGCGTAAACCTTTTACGGTCGGACGGGTGCCGATATTGGCGACACCTGGCAGTGGCTCGGGCGTCAGACCCCGTACCTCTACCGCATAAACCCCTTTCACCGGCGAGACGCTGCGGCGTAAAGGGAGGTTCGCCGTGGGGAAACCTAGCGTGCGTCCCAGTGCATCACCGTGCACAACGCGGCCGGAAATAGTGAAAGGGTGACCAAGCAGCGACTGCGCCAGCGCTAAATCATCCACGGCCAGCGCCTGACGCACGGCAGTACTGCTGATTCGCTTACCGCCATCACAGAAGGTTTCGGTGCTTACGACCTCAAAGCCGTACTCCGCACCGGCTTTCTGTAATAACAGGAAATCACCCTGGCGACCAGCGCCGAAGCGGAAATCATCGCCTACCGCAAGGTACTTTACGTCCAGCTTTTCGACTAACAGGTCACTGATAAAACGCTGGGCGGACAAGGCCGCAAAGCGACGGTCGAACCGCACGCACAACACTTTATCGACGCCGGCTTCCGCCATGTATCGCAGTTTTTCACGCAGACGCGTCAGACGAGCCGGCGCTTTGTCACCGGCAAACAGCTCCAGCGGCTGTGGCTCAAAAACCATGACCACCACCGGCAGATTACGCTTACGTCCCTCTTCACACAGCCGCGACATCAGCGCCTGATGCCCACGGTGCACGCCATCGAAATTACCAATGGTCAGAACGCAGCCGCGATGCTGCTCGTTAAGATTATGAATACCGCGGATAAACTTCATGGCTGGCCCAAACCGGTGGAAATCGGCGGATTATACCCTTGAAAGCGACTCAGGTTAACCCGTCAGCACGCCTTTCATGCTTTAGGCGCTGCATTTCCTGTTGCAGAAGCGCATGTTAAGAATTTTGTCGCGAAATACTGTATTCAGCGAGGGGAAGCTGGTAGAATCCTGCGCCATCAAATACGTAACCGAGTGCCGCTCTCAGGGCGACGCTTATTTGCACAAATCCATTGACAAAATCAGGTTAGAAGGGCATAGTCCTCGGCCTTTGATTTGTCTCTATAGAACACATTTGGGAGTTGTACCTTGGCTAATATCAAATCAGCTAAGAAACGCGCCGTAACATCTGAGAAACGCCGTAAGCATAACGCTAGCCGCCGCTCTATGATGCGTACCTTCGTTAAGAAAGTATACGCGGCGATCGCTTCAGGCGACAAAGCTGCTGCGCAGAACGCATTCAATGAAATGCAACCACTCGTGGACCGTCAGGCTGCTAAAGGTCTGATCCACAAGAACAAAGCTGCACGTTATAAGTCTAACCTGACTGCACAGATCAACAAACTGGCTTAATCGCCTGTTGTTAATCGCTTTGTTAAAAAAAGCCGGCGCTTACGCCGGTTTTTTTTCGTCTGTACCCTGGCGGGGAAAGAGTTCGCTGAAGTCTGCGTGACAGAGTCGCTGCACCGCCGGATGCTGAATCATCCGCTCCGCGAAGAGTATGTGATACTCCTCTGACACCGCGTCGAGCCGCCCGACTTCATATATTTCCTCACGTTGACCCATCTCCAGCAAAGGCGCGACAAAAATCGCATTCTGTCGCGCACCAAACGCCGTCATCAGTGCCGCATCATCAAACTCACCCAGAATCTCCACCTGCAGCCCCTGGGTGCTGATCCAGTTGAGGATTTTGCGCCCCAGCATGGAGCGGCGCCCCGGAATCAGCAGGGGGCGCGTCTCCAGGCAGACCGGAAAAGAGAGATCGCTGAGCGGCTGGGTTGACCAGAAGCTGATCGGGCATTCCCCCCAGCTTCACCGAAAATAGCCCTTCCTGTTGGGTGGGGTCGATGGAGCAGTCAGAGATAATCATATCCAGCTTATGCTGACTGAGCTGCTCCAGCAGCATTTCGTGGGTCGATTCAAAACATCGCAGATGAATTTTCTCTTCTGCGACCACCGCCGTCTCCAGCACCTTGCTGACCAGCTGCTTTGAGAGCGCATCTGCCACGCCAACATCCAGCAGCAGATGGGACTCTTTGCGGTAATTCACAATATCCAGCATCTCCTGACTCAGCATAAACATGCGGTCAGCATAGCGAAAAACCAGCTGCCCCAGCTCCCGTCGGTACCAGGCCCCGCCCCTGACGCCGGAACAGCTTGCCCTGCAGGCGCTCCTCCAGTGCCTTAATCTGCCCGGTAATGGTCTGTGGCGTCAGGGAGAGTGCCTCTGCTGCTGCCGTAATTGATCCCGCACGGCAGGCGTGCCAGAAGTAGTAGAGATGATTGAAATTGAGCTGATTCATAGAAAAAAGGAGGCTTTCGCCTCCTCTCCATTAGCGCAGTTTAATTCGCAGCAGCGTATAGCCGATGACGGCTGAAAGCAGAGAGCCGGTCAGAATGCCCAGTTTAGAAAAGGTCACCAGCTGTTCATGCGCGGCATCAAAGGCCAGCGAACTGATAAAAATTGACATAGTGAAGCCAATTCCGCACAGCACACCAATCGCCATAATATCGCGTATGGTTGTGCCGTTGGGTAATACTGCCAGCCGCAGTTTTACCGCCAGCCAGCAGAAGAGCGTAATGCCTAATGGCTTACCGATTAACAGGCCGAAGATGATACCTGACGGTTCAGGCGAGAGGACATCACTCAGCGTAATGCCAGCAAGTGAGATACCGGCATTAGCAAAGGCAAACAGCGGCAGAATCATCCAGTTCACCCACGGCATCAGACCATGCGCCAGATGTTCCGCTGGAGAGTGCCCCTCTTTCTTCTCCAGAGGCACGAAAAAGCCCACAATGACGCCAGCCAGGGTTGCGTGGACGCCCGACTTCAGCACGGCGGTCCAGAGTACGATACCCACCAGTATGTAGACTGAGATTCTACGGACGTTAAAGCGGTTCAGGAGTGCCAGCACGACAATTGCGCCAGCAGCCACGCACAGGGAGAGTACTGAGAGATCACTGGTATAGAACAGAGCGATAATCACAATGGCACCCAGGTCATCAATAATCGCCAGTGCCATCAAAAAGACTTTCAGCGCAACGGGAACACGGCTGCCCAGAAGGGCCAGCACACCCAGCGCAAAAGCGATATCGGTTGCGGTGGGAATGGCCCAGCCGTTACGTGCAATCTCATCACCATGGTTGAAAAGCAGGAAGATCAGAGCGGGTAACGCCATGCCGCCTATTGCCGCGATGACCGGGAATATCGCCTTGTCACGGCTGGCAAGTTCGCCGACCATCAACTCACGCTTAACTTCCAGGCCAATAACCAGAAAGAAAAGTGCCATCAGCGCATCGTTGATCCACAACAGCAAATTTTTGCTGATATCCAGCGCCCCGAAGCGGATTTGTACCGGTTCATTCAGCAACGCCTGGTAACCCTGGGCGGTAGCGGCCGTATTGGCGAGGATCATCGCCGCGACCGCCGCCACAATCAACATCACGCCATTGCTGGCATCACTTTCAATAAAACTTTTTAGCAGATTTTTTAATTTGCGCGGCTTGTTCAACGTTCATCTTCCTGAGCAGAGACAGAATGTTAAACAGTGTAACGATTCATATAGTTCGTTAAAAGCAGCTTATACCGCGCTATATGCTCGGTTTCGCCGAGCAGTAATAGCAGTAAACGTCGACATTTTTATGAGTGCTGCGGTGAGGGAGAGATAATGCAGCCATCACAGGCAGGGGATTTAAAGTAAAAAAAGCGGAGCCGGGGCTCTAATGCTGGTCAGTTAAGCGACAGGTGATAACGCAGTCTGGTGCCGGGCAGGGGCTGGCGGTCCTCGCGCCGCTTCGCGGTTCCTTCACTTCATTCCTCTGCCTGACGGACCGCCGGGGATGGCACATCCTGTGCCGCCCCGCCTTTCGCCCGCGTCCTGCGGGCTCTCCTGGCAGACTCATTCTGTTCAGCGCTGCGGATTGCCTGCCCCTGCCCGGCATCAGCCTGCTCTGAAACTTCAGTGTGTATTGTTAAAAAGGGCACGAGAATGGAGGCCTGAGCGCCTCTGCTGCTGAAAGGGCTATCCACAGCGCTGAGGCGTGACGGTGGGCCAGAAGTCCACGCCGGGAAGCGTGGACAGTTCGGGACCGGCCAGGGAGGGCCGATCCCCGAACGGTTCGTCGGCACGACGTCAAAGCCGAAGGTACCGCGTGAGCGGCGCGAGGACGGCCCGGCAGCAGCAGAGGTGCGCTGGCCCGCACTGCGGCTCGCTCGCCCAAAAAAAAGCTGCCACGTTTGACCGTGACAGCCTTTACAAATCTAATCTTAGCTGCTCAGCATCAGAGCCGGGGCTCCACTTTTTATCAGGCAGACTTAACGAGTCAGATCATCAAAGAATTTTTTCACGCCGTCGAAAAAGCTCTTTGAGCGTGGGCTGTTATGCTCGCCGCTCGGGCCGCCAAAACTCTCTTCCAGTTCACGCAACAGCGCTTTCTGTTTCTCATTCAGGCTGACCGGTGTTTCCACCACGACACGACACAGCAGATCGCCGACCGCGCCGCCACGCACAGATTTCACGCCACGTCCGCGCATGCGGAACAGCTTGCCGGTCTGAGTTTCTGACGGCACTTTCAGCTTCACGCGACCATCCAGGGTCGGTACTTCAATCTCACCGCCCAGCGCTGCCATCGCAAAGTTGATCGGCACTTCACAGTAGAGATTGTTCTCTTCACGCTCGAAGATCGGGTGTTTCTTCACCGAGACCTGAACGTAGAGATCGCCTGCTGGTGCGCCCTGCTCGCCCGCTTCGCCTTCGCCGCTCAGACGAATGCGATCGCCGGTGTCGACCCCTGCCGGGATTTTCACTGACAGCGTTTTCGACTTCTCAACGCGGCCATGACCATGACAGGCGTTGCACGGATCTTTAATCACCGAGCCGCGACCATGACAGGTCGGACAGGCCTGCTGAACGGTGAAGAAGCCCTGGCGCATCTGCACCTGGCCTGCACCGTGACAGGTTGAACAGGTTTGTGGCTGCGTTCCCGCTTTCGCGCCGCTGCCGTGGCAGACGTCACACTCTTCCAGCGTTGGAATGCGGATCTCTTTGGTCACGCCGCGTACCGCTTCTTCCAGCGACAGCTCCATGTTGTAGCGTAAATCGGCGCCACGGGAGGCGCGCTGACGGCGTCCACCACCAAAGATGTCACCGAACACGTCGCCAAAGATATCGCTGAAGTCTGCGCCGCCGCCACCAAAGCCGCCGCCGCCGTATCCACCGCCACCCATACCGCCCTGTTCAAAGGCTGCATGACCATATTGATCGTAGGCCGCACGCTTCTGCGCATCGGTCAGGATTTCGTACGCTTCCTTGACCTCTTTGAATTTGGCTTCGGCTTCTTTGTCACCGGGATTACGGTCCGGGTGAAATTTCATTGCCAGGCGTTTGTAAGCCTTTTTTGATTTCACGCTCGTCCGCGGATTTGGCGACGCCTAAAATCTCGTAGTAATCACTCTTCGCCATGTTTATTTAGCCCTTAACATGATCGCACGGGCGTGGAGAGATCTCCTACGCCCGTGCTGGTTTCAACGGCTGTCAGGCCAACCGTCGCGCCCGGTCAGGGGCAATTATTTCTTGTTGTCTTTCACTTCTTCGAATTCAGCATCGACAACGTCGTCATCTTTCTTCGCTGACGCGTCACCGGCATCCGCTGCACCCGCCTGAGACTGCTGTGCTGCTTCCATCAGTTTGCCGGACACTTCCATCAGCGCCTGCATTTTGGCATCGATTTCCGCTTTGTCTTCGCCTCTCAGCGCAGTTTCCAGCGCGGCCAGAGCGGCTTCGATTGGCGCTTTGTCATCAGCTGACAGTTTGTCGCCTGCTTCTTCCAGCTGCTTACGCGTGCTGTGGGCAATCTGATCGCCCTGGTTACGCGTCTGTACCAGCTCTTCGAACTTGCGGTCAGATTCAGCGTTCGCTTCCGCATCACGCACCATTTTCTGGATCTCTTCATCGCTCAGACCTGAAGAGGCTTTGATGGTGATTTTCTGCTCTTTACCGCTGTTCTTATCTTTCGCCGACACGTGCAGGATACCATCCGCATCGATGTCGAAGGTCACTTCGATCTGCGGCAGACCGCGTGGCGCGTTCTGGATACCGTCGAGGTTGAACTGGCCCAGTGACTTGTTGTCATTGGCGCGCTTACGCTCACCCTGCAGCACGTGAATGGTCACGGCTGACTGGTTATCTTCAGCAGTCGAGAAGACCTGGCTGTGCTTGGTTGGGATGGTGGTGTTCTTGCTGATCAGCGAAGTCATCACGCCACCCATGGTTTCGATACCCAGTGACAGCGGGGTAACGTCCAGCAGCAGCACGTCTTTCACGTCGCCACCCAGTACACCACCCTGAACCGCAGCACCAACCGCGACCGCTTCGTCCGGGTTCACGTCTTTACGTGGCTCTTTACCGAAGAACTCAGTCACTTTGGCCTGAACCAGTGGCATACGAGTCTGACCACCCACCAGGATAACGTCGTTGATGTCTGAAACAGACAGACCCGCATCCTGCAGCGCAACTTTCAGTGGCGCGATTGAGCGAGCAACCAGATCTTCAACCAGTGACTCCAGTTTAGAGCGGGTCACTTTGATGTTCAGGTGCTTAGGACCGGTCGCATCTGCCGTGATATATGGCAGGTTAACGTCGGTCTGCTGTGCAGAAGAAAGTTCGATTTTCGCTTTCTCTGCCGCTTCTTTCAGACGCTGCATCGCCAGTGGATCGTTGTGCAGATCGATGCCCTGGTCTTTCTTGAATTCAGCAACCAGATAGTTAATCAGGCGGCTATCGAAGTCTTCACCACCCAGGTGGGTATCACCGTTGGTCGCCAGAACTTCAAAGGTTTTTTCGCCGTCAACTTCGTCGATCTCAATGATTGAGATATCGAAGGTACCGCCACCCAGGTCATAAACCGCGATGGTGCGGTTACCCTGGCCTTTATCCAGACCGTATGCCAGTGCAGCAGCAGTCGGTTCGTTAATGATACGTTTGACTTCCAGACCTGCGATACGGCCGGCGTCTTTGGTTGCCTGACGCTGCGCATCGTTGAAGTAAGCAGGTACGGTAATAACCGCTTCAGTCACTGGCTCACCGAGGTAATCTTCGGCGGTCTTTTTCATTTTCTTCAGCACTTCAGCAGAGATCTGCGGCGGTGCCATTCTCTGACCTTTCACTTCCAGCCATGCGTCGCCGTTGTCAGCGCCGGTGATTTTGTACGGCATGATTTTAATATCACGCTGTACTTCTTCGTCCTGGAAGCGACGACCGATCAGACGCTTAATTGCGAACAGGGTATTCTGCGGGTTGGTCACTGCCTGACGTTTAGCCGGTTGACCGACCAGAATTTCGCCATCCTGTGTATACGCAATAATTGAAGGCGTGGTGCGATCGCCCTCGGCATTTTCCAGCACGCGTGCTTTAGTGCCATCCATGATCGCAACACAAGAGTTGGTTGTACCCAGGTCAATACCAATAATCTTACCCATCTAAACATCTCCCACTTAAATTCGTTGCCAATTTGGGTTGTGAACCTTTTATGTGGGCGGGTTGTTTGCATTCAACTGCCAGCACATGCTTTTTTTCCAACGTTCACAACGCTCGATGACAAGTAAATGGGGCCGCTTCGATGCGCATCAAGGGCTAAACCAAAAAAAAAATTTTTACCTTTGGCCCTGTCGGGATCAAAGAACGCTGCCACAACGCTGAATATGATGCGTCGCCTTGTTCCCCTCAGGGAGCAGGACGGAATCCGTTTATTACATCAACGATCATTTTACTGCCGAGGAACTATGGCAAATTCAACGCTGGCTAACCCTGCCCCGCTGGGATTAATGGGATTTGGCATGACGACCATTTTGCTGAACCTGCACAACACGGGCCTGTTTGCCATGGACGTGGCGATTTTAGCCATGGGCATTTTTTATGGCGGGATTGCGCAGGTGCTGGCCGGTCTGCTGGAGTTTAAAAAAGAACAACACTTTCGGGCTGACCGCCTTTACCTCTTACGGCATGTTCTGGTTAAGCTTTGTGGCGATCCTGCTGTTACCTGAAATGGGACTGGCAAAAGTGCCAGACGAACGTTTCCTGGGGGCCTGGCTGGCACTGTGGGGCATTTTCACGCTGTTTATGTTCGTCGGTACGCTGAAAGGTGCGCGGATGCTGCAGTTTGTTTTCGGCTCGCTTACGCTGCTGTTTCTGCTGCTGGCCGTGGCCCATCTTATGCACCTGCCGGCGCTGGTGGTCTCCGCGGGCTGGGTCGGGATACTCTGTGGAGCCAGCGCCTGCTATCTGGCGATGGGTGAAGTGCTGAACGAAACCTTTGGCCGCACCATTCTGCCGATTGGCGCGAAATCGCTTTAAGCCTGCCTTTACGCATAAAAAAAAGACGCGGAGCCAGGCTCCGCGTCCCCGCATTACAAAGAGTTAATCCCCTGCTGCAGGCCAGGCTCGTGGCTGACATCACGCCGCAGCCAGATCCCCGTCAGCAATCCCACCAGCGCCAGCGCCATCACATACCAGCAGGGTGCCATCTCTGAGACGTTCATCAGCAGCGACACAAAGATGGGTGTCAGCCCGCCGAAGATCGCATAGGAGAGGTTGTAGGAAAATGAGAGTCCGGTAAAACGCACTTCTGCCGGAAAGGCGCGCACCATCACAAAGGGCACCACGCCGACGATACCGACGCTGAGACCCGCCACGCCATAAAGCAGGAAGAGCTGCTGTGGATAGAGGGCGGTCAGGTGATAAAACTGCCAGCTACAGATCGCCAGCAGCAGGCTGCCGACACACAGCGTACGACTGGCACCAAAGCGATCGGCCGCGAGTCCGGCAATAATGCAGCCAATGCAGAGCATCACGGTAGCGATGCTGTTGGCCTGCAGGGTCAGCGCAGGCGCGATGCCCTGCTGTTTTTGCAGCCAGACCGGCGACATCAGGATCACCACCACGATGCAGGCGGAGAGCAGCCAGGTCAGCAGCATAGAGATGACAATCGACTTTTTTATGCTCTGCCAGCACGGTCTTCAGCGGCAGAGTTTCAGCCAGCGCTTTACGCTGCTGCATCTCGATAAACACTGGCGTCTCATGCAGCCAGCGACGCAGGTACATCGCGACCAGCCCGAACACGCCGCCGAGGAAGAACGGGATGCGCCAGCCGCCATCATGGATCGCCTGCTGCGACATTGAGGTATTGATCAGCGTGGCTACCAGCGACCCCAGTAAAATGCCGATAGTCAGCCCGGCCGTCAGCGTGCCGCAGGCGATGCCGATACGTTTATAGGGCACGTGTTCCGCGACAAACACCCAGGCGCCCGGCACTTCACCGCCAATCGCCGCGCCCTGTAACATCCGCATCAGCAGCATCAGCAGTGGCGCAGCAAGGCCAATCGTCTGCCAGGTGGGTAAAGCGCCCATCATCAGGGTCGGCAGCGCCATCAGCAGAATGCTCAGGCTGAACATCTTTTTGCGCCCGAGCTTATCGCCAAAATGCGCCATCACGATGCCGCCCAGCGGACGAGCCAGATAGCCTGCAGCAAAAATGGCAAACGTCTGCAGCTGACGCAGCCATTCCGGAATATCCGAAGGGAAAAAGAGTTCGCCAATCACGGTGGCGAAGAAGACGAAGATAATGAAGTCGTAGAATTCCAGCGCGCCGCCCAGCGCGGCCAGCGCCAGGGTCTTGTAATCCTTACCGGTCAGACGCTGAGTGTGAGTCGGATTCATAATATTCCAGAGGCAAAAGAGATAAAGTTGTAAAGATCTTATTACTATACCGTCAATCTTTTGCCACACCAGCAAGGCTATAGCTTATGCCTGAAATGGGGAATATTTAGTTATTTATCTCACGTATCGCGCTTTTAGGCCGAAATGCTGCTACTACGCTGGAATGCGTTTCGACGTAAGGCCCTTCCAGCAACTGTAAACAATAAGGTACAGATGCAAAGATGCCGTGAACTTTTACGTTGCCCTGCTCATCCTTCAGCCCTTCCAGCGTCTCTTTGATCGACTTCGGCTGACCAGGCAGATTGAGGATCAGCGACTGCTTGCGGATCACCCCGACCTGACGCGACAGAATCGCGGTCGGTACGAACTGCAGGCTGATCTGGCGCATCTGCTCACCAAAACCAGGCATTTCACGATCGGCAACGGCTAAGGTGGCATCGGGCGTGACATCGCGTCGGGCCGGACCGGTGCCGCCGGTGGTTAACACCAGATGGCAAAAACGTTCATCGACCAGTTCGCAAATCGCCTGCTCAATCATCGGCTGCTCGTCGGGCACCAGTCGGGACTCAATCTCAAACGGGCTGCTGATTGCGCTGCCGAGCCAGCTCTCCAGCGCGGGAATACCCTGATCCTGATAAATGCCGTTCGCGGCGCGATCGGAGACCGAGATCAGGCCAATGCGTAATGTATTCATGATTAGCTTCGCTGTGATTTACCGCGGTGCGGTTGGAGTAAAAGGGGAATAGCCGAGAGGATAATATAAAGTGAAAGGGTCGGAAAAGGGAAAACCGTGGCAGCCTGCGCCGCCACGGTCAACAGATTACAGCAGTTCTGCCAGCATCTTCTCAAGTTTGCCCTGATCAACGGCAAAATTGCGGATACCTTCTGCCAGCTTCGCAACCGCCATCGGATCCTGGTTGTGCTGCCACAGGAACTCAGACTCGGTCATGCGCGCCGGACGCGCTTTCACTTCGCCGCTGTAGCTCAGTTTACGCTCCAGGGTGCCTTCGCTCTCCGCCAGCTCTTTCAGCAGGGCAGGAGAAATGGTCAGACGGTCACAGCCAGCCAGCTCGATGATTTCGCCGACGTTACGGAAGCTGGCGCCCATCACCACGGTTTCATAGCCGTGCTGCTTGTAGTAGTTGTAGATTTCAGAAACTGAAACCACGCCTGGATCTTCGTGCGCGGCATACTCTTTCTTGTCAGTATTGGCTTTGTACCAGTCGAGGATACGGCCAACAAACGGAGAGATCAGGAACACGCCCGCTTCAGCACAGGCACGCGCCTGAGCAAAGGAGAACAGCAGCGTCAGGTTACAGTTGATACCCTCTTTTTCCAGCTGCTCTGCAGCACGGATGCCCTGCCAGGTAGAGGCCAGTTTGATCAGGATGCGGTCGTTGCTGATACCGGCATCATTGTAGAGTTTGATCAGGCTGCGGGCTTTGGCGATGCTGCCTTCAGTGTCGTAAGAGAGACGCGCATCCACTTCCGTCGAGATGCGGCCTGGGATCAGTTTGAGGATTTCCAGACCAATGTTCACGGCCAGCTTGTCAGAAACCAGCTGCAGCTGCTCTTCTTTGTTGCTGCTCTGATCACGCGCCCAGCCGATCGCTTCATCGATCAGTTTACGGTATTCAGGAATTTGCGCGGCGTTGAGAATCAGAGAAGGGTTGGTGGTGGCGTCTTGTGGCTGATACAGCTTCATGGCTGCAATATCACCGGTGTCGGCGACGACGGTGGTGAGCTGACGCAGGGAGGTAAGTTTGTCCGTCATGTTCTTTTCTCTTAGTTAACTGTCAGTGTGAAAAAAGGCTGTTGCGATAATATCACGCGGCAACGGTGGCGCAAGGTCAGGGAATGCCGTTTACGATAGCGCGAACAAATAGGTGTGATTCGTCATTCTTTGCGGCTTTTTTTGGTACACTGCGAAGCCTGATAAGCAGCCAATGCCCTGTTAAACCAGGCATTAACCGAGGAAGCAACTATGTTGATGGTGATCTCTCCCGCCAAGACGCTGGATTATGAAAGCCCGCTGGCGACAACGCGTTTCACCCAGCCTGCGCTGTTAGAAAAGTCACAACAGCTGATTGAAATTGCGCGCGAGCTGTCACCCGCCAGCATCGCCTCGTTAATGGGCATCAGCGATAAACTGGCGCACCTCAATGCCGAGCGCTTCAACAGCTGGCAGCCCGATTTTTCCCCTAAGAACGCCCGTCAGGCGATCCTGGCATTCAAAGGTGATGTCTACACCGGTTTACAGGCAGAGACCTTCAGCGATCAGGATTTCGATTTTGCTCAGCAGCACCTGCGTATGTTATCAGGCCTGTATGGCGTACTGCGTCCACTCGATTTAATGCAGCCTTACCGTCTGGAGATGGGCATTCGCCTGGCGAATCCGGCGGGCAAAGATCTCTACACCTTCTGGGGCGATCTCATCACTGAAACGCTGAATGCTGCGCTGGCGGAACAGGGTGATGAGGTGCTGATCAACCTCGCCTCGGACGAATATTTCCGGGCGGTTAAGCCGAAGACGCTGCGGGCACAGATGATTAAGCCGGTGTTCCTCGACGAAAAGAATGGCAGTTACAAAGTGATTAGCTTCTATGCCAAAAAGGCGCGTGGATTAATGAGTCGCTATGTGATTCAGCAGCGCCTGACGAAGCCGGAACAGCTTAAGGCGTTTGATCTGGATGGCTATCGTTTTGATGCAGCCAGCAGCAGCGAGAGCGAGCTGGTCTTTAAGCGCGCAGAGCAGTAACACCCCGCACCCTCTGCTTTCCACAAACAGGCTTCCCGCAACCGGGAAGCCTTTCACAGGTTTACTTCAGCAGAAACGCCCGCAGCGAGGCGAAATCACCCTTCATCTGATGCGACAGCAGCGGCAGGTCGGCGCGCTCCGCTAACTCCGGCGGCAGCGTCAGGGTCTGTTCAAGGATCGCTTCCACACTTTCGCGGAATTTCGCCGGATGCGCGGTTCCCAGGAACACACCATACTCCCCTTCCTGCAGCTGATCGCGCAACAGACGCCAGGCAATGGCGGCATGCGGCTCGGAAATGTAGCCCATCTCAGCCAGTTCACGCATGGCGGCGCGCGTGGTCTCATCCGAGACCGCACCACAGGCCAGATCGGTTAAGCGCCAGGTTTTACGGCGGAACAGCTCTTCCACACGTGGCCAGTTATTAGGCTGGCTGACATCCATGGCATTCGACAGCGTAGAGACCGTCTGGTTTGGCTGCCACTCGCCGTTGCCCAGAAAGCGCGGCACCGTGTCGTTGGCGTTGGTGGCGGCGATAAAACGTTTGATCGGCAGGCCCAGCGATTTCGCCAGCAGACCGGCGGTCAAATCACCAAAGTTGCCGCTCGGCACTGACACCACCAGCTGATTACGTTTTTCCTGAGGCAGCTGTGCGACCGCTTCAAAGTAGTAGCAGATCTGCGCCAGCAGGCGGCTGATGTTGATGGAGTTAGCCGAGTTCAGGCCAATCGCGCGCTTCAGCTCTTCGTCATCAAACGCCTGTTTCACCAGCGACTGGCAGGCATCAAAATCGCCGTCGATAGAGATGGTTTCGATGTTGCCGCCCAGGGTACAGAAGAGTTTCTCCTGCAGCGGACTGATTTTGCCCTGCGGATAGAGGATCACCACGCGCACGTTCTTCATGCCGTAAAAGGCGTGCGCCACGGCCGCGCCGGTATCACCGGAGGTGGCGGTCAGAATGGTGATCTGCTCATCTGAGCCTGAGACATACGACAGCATCTGCGCCATAAAACGGCCGCCGAAATCTTTAAACGCCAGCGTCGGGCCGTGGAACAGCTCCAGACAGGCGATATCTTCGCTGACGGCTTTCACCGGGGCCGGAAAAGCAAAAGCGGCTTTAACACGCTCATGCAGCTGCTGGGCCGGAATCTCGTCACCAATGAAAGCCGAGAGAATTTTGCTGCTGCGGCTGACAAAATCCATCTCCAGCATCGCGTCGATGTCGGTCAGTTCAAACTCCGGCAGTTCCAGCGGAAAGAACAGACCCTGCTGCGAACCCAGACCCTGTTTCACCGCCTGGGCGAAGCTGACCTGCTCGTTGTGATCCTTAAGATTGTAGAGTTTCATGCGTTATCCCAATTGTCGTGCGCCAGCCGTGTCGAGACGGCAGATATGGACGAAGCCTTCATCATTCTGCAGATAGTGCTGGCTCAGCCAGTCAGCCATCCGCTGTGCCGTTTCCATCTGATTGCAAACGGCGAAAAGTGTCGGACCAGAGCCTGAGATACCGCACGCCAGTGCGCCAATATCTTTCGCGGCCTGCCGCGCCTCGGTGAAGCCTGGCAGCAGCCGGGTCCGGTAAGGTTCGGCAATCACATCCTGCATAAGTTTAGCTGCCAGCTGCGGCTGACGCGTATGGCAGGCGTGAATGAAACCGGCCAGCAAACGGCCATGCCTGATGCAGTCCTCTTTGCGGTACTGTGCCGGTAAAATGGCGCGCGCTTCTGCGGTCGAAACTTTAATGCCCGGATAGGCCATTACCCACAGCCAGTCATCAAAGCCCGGCACCGCCTGGCTGATAATGTCATTTTCCTGCAGCATCAGCTGAATGCCGCCGAGGAAGCAGGGGGGCGACATTATCATAGTGCACGCTGCCGGAGATTCGCCCTTCCAGCTCGCCCATCAGGGTCAGTAACGTGCTGTCGCTGAGAGGCTTGCCGCAAAACTCGTTCATCGCCATTAAACCGGCCACCACCGAGCAGGCGCTGGAACCCAGCCCGGAGCCGATGGGCATGTTCTTCTCCAGCGTCATCGCCACCGGGATCGCTTTGCCGATTTCCTGGCAGAAACGCTGCCAGCACTGGTAAACAATATTCTCTTTCGGATCGGCGGGCAGCTTACTGACAAAACGTCCGGCGTTGGTCAGTGAAAACTGCTCTGCCGCTTCCACGGAGACGCAGTCACCCAGCAGGGAGCCATCTACCGGCGAAACCGCCGCGCCCAGCACATCGAAGCCGACGCTGACGTTACCAATCGAGGCCGGTGCGTAAATTTTTACCATGATTAAACTCCCAACTTCCATGACAGCGTCCGCAGCAGGTCGGCAAAGACACCGGCCGCTGTGACATCATTTCCTGCACCGTATCCGCGCAGCACCAGCGGAATCGGTTGATAGTAGCGGCTGTAAAACGCCAGCGCATTCTCGCCGTTTTTCACCTTATAGAGTGGATCGTTGCCGTCAACGGCGTCGATCTTCACTTTGCAGATGCCGCCCTCTTCAATCACGCCAACATAGCGCAATACTTTGCCCTCATCCTGCGCCTGCGCAACCCGGGCGGCAAAAGCGTTATCCAGCTCAGGCAGACGCTGCATAAACTGCTCAATGTCCTGGATTTCGGTCAGGCTGGCGGGCAGCAGCGGCTCAATCTCAATGTCGCTCAGCTCCAGCTGATGACCCGCTTCACGGGCCAGGATCAGCAGCTTACGCGCCACATCGGTGCCGGAGAGGTCGTCACGCGGATCGGGCTCGGTAAAGCCCATCTCACGCGCCATGGTTGTCGCCTGCGACAGTGACATTCCGTCATCCAGCTGGCCGAAGATATAGGACAGCGAGCCAGAGAGGATACCGGAGAAGCGCAGCAGCTCATCACCGGCGTTCATCAGGTTCTGCAGGTTTTCGATCACCGGCAGTCCGGCGCCGACGTTGGTATCATAGAGGAATTTACGTCGCGATTTGGCAGCGGCGGCGCGCATCTGCTGATAGTAATTCCAGGAGGAGGTGTTGGCCTTTTTGTTTGGCGTCACCACATGGAAGCCTTCGCTGAGAAAGTCAGCATACTGATCGGCGACCGCCTGGCTGGAAGTACAATCCACAATCACCGGATTGAGCAGGTGATACTCTTTCACCAGACGGGTCAGACGACCGAGATTGAACGGCTCTTTCGCTTCGCCTAATGCCGCCTGCCAGTTGCTTAAATCAATGCCGTGGACGTGGGTTAACAGCGCACGGGAGTTAGCGATGCCGCAGACGCGCAGGTCGATATGCTTTTTCTTCAGCCACGCCTGCTGGCGATGTAACTGATCCAGCAGCGCGCCGCCGACGCCGCCGACGCCGACCACAAACACTTCGATTACCTGATCGGTGGCGAACAGCATCTGATGCACCACGCGAACCCCGGTGATCACTTCATCATTGTTCACCACCACCGAGATTGAACGCTCGGAGGAACCCTGAGCAATCGCCACAATATTGATATTGGCGCGCGCCAGCGCCGAGAAGAATTTGGCTGAAATGCCGCGCAGCGTGCGCATGCCATCGCCCACCACTGAAATCACCGCCAGGTTTTCAATGATATCCAGCGGATCCAGCAGGCCATCTTTCAGCTCCAGGTAGAACTCCTCCTCCAGCACCTGACGCGCCCGCGCCAGCTCGCTCTGCGGCACGCAGAAACTGATGCTGTATTCGGAAGAGGATTGGGTGATCAACACCACCGAGATGCCGGTGCGCGACATCGCCGCAAAGACTCTGGCCGCCATCCCGACCATCCCTTTCATGCCAGGACCGGAGACGTTGACCATCGCCATATTATTCAGGTTGGTGATGCCTTTTACCGGGTTCTCATCCTGTTCGCCTTCTGCTCCAATCAGGGTGCCGGGTGCCTGCGGATTGGCCGTGTTTTTGATCAGGCAGGGGATCTGGAACTGAGCAATGGGCGCGATGGTGCGGGGATGCAGCACTTTGGCGCCGAAATAGGAGAGCTCCATCGCCTCCTGATAGGACATCGACTTCAGCAGGCGCGCATCTGGCACCTGACGCGGATCGCAGGTATAGACGCCATCCACATCAGTCCAGATTTCACAGCAGTCGGCGCGCAGACAGGCGGCCAGCACAGCGGCTGAATAGTCTGAACCGTTTCGGCCCAGTACGACAAGCTCGCCTCGCTCGTTACCAGCCGTGAAGCCTGCCATCAGGATCATGTTCTGCGGCGGAATCTGACTCGCTTCAATGCGACGGGTTGATTCGGCGATATCAACAGTGGATTCAAGGTAGTGGCCGACCGCCAGCAATTTCTCCACCGGATCGATCACGCTGACCTCATGGCCACGCGCCTGCAGCAGCGCTTCCATGATCGCAATCGAGAGTTTTTCACCGCGGCAGATAATCGCCGCGTTGACGCTGTCCGGGCACTGTCCCAGCAGGCTGATACCGTGCAGAACCTGCTTCAGCTGCGCAAACTCCAGGTCAACGCGGGTTTTCAGTCGATCGTACTCAAAGCCCGGCTGCGCGTCAGCCAGTCCCTGCAACAGCTCGCTGAAGATGCGTTCGGCGTCGCTGATATTCGGCAAAGCATCCTGACCACTGATGGTTTTTTCAATCATCGCCACCAGATGGTTAGTGATCTTTGCTGGCGCAGAGAGCACGGTTGCAACCTGTCCTTGTTGCGCATTACTTTCCAGAATGTCAGCGACGCGAAGAAACCGCTCCGCATTCGCTACCGAGGTCCCGCCGAATTTCAGCACTCGCATAATATAAACTCTCCTGAATTTAAGCCGAAAAAAAAAGCCCGCACTGTTTAGGTGCGGGCTTATTTTCTGTTTTTCCTGTATGCGTCAGCCCGCACCGTTACCTGTGGTAATGGTGGTGGTAATAATTGTGGTGTTCAGGCTGATTTTACGCATTTAGATTTATTTTCTGTCTGTTTTTGTCTGTCCGTCTTGCTTCCAGAAGTAAAGCAAAGCGCACATTAAGTCAACCCGATTTGTCCGGCGGACAGATTTCCACCACTGCGCACAGCCACCGGTGAAAGCGTAAAACGCTGTTCGATCGGTTGCGATGCAGAAATTCCCTGCGATCTGTTGCTGTAAAATCAGCTTTTTGCCGAGGATTTATCTGTGAGTTTTTTTCAATATCGTGCAGCAGACGATGCAGCATCGCACTGTCGCGCTGTTCCAGCAGCCCCACCCGCTGATCGATCCAGTCTGACAGCTTCTCATCATCACTGACCTCCAGTTGCACCAGCAGCTGATGGAAACGCTGACGCAGCGCCTGCAACTGCTGTCCATCCGCCGCAGAGGCTTTTGATGCCTCAACCTGATTCAGCTTCGACAGCTGATAGCAGTAGACCATCACCGCCTGTCCGAGATTGAGTGAAGGATAGTCATTCGCCATCGGGATGCCGGTCAGCAGGTCTACAAGCTCCAGCTCCTCGTTGGTCAGCCCGCTATCTTCGCGGCCAAACACCAGCGCCATACTGTTTACCCACTGGCGTTTCTCCAGCAGTTGCGTTTCAACCTGCTCCGGTGTGGCGTAATAACGAAACTTTGCCCGGCTGCGCGCGGTGGTCGCGACCGAAAAATCGATGTCCGCTAACGCGTCGGCCAGGGTTGCAAAGGTCTGAACGTTGTCGAGAATTTCGCCGGCACCATGTGCCACCCGGCGCGCTGCGGGATCCTGCCAGGCGTCACTGGCAACGATGCGCAGCTGGCTGAATCCCATGGTTTTCATGGCACGCGCCGCAGCGCCGATATTTTCTGGCCGCGCGGGCGAGACGAGAATCAGGGGAAAAAGCATATTTATTCCATTGGTCCATTAACATAACGCCATATTAACATGGCTGTTAATGATTCAGTCGCCAGAAGGTAATAAGAAAATCGTGTGTTAACCATGTTAAAACTGGTTAAAAGTGATGGCCTGAATCTTTTTTATCCCTGAAACGAGCTTTATTAAAGAAATCATTATTAAACCATTTAACTTCAACGAGATAGAATGTGATTTCCGGCGGGTTTTATTTTGGCCCGACTGCGTAAAAAATGTAACGAAAATGATGCTTTTTGTGAGCTAAACAGGCAATCTGCGAGAAGTTTTTCACAAAAGTGTTAACGTGCTACAATTGCATTTGATATAAGTCAACGAAGCGTTGTTTTTATGCTTATCGGTTGTAGTTGGTGCTGTTAGGTTGCTGTTAATACAGTTAGGATATGCGCCATTATCATTAACGCCCGGGGCATGCAATTTTCATCCTGACTGGCTGAGCTAATACTGTTGTTGACGTTGATAGATGGCTTATCAAAATATGATTTCGTACAACGGTTCAGCGCGGCCCGCCGCTCTCGATGATGGAGAACGCCATACCGCTGTACGCCCTGTTTTCAATTTGTTGGCAAATTTTAGGTAGCTAAACATGCAGACCCCGCACATTCTTATCGTTGAAGACGAACTGGTCACGCGTAATACCCTCAAGAGTATTTTTGAGGCGGAAGGTTATGTGGTGTATGAGGCGACTGATGGTGCTGAAATGCATCAGGTGCTGACCGACAATGACGTTAACCTGGTCATCATGGACATCAACCTGCCCGGTAAAAACGGCCTGTTGCTGGCCCGTGAACTGCGTGAGCAGGCCAATGTCGCCCTGATGTTCCTGACCGGTCGTGACAACGAAGTCGATAAAATTCTTGGTCTGGAAATTGGCGCTGACGACTACATCACCAAACCGTTTAATCCGCGTGAGCTGACTATTCGTGCCCGCAACCTGCTGTCGCGCACCATGAATCTGGCCATGCCAGGCGAAGAGCGTCGTCAGGTAGAGAGCTACAAGTTCAACGGTTGGGAGCTGGATATCAACAGCCGCTCACTGATCAACCCGAACGGCGAGCACTATAAACTGCCACGCAGTGAGTTCCGCGCCATGCTGCACTTCTGCGAAAACCCGGGCAAAATTCAGACCCGTGCCGATCTGCTGAAAAAAATGACCGGCCGCGACCTCAAGCCACACGATCGCACCGTTGATGTCACCATTCGTCGTATTCGTAAGCATTTCGAATCAACGCCGGACACGCCAGAGATCATCGCCACCATTCATGGTGAAGGTTATCGCTTCTGCGGTGACCTGCAGGATTAAGCCCCTGTCAGACGCGGCAAATAAAAAACGCCCCTGCGGGCGTTTTTTTTGTCCTTAGCGTGACGGCATAATCAGTGCCACGGCATAATTGGCACAGCGCTAATCGCATTTTTCGGTGAGCCATCAACCACTTTATCGGAATAGGTCAGATAGACCAGGGCGTTGCGCTTTTTGTCGAAGAAGCGTACAACCTGCAGCTTCTTGAAGATCAATGAGGTGCGCTGGCGGAATACCACTTCACCCTCTGCTTTGCCCTGAGCGATTTTATCACTCAGCTCGACCGGACCCACCTGCTGACAGGAAATCGCGGCATCAGAGGTATCTTCTGCCAGACCCAGTCCGCCTTTAATACCCCCCGGTTTTCGCCCGGCTGATATAACAGGTTACATTTTTAACGTCCGGATCATCGAAAGCCTCAACGACAATCTTGTGGTCAGGCCCGAATATCTTGAATACCGTATCAACAGAGCCAATCTGTTCGGCAAACAGCGGGCTGGAAAAGGTCAGCGTGGTCAGCGCAGCGATCATAAGTCGGAATATTGTCATGGAGTTACCATTGCAAATGGAATAGATGAGAATGTAATGTACTGTTAATCGAGTTAATGACCAAACCAAAACGGGTTGAAGCCCGTACTGATTTAGCACAACCTTCCCCGGAAAACGGCCCACGTCTTTTGAGCAATGAGTGCTAATATTCTTCGAATGCGTTTAGCTGCACCACCAGAGTATGAGGATGTTTTATGGACCAAGCCGGTATCATTCGCGATTTGCTTGTCTGGCTGGAGAGCCATCTGGATCAACCCCTTTCACTGGACAATGTTGCCCAGAAAGCCGGTTACTCTAAATGGCATTTACAGAGGATGTTTAAAGACGTAACCGGACACGCAATAGGTGCCTATATTCGTGCGCGTCGTCTGTCTAAAGCCGCCGTGGCGCTGCGCCTGACCAGCCGCCCGATTCTGGACATCGCACTGCAGTATCGTTTTGATTCACAACAGACTTTTACTCGCGCATTCAAGAAGCAGTTTGCTCAGACACCGGCGTGGTATCGCCGCTCTTCCGACTGGAACTCATTCGGTATTCGTCCCCCCTATTCGCCTGGATGATGAGACGCAGCCGGAACCGGCTTTCGTCACCTTACCGGAGACGGTGCTGGTAGGACAAACCCAGAACTACACCTGTATTCTGGAGCAGATTTCCAGCTACCGCGACGAAATGCGTATTCATTTCTGGAAGCAGTTCCTGCTGGAAACCGACACGGTGCCGCCGGTACTGTATGGCCTGCATCAGGTGCGCGCCAGCCAGGACAAAGATGATGAGCAGGAGATTCTCTACACCACGGCGGTGCCTGCTGACAGCGCGGTCAACCTGCACTCCGGGCAGAACGTGATTCTGGAAGCGGGCGACTACGTGCAGTTCACCTATACCGGCCCGCGCGTCAATCTGCAGGAGTTTATTCTGCTGCTCTATGGCACCTGCATGCCGACGCTGGGGCTGACCCGCCGTCAGGGACAGGACATCGAACGCTTTTACACCGATGGCGGTAAAAAACGCGCTGAGCCACCGACCGAGATCCGTTGCGAATATCTGATTCCCATTCGCCGCCAGACCGTAGCCAGCTGACGTTAAGGCTGCCGTCATCGCGACGGCAGCCTTAAGTAAATCAGCGTTGAAGCTCGTCGAGTGCAGGCGCATCCAGATGGGAAATATCCCCCCGCCGTCTCGACAATCCAGCCTTCTGCCAGCCAGGCGCTCTGCTGATAATCAACACGTGAGAGTGAGCAGTTACGCAGACGCAGACGACGTTCCGCATAGGCGGGCAGACCGAGGATCGTGCTGACCAGCGCCCCCCAGCGCCATACCGTGACTGACGAGCAGTGGACGGCTTCCGGCAGGAAGATCAAGACAGGCATTCAGCGCGGCGTGCATGCGCGTCGCCATCTCAGTCATCGACTCCCCTTCAGGAATACGGCCCCCCTTCGGTGCCGTTGACCAGCGTGGCGCGCCACTGCTCTTCTTCCGCGGTTAAGCCATCCAGCGGACGCTTCTCCAGCACCCCCCATATTCAGCTCACGCAACCGCGGATCAAGCGTGACTGAGCAACCGCAGGCATCCGCAATAATCTCCGCGGTGCGGCGCGTACGCCCCAGATCGCTGGCAATAATGTGCGTAATGCCCAGATGTTTCACGCGCTCACCCACCTGCCAGGCTTGCTGCTCACCTTTTTCCGTCAGCGGACTGTCGGACTGACCCTGAATGCGACGCTCCGCATTCCATACCGTTTCACCGTGACGAACAAGATAGACCTGTAGCATGTTAGTTTCCGTTATACTGCGACAAAAATCGCTTTAGAGCTTACCCCATCAGGCGTCATTGTTGCAGTCAGTCTGCACACGGAGAGCGCGAAACAACCGGCGCGTACGGAAAGTACGTAAGGATTGTGAGCACTGCCCGGGTTCAGAATGACAAATCAAACAGCCCGATGGACCAGGCGCTTAATCACCTGAGGGTTCAACCAATTATGTACCATGTTGTCGCAGCCACCACCAATCCAGCGAAAATTCATGCGATTGCTCAGGCATTCAACGACGTTTTCGGCGAGGGATCCTGCCATATTGAAGGGGTCGAGGTCGATAGCGGCGTAGCAGCACAACCGTTAACCCATCTCGAAACGCGAACTGGCGCACGTCAGCGCGTGATGAATGCCCGGCAGGTCCGGCCAGAAGCGGCGTTCTGGGTAGCGATTGAGGCGGGCATTGAAGATGACAGCGCGTTTGCCTGGATGGTGGTAGAAAATCAGAAGCAGCGCGGCGAATCGCGCTCGGCCAGTTTCACCCTGCCGCCGGTGGTGCTGGCGGGTCTGCGTGAAGGGCGGGAGCTGGGCGAAGAGATGGCGCGGTTAACCGGCATCGAAAATATTAAACACCAGGGTGGCGCTATCGGGGCGTTCACAAACGGCCTGCTCAGCCGCTCCAGTGTCTATCATCAGGCACTGATTCTGGCGCTCTGCCCGTTCATCCATCCGCTTTACCAGCAGTGATCAGGCGCGTCCCAGACGCGCCTCCAGCCAGCGTTTCAGCTCCGGCGGCGCCTCTTTCAGGCTGTTCGAGCCACGTGTAATGGTCGCAATGCCAACGCCGAGCTCATTTTTCAGTTCGCGCTGGCTCATCTCGCCGTTCATTAACTCTTCGATAATCCGCAGACGGGTGCCGAACGCTTCCCGCTCGTCGGGCGTCATCATCAGTTGCATCAGTGGCAGCGCATGACCATCAGCAAAGGCCTGCTGCATCAGCACGACAAAGCGTTGCCAGCTATCTTCTGCCGGATGCGCATCGGTGGGGGGAATCAGAATGGGTCATGAAGAGGCTTCCGTACTCGCTAAAGAGTACGGAAGCTTAGCACAGCTAGTAACGGCGATTCCACTCAGCATCTGACAGGATCTTGTCAGGCTTGCCCATGAAGTGACGATAGTAGGCGTCGTACGCCAGCACATTCTTCACATAGCCACGCGTTTCAGAGAACGGGATGGTCTCGATAAACGCGACGGCATCAAGATTGCCCGCACTGGTTTTCTGCCAGCTTCGCACCCGGCCCGGCCCGGCATTGTAGGCCGCCGAGGCGAAAATCCGGTTCTGATTGAACTGCTGATAGACATATTCCAGATACTGGGTGCCGATCTGAATATTGGTTTCCGGATCGAGCAGCTGGCTGGTGTTGCTGTAGCCAGGGATGTTGTACATCTTCACGGTATGCGCCGCCGTGGCAGGCATAATCTGCATCAGACCGCTGGCGCCGACCGGTGAACGCGCTTTCGGATTCCAGGCGCTCTCCTGACGCGAAATCGCCATCGCATAGCTCGGCGGGATCTGCTTCACCGCGGTGTTGCGCTCATAGACGCTCTGCCACGCCAGCGGGAAACGCTCTTTCAGGCTGTCCCACATTTTGGCCGTGATGGTCGCCTGCACGCTGAGATCCCACCAGTCCTGCTCATTGGCGTAGCGCGCCAGCATCTGCTGCTGCGTGTGCGTGCGGCTGCCGATCAGATTGCTCCACTCGCTGCGCGCCAGGTTATCCAGTCCCCAGTACATCAGCTCGCGAACGCGGGCCAGCTCCGGTCCCTGCACCGTGGCACTGTCAGGCTTCGGCGCTTCATCCACCTGCAACGGGTAGTCAACGCCCAGCCGCTGCGCGGCCACCATTGGATAGAAGCCACGCGCCTGCATCAGTTTGCGCAGGATCTCTTCCGCTTCCTCTTTGCGATCTTTCTCAAACAGCAGATCGGCCTGCCAGTACTGCCACTCATCTTTCTCTTTGGCTTCCAGCGGCAGACGGGCGATCCAGGTGTTGAGGCCGCGTCGGTCATGCTGAGAGAGTGCCAGTCGTACCCGGCGTTCTACCAGCGCGGTAGACTCGCTGTTCATCACCACCGCATCGCGCCAGCGTGCCTGCTCAGAGGTGAGATCACTGCCCATCATGCGCCAGACCACAATCTCCTTCAGCGCCTGCTCATCCTCCGGCCCCATCTTCTGCGCCCGGACCAGGATCGGAATCAGGCTGCGGGCATTTTCCATGTCCTGCCGCGCCACACGCGTAAAGGCGTAAATCGTCGCCTGGCGGGTAAAGTCGGTTGGCCCGACGGCGCTGGCGAAGGTGCTGACCGTTAACGGGTCCTGCTGCAGGGCCTGTATCGCGTCAGACATGGTCTGATAGTCAGTTGGCAACGTTTTCGCCAGATAGCTCACCAGGCTGTCGTTGCCTGCTTTCATCGCCAGCCGGATACGCTCCAGGATCGTAATTGGCGAAATCTGACCGGACGCCTGCCAGACCGAAAAGAGCTTATCGCAGTCCGCGGGCAGCGCCGTGCCGCGCAGCCAGATCTGCTTCGCGCCGTCAAACGCGGCCTGCTGCTGACCGGTGGCCCATTTGGCGTAATACCAGTTACAGCGTGCCTGCACCGGCTTAGGTTCGGTCGGACTGAAGTTCAGCACACCCTGCCAGTCCTGTCGGTAAGCCAGCACATTAATAAAGCGGGTGCTGAGCGAACGCGCGGGTGGCAACGTTGGATACTGGCGAATAAAGTTCTGTACCGCCAGGGTGGTCTCCTGATCGAGATCCTGTGCCAGCAGGCGATATTGCAGATAAGGATAGAGCGGATAATCCTGTAGCGTGGGCAACAGCTGATCCACGGTGGCCATCTGATTGCTGTCCCAGGCCTGTTTAATTTGTTGATAACGTTGCCGTTGTTGATCAAGCGAATCGGCCCATGCGCTGCTGGCCGTGCCGGCCATGCAGATCCCTATTATCCAGTTACGCCACTTCACCACGTAAATCTCCTCTGTTGCTGGGGCCGGCGAGTTGCCAGACAGTCTTCATGCTAACCAGGCCACCGGACTCTTGCCATGTTCTTCACAAAATTTACGCACACGAAAGGTAAACGCACCGTCATCGCTCAGCGTGCGCGCCGTAATTGTGCAAATTATCATCAGAAAATCTTATCACTGCACGCATTAAACTGTTGAATCATTGCGTTAAAAAAGTGGCACAGCCTTTGCTCTGTTGAATTCCATCTTGTATACCAGCTGGAATTCTTCGTATGACTTCAACCTTTGGCCTGACGCTTCACGCCTGGCAGCAGCGCTATCAGCAGGCGCCGCAACAGATTACTTCGCTGCTGAGCGCCCACCTGGCGGCTCTCGACACGCACGATAATGCCTGGATCTATCTGGCGACACCGGAGCAGTTAGCGGCTCAGATTGAGCCACTGCTGGCGCACTATCAGCGCGATCCCGGATCGCTGCCGCTGTTTGGTGTTCCCTTCGCCGTCAAAGACAACATTGACGTGGCGGGCTGGCCGACCAGCGCCGCCTGCCCCGCCTTTACCTATACCGCCAGCGAAGACGCGGTAGCGGTCGCCCGCCTGAAAGCCGCCGGCGCGATAGTCATCGGCAAAACCAACCTCGATCAGTTCGCTACCGGCCTGGTGGGCACCCGCTCCCCGTTTGGCGCGGTCAGTAACACCTTTGATGCCGATTACGTCAGTGGCGGCTCCAGCTCCGGCTCCGCGTCGGTGCTGGCGCGCGGGCTGGTCGCCTTTTCACTGGGCACCGATACTGCGGGATCGGGCCGCGTTCCGGCGGGCTTTAACAATATTGTCGGACTGAAGCCGACCAAGGGCTGGTTCTCTGCACGCGGCGTGGTGCCCGCCTGCCGCCTCAACGACACGATTTCCGTGTTTGCGTTGACGGCAGAAGATGCCTTTAGCGTCGCCAGCGTCATGGGTGGCTATGATGCCGGTGACGCCTATTCGCGCATTAATCCGCGCACCGCCCCGGCCAGCCTGCCCGTCCATCCCCATTTTGCGGTACCTTTGAACCCGGAGTTTTTTGATGATGCCGCCGCCGAAGCCGCCTGGGACCAGGCGCTGGAGGCATTGCAGGCGGGTGGCGTGACGCTGCACCCTATCGACTTCACCCCGTTCCGGAAGCTGGCTGAACAGCTCTACTACGGTGCCTGGGTCGCCGAACGCACGGCGGCGGTGGGCGGGATGCTTGATCGCCCGGCGGAGATGGATCCGGTGGTACACGAGATTATCGCCAGTGGCCTGAAATACAGCGCAGTCGATGCCTATAAGGCGGAGTATCTGCGGGCCGAACTGACGCGTCAGATTCAGCAGACGCTGGCACAGTTTGACGCGCTGGTAGTGCCGACCTCGCCCACGATTCATACCCTGGAGGAGATGAAGCAGGAGCCGATTCACTTCAACTCGCAGTTCGGCACCTATACCAACTTTACCAACCTTGCCGACCTCGCCGCGCTGGCGCTGCCCGCACCGTTTCGCAATGACGATCTCCCGGCAGGCATTACGCTGATTGCGCCCGCCTGGCACGATCGGGCGCTGGCTGAGTTTGGCATTCGCTGGCAGCAGCAGCTTGCTCTGCCACTGGGCGCGACCGGCCAGCCCTGCCCTGCCTGGCGCACCAGCCTGCCCGCCTCCGCCGACCATGTCCGGCTGGCGGTAGTGGGCGCACATCTCACCGGAATGCCGCTTAATTTCCAGCTCACCGATCGCCATGCCGTCTGGGTGGAAGAGACGAAGACCGCGCCACACTATCGCCTGTTTGCCCTGCTGGAGGGCGCGATCAAAAAACCCGGCCTGATGCGTGACGAACAGGGCGCCGCTATCACCGTGGAGCTGTGGGATATCCCGCTGGCGCGCTTTGGTGAGTTTGTGGCCGAGATTCCCGCACCGCTGGGCATCGGCAGCCTGACGCTGGCGGATGGGCGGGTGGTGAAAGGCTTTATCTGCGAAGGCGCGGCGCTGAACAACGCGCTGGAGATTACTGAGACGGGCGGCTGGCGCAACTGGCTGGCATCACAGGGGAGTCACTGATCATGTTCACCACCGTACTGATTGCCAATCGCGGCGAAATCGCCTGCCGCGCCATTCGGACGCTGAAGCGCCTTGGCGTCAAAAGTGTCGCGGTCTATTCAGATACTGACCGCAACGCGCAGCACGTTAAGCAGGCGGATATCGCTATCGCGCTGGGCGGCGATAAAGCCAGCGACAGCTATCTGCGCATCGACAAAATTCTGGTGGCAGCTCAGCAGAGCGGCGCGCAGGCTATCTGGCCGGGCTACGGTTTTCTTTCAGAAAGCCAGCCGTTTGCCGAAGCCTGTGAAGCGGCGGGGATCGCCTTTGTCGGCCCCACCGCGCAGCAGATTGGTGAGTTCGGCCTTAAGCACCGTGCCCGTGAGCTGGCAGCCAGTGCAGGTGTACCAATGACGCCCGGCACACCGCTGCTTGCGTCGCTGGAGGAGGCGATGCAGGCGGCCGATAAGATCGGCTATCCGGTGATGCTGAAAAGCACGGCGGGCGGCGGCGGCATTGGCCTGACGCGCTGCGCCGACGCCGGTGCACTCGCCAGCGCCTGGGAGAGCGTACGCCGTCTTGGCGAGCAGTTCTTCAGTGATGCGGGCGTGTTTCTGGAGCGCTGCATCGATCGCGCCCGCCACGTAGAAGTGCAGATTTTTGGTGACGGTAACGGCACTGTGGTCGCGCTGGGTGAACGCGACTGCTCACTGCAGCGCCGCAATCAAAAGGTGGTGGAAGAGACGCCCGCGCCCGGCCTGTCTCCGGCGACGCGTGACGCCCTGCTCGCCTCGGCGGTGCGGCTCGGCGAGCGGGTAAACTACCGCAGCGCAGGCACCGTGGAGTATATCTACGACGTCGACCAGCAGGCCTTTTGCTTTCTGGAAGTGAACACCCGCCTGCAGGTGGAGCATCCGGTCACTGAGTGCGTCACCGGACTCGATCTGGTGGAGTGCATGTTGCAGGTGGCGGCGGGCGATGCGGTTGACTGGTCACGTCTGCAGCAGGCGCCGCAGGGCGCCGCCATTGAAGTGCGGCTCTATGCGGAAGATCCACTCAAGAACTTTCAGCCCAGCCCCGGCCTGCTAACCGGCGTAACTTTCCCTGACGGCGTGCGGGTCGACAGCGGCATTGAAACCGGCAGCGAGGTCTCCAGCTTCTACGATCCGATGATCGCCAAACTGATCGTGCATGCCGACACCCGCGATGCGGCGCTGGAAAAACTTCGCCATGCGCTGGATGCCACTCAGCTGCACGGCATCGCCACCAACCTCGACTATCTGCGCCAGATTACCGCCAGCGACGCGTTTCGCAGCGGCAACGTCTGGACGCGCTACCTCGACAGCGTGGTGCCTGCATCCTCCGTGGTGGAAGTGCTGCAACCCGGCACCTTCAGTTCGGTTCAGGACTATCCAGGCCGCCTCGGCTACTGGGATATCGGCGTGCCGCCTTCCGGCCCGATGGATGACTTCGCTTTCCGGCTGGCTAACCGCATCGTCGGTAATCATGACGCGGCGGCGGGGCTGGAATTTACCCTGCAGGGGCCGACGCTGCGTTTCCATTGTGATGCCATCGTGGCGCTGACCGGTGCTGACTGCGACGCCACGCTGGAGGGCGAACCGGTCAGCACCTGGCAGCCGCTGGCGGTGAAAGCGGGAGAGACTCTGGCGCTGGGACGCGCCCGGACGGGCTGCCGCAGCTATCTGGCCGTACGTAACGGCTTCGACGTGCCGGCGTATCTGGGCAGCCGCAGCACCTTTTCGCTGGGCCAGTTTGGCGGTCACGCCGGACGCACCCTGCGGGTTGCCGATATGCTGGCGATCTCCCAGCCTGAGCGGGCAGCCTGCACCACGCCTGCCCCGGTCAGCGATCCGCAGCCGCTCGATGCGGCGCTGATTCCGCACTACGGCAGCGAGTGGCGCATCGGCGTGCTCTACGGCCCGCACGGCGCACCGGATTTCTTCACCCAGGCCGCCATCGATGCATTCTTTGCCAGTGACTGGCAGGTGCACTACAACTCCAACCGCCTCGGCGTGCGGCTGGTCGGCCCGAAACCGACCTGGACCCGCGCCAACGGCGGCGAAGCGGGCCTGCATCCCTCCAACGTTCACGACTGTGAATATGCCATTGGCGCGGTCAATTTCACCGGCGACTTCCCGGTGATCCTGACGCACGACGGCCCGAGTCTCGGCGGCTTTGTCTGTCCGGTGACCATCGCCAAAGCCGAGCTGTGGAAAGTGGGCCAGGTTAAACCTGGCGACACCATCCGCTTCCACCCCATCACCGCAGACGATGCGCTGGCGCGGGAAAAAGCGCAGATGCATCTGATTGAGGCATTGCGGCCTGAGCATCCGCCCACGTTTGCCGTGCCGTCACTGGCCGAAACTGCCCACGGCTCCGCCACGATCCTGGCCGCTCTGGAGGCCACCGCCAGCACGCCGAAAGTGGTCTATCGCCAGGCGGGCGACAAATATGTGCTGATTGAGTATGGCGACAATGTGCTGGATCTGGCGCTGCGTCTGCGTGTCCATCTGCTGATGAATGCGCTGACGGCGCAGGCGGAGCCCGGAGTAGAGGAGCTGTCGCCTGGCGTGCGTTCGCTGCAGGTGCGCTACGACAGCCGCATCATTAACCAGTCCCGGCTGATGTCGCTGCTGCTGGCGCTGGAAGCGACGCTGGGCGACGTCAGCACGCTGAAAGTGCCCTCCCGCGTAGTGTGGATGCCGATGGCATTTGAAGACAGCGCCACGCTGGGTGCCGTCAGCCGCTATCAGGAGACGGTGCGCGCCAGCGCCCCCTGGCTGCCCAACAACGTGGACTTTATCCAGCGGATTAATGGCTTAAGCAGCCGCGATGAGGTGCGCGATACCCTGTTCAACGCCAGCTATCTGGTGCTGGGGCTGGGCGACGTCTACCTTGGCGCGCCCTGTGCCGTTCCGATCGATCCACGCCATCGCCTGCTGAGTTCCAAATACAGTCCGGCGCGCACTTTCACCGCCGAAGGCACCGTAGGGATCGGCGGCATGTACATGTGCATCTACGGCATGGATTCGCCCGGCGGCTATCAGCTGGTGGGCCGCACGCTGCCCATCTGGAACACCTTCCTGAAAAACCCGCAGTTCGCTACCGATGCGCCGTGGCTGCTGCGCTTCTTCGATCAGGTGCGCTTTTATCCGGTGAGTGAAACCGAACTGACCCAGCTGCGCGAAGATTTCCGCGAAGGCCGCGCCAGCCTGCGTATTGAAGAGACGCAGTTTGATTTTGCCGCCCACCAGCAGTTCCTCGCCGACCACGCCGCTGAAATTGCAGCGTTCCGCCAGCGCCAGGCCGCCGCCTTTGAACAGGAAGTGCAGCTATGGGCGCAGGAGGAGCAGAACGCGCCGCCGGAGGATGAAACGCGCGCCAGCGTCAGCGAAGAGGAGGAGAACGGGCTGGCGGTGCAGGCGGATCTCAATGGCAACATCTGGAAAGTGCTGGTGCAGCCGGGCGACGAGGTCAGCGCCGGGCAGACGCTGATTATCGTAGAGGCGATGAAGATGGAGCTGGCGATAGTCGCCCCGCAGGCCGGTCGTGTGACGCGGATTGCCTGCCAGACGGGCCGTCCGGTCAGTCCTGGCGATAACCTGCTGTGGCTGGAATAAGGAGCGGTAATGACAACGCAACCCCACTCCCCTAAAGCCCGCCCGGAAGCGCTGGCGGAACGGGTTTATCAGGCGCTGAAGGACGATATCTTCGCCTTTCGCCTGATGCCCGGCGATCGCTTCAGCGAAAGCGAAATCGCCGGACGAATGGCGGTCAGCCGCACCCCGGTCCGTCAGGCGCTGTTCCGGCTGGAACGCGAAGGCTTTGTCGACGTCTGGTTTCGCAGCGGCTGGCAGATTAAGAACTTCGATTTCGCCTGGTTCGAATCGCTGTATGACCTGCGCACCGTGCTGGAGTGCGAGGCGGTCAAACGCCTCTGCGCCCTGCCCGCGCCGCAGTGTGCCGCGCTGTTAAACGAACTGAACCAGTTCTGGTGCGAGGCGGAGGCGCTTACAGAGGGCCTGGTGGTATCGCAGCATGACGAAGCGTTTCACATGACGCTGGTGGCGGCAGCGGGTAACCCGGAGATGGCACGCATTCACGCCGAACTCACCGAGAAGATACGCATTATCCGCCGGCTCGACTTCACTCGTGACGATCGCATCTGTGCCACTTATCAGGAACATGCACAGATTTTACAGGCGATTTTTCAGCAGCAGACCGCCGGGGCGCAACGCATCCTGACCGATCACATCGCCGTAAGTAAGGCGGAGGTCAGAAAGATCACGCTGCACCGCCTTCAGCAGGCCCGGCTCCAGCTCACCGAATAACACAACAACTACTCAGGGGTTTCAGATGATGAAAAGACGTTCGTTGATCAAGGCTTTCGCCCTCTCCGCCACCGTTGTCAGCATGGGGTTCGCCTGGAGTGTGCAGGCGGCTGACACCATCAAAGTGGGGATCATGCATTCGCTCTCCGGCACCATGGCGATTTCGGAAACGCCGCTGAAGGATGTGGCGCTGATGACCATTGATGAGATCAACGCCAAAGGAGGCGTGCTGGGGAAAAAGCTGGAGCCGGTGGTGGTCGATCCCGCCTCTAACTGGCCGCTGTTTGCCGAGAAGGCGCGGCAGCTGCTGACTCAGGATAAGGCGGCGGTGGTGTTTGGCTGCTGGACCTCGGTGTCGCGCAAATCGGTGCTGCCGGTGTTTGAAGAGCTGAACGGCCTGCTGTTCTATCCGGTGCAGTATGAAGGGGAAGAGATGTCACCCAACGTCTTCTATACCGGCGCTGCGCCTAACCAGCAGGCGATTCCGGCCGTGGAGTATCTGATGAGCGAAGATGGCGGCAGCGCGAAACGCTTCTTCCTGCTTGGCACCGACTATGTCTATCCGCGTACTACCAACAAGATCCTGCGCGCCTTCCTGCACAGCAAAGGCGTGGCGGATAAAGATATCGAAGAGGTCTACACGCCGTTTGGTTACAGCGACTACCAGACCATTGTCTCCAACATCAAAAAGTTTGCGGCTGGCGGCAAAACGGCGGTGGTGTCGACCATCAACGGCGACTCCAACGTGCCGTTCTACAAAGAGCTGGCGAACCAGGGGATTAAAGCCACTGACATTCCGGTGGTCGCCTTCTCGGTGGGCGAAGAGGAGCTGCGCGGCATCGACACCAAACCGCTGGTGGGTCAGTTAGCCGCCTGGAACTATTTCGAGTCTATCGATAATCCGACCAACGCGAAGTTTGTCGCCGACTACCGCGCATATGCCAAAGCACATAACCTGCCGAACGCCGCCACCGTCGTCACCAACGACCCGATGGAAGCGACCTATGTTGGCATTCATATGTGGGCGCAGGCGGTGGAAAAAGCAGGCACCACGGATGTGGACAAAGTGCGGGCGGCGATGGCCGGTCAGACCTTTAAAGCGCCGGATGGCTTTACCCTGACCATGGATCAGACCAACCATCATCTGCATAAGCCGGTCATGATTGGTGAAGTGGAAGAGAACGGCCAGTTCAGCGTGGTGTGGCAGACCGATCAGCCGGTACGCGCGCAGCCGTGGAGCCCGTACATTGCCGGTAACGACAAAAAACCCGATCACCCGGTGAAGACCGCGCAGTAATCGCGCGTTGCTGATAGATACGCAGCGTCACCCGCTGTGAAGCGGCAGCACGGCACCCCGCCGTGCTGCCCTCCCCTGACGAGGCTCCTTTTATGAATCTATGTCGCTGCTTTTTCAGCCTGCTGCTGCTGATGCCGCTGTTGGCCAGTGCCGGACCGGCGGCTGACTTTGCCGCCGCCAGCCGCAGTCAGCAGGCCACGCTGCTGCAACAGTGGGCCGCCGCACCGGACAGCCATCGCCTGCCGCTGCTGGAAGCGCTGCATGCCGAAACGGTGGTCATCGACCAGAATAAACAGCCGTTCAGCCAGCAGGGATCCACGCTGCAGCCGCTGGATGCGGTGGCGCAGCCCACGGGCAACCTGAAAAAGCTGTTTATGAACAATCGTCTGCGCGTGCTGGTTAACAACGCGCTGGCCGCCCACCAGCTGGTGAGCACTGATACGGCCCTGCGTCTGCGTGCAGCGCAGCAGCTGCAAAGTGAGGGCGTTGCCGACCAGCTGCCGCTGCTGGAGCAGCGTTTTGCCGCCGAGCAGGACAGCCGGGTTCATGCCGCACTGGCACTGGCGCTGGCGAATCTGCAACTGGCGGATGGCGAGCCGATGGTGCGCCTGCGGGCGGTGAAACTGCTGGGTGAGTCCAGCGATCCCAATACGCAGGCCAGCCTGCAACGCCTGACCCAGCCCGCGAATGAGCCGGACGCCACGGTACGGGCCGCCGCGGCGGAAAGTCTGCAACAGATTCAGAAACGGCTGATGTGGGGCGATCTGCTGGGGCAGGCCTTCAGCGGCCTGTCGCTGGGTTCCATCCTGCTGCTGGCCGCGCTGGGTCTGGCGATCACCTATGGCCTGCTCGGGGTGATCAACATGGCGCACGGTGAAATGCTGATGCTCGGTGCTTACGCCACCTGGTGGGTACAGAGCCTGTTTCAGCAGTTTGCGCCGCACTATTTAGCCTGGTATCCGCTGCTGGCGCTGCCGGTCGCCTTTCTGGTCACCGCCGCCATCGGCATGGCGCTGGAACGCACGGTGATCCGCCATCTCTATGGCCGTCCGCTGGAGACGCTGCTCGCCACCTGGGGGGATCAGCCTGATGCTGATCCAGCTGGTGCGGGTGCTGTTCGGGGCGCAAAACCTGGAGGTGGCGAATCCGGCGTGGCTTTCGGGTGGCTTGCAGTTGCTGCCCAATCTGGTGCTGCCGTGGAACCGCATCGCGGTGATCCTGTTTGTGGTGTTTGTGCTGGCGCTCACCTGGCTGCTGCTGAACCGGACCCGCCTTGGCATGAACGTGCGCGCCGTGACCCAGAACCGCGCCATGGCGGATTGCTGCGGCGTGCCGACCGGCCGCGTCGATATGCTGGCGTTTGGGCTCGGCTCGGGCATTGCCGGGCTGGGCGGCGTGGCGCTGTCGCAGCTCGGTAACGTCGGACCGGAGCTGGGCCAGGGCTACATTATCGACTCGTTCCTGGTAGTGGTGCTGGGTGGCGTCGGTCAGCTGGCGGGCACCGTGGTTGCCGCGTTCAGCCTGGGCATTCTCAACAAAGTGCTGGAGCCGCAGATTGGCGCCGTGCTGGGCAAGATCCTGATTCTGGTGATTATCGTGCTGTTTATTCAGAAACGTCCGCAGGGGCTGTTTGCGGTAAAAGGAAGGGTGACTGACTGATGACGCAACCCATCACGCTTCGCGTGGCGCGCACCGCGCCGCGCCTGACCATCAGCATTGGCCTGGCAATTACCGTGGCGCTCCTGGTGATGCCGTTTCTGGCCCTGCTGCCCGCTACGCATCCGCTGGCGATCTCCACCTATACCCTGACGCTGGTCGGCAAAATCCTCTGCTACGCGGTGGTCGCGGTGGCGCTGGATCTGGTGTGGGGCTACGCCGGACTGCTGTCGCTGGGCCACGGCCTCTTTTTCGCCCTGGGTGGATACGCCATGGGCATGTATCTGATGCGCCAGGCCGCAGGCGAGGGTTTACCCGCCTTTATGTCCTTTCTCTCCTGGCGTGAACTGCCCTGGTTCTGGACCGGCACCGACTATTTCGTCTGGGCGCTCTGCCTGAGCATGCTGGTGCCGGGCCTGCTGGCGCTGATTTTTGGCTTTTTTTGCCTTTCGCTCGAAGATCAAAGGCGTCTACTTCTCCATCATGACCCAGGCGCTGACCTACGCCGGGATGCTGCTGTTCTTCCGCAACGAAACCGGTTTTGGCGGCAACAATGGCTTTACCGGCTTTACCACCCTGCTCGGCTTTTCGGTGACGGCAACCCCCACCCGTATCGGGCTGTTTATCGCCACGGTGCTGCTGCTGCTGCTGAGCCTGGCGATCGGCTTCGCCCTGGCGCGCAGCAAATTTGGCCGGGTGCTGACTGCGGTGCGGGATGCGGAGAACCGCCTGATGTTCTGTGGTTACGACCCGCGCGGTTTCAAGCTGTTTGTCTGGACGCTCTCCGCTGTGCTGTGCGGCCTGGCCGGGGCGCTCTATGTGCCGCAGGTCGGCATTATCAATCCGGGTGAGATGTCACCGGCCAACTCGATTGAAGCGGCAATCTGGGTGGCGCTGGGCGGACGCGGCACGCTGATAGGCCCGCTGCTGGGCGCGGCGATTGTGAACGGCGCACGCAGCTTCTTCACCGTCGCCTTTCCCGAATACTGGCTCTTTTTCCTGGGGCTGATGTTTATCCTGGTCACGCTGTTTCTGCCGCACGGCGTGATTGGCCTGCTGCGCCGGAGGAAAAAATGAGTGATGTCCTGTTTACCCAAACTCAGCTGGCGGATCGCCATCGGGTGCAGCGCGATCCGGTGCTACAACTGGAGAAGATCAGCGTGTCGTTTGAAGGCTTCCGGGCGCTGACCGATCTTTCGCTGCAGATCGGCGTCGGGGAACTGCGCTGCGTGATCGGCCCCAACGGCGCGGGCAAAACCACGCTGATGGATGTGATCACCGGCAAAACCCGGCCCGATGCCGGCCGGGTGATCTACGACCAGGACAGCGATCTGACCCGTCTCTCACCGGTTGAGATTGCCCGCGCCGGGATCGGCCGCAAGTTCCAGAAGCCCACGGTGTTTGAGGCGTTAACCGTGTTCGAAAATCTGGAGATCGCGCTTAAAGCCGATAAATCGGTCTGGGCCAGCCTGCGCGCCCGCCTCAGCGGCGAACAGCGTGACCGCATTGATGAGGTGCTGAAACTGCTGCGGCTGGGCGGCGAACGCCAGCGTCGCGCGGGCCTGCTGTCGCATGGCCAGAAGCAGTTTCTGGAGATCGGCATGCTGCTGGTGCAGGAGCCGCATCTGCTGCTGCTGGATGAACCGGCCGCGGGCATGACCGATGCCGAAACGGACTACACCGCCGAGCTGTTCCGCAGCCTGGCGGGCAAGCATTCGCTGATGGTGGTGGAGCATGACATAGGCTTTGTCGAAACCATTGCCGACCACGTGACGGTGCTGCATCAGGGTCAGGTGCTGGCCGAGGGTTCGCTGCGCGACGTGCAGGCCAACGAGCAGGTTATCGACGTTTATCTGGGGCGCTAAAATGTTACAGGTTACTGAACTGAATCAATATTATGGCGGCAGTCATATTCTGCGCGGCCTGTCGTTTGAGGTAAAGATTGGCGAAATCACCTGTCTGCTGGGGCGCAATGGTGTGGGGAAGACCACGCTGCTGAAATGCCTGATGGGGCTGATCCCGGCGAAGTCGGGCGAGATTCACTGGCAGCAGCAGCGCATGAATGGCCGCAAGCCGCACCAGCGGGTGCAGGCTGGCATCGCCTATGTGCCCCAGGGGCGGGAAATCTTTCCGCGTCTGACGGTGGAAGAGAATCTGCTGATGGGGCTGTCACGCTTTCCGGCTGCGCAGGCGCGTGAAGTGCCGGAAGAGATCTACCAGCTCTTTCCGGTGCTGCTGGCGATGAAGTCACGCCGGGGCGGCGACCTCTCTGGCGGTCAGCAGCAGCAGCTGGCGATTGGCCGGGCGCTGGCCTGTCGGCCCCAGCTGTTGATCCTTGATGAGCCGACCGAAGGGATCCAGCCTTCGGTGATCAAAGAGATCGGCGCGGTGATCCGCCAGCTGACGCAACGGGGAGATATGGCGATCCTGCTGGTGGAGCAGTTTTATGACTTCGCGGCGGAGCTGGCGGACAGCTATCTGGTGATGTCGCGCGGAGAAATTGTGCAGCGTGGCCGCGGTGACACCATGGAAGCAGAGGGTGTGCGCGGCCTGGTGGCGATTTAAACCCGACTCAGAGTAAGCCGGTCTCGACAGAAAAGTGGCGCTGTTCACCGTGCGCCAGGGTGATCAGCGTGCCAGCCTGCTGCGCGGCAAGAAAGCCCTCTGGCCGGCAGGTGGCGGGCAGAATATAGGCCGCCACCTGCTGATCGTGGTTGTGCAGCAGCCAGCGAGTGGCGTGCGGGAACTGCGCGGTGGAGAAGCGCGTCATCAGCGCATAGCCCTGCGGCGCATGCAACTCAAACTGCACCTCATCGCCATACTGCGGCAGATCGTCCGCGAAGAAGACGATCTCCGGATCGCAAAGCTGCGGCTGATCGAGCTGCTGTAACGCCTGCGGATCGCGCGCCAGCCGATCGGTGTAATCCCGCCAGGCGGGCGTTGGTCGCAGATGCGCCGGGATCGAGCGACGCAGCTGGAATGCCTGTTCGGGGATCGACTGCCGGAAGCGGCCCTGATCGATCCACGCGCTGTTGAGGTGACACATATACTGCAGCGGCATCGGCGCGCCAGCCAGATTAGTGACTGTCATCTCAATCGTCAGCCGGGGCTGGCTGGCCGGAATGCGGACGGCGGGTGCGGCCAGGTAGTGATGGCCGAAGCCTTTGACGTATTCACACTCCCCTTCCAGCGACAGCGTCTGATCCTCCAGCACCAGCCAGGCGCTGTCCATACGGGCGCAGGCCATCTCACCGTGCAGCGGATGATCGTCCTCTGGTGCGGGACAGCCGTTGGCCAGCAGTCCCGAATGAAACGCAAAACAGCCATAGGTGTCGATGATCGAATTTGCGGGCAGCGGCTGCTTAAAACTGTGGCCCATGGTCAGGTTATGATCGTCGAACTCTGCGTCCCAGATCATCTGCCCGAGAAACGGCAGCACGGTCACGCTGCCACGCCGGTTATGAATGCGCACCGCCTCAATGCCCGCCGGATAACGAAACAGCTCAACCCGGAAATCATCGCTCTCCAGCAGCACCCAGGGTGTGGTGTGAAACTGTTCACGCGCTAAGGGTAAACGGGTTTTCATGGTAACTCCTCCGCCAGACGACCGGTCGCAACCGGCTGTTTTTTATGGCGCAGTTCGCCATAGAAGTAGAATCCGACCCAGGCGAAACAGAGCAGCGAGACGCCAAATGCCAGCTGCATTGAACCCAGTGAGTCCGAAACCAGGCCCTGCAGCGCCGGGACAAAGGCCGCACCGACAATCGCCATCACGATAAACGCGCCCGCGACTTCGGTGTATTTGTTATCGACCGTCGCCAGCGTTCCCGCGTAGATCGTCGCCCAGCAGGGACCAAACAGCACGCTGACAAAGACGGCAGCGTAGACGGCGGTAAAGTTCGGCACCAGCATCACATAAGCCAGCGTCAGCACGCCCAGCACCGAATAGGCAATCAGCACCTTCTCTGCGCGGAAACGGGTCATCAGGAAGTTCGCCACGAACTTGCCGATAAAGAAGCAGATGAAGCTGTAGATCATAAAGTTTGAGGCGTGACGTTCATTAGTCGCCCCCAGCGTTAGCGCCAGACGAATGGTAAACGACCAGACGGCCACCTGCATGCCGACATAGAGGAACTGGGTCACAATTCCGCGTTTAAAGTGTCGGTTGCCAGCCAGATAGCGGAAAGTCTCGCTCAGCGAGGGGCGCGACCTCTCGCTGCTTTCGGGTTTACAGCGCGGATAGCGGGTGAACATAAACAGCAGCATCACCACCACCAGCACCATCACCAGATATTTGTAGGGCTCCAGCGTGTGTTCCAGCATCGTCAGGCGGAACGCATGTGCCTGCTCTGCCGTCATGGTCGCCATCTGACTCTCCAGGCTGTCGCCCTCCTGGAACACCAGATATTTGCCCAGCACGATCCCCATCAGCGCCCCGATCGGATAGAAGGTCTGACTGACGTTGAGGCGCAGCGTGGCGTGATTACGATGGCCAATCATCGAGCTGAAGGTGTTGGCGGCGGTTTCCAGGAAACTCAGGCCGATGGCGATGGCAAATATCGCTGCCAGGAACATGGTGTAGGTCGCCATGTGCGAGGCGGGATAGAAGGCGATACAGCCGGCGATGTAGAGCGCCAGGCCGATCATGATCGCCATCTTATAACTGGTCTTGCGGATCACCAGCGACGCGGGGATCGCAATCAGAAAATAGCCGCCATAAAAGGCACTCTGCACCAGTGCACTGGCAAAGTCGCTCAGGGCAAATACGCTTTTAAACTGGGTGATCAGGATATCGTTAAGACTCGCCGCACAGCCCCAGAGCGGAAAGAGGCACGACAGCAGAATGAACTGGAAAAGCGGCGTTTTATTCAGATAGCCATCAGATTGCTGAACAATTTTCTGGTGCATGGCAGAACCTCAGTTACGGTTGAGAAAACGCTGGAAACTCTCTGCGTCGGGATAGGCGCGCTGGGTGCCGCGCCCGGTGACGCTGCAGGCGGCATAGGCAGACGCCTGGGTCATGGCGGCGGCCACATCGCCGGTTTCCACCAGCAGATACGCAAAGCAGCCGATAAAGGCATCGCCCGCGCCGCTGGTGTCGACCGCCTGAACCGGTGTGGCATCCACGCGATGGATCTCGTCGCCGCTCATCCAGACCGATCCCCGGCTGCCCAGGGTGATGATCAGATTTTTAAGGCCGCGTTTCAGCAGCGACTGTCCGGCGAGGATCACCTCTTCATCGCTGCTGACCGGCAGACCGGTGAGGATCTCCAGCTCGGTTTCGTTGGGCATAAAGAAGTCGCATTTGCAGGCGTAATCAATATCAAGCGTGGCGACGGCCGGCGCCGGATTAAGGATCACTGTGATCTGATGCTGGCGGGCAAAATCGATGGCGTAATAGACCGTCTCCAGCGGGATCTCCAGCTGCAGGATGATCAGCTGGCAGGCTTTCAGCGCCTCAGCCGCGTCGTCGATATCGGCCGGTTTCAGCTGCTGGTTAGCACCTTTGATAATCAGAATGCGGTTCTGCGACTGGTCATCGACAAAAATCGGTGCCACGCCGCTGGAGGTGCCTGGTGCGGTGGTGACGAAGCGCGTGTCCACGCCCTGCTGCTGAAGATTTGCAACGGTGTTCGGAGCAAAGAGATCGTCACCGACCTTGCTGACCATCATCACGTTGCCGCCCATTTTTGCCGCCGCGACCGCCTGGTTGGCCCCTTTACCGCCGCAGCCAATGGCAAAGTCGGGCGCTTCAAGGGTTTCGCCCGCTTTCGGCAGGCTGTTGGTATAGGTAATCAGATCGACCATGTTTGAGCCGATGACCGCAATTGTCATGACCTTTTCTCCCGGATGTTTTTTTAAACTTAAAATGTTATTAAAGTAACAATAACAATTCTTAAAGGTTAAATATGTGACAAAAACCACATCCTGAAGCGGTAACAATGGGCGCATAACAGCATAAAAGGGGATTTTCAGTGTTATTATTATAACAAGATAACATCACTTAACGCGGTAGATGAAAGCCACAGCCGCCTGCGGTGATGTGCCGATATCACCACGCGCTGACAGTACGGCGGAGGTTTGCGGCCCTCACGGATTGCGGGTAAGATTGACTGCCAGCCTGGCGGATGAGACGCAACTCATTCAAATCTGTGAGGTTTGTAGCGTATTGACGTCGATCCCGGCGTCTTTCCTCCGCACTGCAGGATAGGGAACAGAGAGATGACCATGGAAACCCGGCGCGACGAACGCATTCACAAGCTGACGCAGGCGCTGAAACGCACCGACAAACTGCATCTGAAAGATGCGGCCCAGCTGCTTGGCGTCTCAGAGATGACGGTTCGCCGTGATTTAACCGAGCCGGGCTCCAGCGTGGTCCTGCTGGGCGGCTATATCGTCAGCGATCCGAAAAGTCATGCCAGCCACTATTTTGTCAGCGATCAGCATGGCCAGAATGCCGCCAGAAAGCAGCGGCTGGCACAGGCGGCCGCCAGTCTGATCAATGAGAACGATACGGTCTTTTTTGACTGCGGCACTACCCTGCCCTACATCGTAGATGCGATTCCCGACACCCTGTCATTTACTGCCATCTGCTGCGCCATGAATACCTTTCTGACGCTGAAAGAGAAACCGGCCTGTAACGTGATTCTCAGCGGCGGTGAATTTCATGCCGACAACGCGCTGTTTACGCCGATTGGCGTGCATACCATCCTTGACGATCTCTGCCCGACGCTGGCCTTTATCTCTGCAGCGGGCATCGACAAAGATCAGGGCGCGACCTGCTACAACACCAATGAGCTGATGATGAAACATCACGCCATGCTGCGCGCCCGAAAGTCGGTGCTGGTGGCTGACAGCAGTAAATATGGCAAGGTGCTGCCTGCCCGCATCGCCGAGCTGCAGCGCTTTGATCTGCTGGTGAGTGACAGCGCGCCCGATCAGGCGTTGCAAAACTGGCTGGCCCAGCAGGCAATCCCGCTGCGCCTGCCCTGACGCCTCTTTCTGACATCCTCTCCTGACTCTGTCAGCGATTGAGCGTGGAAATCAGTCAGTTATGCCTGACATCGCCCGGCATCGGCTCCGCCACGCTAATATTCGCCGCCCCCCCGGCTGGGATTAAACGGTGAAAAAGGCTAAACTTCGACATCATTCAAACGACCAACAGACCCAGAGGCTCAAACCAACGTGGCTCAATTCGTCTATAGCATGCATCGCGTCGGCAAAGTGGTTCCGCCGAAGCGACATATCCTGAAAAACATCTCGCTCAGCTTCTTCCCTGGCGCAAAAATTGGCGTACTCGGCCTGAACGGCGCGGGTAAATCTACCCTGCTGCGCATCATGGCCGGCATCGATAAAGATATCGAAGGGGAAGCGCGTCCGCAGCCAGGCCTCAAGATTGGCTACCTGCCGCAGGAACCGCAGCTTAACCTTGAACACACCGTGCGTGAGTCGGTAGAAGAAGCGCTGTCAGAAGTCGTTGGCGCACTGAAGCGTCTCGACGAAGTCTATGCCCTCTATGCTGAAGAAGGTGCAGACTTCGACAAACTGGCCGCGGAACAGGGCCGTCTGGAAGAGATCATCCAGGCTCACGATGGTCACAACCTGAATACCCAGCTGGAACGTGCTGCCGATGCGCTGCGCCTGCCTGACTGGGACGCGAAAATTGCCACCCTTTCCGGTGGTGAACGTCGTCGCGTCGCCCTCTGCCGCCTGCTGCTGGAAAAACCAGACATGCTGCTGCTGGACGAACCAACGAACCACCTGGACGCCGAATCTGTCGCCTGGCTGGAGCGCTTCCTGCACGACTTCGAAGGCACCGTCGTCGCGATTACGCATGACCGTTACTTCCTGGATAACGTTGCAGGCTGGATTCTGGAACTTGACCGCGGTGAAGGGATTCCGTGGGAAGGTAACTACTCCTCCTGGCTGGAGCAGAAAGATGCGCGTCTGGCGCAGGAAGCCTCCTCTGAAGCCGCTCGTCGCAAGTCGATTGAGAAAGAGCTGGAGTGGGTACGCAAAGGGCCAAAAGGCCAGCAGTCTAAAGGCAAAGCCCGTCTGGCACGCTTTGAAGAGCTGAACAACACCGACTACCAGAAACGTAACGAAACCAACGAACTGTTCATTCCGCCAGGTGCCCGTCTGGGTGACAAAGTGCTGGAAGTCAGCAATCTGCGTAAGTCTTATGGCGACCGTGTGCTGATTGACGATCTCTCGTTCTCGGTACCGAAAGGCGCGATTGTCGGGATTATCGGTCCGAACGGCGCGGGTAAATCAACGCTGTTCCGCATGATGTCTGGTCAGGAACAACCTGATTCTGGCGAGATTGTACTGGGTGAAACCGTCAAGCTGGCCTCTGTGGATCAGTTCCGCGACAGCATGGATAACGCCAAAACCGTGTGGGAAGAAGTTTCCGGCGGTCAGGACATCATGCGCATCGGTAACACCGAGATGCCAAGCCGCGCCTATGTCGGCCGCTTTAACTTTAAAGGCGTCGATCAGGGCAAACGCGTAGGCGAACTGTCGGGTGGTGAGCGTGGTCGTCTGCACCTCGCGAAGCTGCTGCAGGTTGGCGGCAACATGCTGCTGCTCGATGAACCAACCAACGACCTGGACATTGAAACCCTGCGCGCGCTGGAAAACGCCCTGCTGGAGTTCCCGGGTTGTGCCATGGTGATCTCGCATGACCGCTGGTTCCTGGACCGTATCGCCACGCACATCCTGGATTATCAGGATGAGGGCAACATCGAATTCTTCGAAGGTAACTTTACCGAATATGAAGAGTACAAGAAGCGTACCCTCGGCGCCGAAGCGCTGGAGCCGAAGCGCATCAAGTATAAGCGTATGACGAAGTAACGATGTCAGGGGGAGGCTCAGGCCTCCTCCTGCTTCACCAGTGACGTTTTAAGGGCTGAACGCAATGAAGAAAAAAGCTGAGCGGCCAGTGGCTAAAAAAAGCTGAAGCGATTTATGAAGCCACTAAAGTCGCAAACTTTGCCGCAAGTTCCCTGCTGGAGGGGATACGTATTTCAGCAGATGCTGAGTTATCGACCCTGGAACAGGTTCGACGTCGCTATAAGCAGTAACAGGAAGCCAACGTGAATCGTTATCTTGTCTGGCGAGATCACTACTGTTATCCCGATTCCGATGTGCTGATCAATCGCTATGATATCCGCGAACAAACCCTGCTGGATCAGGCTGAGCGTGCTGTTACCGCGCTGACCATTCACACCATTAAGCTCTCTCATCCTCCTTTTACCCTTCAGTCACTGTGTCACATTCATTACTGCCTGTTTAACGAGCTTTATAGCTGGGCGGGGCAGATACGCGATATCTCTATCAGCAAAGGAGAGACCCGCTTTTGCCAGCCCGCTTTTATTCTGCGTGAAGCGGAGAAATTATGTGCAAAACTGGCGTGCGAAAGATGGCTGGAGCAGACTGACTATGAAGCTTTTTGTCATCAGGTTGCCTGGTATTACTGCGAGTTCAATATTCTGCACCCCTTTCGGGAAGGAAACGGTCGGGCATTACGCATTCTGTTCGAACATATCATTCTTCACGCAGGCTATCAGGTGAACTGGGAAGGCGTGAGCCCCAGCGACTGGTTAGCGGCAAATATCGCGGGTTACCAGAGTGGCCCGGAAAAAATGGCGGCACTGTTCCTGCGCCACATTGTACCGGTCAGCGATAAAACTCCCTGAACACCGGTGACTGCAGCGCGAATTCAATAAACCGCGCCAGCGCAGGTGAATTCAGTTTACGGCCCGGATAGACCAGCCACAGCTCATTCCCCTCGATTTCCCATTCCGGCAGTACCGGCACCAGCCGGGGATCCGCCATCGCCCCATCGGTCAGAAAGTGCGGCAGCAGCGTAATGCCCGCATCGCCCAGCGCAGATTCGCGCGCATAGAGTAAATTGTCCGTGAGATGGCCTGGCGGCAGCAGCCAGCGATAGAACTCGTCATCGCGCTGCAACACCCATTCATTCCAGGCGCGATGCGCTATACAGCGGTGGGCCGACAACTGCTGTGGATGAACCAGCGGCGGATGCTGATCAAGATAGCGCTGTGAAGCGACCAGCAGTCGCGGGCAGTTGCCTATCCGGCGGCCAATCAGCGAGGACTCCTGCGGCTGACCGGTGCGCAGCGCCACATCAAAGCCCTCCTGCACCAGATCACGCATCTCATCGGAGATCGAGACATCCAGCGTCACATCGGGATAGAGACGTAAAAACGCCGCGTTACAGCGCGCCAGCAGCGTGGCACCAATCCCCGCCGGGCTGGTGATACGCAGACGCCCGCTGGGATTTTCACGCAGGCTGGCGATCGCCTGATCGGCGCGTTCACTGGCCTGCATCATCTCCTGGCAATGCAGCAGATAGCGCTCACCGGCAAAGGTCAGATTGAGCTGGCGGGTGGTGCGGTTCAGCAACCGAATTCCCAGCCGCTGCTCCAGCTGGCTGATGCGCTGACTGACGCTCGATTTTGGCAGCCCTGCGCGTTCTGCCGCGCCGGTAAAGCTGCCGCACTCCGCCACCAGCGCAAACAGTGCCATATCCTGCCACTGACGAAATGCCATTGTTCACCTCAGACGAACACTCTATGAAAGATTGTCCATCTTATCACCGCTAAAATCAGGTTCTACACTTAAAGCCTGTTCCGAATCATCAGCCAGTCTGCCACGGACAGCGTGGCACAGCCCCTGCGGAGTTGAGCACTCTTCAGGGCCAGAATGGCAACCACCAGATCCAGGCTTTTAGCCTGACTAAACAGGAAAAATGTATGTCTATTCGCGCTATCGCAATTAATCCGGAAAGTCCTGAAAACTTCACTGAAATTTTCCCTGACACCCCAGCGCCAGGGGAGTATGACCTGCGGGTCGAAGTCAAAGCCGCGTCGGTCAACCCGGTCGATACCAAGGTTCACAAAGGGGCGAAGAAGAACGGATTAGAGCAGCCACGCATCCTCGGCTGGGATGCCAGCGGTGTGGTGCTGGAAGTGGGCAGCAAAGTCAGCAACTTTAAGCCAGGCGATAAAGTTTTTTATGCGGGTGACCTGACCCGTCCTGGCAGTAACAGCACCGAGCAGCTGGTTGACTCACGCATTACCGGTCACAAGCCAGAGAGCCTGGACTGGGCGCAGTCGGCCGCGATCCCGCTGACGGCCCTGACCGCCTGGGAAGGACTGTTTGAGCGACTGAACCTGGAGTCAGCAACGGAAGATCAGACGCTGCTGATCGTGGGCGGCGCAGGCGGCGTCGGATCGCTGGCGATCCCGCTGGCAAAACTGCGCAGCAAGGTGAAGATCATTGCCACCGCTTCGCGTGAAGATTCCGCGCAGTGGTGCCGCGATCGTGGCGCCGATCTGGTGATCAACTACAAAGATATGATTGGAGAGCTGGAAAAACAGGGCATTAAGCAGGTCGATTATATCTTCTGCCTGAATGATACCGACGGTCACTGGGAAACCATGGCAAAGCTTATTGCCCCGCAGGGTCATATCTGCACCATCGTGGAAAACGAACATCCGCTGTCGATGGATCAGCTGAAGCTGAAGAGTGCCGCCCTGCACTTCGAGCTGATGTACACCCGCAGCATGTTTAACACGCCGGATATGGCGCGTCAGGGCGAGATTCTGGATGCCGTCTCGGCGTTGCTGGATGAAGGTAAGCTGCAAACCACACTGAGCGAGACGCTGCACGGCTTAAGCGTTGAGACCTTAACTGCCGCCCATCAGCGCGTGCTGGAAGGCCACATGCGCGGCAAAGTAGTGATGGTGTATTAATGCGCTGACCCGGCTGCCCTGCGGCAGACCGGGTCACAGCATGCGTTACGGCTGGGCGTTTTTCTCGCCCAGCATCGCTTTCACCAGTTCAATGCAGCGCAGGAAACGGGTGTCATAATCATCCTCCTGCACGTGCAGGAATTCGATGTTGTTTTCCCGCAGCATCGTCACCAGCATCGACTGAAACTCCCGGCGATCCACGGAACTGCCCAGGCTGCGCAAGCCATCGGCAACCCACGGCACGTTATTCTCCAGCAGAATCACCAGATCAAAGCGATATTCATCGATCAGCGCCTGCACAAACGGATGTTCACGGCCTTCATACTTCAGACAAAACGCCTGAGTCGTCACAAAGTCGGTGTCGATAAAGGCCACTTTATTGGCGTATTTAACCGCGAAATCGATATACTGCGCCTGGCCCAGCGCGATCTTGTCGTAATCAGAATATTGCAGCGCCATTTCATCACCGCCCAGGTGGGAGAAGACATAGTCGCGGCCATATTCCCAGGCACTGGTGGTGTTGAAGATGTTGGCGAGTTTATTCACCAGCGTCGATTTACCGCTCGACTCCCCGCCGAGGATGGCCACGGTGCGCACAAAGAAAGGTTTCACTTCGGTCGGGATATAATCCCAGAAGCGGAACGGATCCTGACGGATCTGCGCGCCGCTGATGCTCATAAAGGATCGGCTGGGATCGACCAGTACGGTCTGAATGCCAAGATGCTGCTGATACATCTCCGCATCGGGCGCTTCGCTGGTGTAGATGCAATCCGGCGCAATACCATGCTCGCTGAGAAACGCGCTGACGCCCTTACTCCAGACATCCCAGCCGTGTGGATAGGGCTCAATCCCCTCCTCATCAAAGGCGTGAATGCGGATATTTTTCTGATACTTAAAGGTCTGCAGCAGCCAGCGCAGTCGATCGCTGACCGTGGGCTGTTGTGACATCGCGCTGTTCTCAAACAGTTCGCGGTCACGTGGCTCGTCGTAGCCCATAATGATATGCAGCTCATCGACCTGGCTACAGGCGCGCTGAATCAGATAGATATGGCCGGTGTGCAGCGGATAGAATTTACCAAACACCACGCCGACCGTTTTATCGCGGCGCGGAAACTCCAGACCCAGAAAACGGTGCAGCGCCTCCAGCTTTTGCGCGCTGGGGCTTTTGATTTTGGCATTGAGCAACTGGCTCAGATAGCCTTTGGTCATGCCGCTGGCATCAGCGACCTGTTGCAGCGTGTGGCCCTGCTGGCGAATGGCCGTTTTCAGATAATCAAACGACGACATGTCGTGCCTCCTGCATCAATGCGGTTAAGGTGGGAGCGGCCTGCCAGCGGCTTTTCGCTGGCGGCCGCAGGCGCGTTACAGATCGTCCAGAATCGCCAGCGCATCGGCCAGCTTCTTCGCGCTGAAAACCTGCATCCCGGCAATCGGTTTTTTCGGTGCATTCCCTGCCGGCACAATGGCGCGTTTGAAGCCATGCTTCGCCGCTTCAGCGATGCGCTCCTGACCGCTGGGCACCGGACGGATTTCGCCCGCCAGTCCCACTTCGCCGAAGATCACCAGATCCTGCGGCAACGGACGATCGCGCAGGCTCGACACCATCGACAGCATCAGCGCCAGGTCTGCACTGGTTTCGGTGACTTTGACGCCGCCGACCACGTTAACGAACACATCCTGATCGGCCATCTGCAATCCGCCGTGCCGGTGCAGCACCGCCAGCAGAATCGCCAGACGGTTCTGCTCCAGACCCACTGCCACGCGGCGTGGATTGCCCATCATCGAGTGATCGACCAGCGCCTGAATCTCCACCAGCAGCGGTCGCGTTCCCTCCCACAGCACCATCACCGAACTGCCCGAGGTGATCTCTTCGCCGCGCGACAGGAAAATAGCTGACGGGTTGCTGACTTCACGCATGCCCTGCTCGGTCATGGCAAACACACCCAGTTCATTAACCGCGCCGAAGCGGTTTTTATGACTGCGCAGGGTGCGGAAGCGGGAATCGGCATCGCCATCCAGCAGCACCGAACAGTCGATACAGTGTTCCAGCACTTTCGGTCCGGCCAGGGAGCCATCTTTGGTGACGTGACCGACCATGATGATCGCCACGCCGCGCGTCTTGGCGAAGCGCGTCAGGTAAGCGGCGGTTTCACGCACCTGGGCGACACTGCCCGGCGATGACTGGATCTCCGCCATGTGCATCACCTGGATCGAGTCGATCACCATCAGTTGCGGCTGCTCCTGTTCGGCGATCAGGCAGATCTGCTCAATGCTGGTTTCCGACAGCATATTCACATTTTCGGTGGGTAATCCCAGACGATGGGCGCGCATCGCCACCTGCTGCAGTGACTCTTCACCGGTGACATACAGGGTTTTCATCCCCTCTGACAACCGGCACATCACCTGCAGCAGCAGCGTGGATTTGCCTGCGCCGGGGCTGCCGCCAATCAGAATGGCGCTGCCCGGCACCACCCCGCCGCCCAGCACCCGGTCAAACTCTTTGAAGCTGGTCGAGAAGCGCGGTAACGCCTCCAGGCTGATTTCAGAGAGCTTCTGCACCCGGCTGGTGCCAGCGCTGCCGGCATAGCCACTCAGGCGCTCGTTACGCGCAGCCGCGGGCGAGGCGGCAATGCGCACCTCGGTGATGGTGTTCCAGGCGTGACAGGCGCTGCACTGCCCCTGCCAGCGTGGGTAATCTGCGCCACATTCGTTACAGACAAATGCGCGTTTTGCCGCTTTGGCCAAATCAATACCTCAGTTAACGCTCTTCGTGGATCAGGCTGCCGGTGAGGATGCAGAACACCCCCATTAAATCGGCATGGCGAATGGTGACCGCAGTCTGCTCATTCACCTTAGGTTTAGCATGGAACGCAATGCCCAGCGCTGAGGCTTTAATCATCAGCAGGTCATTGGCACCATCGCCGATCGCCACCGTCTGTTCCGGCGCGATGTCAAAACGCTGCGCCAGCTTCTTCAGGGTATCGGCTTTGTATTGTGCGTCGACAATCGGTCCCAGCACGTTGCCGGTCAGTTTGCCGTCGCGAATTTCGAGTTCATTAGCGACCACCGCCGACAGATGCAGCTTGTCGCGCAGGTATTCGGCGTAGTAGGTAAAGCCGCCAGACGCGATGGCAACCTGCCAGCCCAGCGCCTGCAGCTTCTGAGTCAGGGTGGTTAAGCCTGGCATCAGCGGCAGGGCATCACGCACCTGTTTCAGAATATTGGCGTCTGCCCCCCTGCAGCGTGGCCACGCGCTGACGCAGGCTGGCGGTGAAGTCGAGTTCGCCGCGCATCGCACGTTCCGTGACTTCCGCCACCTGCTCGCCACAGCCCGCCAGTTTTGCAATCTCATCGATGCACTCGATCTGAATCGCGGTGGAGTCCATATCCATCACCAGCAGGCCTGGCGTTTTGAGATGCGGGATTCTGCCCAGCGGCGCAACATCCAGGCCAGCGTCGTGCGCCAGCTTGCTGGCAAACGGCGTCAGCGATCCCGCCAGGCGAATCACCTGATACTCATCGACGTTCCAGGCGCTGACGATCACCATGGCGGCACCCAGCTGGTGCTGGTAATCGGTCAGCCGCTGCTTATCCAGCCCGCGACCATACAGCAGCCAGCCGGTACGGCCAGCGCGATAATCCAGCGGCATCACTTCATCACCGCTAAGAGAAAGGGGCAAACCCGGCCAGAGGGAGACATCGGCGGGAAGATCGCACCAGGTTAAACGATTTGGCATCAGAGCTCCTGTAGGGACAACAAAACCACGCAAGAGGCTACCTTGTCTGCGCCGCTTCTGGCAACATAATCTCCAGGCTTTCTGTTGTGATATGACCCGGATGATTAATGGCTAAAACCGCACTGAAATTTCGCTTACATCGTACCGTGATCGTTCTCATCTCGATGGCGCTGCTGGTCGTGCTGATGCAGGGCGCATCCTGGTTCAGCCTCGGCCATCAGGCGGCGCGCTCTGAACAGGTCGAGGAGCTGGCGCATACGCTGACCAGCCAGGTGGCGTTCAGCCTTAAGCCGTTGATGGACAACAGTGAAAATAACCGGACTCAGATAGAAGCCATTCTTAATCAGATGACGGCTAACAGCCGTATTCTGGATGCATCGGTCTATGACGGCGACGGCAGTCTGGTGGCGCACAGTGGTGAAAACATCAATGTCCGCGATCGGCTGGCGCTCGACGGCCAGCGCGCGGGCAGCTATTTCAACCATCAGATTGTGCAGCCGCTGGCCGGAAACGAGGGTCCGCTGGGCTTTTTGCGCGTGACGCTGGATACCCATGTGCTGGTCACCGACTCGCATCAGGTCGATAACACCACCAATATTCTGCGTCTGATGATGCTGCTGGCGCTGGCAATTGGCATTATTCTCTCACGCACCCTGCTGCGCCACCGCCGCACCCGCTGGCAGCAGTCGCCGTTCCTGCTCACCGCCAGCACCCCGGTGAAAGAGGATCGGGATGAGGACGACGAGAAGAAAGAGTAACGCTCCGGCTGCGGTAAAGATAAAACAAAAAAAGGCCCGCACAACGGTAATGCTGGTCAGTTAAGATTAGATTTGTAAAGGCTGTCACGGTCAGACGTGGCAGCTTTTTTTATGGGCGAGCGAGCCGCAGTGCGGGCCAGCGCACCTCTGCTGCTGCCGGGCCGTCCTCGCGCCGCTCACGCGGTACCTTCGGCTTTGACGTCGTGCCGACGAACCGTTCGGGGATCGGCCCTCCCTGGCCGGCCCCGAACTGTCCACGCTTCCCGGCGTGGACTTCTGGCCCGCCGTCACGCCTCAGCGCTGCGGATAGCCCTTTCAGCAGCAGAGGCGCTCAGGCCTCCACTCTCGTGCCCTTTTTAACAATTCACACTGAAGTTTCAGAGCAGGCCGGGGCCGGGCAGGGGCAGGCAATCCGCAGCGCTGAACAGAATGAGTCTGCCAGGAGAGCCCGCAGGACGCGGGCGAAAGGCGGGGCGGCACAGGATGTGCCATCCCCCGGCGGTCCGTCAGGCAGAGGAATGACGTGAAGGAACCGCGCAGCGGCGCGAGGACCGCCAGCCCCTGCCCGGCACCAGACTGCGTTATCACCTGTCGCTTAACTGACTGACATTACCGCTGTGCGGGCCTTTTTTTATGGGAAAGATGCTGATTTGCGAGGCGTCTTGCGTTAGCCGATGAGCAGCGCTTCCAGTTCGCCCAGTGATTTGACCTGCCAGGTGGGCTTAATATGTTCCGGCAATGGCCGGGTGCCATGATCGAGCCAGCAGGTTTTAATACCGGCATTCATGCCGCCCAGAATGTCTGACTCTGGCGTATCACCCACCATCAGCACCCGCTCACGATCCGGGTTGCCCATCAGATTCAGTGCGTAATCAAAAATCTCTGGCGCCGGTTTTGGCTGGCCGACCTGCTCGGAGATTACCAGCGCCGAGAAGTAATCACGAAAACCGGTGCGCTCCAGACGCGTCTGCTGCAGCGCAGTAAAACCGTTGGTGATGATGCCCATTTTCACCCGGCCATGCAGCTGGTTCATCAGGCTGACCGCGCCCGGCAGTGGCGTGCAGATCTCTCCCATTGCGCTGAGGAAGCCGCTGTTGAGGATCTCCGGCGCAACGCTGAGCTTTTCGCTCCAGTGGTTGAAACGCTGAGTCTGCAGCTGTAACGCGGAGATAGCACCGTTCTGATAATCGACCCACAGCGGCTTGTTTATCGCCTGATAATCGCTGTAATCCTGGTCGGTGAACTGCACGTCATAACCGGCGAACAGGCGCTGCAAACCGGCATAGGCGTCGAAATGAAAAAGGGTATCGTCGGCATCAAACAGGATGCAATCCCAGTTATCAATCATTAAAGCTCCTTAACACCGCTACGGCGTCAGTGCCATGAGAATGGCATCTTCACGGCCGCTGGCGGTGGGATAATAGTTGGGGCGACGACTGACCTGATTGAATCCAAGCTGCTCATAGAGCGCGATGGCGGGCAGGTTCGAGGCCCGCACTTCCAGCCACAGCGTCAGCACGTCGCGTTTGATCAACTCATCGATCAAATGCTGCAACAGCTGGCGGCCCAATCCCCGGCGCTGAAAAGCGGGATCGACCGCGATGTTAAACAGCGAGGCTTCGTCCAGTACCACCTGCGTAATCGCAAAGGCGGCCATTTTGCCGTCAACGTCGAGACGTAAATTGATAAAGCGCTCGCCCTGATTGCTGGCAAACGTCTTTTCACTCCAGGGAAACGCGTGACTACGACACTCAATGGCGAAGGCCTGCGCCAGATCGTCAGGGGTGAGTAAAGAGATGGCTGTCATGGTTACACATCTGTTGCCAGAGCGCGCGTTTGGCGACGCCGCTGCTGATCAGTTCATTGAAAGAGGCGCTGGTTAATGCCACGCCATTGAAAGTCTGTTCGCTCTCTACGCCGAGCAGCCAGCCCGCGCAGTTCAGCGTCTCCGGCAGCATTTGCAGCTGATCCGGTGTCACGGTCATTACCTGGGCGGGTTGCAGATTGAGGGCATGCAGCACATCGCGCATCAGCGGTTCATGTAAACCGGGGGGCGCGTCAGCGACAATAATTAACTGCGTGTCCGGTGCCAGCGTGACGGCAATTTCGCCCTGAAGCACGCGCGGGCGGCGCAGTTGGTACTGCGTAATTCCCATTTGCTGTAAAAGCCAGTCGCGCCTGGACGTCATGGTGTTACCTGTTCTGCTGCCTGAATGCGACGCTATGCTAGCAAACCCATCGAACATGCGCCAACAAACCACTATAATCCCCGCTCAGATCTTACAGGAGCCCTACATGTCTGCTTTTACCCCGGCCAGCGAAGTCATTCTGCGCCACAGTGATGAATTTACCGCCCGCCATGTTTTATTTGCTGGCGATCTGCAGGATGACCTGCCCGCTCAGCTGGAAACCGCCTCATCGCGCGTTCACACCCAGCAATATCATCACTGGCAAAACCTGAGCCGCCGTATGGGCGAACAGGCGCGTTACGGAATGGTTGCGCAGGCCGAAGATGTGCAGGGCTGCGATACCCTGGTCTACTTCTGGACCAAGAATAAGCCGGAAGTGCAGTTCCAGCTGCAGAACCTGCTGTCGCTGCTGCCGGTGGGCTGCGACGTGTTCGTGGTCGGTGAAAACCGCAGCGGCGTGCGCAGCGCCGAAGGCATGATGGAGTCGTGGGTGAAGCTGGAGAAGATCGACAGCGCGCGTCGCTGTGGTCTCTACCACGGTCGCCTCGACAAGCAGCCTGAATTCGATGCCAGCACCTTTGGTCACCAGTATCAGCTTGATGGTCTGACGATTCATACCCTGCCTGGCGTCTTCAGCCGTGACGGTCTGGATAGTGGCAGCGCACTGCTGCTGTCGACCTTTACCCCGCACACCAAAGGTAAAGTGCTGGATATGGGCTGTGGCGCGGGCGTGATTGCCGCCTCACTGCCTGCCCGTTCGCCTAAAGTGCGTCTGTGGCTGTGTGACGTGCATGCAGCGGCGATTGAAGCGAGTAAAGCGACGCTGGCCGCCAATGGCATTGAGGGCGAAGTCTTCGCCAGCAACGTCTTCTCTGACGTAACCGGTCGTTTCGACATGATTATCTCTAATCCTCCCTTCCATGAAGGCACTCAGACCAGCCTCGACGCCGCACAGGCGCTGATTCGTGGTGCGGTGAAGCACCTGAATACCGGCGGCGAGTTGCGTATCGTTGCCAACACCTTCCTGCCCTATCCGCAGGCGCTGGATGAAGCCTTCGGCAGTCACGAAGTCATCGCGCAAACCGGCCGCTTTAAAGTTTACCGTGCCGTCTATGGTCGCGGTGCCAAAACGCGCTAAGGGTTTTTCCTGCCGTTAACTGCTTTGCCGGGCTGAAAACGTTGTTTTTTACAGCGATCGTTTCAGCCCGACGAAATAGTTGTTGACGCAAAGAGTAAAATCTCTAGAATGCGCCTCCGTGGTTGTAACATTCTCAAGGTGTTACGGGTATGCGAAGGTGGCGGAATTGGTAGACGCGCTAGCTTCAGGTGTTAGTGTCCTAACGGACGCGAGGGTTCAAGTCCCTCTCTTCGCACCAAAATCACAAGTTTCATATCGCGAGCACTGCGCGAAGGTGGCGGAATTGGTAGACGCGCTAGCTTCAGGTGTTAGTGTCTTAACGGACGTGAGGGTTCAAGTCCCTCTCTTCGCACCATTGCGGTGATATGAACAGACAACTCGATGCGAAGGTGGCGGAATTGGTAGACGCGCTAGCTTCAGGTGTTAGTGTCTTAACGGACGTGAGGGTTCAAGTCCCTCTCTTCGCACCAACGTTGTCATCTTCAGGCCTTTCCCGCTCATCTCTTCTGTTCCCCTGTAGTTTCGTTTTACCCCCTGCTCGTTTTACCTTTTCCAGTTGTTCTGTTTTTCGGTCGCTTTACCTTTTCCAGCCGCTTCACGCCGTTCGCTGGTTTTAACCATTCCGCTTATGTTAATTCAGATGAAAATTCACAGAGACAGCCGCCAGTCCGCCCGCTAACGCCAGACAGGATGGCAACAGCAGATAGTGACGCAGCCGCTGGTTAAACAGCATCACGACAGTCAGCAGCAGCGCAACCGTCATCACCATCCGCCACTGGCTGAAGCTCGGTTCCCATAAGGCGAACAGCGGCAGCGCAATGCACGGCAGCAACACGCCCCACGCACTATCCAGCTTTTTTACCCAGTGCCCAACTGACTCCCCACAGGCCGCAGGCCGCGATAATCGCTATCCCCATGACACCAACCTCAAATGATAAGCATTCCCATTATCATATGACAGTTTTGCCTGCTCTGCAGCCTGTTTTTGTCACGCCCGGCAACGAAGATGACAGACCAGTTGGAAAATGCTAGATTGCGGCCGATAACACCTTTAATAACAGCAACAGCAATAATTTGCTCATTGTCTGGCAGAACCTGGTTTTGCCGGCGTGCGCTTTGGTATTTCAGGGTCGTCACGAGTACTTATAATGAAATTACAATCTTATGAAGAACTGAAACAGAGTAAATACCGGCTTTCAGTGATGCTTTTTCTGTTTCTGAATATCGCCGTTTCGCTATTTCATCTGCTGCCAATAATGAGCAGTGAGCAAAGTGAGACGACCCTGCCGGTAATTAGTGTCGCGGCCTTTAGCGTCATCATGTTAATTTCTCTTTTAATATGGCCTAAAGTAAAACTTCCCCTGTTAAATCCTGTGGCGCTGCTGCTGGGAATGCTCTGGGCCTGGCATATTAATTATCGCTTTCATCAGGTGTTCTATTTTGATGGTGGCTTTCTTATTATCAGTTTGATTAGCGTGTTATTTATCAGTGCCATCGCCCTGAGCGACTATCTGGGGGCTTTTTGTCTGCATGTCACGCCACCGGTGCTCACCGTTTTATTGCTCGACAATGCGCAGCACCTGCCGCTGATCCTGCTGACCATTACGCTGCCGCTGATTGGTTTTTCACTACAGCATCTGATGCGCCGCCGTGCCGACAACTTTACTCTGCGCCTGATGCATCAGCTCTACGAAGAGAAAGAGACATTCAGCGACCTCAGCATGCTCGACCCGCTGACCGGGCTTTATAACCGTCGTGGTCTTAAGAACCGGCTCGATAATATTCTGGAAAACCATGCTGGCAGCCACTATGTGCTGCTGCTGGATATCGATCACTTTAAGTCCTATAACGACAATTACGGGCATGCGATGGGCGATCAGGCGCTGGCGCGGGTCTCTGTCGCAATTCGTGATGCGGTGCGTTCACGCGATGTTGTCACCCGCTATGGCGGCGAAGAGTTTCTGGTATTGATGACCAATGTGAACAGTTCTATCGCCATGAAACTGGCAGAGCGAATCCGTCAGTACGTGCTGGATTTAGAAATTCCTCATCTTTTTAATGAAACCGTTTCAACCCACGTCACCATCAGTGCCGGCATCGCGCCTATTTACGATAATGAATTTGACCTGGCGGTCGCCAATGCTGACAGCGCATTATATGTGGCTAAAAATCAGGGCCGGAATACCATTCTTGCCTGGGAAGATTTACCCCGAAAACAGCATCACGCCGCCAGTGAACATGCCTAATTAAACGTAACGCCATCGGTAATCACTGAAGCTTCGGCGCGATATGCCCGGCTCTTTGCTGCTCTGCCCGATCGGATAACTGACCTCAACCCTGCCGTTTTCCCACCCGCAACGACGATTTTTTACACGACTTGTAGAGTTAATCAATAACGATTATCATTTGCTTTCTTATCTACACTTTTCGCGAGTCGTCATGGCAACCGTTTCAGCTCAGGAACAGCGTTTTAACGCTCAGTCGATGATCTTCCGGCAGAATGACCGTCCACTGGCGGAAAGTCTGCATGAGCGGCTGCAACAACAGCGCAGCTATCTGCTTGAATCGACGAAGCTCAGCCAGCCTGCGCCGCGCGACACGCTGACCCTCGCCGCCTGGTCACAATCAGAAGCCTTTACCCCAATTATTCAGCGCTACAGCGATTATCTCTATCACGATCATCCTGATGCCGTTCGTGAAGCGAAACCGGTGCTGTCACTCTGGGCGCAATGGTATTTTGGCCTGCTGCTGCCAACACTGATCATGGCGCTGTTGCAGGAGTCGCGTGCGCTGGACTGCTCGCCAGAGCATATCCGCGTCGGTTTTCATGAGAATGGTCATCCGGCCACTTTCTGGATCGATGTGCAGGAGGATGAAGAAGCGCGCTATCTTAACCCTCAGCAGCGTATCGATCGGCTGATTCAGCAGCATCTGATCCCGGTGGTCAATGGTATTACGCAGCATGGTGATATCAACGCCCGACTCATCTGGAACAATATGGGCTACTCATTTCAGTGGTTCCTGGGTGAGCTGAAAAGCCAGATCGATGAGTCGCTGGTGCTGCAACTGGAGCAGGCGCTGTTCTTCAACCAGCGGCTGCTGGATGGCAGCGAAAACCCGCTCTACCGCACCATGATCCCGCGCAACGGCGAACTGGTCCGTCGCAGCTGCTGCCAGCGTTATCGCATTCCCGATGTCGAACAATGCGGCAACTGCACCCTGAGCGGCAGCTAAACAGACTTAATTACGCTGAATTCTCCGTTTATCTCGTTTACAGGCACTGAGGCTTGTGGCAATTTTTACGCCTTCGATCAGCCTGGAGATAAAGATGAGCCTGGAGTCCGTGCGCCAGTTCTTCGCCGAACACGCCCCTGAAATTGAAATTATTGAACTGGCCGAAAGCACTGCGACGGTCGGGATGGCTGCCCGCGCCCATGGCGTGACGCCAGGAGAGATTGCCAAAACCCTGTCACTGAAAGTGAAAAACGACGTGGTGCTGATTGTGACACGAGGCGATGCCCGGCTGGATAATCGCAAGCTGAAAGCGGCGCTGGGGGCGAAAGCGCGAATGCTGAGCGTGGACGAGGTGATTAACTGGACCGGCCATCCGGTGGGCGGCGTCTGTCCTTTCGGTCTTGAGAATCCGCTGACCGTTTACTGTGATGTTTCACTACGCAGTTTCGAGGAAGTCCTGCCCGCCGCTGGCGCTATCCACAGCGCCGTCCGCATTACCCCACAGCTGATGGCTGAACTGACTAACGCCCGCTGGATCGACGTGTGCGAAGCAATGTAATGCCGGGTATCAGCTAGCACCTTCTGCCCGCGTCCTGATGCTGCTGATAAACTGACGGATACCGTCAGCGTTTGATGGCAACAGCGATCTTCAGGAAACCGATCCGCCGCAGCCAGCACGCGGGCGAGTTAATCGCCCACGATATCAGGATTTCAGGCGCTTAAATGCCTGTTCAATAATCGACAACAGCAGCGTGTTATCGACACGATGCAGCACATGTACCGATGCGCCGCACTGCTCAGGCACGCCGATAGTGAGCCGAAGGGGCTGACGATAACGCCAGCTTTTGCCGCGCGTCGCACCGGGACGCAGTTCGATATCCACCCGGTAATCGATGCCTGAAGCGACCCGCTGATTCAGCAACCAGGCGACCACCAGCGCATCGTGGATCCAGCATCCCGCCAGCTGCCGGGTCGCCATCGAATAGTCGATCCAGGGACGCAGCGTATCGCGCACAAATTCGGTCAGCGGATGATCGACGGCGGTAAGGCGGGTCAAATCCTGCTGGGTCAGCAGCGTCTGCGTGGTGACATCCATCGGAACCAGCGTTACTGCTGCACCACTGTGCAACACCTGATGGGCCGCTTCCGGATCCAGTCCAAAATTGGTGTCTTTGATATAATCATCCAGCGTAAACACACCGCCCATGATGACAATTTCCGCCACAGCGTCGGCCATGGCGGGATAGCGCTGCATTGCCAGCGCCACATTCGTCAGCGGGCCAATCGCCACCAGGGTAATCTCGCCCGGATTGTCGCAAATCAGTTTGCCGATAGCGTCAGCAGCATCAAACGCATCCGCCGCGATATCCGCTGGCTGACGCACGCCCTGCCACATCTCACCCAGCGCAAGCTGATTGACCCGGTTATCCAGCGTCTCGCGCCACGGCGCAGGATCTTCCTGTAGCGCCTGCGTCGCCCCCTGGATTACCGGGATAGATAATCCCAGCCGGACGATCAGATCTTTGGCGACGCGCGCGCCAACTTCACATGGCGTGTTACCGGCCACGGTGGTGATTAATTCCAGCGACAGTGCAGGTGAAGCTAAGGCCAGCGCAATCGCCAGTCCATCATCGGTGTTGGCACCCGCGATACCGTTGCCGGGATCGCAGTCAATAATAATTCTTTTCATATTTTTATAGGCTAACTCTGGCTTTGCGGCTTACAGCCGCAGGATTCACCGATTTCAAGGTAGTGTGGAAACTCCTTTAATTGCGCTTCGCTCTGTCCCTCTTTCAGCATATGAATCGCAGAGCGAGCCATCTCACGCAGTGGCTGGCGCACGGTCGTTAATGTCGGGACGTGAAACGAGGAGTGATTGGTACCGTTAAAACAGACCAGCGCCACATCCTGTGGCACACGGATCTGATGTTCGGAAAAGGCGCGAAGCGCGCCAATCGCCTGACCTTCGTTGCTGGTAAACAGTGCACGAGGCACACGACCCCGGGCGATCATGGTTTGTGCCGCAGCGTATCCGCCCTGTGGGGTGTAGCTGGCGGGAAACATCAGCGATTCATCAATCGGCAGCCCGCGATCCTGCATGGCATCACGCCAGCCCTGAATACGATCCTGCGCGTTAAGCATATCGACCGGGCCGCTGATGATGCCGACCTGCTGATAACCATGACTCAACAGATGTGCCGTCACCTGCCAGGCGGCCTGACGCTCATTGACCCGCAGCATGTTAACGCCCGGCTGAGGCTCAACCCGCTCCAGCATGACCAGTGGCGTACCGCTGGCTTTAATCAGGTCAATGTAAGGATGGCGATCGACGCTGTTGTAAAAGAGTCCATCGACCTGCCGATTCAGCAGTCCCTGAATTAACTCCAGTTCGCGCTTCCGGTCATCACCTGCATCACCCAGCAGCATAACGTGGCCGTGATTCATCGACTCCTGCAACAACACGTGCGCCATTGAGGCCACAAAAGGATTGCCGATGTTGGGCACCACCAATCCGAAGGTTTTGGTGTTACCGGATGCCAGTGCGCGTGCTGCCGCATTTGGCCGGTAACCGGTGGCTTTAATCGCCTCCAGTACCCGCTGACGGGTCGCCTCGGCAACCGGGCGAGGCCCGTTATTGATGACATAACTGACAACTGCCACTGAGGTGCCTGCCGCTTTCGCAACTTCACTTCGGGTCACTTTTCCCGTTAACGACTTAGGCACATCACGTTCCTCCATAAAAAAACAGGCCGCTTTACACGGCCTGCTGCTTTTCGCGCTATCCTGGCAGATGGCATCCTCAGGCAAAGCTAGATGGCATCTTCAGGCAGATTGAGATCCCGCCCTCGCGTTTCAGGCGCGACAAAGGTGGTAAAGAACCCAATTGCGGCCATCGCCGAGAAATAAACCGCAATCGGCCACCAGTGACCGGTATAAGAAAGCATAGCAGCGGCAATAAGTGGTGCGGTTCCGCCGGACAAAATGGAACCCAGTTCTTTAGCCACTGCCATTTTGGTGTAGCGATGATGAACGCCGAACATCTCCACGCCCCATGCCGCCTGCACACCAAAAATACCCAGCGACGCCAGCGCCATACCGACCACGATAACCGGGATCACCAGCATCGGTTCACGCGTGTCGAGCAGCGTAAAGGCGGGCCAGGCGTAGAACATCAGTAACAGACAGAACACGCGATAAACCACCCGGCGACCAAAGCGGTCAGAGAGCCAGCCCGCTAAAGGAATGATCAGGAAACCCAGCAATGACGCGAGGAACACCGCAGTGGTTGGTACGGACTTGTCGACCATCAGCACCTTTGCGACGTAACCGACGATGAAGCCCTGCGCCAGATAGGAGGGGCCATTTTCGCCGATACGCAGGCCAACCATGGTCCAGAAGGCACGGGTACGCTGGAAGAAAGGCCGCTGATCCACCACCGGAGCGGCCAGCACGCCTGCGCGTTCCGCTTCCATCTCCGCTTTTCTGCGCTCAAACACCGGCGTTTCGCGCAGATGACGTCGAATCCACAAGGCAACCAGCGCAATCAGCGCACTGCTGAGGAACGGAATACGCCAGCCCCACTCCAGCAGGCTTTGCTGATCCATTTGTACCACCAGCAACCAGACCAGCGAAGCCAGCAGTGTGCCGCTGTTAGAACCCAGTGCGATCACGGAGGAGATCAGTCCGCGACGCTCTGTCGGCGCATATTCGCCCAGCATCACCGTGCCGCCCGATAACTCCGCGCCAGCGCCGAAACCCTGCGTAAAGCGCAGCAGAACCAGACAGGCAGGAGCCCAGACGCCAATAGAGGCATAGCTCGGGATTAGGCCGATCAACGTCGTGGAAGCGCCCATCAGAATGATGGTGGAGATCATCACCACCTTTCGGCCTTTGCGGTCACCGAGCCAGCCGAAAAAGAGTGCGCCGATAGGCCGGGCAACAAAGCCGACTGACCAGGTAGCAAAGCTGGAGAGCAGTGCCATGGCAGGGGTTGATTCCGGAAAGAAGACGTCGCCAAAGATAATACCGGCCGCCAGGCCATAGAGCGCGAAATCCGCGTACTCCATTGCCGTTCCGAGCCAGCATGAGAAAGTGGCGCGCCAGAAATCTTTGCGGCCTGAAGGGGTGTTAAACCGCTCATCGGCGGCTGAAGTGGATGACAGTGATGCCTGCTGATTAACGGAGTTGTGTGCCGTCATAACCCTATCCCTGAATGAGTATGCAGATCGATAAACGCCCGTCCATGGGTCGATTCCCTGATAAAAGCGGAAATTCCCCGGTGACGACGTTCAGTTGACTAACCATGATGAAAGGTTAAAGGATTCCCTGGTGTTGGAATCTTGTTCTTCGCCCCATTTCGCCGGTGTATTTTTCACCGGTCGCTTAAACTGAGCGAATGTAACTTAACAATCGATGGGCCTACTGTGCATCGGGCACCGTGAGCAATCACTGGGGACCTAGTGTATCTACGCGCGTAGATAAATCAATAGATCCTGATGAAAATTATTAGTAAAACTTCACTATCACATCCCGTCATCACGCATTTTTAGCGCAAATTCAGCCAGTTACCTGCAACACATCGCCTGAAAAAAATCACCATCGACTATAAGTTACCATTTTCTCTTATGATTAAGCGTTATAAGACTGACTAAAATCCTTTCATCGGGCTCTGTTATCGCACACGCCTGTGACCGTGAGATGACACGGGTATTTATTCTGAAAAATCGCTGTAAGCGCAGACAATACGTTACTCTGACAAAAAGTCCGGGCAGAGGTGTTATGACCATTATTCTGATGCGACATGGTAAACCCGATCATCAGGCGGCAGGTCGCCAGAGCGTGCAGGCGCTGGCAGACTGGTGCGAAGCCTACGATCAGTCACAGGTCAGTGACGGGCCGCCGCCGCGCAGTATTGAGATTGCACGTCAGGCCGCGGTGATTGTCTGTAGTCCCCTGCCTCGCGCACAATCCTCCCTGAGCCAGCTCGGTCTGCAGCCCCATGAGGTTGATGCCGTGTTCAGCGAAGTCGCCGTGCCACTGCTGCGAACCGGCGCGGTGCAGCTGCCTACCCTGTGCTGGCTGGCCCTGTTGCGGCTGTTGTGGTTCTGCGGGTATGCGGGTGAAGCGGAATCGCTGCAACATGCGCGCAGCCGCGCCTCGGCGGCGGCAGAGAAGCTGATCGAGCATTCACAGCAAGGCACGGTGCTGCTGCTGGGCCACGGCATCATGAATAAGATGATTGCGCGCGAATTACGTAAACGCGGCTGGCAGGCGGAGAAGCACGCCAGCAGCCGCCACTGGAGTTCCGCGATCTATCATCGTCCGTTTATCTGACCGATCGGAAAATAGCCCAGCACCTCACAGCCCGTTCCGACACGCGGCGTAGCAATCACTTTACGCTGCGCCAGATCGATCACGCTCAGCGTGCCATCATCCTGATTGGCAATCAGCAGCTGTTGCCTGTCTGGCGTAAAACAGCCATCCATCGGCATGTTACCTACCCGGATGTCGCCCAGCGGATTCAGCAGATCGTCAAACAGCGTCACCAGCGGTTCCTGATCCCCTATCGCCACCAGCTGCTCGCCATCGGCGCTGAAGCGTACCACCTGACAGGGCCGCTCATGACCTGGCAGCGTCAGGCGCTGGCGAATGCGGTGGCTTTGCCGATCAATCACATAGAGCAACGGTGCATCAGCGGCGCTGGCGACCAGATAGGGGTGTTTCGGAGAGGCAGCGATGCCCGCAATCGGCCCGGGCAGCAGGATGGTGTCGATGACCCGCCCCTCTGCTTCACAGAGATCCACCACGGTGATGGTCGCATCCTCTTCGTTATCGGTGAACAGCTTGCGGCCGCTGGGTGACAGCGTCAGGCGATGCGCGTTGTGAGAAGGAACTGGAATGATTTTTTCCACTTTGTCGCTCTGCGGATCGATCACCGCCACTGCGGCACTCTGCTCACAGCAGAGATAGACTTTGCCATCGCGGCCCAGCTGCCCGCTGTGGGGTGCCCGCAGCGGCGACAGATCGATAAAGCCGCTGATCTCCCGACGCTGTAAATCGATAATTGCCACTTTGTGACCCGGATGCGGGTTATTACCATGAACGCCGTCGCCAAAAATGGGTACATAGGCTTTACCCCAGGGGGCCAGCATCAGGAGTTCATGCGGCCGCGGTGGAAAAGCGTTCAGTTCCCGCTCGACCGCGAAGGTTTCCGGATTAAGAAACAGGACGCGATTACCCTGCTTATCAACCGCCAGTAACCCGTAAGATTCACTCTGCATGCGCGCTCCTTTCTCAGTAAGTTCTTCTTAAGCGTAGACAATCCTCTTCAGGCTGTCTGATTCCGCGGATTGATGAGCCGGGCTTACACCACCAGTTAAGTACAATAGCCACTGTTCCTGTGGCCCGGGCCGCAGGATAACGCGCAGGTTAAGAATAATATTCAGATATTCCTTAACTGCGTTTATTCCCGCATTTAAATAAATGATTAACAGTGACGACATTATTATTTTCATAACGTGACCGGATTATTTCCGTATTATCCTAAAGTCAAAAAAAGACATAGCTAATGTGTAAATAATGTTTTATTAAAAAGGTGCAGTGCAATTAAACAGCCGTGAGGAAACTATCGCGCGCTCCAGCACTGCGTCGCCACCAGGGAAAACTATTCATTAATTCCCGCACTCATCGGGATTGCAGCCAGTATGCAATGTCGGCCGTTCCCGCCGCTGGCGGAACGGGCAGAGCCTGCACTATGACGGGAAAATAAAAATAACAGGTGTACCATGACTTCACATCGCCAACGTCCAGCGCATAAAATCTGGCGTAACTGGAAAAGAATATCGTTCAGTAGCCAGATGTTATGGAATAGAAAACAGCAGAAACTCTGTCGGGCACCGGAATATGATCCGGGTCAGGAAGATAATGTCGTATTGATCGCGCAGCAGAAAGATCTGCCGGAGATTCCAAAAATCGTCTGGATGGTCTGGCATAACGATCACCTGCCTGCCTCAATGGCACTGAATATCAGTAAAATCCGGCGGGACAACCCCGACCACCAGGTTTATCTGATTACGCAGCGTACCCTGTCGCAGTGGCTGCCCGATTTCAACTTTATCTCTTCCGATCTGACGCTGGCACATAAAAGTGAAATCATCCGGCTTGAGCTGATTCACCGTTATGGCGGCATCGGCATCGATTGCAGCACATTGCTGTTTGAGAATCTCGCCTGGGTGCATCGCGTTCACGAAGCGCGGTCAATGGATCTCATTGGTTACTATGGCGAGCAATCGACGCTGAATCTGCTTGCACCGGTCACCGAGAGCTGGTTTCTTGCTGCCGCCCCGCAAAATCCCTTTATCCGCGAATGGCTGAAACAGCTGGCGCCGGTTAAAAACGTCGGTATCCGCAACTATTTCCATGAGCTGAAGAAGCGTGATGATTTTCCGCTGATTGTGCAGAATATGGAGAATCCGTCTCGTCAGCTCCTGTCGCTGGCGCAGCAGGTTGCGATGCGGGAATACCGGCGGGCGAATCTCTATCTGCGTAAAAGTGAAGCCAGCGCCTGGTTCTATCAGCGCCTGCATGCCGACAGCAGCAGCGCCTTTGCGCAGTCAGTGATGTTTCAGCAGCGGCCACAGACGCCGCCACCCATTATAAAATTAACCGGCAACGAGCGGCTGCATCTCGACTTCAATCTGCGGCTTGGTTTATATAACCGCAGCAGCCTGATTGGCGAGATGATGCACACCACGCCACCTGCGCTGGCATTGCCTTCAACGGTCAAAGCGCGCGCGTAGCCAGTGCGTAAACGTGGTGACCGCGCGGGGCACCTGCGCCGCCCAGGGTCGTACGATCCACAGGCGGGCGGCAAAGGCCTCAACCGGCTGCCACGCAGGCAGCACCTGCTGCAATGACCCTGCTGCCAGCGCCTCCCGGGCGCTGAAATCGGGCAGCATAGCGATCCCTAATCCCTGCAGGGCCGCATCGCGTATCGACTCGCTGTTGTTAGTGGCAAAGCTGCCCTGAATCCGTATCTGGACCTGCTCGTTATCCGCGGTGGTGGTAAACCGCCAGCGCGGTGATTCGACGCCGCGTGGATAGTAAAGGCAGTTATGCTGCGCCAGATCCTGCGGCGACTGCGGTATCCCCTGTTCGTTGAGATAGGCGGGTGATGCCACCAGTAATGTCCGCGTGTCACACAGCGGCAGTGCCACGTGGGTTTCCGGCAGGGTGTCGCTGTGTCGAATGGCCAGATCAAATCCCTCGCTGCTCAGCGACACAATGCGGTCAGTCACATCCAGCTGCAGACGCACCTGCGGATAATCACGCAGAAACTCACCGATAATCGGCACCAGTTGCTGACGGGCAAACGCCACCGGTGCGGTAATGCGCACCAGGCCACGCACCGGTCCGGCGGTGTCCCGCACGCTGAAAAAACTCTGTTCAATGCGGGCAAAAAGGCTCGCGTAGCTCCTCCACCAGCTTCTCACCGGCAGAGGTCAGCCGCACACTGCGCGTAGTGCGTTGTACCAGCAACACACCGGCCATCTCCTCCAGCTCTTTGATTTTCTGACTCATCGCCGCCTTGCTGACGTCGAGCCGCTCTGCCGCGCGGGTAAAACTGCCCTGCTCTGCCAGTACGGTCAGCCAGTGCAGATGATCCCATAGCGTATCCGTTTTCATCTCTTTCATCGTGATTGTTCACTATCGTGAATAATCATTTCAGGCTACGCGCTTTTTCCCGCCGGATAAAGGGGTCACCATAGGGTTCTTAATCACCGGGAGGAATCCGCTATGCCACTGCTGCAATTTGATGTTATCCAGGGTCGTTCAGAATCAGAGCTACGTACACTGCTGGATGCGGCACACCGCGCCGTGCTCACGGCCTTTAAGGTACCGGAACGCGATCGTTACCAGATTGTTCAGGAAAACAAGCGCTATCAGATGGTGTTTCAGGATACCGGACTGGGGTTCAGCCGGAGCGATAATCTGGTGATGGTGCGGGTCTATACCAGCCCACGCAGCAGTGAACAGAAACAGCTGTTCATGGCCGAGCTGGCGCGTGAGCTGCGTGAACATTGTGGTGTGCAGGGCAACGATTTAATGATCAGCTTTATCACAAACGACAAAGGTGACTGGAGTTTTGCCGACGGCGAAGCACAATATCTCACCGGCAAACTCTGAAAATCGCCCTGACTTCTGCTCTGCTGACGGTGCGCGCCAGCCACCGTCACGCCTGATAACCTCACTTCTGAAATGACAATAAACCAATCTGCTCTTCACCGCACAAATCGGGCCGGATATGTTGCAGCCGGATTACAGCCAATATAGATTGTCGAAAAACCATCCCCCCGAAGGTGGCCGGTTGCGTGAAGCCTCGCGTAGCCCTGAAGAGAGGATTTGCCGTTGTCCGAATTGGTGTCCGTCGCGTTGTTTCTGGCCGCTATTGCAATCTATTCCTGTAAAGCCGGGCGTAACAAATTCTGGTTTATTGTCGTTCTTATTCTGCTGGTGCTTTTCGTTGTGCTGAACGCCACCCTCTATGCCAGCAACTATTTTACCGGTGACGGCATCAACGATGCGGTGCTCTATACGCTGACCAACAGTCTGACCGGCGCGGGTGTCAGTAAATATGTGGTGCCGGCGATTGGGCTGATCATCGTGCTGTTTCTGCTGTTCTGCCTGCTGTCGTGGATTCTGCGGCGGCGTAAGCGTCCGCATCACATGGGCTGGTCGCTGCTGGCCGCCGCCTGTGCACTCGGCTCGGTGCAGACTACCCCGGCCTTTCGCCAGGTCGCGACCCTGATTGTGTCGCATACCCAACTGGCAGATTCTGACTTCGACAACTTCTATAAAGTGCCGCGTAATCGCATTGAACAGCCGCACCTCAACGTGGTTTACATCTATGGTGAAAGCTTAGAGCGCACCTATTTTGACCCTATCGCCTTTCCCGGCTTAGCGCCGGAGCTGAGCCGGCAGAAAGAGCAGAGCATCGACTTCAGCGAAACCGAACAGCTGCCAGGTACCGATTACACCATTGCGGGCATGGTCGCCTCACAGTGTGGCATTCCGCTGTTTGCCCCATTTGATGGCAATGCGTCAGCATCGCTCTCCAGCTTCTATCCTCAGAACGTCTGTCTGGGCGACATCCTGAAAAACTCCGGCTACCAGAACTGGTTTATTCAGGGTGCCGATCTGCGTTTCGCCGGGAAAGATGTCTTCCTGAAATCACACGGTTTTGATCCCGCTAACCTTTATGGTTCGCAGGAGCTGAAAAGCCGCGTCGCCGATCCCACCTACCGTAATAACTGGGGTTATTACGACGATACGGTAATGGATGAGGTGTTTGAGAAGTATCAGGAACTCTCTCAGGCCGGTAAACCTTTTGCGCTGTTTACGCTGACCGTCGACACCCATCATCCTGACGGATTTATCTCACGCAGCTGCGATCGCAGGAGCTACAGCATTGAGGGCAAACCGAATCAGTCATTCAGTGCGGTCGCCTGCTCGCAGGAACATGTGGCGCGCCTGATTGCGCGCATTAAAGCGTCGCCGTGGTTCAAAAACACCGTGATTGTGGTGAGCTCGGATCATCTGGCGATGAACAACACTGCGCATCCGTGGCTGGTCAAACAGCCCCGTCGCAATCTTTTCATGGTGATCCGTGGTGACAAGCCGCAGGCGGAATTGATGGAGGCGAAGCGCAGCACGCTGGATAACGGCGCCACGCTGCTCGATATTCTCGGCGGCGATAACGCGATTGGCCTGGGCCGCAGCAGCCTCTCATCGCTTTCACTCTCCACCCAGTTCGACGATATGAAGAGTAAGGTGACGAGCTGGAAGCCCGACATTATTCAGCTGTGGAACTTCCCGAAGAAGATAGACAACTTCACGGTGGATCAGGCGAAGAATATCTTCAGCTTCTCGGGAACCACCTTCAAATTGCCGATTCTGTTCCGCATCAGTGATAAACATGTCGAGCCGATGCCGGAGGGGGAATATTCGGCACCGTTGCGCTATCAGCTGGCGGATTTCGCCTCAGCCGATAAATTCCTCTGGGTGGATCGCTGTTTTAAGATGGCGCGACTCTGGCAGCCTTCGCTGGCACTTTCCGGCGATCTCTGTGTGGCGATGGGACAGCTCGGCGGCACGCCGTCGGTGACGCATGTCGACAAACCACAGTGGAAAGGCAAAGTCCGTTTCCCCGAGGGCGCTATCAGCGATGCGCGTTACCAGCAGAACCTCGCGCAGATCCGTATTGAAGATAACAACATTCGCTACAGCGCTGACAGCTTCCGGCTTGACGTGCCTGGCGCACCGGAGAGTGTTAAAAGCTTCAGCGGCATCTCACGGCCAGAGAACTGGGGACGCTGGTCTAACGCTAATCTCGCGCCCGAGGTTCATATCGACTATATCGATGCGCTGCCCGCGAAGTTCGATCTGGTGATCACCGCGCGTGCGTATGGCCCCAATGCGCACCGGGCGATTCCGGTTCGGGTCGGCGATCAGCAGCAACTGCTGTCGCTGAGTGAAGAGATATCGACGCATACCCTGCATTTCGACAACCCAGGCGCCAGCCATCGTCTGGTGATTGCACCACCTGAACCGCAGCTGAGTAACACCGGCAATATCACCGGTCAGGATCCGCGCAAACTGGGCATCGGCATGGTTGAAATTAAAATCGTGCCACAGCCCTAACGCCCGCTTTTCTCTTTCCGACTCTGCGGATTTCCGCAGAGTCGCCTCATCCTGCCATCAGCTAAATGTTGCGAGACAGCCCGCACTCTGTTGCACGTTACTTGTTGTACTAATTGATATTTTTCGGCGATAAGCGCAAAATGTAACCGGCTTAGTGGCGATACGTCTTTTGCCTGTCATGATGCCGTTATCGCTGAAGTGCACAGGGAGGTGTCGTGATGACAAGCACAATGATGAGTACCCACAAAGCCTTTAAAGCGCTGCAACAGGCAGGGATCGACGATCAGCAAGCGGAGGCGATGGTGGAGGTGTTTACTGATATGCAGCAGAGGCAGCCCGGCGGGCAGGTTGGAAAGCAACTCGGTCAGATTCAGACCAAAGCCAACCATATAGACATTCGGCTCGGCCAGCTTACAACCAAAGTCGATCAGATAGATGAGCGGCTTGGTCAGCTCACAACAAAAGTACATCAGATAGACGAGCGGCTTGGCCATGTTGAAAGAAAAACGGACAAACTGGCCATCCGTTTTAATCAGTTAGAAGCCAAGGTGGATAAGCTGGATGTCGCTCTCAGTGAAATGAATTTCCGATTAACTTCGGCTGTGGACAGCCTCAGAAATGACGTTGTTACCCTGACCACCGATATGCGCTGGATCAAACGGTTATCTATTCTCATGACCACCACCCTGCTGGCGGCGGTCCTGAAAGATATTTTAATGTGATCCCGTTATCACCCTGTCAGGGTCTGTCGCGCAGCGCCTCCAGCTTTTCGCGCTGCTGACCGTCGGCGGTAAAGTTATCCTCCGCCAGCCAGCGCTGCAGGCCCTTTTTCACCTGCGGCCATTCGCTATCGATAAGCGAGAACCAGCTGGTGTCACGTGAACGCCCTTTGTAGACGATCGCCTGACGGAAATCGCCTTCATAACGGAAACCGAGACGTGCCGCCGCCTTACGGGAAGGGGCGTTACAGCTATCGCATTTCCATTCATAACGGCGATAACCCAGCGTCTCAAAGGCGTAACGCATCAGCAGGAAATGCGCCTCCGTTGCCATGCGGGTCTGCTTCAGCCGGGCCGAAAACATGACATGCCCGACTTCCATCACGCCATGTTCCAGCTGGATGCGCATTAACGACAGGCTGCCTACTGCCTGGTCGGTGGCCAGATCGATCACGGCAAAATGCAGCGGATCGCGACTAATTTCAAGCTGTGCGGCATACGCCTGCCATGCCGGACGTTCGGTAAAGGGACCGGCAGGCAGGTAAGTCCAGTCACGCCCATCTTCAGCCAGCGCCCATGCCTCAAACAGTGCCTCAGCATGACGCGCCACACTGAACGGCTCCAGCCGACAAACTTCGCCAGTAAAAACCTGATGCTGGGGAAGAGGCCGGGGCTGCCAGTCTGGCATTGGCTCACCGACCGGCTGTCCGAACTGATTGGTATGTTGTGGCATGTTGTCTCCTGGCTACAGATTATCTCTGCAGATTGCCACGATCATAATTGATTAAAAAGGACCAAAACTGGCGAAAATGATAGAACCATTGCCTGCGAACGCATCAGTCAGGCGATATACCGGTTACCGGGCTGGCCGGGTTAACCGCATCATTCCGCACTAATGAGGCTGGCCGGTGCGGCAATGGACTGGCGAATCATCAGACGGGCATCAAAGCGCGGCATCGGTCCGACGGCTTCGCCGCGTATCTCCGCGATCAGGCGTCGTGCCGCTTCACGGCCCATCTCATACACCGGTTGCGCTACCACCGTCAGCGGTGGCGTGACAATCTCACTCCACGGAAAATTGTCATACATCACGAATGAGAGATCAGCAGGGATTCGCAGTCCGCGCTGCGTCACTTCGCGCAGCAGCCACATCGCCACCACGCTGTCAGAAGCCACCAGCGCAGTGGGCGGCTGCGGACGCTGCCACAGCTCGGCCACGATACGGGCAATCTCCGCTTCGTCCAGCGCATTCACTTTCACCATCGTCGGATCAAATTCCACGCCCGCGGCAGCAAATGCCTGCATCATGCCGCCCACGCGCTGGGCGACCGGCGTCAGGCCAAAATCCCCTGGCGTGCTGTAGTCGGTTGCCAGTGCCATGCTGGTGATATAGGCGATGTGGCGATGGCCCGCTTCCAGTAACTGCGAGGTTGCTTCTGCAGCCACTTCGGTAAATTCGCAACAGATCGCCTCCACATCAAGGTCAGTTACTGCGCGATCAAATAATTTCAGCGCTCTGCCCTCTTCCAGTACCTGAGTCAGGTGACTGTTGTGACGGTGTTCTGAACAGCAGGGCGCAACGATGATGCCGTCGACCCGCTTTTCCAGCATCACCCGCACCGCATCCTGCTCAGCCTGCAACTTCTCATCGCTGTTACTGAGCAGCAGATGGTAACCGGCAGTGCGCGCCACATCTGCCATGCCGCGCAGCGCAAGACCAAAATGGGGATTCTCAATGTCGCCGACAATCACACCGATGGTATTGGAACGACCGGTGTTCATACTGCGGGCCAGGGCATTCAGACGGTAGCCCAGCGCGGAGGCCGCGCTGTTGACCCGCTCCTGCACCTCATCACTGACCGCCCCATAGCCACCCAACGCACGCGCCGCCTGGGCTTTGGATACTTTTGCTGCGCGCGCCACATCCGCCACGGTGGGCGCTTTAGATTGTCGTTTCTGGCTGGTCATAATTATTTTGAATCACAGGTTGATGACAGGAATATTGACGCCGAAAAAAGGCTGTGCTTAAACTCATTGTAACCCCTTGAGACCGGTCTCACAACATCAGTGTCTTAAGGTGCCACCTGTGTTGAGACCGGTCTCAATTATAACCGCTGGCTCAACAGTCTCTGATGTTTAAACCTGCAAAAACGGATGAGCTATGAAATCGCAAACCACCCTAGGCAAACTGTTCGGCACCACGCTCGCACTCTGTTCACTGTCGTTCTGTACGCTGGCTGCCAGCGATAACAATCCCTATGGGCTGATCGAACCGGGTCAGCTACGCATCGCCAGCGTCGGCGACTCAAAACCTTACACCTTCACGGATGCCAGCGGTCAGTTCACCGGCTTTGATGTCGAATTCTTCAAAGATGTCGCCCATCGTATCGGGATCGATAAGGTCGATTTTATTGGACAGGACTTCTCGGCCATCATGCCAGCGGTGGCCAACGGTCAGTATGACGCGGCGGTGGCGGCCATCGGCATCACCCCTGCGCGTGAAAAGACGGTGGATTTTTCAACCGGCTATCTGGCGGGATTTCTCACCGTGCTGACCCGCCACGACAGCGGCGTGAAGAATGTCGCCAGCCTGGCAAAACACCGGCTCGGGGTGGTTCAGGGTACGCTGCAGGAGAGCTATGCCGTCGAACACTTCACCCAGACCGATCTCGTACGCTTCCCGGATAACAACAGCGCAGTCTCTGCGCTCAACAACGGTACGCTCGACGCAATCTTCCTCGACTACGAGGCGGCAAAAAGCTACGCCGACCGCTTTAAGCTGGTCTCTGCCGCCGACATCCCCTCGTTTGATGCACCGGCCGGCATTGCCATTGCCAAAGGCAAACCCGCCTTCAAGGCCGCGCTGGACCGCGCCATTAAAGCAGCCATGCAGGATGGCACCTGGCAACGGCTCTATCAGAAGTGGTTCCCCGGATCGCCGATGCCAAAACAGTATCTGCCTGGCGGGCAGTAAAGATGCGGACGTTCGCGTCCTGAGTTAACCGGGGGGATCCCCCCACCCTGCATGGAGACGGCGATGGACTTGCTCACGATTCTTTCCCGCACCTTCTTTGATTTTCCATCAATGATGGAAGTACTGCCGCAGATGCTGACCACCGGGCTGGTCAACACGGTGATTATCTCGCTGGCGGCAACGCTGCTCGGCACGCTATTCGGCCTTCTGCTGGCGCTGATGGGCATCTCGCCCTCACGCTGGCTGCGTCTGCCTGCCCGGCTCTATACCGATCTGTTCCGCGGTCTGCCATCGATTCTGACCATTCTGCTGATTGGTCAGGGCCTGGCGCGCTTTAGCTATCAGCTGTTCGGTCCTACGCCCTATCCGCTGGGGATCTTCGCCCTTAGCCTGATCGCCAGCGCCTACATGGGCGAGATTTTCCGCGCCGGTATTCAGAGTGTTGAACGCGGCCAGATGGAAGCCTGCCGTGCGCTGGGGATGAGTTATGGCCGGGCAATGCGACTGGTGGTGATCCCGCAGGGGATTCGCCGCGTACTGCCCGCCATCGTTAACCAGTTCATCGCCATCATTAAAGATTCCTCGCTGGTTTACCTGCTGGGCCTGATGACACAACAACGGGAACTGTTTCGCGTGGGCCAGGATGCAGCGGTGCTCACCGGCAATCTCTCGCCCCTGATGCTGGCAGGGCTGTTCTATCTGATTATCACTGTGCCGCTGACGCACATGGTCAACTATGTCGATGTGCGTTATCGCACCGGCCGACGTCGCCTGACTGCCCCGCAAAGTGGCTTAAAAGAGGTGGATGAAGTCAGAGCGCCCGGCGGCGCACTGATCACTCATCCCCGGATCGGAGGCAACCATGAATAACCTGAACAGCACCACTGCCGCGAGCTGGCACGGTGCCAGCCTGGAGTTGCGCGATCTGACTCTGGCTTATGGCCCGATTGAGGTGTTGCGTAACGTCTCGCTGCGGGTCGCGCCCGGCAGCACCACCTGCATTATCGGGCCATCCGGTTCGGGTAAGTCGACGCTGCTGCGCGGCATCAACCGGCTGCATGAACCGCAATCGGGGGATGTACTTCTGGCTGATCGGTCAGTGTTGCGCGACAAGCCAGATGCGCTGCGGTTACGGATCGGCATGGTGTTTCAGCATTTCAATCTCTTCCCCGATCACAGCGCGCTGGAGAACGTGGCGCTGGCACCGTGGCGGGTTAAAGGCCTGCCCAAAGCGCAGGCGATGGCGATTGCGCGTCAGCGGCTGGAAGAAGTGGGTCTGGGTCAGCGCGCCGATCACCGGCCACGCGATCTCTCCGGCGGCCAGCAGCAGCGTGTCGCGATTGCCCGCGCGCTGGCGATGGATCCCGAGGTCATGCTGTTTGATGAGGCGACCTCCGCGCTCGATCCCGAACTGGTGAAGGGTGTCCTGACGCTGATGGCGGATCTCTGTCGTCGCGGCATGACGATGGTTGTGGTGACACATGAAATGGGCTTTGCGCGCAAAGTGGCGGATCAGGTGGTGTTTATGGACGAAGGCGAGATTGTTGAAGCCGGGCCGCCGGGCGCCATTTTTGATACGCCACAGTCGCCGCGACTGCAACGTTTTCTCTCTGAAGTGCTGTAACTGAGCAAGGAACCTGATAATGGCGGTAAAAACTGAAATGAAAGTAGTTGTACTGGGCGGTGGCGTAATAGGGGTCTCGACAGCGCTGGAGCTGACAAAACGGGGAGCGGCGGTGACCCTGGTGACCGAAGCCGCGCTCTGTTCTGGCGCATCGGGACGTTCACTCTCCTGGCTCAACTCGGCGGGCGAACGCTCCCGCCCCTATCACGCGCTGCGCATGGCGGGCATTGATCGCTATCGCACCCTGTTTGCTCAACAACCCACCCTCGACTGGCTGCGTTTTGATGGCGGGGTCTGCTGGTTCAGCAATGATGCAGCCGGAACGCAGGCGCGGCACGCCTATGAGAAAGCACACGGCTATGACTCGCAACTCATGACCCCTGATAACGTGGCGCAGGCGGATGCGACGATCGATCCCGACGCGCTGCCGTCGCAGGCGATTTTTAACCCCGGTGAAGGCTGGGTCAGTCTGCCGCACCTGTCAGAGTATCTGGTGAATCAGTTCCGGGCGCGGGGTGGTGAAGTGATTGAACACGCCGGTAAAGCCAGTGTGATCACCGATCAGGGCCGGGCCTGCGGCATTCGCAGTGAGCTGGGTGAACTACGGGCAGATGCGGTGGTGGTCGCCTGCGGGCCCTGGACACCGGATGTGATTGCGCCACTGGGCGTGACGATTCCCAACGGATCGCCCGTCTCCATGCTGGTGATCACTGAGCCGGGCAAACATGAACTCAAGGCGGTGCTGAACACGCCTCGCGCCGCCATCCGGCCAAACCCCGGCAACCGTTACGCCCTGGATCATGACTGGTACGAGGCTGATATCCAGAAGCTGGCCGGAGGCGATTACCATATTGATAAGCAGGTTGTAGCAAAGCTGGCCGAGGAAGCGAGTCAGCTGTTACGGGGTGACGAGCCGCTCAGCGTCCAGAGCTGGAAAATTGGCCTGAAGCCGATTCCGGGCGATGGCGATCCGGTGCTGGGGCAACTGCAGAAGGTGCCGGGCTGTTATGTGGCGTTCACGCATTCGGGTGCAACCCTGGCGCTGATTGTCGGTGAATTGCTGGCGGAGGAGATTGTAAGCGGTGAAAAGCATCCGATGCTGGCAAGCTTTGGTGCTGAGCGTTTCAGCTAAAAAAAAGCCGGTCATCACGACCGGCTGATTTTTACCGCTTATTTTAACCGCGCTTATTTTAACCGCGGAAGAAGATATCGCCCGATTTACCCATGACGATTTTGCCGGTGTCATTGGTAATAAGAATGTAGTTGGCGTTGATATAGGCCCAGTGGGTATTTTCCTGCGGAGCAGGCAGATTACGCTTTTGCCACTCATTGATGGTGTACGTTTTATCGGTGTACTTCTCTGGCACTGTGTCACCGATTTGGTACTGTTTGTAGTCGATGATGATGGTGCTGAGGTCGTAATTAGGGTGCGCGCCGTTGGAAGGTGCCGGCGTGGTCGGCGTAATACCATCATTAGATTGTGAGCTGGTCGGTGCCTGGCTTTGCGCGGCACCGGCATCCGGCTGAACGCTGCCCGTATCAGGCGTAGCGGGCTGCGCATCCGGATTAGCAGGCTGAATCTGCGGCGGTGGCGGAACGGTATCCGTTGCTTCGCCAGCGGCTTGTACAGCAGGGATCAGGCTCAGCGAGCCAACCAGTAATCCCATTGATAAAAGTACACGTTGAGTCCTGCGCATAATGATTTCCACGTTGAATTTTGACAGTCAGGCTAAAGACAATGTTTATCGCACTTCAGTTCCGGCGCACTGACGCTATGTGTAAGGAAAAACAGCGCTATTCACTTTACTGCACACAGGCCAGGTAGCGGATCACTGTCCGACCACTTTATCCTGAGTTGCCAGATCGACCAACAACGCAATGCCTAAATAGTTACTCCAGTTAAAGCCGTTCTGCAGCACCACAATCGCATTGCCGTTACGTTTATCGTAGCCGATAAAACTGGCATAGCCGCCGATATAGCCCACCTGATAGGTAATCTGCTGCTCTTCGAAAGTGTCGGTTACCCAGGCGATATTCTGCACCTGCGCGCCCTGCTGATACCACGCCTGATCTACCGCCGCGAAAGCCCGGTCCCGCGCAGCATCACCGGTAGCGCTGAGATGTGCGCGCAAATAAGCACTCAGATCGCGCGCGTTACTGTAGAGACTGGCCGCGGCCACCATGTTGCCGTGAAAATGCCAGTCAGGCGTCAGCGTGCCGCGGCGGATTAATTTTGGCTGATCACCTGCATGGCCCAGCGCACGCAATGGATAGCCCGCCAGCGTTTCCGGTACAAAGCTGCTTTGGTTCATCTTTAACGGTGTGAAGATAAGCTGTGATGCCAGCGTCTGAATATCCTGATGACAACGCGTGCGCAGGATATAACCGAGCAGCGCATAGCCGAGGTTAGAGTAGTGTGGCATGCGTACCGCAGGTGCAGAGAAGTCCGCCAGATAACTCAGCAGCTTGTCGCTATCAAGATTGCCATAGAAGTTCTCGCCGGTGTCCAGATAACGAACGAACTGCTGCAGCATCGTCAGATCCATATCCTGTCGCGGCAGACCCGAGGTGTGCGTCACCAGCTGCAGCAGCGTGATGCGCCGCGCGTCAGCGCTGAGGCGAACGCCTTCCGGCAGAAGATCCGCCAGTGTATCGCTCCAGCGCAGCTTACCCTGATCAACCAGCTGGATAATCACTTCTGCCGTCACGCCTTTACTCAGCGATCCCAGCGCAAACAGGGTATCGGGCGTGATCGGATAGCGATGCACACGATCGGTGACGCCAAAAGCGTAATAGCGGGTCGGGCCACCGCGATGAATGACCGCAATGCTGATGCCGGGAACCTGCTTCTGTTGCATGTAATGCTGCACGATGTCGTCGACATTTTCATGAAAGGTGGCGTGTGTCAGATAAACGCGGTCGCCCACCGGGGCGGAGGTTTGCGACAGGGTTCCACATCCCGCCAGCAGGAAGATAAAGGCTGGCATGAATCGCGTCATTAATCTGCTGATCCACTGGCCGCCAGGGGTCAGCCGTGCAAGGGAGACTGCAACAGCCGGCCTGCCAGTAAATCCATTTTTCATATATTAATCATTTACTTATTATTATTTAACACGCAACTGTCTGGCTGGAGCGCAAAAATGTACCATAAAGTGCTGTGGGCTATCGCCTGCACAACGGGGTGAAAGTGGTGCTAAACGCAGTTTAATCACCGCAGCATGCCCGAACAGGGTTAGCTGTGTTGCAGTCCACAAGGGTGTACACTGCTGCGGTTTTAAGGCTCAACGCCGCTGAAATTTTGAAATGCCCGGGAGGCAACCGCATGAAAGAAGGCCCACTGTCCGAAAAAGAGCTGCAATGGCTGGAAGATATGCTGGAAAAATATGGCAGCGAAGCATCGATTATTGATGTCTCCGAGCTCGACGGCCTGCTGACTGCCGTTCTCTCCGGTCCCGTCACCGTCGAGCCAAGCCAGTGGCTGGTGGCACTGTGGGGTGGCGAGAAGCAGATCCCAAAATGGAGCAACGAGCGTGAAATGACGCGCTTTATGTCGCTTTGCTTCCAGCATATGAATGATGTGGCTGACCGCTTATCTGAATTCCCTGAGCAGTTCGAACCGCTGTTTGGCATCCGCGAAATGGAAGGTCTGGAATTTACCGTGGTGGAAGAGTGGTGCTTCGGCTATATGCGCGGTGTCGCGCTGACCGACTGGTCTGCCCTGCCGCAGGATCTGCAACCTGCGCTGGACGCCATCGCTCTGCACGGCGTGGAAGAGAACCTTGAAAAGATCGATGCCATGACGCCGGACGAGATGGAAGCCAGCATTGAAGCTATTCGTCCTGCTGCGCTGGCGCTGCACGATCACTGGATCTCCCAGCCAGAAGCGATTCCCGTTCCCCAGAAGCCTGTCGCGGCAGAGAAAGCGGCCCGGCCGCAACGATCCCTGCCCGTGCGGCAGCGGCAAAAAATATAAGCAGTGCTGTCTGCACTGATCGACTGCTTAGCCTCACGATCTGCCGGGCGGCTATTCAGCCCGGCATGCTTCTCTCACGATCCACGACAGTTTGACCTGCATCACTCTGCTCATTCCCTTACCTGAATAGACTGCTCACGACTTGAACAGCTTCGTGCTTATCGCTAAGGTAAGCGCGATTTTACCCGCCAGGAATAAACATGATCACCATCGCGCTTATTGACGATCACCTTATCGTCCGCTCCGGCTTTGCCCAGTTGCTGGGCCTGGAATCGGATTTCCAGGTCGTAGCGGAATTTGGTTCTGGCCGTGAGGCGCTGGCAGGTTTACCGGGCCGGGGCGTTCAGGTCTGTATCTGCGATATTTCGATGCCGGATCTCTCCGGTCTGGAGTTGCTGAGCAAGCTGCCGACGGGCCTGGCCACCATCATGCTGTCAGTCCATGACAGTCCGGCCCTGGTGGAGCAGGCGCTTAATGCCGGTGCGCGTGGATTCCTCTCTAAACGCTGTAGTCCCGATGAACTGATCGCGGCGGTGCGCACGGTCTCCACAGGCGGCTGTTATCTGACGCCAGAGATTGCGATCAAGCTGGCCGCCGGTCGGCAGGACCCGCTGACCCGACGCGAACGTCAGGTGGCGGAAAAACTGTCACAGGGCATGGCGGTAAAGGAAATTGCCGTTGAGCTGGCGCTGTCACCGAAAACCGTACATGTCCATCGCGCGAATCTGATGGAGAAGCTCGGCGTCAGCAATGATGTGGAGCTGGCGCGCCGCATGTTTGATGGCTGGCAATGAGCCCCTGTGTCTCGCGGCTGATCTCCGTTGTCGCCAGCTTTTTCATCTTCTCGGCGGCCTGGTTCTGCCTGTGGAGTATCAGCCTGCACCTGGTGGAACGCCCGGAGCTGGCGGTGCTGCTATTTCCGTTTGGCCTGCGTCTGGGGCTGATGCTGCAATGTCCACGCGCTTACTGGCCGGTGTTGCTGGCAGCTGAGTGGATCATGCTGATCTGGCTGGCGAAGGTGGTCGCGCTGGCGCATCTGCCGCTGTTAATGGCGGGCAGTGTACTGACGCTGCTGCCGGTGGCGCTGATCTCCCATTACCGCCATCAGCGTGACTGGCGCACGCTGCTGAGCCAGGGCGCGGCTCTGATCGCCGCGGCGCTGCTGCAATCCCTGGCGTGGGCGGGACAGCAGGAGATGCTGAACGCGCTGTTGCTGACGCTCACCGGTGGTCTGACGCTTGCCCCGACCTGCCTGGTCATCTGGCACTATCTCACCAGCACCCGCTGGCAGCCGCTGGGACCGGCGCTGGTCTCGCACCCGGTCAACTGGCGCGCCCGGCATCTTATCTGGTATCTGCTGCTGTTTGTCATCAGTCTGTGGTTGCAGCTTGGCCTGCCCGCTGAACTGTCGCGCTTTACGCCATTCTGTCTGGCGCTGCCGATTATTGCGCTGGCCTGGCACTACGGCTGGCAGGGTGCGCTGATCGCGACGCTGATGAACGCAATCGCGCTGATCGCCAGCCAGACCTGGCACGATCATCCGGTCGATCTCCTGCTTTCGCTACTGGCACAAAGCCTGACCGGCCTGCTGCTGGGTGCCGGTATCCAGCGGCTGCGCGAGCTGAATCAGTCGCTGCAGAGTGAGCTGGCGCGCAACCGGCGCCTGGCGGAACGGCTGGTCGAGACAGAAGAGAATGTGCGCCAGGAGGTGGCACGCGAACTGCACGATGATATCGGTCAGACGATTACGGCAATACGCACCCAGGCGGGCATTGTGCAGCGCCTGGCGCCGGATAATGGCCGGGTGATCCAGAGCGGCGTCCATATTGAGCAGCTCTCACTGGGTGTCTACGATTCAGTGCGGCGACTGCTGGGACGCCTGCGACCCCGCCAGCTAGATGACCTGTCACTTGAACAGGCAGTTCGCTCCCTGATGCGTGAGATGGAGCTGGAGGATTGCGGCATCGTCAGTCACCTTGAGTGGCGTATTGATGAGACGCTGCTGAGCGAAGCGCAGCGCGTCACGCTGTTTCGCGTCTGTCAGGAGGGGCTGAACAACATTGTGAAACACGCCAGCGCCAGCGCCGTGACGCTCAAAGGCTGGCAACAGAATGGTCGCGTTTTGCTGGTGATTGAAGATGATGGCTGCGGTCTGCCGCCAGGTTCCGGTCAGCAGAGCTTTGGTCTGGTCGGGATGCGCGAACGCGTGAGTGCGCTGGGCGGATCGCTGACTATCTCCTGCACCCATGGAACCCGCGTCAGCGTGCATCTGCCGCTGCGTATGGCCTGAGGAACCACCGTGTTTAACTTTCTGAAAACGCCCGCTAACGCCGCTCCGCTGCAGGACAAAAGTGAGATTGACAGCCGCTATCGCTACTGGCGACGGCACATCATGTCGACCATCTGGATCGGCTATGCCCTGTTCTACTTTACCCGCAAAAGCTTCAACGCGGCAGCGCCGGAAGTGATCGCCAGTGGCGTGATGATGCGCACCGATATCGGCCTGCTGGCGACGCTATTTTACATCACCTACGGCCTGTCGAAGTTCTTCTCCGGCATCGTCAGTGACCGCTCCAACGCCCGTTACTTTATGGGGCTGGGGCTGATCGCTACCGGCATGGTCAATATCCTGTTTGGCTTCTCCACCTCACTGTGGGCCTTTGCGCTGCTGTGGACCATCAACGCCTTTTTCCAGGGCTGGGGCGCGCCGGTCTGCGCGCGCCTGCTGACCAGCTGGTATTCGCGCAACGAGCGCGGCGGCTGGTGGGCATTATGGAACACCGCGCACAACGTTGGCGGTGCGGTTATCCCGATCGTTATCGGTGCAGTGGCGCTGCACTATGGCTGGCGAATCGGAATGATGATTGCGGGCAGTTTAGCGATCCTCGCCGGACTGTTTCTCTGCTGGCGTCTGCGCGACCGGCCTCAGACTGTCGGCCTGCCCGCGGTAGGCGACTGGCGACAGGATGAGATGGAGATGGCGCAGCAGCAGGAAGGCGCAGGTCTGAGTCGCAAGGCGATCCTGACCCGCTATGTGCTATTCAATCCCTATATCTGGCTGCTATCACTCTGTTACGTGCTGGTCTATGTGGTTCGCGCTGCGCTCAATGACTGGGGAAATCTCTACATCTCCGACACGCTGGGGGTAGATCTGGTCACGGCCAACTCGGTAGTCACCCTGTTTGAGCTGGGCGGTGTGATAGGTGCGCTGGTCGCGGGCTGGGGCTCGGACAAGCTGTTTAACGGCAACCGTGGCCCGATGAACCTGATTTTTGCAGCCGGGATTTTGCTTTCCGTCGGCTCACTATGGCTGATGCCGTTTACCAGTTACGTGATGCAGGCAGCCTGCTTTTTTTACTACCGGTTTCTTTGTCTTTGGCCCGCAGATGCTGATTGGTATGGCGGCAGCCGAATGTTCCCATAAAGATGCGGCGGGCGCGGCAACCGGCTTCGTCGGCCTTTTCGCCTATCTTGGTGCGTCACTCTCCGGCTGGCCGCTGGCGTGGGTTATCGACGTCTGGCACTGGAGCGGCTTCTTTGCGGTGATTGCCACGGCGGCGGGGATATCCGCCCTGCTGCTGCTGCCGTTTTTAAATGCTCAGGCACCGCGCCCCCTGCCTGAAGCGTGATACGCCTCTCCTTTTTTGCCCCGAGTGGGGCAAAACTAAGAAATTTTCCTGGTTTCGCCTGGATGCTGTCTCAGGCCAGTCTGGCGGCAGGTTTTTACAATGCCAGCCATTCGCTGCCCATTGCAGCTATTCCAACCAGGAGAATCCCCTTCCATGCTGGCATTCCTCAAACAGGTGCGCAGACCGACGCTGGATCTGCCCATCGAACTGCGGCGCAAGATGTGGTTCAAGCCGTTTATGCAGTCCTATCTGGTGGTCTTTATCGGCTACCTAACCATGTATCTGATCCGCAAAAACTTCAATATCGCGCAGAACGATATGATCACCACCTACGGACTGAGCATGACGCAGCTGGGGATGATCGGTCTGGGCTTCTCCATCACCTATGGCGTCGGTAAAACCCTGGTCTCCTATTATGCTGACGGCAAAAACACCAAGCAGTTCCTGCCGTTTATGCTGATCCTCTCGGCCATCTGTATGCTGGGTTTCAGCGCCAGCATGGGCACCGGTTCCGTCAGCCTGTTCCTGATGATCGCCTTCTATGCCTTAAGCGGATTCTTCCAGAGTACCGGCGGCTCCTGTAGTTACTCCACCATCACCAAATGGACGCCGCGCCGCAAACGAGGTACTTATCTTGGCATGTGGAATATCTCCCACAACCTCGGCGGTGCCGGTGCGGCAGGCGTTGCGCTGTTTGGCGCCAATGTGCTGTTCAACGGCCACGTAATTGGGATGTTTATCTTCCCCTCTATTATCGCGCTGATTGTTGGTTTTATCGGCCTGCGCTACGGTAGCGACTCTCCGGAATCTTATGGCCTGGGCAAGGCCGAAGAGTTGTTTGACGAAGAGCTGAGCGATGAGGACAAAGAAGCTGAAGATGAGTCGATGACCAAATGGCAGATCTTTGTTGAGTACGTACTGAAGAACAAGGTGATCTGGCTGCTCTGCTTCGCCAACATCTTCCTCTATGTGGTGCGCATCGGGATCGATCAGTGGTCAACGGTTTATGCCTTCCAGGAGCTGAAACTCTCTAAAGAGGTGGCGATTCAGGGCTTTACCCTGTTTGAAGTCGGCGCACTGGTGGGCACGCTGATGTGGGGCTGGTTATCCGATCTGGCCAATGGCCGCCGTGCGCTGGTGGCCTGCGTCGCGTTAGCGCTGATTATTGCCACGCTCGGGATCTATCAGCATGCCAGCAACCAGTATGTCTATCTGGCGTCGCTGTTCGCCCTGGGCTTCCTGGTCTTTGGCCCGCAGCTGTTAATCGGCGTCGCCGCGGTCGGCTTTGTACCGAAAAAAGCGATTGGCGCAGCGGATGGTATCAAAGGCACTTTCGCCTATCTGATTGGTGACAGCTTCGCCAAACTGGGCCTGGGCATGATTGCCGACGGCACGCCGATATTTGGCCTGACCGGCTGGGCAGGCACCTTTGCCGCACTGGATGCCGCTGCTATCGCCTGTATCTGCCTGATGGCGCTGGTTGCGGTGATGGAAGAGCGCAAGATTCGCCGCGAGAAACGATTGCAGCGTTTGAAGATGGCGTAAAGATAAAACCTGGCCCGGCGTAAGCCGGGCTTTCCCGCCAGATTCCGCCCTCAGCCATTGTTGTAGCCCCACCAATCGGATCACTGCCAGTCAGCCCGCCAAACCCTCCCATCCCCTTTCACTTATTCTTTCATCTCGTCCCCGATTATTTAAGAAATTCACTGTCAGGTGGTCAGCCTGACCACCAGGTTGTGGCCATGTTTTAATATTTACATGGCATAGTGCCTTTGTTTAGATGATAACTGACAAGGCGAATAACGGATTAAGCGGAACCTGATGATGATGAAGGCGCTGACTGAACGGCAACTGACGATTATGCGACAGCTTATTTCTCATAACAGTTATGTGAGCCTGCACGCTATTTCAGAAAAAACAGCAATCACCACCCGAACCTTACGCCGCGACATCGCCGACATTAACGAAAAACTTTCTGGCCAGGGAATCAATCTCAGCGGAAAAAGTGGGAGAGGGATCACAATTAAATTCGCTGATGCGCAGTCGGAAATAGCCGCGCGCCGGATTTTCTCAACCGAGGTGGATGATTTCAGCAGCAACTTCAGGATGCTGAAAATAGCGTCGGATTTATTAATGCTGTCACCAAAAAGTTCATCCATCAGCGAACTGGCGGATAAATATTTTATCAGCCGCGCTTCGATAGTGAATGATTTAAAAACATTAGAAGCATGGTTACATCAGTTTGATTTAACCTTATTAAAAAGTCGTGTCGGAACCAGCATAAAAGGAAGCGACCATAATATTCGCATGGCGATGAAAGCGCTGGTGTTAAAATCGATTTATAACCGTCAGGACATGATGGAAAGCCGTCTGGATGAAAGCACGCTGCAGGAGCTTTCAGAGAAATTTGGTCAGCAGGCTGTCCATTTTACCCTGCAATTAATTAATTTTATTGAACAGCAGCTGCAATATACGATAAGCGATCCTTACTACATCAATTTATTTACGCATATTCTGGTACTGATCCACCGGAGCCACTCGCCGATGCACAGGACCGACGCCCGCGCGGTGTCGATGAACCGGGTCAGCGACCATCACGCCTGGCAGGTATCACTGGCGGTGATAGACCGCATTGAGACCGCCTACAACACGGTACTGGTGGCCGAGGAGTCTCACTCCATCTATCAGTATCTGGTCTCCTCCGGTAAGGCTGGTGGTGAGTCACCACAGCACGATGACTCGCTGATTTCAGAGCGTGAGACCCGCTTTGCTGAGGCGCTGATCGCCCGGGTGGCGCAGCGCATCAACATTGAAATCACCACCGACCAGAACCTGCAGGCGTCATTGTCCTCGCATATCAAGCCGATGCTGAACCGCCTCAGATATCACATCCGGATTAAAAATCCGCTGCTGCATGATATTCAGACCGAACTGGGCACGGTGTTTGCCGCCGTTAAAGCGGTGATCAGCCAGCTGACGCAGGAGTACAGCCTGGATGAGATCAGTGATGACGAAGTGGCTTATCTGACGGTGCACATTCAGGCAGCCATCGAAAACAGCATCAAGGTAAAACGGGTATTACTGGTCTGCTCCAGCGGTCTGGGCACCTCGCAGCTGCTTTACGGACGCATTATCCGTGCCTTTCCCGACTGGAAAATTATCGACATCGTGCCAGGGAAAAATATTGCTGACTCCCTGAAACGACATGAGTGTGACGTGGTGATTTCCACCATCCGGCTGGAACCGCTGGAAAAACCGGTGGTGTATGTCTCTGCCCTGTTCTCGGCGAAAGATATCGCACGGGTAACGGAGTGTCTGGTATCGAATTCGATTAATTAATGATAATGGAGAAGCAAAATGACGACAGCCGTGGCTATTAACGAAGTATTAAAAGAAGAGTGCATTATTCTCGATGTCGATTGCCAGACCAAAGAGCAGATTATTTCTCAGCTGACCGACCTGCTCTGCCAGACCGGGGCCGTCACCGATAAAGCCGCTTTCCTGAAAGATGTCTATCTGCGTGAGGAATTAGGCTCTACCGGATTTGAAAACCATATTGCTATTCCACACGGTAAATCTGCTGCCGTCGCCAAAACCCGTATTGCCGTCGGTCGTTTACGCCAGGACATTCCGTGGGAAACCATCGACGGCACCAAAGTCCGGCTGGTTATTCTGTTCGCGGTAAAAGAGTCCGATAAAGATGTGGGCCATATCAAAATGCTCGCCAAAATATCCATTGCGTTAGGCGATGAGGATGTCGTCGAGCAATTGCTTAATGTCCCGCATCGCGAAGAAATGTTTCATTTACTGTTATCCCGATCGGGAGCCTGAATAAACCGGAGAGCAGCATGAATTAAAAATAAAGGAGGTATTCCAGGTTGTCGCCATCCCTTCAGACCGAAAAACATAAATATAAAATTTTCACTGGAGAACATTTATGAACATTATTGCCATTACCGCCTGTCCTACAGGTGTCGCCCACACCTACCTTGCCGAAAGTAATTTAAAAAAAGCGGCTAAAAAACTGGGCCTGAATGTATTAGTTGAAACCCAGGGCGCGATTGAAAGCGAATATATTTTCAGCGACGACGATATTCATCGGGCGGACGTCGTGTTAATCGCCGCAGATAAAAAAGTTGAGATGGCGCGCTTCCAGCACAAAAACGTGATTGAGGTGCCCGTTACCCGTGCCGCGAAGGATGCTGAAGGCCTGTTAAATGCCATTGTTAACGGCGAACTGGCTCCGAGGCTTGCCGACTCCGCCCCACAGGCCAGTGCATCGGAACCGGCTAACAGTGCCCGTGAGACGTCGGGTTCCCGTTCCTGGATTTCAGAGATTTATGTGCACCTGATCACCGGCGTGAACCTGATGATCCCGTTTGTGGTGGCGGGCGGCATTCTGATCGCGCTGAGTTTTTCATTCGGGATTACGGCGGCCACACCAGGGGACGCGAACTTCAGCCCGATAGCGAAGATGCTCTCTGACATCGGTGGCGGTTCCGCCTTTGCCCTGATGCTACCGATTCTGGCGCTGGGGATCAGCCAGTCTGTCAGCGGCAAAGCGGGCATCGTGGCGGGCGCCGTGGGTGGGATGATGGCGATCCACACCGGCTCCGGCTTTCTCGGCGCGCTGATTGCCGGCTTCCTGGCCGGATACATCACGCTGCTGATCAATAACCATATCCATCTGCCCAAAGCGGTCGCCGGACTGAAACCTATTTTAATCGTGCCTCTGTTAAGCGTGCTGCTGACCGGCGCACTAATGGCGCTGCTGATTGGTGAGCCGATCAAAATGCTGCTCGGCTGGCTGACCGACTTCCTCAGTTCGCTGGGTAACACCAATGCGGCCATTCTCGGCCTGCTGTTCGGCATGATGGTGGCCTTTGATATGGGTGGCCCGCTGAATAAAACCGTCTGTATGTTTGCGATTGGCCTGATGTCGAGCGGGGTCTACGGGCCGATTGCCGCCTGTATGGCGGCGGGCATGGTGCCACCACTGGGCATCGCGCTGGCAACCACCCTCTTCCGCCGCAAATTTACCGAGCAGGAGCGCGAGACCGGCAAGGTCACCTACATCCTCGGTCTGTCATTTATTACCGAAGGCGCGATCCCATACGCGGTCGCCGATCCGCTGCGCGTCATCCCGGCCATCGTGGCGGGCTCCGGATTAGCGGGCGCCCTGTCAATGATGCTGGGCTGTGCTTCCCGCGCTCCGCACGGCGGCATTTTCGTCATCTTCATTCCTAACGTGATCAGCAATGTCATGGGTTATCTGTTTGCGATTGCCGCAGGCAGTTTGCTGACAGCGCTGATCCTGCTGTTCCTGAAAAAAGATATCTCCGTTCCTGCAAAACAAGGATAAAACCTATGCTTTACAACATGAAAGATCTGCTCAGCGTTGCCCGACAGCATCAGTTTGGCGTTGGCGCGTTTAACATCGCCAGCGCGGAGTTTGGACGTGTGGCGGTTGAGACTGCCGAGAGACTGGATTCACCGCTGATTCTGGAGATCCATCCTGAAGAGATGGCCTTTACCGGCCCGGAATTTATCGGCTATCTGCGGACGCTGGCGATTCAGGCGCGCGTGCCGGTGGTGATCCATCTGGACCATGGCCGCTCGCTGGAAGAGGTGATGAAAGCGATCTACGCCGGTTTTACCTCGGTAATGATTGATGCCTCTTCTCATCCTTTTGAGCAGAACATTGCGCTGACGAAGAAGATTGTCGAGATAGCGCACACGATTAATGTCTCTGTGGAAGCGGAGCTGGGCACCATCGGTGTGGCGGAAGGCAGCGGCGAAGGCGGCAGTAACGAGATTCTCTATACCGATCCGCAGCAGGCCGAGACCTTCGTGCGCGAGACCGGCACCGACACGCTGGCGGTCGCCATCGGCACCTCGCATGGCCTCTACCCCAAAGGGAAGCAGCCGAAGCTGGATATCGAGCGCCTGCAGCAGATCCGTAAGGTGGTTGATATTCCGCTGGTGCTGCATGGCGGTTCGGGCAACAAAGACAGCGAGGTCGCGGAATCAATTCGTTATGGCGTCGGTAAAATCAATATCTCCAGCGATATGAAGAAGGCGTTTTTCGTGGCGCTGGAGCAGGAACTGAAGCTAGGGGGTCACGAGCCTAATTCCCTCTTTGTTAAACCGATGCAGGCCGCAAGTGAAGTGGTCGCGGCGAAGATGGCGCTGTTTAGTTCGGTGGGGAAAGCGGCGTTGTATCGGTAAGGGGTTGGTGGGGGGGATTGGTTGCGAGTTGAGTATGGGAAAGGCACTGATGGATCGGTGTCTTTTTTTGGGTTTTGAGAAGTGAGCTTTAAATAAGTATCAGGTCAGTAAGCAACAGCCATCAATGAAAAGAGATCTGCTCATCGCTCTTTTTTCGTATGCCAAAGATCCACGATGTAGATGGTATTATCACGAAGTTCGTAATAAATCTCGTAGTCATCCAGTATTAGCTTTCAAACTTCACGTGGTTCATATCGAACCTGCTGTATGCCGATTGCTGGGTGCGCCTTAAGGCCAGCACAGCCGGTTATAAGGAGGTCCAGGACATCATCAGCATGCTGTCGGCTGTACTGAAGAGCAAAACGGTAGATGCGTTCCAGGTCATCCTGAGCTTTAAGCCGTCCAGTAAATTTCCATTTATCAGCTTTTCTTTAAACGATTACCAAATTCAACCAGGTCCGAGTGACTTACTACACGCCCGGCATCTACATCGGCAAGACCAGCCTGAATGTTCTGATGACGCCGTTCCCTTTCAGCCAGCATGGTGGTCAACGCTTCCTTGATGATCCAGCTTTTAGAACGATCCAGCTCCACAGCCAGATTTTCTACAGCATTGGCCAAATCGGTGGGTATCTGTGCGCTAATGGTCTGTTTTGTAAGAGAACCCATAGTGATCACCTCTTTTAATAACAGTTAATAACTTTTATTAAGTCTAACTTGGGTTTGTCTATAAAAACATCAGAGCTTATTTTGCGGGCAGTATCCTGAGGTTTGTTTCGCACTTATTGTCACCTATGGACTGGTCTGATAAATGACTATGCGATCTCACTATATTGGGCGGACACGAACCTGATTCAATGTTTACGAAACCGATGCACGGGCGATCGTCCTCGTCAGTCGGGTTCTTGCTGGCAGAGCATTTGATTACAGCAGAGTGGCTGTGTCGGTGGAGGATTAAGGGTGATAAGGTTTAGTTACTTCCCGTCTGAAACATCAGCTGGCGGCGCTGAAAGAATTGCGCAGCGTTTATCCAGCAGCGACTCAACGGACGCCCGATTGCCCTTATCCCAGCCGCGCCGGGTAGTTAGCAGGATAAATCCTTTTTCTCCCGAAAACGTCGCCGGAATGAGCGCCACACCAGACTCTGCCAGCTGCGGCGGCGACAGCCGGAAATGGCGCGCTACGGAGGAGACAGGATAGATCCCCATCGCCGTAGGCTGCATAACGCGGCGGGCATAGTAGGTGTGGTTCAGCAAACGGTCGGGCAAGGGTCGCCAGTCATTATTAATAAAGGGGCGCTCGGCCTGAAGCTGGCGATAGACATCCTCCCGCAGGCAGGTCAGATGAATATGTAGTTGATTCTGGCTGCGGCCATAAGCGGAATTCAGCGCCATGCCGAGCCGATCCTCAGGCACTTCAGCGCCATAGGCCGCCATCAGACGATAGCGCATTAACCAGGCGTAGCCGAAATAGTCGGGACGTCCGGGGCGCGACAGCGCAATGCTCTCAATGCCGGACATAGCCACCGTGGGCACCAGAATAAAGTGCAACCTGTGGCGAGGATTCTGGATGATGCTGTAGCCCTGTGTGCTGTCCTGCGGCAGATAGATTTGCTGGCAGGGAGCCGGATCGCGACGATAGTGATAGTTATTCATGCAGAGGTCATGCGTGACCGTCCACAGCGCGTCAGAGCGGGCGCATCCTGTCAGCAGCAGCGTGATGACCAGCGGCAGAGACCGGCATCGCCACAATAATTTCCCGTTCAGCGGATGGCGTCCGGTCAGGCGACTCAATGCAGGTACAACCTCATCAACAAGGGTTCATATTGGGGGGAGCGTTTATCCAGTTTAGCACGGAGCCAGTGGTAACCAGCTTCGGGTTGGTTAGTATAGCGCTGGTGTTGCAGGGTGGTTAGGGCAACTGAGTGAATGTTCTGCCTCCTTATTCTTTGGAATAAGAAAAATCAGCCGTGACTAAATGCGACGCTGATTTATCAGATTGAACATCATAGGCGAAATAGTAACGTTCTCCAGTTGTGAACTTAAATCCGAACACAGGAAGGCACTCACCTTTTGGAACATAAACAGGTTTGTCATCAAAAACCTTGTGAAGAGAATTGCTTTTATCGCTGTTGATTTGAATGGCAGTAATCCTTTCTTGTGGCTCCAGTGGCGACACCACACAAACTTGCTTGTCTTTGATAAATGCCGCTGTAGATTCTCGCTCCACCATTCGGTCGCCAGGCCCAGGGCATCCCGTTAAGAGAAATACGACACCCAGCATCATCTTGTTTTCATGATTAACGACCCTTGCCTGTTACGATTTTCTGATAAGGCCAAGGGACATCCTGCAACATGTCATTGCCCCTGTACATCCCCATGCGCCCGGGCCTCTGATAGAAAAACCACTTATCAATCCCATAAACCAGTAGTAACCAATAGTCAGCTAAAATAGAGACTTACTGTTCAGGAGAGTAATCAGGTTACTGGCATACTTACACGACCTGATGTGCCTCCTGCTGATTAACACTCGCTTGTCATCACCTATATGGCCAGTGAAAGCGCAGGTGTTAAGCCGGCTGCAGGGTTGAGCTGAACGTTTGCCATCAGGCCCTATGTCCAAAACCCACAGGGGTTAGCGCAGCAGAACTGACGCCCCGGTAACGCCGGGTAGCCGAAGGGGGAGCATAGGCATCAGGATTTAAAAACCGTCAGCAGTCAGATACTGACTCGGTGTCTGTTTAATTATTCCTGCCAGCATGCGTTTTGTTATGAAAATGCTGCTGTCGGTTCACTCCAGTCCGCAATAACTTAAAATCGCGAATCATTATTCGAATGTTCCTGCTGTCCCCGCAGATTTTTGTGAATCCCGATAATCCATCTATAGTCTTGTAAGCTGGTCTTTCCATCCGTTTTGTAAAGCAAAAATATTCAGGATATTGCTGGCAGATGTCGTTTGCACTGTCCGTTAGCTGGATTAAAATACGATTAGCAACAGCTAACGAAGCGGATTATACTGGTTTATTCACTCATCCCGGAGGTAGAAACTGACGTGAAGGATACATACTACAACGATACAAGAATCAATTTGTTAATCCAGAGTGAACTGAATGAATTCTTTGAGGATTACAAGGGTATTATCTATGCCTACGCCATTATGAACAAGAAAGACCCTTCACAGATGCGTATTATTAATAACAACCCTGAGTGGTTCGACATATACCTTGAAAGAAAATATCAATTTATTGATCCCGTCATTATTCAGAGTTTACGTTGTGTTGAAGATTTTTTTTGGGAAAACAACGTCATTCTGTCAGGCGGCTACAATCTCACGCGAATTTTTAATGAAAGCTTTCAATATAATATTTTCCAGGGACAGACATTCCCTCTGCATGACTACCTGAACAACCTGGCTTTGCTATCCATTATTAGTCAGAAAGATTCTGGTATTGACATGGAAAAAAATCGTTCGAAAATAGTTAGTTTTCTTATTAAATTGCATCAGAAAACGCTTAACTTATACAGCCAACACCATCAGAAAAAAAACGTTTTTTTGTCACCGCGTGAGCGGCAAATACTTAAGTGGGTCGGCGCCGGGAAAACATACGCCGAAGTTGCGGTCATTTTATCTATTGCGGAACGCACCGTAAAATTTCATATGGGCAACGTCATGAAAAAGCTCGGAGTGAATAACGCCACACATGCGGTAAAACTTGGAACGGAGCTCCGGCTGCTGGACAACTGAGCCAGCGTTACAGGTTAAAGATGGCGTAAATGCCGGGACATCTCACGAAGCCAGCCACTGGCTTTGTCCCTGGTGATAATATCTTCCACGATGCTCATGCTGGCAGGCATGAAAATGTAGTAGATAACTTCCCCTTTTTCAGAAAGGCCTTTCTGAATAACTTCTATTTTCCAGTTCGCATGGCGAAATATTGCATACATGCCGCGACTTGCCACAGCGTACATCCCCCCGATAGTTTCTCTTCATGCAATAAAAAATCATTGCAAGGAATAACACTTTACTGGCGGGCAAGCCATGCAGGCCTGCAGAATCACGTCTTTCTTTATCTAAAAACAGCCGGCTAATCTCACAACAGGGGATATCTGTGGGGAGACCACTTATACCCTCGAAATATTCATGAAAAATTTCGCTCATCATCGTCGGCTGCGTCGAATCTATAAACCGTGCACCACATAGCAACTTCCCGTTATGCATGCCCAGCAGGTAAGTCGTATTTTCGTTGTCAAATTGATCCTTTTCCATGCCGTCAATGCATTCGACTTTCCAGTCGAGCCTCTCACGAAATGTTTTTCTTCTGAGCCGGTAGAGTTCGGTTGATAATTCTGGCGGAAATTCATCGTAATCACGCAAAAAAAACTCAATAGCAGAATTCATTCATTCATTCCTGATAATCACACATGGGAACCATTACCCCTGTCTTTTAAGACAGCTTTTATTACACCTGCGCAGACCCTATACTTAAAAAAATACCTGACCACCGGGCACTCACCATGCTTAGCGGTCAGGAGGTCAAAGACCAAGTCAACACCAGGGAAAACCCACCCGCGATTATCTGATATTTCAGGTACCGGGTACAGAGTGCAATAAGCGCTCAAACGATAATTATATTAAAATACGAAAAACATCAATTAACTATAGTTTAATTATTGCCCTTTATAATTTTAAGGGGCAAGCTTTCCTGTTGAATTGACTAAAGCAACTATTATCTAATCTGTGATACAGGTTAACCGGGGGTTTCCCCGCCTGACACTAATCAGTTGCTGAAGACATCGCCACCAAACTGTTCAGCGTTATACGAAACCCCTCACTATTATCGTTACAGATACCGCCAGCAGCGAGTAACCGGCCGACGCCTTTGATGTTAAGCGTTCCGTAGGTTACTGGCTGTCTCCCGCCTCCCACGCCGAGCTGCCTTAATGAAGTTGGCGCAGGTATTCCGTCAGAGCGTCGGTGATCGCGCTTACTCACTGCAGGATTAAACGCACCGATAGTGTTTTCGCTCCACCGAATCTGAAGGCATTTTCATTGCCGCAAATTAACTTACCTTTGTCGTCAATGTAAAACAGCCCTGCGGACAGAACAGACGCACCATTCAGGCATACCACATCACCACACTCTATCATGGCTTTTAATTGTTCCTTTGACCGCTCTCCGTGTCTGGAAAGCGTTCCGGATTATTCCTCGACAGGCAAATAAGACGGTTTTCTGGCAGGCTCAATCCCGTATAAACATCCCTGTGTTGTCTCTTTCATTCCCGGGGGGGATAATCGGACTGCAGGAAAGTGAATTAAACAATCAGGCAACGAAAACCCGATGTCCCGGTGGAGATACACCAGAAAACAGTGAGCAGGTTACAATGCAACTCAATCAATTGCGCATGCAAGTATTTTGGGCAAGAAAACCTAAGAGTTAGCCGTACATATCATAATAATTTAATGCGCAATGTGAGCGAATTTACATCATTAAATTTATAAGCAATTTTTTAACTTCTGCCAGAATTAATTCACATCTTATGAAATCATTGCTTAGTGTTAAGTTGCTTCTCAATGACTCTGACTATAATCTTATAACCGATGAGCGTTACCATTGTACAGATCACTAACAGCGTAATCCCCACAAAACCCTCAATATCGCGTTGATTAAATAGCCCTGCTAATTTTATCCAAAACCGCTGCTCTCCTTGTGTCGATGGATCTGACGGTCTTACCAGAAGGAACGTCATTACAAACAAAGATACTGCGATAAGGATTCTAAACCCCGCTGGGACACGTTTTGCTTCCATTTAAAACCACCTCAATTGTGCCAAAAGACATTAGTCCATTACGTAATTTCACTTGTGAAGTAGAGAGTAATGCTTGCCGAATAGCGATGAAATCAGTTCTGTGTTGCAAAGTGATACAACCTAAAGATACACCAAGAGGCCCGCGAGGATGTAGCCTGAAATTCCCTTGACCTGCCCCCAGTACTAGATACAACCGTCAGTTAGTAATGTCGGTTTTTTTATTTTCACTTTTTCCATTTCGCCAGCGTACTGCAAACTCTGATGGCATCTGATAATTCAGTGCCGAATGTGGACGACACTCGTTATAATCCTGCCGCCAGTCATGAATGATTTTCCTGGCGTGAACGATATCGCTGAACCAGTGCTCATTCAGACATTCATCGCGAAATCGTCCGTTAAAGCTCTCAATAAATCCGTTCTGCTTTGGCTTGCCCGGCTGGATTAAGCGCAACTCAACACCATTCTCTAAGGCCCATTGATCCAGTGCGCGACAAGTGAACTCCTGCCCATGGTCAGTTCTTATTGTCGCCGGATAGCCTCGAAACAGTGCAATGCTATCCAGAATACGCGTGACCTGAACGCCTGAAATCCCGTATGCGGTGGTAATTGTCAGACATTCCTTCGTGAAGTCGTCCACACAGGTCAGGCATTTTATCCTGCGACCGGTGGCCAGCGCGTCCATAACGAAATCCATCGACCAGGTCAGGTTGGGCGCTGCCGGGCGGAGCAGCGGCAGACGTTCCGTTGCCAGTCCTTTACGACGTCGTCTGCGTTTTACGCCCAGCCCGCTGAGATGATAAAGGCGGTAAACGCGCTTGTGATTAACCTGAAGGCCTTCACGGCGTAGTCACTGCCAGATGCGGCGGTAGCCAAAACGCCAGCGCTCCAGTGCCAACTCAATAATGCGCCCTGATAAATGCGCATCAGCCGCCGGATGCTGAGCTTCGCAGCGGCAGGTCGACAGAGACAAAACTGTAAGCCTGCAGGCACGACGTTGCGACAGACCGGTCGCATCACACATAAACTCAACGGCTTCCCGCTTCTGGCCTGTCGTCAGTACTTTCGCCCCAGAGCCACCTGAAGTGTCTCCCTATCCAGCATGGCTTCGGCAAGCGACTTCTTGAGTCTGGCGTTCTCTTCCTCAGGAAGACTTCAGGCGCTTAACCTCGGGCACCGCCATACTTCTTGCGCCAGGTGTAAAAGATGGCGTCGTAAATGGCGTGCTTACGGCAGAGTTCACGGGCAGAAACCCCGGCTTCAGCCTCGCGGAGAATACTGATGATTTGTTCGTCGGAAAAACGCTTCTTCATGGGGATGTCCTCATGTGGCTTGGGAAGACAATATTAACATCGCGGTGTGTTAATCAACGGGGAGCAGTTCAAGTTGGCAATGTTCACATTACACAACTGATTACGAGGGTGAAAGTTACTGCCTGAATTGTCGTACAGGAGACCTCAGCCATCCAACAACTGTGGCAGCATGAGAATGCTGAGGTATTTTCTTGCCGCCAACCTTTAAACCATTAAGTGAGAACCAAGCGCAGCAGTCAATGTTAGGCTGTGATCGGCGATACCCGCAATTTAGTTGCATACTCAGCCTGCACATAGGCTCACACTCGAAAACAGCCCAGGTAGAACTCGACCGGAATATTTTTGTCTCTCAATAGAGTAGTGGTAGTTAACTCAGAAATGCTAGGAAATCCTAGCTCTTATTGTTACTGTATAACGAAAAATGAGGTCCTCATGAAAACTACGTTATACAAAGATTTCACCTTTGAAGCCGCACACCATCTACCCAATGTACCGGAAGGCCATAAATGCGGCCGCTTACACGGACACTCTTTTGTCGTGCGCCTTGAGATTACCGGTGAAGTTGATAAACACACAGGCTGGATTATTGATTTCGCTGAACTCAAGGCCATTTTCAAGCCGACGCTAGATCGCCTAGACCACTACTATCTCAACGACATCCTTGGCTTAGAAAACCCAACCAGCGAAGTAATGGCCGAATGGATATGGAATCAGGTTAAAACACAGTTGCCGATCCTGAGTGCTGTCATGGTGAAAGAAACCTGTACTGCAGGTTGCGTTTACCGGGGTGAATAGCCCGAGATTGAACTTAGCTGTGACATTAATACGTTCCAGCTAAGTGTTTTTACCTTTACTATAATTTCAGATAACTACGGATACAGTCCAGCATACTCGTACTGCCTTTACCGGAAGGTTGCAGCAAAGGTTTATCCCCTCGCTCTTCTTTTATCGCGGAATAAGCAGAATGTTTAGAACTAAGCCAGGCAAAAATAAATATATCTGCTTCTTTTGCCAATGAACGCAGCATGGTTGAGCCGCCTTTATCGTTGTTGAGGCGAATATCAGCCTGAGGATAATCGGCTAGTAGTTGTTTTTTCACACGCTGTGCTACCGACTCCGTCAGTGTATAAATGCCCACTACCTTGTCATTCAATGTTGATCCGACACGAACCTCATCAGTTTTCTCCCCACTGTCTTCTACAATCTGTGGGGGTATGTCACAGACAAGCCCGCACTCACCAGCAAACTGAGCCAATAGACTCCACTGCAATTCACTATAGCGGGCTGGGTTGCGGTAAAACATGTTGAGTACCAGATTGAATAACTGTTCTCTGGCAAGTTGGTCAGCAGTCGGGTATACCAAGAACAGTTCCAGCAAATCCAGCCAAGCGCTAGCACTGGTGGTACCTGAATTCTCGATCATCATCTGCAGATTTTCTATTAGTTCGCGGTAATCATGCGCATTACTATCGCCCTCTAAATAACCGCGTGCTAGCTCACAGGCAGTGAAGATATCTTCGCGTGAACTATTGTCGTCCAGCGCCAGTTGTTGCAGCAATGCCAACCGGACAGACTGCCAGGAAGCGCTGGTTTGATGGTTATCCAGCCACTCGAGCAGCACTGGAATGGCATCGCGCAACACCATACTGGCGCAACTGTTGGTTTTATCCAGCAACGAAACAAATGCCTCGGGCTGGAAATCCTCTGCATTCCATTGGCTGCTGGCCTGCTCTACCGCTTCTATCGCCCCCGGCCATTGAGGGTTATTTAACACTTCCTGCAACCAGCCCTGCCAGTTTTCAAGCCCAGCGGTATCCTGTTCTGTGCGTATGGATGGCAGCATCAACTGTAGGGCAGTGTAGTAACGCTGGAAGGCCGGTTTCGCCAGCAACAAGTTACGCTCCTGTTGTGCCAGTTGTTGCAGATAGCTGACAGCCTTCACAGCAGCTTCTCTGCACTACCTACGACCCAGGCACATTGCAAAGCAATGGCTGCTCCGCGAGCGCTGACCGGTAGCAACAGCAACTCTTTCAGAACGCTTTCAGGATATTCGTCGGCTCTGGCAAGCAATTCATCGGTGCTCGCCGCCGGTAGGGGGGCCACTGCAACGGCCGGGAATGCTTCCAGCAACCGGCGGATCCAGTGCCGGTCATCGTCTGTTGCCCCCCTTCATACCGGCAACCACTTGTTGTGCCTGTTCCCTCAGTCTTGCCGGATCACTTTGTGTGTCGGAAAGTAACCACAGTAGGATATTTTTTATCGCCGATGGGGTGTTGATACCCTGCGTCACCTGGAATAGGCGCGGTACGTTCTTCACCAGCAAATTATTAAATGCTTGTCGTTGGGTGGCGAGGTCGCTCAACTGCTCATACTTCAGCAGAAACTGCTGATAGAAGACTGTCATCACTTCTTCAGCCAACACCAACGGGTGCGGCATATCCAAGACCTGTCGCAACTGAGTCGAATCCAGCAGGCTTTTGGCATCACCTTCCAGAGCCATGCAGCGCAGTTCGATAAACAGTTCGTTTATATGGCCTATGCCACCAGCATCACCCAGCTCCTGCAGATAGAGGCGAGTCTGCGGCACATCACGACGGCGCAAGGCGGCACGGATATCACGCAGAATACGGCCACGTGGGCGCAGAAGTGTGAGCTGATGACTCGGGCGGCTGGCGAGCTGTTGGCGCAAGCGCTCTATGCCATTGAAAATCTCCGGGATCCTCGACTGAGAAAGCGAGCTAAATTTATATACTCTATTGCTATAGTAGTCGATCAACGCTTTTTCCACCGGGTCGCTCGGATCCAGCATCGTGCGCTGGCGGTTAAAGTCAGACCACGAGGTGCCGACGTGCGCGTCTAATAACTCGCGCAACTCCGCATAGTCTCGTTCCTCATCGGCCATTGCATACCAGGTGACTTTATCGTTACTGCCCTTCACTACGCGCGGCAGGATCACCGGGAAGCATCCGTTGCGGACATCGTCAAGCCAGGGAGTCAACCGCTGTTGGGTTGATGCTTCTAGCAGTCCACCCGCGATTTTTTCCCAAGAGATGATATTGTTTTCTCTATGGAAAAAGGTTCGCAGGAACTGATCGCTATCAGCGCTGTTCATTGCACACCTCCCTGTGCCGGTTGGTAAAAGTCGTTAAACACCAACAACGCCTGCACGATAGCTGCTTTGTCTGTGGTCAAGTTAATCTGTTCATCATTGATCACGATCCCGCCGATCGTCAGATTCATCGAGCCACTTAGGAAGAAATGATCTCCGAGGAACCCTTTGGTGTGCAGCACCTCTTTCTGGCCAATGTACAGGTGATCCAGCATGCCGTAGTTGGCGACGCGTTCGGTTAACTGGCGGATAAAGCGTGCATTATGCTGGGTCTCGTTGGTCATCACTTTAAGCGTACCGCCGTTGGCTGCCGCACGCGCCAGCAGTTCTGAGGTCTGCACCTGACGCTGTCCCCAGGCTGGTTCGAGGTAGTCGAAACGGCCAGTGCGATTATCCAGCAGGTCGAGGTCGGTGATCCACGGCGAGACAATCCACAATTCCGCGCTGGGCTGAGCGATCTCCGCTACCAATAAGGAGCTGAGGACATCAAGAACTTCACTCTGGCGTGAGGTTCTGGATTTAAAGATACGACGGGTATTCATTGGATCGCCTCCGGAATTTCAATCATGGCGAAGGTATCATTGTTGTGGCGGCGCAGGGCACTGACGCGCGGGTAGAAGAACAACCCATACATTTCTACTGGAGTGACTAAAAGAGTAGCGATGGCCTCATTTATTGCATCGCCCGGTTCGGCCAGTAACTCGCATTTGCCATTATTTTCCAGATGCTGGTGACACTGCTGCATCCAGTCTGGTTGGTTGAGCGCCACCTGAGCACAACTGTGCTGCACCACATGGGCCAGCAGGAGGCGTTCGGTTGGCCCGGCAAAACTGTAAGGGTTGTACCACGTTAGCCAGCTATCACGAATAGTATGGCCGCGTGGCCACAGTAGGCCATTACAGGTATTTAAACGCCAACTCTCCAAGTTGCGCTGCCCTTGGCTCGCTTGTTGTAGTTGCTGGTCAAGCGCGCTGGACTGACTACAGGTAAAGGCATAAACACGCTGTGGTAATTCAATGCCCAATCGCTGCTCCTGCAGTCGCCAATCCTGTTGCAGTTGAAGTAAAAAAGACGTCGCTGCTGGCATCGGTCCCCGGCCGTAATAGGCGGGTGTTGATCGCCGACAGGAAGCTGTGGCTGGTCATAAAGCCGCTGCGCTGCAATTCTCCCAGCAAGTTGCGCTGCGCCTGAACTTGGCTTGCATGATTGTTAGCAAGGCGCATTGCATTCATACAAGCAGGCAGGGATGATGCCGGGTTTACCATGGTTTGCAGCAGGTGCCAGACATTATTGTCCATTGTCTCGTAGTTGCCTGGACTGAGGTTAAAGTCTAGCAATTCGAAGAAACTGCGCGGATCTTCTCGGTAAATCTGTTGGATCTTCTCAATTATGCCGCCACCGCCCACGGTGGTTTCCGACAGCCAGATTTCGCGCTGGTCAGGCGCGAGCAGCGCAGTGCGCACCGGCCCACCGTTGAGGTCAAGGATTAGGTCGTTGTCGTCGGCATCTGGGCACAACTGCATAGCAGTTTGCAGCAGCGCCGCACCCAGCGTGTTGGTGAAGTTGAGGGTCAACCACTCCAGCCAAGTGTTATCCAGCGGTTGCCACAGCAGTTCCACCCAGTCGGCAATTCTTGCCATCACCGGGGCTTGGGCCAACAGTTCACGCAAGCTTTGCTGTAGATCCTGCTCTATCTCTTCACCAGTCTGCGCATCATACAACGTCTGGAAGATTCGTGCAGGAACGTCAATCAAGGCGATCCCTGCGCTGTTGTGTTCCATTGCGCGGAACGCCTGCTCCGGGGTGCAGTTTTTCAATACAGCTTCGCTGCCAATACCTGCCAGGACAGTTTCTGCCAGCCAACCGCCGAGGAAAGTATTAACACAGATGGCCTCGTCGTGGGTGACCTCATACAGGAAGCGCGCCGTGCGCAATCCGGCCACCAGTTCAGGGTTGTTGCTGATGCTTGAGAAATCAAAATTAGGTAACCGACACTGGAATTTTATCGCATCTACCCACAGCGAGAAGCCAAACGCAGCGGGTTCGTCTTGGTGTTCAAATTTGAAGTCAATCTGCAGGCCTTCACGCTGGTCGCTGAATTTAATATTGGCACGTGATCCGGTAGCAAAGCGCACAGCTTCGATCGGACAGTGCTGCTGATGGCTGTAAAACTCCACCTGCTGGAAAATATCCTGCCAGACATTGTTGGATGGCACTTCCGCAGGGATGCTGTTCTGAGGTGGACGGATCTCGCTGTGCCAGTTAAGAAACGCGTTTGAGGTTTCACTCAGTTTAAGGTCATCTGGCGGCGTGCTGGCAGTCACTTCCCAAGCGCGGAAGCAGGGGATAACCTGCATGCCAGTGCGGGTGGTAATGTGACAATCGGGCATGGACTCCCGTTTATCTGGCGGGCAGTAATCATCGATTGGGAAAGGATGCGAACCATCTTTCAGCTCGAGTTTTTTCGGCACTAGCCAGTGGCATTCGCGAATGCTTTTGATGGCAAAGCGCTTGCTAATGCGCCCCGGGGCGAAATCTTTCATCCCCTGCAAAATCGGCATGCTGTGCGCATCGGGCCCCTGACCGACTTCACCCAGCAGGTTAATCTGTAACTCCGGCAGGCAGAGGTCGTTAAACAACGCGGACGGTATAAAGTCAGGCATCGGAGTGCTTTTGCGGCAGTTATCGGCCTGCTCAACGCCAAGGCGCGACCAGTTGGATCGCAGTCTTCTAAGTACCGTAGGCAGAAACGCAGTCATAATCGCGCGCGGTGGTTGCCACAGCAATGACTGCAGCAGTTTTTCGTCCTTAACCCCCAGTGCTTCAGCCAACCATGAGTTAAACTCCTGCTGGGTTTTCTGGCTTTTCAGAAGATCTTCAATCAGATCGGCCAGCTTTGACTGAGCTTCAGATGGCTTACCTTTGTCCTGCGGGACGGATAGGTCATCCCAGATACCGCGATTCCACTGATTAAGATACTCGTTACGGCTGGAAAGCCAGTCCATAGAGGCAAAGGCCGCCTGCATGCGCAGTACGTAGCTGTTGCTAACCGGCAGTTGGCGCGCCTTTAGTACGGGCTCAAACAGGTTTTCGTAGCACTGAAATGCCATGCGGTCACGACCATAGTCGGACAGCACAACCACGGTCCACGGGCGCATGGTGCGTTGACGTCCAGCGCGCCCTTTACGCTGCAGGAACTGAGCGTTATCGCGCGGGGCTTTATGCTGGATAACGGCACCGACGTTCGGGTCGTTAAAGCCGACCTCAAGTGACGCGGTAGCGACAATCAGATCCGCAGCATGGTCGACGCCAGCATCCTGCGAAGAGGTGCGCTTAACGTTGCTGCGGTCAGCGGAATCGAGCGTATGGCCAATTATTTTAGCCAGCGGCCACTGCTGACCAAAGGTAAATTTCTCTTCATTTGGCGCATCGCCGCGCAGCATCGCCAGCGGTTCTTTTTTGGCATTGATATTGCCATTCGAGTAACGACCTTCGGCATCCAATAGCTGGAAATAGAGGCGGTTAATGACGTCAATATCATCTGTAAAAACAAAACTGCGCGTGCCGTATATACCGTTGCTGACCGGTACTGCGGCATTGTCGAGCATACGTCTGGTTAGCATGGAGGCCTGAATGGTGGTGGACAAAAGGCTAGAGCGGGACGCTGGATCGCCACGTAGAGCCAGCATGTACTCCGCGCCCTCTGTCTCCATATCGTCTTCGGTCGGACTAACTTCCGCCACAAGATACTCTTCCAACCCGGTTAACGAAGCCATAAAGCGCGTCGCCTGCTCCAACGTTGCAGACAGCCCAACAAAGTGCGGTGTGGCACCGGACAGATGCCGCCAACGGCGGATCAGCATGCCGTTCTGTGCACCGCTGACGCCGGAATAGGTATGCACCTCATCAAGCAGCATCATCGACGGCGGGACGATGTTTTTGCCGATGCCAAACAGCGATGCCAGAAAAGGGTTGCCCATCTGTTTATTCAGCATTTCGGTGCTGGTAAACAAAATGTCAGGCAGCTCGATCTTCATACGCTTACGCGTCAGGATCACTTCATCAGGCTCGATGGTCTGCATACAACTATCGCAATGCAGACGTTCAAAACTGTTTTCAAGATCGGCGGTGCGCCAGACCATTTTGCCACGACAACTATCCGTCGGGCAGGGAATATACTGGCAGGACATGCCGTCACGATGCCGGCTCCAAGCCGTTTTCATGTAGTCACGATAAATCGCGTCTTTATCTAGCGGCACCATGCCGAACAGAGCGGCGATACGTACTTTGCGAACGCCTTTTTCTTCCAGTACACCGTTCAGTTTACGTACCTGACGCAGCGTTTCGATAAACTGATCTTTCAGCAGTTCATTGCGAGGGTAAATTGCCAGCGCCTTTACCGCATCTTTTCTTTTGGCGACCAGTTCGCTTCCGATAAAGGTCAGTGCGGGCAAATAGAACGCCAGGGTTTTACCTGTCCCGGTTCCCGCGCACACAATGGTAGCAGTCGAGCGGTGCTGGCTCTGCTGCACCCCGCGTAGTACATTTTTGCAGGCATCCTGCTGAAAGCGAGCCAGACTGTACATTCCGCTCGAGTGACTTATCAGGGCCGACAGTAGCTGGTGGTGGGTAGAAGTAAAACCGGAAGTTTCATCAAGTTGCTGCAGAACCTCAGCAGCCTGCATGTTGCGTAGCGGGTATTTGCGCTGGCGGCGGAGGAAACGATAGTCGGACACCAACGTCGGTGCGGTACGCCAGTTATTATTAAGGCCATGTTTAGGAAACATCTGGCGCAACTGGCTGTAAAGCCGCACTGACTCAGCCATGCGGGTACGAAACACCGAAACGCCATTTTGCTGGTGGCGCAGTAGCAATCCGCGACCGATCATAACTTTCGCTATGCCAAAACTAGTTAGCCCGTTGGCGTCGAGCGGGTGGTTCTGTAGGACCTGAGAAATAGTATTACGGAGCTCGGTCTCAGTGAAAAAACCTTGTGTGTTACCCCAAGTGAGCAGTACCGCCTCCTGCGACTCCAGCCCATCAAGTACTGCGCGAATAATCTGTTCCATTGAAACTAAGGCTCCTTACAGGCGTCTTATACGATAGCGCGTCAGGTCGTCTTCTTCAGTCAGCCAACTGAGTACATTAGGCGTCAACATATCGAGCGCGGCACCTTGCCCGGCTACGGCTTTGAGGAAGAGATTGACCTCTTCTGGCACGTCCAGCTTGAGCGCGACGCGCTGTTCGCAAAGTTGCTCATGCAAGTCGATTATGGCCTCAACTTCGCCAGCAGTTTTTGGCAGCCCACGACTACTGTTGGTGAACTTAGCGACAAGGTCACAGTAGTGCTGTTGTACTTTTCGTTGTCCTTCCTGATGAGCAAGGTTGCTGAAAAGTCTCTGGTCCACTTCCCACTGAGCTTTTAACATACGGATGTATTCACGCCACGCAGCGCTGGTATGTTCATTGAGAGTACTGGCTAAACGCTCAATTTCCAGAACCAGCAGAGCAAACTCCTGGGCTTGAGCAACATCATATGTACGCGCCTCGTACTGCTGAAGAAAGGCCGCCAGCAGGGCCTGCGGATTGCCAAAAGTTTCGCGGTCAAACAGGCCAACAATAGGATTACCGCTCTCACTATCACAAACCTGTCGTAGCAGCAGATAGCTTGTGAGGATCTGCGCCAGTTTTTTCGCCGGGGCATCGATTTTTTGCGCCACCTGCAGCAGGCTATTGCGTATCTCCTGAGCCTTTTCCAGTTGCTGATGGCGCTCAAGGCGCGTTTTAAATTCGCCGCTGCGCCGTGCAAAAACGCTAATCTCTTCCGACGCGCTGGAGATTACCACTTCACTGATGATTACTTCACTCATGCTAAGTTCTTCTCCAGTAGCGTTAACTGCTCAGTCAGCCTTGTCAGGGTTTGTGAGATCTCATTTTCGGCTCCCTCAATCTGGTCGCCGCCCTCATCACGGTGACGCTGCTGCAGATAGCTGCCGGTAGCATCTTCGAACTTGCTCCAGGCTTCCAACAGTAGCCGAAATGCCTCGTATTGTTTGCCGTTAACGGCAAGAATTTCTTTCATCAACACCTGAGGGTTATCGGCTGGCAAAGTCAGTTTCTCCAGTTGTCTGATCTGGTTTTTCAACTCAGGTTCTTTCCAGCCCTTTAACAACTTCAGCAAAACCGGCACCGTTTCACCCACCGGGCGGACGGCATCAGCGCTGTTCGCCAGTTCGACTATCTCCTTCATGATGTCACAGATATTAACCGTTGCCAGACTGGAGCTTTTGCCGTCGCTCAGGCGTTCAGTAATGCCCTCCTGAGTCTTCAGCAGCAGGGTCCGGTAACTACCCAGTCTGTTTTTGACTTCGTGGATCTTACTCGGTCGTTTCCCGGCTGCGACTTGTTGGCTTTTTGCCGCTTCCACCAACATTAATCCGTTGATGGCATAGGGTTGGGCGCTCAACTTTTTCGCCGCAGTAAGCGCGATTAAACGCTCGCGTAGGTTCCAGTGTTCATCGATCACGCTTACTCGCGACTGGGTTAAGAAGTCGTCCAGCAGCGGATGGCTTTTGTCCGTAGACCGTGGTTCTGTTAACAGGGCTTGCACTAAAGTTGTCGAGACTGGAGATGAAAAACCATCCAGCCCAAGGAATGCACAACTCAACTGTAGGTCTTTGACAATACTGGAAAGCTCCTCGCGTTCTTCCTGCAACACGGTGAGTTTTACTTCTGTTTCAATACGGTCGACAAAGTTATGGAAGGCAGCATAATCGATCTCACTACCCTCGAAATCCCAGTTCTGGTAAAGGTTGAAGCGCGCCATCGCCAAGCAGGCGCTGTACAGCTCGGGAGTATCCTTAAGCGTCACAAGCGGGCGCGACTGATTACCCACCAGCACGCGGGGTAAGTGGATCCTTCCCTGGTTTTTTGTTGAACTGGCCGTGAGCGAGGTCTGAATCAGCTCGGTTGACCAGTCAATACGCGCAATCAACGCTTCAAGTAACCACTTACGGATATCACGCGCTTTGGCTTGATCGAGCGTGTTGCCTTGGTTCCATTTTTCCAGCGCGGCTTTCCATTGCTGAATGGCTGGAACTTCACCGGATGGCAGTGGATCATCGCCTCCGGATGGCAGTGGATCATCGCCTCCGGGTGGCAGTGGATCATCGCGTCCGAGTGGTGGTGGATCACCCAACAGTTCTGCAGCTTGCGGCAGGCCGAATTCTTCACAGATGGCTAGTGTCAGGCCAACCAAGTTTGCACTGTTACCGCCCCAAATGGCCAGCAGTGAATTGACCCGATCGGGCTGGCTAACACCGGACAGGCGCACCCTTTGCTGAAGTTCCTGACCGCAAATAATCCCTTCATACCCTGACGGCGGGAATTGCCCATCAAGATAGCTCTGGCGATAATTTTTTTAGCGGTTCACGCAGGATAGCGTTCAGTATATTTCGCGGGACGAAAACCAACCCGTGTTCTTTATCCTGACAGTGGCGTTCAACCAACTGTCCGATTGCTGCCGGATTAAATGGAAACAGTGGATGGCCGTAACTGCTGTGGCCGAAACTCGCCAGCGCGGGCGCAGCACATTCGTTTTCCAGTACCTCCTGATCCTGCCATACCGGAGTATCCCTATAGCGCTGCCCATCCTGCTGATGGTGATATTTTTCCAGCGCAACAGTACCGTGGCGGGCTGCGTTAAGATAGCGGCCGCAGAAGTCCACAACGCGTTTTTTCAGTGATGTATCACTTTCGCTGGCGTGCTGCTGCTGGATCACCCATTCATAGCGGGCACGGGTGCCCAGCGTATTACGATGACGCTTAAAGCTGTCGTGGCCCTCGGTCACTGCAATAATCGAGTTCAGGGTACACAGCACCTTTTTGCCTTCGTACCCCTCCTCTTCCAGCAGACAGTCGATCAGTACGTCCTCAATCGCTGAGGTAGCGGCTAAATCTTCCACCAATAAGATCAGGCTGCGGTCTTCTGCCAGCAACTGGCGGCGAATCATGCGCATCAGGTCCTGGAAGCTGGCCCGGTTAAAGCTGAACAATTCTCCAAAGGTGTCTCCCAACGCCTGAGGGATCACCTCGTTAACAACGCGAGCCGCTGCTTGCTTTTTTTCATCATTGGTAAGCAACTGCTGGTTGACCAGGTAGGGGAGCACTGCCGGTGAAACTTGCCTGAGATTCAGGTCACTGAAGGTGAAGTCTTCCGAAGACATTTCATAACGTAAGTTGGCAATACTCTCATCGTCAGCACCCTTACAGAAGCGCAGCGCAATATTGTGCAAGCAGGCCCTAGGATCGGTAAAATACTTCGTCATTACACTGTCAAAAAAAAGCGCGGGAAGCCGAGTTGATGCTGCGTGTTGCTGGATTTCTTTCAGCTTTTTTTCCTGCTTTCGTCCAGTTGAATTTTCCCCATCTGCTCCTGTTGCAGTTCTTCTACAGCAGACTTCCAAGCTGCGTTTAGTGCCTGACGCAGCTTGAGAGCTATATGTTCGGCCACATTTTCAGGAATCAACTGCTGCCCGACCCCGTTTACCTTCTCGCGGATACTCTGATACTGCTCACCCTTTAAGTCTTCTAAGATGGTAGTAAGCACGCGCGGCAAAGACGCATTTTTGGGGATACGAATAATATGATATTTTGCGTGATCTTCTCGGCGTTTAAGTTGCGCATGGACCCAGCGCACTAGATGGGATTTCCCCACGCCAGAGGCTCCAATCAACGGCAATGGACGATTATGTTCCAGTAGAAAGTCCAGCAGCGCCCCCTCACCCACCTGAATGACCTTACCACTGTGAAACTCGACGCGGTCGAGATGCATAGGTTCATGGACCGCCAGCAATTGGCTGTCGGCTAGTGACTCGGCTTCGGTCAGGATGCAGGCGGTAACGTTCTCTTCGTCGGGCCAGTAGCTCTGTAATTGTGGCATTAGTGGGCTCCTGAGCTAGTTAATTTAAGATGGGTCACGGTACGCAACACACTCCCTTTTCTACCGGTTAACTGCATTGCGCCGCTGGCGTCAGACTCCGCCTTCATATTGATCATCCCGGAGAGTTGAAGCCGCAGCAGCGCGCGCGACAGCGAGGTCGAAATTCGGTTAGCGCTGAGTGGTTGCCAGCCATGCTGGCTGATACGGTCCTCTACCTGCTGGCGATAGCTGCCACCGTCAAGGACCGGCAGTGCCTGATTCAGACGTTGCAACGCTTCGCCGATGGGCAGTTGTTCCCCAGGCCGCATCAGGAACGGTAGCTCTTCCCGGATAGCATCCGTGGGGTCGATGGCGAAGCTGTCGCGGGTAATTTTCTGGGCATAGCCCAGCCAGTTTAGATAGCCAGGTACAATCGGAACTTCGTTAGTTTTATTGATGCGGAAATCGGGCAGGAACTGATTTACTAACGCTTCCAGATTACGCGTGCTGATATCGGCGTTGTTATACACATCCAGTGCCAGCAGCAGCGCTGCGAGCAGGGTGAGGTCAACGGCACGTTGATTGCGTGAACTTAGGTCACTGTTATTTTCCGGGGACTGTAAGCAGCGGCGTGCAGCCTGCCGCAGCGGCATATTTTTTGTGCTGAAATAGTTCGAGCTGAGGCTGATTTCAGTTGTATCGCCTACCGGTTCTTCCGACAGTATCCCCAGATCCAGCCACGCTCTTAATTCTTGGGGCGCTTTACCTCTTGCATCCGGTGCGTCACCCGTTTGCAACGTTTCCGGTGCACAGAGCGCCATCAGTTTTTCACGCGGCATCGTGTTTTTTGGGCTGGCTTTCAGCACCTGATAAAATGCAGCTAGCACGGCATACTGACTGCCTCCGTGGGCATTATTGATAATCGACACGGTCTAGTTTCCTTTGAAGTTGTTCGATGGTGATCCAATTGTGATTATCGAGATGAATGTAATGCGTCCCTCCGGGGTGGTGGGGATCGGGCATATCATGCGGGATCAATGTCAATTGCAATGGGGCCAGGCTGAATGACGGTAGGTAGCCACTGGCGCAAGACTCTGGAGTAGGAAGGATCAATTCTGCCAGTTCACCCATCACATCGTTATCCACCACCGATTCGCCGACCACACACAATTCGTCGCTCAGCAGGGTCAAGCGCTCACCACGCGGGATGGCACTGAATACATTATGTAGCAAGGCCGGAGCCGACCATATGCGCTGGACAATCCCTGCGCGATGCAGTTGTACCAGTAACGTCGCGACGCGGTGATACCAGCCCTCACGTTCCCATTCATCATCGGTCACCGCAGGGTAGATAATAAAACAGCTTGAAAAGGACAGCCCGCTCAACTCCTGCCAGCGGTTTAACGACTCCTGTGAAGGCGATACTATCGGGTTGAGCAGCAACGGCGGAGGGATCACGTAACCGCTGTTTAACATCATACTCTTTCGGCAGGCCGGGCAACCGGCGCAGGCGTGGCCCGGGGTATATTCCGTCAATGAATATAGGTCCACCAAAGTCTCACATAGCGGGATGAGTTTGGGGGTATGCAGCCAGTTGATTAACGTATTATGGTTAGCTCTTGCCGCTTCTCGGGTCTCTTCACGTGAAGGAATAATGTGCGTGTTCCATAACGCCTCACCAGTATGGTTGCCGATCAGAATGCGCACCACCAGAGAGTTTTGATTCTTTTGCAAGAGTTGCTCCAATGCCGCTTCATAGTGCCTGACATCGGCAAACGTGCTCTTATCCGGCGGGCTTTGCAGGTCAGTATCTAGTTCTAACACACCTGCACGTACCATCATCAGTACGGTACGCAGATTCCAAAGCTGGTTTTCATCACTGTGAAAATTAAGATTGCCATGGATTCTTTCAATATCAATACGATATAAGTTATCACCCACGTGCTCTGCCCTTCCCCACAGCGTTTTCCAGCGTTCCAGACCCAATTCACGACCAATGAGTTTTTGAGAAGAGAGCCGTTTTGCTTGGCTGACATCCTTATGTTCATAAATCAGAAGTGAGGTGCAAGCAAAACCATCGCGCCCACCTCGACCCACTTCCTGATAGAAGCGGTCCATATTTTCGGGCACAGTAGCGTGAACCACCGTACGCACGTCATTTTTATCCATACCAACGCCGAACGCCGAGGTGGCAATCATGATATCCACCTGATTATTATTCCATTGTTCCAGCAGTCTCTGACGTGCGGCATCCGGCGTATCACCGGTAAATGTAGCAAGCCGCTTATACCCCTGATCGCGCAGAATCTGCGCCCACTCTTCAGCTTCTTCCGGTCGAGTCACGTAGAAGATTAGAGGGCGCGGTGCATGCGCCAACGACTGCAGCACCTTATCCTGTTTATCACTATGGTCTGTCGCCCGATAGCACCAGTAAGCCGGCTCAGGGCGCAAATGGCTAGCGTGGACCTCGATCATCTGCTGATCGAAAGTATCACGCAGAGTTTTACGGCTAGCTTCGGTGATGGTCGCGCTCATAAGCAATGTAGAACATGGTGTTAACTTCGCTTTACGACTGATGCGTTTAAGCCCGCGGATTAATCCACCCAACTGCTGGAAATGCGGACGAAAGCCATTGCCCCAACTGGCGACAATATGCGCCTCATCGACGATAACATGGCGCAGGCCGCCTTGTTTGGCCGCGTCAAAAAAGGGCAAACTGCAGTGAGCCACAGGCAGCTTCGGGAGAGGTGACGATCAGTCTCTGTTCCCCGACTCTAATACGCTGACGCGTATCGCTTTTATCCTGCGCCGGCAGATCGCTGTACCAAGCAGAGACCGATTCAACTCGACCACCGGCTTCGCTCAACAACTCGCGGAATCTACGTGTTAGCTCCATCACCAGCGCAGTCGTTGGCGCTATCAATAGACACATCGCCCCCCTGCGGAGGGGCCATTAATGTCAGTACCTGAGCCACCAACGTCTTACCAGTGCCGGTGGGCAAATTAACCAGCAGCGTACTACCCGGTGGTGCGAACAGTGACCGGCGTATCGCATCTCGCTGGCCTGGAGCTTGGTAGTGATCAAATTTTAAAACTGGGCGCAGAATATGGTCCATCGGCACACGTGTGTCCTGGCGACGTAATTGGTGCAGATCGTTGTCAAGAAAAGGTGTGATATCTCCCTGTTCCAGCCACTGCGGGCACCAGGCAGGACCAGCACTGAGCAAAAAGGTGTGACCTAGTCGTTGACAGTGAATACCGCTGGCTTCCCACTCTCCCAGACTTGGCCAACCGGGGTAGCTATCATCAGGGACCGTCAACTCGTTATCGCTGTGGTGGGAATATTTTTCCCGGTATAGCCAGTCACGAATTAGCGCCCGGCGATCGAGATGCCCGGCGTTCGCATCCGGAAGCAGGCACTCCCTCAATGCTGATGTAATACTAGATTGCTCAATCAGTTGCGCCAGTTTCATCAGATCTGTGAATCCTTGTGCAGTAGGGCTTCTGACGCAATGATTAACGCACGTGTTGCCAGAGTGGTGATCTTCGGCCATGTAATACTATGGCGCAGCGTCTGCCCGGTCTCCTGCTGGTCAGCGTGGTGTAGCAAGGCACTACTCAAATATTTTTCTAGACGGCTTAAGCCGAGAGCCTGTTGTGCGGCGAACTGGCCCACCGCCAATTGCTGGGCAATACTGTAGCTATCATTACACCAAGTTCGCCACTCTTTGGCACTGAAACAATGGGCAATCTGCGCCCAACGCTGCTCATTCAGGTTAAGGTGACGTCCGCCGCGCTTCTGCGGAGAATAAGGCTCATCCAATATAGTCATTACGTCCGCATCGGTGATGTGCTCACCCGCTTGGTTCAGCCATAGAGTCATGATTTGAGGTGGCATCAAATAGTCAGCCAGGCGCTGTTGCGCTGGAGTGTTAACATCGGCCTCAATCAGGAAATCGTAGCGGAAAAAAATTTTTTGCTCTTCACCCATGCTGGGCGTGATGCGTAGAACCGCGCTAGCTATACCGCGCTCTTCAAAATCAAGCAGTCTCAGGATGGCATCGTGGAAAGGTTCGCCTAGCCGTGCAGGGCGGATGTTACCCTGAGTAGAATCTGAGCGCTTATAGCTTAATGGCCAGGTCACAGGAGAATTCCCGCCTGACTTGTTGAGATCAAAGCCCAGCAGGCAGTGTTTTTGTAAGCGCTGCGGGCTGACTAAGGTACCAGCATTCCAATCCCCCCGGATTGAAACGATACCGCAGTGCTGCCGGAGTATCCTCATCCCGGATAACATCAAATTTCAACACCTTACCCAGCAGATTACTCGCGCATTGGCGGAATTCGTCTTCATTCTCATCGATCTCCGCCAGCGCATCAGCATACTCCCTGGCTTCGATGATATCGCCGTCGATTTGCAAAAGGACTTCCTGCATTTCGATTCGCTGTTTTTCTTCTGCCAAGCGACCATCCTCACCCGCCAAACGTGCGCTAAGCTGTATCATGCTCTCTTCTCCTAACGGATAGAGATTGGCGCTAAGCCACTGTAACTCTTCATCAACCAAGTATTGCAAACTGGCAATAGAATCTTCGAAAATGTTGAAAACATTATTGAGAATAGCCAGCCACTGATTTTGCAGGTCATCTGCTTCACTCACCAGCGCCATGCTGAGGATGGAGGTCGCATTCTCGTTCGCACAATATCGATTCAAACGACCTAAGCGCTGTTCCATACGATTAGGTGAAAGTAACAGATCATAATGCAGCGCAATTTTACGACCACCATGTAAATTGACACCTTCTTCAGCCCGGCGATCACACACCAGGATCTGGCATTTGCTTCCCTTGCCAAAGCGAACTTCTTTATCGGGGTTGTGACGCTGGATTTTGCCAATAAACGGCATCATCAAGTCAGTAAAGACTTGATCTGCCACCCAAGGCTGATCGCAGAACACCACAATGTAAGGGAACTCTTTAGCGTTGCTGTCCAAAAGTATTTCCAGTACTTCAATTAAGCGCTTACGCTTGCTATCACGTTCCATGATGCAACGGTCTATCAACTCCTGCAGGATATTCTTCTCGCCGTCAAACAACGGGTACTGCAACAATGCGAGTTGTGATTCACTGTATAAGAAGCCCTGTGCAGCACTTAGTGGCTGCTGCTGTAAACGACTGGTGGCGAGTCGTGCAAGCAGTTCCGGTGTGGCGATGGCGGCTTCAAACAGTAACTGGTAAATCGCGGCAAACGTCTGGTCCTGTGGATATAGCATCACTGCCGATTCTCGCCAGGCGATCATCATGTCGTTATTGGTGTTCGTGGCGGTATATTTTTTCAGCGACAATCCTGACAAACCGGGCATAAGGATGCTGATACTAGGACTGCTACGGCGGTTGCGCAGCAGGCGATGGTGAAGACGATAACGGTTTCCGATGTAGTGTCGGATTGTATTGATCAGCAGATCGCGCGTTTCACTCTGCTCAGGCTGCAGCATCTCTAAATGGGGGAGCAACTGCGCAGTCAGTCCGTGAAGAACTTCATCCTCCGGAAACAGTTCGGTCAAGGCATGCAGGTTATCTTCCAGCGTCATGTTGTCGTTATCACAGTTAAACGCATAGAACAGTGAACCTATCTCTTCGCGTTGCTGGATACGCTGCTGAAATTTCAGCAGCCCAGTTTCAGTCAGCTGATAATTATTGGCATCCAGCAGATGCAACATGGCTAGGAAGTTCTTTTCGTTGCCGGTCACGGGCGTTGCCGACAACAGCAGCAATTTGGCGCTTTGTTGCGCCAGTTGGTTCACGCTAGCGTACTGCTGCTCATGCTCTGCGTCCCATGCCCAAGCACCGACCTGATGAGCTTCGTCAATTACCAGCATATCAGGGCGGAATGGCAACGGATTCTCTTCGCGGAAATCAGTTATATCAATGACATGGATCGACTCGTTCAGTAACTCCCCCTAGGTGGAAACGTGCGGAAAGTTCCTGCTGCCACTGGCGGTGAAGAACCTTGGGTGCCAAGATCACCACGCAGTGAGTGAACTGATTTTCCATGACGTGTTGCCGCACGATCAGCCCAGCTTCAATGGTTTTCCCAAGGCCGACTTCATCTGCCAGTAGATAGCGCTGAATGGGGTCAGATAAGACCCGACGTGCGACGGCCAACTGATAAGGTTCGAGTTCAATACTGGACGACAGCGAAGAGGTAATTCCAGCGCAGGCGTTGCGTTGTTTCAGCATCTGATGCTGATAAGCTAGACGGGCATCCTGCCAGAAGGGAGTATAGGTAATGCGCTCGGACAGTAGTGCCGCAGCATCACTAATAGGTCGATCCCAGCGGACAAAAATATCAGCTAAGCAAACGTCTTCCTGCTGTTTATTGGGAAAATGAAGACGGACCCCATTTGGTACATAACCCATAACACGCGCTAGTTGCCAATAGGCATGTTCATAGTTAAAACGATAAACTAGGTCTTCTGCATATAACTGAGTCCTTTGTAGAAATTTTATGTCGACAGTTTGGCTTATACCTTCATAGCTTGCTGGGGAATCAAAATACTTAACCAAGGCTTCATCCTCATTGAGGCTCAAAATCCTGCCGACTCCATAAGGCGAGCTAACCAAACTACCTACACAAAGCGTCTTAGCTTCATTCATAAATTTTTACCATTCGCATTTTATTTCTTAACGCACTGAAAATAATGATTATTTTTTAGTTAAAGTAAGGCTCTACAGTTAATAACTATAAGTATAGCGTTTAACAGCGCTTCCTTTCCTGACAATCATCAATATAACTAATCATTTCATGAAAGTATTAGAAATCAATGAATATGTAAATAATTTTCTAACTTTTACTTATTAAAATTATTTTTATTTTTCTCAAAGCAAAAAAAACCCTGCATTTTTCAATGCAGGGTGATTTTTCTTAATAGAAATTAAATTTCTGTACTAACCTGCTTAATGTAATTAGTTACAAGATAGTTAGTGATTAAAGAGATATCCTTGGACAGATTCTGTAACTCATTCCATTTACGAACAATGCGCTGACCATCGATGTCAGTCCCAAAGTCCCACGTCCCGTTACTCCATGCGCATAGCGGCTTGATTCGATTTAACTCTTCAACGAAGCGGATATAGGAAGGGATATCGGTCCAGCCGTTTTCACCTTTGTATTCCTGATGCACGTGATCGATTTCATCCATAAGGCTGCCCAGCGCAAGGATGCCAACGCCGTGTAACAAGCGGGAATAGCGAGGCTTTTTTATCCCAGTCATCAGTAAACACAGTTTCCACCGCTGACCAGAAGTTATTTAACAGCTTAACCATTTTACCTTCATCCCCCCAATCCAGTCGCTGGGTCACGGAAGCGATACAATGCCCCTTCACGCAGGCTGGAATCGATCATCTTGATCATTGAGTTGTCGGCAATTACTCCATCAGGGTTCGTCGCAGTCTTGATGCGACCGGCCAGAGGACCTTCGCCAAAATTAAGTCTCTGAGTCAGAAGTGATGGAAATTTACGCATCTGCAGATCTGATGGAAGTCGACCATGAGTGTGCGGTGCCAATTCGTATAACAACGTTTTAGGCAGGGGTTTAGTCGAGTTCACCAGCATAAATTGTTCACGTTGTTCTTCGGCATCATTGGCGATAAATGCTGATACTGGCATCATAAACGAGTCTATCTCAGCATCCCGAAGTGCTGCTGTACGTTGTTGTCCATCAACAATAAAGCCAGGCTTTTCAAAATCCTTGTCTTCGGAAAAGGGAATTACCAGATGCCCCATATCACCATTATCTGATAGCGGCTCAAAGCGCACACGCTGATCGAAAGCAATAATGACAGGGTTTGGGATCATTGGGTTAACGCTTTCGATATAACGCTGGATTTCACGAATATGATTGCGAACCTCTGGCCGTTGATAACCAATCAAACTTTCTTCGCCACGACGAATACGAGATATCGCGGCGATTTTACTAATCTGTTTACCTTCTATCGCGAGGCTATAAAGTTGCCTGTTTTCTCCTTGCCTGATTCTCAAGGCAGGAACACGATATTCACTCATGACAATTCCTCTGGGCGCTGTGACAAAGTCTGTTGTAAGCGACTGTACAACACCTGAATATTGTGGAAACCACGGCGACGGTTACGTTCTGCGCCGCGGAAAATGATGACGTTGATGCCAATGGACTTGCAAATATTGCAATGGCACTGCTTCCATGGACGCTCACTTAAAGTACGGTGGTAGTCTGCGCGAATCTTATCCGCCTCTTTTTCACCGGAATGAAAGCGTTCATAAGCTAAAACTGCTTCTAATGCCTGCATTAGTGACATCGAGCCTTTGTCGAATTCAAACAGGGCATTCATGGCATCTTTTTCCAGATGACGTGCAACATCTTGATCAATAACTCCAGACTTAATTTTCCGGCTCAAGCTTGGGTTCGCGTCAAATTGAGGTACACGCACAGCGGTATAGGCTGGGCCAGCAAGAGAGTGGTAATTATTTTTTCGATCTTTAAAGGCTTGCTGCAATGGGGTTGTGGAGTCGATACTGGTAACGCCAAACTTAATAAAATCTACAAAACTCTCTGGACGAGCAATACCAAGTAAGTGCACTTGCGTATCGCTTTTAAGTAGTGGCTTGATCTCTTCCAGTGTCTCGAGGATCTGCACCGTTTTTAAAGGCACCATTCCCCCCCATCGTGATGTTTTTGTATCCCATAGCCAGAAGTGCTTCTACAGACTGCCGATAGGAATCCTTGCTCCAACCATGTGCTACACCAAATGGGGTAAAGCAACTTTTGTGCGACTTGTTAAGAAACTCCTGAGCCAGAGTCAGCGTGATATCCTGACGACGCCGACATTCGGCCAAAACTTCACCACCGAATACCTCTCCAGGTTTCTCATAACCAAATACGATATGATCAAGGGATACGCCATAATTGAAACGGGAGGTTTCATAAAACTCAATGACCTCCTCTACTCGATATGGCGGCACATCCTGATTAACATATGTGAATGCGCCACAATCTCCCATCGTTTCCATATTGTCGGGCAAGCGGAAAAAGTGCTTCATACCATTACGGAAGTACCGTAAACGTTGAGCTCGGGTATATTTACTTTCACCACCACCAAGACCATCGACTACTGCTTTAGAAACCAGCATACCGTCGTAGGGATGAGGAAAAATCTCATGCGGATAATGATCGTCACGCTGACGAACGCGATGTTCGTTACGTGTTTCGCGGAAGAAGTCGAAACTTGGATCGATAAAATCCTGACTATCCGGAAAAAAATACTTTAGCTTCGACAACTTACTCTCCTGACACCACTACAAGGTCTAAAAAAACAAGCAATTATATCATGGAATCCCATCTGGTAGCATTAAGGTTTGCTCTCACTTATGGCCTTGAACACAGCGCGGAACCGCTTCTCCTCAAAGGAATTTCCTTCATCACGAAAAGCCCGAAGAGCATGCGTAGCACTCAAACCAGGTTGCTGACTCATAAGCTTCACAATGTAGTGATTGACTTCTTGAGCGGTACGTCGAGTTCCTTTCTTAGGCTGACGCTCAGGTAATCCGTTTAGCTTTTCTGATAATTGTCGTGAGAGTTTATTTAAATCATTACATTGTCTCTCTGTGAACTCCTTTACTATATAGCGAGCAAGACTAATATTAAGTGAAATCATATTGCAATTTAAAAAGCCAGCCATACTTTGATTGCTCTTTAATAAATAACAGTCTAGTCTTTGCGTGACTTTTTTCGAGGTTATAATTACTAACTGCTTATTTGAATCAACAAGATAATTAAGCCCATTAATAACATCAAGTTCAATAGCATTGATGTAATCAGGAGAACCACAAATTATAAAATAATCTGTGCGCTTTTTTTTCATCAACTCAGTAATAGATGTAGGGTGATCTTTTTTTGAAAAAAGATCTTTCAGTTATCTCTTTCCACCATGTTCTATGAAAAGTTTTTCCAAAAAACTCATTTGAATACAATGGTATAGATTCGTCATAGCCTGCTGCAAACGTAGCTTTATAGGGTACGATTTTGTCTTTATGATGCAACAGGCCTAGACCTGCAGAAAGAACCCATAGATCAATGGGATACTGACTAAGAGTAGCTTTAGCAATCGCCCAATGCCCTCCTTTATAAAGATCCTCAGTGAGTAAAGTTTCTTTTTCAGAAATAGCCTCACTCATAGCGTTACACCACGAATTTACTAGTACACATGAAGGAGTGCGGCCTGATGAAAACTGACTTAAGCTCAATATCGCTTTGCCACCACTATTCTTGCCGTTTGTGCATGTTGTTATTAAGTTGATATTACTCACAAGCGCCCTCCCAAAAATTTGTAGCAAAGCTACCTCAGAAAAAAGGGACGTTGCAAGAAACGAATTGATGCCCCTGAGAAAATCTTCAGGGGCAGTTCTCAGTGAGGGATATATTCAAAGTATTCATCCTGAGAACTTGAGCAATCCTGACACCTCCTAAGAATCCCTTCCTTCTCCAAAGAGAGACAAAAAGTTCTACATGTCTCCAGAAGTACCTTAGGCTCTTCACTTTTATCATTTGTTATCAGTGCTCTGGCAAGGGTATCGTAGCTAAAGCCACCAGTAGAGTGCGATATAATGCTCATAGCAAGTTGGGTATCGAAAGCCTTCATAATGCCCCCCTTTGAGTAGTCCGCATAGTAAATTTATAAAAATTATTGGTTTCGATTCAAGGATACCTTTCCAATTCATCTTATCCCATACTTACAACACTAACATCTTAGTGCAACCTGGCAAGAACCTTACTTAAACAATTTTCGATTTAAAAACCAATTCAAAATTTAAAATAAACATATACTATTCAATTAGTTAAGAAACACTAACTTCAACCAGCTTATATGACCAGGATAGGCTTCAAAGTTCAGATCATAAGTAAAATGCTAAACCATTTCTTGAGGCTTAGCTTGTCAAGACTTCCATATCTTTCAGAGCCGTGTTAAGCCCTTTTTGAGGTTTTTGTGTGGGAATTAGGTATCAAGCGGGATAAATCCGCAACGGCATTTGCCTTATACCATTGGTCCAGATCGTATCAGGATGAACATAGGGTGGGTGATAAAGCGTGGCAGGGCTTGAGCAAACCGGAATCCCAGACACAAAAAAAGCCGCCCATGAGCGACTTAAATTTGCATACTTGGTGCCGAAGGCCGGAATCGAACCGGCACGCCTCGCGGCGGTTGATTTTGAATCAACTGCGTCTACCGATTTCGCCACTTCGGCACTGAAGGGTATGCGGAAAACGTTGAGGATTATACCGTTACCCCCTGTTTCCGCAACCCTTATCCGCAGGCGAAGGTGCAACTGCTGAAAAAAACGTCTTTTGGGTTCTTAAGGATACTGCGTGGCATCCTTGGCAGAAATTCTTCACTCACCCTCGCCTGCCGTAAAGCAGTCACTTCAGCTCTCCTGTTTCACTGGCGTAACAAAAGCTCTAACCCGAAACAGGCTTCACGTCCGTTACCAGCGTCGGCAGATCCCAGGTGCCGCCCGCATGGATATAACGACACATGCCGGTCCCGCCGTCATAGCTTTTGCGGAAAGCCTTGCCGTCCCATACCCAGCTTTCCTGACTCATGCAGTCACCGATACCACGGCCTTTCTGCACACTGGTAATTTCGCCCTTGTCGTAATCCGACCCGGAAATCGTTACCAGCACTGGCGTGCCTTTGAGTTGGTTATCAATGACCCAGTAACCATATCCTTCGTTATAAGCGGCACGCCAGCAGAGCGCCGAAAGCAAAGCGTGTGTGTCGTCCAGTGGCGTAAGCGTGAGTCCATCGGTTTCCGGATCACTGTTTTCTGCAGGTGAATACAGGCTGTCGCACGTGTCATCGTCATTATGATTGACCGTTGAAAGCAGTCGGGTTTTCAGCGCGTCGATTTCTGGTGCGGTCAGCAAACGGGGTTCGCCGCTGAGGGTTTTTGCCGCCTGAATAACCGGTGCAGGCACAGCTTTAGCCACGCTGCTCTCCGGTTTATTGCCCTTTTTAGTGAGTGCACCTGGCGTGCCGATACGGCCCTGAACATCATCAGCTTTCAGCAGCACGGCATAAGCGCCTTCGCCGGAAAGCAGGAAAGGCTTTGTGCCGCCTTTAAATTCGACTTTACCGCTGCCTTTGACGGCACTGATTACCGCAGAGGTCTGACTTGCCGAAAGCCGCCAGTTATCATCAGCCGCCACCAGATCGCCTGCTGATTTCCCGTCGATCCACAGCGTCAGTTTTTCCGCCGGTGTGCTGTCATCTTCGGTATCACCCAGCGTCACTTCTCCCACTGGCTCCGTTCCTGGTCCAGCGGCACGGGTAAGCAGAATGGAGCCGGACGGATCCTCTTCTTTGGCATAACCCGCAATGCGACAGGTCAGGGTGTTATCACAGACCACTTCCCAGTCTTTGTGCTCAAGCGTTTTTCCGCTCTGGGCGGCCTGAGCCGTCAGGGAGAACACCGCCAGTACGAAAAGCATCGGTTTACAGTTCACTTTATTCCCTTATGTTTTATTCCTGCCCGGCCTGCGCAGATATTTCCTGATTATACCGAAGAAGATATGACGCCGTTGTCCGTTTTTACTGCCCCACAAACGCAAAAAGAGCCAACCTCACGGTTGGCTCCTTATTGCATCTTGCATGCTCAGCATCTGGCATCAGCGGTGCCCATTAGCGCCTGTTGTTGTCAGGATAAGCGCCTCAATGCGAGTGATCGTGCAGTTTGTTTCCGACCTTATCCTTCACTTCGCTGGCTTTCTCACTCACCTTCTCAGTCAGGCTCTCTTTGTGGTCACGGTTATGTGCACCTGGTGACTGCGTGCCTGCTGCGGCGGTCGCAGGTTTTACCCCTGCGGTCGTACCCGGAAGTTCGCGCTCCAGACCACCTCGTGCATGGTCGATATCCACTTCCTGACGGCGTACCGTGTCGTTAATCGTCTCGGTACGATCACTGCCGTCGGTACGCACCACCACTTCTTCTTTCACGTGGGTCGTTTTGTTGATCACCGGCTGCTCATGGGTCTCAGCGACCTCGACGGTTTTCTCTGACCAGTCCACTTCACCAGCCAGCGCGGGTTCATTCACCGAACGGCGGAAGATGTCAGCGTGCTGCTCATGCAGCGAAATATCTTCAGATACAGTATCGGTCACGGTGTAGCGGCGAACACGAGTAGAGCCTTCACTCACCAGACGTTTACCCACTTCCACCTGCTCTTCGGCAAGACGCAGAATGTCAGCTTCGCTCTCATCACCGGTCAGTGAGGTGCGTCGCGGTTCAACCTGGCGGTCGTTGGTCTCGCCAGCAAACTGCTTACCTGCCGTCGTCGGGTTGATGCCCGGCGCGGTGGTGCCATTCTCAACCGAGCTTTGCATACGTGACGGTACGTCCACCGAGTCATGAGAATGGAGAATGGTCATGGCGCGAGCCAACTTCTCCTCCTCGGTGCGGATAGTCAGCACTACGCCTCCCTTGTCCATCGCTCTGGTGTAAACATCGGCCTGCTCTTTATCAACGGAGTGACCAAACAGACGCTGCCAGATGCTGGGATGGCGGATAGAGTGTCCTTCCTCCTGCAAACGTTCTCCACTGATAAGACTGATGTCCCGATCAGAAAAGCCTGCTTTCACGAGATTTCTTTTCGCGGCCTCTGCCTGAATTGCAGAATCGAACAGTGTTACGATTTTTTCATGTGCCATGATAGGTTCCTCTCTGTTAGCTAATTTGATCGTCATCTCTTTCAACGTTCACCTGCTGCTCACGTCGGGTCACCACCTCCTGAAAAGGAACATTCTCCTGCACTTTTCGGATGTGGATCTCCTCTTTAAGCACCAGCTTTCTGACGATTTGGATTTCTTCCTCTACTACCGGGACAATCAGTACACCGTTCTCTTCCCTGATTTCGGGCATCGTTTCAACGGGTTGCGCTTTCGCTACATGCTCAACCTCAACCTTCTCCCGGTTAAGCAGTGTACTGATGACCTCGTCATGCTCAGTTGTGGAGCGGGTAACACGGACATGTCCATCCACAATCTTTTGCTTCGTCAGGGCTATTTGCTCTTCAGCGAGTTTAAGCGTGACCTCTGCATTATTATTGTGCTCTGGCTGTCCAGCCATAATATCGCTCCCGTTAAATTAAATATCTGCCACAACTGCCTGACACAGTGATTAAGCATGAACACTCTGGCTGATTTCGCAAGCCGGAATAATAAAAAATTCCGCTAACTCAATTTAATTACGGTACAAAAAACCGCATCAAAAAACAGCAACCCGGCTTAAATCACCGCTACGCTAAAAATAAAAAATAAATAAAATACATGAATTTATATTAATATGATTTCGCAGGTAAATATTACCAGACCAGACGCAAGCGCTTAGAAAACACGCTATAAGCAAAGCGGTAACTTTAATTTAAACCAGGACGATTCCTGATAAACATCGTGAGGATATTAAATAATGTTTCCGCGGGATGTGCTTATTACTGCCTTCAGTTAATCACTTCACAGAATAATAACACCCACAAGCATCTGAATATTTTATCGCTCTTATTACAGAAGATTCCCAAAGTGCTATTTAAGACGCTTTTTATAAAAGGAAGTCAGGAACTTTCTGCCCGTCAGCCTTTCTTAGGAAAACTGAATAAGCACATACCGAGGTTGAAATGAAGCAAGCACAACGCAGTGCGTGGGGATGGGGACTGGCGGCACTTCTGGTCGCAGGCAGTGCATCAGCGGCAAGCTGGCAGGATCAGCTGAGCAGTGCAGCGTCGCAACTCAGCCAGCAGAACAACGGCAGCACCACCGGCACCACGCAGCAGAATGGCGGCATGTCGCTTTCTACCATTACCAGCATGCTGGGTGGCGGCGATAAAGCGGTCAGCGCCAACAGCATGACCAACGCCGCCGGTGTGATGCAGTACTGTGTCGAACATAACGTGGTGAAAAACAATGTGCAGTCGGTAAAAGATCAGGTGCTGAGCAAGCTCGGTCTGAACACCACCACCGCGCAGGAACAGAAAACCGACTACACCCAGGGCGTGGCCGGTCTGCTGAATACCGGTAACGGCCAGCAGTTGAATCTGCAAAGCCTGAGCAACTCGCCGATGGGTGAGAAGCTGAAAACCAAAGCCTGTGACGTGGTGCTGAAGCAGGGCAAAAACTTTATCTCCTGATCTCCTTCCCTTCTCTCCCCTCTCTGCTCTGAGGGGAGCGTTAAACGCCCCACTGCTGTGATGCCTGACATTCCCTTAACCTGGGGTTGAGCGCTATAGTGTTGTTTTGATTTCTACAGGACAGCACGCATGAAAGGCATCAACATCGCACTTTACTTCGACCCCGATCAGATTCAGGCCTGCGTTCACGAACAGGACGACAGCTATGTCACCAAAAAATTCGAGTATGACGATGGCGTGATTGAAGAGATCTACCAGTGGCTGGAGCAGTACGAACCCAAACGTACTCACATCTGCGTGATTGAAAACGAAACCGCCGAGCTGCTGGCCGATGAACTGGTCGACAGCGGCTTTCGCGTCCATCAGGTCACCATGCATCAGCTGTTGAGCTGGTTCGCTACCGAGCCGCCTTCCACGCCAGACGGCACGCCAATGCGCGCCATGCTGCGTTTCCTGGAAGATGAACATCCGCGTGAATATGAGTCGCGCACGCCGCAGACCGAAGCACTGATGGAGATGTTCGACGAACTGGACGCGCTGGAGATGGTAGATGACGCCGACGATGAAGACGCGCTGCCAGGCGATCTGCTGCGCGCCATGAAGAAGCATAAAATCACCGCCAGCGCCGCGGCCCAGCGTCTGCTGCCGGACATCAATGAGCGTATCCGCGAGCATCTGATGCAGTATCCCGAACTGATGACGCCTGAAATCCTGCAGGACTTCTTCCCGGAACTGCTTGAGGCGCTGGAGCGTCCGAAGCACTAATCACCACGGAAAAGGCGATTTGTCATGCTGGAGTTAATTAAAGCAGTCAGTCTGGGGCTGGTGGTGATCCTGCCGCTCGCCAATCCACTCACCACCGTGGCGCTGTTTCTGGGGCTGGCGGGTGAGATGAACTTCCAGGAGCGCAACCGACAGGCGCGCCAGGCTTCTATCTATGTCTTCGCCATCATGATGGTGGCGTGGTACGCGGGCAGCGCGGTGCTGAATACCTTCGGCATCTCCATTCCTGGCCTGCGCATGGCGGGGGGTCTGATCGTCGCCTTTATCGGTTTTCGGATGCTGTTTCCGGCTAAACCTGCCGGCCATTCTGTCGAAGCAAAGCAGAAACTGGATGAGCTGGATGAAGCCAAAGAGCCGGTGAATATCGCCTTTGTGCCGCTGGCGATGCCAAGCACGGCCGGGCCAGGTACCATTGCGATGATCATCTCCTCTGCCTCGACGGTGAGAAGCGGCGTCGACTTTCCGGCCTGGGTCATCACCGTCGCGCCAGTGCTGATCTTCCTGCTGGTGAGTCTGATTCTGTGGGTTTCACTGCGCAGCTCGGGTGCCATCATGAGGCTGGTGGGTAAAAGCGGCATTGAGGCGATATCGCGCCTGATGGGATTTTTACTGGTCTGTATGGGCGTGCAGTTTATCATTAACGGCGTGCTGGAAGTGGTGCGCACCTTTCACTAATCCGGGATTTCCCCTCTCCGAACGGGCAGAGGGGAAAACTCGATTACTTCAGCGTTTTACGCACTTCAGCAACCTGATCTTTGCTCACCGCTGGCGCGGTGTTGCTCCAGCCCTGGCGAATAAAGGTCGCCAGCTGCGCCACCTCTTCATCACTCAGACGCTGGCCAAAGCCTGGCATCGCCAGTTTCGACGGGGCCTTCGCGGTGGAAGGCTGCTGTGCGCCGGCCAGGATGGTGTGGATCAATCCGGTTGGATCCTTGGCATTGACGATCGTCGCCTGATCCAGCTCCGGGAAGATCCCTGGCGCGCCTTTGCCGGTCACGAAGTGACAGGCACCGCAGTTATCCAGATAAAGACGCTCGCCTTCGCTCAGGTTCTTCGCGGCAGTGAGTTTCGCTTCCGTTGCCTGCTGCGCCTGCACGTTGTACGCCTGCAATGGCGGGTTGCCGCCCAGGAACTTCAGGTAGGCCGCGATGGCTTTCAGATCGGCGTCGGTCATGTGTGAGCTGCTGTGCTCAATCACCGAGGTCATCTCGCCGCCCACCGCCGCTTTATCGTTGCGGCCGGTCTGCAGGTAGTCCACCACTTCCTGCTCGCTCCAGCGCGGCAGGCCACGCAGTGACGGCACATCCCAGTTGTTCAGGCTGCCGCCTGCCAGGAATTTATCGTCACCGCTATCCAGCGCTTTCTCGTTCATGCCCAGACCGCGCGGCGTATGGCAGCTGCCGCAGTGACCCAGACTCTCCACGATATAGGCACCGCGGTTGACCTCTTCAGAAGCTCCACCAATCGGCTGGAACGGCTTATCCGAGGCGAACGCCCAGTTCCAGAAACGCATGCCCCAGCGCTGGCTGAACGGGAAGCTCAGATCGGTTTCCGGCGGCTGTTCTGCGCTTGGCTGCACGCCTTTCATGAAGTAGACGTAAAGCGCGTGGATGTCGGCATCACTGATTTTGGCGTAATCAGGATAAGGCATCGCCGGATAGAGATGCGAACCGTCCGGTAATACCCCTTTGCGCACCGCGTCAGAGAACTGCTGCTCGCTGTAGTTGCCGATGCCGTGCTGCTTATCGGGCGTGATGTTGGTGGAGAAGATGGTGCCAAGGTTCGACTCAATCGCCAGCCCGCCTGAATAGTCAGGCTTGCCAGGCAGTGAGTGGCAGGCCATGCAGTCGCCCAGCCGCGAGAGATATTCGCCCTGCTTAATCAGTTGCGCTTCATCTTCGGCGTGAACCGGCAGCGCAAATCCGCTGGCTAACAGCACCGCGTTGGCAAAGATAAAAGACTTCAGTTTCAGCTTATTCATGCGCTTATGCCTGTACCAGTGGGCCGGGATTTTTCAGATACTGATCTTTGATCGCCTGTGCCGCCATCAGGGTGATCGCACCGATGGTATCGGTCGGGTTCGCCTGGAAGTTCTGCGGGAAAGCGTTGCCGCCCGGCACAAAGACGTTATGCACGTCCCAGCTCTGCAGATACTTGTTCAGCGCCGAGGTTTTCGGGTTGTCGCCCATTACGGCCCCGCCCACGTTGTGGGTAGAGACATATTTGGTCAGATCGAAATCCGCGCCCATTGGCAGGAAGCTCATGCTCATGCTGTCAGGGTTCAGCTCTTTCGCGATATTGCCGACGATGCCTTTCAGGTGCTGCTGCAGCTTCAGCTCATTCTCTTTCCAGTTGAAGGTCATGCGCAGCAGTGGCAGGCCACGGTGATCGTTGTAGTTCGGATCGAGATCCAGATAGATATCGCGGTAAGACTGACAGGTAGTGGTGATGCTGATCTTCATTGAATGACCGTACCACTCCTCCAGACCTTCCTTGTATCCCATGCCCCAGGTCGGCGTGCCTTTTGGCAGCGCGGTGCTGATCGGCGTACCGGTCGCCTGTGAGCTGTGGATCTTCGCGCCGCCGAGGAAGCCGAGTGATGGGCCGTCGAAGTTGCCTGGCGAGATATCGTTAAACATCTGGCCGGTCGCGCCCGCCGTAGCGTACGGATTGAAGTTTTTATCTTTAAAGAACAGCGTCGCGCCGCCGTTGGACAGGAACGCGTAGTTACGCCCTACCACACCTTCTTCGGTAATCGGGTTGTAAGGCTTGCCGATGCCGGAGAGCAGCATCAGACGCACGTTGTAGAGCTGGAAGCTGCTCAGCACCACGATTTTCGCTGGCTGGAAGCACTCGTTGCCGTGTGCATCGATGTAGATCACGCCTTTCGCAGTTTTCTTATCATCGTTCAGCACGACCTTGATCACTTCCGCATTCACTTCATAGGAGAAGTTCGGCATACGCTTCAGTGAATCCATTACGGCGGTCTGCGGCGACGCTTTGGAGTAGTTCAGGCAGGGATATTTACTGCAGTAGCCGCAGTAGTTGCACGGCGCGATCTGGTTGCCGTACGGGTTTTTCCACGCACGCGACACGCAGGCCGACGGGTTCGGGAACGGATGGTAACCGAGTTTGGTCGCCACCTCTTTGAACATCACGTTGTTCAGCGTGTCATCCAGCGCAGGCAGCGGATAAGGCTCAGAACGCGGGCCTTCAAACGGATCGCCGCCTTCCAGGATTTTGCCGCGCAGGTTGCCAGTGTTGCCCGACTGGCCGCAAATCAGTTCGAATTTGTAGTAGTAAGGTTCGATCTCTTCCCAGCTGAACGGGAAGTCCATCACCCGCATATCATCCTGCAGAATGCCCGGCTTGTAAGCCTCGTCGACATAGGTCTTCAGTTTGATATCGGTTGGTGTCGGACGGATCAGTACCGCCGTCCAGTGCAGGCCGGAACCGCCTACGCCGGTGCCCGGTGCAAACGCACCCCATTTACGGGTTGGCAATGCCGTCTGGCTGCTGTTGTAGCGGACGGTGACCGCCACTTCGGCGGGAGTGGCAAACACTTTGTTGCGCACCGCATAGGCGTATTCATCCGCCGGTTTCGGGTAGGCGAACTCGTCATAATCGCGATCGCCGCCGCGCTCAAGGGCGCGCACGTCCAGACCTGCCAGTGCCAGCTCGATGCTCATCAGCGAGCCTGCCCAGCCGAGGCCGCAGACCACGACGTCGACTTCTTTTTTAGTAACCTGTGCCATGATAATCCTGTTTCAAATACCTGATGTGGACGCGCCCTACGCGCGTTCGCCCTTCACACTGACCGGACCCAGCGGATAAGGAACGTTGTGCTGTTTCACCCATTCGGTGAAGCTGGCACGCGCGCCGGGGAAGCCGATGGCGATCCAGGCTTTCATGCCTTTATTACCGCCGTACATCGGGTCAGCAAGGTAGCCATGCTTGGTATCGGAAAGCAGCTGGCTGAAGAAATGCGCAGGCTTAAGATCGGCTTCGCCCAGTGCGGCAAAGTCGATCTCGTTTTTGTTTACCTGGGTCAGTACCGCATCTTTCTCTTCCAGCGTCAGTGCATGAAACGCTTTCTGATGGGTGTTCTGCGACCACTGATTAATCAGCCGGATACCGGTCTGATACATCTGCTGTGGGCGGAACGGGATCTGGTAACCCATGGTTGCGGGCGCCTGCGTATTGAACGGCCCCTGCATGTAGATTTCGCTGCCAAACGCTTCGCTGTGCAGCTGCTGATCGATAAAGATCGGCACGTTAGTTTCCAGCGCGCCCGGCGCTTTGCCTTTGCCGCCCGCCGGAATCAAACGGTCAGTGGCAGCCAGGATAAACTGCCACTCATCGGCACTAAAAAAGATCGGTTTGTAATCGGCTAACTCCGGTGCGGCCATTTCTGCTGCCTGTGCCGCAGTAATGCCTTTGAAGACCAGTTCACTTAATGGCAACGCCAGCAGTGAACCGAGCAAAAATTTACGCCTGGTGGTGGGTTTTTCTAAAAGCATATCCGCACGACTCTCATCTGCTAAATACCCGCTTTATTTGTTATGAAGCTGAAAGGCTGAGTGCAGGCGGAAAACTCCCCGCAGAGATCAACGCACGCGGCACAGACGACGGCAGAACAGACAAGGGCAGGTAGAATTATGGTTCGGTGACTAACGGAACTTATCGGTTAATAACCTGGCAATCTTAGGGATATAGATATGTCTGAATGTAAAAATTGAATTTAAGATGTGTCTTAGTAAAAGTTTATCATGGTGTTGCGAAAGGGTTGCGGAGAGGTAAAAGATTTACAGCGCGGAAATCGGGGGTAAAACCGCATAAACATCGGGTATTTAACTCTTTTAACGCAGGAATGAGGGTTATTATTTTCGCCCTGACATCATCACGCCAGATAACCGATAAAAAAATATCATACTTCCATACAAGAGAATGATTCTCATCGTTAACACTATAGTGACTTTGATAGTCATACAATCAGACTGTGCGCAATTTGTGATCGGCTGAGTAAAACCGGCTTTATTCCGCCCGCTGTAAAATGACAATAAAATAATTACTGACCGTCATTATCTTATTTTGTCTCTTTGCCTGAATGACTACGCTAATAATTGTGCAAAGCTCATAAGAAACCCGCATTTGGAGATTATCCGACGCCCGATAGAGTAGAGCTATCAACGACTCAGGATAACCCTCAATGCGAAAAACACTCTTGTCCCTGTTTACGGCTCTGGCACTGGTTCACCCGGCACACGCCGCCACGCCTGGCGACACGCTGGTAATTGCCGTTCCGCTTGATGGCATCATCAGTTTCGACCCGGCGGAAAGTTTTGAGACCGTCAGCAACAGTAGCCTGCGCAATATCTACCAGACGCTGCTGGAGCCGGATCATCAGAATCCGCAGCAGCTCTCGCCGCTGGCGGCCACGCGCTGGCAGGCAGGCAAAACGCCTCATAGCCTGGTGTTTGATCTTAATCCGCAGGCCCGCTTCGCCAGTGGTCATCCCGTGACCGCACAGGATGTGGTCTTCTCATTAACCCGCGCGGTAAAACTCAATAAAGCGCCCTCTTTTATTCTGGGTGAATTTGGCTGGACGCCAGAAAACATCGATCAGCAGTTTACGGTGATCAACGACCACCAGCTTGAGCTGCGCTGGCCAGCGGAGATCGGCAGCGATCTGGCGCTGCGCCTGCTGACCGCGCCGGTCTCCTCCATCGTCGACAGCAAACTGGCGCAGCAGCACGCCAGCAACAACGATTACGGCAATAGCTGGCTGAAGGTGCACTCCGCCGGCAGCGCCGCCTATGCCATCAAACAGTTTGTCCCGCTGCAGGCGCTGGTGCTGGAAGCCAATCCCAACAGCATCCGGAAGCCGCATCTGAAGCGGGTATTGCTGAAAGGTGTGGCCGATCCGGGCAGCCGCCGTCTGCTGATCCAGCAGGGTGATGTGGATGTCGCCTATCAGCTCGGCCCGGATCAGATTACCGCGCTGAAGAACACCGCCAATGTGCGTATTGATGCCTTCCCTTCCAGCCTGGTTTACTACCTGGGCTTTAACACCCAAAGCCCGCAGCAACCGGCGCTGGGGAATCCGGCGTTGTGGCAGGCGGCGCGCTGGCTGGTTGACTATGACAGCCTGGCGAACCAGCTGCTGAAAGGTCAGTACCGCATTCATCAGAGCTTCCTGCCGGATGGCTTCGATGGTGCGCTGAACACGACACCATTCCATTACGATCTGAAAAAGGCGCAGGCGATACTGCAAAAAAGGTGGCATCAAACCTGGCACCCATATCGCGCTGACGGTGGTGAACCAGCCGCCTTACATTGATGTGGCGCAGGCACTGCAGGCCAGCTTTGCCAAAGCGGATGTGCAGCTTGATATCCAGCCGGTGGCGGAATCGGAGCTGTGGAGCAAAATGCGCAGCCGGGACTTCCAGGCCATCTTTACTTACTGGGGCGCGGACTACATCGATCCCAATACCAATGCCAGCACCTTTGCCTATAACGTGCCGGGCGGCGGCAAAACCCTGGCGTGGCGCGTCGGCTGGACGATTCCGGAGCTGAGTGCACAGACCCGCGCCGCCGCCGGAGAGAGCGATGCGGTGAAACGTCGCAATCTCTACACCGGGCTGCAAACCCGCATCCAGCAGGATTCGCCGTTTGTCGTGCTGTTACAGGGCGCAACCCAGGTGGCGGTGCGCAGCAACCTCAGTCACCTGCAGCAGGGCATCGGGGTCAGCCTGCTCAATTTTGAAGAGGTGCAGAAGTAAACCACTGTTGCAGGCCGCTGCTCGCCGGGCAGCAGCCTTTTTTTTGATGAATAGTTCTCCTCCTGTGCCGCTCCGGCTTGCTATCCTTCAGGCATAACCTAATGCCTGAGAGTGGAAAATCATGACTTCCCCGCTACTGATTGCCCGTACGCCAGACGTCGAACTTCATCTGTTGCCGCAAATGGCCAACCGCCACGGCCTGATCACCGGCGCGACCGGCACCGGTAAAACCGTTACGCTGCAGAAACTGGCTGAATCGTTCTCCGCCAGCGGCGTGCCGGTCTTTATGGCTGACGTTAAAGGCGATTTGACGGGCGTGGCGATGGCTGGCCAGTCCAGCGAAAAGCTGCAGGAGAGGCTGGCGAAAATCGGCGTCACCGACTGGCAGCCGCAGAGCAATCCGGTGGTGCTGTGGGATATCTTCGGCGAGAAAGGCCATCCGGTTCGCGCTACCGTCTCCGATCTCGGGCCGCTGCTGCTGGCGCGACTGCTGAACCTGAATGAGGTGCAGAGTGGCGTATTGCAGATTATTTTCCGCATCGCCGATGATCAGGGTTTGCTGCTGCTGGACTTCAAAGATCTGCGCGCCATGACCCAATACATCGGTGACAACGCCAAAAGCTTCCAGACCCACTACGGCAATATCAACAGCGCCTCGGTCGGCGCCATCCAGCGCGGGTTACTGACGCTGGAGCAACAGGGCGCGGAGCACTTCTTTGGTGAACCGATGCTGGATATTGCCGACTGGATGCGTGTCGACAGCAACGGCAAAGGCGTCATCAACATCCTCTCTGCTGAGAAGCTCTACCAGATGCCGAAACTCTACGCCACCAGCCTGCTGTGGCTGCTGTCGGAGCTTTATGAGCATCTGCCGGAAGCGGGCGATCTCGATCAGCCAAAGCTGGTGTTCTTCTTTGATGAGGCGCACCTGCTGTTTACCGACGCGCCGCCGGTGCTGCTGGAGAAAATAGAACAGGTCATGCGGCTGATCCGCTCCAAAGGGGTCGGCGTCTGGTTCGTCACCCAGAACCCGGCGGATATTCCCGATCGGGTGCTGGGCCAGCTCGGCAACCGCGTTCAGCACGCCCTGCGCGCCTTCACCCCTAAAGATCAGAAAGCGGTAAAAACCGCCGCCGATACCCTGCGCGCCAATCCGGCGTTTGACAGCGTCGAGGCGATTCAGGCGCTGGGCACCGGCGAAGCGCTGATCTCCTTCCTGGATGCCAAAGGCAGTCCGTCGGTGGTAGAGCGCGCCATGGTCATTGCGCCCGGCTCACGTATGGGTCCGGTCACAGGCGATGAACGCAACGGCCTGATCAACCATTCACCGCTCTATGGCAAATATGACAGCGAAGTTGATCGCGAATCGGCATTTGAGAAGCTGCAAAAAGGGTTTCAGGCCGCCAGCGATCAGGCCAGTGCGCCCCCGGCGAAAGGCGACGATGTCGCGGTAGACAACGGTATTCTCGGCGGGCTAAAAGATATCCTGTTTGGCCGAACCGGCCCGCGCGGCGGCAAGCACGATGGCGTGGTGCAGACCATGGCGAAAAGCGCTACGCGCCAGATTACCAATCAGATCATCCGTGGCGTACTCGGCAGCCTGCTGGGTGGTCGTCGCCGATGAAACCGGCTCTCTGCTAAGATCAGGATATGGATAAACAACACGAACTGAAACGGACGAAACGTCTGGCGCTGCTGCTGTTACTGCTGGCCGCAATTACCTTTATCGTTACGCTTTTTCTGCCGCCCGGCTTCTGGGTCAGCGGCGTAAAAGCGATTGCGGAAGCTGCGATGGTCGGCGCGCTGGCGGACTGGTTCGCGGTGGTCGCCCTGTTCCGGCGCGTGCCGGTGCCCTTTATCTCGCGTCATACCGCCATCATTCCGCGCAACAAAGATCGTATCGGTGAAAACCTCGGTCGCTTTGTGCAGGAGAAGTTTCTTGATACCGACTCGCTGCTGAATCTGATTCGCCGTCACGATCCTTCCAACCTGCTGGCGCAATGGCTGAATGCGCCGGGCAATGCTGACCGCATTGGCCGCCATCTGCTGCAGGTCATGCGCGGCTTCCTTGATCTGACCGATGACACACGGATCCAGAATTTCATGCGTCGTGCAGTGCATCGCGCCATCGACAAGGTCGATCTCAGCCAGACCAGCGCCCTGCTGCTGGAGAGCCTGACGAAAAACAACCGTCATCAGGCGCTGCTGGACGCGGCAATCGAACAGCTACTGAAGCTGCTGCATAAGCCCAGTACCCGCGAGTTTATTGCCATGCAGCTGGTGCGCTGGCTGAAACGCGAGCATCCGATTAAAGCCAAAATGTTGCCGACCGAATGGCTGGGCGAGCACAGCGCCGAGCTGGTAGCAAACGCGGTCGATTCACTGCTGGATGATGTGGCGCTGGATCAGGGGCATGAGCTGCGCCTCGGCTTTAACCGGGCGGTCGACAAGCTGATCGTTAAACTGCAGAACGACCCGGAAATGGCAGAGCGTGCCGAGGAGATCAAAGGCTGGCTGAAAGAAGATGCCTCATTCAACCGCTACATCGGCGAGCTGTGGAATGATATGCGCAACTGGCTCAAGGCGGATCTCAGCAGTGATGACTCACGGGTGCAGGAGAAAGTGCGCGGTGCAGCCTTGTGGCTGGGCGAAACCCTGGCGGCCGACCCGGCGCTGCGTGACTCGATGAATCAGCATCTGGAACAGGCCGCACGCAGCGTTGCGCCAGAGTTTGCTGGCTTCCTGACGCGCCACATCAGCGACACCGTGAAGAGCTGGGATGCACGCGACATGTCGCAGCAGATCGAACTCAATATCGGCAAAGACCTGCAGTTTATCCGCATCAACGGCACGCTGGTTGGCGGCACCATCGGGCTGATTCTCTACCTGTTGTCGCAGCTGCCTCAGTTACTCCCGCTGCTGAGCCGATAACCGCCTGGTTTAACCGGATTGGGGTGGATAGAGGCCAAACTCGGTGATAATGGCGCTAACAAAACTGCGGATTTTCACCGTCTGGCGGCGGCCCGCCGGGATCAGCACATGCATGGGTCGTGCTGGCCCGGCATAATCGGGCAGCACCTGGACCAGCCGCCCCTGTCTGATCTCTTCAGAGAGAATGGAGGCCGGCCCCAGGGTAATGCCATAACCCTCCAGCGCCGCATGCAGGAGCGCTTTCCAGTCATTCGATCGCATGCGCCCCTGCGGATGTACCTCTTCAACCTTACCGGCCTGGCTGAATACCCAGCGGCAGGGTTTTGATGGCGACCAGATGCCATAAACGAGACAGGCGTGATTCACCAGCTCCGCTGGCGTGGCCGGCACACCGTGCCGCGCCAGATAGGCTGGCGACGCGCAGGCTATCAGCCGGTAGGGCTGCAGTGGATGGGCAATGATCGAACTGTCCGCCAGCGCACCAATCCGGATCACCACCTCATAACCCTCTTCAAACGGATCGACCAGCCGATCGCTGAGTTCAAGATCGACCTGCGTTTCCGGAAACCGGTCAAGATAGCGGGTCACAAACGGCGCCAGGCTAAAAGAACCAAACGTGACCGGGGCGCTGACCTTCAGCGTACCGGACGGCCGCTGCTGCATATCCAGCGCGATCGCATCCGCTTCCTGCACCTCTGCCAGCACGATTTTGCAGCGTTCGAAATAGTTGCGGCCCACATCCGTCAGACTTTGTCGTCGGGTGGTGCGATGCAGAAGCAGCGTACCGAGATGCTTCTCCAGCATGGCGATATGCTTCGCCACCATCTGCGGTGAGATTTGCAAATGCCCGGCGGCTGCGGCAAACGAGCCCGATTCCGCGACGGTAACGAACACGTTCATGCTGGTAAGCCGATCCATGATTCCCTCCTGTTGGTTGTTTATATTGCGTCTGTTTGTCGATTTATTCACCTCCTGTTTTTAATTAAGGTCAGTGCGTGAAACTCATCGAGGAGAAACGTATGAAAATAGGCATTATTGGCGCAGGCTTTGTTGGCCGGGCGATTGCAAAACTGGCGATTCAGGCAGGACATCAGGTGATGCTCAGCAACTCGCGTGATCCACGAACGCTGTTCAGCCTGAAACCGATGATTGGCTGTGAAACCGGTACCGCCACCGAGGCCGCAGAGTTCGGCGACGTGGTGGTGATTGCCGTGCCGCTCACGGCAACGGAACAACTTCCGGCCACAGAATTAAGAGGAAAAATCGTGCTTGATGCGGTCAATTACTATCCCGACCGCGATGGCGAAATTGAAGAGCTGCTCAATGGCCGCATCAGCACCAGTGAACGGCTTGCCCGCCTGCTTCCTGGCAGCCGCATCACCAAGGCATTCAATGCCATCCGCATGACCGATCTTGAAACTCAGGGCCTGCCGCCGGGCGATGCTAACCGGCAGGCGTTACCGCTGGCGGGAGATGATAGCGATGGGAAAGCGACCGCCACGGCATTATATGAAGCCTTTGGATTTGATGCGGTGGATGCGGGAGCATTAGCGGAAGGCTGGCGTTTCGAGCGTGCGACGCCCGCCTATTGTGTAGCCCTGAACAGAGAGCAACTTATCAGGACACTGAAAGAGACGACCCGGCACTCCGCATAAACAGGGCATCAGCGCAGAATAAAGCCGCTGAAACCGTTACTCCCGGACGGCTGCCAAACGTAAAGCGATTGAAGCCTGCCCTGAATAACACAAGCGGGATAGCCTGAAGCCGCTCCCAGTCGCTGGAACCGCCTCTTCCAGACGGATACCAAACGTAAAGCGATGGGAGCATACGCCTGTAGCAAAGCATCGCGGGCCAGGGATGGCCCGCGCTGAGCCGCCACGGATGGCGCTTTTGCGTCTTTGTGGAAGGCGTATGCTCCCTGAGCCTTCACTTTAAAAACAAAAAAGGCCGCTTGCGCGGCCTTTTCTTTTACTGCATTCATTGCGCTTAGCGCCGCTTAATCAACATAAACATACTGATAGCGAAGAACGCAAAACTCGGCAGAATCGCCCCCCAGAATCGGCGGCAGACCGTAAACCAGACTCAGCGGACCGAAAATCTGGTCCAGCACGTAGAACAGGAAACCAAAGCTGATACCGGTTACCACACGCACACCCATCGACACGCTACGCAGCGGACCAAAGATAAACGACAGCGCCATCAGCATCATCACCGCCACCGACAGCGGCTGGAAGATTTTGCTCCACATATTCAACTGATAACGTCCCGATTCCTGGCCGCTCTGCTTCAGATATTTGCTGTAGCTATGCAGACCGCGAATCGATAACGCGTCAGGATCCAGCGCAACCACACCCAGCTTGTCCGGCGTCAGATTGGTTTTCCACTCGCCACTCAGACTCTGTGAACCGGTAATCTGCTTAGGATCGGTCAGGTTAGACTCATCAACCTGCGACAGTATCCAGCGCTTCTTAGCCGCATCCCAGGTCGCCGTCGCCGCGTAACGCACACTCTGCAGACGACGCTGATCGTTAAAGCTGTAGATGCTCACGCCATCAATTTCGTTGTCGCCTTTAATGCGCTCGATAAAGATAAAGCTATTGCCATCTTTCGCCCACAGACCGTTCTGCGTCGAGACCAGTGCGCCACCGTAAAGCTGCTGCGCCCGGTAGTTACGCGCCATCTGCTCGCCCGAGGGCGCAACAAACTCACCTATCGCCATGGTCAGCAACACCAGCGGAATCGCCGTTTTCATCACTGACAGCGCAACCTGCATGCGGGTAAAGCCCGCCGCCTGCATCACCACCAGTTCACTGCGCTGCGCCAGCGCACCCAGTCCCAGCAGTGCGCCCAACAGGGCCGCCATCGGGAAAAAGATCTCAATATCTTTGGGTACGCTAAGAAGCGTGTAGTAACCGGCGCTCAGCGCGTTGTAGCTGCCCTGGCCGGTCTTGCGCAGCTGATCGACGAACTTGATGATGCCGGAAAGCGACACCAGCATGAACAGCGTCAGCATAATGGTATTGAAAATGGTTTTACCGATATAGCGGTCAAGTACGCGAAACATCAGACCGACCCTCCGCGGGTAAAGCGGGCGCGAATCCGACGCATCGGCACCGTATCCCACAGGTTAAGGAGCACCGCCAGCACCAGATAGCTGATATTCACCACCCACATCCAGAGCGCCGGATCGAGCCGCCCTTTCGCGCCGCTCGACTTCAGCGAGCTCTGCAACAGGAAGAAAATCAGATAGAGCATCATGGCGGGCAGCATCGACAGCACGCGCCCCTGGCGTGGGTTCACCACGCTGAGCGGCACCACCATCAGCGCCATCACCAGCACCGAGAACACCAGCGTCAGACGCCAGTGCAGCTCGGCCTGAAACTCAGGTGTCTTATTCGCGAACAGGTCGGTCAGGCTTGCCTGTTCTGCATCGTTAGGATCGAGCGTTGCCGCTTTATAGCCTACGATGGCCTGATAATTGGTGAAGTCGGTGATACGGAAATCACGCAGCAGTGCGGTGCCCTCAAAACGGGTGCCTTTATCCAGCGTCACCACCTGCGAGCCATCTTTATGCTGCTCCATGTGACCGCTGTCAGCCAGCACCACCGATGGTCGCGCGTTGCCCTTTGGCCGTAACTGCGCCAGGAACACGTTACCAAAGTTGTTGCCCTTCACATCCTCGACAAACAGCACGGCGCTGCCGTCGCTGGAGGTCTGGAACTGTCCGGCGGCCATTGCTGCCGCACCCGGGTTCGCTTTGGCGTTCTGCGTCACCTCATCCTGATAGCGGGATGACCACGGCCCCAGCCAGATGACGTTTACTGCCGCCACTATCGAGGTAAACAGCATCAGCACCATCGCCGCTTTCACCAGGACGGCCTTACTCAGGCCGCAGGCGTGCATCACGGTAATTTCACTTTCCGTGTAGAGCCGCCCCAGCGTCATCAGGATCGCCAGAAACAGACTTAAGGGCAGTATAAGTTGTGCCATTTGAGGCACACCGAGTCCTAACAAGGTCAGAACGAGGTTTGTCGGCACTTCGCCATCCACCGCGGCACCCAGGATCCTGACTAACTTCTGACAAAAGAAGATGAGTAGCAGGATAAACAGGATAGCCAGCTGGCTTTTGAGCGTTTCCCGAACCAGATATCTAATGATGATCACGCTTAGTACGCCTGTGAAAACTTGTCTTTTTTGCAGGAAAATCGCTAGTTTCAACGCTTATCAGCCATTTTTCTTCATCAATGGCCGTCGCCGTAGCTAAATTTGTATGAAAAACGCGTCCGGGTGGTGAAAAAACAACATCTTGTCACCCTGATTCATTATGACCTCCAGCAGCAGAATGTCATGCTGCGACGATGAATAAATGGGTCATGAGCGCGCTACATTCTAGCGGCAGCAGCGGCCGTTGTCTTTAAGATTCAGGAGAGTGCATGGAGTTCAGTGTAAAAAAGCGGAAGCCCGGAAAAACAGCGCAGTGCCTGCATTGTCGTTGGCGTTTTCGAACCGCGTCGTCTGTCACCGATTGCCGAGCAGCTGGATAAAATCAGCGACGGCTACATCAGCGCCCTGCTGCGCCGCGGCGAGCTGGAAGGAAAAGTGGGCCAGACACTGCTGCTGCATCATGTGCCAAATATCCTGTCCGAGCGTATTCTGCTGATTGGCTGCGGTAAAGAGCGTGAGCTGGATGAACGCCAGTACAAGCAGGTCATTCAGAAAACCATTAACACGCTCAACGACACCGGCTCAATGGAAGCGGTCTGCTTCCTGACCGAGCTGCATGTCAAAGGCCGCAACACCTACTGGAAAGTGCGTCAGGCAGTAGAGACCTCCAAAGAGGCGCTCTACAACTTTGACCAGCTGAAAAGTAACAAAGCAGAGCCACGTCGTCCGCTGCGCAAGCTGGTCTTTAACGTGCCGACCCGCCGTGAACTGACCAGCGGCGAACGGGCGATCCAGCATGGATTAGCGGTCGCTGCCGGTATGAAAGCGGCTAAAGATCTCGGCAACATGCCACCTAATATCTGTAACGCCGCCTATCTGGCGTCACAGGCGCGTCAGCTGGCGGATGCCTTCAGCAAAAATGTCACCACCCGCGTCATTGGCGAACAGCAGATGAAAGAGCTGGGCATGAACGCCTATCTCGCTGTCGGGGCCGGTTCGCAAAACGAATCGCTGATGTCGGTAATTGAATACAAAGGCAATCCGGATGCGGAAGCACGTCCGATTGTGCTGGTGGGTAAAGGGCTGACCTTTGACTCCGGCGGCATCTCCATCAAGCCTGCCGACAGCATGGACGAAATGAAGTATGACATGTGCGGCGCGGCCGCCGTCTATGGCGTGATGCGTATGGTGGCAGAGCTGAATCTGCCGCTGAACGTGGTTGGCGTGCTGGCGGGCTGTGAAAACATGCCGGATGGCCGATCGATGCGTCCGGGCGACGTGCTGACCACCATGTCTGGCCAGACGGTTGAGGTGCTGAACACCGATGCCGAAGGCCGCCTGGTCCTGTGCGATGCGCTGACCTATGTTGAACGTTTCGATCCGGAAGTGGTGATTGACGTCGCGACGCTGACCGGTGCCTGCGTGATTGCGCTGGGTCATCACATCAGTGGCCTGCTGTCGAACCACAATCCGCTGGCGCATGAGCTGATCAGCGCCTCGGAGCAGTCAGGCGATCGCGCCTGGCGTCTGCCGATGGCGGATGAGTTCCAGGAGCAGCTGGAGTCCAACTTTGCCGATATGGCGAACATTGGTGGACGTCCCGGCGGCGCGATTACCGCCGCCTGCTTCCTGGCACGCTTTGCCCGCAAATATAACTGGGCACACCTGGATATCGCCGGTACCGCCTGGCGCTCCGGCAAGGCCAAAGGCGCCACCGGACGTCCGGTGCCGATGCTGTCGCAATTTCTGTTGAATCGGGCAGGATTGAACGGCGACGATTAAGCGCCCTCTTTTCTGACAGCAAGGGCGGATATCATTCCGCCCTTGATCTTCTGATGAGCAAACCGATGAAAAACGCAACCTTCTACGTGCTGGAAACCGATGCAACGAGCGATGGCCTTAGCGCCGTTGAAGCGCTGGTGTGCAATCTGGCGGAAACACGCTGGCGGGCCGGAAAGCGGGTGTTGATCGCCTGCGAAGATGAACAGCAAGCCATTCGTCTCGACGAAGCGCTGTGGCAACGACCGGCAAACGCCTTCGTGCCGCATAACCTGGCGGGTGAAGGCCCGCGCTACGGTGCGCCGGTTGAGCTGGCCTGGCCACAGCGTCGCGGCAGTTCACCGCGTGACCTGCTGATTAGCCTGCTGCCCCACTTCGCAGATTTTGCTACTGCTTTCCATGAAGTGATAGACTTCGTTCCTTACGAAGACACGCTCAAACAACTGGCGCGCGACCGCTATAAAGCGTATCGCAGCGTTGGATTCCAATTGAATACGGCAGCGCCACCACAGCCGCAAACGACATAGCAGAAATGGAAAAGACATATAACCCGCAAGATATCGAGCAGCCGCTTTACGAGCATTGGGAAAAGCAGGGCTACTTCAAACCGAATGGCGATACCAGCCAGGAAAGCTTTTGCATCATGATCCCGCCGCCGAACGTCACCGGTAGCTTGCACATGGGTCACGCCTTCCAGCAAACCATCATGGACACCATGATCCGTTACCAGCGCATGCAGGGGAAAAATACCCTGTGGCAGGCGGGTACGGACCACGCGGGCATCGCCACGCAGATGGTGGTTGAGCGCAAAATTGCGGCTGAAGAGGGCAAGACGCGCCAGGACTATGGCCGTGATGCGTTCATCGACAAAATCTGGCAGTGGAAAGCAGAATCCGGCGGCACCATTACCCGCCAGATGCGCCGTCTGGGCAACTCCGTCGACTGGGAGCGCGAGCGCTTCACCATGGACGACGGCCTTTCCAACGCCGTGAAAGAGGTGTTTGTTCGCCTCTATAAAGAGAACCTGATCTACCGTGGCAAACGCCTGGTGAACTGGGATCCAAAACTGCGTACCGCAATCTCCGACCTGGAAGTGGAAAACCGCGAGAGCAAAGGCTCGATGTGGCATATCCGCTATCCACTGGCTGACGGCGCAAAAACCGCCGACGGCAAAGATTATCTGGTGGTCGCCACCACGCGTCCGGAAACCCTGCTGGGCGATACCGGCGTCGCCGTTAACCCGGAAGATCCACGTTACAAAGATCTGATCGGCAAATTTGTGATGCTGCCGCTGGTTGGCCGTCTTATCCCTATCGTTGGCGACGAACATGCCGACATGGAAAAAGGCACCGGCTGCGTCAAGATCACCCCGGCGCATGACTTCAACGACTACGAAGTCGGCCGTCGTCACAAACTGCCGATGATCAACATCCTGACCTTCGACGGCGATATCCGCGACCGTGCTCAGGTGTATGACACCAATGGCGAAGCCAGCGATGCCTGTTCCGATGAGATCCCGGCGGCTTTCCAGAACATGGAACGCTTCGCGGCGCGCAAAGCGATTGTTGCCGCTGTCGATGAACTCGGCCTGCTTGAAGAGATCAAACCTCACGATCTGACCGTGCCTTACGGCGACCGTGGCGGCGTGGTTATCGAGCCGATGCTGACTGATCAATGGTATGTGCGTACCGCACCGCTGGCGAAAGTCGCGGTTGAAGCCGTTGAAAACGGCGACATCCAGTTTGTACCGAAGCAGTACGAAAACATGTACTTCTCCTGGATGCGCGATATTCAGGACTGGTGTATCTCCCGTCAGCTCTGGTGGGGTCACCGCATCCCGGCGTGGTATGACGACAACGGTAACGTCTACGTCGGCCGCACCGAAGACGAAGTGCGGGCTGAGAACAACCTGGCCGCCGACGTCGCGCTGCGTCAGGATGATGACGTGCTGGATACCTGGTTCTCCTCAGGTCTGTGGACCTTCTCCACCCTGGGCTGGCCGGAAAACACCGAAGCGCTGCGTACTTTCCATCCGACCAGCGTGCTGGTCAGCGGCTTCGACATCATCTTCTTCTGGATTGCCCGCATGATCATGCTGACCATGCACTTCATCAAAGATGAAAACGGCAAACCACAGGTACCGTTTAAAACCGTCTACATGACCGGTCTGATCCGTGATGAAGAAGGTCAGAAGATGTCGAAATCCAAGGGCAACGTGATTGACCCGCTGGATATGGTCGACGGCATTTCACTGGAAGCACTGCTGGAAAAACGCACCGGCAACATGATGCAGCCACAGCTGGCGGAGAAAATCCGCAAACGTACCGAGAAGCAGTTCCCGGACGGCATCGAGCCATCAGGCACCGATGCGCTGCGTTTCACCCTGGCGGCGCTGGCCTCTACCGGTCGCGACATCAACTGGGACATGAAGCGCCTGGAAGGCTATCGCAACTTCTGTAACAAGCTGTGGAACGCCAGCCGCTTTGTGCTGATGAACACCGAAGAGCAGGATTGCGGACAGAATGGCGGCGAAATGACGCTGTCGCTGGCAGATCGCTGGATCCTGACCGAGTTCAACAACACGGTGAAAGCGTACCGTGAAGCGCTGGATAGCTACCGTTTCGATATCGCGGCTAACCTGCTGTATGACTTCACCTGGAACCAGTTCTGCGACTGGTATCTGGAGCTGACCAAGCCGGTCATGAACAGCGGCAGTGAATCTGAACTGCGTGGCACCCGTCATACGCTGGTTCACGTGCTGGAAGCGCTGCTGCGTCTGGCGCATCCGATCATTCCGTTTATCACTGAAACCATCTGGCAGCGCGTGAAGGGGCTGAAAAATATCAGCGACGACACCATCATGCTGCAGCCTTTCCCGCAGTACGATGCGGCGAAAGAAGATGCCGAAGCGAAAGCGGACATTGAGTGGATGAAACAGGCGATCGTGGCGGTGCGTAATATCCGTGCCGAGATGAACATCGCACTGAGCAAGCCGCTGGATGTGCTGCTGCGTGACTGCTCGCCTGCGGCGCTGCGTCGCGTTGAAGCCAACCGCAACTTCCTGTCGCGCCTGGCGCGTCTGGAAAGCCTGACCATTCTGCCTGCGGGCGAGAAAGGTCCGGTGTCGGTGACCAAACTGGTTGAAGGCGCAGAGCTGTTGATCCCGATGGCGGATCTGGTGGATAAAACCGCTGAGCTGGAGCGTCTGGCGAAAGAGCTGGTTAAGCTGGATGTGGAAATCGAGAAGATCGAGACCAAGCTGGCGAACGAAGGCTTTGTTTCGCGCGCCCCGGAAGCGGTGGTGGCGAAAGAGCGCGAACGCGTAGCGGACCTGCAACAATCAAAAGCAAAACTGATTGAACAGCAGGCGGTCATTGCGGCATTGTAAGCGTCTTAGCTGACAGCTTATTCATAAAGCCGGGCTTGCCCGGCTTTTTTTATTGACCTCGTACAAATCCGGAAGAGATGATGACGACCAGCGCCACCCCGCTTATTGACCTCCAGGTGCGGCCGATTACTGCCGCCGATAATCCGCATATCGCCCAGGTGATCCGCGACGTTTCCGCGGAGTTCGGCCTGACGGCTGACAAAGGCTACACCGTTTCCGATCCGCAACTCGACCAGCTGTTTGAGCTTTACAGTGCCGAACAGAGCGCCTACTGGATTGTTGAGTATCAGGGCAAGGTGGTCGGCGGCGGCGGTGTTGCGCCGCTCGCCTGCAGCGCGCCCGATATCTGCGAACTGCAAAAGATGTACTTTCTGCCAGAGGTACGCGGTCAGGGTCTGGCTCGCGAACTGGCATTGCGGGCGATAGAACATGCACGCAGCCACGGCTTCCGTCGCTGCTATCTGGAAACCACCGCCAGCCTGACGCGGGCCATTAAACTTTATGAGTCACTCGGCTTCGAGCATATCGACAGCGCGATGGGCTGCACCGGCCATGTCGACTGCGAAGTGCGTATGTTGCGGAAGTTATAAGCCGCGCTCTACGTAACTCATATCGTTGATGGATTCAATCACGAACTCTCCGCTGTCGGTATAGCGCAGCCGGGTCACGCTCGCATTGTCCAGCGTCTGGTTTAACGACGTATCGCCAAGCGCCTGCAGTAGCGCTGTAATCGCCAGGCCATGCGTGACCACCAGAACGTTACCGCCGCCCTGCTGCCGGGCCTGCTGCGCTATCTCAGTCAGGCTATCGACCATTCGCTTCGCAACCTGCTGATAGCTTTCGGCCATGCCTGCTGATTTAATGCCTTTCAGTGCCGGCGTGCCTGACGCTTCCGCCTGCCGGATAGCGTCTATGATCCTGTCGACATGAACCTTGCCTTTGCCATAGGCCTCCATTAGCGCCGTGTCGGATGCAAATCCCAACTGATGGGCGGCATCGTTCAACATATTATTATTCAGATCGCCCTCATACAGGCCAAAGCCCACTTCCCGCAATTCCCGGCGTTCGTTCAGCGGCAGCGGCGTTTTCCATGCCTGCATCACAAGCTGCGCGGTTTCTCTCGCTCTGCCAGCATCGCTGGACCAGACGGCGATAAACGGGATCGTCTGCAGACCGCGTCCCAGCTTTTGCGCCACCTCCACGCCCGCTGGCGTTAACGGAGTATCTGCCCATCCCTGCGCGCGATGCACCGTGTTGAACATCGTTTTACCGTGCCGCGTAACGTAGAGAGTGACATCGGCGGCAAGGGCTTCGCCTGCGACAGCCCCAACCACAATAAGAATCAGCAACGCTTTAACTATTCTCTTCATCGTATTTTCCTTATCTGAACAGGTTTAATTTATACTCAACCGCGATCTCGGCAGAAAGGCTGGGAGAACGCATATATTTTCCTTGCGCATTAAAAACCGGGGTTTCTTTATTATTCTTATATGACCAGCCATAACCGAATAGCGTAAAGACCGATAAATCCTTCAGGACCGGATGGGGTTCGATGAAGCGGTTTATGAGCGCAACTTCCCCCCGAACGTATACGCGTATTACGATAATTAAACTGTCCATAGTTAATCTGAAATCCGCTAAAAATGCCTTTTGAAATTTCAAATTCCGTCTGCGACACCAGCGCCAGTTCTTTATCACGGGTATAATCTTTTCCGGCAGAGGTCAGGGCGTTGAAACGCCCACGGGTATTTTTTGTCAGCGGGCGCACATAATATCCCACCGCATTATGTTTGGGCGCCGAAGTCCAGGCGGCAGCGAATTTCTGTGTCCATCTGTCGTTAATCCAGTCTGCTTCACCGACATAGTGCCACGCGTGGTTATCGAACGATCTTTTGCTGGCCGCCATGCTTTTATAATTTTCCAGCCCCTGACTGCCATAAATTTGAGAGGACAAGCGCCAGTTCGGCGAGAGCGAGTAATTCGCTTCGATAACATGACGCCGCTGGTAGGCTTCCGCTTCGCCAAATGCGTAGGCGAGACGTCCGCGATCACCGGTATAGCTCAGTGCACCGGTATAGATCGCATTAATTTTTCGTCGGTCCTGGGTTTGCAGGGCAAGACTCTCCGGCGAGTCGTGGCGAAGCGTTTTGGTCACGTAAGCCAAATCCAGCCGTATCTTCTGCACGTTCAGCGCGCCGCTATAGCCTGAGTAACTGTTGCGTGACAAGCGGTCCGTGGTGGTCAGCACGCCGATGTTTTTTAACTCCTGCCAGCCCGCTTTTCCTTTAAATCCCGCATTCGCGTCCCCCAACTTCACTTTCAGATAGCGTTCACCAAACTTGCTGAAGCCGTGCGCGTCAGCTTTTTTGCCGATGACCGCCGCTGTCGTAAAGCAGGCCGCGCGTGGCAAAGTAGTCGCTGGCTCCCAGCCTGATCGCTCGGGTATAGGTTGCATCGAAACCCAGCCAGTCCCACTGATAGCCGGAAAGAAAATTCAGGCTTGCCGCCTGTCCCCAGGCATTATGAACGGTGGCAGGCTGCGCTTCATTTTCCTTGAGATACTTCCAGTGATTACGCAGTCTGAGATCGAGTTGCGAATCACGCAGGAAAGCATTGTCAGAGAACGATAATGCGTCAGAAAAGTCAGCCCATGCGCCAGGTGGCTGCAAAAACAGTAAAATAAATAACGGAATACCTCGCTTTCCCCTCATGTTAATGACTCCTTCCATTAAATGCTTATTAGCAAAACTGGACGCCAAAAAAAAGTCGCTGATTCTTTTCCCCGGCTATAGCCGGTGCAAAAAAAAACCTGATTCACAACCCTCTCTGGCAAAGAGGTGTTATGAATCAGGTTTTGCTTGAAAAATAACAATCCTAATCCGGCAAGAGCACTATAGTTATTCCGCAAAGAAAAAACAGAAGAGATAAAGTATTTTGTGAGGGGTCACTCAAATTATATTTAGCGGAAGTAACGCGTTCACATTAGATTAATGGTTAATATTTATATTTTTATTATTAATAAAATCAACCCGGTTCAATATAAAAAATAAACGGCCATCGTAAGATCGCCGTTTACTCTTTTCAGAACGCCGGTACGCCGCTGTGAAAGCGTAATTCGTTGTCGGGTTCGCTAATTAACCGCCCTTCTGTTGCCCCAATCACCTGCACCCGCGGCGTGATGTCTCTGGTGGCAATCTGCGCCGCCAGGGTTAAATAGTCCTGATAATGCCGCGCCTCTGAGCGCAACAGCGACAGATAGAACTTCGCCAGTTCGTCATCAAGATAAAGAGCCAGACTGGCGAAACGTTCGCAGGAGCGCGCCTCGATGTAAGCGCCGCATATCAGCTTATCCACCAGCGTTTCCGGTTCATGGGTGGTGACTTCGCGCAGCAGCGATTTGGCATAGCGGCTGGAGGTAATCTTCTGATAGACCAGCCCGCGAGACTGCATAATTTCCCACACCTGATAGAAGTGATGCAGCTCCTCTTTAATCAGCAGCACCATCTTCTCCACCAGCTCATCCGCCCACGGCAGCGCATTGCGCACGATGATACGTTTTGTCAGGTTCTTATGGGCGTTGATAAAGTCGCTGTCGCCATCTTCGCGGAAGATAAAATCTTCATAGGGTTTCAGCCATGCCAGAATGGCGTCGCCGCTGGGTTTGTCGGCAACATATTTACGGATCAACCACACCGCGGTCTGTGCGGCTTTCAGTTCGCACACCAGATGGTCGGTTAACAGCAGGGTCAGATTTTCCGGCTTGCGCGCCTCATCAATCCAGGCCTGTGGCGTGCGGCAGTGCAGAAACTGATAGATCGGTTCAAGTAAGGGTGCGTAGTTCATGATGTTAAAACAGGTGGCAGGGGTGACAGGCGGAGAACTCTCCGCCCCGGCTACTTAGTGGCGAATACCATCATCATCTTCATCTTCGATGGCGTCGTCATCTTCATCTTCGGCATCGGGATCTTCAAAATAGGTACCCCAGCCGTCGTAATCGACGTTGTACTTACCAATCAGGTTCACCAGCTGCTCAACCTGCACATCGATCAGTTCAGGCTTCAGGGCGGATTCGCTGATGATGTCGACGCACATCACGGTGGTGCCATCTTCCAGCTCCAGCTCTTCCGGCTCGGTCACTTCATAACCCAGCTTGAACGCATCAACGGCCGCTTTTTCCAGCGAATCAAAATTATTGCATGAGAGATGGTGCTCGATGGTATAGAGCGCATCAGGATCGCTGCCATCCTCCAGCAGCTCTTCGATAATCTGCCGCGTCTCTTCCTGCTGCTCTTCCAGTAATGCTTCATATGCCATGACGATATCCTCTCTGAGTTCGGCAATAATCAATTATTTTCCCATACTGCCCGTCGCGCCACTACACAAAACGAAAAGTTTATTAGCCCCGCACTTGAAAATGCATATTCATACGGTTAGATTGAATTTTAATTCACTTTAATGATTACCGGAGTGTTGTATGAGTCAGCTGTATCAGCGCCATTTCCTCAGGCTTCTGGATTTTACGCCCGCCGAAATTGATCATCTGCTTACCCTTTCCGCTGAATTGAAACGGGCGAAAAAAAGCGCCCAGGAAGTGCAGCATCTGAAAGGTAAAAACATCGCGCTCATCTTCGAAAAAGACTCGACCCGTACCCGATGCTCTTTCGAAGTTGCCGCTTACGATCAGGGTGCAAACGTCACCTATCTTGGGCCGAGTGGCAGCCAGATCGGCCATAAAGAGTCGATGCGCGACACCGCGCGGGTGCTGGGCCGGATGTACGATGGCATTCAGTATCGCGGTTACGGACAGGAACTGGTGGAAACCCTGGCGGAACATGCCGGTGTGCCGGTGTGGAACGGCCTGACCACCGAGTTTCATCCGACCCAGCTGCTGGCCGACCTGCTGACCATGCAGGAGCATCTGCCGGGCAAAAAACTCAGCGAGATGACGCTGGTTTATGTAGGTGATGCGCGCAACAACATGGGCAACACCATGCTGGAAGCCGCCGCACAGGTGGGGCTGGATCTGCGTCTGGTGGCACCGAAGAGCTGCTGGCCAGAAGAGCAACTGGTGGCGCAGTGCCGCGCAGCCGCGCAGCAGACCGGCGGGAAAATTACCCTCACCGAACATATTGCCGACGGCGTGAAAGGCGCTGACTTTATCTACACCGATGTCTGGGTGTCGATGGGCGAAGCCAAAGCGGTGTGGGCCGAGCGTATCGCGCTGCTGCGTGACTATCAGGTGAATCGGGCGATGCTCGATCTGACCGGCAACCCGCAGGTTAAATTCCTGCACTGTCTGCCCGCCTTCCACGACGATCAGACCACGCTGGGACAGCAGATGGCGGAACAGTACGATCTGCCCAACGGCATGGAAGTGAGCAACGAGGTGTTTGAGTCGCCGCACAGCATTGTGTTCGACCAGGCCGAGAACCGGATGCATACGATTAAAGCGGTAATGGTGGCCACGCTGGGCCAGCGCTGACCGACGGATGTGACACGGGCTAATGCTGCCAGGGAGCGCGGATACTTAGCGATTCATCCGCCTGACCTGTCCCGGCCTCCGAGCGGCTAAGCAGGCGCAAACGTTTTCCTCTTGCTGCCCCACCGCGAACGGGTATAATGCGGCCCAATTTGCCGGAGGAAATATGCTACAGCACAGCGGACAATTTGACGCTCAATCACGCCTGACCGCAGGCGGTGCTACTGTTTCTTTCGGTCATCGACCCGATCTTAAAAAAAGCCCCTTAAGCAGGGGCTTTTTTTTGTCCGCAATCCGGCCGCGCAGAGGAGACAGCTATGGCTAACCCGCTATATCGCAAGCACATTATTTCAATCAACGACCTCAGTCGTGAAGAGCTGGAACTGGCGCTACACACCGCCGCGAAGCTTAAAGCCCATCCGCAGCCGGAACTGCTGAAGCACAAGGTTATCGCCAGCTGCTTCTTTGAGGCGTCGACCCGTACCCGCCTGTCGTTTGAAACCGCCATTCATCGCCTCGGCGCGTCAGCGGTGGGCTTTGCTGACGGCAGTAATACGTCGCTGGGCAAAAAAGGGCGAAACCCTGGCCGACACCATTTCAGTGATTAGCACCTACGTCGATGCCATTGTGATGCGTCACCCGCAGGAAGGCGCGGCGCGGCTGGCGACCGAATTCTCCGGTGGCATCCCGATTCTCAACGCCGGTGACGGCGCGAACCAGCATCCGACCCAGACGCTGCTTGATCTCTTCACCATTCAGGAGACGCAGAGCCGTCTTAATCAGCTGAATGTGGCGATGGTCGGCGACCTGAAGTATGGCCGCACCGTCCACTCCCTGACCCAGGCGCTGGCGAAGTTTGACGGCAACCGCTTCTTCTTTATCGCGCCCGATGCGCTGGCGATGCCGGCCTATATCACCGACATGCTGGATGAGAAGAATATCAGCTGGTCACGTCACGACAGCTTTGAAGAGGTGATGCCGCAGCTCGATATCCTCTACATGACGCGGGTGCAGAAAGAGCGGCTCGATCCGTCAGAATATGCCAATGTCAAAGCGCAGTTCATTCTGCGCGCCGCCGATCTCGCTACGGCGCGAGACAATATGAAGGTACTGCACCCGCTGCCGCGCATCGACGAAATCACCACCGATGTCGATAAAACCCCGTATGCCTGGTATTTCCAGCAGGCGGGTAACGGCATCTATGCGCGCCAGGCTCTGCTGGCACTGGTTTTAAACAGCGAACTCGCCCTGTAAGGAGATACCCCCCATGACGCAGGACAACAAACTGCAGGTCGAAGCGATCAAACGCGGCACGGTCATCGACCATATTCCGGCGCAGATCGGCTTTAAATTGCTCTCTCTGTTCCGGCTGACCGAAACCGATCAGCGCATTACTATTGGCCTGAATCTGCCCTCAGGCGAGATGGGCCGCAAAGATCTGATCAAGATTGAGAACACCTTTCTCACCGACGATCAGGTCAATCAGCTGGCGGTCTATGCGCCCCATGCCACGGTCAACCGCATCGACGACTATGAAGTGGTCGCAAAGATCGCCCCGACGCTGCCGGACCACGTTGAACGGGTGCTGACCTGCCCGAACAGCAACTGCATCAGCCGCAGCGAGCCGGTCTTCTCCAGCTTTGCCGTGAAGCAGCGCGCCGACGATGTGCATCTGAAGTGCAAATATTGCGAAAAAAGAGTTCGCCCGCCATGTGGTGCTGGGTCACTGGTAATCGCCCTGCCCGACCTTATAATGGGCAACACCGGCGGCATCGCCGCCTGACGACGTAATCAAAGGAGCAATGATGTCTCGTGAAATCAGTACTGGAAAAGCCCCTGCCGCTATCGGCCCCTATGTTCAGGGTGTCGATCTGGGCAGCATGATCATCACCTCTGGCCAGATCCCGGTGGATCCGGCGACCGGCCAGGTGGCGGATGACGTTGCCGCACAGGCGCGTCAGTCACTGGAAAATGTGAAGGCGATTGTTGAAGCAGCAGGTCTGAAGGTCGGCGACATCGTGAAGACCACGGTGTTCGTAAAAGATTTAAATGACTTCGCCACGGTCAATGCGGCTTATGAGGCGTTTTTCACCGAGCATGAAGCTCACTTCCCGGCGCGTTCCTGTGTCGAAGTGGCGCGTCTGCCAAAAGATGTGAAGATCGAAATCGAAGCGATTGCCCTTCGTCGCTAATCTCCGTTGTTAACATCTATTGTTAACGAGGGCGTCCGCCTCTCTCCGGCTATCCCGGAGAGAGGCGGTGAATCGCTTAACGCTTAGCCGGTCGCCACAGCCACAGCAGCGCTATCGCCAGCGCAAACAGCACGCCAAAACCGACGCCCGTCGCCACCGCAGGGGCACCCGCCTTGATCGCCAGCGTATAGAGCCCCAGCATGATCAGCATGGCGCTGTTCTCACCCAGATTCTGCACCGCAATCGCATTACCTGAACCGACGCTCTCTTTGCCCCGCGCCTGCAACAGCGCATTCAGCGGCACCACAAAGAAACCGCCCAGCGCGCCAATCAGCATCAGCACCAGATAGGCATTCAGCAGAGAATGCTGCAGCGCGAAGACGACGACCATCACACCAATCAGCACACCGGCTGGCATACAGCGACGCACCGTTTCAAGCGTCACCAGCTTCGCCGCCGCCGCCGCCCCAATCACAATCCCGATCGCCACCATGGCATTCAGGGTCGTTGGCGTGGTGTTGTCACTGATGCCCAGCGCCACCGGCACCCACAGCACCAGCAGAAAACGCAGCGTCACGCCTGCGCCCCAGAACAGGCTGGTGCCGAGCAGCGAGAAGCGCGTCTCCGCATCACGCCATAGCAGCGCGGCAGCACTGAAAAAACTGCGTACCATCATACCCAGCTGCCAGCTCTGACCAGGACGCGCCGCCTGCAGTTTCGGGATAAACAGGTTGGCCACCACGGCAATGCCGTAGGTCAGCGCACAGATCCCCAGCGCCGCCAGCAGATGCCAGTCAGCCAGCATCCCACCCGCCACTGAGCCGAGCAGAATGGCGGCGATGGTCGATCCCTCCATCAGCCCGTTGGCTTTCACCAGCTTCTCGCCGTGAGTGATCTCACCGAGGATGCCATATTTAGCCGGAGAGTAAGCGGCTGCGCCCGCGCCCACCAGGGTATAACCGAGGAAGGGGTTGAAGCCGAAGCAGATCACCAGCGCGCCCAGCAGCTTCAGGCTGTTGGCGAGCATCATCACCCGCCCTTTTGCCATGCTGTCCGCGACCTGACCGACAAACGGTGCCAGCAGAATGTAGGCCGCGACAAAGAGCATCTGCAGCACCGGCTGGCTCCAGTCGGGATAGAACTGGCTTTTCAGCACGGCCAGCGTGGCAAACAGCAGCGCGTTATCGCCGAAGGCCGAAAAGAACTGGGCGATAATCACGGCGATCATGCCGCGTGACATCAGCGGCGCATTACGATCAAGGCTCATGCCTGCTCCTCTTCCGCCATTTTTTTCAGCGTGACGTAATCGGGTTTACCGCTGCCCAGCTGCGGCAACTGCTTCATCACCCGGATATCACGCGGCAGCGCCAGTTCTGGCGCACCCAGCTCGCGGGCCGCTTTCTGCAGGTTGTCGCGCGCCAGTTCAGCGTCGGTGGTGAACAGCACCAGTGCCTCACCACGCTGACCATCCGGGCGCAGCGAGGCGGCATGCTGTTTGTCCGGCGACGCTTTCAGGGCGATCTGCTCGACGATCTCCAGCGACACCATCTCACCGGCAATCTTCGCGAAGCGTTTGGCGCGCCCCTGAATCTGGCAGAAACCGCCGTCATCAAAGCTGACGATATCACCCGTGTCATACCAGCCCGCTTCCTGATTGCCTTCACCATCGTCGGCGACCGGCACTTCCAGCACGCCTGGATTCTCAACCCGCAGATACCCTTTCATCACGTTCGGCCCGCGCAGCTGCAGCCGTCCGCCCTGCTCAATGCCCGGCACCGACATCAGCCGCGAATCCATGCCCGGCAGAATGCGTCCGACGGTGTGCGCCTTCGCCGCCATCGGCACGTTAATCGCGACCACTGGCGCGCATTCGGTTACGCCGTAGCCTTCAAGAATGCGAATGCCATACTTCTCCATGTAGAGCTGACGGGTGTTCTCCTGCAGCTTCTCCGCCCCCCGCCACCACATAGCGCAGGCGGGCAAAATCATAGGGCGCGGCAAAGCGCGCGTAGTTGCCGAGGAAGGTCGAGGTGCCAAACAGCACGGTGCAGTTACGGTCATAAACCAGCTCCGGCACGATGCGATAGTGCAGCGGGCTGGGATAGAGGAACACCTGCGCGCCGGTCATCAGCGGCGTAAACAGCCCGACGGTCAGACCAAAGGCATGGAACAGCGGCAGCGCCGACATAAAGCGGTCGCGCGGGGTGAAGTCGGCGATGGTGCGGATCTGTTCAACGTTTGCCAGCAGGCTTTTATGCGAATGCACCACCCCTTTGGGGTTGCCTTCCGAGCCGGAGGTAAACAGTACCATCGCGGCGTCTTCCGGCTGCTGGGGCAGCTGTGCGCGATGCGGCATCAGCAGATGGGCGACGATCCACAGTTTGTCCTTACTGGTCACGGTATCTTTCAGATCTTCCAGATAGATCCACTGCACATCATCGAGCCCCTGTGGCAGATGCCACAGGTTGCCTTTGTCCAGGAACTGGCGCGACGTGAAGACCGTTTTGATCTGCGCGGCGGTCAGTGCCGCCCGCATGCCGTTTACGCCCGCCGTATAGTTGAGCATCGCCGGAACGCGTCCGCGCAGGGATGCCCCGAAAATCGCCGCCGCCGTGACGGTGGTATTGGGCAGCAGCAGTCCTACCACTTCGCGCGGCTGGCTGTAGCGCTCCAGAATACGGCCCACGCCCAGCGCCTTCTTCAACAGTCCGTTGTAGCTGTCGGGTTTGAAATTGACATCTTCGATGCAGCGCTTAAACGCGCCATAACGCGTACGCGCCGCCAGAAACGCCTCAAACAGGGTTTCACGCGGACGCACCGCCATGCGCGCTTCCATCATCACATGATGCAGATGCTCACCGGCCAGCACGCGCCGATCGCGCGCCCGTTTCGCCTCCGGCATCGGAATGCGGGTGGCGGGCAGAATCGTCAGGGTGATGCGCGGGAACAGGCGACGTTTAAACACGCCCGCCAGACGGCCAAACGGCGTGTACTCTGCGCCTTCAATGCGCATCGGCACCACATTCGCGCCCGAACGCGCCGCGACAAAACCCGCCCCGCTGTAGATCTTCATCAGCGAGCCGGTGACGGTAATACGTCCTTCCGGGAAGATCACCACCGGACGGCCACTGTCGATCAGCCTGACCAGCTGTTTGAGCGCCATGGGTTTGGTGGGATCGAGCGGCACATAGTCGATAAAGGGTTTAACCAGCCGCATAAACCAGCTTTCGCTGATGGTCGAATAGACCGCATAGACCGGCTTAATCGGCAAAAATAGCGCCAGCAATATGCCGTCGAGAAACGACATATGGTTCGGCGTGATCAATACCTTCTGCTTATGCAGTTCGGCGACGTCGCCACGCAGTTCGACCCGCCATAACAGGCGAAATATCAGGCGCAATAGTGTGAAAACCATGCCGGCTCCTTAGCATCGTGAAAATAGCCCCTCACGATGCAGGATTTGAGGCGGTTCGACAACAGAATTATCGGTAACCTGACGCCGCCTTCAGGGTGCCTGCCAGCCACCGCCCAGTGCCGCAATCAGCGCCACACTGCTGACCCACTGTGTGCTCTGCAGCGTCAGCAAACTCTGCTGCGCGCTCAGGCGGCTGTTTTCGGTGGTCGCCACATCCAGATACGTAATCATGCCCGCCTCATATTGCAAACGCGTCACCCGCGCAGAGGTCTGCGCTGCTTCGGTGGCGCGCTGCTGCGCGGCGATCTCACCCTGCAGCGTGTTCAGCTCCACCAGCTTATCTTCCACCTCCTGCATTGCGGTCAGCACCGTCTGACGATAGGTCGCGACGCTGGCATCCCAGCCCGCTTGTGCCTGATCGACCTGTGCTGCGGTCGCACCAAAATCCAGCAGCGTGCCGCTCAGCTCCGGCCCCAGCGACCAGACGCGGTTCGGCAGCGAGAAGAGCGAATGCAGCACGGAAGAACTGACGCCACCGCTGGCGCTCAGGGTCAGGTCGGGATAGTAACCGGCCACCGCCACGCCCACCGCAGCATTGGCCGCGGCCATGTTACGTTCGGCGTAAGCAATGTCGGGACGGCGCTGCAACAGCTCGCCCGGCAGGGCTGCCGGAATCGCGGGCAGCGTGGCCGTCAGCGGCGCGGCGGTCAGGCTGAATTCAGCGGGTGCTTTGCCGATCAGCAGCGCAATGGCGTGCTCCATCTGCGCGCGCTGCCACTGATAATCCTGCGCCGAGGCGCTGGCGCTCTCCAGCTGCAGCTGCGCCTGGGCCAGGGTCGCACGCGACGCGGTGCCCGCCTGATACTGGCTGGTAATCACTTTCAGATAGCGCTGATAAGCATCAACGCTCTGCTGATAGAGCGCGATTTTCTGATCCATGATGCGCAGCTGGAAATAGTCCTGCGCCAGTTCAGACTGGGCGCTCAGGGTAATATTGGCCAGTTCCGCCGCGCTGGCCGAGGCGCTGGCGCGGTTCTCCTCCAGCGTGCGTCGCAGTTTGCCCCACAGATCAGGCTCCCAGCTGGCACTCAGCTCCGCCTGATGGCTGCTGCTGGTGGTGCGAACGCTGCTGTCAGTCGCGTGGCTGCCGCTGCGTGTCGCGCTGCCGTCATAGCCCAGCGAGGGAAACAGCGCCGCGCGTGACTCACTCGCCAGCGCCTGTGCCTGCCGGTACTGCGCGGCATAATTCGCCACGTTCTGGTTCGAGATGCTCACCTGGTTCAGCAGGCCGCTCAGGGTGGCGTCGTGATAAACCGCCCACCATTCGCCTCTGCTTTGCGCATCAAGCGGCGTCGCCTGCTGCCAGCCTCTGGCCTCTTTATAGTGGACCGGCATCACCATCGCGGGGCGCTGATAGTCGGGACCGACGCTACAGCCGCCCAGCAGCAGCATCACAACAAAGGGGATAAGCGGTTTCATGGATCAGGATTCCGTAGGGCGCAGACGACGCCATTGACGTTGAGTGGCACGGCCCAGACGATCGAGCCAAAGATAAACAACCGGCGTGGTAAACAGCGTGAGCAGCTGGCTGAGCGCCAGTCCGCCCGCAATAGCGATGCCCAGCGGGCTGCGCAGATCGGCATCACCGCCGCTGCCCAGCGCCAGCGGCAACGCGCCGAAAAAGGCGGCCAGCGTGGTCATCATGATGGGCCGGAAGCGCATCAGGCACGCCTGGGTGATCGCCTGCTGTGGCGACATGCCCTGCTGCCGTTCCGCGTCGATGGCGAAATCGATCATCATGATGGCGTTCTTTTTCACGATGCCGATCAGCAGGATGATGCCAATCAGCGCGATCACCGTGAGCTGCGTGCCGGTCAGCAGCAGCAGTAACAGCGCGCCGACGCCCGCTGACGGCAGGGTCGAAAGAATGGTCAGTGGATGGATGTAGCTCTCATAGAGCAAGCCGAGCACGAGATAGACCGCCGCCAGCGCCGCCAGAATCAGCCACGGCATGGTCGCGGTCAGCTGAGAAAAGGCGGCGGCGGTGCCGGCAAAACCGGCATGAAGGGTCGACGGCAGGCCCAGCTTCGCCATCGCCTGTTTTATCAGTTCCTGCGCCTGTTCCAGTGACACCCCCTCGTTGAGATTAAACGCCAGGGTGCTGGTCGCGGCCTGGCCCTGATGCGCCACCGACAGCGGCGCGTTGCCGCCGCTGAAGCGGGCAAAGGCGGAGAGCGGCACGCGGTCACCGCTGTCGTTAATCACATAAAGCTGCTGCAGCGTCTCAGGATTGGCGGTGTCGCTATCCTGCAGTGACATCACCACGTGATACTGATTCAGGGTGTGATAGAGCGTGGCGATCTGCCGCTGGCTGAACGCATTGTTCAGCAGCGTATCCAGCATGTTCACGTTGACGCCCAGACGGGTGGCGCGATCACGATCGATGTTCAGCTCCAACTCCTGGCCGCCGGTCTGCGAATCGGAGTCCACGCTGTTAAGCTCAGGGATCGCCGCCAGCGCCGCCTGCACTTTCGGCGTCCAGGTGCGCAGCAGATCGAGATCGTCCGCCTGCAGGCTGTACTGATATGTGGCGTTGGCGCTGCGTCCGCCAATGTGCAGGTCCTGCGCCGCCATCAGGAACATCTGCGCCCCGGCGATGTGACTGGTTTTGCGCGTCAGCCGGTTGGCCACCTCGGTGGCGGTCGCATCGCGCTGATCAAAATCTTTAAGCCGCACAAAGAAGTTGGCGCTGTTACGGGAGCCAAACATCCCGCTGCCCATCGACGACATCACACTCTCTACCGCCGGGTCTTGCTGAATGATCTGCGTGAACATCAGCATTTTCGGCTTCATCGCCTGGAACGAGATGTTCTGATCGGCGCGCAGCGCACCCATCAGCAGCCCGGTATCCTGATTGGGGAAGAAGCCCTTCTGCACCACGACGAAGAGAAAAACATTCAGTAGTACGGTCAGCAGCAGGCTGAGCAGCGTCAGTTTCTGATGGCGCATCACCCAGGCCAGCCCGCGCCCATAGGCGGCCAGCAGGCGATTCAGCTGGTTTTCAATCAACTGATAAAGCGGATGCGGCCGCTGGCTGACGGGCGGCTTTGGTTTCAGCAGGCGGGCGCAGAGCATCGGCGTCAGGCTCAGCGAAACAAACAGCGAGATCAGCAGCGATACGGTGAGCGTCACGGCAAATTCGCGGAACAGCCGCCCGACAATGCTGCCCATCAGCAGGATCGGGATGAACACCGCAATCAGCGACACGGTCATCGACAGCACGGTGAAGCTCACCTCCTGCGCCCCGCGCAGCGCCGCCCGCAACGGGCTCAGCCCGCGCTCAATGTGACGGGTGATGTTTTCCAGCACCACAATCGCATCATCCACCACGAAGCCGGTGGCGATAATCAGCGCCATCAGCGACAGGTTATCCAGGCTGTATCCCAGCAGATACATCACCGCGCAGGTGCCGATCAGCGACACCGGCAGTGCCAGCGCCGGAATGATCACCGCCTGCAGATTGCGCAGAAAAACAAACACCACCGCAATCACCAGCAGCACCGCGATCAGCAGCGTCTCTTCGGTGTCATACAGCGAGGCGCGCACGCCAGGCGAACGGTCAACCACCACGTTCAGCTGGCTGTCAGCGGGCAGGCTCTTTTCCAGCTGTGGCAACTGCGCTTTTATCGCGTCGATGGTTTCCAGCATGTTGGCACCCGCCTGACGTTTGATACCGATCATCACCGCCGGTGTGGCATTCAGAAACCCCGCCTGATAGCGATCTTCCACCGAGTCATAGACCGTGGCGACGTCGCGCAGTCGCACCGCGTTGCCCTGCTGATAAGTGATGATCAGATCGCGGTAGCTGGCCGCCTTCTCCAGCTGGCCGTTGCTGTCCACCAGCCACGACTGGTCACTGCCCTGTAAGATCCCTTTAGGCAGATTAGTGGTGCTGTTGGCGACGGCGGCACGCACCGTCTCCAGCGAGATGCCGTAATGGGTCAGCTTCAGCGGCTGCAGATCAATCCGCACCGCCGGTAAGGCGCTGCCCATCAGCGACACTTCGCCGACGCCCTGTACCTGCCCCATCGCCTGTTCGATTTTGCTCTCCGCCAGATCGTAGAGCTCGCCTGGCGTGCGGGTGGCAGAGGTCAGCGCCAGCATCACTATTGGCGCGTCTGACGGGTTGGCTTTGCGATAGGTTGGCAGCGAGGCCATTGCGCTGGGCAGCAGGCTGCGCGCCGCGTTGATTGCCGCCTGCACGTCGCGCGCCGCGCCATTGATATCGCGGTCCAGTTCAAACTGCAGGATGATGCTGCTGGAGCCCTGCGAGCTGCTGGAGGTCATCTCACTGATACCGGCAATCTGCCCCAGCGAACGTTCCAGCGGCGTAGCGACCGTCGCCGCCATGGTTTCCGGGCTGGCGCCTGCCAGGCTGGCGCTGACCATGATGGTAGGAAAATCGACCTGCGGCAGCGGTGCTACCGGCAGCAGCCGGTAGCCCAGCGCGCCCAGCAGCAGGATCGCCAGCGTCAGCAGCAGCGTCGCCACCGGACGAAAGATAAACAGCCGTGTCAGATTCATTGCCCGCTCCGCGCCCGCTGCTGACGGCGTTTCACCCAGGCGTTACCGCGCTGCGCCAGCCCATCAAACAGGAGGTAAATGACCGGCGTGGAGAAGAGCGTCAGCACCTGACTGACAATCAGCCCGCCGACAATCACCAGCCCCAGCGGCTGACGCAGCTCTGCCCCGGAGCCGGAGGCCAGCATCAGTGGCAGCGCACCCAGCAGCGCCGCCATCGTCGTCATCAGAATCGGGCGGAAGCGCAGCAGGCAGGCCTGATGAATCGCATCGCGCGCGCTGAGTTGCTGATGGTGTTCCGCCTCCAGCGCGAAGTCGATCATCATGATGGCGTTCTTTTTCACGATGCCGATCAGCAGTATCACCCCAATCAGCGCAATCAGGCTGAATTCGGTGCCCGCCAGCAGCAGCGTCAGCAACGCGCCCACCGCCGCCGACGGCAGCGTAGAGAGGATGGTCACCGGATGGATAAAGCTTTCGTAGAGGATGCCGAGCACCACATACATGGTGATTAGCGCCGCCAGAATCAGCCACAGCGTGTTGCCGGTGGCGCTCTGAAACGCCGAGGTTTCCCCCTGATAACGCAGCGTGGTGCTCTCCGGCAGCTGCAGCTGCTGCACGTCCGCGATCGCCCGCTGTCCATCCTCCAGCGAATAGCCCGGATTAAGGTTGAAGGAGATCATCACCGCCGGAAACTGATTCAGCCGCATGTGCATCAGCGAACCGGTGCGCTGGTGGATAGTGGCGATAGAGGTGAGTTTGACCATGCCGCTGCTGGTGGTGCTGGCGCTGGTGTCAGAGGCTGAAGTGGACGTCGACGAAGACGTAGATGTTGACGAAGACGTTGACGTTGATGAAGTCGTGCTGGTGGATGACGACGCCGAACTGCTGCTGCCGGACGATTGCAGCCAGACATCATCAAACGACGCCGGACCCTGCTGGTATGCCGGAGCCACTTCCAGCACCACCCGATACTGATTCGACTGGGTGAAGATGGTCGAGACCAGCCGCTGACCAAAGGCGTTATAGAGCGCGGTGTCCACGTCCGAGGCAGTAATGCCGAAGCGCGCCGCTTTATCGCGGTTCAGCTCAACGTAAGAGACGCGCCCCTGATCCTGCAGGTTACTCACCACGCCATTAAACTCGGGCCGCTGCTGCAATGCCGCCACCAGTTTCGGCGACTCGCTGACCAGATTTTCACTGTCGGCATCATCGAGGGTGAACTGATACTGACTCGGCGAGACCTGATCGTTGACGGTGAGATCCTGCGCCGGTTGCAGATAGAGCCGGATGCCCGCCACATCGGCAGTCGCCTGTTTCAGCTGGCTGATCACCTCGCTGGCGCTGAGATCACGCGAGCCAAACGGCTTCAGGTTGATCTGTAACCGCCCGCTGTTAAGGCTGGTGTTGGTGCCGTCGATGCCGATCGTCGATGAGACGCTCTCCACCGCCGGGTTTTTCAGGATCCGCGCCGACAACGCCTGCTGCCGCGTTGCCATGGCGTTAAACGAGACATCCTGTGAGGCGACGGTAATGCCCTGAATCAGCCCGGTATCCTGGGTCGGGAAGAAGCCTTTCGGCACCATCATGTAGAGCAGCGCCGTCAGCCCGAAGGTGGCCAGCGCCACCAGCAGCGTCAGTTTCTGATGGTTCAGTACCACGGTCAGCAGCCGGTCATAGCCGCGCACCAGGGCATCAAACAGTTCGCCGCCCTTGCGGGCAAACGTCGACTGCTGTTCTGGCGGAATATGGCGCAGCAGATATGCACACAGCATCGGTGTCAGGGTCAGCGACACCAGCATTGACACCAGAATCGCCACCGCCAGCGTAATCGCGAACTCCCGGAACAGTCGCCCGACCACATCGCCCATAAACAGCAGCGGGATCAGCACCGCAATCAGCGAAAAGGTCAGCGAGATGATGGTGAAGCCAATCTGCAGTGAGCCTTTCAGCGCCGCCTCCATCGGTGACTCGCCCTGCTCCAGCCGCCGGGAGATGTTCTCGACCACCACGATGGCGTCATCAATGACAAAACCGGTGGCGATAGTCAGCGCCATCAGCGACAGATTATTCAGGCTGAAGCCCGCCAGATACATCACACCAAAGGTGCCGACCAGCGACAGTGGCACCGCCACGCTCGGGATCAGCGTGGCAGCAACGTTGCGCAGAAACAGGAAAGTCACCATCACCACCAGCGCAATCGACAGCATCAGCTCAAACTGGACGTCGCTGATCGAGGCGCGGATGGTCTGGGTGCGATCGGAGAGAATGGTCATCTTCACCCCGTCCGGCAGTGCCGCCTGCAGCGCGGGGAGCTGCGCCTTGATGTTGTCCACCACCTGGATGACGTTCGCGCCCGGCTGGCGCTGCACGCTGATCACAATCGCGGGCTGGTTGTTGGCCCACGCCGACTGGAAGCTGTTTTCCGGACCCTGTTCAATGTGGGCGATATCTTTCAGGCGCAGCGCCGCGCCATTCTCATAGCTGAGGATCAGGTTCCCGTACTCGGTTGCGGTGCGCAGCTGGTCGTTGGCGTCAATGGTCACCGAATGATATTTACCGTCAAAGCCGCCTTTGGAGCCATTGACATTGCTGTTGCCAATCAGCGTATTTACCGCCTCCAGCGTCAGATGATGCGCCGCCAGCGCCTGAGGATTCATCTGCACCCGAATCGCCGGCTGGTGGCCGCCCGCCAGCGTCACCATCCCGACGCCGGAGATCTGCGACAGCTTCAGCGCCACCCGGGTATTGACCAGATCCTGCACCGCGGTCAACGGCAGCGTGCTGGAACTGGCCGCCAGCGTCACCACCGCGCTGTCCGCCGGATTAACCTTTTTGTAGGTCGGCGGATTGGGCAGGTCGTCGGGCAGCAGGTTATTCGCCGCATTGATCGCCGCCTGCACCTCCTGTTCGGCGACATCCAGCGACAGATCGAGGCTGAACTTCAGGGTAATGATCGACGAGCCGCTGGCGCTGGTGGAGCTCATCTGGCTCAGCCCCGCCATCTGCCCTAACTGGCGCTCCAGCGGTGAGGTGACCGACGACGCCATCACATCCGGGCTGGCACCCGGATAGAGCGTGGTGACCTGAATGATCGGATAGTCGACCTGCGGCAGCGCCGAGGTTGAGAGGAATTTCCAGGCAAAAATGCCGGCGATCAGCACGCCGACCATCAGCAGAATGGTGGCGACCGGACGCAGAATAAACAGGCGCGATGGGTTCATTTCGACACAGCACCCGCAGCGGCGGGCGTCTCATCAGCCAGCGACACTTTGCTGCCGCTGGTCAGACGATCGATCCCTTCCGTCACCAGCCGATCGCCCGGCGAAACGCCGCTGAGGATCGCCTGCTGATCGTCTCCGAAAGCGGGACCGGTGGTGACCGCTTTGCGCGTAACGCTGTGATCCTGATTGATCACAAAGACAAAGCTGCCGTCGCTGCTCAGCTGCAGCGCCTGGGCCGGGATCACCGTCGCGCCTTTCAGCACCCGGGTCTGCAACCGCAGATTCACAAACTGATTGGCAAACAGCGACTCATCCTGGTTGGCGAACACCGCTTTCAGCGCCACGGTGCCGGTGGCGGTGTCGATCTGGTTGCTGATGAACTTCACTTCGCCGCTGCCGAGCTGATGCTGGTTGTCCTGATCATACAGCGTGGCGGGCAGGCTCTGTCCCTGATGCAGCACGCTGACCAGCGTCGGAATTTCGCTTTGCGGCACGCTAAAGGTCACGGCGGCGGGCTGCATCTGGGTGATGGTCACTAGGCCGGTGCTGCTGGCACTCTGAACCATGTTGCCGGGATCGACCTGACGCAGGCCGACGCGCCCGCTGATCGGGGCGGTGATCCGGGCATATTCAATGCTGAGTCTGGCACTGGCGATCTGCGCCTGATCGGCGGCGACGGCACCGCGATACTGCCCGACAGTGGCAATCTGGCTGTCCAGATCCTGACGCGCCAGTGCATCCTGCGCCGCCAGTTTGCGGTAGCGCGCCAGCGTCAGCTCCGCACTTTTCAGCAGCGCCTGGTTTTCGCTGAGTTCGCCCTGATACTGGTTCAGCGTGGCCTGAAAGCTGCGCGGATCGATCTGCGCCAGCAGCTGCCCGGCGCTGACTTTCTGCCCCTCAGTAAAGAAAACCTGCTCCAGCTGGCCGTCAACGCGGCTGGTCACCGTGACGCTGGCGTTGGGGATGACCGTGCCGAGTGCATTCAGCCACACCGGCACATCCGCCGTGCTGGCGACACCGCTGTGTACCAGCGTTGCCCCTCCGCCCATCATGCCATGCGCACCCGGTCTGCCCGACGGCATCCCCTCGCCAGGCCCGTGACCCGCCGCCAGCAGACGCCAGATAACCCCAGCGACAATCGCCGCCACCAGCAACAGGAGCAGCCATTTAAGCCCAAAGGAACGCGCGGGGCGAGAAAGGTGAGTCATCGTCGAACTCTTCAGATAAGCAGAAAAAGAAATCCCGGAACGTGCGGAATGCGGCAGTGAGCGGCGGCGGGCAAAAAACCGCCAGGCTTCACGGCGGCCATTATCAGTGAAAGGCGATGCGCCTTTCTATCGGCAAACTGTCAGGGTTTCGTTAAGAACGATGTTGATTTAGCGGGGGGGTTTTTACAGCGGTAACGGCAGGCTCAGGCAAGCAGGCAAAAAAAACCCACGCATCTGCGTGGGTTGGTGTAATAACAGGGTCTCACTGCCGAAGCAGTGTTGTTTTCACACCCATCAATACCTCTGGGACTGCTATCCTCGCACTGATTGACCGCGCGGAGACAGCAGGAAAACGCAACCGAATTCGGGGAAGTGCAACGAGGTGTGAATATCCTTCACGCCTCGCTTACACTCTGATTTGTCTAAGATTTATCTGAAGGAGTGGCCGCCGGTTTGGTGTAGATGGCATCCGGTGCAATATTCATGTGTTTCAGTACCGGCCCCATGATATTGCCGAACACCGGTGCAGCAACCGAGCCACCGAAGTGATCGCCCGCCGTCGGATGGTTGATCATCACCACCAGCGCCACTTCAGGATGGCTGGCGGGAGCGAGACCGGCAGTGTAGTTGACGTAGCCGCCATCATACTTGCCGCTGGTGCCCATTTTTTCCGCCGTACCGGTTTTGGTTGCCAGACGGTAGCCCGGGACCGCAGCTTTCAGCCCGGTTCCGCCCGGCAGGACGTCACTCTCCAGCATGTGCACCACCTCTTTCACCGTTTCCGGGTTGGCGACCTGGCGTCCCATGACCGGTGGCGTAACGCGGGTGATCGAGAGCGGACGGTAAATGCCATAGGAGCCGAGCGTGGCGTATTCGCGGGCAATCTGCAACGGCGTCACACGCAGGCCATAGCCAAAGGAGAAGGTGGCCCGCTCGATATCTGCCCAGCGGGTGCGGTGCAACGGAAAGTAGCCGACGCTTTCGCCGGTCAGCCCTAAGCCGGTCGGTTTGCCAAGGCCGAACGCATGATAGGTGTTGACCAGCGCTTCGGCGGGCATCGCCAGCGCGAGGTGTGACACGCCGATGTCGCTCGATTTTTGCAGAATGCCGGTCATGGTCAGGCGCGGCCAGTGGCCGACGTCGCGGATCAGGTGGCCGTTAACGCTGTAAGGCGTGGTGTCGATCACCGAATCCGGGCGCACCAGGTGGCGCTCCAGCGCTTCCATCACCACTAACGGTTTGACGGTCGATCCCGGTTCGTAGCTGTCATTGATGGCAGAGTTACGCATCTGCGCGGGCGTTGCCCCTTCATAGTTGTTGGGGTTGAACGACGGATAGGAAGCCATCGCCAGAATCTCGCCGGTGTCGATTTTCACCAGCACGGCCGCACCCGAGTCCGCCTTGTTGATCAGTACGCCGTCGCGCAGTTTGCTGTAGAGCGTGTACTGGTCATATTTGTCGATGCTGAGCTGTACCGTCGGCGGTTGGGTCGGCGGCTGATAGTTGATCATCGCGATGATATTGCCCGCGGCATCCTGCCGATAGACCTCTTTGCCCGGCTCGCCCTGCAATACTTTATCAAAGCCCTTTTCCAGTCCATTCAGGCCGACGTTATCCGCCCCGACGATACCGATCAGCGGCGCAGAGGCCTCGCTCATCGGATAGAAACGGCTGTCGTCATAGACTTCGCTGATGCCTTTCAGCTTCAGCTCTTTAATATCTTTGGCGATGCCCAGCTCGACTTTACGCCCCAGATAGAGGAAGCGACGTTTCGAGTTGGCGGTGATCTGCGCCGCCAGCTCTTCGGGACGGGTGTTAAGCGCCGCCGCCAGATAGGCCCATTTGGCACTGGTAAAATCGGGGTTGCTCTCCAGCACACGCTGCGGATCGGCAATCACGTCGCGCGACGGGACGCTGAGCGCCAGCGCTTCACCGTTACGATCCAGCAGCGTGCCGCGACTGGTAGGCAGCGTCACGGTACGCAGCGATCGCTGATCCGCTTCGTGCTCCAGCATCGGCTGATTCAGGAACTGCAGGTCCGCGACGCGCGCCAGCAGCACCACCAGACAGGTCGTGACACCCAGGCAGATAAGTCGGAAACGAAAAGGGTTAAACGGCGCTTTTATCTGGTCTTTTCCCAGTAGTTTTTTAATCCGGGGCATGGCATTCCGCTGCGCAAAATAAAGAGAAAGGGGCTGGTGCCAGCAGTTATAAAGAAAGCGCTGGCCGTATAACAGGAAAACTGTGTATCAGTTCGTTATCGACGGCCGATTTCTGGCAAAAAAAAACCTGCGCATCTGCGCAGGTTGGTGTAATCAAGAAAATCTATTGATGTTCACCCATCAATACCTCTGGGACCCTGAATGTAGCAAGAGGGATCGATCGGCTGCCATCTCTCAAACGCAACAGTTACCGGCAAAATGTAACCAGCCATGAGATCCTTACGCTATTGTGCAATCCTGATGTTTTTTGATTTCCACCAGGCAGCTCATGGCGTTTGGCCCCTGCGTCAGCGACGAGGTGCCGATGTCGAGCGTCAGCACGTTGGGGTTACCCGCGCGATCGTGCGGCTGCCACGCCTTGCCAAAGCCGGGATCAAACCAGGCGCCGGTGGCGATAATCACTACGCCCTGCGTCACGCCATCGGTGATCCGCACGCCCGCCAGCATCACGCCGCGTGCGTTGCTGACCTCTATCTCGTCGCCCTCCACCAGCCCGCGCGCGGCCGCATCCTGCGGATGCATGTAAAGCGTTTCGTGTCCGGCGGTTTTATTGCCCTGCACCGTTTCTGTAGCATCCAGCTGACTGTGTAACCGGTCGGAAGGCTGAATCGAGATCATGTGCAGCGGATAGTCGCGGCTGACCGGCGAACCGAGCCACTCCTGCGGTTCACGCCATTCCGGATGGCCGGCGAAATCGTCCAGCTGGTAGTCCGCAATGGTCTGGCTGAAGAGTTCGATTTTGCCGCTGGCGGTTTTAATCGGATTGGCCTGCGGATCGGCACGGAAATCATCCATAAACTGATAGGGTTTGCCCCCTTCGGGGATCTCCACAAAGCCGCGCTGCCAGAACTCCTCAAACGCCGGGAAATCGATGCCTTTACGCTGATGCGCGGTCGCACACTGCTGATAAAGATGGGCGATCCACTGCATCTCGTTGCGCCCTTCGGTGAAGGTATCGCGGTAGCCGAGGCGCTCCGCCAGGTCAGCAAAAATATCGAAGTCGTTGCGCGCCTGATGCTGCGGTTTAATCGCCTGATGCATCGCCAGCACAAAGCGGTCGCGTGAGGAGCCGCCGATGTCATTGCGCTCCAGCGTGGTGGTCGCAGGCAGCACAATGTCCGCCATCTGCGCGGCGGGCGTCCAGACGATATCCTGCACCACGACCGTATCGGGCCGCTGCCAGCCCTCCACCAGCCGGTTGAGCTGCTGATGATGATGGAAAGGATTGCCGCCCGCCCAGTGCACCATGTGAATGTCGGGATAGTGCAGGGTTTCGCCCTGAAAGCGGTAAGGCTGGCCGGGATTGAGCAGCATATCGCTGATCCGCGCCACCGGAATCGACAGCCCGGAAGGATTGGGGCCGGTGCTCATCATCGGAGCCGGACCTTCCTGGCGCGGGTTGCCGACGCTGTTCATCGAACCGTGACCAAAAGAGAAACCGGCGCCCGGCAGGCCTGGCTGGCCGAGCATCGACGACAGCGCAATCATCATCCAGTAAGGCTGCTCGCCGCGATGGGCGCGCTGAACGGAATAGGAGCAGGTAATAAAGCTGCGCTTGCCGGTGAAGCTGCTGCGCCAGATGCACAATGCGATCGGCCGGGATGCCGGTGATACGACTGGCCCAGCCGGCGGTTTTCGCCACGCCGTCGGTTTCGCCCAGCAGATAGGCGCGCAGCTGCGGCCAGCCGGTGCAGTGGCTGGCGAGAAACGCTTCGTCAACCGCGCCGCGCTGGGTGATCTCATGTCCCAGCGCCAGCATCAGCGCCACGTCGGTGTTGGGGCGAATCGGAATCCACTCGGCGTTAACAAATTCCGGGCAGTCATCACGCATCGGGCTGATGTTGATCACCGGCGTGCCTTTGGCCGCCAGTTGCATCAGCGCCGGTTTCAGGCTGTGCTGCCCTGCGCCCCCCCGAGGCGACCTGGGCGTTTTTCAGCGCCAGCCCACCAAAGGCGACAAAAATTTCGGCATGTTCCACCACCTGCGGCCATTCGGTGACGCGCCCGGTCAGCGGCATGTAGGTGCCAATCACATAGGGCAGGAAGAACTGCGCGGCGCCCCAGCTGTAGTTACCCTGCTGATCAACGCCGCCGCCGCCCTGAAAGTAGAAGCGACGAACCAGAGTGCGGGCGTGGTTGACGCGACCGGCCGATGACCAGCCGTAGGAGCCGTTGAAAATGCCCGATGCGCCATAGCGCTCGCGAATGCGGCGATTCTCTTCCGCCACCAGATCCAGCGCGGTTTCCCAGTCGACGGCAACAAAATCCTCCCGGCCACGCAGCGTACGGTCGCTCTTTTCGCGTGACTTCAGCCACGAGCGCCGCACCATCGGCTGACGAATGCGTTTGTCGGAATAGACCAGTTCAGGAATGGTGTGGATCATCGGTGACGGATCGGCATCGGCGAAGAAAGGTTCGCAGCCAATCAGGCGATCGTTTTCAGTGACGGCGGTAAAGGCGCCCCAGTGCGCCAGATGTGGCACTTTGGTTTTCATCGTTGTTTTTCACGGTAGCCAGGTGGGAGATTGAGCATAGCATGGTGCGACGCCTCAGCAGAAGACGTGCAGGAACGACCGTTTTTACCCCTTTTTGCGACGACGCTGGCATTCTGTCGGGTTGATGTGTCCGCCCTTTTCCGTAACACTGATGCGATGTGTAAACGTTTTCCCCAAAGCAGGTCAACGCATGGCTACCATAAAGGATGTTGCGCGACTGGCTGGCGTTTCTGTCGCCACAGTCTCCCGTGTAATCAATAATTCTCCCAAAGCCAGCGACAGCTCCCGACAGGCCGTAGGTCAGGCGATGGAGCAGCTTCAGTATCACCCGAACGCCAACGCACGCGCACTGGCGCAGCAATCGACCGAAACGCTCGGCCTGATTGTCGGTGACGTCTCCGATCCCTTTTTTTGGCGCAATGGTAAAAGCCGTGGATGAGGTGGCAGGTGACACCGGTAACTTTTTGCTGATTGGTAACGGTTACCATAATGAGCAAAAAGAGCGGCAGGCGATTGAACAACTGATGCGTCACCGCTGCGCGGCGCTGGTGGTTCACGCTAAGAAAATCCCGGATGCAGAACTGGAAGTGCTGATGAAGCAGGTGCCTGGCATGGTGCTGCTGAACCGGCTGATAAAAGGCTTTGAAAAACGCTGTATCGCGCTCGACGACCGTTACGGCGCCTGGCTGGCGACCCGTCATCTGATCCAGCTTGGCCACCAGAATATCGCCTTTATCTGCTCGACCCACACTATCTCCGATGCAGAAGATCGCCTGCAGGGTTACTACGATGCGCTGAAAGAACATGGCCTGCCGTGCAGCGATCGGCTGGTCACCTGGGGTGAACCGGATGAAGTGGGCGGTGAGCAGGCGATGACGGAACTGCTGGGTCGCGGCAAGAATTTCACCGCCGTCGCCTGCTACAACGACTCAATGGCCGCCGGCGCGCTGGCGGTGCTGAGCGATAACGGTGTTCGGGTGCCGGAAGAGATGTCGCTGATCGGCTTCGATGATGTGCTGGTTTCGCGCTATGTGCGACCGCGCCTCACCACCATCCGCTATCCGATTGTCACCATGGCGCAGCAGGCGGCCCAGCTGGCGCTGGCGCTGGCTAACAATCAGCCGCTGCCGGAAGTGACCCACATGTTCAGCCCGACCCTGGTGCGCCGCCACTCGGTCAGCGGCCCGGCCTGAGGACGCTATGGCCGGTTTATCCGGCCGCAGCGTTTACTGAAAGGCGCGCAGCAGCGTCTCCAGCGGCCTGACCAGCGCAATCACTGTTTCATCCTGTACCTCTGCGGCGGCATCCAGTGTCGCACGCATCTCCGCCACTTCACTGGCACCAAACGCCTGATTGCGAACGTAAGCATTAACCAGCGCGAGGCCCATGGCGCTCAGCGCCTCGATCTGCTGCACGCTCTGTGCCAGCGGCTTCAGCGTTGCACTCGCGTTAATGATCGGCAGCACCGCGCTGGTGTTAGCCTGCCAGCGCTGCAGCGGCGCGCGAACCGCAGAGGCGGCAGCCGGATTATTACGATTGGCGATTAACACGGCGACCTGCTGCTCCAGCTGACGTACCGCCTCACTCTCAGCGGGCAGTACATCTGCCAGCCGGTTCAGGGGTTCATGGTAGTCGTAATGGCCCGCCTGAAACTTGAGATGCTGGCGCGTGTAGTATTGCGCCGGTTCCAGCACCTCGGCCAGTACCCGCAGTGGGGCGATGTCATGCCCACTGGCCAGCCGCATCATCTGCTGCTCCGTCTGCGCGTGTTGCAGCGTTCCGACCGACACGCTGCTCCAGCGATCCATCGCCGCCAGCCGCGAATACATCGAGTCGGTATTGGTGACATCCTGTGCCGACCATAACCGCTCGGCCACCACAAAGGCGCGCGGCCACAGTTTGGTATCAATAATCTGGCTGTTGATGTTTTCCGCCCACAGCGCCGCCTCGCCACCCAGCAGATTTTGCTGCACCTGCTCAGGTGTGGGCAGCGCGGGCGCGATGCCCGCAGGCGTCTGAGCCAGCCGTTGGCCGGTGGTGGGATAACGCACGTTGCCTACCTCTGCATAACCTTTGAGGGCGTTCTGTTGCAGCGTGAACACCGGCTGGAACGGCCCCATCCAGCTATCCACGCTAAACCGCACCTGCTGAGTCGAGAGCCAGTTGATCTGACCGACCATCCGGCGGGCTTTGCCATCGAAGTCGATAAAACCGTGCCAGCCTGGTTCTCCCTGTATCAGCGTAAAGCTGCCCTTCACCGGGCTGCCTTTCAGCCGCGGCATGGTGAATGACCAGCTCTGCGCCTGATCGCCTGGCCGCAGACGATCCTGGCCGTTGAGGCCCTGTGGCGTGACCTCATTGCGGTAGTGATAGCTGGCAGGCTGAGGCTGATCGAGGTAGAAACCGGTGGAGAGGATGCCGCGGTAGTTCTCTTTTGCCAGCGCGCTCAGCGCATCCTGGCCCTGCCACGACTGGATCAGAATGCTGCGCGGCAAGTCGGGATGGGCAATCTCATCCCAGCCCACCATCTGACGGTGATAGGCTTCCAGGATCTTCTCTACCCGCTGATTGAAATATGCCTGAAGCGCATGGGCATCTTTCAGATCGTGATCGCGCATAAACTGCTGGATAGTGGGCGAGTCGTTCCACTGTGTCGGATCCACCTCATCGCCGCCAATGTGCAGCCAGGGATCGGGGAAGATCGCCGCCATCTCACCCACCAGCGTATCGATCACCTGATAAACCTGTTCGTTGCTGGGATCGAGCAGCGGTTTAAAGACGCCCCAGCCGCGCTCCATCTGCCAGGGGCCGGGTGCGCTAATCAGCTCTGGCATCGCCACCGCCAGCGCGGACGCATGTCCCGGCATATCCAGCTCGGGCACCACACGCACCCCGCGATCGGTGGCATATTTCACGATCTCCCGCATCTGCTGCTGGCTGTAATAGTTGCCATCGCTGGCTTTCTGCTGCAGCTGGGGATAGTGGCTGGAGGCGAAGCGCCAGCCCTGATCGTCAGTAAGATGCCAGTGAAAGACGTTCATGCGCGCGGCGGCGATGCCGTCGATCTGACGTTTAAGCGTCTCCACCGGCATAAAGTGACGCGCCGTGTCGATCAGCACGCCGCGCCACGGAAAGCGCGGATGATCGTGGATGGTGACGTAAGGAATGGTTGTCCCCTGTGCGCCGTTTTGTATCAGCTGCAGCAGGGTTTCCATGCCGCGCATCGCGCCAAAACGGCTGGGCGCGGTTAACAGGACGCCGTCGCCATCGACCTGCAACTGATAGCTCTCATCGCTATCAGGCAGCGGCTGCGGATCCACCGCCTTCGCAATGACGATGCGGATAGTCGGTGCTGCCACCGGCTGGGTGGCGGGCAACAGCGGCCAGCCGGTCTGATTGCTGATGCGCTCCAGCCAGCGCGCTTCGGCACCCGCCAGATGATCGCCGGCGATTTGCAGCGTCAGCTGCGGCGTCAGGATAAGCGTGCCGCCGCTGGCGGGCTGTTCCACCTGTTGCGGCCAGGGCATCAGCGGCAGCGGACTGGCCAGGGCGATTGGGCTGAGGGCTGAGAGCAGGAGCAAAGAACGGGGTAACCACATTGGCGGGCATCCTTGTAACGTCAACGTTTTGACAGGGCAGAACGTTGATTAAAGTTGCTGCTCGCCAATCCGCCAGTGGATCCTGCAGGAAACCTGAACCAGCACCCGATTTTTTACATCAGCCAGAGTTTTCCAGCGGGTTGAGGCTTCCTTGTTTCAGGTCAAATCTGATCGCAATAATTCTCAGCAATCACTACATGTAGATAATAGAATCCTTTCGACCCCTATATGTAGTTTATGGAGAGAGAAATGGCGACGGTGGTAATCAAGCGTGATGGATGCCGGACAGGCTTTGATGCGCAGCGTATTGAGCAGGCCGTGGCGGCGGCGGCACGGGCAGCCGAAGTAGAAGACGCGGCCTGGTGCGCGCAGGTCGCTGAGCGCGTGGCATTGCGGCTGGCCGATTGTCCGGAAGTGGATATCCGTGAAATTCAGTGTGCGGTTGAAGAGACGCTGATGGCGGGTCCTTACCCTCAACTGGCCCGCGCCTACATTGAATACCGCCACGATCGCGATGTCGCCCGCGATCGTCAGAGCCAGTTACATCACGCCATCCGCGGGCTGGTCGATCAGACCAATGCGGCGCTGCTGAACGAGAATGCCAACAAAGACAGCAAAGTGATCCCGACGCAGCGCGATCTGCTGGCCGGGATCGTGGCAAAACACTACGCACAGCAGCAGATCCTGCCGCGCGATGTGGTGCTGGCGCACGAGCGCGGCGAGATCCACTATCACGATCTCGACTACTCCCCTTTCTTCCCGATGTTCAACTGCATGCTGATCGATCTGAAAGGCATGCTGACCAACGGTTTCAAAATGGGCAATGCTGAAATCGAGCCGCCAAAATCGATCGCCACCGCCACCGCCGTGACGGCGCAGATCATCGCGCAGGTCGCCAGCCATATTTACGGCGGCACTACCATTAACCGTATTGATGAAGTGCTGGCCCCGTTTGTTGAGCAGAGCTATGCCCGGCATCTGGCGATTGCTGAGCAGTGGCAGATCCCGCAGGCCGAGCAGTATGCGCGCCAGCGTACGGAGAAAGAGTGCTACGACGCCTTTCAGTCGCTGGAGTATGAGGTGAATACTCTGCACACCGCCAACGGCCAGACGCCGTTTGTCACCTTTGGTTTTGGTCTGGGGACGGACTGGGCGGCCCGGCTGATTCAGCAGTCAATTCTGCTTAACCGGCTGGCCGGACTGGGTAAAAATCGCAAGACGGCGGTGTTCCCTAAACTGGTGTTCAGCATTCGCGAAGGCGTCAACCGCCGGGCGGGCGACGTTAATTACGATATCAAACAACTGGCGCTGGAGTGCGCCAGCAAGCGGATGTATCCCGACATCCTCAATTACGATCAGGTGGTTAAAGTCACCGGCTCGTTTAAAACCCCAATGGGCTGCCGTAGTTTCCTTGGCGTTTATGAAGAGAACGGCGAGCAGATTCATGAGGGCCGCAACAATATCGGGGTAATCAGCCTGAACCTGCCGCGCATCGCACTGGAAGCGGGCGGGGATGAAGCGCGCTTCTGGACGCTGCTTGATGCGCGACTGCTGCTGGCTAAGCGGGCGCTGATGACGCGGGTGGCGCGGCTGGAGAAGACCAAAGCGCGCGTGGCGCCCATCCTCTATATGGAAGGCGCCTGTGGCGTTCGGCTGAATGCGGATGATGAAGTCGGTCCTATTTTCCGTAATGGCCGCGCGTCGCTGTCGCTGGGTTATATCGGCCTGCATGAAACCCTGAATGCGCTCAGCGGCGGTCATCAGCATCCTTACGATGACGCGGCCCTGCGCGCCAAAGGGGTAGAGATCATTGCTTACATGCGCGATGCCACCGAGCGCTGGAAAGCAGAAACAGGCTATGGGTTCAGCCTTTACAGCACGCCAAGCGAGAATCTGTGCGACCGCTTCTGCCGTCTTGATGCGGCGCAGTTTGGTCTGGTGCCAGGCGTTACCGACAAGGGCTACTACACCAACAGCTTCCATCTTGACGTTGAGAAGAAGGTCAATCCTTACGACAAAATCGACTTTGAAGCGCCCTATCCGCCGCTGGCGAATGGCGGATTCATCTGTTACGGCGAATACCCGAATGTGCAGCACAACCTCAAGGCGCTGGAGGATGTCTGGGATTACAGCTATGACCGCGTGCCCTATTACGGCACCAATACCCCGATTGATGAGTGTTACGAGTGCGGCTTCAACGGCGAGTTCACCTGTACCAGCCGCGGCTTCACCTGTCCGAATTGCGGCAACCACGATCCGGCACGCGTCTCCGTTACCCGGCGGGTCTGCGGCTATCTGGGCAGCCCGGATGCGCGGCCCTTTAATGCCGGTAAACAGCAGGAAGTGCAGCGTCGGGTGAAGCATCTGTCTGAAGGACCGCTGGGATGATGCACATCCATCGCTACTATGATGTGGATATCGTTAATGGACCTGGCACCCGCTGCACGCTGTTTGTCGCCGGTTGCGAACATCAGTGCCGCGGCTGCTATAACCAGAGCACCTGGCGGCTCGACTCCGGCGTGCCCTTTACGCTTGAGATGGAGGAGCAACTGCTGGCGGATTTGCAGGACACCCGCATTCCGCGCCAGGGATTGTCGCTGAGCGGCGGCGATCCGCTGCATCCGCATAACGTGCCGCACATTCGCCGTCTGGTGAAACGGGTGCGACAGACGTGTCCCGGTAAAGATATCTGGCTCTGGACCGGTTACCGGATGCAGGAGCTGAATGCGGCGCAGCGCGCTGTGCTGGTCTATCTCGACGTGCTGATCGATGGCCGTTTTGTCGAAGAGGAGAAGGATGCCACGCTGCAATGGCGCGGCAGCCGTAATCAGATTATCTGGCAGTTACGCTGAGTGGCGCGGGATTTCGCCAGACTCAATGATATTGACGCTCTCACTCCCCGGCGTAAAAGCCTGCTGGTGCAGACAGCGTGCCACGTCGTGCGCGCTGACCGCCCGCCAGTTGCCCGGCAGCAGCGAAAACAGCGGTCCCGCCAGGCTTTCACCCCGGCGCTTCTGCGCGCGATCCCCAAGCAGCAATGAAGGCCGCACCAGCGTCAGGCGCGGCCAGCCCTGATGGCGCAGCGCATTCTCCATTTCGCCTTTGACGCGATTATATAAAAATGGTGAGTGACGACTGGCCCCGTGCGCGCTGACCACCAGCATCTGCTTCGCCCCCCAGACGTAATCCGCTTAACCCGCTGTCCACCACCAGGCTGTAATCAACGTGGATAAAAGCCTGTTTACTGCCCGCCTGCTTACGCGTGGTGCCCAGGCAGCAGAACACCGTGTCCAGCGAACTTTGCAGCGGCCCGAGGACATCGGTGAGATCGGCCTCAACCGGATTCACCACCTTGTTCATCGCGGGCAGTGGCCGACGGGTTGGCGCGATGATCTCATCGACGCGTGGATCCTCAATCAGTAAGCGCAGCAGATGCGACCCGACTAAGCCGGTGGCACCGGTCAGTAATACGCGATTCATCTCAGATTCATCCTTATTTCACTGCTGACTGGTTAAAAGATAGCTGAACTTAACGGGCTGGCTTGCGTTCTCACTCTCAGCGACCAGGCTTATAGCGTTATCCGGAAAGCGCGTCTCGCGCTCCACATGCTGAAGGAGGAAAAAAATGAGCAAGAAAGTGGCGGTTTTAATTACCGATGAATTTGAAGACTCAGAATTTACCTCACCTGCGGAAGTTTACAAACGCGCTGGTTTTGAGGTGGTTACCATTGAGAAACAAGCCGGTAATGTCGTTAAAGGCAAGAAAGGCGAAGCGGAAGTGACCATCGATCGCAGCATTGATGACGTCAGCCCGGCTGAATTTGACGCTCTGCTCCTGCCTGGCGGTCACTCGCCCGATGCCCTGCGCGGCGACGATCGTTTTGTTGCTTTTACCAAAGAGTTTGTCGCCAGCGGCAAGCCAATCTTTGCCATCTGCCACGGGCCACAGCTGCTGATTAGCGCTAACGGCGTGCGCGGTCGCAAGATGACTACCGTTAAAGCCGTTGCCATTGACCTGATCAATGCCGGTGCCGACTTCCATGATAAGGAAGTGGTAGTAGACGACGATAAGCTGGTCACCAGCCGCACCCCGGCCGATTTACCGGCCTTTAATCGTGAATCCCTGCGGATCCTCGAAGCGCTGTAAGCCGCGACGCCCTTTTCTGCTGAAAAGGGCGTTCCTATTTCTCCCGCTGCCAGGCAATTTTCTTGCCGAATCCCAGCGCATTATCCGTCATCTTCACTTCATCCAGCACAATCTCCCACAGCGGTGCCGACACTTTGCGTGAGACCGGAAAACGTTTCTGGTAAGCGGCTCTGGCGATCTGCTCTGTTGTCTCCTCCAGCCGTTTGACATGGCCACGATACTGCACCCCTTTAATCAGCAGCACACTTCTGGGCTGGCCATTGACGGTGCCCGCAACCTGCGGATTCTGCACCATTAACTCACCGTGGCGGGTATCGGGTTCCGTCATGATCCAGAAGGCCATGCGCGTCTCGTCAAAGACGTAGTAGCAGTTAGCGCACCACAGTTGATCGTCGGCGGTACAGCAGAGTGAAAGCACATGCTGCTTTCTCAGATAGCGAACCAGATGGGCGTGATCGGACAAGATAAACTCCTGGCGGTGCACCGGAGAGTGAAGCGCGCTACACTGCCCGGCACCTTTTTTTGGGAAATGATTGCGATGAGTCAGCAGTGGCAACTCTACATCGTCCGTACGGCGAAAGGGAGCCTGTACACCGGTATCACCACGGATGTGGTGCGCCGGGTCGCTCAGCACCAGAGCGGACGCGGCGCCCGCGCGCTGCGCGGCAAAGGGCCGCTGGACCTGGTGTTTCACTGTGACGCGGGCGATCGCGCCAGCGCCTCCAGGCTGGAGTATCAGGTCAAGCAACTGACCCGCCAGCAGAAATTACTGCTGGTGGCGGGCCAGCCCGGCTGTCTGGAGAGCTGGCTGGGTATTACGGCTGGCGATTAAAGGGTTCGGCGTAGTCGATCTGCCCTTCCGCCCCGTCATACGCATTATCGGCCAGACGGTAGACCTGGAACGTTGCCTCTGTACCCGGCCAGCGGCTGCGCAGGCCGTGGCGTGCCGCCGGTTCAAAACCAAAACGGTTGAACAGCGCCGGATCGCCCAGCACCACTACCGCGCTGTAGCCAAATTCATTGAGCGTATCCAGCCCCTCATAGATCAGCTTGCTGGCAATTCCCTGACCGCGCAGCGTCTCATCGACGGCCAGCGGTGCCAGCCCAACCCAGCCGCGATCTTCACCCTGAACGCTGACCGGACTGAATGCGGCATAACCCAGCACCTGTCCCTCGTCATCCGTCGCGACCACGCCTAAGGTCAGCAAGCCATCTTCACGCAGCGCCTGAGTCAGTTCCGCCTCTGCTGAGGTACTGAAGCAGCGTCTGAGCAGCGCGTCGATGCCTGCGGCATCCACGCCAATTTCACTACGAATCAACATGCAGCACCTGCGCGCGCCTGAGCGGCCTTCGCGTCCTGTTTCATGCCGGCGTCGACAAATGCCGCCATCTGCTCAATTGCCGTGCGTAACGCGGTGGGCATAGCCTCGGGTTCAATAGCATCCATTACGTTCTTCACCTCAAGTCCCAGTTCAGTGTCACCTTCAATCACCAGCCGGCGTTGAAAGAACAGCATGTCGGGATCTGCTTTACGTGCTGCCACCAGCAACAGATCATTGGCATTGCCCCGAAACCAGACATCCGCTTCGGACTGTTGCAATACCGCCAGTCGGCCGTCCTGCAGCGTGGTTATCCATTGCAGATTGAGATCGGCAATTTCAATACCCAGCAGGCGACCATCCAGAAAGTCTAACTCACCTTCAGCCAAAGCATGACGAAATTGCCAGTTTAAGAGTTGTTGCAGAAGCAACTTTTTTGACCGGGAATGGGGTGAACGCAGCGGGTAACCCTAAGATTTTAGGACCGTTTTTCACACAATGGGCATGTATCCGCTCTAACACTTTCGTCACTCCCTTCAGAAAATTTTACGTATATTGCCATATCCTTTTCTGCGCGCCTCCTCTGAGATCAATAAAAACCGCTGCCATGCAGGTAAAAAAAGCGCCGCCGGGCGGATGAATTTGAATTTCACTGCCCCAAATCAACACGCTGCCCGGACCAGATGCCTAGACTCGACGCCCATCTGCATGTTGAGAGGAATATCTATGGAACTGCTCTGCCCGGCAGGAAACTTACCCGCAGTGCGCACCGCTGTAGAGAATGGCGCTGATGCGGTGTATGTGGGGCTGAAAGATGATACCAATGCCCGTCATTTTGCGGGTCTGAATTTCACCGATAAAAAACTGGCTGAAGCCGCGCGCTATCTTCATCAGCATCGCCGCAAACTGCATGTCGCGATTAACACCTTTGCCCATCCGGATGGCATGGATCGCTGGCAACGGGCGATTGATGTGGCGGCGCAAAACGGAGCCGACGCGCTGATCCTGGCGGATATCGCCACGCTGGAGTATGCCGCGACGCGCTATCCACAGGTTGAACGTCATCTTTCTGTACAGGCTTCGGCGACCAATCTGGAGGCGATTCGCTTTTACCATCGCCACTTCAATCTGCAGCGTGTGGTGCTGCCGCGCGTCCTGTCGATTCACCAGGTTAAACAGCTGGCGCGCAGCACACCGGTGCCGCTGGAGGTATTCGCCTTTGGCAGCCTGTGCATCATGGCGGAAGGCCGCTGCTACCTCTCTTCCTGGCTGACCGGTGAATCACCTAACAGCGCCGGTGCCTGCTCTCCGGCGAAGTTTGTGCGCTGGCAGCAGACGCCGCAGGGCATGGAGTCACGTCTTAATGAAGTGTTGATCGATCGCTACGCCCCGGACGAAAGCGCGGGTTATCCGACACTTTGCAAAGGACGCTATATGGTTAACGACAAGCGTTATCACGTGCTCGAGGAGCCCACCAGTCTGAACACGCTGGAGCTGCTGCCGGAACTGCTGCGGGCAGGCATCGCCTCGGTGAAAATCGAAGGCCGTCAGCGCAGCCCTGCCTATGTCGCTGACGTGGCGCGCGTCTGGCGTCAGGCAATTGATCGCTGCAAGGCGCAGCCGGAACAGTTTGAAGTCGCACCACAGTGGATGCAGACGCTGGGCGATCTCTCAGAAGGTTCGCAAACCACGCTGGGTGCTTATCACCGTGAATGGCAATAAGGAGTCATGATGCAATATGCCCTTGGGCCGGTGCTCTGGTACTGGCCGACCGATACGCTGGAAGATTTTTACCAGCAGGCTGCCCGCAGTAGCGCGGATATTATCTACCTTGGCGAAGCGGTGTGCAGTAAACGTCGCGCCACGCCCTATGCCCGCTGGATAGCGCTGGCCCGTGAACTCGCGGCCAGCGGCAAACAGGTGGTGCTGAGCACGCTGGCGCTGCTGCAATCGCCCTCTGAGCTGAAAGAGCTGCAGCGTTACGTAGAGAACGGTGAGTTCCTGATTGAAGCCAATGATATCGGCACGGTTAACATGGCCGCTGAGCGTCATCTGCCCTTTGTCGCGGGTCCGACGCTCAATGTTTATAACGCCGACACGCTGCAGCTGCTGGTCAAAGAGGGCATGACGCGCTGGTGTATGCCGGTGGAGATGTCACGTGACTGGCTGCTACAGCTGCTGGAGCAGTGCGAGACGCGGGGTATCCGGCAGCAGTTTGAGGTGGAGGTGCTGGGCTACGGTCATCTGCCGCTGGCGCTCTCAGCGCGCTGCTTCACCGCCCGCTCGGAAAACCGCGCGAAAGATGACTGCGAAACCTGCTGTATCAACTATCCGACAGGCCGGCGCGTCAACTCCCAGGAGGGGCAGCAGGTGTTCGTCCTCAATGGCATTCAGACCATGAGCGGCTACTGCTATAACCTGGGTAACGATCTGGCTGGTATGCACGGCCAGGTCGATTGCATACGGCTCTCGCCGCAGGATGTGACGACGCTGGCAGAGATGGACCGTTTCCGCGCCAATGAAAACGGTCAGGCTCCGCTAATGGTCGCAAAAGGCAGTGATTGTAACGGTTACTGGCGCAAACTGGCGGGCATGACGCTGGCATCCTGAATAAAAGCACATACCGGCTATATTCCTGCTGAGGTTAGCAGTTTTAATATAAGGAATGATGCGTAATACTAAATGGTGCAGGCCTTAACTTAACGCCTGCGCCATACAACGGGAGTAGTCATGTCTGATAAAAAACCTCTTCGCCTGTCCGTGCTGGATCTCGCGCCGATTCCACAGGGCGCGACCGCTCGGGATGCGTTCCATAATTCGCTGGCGCTGGCGCGTCAGGCTGAAAAACTGGGCTATCAACGCTACTGGCTGGCTGAACATCACAACATGACGGGGATTGCCAGCGCAGCCACCTCCGTGCTGATTGGCTATCTGGCGGCGAATACCGAGACTCTGAAGCTGGGCTCCGGCGGCATTATGTTGCCTAACCATGCGCCGCTGGTGATCGCCGAGCAGTTTGGTACGCTGGCCTCTCTCTATCCTGGCCGTATCGATCTCGGCTTAGGTCGCGCGCCAGGTTCTGACCAGCGCACCATGATGGCACTGCGCCGTCATCAGGCCAACATGCACATCGACACGTTCCCCGAGGATGTGGCTGAACTGATTAGCTGGTTCGATGCCGAAGCGGATGCGCAGCCGCCAGTGCAGCCGGTACCCGGTCTGGGCCTGCAGATTCCGGTCTGGCTGCTCGGCTCCAGTCTCTATAGCGCACAGCTTTCAGCGAAAATGGGCCTGCCGTTTGCGTTTGCCTCCCATTTTGCCCCTGACCAACTGTTCCAGGCGCTGCACGTCTACCGTGAAAACTTCCAGCCATCGGCGCGTCTCGACAAGCCTTATGCCATGGTCTGCATTAACGTGATCGCCGCAGACAGTGAGCGTGATGCGCGCTTCCTGTTTACCTCGCAGCAGCAGCAGTTTATCAACCTGCGCCGCGGCAAACCGGGCCCGTTACCGGCACCGGTTGAAAACATGGATAACCTCTGGTCGCCATCAGAACAGTATGGCGTACAGCAGGCGCTCAGCATGTCGCTGGTCGGCGATACGGACAAAGTGCGTCATGGGCTGGCCTCACTGATGCGTGAAACCCAGGCGGATGAAATTATGGTCAATGGCCAGATTTTTGATTCCGAAGCGCGCCTGCGCTCCTTCGCCATTGCGATGGAAGCGGCTAACAGCCTGTAATCAGTTCTGCGGTGGGCGCAATCTCTCCGGGCTCACCGCCAGCTGACGACTATCCCTGGCCGGAGATTGCCCATACAGGCGGCGATACTCCCGGCTGAACTGTGACGCGCTCTGATACCCCACCCGATAGCCTGCCGTACCGGCATCCAGCTTTTCCACCATCATCAAACGTCGCGCCTCATTCAGCCGCAGTTGTTTCTGGTATTGCATCGGCGTCATGGCCGTCACGGCTTTGAAGTGATGATGCAGCGAAGAGATGCTCATGCCGACACTACTGGCGAGCCGATCCATCTTCAGCGGCTGATGAAAATTTTCCCGCAGCCAGCGGGCAGCCTGCGCGACCCGGTTGCCCGGCCGCTCAGCCAGCGCCATATTCAGGATGCGCGAACCTTCCGGCCCGGTCAGCAGCCGGTAGAAAATCTCCTGCTCAATGAGCGGGGCCAGCGCCTCAATGTCCTCAGGATGGTCAAGCAGGCGTACCAGCCGGATAACCGCATCCACCAGCAAAGGTGAGACCTTATGCACGGTGACGCCGCGTTCACTGTCTGGTGTCACCAGCGGCAGCGTCGGGGGAAACTGTTCGAGGTAGCGCATCAGCCGGGATTCATTGATGGCAATACCAATCCCCAGATTGGGTTTTTCCGGCGTGGCGACGGTGACGCAGGCGCGCACCGGCATATCCAGCGTCACCAGCAGCAGATCGCCCGGACCATAGTGCAGCACCTCATCACCGATATGCAGCGCCTTACCGCCCTGTGCCACCAGGGCAAAACTGGCCCATTGAGCAAAGTGCATTGGCTCAGTCGGTGCTGAAACCCGGCCAAAAAAAAGGCAATCTATGGCGCTTGAATGCCGCCCATCCTCCGGAGCATGACGGGCAATTAACTGCGCCAGCCCCTGCCACTTCTCACTCTCTGTCACTGTGTTCTCCCCTCCCGCTATCTGTGCTGATATTACCTGACGCTGAGCGGAATACCTGGCCCGTTGCGTTACTTTTGCAGGATCGTGCAAGAAGCTTGCAGGATTGCACTACCCGCTTTTCGGCACCAGCGCGCATAGTCTTTCGACGCAATCATTACGGCGGAGAACAACATAATGAAGGCACTGCAGAATAAAATCGCGCTGGTAACAGGCGCCTCAAAAGGCATTGGTGCGGCGATTGCCATCGCTTTTGCCGCGGCTGGCGCCCGCGTCGTGGTTAATTATCGTCAGGATGAAGTGGGAGCGGCTGACGTGGTCAGCGATATCGTCAACCTGGGCAGTGAAGCCGTGGCGGTACAGGCAGATATCTCTCTCCTGCGGGATGTGGAACGGCTCTTCGCCACCACCGCAGAGTGCTTCGGCGCGCCCGACATTGTGGTGAACAATGCGGGCAGCTTTCATCACGGCGAGTTTGCGGCGCTGACGCTGGAGGAGATGCAGCAGCAGATTAACGTTAACCTGCTGGGTACGCTGATGGTCTGTCAGCAGGCGATTCATCACTTCCCGGCGCACGGCGGCAGCATTATTAATCTCAGCGCCCTGAACAGTAAAAACAGTACGCCGGGTTCCGTGCTCTGGGCGGCAACCAAAGGCGCAGTGGATACCCTGACCCAGGGACTGGCGCGCGAGCTGGGCGCAAAGAACATCCGGGTTAACGCCCTGGCACCAGGCATGATTCTGACGGAGGGATTACTGGCCGCGAAGAGGATGAGCCCACAGCTCAAAGCGCAACTGCTGGCAGCCACGCCGCTGGGACGCTTTGGTCTGCCGGAAGATGTGGCGCAGGTTGCGCTGTTTCTGGCCTCTGAAGAGTCCGCCTGGGTCAGCGGCGAGCGCGTGATGATCAGCGGCGGTGCCTGACAGGCATAAAAAAAGGGAAGCCATTGGCTTCCCTTTTTGTTACGACGCTAAGTCGTTATGCATCACGACGACGTGGAGCGGCGGCTGCGCCCTCTTCACGACGTGGACCACGGCTACCTTCACGGTTGAAAGTACGTCCGCCGCCTTCACGACCACCTTCACGGCGTTCAGAAGAGAAGCGACGACCACCTTCACGGTTAGCTGCGCCCGGACCGCCTGCACCTGGACCGCTGCGACGCTCACCGCCAGCACCAGCTGGACGACGGTCACCACGGCCTTCGTTCGGCTGTGCATCACCCAGTAACTGCATATTCATCGGCTTGTTCAGAATACGGGTACGGGTAAAGTGCTGCAGCACATCGCCTGGCATGCCTTTCGGCAGCTCGATAGTCGAGTGGGTACCGAACAGCTTGATGTTACCGATGTAACGGCTGCTGATGTCGCCTTCGTTAGCGATAGCGCCAACGATGTGACGAACTTCAACACCATCATCGCGGCCTACTTCGATGCGGTACAGCTGCATTTCGCCAACGTCACGACGTTCGCGACGTGGACGATCGCCATCACGGCTTTCGCGGTTTTCACGCGGAGCACGAGAATCGCCACGCGCTTCACGGCTGTCACGACGGCCATCACGCTCGTCACGATCGCGGTATTCGCGACGTGCCGGACGCGGTGCTTCTGGTGGCAGAATCAGAGGACGTTCGCCCTGTGCCATCTTCAGCAGTGCAGCTGCCAGTGTTTCCAGATCCATTTCCTCTTCTGGCTGCATTTTAGCCAGCAGAGCACGGTACTGATCCAGATCGCTGCTTTCCAGCTGCTGCTGAACTTTAGCAGCGAACTTAGCCAGACGACGCTCACCCAGCAGTTCTGCGTTAGGCAGTTCTACCTCAGGAATAGTCAGCTTCATGGTACGTTCGATGTTACGCAGCAGACGGCGTTCGCGGTTCTCAACGAACAGCAGCGCACGGCCAGCACGGCCAGCACGACCGGTACGGCCGATACGGTGAACGTAAGATTCTGAGTCCATCGGGATGTCGTAGTTAACAACCAGGCTGATGCGCTCAACGTCCAGGCCACGAGCCGCAACGTCGGTTGCAATCAGAATGTCGAGACGACCATCTTTCAGGCGCTCAAGCGTCTGCTCACGCAGAGCCTGGTTCATATCACCGTTCAGCGCGGCGCTGTTATAGCCACTACGTTCCAGCGCTTCTGCCACTTCCATGGTTGCGTTTTTGGTACGCACGAAGATGATGGCAGCATCAAAGTCTTCTGCTTCCAGGAAGCGAACCAGTGCGTCTGTTTTACGACCGTAAGCGGTCCAGTAGCTCTGGCTGATATCAGGACGCGTGGTCAGGCTTGACTGAATACGCACTTCCTGTGGATCTTTCATGAAGCGTTTGGTGATACGACGAATCGCTTCCGGCATGGTTGCAGAGAACAGCGCGGTCTGATGATCGGCTGGAATTTGCGCCATGATAGTTTCAACGTCTTCGATGAAGCCCATGCGCAGCATTTCGTCTGCTTCATCCAGCACCAGGCCACGCAGGTTAGAAAGGTCTAACGTGCCGCGTTTCAGGTGGTCAAGCAGACGGCCAGGCGTACCCACAACAACCTGTGGTCCCTGACGCAGTGCGCGCAGCTGCACGTCATAACGCTGGCCGCCGTAAAGGGCAACCACGTTCAGGCCACGCATGTGTTTAGAGAATTCGGTAACTGCTTCAGCAACCTGTACCGCCAGTTCGCGGGTAGGTGCCAGCACCAGGATTTGTGGCGCTTTAACAGTAGGATCAATGTTATGTAACAGCGGCAGAGAGAACGCCGCGGTTTTACCACTCCCGGTCTGCGCCATGCCTAACACGTCACGGCCCGCCAGCAGGTGAGGAATACACTCAGCCTGGATTGGGGATGGCTTTACGTAGCCCATGCCATTCAGTGATTCAAGGATGTCGGCGTTCAGGCCAAGGTCAGCAAAAGTGGTTTGAATATCAGTCATGTAGTACACGTGCCTCTTAGATTGCGGCGGCCAGTCTACATAACTCGTCGTGAAAACTTTCAGTCATTTTCATCAAAAAGTGTGAACCGGCTCAAATTAAAAGTTTTGACGAACAGAAAAGCCTTCATCCTTTAAGATGATGACTTAACAGGTTTTACAGGCAAATTAAGTTCGTCAGCTATTGCTGGTCAGATTCTGATAAATCGTCTTGTGCCTGGCCGAGTTGCGCCAGTTCCAACAATGCGTATCGGTGTTCAACAAAGTTATTGACGTTGTTGGCCACCGCCAGTTTGAACAACGCTTTCGCGTCGTCCTTCTCCCCCCAGACTTAGGTAGTACTTACCTAAATAGAAGTTGGTTTCACTGAGATGTTCAGCGAGCGAGGTGTTATCCGTTGCGTCCGCCTTGAGACTTTCCATCAACGTTTTCTCGTTGATATCTCCAAGGTAGAACTCGACAATATTCCATCCCCATTGATCTCTGACCGCTTTGTCGTGACGCTGTTGAAGCGCGACTTTTGCCTTGTCGACATCCATCTCACGTTCAACGAGATAGAGCCACAAACTGCGGAAAGGATCGTTAGGATCGTCTTGATAAAACGCCAGCAGATCATCTTGCGCTAACTTGTATCGACCGCCGTAATAGAGGGCGATACCACGGTTTAAATGCGCATAGTTGTAAGTTGGATCAAGCTCAAGTACAGAATCAAACGCTTCATAGGCGGCATCAAAGTTGCCCGCCTGCGTTAAATATATGCCTAAGTAGTTAAACACTTCGGGCATATCTGGTCTTATAGACAGCGCTTGCGAAAAATCGTTCCGCGCTAATGCCCGCAGACCTAAACTATCATACAACACTCCGCGCTCATATAACAGCTGTGCGCGTTCATCATCGGTGAGAGCGCGACTGGCAAGAATTTGTTCCATGCGCGCCAGTATCACTTCCTGCTGCAGTGTGGGCTGTAAAGGCACTGCAAGAACTTCGTTCTTACGCCAATTGGAGTTGCTGCATCCTGCCAGCGTCAAAGCTGTCGCAACAAAACACCAGCGCAGAAAAGGCTTCATTTCCCACTCCCGAATACAAACATTGGGATAACCATCCTGTCATCCGCCTGCTGTGCACAAGGATTCCCGCCCTCGCGATGATACAAACGCCCCTCTCTGCCAGGCAGAGAGGGGCAAATCAGCAACGACTTATTCAGCAGCGTCAGGCGTGGTCACCGCGACAGCTTCTTCAGCCTGCGGCTTAGATTCTGTCGCTTCTTTGATGCTCAGACGTACACGGCCCTGGCGATCAACTTCCATCACCTTAACCGGTACTTCCTGACCCATCTGCAGATAGTCGGTCACTTTCTCAACGCGCTTATCAGCGATTTGTGAAATGTGAACCAGACCTTCTTTACCGCCGCCGATTGCAACGAAAGCGCCGAAGTCAACGATACGGGTCACTTTACCACTGTAAACGCGGCCCACTTCGATCTCTGCGGTAATCTCTTCGATACGACGAATCGCTTCTTTCGCTTTCAGACCATCGGTTGCAGCGATTTTCACGGTGCCGTCATCTTCAATTTCAATCGTTGTGCCGGTCTCTTCGGTCAGTGCACGAATCACTGAGCCGCCTTTACCGATCACATCTTTGATCTTGTCAGAGCTGATTTTGATGGTGTAAATGCGTGGTGCGAATTCAGAAATCTCAGTACGCGGCGTGCTGATAGCCTGTTCCATAACGCCCAGAATGTGCAGACGTGCACCCCGGGCCTGGTTCAGCGCTTCCTGCATGATTTCACGCGTGATGCCTTCGATTTTGATGTCCATCTGCAGCGCGGTGATACCTTCACGGCTACCGGCTACTTTGAAGTCCATGTCGCCCAGGTGATCTTCATCGCCCAGGATGTCAGACAGAACAACAAACTTCTCATCTTCTTTCACCAGACCCATTGCGATACCGGCAACGGCGGCTTTGATTGGCACACCTGCATCCATCAGCGCCAGTGAGGCACCGCAGACAGAGGCCATTGAAGAAGAGCCGTTAGATTCGGTGATTTCAGAAACAACACGAATGGTGTAAGGGAAATCTTCCGCTTTAGGCATTACCGCTAACACGCCGCGCTTCGCCAGACGACCGTGACCAATCTCACGACGCTTCGGCGAACCTACCATGCCGGTTTCGCCGACAGAGTATGGAGGGAAGTTGTAATGGAACAGGAAGCTGTCGGTACGTTCACCCATCAGCTCATCAAGGTTCTGCGCATCGCGGGTCGTACCCAGCGTTGCAGTAACCAGTGCCTGCGTCTCACCACGGGTGAACAGCGATGAACCGTGTGTACGTGGCAATACGCCAGTACGTACGTCCAGACCACGGATCATATCTTTTTTCACGACCATCGATGCGTGGCTCGCCATTCAGGATGCGAGTACGAACGACGGTTTTTTCAAGGCTATGCACGATGTCGCCGATTTCTGAACCATCCAGCGTTTCATCTTCAGCCAGCAGCGCAGCGATGGTTTCGTCTTTAATGACGCCAACCTGGGTGTAACGCTCCTGCTTGTCAGTGATGCGGTAAGCATCGCTGATGCGCGCTTCTGCCAAGGCAGCAACGCGAGAAATCAGTGCGGTATTGGCCGCTTCTGGCTGCCAGTCCCAGCGTGGTTTGCCCGCTTCAGCAACCAGAGCATTAATGTTTTCGATAACGATCTGCTGCTGGTCGTGACCAAAGACCACGGCGCCCAGCATCTGCTCTTCTGACAGGATCTCAGCTTCAGATTCAACCATCAGAACGGCATTCTGCGTACCGGCAACCACCAGATCCAGACGGGACTGTTTCAGCTCATCTGCGGTTGGGTTCAGGACATATTGATCGTTGATGTAACCAACACGCGCAGAACCAATTGGGCCATTGAACGGCAGACCAGAAAGCGCCAGTGCAGCAGAAGCACCGATCATGGCAACGATGTCCGGGTGAACCTGTGGGTTCACAGAGACAACAGTGGCGATAACCTGAACTTCGTTAACAAAACCTTCCGGGAACAGCGGACGAATCGGGCGGTCAATCAGACGCGAAATCAGGGTTTCGCCTTCGCTTGGACGGCCTTCACGACGGAAGAAGCTGCCTGGGATACGACCAGCAGCGTAAGTACGCTCCTGATAGTTCACAGTCAGTGGGAAGAAATCCTGACCTGGTTTAGATTTTTTCTGACCTACTACAGTGACGAATACTGCAGTATCGTCCATGCTCACCATAACAGCGGCTGTCGCCTGGCGAGCCATCATGCCGGTTTCCAGCGTGACGGTATGTTGACCATATTGGAATTTGCGTACGATCGGATTCAGCAAAATCAAAGTCCTTAACTTCGGGGCATGGCTATCTGTAGCCCGCCATTGATTACCAATCTTCAGTTGCATCCTCGCGACTAATGACAACCCTCGACCGCCCCTGCGGTAAAGCCTCTCATTAGCCGCGCGAAATTCTGCAAACTAAAGATCACACTAAGCAACAATACATCAGTTTGGTCCGGATTGCTGCCGATTGCTCGAAAAAAGGGGCCATAAAGGCCCCCTCTTCACGAAACTCGCACAAATCTGATCGTAAGCTGCACAGAGTGCAAAAGCCCGCATAATGCCCCGACGATCAGATTCTTCAGACTTAGCGACGCAGACCGAGACTTTCGATCAGGCTGCTGTAGCGTGCAACGTCTTTACGCTTCAGGTAGTCCAGCAGCTTACGACGCTGAGATACCATGCGCAGCAGACCGCGGCGGCTGTGGTGGTCTTTTTTGTGCTCAGAGAAGTGACCCTGCAGATGGGTAATCTGCGCGGTCAACAGGGCAACCTGAACTTCAGTTGAACCGCTGTCGTTAGCACCACGGCCATATTTAGCAACGATCTCTGCTTTAGCTTCTACGCTTAGAGACATAATAAACTCCAGTAATAAATGAATGTATGGGTGCCGATCTCTAATTCAGCATCCCGCTTTAAAGCCGCGCTATTCTACTCTGCGCCCGATAGCAACGCAAATGCCCCATCAGCGAAAAGTGAACGCCTGGCTCAATCCTGATACTCAACCACTAAACGACGTGGCGCAAGCCGGCCATCGTCGGCAATTTCTGCCATACCGATAAACTTACGCGCTTCGCCTTCCGATACCCTTACCAGCCCCTGGGCAGGCGCATTACTGGCCTGTACCGGCTGTCCCTGGCGGAAGAAATCTGCCACGGCAGGCGGGATATTCACTTCAGGGAAATCAGAGGCGGGGCTGTCCATCGGCAATAACAGCGGATCGAGCTGCGTTTCCAGTGGAATGCCGGCTTCTGTGGCTTCCGCCAGCAGGGTGTTGAGCTGTTCCAGCGTCACCATCCTTTCATACGGATAACGGGCAACCTGAACGCGACGCAGCATAATCACGTGCGCACCGCATCCCAGCTTTTCGCCCAGGTCATCGATGATGGTGCGGATATAGGTGCCTTTGGAGCAGTGAATTTCCAGCTCCAGCTCGTTATCCTGCCAGCGAATAAATTGCAGTTCATAGACAGAGATCGGACGCGGTTCACGCGCAATCTCAATGCCCTGACGCGCATATTCATACAGCGGGCGTCCCTGATGCTTTAGTGCCGAAAACATCGAAGGCACCTGCAGCGTTTCGCCGCGGAAGCTCTCCAGAGCACTGTCCAGATCGGCCTGACTGAAGCTGACCGGACGCGTCTGCACGATGTTGCCATCGGCGTCTGACGTGTCGGTCCGCTCGCCCAGTCGGGCAATCACGCGATAGCGTTTATCGGAATCGAGCAGATACTGCGAAAACTTAGTCGCTTCACCCAGGCAGATCGGCAACATGCCGGTAGCCAGAGGATCCAGCGCGCCGGTATGTCCTGCGCGATTCGCGTTAAAGATACGCTTCACTTTCTGCAGGACATCATTCGACGAGACGCCTTGTGGCTTATCCAGCAACAACACGCCATGGACGTCGCGACCGCGACGACGCGGACGACTCATTACGCCTCCTCGTCATCGCCAGTGGCGTCCGGACCACGGCGTTCAGTATCGTTCTTCACGACGCTGGTGACGAGATTGGACATGCGCATCCCTTCGACTAACGAGTTGTCGTAGAAGAAAGTCAGCTCAGGCACGATACGCAGACGCATCGCTTTGCCCAGCAGAATGCGGATATAACCTGACGCTTCTTTCAGCGCTTTCAGGCCATGTTTAATCGCTTCTTCATCTTTGTCGTTGAGGAAAGTCACGAACACTTTTGCGTAAGCGAGATCGCGTGAGACTTCAACGCCTGATACGGTGACCATCATGCCAAGACGTGGATCTTTGATCTCACGCTGCAGGATCATCGCAATCTCTTTTTGCAGCTCTTGTGAAACGCGCTGCGGGCGACCAAATTCTTTCGCCATCATTATTTCTCCCAAATAATTCGGGAGGCCAGAGGCCTCCCAAATTGCAACACATCAGCAGTCTATTACTCGATGGTGCGTTTAATTTCGATGATTTCAAACACTTCGATCATATCGCCAACGCGAACGTCGTTGTAGTTCTTCACGCCGATACCGCATTCCATGCCATTACGCACTTCGTTGACGTCATCTTTAAAGCGACGCAGAGATTCCAGCTCGCCTTCGTAAATTACCACGTTGTCGCGCAGGACACGGATTGGATTGTGACGCTTGATGTTACCTTCCGTCACCATACAACCGGCAATCGCGCCAAACTTCGGTGATTTGAACACATCGCGCACCGCAGCCAGACCGATGATCTGCTGTTTGTACTCTGGTGCCAGCATGCCGCTCATCGCCGCTTTAACTTCGTCAATCAGGTTATAGATGACAGAGTAGTAGCGCAGATCCAGGCTTTCTGCGTCAATGACGCGACGCGCAGAGGCATCGGCACGAACGTTGAAGCCAAGGAGGATGGCGTTAGAGGCAGCAGCCAGGGTCGCATCGGTTTCGGTAATCCCGCCCACGCCTGAACCCACAATCTTCACCTTCACTTCGTCGGTGGAGAGTTTCTGCAGGGAGTCGGAGATTGCTTCCACAGAACCCTGAACGTCAGCTTTCAGAACGATGTTCAGTTCAGACACTTCGCCTTCGGTCATGTTAGCAAACATGTTCTCGAGCTTAGATTTCTGCTGGCGAGCCAGTTTAACTTCGCGGAATTTGCCCTGACGATAGAGCGCAACTTCACGTGCTTTCTTCTCGTCACGTACCACGGTCGCTTCATCACCCGCAGCCGGCACGCCGGACAGGCCCAGAATCTCAACCGGGATAGATGGACCCGCTTCCATGACTTCGCGACCCAGTTCGTCACGCATTGCACGAACGCGGCCATATTCGAAACCACAAAGAACGATGTCGCCTTTGTTCAGCGTACCTTCACGTACCAGCACGGTGGCAACCGGACCACGACCTTTGTCGAGGAACGATTCGATCACCACGCCGCTCGCCATACCTTCACGGATAGCGGTCAGCTCCAGCACTTCCGCCTGCAGCAGGATAGCGTTTAACAGGTCATCAATGCCGGTACCCGCTTTCGCAGAGACATTAACGAACATGTTTTCGCCGCCCCACTCTTCCGGAATGATACCGTACTGAGTCAGTTCGTTTTTAACACGATCCGGATCCGCTTCTGGCTTATCGCACTTGTTCACTGCAACCACAACCGGCACTTTAGCGGCTTTGGCGTGCTGAATAGCTTCGACAGTCTGTGGCATCACGCCATCGTCTGCTGCAACCACCAGGATAACGATATCGGTCGCCTGCGCACCACGTGCACGCATCGCGGTAAACGCGGCGTGGCCCGGGGTATCCAGGAAGGTAACCATACCGTTGTCGGTTTCAACGTGGTAAGCACCGATGTGCTGAGTAATACCGCCCGCTTCGCCAGAGGCGATTTTAGTGGAACGAATATAGTCCAGCAGGGACGTTTTACCGTGGTCGACGTGGCCCATGATGGTGACAACCGGAGCACGAGACTCCTGCGCAGCATCAGTATCACGATCGTCCATTACCGCTTCTTCCAGCTCGTTCTCACGACGCAGGGTCACTTTGTGGCCCATTTCTTCGGCAACGAGCTGTGCAGTTTCCTGGTCGATGACCTGGTTGATGGTCGCCATGGCGCCCATTCTCATCATCGCTTTAATGACCAGAGAACCTTTCACCGCCATTTTGTTAGCCAGTTCGGCTACGGTGATAGTTTCGCCAATCACAACATCGCGGTTAACGGCCTGCGCTGGCTTGTTGAAGCCCTGCTGCAGTGCGCTAGGTTTGCGATGCTTGCCGCCTTTACCACCACGAACCTGCGCACGCGCTTCTTCACGGTCAGTTTTGGCTTCAGAGTGTTTGTTGCCTTTTTTCGCCGGACGCGCAGCTTTAGCCGTAGTACGCGCACGCGCACGACCTGCTTCAACCTGACGGTCGTTTTCGTCTTCCGCCTGACGGGCATGGGTCGAAGTGGTGACGTGATAGTCGCCTTTATCCTCTTCTTCCGGTTTTTCCCATTCAGCTGATTTCTCTTCAGCCAGACGGCGGGCTTCTTCTGCTACGAGGCGGGCAGCCTCTTCAAGCTTACGGCGGGCTTCTTCTTCAGCTTTACGCTTCAGTTCGGCAGCTTCAGCTTCGCGACGGGCTTTGTCTGATTGCGCAGCCCTGGTCACTTCGTCGGTAGGTTGATTTGTCACTTTTTCATTTTCCGCTGCTGCACGTTTGGCCTTGTCAGCGGCTTCGCGCCTGGCTTTATCTTCGGCTTCACGTTGCGCTTTCTGTTCAGCTTCGCGACGGGCTTTTTCTTCAGCCTCGCGTTGCGCCTGCTCTTCCGCTTCACGCTGCGCCTCGGCTTCAGCTTCTGCCTGAGCTTGCTCAGCCTCTGCATCACCCTTCACATAGGTACGCTTTTTGCGGACTTCAATTTGCACCGACTTACTTTTACCCCCGGTGCCTGGAATATTCAAGGTGCTGCGCGTTTTACGCTGCAGCGTCAGCTTAGCTGAACCGACCTGACCGTGTTCACGGTTCAGATGAGATAGTAAGGTTTCTTTCTCTTGCTGGGTCACCGCGTCATTTTCAGACTTAGGGATCCCCGCATCAGCAAATTGCTGTACCAGGCGATCGACCGGAGTCTGAATTTCTGCGGCCAGCGATTTTACGGTTACATCTGTCATGCTGTTCCTTCCTGTTATTACGCGTCATCGCCGAACCAGCAGATATTACGTGCGGCCATAATCAGCGCGCCGGCTTGTTCATCAGACATGCCTTCAATATCCGTCAGATCGTCAACACCTTGCTCAGCGAGATCTTCCAGCGTGCAAACGCCTTTCGACGCCAGGCGGAACGCCAGCGCACGATCGAGGCCTTCAAGATTCAGAAGATCCTCAGCGGGCTCCTGATTTCCAAGACTCTCTTCTTTCGCCAGTGCCAGGGTGGTTAACGCATTTTTTGCTCGTTCACGCAGGGCTTCAATGGTCTCTTCGTCGAGGCCGTCGACTTCCAGCAGCTCGTTGATTGGCACGTATGCCAGCTCTTCCAGCGAGGAGAAGCCCTCTTCCACCAGTACGGTGGCGAACTCTTCGTCGATGTCGAGATGTTTAGTGAACATATCGATCGCTGCATGTGCTTCAGCCTGATGCTTAGCCTGCAGATCATCGACGGTCATCACGTTCAGCTCCCAGCCACTCAGCTGTGAAGCGAGACGCACGTTTTGGCCGTTACGGCCGATCGCCTGAGCCAGATTGCCAGCTTCTACGGCGATATCCATGGTGTGGTTATCTTCATCAACCACGATTGACGCCACATCGGCCGGAGCCATGGCGTTAATAACAAACTGCGCCGGGTTATCGTCCCACAGCACGATATCGATACGCTCGCCGCCCAGTTCACTGGAAACTGCCTGAACACGCGCGCCGCGCATGCCCACACAGGCACCCACCGGATCAATACGTTTGTCGTTGGTTTTGACTGCAATTTTAGCGCGCGAACCCGGATCACGAGCAGCGGCTTTAATTTCAATCAGTTCTTCGCCAATTTCTGGCACCTCGATGCGGAACAGTTCAATCAGCATTTCTGGTTTAGAACGCGTCACGAACAGCTGCGCGCCACGCGCTTCCGGACGTACAGAGTAGAGTACGCCACGAATACGGTCGCCTGGACGGAAGTTTTCACGCGGCAGCATATCTTCGCGCAGAATCACCGCTTCGGCATTGCTGCCTAAGTCGAGGGAGATATTGTCGCGGTTAACTTTCTTCACCACGCCCGTGATAATTTCGCCTTCCTGCTCACGGAACTGATCAACCACCATTGCGCGCTCAGCTTCGCGCACTTTTTGCACGATAACCTGCTTAGCGGTCTGGGTGGTGATACGGTCAAAGGTGACCGATTCAATCTGATCTTCGACATATTCGCCCAGATTGAATGCTTCATCTTCGAAGCGGGCCGCATCCAGCGTGATCTCGCGCGTCGGCTGTGTCACCTCTTCTACGATTTCCCAGCGGCGGAAAGTATCGAAATCGCCACTGCGGCGATCAATGCTGACGCGTACCTCAATTTCCTGCTCGTACTTTTTCTTGGTCGCAGTCGCCAGCGCGCTCTCCAGCGCTTCGAAGATTTTCTCACGCGGCAGGGCTTTTTCGTTAGAAACGGCTTCTACAACAGCTAAGATCTCTTTGTTCATCCTGGTTAGCCTCAATCCGGACTTTTAAAAGTGGGGGACCAGGTTCGCTTTCTGAATATTACTCAGCGCGAACACTTCATCGCTACCCTCAACGTGCACCGTGATCATCTCGCCATCAACTGACTTAATGGTTCCCTGCCATTTACGGCGGTTCTGAACGGCCATACGCAACACCAGACTCACTTCTTCACCCATAAAGCGGGTGTAGTGTTCTGCAGTGAACAGAGGACGATCGAGTCCCGGTGAAGAGACTTCTAGGTTGTAAGGGACCGTAATGGGATCTTCAACATCCATTACCGCACTTACCTGGTGGCTGACATCGGCGCAATCATCGACATTGATGCCATCTTCACTATCAATATAGATGCGCAGGATAGATGTGCGACTACGAACGAATTCAATTCCAACCAGTTCGTAACCCAGCGCTTCTACGGGAGCCGATACCAACTCTGTCAATTTTTGCTCTAATGTGGACAAGCCCACCCCCCAAGACATAAAAAAAAGGGCCTATAGCCCAGTATTACGATTCGCTAATAACAAAAAACCCCGAATATTCGGGGCTTTTAATCACTGGACCCTGTATGCCGCAATGCGGCCCGGACTCCATCCAAAGAATTTTCTTTCAAAAAATAACCGTGAATGCGTCCGTCGATGCATACAGTATATTTGAAAAAGAACTCAAAGGGAAAATTGGTTGCGGGGGGCCGGATTTGAACCGACGACCTTCGGGTTATGAGCCCGACGAGCTACCAGGCTGCTCCACCCCGCGTCCGAAAACGTGGCGAATAATACGCCAGACCTGCATAAAATGCAAGGGATACTGCTATTTGGTACCGAGGACGGGACTTGAACCCGTAAGCCCAATCGGGCACTACCACCTCAAGGTAGCGTGTCTACCAATTCCACCACCACGGCACTGCACTGACCACAACGATTCGTTGTGCTGACGACCTTACTTAGGAATATCGCTGCCCGGCGTTACCGGTTGAGCTGGCTTTTCAGTCTGTTGAGAAGACTGCGCCGGCGCAGAAAGATTTTCCCACTCGCTTCCTTTAGACGCTTTATTGCTGTTCAGATTACCCAGAACCAGGCTGATGATGAAAAACAGCGCTGCTAAGATGCCAGTAGTACGAGTCATGAAATTACCTGAGCCCGAAGAACCAAACACCGTACCGGATGCGCCTGCACCGAATGAGGCTCCCATATCAGCGCCTTTGCCTTGCTGCAGCATGATCATACCCACGAGGGCGATAGCTACAATAAGGAAAACTACTAAAAGAGCTTGGTACATATCATCCTGTTCCTTGCACGGTAATCGTACAGTTAAAGCTTCAACCAGTATTGATGGGGAGTCTCGTCATCACCCATCAGAAGCGGGTGTGAATACTAACCAAAGGCGCATATCTCTGCAAGTGCAATTTTTACTACCCATACTGTTTGCAGAAAAAAAACGCCATCCCGGTGATTTTACAGGCAGTTCAGCACCCTGCAGACCGCCTGTTACGGTTTTAAACGGCCTTGACCTGGTCGGCGATGCGATTCGCCAGTTCGGTGACCTGCGCCTCATTTTCGCCTTCGACCATGACACGAATCAGTGGCTCAGTACCTGATTTACGCAGCAGAACGCGTCCGCGACCCGTCAGCGCTTTTTCTACTTCAGCCGTGACAGCTTTTACCGCGTCACTCTGAAGCGGATCATGTTCGCCCGCAAAGCGTACGTTAACCAGGACCTGCGGCAGCATCTTCATGCCACTACAGAGATCGTGCAGGCTCATATGGTTACGCACCATCGCAGTGAGCACTTGCAAACTTGCAACGATACCGTCACCGGTTGTGGTTTTATCCAGCAGGATCACATGACCGGAGTTCTCTGCACCGAGACGCCAGCCCTTCTCCTGCATCTTTTCCAGTACATAACGGTCACCGACTTTGGCACGGGTAAACGGAATGCCAAGCTGTTTCAGCGCTAACTCCAGCCCCATGTTACTCATCAGCGTACCCACCACGCCGCCGCGTAACTGTCCCTGACGCAGGGCTTCACGCGCAATGATGTAGAGGATCTGGTCGCCATCAACTTTGTCACCCAGATGGTCAATCATCATGATGCGATCGCCGTCACCGTCGTAGGCCAGGCCGATATCAGCCTTCTCTGCCAGCACGCGCTGCTGCAGCAGTTTGAGGTCGGTGGCACCGCACTCTTTGTTGATGTTCATGCCGTCTGGCTGGACACCGATAGCAATCACCGTCGCGCCCAGTTCACGCAATACATTCGGCGCAATGTGGTAGGTGGCGCCATTGGCGCAGTCGACCACAATTTTCAGGCCATTCAGATTCAGTTCGCTGGGGAACGTCCCTTTGCAGAACTCAATGTAACGCCCTGCTGCATCGACGATGCGGCTGGCGCGGCCTAACTGCGCTGATTCAACGCAGGTAATCGGCTTTTCCATCTCCAGCTCAATCGCCTCTTCAACGTCGTCGGGCAGTTTGGTGCCCTCGGACGAGAAGAATTTAATCCCGTTGTCGTCAAACGGGTTATGTGACGCTGAAATCACAATGCCTGCCTCTGCGCGGAAGGTACGGGTCAGATAGGCGATGGCTGGTGTCGGCATCGGGCCGGTAAAGGCGGCCGTCAGGCCTGCTGCGGCGAGACCGGCTTCCAGCGCGGACTCCAGCATATAACCAGAGATACGGGTATCTTTACCGATGATGATCTTCTTTGAACCGTGGCGCGCCAGCACTTTACCTGCGGCCCAGCCCAGCTTCAGGACGAAATCGGGGGTGATGGGTGCTTCACCGACTTTGCCACGAATGCCGTCTGTACCGAAATATTTACGATTACTCATGATACTCCTTTTGCTCTTCGGGTCGCTTCGACCACGCGCATCGCTTCAGCCGTCTCTTTTACATCATGGGCGCGAATAATCTGCGCGCCCTGCATAGCAGCAATCACCGCGCAACTCAGGCTGCCGGTTAAACGCTGTGACGGGCCGACGTTTAACAGCTGGCCAATCATCGATTTACGCGACATCCCCACTAACAGCGGCAGGCCGAAGTGGTGAAAATCGCCAAGATGAGCCAGCAGTTCATAATTGTGGCTGAGATTTTTACCGAAACCGAAGCCCGGGTCGAGTATCAGACGCTCTTTTTTAATGCCCGCCGCTTCGCAGCGCGCTATCTGCTGAGCGAAGTAAGTGTCCACTTCGCTTAAAATATTTTCGTAAACCGGTGCCTGCTGCATGGTGCGCGGTTCGCCCTGCATATGCATTAAACAGACGGGCAGCCCGGTCGAGGCGGCGGCTTCCAGTGCTCCGGGTTCAGAAAGCGAACGCACGTCGTTTATGATGTGAGCACCTACTCGCGCGGCTTCCCGGATGACGTCAGCTTTAGAGGTGTCCACTGAAATCCAGACTTCGAAACGCTGGGCAATGGCATCGATGACCGGAATCACCCGCTCCAGCTCCTCCTCCACACTCACTTCATCCGCGCCAGGACGGGTTGATTCCCCACCCACATCGATGATGGTTGCGCCTGCATTGACCATCTCATTGGTATGCGTCAGCGCATCAACCAGCGCGTTATGCTTTCCACCATCTGAAAAGGAGTCCGGCGTGACGTTAAGAATGCCCATCACATGTGGAAAAGATAAATCGAGATGGGAATCACGGGCGAACAACTTCATGGCGGAAACTCCTTGCTGATCAATATCTGGATGTAAAAAAACCCCGGACCAGCCGGGGTTTTGTCTGACGATGTTGCGTCTTATTTGTTGTACTGCTCTGACATGGTATTGCCTGGGTTTGGCGTACGCGGTTCATCAACCGGGCGTGGCGCCTTTGGCGTACCGTTGCTGTCTGAGTTGCTGCCTGGATCTTCCCAGCCCGCTGGCGGACGCACTTCGCGGCGCGCCATCAGGTCGTCGATCTGCGGTGCATCAATGGTTTCATACTTCATCAGCGCGTCTTTCATCGCGTGAAGGATGTCCATGTTCTCACCCAGAATCTGACGAGCACGCTGGTAGTTGCTGTCGATCAGGTGCTTAACTTCCTGGTCGATGATGCGGGCCGTTTCATCAGACATATGTTTCGCTTTCGCGACAGAACGTCCGAGGAACACTTCACCCTCTTCTTCTGCATAGAGCAACGGACCCAGTTTTTCAGAGAAGCCCCACTGCGTCACCATGTTACGCGCCAGATTGGTCGCAACTTTAATATCGTTGGACGCACCGGTAGAAACACGTTCTGCACCGTAGATGATCTCTTCTGCCAGACGACCGCCGTAAAGCGTTGAGATCTGGCTTTCCAGTTTCTGACGGCTGGCGCTGATCGCGTCGCCTTCAGGCAGGAAGAAGGTCACACCCAGTGCGCGACCGCGCGGGATAATCGTTACTTTATGAACCGGGTCATGCTCTGGCACCAGGCGACCAATAATGGCGTGGCCTGCTTCGTGGTAGGCAGTTGACTCTTTCTGCGATTCCGTCATCACCATGGAGCGACGTTCCGCACCCATCATGATTTTGTCTTTCGCTTTCTCGAACTCTACCATCGAAACCACACGCTTGTTTGAACGGGCCGCGAACAGCGCTGCTTCGTTAACAAGGTTGGCCAGATCGGCACCCGAGAAACCTGGCGTACCACGTGCAATGATTGCTGCATCAACATCAGTTGCCAGCGGCACACGACGCATATGCACTTTCAGGATCTGCTCACGACCGCGAACATCTGGCAGGCCAACTACAACCTGACGGTCAAAGCGACCTGGACGCAGCAGCGCAGGATCCAGTACGTCAGGACGGTTAGTTGCGGCGATAACAATAATACCTTCGTTACCTTCGAAACCATCCATCTCAACCAGCATCTGGTTCAGCGTCTGCTCACGTTCGTCATGTCCACCGCCTAAACCGGCGCCACGCTGACGACCGACTGCGTCGATCTCATCGATAAAGATGATGCACGGAGCCGCTTTTTTTGGCCTGTTCGAACATGTCACGCACACGGGATGCACCGACACCGACAAACATTTCCACAAAGTCAGAACCGGAGATGGTAAAGAAAGGCACCTTCGCTTCACCGGCAATCGCTTTTGCCAGCAAGGTTTTACCGGTACCCGGTGGCCCCACCATCAGAACGCCTTTTGGAATCTTACCGCCCAGCTTCTGGAAACGGCTTGGCTCACGCAGATATTCCACCAGCTCAGCAACTTCATCTTTCGCTTCGTCACAACCTGCTACGTCGGCGAAAGTGGTTTTAATCTGGTCTTCCGTCAACATGCGGGCTTTGCTCTTGCCGAAGGACATCGCGCCCTTACCGCCGCCGCCCTGCATCTGACGCATAAAGAAGATCCACACACCGATCAGCAGCAACATCGGGAACCACGAAATGAAGATTGAAGCCAGCAGGCTTGGTTCTTCCGGCGGTTCGCCAACCACTTTGACGTTTTTGGTCAAGAGGTTATCGAGCAACTTGGGATCGTTGACAGGAATGTAGGTCGTGTATTTATTGCTGTCTTTTTTTAACGACGTTAATTTCACGCCCGTTAATACGTGCCTCGCGGACCTGATCCTGGTTCACTTCCGACAGGAAGGTTGAATAATCAACCCGACGGCCATTCGACTCGCTGGGCCCAAAGCTCTGGAATACTGACATCAGCACGACCGCGATGACTAACCAGAGAATCAGGTTTTTCGCCATGTCACTCAAGGGATTAACCTCATATTACAACGGTGTTAACAGATAGCGTAGGGTACTATAGATCCCGCATACATGGAATCGCAGCAAAACTGCGGACTTCTCCAGCAATTTGGTTATAGTTTGCGCCCAGTCGCCACAATATACACTTCACGTGAACGTGAACGTGAAGCGTCCGGCTTACGAATTTTCACTTTCGTAAACAGGGAGCGAATTTCCCGCAGGTATTCATCGAAGCCATCTCCCTGAAACACTTTCACTACAAAACTGCCGCCAGGTGCCAGGATATCCCGACACATCTCCAGCGCCAGCTCGACTAAATACATCGACCGGGGAATATCTACGGCAGGTGTACCACTCATATTCGGCGCCATATCGGACATGACAACCTGAACTTTTTTGATCGCCAACGCGTTCAAGCAGCGCATTGACCACCGATTCTTCACGAAAATCGCCCTGAAGGAAATCGACACCGACTATCGGATCCATTGGCAGGATATCACAGGCAATGACTCGCCCTTTGTTCCCAATTTGCTGTACCACATATTGCGACCAGCCTCCGGGTGCAGCACCCAGATCTACCACGGTCATGCCGGGTTTGAAAAGCTTGTCACCCTGTTGTATTTCATCAAGTTTAAACCAGGCGCGCGAACGCAACCCTTTTTTTATGCGCCTGGAGCACATATTTATCGCTAAAGTGTTCCTGAAGCCAGCGGCCGGAGCTGGCCGAACGCTTTTTACCCGTCATAATATTTCCAACTAAATCGTCATCGTAGCGATAAACCTGCACGCAATGGGTTGCGTCGATTTGGTGATATACCCGAGATGGCGGTAGAATGAACCGTTTTCAATCCCTGAGTAAGTAAAAAACTACGATGAATCTAAGTACCAAACAAAAACAGCACCTCAAGGGCCTCGCCCATCCGCTCAAGCCAGTGGTTATGCTGGGTGGCAATGGCCTGACTGAAGGCGTGCTGGCCGAAATCGAGCAGGCTCTGTCGCATCACGAACTGATCAAGGTAAAAATCGCCTCGGAAGATCGTGAAACGAAGCAGCTGATCGTTGAGGCTATCGTGCGTGAGACCGGTGCCAGCAACGTACAGGTGATCGGCAAAACGCTGGTGCTGTATCGCCCCTCTAAAGAGAGCAAAATTTCTCTGCCACGCTAAATGGGCAAAGAAAGTGACATGCTCTTACCTCAGATAAAAGGCCGCAATGCGGCCTTTTTCCTTTCTTTACATTGTGCTTTAACGCTTTTCAAAGCGTAGCAACATCTTAAAGGTATTCCACCTTCAGGATTTCATACTCAACGTCGCCGCCCGGGGTTTTCACAATAGCCACGTCATCGGCCTCTTTACCCACCAGGCCACGCGCCATCGGCGAATTGACCGAAATCAGATTTTGCTTAAAGTCCGCTTCGTCATCGCCCACAATGCGATACGTGGCTTCTTCGTCGGTTTCGACGTTCAGCACGGTGACGGTTGCACCGAAAATCACGCGTCCGGTTTTCGGCATCTGAGTGACGTCGATAACCTGCGCATTGGAGAGTTTGGCTTCAATCTCCTGAATACGGCCTTCGCAAAAACCCTGCTCTTCACGCGCAGCGTGATATTCCGCGTTCTCTTTTAAATCGCCATGTTCGCGTGCATCAGCGATAGAGGCGATAATGCGCGGGCGCTTCACGGTTTTCAGCTCGTTCAGCTCTTCGCGCAATCTTTCAGCGCCTCTTAACGTCATCGGAATCTGATTCATTTAAGCTCCTCGCCATCTTTCCTGTTTAACGATGTCATCCTGACCGGTGACTGCAGAAAAAAGCGTTCTGCGGCGCATTAGCCCGTTTTTGCAAATAAAAAGAATCCTGACCCGGAGATGCTTCCAGGCCAGAAAAGAGTTTTGCAATTTGATACGTATTTTACCCCAGAGTTCCCTGCGGGTCATCGTTTACTTTGCACCGTCCAGCGACGTAGTATTGACGCCCTCACCTGCCAGTTACCGCGAGATTATGCGATTTTCACGACTTGTTACCGGATTAAGCTGCGCATTTATGCTGCAGGCACACGCAGCGCCAGTTGATGAATACATGCAGTACCTGCCAGACGGCGCCAATCTGGCGCTGATGGTACAAAAAGTAGGCGCATCAACACCGATTATTGATTATCACGGAAAACAGATGGCCCTGCCCGCCAGTACCATGAAAGTGGTGACGGCGCTGGCAGCATTGCTGGAGCTGGGTGGCGACTTCCGTTTTCAGACCACTTTTGAGACTCGCGGCGCCATTATCGATGGCACCCTGAACGGCGATTTAGTTGCACGTTTCGGCGGTGATCCCACCTTAAGCCGTCAGGATCTGCGCAACATGGTGGCGGCGATAAAGAAGCAGGGCATTAACCATATCAAAGGCAATCTGGTTATCGACACCTCCGTTTTTGCCAGTCACGATATGGCGCCGGGCTGGCCGTGGAACGATATGACCCAGTGCTTCAGTGCTCCGCCGGGTGCGGCAATCGTTGATAAAAACTGCTTCTCGGTGTCGCTCTACAGTGCTAATACGCCGGGTGAGAATGCCTTTGTACGTATCGCCTCCTATTATCCGGCGCATATGTACAGCCAGGTGCGCACCATTGGCCGCAACAGCGGCGAAGGGCAATATTGCGAGCTGGATGTGGTGCCGGGCGAGCTGAACCGCTACACCCTCACGGGCTGTATGCGCCAGCGCGCGGAACCGCTGCCGCTGGCATTTGCGGTGCAGGATGGCGCGGCCTGGGCTGGCGAAATCCTCAAGGCGGAACTGCGGTCGTCTGAGATTGATTACAGCGGGCATCTGGTGCGACAGACGCAGGTCACCGAACCGGGTACCGTGCTGGCATCGACCCAGTCCGCGCCGCTGCATACGCTGCTGCACACCATGCTGAAGAAGTCAGACAACATGATTGCCGACACGGTGTTTCGCACCATTGGTCATCACTACTTCAATGTGCCCGGCACGTTCCGCGCCGGACAGGATGCCGTTCGCCGCATCCTGAAAGCCAAAGCCAATGTCGACATGGGTAATAGCATTCAGGTGGATGGTTCAGGTCTCTCCCGCCATGACCTGATTTCGCCGCAAACCATGATGCAGGTATTGCAGTTCATTGCGAAGAATGACAACACGCTGGATTATATTTCGATGCTGCCGCTGGCAGGTTACGACGGCACGCTGCAGTATCGCGGCGGGCTGCATGAGGCGGGGCTGGATGGCAAAGTCTCGGCGAAAACCGGCTCACTGCAGGGCGTCTATAACCTGGCGGGCTTTATCACCACCTCCAGTGGTGCGCGGGTGGCATTCGTTCAGTTCCTTTCCGGTTATGCGGTCCCGCCGGAAGATCAGCGTACCCGCCGTATTCCGCTGGTGCGATTTGAGAGCCGTCTCTACCGCGATATCAATCAGAACAACTGATTATTCAGTCATAAAAAAAGCGCAGCGGTCAGATCAACCGCTGCGCTTTTTATTGCCCGTCCATCAGAAGCGGGTATTCACGCTCATATACCAGGTGCGGCCCGACTCGTTAAAGGTATTGGCCCCTGCGCCATAGAGCCACGCTCCGGTGGTGGCATTGCCGGTGGTCTGCGCGTTGCCCTGACGGAAATGGCGCTTGTCGAACAGGTTGTCGATACCCACGGTGACGCTGGCATATTTATTAACGTCATAGGTGCCGCTCATGCCCACAACCGAATAGGGGCTCACCTGATCGGTGGCGCTACCGGTAACGGCGTTACCTTTATAGTCATATTTCTTCGGTACCTGTTTACCGTACCAGGTCAGGGTCGTTTGCAGGGAGAGGTCCTGCATCGCCTGCCAGCTCAGCGTCGAATTGAGCGTATATTCCGGAATAATCGACAGACGATCGCCGGTCTCTTTATTCTTACTCTGCAACATGTAAGTGAAGTTATTGTTCCACGTCACGCTGTCGGAGAATGGGACATTGACCGTGCCTTCCAGCCCCTCGACGACCGCTTTGGGCACATTTTCCCATTTGTAGATGTCGGTTTTGCCGTTAGATGCGGTGCCGGTTGGCGCCGTGCCAGCCTCGATCTTGTTACGGTAGTCGTTGCGGAACCAGGTCAGGCCCGCCTGGTAGCCGTCGCGCTTCCATTCGACCCCAATCTCTTTATTGATGCTGTTTTCCGCTTTCAGATCGTCATTACCCATCAGATAACAGGCACCGGCACTGGCGGCGCAGCCCTGACCATTGCTGTAGAGCAGATAGTTCGGGTTGGTCTGATAGAGGCTCGGGGCTTTATAGGCGCGCGCAATGCCCATTTTCAGTGTGAACTCATCGCCTAATCCCTGTGACAGGTTGAGCGACGGGCTCCAGTTATCGCCGACAATCGAATGGTGATCGAAGCGCAGGCCCGGCGTCAGCATGGTGCTATCGGTCAGCTCAATATTGTCTTCGGCAAACAGCGAGAAGATTTCCGCCTGTGAATAGGGTGTGCGGCCGGTCGTAGCGATACCGGGAATCGACCCGTAGCTGGCGGCCTGAGTCGTCGATGAAGGATCCTTCATCCGCTGCTGATTCCATTCCGTCCCGAAAGTCGCGGTCTGGTTCACCAGCCATTCAAACGGCACACTGATCTCACTGTGCAACAACACATCATCCAGCTGGATGGTATTGAAGTTGCTGTTGGCGAAGATGCCTTCGGTGCCGCCCGCCAGCCCCTCATTCAGACGCGCGTTGCGGGTATTCTCATATTGCGCGTAGGTATTGGTGCTGATGCCATTATCCCAGGCACCGGTCCACTTAACAGAAAAGTTCTGCCGATAGAGCCGGTTGGTCTCTTCACCATATTTGCTTTTCACCAGGGCATTGGTATTGGTGTTCTGCGTGTCCCCGGCATAGAGGTTGCCCTGACGACTGTAACCGGCCCCCACTTCCAGCGTCTGCATCGGCGCAAATGCCCAGCGCAGCAGGCCATGAATATCTTTGTTGATCGAGCCTTCCCGGCCCGCCGGGTACGATCCGGCGTAACTGCCGGTGCGGTCTGCGGCGTGCCCTTCATTAATGTCGTAAGCATCAGCCTGCGTTTTTGCCAGTCCGCCATAGAGCCGGAAACTGACATCATCGCCCAGTGGCCCTTCAAGGCTGAAGTTGGTGCGACGGGTCGCGCCCTCCTCCTTGTGTTCCGGCACGTTGTAATAGGCGCTCCATGAGCCGTGCCACTGATTATCCATCTCTTTTTTTGGTGATGATGTTCACCACGCCGCCCGCTGCGCCGTTACCGTAACGGGCCGCTGCCGGACCGCGGATCACCTCAATGCGCTCAATGATCTCTGGCGGCACCCAGTTAGTGTCGCCGCGCGTATCACGCTCGCCACGCCAGCCAAGCCGAACCGCGTTGCGGCTGGTCACCGGCAATCCATCGATCAGAATCAGGGTATTTTCCGGCCCCATGCCGCGGATATCGATCTGGCGATTGTTTCCGCGCTGGCCGCTGGTGGAGTTACCGGTCAGATTGACGCCAGGCATGGTGCGAATAATTTCGGCGACATCGCGTGCGGGTGGATGTTTTTTAATTTCGTCGGCGGTGATGGTCGACACGCCAGGTGCCTGCAACGTCTGCTCGGCGGCGGTCACCATCATGGTGTCGTCGTGGAGGGTATCGGAGGTGCTGCTGTCGATAGCCGGTTCGCGGGTGGCTTCAGCAGCCACGGCACCGGCAGAAATGAGAGAGGCGGTGAAACCCAGTTCAATCATAATGGCTAACGAAAGCCGGGATAACTTTTTCATTTTTCTGTTCCTGGAGTGCCGGCGAGGATGCCACTGCCGGCGTGCCGGTAAAAAAAGTAATAACCTTGCCTGCAACGTTTTCCCCTTGTCGCCGGGCCAGCGTCAGAACTGCTTTGCATCAGTCTGAAAGCCGGTGCGGCAGAGAGGATGCGCGCGCTCCCTGTCGGGCGGAAACACCCTATTGCAAATGCAAATAATTATCAATACTATTATTCATAACATGTATGACCCTAATCAAGGGTGATCGAAAGATGGCGCGTATGACGTGGTTAAGTGAAGAAACCGGCAGTGAACGCTGGTGGCAACAGCAGCAGCAACGGGGCATTCCTCTGGTTGAAGCTGGCGAAAAGGGAACCTGTCAGGTCACCTTTTTCTGGCGCGATCCCCAGGGTGACACGCAGCACTCCGATACCCGGCGCGTCTGGATCAATATTACCGGCGTAACCGATCATCATCATTCAGCGGTCCCCTCCTCATTAACGCCTGTTCCCGATACCGATGTCTGGTGGTGGCAAACCGCCCTGCCCGCTGACTGGCGCGGCAGCTACTGCCTGATTCCTGATAGTCAGGAAGAGACTTTTACCGGGCAGGCCGATATGCAGGCAGTGCGCCAGTGGTGGAGTCAGAAATTCCCGCAGGCGCAAAGCGACCCGCTGAATCCTTTGCGAAGCTGGGCGGGTGGACGCGGAATGAGGGTCTCGCCACTGCACCTGCCACACGCGCCGGATCAGCTGGTGTGGCGTGCGGTTGATGAGGGCCGTGCCGCCGATATTCCGCTGCAACACTATTTGTGGCGCAGCGAACGGCTGGGGAACCAGCGTCAGATCTGGATCTCTGTTACCGGAGACGCCAGTGCAGGCGATCGTCCGCTGGTACTGCTGCTGGATGGTCAGTTCTGGGCACAGACCATGCCGGTTGCCGGCCCGCTTCAGCAACTGACAGAGGCGGGCGAACTGCCCCCTGCGGTCTATGTCATGATCGACATCATCGACCGCGAACACCGCACGCGTGAGCTGACCTGTAACCCTGACTTCTGGCTGGCGATTCAGCACGAGCTGTTGCCGCAGGTTCAGCGCTGGGCGCCGTTTCGTGCCGACAGCACGCTGGTAGCGGGACAGAGTTTTGGCGGCCTTTCTGCCGCTTACGCCACCCTGACCTGGCCGGAAACCTTTGCTGGGGCGATCAGCCTCTCCGGGTCGTTCTGGTGGCCCGCGCGCGGCGACCCCAATGGCTGGCTGCCACAGCAGTTACAACAGGGTTTGCTGCAGGCACCCCCTCGCCGCTTCTACCTGGAAGCGGGACGACGCGAACGGCTGATTCTGGCAGCAAACCAGCAGTTTCAGCACGATCTGAACGCTGCCGGACATCAGGTCAGCTATCACCCGGTCGAAGGCGGTCACGATGCGCTGTGCTGGCGCGGTGGACTGCTGGCAGGCCTTAAAGCCATGTGGCAATAGCCCTAACCCGCTTATATTCCGCCTTCTGCGCGCCACTGAAAGATATCTATGCAGGACAGCGGCGTTAGCGCGCCCGGTGACTGCGGACAGGAGACCGACATGCAACAACTTAACCCTTTCGACGATCCGCAACAGGATTGTCAGGTGCTGAAGAACGATCAGCAGCAGTACAGCTTATGGCCCGCCTTTTGTGCGGTTCCGGCAGGATGGCAGCCGGTGTTTGGCCCCGGGCCACAGGCTGACTGTCTGAGCTGGCTGAATGAAAACTGGCACGATATCCGTCCGGTTATGACGCAGGACAGAGGCGAAAATGTCTGAGATCACCCTCAACCCGCAGACAGAACAAAAAACGCTGCCACTGGTGGCCGCTCAGCCCGGAATCTGGATCGCTGACCAGCTATCGCCCTATTCCAATGCTTACGCCGTGGCGCATTTTGTCGAACTGCGCGGTGCGCTGAACAGCGCGCTGCTGTCACGGGCCATAATTGCTGGCATGCAGGAAGCGGACACACTGAATATGGCCTTTGGCGAGCAGGAGGGTGAACCGCTACAGTGGCCTGAACCCCAGGCTTTCCGCGAGCCTGAGGTGATCGATCTGCGCGACGCCGCCGATCCGGAGGCCGAAGCACGTGCGCTGATGCAGCAGGATATGACCGGCGATCTGCGGGTGCTGAGCGGCGCGCCGCTCTACCATCACAGCCTGCTTCGGCTGGATGAGGATCATTGGTACTGGTATCAGCGATACCATCATCTGGTGGTCGATGGTTTTAGTTTCACCGCCCTGACCCGCCGTATCGCCAATCTTTACAGCGCCTGGCAGCGCGGCGACACGCCGGAGCCAAGCCCGTTCGTGCCGTTCAGCGACGTCGTTGATGAATATCAGCGCTATCAGCAATCTTCGGGCTGGCAGCGCGATCGCCAGTTCTGGCTGGAGAAAGGGGCGCAGCTACCTGCGCCCGCCTCGTTGTCCGCTCTGCCGCTGGCCGGTCAGAGCGCCAGTACCGACCTGCTGCGCCATACGTTTGCCGTGGATCGCGACACGTTTCAGGCTTTGCTGACGCACACCGGGCAGCACAACCTCAGCGCCGCAGATACCGCCTTTGCGCTGGTGGCGTTATGGCTGGCGCGCCTCACCGGCCAGCATGCGTTCGCCGCCGGTTTCATCTTTATGCGCCGCATCGGCTCGGCCGCGCTCTGCGCCACCGGTCCGGTGATTAACGTGCTGCCATTGGCGGTGCATTACGATCCGGCACAGCCGCTGACGGCACTGGCCGGGCGTCTGGCGGGCGAAGTCAAAAAAATGCGTCGCCATCAGCGTTACGACGCTGAACAGGTGCAGCGCGATCTGGGTCGCTCCGGCGACAGCGATCCGCTCTATGGGCCGGTAATCAATCTGAAGATGTTTGATTACCAGCTCGATTTCGCTGGCATCAAAGGCGTAACCCATCAGCTGGCGTCAGGACCGGTACGCGATCTGGAAATTGCTATCTACCTCAGCGAACAGGGCGACCTGACGCTGGAGCTACTGGCTAATGCACAGCGCTACAGCGACACAACGCTGAAACAACACGCCAGCCGCTTTGGCCTGCTGCTTCAGCAGCTTGCCGTCCGGCCAGCCAGTGCCTGTGGCGAGCTGGATATGCTGATGCCGGAAGAGCATCAGCAGCTCGCGGCGATCAACCAGACTGCCGTAATGCTGCCCGCAGAAACCCTGAGCAGCCTGCTGCTCCGTCAGGCACAGCGTTCGCCGCGCGCTCCGGCACTGGCAGATGAGGGGCATCAGCTTGACTATCAACAGATGCAGCAGCAGGTCGCCGCGCTGGGGCAACAGTTGATTGCGCAGGGAGTGACGCCGGGTGATATCGTCGCCGTAGCGCTGCCGCGTTCGGTCTTTTTATCGCTGGCGCTGCAGGCGATCGTCAGCGTGGGGGCAACCTGGCTGCCGCTTGATACCGGCTACCCGGACGATCGGTTACAGATGATGCTGGAAGATGCCGCGCCGAAAACGCTGATCACCTGTCGTGAACTGGCCGAGCGGCTGGCGGCACTCTCACCCGTCGCGCCGCTGTTTTACGACGCGCTGTTAACACCCGTTGATAGCGTGCTGATGCAGGTCCCGCGTCCACAGGATGGCGCATACATCATCTATACCTCCGGCTCGACCGGTCGGCCAAAAGGGGTGCTGGTCAGTCATGAGGCGATCGTCAACCGTCTGTTATGGATGCAGGATCGCTATCCGCTCGGCAGCGATGATGTGGTGTTGCAGAAAACCCCGAGCAGCTTTGATGTTTCGGTATGGGAGTTCTTCTGGCCGCTCATCGTCGGCGCACAGCTGGTGATGGCTCCGCCCGATGCTCATCGCGACCCGGACGCGCTGCAGCAACTGTTTGCCCGCTACCGCGTGACCACCACCCATTTTGTTCCGTCGATGCTGGCTGCTTTTATTGCCTCGCTGCAGGAAGGTGACGCGATAGCGCGCTGCGCCACCCTGCGCCGGGTTTTCTGTAGCGGCGAAGCGCTGCCCGCAGAGTTATCGCGCCAGTGGCAGGCGCTGACCCGGGTGCCCTTGCATAATCTTTATGGCCCGACCGAAGCGGCGGTTGATGTCAGCTACTATCCGGCCTTTGGCCCGGAGCTGGCGGCCGTCGAAGGGGCCAGCGTGCCGATTGGCTTCCCGGTCTGGAACACCGGCTTACGGATTCTGGATGCACGTCTGCAGCCGGTACCACCGGGCGTGGCTGGCGATCTCTATCTGACCGGCGTGCAGCTGGCGCATGGCTATCTTGATCGTCCCGACCTTACTGCCAGCCGGTTTGTCGCCGATCCGTGGGGTCACGGCTCCCGGATGTACCGCACCGGTGATGTGGCGCGCTGGCTGCCGGATGGTGCGGTGGAGTATCTGGGCCGCAGCGACGATCAGCTTAAAATTCGCGGACAGCGTATCGAGCTGAACGAGATCGACCACGCCATGGCTGCGCTACCTGGCATTGAGCAGGCCGTCACACATGCGGTGGTGCTGGGGAGCAGCAGCGATCAGCAGGGCGATGCCCGCCAGCTGGTCGGCTATGTGGTGGCTGATGGCCCGATCGATACCGACGCAATGCGTCAGACTCTGGCCACACAGTTACCGGCGCATATGGTGCCGGTGGCGATTGTTCAGCTGGCGGCGTTACCGCTCAGCAGCAACGGTAAACTGGATCGCAAAGCGCTGCCGCTGCCGCAAACGCAGGCAGCGCTGGCTGGTCGCGCGCCGCATCCCGGACTCGAAACGACACTGGCACAGGCGTTTGCCAGGCTGCTGGAGTGCGAACCGGTGAGCGCCCAGGATGATTTCTTCTCGCTGGGCGGCCACTCGCTGCTGGCGATGCGGCTGGCAGCACAGCTGCGCCGGACGCTGAATCAGCCGGTGTCAGTGGGCCAGATCATGGTGGCATCCACGGTAGAAAAGCTGGCGACACTGCTCAGCAGCGAGCCAGCGGATGTGGCTCGTGCCGGATTTGAAGCGGTATTACCCTTGCGGCGCGGCACTGGCCCGACGCTGTTCTGCTTCCATCCCGCCTCCGGTTTTGCCTGGCAGTTCAGCGTGTTGCAGCGCTATCTGGATGCACGCTGGTCGCTACTCGGCATTCAGTCACCCGACATCACCAGCCCGCTGAACCAGGCGCAGCACCTTGACGCGGTGTGTGAGGCGCATCTGGCGACGGTGCGTCAGCAGCAGCCACAGGGGCCTTACTATTTCCTGGGCTACTCGCTGGGCGGCACGCTGGCGCAGGGTATCGCCGCGCGGCTGGAGGCCGAAGGTGAAACCGTTGCCTTCCTCGGACTGCTGGATACCTGGCCGCCGGAGACGCAGAACTGGGATGAACGGCGCGGTGAAAACGTGCTGGATCCGGCGGTGCTGGAAGAAGTTAATCGTGAGCGCGAGCAGTTTATCGCTGCGCAACGGCAGCAGGCCGGTGAAGGAATGGCGGCACTGTTTACCACCATTGAAGCCAACTACGCCAGTTCAGTGCGCCTGCTGGCAACAGCGCGCAGTGCCCGCTTCACCGGACACGCAACCCTGTTCCTGGCGGAACAGACGCAGCAGCCCGGTCAGGATGCGCGCCGCGCCTGGGCGCCCTATGTCGGCGAGCTGACTATCTGGCCGCTGGACTGTGCGCACGTCGAGATCATCTCACCGCGCATGTTCGAACAGATTGGGCCACGACTGCAGCAGTGCCTGGCGTCGCTGAATCCCTGAGTCGTTCTGACTTTGCGCTTTCTCCACCTGAAGAAAGCGCAGGTCAGCCTCTTCCCAGCGGCACAATCATCGGCGTACCGGCCACCGGATCGTTAATGATGATGCAGCGCAGGCCGTAGATCGCTTCTATCAGTTCCGGCGTGACGATCTCCGCCGGTTTCCCTTCGGCAATGATTTTCCCGTCTCGCATCGCAATCAGGTGGCTGGCATAGCGGCACGCCTGATTGAGATCGTGCAGCACCACCACCAGCGTACGGCCATGCTGCTGATTGAGATCCTGCATTAATTCCAGCAACTCAATCTGATGGGCGATGTCGAGCCAGGTGGTCGGTTCATCCAGCAGCAACAGTGGCGTCTGCTGAGCCAGCACCATCGCAATCCACACCCGCTGCCGCTGGCCGCCAGAGAGCGTATCAACCTGCTGCTGCGCTAAGTCTGCCACGCCGGTAGCCTGCATTGCCTGCTGAACAGCCGTCTCATCTTCCTGTCGCCAGCGACCAAACAACGACTGGTGCGGATAACGCCCGCGCGCGACCAGTTCGCTGACGCTGATGCCCGCTGGTGCATTCGAGCTTTGCGGTAGCAGACCCAGCCGACGCGCCACCTCTTTGGTAGCGTAGTGAGCAATCGCATTGCCATCCAGCAGCACCTGGCCTTTCAGGGGCGAGACCAGGCGGCATAAGGTACGCAGCAGCGTCGACTTTCCACAGGCATTTGGGCCAATAATAACGGTCAGTTCACCGTCGGGGATCGCGACGGTGAGATTCTCCGCCACGATTTTTTTGTCATACCCCAGCGTCAGCGCGTCGCCCTGCAAACGTGTTTTCACTGTCATTGGCGTCGCGCCTCCCGTACCAGTAAAGCAATCAGATAGAGTCCGCCCAGGCTAACCGTGATGACGCCAACCGGCAGCTGATAAGGCAGGAAAAAGTGCTGCGCGGCGTAATCCGCGGCGGTTAACAGCAGCGCGCCGCACAAGGCAGCCAGCGGCAGCGCGCCTTTGATACCGCCACATAGCCGACGAGCAATCTGCGGTGCCAGCAGCGCAATAAAGGAGATAGGACCGACCAGCGCGGTAGAGGCGGCGGTGAGGATCACGCCCGTCAGCATCAGCAAAACGCGGCTGCGTTCAACCGGTACGCCCAGCGCGCAGGCAGTGTCGTCACCCATCTCCAGCAGACGCATGCGCCGGGCCAGCATGCTTGTCGCCAGCAGCGCCAGCAGAAGCACGGTAATCACCGGCGTCGTTTTCGCCCAGGTAATGCCGTTGAGTGAACCGGCGCTCCAGAGCCCGGCGCTCAGTGCCGCCTCCAGTGAGGCGCTGATAATCAGCCAGCTGTTCAGCGCCATCAGCAGCGCCCGCACGCTGATGCCCACAATGATCAGACGAAAGGTCTCCACGCCGTTGCGCCAGCTGAACAGCCAGACCACGCCCGCCGTGAGCAGTCCGCCAAGCAGTGCCGCCAGCGTCATGCCCTCCATGTTTTGCTGGAACAGCACCAGTGCCACCAGGACGCCGCTGTAAGCGCCGGTATTGAAACCCAGAATATCGGGGCTGCCCAGCGGGTTGCGCAGCAGCGACTGAAAAATTGCCCCGCTGACGCCCAGTGCCGCACCAATCAGCAGCGCCATCATGACGCGCGGCAGTCGCCACTCCAGTACAATCAACTGTATGTTACGCGCCGCCTCGCCGTTGATAAGGGCCCACAACTGGCTGGCGGAGATCGGTAAGGTGCCGCGCGTAATGCTCAGAAAGGCCAGCACCCCGCAGGCCACCAGCAGCATCAGCGCATTAACCATCACCCGTTTCATATCTGCCCTCTTCCCGACTTGCGGCGCACCAGCACAATCAGCATCGGCGCGCCCAGTATGGCCGTGACAATCGACACGCGCAGTTCGCCCGGTACCAGCAGCCGTCCCAGAATATCGGCGGCCAGCAGCAAACAGGGGGTGATAAGAAGGGTTCCGGGCAGCATCCAGCGATGATCGTTACCCAGCAGCCAGCGGGCCAGATGTGGCGTCATTAAGCCGACAAAAGCGATGGGACCGACAGAGGCTGTCGCCGCCCCACTCAGCAGAGCAATAGCCAGTAATCCCACCAGCTGGGTACGCATCACCCGGGTACCCAGCGCGGTCGCCATATCACCGCCCATACTCAGGCTGTTGAGCGAACGCGCCAGCAGCAGCGCCAGCAGGCTACCGGCGACTACCGCCGGAAAGGTGGTGCGCAGAATGGCAAAATTGCGGATATCCAGCGAGCCACTGTGCCAGAAACGCAGATGATCGTAGATGTCAGGATTGAGCAGCGATAAACCAGAGGTTAACCCCTCCAGCACCGCGCCCAGCGCCACGCCTGCCAGCGTCAGACGCACCGGATTAACGCGGCCACCGCCCAGCGCACCGGTCAGCGCCACCAGCAGGGAGGCCAGCAGTGCGCCCGTAAAGGCAAAGCCAAGCCAGTCCGCGGGGGGAGTCAGCGCCAGACAGGGCGATGCCCAGCACCACCGCAAAGCCCGCACCGGCGTTGATACCGAGAATGCCGGGATCGGCCAGCGGATTGCGCGTCAGGCTCTGCATCAGCGCGCCCGCCAGACCTAAACTGATCCCGGCCAGCAGACCCGCCAGGGTGCGCGGCAGTCGGGCATCGCGCACGATGACACAATCGACGCGGTTACAGTCGCTGAATAAGGCCTGCGTGACATCATGAAAGGGGATAGATTTGGCACCCAGCATCAGGCTGAGCGCGAGAAGCAACAACAGCAGCATCCCTGAACCTGCTATTGCACGAAGTTGACGCATAACGTTTAAACCTTCACCGATTCATTGAGATCGCAGCACGAGTCATTATGATAATGATACTTGTTATCGTTATTAGTGATTTTTTGTATGTTACCATGACTCCCGGACTCAATGATGAGGAAAATGGGTGCAAAAAAAGCGACGTTATGAACAAACCCTCCCACTTTATCGATCTCAGCCTGCTGAGAACCCACCCCGCCTTTCGCGCCATTTTTATCGCCCGCTTTATCTCCATCGTCGCCCTCGGCATGCTGGCGGTGGCGGTACCGGTTCAGATTCAGCAGCTAACGCAGTCGCCGCTGCTGGTGGGGCTGGCGGTGACGCTGGCCGGTGCCGGCATGTTTATCGGCCTGCTGACCGGCGGTGTGCTGGCGGATCGCTATGAGCGCCGACGTCTGATCCTGTTTGCCCGATCCACCTGTGGCCTGGGCTTTGTCGCCTTATGCATCAATGCCCTGCTCCCTTCGCCGTCGGTGATCGCCGTCTTTGTGCTGGGACTGTGGGATGGTTTTTTCGGCGCGATAGGCGTCACCGCGCTGCTGGCGGCGACTCCGGCGCTGGTCGGGCGTGAAAACCTGATGAAAGCAGGTGCGATTACCATGCTGACGGTGCGCTTTGGCGCGATTCTCTCCCCCCGCCATTGCCGGACTGGTCATCGCGCAGGGCGGTGTGGCGTGGAACTACGGACTGGCGGCGTTCGGCACGTTGCTGACGGTGCTAACCCTGCTGCGGTTGCCGCGGCTTCCGCCACCGCCGCAGCCGCGTGAACATCCGCTGAAAGCACTGGCCAGCGGCGTGCAATTCCTGTTTGCCAGCCCGATCGTTGGCATGGCGGCGCTGGTCGGCGCGCTGGTGACGTTAGCCAGCGCGGTGCGCGTGCTCTATCCGGCGCTGGCGCCACACTGGCAGGTCGGTGTGACGGAGTTAGGGCTGATGTATGCCGCCGTTCCGCTGGGTGCTGCCACAGGTGCGCTCACCAGCGGACGGCTGGCACAGTCACCGCAGCCGGGCCGCCTGATTCTGGCGAGTGCTATTGCTGCTTTCGTCGCGCTGGCTCTGTTCAGCCTCATGCCGTGGTTCAGCGCGAGTCTGGTCTGCCTCGCGGCCTTTGGCTATTTCAGTGCCATCAACAGCCTGGTGCAGTACGCGCTGATCCAGACGCTGACGCCTGATGCGCTGCTCGGCAGGATCAACAGCCTCTGGACAGCGCAGAATGTCACCGGCGATGCGATAGGTGCAGCGATGATTGGCGCGATGGGTTCACTGCTGTTGCCGCAGCAGGCGGCCAGCCTGGCTGGTCTGGCAGCCACCGTGCTGGGCATCATCATGTGGCTGCTGATGGCGCGTCTGCGTCGCTATCAACCGCCTGCACCGGCGGAAACGGGATCATGATTTAACGAACAGCGTCTCCAGCCGCGTCAGCAAATTGCTGGCGCTGTAGTAGTCGAGCCGGAAGCTATCCAGCCCCAGCGCATAGACCGCTTTTGCGCGCACCGCTGGGGTCTGCGCCAGGAAAGGGTTGCTCATCACCTGTGCGGCGGTGGGCTCTTCGGCGGCAAACAGCAGATATGATTGACCATTAAGGCCTGCCGCCAGATTTTCTCCTGACAGTTGCAGGATATCTTTACGCTGTCCCATGCTGTGACCAGCCTGAAGAGTGGCCGGCGGCGTCGCCAGGGTGAAGCCCAGTTGCTGCAGTAATTTCCCCTGCGCCGACGCATCCGTCCACAGATTGACTGCCCGGCCATCCCCGTTCCACACCATCGCTGAAACCGGCTGCGGCGGCAGGGTCAGCTTCGCTTTCAGAGCCTTTTCTCGCGCATCAAAATCAGCTTTCCGGGCGGCAGCTTCCGCTTCATGCCCGGTCGCCTCACCCAGCAACGTCACCAGTTGCTGCCAGCTTTTATCGTCGTAATTCACCACCAGCACCGGCGCAATCGCCGCAAGCTGATCGACCAGTTTGATCGCCGAATCATTCCCGGTGGCGCTGACCACAATCAGGTCTGGCGCTTCAGCAGCAATCGCTTCTGCACTGGGCTCACCAATGTAGAGACGTTTTACGCCGCGCTGTTTGGCCACTTCGCCCCACTGACGGAAGAATCCCTGCTTATCAGCCAGCCGACTGCCGGGTGCGGTTGCGCCACTGGCGACGACCGGCGCATCAATCGCCAGCAGCGAGCCGGTCAGGGTAACGCTGGTCGAGACAATGCGCATCGGTGCCTGGGTCAGCGTGATATTGCCTGTTGCCCCGGCGACAGTTCGCGGCCAGCCGGTCTGGGCAGCAGCGGTAACACTGAACAGGCTGATGCTCAGGAAAAACAGCGCTATCGCCGATGTGACACCATGTTTACTCATAGATTTTCGTCCACTTTTACCCGGAAAAAGAGAGAGACCATTTGTGCTGATTTAACCGGCCATACCAGCTGAATCGCCGCGTAATTATTGACACTTTCGGCTAATCAACGTAGGTTACTGGCCCACAATACAAATGATAATCATTATTAGTTATCTTATCATTTATAGGTGGAAATTATTGTGGAATCGCTGGCGTTTGAACATCCCTTGTTGCAGGATTTCCCGGCACTCTGCCGTGGCTTTCTGTTTACCTCTCCCTGGCAAAGCCTGACCACACAGGGCTGTTTTACTACCCTTACCTCGCCGGTAAGGCAGGGTGAGCAGCTGACAGGGGAGTTTCAGCAGCAACTACAGCACCATTTTGCTTCAGCCAGAAAACAGGGCATTGCCCATCCCATTCTGGTGGGTGCAATCCCCTTCGACGTGGATCAGCCCGCTGCGCTGTTTATCCCTGAGTCGTATCAGACCTTTAACCGTGACGATCTCAACGCCAGTGCCTCTCACGCTGAGGCTGAACTGCCGCAGGTACGTCGCCGCACGGCGGTGCCGGACCATGACATTTTCATCGACATGGTTGCGCAGGCAGTGGCGGCTACGCAGCGCGGCGATCTGGATAAAGTGGTGTTGTCGCGGCTGATGGATATCGTGGCGGAACAGCCGGTTGATACGGCCGCCCTGATGCAGCGCATCGTGGCGCAGAACCCTAACAGCTATCACTTTCATCTGCCGCTGCCCGATGGTGGCGCGCTGGTTGGCGCCAGCCCGGAACTGATGATTCGTAAGCAGGGCCGCCAGTTCAGCTCCTGTCCGCTGGCCGGTTCAGCGCCGCGTCATCGCGATCCGCAGCGTGACCAGGCCTCTGGCGACAGCCTGATGCACTCAGCAAAAGATCGTCATGAGCATAAGCTGGTCACGGATGCGATGCGCGCGACACTGCAGCCGCGCAGCCGCCTGCTGTCGGTCCCCGAGACACCTTCACTGCTGACCACCGCAACATTGTGGCATCTCGCTACGCAGATTCAGGGTGACGTGCTGGACGATCGCGAAAATGCGCTGTCACTGGCCTGTCTGCTGCATCCGACACCGGCCCTCAGCGGCTTCCCGCATCAGCGTGCTCAGACGCTGATTCAGCGACTGGAGCCATTTGAACGTCAGCTGTTTGGCGGCATCGTCGGCTGGTGTGACGATCAGGGCAATGGCGAATGGGTCGTCACCATTCGTTGCGGTACGGTGAATGGCCCACGGGTGCGGCTGTTTGCGGGCGCAGGCATCGTAGCGGACTCACAACCTGAATCAGAATGGCGTGAAACCGGCGTCAAACTCGACACCATGCTTCGCGCTTTTGGACTGCAATAAAGGAACCTGTATGACGATTTCCTACAGCCGCTGGCCGGACGATCTGGCCGCACGTTACCGTGAAAAAGGCTACTGGCTCGATCTGCCGATGACCGATATCCTGGAACTTCATCGCGACAGCGAGAGCGTGGCGGTGATTGATGGTGAACGGCAATTTACTTATCGCCAGCTGGCGGCGCTGAGTGACAACCTGGCCGCGGCATTGCAGCGTCGCGGCCTGAAGTCAGGCGATACGGCGCTGGTGCAACTTGGCAACGTGGCGGAATTTTACCTGACGCTGTTTGCCCTGTTCAAAACCGGCGTTGCCCCGGTTAACGCCCTGTTCAGCCATCAGCGCACCGAACTGGCCGCCTATGCCAGTCAGATTTCGCCGAGCCTGTTAATTGCCGATCGCAGCCACGCACTGTTCGCCGATGATGCGTTTATTACGCAACTTCGCCGCGATCAGCCTTCACTCCAACAGGTGATCCTGCGTAATGACGCTCAGACGGAAAACAGCCTCGATGCCCTGCTGGCTGAACCCGCGGGCAACTTCATCGCAACCCCGACCGCAGGCGATGAAGTCGCCTTTTTCCAGCTGTCGGGTGGCAGTACCGGTACACCGAAACTGATCCCACGTACCCATAATGATTACTACTACAGCATCCGTGAGAGTGACGTTATCTGCGATGTTACCGCCGACACCCGCTACCTGATCGCCCTGCCCGCCGCGCATAACTTCCCGATGAGTTCGCCGGGCGCGCTGGGCGTTTTTTACGCGGGCGGACAGGTGATCTTAGCCGCCGATCCCAGCGCAACGCTCTGCTTCCCGCTGATTGAAAAGCATCAGGTCACCGATACCGGCCTGGTTCCGCCCGCCGCCAGTCTCTGGCTGCAGGCGATTCAGGAATGGGGCAGCAATGCTGCGCTGGCCTCGCTGCAACGCATTCAGGTCGGTGGCGCAAAGCTGGGTGAAACGCTGGCCGCGCGCATCCAGAACGAGATCGGCTGCACCCTGCAGCAAGTATTTGGTATGGCGGAAGGTCTGGTGAACTACACCCGACTGGATGACGATGAGCAGACCATTCTCACCACGCAGGGACGCCCGATCTCCCCGGATGACGAGGTATGGGTCGCCGACGATCAGGGTAACCCATTGCCAGCAGGCTCCATCGGTCGCCTGATGACGCGTGGTCCTTATACCTTCCGCGGCTACTACAACAGCCCGGAACATAACGCCGCCAGCTTCGATGACCAGGGCTTTTACTGCTCTGGCGATCTGATTGAGATCACGCCCTCTGGCAACATCATCGTGCAGGGCCGGGAGAAAGATCAGATCAACCGGGGCGGCGAAAAGATCGCAGCCGAAGAGATCGAAAACCTGCTGCAGCGCCATGCGGATGTGATCCACGCTGCACTGGTCTCCATGAGCGACGAGCTGATGGGTGAAAAGAGTTGTGCCTTTATCGTCACCCGTCAGCCGGTTAAACCGGTGGCGCTGCGTCGTCACCTGCGTGAACTTGGCGTGGCAGAATTTAAGCTGCCCGACCGTATTACCTGCGTAGATGCCCTGCCGCTGACCGCGGTCGGAAAGGTGGACAAAAAACGTCTGCGCCAACAACTTGCCGATCAACAAGCGCAAGCCTGATCTGTCCGGAGATTTTCAATGGCTATTCCACAACTGACCTCTTATCCGCTGCCAGCCGCCACCGAGTTGCCCAACAACAAAGTGAAATGGATGCTGGAGCCGGACCGTGCCGCCCTGCTGATCCACGATATGCAGCGCTATTTTCTCAACTTCTGGGGCGAAAATAGCCCGCTGGTTGAGCAGGTAGTCGACAATATTGCCCGCCTGCGTCGCTACTGCAAAGCGCAGGGTATTCCGGTGTTTTACACCGCTCAGCCAAACGCGCAGAGCGATGAAGATCGTGCGCTGCTCAACGACATGTGGGGACCGGGCCTGAATAAACATCCCGATCAGCAGAAGATCGTGGATGCGCTGGCACCGGATGAGGACGATCAGGTCCTGACCAAATGGCGCTACAGTGCATTTCACCGCTCGCCGCTGGAGTCGATCCTGCAGGAGATGGGTCGCGATCAGCTGATTATCACCGGCGTCTATGCCCATATTGGCTGCCTGACCACCGCCACCGATGCGTTTATGCGCAATATTCAGCCGTTCATGGTGGCCGATGCGCTGGCTGACTTCAGCCGTGAGGAACATATGATGGCGCTGACCTACACCGCGGGCCGTAGCGGAAAAGTGGTGATGACCGCCGATCTGATGCCTGTGCCACTCAGCAAAGATGATTTGCGCGCGTTGATCCTGCCGCTGCTGGAAGATGATGAGGTGCCGGAAGATGATGAAAACCTGATTGATTACGGTCTGGACTCAGTACGCGTGATGGCGCTGGCGGCACGCTGGCGTCAGGTACATCGTGATATCGATTTCGTCAGCCTGGCGAAAAATCCGAGCATTGATGGCTGGTGGGCGCTACTGGCGCGGAAGCCGGCGAAATGAGCCACACATTCGACTTCAGCGGTAAAATTGTCTGGGTAACCGGTGCCGGCCAGGGCATCGGCTATCATACTGCGTTAGCCTTTCATCAGGCTGGCGCACAGGTTGAGGCCTTTGATCAACGTTTTAAGGGCCATGATTATCCGTTTCCCTGCCACACGATAGATGTAGCCGATCCGGCGCAGGTCAAAACGATCTGCCAGCGCGTATTGGCCGTGCAACCGCGCATTGATGTGCTGGTCAACGCAGCCGGTATTTTACGGATTGGGGCCACCGATGAGCTGTCGTTTGCCGACTGGCAGGCGTGTCTTAACGTCAATGCGGGCGGCGCGTTTAATCTGTTCCAGCAGACATTGCCACGCTTTCGCGAACAGCGCGCCGGTGCCATCGTCACCGTCGCGTCTAATTCGGCTCACGCCCCGCGTATCGGCATGTCCGCTTATGGTGCTTCAAAAGCGGCGCTGCGCAGTCTCTGTCAGACCGTGGGTCTGGAGATGGCGCCCTATGGCGTCCGTTGCAACATCGTTTCACCGGGTTCCACCGACACCGATATGCAACGCAGCCTGTGGCACACACCGACGGGTGAGCAGGAGATGATTGCCGGCTTCCCGGATCAGTTCAAGCTGGGTATCCCGCTGGGTAAGATCGCGCAGCCGCAGGAAATTGCAGCCACCGTACTGTTTCTCGCGTCGGATCTTGCCAGCCATGTGACGCTGCAGGATATTGTGGTTGATGGTGGCGCAACCCTGGGAGCCTGATAATGACAGCGATCTGGAAGCGATCCATTGATCTTCCCGCCCTGAATGCGCTGGGTGAGAACTCTCTGGTGGCCCATCTGGGTATCGTTTTTACCCTGATAGGTGATGATTATCTGGAAGCGACGATGCCGGTCGATGCCCGTACGCAACAGCCGTTCGGGCTGCTGCATGGCGGTGCGTCCGTGGTGCTGGCGGAGTCGATGGGCTCAATTGCCGGATATCTGGCGGTTGAGGAAGGCAGCAGCGTGGTTGGCGTAGAAGTGAATGCCAGCCATCATCGTGCGGTTTCTGCCGGTCTGGTGCGGGGAATTTGCCGTCCACTGCATCTGGGTAAACGCAGTCAGAGCTGGCAGATTGAGATTCGGAACGGTCGGGATCAGCTGTGCTGCAGTGCGCGACTGAGTGTGGCGGTGATGAGCTAGCTGCAGAAAGAACAATGCCCCCTTTCAGGCCTGAAAGGGGGCATTGCATATCACGCTGTAGCAGGCGATCGGTTAACGCTGATAGATAATTTCAACGCCTTCGTCGTCTTCATCATCCCAGTCGTCATCCCACTCTTCATCTTCCACTTCAACCGTGTTTTCAATGGTTTCTTTGTGGTAATCGTCCCACATGAACTCCACTTTCTCCGGCTGCTTCTCTTCAAGCTCCGCTTCTTTCGGATTAGCGTTGATGAAGCTCATCACGTCCCAGCAGAGTTCGTTGACACCGGTACGGCTTGCGGCAGAAATCAGGTAATACTTATCTTCCCAGCCCAGTGCTTCAGCCACCGCTTTAGCCCGTGACTGCGCTTCTTCTTCACTGATCAGATCAATTTTGTTGAAGACCAGCCAGCGTGGCTTGTTGAACAGCTTCTCGCTGTACTTTTCCAGCTCGCCGAGAATGATGCGGGCATTTTCAACCGGATCGCTTTCATCGATGGGGTCGATGTCGATCAGGTGCAGCAACACGCGGCAGCGCTCAAGGTGCTTCAGGAAGCGAATGCCGAGGCCTGCGCCATCGGCTGCGCCTTCAATCAGGCCAGGGATATCGGCCACGACGAAGCTCTGCTCGCTGTCCATACGAACCACGCCCAGACTCGGCACCAGCGTGGTAAACGGATAGTCCGCCACTTTTGGCTTCGCTGCCGATACGGCACGGATAAAGGTCGATTTACCGGCATTCGGTAAGCCCAGCATCCCGACATCTGCCAGCAGCATCAGCTCCAGCTGCAGATCGCGCTTTTCACCTGGGGTACCCATGGTTTTCTGGCGCGGACTGCGGTTTACAGATGATTTAAAGCGGGTGTTACCCAGGCCATGCCAGCCGCCTTTGCCGACCATCAGTTTCTGGCCGTGACGCGTCATGTCGCCCAGTGTCTCGCCGGTACCCTGATCGATAACCCGGGTGCCGACCGGCACTTTAACTTCGATATCTTTACCGCGTTTGCCAGTACAGTCGCGGCTCTGGCCGTTCTGCCCACGCTCGGCGCGGAAAGATTTTTCGAAACGATAATCGATAAGGGTGTTGAGGTTTTCATCAGCGATCAGATAAACGTCACCGCCGTCACCGCCATCACCCCCATCAGGGCCGCCTCTCGGGATATATTTTTCGCGGCGGAAGCTTACGCAACCATTACCGCCATCACCGGCGACGACCAAAATTGTCGCTTCATCTACAAACTTCATTTTCTATCTCCGTCACACAATCGCCTGCAGCACTCTGCAGACGGGTCCGCCAGGGTCTTCTGCGCTGACCAGCGGCGGATAAGTCAGGATTGGCTTTCGCCAGTGCGTACATAAAGTGTACAGCAAACTTTTGTGATGCGTCGCTTTTACCGCAACAGACCGCAGAATGTAAAAAAGCCCCGCAGGAGCTGCGGGGCCTTCAATTCGTGCGTTCAGACGTTAAACGTCTGCGTCACGACAACCTTACTCAGCAACGATGCTGATGTATTTACGGTTGTTCGGACCTTTAACTTCGAACTGTACTTTACCGTCTGCGGTAGCAAACAGGGTGTGGTCACGACCACAACCTACATTGGTACCGGCGTGGAATTTGGTGCCACGCTGACGAACGATGATGCTACCTGCCAGAACAGATTCGCCACCGAAACGTTTTACACCCAGACGTTTTGCATTGGAGTCACGACCATTTCGAGTCGAACCACCAGCCTTTTTATGTGCCATTTGTCAGATCTCCTCTTATGCCGTGATACCAGTGATTTTCACATCAGTGAACCACTGGCGATGGCCTGCTTGCTTACGGTAGTGCTTACGACGACGAAACTTAACGATCTTAATTTTCTCGCCACGACCGTGAGCAACAACTTCTGCCTTGATCATTCCGCCTGAAACCAGTGGCGCGCCGATTTTCACGTCTTCGCCATTAGCAATCATCAGAACCTGGTCAAACTCAATCGTTTCACCGGTTGCGATGTCCAGCTTTTCCAGGCGAACGGTCTGACCTTCGCTTACTCGGTGTTGTTTACCACCACTTTGGAAAACCGCGTACATATAAAACTCCGCTTCTGCGCTTGCCTTTTAGTTCATCAGGCGGCGCGCTAAATATTCACAATAGGGCGCGAATTCTACGCAAAACTCCAGAAGAAGACAAGAGCACTTTGCACACTCTTGCAGAAAAAAAACACAGGCTGAATGCAACCGTTTCTCAGGCAGAAAATTCAAGTACAATCAGTAACAGATTACCTGAACGCTGGCTGGGTAAAAGCACTTACCATGGCAGAGATAACGAGTCATAGCTGAAAAGACGAATGAACTTAGAACAGATTAATGAATTAACCGCACAGGATATGGCTGCCGTTAACCAGACCATCCTCGACCAGCTGAATTCAGATGTCTCGCTCATCAACCAGTTGGGCTACTACATCATCAGTGGTGGGGGCAAGCGTATCCGTCCCATGATTGCCGTGCTATCCGCACGTGCCATGGGCTACAAGGGCGATCTGCACGTGACCAATGCGGCGCTGATCGAATTTATCCACACCGCCACGCTGCTGCATGACGATGTCGTGGATGAATCCGATATGCGTCGTGGCAAAGCGACCGCGAACGCGGCGTTTGGCAATGCGGCAAGCGTGCTGGTCGGTGATTTTATTTACACCCGCGCCTTCCAGATGATGACCAGCATGGGTTCGCTGCGTATCCTGGCGCTGATGTCAGAAGCGGTAAACGTGATTGCTGAGGGCGAAGTCCTGCAGCTGATGAACGTCAACGATCCCGACATCACCGAAGAGAGTTACATGCGCGTGATTTACAGCAAGACCGCGCGTCTGTTTGAAGCGGCCTCGCAGGCCTCGGCGATACTGGCTGAAGCCACACCTGAAGAGGAAAAAGCGCTACAGGATTATGGGCGCTATCTGGGCACCGCTTTCCAGTTAATTGACGACTTACTGGATTACAGTGCTGACGGCGAGACGCTGGGCAAAAATACCGGCGACGATCTGAGTGAAGGCAAACCCACGCTGCCACTGCTGCATGCTATGCAGCACGGCTCACCTGAGCAGGCGAAGATGATCCGTGAAGCCATTGAGCAGGGAAATGGCCGCCATCTGCTGGAACCGGTACTGGAAGCGATGAATCAGTGTGGTTCACTCGAATGGACGCGCAGCCGCGCCGAACAGGAAGCGGATAAAGCCATTGAAGCCTTGCGTATTCTGCCCGAATCGCCGTGGCGCAGTGCGCTGGAGTCGCTGGCGCACATGTCAGTTCAGCGCGATTTCTGATCCCTCACGGAGCCTGACAGGCTCCGTTTTTACATCCCTGCTCTCACTTCTTTTTGTTACCTCTTAGCTGTTGCACTCCTTTTGCATGCCACCCCACAGATCAGATGCTGGATCCAAATATTACTGGAAACTAATGGGAACTATTTGCTATAAAAACCTCAATCTTTCCAGATAACGGTAAAAAAGGAAAGCTCACGTCCTGCGGGACGACGCAATGACAGGGAAAAGGAGAACAGGATATGCAAAAAAGGATGGAAGACTGGCACCCGGCTGACATTATCGCGGCGCTGCATAAGCGTGGAATGACACTCGCGGCGCTATCACGCGCAGCAGGTCTCAGTTCATCAACGCTGGCTAATGCGCTCACGCGTCCATGGCCCAAGGGCGAATGGTTGATCGCTGACGCGATCAAGGTTCATCCTTGTGAGATCTGGCCCAGCCGCTATTACGATCCCGAGACCCACTGCCTGCTGGATCGCAGAAAACGTATCCGGGCGCCTGTCGATCATTCCGATACCGCCTGAAAACTCAGGCGATCCTCAGGCGAAAAAAAACCAGCCCCCAAAGGGGGCTGGCTCTTTCAGAGCATCTGCGGGATTATTCTTCGCTGACGCGCTCGATGTTTGCGCCCATGGCTTTCAGCTTATCTTCGATGTGCTCATAGCCACGATCGATGTGATAAATGCGATCAACAAACGTCGTTCCTTCCGCAATACAACCGGCCAGAACCAGGCTGGCAGACGCACGCAAATCGGTCGCCATCACCTGCGCACCTGACAGGGTTTCAACCCCATGACAGATCGCCGTGTTGCTCTCAATCTCAGCATGTCCGCCCATACGAATCAGTTCCGGGATATGCATGAAACGGTTTTCGAAGATGGTTTCGGTAATTACGCCCGTGCCTTCCGCGACCATGTTTAACAGTGTGAACTGCGCCTGCATATCGGTCGGGAAACCTGGATGCGGTGCAGTGCGCACGTTGACCGCTTTTGGCCGCTTGCCGTGCATATCCAGACTGATCCAGTCTTCGCCGGTTTCGATATCGGCCCCCCGCATCACGCAGCTTGGCCAGCACAGCATCCAGCGTATCCGGCTGGGTTTTGTGACACATCACTTTGCCACCTGAAATGGCCGCAGCCACCAGGAAGGTACCGGTTTCGATACGATCCGGCAGGACACGATAAACACCGCCACCCAGACGCTCTACGCCTTCGATGGTGATTTTATCGCTGCCTGCACCACTGATTCTGGCGCCCAGGGTGTTAAGGAAGTTGGCGGTATCGACAATTTCCGGCTCACGCGCCGCATTCTCAATCACGGTGGTACCAGTCGCCAGCGTCGCAGCACTCATGATGGTCACGGTCGCGCCGACGCTGATTTTGTCCATGACAATCAGTGCGCCCTTCAGGCGGCCATTGACTGACGCTTTCACGTAGCCCTCTTCCAGCTTGATCTCGGCACCCAGCTGTTCAAGACCGGTAATGTGCAGATCAACCGGACGCGCGCCGATAGCGCAGCCACCCGGCAGGGAAACCTGACCCTGACCAAAACGCGCCACCAGCGGGCCCAGCGCCCAGATTGAGGCACGCATGGTTTTGACCAGATCGTAAGGCGCACAAAATACATCTACCGCGCTGGCATCGACATGCACAGAACCGTTGCGTTCCACCTTCGCACCCAGCTGGCTCAGCAGCTTCATTGTGGTATCAATGTCGCGCAGCTTTGGCACATTCTGGATCTCGACCGGCTCTTCAGCCAGCAGCGCAGCAAACAGAATAGGAAGCGCGGCGTTCTTTGCCCCGGAAATGGTTACTTCACCACTTAAGCGGGTGGGGCCTTGCACACGAAATTTGTCCATTAACACGGCTCTCAATTAACTAGCTAAAGATTGGACTCGCCAGCGACGAGTTCACCACGCTGGGGATCAGAAACCGTTGAGTTTACGGTCACGCGCCCATTCAGCGGGAGTATAGGTTTTGATAGAGACAGCATGAATGCGGTTATCCGCGATAAATTCCATCAGCGGCGCGTAGACAGCCTGCTGCTTTTTCACGCGGCTCAGTTCGCCAAACAGTTCGCCTACGGCGATCACCTGAAAATGGCTGCCATCATTGCTCATCACATGCACTTCATCTAAAGGCAATGCTGCCATCAGCACGGCCTGAATTTCACTGTTTTCCATTGGGCTTAACTTCACTTAATAATAATAAGGCTGACATAGTAGAGGAAAGCGGCTGACTCTTAAATACGCAAAAGCCCCTGTTGAAAACAGGGGCTTAGCATAACAACCGGATATCAGGCGCTTTTATCCGCAGAAACAATAATCTGTTGCAGATTGTAAAGCGTAATCAGCGAATGCAGTTTGTCGCTGATGCCCGTAAAGCGAGGGGTAATACCCTGTGCCCGCGCGATTTCCCGCAGATGCACCAGCAGGGCAAGCCCGGAAGAGTCCACACGCTCCAGCGCCGCGACGTCGATGGTATCGACATCTTTAATCAGTGTTTCACGTTGCTGCCACAGGCTCATCAGCGTGTCGCGATCCAGTTCGCCTTTCAGTAATAGCGTGCTGGCTTCCCGCTCCCAGCGTAACGATTCGTGCATTATTGTTGTTTATCCAGCGTGATTGGCTGTGCCGCAGAAGATTTCAGCTGCGCCGTCAGACCATCGATACCTTTGGTACGTAACAGATCGCTCCACTCATTTTGTTTGGTGGTGATCATGCTGACGCCTTCAGCGATCATGTCATACGCCTGCCAGTTACCGCTCTGGCTGTTTTTACGCCACTGGAAGTCGAGGCGAACCGGTGGACGGCCATTTGGATCGATAATGGAAACGCGAATAGCGACAATCTGGGCATCGCCTAACGGCTGCTCAGGCTGAATCTGGTAGCTCTGTCCGTTGTACAGTGCCAGTGCCTGACCATAAGCCTGCGCCAGATAGTCACCAAAGGCGCTGAAGTAGGCTTCACGCTGAGCGGGCGTCGAATCACGATAGTAGCGGCCCAGCACTAACGCGCCCGCATATTTGATCTGTACATAAGGCAGCAGCTCCTGACGCACAATCTGACGCAGGTAGTTAGGGTCCTGCTTGATTTTCGGCTGCTCGTTTTTCAGACGGGTGAACGTCTTTTGCGCCGCTTCATTCATCAGTTTGTAGGGGTTGCTCTGATCGGCTGCGGTTGCCGTCAGCGGTACCGCAACCACCAGCATGGCAATCATCAGTAAACGTTTAAACATGGTATACCCTCTTCTTTAAGGTTGAGCCGGTGCCGCAGGCGCAGCACTGTCGCCTTCCTGCGCATCCTTGTTTTCACTGTTTTGTTTATTATCGCCGCTCTTATAAAGGAACTGACCGATCAGGTCTTCGAGCACCATGGCGGATTTCGTATCGCGCAGCGTATCGCCATCTTTCAGCATCGCCGAACCCAGTTCAGGATCGTCAAATCCTAAATTGAGTGCCAGGAATTGCTCACCCAGTAGTCCCTGAGTGCGAACCGCCAGCGAGCTGGTGTCTGAAATTTTATTCGCATACTGATCGCTGATGTCCATGGTGACACGCGGCAGCAGCGTTTTCGGCTCTAACTCAATGTCGGTCACCCGGCCAATCACCACCCCACCAATCTTGACCGGCGAACTGGCTTTGAGACCACCAATATTGTCAAAGGTGGCGTAGAGCTTCCACGTCGGCTCGGTGCCCATTGACTTTAAATCGGCGACGCGCAGCGCGAGAAACAGCGCCGCCAGCAACGCCATAATCATAAATATGCCAACCCAGATTTCGCTTTTTTTGCTTTGCATTGCATCAATTCCCAAACATCAGTGCTGTCAGCACAAAATCCAATCCGAGCACCGCCAGTGACGCGTGCACCACAGTGCGCGTCGTCGCGCGACTGATCCCTTCAGAGGTTGGAATCGCATCATAGCCGTTAAACAGCGCAATCCACGTCACGGTAATGGCAAATACCGCACTTTTAATCAGGCAGTTAACCACATCGGCACGAAAATCGACGGCATTCTGCATCGCCGACCAGAAGAAACCAGGATCAATCCCTTTCCAGCTCACCCCGACCAGCGCCCCACCGGCAATCCCTACCGCGGTAAAAATCAGCGTCAGTAACGGCATACTGATAAAACCGGCCCAGAAGCGCGGCGAGACCACCCGGCGCAACGGGTCAACCGCCATCATCTCCATACTGGAGAGCTGTTCGGTGGCCTTCATCAGGCCGATTTCGGCGGTCAGCGCAGACCCTGCCCGTCCGGCGAACAGCAGCGCGGTCACAACCGGCCCCAGTTCGCGCAGCAATGACAGCGCCACCAGCATACCGAGGCTGGTTTCCGCGCCATAGGTGTTTAAGACCAGATAACCCTGAAGGCCAAGCACCATGCCGATAAACAGACCGGAAACCACGATGATCAGCAGCGACAGCACGCCGACGCTATAAAGTTGTTTAATCAGTAGCGGCGTGTGTCTGCGGAACGCTGGCTTGCCCACCAGCGCATGAAAGAGCATGAGTCCTGCGCGTCCAAAACTGGCGCACGTTTCAATTCCCTGACGTCCAAATGTCGCCAGCGCCTTCAACACCATCAGTTTAGTTACTCCCTGAGCCGGTTAAATCAGCGAGATAGTCGCCGGCAGGAAAACGGAAGGGAACCGGACCATCCGCATCGCCATCAATAAACTGGCGAACGCGCGGGTCATTGTTCGCTCGCAACTCCGGCGTGGTGCCGTGTGCGATAATTTTTTGTCCGGCCACGATATAGGCATAGTCCGCAATACTCAGTACTTCCGGTACGTCGTGCGAGACCACAATACAGGTCAGGCCCAGAGCATGGTTCAGTTCATCAATGAGTTTTACCAGCACGCCCATCGTGATCGGATCCTGACCGACGAAAGGCTCATCAAACATGATCAGTTCCGGCTCCAGCGCGATAGCGCGCGCCAGTGCCACACGACGCGCCATTCCGCCCGACAGCTCCGCGGGCTTCAGCTGGGCCGCGCCACGCAGACCCACCGCTTCCAGCTTCATCAGCACTGTGCTGTGCAGCAACGGAGGAGGCAGACGGGTATGTTCACGCAGCGGCCAGGCAACATTTTCATAGACCGTCAGGTCAGTAAACAGCGCGCCAGACTGGAACAGCATGCTCATTTTTTTGCGCGCTTCGTACAATTTAGTGCGAGACAATGACGGAATGTTTTCACCACGGAAAAAGATTTCACCGCTGGTCGGCTGAAGTTGCCCCCCAATCAAGCGTAGCAGCGTGGTTTTTCCTATCCCCGACGGCCCCATTATCGCCGTCACTTTGCCTTTTGGCACGGTCAGCGAAATGTCATCGAAGATGGTGCGATCTCCGCGCGAAAAACTCACGCCACGAACCTCAACCAGATTCGATTGCTGCTGGATCATTATAACCTCTTGTAAGGATCGGGCGTAAACATGGGGTACGATGGTAGCCTGTTCGGTCCTGATTCACGATAGCTTTACAGAAACTTACCGCTAAGATTTGGCGAAAATGGTCATTAAATTTACTTTTGCCGTCCGGACGGTCAAAATCAGCGCCTGTCTCGCCAAACAGAACCTTAAACCGGTCGGGAAAGGCATTGCCGGCCTGGGTTTTTACGCAAGGATTTTTCATGTTCGTAGCTTCTGCACTGCTGATTATCGGTTTGCTTTTACTGGCATATGGTGCCGATCGTCTGGTGTTTAGCGCCTCTATACTGTGTCGATCATTTGGCATCCCGCCACTGATTATTGGCATGACCGTTGTCAGCATCGGCACCTCGCTGCCAGAGATGATCCTCTCCTTTTCCGCCGCGCAGCATGGCCAGATGGATCTTGCTGTTGGCACCGCGCTCGGCTCGAATATTACCAATATTTTACTCATCCTGGGTGCCGCTGCGCTTATGCACCCGCTCAGCGTCCATTCTAATCTGATACGCCGTGAACTGCCGTTAATGTTGCTGGTTACCCTGCTCAGCGGTTTCATGCTGTTTGACAATCAGCTTAGTCGACTGGATGGAATAGGCCTGATCGCCATTGCCGCGATTTATCTGATGGTGGTGATTCGCATTGCGCGTAAAGCAGAACGGGATAACAACGACACCCTGACCCGCGAGCAGCTGGCCGAGCTGCCACGCGAAGAGAGCGGAAATACGGTGGCCTTTCTCTGGCTGGCCGTCGCGCTGATTATCCTGCCGATGTCGACACGAATGGTGATCGACAATGCCACGGCGTTTGCCGACTATTTTGGCGTCAGCGAACTGGTGATGGGCCTGACGCTGATCGCCGTGGGCACCAGCCTGCCCGAGCTGGCAACGGTTATTGCCGGTGCGCTGAAAGGCGAAGATGATATCGCGATCGGCAATCTGATCGGCGCCAACATTTATAATATTGCCATTGTGCTGGGTCTGCCGGCGCTGATTCACCCTGGCAGTGTCGATTATCACGCCTTCGCCCGTGATTACTGGGTGATGCTGGGAGTCAGCGTGCTGTTTGCCCTGCTCTGCCTGCTACGTCGCCGCCGCGTTGGCCGTACGGCAGGCTTATTTTTACTCTGTGGTTTCTTCGTCTGGGTGACGCTGCTGTGGATGCAGCCGGCATTCATGGACGGCTAACAAGGACAGACTCACTATGTCAAATCAGCAACCAACAGCATTTGATTTCCAGCAGGCGGGGAAAACCGTACTGCGCATTGAGCGCGAAGGTCTGGAACAACTCGATCAATATATTAACGACGATTTCGCCCGCGCCTGCGCCCTGATCTACGCCTGTCAGGGTAAAGTGGTGGTGATGGGCATGGGCAAGTCTGGCCATATCGGCAAAAAAATGGCGGCGACCTTTGCCAGTACCGGCACGCCCGCTTTTTTTGTTCATCCGGCCGAAGCTAGCCATGGCGATCTGGGCATGGTGAGCAAAAATGATGTGGTCATCGCCATCTCCAACAGCGGTGAGTCGAACGAAATCCTCGCGCTGATTCCGGTTTTAAAGCGTCAGCACATTACGCTGATCTGCATGACCGGAAGGCCTGACAGTGCGATGGGCCGGGTTGCCGATGTGCATCTGTGTGTCCATGTTCCGCAGGAAGCCTGCCCGCTGGGTCTGGCACCGACCACCAGCACCACGGCCACGCTGGTGATGGGTGACGCGCTGGCGGTTTCGCTGCTGGAAGCGCGCGGCTTCACCGCCGAAGACTTTGCTTTGTCCCATCCTGGCGGTGCGCTGGGTCGTAAACTGCTGCTGCATGTGGCTGATATCATGCACAGTGGCGATGAGCTGCCGCACGTCACACGGGACGCCTCGCTGCGCGATGCGCTGCTGGAGATTACCCGCAAAAATCTGGGGCTGACGGTGATCGTCGACGATCTGATGAAAATTGAAGGTATCTTTACCGATGGTGACCTGCGCCGCATCTTTGATATGGGCATCGATTTCCAGCGCGCCACCATCGGGGAAGTGATGACGCCAGGTGGCATCCGCGTCCGGCCTAATATGCTGGCGGTGGAAGCCCTGAACCTGATGCAGACCAAAAACATTACCTCGATTCTGGTGGCCGATGACGACCATCTGCTCGGTGTGGTACATATGCATGACATGCTGCGCGCTGGCGTAGTCTGAACAGGAAGAGAAAATGCAACAGGCAACCCACCCGATTGAAACCTGCTACGGCCCGGTCAGCGCTGACGTTATGGCGCGCGCCAGCAGGATTCGTCTGCTGATCTGCGATGTCGATGGCGTGATGTCCGACGGAGTGATCTACATGGGGAATAATGGCGAAGAGCTGAAGGCATTCAACGTGCGGGACGGTTACGGCGTTCGCTGTTTGCTGACCTCCGATGTGGAAGTGGCTATTATTACCGGCCGCAATGCCCGTCTGATGGAAGATCGCTGCAAAACGCTCGGCATCCGTCATCTTTATCAGGGACAATCGGATAAGCTTTTGGCCTATCGTGAACTTCTGGATAAACTGTCTCTTTCCGACGACCAGGTCGCCTACATCGGTGACGATCTGATCGACTGGCCGGTTATGGCGAAAGTGGGTTTAAGCGTGGCGGTGGCGGATGCACATCCGATCCTGTTGCCGCGCGCGCATTATGTCACGCGGATTGCCGGTGGACGCGGTGCAGTTCGCGAAGTATGTGACCTGATCTTAATGGCGCAGAACAAATTTGAGGATGCCAAAGGGCAATCAGTATGAGTAAAAGCAGGCGTTGGATAACGCTGATTCTGACCTTGATTGCACTGGTTTTGATCGGCTGGAATCTTACTAACCAGGATGACGATGGCACGCCAGTCGGCACGGACAGTCAGTCACCGACCTACACCAGTGCTGATTCACACACTGTGGTTTATAACCCGCAGGGCGCGCTGTCATATAAACTGGTCTCTGACAAAGTGACCTATTTCTCGGATGATGAACTGAGCTGGTTCGACAATCCGGTCATGACCACCTTTGATGAGAACAAAATCCCTACATGGACGTTACGCGCGGATAAAGCAAAGCTCACCAAAGATCGTATGCTTTACCTGTATGGCCATGTTGAGCTGAATACGCTGACGCAGGATTCTCAGCTTGAGCGGATCAAAACCGATAACGCCCAGATTAATCTTGTCACTCAGGACGTTACCTCTGATGACCAGGTGACATTGTATGGCCGCAGTTTTAACTCCACCGGCATGAAAATGCGCGGCAATTTACGGACAAAAAACGCCGAGTTAATCGAGAAGGTCAAAACCTCTTATGAAATTCAAAATGAACAAAAATAGCCTGAAGCTTTTACTGGCCAGCATGCTGCTGGCATCCAGCGTTCCGGCGCTGGCTCTGACCGGTGACTCGGACAAGCCCGTCAATATTGACTCGCAGAATCAGGCGCTGGATTTGCAAGGCAATGTCGCGACCTTTACCGGCAATGTCATCGTGACGCAGGGCTCAATTAAAATCACGGCAGATAAAGTCGTGGTGACCCGTCCGGGCGGCGACAGCAAGAAAACCATCGTTGACGCCTACGGTAATCCCGCCACCTTCTATCAGATGCAGGACAGCGGTAAGCCGGTGCAGGGCCATGCCGCAAAACTGCACTATGAACTGGCTAACGATTTCGTTGAACTGACCGGCAATGCGTTCATTGAGCAGCAGGACAGCAACATCAAAGGCGATCGTATTACCTACCTGGTGAAAGAGCAGAAAATGCAGGCTTTCAGTCAGGGCCAGAACAAGCGCGTCACGACTGTACTGGTGCCGTCGCAACTTCAGGACAAAGGTTCGTCCAACAGCGGAAAGAAGAGTAACTGATAGCTATGGCCACATTAATCGCAGAAAACCTGGCGAAGGCATATAAAGGCCGTCGCGTGGTAGAAGATGTCAGCCTGCAGGTAAAATCCGGCGAGATTGTCGGCCTGCTGGGCCCGAACGGTGCCGGTAAAACCACCACCTTTTACATGGTAGTGGGCATTGTGCCGCGTGACGCTGGCCGCATTATTATTGATGATGAAGATATCAGTATCCTGCCGCTGCATGCCCGTGCGCGTCGTGGCATCGGCTATCTGCCGCAGGAGGCATCGATCTTCCGTCGCCTCAGCGTCTACGATAACCTGATGGCGGTCTTGCAGATCCGTGACGATCTGACCGAAGAGCAACGCCAGGATCGTGCCCGTGAGCTGATGGAAGAGTTTCACATTGAGCACCTGCGCGACAGCATGGGCCAGGCACTTTCGGGTGGTGAGCGACGTCGTGTTGAGATTGCACGGGCGCTGGCGGCTAATCCTAAATTTATCCTGCTGGATGAACCTTTTGCCGGTGTTGACCCCATCTCCGTTATCGACATTAAGAAGATCATTGAGCATCTGCGTGACAGCGGCCTCGGTGTGCTGATTACCGACCATAACGTACGTGAAACGTTAGCGGTCTGTGAGCGGGCTTATATCGTCAGCCAGGGGCACCTGATCGCACACGGCACACCGAATGAAATTCTTGCGGATGAGCAGGTTAAGCGGGTTTATTTGGGTGAAGAGTTCAGACTCTGATAAGGTGTCGTTAATACCGATGTTTACCTGGGAACGATCATCCTGTCTATGAAGCAAGGTTTACAACTCAGGTTCAGCCAACAGCTGGCAATGACTCCGCAATTGCAACAGGCGATTCGCCTGCTGCAACTCTCTACGCTTGAACTCCAGCAGGAGCTTCAGCTTGCGCTGGAAAGTAATCCGCTGCTTGAGCAGACTGACCTGCATGAAGAGATCGATTCACGGGAGTCTTCAGAGGCCGAGGCGCTGGATACACGCGAAGCGCTTGAGCAGAAAGAGATGCCTGATGAACTGCCGCTGGATGCGACCTGGGATGAGATCTACACCGCGGGTACGCCTTCCGGCACCGGCACCGATTACCAGGATGATGAGTTACCGGTTTATCAGGGCGAAACGACCCAGTCGCTGCAGGATTATCTGATGTGGCAGGTCGGACTGACGCCGTTCAGCGATACCGATCGCGCCATTGCCACCTCTATTGTCGATGCTATTGATGACACCGGGTATCTCACCGTTTCGCTTGAGGAGATCCTCGACAGCATCGGCGATGATGAGCTCGAAGCGGATGAAGTTGAAGCGGTGCTGAAACGCATCCAGCGCTTTGACCCGATTGGTGTTGGCGCGCGCGACCTGCGTGACTGCCTGCTGGTGCAGCTTTCACAATATGCGCCCGAAACGCCGATGCTGGCAGAGGCGCGTCTGATCGTCAGCGAACATCTCGATCTGCTGGCAAACCACGACTTCCGCAGCCTGATGCGGGTCACACGCCTCAAAGAAGAGGTGCTGAAAGAGGCGATGCTGCTGATTCAGTCGCTGGACCCGCGTCCGGGTCAGTCGATCAACACCGGCGAACCTGAATATGTCATTCCCGATGTGCTGGTGCGTAAGATCGGCAGCCGCTGGACGGTTGAACTCAATGCCGATAGCGTGCCACGTCTGAAGATCAATCAGCACTATGCGGCAATGAGCGGCGCGACGCGGAACGACAGCGACAGCCAGTTCATTCGCAGTAATCTGCAGGAAGCCCGCTGGCTGATTAAGAGCCTGGAAAGCCGCAATGATACCCTGCTGAAAGTGACGCGCTGTATTGTTGAGCAACAGCAGGCCTTTTTCGAGCAGGGTGAAGAATTTATGCGCCCGATGGTGCTGGCGGATATCGCCCAGGCCGTTGAGATGCACGAATCGACCATCTCCCGCGTTACCACGCAGAAGTATCTGCACAGCCCGCGTGGCATTTTTGAACTGAAGTACTTTTTCTCCAGTCACGTCAATACGGAAGGTGGCGGTGAAGCCTCCTCTACCGCGATTCGTGCCCTGGTGAAAAAATTAATTTCGGCGGAAAATCCAGCCAAACCCTTGAGCGACAGTAAACTGACCTCCATGTTATCTGATCAGGGGATCATGGTGGCACGGCGTACCGTCGCCAAATATCGTGAGTCTTTATCCATCCCGCCATCGAACCAGCGTAAACAACTGGTTTGAAAGAAATGAGAAGGAAGACCTATGCAGCTGAACCTGACCGGGCAACACGTTGAAATCACTCCACCTCTGCGTGAATTCGTCAACGGTAAATTTGCCAAACTGGAACACTATTTTGAACATATCAATCAGGTCTATATTGTCCTGAAGGTTGAGAAAGTCACGCAGGTGGCTGACGCAACACTACACGTGAATGGTGGCGAGCTGCACGCCACATCCGAAGCGGAAGATATGTATGCGGCCATTGACGGACTGATCGATAAGCTCACCCGTCAGCTGACCAAACACAAAGATAAACTGAAAAAACACTAACCTTCACGCTAGCGACGCGCCCCTGGCGCGCAGAGCCGACAGGATGGGGCGGATAATCCGCCCCGTTTTGTCATCTGAGCAGGCGCCGTTTGTCACACGCGTCAATACGCGCTGGCGGTGAATGGCCTGGTGAACACGCAAGTGAAACGATAATGAACAACGATCTCACACTGGAATTGAGCACAGTGCTTTCGCCAGACTGCACCCGCAGCGGCGTCCACTGCCAGAGCAAAAAACGTGCGCTGGAAATCATCAGCGAACTGGCCGCTAAGCAGCTCAACCTGCCGCACCAGACGCTTTTCGAAGCGATCCTGACCCGCGAACGCATGGGCAGTACCGGTATTGGTAACGGGATAGCCATCCCGCACGGCAAGCTGGAAGAGGATACGCTGCGCGCGGTTGGGGTGTTTATCAGCCTCGAACAGCCGATTGCGTTTGATGCCGTCGACAACCAGCCGGTCGATCTGTTGTTTGCCTTACTGGTCCCGGCTGACCAGTGCAAAACACATCTGCACACCCTGTCACTGGTGGCAAAGCGTCTGGCAGATAAAACGGTTTGCCGTCGTCTGCGCGCAGCGCAGAGTGATGAAGAGCTCTATGCCATTATTACGGAAGTCCAGTCGGAGCAGTAACGCGTCTTTACCGGCCCGGTGCCGGTTTTAAAACGGGAGAGAAGGTCATGGTGCTGATGATCGTTAGCGGTCGTTCAGGCTCGGGGAAGTCAGTGGCGCTCCGTGCGCTGGAAGATATGGGGTTCTACTGCGTTGATAACCTGCCGGTCGTGCTGCTGCCTGAGTTAGCTAACTCGCTGGCTGAGCGCAATATTTCGGCGGCGGTCAGCATCGACGTGCGTAATATGCCCGAATCCCCGGAAATTTTTGAAACCGCACTGAATAATCTGCCTGATACATTTTCCCCTCAGCTGCTGTTTCTCGACGCCGATCGCAACACCCTGATTCGTCGTTACAGCGATACGCGCCGTCTGCATCCCCTCTCCAGCAAAAACCTCTCGCTGGAGAGCGCGATTGATGAAGAGAGCGATCTGCTGGAGCCACTTCGTTCACGTGCCGATCTGATCATCGACACCTCAGAGATGTCGGTGCATGAGCTGGCAGAGATGCTGCGTACCCGCCTGCTGGGCAAGCGTGAACGTGAGCTGACCATGGTGTTTGAGTCGTTTGGCTTCAAGCATGGCATTCCGATTGACGCTGACTATGTATTTGACGTGCGCTTTCTGCCCAACCCCCACTGGGATCCCAAACTGCGCCCGATGACCGGCCTCGATCGTCCTGTGGCGGCCTTCCTTGATCGCCACACTGAAGTGCATAATTTTATCTACCAGACGCGCAGCTACCTTGAACTCTGGCTGCCGATGCTGGAGACCAATAACCGTAGCTATCTTACCGTGGCGATTGGCTGCACCGGCGGTAAACACCGCTCAGTCTATATTGCAGAACAGCTGGCAGATTACTTCCGTTCACGGGGTAAGAATGTGCAGTCACGCCATCGTACGCTGGAAAAGCGCAAATCATGACCGTCAGACAAACTGTAGAAATCAAAAATAAGCTGGGCATGCATGCACGTCCGGCGATGAAGTTATTTGAGCTGGTGCAGAGCTTTGATGCCGAAGTATTACTGCGTAATGAAGCGGGCACTGAAGCCGAAGCCAGCAGCGTGATTGCGCTGCTGATGCTCGACTCGGCAAAAGGCGGCCACATTGAGATTGAAGCCAGCGGCCCGGAGGAGATCCCGGCGCTGGCAGCGGTCATTGAGTTATTTGAAGCGGGTTTCGATGAAGATTAACGCTTAATCGAGCTGATTACGCTGCAGGAAGCCTTCCCCGCCAAGCTGGCGCATCTGACGCAGTATCCACTGCTGCCGCTCTCTGACGTAGCCTGAAGGTGCAGCAGCACGATAACGTATCGGATTAGGCAGCACCGCTGCCAGTAAGGCGGCATCTGCTGCGGTCAGCCGGCTGGCAGGCTTATGGAAGTAACGCTGAGAAGCCGCCTCAACGCCAAAGATGCCCGGCCCGAACTCCGCAATATTGAGATAGACGGTTAAAATACGCCGCTTCGTCCAGACCGTTTCAATTCCTACCGTCAGACCCGCTTCCAGACCTTTACGCACCCAGCTGCGACCATCCCAGAGGAACAGATTCTTCGCCGTCTGTTGAGACAGCGTGGACGCCCCACGCATCCGGCTATCGCTGTTATCCAGTACAGACTCAATCGCCGCCACATCAAAGCCCCAATGGGTGGGAAACTTTTGATCTTCTGAGGCGATAACGGCCAGCCCTATCCAGGGCGAAATCTCGTCATGGCCGACCCAGTCTGAATGGGCGACATAACTAAAATCACCGCGTAACCAGGCTCCAATCTGTCGTTCAGCCATCACCGCTGAGAACGGCACGGGTAAGAACGAAAAGAGTAAAATGCCCGCCAGCCATATTCCCAGCCACACCAGTACGATACGACCAACAATACGTCTGATACGCTGTCCGACGCTTCCTTTATGCTTGTTCATGCAATCTTCCCACACTTGTTTCAGACGTTAATCAATCACTCATGTAATCACTGCTAAAAAAAGCAGCCTTTTTTACGATTATCGCTGAAAACTGACAGGCTGTTTCCAGACTTTATTCAATCATTTTGCATCAACATGCTGCAACAGTTCGAAATAGTTCAAGTACTTCCGCAAAAAAAGGAATCGGTTCCATTCATTGCCATTGCTTAGCATCTTTCCAGATAAACACTTAATAATGAGTAATAAGCGCCCGCATGAATCATTTACCATGCTTAACTGTTATTATTTTCTTAATCCTGCCGCGCCCAAAGGTTAATCAGAATTATCGTTATAACGGATAAATAAGCAGCGCTTAATGGCGTCACGGGTTGCCAGAATGGCACTATTTCCTTCCAGTAATAACCCTGATAGCAGAACGACAGAAGGACAAACTTTTAGATTCTTTTTTTATCATTCCAAATCGTTTTGGATAATTCGTGTCATTTCAGGCAGCGCGCTTGCAATATCAGCGCGTTAGCCTCATTCAAAAGGCAAATGTTAACGGCAGCTCACTTTGGTGCTGCTCAGCTTCAGTTTCCCTGTCCGGCAGCATTAAAACTACACGAAAAAGCGTAAAACTGATTAAAATAGCAGCAACACAGCACAGAAATTAATTCCTTACTTGACTGTGTTGCCAAATTAATGTTTTCTGTATTTAAACGCTGCTCAATATCACAAATTTTAATGAATCTTGTCGCATGAGAAGATGAATTTGCTAAGGTGATGACAGTGTTAACCAATACCCTGCGGCTGCATTAATTATTCAAATCATAGCGGCCGCAATGATTTCCCTGGTGTTGGCGCAGTATTTCGCGCACCCCGGCCTCGGCTGGGGTCATTTTTTTCCGGGGTATCACTTATCCTGCTCTGCCACCCAGTCGCGTAATACCTGCACATCGTGTCGCCATTCATGCTTCAGCTCATCAATCCATTCACCTACATTGTCCCACCACGCCGGTAACTCCGGACTCTGAATCTGTTTCGCCAGCATCTGCAAACGCTGCAGCCCGACCGAACCCGCCGCCCCTTTGATTTTGTGTCCCTCTTCAGCAATGCCTTTCTGATCGCGCGCCATCAGATTCGACTCCAGCACCGCAAGGTAGTCCGGCATCATCTTTTCAAACATCGTCAGGCTTTGGGTAATCAGGCTGGGACCAACCAGCTCGATATACTGTTCGAGCATCGCGACATCCAGCAGCATTCGGGTTTTGTCATCGCTGACATCAGCGATCTCCTCTTCCGGTTCTGTCTGATAATCCCAGTACTTTTTAATCATCGCAGTGAGTGCCGGCACTGCCAGCGGTTTGCTGAGCACGTCATCCATTCCCGCGTCGAAGTACTCTTTTTTGTCTTTGAGGACATTGGCGGTAAGAGCAACCAGCGGGGGCAGATGCGTTCCCTGGTACTGCTGGCGAATCGCACGTGAGACATCCAGCCCGGTCATATCGGGCAGCTGAATGTCCAGCAGCACCAGGTCAAACTCCAGCGGGTCAAACATCGCCAGCGCCTCGCTGCCGGTCATGGCGACCTCCACACTGCAGCCCAGCTTCTCCAGTACCGAGCGCGCCACAATCACATTAAGCTCAATATCTTCAACCAGCAGCACGTGCAGCGCAGGCAGTGGCAGGCTATCGTCCACGCCTTCATCCTCCACCTCTTCAGCAATGCGTGGCGCTTTGATCTCTACGGTGAAGCATGACCCCTGTCCCGGCGCACTGTGCACGCGGATATCACCGCCCATCGCCTGCGCCAGGCGGCGTGATACCGCCAGCCCGATGCCGGTACCGGTAGCCGGTTTACCGCCATGCTGATCTTTGACCTGATAATACATAGCGAAGATCTTGTCCTGCTCCTCCTGACGGATACCCATGCCGGAGTCCTGCACCTCAAAGCGCAGCGTCTCGTCCTGCTCATAGGTTACCCGCACCACGATCTCGCCCTGCTGGGTGAACTTCACGGCGTTACCAATCAGGTTCCACAGAATCTGGCGCAGACGCGTTCCATCTGTCGAGATCATATGCGGCAGGGGCAGTTGCGGCGCGAGCACAAACTTCAGCCCTTTCGGCTGTGCCAGCAAACCAGAGAGGTTTTCTAAATCGGCCAGGAAACCGGTGAAGTCGAGCGGCTGATTATCCAGCTGCACTTTACGGCGCTCGATTTTGTCCACCTCAATCACATCATTGAAGATATTGCCCAGCGTGATGGCGGAGACGTGGATGGTTTTGAGATATTTCAGCTGTTCCTGATTAAGGTCGGTGTCCAGCAGGATGCGGCTCAGGCCGACAATGCCATTAAGCGGCGTACGAAGCTCGTGGCTGATCGTAGAGATAAAGGTGGTCTTCTCCCGGCTGGCGTTCTCTAACGCGTCCTGGTAGCGCTTACGTTCGGTTATATCGCGGCCAAAGCCCATCAATCCGCTGCGCTTACCCACGCGGTCGTAGTAAGGCACTTTACGGATCTCGAAGCAGGCTTTGCGTCCGTCGGGATATTGCAGCCACTGTTCATAGGTCAGCGAGACGTTGTGGCGGAACACCTTCTCGTCCGTTTCCAGCACTTTAGTTGCCGCTTCATCATCATAGATATCGCGCGGCGTCAGGCCAATCAGCTGCTTTTCGCTTTTGCCGGTCAGCAGCTCCATTGCACGGTTGCAGCCGGAGAACTGTTTATCGATGTTGCGATAGAACACCAGGTCAGGCGAGGCATCCAGGAAGGAGCGCAGGAAGGAGGATTGCTGTTCCAGCTCAATCTGTGCCTGCTCACGACGCGTTACCTCTTCACGCAGCTTATCCATCACCTGTTCGCGTGCCAGTTCCGCCTTTTTTACGATCGCTGATCTCCTGATTCAGCTGCGTAATGGTCTCTTTCATCTGCTGATTGAGTTCCAGATCGCGGGTACGCATCTCTTCCAGCTTATCCACCAGCCGTGCCAGGCGTTGCCGTGACTCCTCCAGCTGATCGACCACCACCGAGAGGAAATAGACCGCCCAGGGCGTGATCAGCAGCCCGAAGAAGACCGAACGCACCACGTCAATACTCTCGACATGGCCCCGCAGTACCATCGTGACCGCCATCTGGACAATCATCGCCAGCACCACCAGCGCAGACGCCAGCAGCAGCGAGAACCTCACCAGTCCAAGCTTCACCATTAAATCAACGTAGTACTGCGCCAACAGACGAATTTGTTTCATAACAACTCCCTGGAAGAGAAACAGCCTCATAATAGCGCAGTTAACCCGCTGCCGTCGCAGCACGTCGCGTGGAGATAAGGGATCAAATGCGCTTTTATGGTGCAGCAGCCTCGCCGATCGGCGACGTTAAGGACAAAGCGGTTAAAACCCTTGACTGACTGTGCCAAATGAATAATCTGTAAGGCCGCCAGCGAATCACCGATTTCTCTGTACGGCCTTTTTTCAATATCCTGGCAGCGTCCTGTTGCACAGGCACACCCTTTCATATGCATAGCCATTCATCTTTAATGCTGTTTTAAGCATGCCCATGCTGATTAATTTTTCTTATAACCAACCGCGGTTTCATTCAAATAGCCGGACATAAGAAAAACAGATACATGCTATGCATCATGGGTGCTGAACAGCATTTAATGCTGCTTAACACCCTGTCACCAGCATGGTGCAGAGATCTGACGCCTGCACTACAGTGAGTCAGTTCACATTTATCGGCCTGTCGCCAGGCACCAGAGTGATACATTTTAAACCTGAAAAATTATTAAATTCATACACTTAAACAGATAAAACGCATGATAATCCCGTCTGACCGCCCTATTTGACCTGATTACGCTTTCCCGATAAGTTGGAAATCCGCTGAAAGCTTTCCAGACGGGCCATTGTCTCGGCATATCTATGCAACAAGAAGACTCCCGCGTGGTTTAAGTCATCTCCTTTAAGAGACCGGAAATCAGAGAGCAGCTCAATTAAGGACGTTTTACCGATGTCTGGAGAGAAATGCTCAGGGCTATGACGCGCGCTCGACAGAGCATGGCGATGAAAATGATAGCGCCCCCGTTGCGCTCAGACCCTGAAACAGTGCAGGTAATGTCAAAGCAGTTTAAGGAGACCCTCAATGTCCACTAAAAAACCTCAATCCTATGGCTTGTATGATCCGACAGCAGGCAGTGACAGCTGTGGTGTAGGTTTCATTACGCGTAAGGACGGCGAGCAGACCCACGAGATTCTGCAGATGGCGCACAGCGCCCTGTGTACGGTGCCTCACCGCGGCGGCATGTCAGCGGAAGGCGTTGGCGACGGCGCGGGGGTCAACGTTGATCTTTCGCTGCAGTTCTTCCGCAAAATTACCGGCCAGCCGCTGGAGGCGGGACGCTTTGGTGTCGGTAACTTCTTTGTGCCGAAAGATGCTGAGCTGCGCGCGAATGCCGAACGTCTGGTGGATGAAACCCTCAGCAGCTTTGGTCTGCCGGTACTCATGAAGCGTGACATGCCGCTCGACAGCAGCGTGACGCGCCCGGCAGCCGCGCAGTTCCAGTTACCGATTCTGCAGTGGATTTTCACTGCGCCACAGGATGTAGTTGATCAGAACGACTTCGAAAAACGCATCTACCGCGCCCTGTTAACCATTGAAGCCCGTGCCTTTACCGAAAGCGAATTTGGCGGCCTTTATCCGCTGTCGCTGTCGTCACGCACGCAGGTGTTCAAAGCCCGTCTGAATTCCAATGAAGTGATCCCTTACTTCAAAGATCTGACCGATCCCGATCATCAGGTGCGCGGGCTGTTTTTCCACACCCGCTTCTCCACTAACACCGATCCCCATACCACGATGGCGCAGCCGTTCCGCCTGATGGCGCACAACGGCGAGCTGAACACTGACCGTAAAAACCGCATCGCTGAGTCCGCGCTGGCACTGGCCCGTGGCAAGACAATCGTGCGGCCTAAAGGCCAGTCCGACAGTTCGCGCCTGGATCAGAGCATCCACAGCCGTCTGATGGAAGATGACCTCGATCTGATCACCGCCGTGGTGTCGATGATGCCGCCCGCCTGGGAAAACGACAGCGCGCTGTCGCCAGAAGTGCGTGACATGCTGGAGTACTTCTCGCTGTATGAAGAGAAGAACGACGGCCCTGCTGCCTTAATCTTTGGTAATGGCGAAGTAATTGGCGCCCGTCTTGATCGTCTGGGTCTGCGTCCCCTGCGTTCAGTAGAAACCGCTGACTATATCGGTGCGATGTCGGAAGCCGGCCAGATCGCCTTCCCACCTGAAAGCGTGTTGCGTCGTGGGCGTATCGAAGCGGGCGGTATGCTCTATTTCGATCACCGTGAAAAACGCAGCTATACCACGCTGCAGGCGCTGGAAAGACTGGCCGCAGAGAAAGATTATTCGGCGTTGCTGCGTGAAGCGCGCGTCGGTCTTGACGATCTGCCCGAGATCCCGGCAGAACAACAGGGTTCACCGCTGCGTTATCGTGGCGATCTGAAAACGTATCAGCGCTTTGTTGCCTACTACTACAACCAGGAAAGCTTCAAGTTCATGATGGATCCGATGCTGAATACCGGCGCAGAGAAGATCTCCGCGATGGGTTACGGCAACGCCATCAACGGCTTATCCGATCATGAAGGCGGCATGGCGCACTACTTCTCTCAGCGCTTTGCGCAGGTCACCAACCCGCCGCTGGACTCTATCCGCGAAGTGGATGGCATGACGTTGCGTGTCGCGCTGGGGGCAAAACCCCATCTGGGCCGCAGCAAAGGCCGTCAGATTGTAGTGCCGACCCCGATTCTCAGCCACCTCGATATGCTGCGTTTACGCGAGCAGACCATCGCACCTTATGCCCGCTTTGAGATGCTCTATGAGCCGGTGATCGGCAAAGATCTGCTGAGCACCACCGCGAACGCGAATGCCCTGGAAAAGGCGATTGATGACCTGGCGCAACAGGTGGTTGATTTTGCCCGTACCCAGGGTGGCATCGCCGTACTTACCGATCGCCATATCTCTTCAAAGCACGCCGCGATCCCGATGCTGCTGGTGGTTTCCGCCATCAACCAGCGCCTGATAAAGGAAGGGTTGCGTCTGGATGTTTCTCTGGTGGTTGAAAGCGGCCAGAGCATCTCCTCGCACCACATTGCCGCCACACTTGGCTTTGGGGCGTCAGCTATCTATCCGCTGGGCGTACAGATGCGCGCAGAGGAGAAATTTGGTGAAGGTGAAGAAGGTAACAAAGCCTTTAAGCGCTATGCCAAAGCGGCTGAAAAAGCACTGATGAAAACCATGGGCAAAGTGGGCCTCTGTACCGTTGAGAGCTACAGCAGCGGCGAGTTCTTTGAGCCTAACTTCCTCAACACCGATGATCCGGTGCTGAAAAAATATTTCCCGAATATCAAAACGCCGGTGGGCGGTGCAGGCTTCGCGACAATCGCGCAGATGGCCGTTGACTGGCACCAGAGTGCACTGAAGATTCAGGGCGAATCTGAAGTTCCGTTGCTGGGCCTGTTTAAAGAGCGTGCAGAAGGCGCAGGTCACTCCTACGGCACCATCGCCGTGCGGACCTTTATCGATATGACCGAAGAGCCGATTCGCTTTGCCGATAAAGCGCGCGAAGAGGACAACTTCATCCGCCTGATGACGCTGGCTAAACTGGATAATGCGTTTGGCATCAAGCCAGAGACCTTTAAAGACAGCAGCTTTGAGCGCATCCCGGATGAGGTGATCAATAATTTCGCGATTACTGCTGATTACCGTCAGTTCTCAAGCCTGATGTATGAAGAGCGTAAACGTCGCCCGGCGGCCCTGCGCGACATCCTGACATTCCCGGCTGACCTGACCCACATCGACAGCGAAGCGGAGTTCCGCCGCAAGCTGGGACGCTACTCGCTGACCAACAACGGCTTTGCCATTCGTGGCATGGAGTGTGAAGCGGTAGATGGCAGCCTGAATCACTTTATGCTGCGTCTGACCGATGCGATTGAAGGACTGAAGCCTGAGAGCGAACGCCTGCAGAACCTGTCTCGCGCCCTGAAATCCCGCTTCGGCGACGATATTGAAAGCAGCGAAGTGGTGACTGGCGGTCTGAAAGTGACCGCTTACGGTAAAGCGGCCGATTATCTGTCACGTATCTTCACCACCCTGCCCTCACTGCCGCTGAGCGAAGTGCAGCCAGCCTGTGAAATTACCCGTACCTTTGCCTCCGGGGCGATGAGCCACGGTGCGCTGGTGGCTCCCGCTCATGAAGCGGTCGCGCACGGTACCAATATGGTCGGCGGCATGAGTAACTGCGGTGAAGGCGGCGAGCATTACTCCCGTCACGGCACCATTCGTGCCTCACGCATCAAACAGCTGGCTTCGGGCCGTTTCGGCGTCTGGGCTGCCTATCTGGCGGATCCGATGCTGGAAGAGCTGGAGATCAAAATTGGTCAGGGTGCGAAACCTGGCGAAGGCGGCCAGCTACCGGCGGCCAAAGTTACCGTCGAGATTGCTGCCGCGCGTGGCGGTACGCCTGGCGTCGAGCTGGTCTCACCGCCGCCCCATCACGACACCTATTCCATCGAAGATCTGGCGCAGTTGATCCACGACTGTAAAGCCGCGCGGGTGCGCGTTATCGTCAAGCTGGTCTCGTCTGAAGGGATCGGCACCATCGCGGTTGGCGTGGCCAAAGCGGGTGCAGACGTGATTAACGTTGCGGGTAACACCGGCGGTACCGGCGCTGCGTCGGTGACCAGCCTGAAATATACCGGACGCGTGGCTGAAATCGGCATCGCTGAAGTCCACCAGGCGCTGTGCGCCAACGGCCTGCGTGAGAAAGTGCTGCTGCGCTGCTCTGGCGCCCAGCAGACCGGCAGCGACGTGGTGAAATCTGCGCTGCTGGGCGGCGACAGCTTTGAGTTCGGTACGACGGCGCTGATGATGCTGAAATGCGTGATGGCGAAGAACTGTAACGTTAAGTGCCCGGCTGGCTTAACCACGAATGCCGAAGCGTTTGATGGCGATCCGCGTCAGCTGGCGCAGTATTTCCTCAACGTGGCGCATGAAGTGCGTGAAATCCTGGCGCGTATGGGCCTGCGTTCCCTGCGTGAGGCACGCGGTCGCTCTGACCTGTTGCACCTGATGGATCACCCGCTGGAAGTGGGCAAGCTAGACTTACGCGCCATGCTTACCGTGGTGCCTGAGCTGAAAATCGACAAGCCGGTTTATCTGGAAAAAGATTTTGAGCTGGATGATGTCTGGATTGAGCAACTGAAGCTGTCGCTGGTGGATCAGGGAAATCCTGACGTCATTCTGGGCAACAACATCGTGCTGAATAACCGAAACAAAAGTGTCGGCGGCCAGCTGGCCATCGATATTGAGCGGATGCTGAACCATCAGCTGAGTTCTGAGCAGCTGCAGGCGATGCCTGCCGTAATGACTGACGATCGCGGTCGTCGCTATCTGGCTCCTGAGAGCGTAAAAATTTCCACCACCGGTTCTGCCGGCCAGTCGTTTGGCGCCTTCTGCAACGATGGCATGCAGCTGACCCATTACGGCACCTGTAACGACGGTGTCGGCAAAGGACAGTGTGGCGGCGAACTGATCGTGATGTCGCCTGGTGGCGGCGCGCAGGATGCCGATGGCAACGTGCTGATTGGTAACTTTGCGCTGTTTGGCGCGACAGGCGGACGTCTGTTCGTGCAGGGCCAGGCCGGTGACCGTTTCGCGGTGCGTAACTCCGGTGCCACCGCCGTGGTTGAAGGCGTCGGTGACTTCTGCTGCGAATATATGACCAACGGCGCCATCCTTAATCTGGGCACCTTCGGTAAAGGATTTGGCAACGGCATGAGCGGCGGCTTCGCCTACCAGTACGACCCCTATGGATCGCTGGCCAGCCATGCTGCCGGTGATTCAGTGCAGTTCGGCTCGATTGCCGATCAGGATGAGATGGCCCAGGTGCACAAGCAGGCGGTGCTGACCATGCTGAACTGGCATCTGGAGGCGACCAAATCACCGCGTGCCGCCTGGCTGCTGGAGAACTGGGAAACGGAGTGTCACCACTTTGTTTACGTGATGCCGCGCTCGCTGCTGCTCTATCAGGATGGCGGCGAGATTCTGAAAGCCAAGAGCCGCAAAGATCTGCTCGAAGAGCTGTCGACGGCGCTGGCAGGCCATCAGGTGGCGAAGTTTAAAGCCGCATGGCGTCAGGGTAAAACCATCGCCAACGGTGCCGTACCGGCTTATGGCGCGACCGATACGCTGGAGATGTTTGTCCTGCTGAACAACTACACCGTGCTGAGTTTTGCCCAGCAGCTGGCGCTGGGCAAATTACCGAAAGGCACCCCGGTTGAAGATGCGGCAGTTGAAAAAGCGGTCCGTAATCTGTTGATGACGGAAGACTTTTCGCTGATAAGCAAGCTGCAGCGTCATGCCCGTTCCGCTATCGAGAGCTACAGCGATGATGAACTGGCGAGTCTGATTGGTACCAAACGCATGTCAGATTACAAAGCGGCGCTAACGCAACGTAACATCCGCTCCATGGACAGTCTGGCAACCTATGGCTGGATCATGTACCAGGATGCCTGTAACCGGGAAGTGCTGGGCCACCTGCCTGACTTTGAAGAGCTGTTTGCACGTGCGGCATTGCCGGAAATCGCCGCTGCGGTGGGTAAACTCTCCTGACAGTGATACTGATCAGGCTGAACTGAATATTATTAATTGATCATTGCCCGGATTAATCGTTGTACCGGACAGATGCAGCACCGCTCTCCCCTGTCGCACATGATGCGGCGCGGGAAAGCGGAACCGCTTTCACACCGGACAATGCCACTGATGACGGGCGAGAACGGGATTGAGTAAAAGTACCCATGAAAATTCCTTATATTCCAGAAGATGCACCTTTTAATGGCGATCAGAAGTACTGGCTGGCTGGCTTTCTTGCGGGTCTGCACTCCCGTTTGCTGGTATTAGAAGACAAGCAGCAACCCGCCGCGGGCACAGGCGCAGCCGCGACGACGCAACTGCACATTCTTTATGGCTCACAGACCGGCAATGCTGAAGCACTGGCGCAGACCGCAGCGAAATCTGCGCGCGCTAAAGGTCTGGTGCCGGTGGTTCAGGCGCTGGGCGATGTCGATCTCGACGTATTTGCCACCATGCGCCATGTACTGATCGTCACCTCGACCTATGGCGAAGGTGAAATGCCGGACAACGCGCAGCTGTTCTGGGACGCGATCTCTGCCAGTACCGCACCGCGTCTGGAGCAGATGCATTTCGCCGTGCTGGCGATTGGCGATACCGGCTACGATGGCTTCTGTCAGGCGGGTAAATTCATTGATATGCGTCTTGAGCAGCTGGGCGCGAAACGCGTGGTTGATCGTATCGATTGTGATATCGATTTTGAGGAGCCTTCCAGCGAGTGGCTGAACAGCTCAATGCCACAGTTTGCCGCCAGCGCGGGCAGCAGCGGCACCGTGCTGGAAAGCGCGCCTGAAGCGCCAGTCATTCCAGGCAGCAACAAATCCAATCCTTACGCCGCCGCGCTGATCACCAACAAGCGTTTGTCAGGCGAGCAGTCAGCCAAAGATATTCGTCATTTCGAGTTCGACCTGTCTGACAGCGGCCTGAAGTATGAAGCGGGCGATGCGCTGGGCGTAATTCCGGTCAACGAGCCGTCGCTGGTCAGCCTGCTGCTGACCCAGCTTAACGCGGACTACGAGACGCCGGTGCCCGGCTTTGATCGCAGCCTTGGCGACCTGCTGACCTATCAGTTTGAGATCTCAGAGCCGTCACGCAAGTTAATCGAATGGGTCGGGCAAAACACCACCAACCAGGAGCTGCGTCATGTGTTACAGCATGATGATAAGGATGCGCTGGGCGTGTGGCTGTGGGGCAAAGATACCCTTGACCTGCTGCAGCTTGAGCTGACGCGCACGCTGGCGGTACCCGAGTTTGTCGCGCTGCTGCGTCCGCTGCAGCATCGCGCTTACTCCATTTCATCCAGCTCTAAAGCCCATCCTGACCAGGTGCATCTGACCGTTGCCTCGGTACGCTATCACAGTGGTGGCCGTAATCGCGGTGGCGTCTGCTCAACCTACCTGGCCGAGCGTGTGCGTCGCGGTGAAAAGCCCGCCATCTTTATCTCACCCAATAAATCGTTCCGCGTGCCTGCCAACAACAGCGCACCGCTGATCATGGTGGGACCAGGTACCGGTATCGCACCATTCCGTGCTTTCCTGCAGGAGCGCCAGGCAACCGGCGCGCAGGGGAAAAACTGGCTGTTCTTCGGCGATCAGCATCAGGAACATGACTTTATCTATCAGGATGAATTACTTGCCTGGCGCGATAATGGCTTGCTGACGCGTCTGGATCTGGCGTTCTCACGCGATCAGGAGAAGAAGATCTATGTGCAGAGCCGGATGCTTGAACAGGGCGCTGAGTTGTATGCCTGGCTGCAGGAAGGGGCTTATTTCTATGTCTGTGGCGATGCATCGCGTATGGCGAAGGATGTGGATAATGCGCTGTATGAAGTGGTTCGCCAGTTTGGTGGTCTCTCCACCGAGCGCGCTGCTGACTATGTCGATCAGCTGAAGAAAGAGAAGCGCTACCTGCGCGACGTCTATTGATCGCGATGGTCTGCTGAAAAAATCCGGCTTGCGCAGGCAGCCGGATTTTTTTATGGCCGACAGGCAAAAAAATACCCGTCGGATGGACGGGTATTCGCTGTTATGTCACTGCTATTTCACTACGCGCAGTGAAGGTCGTCCACCACGTGGCGGTGGATCGTCATCAGGCGGTGTCTCGTCATCGCTGGCATCGTCAGGACGATCACCATCAATCACCGACATCATAGTCTCTTCCTGACCCTCTGACGCCTCATGCGTGCCCAGCTCGTAAGCCGGTTCCGGTTCAAACATCGTCCCGGCGCCATTTTCACGCGCATAGATTGCCAGAATCGCCGCCATCGGCACGTTAACCTGGCGAGGAACGCCACCAAAGCGGGCGTTGAACGACACCTGATCGTTTGCCAGATCGAGGTTACCGACAGCACGTGGCGCAATGTTCAGGACTATCTGACCATCGCGCGCATACTCCAGCGGCACCTGCACACCCGGCAGATTAATGTCGACCACCAGATGCGGCGTCAGCTGGTTGTCGAGCAACCAGTCATAAAAAGCGCGCAGCAGATAGGGACGACGTGCAGTAAGTTGCGACATTTCCATACGTTAAGCCCGGGCTTGCAGCCGCATTTCACGTTCAGCTTCAGTTAATGAAGCGAGGAAGGAGTCACGCTCAAATACGCGATTCATGTAACCTTTCAGCTCTTTTGAACCTGAGCCGATCAAATCGATACCCATTGACGGCAGACGCCATAACAGCGGAGCCAGATAGCAATCAACCAGGCTGAACTCTTCGCTCATGAAATAAGGCGTACGGCCAAACAGTGGCGCGATAGCCAGCAGCTCTTCACGCAGTTGCTTGCGTGCCGCTTCCGCTTCCTGACCGCTGCTGTTCTCTACTTTCCTCATCAGGCTATACCAGTCCTGCTCGATGCGGTGCATCATCAGGCGGCTATCACCACGGGCAACCGGATAAACCGGCATCAGTGGCGGATGCGGGAAGCGCTCATCTAAATATTCCATGATGATGCGTGATTCATACAGCGTCAGCTCACGATCTACCAGCGTCGGTACCGTGCGATACGGATTGAGGTCAATCAGATCCTGCGGCAGGTTATCCATTTCGACCTGCTCGATCTCTACGCTGACACCCTTCTCCGCCAGGACGATACGTACCTGATGGCTGAAAATGTCAGTAGGACCAGAAAACAGCGTCATTACCGAACGTTTGTTGGCAGCGACAGCCATGAAAACCTCCAAGTTTGTTCACAAAAAAGATACTGCGAATAGCCAACCACACGGCGACTCACTTGCTTATCGAACTCGCACGCAACCTGGTTAGCTGCGTCACAGATACTGACGCCCCGACAGTGGGGAGGCGCATAACGCACCGGCCTGCGGGCGCAAAGTGACACAGAGTTTACCAGATTTTAGGCTGCTTGTGGGCGTGGAATGAATCTTTGCAGGTAAATTGAGCGCGGCGTTACGGTTTTCGCGGACAGTTTATGGGAAGGCAGAAAATAAAAAAACCCGCCGAAGCGGGTTTTTTGAGCCAATTGCCGCAGCCGGAGCTGCAAACAATTAACGCTTGGAGAACTGAGGACGACGACGTGCTTTACGCAGGCCGACTTTCTTACGTTCAACCTGACGCGCATCACGCGTTACGAAGCCAGCTTTACGCAGCTCGCCACGCAGTGATTCGTCGTATTCCATCAGAGCGCGGGTGATACCGTGACGGATCGCACCAGCCTGACCAGAAATACCGCCACCTTTAACAGTGACATAGAGATCGAATTTACCAACCAGGTCCAGCAGCTCAAGCGGCTGACGAACTACCATGCGGGCAGTTTCGCGACCGAAGTACTGTTCCAGAGAACGTTGGTTAATTACGATGTTACCGCTACCCGGCTTAATGAATACGCGAGCGGTAGAGCTTTTGCGGCGACCAGTGCCGTAGTTTTGAGTTTCAGCCATTGCCTTTAATCCCGATTAAATGTCAAGAACTTGCGGTTGCTGTGCCGCATGGGTGTGCTCGTTGCCTGCGTAAACTTTCAGTTTACGGTACATAGCACGACCCAGCGGGCCCTTCGGCAGCATGCCTTTAACCGCGATCTCAATCACACGCTCAGGACGGCGAGCAATCATCTCTTCAAAGGTCGCCTGTTTGATACCACCGATGTGGCCAGTGTGGTGATAGTAGATCTTGTCAGTACGCTTGTTGCCGGTTACAGCAACTTTTTCTGCGTTCAGAACGATGATGTAATCACCCGTATCAACGTGCGGAGTGTATTCCGCTTTATGCTTACCACGCAGACGGCGCGCCAGTTCAGTCGCCAGGCGACCCAAAGTTTTGCCCGTTGCGTCAACTACAAACCAGTCACGTTGGACGGTTTCTGGTTTAGCTGTAAAAGTTTTCATCGAAAAGCTTACCCAAATTAAGTTACACGTTGGTGAAATCCCAAACGCTTAAGTAAACGAATGAGGCTCACACGACCATTTTGACCAGCAAGCCACCCCTTCGGATAGAGTTACTGGAACACAGAGGATTTGGGAAAAAAATCCTTTGCTGTAACGTGGGGTCGCAAGATTATAGAGAAGTCGGTTACAAAAATCGAACCCTATTTCGGTATTTATCCCGATTATTCTCACGGCAGGTGCGGTAAACGCAGATACTCTTCGCTCTGCATCTCCTGAAGTCGGGATAAACAGCGCTGGTATTCAAACTTCAGCCGCGTGCCCTGATAAATCTCGGTCAGTGACGTTTCTGCCGCGACCACCAGCTTCACATGCCGTTCATAGAACTCATCGACCAGTGCGAGGAAACGCCGTGCCTGATCTTCGGTTTTGTAGATCATTACCGGCACGTCATACAGCAGCACACTGTGAAAACGGCGCGACAGCGCAATATAGTCATGTTGGCTGCGCCCTTCGCCACACAGGGTGGTGAAATTAATCGCCAGCACGCCCTCGCTAACGCCCAGCGTCGGCATCTGGCGGTGATTAATTTCCAGAACCGGCGCATCTTCAGGCTGGCTGCCCGACAGCGCTTTAAACATCCGCGCCATTTCAGCGTGCGTCTCTTTGTTCAGCGGAGAGTTCCATAGGTGCGCGGAGGTCAGCGTGCGTAACCGGTAGTCGATACCGGCATCCACATTCATCACATCACAATGACGTTTGATCTGCTCGATGGCAGGCAGGAAGCGCGCGCGCTGCAGACCATTGCGATAGAGATCATCAGGCGGAATGTTCGAGGTGGCCACCAGCGCAATGCCGCGTTCAAACAGCGCTTCCATCAGCGTGCCCAGCAGCATCGCATCTGTGATATCGGAGACAAAAAATTCATCAAAACAGAGGATGTCCGTTTCCGCTTTGAATCTGTCCGCAATAATCAGTAACGGATCGCTCTGCCCCTGAAGCTGCGTCAGCTCTTCATGCACCCGCAGCATAAAGCGGTGGAAGTGCAGACGCAGTTTGCGATCGCCAGGAATAGACTGAAAAAAGAGATCCATGACCCAGGTCTTACCGCGACCGACACCGCCCCACATATAGAGTCCACGTACCGGTTGTGGCGTCTCGTTTTTCTCTTTACCGATCAATTTTGACAGGCGACCCAGCAGGCCGGATGTGGCAGGCGCGGCGGATTGTTGCCGGGCAACCAGCGCCTGCTGCAGCGCGTCTAAACGGGTAATCGCTTCACGTTGTACGTCATCGGGCCTGAATTCGCCCTGCGACAGCGCCTGTTCATAGCGTGCAAGCGGAGTTGAGGTTTGCATTGTTGTTTCAAAGTCCCTGAATGGTGTCTGATTCATACCACGGTTGCTGAAAAAAAGGCCGTTCTACACTAAGCCATGCTGCTCCAGAGTTCCACATCCATAAGATTAACGGGTATAGTGACTATTATTGAAATGGTGCAATGCCCTACGGAACAATGGAAATAACACGGGAGTCATTATGACCTGGGAATACGGGCTAATTGGTTTAGTGGTTGGTATTATTGTCGGCGCAGTCGCCATGCGTTTTGGCAACAAAAAGCTGCGTGAGCAGCGCAGCATGCAGTACGAGCTGGAAAAATCGAAAGCGGAGCTGGCGGATTATCGCGAAGAGCTGACCAATCACTTCGCGCAGAGCGCGGAGCTGCTGGACAACATGGCGCGTGATTATCGTCAGCTCTATCAGCACATGGCAAAAGGCTCAAATGACCTGCTGCCGAATCTGCCTGGCCAGAAAAATCCGTTTGCCTATCAGCTGACTGAAGCCGAAGCGGACAACGATCAGGTGCCGGTGCAGATGCCGCGCGACTATTCTGAAGGCGCATCCGGTTTACTGCGTGGCGAGCGCCCTGCCCGCGACTAATCTTTTTGGGGCGCAGCCTGTCTGCGCCCGCTGTTTTTGCGAACCCTGACCGCAAACGACTGTCACACTTATTAATTCCTCCCACCTTTTGCAGCGAGAGCGTTGTAGCAATGAAAAAACAAGCACGCCTGTTTAGCGCATTAGCCCTGAGTATTGGGATGAGCCTTGCCGCCGCGCCAGACGCGATGGCAACGCTGCCAGCACAAATTGCGGGCCAGCCGCTGCCGAGTCTGGCACCGATGCTGGAGAAAGTGTTACCTGCCGTGGTCAGTGTGCATGTGGAAGGCACTGATTCGGGTGCACAGGCTCAGGATATTCCTGAACCGCTGAAGCGTTTTTTTGGTCAGATGCCTGGCGGAAATAGTCAGCCACAGCCGTTTGAAGGTTTAGGTTCTGGCGTGATCATCGATGCCGCGAAAGGCTACGTGCTCACCAACAATCACGTGGTCAACGGTGCGGATAAAATCAACGTACAGCTTGGCGACGGCAGTGAATATGAAGCCAAACTCATTGGTCATGATGAGCAGACCGATATCGCGCTGATTCAGATTCAGGGCGCAAAAAACCTCACGCAGGTGAAAGTCGCGGACTCTGACCAGCTGAAAGTGGGTGATTTCGCGGTGGCGATCGGTAACCCATTCGGGCTGGGACAGACGGCCACCTCCGGTATTATCTCCGCACTGGGCCGCAGCGGCCTGAACCTGGAAGGACTGGAAAACTTTATTCAGACCGATGCCGCGATCAACCGTGGCAACTCAGGCGGTGCGCTGGTCAACCTTAACGGCGAACTGATCGGTATCAACACTGCGATTCTCGCCTCCAGCGGCGGTAACATCGGTATCGGCTTTGCTATCCCGAGTGATATGGCGATGAACCTCGCGCAGCAGCTGATTAAATTTGGTGAAGTGAAGCGCGGTCAGCTCGGCATCAAAGGCACTGAAATGACAGCCGATATGGCTAAAGCATTCAATGTCGATGCGCAGCGCGGCGCCTTTGTCTCTGAAGTCTTACCGCAATCTGCTGCGCAGAAAGCGGGCGTGAAGTCAGGCGATATCATTACGTCGATCAACGACAAGCCGATTACCAGCTTCGCTGAGTTGCGCGTGAAAGTAGGAACCACGCCGCCAGGTGAACAGGTTAAACTTGGCCTGCTGCGTGAAGGTAAGCCATTAACGGTTACCGTTACGCTGGAGCAGAGCGCACAGAGCACCGCCAGCGCACAGCTGATGTCACCCGCGCTTCAGGGCGCAACCCTGAGTGATGGACAGACTAAAACCGGTGATAAAGGCGTGAAGGTCGATACCATCGAAAAAGGCACACCGGCTGAACAGGTTGGTCTGCAGAAAGATGATGTGATTATCGGCGTTAACCGCAACCGGGTTCAGACCATTGCTGAAATGCGTAAAATACTGGAAGGGAAACCGCCGGTACTGGCACTGAATGTGGTGCGCGGCGATGAAAGTATCTATCTGTTGTTGAGATAAACCTCGCATTACGGCGGACACAAGCGCGTGTGTGTCCGCCGCTCTCATGCTATTCTCCCCTGCGATCTCCCCTGGCGTAATTTAACACCATGTTTCTTAAACTTTTGCGTGCCGTGGTGCTGGGCCTGATTGTGGCGGGTATTTTGCTCGCAGCACTGCCTGCACTGCGTATGGGCAGCGACGCCCTCTATAACCACGAAAATATTACAGACGAAACGCCCTTTAGCTTCAATCAAGGGGTGCGCCGCGCCGTGCCTGCCGTTGTGAACGTTTACAATCGTAGCGCCCACGGCAACAACAATCGTGGCATCACGACCCTGGGTTCAGGGGTGATCATGAATGCAAAAGGCTACATCCTTACCAATAAGCATGTGATCAATAATGCCGATCAAATTATCGTGGCGCTGCAGGATGGCCGCTTCTTTGAAGCGACGCTGGTGGGTTCCGATGGCATGACCGATCTGGCGGTACTGAAAATTACGGCCTCCGGCCTGCCCGTTATCCCCATCAATCCAAATCGCCAGGCGCATATCGGGGATGTGGTGATGGCTATCGGCAACCCCTATAACCTTGGTCAGACGGTCACGCAGGGCATTATCAGCGCCACGGGCCGGGTTGGCTTAAGCTCATCAGGCCGACAGAACTTCCTGCAGACCGATGCGTCAATCAATCAGGGTAACTCCGGCGGCGCGCTGATTAACTCGCTAGGCGAGCTGATGGGCATTAACACCCTGACCTTTGATAAAAGTAGTGATGGTGAAACCCCGGAAGGGATTGGTTTCGCCATTCCAACCGTTTTAGCCTCGAAGATCATGGATAAGCTGATTCGTGATGGTCGGGTGATCCGCGGCTATATTGGCATTACCGGGCGTGAGCTGCCGCCGCTGCATGGACAGGGCAGCAATCTGGATCGGGTTCAGGGCATTATTGTCAGCGTGGTCACACCAGATGGGCCAGCGGATAAAGCCGGGATTCAGGCCAACGATGTGCTGCTCAGCGTTAATGGCAAGCCGGCCATATCCGCGCAGGAGACCATGGATCAGGTGGCAGAAATTCGCCCGGGTTCAGTGATTGATGTGCAGGTACTGCGAAACGATCAGAAACTGACGCTGCCGGTCACCATTCAGGAGTTTCCTGACAGCAGCAGTTAGCTGAAACCTGTGCCAGGTCAGGGATGGCCCGGCTGATCGCAAAGAAGGCCGCCATCCATGGCGGTCGGCCTCGCCATCCTGGCTCGGACGCTTTGCTCTTCATCCGGGCCAACCCTTCCCCTCTAATCCGCCATCGTTTGTGATTAACCGATTAGCAGCGATCCACCGGAAACGCGATCACATCACTCAATGACTCCGCTTTCAACGCCAGCATGATCAGGCGATCAATACCCAGTGCGACCCCGGAACAGGCTGGCATGCCATGCGCCAGCGCATCCAGCAGATATGTATCAATAGGATGCACAGGCAGGCCGCGTGCCGCACGGCGACGGTTATCCTGCTCAAAACGCTGACGCTGCTCACGGCTGTCGGTCAGCTCGCGGAAACCGTTCGCCAGCTCAATGCCTTTGTAATAGACCTCAAAGCGTTCGGCCACGCGGTGATCTTCGGTGCTGATCTCCGCCAGGGCTGCCTGGCTGGCAGGGAAATGATAAACGAAGCAGGGTTTATCCTGACCAATCTTCGGTTCCACACCCAGCATAAACAGCAGCATCAGTAAGGTATCGCGATCCTCTTCTGCACGCGCCAGCTCGCCTTCACCCAGTTTCTCTGCCGCTTCACGCAACTGCGCTTTATCCGCTGACAGCGGATCCAGCTCAAGATGACGGATAAACGCCTGCTGATAGGAGAGCGACTCAGCGCTGTCACACTCCAGCACCTGCTGCATCAGATCGTCGACTTCGTTCATCAGACGGTACATATCGTAATGCGGCCGGTACCACTCCAGCATGGTGAATTCCGGGTTGTGGTGACGTCCCGCCTCTTCATTGCGGAAGCTGCGCGCCATCTGATAGATCGGGCCACTGCCCGCCGCCAGCAGGCGTTTCATATGATATTCCGGGCTGGTCATCAGCCAGAGATCGCGCCCCTGCGCAGCGCCAGGCCCGACAAAACGCGTCTGGAATGGCACCAGATGGATATCGGTAATGGTGGCCTGGCTCATCGCCGGCGTATCCACTTCCAGCACGCCGCGATCGGCAAAGAAACGACGCACTTCTGCTAAAATAGCGGCGCGTTTTAACAAATTGGCGATGGATGCGCTTGGTTGCCAGCTTGCCGTTTCGCTCATGGTGATGACTCCTGATACAAATTAGGGGGGGAAGTCTACCTGCAATGCCTGCGGCAAACAATCTCGTGCCCGTACTGCCAAAAACAGCGTTTCGGCTTCTATACTTAAGCGGTTAAATCACAAAGGAATCCCACTATGTCTCCATGGAAAACAGTTGTTGCCAGCCTGAGTGCTTTTCTCTCTGTCGCCTGCAGCACTACGCCGCCAAAGAACGTCACGGTCGTAGATAACTTTGACAGCCAGCGCTATCTCGGTCAGTGGTATGAGATTGCCCGCCTTAACCACCCTTTTGAGCGCGGCCTTGAACAGGTAACGGCAAACTACAGCCCGCGTGAAGATGGCGGCCTGAAGGTAATCAACCGTGGCTATAACGTCAAAAAGCAGCGCTGGCAGGAGAGCGTCGGCAAAGCCTACTTCACCGGTGAACCCACGCGGGCTTCTCTGAAAGTCTCTTTCTTCGGCCCCTTCTATGGCGGCTATAACGTGATTGCTCTCGATCCTGACTACCGCTATGCGCTGGTATGTGGACCGAATCGCCACTATCTCTGGATACTGTCACGCACACCCCAACTGGAGCCGGGCGTAAAAGAGAAACTGGTTGATCAGGCGCGTCGGGATGGTTTCCCGGTTGAAGAGTTAATCTGGGTAAAACAGAAATAGTGCAGAATCTGACAAGCCGGTACGAAAAGCATTTCGTACCGGTTGGAATAACAGGTTACTTCGTGCTGTTCTGAATCGCCTGGCCGCCCGCTTCGACATCTTCACCTACGCCACGCGTTGTATTACAAGCTGTGAGCAGGGAAGAGAGCACCAGTACAGAGAAGATTGCAGCAATACTTTTCTTTAACATAACAATGTCCTTTTTGATGGATGTAAAGTACAGCGCTTTAAGCATAGCCGGATTTCCGGCAGTTGCTGCTGGCGAGACTTTAAAAAGGACAATCAGTTAAGGTCATTTTGCTGCACGCGAAATGGCACCACCTAAGTGAGAGACATCTTCGCCAAAACCGTGGAATGTGTTGCAGGCGCTTAACGCAGAGGAGACCAGCAACGCGAATGCGATTAATTTTGCCAGCTTGATCATTTTTTTCTCTCAGACAAGAAAAAGGCGCACCAGAAGATGCGCCTGCGAATCTTATTTCACGCGTGACACGTATTCGCCAGAGCGGGTGTCAACTTTCACCACTTCGCCCTCTTGCACGAACAGTGGCACTTTCACCACGGCACCGGTAGAGAGTTTAGCTGGCTTGCCGCCAGTCCCTGCGGTATCACCTTTCAGGCCTGGATCGGTTTCGATAACTTCAGCTTCGATAAAGTTCGGCGGCTGAACGGCGATCGGACGACCGTTCCACAGCGTAACGATACATTCAGCGTTATCCTGCAGCCATTTCGCTGCATCGCTTACCGTCTTCTCTTCAACCTGGAACTGCTCAAAGCTTTCCGGATGCATGAAGTGGTAGAACTCACCGTCGTTGTACAGGTAGTTCAGGTTGGTATCTACTACGTCAGCGCCTTCGGCGGAGTCGGTAGATTTAAAAGTTTTCTCAACGCGAGAACCCGTCAGCAGGCGACGCATTTTAACGCGCGCGAATGCCTGACCTTTACCCGGTTTAACGAACTCACTGGATTCGATGGCATACGGCTCGCCTTCGAACATGATTTTAAGACCGGGACGGAAATCGTTGCTAGAATAAGTCGCCATGAAGGCCCTCTACGAAAATTGACACTGGTACTAAGCCAAAAAAATGGCACACATTGTAACCCTAAAAACACCTTCCAGAGAAGATTGGTTGCAGCAACTTGCGGATGTTGTCACCGAACCTGATGAATTACTGCGGATTTTAGCCCTTGATCAGCACACTGAGCTGGCTGAAGGTGCGGATGCGCGGCGTCTTTTCGCCTTACGTGTACCGCATGCGTTCATCCGCCGGATGAAAAAAGGCGATGCGCACGACCCGCTGCTGCTTCAGGTACTGACCCGCCGCCAGGAATTCACTGATGCGCCAGGTTATAGCACCGATCCGCTCGATGAACAAAGCAACGTTGTACCTGGATTGCTGCATAAATACCGAAACCGGGCTTTATTGTTGGTAAAAGGCGGCTGCGCCGTCAACTGTCGCTACTGCTTCCGTCGTCATTTCCCCTATCAGGATAATCCCGGCAATAAGCGTAGCTGGCAGGCTGCACTGGACTATATCGCCAATCATCCCGAGCTGGATGAGATCATTTTCTCCGGCGGCGATCCGCTGATGGCGAAAGATCATGAGCTCGCCTGGCTTATCGCCGCGCTGGAACAGATCCCGCATCTGAAACGTCTGCGCATCCACAGCCGTTTACCGGTGGTGATACCGGCGCGCATTACCGATCAGCTCTGTCAGATGTTAAGCGAGACGCGACTGCAGGTGGTGATGGTGACGCACATCAACCATGCGCAGGAGATTGATGATGAGCTGCGTGAGGCGATGAGCAGCCTAAAACGTGCCGGTGTCACCCTGCTGAATCAGAGCGTGCTGTTGCGTGGCATCAACGATAATGCGCAGACGCTGGCCACCCTGAGCAATGCACTATTTGATGCCGGCATTCTGCCCTACTATCTGCACGTGCTGGATAAGGTACAGGGTGCGGCGCATTTCTTTGTGTCAGATGACGAGGCCCGCCAGCTGGTGCGTGCACTTCTTTCACAGGTCTCCGGCTATCTGGTGCCAAAGCTGGCGCGTGAAATTGGCGGAGAGCCAAGTAAAACACCGTTAGATTTACAGTTACGTCAGGAATAAAAACGGCCAGTAAAAGGCTGGCCGGTTCAATTTGGCAGACTGCCTGATTCACATTATGGGCACTTGTAGACCTGGCCGGTCATTTTGCTGTCGAGTGGCGCGAACGCGGACAACAGGTTCTGCGTCGGACTGGTTGCTCCATAAATCACGTTACCACCCATCTCCGCTGCGCGATTGCGCAGGTCGTTTGCTGCGCCACGCAGTGCGCTGGTTTCCCCGCCTGCACCGCTCAGCCAGTTGCTCTGAGAGCCGGTAATATTGCCCAGAAGCTGACAGGTATTGCCAGGCTGCTGATCGGTGAACGTCACGCGCTGTCCTGCTGAAGAGAGTTGCGTAGAGCTGCTGCAGCCCGCCAGCAATAACGCGCCAGCCGTCAGTCCGAGCAAGAGGTTAATCCGCATTGTAATCCCCATTTATTATCATCAGAGTCGGGTGGCAGCGTAGCAGAAAAAGGATTTTTCTTTCTGCACATTCATTGCCCTTATCCCGTTATATCGTCTCAATATTTCACGCCGCTTGCAGGCTGGCAAGCGTGCCGATGCTGGTGAATAAAATGAAGCCAGTCGATCAGTCGGCGCAGCCGCAGACAGCGTGACATATCAAGAGGAAAGACGAACGATTGCGCCTTACTTATACTATTTTCCCACCCAAAAGAAAAACCCCCCGACCGTTTCCGATCGGGGGTGATGTCAGAGCGTGACGCCCTTAACCGGTGTAGCCATTACGTCGTGCATTTTCGATGCAATCGGCTTTGTTAACGTAGCCCTGACTGGCGGCGCCGGTAATATTGCCGTTGGGCGCCGTTCTTCTCCAGCGCCACTTGTGTGCTTCGTCCTTATAAAATTCCCATTTATCGTGCATTTTAATTTTCCTTAATCTGTTGTTTATCCCTTTCAGAGCGCGCTATTTTGCGCCGGGATCCACGTTAGAGCATCCCGCCCTGACTAAACCATGATGCAGAACATAAAAAAAGTTAATGGGTTTTTCCTGCTGCTGCCAGCATTCAGACGCTGAAAAAGAAAAACCCCCCGACCGTTTCCGATCGGGGGTTCTTTGATGACTTAAGCAGTCAACGGCAATTACATCATGCCGCCCATACCGCCCATGCCACCCATACCGCCAGCGCCGCCGCCTAAATCAGGTGCGTCGCCTTTTTGGCAGGTCAGTGACCATACATTCGGTCGTGATCATCAGACCCGCAACAGAGGCCGCGTACTGCAGAGCAGAACGGGTCACTTTGGTTGGGTCCAGGATACCGAAGTCGATCATGTTGCCGTACTCTTCAGTCTGCGCGTTGTAACCGTAGTTACCGTCGCCCGCTTTCACGTTGTTAGCGACAACAGATGGCTCTTCACCGGCGTTAGAAACGATCTGACGCAGTGGAGATTCCATCGCGCGCAGCGCAACTTTGATACCGACGTTCTGATCTTCGTTCTGACCACGCAGATCAACCAGCTGTGCTGCCACGCGAACCAGCGCCACACCACCACCAGCAACCACACCTTCTTCTACAGCAGCACGGGTTGCGTGCAGCGCATCTTCAACGCGGGCTTTCTTCTCTTTCATTTCAACTTCAGTTGCTGCGCCTACTTTCAGAACGGCTACGCCGCCTGCCAGTTTCGCTACGCGTTCCTGCAGTTTTTCTTTGTCGTAGTCAGACGTTGCTTCTTCGATCTGCTGACGAATCTGGGTTACACGGCCCTGAATTGTCGCTTCTTCACCCACACCATCGATGATGGTGGTGGTGTCTTTGTTGATCACAACGCGTTTTGCCTGGCCCAGATCTTCCAGAGCCGCTTTCTCCAGTTCCATACCGATCTCTTCAGAGATTACGGTACCACCGGTCAGGATAGCGATATCCTGCAGCATAGCTTTACGACGGTCGCCGAAGCCTGGTGCTTTAACCGCAGCCACTTTCACGATGCCGCGCATGGTGTTAACCACCAGTGTTGCCAGCGCTTCGCCTTCAACATCTTCCGCGATGATCAGCAGTGGTTTGCCGGCTTTCGCAACGGCTTCCAGCACTGGCAGCATTTCACGGATGTTAGAGATTTTCTTGTCAGCCAGCAGGATGAACGGAGATTCCAGTTCAATCGCACCGGTTTCTGGCTTGTTGATGAAGTAAGGTGACAGGTAGCCGCGATCAAACTGCATACCTTCAACCACATCCAGCTCATCCTGCAGGCCGGTGCCTTCTTCAACGGTGATCACGCCTTCTTTACCCACTTTCTCCATCGCCTGAGCAATCAACTGGCCCACGGTTTCATCGGAGTTAGCAGAGATAGTACCTACCTGCGCAATCGCTTTAGAGTCAGAGCAAGGAACAGACAGCGCTTTCAGTTTCTCAACCGCAGCGATAACAGCCTGGTCAATACCGCGCTTCAGGTCCATCGGGTTCATACCCGCTGCGACCGCTTTCAGGCCTTCGGTGATGATAGACTGTGCCAGTACGGTTGCAGTGGTGGTACCGTCGCCCGCAGCGTCGTTCGCTTTAGAGGCAACTTCTTTCACCATCTGCGCGCCCATGTTCTCGAACTTGTCTTCCAGCTCGATTTCACGTGCAACAGAAACACCATCTTTAGTGATGGTCGGTGCACCAAAAGATTTATCCAGGACTACGTTACGGCCTTTAGGACCCAGGGTAACTTTTACTGCATCTGCCAGTACGTTCACGCCACGCAGCATTTTTACGCGTGCGTCATTACCGAATTTTACGTCTTTAGCTGCCATCTTTAAATATCCCTTAAATTCGTTTCGTTCAGTGAATTACGCGTAAAAATTACGCTTCAACAACGGCCAGAATGTCGCTCTCAGAGATGATAAGCACCTCTTCGTTGTCGATTTTCTCGGTTTTCGCGCCGTAACCTTCGCTGAAGATCACGATGTCGCCAACCTTCACGTCCAGCGGCTTAACGTCGCCACTCTCAAGGATGCGGCCATTGCCGACAGCCAGTACTTCACCACGGGTGGATTTACCGGCTGCGGAACCGGTCAGCACGATGCCGCCAGCTGATTTAGCTTCAACTTCTTTACGCTTGACGATAACGCGATCGTGCAATGGACGAATTTTCATTTGATAGCTCTCCTTTGAGAAGTCCAATCATTCAGTTTTGGGGTTGAACACCGGGCTGCATGGCTTCCGGCCTCGTGACCAGAGAGATAGGGCCGCTGCCACCCACTTTCAAGGGGGGCGGACAACAAATTTTTTACCTGTGAGTGATAAGTGATGGCTTTTTGAACAGATGATGGGGCAAATAAAAAAACGCAACCCTAAGGTTGCGCTTTCAGAGGTGACAGCTGCGGTTAACGATCCTTGTGATCGTCATGATGCTCAAGGCGATCGCTGTCTTTACGCTCGAACTCGCCATCCATGGTGTAGCCGCTGTCTGGACCGGCTCCCGGTCCCCGCCAGACGCGCAGATGAGGCATCAGCTTCAGCGTCAGATGTTTCTGCACCGGTGGCAGCAACAGCAGCAGGCCCAGCAGGTCGGTAAAGAAACCAGGCAGCAGCAGCAGGAAACCGGCGATGATCAGCGACACGCTTTTGATCATCTCATTGGCCGGGCTTTCATTACGTGCCAGCTTCTCCTGCATCAGAATAAAGTTTTTCATGCCCTGATTTTTGACCAGCGAGACGCCGATGCACGAGGTGAAGACCACCAACAGCATGGTAAGCAGCACGCCCATGACGTGTGCAACCTGAATGAAGAGGGAAATCTCAATCCAGGCCAGAACGAAAAAGACTAATAACGGTATCCAGCGCACCGTACTCTCCTGTAAGTAGGGGCTGAACGGCAGCGTGCCGGTCAGCAGAAAGCGTTCATCCTGAGGATGATAAGAAAAGAGATGGGCACCCGCGCCGCCATTTTCAACCGATCCTGTCAAATTTATCCTGCGGGGTTAATTTTGTAACCAACTTCACATATCGTTAACCAGGCTGCAGCATTAAGTGATCTGCATGCGTGCTTTTCATATGCATCAGAATATGATCGCACACGCCCCTATGAAGACGGATAATATGTCGGCACGGGTACACCACGACAAAATAAACACATCCTTTGTGATGGTTAGCGGCAACAACAAGAAGGTTATCATGGCGAACAACATTCGTATCGAAGAAGACCTGTTAGGTATGCGCGAAGTTCCGGCGGATGCCTATTATGGCGTTCATACTCTGCGTGCGATTGAGAATTTTTATATCAGCAACAGCAAAATCAGCGACATACCTGAATTTGTCCGCGGCATGGTGATGGTAAAAAAAGCGGCGGCGATGGCCAACAAAGAGCTGCAGACCATCCCGCGCAATATTGCCGATACCATCATTAAGGCCTGCGACGAAGTGCTCAACAACGGCCGCTGTATGGACCAGTTCCCCGTGGATGTTTATCAGGGCGGTGCCGGGACCTCGGTCAACATGAACACCAATGAAGTACTGGCGAACATCGGCCTTGAGCTGATGGGCCACCAGAAAGGGGAATATCAGTACCTCAACCCCAACGATCATGTGAACAAATGCCAGTCCACCAACGACGCTTACCCAACCGGTTTCCGCATCGCGGTCTACAGCTCGCTACTGAAACTGCTTGATGGCATCAGTCAGCTGGCCGAAGGCTTCCAGCACAAAGCCGATGAATTCCAGACCATCCTGAAAATGGGCCGTACCCAGTTGCAGGATGCCGTGCCGATGACCCTCGGGCAGGAATTTCACGCCTTCAGCGTACTGCTGAACGAAGAGACCAAAAGCATTCTGCGCACCGCGGAACTGCTGCTGGAAGTGAACCTGGGCGCGACCGCCATCGGCACCCGCCTCAACACGCCGGAAGGCTATCAGCACCTGGCGGTACAGCGTCTGGCGGAAGTCAGCAACCTGCCGGTGGTGCCGGCGGAAGATCTGATTGAAGCAACCTCCGACTGCGGCGCCTATGTGATGGTCCATTCATCGCTGAAACGTCTGGCGGTGAAGCTCTCTAAAATCTGTAACGACCTGCGCCTGCTCTCCTCTGGCCCGCGTGCAGGCCTGAATGAAATCAATCTGCCAGAGCTGCAGGCGGGTTCCTCTATCATGCCCGCCAAGGTCAATCCGGTTGTACCGGAGGTGGTAAACCAGGTCTGCTTCAAAGTGATTGGCAACGACATCACCGTGACGATGGCCTCTGAAGCGGGCCAGCTGCAGCTCAACGTGATGGAGCCGGTGATTGGCCAGGCGCTGTTTGAGTCGATCAGCATTCTGACTAACGCCTGCTATAACCTGCTGGAGAAGTGCATCAACGGCATTACCGCCAACCGCGCAGTGTGCGAAGCCTATGTCTTCAACTCGATTGGTATCGTGACTTACCTCAACCCTTACATCGGCCACCACAACGGCGACATCGTCGGTAAAATCTGTGCGGAAACCGGTAAAAGCGTACGTGAGGTGGTGCTGGAGCGCGGCCTGCTGACGGAAAGTGAGCTGGACGATATCTTCTCGGTGCAGAACCTGATGTACCCGGTTTATAAAGCCAAACGTTATACTGATGAAAACGAACAGTAAGGTTTAACCGACGCTGGTTAACCAAAGGCACACCGCGATCAACACGGTGTGCCTTTTTTTTGTTAAACAGCACACCCGGCTATTACCGGTTTATCTTTCAGGAGTCATTCATGTTTGTGGTTGAGCTGCTTATCGTCTTGATGGCGATCTGGTTGGGCGCACGTCTTGGCGGCATTGGTATCGGGTTCGCAGGCGGAATGGGCGTGCTGATCCTGACGCTGGGATTTGGCATGGCACCCGGCGCTATTCCGTTCGATGTGATTGAAATCATCATGGCGGTGATCGCCGCGATAGCCGCCATGCAGGTGGCAGGCGGGATGGATTATCTGGTGAGTCTGGCGGAACGCCTGCTGCGCCGCCATCCACGCCACGTTACGCTGCTGGCCCCACTAGTGACCTACCTGATGACGCTACTGGCCGGTACCGGACATACCGCGTTCTCAACATTACCGGTGATTGCCGAAGTGGCGAAAGAGCAAGGCGTTCGCCCTTCCCGGCCGCTGTCGATTGCGGTAGTGGCTTCGCAGATCGCGATTACCGCATCACCCATTTCAGCCGCAGTGGTTTTCTTCGCCACTTTGCTTGAGCCGCGCGGCGTCAGCTATATCACGCTGCTGGCGATTGCCATCCCCTCAACCATGGTGGGCCTCTTCCTGGCGGCTCTGGTGACTAACTTCTTAGGCCGTGAGCTAAAGGATGATGAGGTTTATCAGGCGCGTCTCGCCAAAGGCGAAGTCACGCTGCGCGGCGCCAGCCTCTACCAGGCAAAACCGGGCGCGAAAAAATCGGTGCTGCTGTTTCTGACGGGCATCGTGGCCGTGGTGCTTTATGCCACTGCGACCAGCGCCAGCGTCGGGCTGATCGTCAATCCGCCACTGCCACGCAATGAAGCGATTGTGGTGTTTATGCTGACCATCGCCACGCTGATCAGCCTGACCTGCAAACTCGACACCAGCGAAATCCTCAGCGCCAGCACCTTTAAGTCCGGCATGAGCGCCTGTATCTGCGTAATGGGCGTCGCCTGGCTGGGCGATACCTTTGTGAAGGCACATCTGGCGGAGATTCAGATGCTGGCGGGCGACACGCTGAAAACCTATCCGTGGATGCTGGCGCTGGTGCTGTTCTTCGCCTCGATGCTGCTCTACTCGCAGGCTGCGACCACCAAAGCGCTGATGCCCGCCGCGCTGCTGCTGGGCGTTACGCCGCTTACTGCCATCGCTTCCTTTGCGGCGGTTTCAGCGCTGTTTGTGCTGCCGACCTACCCGACCCTGCTGGCCGCCGTTGAGATGGATGACACCGGCTCGACCCGTATTGGCAAGTATGTGTTTAACCATGCCTTTATCATTCCCGGCGTGATCGCCATTGCGCTGTCGGTGCTCTCTGGCTTCGTCTTTGGCGGATTGCTGCTATAAGCACACTCCTCGTGTTACGGATGGAGCATGCTATCATCGGCGCTCTTTAAAACAGGAGTCACAGGATGAATGCTGTCGTTATCCTCTGCACCACGCCCGATCAGGCCACGGCGGAGCACCTTGCTGGCCTAGCGCTGGAAGCCAGGCTGGCGGCCTGTGTCACACTGCTGCCGGGCGCCACCTCCTGGTATCTCTGGCAGGGAAAAATGGAGCAGAGCAGCGAAGTCCAGATGCTGCTGAAATGCGACAGCGATCATCAGCAGGCGCTGTGTGATCTGCTCAAAGACGCTCACCCTTACGATGTGCCCGAACTGCTGGCGCTGCCGGTTCAATATGGAGACAGTGAATACTTGTCATGGCTGCACGCATCTCTCGCTTAATTACGCTTCTGCTGACGCTGTTTATCGGCCTGCAGGCGCACGCTTCACTCTTTTCAAATCCGACGACCAGTCGCTTTGTGCCGGTTGATCAGGCCTTTACTTTTGACTTCGACCAGCAGGGCGCGCAGCTCAACCTGCACTGGAAAGTGAAATCGGGTTATTACCTCTATCGCCAGCAGATCCACATCACACCGCAGAACGCGACCATCGCGCCGTTAACGCTGCCGGCTGGTCAGCCGCATGAAGATGAATTCTTCGGCAAAAGTGAAATCTATCCGCAGGATCTGACGCTGCCGGTGACGCTGCAACAGGCGGCCAGCGGCGCCACGCTCAGTGTGACTTATCAGGGCTGTGCCGCCGCCGGATTCTGTTATCCGCCAGAAACGCGCAGCGTTCCGGTAAGTGCGGTGACCGCCAGCAGCGCACCGCCGCCGGTCAGCGCTCAGCCTGCGCCCGCCAGCCCGCTGCCTTTCTCGCCGCTCTGGGCGCTACTGATTGGTATCGGTGTCGCGTTTACGCCCTGCGTACTGCCGATGTATCCGCTGATCTCCGGCATTATCCTTGGCGGACAGCGCCACTATTCGCTGGGCCGGCTGTTCGCGCTGGCGATGGTCTATGTGCAGGGGATGGCGCTGACCTACACGCTGCTGGGAGTGGTCGTCGCGGCAGCGGGCCTGCGCTTCCAGGCCGCGTTGCAGCATCCTTATGTGCTGTTCACGCTCTCACTGCTGTTTATCGTGCTGGCGCTGTCGATGTTCGGCCTGTTTACGCTGCAACTGCCCGCCAGCCTGCAAACCCGCCTGACCCTGTGGAGTAATCGTCAGCAGGGTGGCTCGCTGCCCGGCGTCTTCCTGATGGGGGGCACTAGCGGGTTTGATCTGCTCGCCCTGCACCACGGCCCCGCTCAGCGCCATTCTGCTTTACATCGCGCAGAGCGGAAATCTGTGGGCCGGTGCCGGGACGCTGTGGCTCTATGCGGTCGGAATGGGATTACCGCTGATCGCCGTGACCCTGTTTGGTAACCGGCTGCTGCCGAAAAGCGGCCCGTGGATGCAAACCGTTAAAGAGGGCTTTGGTTTTGTCATCCTGGCGCTGCCGGTCTTCCTGCTGGAGCGGGTGCTGGGCGATGTGTGGGGATTGCGGCTCTGGAGCCTGCTCGGCGTGGCGTTCTTTGGCTGGGCGTTCAGCGTCAGCCTGCGCACCAGCAGCGGTAAGTGGCGCGTAGTGCAGATTATCATGCTGGCCGCTGCGTTGATCAGCGCACGCCCGTTGCAGGACTGGGCCTTTGACGGACCGGCGCAGCAGCAGGCTGTGGCACCGCTGCCGTTCCATACTATCCAGACGCCGCAGCAGCTCGATAGCGCGCTGCAGCAGGCCCGTGGCCGCATCACCATGGTCGATCTCTACGCTGACTGGTGCGTCGCCTGCAAAGAGTTTGAAAAATATACCTTTAGTGACAGCGCCGTGCGCGATAGCCTGAGTCAGGTACAGTTGCTCCAGGCCAACGTCACCGCCAACAACGCCAGTGATAACGCGCTGTTGCAGCACCTTCAGGTGCTGGGCTTACCGACGATTTTGTTCTTTGATGCGCAGGGCCGCGAAATCGCCGGATCGCGCATCACCGGGTTTCTCAATGCCGCCGAGTTCCGGGCGCATTTGCAGAAACTTACCCCGTAAACAACACTGGAGTCAGGTCATTGCCCGGTGCCTTACCGGGCCTGCATACCAGAGGAGAGTCACTTGCAGCGTGAACAGATACTCGAGCATGCATTGAATGTGCTTGAACAGAACGGCCTCGCCGCCACCCTCTCATTGGAAACCCTGGCGGGATCCGAATTAACCCATGACCAGCTTCAGCAGTTCTGGCCCGATCGTGACGCCCTGCTCTACGATGCGCTGCGCTATCACGGGCAGCAGATTGATACCTGGCGACGCCAGATCCTGCTGGATGAATCGCTGTCGCCCGACCAGAAGCTGATGGCACGCTATGAGGTCCTGAGTGAGCAGGTCAGCAAAGGACGCTTTCCTGGCTGCCTGTTTATTGCCGCCTGTAGCTTCTACCCGCAGCCCGATCAGCCCATCCATCAACTGGCCGAACAGCAGAAACGCGGCTCATGGCAGTTCACCCACGACATTCTGGTGGAGCAGGCGCTGGACAACCCCAGCATGGTGGCCGATCAGATGGAGCTGATTCTTGAAGGCTGCCTCAGCAAGCTGCTGGTGAAGCGCAATGTGCAGGATGTCGCCACCGCACAGCGGCTGGCGGAGGATGTTTACAGCATCGCTCTGTGCCGTAAAAATGGCGCGCTGGCCTGAGGTTTTACCCGCTTTGACTGAAAATCAGGCAATCAGTCACGTTTCCAGGGGGGTTTTTTGGTGAAAGCCGTTGACGACCCGCGGCCTTTACGGTTTAATGCGCCCCGTTGCCCGAATAGCTCAGTCGGTAGAGCAGGGGATTGAAAATCCCCGTGTCCCTGGTTCGATTCCGGGTTCGGGCACCATATTTAAAGAACCCGCCTCTGGCGGGTTTTTGCTTTTGTGTATCGAACCCGTTATCGAAGGTTCGATACACTCGCCACATCCTGTGGCTCACCCTTCGGGTCGCGCGAAGCCGCGCGATGCAAAAATGCTCCCGGCATTTTTGTCCGGGTTCGGGCACCAAAATTTAAAGAACCCGCCTCTGGCGGGTTTTTGCTTTTGTGGAACGAACCCGTTATCGAAGGTTCGATACACTCGCCACATCCTGTGGCTCACCCTCTGCTTCAGCACGCCACCCACACCGCACCGGCATCCGCCGATTTCACGCACTGCGCGACCCAGCGCACGCCCATTAATCCGGCATGCACGTCGGGATACCAGAAATCCTGCAGGAAGTCGGTGTCACGGCGATCGGTGGCATCCATCGCCAGCGCGAAGCGACGATAAAGATTGGACCAGGCTTCAAATAACCCCTCGGTATGCCCTCCGCCAATGCGGTCCTCTTCCAGCGCGCGCGGATTAAGATAGCCCATGCCGCGCTCCAGAATGCGCACTGGCTCGCCCTGCACTTCATAGCGCAACTGGTTCGGCTGCTCATCCCACCATTCCAGACTGGCTTTCGATCCGACGACCCGAATCTTCTGCCCGTGCATCGATCCGGCATTCACCGCCGACGCCCATAACGTGCCGACTGCGCCGTTGTCATACTCCATCATCACAAAGGCGTTGTCCTCCAGCGGCGCACGCGACGCGACAAAAGCTCTGACGCGAACAGAGCAGACGTGTCACTTTCAGCTGTGGCAACATCGTTTCTGCGATAAATAACGGATGCGTCGCCAGGTCGCCTAACACGTAACTCGGGCCGACAAAGCGCGGATCAACCCGCCAGCGGGTGCTTTCACTCTGCAACTCCACCGCCTCATTATGGAAGCCGTGAGCAAACTGCATGTTAACGATGCGGATCTCACCCAGAGCCCCTTCGGCGATCATCTCCCTGGCCTGATGAACCAGCTGATGCCCGGCGTAACCGTAGGTGACGCCAACAACCTTCTGCTTCTCCCGGCTCAGCTGCTCCAGCTCATCCGCCTCTTCGACCGTAAAACAGAGGGGCTTCTCGCACACCACATGCAGCCCGGCATTAAGCGCCGCGCGGCAAATGGCGAAGTGAGTATTATTAGGCGTGGCGACAGACACCGCCTCAATGCCATCTTCACGCGCGGCTTCCCCGGCGAACAGGCTGGCATAATCGGGATAACAGCGGTCCGGTACCACACCCAGCGCCTGACCAAACTCACGCCCGCGTGCGGCATCAATATCAAACGCCCCCCGCCAGCAGCACAAAGTTTCCGTCACGCTGTGCTGCAGAGCGATGGATATACCCAATCTGGCTGGTGCCGCCGCCGCCGATCATGCCCCAGCGCAGCGAGCGATTAGCCGCTTTTTTTACCGTTAATCATGCTGTTGTCCTCAGAATCCTGTTGATCGGAGATAGTCCAGGCTGGCTTTAACATCCCGCAGACTGGTGTCGGCATGGCGCGGATCACGCTCCTGTTCGATGGTGATCCAGCCCTGATAGTTACGCTCAGTCAGCAGCGTGCGCACCGCCGGATAGTCAATTGCGCCCTGCCCCAGCGGACACATCACCCCCTGCGCGCAGGCAGTGAAAAAGTCGAGTCCGTGAGAGAGGGCGTCTCGCCAGACCCGCTGGTTAACGTCTTTGAAGTGGAGGTAATCGATGCGGGTCCAGTACTGTTGCAGCGAAGCGACCGGATCCATCCCGGCGTAATAGAGATGGCCGGTATCCAGGCATAAACCAGCCACCTGATGCGGAATATCACTGACCAGCCGCGCAAGCTCATCGGCAAACTCAATGCAGCCGCCCGCATGCGGATGGATCACCGGTCGCACGCCATACTCCTGCCAGGCAATCTCACTGAGAATGGTGATGTGTCGCATCATGCGCTGCCAGTCGTCAGCGGAGAGCCGTGGCGCTTTTTCTGACTGACCGGCATATTTCGCCCGCTCCGGATTCCCGAAGTCGATGATCACCAGATAAGGCGCGCTGGCGCCGGGCGTTTTGACGGCGGTTGGCACACTGGCCAGGGTACGGCACAGGTTGTGGGTCAGCGTCACCAGTTCAGGGAAATGCGCTTCACTGACCAAATCATCAAAAATCGTACCCGCCACCAGCGAAAGCTGATGCGCATTAAGCTGCCGGGTCAGTTCGGCTGCATCCGCTGGCAGATAGCCCCAGGGGCCGAGTTCAATACTGGGATAGCCAGCCAGAACGGCTTCAGTCAGGACTTTCTGCCATGGCGGCAGCCAGGGATTAGCGGGATCGTCCACGCCCCAGCTACAGGGCGCATTAGCAATGTGAAAGGTCATGATATCTGCCTGTGCAGTGAGAACTGCTGGCAGTATCAAATGAAAATTTCATCTCAGACAACAATGAAAGTTTCATTTTTTGATAGAGATCGCGTTTAAATATTTCTTTATATGATAGGTTTCTATCAAATATCCGCTAACCTGCTCTTTCTACAGGTTTTCACGCGTCACGATTTCAAAGGGTACGGTCACCTGCGCAAAATGGTCGCGCTGTTCCATCCGGCTGTTGAGGCAGGTGGCGATCACCGCCGCAGCCATGGCATCAATACGATGGCGCAACATCAGCGTAATGGTGCCATCAATCAGCGCCAGCTCATCGCCGGGCAGCGGACCGTGGCACAGCAGATCGATCTGTCTGCGCCCGCTGTCACGCAGCGCCCGCACCACACCCTCTATGCCGCCGCAGGGCGCATAAATCATCACCAGATCATCATGGGTGTCCAGCAACTGCCGGGTCGCCTGATAGCCCCCTTCACCCGACTCATGCGTTTTTAACGGTTCCAGTACCCGCTGGCTGATGCCTGACTCGCGCAGGTAAGAGCGGAAACTGATCTCGCTGCTCTCCTGGCAGGTAAAGCGGTGATCGCCCAGCAGCACCCCAACGCATCCCGGCTGACGCAGCAGATGCTGTGCCATCCAGGCCGCCGTACGTCCCGCTTTCTGATTATCAATGCCGATAAACCCCGCATGCTCACAGGGCGAGAAATCAGAAAACAGCGCGTAAACCCGCACGCCCAGTCGGGACACATCCTGAATCGCGTGACGAATCAGCGGATGATCCAGCGCCACCAGCGCAATCACATCACTGCGCTGTGCCAGCAGACGCAGCGAGTGCGCCACCGCCTCCACTTCATGAATATCATGCCAGCAAAATTCAGGTTCGCTGCCCTGTGGCTGATGCACCTTAAGCTGCTGTTTCAGCACCTCGCCCAGCTGCTGATAAAACGAATAACGGGCAGGCAGCAGGATAAAGCTCACGCGAACTGTTGCCGCAGCGAGCGGCGATGTTGTCCGGATGTGTGCCTGCGTCAGGTGATAGCCCAGCTCGCGGGCCGCAGCCAGCACTTTCTGCTCGGTCACGCTGCGCACCGGCGCGCGTCCATTCAGCACCCGATCCACGGTGGCCACGCCCACGCCCGCCGCCTGCGCAATAGCGGTCATCGTCACTTTTGACATCATCCTTCTCCCTGCTTCTGCTCTCTGTAGCGCTGGCTGACGGCTACGCCTATATATTCTGTTGTCTGAGACATCAACACTCTATCGCGGCACAGCCATTTCCTCTCATTTATTTGATAGAAAATCAGCGTTAATCTTGATCGTCCTCGCAAAATGAAACATTCATTTCTTTCTGCATTCTCTTTAAAACGCCCATTTGCTAAAACGGATAAAAATCCTGCGCCGATCGGGTTGATGGGATCACATCATTAAAAGGTTAGAGCGACGACGGCGGGCTTTCTATAGTGGAGCCCTGAGCAGCACCTGCCTGCACGTATAAAAGGAAAAGTTATGTTCCCTTCAACGCTTCCGGTTCCACGCCTGACCGCTGCCAGCCAGGTACCACAGTTGCGCTGGGGCATTATCGGGCCGGGCTGGATCGCCGACCATTTTGCCCATGCACTGCGCAAGCATACCCATCAGCAGATCACGGCGGTGGCTGCGCGTGACCCGGCAAAAGCACAGGCCTTTGCCGACAAATGGTCAATCAGCCATGCCACGGGCAGTATCGACGTGCTGCTGGCGCGGGAGGATGTTGATGCGGTCTATATCGCTACGCCCCACAACCACCATTTTCCCGATGGTCTGCGCGCGATTGCCGCCGGAAAGCATCTGCTGATTGAAAAGCCGCTGGCGCTGAATGCTCAGCAGGCGACACAGCTTAAACTGGCCGCCGCTGCCGCGAACCTGCTCTGTATGGAGGCGATGTGGTGCAACTTCACACCGAAATATGACGTTATCCGTCAGCTGCTGGAGGATGGCGTGCTCGGCGATGTTCACACCCTGATTGCCGATCATGGCGAGTTTTTCACCCCGGACCATCGCATCTTCAACGCCGATCTGGCGGGCGGCCCGATGCTGGATCTGGGCAGCTATCTGGTGGCGCTTAGCGTGTTTGTTGGCGGCGGTGCGCCTGACACGATCATCGCCCGGGGCCAGCCCGTCCCGGCTGGGCGTGTAAACGGTCAGACGTCGATGCTGTTTACCCATCAGCACGGCATGCATTCGGTGCTGAATACCACCCTGTTCAGCAACACGCCAGGCGGCGCGGTGATCGCCGGACGCGAGGCCACGCTGGAACTTTCAGGCCAGTTCTATGCGCCCGGTAACTTCACCCTGACCTCCAGCGATCGGCGTCATCGCCTGCAGTGGCAGGAGCCTGCCAGCCGCTATGAACAGCTCTGTCATGAAATTAACCATTTCGCCTGGTGTATCGGTCAGAACCGGATCGATTCACCCATCCATTCGCTTGACCAGGCGATTACCACCCTGGCCACGATGGACAACGTCAGGCAGCAGATTGGCGTGACCTTCAATGAAGAACAGCAACCTTAATGTGCCCGGAGCAGAAAGATGAAAATCGCTTTTGATGTGGATGTGATTAAAGATTTAGGCATCACCCGTATGGTTCATCAGGTGGCCGACTGGGGATACAAATATATCGAACAGTCGCCGCATCCGCAGATCAACCCGTTTTATAAACATCCTAAAGCCAGCCGTGAAATCATCACCGAGTATAAGAATGCGTTAAGCGCCACCGGGCTGGAGATCTCCTCGTTTATCGTGGTCTATCGCTGGTCCGGCCCGGATGAGCTGCGTCGTCAGGCGGCGGTGAAGAACTGGAAGCGGATGATTGAGATCGCGGTTGAGATGGGTGTGCAGGTGATCAACACCGAGCTCTCCGGCACGCCTAACGAGCCGGAAATCTGTGAAGAGATGTTCTATCGCTCCATGGAAGAGCTGCTGCCGATCATCGAACGTGAAGGCATCCGCGTCGAAATCCAGGCCCATCCGTGGGATTTCTGCGAAGAGAACAACGAAACCGTGGATATCGTGAAGTCGTTCCGCAGCGATAATGTGAAGTATATCTACAGCGCGCCACACACTTTCTTTTATGACAAAGGCAAAGGTGATGTGAAACCGATGCTGGAGTATGCCGGTGACGATCTGTCACACATGCTGATCGCCGACACCATGAACCATACAAAACACTGTCGCTACATCGTTAACCCGCCAGGGGTGGATGCCACCATTCACCAGCATGTCGGCGTGGGCGAAGGCGAAGTGGACTTCGACACCCTGTTTAAAACGCTGCGCGACACCGGCTTTGCCACCCGCAGTTATAAAGTCGGCGGTGAACCGATCATCGCGGCGTCTCTGTTTGGCTACCCGGAAAAGATGAAGGTTCAGGCGGTAGAAACCCGCGAACTGATTGAGCGTGAACTGCTGTAACCCTGCCTGCCGTGCAGTCGCTGCTGACTGCACGGCCACCTCCGCTCAGGATAACGAACCACCTGCCTGACACACTTTTATTCACTTTTCTCCAGTGCCGCTGCCCGCCTGACATCAGCCCCCTGCAGCACGGCCTTGCGCAGCCAGCAGAGTTAAACCCCCTTCGCAGCACCTGCTACACTCCAGACCAATACCACACCATAAGGCGAACTTTCATTATGTCGGAAAATGCATATCAGCCCGCAAAAGTCTGGACCTGGGACCCTGAAGCCAAAGGTAACGGCGCTAAAACTAATCGTCCGTTCGCTGGTCCCACCCATGAAAAAGCGTTGCCGGTCGGCAAGCATCCTTTACAGCTCTATTCGCTTGGCACGCCTAACGGCCAGAAAGTGACCATCCTGCTGGAAGAGCTGCTGGCGCTTAACGTCAACGATGCGGAATATGATGCCTGGCTGATCCGTATCGGCGAAGGCGATCAGTTCTCCAGCGGTTTTGTCGACGTAAACCCGAACTCGAAAATCCCGGCGCTGAGCGACCACTCAGCAACGCCGCCGATTCGGGTATTTGAATCGGGCAACATCCTGCTCTATCTTGCGGAGAAGTATGGCTACTTCCTGCCGAAAGATATCGCTGGCCGCACCGAAACCCTGAACTGGCTCTTCTGGTTACAGGGCTCAGCGCCTTACCTGGGCGGTGGTTTCGGTCATTTCTATCACTACGCGCCAGAAAAAATTGAGTACGCCATTAACCGCTTCACGCTGGAAGCGAAGCGTCAGCTCGACGTGCTGGATCGTCAGCTGGCAGATAACCGCTATCTGGCCGGTGATGACTACACCATCGCTGATATCGCCACCTGGCCGTGGTACGGCAACATGGTGCTGAATGACCAGTATGGCGGTGCCGAATTCCTGGATGTGCACTCCTATAAAAATGTGGTGCGCTGGGCGAAAGAGATCGCGCTGCGACCTGCTGTGATTCGTGGCCGCAAGGTCAACCGTGTCATGGGCGACCCGGCCGATCAGCTGCACGAGCGTCATGATGCCGCTGACTTCGATACCAAAACCCAGGATAAAAAAGCTTAAGGAGAGACCTGTGAGTGCATATGTTGTATTTATTCGTGATAACACCCTGAACCAGGACGAAATGGCGATCTATGCCGAGAAAGCGGGCGAGGCTCGCGGCGATCATCAGATCAATCCTCTCGCCTTTTATGGCGAACTTGAAACGCTGGAAGGACAGGAAGCAGAAGGCGTGGTGATTCTGGAATTCGCGAGCCGCGAAGCCGCACATGCCTGGTATGACAGCCCGGAATATCAGGCTGCCAAAGCGCACCGTCTGAAAGGCGCGAACTATCGCGTGGTGCTGGTAGAAGGTGTGGCTAAGTAAAGATTCAGGCGGCAGCGATGCCGCCTTTTTTTATTGCAGTGTGATACGCGCCACGCCATCCAGCCCCTGACTGCTGTGATCGTCATTGAAGCCCTGCTTCAGGGTGACGAACAGGGTCTGCCCGTCCGGTGAGACCAGCAGACTGTTGGGGTGGCTATCAAATGACCAGCTGTTTTTCACCTCATAGGTGGTGCCATCCAGCTGCAGCACCTTCTTCGATTCGCGCTGGCTGATATAAATCTCATTGCGCTTGCCATTAAACTTAATCCCCAGTGAGTCGCCCGGATTCAGACGCTTAATGACCTTGCCGCTGCGCTCATCAAACACCAGCGTATTTTTCGCTTTTGAATTATCCGTAACAAACAGGCGACCGGTTGCCGGATCCTCGGCCATATTCAGGAACAGATACTCCTGCCCGTCACCCGCCGTCAGGCGCTGCTCGATTTTGTTATTGCGCGGATTGATCACCAGGATTTCCCCGCTGCCGTTCGCCGCATAAATCCGGTCGCTGACCGGCGAGAAGATGATGCCTGTGACCCACTTCCCGGCATTTTTTATCCGGGTTTTCAGCGTCAGGGTTTTGGCATCAACCACCCAGATCACGCCCGGATCGCCCACGCCGCCGACATAGAGCAGCCCGTCATGCAGAAAGATTTCACGCGTGCAATAGGGCATGCCTTTCTCGTTTTTCTCGTCAAACATCAGGCGCTTCAGCACCTTACCGTTATCAGGATCGATCTTAGAGATACCGCCATCCAGCGTGTTGGTGGCGTAGAGTGCGCTGCCGTCAGGCGCGCTGATCAGACCAAAGTTTTTCAGGTCGAAGTGTCCCGCGCCGGTGCTCTGCAGCGTGGAAGCATCAAGACGATAGATCATGCCGCCGCTGATATCTTTAAATCCCTGCGCGCTGGCGACATAGAGGGCATTTTTTGCTGGCAGATAGGCCATCTCATACAAACCTTCACCCAGCTCGCGCTGAATCAGGTTATCCGGGCTGGAGGGCTGCATCACCACCGGCGCGCTGGCATCCACTTTTTTCGCCGGCATCTGGCACGCCGTCAGGCTGAAGGTGGTCACCATCGCCAGTGTAAGTGCCGCTGTACGCGGACTGAACAACGCTTTCATACTTAACTCCCCCTATCTGCCTGCTGCTCCCGGCTGGCCACAACGCAGAGGACAGGCTGGAAATAAAAAAGAATAAGAATCATACGCAGCCGCTAAAACGCTGTAAACGCAGCGGCACGCTGACGCAACCGAATCAGCTTAATGCGGTATGTTTATTGTCCGCAGGCGTCTGGCCGCGCCAGAAACTGCCTTTAAAAGCCTGGCTAATCAACCGATTGCAGATTGCTCTGCAGAAACGCCACAAATGCGGTAATACGCGCCGGAAGCTGACGCTGCGCCTGCCAGACCGCAAAAATATCGCCATCCGGTGCCTGCCAGTCGGGTAACACCGGCAGCAGTTCGCCCGTCGCCAGACTGTGCTGCGCGTCCCACCAGGAACGCAGCAAGATGCCATGCCCATCCATCGCCAGTCGCATCGCCACTTCGCCATCGTTGGTGATAAGACTGCCGCGCACTTTCTGATTGATGCTCTGTTCGCCGCTGGTCAGTCGCCACAGGGTAAAATCGCTGTCGTGCTGACGCAGTAAAATGCAATTGTGTTGTGCCAGATCGCGCACTGTCTCCGGCAGACCGTGCCGGGCGGCATAGGCGGGTGAGCAGCAGAGAATGCGCGGATTGGTACGCAGTTTGCGCGCCACCAGCCGTGAGTCGGGCGGTTCTCCGACGCGGATATCAATATCCATGTGGGCATCAAGAAAATTAAGTGGCTGGCTGCTGAGCTGCAGCGACAGCGAGAGTTCCGGGTGCAGCGCGGCAAAAGCCGAGACGCAGGGCGCAATATGCCGACGGCCAAAGCCAAATGAGGCGTTGATGTTAAGTGTGCCGCGCAACTGGGCGGTTTCGCCGCTGACCGCCTCTTCCAGCGCCGCCAGCTGATCCAGCAACGGACGCGCACCCGCCAGATATCGGCGCCCTTCCGGCGTCAGCTCCAGTCGTCGCGTGGTGCGGCGCAGGAGTTGCACACCAAGCCGCTGTTCCAGCTGGCTCAGACGTTTGCTGACCGCCGCCAGCGACAGTCCCAGTTCGCGCGCCGCCGCAGTCAGGCTATCCAGCGCAGCCAGGCGAACAAAGAAGGCTAAATCATCGGTGGAGGTGCGGGATTCTCTACTTTTATTCAACACTGGATTGCCTTTCAGGCTCATTATTTCCCCGGAAGCGACAGTTATACTGCGTACACAATTCGAACATCAACCGGAAAGGTACCCTGTGACTGACAAAATTCACTCTGTTGCCGTGATCCCTGGCGACGGCATCGGCAAAGAAGTGATGCCGGAAGGCGTCCGTGTAATGAATGCGGCCGCAGAGAAATTTAACATTCCGCTGCGCTGGGAGTGGTTCGATTACGCCAGTGCCGACTACTGGCAGCAGCATGGCAAAATGTTGCCTGACGACTGGTTTCCACAGCTGAAAGCCTTTGATGCAATCTATTTTGGCGCAGTCGGCTGGCCCGATGTGGTGCCCGACCACGTTTCACTGTGGGGCTCGCTGCTGCAGTTCCGCCGGGAGTTCGATCAATATGTGAATCTGCGTCCGGTGCGACTGATGCCAGGCGTCAAAGCGCCGCTGGCGAACCGTCAGCCCGGCGATATCGACTTCTATGTGGTACGCGAAAACACGGAGGGTGAATACTCCAGCGTCGGCGGCACCATGTTCCCCGGCACCGAACGTGAAGTGGTGATCCAGGAGACGGTGATGACGCGCACCGGCGTCGATCGCATCCTGAAGTTTGCCTATCAGCTGGCGCAGAGTCGGCCGAAGAAACACCTGACCTCCGCCACCAAATCGAACGGCATTGCCATCACCATGCCCTACTGGGATAGCCGCGTTGAAGCCATGGCCGGTCAGTTCCCCGATGTTCGCGTCGATAAGTATCACATCGATATTCTCACCGCTAACTTCGTGCTGCATCCGGACTGGTTTGATGTGGTGGTCGCCAGCAATCTGTTTGGCGATATCCTCTCCGATCTCGGCCCGGCCTGTACCGGCACCATCGGCATCGCCCCTTCGGCCAATATCAACCCGGAAGGCCTGTTCCCCAGCCTGTTTGAACCGGTTCACGGTTCTGCGCCCGATATCGCCGGTAAAGGTGTCGCCAATCCCATCGGACAGATCTGGTGTGGCGCGATGATGCTGGAGCACCTCGGCTACAAAGCGGCAGGTGATGCGGTGTTAGACGCGATTGAACGCACGCTGGCAGCGGGTGAGCACCTGACGCGCGATCTCGGCGGCAGCGCCAGCACCGAACAGCTCGGTATGGCCATCGCCGCCGCGCTGTGATTTAGTCCGGCAACTGCACCACGCACTCGGGGTGCCAGCCTGGCGGTAACGGTTCCGGCCGTACTATCGCCAGGCTGTGCAGTTGCAGGTTCTCCACCCCGCGTGCAAACAGGCCCGGCAGCCCGCCGGGATAGCGCTCTACGCCAAAAGCTTCGCCGGTTTTCGGGTCAAGTTTGTAGGCGTTATCCAGCCCCATGCCGGTCGGGGAGTCCGGATTACAGGGCGGCCGTACATCATAGTGTCCCTGTGCAACCGGTGCCACGGTCTGCCGCATCTGCAGCTGGCTGATGACCACATCGCGTATCCAGCCCGGTTCTGCCGCATGCAGGTTAATCGCCCCTTCCGCCACGCCCGTAACGTTACTGAACTGCACCTGCTCTACGATGCCGGGCGTAATGGCGGGATCGCGCCTGCGCACCGAAATATGCAGCGGATCGGCTTTTCCCCAGTGACAGGGCGGCGCATGGTGACAGGCAAAAGTCAGATTACTGAACAGCAGACGCCGCATCGCGCCGCCGTCACGCGACAGAATACCAATGCCACGGTTGGAATCAAAAATGGTGCAGCCGGTCACCGTGACATCTTCCACATCATCCCAGGTTTCAGTGCCGATTTTAAAGGCGCAGCTGTAGCTACGCAGCAGGCAGTTGGTGATCATAATCTGCCGCGCCGGACGCCGCAGCGCGGCCGGTTTGTAGGTGGTTTTGATGCAGATGGCATCATCGGCGGCACTGAGATAGCTATTGCTGACAAACACCGCTTCGCAGCTGTCGATATCGAGCGCATCGGTATTCGGCATGGTCATGGCATTGTCGATGGTGAGGTGGTCGATATGCACATGGCGACAGCTCACAAGATGCACCGTCCACATCGGCGCCTGCACGATGGTAAAAGCGGTCAGCGTTACCTGCTCACAATCTTCAAACACAATGATCCGCGGCCGGTCCGCACGCGGCAGGCGATAGCCCTGCTCGTCACGCTCAGCGGCAAACCAGGCTTCACCGTCACCGTCTATACGGCCGGTGCCGCTGATGGTGATATTGCGCTGGCCCAGCGCATAGAGCAGCACATTGTGGGACTTCTCAGCACAGCTCAGCGCCTGTACCGCCTGGTAATCAGCCAGCCGCTGACTGGCGATCAGCACCGCGCCCGCTTCAAGATAGAGTTCAAAATCAGAGGGCAGATTCAGGCAGCCGCTGCGATAACGCCCGGCAGGCAGGGTCAGACGGCCACCGCCCGCCGCCGCAATCTGATCCATAGCGCGTTGCAGCACGGCCGTGTCCGGGGTTTCGCCATCGGCGACAGGGTGAAAATCAGCAAGGGAAAGGTGCATCATGCGTCTCCCGCAGGATTGAGGAGGAGGAATTGCAGCACGATACGGCGCGGCAAACCTTTGTCTGGCCGCCAGTGCGCCGTTTCGTGCGGGCTATCACAGATTACTTCACGGCCCCTTCGGTGACGCCGCTGATGAACTTGCGCTGGAAAATCAGGAACACCACGATCAGCGGCATAATCACAATCATCGCGCCCGCCATCAGCACCGGAATGTCGATGGTATTTTTGTTCTGGAAAAACATCATGCCAATTGGCAGTGTGCGTAACTCATCCTTGTTGACCAGAATCAGCGGGATCAGGAACTCATTCCAGGTCCAGATAAACAGCAGCAGCCCCAGCGTTGAGAGGGTCGGCCAGATAGCGGGCACCAGAATGCCCCACAGAATTTTGACCCGCGATGCCCCATCCATTACCGCCGCTTCCACCAGTTCTTTCGGCACCTGCTGGAAAGCACTGGCGATCATCAGCGTGGTAAAGGGCAGCGACAGGGCAATTTGCGGCAGGATCAGCGCCAGATAGGTGTTGGTCAGCCCCATCCAGCGCAGCTCGTGATAGAGCGGAATGATAAAGGCTTCACTCGGCAATACCATCCCTAGCGCCAGCATCGCTCCGATGACTTTTTTTACCAGGGATTTTCAGCCACGCGAAACCGAACCCGGCCAGAATGCCCAGCAGCGCGCTGAACAGCACCACCGGAATCACCACCAGCACCGAGTTGAGGAAGTAGACGTTGAAGTGGCCCTGTTGCCACGCGGTCAGGTAGTTTTTGAAATTCAGCGAGGCGGGCAGCGTGAAGACCCCCTGAAACAGCTCCATCTGGGTTTTGAACGACGTCATCAGCGCCATCAGGAACGGCAGAATCGTCATCAGCGCCACGATCCAGATCAGCGCGCGTGAAATCACCGGCGTGCTTCGCATCAGTAACGCTCCTTTAAGGCCAGATGGATCAGATAGTTAATCCCTAAAACAATGACCATGCTGAACACCGCCACCGACGAGGCGTAGCCAAAGTAGTGCAGATCAAAGCCCTGCTTATACATAAAGATGTTGGTCACCATGGTGGAGGTGCCCGGGCCGCCCTGCGTCATCACATAGACCAGGTCAAAGGCTTTCAGGCTGGCGATCACCGTCAGCAGCAGGGCAATCCGCAGCTCGGGTCGCAGGCCTGGCAGCGTAATGCGCATAAACTTCTGGCGACGCGACGAGCCATCGAGATCGGCCGCTTCCAGCAGTGAGGGATCCATGCGCTGCAGGCCCGCCATAAACAGAACCAGACAGAAGCCGAAGAAGTACCAGGTGGCGACCAGACCCACGGCGGGCAGCGCCCAGGTAAAATCACCCAGCCAGGAGAGTGCCAGCTGGGGCAATCCGATTGCGCGTAATATCTGGTCGATCGGACCAAACGCCGGGTTATAGAGCCAGCGCCACACCACGCCCAGCACCGCCATCGGCATGATGTAGGGCAGGAAAAAGAGAATGCGCAGCACGCTGCGTTCGCTGTTGTTGCGCGTGTCATACAGAAAGCTGCAGAGCAGCAGGCCGACGCCAATCGGCAACAGGGTATAGAACAGCATCAGGATGGCGTTATTGCCCAGTGCAATCCAGAACACCGGATCGCTGAACATCCGCAGATAGTTGCTGACGCCGCTAAACACCGGCAGCGAGGTGCCGTCCCATTCGGTAAAACTGATGCCCAGCGAGGCCAGTAGCGGGAACAGCAGAAACACCGCATAGACCAGCACCGCAGGCAGAACATAGAGAAAATTACGCCAGCCACTTAAATTCAACATAACTCTACTCGTGGTTCAGAACGAGGCTCAGGCCCGGCTGTTCGCCGGGCCTCCGGCTTAATGCTTCAGTGTTTTCAGGTAACGCTGATAGTTGTTATCAAAATTAACTACCATCTGATCAGGTGTCTGACGGCCTGCCAGCAGCAGTTGAACGTTCTGATTCAGCTCGGCGTTCATGGTGGGTGTCGCCCAGTCCACGTAGTGACCTAAACCGTCGTAATCATTGAGCGTCAGCCAGACCTGATACGCCTCGGCCAGCAGCGGATTGTCCGCTGGCATTTTCGCCGCTTTGTTGGTGCTGGCAGGCAGGAAGCCCACCTTCAGCCAGCGGTTCGCCATGGCATCAGAGACCATATAGTTGATGAACTTCGCCGCACCTTCCTGCTGGTCTTTGCCTTTGGCAGTGCTGGTGATGGAGAACGCCAGATCGGTACCGCCCACCATCAGCGGTTGCTTCACGCCTTCACCGGCAGGCATCGCGGCAAAGTGAATATCTTTGTTGTCTTTAAACTGGCCGAGATACCAGGTGCCGCTGACCAGGAACGCAGCCTGGCCGTTCTGGAACAGCGTCGCCGCATCGTCGTGACCGATGCCCTGGAAGCCAGGGAAGAAGTACCCTTTGTCGGTCCAGCTCTTCATCATAGAGGCGGCATTGACCAGCTTGCTGTCTTTGAAGGTGCCGCCCACATCGTAAATCAGATTATCCAGCGTCTTGCGGTCGTGGCTCTCAATCTGCGCCTGCCACAGGGTGCTGAGCAGCTGCTGGCCCATGTTGCCATCCAGCAGACCGAGCATCATCGGCGCGGTGCCCTGCTGCTTCAGTTTCGCCATCGCGCTTTCCAGCTCAGCCAGCGTTTTCGGCACGGCAATACCTGCTTTATCCAGCAGCGCTTTGTTGTAATAGAGCCCGACCATCTCGCCCAGGCTGGCGACGCCATAGAGTTTGCCGCTGCCAAACTCGCCGCTGTCTGACCAGCGGTTACGTTTCAGAATCGAGTCCGGGAAGCGTGTGGTCCAGCCGTTGCTGGCGGCGTAGCTGTCGAGCGGCAGCAGCAGCTTATCTTTAACCAGCGAGCCCATATCGCCGCCGCCCTGGTTGACCTGAGCGATCTGCGGGCCATCACCGGCGGTCAGCGCCAGCTTCAGGGGAATACGGGTATCTTCAAAGGAGTGAACCGAGCGGTTAATCACAATGCCGGGATTCTGCTGGGAAAACTCTTTAATCCCTTCATCTACCGCGGCAGTCTGCTCCGGGTAGTTGTAGATATCCCACTCATTCAGGGTAACGGCGGCGTGGGCGGCATGCGAGACGCTGCCCGCCAGCAGGCCCGCTGCCAGCAGCCGACCCACATTGCGAATTCGGAACGAACGAACGGAGGAAACAGACATTATGCTCACCTTCTTCAGACCAGGATCGGCATCCTTTCATCTCACCGCCTGACATCCTGCAGGCTGCAGCCGCACACAAACGCACTCACTCATACTTACTTTAATAAAAAAATAAAGTCAAACAGCCTGCGCGGGGAATTACAACGCTGTGAGCACGCGCAAATAAACAGCGGCATGGCGTGAAATTCAGCACACTGCGCTGGCATTTACGCGATTAACCGTGGCGGTGCGTCGCCAGCTACTTTTTCTGCAGCAGGAGATGCCAGTGCAATCATTGCAAAATAACGTCCTGATAAAACATACGAAAATCCTATCACGCTCACACTTTCCCCCCTTTCACTGGCCGTGAATCTGCTGCCAGCCGCCACGATCCGGGCGTGTTGGCGATCACAGTTGTGCATCCCGATGCCGGTAAACATTGCCGAAGCGCCCGTGTTAGTGAGATAAGGTAATTATTCTATCTTGAAAACTAAGTCCACTTTCATTAACGTAACTTTTATCTGCGGATCTGTTCAATCCCTGACCGATTCACTCACTCACGAGAATTCACCATGGCGAATCAAGGTGTCATTCGTCCGGCCACCCCGGCGGACTACCCGGCGCTCTACCGCATCTGCCTGGAAACAGCCGATGCAGGTGGCGATGCCCGCGCGCTCTATTCCGATCCTGACTATCCCGGCCAGCGTTTTGCTGTGCCTTATGCGCGTTTCGCGCCTGACTTTGCTTTTGTGCTGGAGCGGGACGGTGAGGTGCAGGGTTATGTGGTCGCCGCGTCCGATACCCGCGCGTTTGAAGCGCAGCTACAGGCCGCATGGTGGCCGCAGCTGCAGGAGAAATATCGTGATCGCAGCGCCAGCGCGCCGCTCGACAGCAAAGTGCTCGACTCAATACGCCATCCTGACCAGGCCGCTGACACGCTGGTGACGCAGTGGCCCGCTCATCTGCATATCAACCTGCTGCCGGCGGCACAGAAAGGCGGCTGGGGTCGCCGGATGATTGAGCATGAGCTGGCGGCGCTGCGCGCTGCCGGTGTCAGCGGTGTCCATCTTGGCGTCAGCCTGCAGAATGAGCAGGTCTGTGCCTTTTATCAGCGCATGGGGTTCACCCCAATCCTGCGCAGCAATGCCATCTACATGGGCCAGTTACTCTGAGTGAGGTAGCCGATGACCAGCCTGCGCTTGCAGAATGTGAAGAAGTCTTATGAACACGTTAATGTCATTCATGGCATCGATCTGACGATCAACAGCGGCGAATTTGTGGTGTTTGTCGGGCCATCCGGCTGCGGTAAATCGACGCTGCTGCGGATGATCGCCGGGCTGGAGGAGATCAGCAGCGGTCAGTTGCTGATTGAGGAGCAGGACATGACGCAGCAGCCCGCCACCGAGCGCGGCATTGCTATGGTGTTTCAGTCTTATGCGCTCTACCCCAACATGACGGTGCGCGGCAACCTGGCCTATCCGCTGGAGGTAATGAAGAAGTCTAAGGCGGAGATCAATGAGGCGATTGCCCGGACGGCCGCCCGCCTGCATCTCACCGAACTGCTCGACCGCCTGCCGCGCGCGCTCTCTGGCGGACAACGGCAGCGCGTGGCGATTGGCCGGGCAATTATCCGTCATCCGCGTATTTTCCTGTTCGATGAGCCGCTCTCTAACCTCGATGCCGAGCTGCGTTTGCAGATGCGGATTGAGATTGCGCGGCTGCACGCCTCGCTCGGCAACACCATGATTTATGTCACCCACGATCAGCTGGAGGCGATGACGCTGGCTGACCGCATCGTCGTGCTGCGTCAGGGCCGCATTGAGCAGGTCGGCGCACCGCTGACGCTCTATCACGATCCGGATAACCTGTTTGTCGCCGGTTTTATCGGCTCGCCAAAAATGAACTTCCTGCGGGCGGAAATCAGCGCCACGGGCGAGGGTGAAGTGCAGCTGCGGGTGCCGGAACTGAAGATTGAGGGGCTGGTGCTGAAAATCGCCGCCGACTGCCGCGAGGGGCAAACCGTGACGCTGGGGATTCGTCCCGAGCATTTTCAGCCTGCCGCGCAGACGCCGGAGGCATTGCGCTTTCACGGCGAGCTGGCCTATGGCGAGATGCTGGGCCACACCAACTACCTCTACCTGGACATCGGGCGTGAAGAGATGCTGGTGGTGGAAGAGCGCGAAGCAACCACGCGCGATCTGGGAACCCAGGTTGAACTGGGCTTTTCTGCCGCGCACTGCCTGCTGTTTGATGAACAGGGGATGCGCCTGCGCTAAGGGAAGCGCGGAAACAAAAACGGGCGCCGCGGCGCCCGTTTTTATTCGAGGGATAACTCAGGTGACCGGCTCTTCATCGGCCTGCGCCGCCAGCAGATCAAGCAGCCGGTTGACGGCAAAACCCGCCGCGCCCAGCGCCCACATGCGGTTCGATTCAGTCAGGAACTGCAGCGGTGTCATGTGCGGCGTCAGTTTAAGCCGGTAGGCCTGGAAGCTCTGGGTGATGTGATCGAGCAGAATGCGTGACGCCATGTGCGGCTCCATCGCCAGATAAACCACATCCGGATCGTAAGCCACCGACAGGTTCGCCAGTGAAATTCCCAGCTCGCGTCCTGCCTCTTCCAGCACCGCCAGCACCTCGGGTGTTGGCCGCTGATCCAGCGCCTGCAAGGTGAGGCCTTCCACCGGTTCCTGGTCAGCAAGCCGTTGCAGAATGGCACGCGATGAGGCGACATCTTCCAGCAGACGCAGTGATCCGTCGCCTACCAGCCCGTTGCCAATCTCCCCCGCCTTGCCGTGACGACCGCGATAGAGCTGACGATTCAGAATGATGCCCGCCCCGATCCCTTTGCCGTAGGTGGCGATCACCGCCGACTGCGCGTTGCCGAGCTGACCAAATACCAGCGCCGCCATTGCCATGGCGTTGGCGTCATTCTCGATAAACACCGGCAGCGAGAAACGCTCTTCCAGCAGGCGCGCAATCGGGACGTTGTCCCAGTCGAGCACTTTGGAGCGGATACAGTAGCCGTTTTCGGCATCGACCAGTCCCGACAGGGCCAGGCCAATGGCGCCCACCCGCTTCTCCTCAACGCCGCGCAGGAATTTCGCCAGTGCATCGCCGAGCTGGCGCGGTGTCAGCGTGCCTTTCGGCATCTGCTGTTCGCCCAGCAGATTGCCGCTGAGATCGGTCATGACGATCAGGTTGCGTTCCGCATTGAGCTGAATGCCAATCACGCTGGCGCGATCGGGATTGAGCCCAAGCAGCGTTTTTGGCCGCCCCATCGACACGCGACGCAGCCCCAGCTCCTGCACGATTTCCTGCGCCAGCAGGCGGTTAGTCGCCTGCGACACGGTCGACATGCTCAGTCCGCTACGAACTTTCAGGTCTGACTGGCTGATCGGCGCATTTTCAACAATCAACCGCAGAATGCGCGCGGTTACGTTGGGAGCGGTCATAAATTCCTCGGGTTATCTGGCTGAGGATGCTCAGCCAGCTTCAGATCGGTAATCGGGCAGGCGTCAGCTGCTGCGCCAGTATCAGCGCCCCGCTCAGGGCATCGCCCTGCGGCGTCACCAGCCGGGCCTGAATATCGTCATCCAGCCAGCGCTGAATCGGCGTGGCCAGTCCCCCCCATCAGCGCCACGGGTCCGCTGCTCAGGGCAGTCAGACGGCGGACCATCAGGCCGATATCGGCTGCGGTCTGATCCAGCAGATCCTGTGCATGACCATCGCCCGCGTCGGCGGCCGCAAAAATCTGTGGCACCACGCGGGCCCAGTCTGCAGGCGTCGCTGAGCGCGTCCAGAGCAGCATGGTTTCCGGAATGTGGTCGAACTGCGCCATCAGCTGCCGGGTAAGAGCGCTCTGGGTAATAATCGCTTCATGGGCCAGCAGCGCCAGCCGCAGCGCACGACGGCCCAGCTCAGCGCCCGATCCCTGGTCAGACAAGGCAAAGCCCCAGCCGCCAAGCAGCGTAAACTGATCGCCATCCCACGCGGCTCCCTGACTGCCGGTGCCGATAATAAAGACGGCGCCAGGTGCGCCGCCATGGGCGCCCGCACAGGCGATCTCCACATCGCTGACCACCTGTAACGCCGCGCAGGCAGGTTGCCAGCTGGCGAGCCGCGCCTGTACCGAGGTGACGTTCGCACCGGCTAATCCGGCCACCAGCGCAGTTTGCGTCAGCGCCTCCGGGGCTAATCCCGCCTGTGACAATACCCGTTCGATCAGCTGCCCGACGCAGGTCAGTGCCGCGTCATAGTCTGACCAGACGTTGGCAGGCCCGCCGGTGGCTTCAGCCAGAATGCGACCCTGCAGGTCGGTTAACCGCGCGCGACACTGTGTACCGCCGCCATCAATGCCCAGAAGATAGTGTGGTTGCACGCGCTTCCTTCCCTGATTAAGGGTTATAGCCATAATGAGCGAACGATAGGATAAAAAAACTTAAATCGCAATAACAAATAAATATAGCAAAATCATATCTGAATTTTCTTCTTATTTTACATCATCATAACAAAAACCTTCTCGCAAAACGCGCAGTGCGTTATTGACATTAGTTTTTCTGTCGTAATAAGTTGGTGGTCAGATTATCAACAGGCGCGCCCGATCACAGGCGGGCTATGCATCATGCGATTTCAGGAGCAGGGGTTTAACATGAAAGTAGGCATTATCGGTCTCGGCTTTCGACTGTCCCACGTGATCAAAGAGTTCAGCAAAGCCGACGACGCCTTTTCGGTAGTGGGTTATTACGATCCGGCACCCGCCGGACTGCCTAATCTGCACAGCTTTGGTATCGCGCCCGGCCAGGCCTTTGCGTCAATCGATGCTCTGCTGGAACATGGCGGAATGGATGTCGTGCTGGTTGGCTCTCCCAACTTTCTGCATCTGGAGCATGTGGGTCAGGCGCTGGCAGCGGGTTATACGGTGTTTACCGAAAAGCCGGTGGTGATCAATGAAGAGCAGACCATGGAGATGGCGAAGCTGGTGCGTCAGTATGGCGAAGCGCGCATTCTGGTCGGCCTGGTATTGCGCTACTCCCCGCTCTATCACGATCTGCTGGCGGCACGCGATGCGGGTCAGTTGGGTGAGATCACCTCGATTGAGGCGACAGAACATATCAAGCCTTATCACGGCGCATTCTTTCAGCGCGACTGGCGCCGTCTGGAGAAATATGCCGGTCCGTACATTCTGGAAAAATGCTGTCACGACATCGATCTCTATCAGGGGCTGTTGCAGGAGCGCCCGATCCGCGTCGCCAGCTTTGGTGGCCGGAAATCCTTTACTCCCGCTCATGCGCCGCAGGGAGCTATCACCGCTGACTCAGAACTTTATCACGTGAAGCCCAGCGGCTGGTCGAGCACCGATGCGGTGTTCGACAGCGATGCCGATATTGTCGACTACCAGACTGCCCTGATTGAGTACGAAGGCGGCGCGACGCTGGCCTTCCACGCCAATCTGAATGTGCCGGATGAGTTCCGCCGTTTCTGTGTCATGGGCACCGACGGCATGGCGGAAGGCGACTTCGTGCGCAACTACTTCCGCGTACACAACGCACGCAGCGGCGAGAAAGAGGTCGATACCGCCTACAGCGGCAATGCGTATGATGGCCATTACGGCGCAGATGCGCTGATGGCTGAAGAGATCGTTAAACATATTAAACAGGGAACACCGCTGAAAGTTTCAGTAGTGGACGCGCTGGAAGCGGGCCTCACGGCAATAAAAATCGATGAGGCCCGTAAAACCCGCAGCGTAGTGGACATGCGTGAAAGCTGGCTAACATTTGACGCCAACCTGGGAAAAACCGGGGCCTGATGGCCCCAGCCTGCGGGTCGGCCTCCCCCCTCTGACCCCAGGATTTTAATGGCAGTATGACTGGTAACTTCCTGTACTGGCCTTCGGGCCAGTGACAATATTGAGGTTGAGCTGGCTCGGGAAACCGTTGCCAGCGACAACTCAACCGCCCCTTCTCCAGCCCTCTTCTCCGAAGGCGTATTTGATTAAGCTGAAGGCAGCGCTTAATGAAGGTTTTTTTCATTCCGGGCGCAGACCGAGGGGCGCTGGCAGTGAAGGTACTCATACAGCAGCAGCATTCCTACCGGGTTATCCTCCAGATTTTCGAAATCAACGTGAGTTTTTTCCAGAAGATATTTTCTCAGGGCGCTAACCGGGATGTTTTTATGGGAAGCCAGCGCCCGGCACAGCTGCGCCACGATCTCGCACTTTACTGAATACGGCACATCAGGATTATAAATTTCCGGAATGGAGTGAGTCTGATTCATAACGGTACCCTCTATAAGCGCTTAAGCTGACTGAGGAGGCCACAGGCCTGCCGATGAGAGATAAGTTATAGCAAGGAACGCGTTTTCGTGTAAATCAGGAACGTTTTGAAAGGCGTTCCGGAGCTTTGCGTTCGTCCGGTTTGCGTCTCAGTCAGAGGCAACTTACATACTCACAGCGAATGGATGGCGCTTTTGCGTCTTTGCGCAAGGCATAGGCTCCCTGAGACTGCACTCAATTCTACAACCGCATCTGCCTCACCAACCTCGGTTGTTCAAACCGGATCCACCTCATTCTCCAGCTTCTGACGACGCCGCAGATGTGGAAACAACTTCATCCACAGCGCCACCACTACCAGCGTACCGATGCCGCCAATCGCCGCCGCCGGTGCCGCACCCATCCAGGCCGCCAGCAACCCCGACTCAAACTCGCCCAGCTGATTCGACGTATTAATAAAAATCGCGTTAACCGCATTCACCCGTCCGCGCATGGTATCCGGCGTATCCAGCTGCACCAGCGCACCCCGGATCACCATACTCACCATATCAAAGCCACCCAATGCACAGAGCGCCACCAGCGACAGCCATAACTGCGTGGAAAGCGCGAACACCAGCGTCGCAACGCCAAAGCCCGCCACCGAGCCAAACATAATCATCCCGACATGCTTCTCCAGCTTGTGACGGCTCAGCCAGATGCCCACCAGCAATGCTCCCACCGACGGCGCGCCGCGCAACATCCCCAACCCCCAGGGCCCGGTATGCAGAATATCTTTGGCAAAAATCGGCAGCAGCGCCGTTGCACCGCCCAAAAGCACCGCAAACAGATCGAGCGAAATTACCCCAAGCACATCTTTGCGCTCACGGATAAAGTGAATCCCGGCAAACAGATTCTTCATATTCATCGGCAGACGAGCCTGCACCGGACGCTCATAACGCAGCAGACTCACCAGCGTCAGCGAAACCAGATAAAATAGCCCGGAAACGCCATACACCACATGCGGCCCGGCGACATAAAGCAGCCCGCCAATCGTCGGCCCAACGATAACCGCTGCCTGACCGCCCACGGAGTTCATCGCCATCGCACGCGCCAGAATCGAAGGCGGCACCAGCGACGGCAGCATTGAAGACATCGCAGGCCACTCCAGCGCTTTCGCCACCGCAATCATAAACACCAGCCCCCACAACGCGGTCTTATCGGGGGTATGGAATAAGGTAAGCACCACTAATGCCAGCAGTGCGGCAAATTCCACCAGCTGACCCAACAGCACGATCCGCCGCCGGTCATATTGATCCGCCAGATGGCCCGCTGGCAGCGCCAGCAACACCGACGGCAGAAACTGCATTAAGCCAATCATCCCTAACGCCATCGCGCTGTTGGTCAGCGCATAGATCTGCCAGCTGATTGCGACCGAGAACATCTGAAAACCAAATGATGAGCAGGTACGCGCCACCCAGAAGGCGACAAATGTCCGATGTCGCCACAGCGACTCTTCCGCTGCCGATGCCATAAATCCCATGTCTTATCCCAAATCAGGTGAGGAAACCCGCGTCGTTGCGCGGTGTTATTGGTGTGGTGATTGTCGGCTTCACGATAGCAGACCGGATGCGAGCAGAAGGCCTGCGGCTCCAGCGCAGCCTCCCTGCGCGATAAGCAGCGTCCCTGTCCGGCCGAGGCGCGTCAGACCCCTCATGATTATTACCAGCCTATTGGTCCCGACTATTGAATATATTCCAGCACATCATCAGACGCCAAAGGAATTATCGTTTCTTTGCTAACAGGTTTATTTACTTTCTCAGGCAACAAAAGGATGATTTGGATTAAGCATGTGATCTATATTTATTCACGCGTTTAGAAAAATGCGACTTTTTATATGCTTAATTAACAAAAAATCCTTTCTATTGAATTTCATAGAGATAATGAAAAACAGTTTATATAACCCCTATGTTACTGAACCAATCCATCACGTTAAGCGTAATGTCACTGGCATTTGCTATAGCGTGCCTTATCTTCAGCTAAACCAGGATAGCGGCAATATACTTAATACAAACAACATTATTTCATTACACAATCAAATTGCTACTGAAGCAGCATTAATGGTTGTTCCGGTGGAAGATATTCGATTACGGGGAATGATCGCGGTTCCGGATGCCTATACGCATTTACAAAATGCGCGTGTCCGGATTGGAATTAATTATTCCAGTCTGGCAGCACATAGTACGTCACTGCTTGAATTAACAAAGAAATTTGATTTCTGGCTTTATGATTTTGCGCCACCGGGTGCAGACTGGCGACTACTGGAATCATTTCCTTTTTCAGGAATTGTTTTAACCGAATCTTTCTTTAATGATAATTATGAGAAATTTACCTTTCCCTTTTTTATGGCGACGTTTCGTGAAAAAGGGGCAGAGGTAATCGTACGAAGTCATACGCCGCCCTTAACCGCTGAGCAGTTTGCTGAGATAAATATCAGCGGCTGGCAACAGCAACGCTCGGACGGCGATCTTATTAGCTGCTGATTCACAAATCCTGCCTTCCGGCGTTAAGGGCACACGGCGGTGCGCTTAACGTCCTTTAATCCCCCCATAAAATGTCGTTTTATTCCCGTTGTTAAGCGGTTTAAGCCAAAAAAAATCAAACCTCGATCTGATTTTGCTATAACATTTAACACAAAGGGATCGTCTGTCTTAACGGAAGAGATACTTCAGAACACCCTAATCATTTGTACTTGATAACTGGAAACGGCCTATCTGGTTGTTTTCGTGTGTTTTATGGCAACGAAACGAGGTCGATATTATGGGGAAAAACTCCTCATCTTTTGGCGTAATTCGTTTCCTGACGGTGCTGTTCGCAGTGCTGACGGGCGCGTTTATGCTGATTGGCGGTGGCTGGTTAGCCGCCATTGGTGGTTCCTGGTATTACGTTTTTGGCGGTGTGGTGATGCTTATCACCGCTTATCTGCTTTCCCGTCGTAAAAGCACTGCGCTGGTTCTCTATGCGCTGCTGCTGATCGGCACCCTAATCTGGGGTGTATGGGAAGTGGGCACCGACTTCTGGGCACTGGCACCACGCACCGATGTGCTGGTGATCTTCGGTGTCTGGCTGATCCTGCCGTTTGTTTATCGCAGCTTCAACGCGGGCAGCAAAGCCGCGCTGGGTACCATGGCTGTGGCGCTGATTGCCAGTGCCATTGTGCTGGCCTATGCGGTATTCAACGATCCGCAGGTCATCAACGGGTCAGTACCAGAAACCGCTGACAACGCCCCGCAGGCTGCGCCGCTGAGCAACATCCCGGACGCTGACTGGCCCGCTTATGCGCGTGATCAGCAGGGAACCCGTTTCTCTCCGCTGAAGCAGATTAATCATCAGAACGTGAAAGAGTTGCAGGTTGCCTGGCAGTTCCAGACTGGCGACATGAAAACCCCTAACGATCCGGGTGAAATTACCGACGAAGTCACGCCGATTAAAATCCGCGACACGCTTTATCTCTGTTCGCCACACCAGATCCTGTTTGCACTGGATGCGGCCACCGGTAAGCAGAAGTGGAAATTTGATCCGGGCATGAAGGTCAACCCGACCTTCCAGCACGTGACCTGTCGCGGTGTTTCTTACCACGAAGTGCCGGCAGCCGCCGATGCAGCGAACACTCAGCCTGCGCTGTGTTCACGTCGTATCTATCTGCCGGTCAACGATGGTCGTCTGTTTGCACTGGACGCAGAGACCGGCGAACGCTGCCCGGCATTTGGCGTCAACGGCGAGCTGGATCTGCAACACAAACAGCCTGTCACCACTGCGGGTCAGTATGAGCCGACCTCACCGCCGGTGATTACTAACACCACCATCGTGATGGCGGGTGCGGTTACCGATAACTACTCAACCCGCGAGCCGTCAGGCGTGATTCGTGGTTTTGATGTGAATACCGGCAAACTGCTGTGGGTGTTTGATCCAGGCGCAAAAGATCCTAATGCCATTCCGGCTGATGAACACACCTTCACCATGAACTCTCCGAACTCATGGGCACCGGCAGTTTACGATCCGAAACTGGATACCGTTTATCTGCCAATGGGCGTGAGCACACCGGATATCTGGGGCGGTAACCGCACACCAGAGCAGGAGCGTTATGCGAGCAGCGTGCTGGCCCTGAACGCCACCACCGGTAAGCTGGTCTGGTCTTATCAGACTGTGCATCACGATCTGTGGGATATGGATCTGCCGTCGCAGCCTACGCTGGCTGACATCACCGACAAAGATGGCAACACCGTACCGGTTGTCTACGCGCCAGCGAAAACCGGCAACATCTTTGTACTGGATCGCCGTACCGGCAAGCCAGTCGTGCCTGCGCCAGAAACGCCAGTGCCACAGGGTGCTGCTAAAGGCGATCACGTTGCCGCCACTCAGCCCTACTCTGAGCTGACCTTCCGTCCGAAACAGAATCTCACGGACAAGGATATGTGGGGCGCAACGATGTTTGACCAACTGGTGTGCCGCGTGATCTTCAAGCGCCTGCGCTATGAAGGTCCGTTCACCCCGCCATCTGAGCAGGGTACGCTGGTGTTCCCGGGTAACCTCGGTATGTTCGAATGGGGCGGCATCGCAGTCGATCCTCATCGTCAGATCGCGATTGCTAACCCAATGGCGCTGCCGTTTGTCTCTAAGCTGATTCCACGTGGCCCAGGCAACCCGATTGAGCCGCCGAAAGGCGCTGAAGGTGGTTCAGGTACCGAAACCGGTATTCAGCCTCAGTATGGCGTGCCGTATGGCGTCGAGCTGAACCCGTTCCTGTCACCGTTTGGTCTGCCATGCAAACAGCCTGCCTGGGGTTACATCTCCGCGGTGGATCTGAAGACCAACAACGTGGTGTGGAAACAGCGTATCGGTACCGTTCGCGATAGCGCACCGGTTCCGCTGCCGTTCAAAATGGGTATGCCGATGCTGGGTGGTCCTATCACCACCGCAGGTAAGGTGTTCTTCATTGGTGCGACTGCAGATAACTACCTGCGTGCTTTCAGCACTGATACCGGCGAACTGTTATGGCAGGCACGTCTGCCAGCAGGCGGCCAGGCGACACCAATGACCTATGAAGTGGATGGCAAGCAGTACGTTGTCATCGCGGCAGGGGGGTCACGGCTCGTTTGGTACCAGGCTGGGCGATTATGTGATTGCCTACGCGCTGCCAGACCAGAAGTAATTCACGCAGCTGTGAATAAACTAAGGCGGACTCCGGTCCGCCTTTTTTGATCGCACTACTTTTTCATGCCACGCCAGTTGAGCCAGGCGCAAAACAGCATCACCACGCAGGTTGCCAGAAACACCGGCCGCATCCCGAATGCACCGCCCACCAGCCCACCAAACAGCGGGCCGCTGACCTGGCCGATATATTGTGCCGATGTCGAATATCCCAGCATCCGCCCAACCTGAGAACCCGGCACGTTATGACGAATGATCGCCGTGATGCACGGCATCAACCCGCCCAGCGCCATCCCCATCAGAAAACGCAGCAGCACCAGTTGCCAGGCCGCCGTGATAAATGCCTGGGGTATCAGCAGCAGCCCGCTAACGACTAAACCGCCGGTCAGCACCCGCCAGTGCCCTACCCGATCGGCCAGCCGACCCAGTCGTGGTGCCGCCAGGACCGTGCCCAGCGCCGCCGCGGACATCACCAGTCCGGCTATCAGGGTGATCTGGTGGTCGCCCTGCACAAACTCGCCCACGTAAAGCGTAATAATCGGCTCAATCGACATGCTGGCGAAGATCAGCAACATGCCAGAGAGCCACATCAGCCGTATCAGGCTGTGATTAACCGGCCCGGCTTCAGGATGCGGTTGCTGGCTGGCGCGCGATGTAGCGGGAGCACGTGGCTGCTCTTTGAGTAAAAAGGTAGTGGCGAGGAAGGCGAGAAAAATCACGGCGCCGGTCAGCCAGAAAGTCTGACGAATCCCGATCAGTGGCGGTAATACACCGCCCAGCAGCGGTCCGACCACGTTACCGGCCATAATACCGGAAGACAATACCCCCCAGCGCCCAGCCGGTCTGCGCTTTCGGCGTTTGTGCCGCCACCAGAATGGTCGATCCCGATGCGTAACCGCCCAGCAGCCCCGCCAGCAGGCGCAGCGCCACCAGTTGCCAGGGCGCGGTCGCCATGCCAATCAGCGACATCGCAATCGCCATCCCGAGACTGGCCCGAATCAGCATCAGCTTACGACCATAGCGGTCAGCCAGCCTGCCCCACAACGGCGCAGTCAGTGCGGCGCTGAAAAAGGTCGCGCCGTAGGCAAGGCCGGACCAGCGGGCGATAGCGGCAGGCTGCTCAACGCCGAGTTGCTGCACATAGAGCGGCAGGAACGGCAGCAGCAGCGTCATCGCCACGATAGTGGTAAAAGAGCCGACGACGCAGACCCCTAAGTTACGTCGCCAGTGCTGAAACTCTGCAGTTTCGGATGACTGTTGCATGATGATATCCGGTGAGTGATCAGGGATACAGGCTAACCGGCGTAGCGGAGTAACAACAGTCGCAGCGGGATAGTTACTCTGTGGCGCTGATTGTTGTCAGCAGGCAACAATCAGCCTGTGTTCAGCGCCGCAACCAGGGCATCACACAGCAGCGTCACGGGCGAGGCCGGTTCAGGCGTGTCGTGCAGCAGCAGATAACTTTGCAGACGATCCATCTGCCACTCCGGCAGCAGTTGCTGAATATCACCGCGCGCCATCGCCTCCTGGGCCATGTAGGAGGGCAGATAGGCGATGCCGCTCCCCGCCAGTGCCGCATTGAGCAGCGCCATACTGTTATTGGCGCGAAAACGGCTGCGTACATCCAGTGCCAGCCGCTGTTTATCACGGCGGAACGGCAGTGCGGCGGTGTGCGCCGGACCATGAAACAGCAGCAGGTCGTGCCGTGGCAGCATCTCAGGATGTGTGATAGCGGGTCGCTGCGCCAGGTAGGCAGGCGCGGCATAGAGCCCCCACTCGATTTCGCTCAGTACCCGAAAATTGCCCTGCTGTGGCGATTGGGATCGGATCACAATCGCCAGATCCGCCTGATCATCCAGCCGATCGTGACTGCGATCGGTCAGATCAAGATCGACATTGATATGCAGATGCCGACGCAGAAAGCGGTTAAGGACCGGGACTACGCACTGGCAGCCAAACGTAACGGGTGCCTGCAGCCTGACATGGCCGGCGGGCTGCTGATGCACCTGCTGCACAAAGGCTTCGGCGCGCTGCACTTCGGCCAGCATCCGCACACAGTAGGGATAGTACGCCTGGCCCAGCTCGGTCAGCGCCAGCCGCCGGGTGGTGCGTTGCAGCAGCCGGATACCGAGCCGCAGCTCCAGACGGGCGATCTCCCGGCTGACATGGGATTTGGACAAGCCGAGTGCGCGTGCCGCCTCACTGAAACTCTGTAATTCCACAACCCGTGCAAATACCAACATGGCGGTTAAATTCGCGCCGTTTTCCATGTTTCCCGACTCCGACAGTAAAGGGATGCTGGCAACAAACTAACACGTTCGGGCGGGGTCACTGTGGCTGATGGGTAAAAAAAAGGCGAGGCGAAGAACAAGTGGAGAGAAGCGCAAAGCGCGGGCCGACCTTCCCGTCCGCAGGCTGTGACGGGAAGGTCTTATCAGGCATCAGCTGGCCATCGCCAGAGGGAATAGCAGCCGATCCGGCTCGACGCGACGCTGACGGCGCAACTGGCCAGGCGTCACCATAAAGTAGTTTTTAAACGTGCGGGTATAGGCCTGCTGGGTATCAAAGCCATAGTTCATCGCCACCTGCAGTATCGCTTCGTTGCTGCTCAGCAACGTGAGCGCAGACTCGGTTAAACGGCGCTGACGGATATATTCTGCCAGTGAAAAGCCGGTATGCTGGCGAAACAGCCGTTGCAGATGCCAGCGCGAATAGCCCGAGCGGCGCGCCACCTCATCCAGATGCAGATCGTGTCCTAAGTTGTTCTCAATCCAGTCCAGCAAACTCCGAATAAACTCGCGCTGATTCATGGTTCCTCCTGTTGATGCTGATGTGCAGTGGAGCCACTCTACCTGCTAAAATTTATCCCTTAATTAGCAGAAAATTAGCGCAGAATTAGCAACGGCGGAAACGGAGGCGGAATCGCGCGGCCAGCGGGGCTTTAGTGTGAAAGTTCGTGAAGAGATTGCTGCTGAAAAAAGGCAGAAGATAAAAACGCTGAGTCAGACAAATTTATTTCTGCATCATAAGTGACGGGGGCATTCAGCCCTGTCAGGCGTCAACATGTTTGAGATATCGCTGATATTCCTGAGCCAGAAAATCAACGCCTTCCTTTCGGGTGACATAATCAACATCAATTGAGGTTATGGATGTTACATCAGGCTGATCAGGATAAAGATGCAGGTAGGTCAGATACCAGTACATAACAGCCTGACCGCCTACAGTAATAACCGGTGACGGAAGTTGTCCGGCGTTATCAATAAGATAACGGTTGAGTTTAAGGATCTGTTCTTCTGGAGGAATAGCGTGCAATGTCATAAAAAAAGCCCACCTGCATGATGAGCTTATTTTACTACCTGGCTGATTTCAGCACGGCGTGACATCAGAAAAATGCGAGGCTGCGTCCACTTTTTTGCAGGCACAATACCCTGAGGACGTTTTTCAAGCACGCGGCCCGGAGCCTGACCATTTCGGACGGCTTCAACACGATCCTGATACTCGCGCTGATGTCTGATTTTTGCTTCCTGGGCTGACATACTATTCACCGCTGAAATGTCTGGCATTAATCTGTTGCTCAAATATACGTCACCCCATTTACGCTTGCAATCGCTGGCATCTCAATGGATATGGATGGGGACATCAGGCCACCTGACTCCTCCATAAAATACCGGTGACGGCGGTCCGCGAAATAATTCGTGCTGTGGCAAGGCGGCAACTGCGTGAGTCCCCAGGAGCTGACATAAGTCAGTGACTGGGGTGAGCAAAAGCAGCCAACGCCGCCACAGCGCGAAGTATGACGGCAGTAGTCCGCCAAAATAATCCGTGCTGTGGCAAGGCGGCAAATGCGCGAGTCCCCAGGAGCTGACATAAGTCAGTGACTGGGGTGAGCAAAAGCAGCCAACGCCGCTACAGTGCGAAGTATGACGGCAGTAGTCCGCCAAAATAATTCGTGCTGTGGCAAGGCGGCAACTGCGCGAGTCCCCAGGAGCTGACATAAGTCAGTGACTGGGGTGAGCAAAAGCAGCCAACGCCGCTACAGCGCGAAGTATGACGGCGGATAATTCTGGCCTAACAATTGGTGAGTAAACTCCCCTCATCTTTCTGAAGGAGATCAGCCATGCGCGTGTTACTGGTTGAAGATGATGAAATGATCGGCGCGAACCTGCAGCAGGCACTGGAGGGCGCGGGCTGGTCGGTGGACTGGGTGCGTGATGGCATCTATGCCCAGAATGCCTGGAGCGAAGGCGGCTACAGCTGCGTGCTGCTCGATCTCGGCTTACCGCGCGATGATGGCCTGCAGGTACTGCGCCGGGCGCGCGGGCGCGGCGACGCCACGCCGGTACTGATTCTTACCGCACGCGACACGGTGGCGCAGCGGATTCAGGGACTCGACAGCGGCGCTGACGACTACCTGCTTAAACCGTTCGATTTACAGGAAGTCATGGCCCGGATGCGCGCGATTACCCGACGTAGTCACGGCGCAGCAGACTCGGTGCTGGGCAGCGGCGATGTGCAGCTGGATATGATGACCCGCGAAGTGCTCTACAAAGGACAGCGCGAGCAGCTTACGGCGCGCGAATATGCCCTGCTCTACGCCCTGCTGGAGCGGCCAGGCGCTATTCTGTCGCGCGAGCAGCTGGAAAATCGCATCTATGGCTGGGGCGATGAAGTCAGCAGCAACGCGGTGGATGTCCTGATCCACGGGATGCGCCGCAAGCTGGATAACGACGTGATCCGCAATGTGCGCGGACTGGGCTGGCGGGTACCGGCAATATGAAACCCTTCACCTTTATGCGTTCATTACGCAACAAATTACTCTCTACGCTGCTGATTATTCATCTGCTGATGATCGGCGGCGTCACCTGGTATTTCTTCAGCTGCTACGGCGATATGGTCGGCACCATGAAGGACGATCAGCTGGCAAAAATCGCTGATGCCTGGTCCACTAATAAACAGATGCCCGCCCTGATGCCGATGCTTATTGCGCCTGACAAGGCGAAGAGCGCCTTTGTGGTGCAACTGTGGGACGATCGGGGTCAGTTACGGGCCAGCTCATGGCCGGAGCTGCAGGCTCCGCTGCAAAATCAACGCGGCTATCGCGACGTGCATGTGGGTCAGTGCGACGACTGCGAATGGCGCATCTATACCCGGCCCGGCTTACCTGGCAGCGAGATCAAAACCATCCAGGTGATGCACAACCTCAGCTACATGAAGGCATTGATGGTCAAACGGGCGCTGTCAGCGATCATTCCATTGATCCTGATGATGCCGCTGTCACTGCTGGTGATCTGGCTGGTGGTGCGCAAGATCACCCGGGATCTGCAGGTCGCTTCGCGTCAGATTGCCGCGCAGGAGACGCACCATCCGCACAATGTCTCACCCGAAGGCTTGCCGGATGAGATCCTGCCGCTGGTGGCCGCCTACAACTCGCTGCTGAGTAAGCTGCGTGAGGCCTGGTCGTCGCAGCGTCAGTTCCTGGAAGATGCGGCGCATGAGCTGCGCACGCCGGTAACAGCGGTGACCTTGCAGCTGGAAAACCTGCGTCAGCATATCCAGCCAGGCGAAGCGAGCCGGCAGTTCAGCCAGCTGGAAGCGGGCGTCACACGCACCCGTCATCTGGTCACGCAGTTACTTAATGTCTCGCGTCAGGATGACCAGAGCGTGGTCGCCAGCGTCGAGCATATCGAACTGGACGATCTGCTGAAAGAGAGCATTGAGCAGCTGATGGTGGTGGCAGATAAACGCGGCATCGATATCGGCTTTAATGGCTCCACGCAGTATCGTCTGCAGGCCAGCCGTTCCGAGCTGCGCAGCCTGTTCGATAACCTGATTGGTAACGCCATGTTGCACACGCCGGAGGGCAGCCTGGTCGATGTGCTGCTGCATCGGGTCGCAGGTAAAACAGTGGTCGATATTGTCGATAACGGGCCAGGCATGCCGGAATCCTTTATCGAACGCGCGTTTGACCGTTTTACCCGTTCGCCTGACGTTAAAGCCCAGGGCAGCGGACTGGGATTATCCATTGTGCGCAACGTCGCACAGAAGCATCAGATTCACGTCGCCCTTTCCAATTGCCTGACGCCACAGGGTGCCATTTGTGGTTTGCAGGTTCGCGTCACCCTTCCCTGATCCCGCCCGTTTGATCACGAACCAGACAACGTAAACGGTTGCCTGGTTCCGTTCGATCCTGGTCATTATTGTGAAGCGCATCACATTTTAGCTGAATTGTAATGCAACACTTTTTGACAAACGTGAGCAAAATCTATTTTCTATCGATCTGTTACAGGCACGCTACGCGGGCTGAAGAACTGGCTGTTATTTGCTGTGAAACCCTCATTCCCATCAAGGGACCGATTTCTCTCTGACTGCGTCTGCTGTGCGGCGGTCAAAAGCATGTGGCTGATAATAATGAAATTTAAAACGTTGATAGCAGGTGCCGTGCTGGCATGTTCATTGAGTGGTGCTGCGCAGGCCGCTGAAAGCGATCCGCAGTATGTCTCCGACTGGTGGCATCAGAGCGTTAACGTGGTAGGCAGCTACCACACCCGTTTCGGACCGCAGTTTAACAACGACGTTTATCTGGAATATGAAGCGTTTGCGAAGAAGGACTGGTTCGATTTTTATGGCTACCTCGATCTGACCAACTTCTTCGGCGCAGGCAACAGCAACGCCAACGGCATTTTTGATCACGGTTCACCGATGTTTATGGAGATTGAGCCGCGCTTCTCTATCGACAAACTGACCGGCACCAGCCTGGCGTTTGGTCCGTTCAAAGAGTGGTATTTCGCTAACAACTACATCTACGACATGGGCCGCAACAGCGATAGCCGCCAGAACACCTGGTATATGGGTCTGGGCACCGATATCGATACGCACAGCGATGTCGGCCTGTCGCTGAACGTCTACGCAAAATATCAGTGGGAAAACTACGGTGCGGCGAATGAAAACAGCTGGGATGGCTATCGCTTCAAAGTGAAATACTTTGTGCCAATCACCACGCTGTGGGGCGGTAATCTGGGCTATGTGGGCTTCACCAACTTCGACTGGGGTTCCGATCTCCGCGATAAAGGCGGTTCATCACGCACCAGCAACTCCATCGCCTCCAGCCATATTCTGTCACTGGGTTACGATCACTGGCACTTCTCTGCGGTGGCGCGTTACTTCCACAACGGCGGACAGTGGGCGGATGGTCAGGAGCTGAATTTCGGCAACGGGCCGTTTGAAGTGAAATCGACTGGCTGGGGTTACTACCTGGTGGCGGGTTATAACTTCTGATTACGTGCGGCGGCCTGAATAGCGCCGCCGCGCATTAATCCGGGCAGTTGCCATTAATTAATACGGCGCCGCAAATTACGACGCCGGCTGGCCCGATTATTCCTGCGGCTTCTCGACGTTGATGCGCCATGGAATGTTGAACTTATCAATGAACATCGCGAATCCGTTCGACCAGAACGTCTCCTGCCACTCAGTTGTCACCTTGCCGCCTGCCGACAGTTTCTCAAACCAGGCTTTACCCTTTTCGACATCGGTAGTTGAGAGACTGACCGCGTAACCGGCATGCTCAGACGCTGGCGGCTGATCGGTGTTGCCATCGCTCAGCATCAGCTCACCGTCACCAATACGCAGCTGGGCATGCATGATCTTTTCTGGCGGCTGCGGCGCGGCAGACTGATCGCCGACCTGCTCACCCTGATCCGGCATATCACCGAATTTCATTTTAGAGAGCAACTCTCCCCCCGGTCGCCTGCAGGTAAAAGTCGATAGCCTCTTCGCAACGGCCATAGAGAAACAGATAAGGACTGACTTGCATCGTAACCTCTATATTTGTCGGGTGGATTTTTTTCAGTACCTTAACAGTGTAGACGATCGACTTTACTCACTGATTTTACTGGCAATAACGGCGGAAAAGTTGTGCCATATAACTGCTCATTGGGGTCAGCGTCGTGTCTTTGCGCTGGATCAGATAGAAGATCGCTTTCGGCAGGGGTTCGTCGAGCGTCAGCGCCACCAGCGACCGGCCCAGAATCGGGTCGTCAATGACGTCGACCGACAGAATACTGATGAAATCGCTTTGCGCCACAAGGCTGGTGCAGGCCATAAAGGTTTCACAGGTCACCACGATTTTGGGTGCCATGCCGCGTTCACCAAACAGATCGTGCAACAAGCGGTAGTAACTGCCTTTAGGCGTTGGCATCGTCCAGTCCGCCTGCTGTAACTCCGCCAGAGAACGCGCCTTTTCCAGCGGATGGCCTTTGCGCACCACTACCTTGTACTCGCGCTCCATCATCCGCTCATACATCAGCTCCTGATCGAGATGGCTCTGATCGTAGGTATTAATGGTGAAATCGAGCGCGCCCTGGCGCAATTCATGCACCATCGACACCAGTTGGCCTTCGACGATGCGCACCTTCACCAGCGGGTATTCGCGATGAAACTGGTTAATCACCTGCGGCATAATGGTGCGCGCCACGCTGCCACCGACGCCGATATTCACCTGACCGCCACCCAGTCCCAGCCGCTGCTGAATATCCTCTTCGGCGACCCGCAGCTCTGCCAGCACCAGGCTGGCATGCCGAAAAAAGTTATCACCGATATCGGTTAACACCACGCCCTGCTGACGGCGGATAAACAGCTTTGCCCCCAGCTCGCGCTCCAGTTCCTGAATCGCTTTGGTTAACGCCGGTTGTGACAGCCCGGAAAGACGGCTTGCCGCCCGGATACTGCCCTGTCGCGCCACGTCAACGAAGGCGCGCAGCTGATGGAGCTTGAGATTGGCAGACATAATTTTGCGATAACCGTTGTTTATCAGTCACAAGATATTCGCATCTTATGCCGGTCAATACCATTGTGTAGATTCGGAACAGTGCATAAAAAATCAACAACGAGGAGAGAGCCGATGAACCCCCTTTCAGACCACGTCAGCGCCCGGCTGCCACAGCTGCAACAGTGGCGTCGCGACTTCCATCACTATGCCGAATCGGGCTGGCTGGAGTTCCGCACCGCCACCTTCGTCGCTGAAGAGCTGCATAAGCTCGGTTATCAACTGAAGCTGGGCCGTGAGGTCATCGACGCCGACGCGCGGATGGGCTTGCCCGACGAGGCGGTGCTGAAGCAGCAGGAAGCGCGCGCGCTGCAACAGGGCGCGCTGCCGCAGTGGATCAGCCACTTCTCCGGCGGATTCTGCGGCATCGTGGCAACGCTTGAGACCGGCCTTCCTGGCCCGGTGATGGGCTTCCGCGTCGATATGGATGCCCTGGATCTCAACGAGAGCCAGGCTGACGATCATCTGCCGCAGCGTGAAGGGTTCGCCTCCTGCAACGCAGGCATGATGCACGCCTGCGGACATGACGGCCACACCACCATCGGGCTGGGTCTCGCCTCGGTGCTGATGGCGATGAAAGATCAGCTCAGCGGCACGATTAAACTGATCTTCCAGCCCGCCGAAGAGGGTGTGCGCGGCGCAAAAGCGATGGTGGCGGCGGGCGTGGTCGATGACGTTGATCGCTTCACCGCCATTCATATCGGCACCGGCGTGCCGGCAGGCGAAGTGGTGTGCGGCAGCGACAGCTTCCTCGCCACTACCAAGCTGGATGTTCACTTTACCGGCGTCGGTGCCCATGCGGGCGGTCGTCCTGAAGAGGGGCGCAATGCCCTGCTGGCCGCCGCACAGGCAACGCTGGCGCTGCATGGTTTAACCCAGCACAGCGGCGGCGTGGCACGGGTCAACGTGGGCGTGCTGCAGGCGGGAACCGGCCGCAACGTGGTAGCCGACTGCGCCCTGCTGAAAGTCGAAACCCGTGGCGTGACCAATCAGGTCAACGACGACATCTATCAGCAGGCGCTGCGGGTGATTGCCGGTGCGGCGGCGATGTATGGCGTTGAGCAGCAGGTCTCGCTGATGGGGGGCCGCGCGCAGCTGTACCCCGACGCAGCCATGGGTTGATTTCATCCATCAGCAGGCGGACGCGCTCGGTATCTTCAACTCCGTGGTCGATCGTAAAGCGCAGGCGGCGGGTTCGGAAGATGCGACCTACATGATGGAACGGGTAAAGCAGCGCGGCGGTCAGGCCTCTTACGTCATTTTTGGCTGTGAGCTGGCGGCGGGTCACCACAATGCGAAATTCGACTTTGATGAGCGGGTGATGCCGGACGCCATCAGGCTGCTGGCGACGCTGGCGCTGAACCAGGCGCAGTATGGGGGCTCACGATGATGGAAGACTTTATTGCCGACTATATCGCTCGTCATCAGCTTCGTTTCAGCACGCTCAGTGACGCCATCTGGGACACACCGGAGACCCGCTTTGCCGAAACCCGCTCGTCAGCCCTGCTTTCTGATGCGCTGGCAGAAGAGGGATTCAGAGTGGAACGCGGCGTGGGTGGCATCGATACGGCGTTTATCGCCAGTGCGGGCAGCGGTAAGCCGGTGATTGCCATCCTTGGCGAGTTCGATGCGCTGGCGGGCCTGAGTCAGCAGGCGGGCTGCGCCCGGCCACAACCTCTGGAAGCCAACGGCAACGGACACGGCTGCGGTCACAACCTGCTCGGCACGGCAGGTGTTGCGGCGGCCTGCGCCGTGAAAGCCTGGATGGAACAGCATCACACGGGCGGCACGGTTCGCTTTTACGGCTGCCCTGGCGAAGAAGGCGGTTCGGGCAAGACTTTTATGGTGCGCGAAGGGCTGTTTGACGACGTTGATGCCGCCGTGACCTGGCATCCGGAGGGGTTCAGCGGCATGTTCAATCTGCGCACCCTCGCCAATATTCAGGCGGCGTTCAGCTTCAAAGGGGTTGCGGCGCACGCGGCCAATTCTCCCCATCTGGGCCGAAGCGCCCTGGATGCCGTCACGCTGATGAATACCGGGGCCAATTTTCTGCGCGAGCATATTGTTCAGGAGGCACGTCTGCACTACGCCATCACCAACAGCGGCGGTGTTTCGCCAAACGTGGTGCAGGCCGATGCGGAGGTGCTCTACCTGATCCGCGCCCCGGAACTGCCACAGGCGCAGGCGATCTATGAACGGGTGATCAATATCGCCAGGGGTGCAGCGCTGATGACCGACACCACGCTGACCGTACGTTTTGATAAAGCCTGCTCGGATTACGTGCCGAATCGCGCGCTGGAAGCGGTCATGGAGCGTTATTTGCATCAGTTTGGTTTGCCCGACTACAGCGACGAAGAACGCGCGTTTGCGGCTGAACTGCGTGCCACGCTCACTGATGACGATCTGCGCAATGCCCGGCTCAATGCCGCACGAACCGGTGGTGAAGCCGGTCACGCCTGGGCTGAAAAACTGGGCGACAAGCTGTTTATGGATGAGGTCGCGCCCTATGCGGTCACACGTGAACTGCTTTATGGCTCCACCGACGTCGGCGATGTCAGCTGGGTGACGCCGACTGCACAGTGTTTTGCGCCCTGCTTTACCTTCGGCACGCCGCTGCACACCTGGCAACTGGTGGCGCAGGGACGCACCAGTATCGGGCATAAGGGGATGTTTCTGGCGGGCAAAGTGATGGCGGCCACAGTGTTAACGCTGTTAACGGATCGGCAGGCGCTGGCTGGCTGCAGGGCCGAGTTTGATCGGGTACGCGCCGCGCAGCCCTATCACTGCCCGATCCCGGCGGGGATCACACCAACAAAACTGGCCGAATGAGCCAACGGCCGTGTCTCTGACACGGACCACTATAAAAAAATATTGCAAACACTTCCCCGATTCAGCGGTGCCGGAACTGAACTCACCGCCTGTCGCACAACGCGACCGGCGTCAGGCCTTGCTACCGCCGATAAAAGGGACACAAGACGAGAACCAATACCATGGAAGCAACATCCGAGAACCGCAGTCCTGGCCGGCTCTTCAGCTGGATCGAGCGCGTGGGGAATAAAGTCCCCAACCCGTTTTTACTGTTTGTCTATCTGATCGTGGTGCTGATGGTGGCGACCGCCATTATCAGCGCGCTGGATCTGGCGGTGAAGAACCCGAGCAACGGCGAAATCGTGCGGGTGAATAACCTGCTGAGCGTCGCAGGCATTCAGTGGATCCTGCCAAATATCATCAAAAACTTCAGCAGCTTTACCCCGCTGGGATCGATTCTGGCGCTGGTGATTGGTGCTGGACTGGCGGAAAAGGTCGGCCTGCTGCAGTCGCTGATGGTGAAGATGGCGTCACGCGTCAGCCGCCGTTATGCCAGCTACATGGTGCTGTTTATCGCCTTTTTCAGCCATATCTCCTCGGATGCCGCGCTGGTAGTGATGCCGCCGCTGGGCGCACTGATCTTTCTGGCGGTGGGCCGTCATCCGGTGGCGGGCCTGCTGGCCGCCATTGCCGGTGTGGCCTCCGGCTTTACCGCCAACCTGCTGATTGTCACCACCGATGTGCTGCTCTCGGGCATCAGCACTGAAGCGGCTAAAGCGGTCAGCGACACGGTGCATGTCAGCGTCATCGATAACTGGTTCTTTATGGCCACGTCGGTGATTGTGCTGACGATTGTGGGCGCGCTGCTGACCGATAAATTTGTCGAGCCGCGACTGCCAAAGTGGCAGGGCAACGGCGAGAAGCTGGCGGCGCTGACGCCGCTTGAAAACCGCGGTCTGCGGGCTGCCGGGATCGCCGCGCTGCTGTTTATCGCCCTGATGGCGCTGCTGGTGGTGCCGGAAAATGCACCGCTGCGCAATCCCGCCACCGGCGCCATTATTCCCTCGCCTTTTATTCAGGGCATTGTGCCAATCATCATTCTGTTCTTCTTTGTGGTGGCGATTGCTTATGGCGTGGTCACCCGACAGATCCGCCGTCCGGATGATATCCCGCAGTTGCTGGTCGATCCGATGAAGGGCATGGCGGGTTTTATCGTGATGGTGTTTCCGCTGTCGCAGTTCGTGGCGTTCTTCAACTGGAGCAACATGGGCAAATTCATGGCGATCGGGCTGACTGATGTGCTGGAGAGCGCAGGCGTCAGCGGCGCGCCCGCTTTTCTCGGCCTGATGTTCCTGTCGGCGTTTCTCTGCATGTTTATCGCCAGCGGTTCAGCCATCTGGTCGATTCTGGCGCCGGTCTTTGTGCCGATGTTTATGCTGCTCGGCTTCCATCCCGCCTTTGCCCAGATGATTTTCCGCATCGCCGACTCCGCCGTGCTGCCACTGGCACCGATGTCGCCGTTTCTGCCATTGTTTCTCGCCTTTTTGCAGCGTTACCAGAAAGATGCGCAGCTCGGCACCTATTACGTGCTGATCTTCCCCTATCCGCTGGTGTTCTTTATCAGCTGGATAGCGCTGCTGCTGGTGTGGTATCTGCTGGGTCTGCCGATCGGGCCAAGCGTCTGGCCGAAACTGCCTTAAAGCACAGTGCCACCGATGAATGTTTCATCGGTGGCACGTTTTATTTTTTGTTAAACGGCGTGCAGGGAACAACGGCTCATTGCGCCGCCAGCTCCTTAAAAAATTCCGGGTTTTTCTGGATAGTGACCAGTACTTTAGCTGCCAGCCCGGTCGGGTTACGCCGTCCGGCTTCCCAGCTCTTTATGGTATCGAGGCTGGTTCCCAATGCCGTCGCCATCTCACTCTGTGAGACGTTAAGCTGTGCCCGGATAGCCTTCACGTCGGCAACCGCGTAACGGGTAACACGACCGGGCTCCCTGATACCGTTTTTGATCTCCACAGCCTCTTCCAGCGATGCTTTCAGCTCGTCAAAAAAACTCACGTTACACCTCATCTTTCAGTAATTGTGTCAGCTTCTACAGCTCAGCTTTTTCCGCGTCCGTGAAAAGGTGTCATAAAGCAAGGCTATGATAACGCAAGGACGCCATTTGCATCCATGCGCTCCTGCCCCCGCGTTACCGGACTGAGAGACAGTCCGGAGTTCGCTGCAATCAGATTCTGGCTTGGTCGCCGCTGCCGGAGTGCGCCTGCCACGGATGGCAAAACCTGCAACGTACGTTGCTAAATAGTCAGCAACGCCCCTCTCGGCAACGGCGGATGAATTGACTATTCTGCTATTTCTTCGCTTGCTAACGGTTAACTATTTTAATAAGCCTCCGACCGGCTGCGAGTCGTCTCTACACTGCCTGAGGTTCACGCTGACATGACCACCTCCTCCACCAGCCTGCCGCCGATGCACGCTTCATCGGCGGCCCGTAACAGCTTAGCCGCTCGGGTTGATGCGCTGCCCTCCTCCGCCGGATTGTGGCGCTTTATTACGCTGCTGGCGCTGGGCGGCTTTTTTTGAGCTTTATGACCTGTTTGAAACCGGCTATATCAGTACCGGCCTGCTGTCGGCGGGCGTATTTCACACGGGTGCGGCAGGCGTGCTGGGCTTCTCCGATCAGGCGGCCTTCGCCTCAGCCACTTTTCTCGGTCTGTTTTTTGGTGCCAGCCTGCTGGCACCCTACGCTGATCGCTTTGGTCGCCGTCTCACCTTTATGTGTGCGCTGCTGTGGTACGGGCTGTTTTCGCTGCTGATGGCGTTCCAGCAGAGCGCGGAGATGATTATTCTGTTCCGCTTTCTGGTAGGGATCGGGCTGGGCGTCGAGCTGGTGACCATCGACACCTATCTGTCGGAATGGGTGCCGACCCATCTGCGCAGCCGCGCCTTTGCCTTCTCCTTTTTCGTGCAGTTTTTATCGGTGCCGGCCGTGGCGCTGATGTCGTGGTGGATGATTCCGCAAACGCTGTTCAGCCTTGAAGGCTGGCGCTGGGTGGTCATTGCGGGCGCGGTCTGTTCGCTGGTGATCTGGCTGGTGCGCAGGAACCTGCCGGAGTCGGCGCGCTGGCTGGCGCAGCAGGGTCGTCATCAGGAGGCGCATCAGGTGTTGTCCACGATGGAGCAACGCTGCGGCATCCCGGCCGGACCCGCTTTTTCAGCCGATGACGCCGCGGCGCAGCTGCCAAAACGGGGACGCTTCAGCGAGATCTGGTCACCCGCTTACCGCAAGCGCACCCTGATGCTGGTGGTGATGAATTTTTTCCAGGCGATCGGCTTTTTCGGCTTTGGTAACTGGCTGCCTGCGCTGCTGTCAGGCCGCGGTGCCACGGTGACGCACAGTTTGCTTTATGCCTTCTTCATCACGCTGGCCTATCCGCTGGGATCGCTGATCTGTAGCCGCTACGCCGATAAGCTGGAGAATAAGTGGCAGATTGTCCTGTCGTCGCTGATGACGGTGGTGTTCGGCACGCTGTTCGCCTTCCAGACGCAGCCGGTATTGCTGATTCTCTGCGGCTTCCTGATCACCTGGTCCAACGCCTGGCTGACCTTCAGCTTCCACGCCTATCAGACCGAGATTTTCCCGACCCATATTCGGGCGCGAGCGGTCGGCTTCTGCTACTCCTTCAGTCGCCTCTCTACGGTATTCAGCAGTATTTTGATTGGGGTGATCCTGCAGTACGCCGGTACGCCAGGTGTGATTACCTTTATCGTGCTGAGCATGGTGATGGTGATGCTGTCGGTAGGGATTTATGGGCCGAAAACGCGCGGTATCGATCTGGAGAATATCTAAAAGAAAAGGCCGTCATCCTGATGATGACGGCTTTTTTTACTGCTGATTATTTGCCTTCCAGTACCCGGATATCTGCACTGCCCAGCCGATCTTTCTCATCTTTACGCAGCTCAGCGACCTGTTTCGCGCTGACCGGCTCCGACGCCTTGTTGCCCCAGCTGTTACGCACGAAGTTCACCACGTCCGCCACCTGCTGATCGTCAAGACGCCAGCCAAATGCTGGCATGGTAATCGTCGACGGCGCGCCATTAACGCCAGGCAACTGTCCGCCCACCAGCACGATATGAATCAGTGAGGTCGGATCGTCCGCCAGCACCACCGGATTACCGCGCAGCGCCGGATAGAAACGTTTATAGCCGCTGCCATCGGTTTTATGGCACGCCGCACAGCTGTCGACGTAGGTGGCTGCCCCCCGTCGCACTGTCGTCACCTTTCCACAACGCTTTGGCGGTGGCGTCATCGACGCTGAAGGCTGCCTGATTAGGATCTTTCGCGCCCAGCGACTTCAGATAGCGCGCAATCGCCGTGATATCGGACTCGCTCAGGTGCTGCAGGCTGTGTTCCACCACGTCGGTCATGCCACCAAAAGCGGCGGTCTGATCGTTGCGGCCATAACGCAGGAACTGACGCAGGTCCTCTTCGCTCCAGCGACCCAGTCCATCGCGGTTGTCGCCACGCAGATTGCTGGCGGTCCAGCCATCAATCGGTGCGCTGCTGCCCGCCAGATAGTCGCTGCCCTCATTGTTGGTCAGCGCCTTCTCCTGCATCGTGATGCTGCGCGGCGTGTGACAGGCCCCGCAGTGACCCAGTCCTTCTACCAGATAGCGACCACGTGCCAGCACCGGATCTTCCTGGGCTGCAGGCTGGAACGCTTTCACGTCGGGCGCAAAAATCCCGCGCCAGATCGCCAGCGGCCAGCGCATCGACAGCGGCCAGGGAATGTCGCTCTCCCGGTTTGGCTGCCCGACCGGCGCGACGCCATGCATGAAGTAGGCGTAAAGCGCCTTCATGTCTTCATCGCTGACCACTGCGTAAGAGGGATATGGCATCGCCGGATAGAGCGTATCGCCATTTTTCGCCACGCCCTGACGCACCGCTTTCTGGAAGTCGTCGTAGCTGTATTCGCCAATGCCAGTCGCGGGATCGGGCGTAATGTTGGTGGAGTAGATGGTGCCAATCGGTGTTGCCATCGGCAGCCCACCGGCAAAGGCCGCGCCGCCTTTGCTGGTGTGGCAGGCCACACAGTCACCGGCTCGCGCCAGATACTCACCCCGTTTAACCAGATCGTCCTGGCTGCTCTCCGCCAGGGCGGCGAACGTCAGGGAGCCAAGAATCAGAGCCAGAATGCCATTTTTCATCGCCATGTCCTTATGCCTGCACCAGTGGGCCTGGGTTTTTCAGGTAGTGTTCGCGAATCGCTTTAGCTGACCAGTAGGTCAGCGCCGCCACCATGCCGGTCGGGTTGTAGCCCAGTCCCTGCGGGAAAGCCGATGCGCCCGGTACAAACACATTCGGCACATCCCAGCTTTGCAGATAACGGTTAACCGCACTGGTTTTTGGATCGTCGCCCATGATCGCCCCGCCACTGATGTGGGTAGTCTGATAAACCGTGGAGTCGAAATGGGTGCCAGGCTTTTTCGCGCCGCCGATGATCATCTTCGGATTCATCGCTTCCGCGATATTGCGCATCTTGCCGACCATGAACTGCGCCATTTTGATGTCGTTCTCCTGCCAGTCAAAGGTCATGCGCAGCAGCGGCTGTCCATAGGCATCTTTGTAGTTGGGATCGAGATCAAGGTAGTTGGCGCGATAAGACTGGTGGGCGCCGTGCGCATCCATCGACAGATGATGGGTGTAGGTATCCGCCACCGCCGCTTTCCATTTGCTGCCCCAGTTGGGCGTACCCGCCGGCACCGGCAGGCCGGAGATCGGTTTGGTGCCCGCCTGGTTAACCCAGAATGGCGAACCACCAACAAAGCCCAGCGGCCCGTGGTCGAAGTTATCCGCGTTGAAATCATCAACCGCAACGCCTGCGCCACCCGCACCGATAAACGGATTAGTGGTGGTGTTCTTATCAAACAGCGCCTTCAGCGTAGAGAGGTTCTGATAGGCGAAGTTACGGCCCACGGTCCCTTCGTTGGTAATCGGGTTGTAGGGTTTGCCGATGCCCGACAGCAGCATCAGGTGAACATTGTGGAACTGGAAGGCGGAGAGGATCACCAGGTCAGCGGGCTGAATCTGCTCGCGGCCCTGCCCATCCACATAGGTCACGCCGGTCGCACGCGTTTTGTCATCGCTGAGATTGACCCGCAGCACATAAGAGTTATTGCGCAGCTCAAACTTAGGCTCCTGACGCAGCGCAGGCAGGATATTGACGTTAGGCGACGCCTTGGAATACATGTAGCAGGCGTAGCCGCTGCAGTAACCGCAGAAGTTGCACGGCCCCATCTGTGCGCCGTAGGTGTTGGTATACGGACCCGAGGTATTGGCGGACGGCAGATCGTAAGGGTGATAGCCGACCGACTCTGCCGCCTGAGCAAACAGCTGCGCCGAGTAAGTGCGCTTCTGCGCGGGCAGCGGGAAGTTATCTGAGCGATCGGGTGCAAACGGGTTGCCGCCTGTATCTTTGCCGACCACTTTGCCTTTGATACTCCAGGCGCTGCCTGAGGTGCCAAAAACCTTTTCCGCTTTGTCGAAGAACGGCTCCAGCTCATCGTAGCTGACGCCAAAATCCTGAATCGTCATGCCTTCCGGGATGAAGTTCTTGCCGTAGCGCTCTTCGTAATGGCTGCGCATCCGCAACTCAACCGGATCGACACGGAAATGGACGCCGGACCAGTGAAGACCCGCGCCACCGGTGCCGGTGCCGGGCAGAAACGCCGCCAGCTGACGATAGGGCACTGCGGTCTGCGACGCATCATGACGAATGGTCACGGTGCTTTTGGAGAGATCCTGGAAAAGCTTTTTTGCGGACGTTATAGGTCAGCTCATCAATGGACTGCGGATAGGAGCCATCAGGATAGGTATCGCGATGCGGTCCGCGCTCCAGCGCCAGCACGTTCAGGCCCGCTTCGGTCAGCTCTTTCGCCATAATGGCACCCGCCCAGCCGAAGCCGACAATCACCGCATCCACTTTTTTCATTTCGTTTGCCATGCTTAGCTTCTCTCCCCGCGAATCGACACTGACGGGAACGGATAACGTTCGCCGCGCTCTACCCAGTCCATAAAGTCGGCGCGTGCGCCAGGGAAGTTAATCAGCTTCCAGCCGACCATGCCCTGATTCCCGCCGTGTATAGGATCGCTGAAGAAGCCTTCACGGGTATTCTGCAACAGGAAACTAAAGAAAACTTTTGCCGGCAGCTGGCTGAATTCAGCACTGCCATTTTCCATCGCCTGCAGTAAGGCATCCTGCTGCTCGCCACTGAGCTGGGCGAACACCTTGCCGTGCTGCTTTTTGCTGTAATTATCGGCATCGGCCAGACCGAGGCGGTAGATCTGCTGTGGCACCAGCGGCAGCTGATAGCCCAGCTCTTTCGGCAGGTCGGGATTAAACGGCCCCTGCATATACCAGTTCGACCCCGTGGCATACGGCGTATTCATCTGACGATCGATAAACTCAGGTACGCCCGCTTCCAGCGCACCAGGCCCGCGTTCATCGCTGGGGATAAGCCGTGCCACGGCGGCGGTAATAAAAGCAAACTCTTCGGCGGTGAACCAGTTCGGCTGGTAGTCGCGCGCCTGCTGTGGCGTGGCCGGGGTTTCAGCCGCCTGTGTGGCCAGCGGCAGGGAGAGAGCACCCATCGCTGTGGAACCTACCGCCATTGCAGGCGCCAGGGTGATTGTCTTCAGCAAAAAATCCCTGCGTGAATGACCCTTTTTTTGTTCTGACATGACATTGCCTCATTCCCGCGCTGACCGGCGGTATGAAAAAAATAGGTGGTTGCGTTGTAATGGTTTTTATCAGCAGATACAGGCCAGGAGCCTGTTTGTTACCGGTAACAAACAACCTATTGTAACACTGCCATTCACAAAGATTTAGTTCCAGGAAACAAAACCGCACAATTTCATTAACATCTATCCCCCCTCCTGTCATTAGCAGAAACAACAGACTACAGACAGCGACCCGTCAAAAACGTTATAACAGGCAACACACAACAGCGGAGTGCCTATGTTTAAGTCTTTTTTTCCGCGGCCAGCGCTGTTTTTCAGCTCTGCGGCTGTCTGGAGCTTAGTAGCGATTTTTGCCTGGTTCGGCTTTGCCGCGCATCTGCCCGGCATCTGGCCCACCTTTGAAACAGCAATGAAACAGCCCCTGCCGACGACGGCAGCGCGTTTTATCGCCGTGAGTCAGCTCTGGTTCTACCTCTATTACTGGATCATGGTAGCCATTTTTGCCGGGGTCTGGCGGTTGATTGATGCGCATCCATGGCAACGCTGGTCAGTCTGGGGCTCCGCGCTGATCATCTTTGTGACCTGGTTTGGCGTGCAGGTCGGAGTGGCCATTAACGCCTGGTATGGACCGTTTTATGATCTGATTCAGAAAGCGTTAACCAAAGCGGGATCGGTGCAGATTGCGGAGTTTTACCATGAGGTTTTCTCTTTTCTCGGCATCGCATTAATCGCGGTGGTGATTGGCGTACTCAACTCCTTCTTTATCAGCCACTGGGTTTTCCGCTGGCGTAGCGCCATGAATAACTACTACATGCACAACTGGCAGCGTCTGCGTCATGTCGAAGGTGCCGCACAGCGTGTGCAGGAAGACACCATGCGGTTTGCGACCACGCTGGAAAACTGGGGTGTCAGTTTTATTCAGGCAATTATGACGCTGGTGGCGTTTTTACCGGTGCTGGTCGCGCTCTCCCATCACGTGAAAGATATTCCCATCCTCGGCAATATTCCTTACGCACTGGTGATTGCCGCTGTGCTCTGGTCAGTGTTTGGTACCGGTTTGCTGGCGCTGGTAGGGATTAAGCTGCCGGGGCTGGAGTTCCGCAATCAGCGGGTTGAAGCCGCCTACCGTAAAGAACTGGTCTACGGCGAAGACAATGCCGATCGTGCCACACCGCAGACGGTTCAGGAGTTGTTCAGTCGGGTGCGGGTTAACTACTTCCGTCTCTACTTTCACTATCTCTACTTCAACATCACCCGCATTCTCTATCTGCAGGTTGATAACGTGTTTGGTCTGTTTCTGCTTTTTCCATCCATTGTGGCGGGCACCATCACGCTGGGCTTACTCAACCAGATCACCAACGTGTTTGATCAGGTGCGCGGCTCGTTCCAGTATCTGATCGCCTCCTGGTCGACGCTGATCGAACTGATGTCGATCTATAAGCGTCTGCGCAGCTTTGAACAGATTCTGGATGATGTTCCGCACGATGAGATGATGCGCGAAGCGTCGGAAGAGGTGTAACGGGTTGGAAAGAGAGAAGCCACGATAATGTGGCTTCTCTCTTCTAATCACAGATCAAAAGCTATTCTTTTGCCTGTCGGCAATTTGACATCGATACTTATCTCGCCTCCCAGAGCCGTAACGTAACGCTTCAGCGTAGAAAGGCGGGGATCATTATCAGCCTGTTCCATTCTGGCGATAGTTGGCTGTTTCACACCCATTGCGTGCGCCATCTCTGTCTGTGACAGGTTAAGTTCTTCGCGCAACATGTGTAGCGCGATAACCTGCCGCATTGCATCGACTTTTTTTGGCAATGCGTTCGCGACTCTCCGGACTTTGATTTGCCATCAGCTCTTTTAAATTAGCCATTATCCCCTCCATTCAAATATTTGCGGAATTCAGCATCTGCCGATTTGATCATGTCTTTATAGAATTTCTTTTCCTTAACCCCGGTTTTATCGCCTGCACACAACACAATGCCGCGGCGAGAAGGATCAAAAGCAAAGAAGGCCCGTATCGGTTTGCCTTGATGCTGCACTCTTAATTCTTTCATATTCGGAAAATCAGAGCCGTCTACGGTATCAGCAAACGGCCTCGCTAAATGCGGCCCATACTCAGACAGGATAACTATCGCGGCGAGCATATCCTCCTTCAGTTCCTCACTCTGAGCCTTAAACCACTCATCAAATCTTTTGGTTGTATCCACATCCCACATCGCAACATCCTTATAGCGAATAAGCTATAAATGATGCTATAGCCTGTTCGCTATAAAGGCAAGTGTCTCGCGGGCCGCCAGGGCAAAAGGATATCCCAGACTACAAAACGGCTTTGAAAATAAAAAAAAGCCACTCGTCAGAGTGGCTTTCTCGTTTACAAAGACCGGATGTAAAACAGCTTCAACACAGCAGTGCCCGGGACGTCACGCCTTACAGTGCAATACGCATCACGCTGTCAGGATTTTTTGGCGGCGCCTTACGCGAGCCAGGTTGTTTCACGCTGACATAAAGCACCTTGCCGTCTGCCGAGAGTGCCAGACTGTTAGGCAATGCCGGGGTTTTCACCGTGCGCTTCACCTTATAGCTGCTGGCGTCGATGATGCTGACTTCACCCGCTTTGCGATGAGTAACATAAAGCTCATCGCGATCACCATTAAACAGCACCGCCAGCGATTCCGGCACATCAATCCGCTGAATCACCTGCTGATTACGCAGATCAACCACCAGCACCTGCGCCTGCTTTGAATCCGTCAGGAAGGCACGCTGACCGCGCGTATCCAGCGCGATGTTCAGAAAGAAGTGCTCTTTATCGCCGTCAATCTTCTGCTTTTTCTCAATGGCATTGGTGCGCGCATTAATCGTCACCAGTTCACCATCACCGTTGGTGACGTAGACCTTCTGCGCGTCTGAATCTACCGCCAGGCCGGTGCCCATTTTACCGGTATTCGGGATGGTACTGACAAGTTTCAGCGTGCTGCCATCCACCACCCAGACCACGCTTTGCGGTCCCAGGCCGGTGATATAAACCCGGTTAGTTTTAGCATCAACCGCCACCTGACGCGGCTGCAATGGGCGCACTGTCTCACTGCGCTTACGGCTATCCAGCACCAGCGTGTTGAGCACTTTGCCGCTGCTGGCGTCAATGGCCGTAACCGAGCCGTTTACGGTGTTGCCGATGTAGAGCACGTTGGTTTTCGGGTTGATCGCCGCGCCGAACGATTTCAGCTCCGTGTTGATCGACTGCTGTACCGCCAGCGTAGCCGGGTCGAGACGGAAAACTGTGCCGCCGTCACCGCTGCTGTTCTGCGCTGTCGCCACGAACAGCGCGTTATCTTTCGGGCTGACTGCCAGTTCATAGACGCCTTTACCCACGGCCTGATTGAGATCTTCAGCCTGCACCGCCAGCCATCCTGAGGCAGAGAACAGGGCCGTAGCCAGTAACAGCGGACGCAGGGTCCGGCACGTATTGGTAATCGCTTTCATAACTTCTCCATAGTTAATCCACTGCAGACGCAGTGAAAAGAAAGTCCGACATTGCAACCAGAAACAGCTGACCAGCAGTCAGATGCAGAATTTTTTTTGAGAATAATAATTATTTCGGGGGAAAAGGGACAGGATTATTAGCGGATAAACGCCGCCAGGACGCCCAAAGGCGTCCTGTCAGCACAAGAGGGTAAAACTTAACTTATTTCAGCAGCTCAGCGGTCATGTGAACGCCGTTGTTGGTGTAAGCTTCAGTGATTTTATATGAAGCACCAGCTTCCTGAGCCTGCGCAGCGATTTTCGCTTCAGCACCATCCAGCGTAGAGTCGATGGCGGTCACAGATTGGGCGAAGCTGGCGAATGGCAGAACAGAAAGCGCGATAACAGCTGCAAAAGTTTTGATAGATTTCATGGTCAATTCCTCGGTTAATTTTTATCAGGTAAGGCGTGCTGCCTTGTTGATAGATATATTAGTCCGGAAGTTGATCAGTAAAAAGCGGAGGGTTTTGCTTAACTCGTTCAGTAAAATTGATGATAAAAAGCACATTTCGCACAGTTATCACTCAAAAGGTTAATAATCTACGCCCATTAAAAAAAGGCAGCATATATTGCTGCCCTTGAGAATTTAACCGTGATGCCGTACCCGGGTGAAGATGGTCAGCGCGGCCAGCAGCATCAGAACTCCGCTGGCAACGAACACACCGCCTGCGCCGCGCAGGTCAAACATCCAGCCGCCCGCCGCCGCGCCGACAGTAATCGCCAGCTGGATGGTGGCAACCAGTAAACCGCCGCCCGACTCCGCATCATCCGGCACCGCGCGCGAAATCCAGGTTGACCAGCCGGTTGGCATCGAACCGAACGCCATCCCCCAGATCGCCACGCCTGCGCCCACCATCCAGCTGACATCGCCAAAGCTCACCAGCAGCAGTGCGGTGACACTCATCAACAGCGCCATGCCACTCAGGGTCAGTGATACGCTGCGGGTGACCAGGAAACCGGCCAGCGAGGTGCCAAAGAAGTTCGCCACACCAAAGGCCAGCAGCACCAGCGACAGCTGATTAAGGTTGAGCTGCGCAACGCTTTCCAGAAATGGACGCAGATAGGTGAAGAAGGCGAAGTGACCGGTAAACATCATGATTACCGCCAGCATTCCCCAGCGCATCACACCAATACGCAGCAGCGCCAGCACCCCGCCGTTGCGGGCTTTGTTCTCTGCCGGCATGGCGGGCAGGGTAAAGAACTGCCACAGCAGCGCCACCGTACCCAGTCCGGCAGTCAGCATAAAGATGTTGCGCCAGCCCACCAGTCCGCCGAGATAGCTGCCCAGTGGCGTAGCGATAATCGTCGCCAGCGAGATACCGCTGAAGACGATAGAGAGCGCACGCGGCACCTGTTCGGTGGGAACCAGGCGCATGGTGATGGCGGTTGAGAGTGTCCAGAAGCCGCCAATGGCCATACCCAGCAGCACCCGCGCCAGCAGGATCACCGTCAGGTCAGCCGCAAACGCCACCATCAGTGCCGACGCGATCAGCAACAGCGAAAACACCAGCATGACGATGCGACGGTCGATGCGCCGCGTGACGCTGCCGGTGACCAGACTGGTAAACAGCGCCACCAGCGCGGTGATGGTGACGGTCTGTCCCGCCTGCCCTTCTGATACGCCGAGGCTGTGGGCCATCGGCGTCAGCAGACTCACGGGTAAAAATTCGGCGGTGATGAGGCTGAACACCCCAAATGCCATAGCAAATACCGCGCCCCACGCGGGACGGGTCGGCGAGGAAACCTCATCAGCCACTTCGGTTGTCAGACTCATGCTGCTTCTCCGGAAGATAAAAAAAGTGAGTGTGAGCATAGAACGCCGTGTCAGGACGATCTATGATGCTTACACCTTCATTTTTGATAATTCGTCTGGAATCACATGAGCCACTATGGAGATCTGACCAGTGAGCTGCTGATGGGGATGCGCCTCTATGGCGTGAACTATCAGCGTATCGCAGTGAGCGCGCCGTTTGGGCTGCGTTATGATCACGCGCCGGGCCGGGCGCAGTTCCACTTTGTCGGACGCGGCTCACTGATGGTGCGCAGCGCCTCCGGCGAGGTGTTTCAGCTCAACAGCGGCGATGCGCTGCTGGTGCCGCACGGCAAACCCCACAGCCTGATCTCCAGTGAGGAGGCGAGCTGCCAGTGTATTAAGAACATGGCGAGCAAGCCGCTCTGCGACAGCGTCTGCGCCATTGCAGTCCCGGAAGATGCCTGTGATGACGAGCACAGCGTGCTGTTGTTCAGCGCCTGCATGGCGTTTGAGCTCGGCGGCATGCAGCCGCTGATCAACACCATGCCCGATGTGATGCTGGTGAGTACTCTGCTGTCGCAATACCCGGAGATTCAGCCGATTCTGGCGGCGATGGAGCGGGAGTCGCTCACCCGCCAGGCGGGATTCGCCGGGATTCTGTCGCGTCTGGCAGACGTGGTTGCCGCGCTGATTGTGCGCGGCTGGGTAGAGAACGGCTGCGGCGAGCGCAGTGGGCTGGTGCAGGCAATGCGCGATCCACGTCTGAGTCAGGCGATTGCTGCGATGCATCGGGAGCCAGGCGAAAACTGGACGGTGGCGCGGCTGGCCAGCGTGGCAGGCTGTTCGCGCTCAGTGTTTGCCGGACGGTTTCTCAATGCCACCGGCATGACGCCGCTGCGCTATCTGACGGAGTTGCGGATGCGGCTGGCGGTGCAGCGGATTGTGAACAACGGTGAAGCGGTGGAAGCCGTGGCTTATCATCTCGGCTACGGCTCGATTGCGGCATTCAGTCGCGCCTTTAAACGGATTGTCGGTCAGTCACCAGGCGCACTGCGTGCCGGACGCGACGGCACGCAGGCGCTGGCCTCTTAACCGGGCCGCTTAATCTCTTCTCTTAACGAAAGACGCTGATCGCTTCGACCAGACGGTTAGCCTGATGAGTCATACGACCTGAAGCCTCGGCGCTTTCTGTCACGCGGGCGGCATTCTGGTGGGTGATATCATCAAGATCTTCCACCGCTGAACTGACTTCGCTGAGCGCGGTCGCCTGTTCGGCCGTGGCGGCGCTGATCTGGGCGATCAGTGCGGTGACATTCTGCACCTGCGACACGATATCCTGCATCGTGCGGCCTGCCGCGCTGGCGTGCTCATTGCCCGAGTTGACCCGGCTGGCGCTGGTTTCAACCAGCATTTTGATTTCGCTCGCGGCTTTGGCGCTGCGCTGCGCCAGGCTGCGCACTTCTCCGGCGACCACCGCAAAGCCTTTGCCCTGCTCACCGGCCCGCGCCGCTTCCACGGCGGCGTTCAGTGCCAGGATATTGGTCTGGAACGCAATCCCGTCGATAACGCTGGTAATATTGGCAATCCGCTTTGAACTGTCAGCAATTTCGCCCATCATGCCCATCATTTCGGTCATCACCTCGCCGCCTTTGCTGGCAGCGTGGCTGGTGCCGGCTGAGAGGGTATTCGCCTCATGCGCAGTTTCAGTGTTGCTCTTCACCGTGGCGGTCATTTCGTTCATGGTGGCCGCAGTCTGCTGCACATTGGCAGCCGCCTGCTCGGTACGGCGGCTGAGTTCGTTGTTGCTGCGGGCGATGGCGTCGCTGGCGCTCAGCACATTGATTGCCTGGCCGCTGACATCATCCACCAGCCAGCGGAACATCAATCCGAGCTGACCGATGGCGCGCAGCGTCACACCCACCTCATCAACGCGGTCCATCTGCTCCACTTTATGGCTGGCACCGGTTGCCACGCTCAGCGCCTGTTTGCACATCCGCTCAATAGGGCGTGAAATCTGCTGCTCCAGCCACAGGCTGCAGAGCAGAAGCAGCGCAGCCATTCCCGCGGTAAAGCCTGCCAGTGCCGCGGGCGTCATGCCCAGCGCCCAGACGCCTGCCACCGAGAGGGGCAGTAACGTCAGCAACGTTGTGCGGATCCGCCAGCGAAGGGGCAGCGTCTTCAGGATTGAGGCGGGACGACGCCAGCCGCTGCGAACCAGCAGGCCTTTGTGAAAACGTCGCCCTCTGGCGCGGCCTTCACGAAAATCCTGATAGAGCACCTCAGTCTGACGCACTTCCTCTGCCGTGGGTTTGGTGCGCACCGACATGTAGCCCTGCACTTTACCGTCGCGGACTACCGGAATGGCGTTGGCCCGCACCCAGTAGTGATCGCCATTTTTACGGCGGTTCTTGACCAGTGCCGTCCAGGGTTCACCCTGTTTCAGCGTCGCCCACATGTCGGCAAACGCTTCTGATGGCATATCGGGGTGACGTACCATGTTATGCGGCTGGCCGTTGATCTCGTCGGCGGTGAATCCGCTCGCCTCGATAAACGCGTCGTTAGCGTAGGTGATGTGGCTGTTAAGATCGGTGGTCGACATCAGTGTCGCATTATCGTCGAACAGATATTCACGCTGAGAGACAGGCTGGTTGTTACGCATCAAAAGTCCTTGGAGACCCGACGTCCTGCACGCGACGGTCTGAGTGTCGGCATGAAAACTGTGGGCTGAGAGATAACGATTACCTTTTTTTTATGTTTTCGGCATGCCTCTGCCTACTCTTTAGCGTTTAAGTTAAATTAGTGGCAATAATAAAGCCGCTTTGTAGCGGCTTTCACATTTTGGTTGATTATCCATCCGTTAGCCGGACTGGATAATTCCGGCAGCGGGTCAGCTGAGGTCGACATTACGGGTGCCAAACCACCAGGTGAGCAGGAATCCGCCGATCCAGGCCACCATCAGCCCGGCCAGATAGACCGCCATGCCAGCGAAGATCCCCTGGCTGGAGGTCATCAGTGGCAGCGTGACCAGGCCGGAGGGTCCGAATACCGTGTTCATCCCGACCGGCAAACCCAGCCACGCCACCAGCCCGATAAAGAACCCGCCCAGCGCACCACCGCCGCAGGCGGTGATAAAGGGCTTGAGGCGCGGCAAAGTGACGCCGTAGATCAGCGGTTCACCGACGCCAAGCAGCCCCGGCACGATTGCGCCTTTGATCTGCGCCCGCAGCAGCGCCCCTTTTTCTGCTTTGCACCACAATGCCAGTGATGCGCCGACCTGGCCTGCTCCCGCCATCGCCAGAATCGGGAAGAGCGAGTTAAACCCCTGGGTTTCCATCAGCGCAAAGTAGACCGGAATAAAGCCCTGATGGATGCCGAACATCACCGCGATCAGGAACAGCCCGGCCAGCAGCGCACAGCCAAAGGGATTGTTATTGAGATGGATAAACAGCCACGACATCCCTTTAAACAGTTCGCCGCCCAGCGGCATGATCAACAGATAGGTGATGGCGCCGGTGATCAACAGCGTAAACAGCGAGGTGAGGATCATATCGAGATTGTCGGGAATGATTTTGCGCAGCTGTTTTTCAATCCAGGCCCCGATAATCGCCGCCATCAGCACGCCAATAATGTTGCCGCGCGGGTCGATTGTCAGGCCAAAGAAGTTTTCCATGCCGCTGTAGTAGCCGGTGGTGGCCGTGGGCACATAGCCGAGCACAAACAGCGAGGCGATGATTGCGCCATTGACGCCGCTGCCGCCAAACGCTTTTTGCGCGTTGTAGCCAATCAGGATGCTGAGAAAGGTGAACAGCCCTTTACCGAAGACTTTCATATACGCCACGGTATGCAGCAGCCAGGGCGCGTGGTCACCGGGTGCATTGAGGTGGAGACTCTGTTCAATCAGCGTGGCAAATCCCAGCAGCAGCCCCGCGCCGATAAAGCCCGGAATCAGCGGAGTGAAGATGGTGGCGAAGCGCGACAGGAACTGATGCACGCCGCTGGTCTGTTTCGCCTTTAGCTGCTGCTTCTGCTGCTGCGCCAGCACGCGAAGTTCCGCTGTTTCGCCCTGCGGTGCCAGCGCGGTATCACCCTGAGCCAGCAGGTTCTGCATCCCCTCGGCGGCGGTTTGCGCCTTGCCAGGCCCCAGCACAATCTGCAACTGTGCCTCGCTGTCGATAACGCCTAAGACACCCGGCAGGCTTTTTTAACCGTGCCAGATCACTCTCTCCCGGCTGATTGAGCGTCAGGCGGAGCCGCGTCATGCAGTGACCACAGGCCGCGATATTTTGCGCGCCACCGACCGCCTGCAGGATGTCGCGCAACAGTGCCTCGGTGATTCTGGCCATTAGCGTGCTCCCGCTGCCTGTAAAGCCTGACGGATAAAGCCCTGATGCTGACTGAGCAGCGCTTTCGCCTCATCGGCAGCCAGGTCAGCCAGCACCATCAGAATGGCGGTTTTGCAGTGTCCGCCACAGGCGGTGAGCGCGGCGCTGGCCGTCGCCTCATCACAGTCAGTGGCCTGCATGACGATGTTAACCTGACGCTGTACCAGTTTCTGATTGGTGGCTTCCACATCGACCATTAGGTTGCCGTACACTTTTCCGCTGCGGATCATCGACCCGGTAGTGAGCATGTTGAGTACCAGTTTTTGCGCCGTGCCCGCTTTCATACGGGAAGACCCGGTGACCACTTCGGGGCCGACCACCGGCGTGAGCGCAATCGCGGCAACCTGCGACATGGCGCTGCCTGGATTACAGGTGAGCGATACAGTGGTTGCGCCAAGTTCGTTCGCGTATGCCAGCGCGCCCAGTACGTAGGGTGTGCGACCGCTGGCGGCGATGCCAACCAGCACATCGTGGCGGCTGAAGTGGATATCTTTCAGATCCTGCGCGCCCTGCTCCCGGTTGTCTTCCGCGTTTTCTACCGCCTGGAGTATGGCGGTATGGCCTCCTGCAATCAGGCCGATAACCTGCTCGCGGGGTGTGCCAAAGGTAGGTGGGCACTCGCTGGCATCCAGTATGCCAAGTCGACCGGAGGTGCCTGCGCCGCAATAGATCAGTCGTCCACCGGCCTGGAATGCGGCGCAGATGGCGTCAACGGCGGCGGCAATCTGCGGCACGATGGCCTCAACCGCCAGCGCCACCTTTTTTATCTTCATCATTGATGACGCGAAGCATCGCTTCGGTGGAGAGTTCGTCAATATTCTGGCTGGCCGGGTTGCGGCCTTCGGTGATCATCTGGCTGAGGTCGAGTTTCATGGCGGGCTCCGCAAAGGAATAAATTATTCAAATTACTAACCATCATAACGAATGATTAATTCATTGGGTGAGATCTTTTTTCGATGGATGTGGGGTGAGTCATGTTGCGGGGGGATCAGATTGGTTGAGTGATGAGTATAAGCATTACGACCTGGGTTCGGTGCATGTGAGTGCAATCGCTGGGAGACCGGTGCCGGTCAGAAAAGATTCGCCTGCTCGGCGAGGAAGCGCAATCGAGTATTGAGACATGCTTAATTGATGCGTATTACGGCCTGGGTGCGGTACATGTGAGTGCAATCGCTGGGAGACCGGTGCCGGTCAGAAAAGGTTCACCTGATCGTAAAGACGCATTCGTCATCCATGACGCTCGGCCCACGCGATTACGCACCTCATCCATGAGGTGAGTGAACCGGCGGCCGAGGCCCCAGGGATGGGTTTACGACGACTTTACGCAGTCACTGCTGGTATCCGACTGAACGGAGCACTGTTTTCCCTGCAAAGACCTCGCCTCCCATCCTATGTCACTCATCCAAAAGACAATTAAAACCCACCAATCGCAGGTTAAAAGCGCATCCATTTAATCAATATAAAGTTGTGACGTTCTGCAGTCATATAAAGCAGCCAGCTTCTCAAGCGTTTGTTTTTGAGGTTTTTTTCTCGACTCTAACTTCGACACGCCAGCCTGCGTGATGCCCAGTTTATTCGCCACCTCTTCCTGTGACAGGTGACGATGCAAACGCCAGGCAACATGCAAAGGAACAGATTGCCGTCGGCTGATTTTCATTACATCGTGAGGAATCGTTTCATCATCGTCTGGACCCACTTCATAAGGGACAGACTCAAACACATCATCTAAATGACGTTCAGCCATGAGCTTATTAAACAGCTCTATAGGGATGACAGCACCAGTGCGGTTCCCGCGCTCGTCCGTCAGAAACTGTATAGCATTCATGGGTAATCACTCCTTACTGGTACGGCAGGCAACACTGTCTGATCGTATGCCTGTGCAGCGGAACGCTAAACCCGGCTGCACAGAACTTATTGATGACGCACATTGCTCCTGCCACACTGCTAGCGCTTTTTGTACGTGGTCGATGTTCTTCTTACGACTTCAAGTATATCTATCACTACTGGCTGACCTTTCTCTATCTTCCAGAGTACGCGGTAGTAACCTACTACCAGCTTCATTCGCTTCTGTTTATCATCAGTCAGCTTTTCGACTTTCAGATGGGGAATATCCGGCCATTTAGCCAGCGCCTCTACAGCATCTTCAATAGCGTTACCCTCTTTCTGAGGCAGCCCATAAAGCTGTTTCAATGCCTTTTTCGTCCAGTTAATTTCTGGCATTCGTCAACACTCCATGTTGTCAAAGAACACAGTCAACTCACCGCAATGAAATATAACTATAATCAATCATAATTACAATATAACTGTCGTATAACCGTGGATTTTAGTTATAAAAATATAACCCTTTAATTTTCAGTCAACCTGTATATCTGCCATTAAAAATCTCATAAAAAAAAGGCCCAACTTTCGTTGAGCCCATTCTTACGTTAATGCCGTGTTCAGCTTGCGGTCTGTGTCCGCAGCTCCAGCTCATACTCTTTCGCCTTTTCGACGTCGAACTGGTTTTCCCAGCGGGCAATCACCAGCACCGCCAGCGCATTACCGACCACGTTCAGCGCGGTACGCGCCATATCCATGATGCGGTCAACACCGGCGATAAACGCCAGACCTTCCAGAGGAATGCCGACGCTGCCCAGCGTGGCCAGCAGCACCACGAAGGAGACGCCTGGCACGCCAGCGATACCTTTCGAGGTCACCATCAGCGTTATTACCAGCACAATCTCGTCGGTCAGCGACAGGTCAATGCCATACAGCTGCGCAATAAAGATCGCGGCGATACTCTGATAAAGCGTTGAACCATCCAGATTAAACGAGTAACCGGTCGGCACTACGAAGCTGGTGATCGCTTTCGGCGCGCCGTAGGCTTCCATCTTCTCCATGATGCGCGGCAGCACCGTTTCCGAGCTGGAAGTAGAGTAAGAGAGAATCAGCTCATCCTTCAGGATACGCATCAGCGTGGTAATCCGCAGCTTACAGAAGCGCGCCACTCCGCCCAGCACCACAAAGGCGAAGAACAGAATCGCCGCATAAACCAGCAGCACCAGCTTAGCCAGCGGCCAGAGCGAGGCAAAGCCGAAGTTAGCAATCGTCACCGCAATCAACGCAAACACACCCACCGGGGCATAGCGCATGATCATGTGCGTCACTTTAAACATCGCTTCAGAAATGCCACGGAACAGGTTCACCAGCGGATCGCGCTGTTCTGACGGCAGTGACGACAGGCCTAAACCAAACAGCACCGAGAAAAAGATAATCGGCAGCATGTCGCCCTTCGCCATTGAGGCGAAAATATTCTGCGGGATCAGCGACAGAATGGTGGTCACCAGGCTGTGCGGACCGCCCTGTACCTCTGCCGTTGTCGCTTCATATTTAGAGATGTCCACCGTTGCCAGCGTTGACATATCAATGCCGGTGCCGGGTTGAAATACGTTGGCCAGCGTAATACCGACCACAATGGCAATGGTGGTGATCACTTCAAAGTAGAGAATCGTTTTGACGCCGATGCGTCCCAGCTTCTTTGCATCACCCACGCCAGCGATGCCGACAATCAGGGATGAAATCACAATCGGTACCACAATCATCTTGATAAGATGAATAAAGATATCGCCTGCCGGGCTGAGAATGTTGGTGACTAACCATTCACGATTGTCTGGCTGATTATGCAACACAGCACCCACAACGATGCCAAGCACCAGGGCTGTCAGAATCTGCCAGGCCAGGCTGATTTTAAAACCTTTCATAACGTGTAATTTCCTCAGTCAAAACCCGTTTCTCTCTACTGCGAAGGTGCAGAAGACAATACACACAGGGAGTGAGCAAAAAGCCCGGTAAATTAGAGGGTGTCTTGAAACAGCGCCTCGTATGAAAATCTGATGATTCCCATACCCATTTTCAGACGCGGTCTGAGTTGATACCTGCAGAACAGGGGCGAGATAAGTACCATTTTCACTGTGGTAAATGCAACCCCTGGCGGATCCGATTAAAAGTTCACCATCTAAGCAGCATAAAGTGCTGCTGGAGCTGAAAAACCCTAACCTGCTGTTATGAAAAGTATTACTTCGATGAATTTACGCATAGCTATGCAGAAACGATTAAAAACTGATCCGGCGCGTTTGCTCGCTTTTTTATTCAGGATAAAAGCGTAAAAGCGATGCCTGACTTCTCCAGCGCCGCCAGAGCGTTAACCTGATAGATCAGAATGGCTTAACGCTTCTCGGGGGGGATGTGTATCACGTGATCTGTGGCGCAAAAAAAGAAACAAAGCTTTGGTGCAGGCTTTAATTAACCATTGATTGACATATCATTAACATCTTCAAGGAGATCCGCCATGAGCCAAATACACAAACATCCCGTTCCAGAGAATATTGCAGCAAACACCCTGATTACTGCAGAACAGTATCAGGCGATGTATCAGCAATCTGTCGACGATCCAGACAGTTTCTGGGGCGAACAGGGCAAAATCCTTGACTGGATCAAGCCTTACAGCAAAGTGAAAAACTGCTCGTTTGCACCAGGTAACATTAACATTCGCTGGTACGAAGATGGCACGCTCAACCTGGCGGCAAACTGCCTTGACCGTCATTTAGCCACGCGCGGCGATCACCCGGCGATTATCTGGGAAGGCGACGACGCCAGCGAAAGCAAAACCCTGACTTTCCGCCAGCTGCATGCCGAAGTCTGTCGCTTCGCCAACGTGCTGGAACTGCTGGAAGTGAAAAAAGGCGACGTGGTGGCGATCTATATGCCGATGGTGCCGGAAGCCGCAGTAGCGATGCTGGCCTGTGCGCGTATCGGTGCCGTTCACTCGGTGATCTTTGGCGGTTTCTCACCGGAGGCGGTCGCGGGCCGCATCGTCGATTCCAGCGCCTCGCTGGTGATCACAGCCGATGAAGGGATCCGCGCCGGTCGCAGCATTCCGCTGAAGAAAAATGTCGATGACGCGTTAAAAAATCCTAATGTCACCAGCGTGAAAAATGTGGTGGTGTTCCAGCGCACCGGTAAAGATGTGGGCTGGGTTGAGAGCCGCGATCAGTGGTGGCATGACCTGATGCTGAACGCGAGCACCAACCACGCTGCCGCAGAAGTCGGCGCGGAAGATCCGCTGTTTATCCTTTATACCTCCGGTTCAACCGGCAAACCCAAAGGCGTGTTGCACTCCACCGGCGGGTATCTGGTCTATGCCGCGACCACCTTTAAGTTCGTCTTTGATTACCATCAGGATGATATCTACTGGTGCACCGCTGATGTTGGCTGGGTGACGGGCCACAGCTATCTGGTTTATGGCCCGCTGGCCTGTGGCGCCACTACACTGATGTTTGAAGGGGTGCCGAACTGGCCAACGCCGAGCCGTATGGCGGAAGTGGTCGATAAACATAAAGTCACGCTGCTCTACACCGCGCCCACTGCCATCCGTGCGCTGATGGCGGAAGGTGATAAGGCGATTGCCGGCACCGACCGCAGCAGCCTGCGCATTATGGGATCGGTCGGTGAGCCAATTAACCCGGAAGCCTGGGAGTGGTACTACAAGAAAATCGGCAACAGCCGCTGCCCGATTGTTGATACCTGGTGGCAGACCGAAACCGGCGGCTTCATGATCACGCCGCTGCCGGGTGCGACCGAGCTGAAAGCGGGTTCCGCCACCCGACCGTTCTTTGGCGTGCAGCCCGCGCTGGTGGATAACGAAGGTCAGCCACAGGAAGGCGCCTGTGAAGGCAATCTGGTGATCACCGAGTCGTGGCCGGGTCAGGCGCGTACCCTCTATGGCGATCACGACCGTTTCGAGCAGACCTACTTCTCTACCTTTAAAAATGTCTACTTCAGTGGTGATGGTGCCCGTCGTGATGAAGATGGCTACTACTGGATCACCGGACGCGTCGATGACGTACTCAATGTTTCCGGTCACCGACTCGGCACCGCCGAAATTGAATCGGCGCTGGTCTCGCACCCTAAAATTGCCGAAGCGGCGGTAGTGGGGATTCCGCACAGCATCAAAGGCCAGGCGATTTATGCCTATATCACGCTGAATCATGGCGAAGAGCCGTCGCCGGAGTTGTACACCGAAGTGCGCCAGTGGGTCCGTAAAGAGATTGGCCCGATAGCCACACCGGATGTACTGCACTGGACCGACTCACTGCCGAAAACCCGCTCCGGCAAAATCATGCGGCGTATTCTGCGCAAAATTGCCACCGGGGATACCAGTAATCTTGGTGATACTTCTACGCTCGCCGATCCTGGCGTAGTAGAAAAACTGCTTGAGGAGAAACAGTCGATCAAAATGCCTTAAGCGCACGCTGTCCGGCGGGAAGATCGCTTCCCGCCACACCCGCCCTACGCAGTCTGTTTCGGTAGTCACAAATATTATAACCAGCTGAATCCGCGCCCTGTCGCGAGGTTCTCGCCTGCAAGCCCTCTGGAGAAAATGTGATGAATGACGCCCTTTCGAATCAGGATGCCATCAATCAACAGATTGAGCGTAATCCCCTTTTTCATGAATTAGTCCGTAAGCGCCAGGCGTTCGCGACGCTGCTGTCGCTGATCATGCTGGTGCTCTATGTCGGCTTTATCCTGCTGATCGCATTTGCCCCCGGCTGGCTCGGTACGCCGCTGCATGCCGGCACCAACGTCACGCGCGGTATCCCGATTGGGGTCGGGCTCATTGTGATGTCGTTTGTGCTGACCGGCGTCTATGTCTGGCGTGCCAACGGTGAGTTTGACCGTTTAACGAAAGCGATCCTCAGCGAGGTGAAATCATGACTCGTCTCACCTTATGGCTGCTGGCCTTAATGCTGCCGTTTTCAGCGCTGGCTGCCGATGCGATAACCGGTGCCGTGCAGCGCCAGGCGACCAACTACCAGGCGATTATCATGTTTACGATTTTCGTCGGGGCCACGCTGGGAATTACTTACTGGGCCTCAAAGCGCACCCGATCACGTAATGACTACTACACCGCGGGCGGCAATATCACTGGCTTCCAGAATGGCCTGGCGATGGCGGGTGACTTCATGTCGGCCGCCTCGTTCCTGGGCATTTCGGCGCTGGTTTACACCTCTGGTTATGACGGGCTGATCTACTCGCTCGGCTTCCTGGTCGGCTGGCCGATGATTCTGTTTTTAATCGCTGAGCGACTGCGTAACCTGGGTCGCTATACGTTTGCCGATGTCGCCTCATATCGTCTGAAGCAGATGCCGATCCGCACCCTGTCAGCCTGCGGCTCGCTGGTGGTCGTGGCGCTCTACCTGATCGCGCAGATGGTCGGGGCCGGTAAACTGATCCAGCTGCTGTTTGGCCTTAACTACCATGTTGCGGTAGTCCTGGTCGGCATTCTGATGGTGATGTATGTGCTGTTTGGCGGCATGCTGGCCACCACCTGGGTGCAGATCATCAAAGCCGTGCTGCTGCTGTTTGGTGCCACCTTCATGGCGGTCATGGTAATGAAGGCGACCGGTTTCAGTTTTAATACGCTGTTCACCGAAGCGATGGCGGTCCATCCAAAAGGCATCGCGATTATGCAGCCTGGCGGACTGGTTAAAGATCCTATCTCGGCGCTGTCTCTGGGGCTGGGGCTGATGTTTGGTACGGCCGGATTGCCGCATATCCTGATGCGCTTCTTCACCGTAGCGGATGCTAAAGAGGCACGTAAAAGCGTCTTCTGGGCCACCGGTTTTATGGGTTACTTCTACTTCCTGACCTTTATTATCGGCTTCGGTGCCATCCTGCTGGTGGGGGCTAACCCGGCCTTTAAAGATGCCAGCGGCGCGCTGATTGGCGGCACCAATATGGCGGCGGTGCATCTGGCGAACGCCGTGGGCGGCAGCACCTTCCTGGGCTTTATCTCTGCGGTTGCCTTCGCCACGATTCTGGCCGTTGTCGCAGGCTTAACCCTGGCGGGTGCGTCGGCGGTGTCTCACGACCTCTATGCCAGCGTGTATCGTAAAGGTCAGGCGAGCGAGAAAGATGAGCTGCGGGTTTCAAAAATTACCGTGCTGGCGCTGGGCGTGGTGGCGATTGCGCTGGGTATTCTGTTTGAGAAACAGAACATCGCCTTTATGGTCGGGCTGGCCTTCTCGATTGCGGCCAGCTGTAACTTCCCGATCATCCTGCTGTCGATGTACTGGTCAAAACTCACGACGCGCGGCGCGATGGTGGGCGGCTGGCTCGGTCTGCTGACCGCCGTTATCCTGATGATCCTCGGCCCGACGGTGTGGGTACAGGTGCTGGGCAACGCGAAGGCGATTTTCCCCTATGAGTATCCGGCGCTGTTCTCCATGGCGGTGGCTTTTGTGGGCATCTGGCTCTTCTCGATTACCGACCATTCGCAGCAGGGCGCAGAAGAACGTTCACGCTTCCGTGCACAGTTTATCCGCTCGCAGACCGGCACCGGCATCGAACAGGGCAAAGCGCACTGATCGTGGCTTTTCGTTCATAACGAGCAGGCAATAAAAAAAGGGCGGCTACCGAAGTAGTCGCCCTCTTCTTTTGCGCAGCAGAATCAGAAGCGCAGCGATGCACCCACGTACGGGCCATCGACCAGCACGTTATCTTTGCGTCCATCTTTGTTGTTCAGTTCGATGTACTGATAACCTACACGCAGGTTAAGCAGTGAAACCGGCGTGAAGCTCAGGCCGCCACCGGCTTCCTGATAGCTGTCGAGCTGATCGGTGAAAGACTCTGGCGCGTAATAATATTCGCCATACAGGCCCCACATGCTGTTGAAGCTGTAGTGTGCTGCACCACCCAGCGCCACCGCAAATCCATCTTTTCCATCTTCAGGATGGGTGAAGATCGCTTTTGCGGTCGGCGCCAGACGCAGCGGCCCGAAATCAACGTTGTAACCCAGACCGGCACCGTAGGTGCTGCCGTCATGGTCGCTACGCAGCCAGTTACCTTTCAGAAACAGACCGGGTGTTGTGGTGCCCAGACCCACATTCAGGTTGGTGTTATGTTCGCTGACATCAACACTGCCTTCAATCGCCTGAGCGGCACCGCTCATTAAAACCAGCCCGAGGGCGCTCCCGGCAACAAGTTGCTTAAACATGATTCCACTCCGTGAAAGGACAATTAATTCGGCCGCAAGGTTAACAGCCTGAAATGGGGAGACAACAAAATCTGGAAAACTTTACGTAAAAATACGTGTCTCAGCGCAGACCAGTCCCTGTGCGACGGAGTGTAGCCTATATTGTCCACATCAGGTGCCCAATCAGCGGGGCCAGCACCACGGTCACCACGCCAGAGAGCATCATCACCAGGCTGGCGACCACGCCCTCCTGCTCGCCAATCTGATAGGCGCGTGCCGTGCCGGCACCGTGTGACGCCGCACCGAATCCCGCGCCTTTCGCCACGCCCTGCTTAATGGCGAGCCGCAGAAACAGCACGTCGCCGATTGCCATGCCAAACACGCCTGTAATCACCACGAACAGCGCCACCAGATCGGGCTGCCCGCCAATCGGACCCGCCGCAGCCAGCGCAAACGGCGTGGTGATAGAGCGCACGGCCAGGCTGCGCTGAATCGACTCCGGCAGGGTTAACAGCCGCGCCAGCCAGACGGAACTGCAGACGGCGACCAGCGTCGCGGTCACTACGCCCGCGCTCAGCGACAGCCAGTGGCGCTTAATAATTTCCACGTTCTCATAGACCGGCACCGCAAACGCCAGCGTCGCCGGCCCCAGCAGCCAGAGCAGCCAGTGGTTTTCGGCGATGTAATCCTGCCAGCTGATATGCGTCAGCAGCAGCAATGCCACCAGCACCAGCGGCGTCATCACCAGTGGCATCAGCAGCAGCGTCCGCCAGCGGCGGTAAAGCCGTTTATTCAGCGCATAAACCAGCAGCGTAACGGCTACACACAGCAGGCTGAGAAGAAAATCACGCATGCGGATCCTGCTTACGCGCGGCGCGCGCGACTTCATACTGATAAAGCCGGTCCACCACCCAGGCAGTCGAGGCCAGCACCAGCAGCGTACTGACGCCGATCACCACACAGATGCGCCAGCCATCAACCCGCAGCAGATCGCCATAGTTCACCACCGCCACCACCGCCGGAATAAAGAACAGCAGCATCTCGGCCAGCAGCCAGCGTGATCCGGCTTTAACCCAGTTCAGCGGCACAATCCGCGTCACGATTAACGCCAGCAGCAGCAGCATCCCGACGATATTGGCGGGCAGCGGCAGATGCAGCCAGCTCACCAGCCGGTCGCAGGCGATAAACAGGCCGATATAGAAACCCAGCTGGAGCGGCAGGCTGAGCCATTGCACTGCGCGGTTGCTGCGTAAAGTGAGCGCTAACGCCATCACCTTGTCTCCCCGATTAAATTGATGTCACCAGTATAAATCGTCAACAGAAGGTGAAAAAAATGAATTAAAATTATCGAAATCATGCCTGAAAGGAATAGTTATGGATGTCCGCGCCCTGCGTTACTTTACTGAAGTCGTACGCCAGCAGAGCTTTACCCGTGCGGCGCAGAAGCTGTTTGTGACACAACCGACCATCAGCAAAATGCTGCGCCAGCTGGAGGAGGAGCTGGGCTGCACGCTGATCCTGCGCGATGGTCGTCGTCTGCACCTCACCGACAGCGGCCAGGCGGTCTATCAACGCGGCCTGGCGATCCTGCAGGAGTTTCATCAGCTGGAAGCGGAGATTGGTGACATCAACCAGCTTAAAACCGGTGAGCTGCGACTGGGTATTCCGCCGATGGTCGGTATGCAGATCGCCGGTTCGATTTCCGCGTTTCGCCGCCGCTATCCCGGTGTGAAGCTGAAAATCTCTGAATTCGGCGGTCTGACCGTCCAGCAGGCGGTGCTGGCGGGCAGTCTGGATATCGCCCTGACCGCGCTACCGGTCGATGCCGAGCTGCCGCTGAACACCCTGCCCCTGATGCATCATCCGCTCTGCGTACTGCTGCCGCGTCGCCCGGAGTGGCTCAGCCGCCAGCAGATTGGACTGGCAGAACTGGCAGAGCATCCACTGCTGATTTTTAATGAGGAGTTCTCGCTGAATCGTCAGCTGATGCAGGCGTTTCAGCGGCTCAACCTGACGCCAACGGTGGCGGTTCGCAGCGGACAGTGGGATTTTCTGGCGGCGATGGTGCAGGCGGAGATGGGGCTGGCGATTCTGCCGGAGCCGATCTGTCAGCGGCTGGATAAGCAGTCGCTGCTGTGGCTGCCGCTGGAATCGGAGCTGAAGTGGAGTCTGGGATTGATCTGGCGGGAAGGGAGTTATCTGTCGCGCAGTGCGCAGGCGTGGATAGCCTGTTGTCGCGAGCATTGGCCGGATGAGCCGCCGCGCCTGTCGGTGTGAAAGGCTGGCACGCCGCATTAACGCGCAGGCGTGCCAGTCAGGACTTACTCCTCTTTTTCGATCAGCAGCGCTTCCAGCAGATCCAGGTCGTGCAGTAACTTTTGCATCGTCTCATTGGAGATTTGCTGGGTGGCGCGCAGATGATAGACCTCAGCACGTTCGGCACGCAGTCCGGTCAGGCGGAAGCGACGCTCCAGGTTCTCGGCGAACAGCGCGTGTTCAAGGTCATTCTTCCCTTCAGCGCGACGACGTAAGTTGCCAATCACCCGCAGACTCACCTCTTTAAGCAGCTCCGGATCGATGTTCTCTTCCGACTCATTCTCCAGCCGCTCTTCCATCTTGTGCAGGCTCTCAATGGCTGCGCCTGCCATTACCGCACGCGCATTCTGCAGCTCGCGACGGTGTGCGCCTTTATCAATGGTATCAATGCCGCGCAGCAGAATCGGCAGAATCACTACCCCTACCAATAGCGAGAAGAGAATCACGCCGGTGGCGATAAAGACCAGTTCATAACGCGCCGGGAAAGGCTCGCCGTTGGTCAGGAACAGCGGAATCGACAGGACACCGGCCAGGGTAATCGCGCCGCGCACACCCGCAAAGGAAGCGATCAGCAGTTCACGCAACGAGTAGTTGGAGAACTCCAGCGGCTTCTTCTTCAGCAGGCGTTTGCTGAAGCGCTGCATAATCCACAGCCAGCCAAAACGCACGATCATCAGCGCGGCATAGACCAGCCCGATATCGGCAAACAGCATCCAGAGCTCGACGTTCGGATCGGCCTGCGCCTGATCGACAGAGGTCTGCAGAATATCCGGCAACTGCAGGCCCAGCATCAGGAAGACCATGCCGTTAAAGACGAACTCCAGCATCTGCCAGACGCTGTTGGCACGCAGGCGCATCGCCAGCGGTGCCTGACGAATAATACCGGAACGGGTGATGGTCATACCGGCCGCCACGGCCGCCAGGATGCCTGAGACACCCAGATGTTCAGCAATCAGGTAAGAAGCGAACGGCAGCAGCAGCAGCAGCACGGTCTGGGTAGCCGGATCGTCACCGCTCCAGCGGCTGAGCAGGCGCAGTGACTTACCGTAGAGCCAGCAGATCGCGACACCCGCAATCAGACCACCCACCGCCACTTTCAGGAACTCAACGCTGGCACCGCCCCAGGTAAACACCATGGTGCCCATGGCGACTGCCACGGCAAATTTCAGCGATACCAGGCCCGAAGCGTCATTCATCAGGGCTTCGCCCTGCACGATCGACATAATCTTCTTGGGAATACGGCCTTCACCGACAATGCCTGAGAGCGCCACGGCATCGGTCGGTGACAGCACCGCCGCCAGCGCAAAGGCAGGGATCAGCGGGATACCCGGTACCAGCCAGTAGATCAGATAGCCGATGCCGATCACGGTAATCAGGACCAGCGCCAGTGCTAAGCCAATTATCTCGCGACCATGATGCAGGAACTCACTGATCGGCGTCTTCCAGCCATCCGCGAAGAGCAGCGGCGGAATGAACAGCACCAGAAACAGCTCCGGATCAAAGTCGACATGCAGACCAAAAGTTGGCCAGGCCAGCATCGCACCAACAGCGATCTGAACCAGCGGCAACGGGATCTGAAAAGGGAGAATGCGGGCCGCGACGCCAGAGAGCGACACGACCAGCGTCATGATGAGAATTGTAAAAAAAGATTTCCATGCTTTCCTTAGGCGTCGTTTCTTTCAATCATTGGTTAAGCGCTAAAGTGTAAAACAAACTGCGGTGAAGATTGTCAGCTACGCGTGCGCCGGGCGGGAAAATAGTGAAAAATTCCGGACGTGCAGCCGCACGCCCGGTTGTACAGTCAGATCGCCCAGCCACCGGCGTAAAACGCCACCAGCGCGATAGCAATAATGACGGTGCCGACGTTGAGCTTGCGCCATTCCCCCCGCGAAGAGACGCCCCACGACCAGGCTGGCGAAGCCGATCATAATACCGGTTACGATGTTACAGGTGAGCACGATAATCACCGCCGTTAACAGGCCCGACATCGCATCGACAAAATCATTGAAGTCGACTTTCGCCACGTTGCTCAGCATCAGCAGACCCACATACATCAGCGCGGGGGCGGTGGCGTAAGCCGGCACCAGATACGCCAGCGGTGACATAAACAGAATGGCAAGGAACAGCAGGCCGACCACAATCGCGGTAAGACCGGTTTTACCCCCCGCCGCCGTTCCTGCCGCCGATTCGATATAAACCGCAGCCGGTGACGCGCCCACCAGACCCGCGAACAGGCTGCTGACGGAGTCGCTAGTCAGCGCACGACCACCATTGATAATCTGGCCCTGTTTATCCAGCAGATTTGCCTGACCCGCGACCGCGCGAATGGTGCCGGTCGCGTCAAAGACCGCCGTCATCACCAGTGCCAGCACGCTTGGCAGCACGACCGGCTGCATCGCGCCCATAATGTCGAGGCTGAACAGCAGCGACTCACCGCTGGCATCACGCAGGCTCGGCAGCGCAAACAATCCTTTGTAGCTCACCGCCGGATCGAAGATCAGCCCCAGCAGCGAAATGGCGATAATTGTCATGAGAATACCGCCGGGCATCCGGCGCTTCTCCAGTCCAATAATTGCTGCCAGTCCCAGCAGCGTCATCATTACCGGAAAGGTTGTGAAGTGCCCCAGCGCCACCGGCAGGCCCGGTGCCGGGTTTTTCACTACCAGGCCTACACCGTCAGCCGCAATCAGCAGCAAAAACAGGCCAATTCCGACGCCGGTGCCGTGCGCCACGCCCATCGGCAGGTTACGCAGGATCCAGGCCCGAATGCCGGTCACTGAGATCAGGGTAAACAGCAGGCCCATCAGGAACACCGCGCCCAGCGCGACCGGCACGCTGATGTGCTGGCCCAGCACGAGGCTGAAAGCGGTAAAGGCGGTTAAGGAGATTGCACAGCCAATCGCCATCGGCAGATTGGCCCACAGTCCCATAATGATGGAACCAAAGCTGGCAACCAGGCAGGTGGCGACAAACACGGCAGTAGGGGGAAAACCGGCCTTGCCCAGCATTCCTGGCACCACGATAACGGAGTAGACCATCGCCAGGAAGGTGGTAAGTCCGGCCAGAATTTCCTGGCGCACGCTGCTGCCGCGCGCCGAGATCGAGAACCAGGCGTCCAGTTTTCCACTGGCCGGGCGTGATTCAGTTGACATAGTTGAGCCTCAAAAATTTTTGTTGTGTGGATCGCTCTGCGACCATCGCTGTCCCTGGAATAAGCGGGTAGACGGCGTCACTGTCGGGTTTACCCGGCAGGCAAACGTTTACCTTGCCGCAGATAGTTGGCCGCCAGAAGCGGCCAGATAAAAAGGCATGCGATTATCCGGCGTTTAGCGGCACATTTTCAACTGTCAGAGGGAGATTCTTCAGCATAAAGATCAGGCTTAAGTCGCCAGCAGCCACGTGGCCCAGGCCGACGTCAAACGCTGACGCCCTGAAGTTAACGCGATTTTCAGGGGGGATGCGCACTGGCGCAGCCGTGATGAGACACGACCCGCCAGTGGAAGAGGGGAATTAACCTGGCAGCGAAAGCTCGCCGCCCTGATCGATCGCGCGCTGCCAGGCGGCACGCTGTTGCACAGTCTGCAGCCATTTCTGGCTGGCGGGCATCTGCTCCAGTCCGGCACGTCGCGCAAGCGCCAGCAGCGGAAAGCTCATCTGGATATCAGCGATACTGAAGCGCTGACCGGCGAACCAGGGATTTGCAGCCAGATGCTGTTCGATCATCTGCATGTGTGGCTTAAGCTGTTTATCCAGAAACGCCTTCTGCACGCCTTTACCGAATGCCGCCCCGACCGGGCGCAGCAGCCACGGCACCGGTGCTTTACCCATCTGACCGAAGATCAGCTTCATCACCAGCAGCGGCATCAGCGAGCCTTCGGCATAGTGCAGCCAGTAGCGGCACTGCAGCCGCGACGCCTCATCACTCACTTTGAGCCGGAACTCGTGATCATATTTCTCTTCAAGATATTCGAGAATGGCACCTGACTCTGCCACTACCTGGTTCCCGTCGGTAATCACCGGTGATTTTCCCAGCGGATGCACTTTTTTCAGCGCCTCCGGGGCCAGCATGGTCGGTTCGCGTTGATAGCGTTTAATCTGGTACGGCACTTCCAGCTCTTCCAGCAGCCACAGCACCCGATGCGAGCGCGATTTCTCAAGATGGTGAACGGTGATCATCATGATTCCCTGTGTTTTGACCTTCACCAAGTATAGACGTCACTCCACATCCGGATGTTTATCATCCTGTTCCGGGTCAAGCAGCACCGCACCCGAGCCCTGCTGACCCAGCCGGTCGCCGGGATTGCGCAGCGGGCAGTCGCGCATCGACAAACAGCCGCAGCCGATACAGCCATCCAGGTCATTACGCAGGCGGGTCAGGGTTTCAATGCGCTTATCCAGCTCTTCGCGCCAGTGCTGCGTCAGCGCATCCCACTCCGGTGTCGACATGCGCTTGTCAGGCGGAATGTGATCCAGGCTGTCACTGACCGTTGCCAGCGGAATGCCGATACGCTGCGCAATCTTGATAATCGCGACGCGTCGCAGCACGTCACGGCTATATCGCCGCTGATTGCCGCTGTTGCGGGTGCTGAAAATAAGTCCTTTTGTCTCATAAAAGTGCAGCGCCGAAACCGCCACACCGCTGCGGCGCGCCACTTCACCCGGTGTTAAGACCGGTTTCGGATAGTTGCGTTCTTTTTTCATCAGGCTCTTTACCTCAAGTTAACTTGAGGAATTATACTCGCTCTCCATCAAAACCACTAAACTCCCATTACCGCTTATTAAGCACCAGAAGGATGAGACCATGATGCAAGAAGAGATCATTCATTCCCTGACGCACTGGATTGACCAGAACCTGGATAAGAGCCTGTCGATCGATGAGGTTGCCGCAAAATCGGGCTATTCGAAATGGCATCTGCAGCGTATGTTCCGTTCGGTAACGAAACAGACGCTGGGTGGCTATATTCGCGAGCGCCGTCTGACGCTGGCAGCGGAAGCGCTGTCACAGACACAGCGGCCGGTTTTTGATATCGCGATGCAGTATGGCTATGACTCGCAGCAGACCTTCTCCCGCGTGTTTCGTCGTCAGTTTTCACAGACGCCTACCGCTTACCGCCATACCATGCGCCGCCAGGCGATTCAGCGCCCTCGCCTGCTGAGTTTTGGCTGCAATGACGGTATCAGTAGCTTCACCCAGCGCACGACCGGCGAGTGCTGTCCGGTTCGTTGACCCCTCAGATGCGCCCGCCCGGGCGCATCTGACTGATTTCCCCGCCGTTCTTCTTCTACTGCTCACTATTCCCTCACGCCGCTACCATACCAGAGTCAAATTTTGTTCAAAATTTAAAATCGGGTGATATAATGTGACCCAAATCACACTTTGAACCTGGGTTGACGGCGAAAAAGCACCCCCTGACACACTTTTCCGCCGCCGGTGATGTCCGCAGATTGTCAGGAATACTTACTGATATTGAGGTCCGGCCGATGGCTACGTTAACCGCCAGTTTACTTGTTATGCGTTGGGAATTGCTGAGCGCAATCATGATGTTTTTTGCCAGCACCCTGAAAACCAAACTTCGTCAGGATAGCCGTCACGTGATGGCATTTATGTGTGGCGGGATTGGTTTAGGCATGACCTGCTGGTTTGTTACCGGTCTGATGGGCATTACCCTGAGTATGGATAACGTGCATAACTTTCTGGAAATCTCAAAGCATGCCTTTATCGATGTGATGAGCCAGGCGCCTGCTGACTGGCCGATGCCCTGATTTTTGCGCATAAAAAAACCCCGCTAAGCGGGGTTTTTTATATTGCTGTGTGTGCTTAAATTTTCTTCAACATGGCAGGAATATTAACATCCTGCACTGTAACGCCCGGGCTCTGCGTTCCGCGGCGGTCCTGAATCCACATATCTCCCATCATCTGATTTAAACCACGATCTAATCCGGTGACCAGTCCTGCACCTGGGGTGAAGGTCAGTTCGCCAAAGTAGATGCGCTCGTCATGGATATACCAGTCCACACGCACGTAGTCGAAATCACTGGCCAGCTTCTTGCTCAGTTCGAGCGCATGTTCCAGTGACGGCATAATCGGTGAGACATCCAGACCGGTATCGCGAATCTTGTGATAGGCCTCATTGAGGTTATTCACGTAGAAATTCATCGACAGCAGCGGCTGGCAGCGGTTGTAGATCACCTGCAGCACATATTCGAACTTGCCATCACGCTTGTTGAACATATGAAACTTGTAATCAATCGGCGCACTTTTGCCATCACCAATGTACTTCTCAACCAGGATACGTGGCTTGATGTAGCGATAGTGAATCTCACGCGCTTCGTTGGCGAAGTCGGTCTTCAGCCAGCGATAGCAGTCATGAATGATCTGCTGCTTGCGCAGTGCGTCTGGCTCCTCCAGCAGAATCTCTACCATGTTGGAGGCGTGGTTCGGCTTGATCACCGTCCCCTTCCAGCAGGGTAAGCTGTTCAGCGTGGTCGGGTCAGTCGTTTCGTGTACCAGCGGGATCAGGTATTCATTACCGATTTTTTCAGCAATGAATTCGCGCACCGAGTACTTATCTGACAGACGACCATAGCTTTGGTAATCGCCGAAGATAAACTTACGGTACAACACCTTCTCGTTGAACACTTTTGGCTGACGCAGATTGGGCAGCTTTCTGAACTTATGGAAGTAGTAGATGCGGTCCTGATAAGCCCAGGGCATCTTCTTAATAAAATACTGCACACTTCTTCTGAGTTCTTCTTTCAACTTGAGCATATCTGACCTCATTTGTATGTTTTGTAGTTGAGTGAGGAAACCTGAATCTTTTGAATGACGCCGTTTTTAAAGAAGTAATTCATTACGGTCAGGGACAAAAGTTCTGAAAGGAAAACGCTCCACGCGGCCCCCATGATGCCGTGACCCTGGATCAACCACCAGGAGAGCGGCAAACTGATGACCATCAGGCAGATGATTTTCCTCAGCAAGTAGTTAAATCCTCCCTCTTTGACCATGTAGCGATACGCTACGGTCCCCATTGCCGAAAAGCTGGTCGCTATCGACAGCAACGTAATGAGACTTCCTGACTGTGTGAATTCCGGGCCGTACAACGCAATGATGATCCGCTCGCCGTAAAGCGAAATGATCAGCAGCATCAGCAATGAAACCGCCATAACATAGCCATTGAGCCGCGCAGCCAGCTTAATGGCGACCTCGCCGCGCTCCCTGAAGATTTCAGTGAAGCAGGAGGTGATGAGCGCCACCGGGATAAAAATCCATGAGGCGGAAATGGTATTCGCCGCCGCAAACAGCCCGAGGTCGCGCGCGGGTGCCGTGCCTGCCAGGAACATCTGCGCCGCTTTTACCTGCACAGAGATAAAGATGCTGGAGATCGCCAGTGGCAGACCGGCATACATCAGATAACGCAGATAGGCAGTGCGCTTTTCGCGTGGTGGCATCTGATCCTGATGGTCCTGATAGAAGTTGTGACGCTTAATCAGGTAAGGCACCAGAGTCACTGCGACAATCGACAGCGTCAGCCAGAGCGGATTAAGACGCAGCCAGGCGACGGTGAAGCTGATGCCGAAACTCAGCAGCATGCCCACGGCGTTGGCGATGGTGTTAAGACGCGAGGCAAGACGCGCGTTGTTATAAACGCTGAAGGTGTCCAGGGTGACAAAAACCGAGGCAACAAATGAGGCCAGTGCAAACGCCAGGAAATTTTCCTGCATGTTGTACCAGACCCAGATTAAGACTGGCACCGAAGTGACCAGCAACAGCACCATTCTCATCGTACGGGCGATGGTCATCAGGCGCAGGCCTTTTTGACGCATTTTTGCTGACGCGTTTAAACAGAATGGTTTCGGTGCCAAAGATTGCAACGGTTTGCACCATCGCAAATAGTGAAGTAGAAAACGCCATCTGGCCAAACACCGTTGGGCCAAAGGATTTCGCCACGTAAGACGTCACAAAAATGACGCCAAAAACGGAGATGATCTTCTCAGACATCATCCAGGCGGCATTAGACATTACGCTCAATTTCATCGACTCTTCCTTAGTATTACTCAACTACAACCGCTTCGGTACAACATCCCTGTAACGAATTAATAAGCGCTCAGTGGGCCTGGCGAAAATGTAAGACTTCAGACCAAGCTGGTCCGAAAATTGAGATGTAAATCATGATCCGGAGTGTTAATTCAGGATAATTCTTATTATAAATGGCGCGAATCACTTCAGATGGAAACGATTTCAGGCTGAAAATAAAACAACCTTTAAGAGCCCTTCCCGCCATATTAATCAAGTCGGTCAGGCTAAATATCCAATGTACGTAGAATTTTTTCGTATTTTGGATGCGATGAATTTATAACAAAAATCCCCCCTCCAGGAAGGCACGCCCACCGGATAAGAATAAAATAAGATTTATCCCATGATGATATTTATTCTAAATATCTTAATTTAGGCTTCGCAATTCAATTCGCGCACTTTAATACTGCCTTAATAGAATCTTACAGTGCCAGAAATTATTAAAGTCATTCTCATCCATTAATCGATAAGAAAGGTAAGAGCATTTATGAGAAAGTCACGATACAGCGAAGATCAAATCACAAATGCCATTAAAGCTTCTGAATCGGGCGTGAAAGTCAGAGAGATTTGTGAAGAGTTAGGCATCTCTGAAGCCACGTTCTACAGCTGGAAGAAGAAGTTTTCTGGGTTGTCTTCGGAAGAAGGCAGAAAAATCAAAGAGCTGGAAGAAAAACTGCAGAACATCACGCGTGAACTGCAGACGCTCAACTCGGACAAAGAGATGCTGCAGAGTGTTCTGAAGCACTTCTTTACCACTAATGAAAAACGTCAGGCTGTGGATTTCCTGCAGGCCACCTTTGACATCGGCACCCGTCGCAGCTGCCGCTTATTAGATATCAGTCGCAGCGTATACCATTATCCGTCAGGCACGGAGAACCGCTAAACCCCAATGCTACCGCGCTTTTTAGACTTAACGCTGAGATTTGTTCTTACCAGAAGAGATGAAGATCATTTAACAGGACAATTGCGGCACCCTTTTCCGCTCCATTTATAACTAATGAATGGCTTCACGGCTAAGCTTCTTTTTTTGCGGTAAAATTGATTCACAACAGCAAACGTCTCGCATTCTACGGCTACTCTTCCCTTCCCAATCTCGTTTACGCGGGATTGGGCCCTCCCTTTCTTACGTAAGCCCAGCTAATCGTCGGAACTAAATCGTCTCAATATCATTAAGCCAATTTAAACATCGCGCAAAAAATAATCACCATGCATTTGAGTTAATGCTGGACCTGACTCAAATTTTTGCGGCTGCGTTTAATTCCGGGGAATGGGTTAATGGCATATACTTTCTCCAGGATTAATCCAGGATAAATAGTTTATTGCTCCTTATCACTAACGTTATGTGTCTATCTTTTCGCTCTCTTCATTGCGCATCATTGATGCCAGAGATTAATCTTTAATTATTAACGCAGCGGCGGAGTTTTCTTACTCATTCATCACTGAGTGAAGTTAATAGTGGTTTTCAGCCTCCCTTTCTCAGGACCATACCGCAATAAAAAGCCGCTGATAAAAGCATAACGTCCATAATGCTGCGCGATTTTTCCTGATTAATGACCGATATCTGAACAGTTCCTCCCTGGCAACGCTAAACATGGCTATGTTCAGGAGACCATCAGTCCCGTTTTTTCACTGACAAACAGGGGATGAAAGAGGCTTTCGGGGGTAAAGGCACGATTACGCAGAGGCATGAAATCGATTTCGCGGCACAAATCTGCCGGAGAGCGAGCAAATCGGGGTAGGGTTTAATCTTAAAAAGCCGCGCGGCGTGTTATCCGCGTGGCAGAGGTCTTTTTGGCAATCTTCGCGGTTTACTCTTTAACCGCGACGACGAGAGGCTGCGGTTTAATGCGCATTGCCCACAGGACACCAGCCATCAGACAAATAATCCCCGTCACGGTGAGCAGGGGTGGCCAGCTTTGATACCAGAGAAAAGTCCACAACAGGCCGAAAAGGATCTCAAAAACAATCAGTGGCCCCATCAGTACGGTGGGAAGACGCTGGCTGGCAGCGTTCCAGCATAAGGTCCCGAGCCAGGAACAGAGCAGACCAATCGCCAGCATCAGGGAGATAAACACTGCAGGACGCGGCCCAAACGGCAGTGCAAAAGCCGGCTGTTGCCAGGCAAGCTGCGCGCTGACCAGCGCGTACATGATTAGCGCCATCGGCAGCGTCACGACTCCCTGCGCTGTTGCCCAGGTCGAGGGCCGCAGTTCGGGATGTGTACGCAGCCAGCGGGCATTGCGCAGCGGATACCAGGTCCAGCAGACCACAGCCAGCAGCGCCAGCGCGATACCGGTCAGATAACGGCTGAGATCAAGCGTGTGGCCCTGACTCTGTAGCTCCGCCGCATTCACGCAGAGTAATCCGGCCGCCATCATGACCAGTGCCGGAAACAGCCGCCGCCACGGCAGGCGTCCTTCAAGATGGCCGTAACAGAGATTGGCCGTCACAGCGATCACCACCGGCAGCGTGCCGATAATCATGGTGGAGACCGGCCCGCCAGTGCGCTGAATGGCGTTCGCCAGAAACGCATAGTAGAAGAGGTTTCCCACCAGCGAGAGCTTTACCGCTTCACGCCAGTCAGCCCGGGCCAGCTTGCGCAGGCGATGACGACCGTGCCAGGCCAGCGGCAGCGCAATCAGCCCAAACGCCACATAACGTCCCGCCGATTGCAGCGCGCCAGGATAGTCAGGCACCAGCAGCGGCCCGACAAAGATCAGCCCCCCACAGCAGTCCGGCGGTGACGGCAAACATGACACCAGCAAACATAATTTCTTCCTTATATAGCTTTTTCGTTCAGTGTGGCGGGTTCGGGCGGGGAATGCTTGTAGCAGATTGCGGTGGTATCAGGGCTGGCGCACCTGCTTTTGATAGCGGCCCGGCGTGATGCCATAACGGTTTGCAAAGGCGCGGGTCAGATGGGCCTGATCGGTTAATCCCACCGCCGCCGCAACGCTGGCAGCCGCTTCACCCTGTGCCAGCCTTTGCTTGGCGTCGTAAAGCCGGAAAGCCATCAGCATCTGATGCGGCGTAACGTGATAGTGCTGACGAAAGGCGCGTAAGAAGTGCCACGGCGAAAGCGAGGCCAGCGCCGCCAGCTCATCCAGCCGCACCGGTTCTGCGAGGTTTGCGCGCAGAAAATCTCTTACCTGATCAAAACGATGCCGTGCATCCGGTCTGCCCTGTGAGGACATGCGTGCCAGCGGACGAATCTGCAACAGCAGTTCAGCCAGCAGGCTCTGGCGCGCCAGTGGTGATTCCGCCTGCCAGAGTGTCGCCAGCGTGCGGGAGAGCGGCCGCGCCACGCGCGGATCGGTCAACAGCGCCTCGTTGAACCACCAGCCGCGATCGCCGGTCAGTTCATCCATCAGCTGCGGCTGAATGTAGATCATCTGGTAGCGCCAGCCCTCTTCACACGCTGACTCACCGGTATGCAGCTCATCCGGATTCATCATGACCAGCGAGTTCTCCGGCGCAGTATATTCGGTGCCGCGGTAGCGAAAGCGTTGCGCGCCCGCTTCAATGGTGCCGATACCAAAGGCTTCATGGGTATGGGGTTCAAATGCGTAGCGGGAGATGTGGGCCTGATAGAGTTCCACACCGGGCAGCTCGGCGAGTTGCTGAAACCGGGCGCGGTCTTTCTCACAGGGAAAACTCGCCGGAACACCTTCCACTTCTCTCTCCTTATTTAACCAGTCGGTTTAGCATGCCTGTGACAGAGGGGAAAATGCAAAAGATTGCTTTCCACAATGCCTCAGGTAACACTGCTTTTTTCAAACCAGATGGGATCAAGCATGGCACAGCGGGTAGTCGTGGTCATTGATATGCAGAATGGCGTCTTCAGCACGCCACGCTTCGACACAGCGGGAAGGATTGCACAGATTAACCGGCTGACCGAACGCGCCGATATCACAATATTTATCCAGCACCGCGAAGGCGAGATGTGCGAGGGTAATGCGGCTTTCGAGCTGCTGCCGGAAATCGCTCAGCCTGCTGGCGCACACTATGTGACTAAAACTGCCTGCGACAGCTTCTGGCACACCGACCTGGCCGCGCTGTTAAAGAGGCTGGCGGTAGAAGAATTTGTGGTGTGCGGTTGTGCCACTGACTACTGCCTGGATACCACGATAAAAGTCGGTGCCAGTGCGGGCTATGCGATTACCGTTGCCGCCGATGCGCACACCACGGCAGATCGCCGCTGGGTCAGCGCCGAAGCACTGATTAACCAGCACAATGATGTGTGGGCCTCACTGCTGATCCCCGGCAACGTGCCACGTGTGCTGAGCACGGAGGCGATTCTGGCGGAATGGTCGTAGCTGGCCGCCAGACGCCGCGCATAAAAAAAGCCCGCAAAGCGGGCTTTTTTTGTACTCTCTGGCCAACGGAATCAGAACGGAATATCGTCGTCGAAATCCATTGGTGGTTCGTTGTTATTGCTGGCCGGCGCGCTCTGTGGCTGCGGCTGCGGACGGGACTGCGCGCCACCACTGAACTGGTTATTGTTGCCCTGCGGCTGCTGCGGCTGACCCCAGCCATTGTTGTTGCCACCACCCTGCGCGCCACCACTGGCTGGAGCGCCTGCACCGGCATTACCGCCCTGCTGACGGCCACCCAGCATCTGCATGGTACCACCAACGTTAACCACGACTTCGGTGGTGTAACGCTCCTGGCCACCCTGATCCTGCCATTTACGGGTGCGCAGCTGGCCTTCGATATAGACCTGCGATCCTTTTTTCAGGTATTCACCCGCGACTTCAGCCAGTTTGCCAAACAGCACCACACGGTGCCACTCAGTGATCTCTTTGTTTTCACCGGTCTGCTTGTCGCGCCAGCTTTCCGACGTAGCCAGCGTAATGTTGGCAACAGCGCCACCATTTGGCATATAACGTACTTCCGGATCCTGACCCAGATTCCCGACAAGAATCACTTTGTTAACGCCACGACTGGCCATGTTGCTGTCTCCCGATGAGTTAATGCATACAGTCTAATCTATCAATTCTAACACGTCCTGCGGTCTGTTTCCCACTTTCGAGCGGGGTTCCAGTTTTAATCCGCTGCGCGCCGGAGGCTGAGAGTACTGGATATTTATTCAGTCTATTTTTTGTGCCATAATGACACGTTTATTCTGGCCGTGTCGGCAAGGCGCGGTGAGTGCTGCTAATCCGGGAAAGGTGAATGGATAAGATCGAAGTTCGTGGTGCCCGCACCCATAATTTGAAAAACATCAACCTGACCATCCCACGCGACAAACTCATTGTGGTAACCGGCCTGTCAGGTTCCGGTAAATCCTCACTGGCGTTTGATACGCTGTATGCGGAAGGTCAGCGCCGCTATGTGGAGTCGCTCTCTGCGTATGCGCGCCAGTTTCTTTCGTTAATGGAGAAGCCGGACGTCGATCATATCGAAGGTTTGTCGCCCGCCATTTCCATTGAACAGAAATCCACCTCACACAACCCACGCTCGACCGTGGGAACCATCACCGAGATCCATGATTACCTGCGTCTGCTGTTTGCCCGCGTTGGCGAACCGCGCTGCCCGGATCATGATGTGCCGCTGGCGGCGCAGACCGTCAGCCAGATGGTCGATCAGGTGCTCTCCCAGCCGGAAGGCCGTCGCCTGATGCTGCTGGCGCCGGTGGTGAAAGATCGTAAGGGTGAGCACACCAAAACGCTGGAGAATCTGGCGACGCAAGGTTATATCCGTGCGCGTATTGATGGCGAAGTGTGTGACCTCTCCGATCCGCCAAAACTCGAGCTGCAGAAGAAGCACACCATTGAAGTGGTGATTGACCGCTTTAAAGTACGTGAAGATCTCGCAACCCGCCTGGCGGAATCGTTTGAGACCACGCTGGAGCTCTCCGGCGGGACAGCCATCGTGGCGGACATGGATGACAGCGCCGCAGAAGAGCTGCTCTTCTCGGCTAACTTCGCCTGCCCGATCTGTGGTTACAGCATGAGCGAGCTGGAGCCGCGCCTATTCTCGTTTAACAACCCGGCGGGCGCCTGTCCGACCTGTGACGGCCTTGGCGTACAGCAATATTTTGATCCTGACCGCGTGGTGCAGAATCCTGAACTCTCGCTGGCGGGCGGTGCAATCCGCGGCTGGGATCGCCGCAATTTCTACTACTTCCAGATGCTGCGTTCGCTGGCGGAACACCTCGATTTTGATATCGAAGCGTCGTTCGGCAGCCTGCCAGAAAACGTACAGAAAGTGATTCTGTACGGATCAGGCAAAGAGAGCATCGAATTCAAGTACATCAACGATCGCGGCGACACCTCGGTGCGCCGTCATCCGTTTGAAGGGGTGCTCAATAACATGGAGCGCCGCTACAAAGAGACAGAGTCCTCAGCGGTACGCGAAGAGCTGGCGAAATTTATCAGCAACCGCGCCTGTGCCAGCTGTGAAGGAACCCGTCTGCGTCGTGAAGCGCGTCATGTCTTCGTGGAGAACACCACGCTGCCGACCATCTCTGAGATGAGCATCGGCCATGCGATGTCCTTCTTTGAAAATATGAAACTCAGCGGCCAGCGTGCGCAGATCGCCGAGAAAATTTTGAAAGAGATTGGCGATCGCCTGAGCTTCCTGGTCAACGTCGGCCTGAACTATCTTTCGATGTCGCGTTCCGCCGAGACCTTGTCCGGTGGTGAAGCACAGCGTATCCGTCTGGCCAGCCAGATCGGTGCCGGTCTGGTCGGCGTGATGTATGTGCTGGATGAGCCTTCAATCGGCCTGCACCAGCGCGACAACGAACGTCTGCTCGGCACCCTGATTCATCTGCGCGACCTCGGTAACACGGTGATCGTGGTTGAGCATGATGAAGATGCGATTCGTGCGGCTGACCATGTGATCGATATCGGTCCGGGTGCGGGCGTACATGGCGGCCAGGTGGTGGCTGAAGGCACTGTTGATCAGATCATGGCGCAGGAAGCGTCACTGACCGGCCAGTTCCTGAGCGGCAAGCGTGGCATTGCAGTGCCAGAGGAGCGCGTCAAAGGCGACCCGGCCAAAGTACTGAAGATTACTGGCGCACGCGGCAACAACCTCAAGGATGTCACGCTGACGCTGCCGGTCGGGCTGTTCACCTGTATTACCGGTGTTTCCGGCTCGGGTAAATCGACCCTGATCAACGATACGCTCTTCCCGATTGCCCAGCGGGCACTGAACGGCGCGACCATCGCCGAACCGGCACCTTACCGTGACGTGGCGGGACTGGAGCACTTCGACAAAGTGATCGACATCGACCAGAGTCCGATTGGTCGTACACCGCGCTCCAACCCGGCCACCTACACCGGCATCTTCACCCCGGTGCGTGAACTCTTTGCGGGCGTGCCGGAAGCGCGTTCGCGCGGCTATAATCCGGGCCGCTTCAGCTTTAACGTGCGTGGCGGACGCTGTGAAGCCTGTCAGGGCGATGGCGTGCTGAAAGTCGAAATGCACTTCCTGCCGGACATTTATGTGCCGTGCGATCAGTGCAAAGGCAAACGCTATAACCGTGAAACGCTGGAAGTGAAGTACAAAGGCAAGAGCATTCACGAAGTGCTGGAGATGACCATCGAAGAGGCACGTGAGTTCTTCGATGCGGTGCCGGCGCTGGCGCGTAAGTTGCAGACGCTGATCGATGTGGGTCTCACCTACATCCGCCTCGGTCAGTCCGCGACCACTCTTTCCGGCGGTGAAGCCCAGCGCGTGAAGCTGGCGCGTGAGCTGTCGAAGCGTGGCACCGGTCAGACACTCTACATTCTGGATGAGCCGACCACCGGCCTGCACTTTGCCGATATCCAGCAGCTGCTGGAAGTGCTGCATAAGCTGCGCGATCAGGGCAACACCATCGTGGTGATTGAGCACAACCTGGATGTGGTCAAAACTGCAGACTGGATTGTCGACCTGGGTCCGGAAGGCGGCAGCGGCGGCGGTGAAATCCTGGTGGCTGGTACGCCAGAAACCGTGGCGGAGTGTGAGAAATCACATACCGCGCGCTTCCTGAAGCCATTGTTACAGAAGTAATTCTGTCAGGCCCGCCGCGTGCGGGCCTTTTTACTCTCCCCTGTCGATTCAGCCAGAAAATTGCAGAATCAGGCAAGATTCAGACATGTATAGGCATATACGCTTTTCCCCACGCTGACTATCCTTAAGCGGTTCCTCTTTGGCACGCCCCTGGCGTCGCCCTGTTTTCGCAGCACATCAACGCTGCTGCACTTCATCGAATAACACTCACGACACATCGAAACTGGAGACACCATGAATATTACGCATGCGTATGCTGCTCAGGATGCAAAATCCAAACTGGCACCGTTCGATTTTAAGCCGCGTGAGCTGCGCGCCCATGACGTTCAGCTTGAGGTGCTGTTCTGTGGCGTTTGCCACTCAGACCTGCATCAGGCCCGTAATGAGTGGAAAAACACCATTTTTCCCGTGGTTCCGGGCCATGAAATTGTCGGTCGCGTCACGGCCGTTGGCCCGCAGACGCAGAAATACAAAGTCGGCGATCTGGTCGGCGTAGGCTGCATGGTCGATTCGTGCCGCAGCTGTCCGAGCTGTCAGCAGGGTCTGGAGCAGTATTGTGAAAACGGCTTTGTTGGCACCTATAACGGTGAAGATCGTGAAACCGGCGCCATTACCTACGGCGGTTACTCAACGTCGATGGTGGTTGATGAGAGCTTTGTGCTGCGCATTCCCGAGAACCTGGAGCTGGCGGGCGTGGCACCGCTGCTGTGTGCCGGTATCACCACTTACTCGCCGCTGCGCCACTGGAATGTCGGCCCGGGCAAGAAAGTGGGTATCGTAGGCTTAGGCGGCCTGGGCCATATGGGCGTGAAAATTGCCCATGCCATGGGCGCACATGTGGTGCTGTTCACCACCTCGCCTTCCAAAATTGAAGATGGCAAACGTCTGGGTGCCGATGAAGTCGTGATCTCCAAAGATGCGGAGCAGATGGCGCAGCACGCCAACAGCTTCGACTTCATTCTGAATACCGTGGCGGCTCAGCACGATCTCAACCCCTTCATCACCCTGCTGAAGCTGGATGGCAACATGACGCTGGTGGGTGCACCGGAGCACGATCACCCGGCACCGCAGGTATTTAACCTGATCTTCAAGCGTCGCAGCATCGCCGGTTCACTGATTGGCGGCATCGCAGAGACCCAGGAGATGCTCGATTTCTGTGGTGAGCACGGCATTACGTCAGACATTGAACTGATCGCGATGGACCAGATCAATGAAGCCTATGAGCGCATGCTGAAAAGCGATGTGAAATACCGCTTCGTTATCGACATTAATACCCTGCGCGAGCAGCCTGCCGCTTAACCCGCTGTCTCTGAAACCCTCTTGCTCAGGTAAGAGGGTTTTTTTATTGCCGTTTAGCGGGCCGTTGCAACCTGCTGGAATGAGGCATCGACCAGATAGTAGATCTGCGAATCTTTCAGCGAACCGTCCAGGAACAGCGTGCTCCAGTGTGACTTGTTCAGATGCTCGCTGGGAATAATATCGCTATGCTCTTCGCGCAGTAATTCGGCCAGCGCAGGCGTCGATTTCAGCGAGACCGCTGGCCGCCCTTTCGCCTCATGTACCATCGCAAACAGCACGCCGTTGCTTTTAATCTGCGTGGCCTTCCAGTCACTGTGGACGCTCTGCTCCGCGCCCGGCTTGCTCATGCAATAGGTCAGTAAGTCTGAGTTATTCATTACGATTCCCCTTGTAAAGTGGCGACAATCCGCCTGGCACCGCCCTCAATGCGATGCTCGCCCAGCCAGATACCCTGCCAGGTGCCCAGCACCAGACGTCCCCGCTGAACCGGTAATAACAACGAAACCCCTAAGATCGACGATTTGATGTGCGCCGGCATATCATCACGCCCTTCGTAGTCGTGCAGATAAGGCGCATTCTCCGGCACGTGCCGCATGAAATGCTGCTCCATGTCGCTGCGCACCGTCGGGTCGCAATTCTCATTTAAGGTTAACGACGCCGAGGTGTGCTGCAACAGCAGATGCAGCAGACCGGTTTTGATATCACGCAGTCCGGAGAGCGAGTTCACGATCTCATCGGTGACCAGATGAAACCCGCGCGGCTTCGCGCTCAGCGTAATAGTTTGTTGATGCCACATAGCTTATTCCTGAAACGGTTACCCCGTTTAAGTGTGCAGCATGTCGCCGAAAGGTAAACCCTGACCCATAAAAAAACCGCCAGAGAGCACCCTGACGGTTTTTTTTACAGCCTGGCGGCCGTTACATCACGGCGGCAAACGCTTCAGCCACCTGATGCACATTTTTGCTGTTCAGACCGGCCACACACATGCGGCCGCTGCCCACCAGATAGATGCCAAATTCGTTGCGCAGACGATCGACCTGCTGCGCACTCAGGCCGGTGTAGCTGAACATGCCACGCTGCTTCAGCAGGTAGTCGAAGTTTTTACCTGGCAGTGCAGTGCTCAGCACGTCCACCAGCGACTGACGCATGTCCAGAATGCGTAAGCGCATCGCTTCCACTTCAGCCAGCCAGCTGGCTTTCAACTCGTCATCGTTGAGTACGCGCGCGACAACCTGCGCACCGAAATTCGGCGGGCTGGAGTAGTTGCGGCGAACCGTGGCTTTTAACTGGCCCAGCACACGCGCTGACTCTTCGGCGCTGTCACAGACGATAGAGAGACCGCCCACGCGCTCGCCATAGAGCGAGAAAATTTTGGAGAAGGAGTTGCTCACCAGGGCTGGCAGGCCCGCCGCCGCGACTGCACGCAGCGCATAGGCATCCTGCTGCATGCCGGCACCAAAGCCCTGATAGGCGATATCCAGGAAAGGAATCAGCTGCTGTGCTTTCAGCACCTCAACGGTCTGATCCCACTGCGCATCGGTCAGGTCAGCACCGGTCGGGTTATGACAGCAGGGATGCAGCAGCACGACGCTCTGCGCTGGCAGGGTTTTCAGGGTGCTGATAAAGGCATCAAACCGCACGCCGTGGGTCTCTGCGTCATACCAGGGATAGGTATTTACCTCAAAACCTGCACCATTAAAAATCGCGACGTGGTTTTCCCAGGTCGGATCGCTGACCCAGACCGCAGACTGCGGGAAGTAGCGCTTAAGGAAATCCGCGCCCACTTTCAGCGCGCCAGAACCGCCCAGCGTCTGAATAGAGGCGATACGGCCCGCGTTTAACACCGGATGATCGGCACCAAACAGCAGCGGTGCAATCGCACTACGGTAGCTGTTCAGTCCTTCCATTGGCAGATAGAGCGATGCCTGATGCGGCTCAGCATAGATCTGCTCTTCGGCAGCGGCTACAGCCTTCAGCTGCGGGATGATGCCCTTTTCGTCGTAATAGAGGCCGATACTCAGGTTAACTTTGTGTTCGCGTGGGTCTTGTTTGAAGGCTTCCATCAACGACAGAATCGGATCGCCAGCATAGGCATCAACGTTTTGAAACACGGTGTAGGTCTCCATGATTGGTCCAGAGGGAAGATGCGGATTAAACCCGATAGCGTCCCGGACGGTGGTTCATTGCAATAATCAGATTCAGGATCACCGCACCCGCAATCGACGCGAGCAGGATGGGGCCACTCACCACAAACAGTGACGCCAGCACGACGCAGGTATCGACTGCCATTTGCAGTTTCCCCGCACGGATCCCAAAGCGATCCTGTAGCCACAGCGCCAGAATATTGACGCCGCCCAGGCTCGCCTTATGACGAAATAACACTATAAACCCGATTCCCATGATGACGTTACCGAACAGTGTCGCATAGAAGGGGTTAAGGTCAGAAAAGTGGACGAACAGCGGGTGCAGCTGGGTGAACAGCGATACCAGACCGACGGCGCAGAAGGTTTTCAGCGTAAATTCCCAGCCCATGCGTTTTACCGCCAGCCAGTAAAAAAGGGATGTTGATCAGGAAGAACGCGCTGCCGAACGAAAGCGGCGACAGGTAGCTGATCAGAAAGGCGATGCCTGCGGTGCTGCCGGTCAGCGCTCCCGCCTGTTTCAGCATAATGACGCCGAACGAGACCATCAGGGTGCCAAGCACCATCGCCAGCGCATCTTCAATGCGCGAATGCGGGACGCGGGAGGGTTCTGCGATGTTATCCATGGGGTTTTCTCAGTGCAAAGGATGCGGTTTCGATGCAAAAAACGCACCATCGCCACAGCACTGAACTGCTGTAAACCGGGTGCCAGCGATATCCCATTGATATCTAAGGCGCTTTAAAACAGAACTTTGTGCATAAATGCCGGCTGATACCGTCAACCTATGCGTTAAAGTCCGACTCTATGCGCGCTCTTCGCATTAATTGCCGCAAGTGTGCACCAAAAGCGCACAGCGCGCACCTTTTTAGCGCGTCTTCTGCTCAGGCAGCATCATCAGCCCGTTCTCTTTCATGCGTCCCAGCACTACCGAGGTTTTCACATGAGAAACGCTCTGGTGGCCCGCGACTAACTGGCTGATTAACGCACTAAGGGAATTGAGATCGGCCACCGCCACTTTAAGCAGATAGTCCGCATCGCCGGTGGTTTTATAGGCATCCACGATCGCCTGCTCCTGCTCCACCATCCGGTGAAAGCTCTCGACATATTCTGCGGTGTGGTTAATTAAGCGCACCTCAATCAATCCCACCATACCAAGCCCGATGGCATCGGGCGACAGCCGGGCATGATAACCCAGGATCAGATTAGCCTGTTCCAGATTGATACGACGGCGGGAACATTGTGAGGCGGAAAGGCCGACCAGATCGCTGAGTTCCTGATTGGTCAGACGGCCGTTGGATTGTAATAAAGTCAGGATTTTAAGGTCGTAATCGTCTACGTGAGTCATTCCGTTTCCACAGCGTGATGGGCGTCGCTTTGTTACAGATAACCCGATAACCCGAGAGGTTGTCCAACACTATTTTGTGATGATGGGGGCTGTCATGCACAGATCGTGCATGACAGCACAAACCGGGGATTATTCGTCGTCGTATTGCGGGCCAGCGTAGTTGTCGAAGCGTGACCACTGACCGTTAAAGGTCAGGCGTACCGTACCGATCGGGCCGTTACGCTGTTTACCCAGAATGATCTCCGCGATCCCTTTAAGATCGCTGTTTTCGTGGTAAACCTCATCGCGATAGATAAACATGATCAAATCCGCATCCTGCTCGATCGAGCCCGATTCACGCAGATCCGAGTTGACCGGACGCTTATCGGCTCGCTGCTCCAGCGAGCGGTTAAGCTGCGACAGCGCCACAACCGGCACGTTCAGCTCTTTGGCCAGCGCTTTCAGCGAGCGGGAGATCTCAGCAATTTCCAGCGTACGGTTGTCCGACAGCGACGGCACGCGCATCAGCTGCAAATAGTCGATCATGATCATGCTTAATCCACCGTTTTCACGGTAGATACGCCGGGCGCGCGAACGCACTTCGGTGGGCGTCAGGCCGGAAGAGTCATCAATGTACATGTTCTTCTTCTCCAGCAGGATGCCCATGGTGCCGGAAATACGCGCCCAGTCCTCATCATCCAGCTGCCCGGTACGGATGCGGGTCTGATCGACGCGGGAGAGTGACGCCAGCATACGCATCATGATCTGCTCGCTGGGCATCTCCAGACTGAAGATCAGCACCGGTTTTTCCTGCAGCATGGCGGCGTTTTCGCACAGGTTCATCGCAAAGGTGGTTTTACCCATCGAAGGACGTGCGGCGACAATAATCAGATCAGAACCCTGCAGGCCCGCGGTCTTTTTTATTCAGATCCTGATAGCCGGTATCGACGCCGGTGACGCCATCGTGCGGTGTCTGATAGAGCGATTCGATACGGGAGACGGTCGATTCCAGAATCTGCTCGATGTTTTTCGGACCAGCATCCTTATCCGCGCGCGCTTCCGCAATTTTAAAGACGTTCGACTCCGCGAAGTCGAGCAGCTCTTCGCTGTTACGCCCCTGCGGATCATAACCGGCATCGGCAATCTGGTTAGCGACGGCGATCATCTCGCGCACCACCGCACGTTCACGCACGATGTCAGCATAGGCGCCGATGTTCGCCGCGCTCGGGGTGTTTTTCGCCAGTTCCGCCAGATAGGCGAAGCCGCCCGCCATCTCCAGCTCGCCACGGGTTTCCAGCGATTCGGAGAGCGTAATCAGGTCAATAGGTTTGCTGTTTTCCAGCAGCCGCTGCATCTCTGAAAAAATCAGCCGATGCGAGCGGTTGAAAAAATCATTCGCGACGACGCGCTCAGAGACATTGTCCCAGCGCTCGTTATCCAGCATTAACCCACCGAGCACCGACTGCTCCGCTTCCAGCGAATGCGGGGGCATTTTCACGCCTGCGAGCTGGCGATCCTGCGTTTCGTTCGATTTGTTGGTGGGTTTATTTCCTGCCATAGTGAATGCATTACCGATCTTCTGTGGGGACGCGCAAGTATACCTTAGTTGGGGTGCGTGCCTCACCCTCATGATGAAACAATCACAGGAGTCAGAATGGCAAAGCGTATTCAGTTCAGCGCACATGGCGGCCCGGACGTTTTAGAATGGACAGATTTTGAACCTGCTGACCCGGCCGAACATGAAGTGCAGGTAGAACATCGCGCTATCGGGATTAATTACATCGATACCTATGTTCGCAGCGGGCTTTATCCGGTCGCCGCTTTTCCCTCTGGCCTGGGTACAGAAGCCGCAGGCGTGGTGTCGCGGGTTGGACGTGGCGTGACATTATTTAAGCCCGGCGATCGCGTGGTCTACTGTCTGGCGTCGATGGGAGCCTATAGCGAAGTGCACAACGTGGCGGAAGATCGCCTGATGCATCTCCCGGAGGCGATCAGCTTTGAGCAGGGCGCAGCCAGCTACCTGAAAGGGCTGACCACACAATATCTGCTGCGCCAGACCTATAAAATCAGCGCCGGTGAGACCTTCCTGTTTCATGCCGCAGCGGGCGGCGTCGGGTTAATTGCCTGTCAGTGGGCAAAAGCGCTGGGTGCCCATTTGATTGGCACAGTCGGATCAGCAGAAAAGGCAGCGATGGCGAAAAAGGCCGGCGCCTGGGCGACGATTAACTACCGCGAAGAGAATATTGCGCAACGCGTCAGCGAACTGACCGACGGGAAAAAAGTGGGCGTAGTTTATGACTCCGTGGGCAAAGATACCTGGGAAGCATCGCTGGACTCATTGCGCCGTCATGGGCTGATGGTCAGTTTTGGCAATGCTTCGGGTCCGGTGACCGGGATAGATCTCGGCATTCTGAATAAGAAAGGCTCGCTGTTTGTGACCCGCCCTTCACTGTTTGGCTATATCACCAACCGCCAGGAGCTGGAAACCGCCAGTGCCGAGCTTTTCTCGCTGCTGGCGAGTGGCGCAATTAAAGTTGATGTGCCGGAGCAGCAGAAGTTTGCGCTGAAAGAGGCCAGTAAAGCGCACCAGATGCTGGAGAGCCGCGCCACGCAGGGATCCTGTCTCTTAATTCCATAGTAGTGAGCAACAAAAAAGGGCCTCCCGCGGGAAGCCCTTCTCTTTTTTTATTTTTTGTTCGCGCTGGTGTAGGGACAGCGGCGATGAATTCGTGTCGAGTCGATGGCACATCGATTTGACGACAGGCATCCTGCCAGAAAACATAAGTAAAAAATATGTTTAATTGCAGATCAGCCCCGACCAATCTCTCACACTGTGATCTTCACCGCATTTAGCGCCAGCCTTTGCGGTCTAACCTGTTGATCTTACGCCGCAGCTTGCGACGTGCTCGCTCATCGCTGTCGCCAAAAAAGGCACGATGCAGCCAGACCGCAATCACCGCCAGCACCAGCCACGGCAACACTTTAATAACAATTGCAAACAGTCCACCGACAAACATCACGATGGTTGCGACCACCAGTGCCGCCAGCACGCCTAACAGCGAAACGCCGGTCAGCAACAGCATCAGGAAAAAACCTAATACGAATAAAATTTCCACGTCAGCGCTCCTTTTTTGATTCCGATTATTATAGTTATTACAAAAAACGTGCCAACAATTAACTCATTGATTTTCTGCTGATAAGAGATAAACAGAAGAGCGCAACCTGGTGAGAAAAACCACATAGTGGCGTAAAAAAAACCAGCCTTCAGAGCTGGTTTTTTCGGGTTCAGATGAGGCGTCAGGCTTCCTGCGGGATTTTATCGGCGACCAGCGCCAGCGCCGCTTCCAGCACACGGACATCGGCACCGGGTTTGTGGGCATTTTCACTCAGGTGGCGTCGCCACTGGCGGGCGCCCGGGATCCCCTGGAACAGACCCAGCATATGGCGCGTGACATGTCCCAGATACGTCCCCTTCGCCAGTTCCGCTTCAATATAGGGATACATGGCGCGCACCACTTCAACCGGGTTAGCCGCCGGATGCTGGCGACCAAACAATGTCTGATCGACCTGCGCCAGAATGCCGGGGTTTTGGTAGGCTTCACGTCCCATCATCACGCCGTCAAGGTGTTGCAGATGGATCTGTGCCTCTTCCAGGGTTTTCACGCCGCCATTGAGGGCGATAGTCAGTTGCGGAAAATCGCGTTTCAGCTGATAGACGCGGGGATAGTCCAGCGGTGGAATCTCGCGGTTCTCTTTCGGGCTGAGGCCGGAGAGCCAGGCTTTACGCGCATGAATGATAAATGTCTCACACTCACCGCGTCCCGCCACCGTGCCGATAAAATCGGTCAGGAATTCATAGCTGTCCAGCTCATCGATACCAATGCGGGTTTTCACCGTGACCGGAATTGAAACCACGTCGCGCATCGCTTTAACGGCATCTGCGACCAGATTCGCCTCGGCCATCAGGCAGGCGCCGAAACGGCCATTCTGCACCCGATCAGAGGGACAGCCGACATTAAGATTCACTTCATCGTAGCCGCGCTGCTCTGCCAGCTTCGCGCACTGCGCCAGTGCCGCCGGATCGCTACCGCCAAGCTGCAACGCGACCGGATGCTCAGCCTCACTGTAAGCCAGGTAATCCCCTTTGCCATGAATGATTGCGCCCGTGGTCACCATTTCGGTGTAGAGCAGCGTGTCACCGGTCAGCTGGCGATGAAAATAGCGACAGTGACGATCGGTCCAGTCGAGCATAGGGGCGATAGAGAAACGTTGCGAAGAGAAATTAGGCATGAAGCGCAGGCAATCCGGTAATTAAGGGGTGATGGAATTCTGTGCAAGGATAACACAAGGGCGGGCGATAGTGCATCGCCCGCCCCCCGAACAGTCTGAATAACGCGCTTAGAAGTTAAAGCCCAGCTGCATCATCGCGCCCCAGGTGTTGTTAGCACCTACAGAGCCCGCCAGATCCAGATGGACGGCTTTGTTAAACGGTGACAGACCAAAACCGGCCGTAGCGACATTTTCGTCGTTAGAACGCATGTCCGCACGATAACCTGCACGCAGCTGCAGCCAGTCAAGTACGCGGTATTCCGCGCCCACTGCCGCATACTGGCTGTTATCCTGAGTTTTGAAGCGTTTGGTTTCAGTCAGATCCACATCGCCCGTCACGGTAAACGGACCTTTATCCCAGGCCAGACCGGTGGTGACCAGCGGGCGGATCTGGTAGGTGTCGCGGAAACCATTGACCTCTTTGGTCTGCAGATCGCGTGAAACCAGGTTCTGTCCGGTTACACCCAGCGTCCAGTTTTCAGCAAAGGTGGTCGCCAGACCGGCATCAACGTTAAAGCCGGTGTCGGTGCTGCGATACTGGCTGTTATTGATGTCACTTTTGTCGTAGTTGTAAATACTGGCGGTGTAGTTATAGAGCCAGGTTTTCTGCACTTTCGGTGTAACGCCTACCGATACTGGCTGACCAGCGATGGTGAACTCATGCGCCACCGCAACACCATAATCGGTGACCAGCGCCGCTAAGCCATTCGCGCTGGAGCGCAGGTTATTTTGATCGCCAGGACGAGGAAACGCCCCGTTTTCTATACTGCGCAGGTAGTCAATATCACTCTGTACCACGTTAGCGCGGACGTGCGCTGTACCGTAGGCTTTGGTGATAAAGGCGAAAGGCAGAGTGTCGTTGGGGATCGTAACGGCCACGGCCGCGCCGGCAGAACCGTCTGCTTTGTTACCGCGCAAATCGCTTAGCTTATCAGCAACATCACCTGAGGCAGCGCGCAGTTCAGAGTTACCACGGAAAAAATCTGCAAGAGTGAGGTTGCCAACAACGTCGCGGTAACGATCCACGGTGTCCGTAATATCATCGACTTTATCGATCAGCTTATCTTTGTCGGTGACCTGAATACCGGCTGAAGGGAAAATAATGCTGACGCTATCGTCGGGTTTGGCGCGCGTCATTAATGCCGGGTTCGCCAGCACTGCGGAGCCATAAAGAGAAGATGCTACGCCGGTTCCGCCCATGGCGTCATTACGTGCATCATACCAGGTCCCTGCCGCCATGGCGGAAGAAGAAAGGAAAAGCGCGGTCGTTGCAGCCGTGTAGATCAGCGCTGAACGTTGAGCGGATTTTTTCACCATTTGCCTGCCATCACCTGAGAAATTGCCATTGAAACATTCAATGACTGAATAGTTTGTTAGCCCTATTGTGAACCCTGGCTAACGCGTTATTGCTGTGAATTCAAAGGAAACAGTGTCTTAATTCAAAGGATTGGACATTTTCCAATCAAAAAACCGTTGTAATTGTTCAAACTGCATTGGGATATTTCAAATAATGCCAGACTTTTCTTAAGTCTTTCTGAACATTACTTCTTAACTCAGTGAGATGCAAAGCAAAATGCCAACAAATTCCGCTTCAGGTTGATTTGGAATGGATCTGATTTGTCGTCACATTTGAGATAGAAGACGGCTTAAATTCTGAATATGCTGCTTTATCAGGCAAATGATGCTGTTTTTTCAGACGAAAACCAACCTCAGCGCCGCGAAACTATGTGTGATAAAATAACATCACTTATCCAGCGGAGAATTTTCATGACAAACATGACGTCGCAGCAAATTTTGATTCAGGCCGAAAAGATGTGCCTGCAGCGCGGTGTGCGTCTGACTTCGCAGCGTGCTGAAGTGTTGCGCCTGATGGCCGAGCAGCCTGGCTCGATCAGCGCCTACGATCTGCTGGATCAACTCCGGGTCAGCGAGCCGCAGGCCAAGCCACCCACGGTTTACCGGGCGCTCGATTTCCTGCTGGAGCAGGGTTTCATTCATCGGGTGGAATCCAACAACAGCTACGTCATGTGTCACCATTTTGAGGCACCAGCACATACATCGGTGATGCTGGTCTGTGACCGCTGTGCCGCCGTTACAGAGAAGCAGGCGCAGGGCGTAGAGAAGATTATTGCTGGTCTGGCAGGTGAAGCGCAGTTTGCATTACGCCACAGCGTGATTGAAGCGCATGGTTTATGTGAAAATTGTGCTGCGGTTGAAGCCTGTACGCACCATGAAAGCTGCGAGCATGACCATCAGGATGAGGGTAAAAAAGCGGGGGGAAACGCGGGTAATCGGCACATCCTTGTGCGGTTCCGGTGAGGGCCCACCGGAACGCATTCAGCTGATTATCAAGCTATTGTCTGATTACCAGCGGTGATCTTTGTTCTGACCTTCCCAAGCGGTTACTTCGCGCTCGGCTTCATCTTTCGTAAAGCCGTAACGCTCCTGGATTTTGCCGACCAGCTGATCGCGTTTACCTTCGATAACCTGCATATCATCGTCGGTCAGCTTGCCCCATTTCTCTTTCATTTTGCCTTTGAACTGCTTCCAGTTGCCGCTTGCTTCGTCTTTATTCATGGCAGACCTCCAATCCTCGGGTTTTAATGATTATCTTGCTACTTAACAAAATAACGATACAAAGCGCTGGTTAACTGCGCTACATAGAGTTAATTGTAGTAGCCAATTTATTAACCGTGGAATAATACAGAATAATCCGTATCGGCTTGCGTGCAGCCACGGCTGACTCAGGCATCAAACCAGCTGTTCTGACGCCAGTGCTTACGCCAGATGAGCCACAGCGACAGGCCGCGCAGCGCCAGGAAAACCGTGACCGCCAGCCACAGACCATGGTTACCTAACACCGGTACGCTAAGCAGCGTCAGAAAATAGCCGGCTGCGGCTACTACCATGCTGTTACGCATCTCGCGCCCGCGCGTCGCCCCGATGAACATGCCATCCAGCAGATAACACCAGACGCCGATCAGCGGCATTATCATCTGCCAGACCAGATAGCGGTCCGCTGTCTGCTGGAGTGACTGAAGAGAGGTCAGCAGGGTAACGATCTGCGGGCCAAAAATGGCATAGATCAGCGAGAAGAACAGCGCCACCACCACCGCCTGCCGACAGGCAGAGTGCCAGACGCGCAGGAGCTTGCTGCCATCTTTTGCACCATGCGCCTCACCCGCAAAAGCTTCAACCGCATAGGCAAAGCCATCCAGCGCGTAAGCCGTAAAAGTGATGAACATCAGTAATACTGCGTTAACCGCCACCACATCCGGACCCAGCCGGGCACCCAGTACGGTCAGCGAGGCGAAACAGAGCTGCAGCATCAGAGAGCGCAGCATGATGTCCCGGTTCAGTCGCAGCAGCCGGCCGCTGTCACCGCGCCAGCTCTGCTTCAGCAGGCTAAGCGTAATTCCGCGCAGTTTTAACACCCGCCAGACCATGATGCTGCCGACAACAAGCGTAATGTATTCCGCCAGCGCCGTGGCGGTTGCCGCCCCCGCGACACCCCAGTGCAGCCCCATCACCAGCCAGAGATCGAGCACGATGTTAACCAGGTTGCCCACCACCAGCAGGATCACCGGCGCGCGTGCATACTGCACGCCCAGCAGCCAGCCCAGAATGACCAGGTTTGCCAGCGTGGCAGGCGCACTGAGCCAGCGAATCTGAATAAACAGTGCCGCCTGTTCGAGTACATCGGGATTGCCGCCAACCAGATGGGTCGACAGCTGAATAATCGGATAACGCAAAGCGATGAACAGTACGCCCGCCAGCAGCGCAATGATCAGCGGCTGAGTCAGCGCGCGTGCCAGCGCCATTTTATCGCCAGCGCCAAATGCCTGCGCCGTAAGGCCAGTGGTACTCATTCGAAGGAAAAGCAGCAGCATAAAGAGGAAGCTGGTCACTGTAGTCCCGACCGCAACCCCGCCAAGATAGACAGGGCTGTCGAGATGACCAATTACTGCAGTATCGACCACTCCCAGTAAGGGAACGGTGATATTTGAAAGGATCATCGGCAGCGCAAGCCGCCAGAGATTTTTATCGGTTGCCGTAATAAAGCGCATTCGCCGTTCCGTGCTCAGTGTCGCTGCGCAAAAGAGGCAGCGGCAAAATTAGGGCAGACAGAATAGCATCAGAGAAGGCGAATGCACGCTGGCAGAAGAATCAGAGCCACTCGCCGTTGCGCACCACGCCAACAGCCAGACCTTCTATGGTCAGTGACTGCGCACGGGTATCGACAACAATCGGGTCAAAATCGCTGTTTTCCGGCAGCAGATGCACGATAGCACCCTGCTTTTTCCAGCGCTTAACGGTGACTTCATCATCAATGCGGGCAACCACAACCTGGCCGTTACGCACATCCTGGGTTTTATGCACCGCGAGCAGGTCGCCATCCATAATCCCGATATCTTTCATCGACATTCCGCTGACGCGCAGCAGGAAGTCAGCAGACGGCTTAAACAGGCCCGGATCGACCTTGTAGTGGGTTTCGATATGTTCCTGCGCCATGATCGGCTCACCGGCAGCAACCCGGCCAATCAGCGGTAGCCCTTCTGAGGCTTCTTCTTCCATTAACAGTCGAATGCCGCGCGATGCACCGGAAACGATCTCGATGACGCCTTTGCGCGCCAGCGCTTTCAGATGCTCTTCTGCCGCGTTCGGCGAACGGAAGCCCAGCTGCGCGGCGATCTCGGCACGCGTAGGCGGCATGCCCGTTGAAGAAATATGGTCGCGAATCAGGTCATAGACCTGCTGCTGCCTGCTGGTTAATGCTTTCATCCCGCCCCCTGGTTGTTTATACAGTCGCTGTGAGTATATACAGGTATTGGTGAAATGGAAACCGATTGTCAGGGAAAACGCGCCCTCAGACGCGTTATGGAAGGCTTATCGCAAATGTGTCCAGAGCAGCGCGATCCAGACGAAGAGTGCCAGTAAGATGCTGATCAGCACTGCCGCCGAGCCCATGTCTTTTGCCCGGCCCGCCAGCGGATGATGCTCCTGACCGATGCGGTCGACCACTGCTTCAATGGCGCTATTGAGGATTTCAACAATGACCACCAGCACCACCGCCCCAATCATGAGGATGCGGGAGACCACATCGACATCCAGCCAGCACGCGATAACAATAGCGGCCAGCGCAGCCAGCGCTTCCTGCCGAAACGCCGCTTCATGTTGCCAGGCGGCACGAAGCCCCTGCCATGAGTAACCTGCAGCTTTTACTATTCTGATAAGTCCGGTGGCATTATTTGCCATGATGTGGGAACCCTTTCATCGGATTGACGTCAATGTCTGGGCTGCGTGCAATTGGCACCACCACAGATCTTCGCTGCGCTTTCTGGTATGCTTGCGGCGCTTTGCTAACAAGAGGCTTCATGTTGTCTATGTCAGGTTGGCGTAAACTCTATTACAAACTGCTTAATTTACCACTGTCGTTTTTGGTAAAAAGTAAGGCCATTCCGGCCGATCCCGTGTCTGAACATGGTCTGGATCCGACCCGACCTATTATGTATGTTTTGCCTTACGATTCGAAGGCCGACTTACTGACTTTACGCGCACAGTGTCTGCGGCATCATCTGCCCGACCCGCTCACTCCGCTGGAGATTGATGGTTCTCTGCTGCCGCGCCACGTCTTTATCCACAATGGCCCACGCGTCTTCCCCTATTTTGTGCCCAGCGTTGAATCCGTGAAAATCTTTCACGATTACCTGGACCTGCATCGCAATAACCCTAAGCTGGATATTCAGATGCTGCCGGTCACGGTGATGTTTGGCCGCGCACCAGGACGTGAAGTCCAGGGCGAAGCAACGCCACACCTGCGGGTGCTGAACGGGGTGCAGAAGTTCTTTGCGGTGATCTGGCACGGGCGCGACAGTTTTGTCCGCTTCTCGCCGACGGTGTCGCTGCGCCGCATGGCAACTGAACACGGTACGGATCAGTCGATCGCCCAGAAGCTGGCTCGCGTGGCGCGCATTCATTTTGCCCGCCAGCGGCTGGCGGCGATTGGCCCGCGCTTGCCGGCGCGTCAGGATCTGTTTACTCGTCTGCTGCAATCCAAAGCGATTGAAAAAGCAGTAGAAGATGAAGCTCGCAGCAAAAAAATCTCCCATGAGAAAGCGCAGCAGAATGCCGTCGAGATGATGGAGGAGATTGCGGCAAACTTCTCCTATGAAGCCATCCGCGTAACTGACCGCGTGATGGGCTGGCTCTGGAGTCGGCTCTATCAGGGCATCAACGTCAATGGCGGCGAAAAAGTTCGCCAGCTGGCGCAGGATGGCCACGAGATTGTCTATGTGCCGTGCCATCGCAGCCACATGGATTATCTGCTGCTCTCCTATGTGCTCTATCATCAGGGTCTGGTGCCGCCGCACATCGCAGCCGGTATCAATCTCAACTTCTGGCCAGCCGGCCCGATTTTCCGTCGCCTGGGCGCTTTCTTTATTCGTCGTACCTTTAAAGGCAACAAGCTCTACGCCACGGTATTCCGCGAATATCTCGGCGAGCTATTCACCCGCGGCTATTCGGTTGAGTACTTTGTCGAAGGAGGCCGTTCACGAACCGGTCGCCTGCTGGACCCTAAAACGGGCACCTTAGCCATGACGCTGCAGGCGATGCTGCGCGGCGGAAATCGCCCCATCACGCTGGTGCCGATCTATATCGGCTATGAGCACGTGATGGAAGTGGGCACTTACGCTAAAGAGCTGCGCGGCGCGGCGAAAGAGAAAGAGGGCTTCATGCAGATGGTGCGCGGCTTACGCAAGCTGCGCAATCTCGGTCAGGGTTACGTGAACTTTGGCGAACCCCTGCCGCTGGTCAACTATCTCAATAAGCGGGTGCCGGAATGGCGCGATGCCATCGATCCGATTGAGCCACAGCGTCCCAGCTGGTTAACCCCAACCGTCAACGATATTGCTGCCAGCCTGATGGTGCGTATCAATGAAGCGGGCGCGGCTAACGCCATGAACCTCTGTGTCACCGCCCTGCTGGCGTCACGTCAGCGCTCACTAACCCGTGAACAGCTGATTGAACAACTGGAGTGCTACACCCAGTTGCTGCGCAACGTGCCTTACTCGCCAAATGCGACCGTACCCGATCTTTCAGCGGAAGCACTGCTGGATCACGCCATGGGTATGAATAAGTTTGAGAGTGAAAAGGACAGCATTGGCGACATCATCATTCTGCCGCGTGAGCAGGCGGTGCTGATGACCTACTATCGCAACAATATTCATCACATGCTGGTGATGCCGTCGCTGATTGCCGCCATTGTTCAGCAGCACCAGACGCTGAGCGAAGAAGAACTGCTGCGTCAGGTGAGCCTGATCTACCCGATGCTGAAGAGTGAGCTGTTCCTGCGCTGGCAGACCGATGAACTGCCGCAACTGCTGACCGAACTGAGTCAGGAGCTGGCGCGTCAGGGCCTGATTACGTTCGAAGCCGGTGAATTACGCTTTTCCTCAGCGCGCTATCGCACGCTACAACTGCTGGCCGCCGGTGTGCGTGAAACGCTGCAGCGTTATGCCATTACGTTCTCCATTCTCAGCGCCAAGCCGACGATTAACCGCGGCACGCTGGAGAAAGAGAGCCGGACGCTGGCACAGCGTCTGTCGGTGCTGCACGGTATCAATGCCCCGGAATTCTTCGACAAAGCGGTCTTTACCTCACTGGTCCTGACCCTGCGCGATGAAGGTTATATCAGCGACAGCGGTGATGCCGATGTTGCGCAGACCCTGGCGACCTGGCATATGCTGGCAGACCTGGTCACCAGCGATGTCCGCATGACGATTGAAACCGCTGTGGCGCACGACTGACCCCAGCGCGCATAGTAAAAAAGGCGACCTCATGAGGTCGCCTTTTTTTATAGGCCAGGTCTGGTCCGATTCGCTGTAAGACGGTGCCTGCTCAGGGAACATGGTCAGATCGGAAAGACGCAAAAGCGTCATCCCTGACTGCTCGGCCCGCGCCGTCCCTGCCGCGGGACGCTTTCCTCTTCTGCCCATGTTCCCTGCGCGTTGAGCTCATCCATTGCTGCCAGATTCATCCTCATCAGGTTTCGCGACCTCCCGGATCGCCTTTTTTATGTCTGGAAACTCTCTGTCAGAACAGCTGGCTGAACGGCGGGGTGTTCATCAGTACACCGAGGAACAGCACCATCCCGACATAGTTATTATTGAGAAAAGCCTGGAAACAGGGTTGCCGCTCGCGTCCGGCGATCAACTTCTGCTGATAAACAAACAGCGCGGCGGCCAGTAATAGCGTCCAGTAGAAGGCGCTGTTCAGATGCAGCATGAGGCCAACCAGCGCCATCAGCAACAGCGTCGCCAGTTGCAGCAGACCAATGATTAGCTTGTCGAAACGGCCAAAGAGAATCGCGGTCGACTTCACGCCAATCTTCAGGTCATCATCCCGATCCACCATCGCATACTGAGTGTCATAGGCGACCGTCCAGCAGATGTTGGCGATGAATACCAGCCAGCAGACCAGAGGTAAGGACTCACTAACTGCGGACCATGCCATGGGAATGGCCCAGCCAAAGGCGGCACCCAGCACTACCTGCGGCAGGTGGGTATAGCGCTTCATAAAGGGATAGACCCAGGCCAGCGCCAGCCCTACCACGGAGAGCATAATCGTCATCATGTTCATAGTCAGCACCAGCGCAAAAGCCGCCAGAGCCAGTATCACGAACAGCAGCTTAGCCTCTTTTGCACTCACCGCGCCGCTGGCCAGTGGCCGATGTTTCGTGCGTTCGACATGACCGTCTACTTTGCGATCGGCATAGTCATTGATCACACAACCGGCTGCACGCATCACGATGACCCCGGCAACAAACACCGCCAGCACCGGCAGCGGCGGAATCGCCATGTCAGCCAGCCATAATGCCCAGAGCGTTGGCCACATCAGCAGCAGCGTACCGATCGGCTTATCGATACGCATCAGGCGCGTGTAGGCCCGCCATTTATTTATACTTAAGCTATTTTGCACCACAGGATCCTCAGACCAGATCGCGATAGAGCGGCGATGCCGGTAAAAATAGTTCAGTCAGCAGCAGCGGTTTGCCGGAGAGACGCAGGCGTGAACGTCGTCCCCACAATCCCTCCACCTGCCCCGGCTCAATAAAATCGCGGGTCAGCGTTGAAGAGGAGAAGAGATAGCGACCCAGCGGCCGGGTGCCCAGCTGCTGCAGCATCGCTTCTGGCCCGTTAAGGGTGCTTTCCGGCACCAGCGTACGGCCAGCCAGCCAGGGCTGATCGTCGCCGAACAGCAACACTTCACGCAGCCAGAAGCGTTGATCGTCTGGCAACAAGCCCTTTTCATCACCCAACTCGCTGGCGTCGATAAAGCCTTCACGCAGCGGCTGAACCGTGACCCGCTGACAATGTTGTTCAAAACGGCGCGTCATTGAATCCTCCTCCATCAGCCAGTCGAGCAATGGCGGCGCAAGGGTTGCCTGCGACGGAGAAAGCCAGTTGAGCGCACGTAATAAGCTGAGCGCGTCTTGCGACATAGCACCACTCCCAATAATTTTCAGGACGCTAGTTTAGCGCAGAGACGCGATGCGAACACCTGCCGTCATGACAGACGGCAGGGAGATTACTCGCGTTTCAGGCGGTTGCTGTTTGCCAGCCACAGAGTGATTACCAGAATCAGAATCGCCGCAGAGTAACAGAGCGTATCGAAGGGATTTTTATGGTCGACGATAATCAGGCGGATAATTGCCGTGATACCGATATAGACAAAATAGCGCAGCGGAAAGTGATATCCCGACTGAAAGTACTTAACAATCAACGCAATAAATTCGAAGTAGAGGAAATAAATGACAATCCCCTCAATCAACAGATAGGAGGATGACTGCTCGCTGGTGTTAAACAGCACGTTTGCCAGATGGATAGTTTCTTTGCCTAAAAAGACGATCAGGATGATCGCCAGACTCAGCAGACCCAGATTCAGCACCCATTGCAGTACCGTTGCAAGGTGGCGGGCCAAAGGATTTTTGTCACTCATGTTGCGCCTTAAAAAAAGGAGTTGTTAGCGCGCGGTATCATGCGCGAGTGTGACGCAAATCACAATAACTCCTCAGGCCTCCACATCAACACAGAGCGCATCGTAACGCCAGTATTCACAGTCGCAATCAATCACCTCTTTTTGCTGGTTGCGATTGATGCGGGTGATCAACAAACCGGGGCTGCCCGGTGCCACATTCAGCATGGGTGCGGCGACCTCCGGCAGCGGGCCGGGCAGGATGGTGAAGCGCGCGCCGCCGTAACGAATGCCGTAGCGCTGGTCATAGAGATCGGTCAGTGAGCGGGTCAAATCTTCATCAAGCAGACCAGGGAAAAAACGCGGATTGAGGTAGTGTTCAACATAGAGCACCGCGCGCCCGTCGATGCGCCGCAGGCGGCGGATGCAGTAAACCGACGAACCGGAGGCCAGCCGCAGCGCTGTCGCCACGCTGTCGTGTGCCGCGACCTGTTCGGCGGCGATGACCTCGGTAGCCGCCTGCCGTCCCTGCTCCATTGCCATGGCATGAAAGTGGCTGTGATGCAGCGGGTTATAGATCAGCCGCGGCGGTGCGATAAACCAGCCGCGACGCAGTTCCCGGTAGATCATCCCCTGGGCTTCCAGCTTGCCCAATGCTTCCCGAAGGGTAATCCGGGTCGTGCTGAACGCTTCGCTTAAGGCACGCTCCGCCGGCAGTCGCCCGGCGCTGAACTCTCCGGCCTGAATACGCGTCAGCAGGACGCTGGCGATCGCATCCGCCGTTTTGAGTGCTATCGACTCCACAACAGTAGCCTCATTTTGGTGCGACTCCGCACTCTTACTGTTCAGGTAAACGCGCCTGTGACAGGCGAACGGGTCACATCTTTCATCGCCCATCCCCCGCACAGCGCCGCCCTGTCATAAATCGTTCATATACAGGGGCTACATTGGCTCGGTTCTTGCTGGACTAGACCAGCCAGGCCCATCAACTTACACCCGGAGCAACTGAGATGAAAGCGTTTATCGCCTCTGTAGTAGCCAGTGCTGTAGTGCTCACCCTGCCCGTTGCGCAGGCCGCCGATAACGACCTTGCCGCACTGGAAAAAGCGGCACGCAGTGAAGGCCAGGTCAACAGCGTCGGGATGCCGGATAGCTGGGCTAACTGGAAAGATACCTGGAACGACATCAGCAGCAAATATGGCCTTAAGCACAGCGATACCGATATGTCATCGGCGCAGGAGCTGGCGAAATTCGATGCAGAAAAAGAGAACGCCAGCGCTGACATCGGTGACGTGGGTGCCGCCTTTGGCCCGATCGCTGTCGCTAAAGGTGTGACCCAGCCCTATAAACCCACTCACTGGGATCAGATTCCGGCCTGGGCTAAAGATAAAGATGGCCACTGGGCGCTGGCCTATACCGGCACCATCGCCTTTCTGATCGACAAGCAGCAGGTTAAAGATATCCCCCATAGCTGGGCCGATCTGAAAAAAGGTAAGTATGTGGTTACTATCGGTGACGTCGGCGTGGCAGCTCAGGCGGCCAACGGCGTACTGGCGGCAAACTACGCCTTAGGCGGCGATGAGAAGAACCTGAAACCGGCGCTGGCTTTCTTTGCCGATCTGGCTAAACAGGGTCGTCTTGGCGTTACCGATCCGGTGACTGCCAATATCGAAAAAGGCGAAGTGCAGATGGCGGTGGTGTGGGACTTTAACGCCCTGAACTACCGGGACCAGATCGACAAAAACCGCTACGAAGTGGTTATCCCGTCTGATGGCTCCGTGACCTCCGGCTACACCACCGTCATCAACAAATATGCGAAACACCCTAACGCCGCAAAACTGACGCGCGAATATATCTTCTCAGACCAGGGACAGATCAATCTGGCGAAGGGCTATGCCCGTCCGATCCGTGCTGAACATCTGACGCTGCCAGCGGACGTTCAGGCTCGCCTGCTGCCGCAATCAGAATATAAAAATGCCCGTCCGGTTAAGGATCAGGCTGCCTGGGATAAATCGTCGAAAATGCTGCCGCGCCTGTGGCAGGAAAACGTCATCATCAACATGCAGCAGTAATTCGCGGCAGGGAGAACGGAATGAAGACCATCCTGGTAGTGCTGGACGGCCTGAGCAATCAGGTCGCACAACATGCAATGGGTTACCTGCATGCCGAATGTTCGCAGGGCAACGGGTTTTATTACCGTATGACCTGTGAATTACCCTCGCTGTCACGCCCGCTTTATGAGTGCATTCTGACCGGTGTTCCGCCGGTCAGAAGCGGGATTATTCATAATGGCGTCAGCCGGTTAAGCCGCGAGCGCAGCGTCTTCCACTTTGCGCGAGCGGCGGGACTGACGACTGCGGCGGCGGCCTACCACTGGGTGAGTGAGCTTTATAACCGAACGCCGTTCGTTCCGGCGCGCGATCGTCACACTGACGCGCCGGACCTGCCCATTCAGTATGGCCATTTTTATTCTGATGATAGCTATCCCGACTCGCATCTGTTTGAAGATGCAGAGAGCCTGCGGCTGCGTCACGATCCCGATTTTCTGCTAATCCACCCGATGAACATCGACGATGCCGGTCATAAATCGGGCCTCTCCTCGCCACAGTACCGCAACCGGGCACGCATCGCCGACGGCCTGCTGTCGCAGTGGATGCCCTTGTGGCTGGCTGAGGGCTATCAGGTGATGGTGACCGCCGATCACGGCATGAATGACGATCGCTCCCACGGCGGCATTCTGCCGGAAGAGACCACAGTGCCGCTGTTTGTCTTTGGCCGGGCTTTCTCGCTGCAGCCTGACCTGGCACCGCAGCAGACCGATCTGTGCGGCACGCTGTGTGAACTGCTTGAGGTGGCGCATGACAAGCCGGTCTGTCGCGGGCTGCTGGCGGAGTCGAAGAGATGAGAGGAAAAGGAGTCGCGCTGCTGCTGCTGTTACCGTTCACCCTGTTCTGGGTCGCCTTTCAGCTGGCACCGCTGTTGTGGATCGCCATTAACAGCTTCTGGAGTGAGATGAACAGCCAGTGGGGCTGGGATAACTATCAGGACATTCTCACCTCGCCCTTCTACCAGCAGGCGTTTCGTTTTTCGCTGGATATCTCACTCTGGTCAAGCGTCTACGGCTTACTGATTGCACTGGTCACCGGCTATTCACTGCATCAGCTCGGCGGCGGGCGACTGCAGCGCTTTCTCATCGCTTTTACCAATATGACCAGCAACTTTGCCGGTGTCCCGCTGGCGTTTGCCTTTGTGATTCTGCTGGGGCTGAACGGCTGCCTGACATTGCTGTTGCGCCATTATGGTCTGATTGAGAGCTTCAGACTCTTCTCGCGCAACGGCATGGTGCTGGTCTACACCTGGTTCCAGATCCCGCTGGGCGTGCTGCTGCTCTACCCGGCGTTCGACGGGCTGAAGAAAGAGTGGCAGGAGTCCGCTGCGCTGCTGGGTGCCAGCCGCTGGCACTACTGGTGGCACATCGGCCTGCCGATTCTGTTTCCGGCGCTGCTCGGGACCTTTGTGATCCTGCTGGCAAATGCGCTGGGCGCTTACGCCACGATTTATGCCCTGACCACGGGTAATTTCAACGTGGTGCCGGTGCGCATTGCCGCGCTGGTCTCCGGCGATATCTCGCTGGATCCCAACACCGGTAGTACGCTGGCGATGCTGCTGGTGGCGATTATGGCGCTGATCACCCTGGTGCAGCAATATCTGGTGCGCCGTAGCTATCTCAATGCGAAACAGCCATGAAAGGAGCCGCCATGTCACGTGCTGAGCACCTCTATCACCGGATAATGGTCGGGTTACTCTTTACCCTGCTGGCACTGCCTTTACTGGCCACACTGCTTTATGCACTGTCGTCCGACTGGAGTAACACCATTCTGCCACAGGGCTATAGCCTGAAGTGGTTCATCCAGCTCTGGAGCGACCCGCGATTTCTGACGGCGCTGAGCCATTCGCTGCTGATTTGCCTGGGTGCGCTTCTGTTCTCGCTGGTGCTGGTGCTGCCTGCCATGTTTGTAATCGCTTACTATTTTCCTCGACTGGATGCGGTGATGAACGTCCTGATCCTGATGCCTTTCGCCGTGCCGCCGGTGGTGTCGTCAGTGGGATTACTGCAACTCTACTCTTCGTCACCGCTGATGCTGACCGGCACGCCGTGGATCTTAATCGGCTGTTATTTCACTATCGCGTTACCCTTTATCTACCGGGCGCTGGCGAACAATATGCAGGCGATCAACCTCAAAGAGCTGATTGATGCCGCGCAGTTGCTGGGTGCCAGCACCTGGCAGGCGGCGCTGTGGGTCGTGCTGCCCAACCTGCGCAAAGGGATGCTGATTGCCGTGCTGCTCTCTTTCTCCTTCCTGATTGGCGAATTTGTCTTCGCTAACCTGCTGGTCGGCAACCGCTATGAAACCCTGCAGGTTTACCTCTTCAACATGCGTAACGGCAGCGGTCACTTCACCAGCGCGCTGGTGATCTCCTACTTCTTTGTGGTGCTGCTGGTTACCTGGCTGGCCAACGCCCTGAATCCCGAACGAGGCTGAATATGAGTTACCTTGAGGTCAGAGAGCTGAACAAGTCCTATGGACCCACGCCCATTTTTGAGCAGATCGATTTCAGCGCCGCTGAAGGGGAATTTGTCACCCTGCTCGGCCCCAGCGGCTGCGGTAAATCGACGCTGCTGCGTTGTCTGGCGGGATTAACCGGCGTCGACAGCGGTGAAATCAGGCTGGAGGGCAAAGATATCGTGCCGCTGGCCCCGCAGAAGCGCGCCATCGGTATGGTGTTTCAGAGCTATGCGCTGTTTCCCAACATGACGGTAGAGAAGAACGTCGCATTTGGCCTGAAGATGCAGAAACTGCCCGAAGCGCAGATTCGCCAGCGGGTGCTGGAGGTGCTGGAGCTGGTTGAACTCAATGATTATGCGCGCCGTTATCCGCACCAGTTGTCAGGCGGGCAGTGTCAGCGCGTGGCACTGGCTCGTTCGCTGGTGACGCGTCCGCGTCTGCTGCTGCTGGATGAACCGCTGTCGGCGCTGGATGCGCGTATTCGCCGCCATCTGCGCGATCAAATCCGGCGCATCCAGCGCGAGCTGAATCTCACTACCCTGTTCGTCACCCACGATCAGGAGGAGGCGCTGACGCTCTCCGATCGTATCGTGCTGATGAACCGGGGAAAAATCGTGCAGAACGGCGATGCCGAAGCGCTCTATACCCAACCGGTCGATCTCTTCGCCGCCGGATTTATTGGCAACTATAACCTGCTGAGCGCTGAGCAGGCGACGCGACTGACCGGTCAGCCTTTCCACAGCCAGGTGGCCATTCGCCCGGAATCAATGCTGTTCACCGCGCCGGGCCAGGGCATTCCTGCGGAAATCCTCAGCCACAGCCTGCTGGGCAACGTGATCCGCTATCGTATCCGGGCGCATGATGTGGAACTTTCGGTTGATGTGCTTAACCGATCGGCGGCGGATTTGCATCCCGCTGGCAGGAAGATTGGTCTACAATTGGAGATGTCGACTTTGCGCCAGGTGGCTTAAAACACAGGAAAAAATCACGCATAGCACGGCAATCCCCTTCACAGATTGCTCTCTTCCGTCAGGCTGGCAGTCTGTGCTTTAAGCCTGACATTCGAGGAGCGACACCACGTGTTAACCCTGCTTAATTTACTCTCTGCGGTGGCCCTGCTGGTCTGGGGCACGCATATCGTACGAACCGGCATCATGCGGGTCTACGGTGCCGATCTGCGCCGCGTCCTGAGTCGCAGCATAGAAAAAAACCGATGGCGTTTCTGGCGGGCATTGGCGTGACCACGCTGGTGCAGAGCAGCAACGCCACCACGCTGCTGGTAACCTCTTTTGTGGCGCAGAATCTGGTCAGCCTGACGCCCGCGCTGGTGGTGATTCTTGGCGCGGATGTCGGCACCGCGATTATGGCGCGTATCCTGACATTTGATCTCTCCTGGCTCTCACCGCTGTTTATCTTCTTTGGCGTGGTGTTCTTCCTCAGCCGCAAGCAGACCCGTGTGGGTCAGTTAGGCCGGGCCAGTATCGGCCTGGGCCTGATATTGCTGGCGCTGCAGCTGATTGTCGAAGCGGCTCGCCCGATTACCCAGGCCGCCGGTGTCCAGGTGCTTTTCTCCAGCCTGACCGGCGACGTGATGCTCGATGCGCTGCTGGGTGCGGTGTTCGCCATCATCAGTTACTCCAGCCTGGCCGCGGTGCTGATCACCGCGACGCTCACCGCCACCGGCGTGATTTCGTTTAAGGTGGCGCTCTGTCTGGTGATTGGTGCCAATCTCGGTAGCGGCCTGCTGGCGATGATCAACGCCAGCGGCTCGAATGCTGCGGGCAAGCGCGTGGCGCTCGGCAGCCTGCTGTTCAAGCTGATCGGCTGTGTGTTCATCCTGCCGTTTGTCGATATTGTGGCGGAGTGGCTGGATAAGCTGCCGGTCAACGATGAAGAGTTAGTGATTTTCTTCCATGTGTTTTACAACCTGATCCGCTGCGTGGCGATGGTGCCGTTTGCTGACCTGATGGCGCGCCTCTGTCGCCGTATGATTGCCGACGACGTGGATAACGCGCTGCACCTCAAGCCGAAGCACCTCGATCGCAGCGCGCTGGATACGCCGGCGCTGGCGCTGGTGAATGCCGCCCGCGAAGCGTTGCGCATGGGTGACGTGCTGGAGCAGATGCTGGAGGCGTTTAATAAAGTGGTGCATGGCGAATCCCGCGAGGAACGCACGGTGCGCAGACTGGATGATGATGTCGATGTGCTCTATACCGCCATCAAACTCTATCTGGCGCGGATGCCAAAAGAGGACCTCCCCGAAGAGGACTCGCGTCGCTGGGGCGAAATCATTGAAATGTCGCTTAATCTGGAGCAGGCCGGGGACATCATCGAGCGGATGAGCGGCGATGTCGCTGACAAATCGCTGGCAGCGGGCCGCGCGTTCTCTGCCGAGGGATTAAAAGAGCTGCAGGAGCTGCATGAGCTGCTGATCGCTAACCTCAGAATGAGCCTGTCGGTGTTTCTGTCACACGATATCACCAGTGCTAAACGTCTGCGCCGCGCTAAACATCGCTTCCGTCTGATGATCCGCCGCTACTCTCATGCGCATGTTGACCGCCTGCACCAGAAGAACGTGCAGAGTATTGAGACCAGTTCGCTGCATCTCGGTTTACTGGGCGACATGAAGCGCCTGAATTCACTGTTTTGTAGTGTGGCCTACACGGTGCTGGAACAGCCCGACGATGAACGTGACTATGAATAAAACTGAGCGGAGTGAATAACCTGCCGCGCCGGAGCGGCGATCGTCCGGCGCGGCAGCAGTGAGATGCGGCGCAGTGCAATAATGCGCCGCCACTGTTACTTCTTCTTAATCGGCTTTCCTGACCAGTAACCCGCCAGCAGTGAACCTGACAGGTTGTGCCAAACCGAGAACAGCGCGCCTGGCAATGCCGCCAGCGGTGAGAAGTAGAGTTTGCCCAGCGTCGCCGCCAGACCGGAATTTTGCATGCCGACCTCCAGCGCCAGGGTACGGCAGGTTGACTCATCGAAGCCAAACAGCTTACCGCCCCAGTAGCCGCCAAGCAGGCCAATCGCGTTATGCAGGATCACCGCCGCGATCACCATCAGACCCACCGATCCAATAAAGGCCTGACTGCCCGCCACCACCGCACTGATGATCAGCAGAATACAGACCATCGAAAACGCAGGCAGCCAGGGTTCCACCCGGCGAACCACGCTGTTCATGCTGTGATGAATGATCAGTCCCAGGGAGATGGGGATCACGACGATCTTCACGATGCTCAGCAGCATGCCAGCCACATCAACCTGAATGTGGGTATCAACATAAAAGCGGGTTAACAGCGGCGTGGCGAATACACCCACCAGCGCAGAGACTGACGAGATCGTCACCGACAGCGCCACATCCCCCTTCGCCAGATAGATCATGACGTTGCTGGCGGTGCCGCTGGCAACTGAGCCGACCAGAATCATACCGGCAGCCAGATCGGGCGGCATATGAAACAGTTTTGCCAGTCCCCAGGCGGCTAACGGCATCACCAGATAGTGCAGAAAGGTTCCGGCAATCACCGGCGCAGGTCGGGTCAGGACCCGTTTAAAATCGTCGATATTCAGGGTCACACCCATGCCGAACATAATCAGCATCAGCAGATAAGTGACCCAGGGTCCGATGCCGAGAAACGTACCTGGAGAGTAATAAGCGGCGACAGACAACAGCACGGCCCAGAGCGGGAACAGGCGGGTTAACGTGGCGAGCATAGCCAGACTTCCTTATAAGAATGTTATGTTTTATGCAGATTTGCCATAGAGAGTCATCATGCAGGAACGACTGCCGTGATGAAGGCCGGATCATAACATTTCATTATCATGGCGTAAGGCGAAGATAGGTCGAGGCGGGAAAATGCGGATCGACTGCTGCCGATCCGCTGATTATTGACGAAATTACGCTGCTTTTTCCTCTAAACCGCGGTAGATCAAACCACCAATCACGGCACCGATAATCGGCATTAACCAGAACATCCACAGCTGAGAGATCGCCCACTCCCCCCTGGAACAGGGCTGCCGCGGTGCTGCGTGCCGGGTTAACCGAGGTATTCGTCACCGGAATGCTGATCAGATGAATCAGGGTTAACGCCAGGCCAATCGCAATAGGTGCAAAGCCTTTCGGCGCGCGCTCGCTGGTGGCACCCATGATCACAATCAGGAAGATAGCGGTCATCACTCCTTCGGCGATCATACCTGACTGCAGGCTGAAGCCGCCCGGCGAGTGTTCGCCGTAGCCATTTGCCGCAAAGCCGCTGGCCGCTGCACTGAAGTCGCCTTTACCGCTGGCGATCAGATAGAGCACCGCGCCAGCGACAATGCCGCCAGCCAGTTGCGCGATGATGTAAGGGATAGCCTGAGACGCGGGAAAACGTCCGCCTGCCACTAATCCCAGGGTCACCGCCGGGTTAAAGTGCCCGCCTGAGATGTGACCGACCGCATACGCCATGACCAGCACGCTCAGCCCGAAAGCCAGCGCCACGCCCATGAAGCCAATGCCCAGCTCCGGAAACGCAGCTGACAGCACGGCACTACCACAACCGCCGGCCACCAGTACGAAGGTACCCAGCGCCTCTGCGACTAACCTTTTCATGATATTTCCTAAATTTGGGTGAATTGATTCAGCGGCGGGATTATAAATCTGCGGAAAGGGAGCGCAATGCAGGTGCACGAAATGCGCAGAGAAAGGGATTGCCATTTGGCAATAACAGGCTGTAACTTTCTGTATTAATGGGATTTATCGGAAGTCGCGTGCCGGGGAGTAATGAGGGAGATATGAACCTTTTTTTGCCGCTTTTCAGGCCGCGCTGACGCGGCCTGAATGCCACAGAAGCCTACTCGAACAGATTGCGATGCAGCGTACGTACCACGCTTTCCGCATCGTTGCCCGGCACCAGGAAGCAGAGATTGTAGCTGCTGGCACCGTAGCAAATCATCCGCAGGTTGAACGGGTCGAGCACACCAAACACCTCTTTGCCGACGCCGCACGCTTTTGACAGCTGGTTGCCGATAATCGCCACCAGCGCCAGATCTTCTTCCACTTCAACCCGGCACAGCGACGAGAGTTCAGTCAGTAAAGCCTGGGTCAGCAGGCTGGCACTGGTTGAGGTCGATCCGGTGGTGTCGAGCGTAAGCGCCACGCTCACTTCAGAGGTGGTGATCAGGTCAACCGAGACGTTATGACGCGCCAGAATATTGAAGAGTTCAGCAAGAAAACCAAACGTATGCAGCATGTTAAGGCTGTGCAGCGTTAACAGCGTCTGCTTACGGCGTAGCGCCAGCGCCCGAAACAGCGGCGGGTTGCGGGTTTCATTGCAGACGCGGGTCCCACCGGCTGCCGGATCCTTGCTGGAACCGACGAATACCGGAATACCCCGGCGTACGGCGGGAAGCAGCGTCGCCGGGTGCAGCACTTTCGCACCGAACGTCGCCATTTCAGCGGCTTCTTCAAAAGTAATTTCATCAATACGCTTCGCCGTCGGCACCACGCGCGGATCGGTGGTGTAGATGCCCGGCACATCCGTCCAGATATCCACACGCGCCGCATTCAGCGCTTCGCCCAGCAGCGCGGCGGTGTAATCACTGCCGCCGCGACCCAGGGTGGTGGTGCGCCCTTCGCTTTCACTGCCGATGAACCCCTGAGTAATGACCAATGCCTGCTCAATGCGCGGCTGTAACTGCGCCGTCGCCTGCTCCGCCAGCACCTGTACATCCGGTACTGCCCGGCCAAAATGATCGTCGGTACGCATTACCTTGCGGACATCGAACCACTCCGCATTAACCTGGCGTTCACGCAGAATTTCCACAAACAGCAGTGATGACATCAGCTCACCGTGGCTGACCAGTTCATCGGTCAGGGCATTCGAGGTGGCCAGTGAGGCGGCTTCGGAAAGCATGCTGATATTGTCGATCATCCGATCGATTTCATCGCGGATCACTTCCGGACGCTGCAGGCGATCAACAATGGCGTACTGGATACGGCGGATATCATCAAGCAGCACAGCGCGCTGGGGAGCCTGCTGGCCTTCAGCCAGCGCAACCAGCAGATTAGTAATGCCCGCCGAAGCAGAGAGCACCACCAGACGCGTGCTGGCGTCCTGCAACACCACATCGGCGCTGCGGTTCATCGCTTCAAAATCGGCTACGCTGGTGCCGCCGAATTTTGCCACTATCAGTGTTTGAGACATGTAGGACCTCGTGTCAGGTTATCTTGTTCTCGCCGATGAAAGGGTCGAGAAACATTCTTTCAGCCAGGCACAAGGAAAGAGCAGAAACGGGCGGACAAGATCGGATAGACGAGTCACCCAGAAGCGCCCCACCTTGCGAAACGTCGACTGCAGACGTTTCTGGTGACAACCCAGAGGATTCAGCCCCTGTAGCCGACAGGCAGCACACCGCGTGCTGACCCACCTCGGCGTCGCTCCCCATCATGTGTTTTCACCGGATACGGTTCCTCCAACACACTGCCTGGGCGACGCGCCTCTTCTGGCTTGCGCACAGGTGCGCAAGTAGGCGCATAGATCTAGCCTTTTCTGGACCTGCTGTCAATGTCAGCGATGCCCGGAGCGCCGCATCAGAAAACAAATGACTCTGCGTCGCAGCGGCTACAGTGCTTAATGGGTTCAGCCCATGCAGCAATCCCTGATACGGCACAACGTTTTGCGCAGACTTTCGCGTCACACTTTACCGCGCGTTGCCTCTGCGGTCCGCTGGCTGTTCGCGCCAGTGAATGCTGGCGATAAACAGCGGCGTTCAGATCGCCTGTCCGGCGCGCGCTGACAAAATTTTTCCTTTCAGTTACAACTGTGGTCATACTGAAACGCTAAACGGGCATGATGTGCCTCCGATGGAATGACGGTTCTTAATATCAACAAGAGTGTTGCCATGAAAAATATCAATCCGACACAAACCGCAGCCTGGAAAGCGCTGCAACAGCATTTTGAGCAGATGAAGTCGGTAGAAATTGCCGATCTGTTCGCCCAGGATGCCGATCGTTTTGCCAAATTCTCTGCCACCTTTGATGATCAGATGCTGGTGGATTTCTCCAAAAACCGCATCACCCAGGAAACCCTCGATAAGTTACAGGCGCTGGCCAAAGAGACCGACCTGAGCGGTGCCATTAAGTCTATGTTCTCGGGTGAGAAGATTAACCGCACCGAAGATCGTGCGGTGCTGCACGTCGCGCTGCGTAACCGGAGTAACACGCCGATTCTGGTGGATGGCAAAGATGTGATGCCAGAGGTCAACGCGGTGCTGGATAAGATGAAAGGCTTCTCTGAGCGCATCATCAGCGGCGAATGGAAAGGCTATACCGGTAAAGCGATCACCGACGTGGTGAATATCGGTATTGGCGGCTCTGACCTCGGCCCGTTTATGGTGACTGAAGCGCTGCGCCCGTACAAAAACCATCTGAACATGCATTTTGTCTCTAACGTTGACGGCACCCACATCGCCGAAACGCTGAAAGACCTCAGCCCGGAAACCACCCTGTTCCTGGTGGCATCGAAAACCTTCACCACCCAGGAAACCATGACCAACGCCCACAGCGCGCGCGACTGGTTCCTGAAAACGGCAGGCGACCAGCAGCACGTAGCGAAACACTTTGCTGCGCTGTCGACCAACGCCAAAGCGGTGGGCGAATTTGGTATCGACACCAACAACATGTTTGAATTCTGGGACTGGGTTGGCGGCCGCTATTCACTGTGGTCAGCGATCGGCCTGTCGATCATTCTCTCGATTGGTTTCGATAACTTCGAGCAGCTGCTGAGCGGCGCACATGCCATGGACCAGCACTTCGCCTCTGCGCCGGCTGAGCAGAACCTGCCGGTGCTGCTGGCACTGATTGGCATCTGGTACAACAATTTCTTTGGTGCTGAAACCGAAGCGATTCTGCCTTACGACCAGTACATGCACCGCTTTGCCGCCTATTTCCAGCAGGGCAATATGGAGTCAAACGGCAAGTATGTGGATCGTGCCGGTCATCCGGTGGACTACCAGACTGGCCCAATCATCTGGGGCGAACCTGGCACCAACGGTCAGCACGCGTTTTATCAGCTGATCCACCAGGGTACCAAGCTGATTCCATGTGACTTTATTGCGCCGGCCATTACCCATAATGCGCTCGCGGATCACCATCCGAAGCTGCTCTCTAACTTCTTTGCCCAGACTGAAGCGCTGGCGTTTGGTAAGTCACGCGACGTCGTAGAGAAAGAGTTTACCGATGCCGGTAAATCTGCAGAGTCTGTAGCCCATATCGTGCCGTTCAAGGTGTTTGAAGGTAACCGCCCGACTAACTCCATCCTGCTGCGTGAGATTACCCCTTACAGCCTGGGCGCGCTGATTGCCCTGTATGAGCACAAAATCTTCACTCAGGGTGCCATCCTGAATATCTTCACTTTCGATCAGTGGGGTGTGGAATTAGGTAAGCAGCTGGCGAACCGTATTCTGCCGGAACTGGAAAACGAGGACGAAGTTACCACTCACGACAGCTCCACTAATGCCTTAATTAACCGCTATAAATCCTGGCGTTAATCGGCGTTAATTTCATCGGGCGGCCACTTTGCCGCCCTTTTTTTTGACTGTTTTTACATCTGAATGGGCTGTTTATATCGTTGGAGAGCATGGGTTGTCAGGGAAAAGTCTTAAAATAACCTAAGATAATTCTGAACATCGATGCGCTGAACGGGCCAGCATAAAGTATAAAATGGTCCTGAAATCGGGTAATCTCTATTGTTAGCTATTGATTCATAATCATATTCAGTTTCAGCAATCCTGAGTAAATTCTGATTATTCTTATTCCGTACCAGATATTAATAAAAAAAGAACATTACGCTTTGCAATTGATTCGCCAGCAGCGAAATATCTGGCATCAGCCCGAAATATTCCGATATAAAAAAGTAGTTATCCCCAATCCAGCTAATTAAATCACGCGCCCACCCCGCTATTCACCCTGGTTTTTCCGGTGCTGAACTCTGGTATTTTGTTGCCCTATACTGAACGCGCCCGCAATGGGACTGTCCGTCGATTTTGCCGCAGTCTGACTGCGTTGCAACCTCAGCGGACAGAGATCCTTCATTCACTCAATGCAGGAAACGCTGTTATGAAAAAAACTATGGTTGCCGGTGCAGCCTTGATCTTCGTTGCCGTCTCTTCCAGCGCATTTGCTGCGCCGGAAGAAGCTGGTACCGCAGCTGGCGCGCAGGCGGGAGCAATCTCTGCTGGCACGTCGACCGCTGTGGGTATCGGTGCGCTTGGCGCGCTGGTCGGGCTCGGCATTGCCGCTTCTGGCGGTGGTGACGGTGCAAATACCGGTACAACAACCACGACCACGACGAGCACCACTCGTTGATGGATGCCCGACCCCCGTCTGATTGCTGATCTGCAGCAAACGGGCAGAGGCTGAACCACTGACTTCGGTGAGTGAGGACGCTGAGCCACGTAACCTGTATTTCTGCAGCCGGAACGGGACGGGCAGAGCACCTTTAAACATAACCACACGCCTGTGTGGTTATTTTTTACTTTGGCATGACTTATCAGGGACACACAGTGCGCCAACTTCCTCTGCTGCTCGCTTGCCTGCTGCTGCAGGCCTGTACACAAACGCAAAAAAGGTCTTGAACAGACTCTGCTGCTTGCGGTTAACGGTCCGGACGACGTGACCGTTACCGATCAACAGGTCAACAATCTTCCGTATGCCAGTCTCTATGCTCGCCTGAATGAAGGTCCGCGCATTTTTGTAGTGCTCGGCTACAACGAGAAAGGTCAGCAGAAATGGGTGACACAGGATCAGGCGATGCTGGTGACACAGCATGGCCGCCTGGTTAAAACCCTGGGCTTGCCGGATAACCTGCTGAGCGTCAGCAATCTGCAACAGGATCCGCTCGCTGACAGCCTGCATATCAGCAACGGCGCAGGCTGGACCCGCATCGTGCAGTGGACCGAACAGGGCAAGGTTCGCGGCGCGACTGTGCGTTCAACCTTCCAGCGCGGCACCGACGAAGTCCTGACCGTGGCGGGCAACCGCATTCCGTGCCGCGTCTGGCATGAGCAGGTGAGCATCGACAGTAGTAACCGCGAGTGGGAAAACACCTTCTGGATCGATAACAGCAGCGGCGATGTGGTGCAGGCCCATCAGATGCTGGCGGCAGACGCCTTCCCTGTAGATATCACTATTCTGAAGCCGGCGAAATCATGAAAAAAATCACTTTTTTGCTGGCCGGGCTGAGCCTGTTCAGCGCCGCAGAAGCGCAGGCAACCGCGCAGGTTATCGTTCATGCACCGCACAACGGCGGTCAGGCTGAGCTGAGCCAGGTCGCGGATCTGTCCCAGCTGGTGACTCTGCCTCCACTGCAGGTCAACACTGACTGGCGTGCGACCTTTATTGCCGAGCGCGGCGCCAGCGCGGTGGCACAGCAGCACTATCAACAGACGCTGGGCGCGTTACGTGCCTGGCGTGCCGACAGCAGCGGCGATCGGGCGGCGGCCATTGATGAGGTGATCCGCCAGCTGAGCGCCATCAAAGTAGCAGGTCGCCAGTTCACGTCGCTCGACCCGGACTGGATCCGTCTGCATCCGGCTGACAACCGTCGGCTGGAAGGCAGCTATGACCTCTATCTGCAGGCCCCCCTCAGATTCTGTACTGCTGCTCGGCGCGCTGAGCGGCGCAGGCAAAGTGAGCTGGCAGCCGGGTAAATCAGTACGCGACTATCTGGATGGTCATGACGCACTCTCCGGGGCAGAACGCAATTTTGTCACCGTGATTGCACCTTCAGGCGCCACACAGCAGGTGCCGGTTGCCTACTGGAATCATCGCCACGCGGAAGTGGAGCCAGGCAGCATTATCTGGCTCGGCTTTTCGTCATGGAGCCTGCCAGGCAGCTATGAAGATCTTAATGAACGCATCCTTTCCGTACTGACTCACCGGATACCAGACTGATGAAAAAACGTTATCTCTTCAGCCTGTTGGCTGTTTCCGTGGCGGCAGCCTGTCAGGCGCAGGCTGACACCTGGCCCGAGCCGGTGGGCCCTTCACAATCCGATTTCGGCGGCGTGGGTCTGATGCAGGTGCCGACGGCGCGCATGGCCAAAGAGGGCGAGTTCAGCCTCAACGCGCGCGACAACGATCAGTACCGATACTACTCCGCGTCACTGCAGCTCTTTCCCTGGCTGGAGACCACTGTGCGGTATACCGACGTGCGCACCCGTCAGTACAGTGCGGTCTCAGAATTCAGCGGCACGCAGAGCTATAAAGATAAAGCCTTCGACCTGAAACTCCGTCTGTGGCAGGAGGGCTTCTGGCTGCCGGAAGTGGCGGTGGGAACGCGCGATCTGGGCGGTACCGGTCTGTTCGACAGTGAATACCTGGTGGCGACCAAAGCATGGGGACCGTTCGACTTTACCCTGGGGCTTGGCTGGGGCTATCTCGGCAATAGCGGCACCGTGAAGAACCCGTTCTGCTCATACAGCGACAGCTATTGCCAGCGTCCGCAGGTGGGCGAAGCGGGTTCAATCAACGGCTCGCAGATGTTCCACGGTCCGACGGCGCTGTTTGGCGGCGTGGAGTATCAGACGCCCTGGCAGCCGCTGCGCCTTAAAATGGAGTATGAGGGCAACGACTACCAGAATGACTTTGCTGGCCGCCTTGAGCAGCGCAGCAAGCTCAACGTCGGCGCGATTTATCGCGTAACCGACTGGGCTGACATCAACGCCAGCTACGAACGCGGTAACACCTTTATGTTTGGTGTCACCATTCGCACCAACTTCAACGATCTGCGTCAGGCGCACATCGACAGCGAGAAGCCTTCCTACAATCCGCAGCCGCAACCTAAGTTGCTGGAGCCGACGGTGGTGGGCACTCAGCTGACCGATCTGAAATACAATGCCGGTCTTGATGGTCCGCGTATTCAGACTCAGGGTCACACGATCTATGTGTCAGGCGAGCAGACGAAGTATCGCGATACCCGTGAAGGGGTGGATCGTGCGAACCGCATCATCATGAACCACCTGCCTGACGGCATCGACACCATCAATGTCACCGAGTCGCGCTTTAACATGCCACAGGTGACGACTGAGACGCAGGTCGCCAGCCTGCGTAACAATCTGGAAGGCTATCCGCTGGGCCATGAGCAGCCACTGCAACAGACCCGCAAAGAACCGGTCGATCCGGGTACCACTGAGCAGGGGATGTTTATCCGTCAGGATCGCCTGAACTACAGTCTGTCGCCGGTGCTGAATCAGTCGGTGGGCGGCCCGGAAAGCTTCTATATGTATCAGGTCGGCGTAATGGCTAACGCTGATTACTGGCTGACGGATCACCTGCTGGTGGGCGGTAGTCTGTTTGGTAACCTCGCCAACAACTACGACAAGTTCAACTACAACGGCGCACCGGCGGATTCTTCGCTGCCGCGCGTGCGTACCCATATCCGCGACTACGTTGAGAACAACGTCTACGTCAACGATCTGCAGGCAAACTATATGGGCCACCTCGGTAACGGCTTCTATGGTCAGGTTTACGGCGGGTACCTGGAGACGATGTACGGCGGCGTGGGCGGCGAGCTGCTCTATCGTCCGGTCGATGCGAACTGGGCGGTGGGCGTCGATGCCAACTATGTCCGTCAGCGTGACTGGGACAACATGATGCAGTTCAATCGCTACAAAGCCTCAACCGGCAACCTGACGGGTTACTGGCGTCCATGGTTCATGCAGGATGTACTGGTGAAAACCAGCGTCGGTCAGTATCTGGCGAAAGATAAAGGTGTGACGGTCGATGTGTCGAAGCGCTTCGACAGCGGCGTGATGGTGGGTGTCTATGCCACCAAAACCAACGTCTCGTCTGAAGAGTATGGCGAAGGCGACTTCACCAAAGGCTTCTATATCTCCATCCCAATGGATCTGTTCACCGTGACGCCAACGCGCGGTCGCGCGCAGGTGAACTGGGTGCCGCTGACGCGTGATGGCGGTCAGATGCTGGGTCGCAAGTACCAGCTGTATGATCTGACGTCCGATCGCGACGCGCGCTTTAACTAAGCAGATGGCGGCCTCAGGGCCGTTTCATGCGGTTAACAGAAAGCAGGCTCAGGGAGCATACACCTGAAGCAAAGCATAGCAATGAGATCGCGCCTGCTCAGGGAACCCGGTCAGATCGGAAAGGCGCTAATGCCATCCCTGGCCGCTCGGCCCGCGCCGTCCCTGGCGCGGGACGCTTTCCTCCTCTGACCGGGTTCCCTGCGCGTTGAGTTTCTTCATTGCTGCCAGATTTAACCGGAGCTGGATTTGTCAGCAGTCTGAAGCGGCCCTCAGGCCGCTTTTTTATTTAGTCCGCGTCGTAGCCGAGATTCGGCGCCAGCCAGCGCTCAACTTCCGTTAACGACATCCCTTTGCGTACCGCATAATCTTCCACCTGGTCACGCTGGATCTGCGCTACGGCGAAATAGCGGCTGTCAGGATGGCTGAAGTACCAGCCAGAGACTGACGCGCCCGGCCACATGGCAAAGGATTCGGTGAGCTTCATGCCGGTCTGTTCTTCCACCGCCAGCAGACGCCAGATGGCGGCTTTCTCAGTGTGCTCCGGGCAGGCCGGATAGCCTGGCGCCGGACGTATCCCCTGATAATTTTCCCGAATCAGCTCTTCATTGCTGAGATTTTCGTTGGGCGCGAAGCCCCAGATCACCTTACGTACCCGCTCGTGCAGGTATTCGGCAAAGGCTTCCGCCAGACGGTCAGCCAGCGCTTTCACCATGATCTTGTTGTAGTCGTCATGCTGACGATCGTACGCCTCCGCCAGCGCATCCTCTTCCAGCCCGCCGGTCACCGCGAAGGCACCGAGATAGTCCGCTTTGCCGCTCGATTTCGGGGCCACAAAATCCGCCAGACAGTAGTTGGCGAAGTCGATTTTTTCGGTCTGCTGGCGTAAGTGATGACTCACACACAAAATCTCATCACGCCGCTCATCACTGTAGAGATGAATATCATCGCCGACACGGTTAGCCGGAAAAATACCGACCACGCCACGTGGCTTCAGCAGCGACTGCTGGCTTAATTTGTCGAGCATCGCATTGGCATCGGCAAACAGACGCTGCGCCTCTTCACCCACCACCTCATCCTCCATGATGCGGGGATATTTACCCGCCAGCGACCAGGTCATAAAGAATGGCGTCCAGTCGATGTAGTTGCGCAGCGTTTCAATGCTGGCCTCCACCTGGCTGACCCCGGGACGATGCGGCACGGGTGGCGTGTAACTCTCCCAGTCAATTGAGGTGGCGTTATCGCGCGCCGCCTGCAGCGAGACCGGCGGCGTGCGCGGCTTTTTGCGTGCATGCTGAATGCGCACGGTCTCGTACTCTTTGCGGGTTCGGGCGACGAAATCCTCTTTTAAGGTGGCGGAGAGCAGCGACGACACCACGCCAACGGTACGTGAGGCGTTCTGCACGTAGACCGTCGGGCCGCTGTAATGCTGCTCAATTTTGACAGCGGTATGCGCCTTCGAGGTGGTCGCGCCGCCAATCAGCAGCGGTAAGGTAAAGCCCTGACGCTCCATCTCTTTCGCCATGTTGACCATCTCATCCAGCGACGGCGTAATCAGGCCTGATAAGCCGATGATGTCCGCATTCACTTCGCGCGCCGTTTTGAGAATTTTTTCGCCCGGCACCATCACGCCAAGGTCAATGATTTCGTAGTTATTACACTGCAGCACCACGCCGACAATATTTTTCCCGATGTCGTGCACGTCGCCTTTGACCGTGGCCAGCACGATTTTACCGTTGCTGCGCCCCGCCTCTTTGCTGGCTTCGATAAAGGGTTCCAGATACGCCACCGCCTGCTTCATCACGCGCGCCGATTTCACCACCTGCGGCAGGAACATCTTGCCCTCACCGAACAGGTCACCGACCACGTTCATGCCGGACATCAGCGGGCCTTCAATCACCTCTATCGGCCGTGGTACCTGCTGGCGCGCCTCTTCGGTATCCTGCTCAATAAACTCGGTGATCCCCTTGACCAGCGAATACTCCAGCCGTTTCACCACGTCCCAGCTGCGCCATTCCGCGAGCTGTTTTTCCTGCGAGCCATCGCTTTTGCCGCCACGGTATTTCTCCGCCAGCGCCAGCAGCCGCTCGGTGCCATCATCCCGCCGGTTAAGAATCACATCCTCTACCGCCTCGCGCAGTTCTGCCGGCAAATCATCATAAATCGCCAGCTGGCCTGCGTTGACGATGCCCATATCCATGCCTTTACGGATGGCGTAATAGAGAAAGACGGCATGTATCGCTTCACGCACCGGATCGTTGCCACGGAATGAAAACGATACGTTGGAGACGCCGCCGGAGATCATCGCATGGGGCAGCTCGCGCTTGATATCTTCGCAGGCACCAATGAAATCCATGGCGTAGTTGTTGTGTTCGTCGATGCCGGTGGCGACCGCAAAGATGTTGGGGTCGAAGATAATATCTTCCGGCGGGAAGCCGACCTGTTCGGTGAGGATCCGGTAAGCACGGCGGCAGATCTCAATTTTTCGGGCGCGGGTATCCGCCTGACCCACTTCGTCAAACGCCATGACCACCATCGCCGCGCCGTAACGCCGGACCTGACGCGCATGATGAATAAAGGCCGCTTCACCCTCTTTCATCGAAATTGAGTTCACGATCCCTTTGCCCTGAATGCACTGCAACCCTTTCTCAATCACCTCCCATTTTGAGGAGTCGATCATGATCGGCACGCGGGCAATATCGGGTTCGCCAGCAATCAGATTCAGAAAGCGTACCATCGCCGCCTCGGCGTCGAGCATGCCTTCATCCATGTTGATATCGATGATCTGCGCGCCGCTCTGCACCTGCTGCAGCGCCACTTCCAGCGCTTCGTTATACTTCTCTTCTTTGATCAGCCGTTTAAATTTTGCCGAGCCGGTGACGTTGGTGCGCTCACCGACGTTAACAAACAGTGACTCTGCGGTGATGTTAAGCGGCTCCAGACCGGAGAGACGGCAGGCCACCGGGATCGTCGGCAACTGACGCGGTGCAACGCCTTCAACCGCCGCCACCATGGCAGCGATATGTTGCGGTGTGGTGCCACAGCAGCCGCCGATAATGTTCAGGAATCCGGCGGTGGCCCATTCACCAATCTGCTGCGCCATCAGTTCCGCATCCAGATCGTATTCGCCAAAGGCATTGGGCAGACCGGCGTTGGGATGGGCGGTCACGTAGCCTTCAGCGATGCGCGACAGTTCCGCCACATACTGACGAAGTTCGTCGGGTCCCAGCGCGCAGTTCAGGCCAAAAGAGAGCGGTTCGGCGTGACGCAGCGAGTTGTAAAAAGCTTCGGTTGTCTGGCCGGAGAGCGTTCGGCCGGAGGCGTCGGTGATAGTGCCGGAAATCATCAGCGGCAGCGCCACGCCAAGCGCTTCCATCTCGGTCTGCACCGCATAGACGGCTGCTTTGGCATTCAGCGTATCGAACACCGTTTCAATCATGATGATGTCGGACCCGCCCTCCACCAGCGCGCGGGTCGATTCGCGGTACGCCTCCACCAGCTGATTAAAAGTGACGTTACGGTAGGCAGGATCGTTGACGTCGGGTGAGATCGAGCAGGTGCGGTTGGTCGGGCCGAGCACACCCGCAACATAACGCGGACGATCCGGCGTTTTCGCCGTCCACGCATCGGCGCAGGCTCGCGCCAGGCGGGCCGCTTCAAAATTGATCTCCGCCGATAAACGTTCCATCTGGTAGTCCGCCATCGCAATCGACGTGGCGTTAAAGGTGTTGGTTTCGAGGATATCCGCACCCGCCGCCAGATAGGCGTCGTGGATCTCGCGGATCACCGCCGGTTTACTCAGCACCAGCAGATCGTTATTGCCTTTGAGATCGCAAGGCCAGTCAGCAAAACGGCTGCCGCGATAATCCTCTTCTTCCAGCTTATAGCTCTGGATCATGGTGCCCATCCCCCCCATCCAGCACCATAATGCGTTGTGCGAGCTGCTGTTTTAACGCGTCGATTTTATTGCTCACTGTTGCCCCATTCACGTCAGTCTGCTGGCGGAAAAGCCCGTTTTTCATTCTGGCACAAGCTGGTCAGGCGACAAAGTAACCTCGACTGAGAGATTTTCAGGTCACGGCTGTACAGGTCTGACCAGAAAACCAGCGTTTGCAATGCGCGTGATTAAAACGAAAATGATTTCCACAATGCAAAAGGAGAAACAATGATGGCAACGCCGGTTCCTGTTAAGCGCGGCAAGAAACCCCGTGGCACCCCTGTCGCCGCACCCGCGGGAGGTCAGGTGCAATCGCTGACCCGCGGCCTGACGCTGCTGGAGCTGATTGCTGACTCACATGGCAGCGTAGCGCTGACCGAGCTGGCTCAGCAGGCGGGTTTGCCTAACTCCACCACGCATCGCCTGCTCAGCACCATGCAGCAGCAGGGTTTTGTCCGGCAGGTGGGCGATCTCGGGCTGTGGACGATCGGCGCACACGCCTTCGTGGTCGGCAGCAGTTTCCTGCAGAGCCGTAACCTGCTGGCGCTGGTACACCCGGTGCTGCGTAGCCTGATGGAGCAGTCCGGTGAAACGGTGAATCTGGCGGTGCTGGATCTCAGCGATCACCAGGCGGTGATCATTGATCAGGTGCAGTGTACCCAGCTGATGCGAATGTCCGCGCCGATTGGCGGCAAGCTGCCGATGCATGCGTCTGGCGCAGGCAAAGCGTTTCTGGCCCATCTGGGCGATGAGCAGGTCACCGCCCTGCTGCATCAGAAAGGATTGCATTACTACACGCCGAAAACCCTGATGTCGCCGCAGAGTCTGAAAGAGAATCTGGCGCTGGTGCGCAAAGCGGGCTTCTCATTTGATGATGAAGAGCATGCGCTTGGACTACGCTGTGTCGCCGCGCCAATCTATGACGAACATGGCGAGGCGTTTGCCGCGCTCTCCATCTCCGGCCCCATCGCCCGCATGACTGACGATCGGATTACTGAATTAGGTGCACTGGTCATCCGCGAAGCGCGCCAGGTTACGCTGGCGTACAGCGGTCGTTAACTTTATCTGCGCCGTAGCAGACGCTGAAACGCTGCGTCTGCCGCCAGGCGATCACCTCTTCCACATGACCCTGGGCGATGCGCTGCTGCTGCGCGCGCCACCAGCGGGCGTCGAATATCTCCGGATGCAGTTGCAACAGCAATGCGCCGGTAGCGGCTTCACTGCATAACGCATAGCGGAAGGTTTCCGGGAAGACATCGTCCGGCCCGACGCTGTACCAGGGCTCGGCGCTGAGTTCATCCTCCTCATAGCGCGCCGCGGGCACATCCCGGAAGTGCAGCTCCTGCATCGGGCGAATCTCATCGTAATCGTAAAAAATCACCCGGCCATGGCGCGTGATGCCGAAGTTTTTAAACAGCATGTCTCCGGGAAAGATATTGGCCGCCGCCAGCTGTCGGATGGCATTGCCATACTCTTCAATCGCGTGACGTCGCTCTGCGGCATTCGCCTGGGCCAGGTAGAGATTAAGCGGCTGCATACGGCGCTCCAGCCACAGGTGACGAATAATCAGGCGATCGCCTTCGATATGCAGCTTCTCAGCCACGCAGGCGTGGAGTTCTGCCAGCAGCGCCGGTGAGATGCGCGACAGCGGCAGCGCAAACTGCTCGAACTCCTGCGTATCTGCCATACGTCCCACGCGATCGTGCTCTTTGACCTGCTGATAACAGGCGCGGACCTGCGCTTCCGTCACCTCTTTTTGCGGCGCGAAGCGATCCCTGATGACCTTGAACACCCAGTCAAAGCCCGGCAGCGTGAAGACCAGCATCACCATGCCGCGCACGCCGGGTGCGATCTCAAAGGCCGTCTCATTCTCTGCCAGCGCCTGAAGATACTCGCGATAGCTCTCGGTTTTACCGTGCTTCTGGCAGCCAATCGCCATATAGCGCTCCGCCAGGGTTTTGCCAGGCAGAATCGGTTGCAGCCAGGCGACCAGCGCCGCAGGCACCGGCGCATAAACCATGAAATAGGCGCGGGCAAAACCAAAGACAATGCTGGCGTCATTCACATCGGTCAGACAGGTGTCGATCCACAGTTCGCCCGTTTCACTGCGCTGGATCGGCAGCAGACAGGGCAAGATGCCTTCCGGCAGATGCAGCCGCGCCACCAGCCAGGCGGTTTTGTTACGATAGAAGAGTTCACTGTTAACCTCGAGCCAGCCCTGGTTCAGCCGGGGAAAATGCGACTGCAGGTGGCGGACAATCCAGCCGACGTCGCGAGCGCGCTGCTGCCACGGCAACGTCAGCGGTAAATCGCTCAACACCTGATCCACCAGTGCCAGCCAGCCCCGCTCCGGCTGATAACGGCGCGATAACGGGCGCAAAGGTGTGACCGGTGCGGTCAGGGATTGAGAGCTGAAGATAAACAGCCGGTCAGGCTGCAGATCGGCATGTCCATGTAACCGGCAGTAGACAGAATTAAAGAAGCTTTCGGCAATTTCATGCCGTGGATAGCCGGGCAGCAGGCTTTGATAGTGGTCCTTAACCCGCAGCCAGAACATCTCATCCCAGCTGGCCGCACCGTTCAACACCCGCAGTTGATCGGCAACCAGGCTGACGTGATGGTCATAGAGATGAATACGGGCCTTCATGGCATGTTGCACCGCCTGCCATTCCGCCTGCTCAAACCGCTGCTGTGCGCCAGCAGTGATGTCGAGAAAGCGACCATACTGTGCATCAAAACCCTGCAGGATAGTGTGGGCGATCAATGATTCGCGTGGCGGCATAATCAGCTCCGGTAAACGCCCGCCCGCGGTTTGCGGACGGGGAATCAGTCAGAGGAAAAGGGTCAGAACTGATGCTCTTCGGTCGAACCGGTGAGCGCGGTGACCGAGGACTTACCGCCCTGAATGATATTGGTTACCTGATCAAAATAGCCGGTGCCCACCTCTTGCTGATGCGAAGAGAAGCTGTAACCGCGATCGCGGGCAGCGAACTCAGGCTGCTGAACCTTTTCAACATAGTGACGCATCCCTTCGCCCTGGGCGTAGGCGTGGGCCAGATCAAACATGTTGAACCACATGCTGTGGATGCCCGCCAGCGTGATGAACTGGAAGCGATAGCCCATGTCGCTGAGCGCCTGCTGAAACTTCGCGATGGTGCGATCGTCGAGGTTCTTCTTCCAGTTGAACGACGGTGAACAGTTGTAGGCCAGCAGCTTGCCGGGGAAACGCGCATGAATGGCGTCGGCAAAGCGCTGCGCCATCGCCAGATCCGGCGTTGAGGTTTCACACCACAGGATGTCAGCATAAGGTGCATAGGCCAGCCCGCGACTGATCGCCTGTTCAATGCCGGCGTGGGTGCGGAAGAAGCCTTCTGCCGTCCGGTCGCCCTGGATAAAGGGACGATCGTATTCATCGCAGTCTGAGGTAATCAGATCGGCGGCGTCGGCATCAGTTCGTGCCAGCAGCACGGTTGGCACGCCCATCACATCGGCAGCCAGCCGTGCCGCCACCAGTTTCTGAATGGCTTCCTGAGTCGGTACCAGAACTTTGCCGCCCATGTGACCGCATTTTTTTACCGCCGCCAGCTGATCTTCGAAGTGGACCGCCGCCGCGCCCGCCTGAATCATCGCCTTCATCAGCTCATACGCATTCAGCACACCGCCAAAACCGGCTTCAGCATCGGCCACAATTGGCAGGAAGAAATCGGTGTGGCGGCTGTCCCCCGCTTCAATGCCGCTGGACCACTGAATCTGATCGGCGCGCTGAAAGGTCTGATTAATGCGCGTCACCACTTCCGGCACCGAGTTCACCGGGTAGAGCGACTGATCGGGATACATCTGGCCCGCCACGTTGGCATCCGCCGCTACCTGCCAGCCAGAAAGGTAGATCGCTTCGATGCCCGCTTTGGCCTGCTGCAGTGCCTGCCCGCCGCTCAGCGCACCCAGGCTATTGATATACCCTTTCTTCGCCTCGCCATTCAGCAACGCCCATAATTTTTCCGCACCGCGCTCTGCCAGTGTACAGGCGGGCAAGACCGAGCCGCGCAGATTGACGACCTCTGCTGCGCTGTAAGGGCGGGTAATGCCCTGCCAGCGTGCGGTCTGCCAGAGTTGTTCCAGTTGATCGATTTGTTGAGTACGTGTCATGGCAATAGCTCCTCTGTTCAGGGGATCAGGCGATAGCCTGGCAGGGTAAGAAAGGAAACCAGCTCGCGCTCGGTGGTGATCTGAGCCATCAACTGCGCCGCGTCGTCATAGCGACCGGCGCTGAAGTGGGCTTCGCCCAGCGCGTTTTGCAGCAGATGCAGCTCTTCGTTAAGCCAGCGCAGAAACAGTTCAGCTGTGACCTGCTGGCCGTTGTTCAGTATTTGCTGATGATGAATCCATTGCCAGATTGAGGTGCGTGCGATCTCAGCGGTGGCGGCATCCTCCATCAGTCCGTCAATCGGGACACAGCCGTTACCGCTGATCCACGCCTCAAGGTATTGCAGCGCAACACGGATGTTGGCGCGCATACCGGCTTCGGTGCGCTCACCCTGACAGGGCGCCAGCAGCTGCTCCGCTGTGATCGTCGCATCCTCTTCCCGCATGACCTGCAGCTGGTTTGGCCGGTCGCCCAGCGCAGCGTTGAAGACCGCCATCGCGGTCTCTGCCAGACCAGGATGAGCAATCCAGGTGCCGTCATGCCCGTTACCTGCCTCCCGCTGCTTATCTTCCGTCACGCGCTGCAGTACCCAGGCATTGCGCGTGGGATCTTTAGCGGGGATGAGCGCTGACATCCCGCCCATCGCAAAAGCCCCCCCGCCGATGACAGGTTTTAATCAGCAGTCGCGAATAAGCGTCCAGGAACGGCTGAGACATGGTGACGGACTGGCGATCCGGCAGCACGCGATCCGCATGCTGTTTCAGGGTTTTGATATAGCTGAAGATGTAATCCCAGCGGCCACAGTTGAGGCCAACAATGTGATCGCGCAGATTCCACAGGATCTCATCCATCTGAAACACGGCGGGTAAGGTTTCGATCAGGACAGTGGCTTTGATCGTGCCACGCGGCAGATCGAACTGATCCTCGCTGAAACTGAAGATCTCACGCCACCAGGCGATCTCCTGCCAGCTCTCGGTTTTCGGCAGATAGAAATAAGGCCCGCTGCCTTTGGCCAGTAATGGCCGGACGTTGTGGAAGAAATAGAGCGCGAAATCAAACAGCCCGCCCGGAATTGCCTTTCCCTGCCAGCTGACATGTTTTTCTGACAGATGCAGACCGCGCACCCGGCACATCAGTACCGCAGGGGTAGCGCCGAGCTGATAAATTTTGCCTTTGTCGCTGGTATAACTCAGGGTGCCCTGTACTGCTTCGCGTAGTGTCAGCTGCCCTTCAATCAACTTTGACCACTCCGGAGACAGCGAATCCTCAAAGTCGACCATAAAGACTTTAACGTTTGAGTTCAGGGCGTTAATCACCATTTTCCGATCGGGTGGGCCGGTGATCTCGACCCGACGATCTTCTAAATCTGCCGGAATAGATTGAATACGCCATTCACTGGCCCTTATGGAAGCCGTTTCCATATCGAAGTCTGGCAGATAGCCCTGGTCATATTGCTGCTGACGCTGCTGGCGAGCCGATAACAGCACTTCGCGTTGCGGTGCAAAGCGTGCGACCAGAGACTCTAAAAAAGAAACAGCCTCGGGCGTTAACAGTTGCTGTTCTGCATGGCTAAAGGGCTGGCCGAAAATCAGGGTATGTCTGATCACTGAGTCTGTCATGCTGGCGTTCTCCTGTATTCAAAGGATCGAAAGCAGCGGATCCACACGGTGTTTATTTTGTGAGCTACAGGATCAGAGCATAAGCAGTTATTTTTTTTAAATCAAAAACTATTTCCATTTTTAAATATAAATTAACCTATCCTTATGTTTTATCTGCAATAAAACTTTAATCCATTAAAGGAATTGCTTTCATTTAACGTTTTAAAGGCGAAAAAAAACCGTGTTGCCATCGGCTAACACGGTTCAGTTGATCTTCAGACAGGACTATTCCAGCGTTGGGTTCATGTGACGCAGATCGAACGGCGTGATCTGGTAAACGTAGTAGTTGAGCCAGTTCGAGAACAACAGATTGCCGTGACTGCGCCAGGTGGCGCGGGGTGGCAATACCGGATTATCCTGCGGGAAATAGTTATAAGGGACTTCCGGATTCACCCCCCGCTTCATAATCGCGATGATACTCACCAGACAACGTCAGGGCATCATATTCCGGGTGACCGGTAACAAACACCAGACGTTTGTCTTTACTCGCCATCAGATAGGCACCGGTTTGTTCCGATTCAGCAAACAGCTCAAGATCGGTGTAATCCGTAATCAAATGGGTGGGGAAATCAGCATAGCGTGAGTGCGGTGCGAGGAAATTATCATCAAAACCACGGGTCAGTAACGCATGGGGATGCAGTATCTGATGCTCATAGACACCAGACAGTTTGTTATGCCGGGTTTGCTTGGGAATGCCATACAGAATGTTAAGCGCAGCCTGAACCGCCCAACAGACAAACAGGGTTGAGGTGACATGCTCATTTGCCCAGTGCAGAACGCGCTGAATCTGTGGCCAGTAAGCGACATCATTAAAATCAACCAGCCCGAGTGGTGCACCTGTCACGATTAAGCCATCGTAGTTATCATGCTGGATATCTTCAAAATTGCAGTAGAAGTTGTTGAGGTGCTCAGTGGGCGTATTGCGTGACTCGCGGCTGTCGATGCGCAGCAGCTGAATATCGATCTGTAAGGGCGAGTTGGAAAGCAGACGCAGAAACTGATTCTCCGTTTCGATCTTTTTCGGCATCAGATTCAGTATGAGCACTTTAAGCGGGCGGATCTCCTGAACACTGGCGCGCGACGATGTCATCACAAAGACATTTTCGTCACGCAAAAAATTCACTGCCGGTAATTCGTCGGGAACCCTGATTGGCATAACCTGCTCACCTCTTACAACCATATAAACGTTTAGACATCTGGATGCCCAACATTAGCCTGATCGTTGTAAGATGTCGAGGTTTGATGCAGAAAATGAAAATGTTTCAGCTTAACGTGGCAAAGTGCAGACGTAAAAAAAGCCCCGCACTTTCGTGCGGGGCTTCTTCACTTATTTAATGCCTGGCAGTTCCCTACTCTCGCATGGGGAGACCCCACACTACCATCGGCGCTACGGCGTTTCACTTCTGAGTTCGGCATGGGGTCAGGTGGGACCACCGCGCTAAAGCCGCCAGGCAAATTCTTTGTGCTCTGTCCTGTGTCTTTTGTGCTGATGCTGCGTTGGCCGCCCTCGCGCTACTCCGTCACATACTTCAGTATGCTCCTTCGTATCGCTCGGTTGCCGCCTTGCCTCAGCGCAAAATCCTTCGGACTTCAGTCCGCAGGACACAACTGTATCCGGGAACAAGCTGAAAACCTGTCTCTCAAAAACGCCTCTGGCGTTGTAAGGTTAAGCCTCACGGGTCATTAGTACCGGTTAGCTCAACGCATCGCTGCGCTTACACACCCGGCCTATCAACGTCGTAGTCTTCAACGTCCCTTCAGGACTCTCAAGGAGTCAGGGAGAACTCATCTCGGGGCAAGTTTCGTGCTTAGATGCTTTCAGCACTTATCTTTTCCGCACTTAGCTACCGGGCAATGCCATTGGCATGACAACCCGAACACCAGTGGTGCGTTCACTCCGGTCCTCTCGTACTAGGAGCAACCCCCCCCTCAATTCTCCAGCGCCCACGGCAGATAGGGACCGAACTGTCTCACGACGTTCTAAACCCAGCTCGCGTACCACTTTAAACGGCGAACAGCCGTACCCTTGGGACCTACTTCAGCCCCAGGATGTGATGAGCCGACATCGAGGTGCCAAACACCGCCGTCGATATGAACTCTTGGGCGGTATCAGCCTGTTATCCCCGGAGTACCTTTTATCCGTTGAGCGATGGCCCTTCCATTCAGAACCACCGGATCACTATGACCTGCTTTCGCACCTGCTCGAGCCGTCACTCTCGCAGTCAAGCCAGCTTATGCCATTGCACTAACCTCACGATGTCCGACCGTGATTAGCTGACCTTCGTGCTCCTCCGTTACTCTTTAGGAGGAGACCGCCCCAGTCAAACTACCCACCAGACACTGTCCGCAGCCCGGATTACGGGCCTACGTTAGAACATCAAACATTAAAGGGTGGTATTTCAAGGTTGGCTCCACGCGAACTGGCGTCCGCGCTTCAAAGCCTCCCACCTATCCTACACATCAAGGCTCAATGTTCAGTGTCAAGCTGTAGTAAAGGTTCACGGGGTCTTTCCGTCTTGCCGCGGGTACACTGCATCTTCACAGCGAGTTCAATTTCACTGAGTCTCGGGTGGAGACAGCCTGGCCATCATTACGCCATTCGTGCAGGTCGGAACTTACCCGACAAGGAATTTCGCTACCTTAGGACCGTTATAGTTACGGCCGCCGTTTACCGGGGCTTCGATCAAGAGCTTCTCCTTACGGATAACCCCATCAATTAACCTTCCGGCACCGGGCAGGCGTCACACCGTATACGTCCACTTTCGTGTTTGCACAGTGCTGTGTTTTTAATAAACAGTTGCAGCCAGCTGGTATCTTCGACTGGCTTCGGCTCGGGGAGCAGGTCCCTCCACCTACGCGCCAGCGTGCCTTCTCCCGAAGTTACGGCACCATTTTGCCTAGTTCCTTCACCCGAGTTCTCTCAAGCGCCTTGGTATTCTCTACCTGACCACCTGTGTCGGTTTGGGGTACGATTCTGTGTTACCTGATGCTTAGAGGCTTTTCCTGGAAGCTGGGCATTTATCACTTCAGCACCGTAGTGCCTCGTCGTCACGCCTCAGCGTTAACAAGCGTCCGGATTTACCTGGACACTCCGCCTACACGCTTAAACCGGGACAACCGTCGCCCGGCTGATATAGCCTTCTCCGTCCCCCCCTTCGCAGTAACACCGAGTACAGGAATATTAACCTGTTTCCCATCGACTACGCCTTTCGGCCTCGCCTTAGGGGTCGACTCACCCTGCTCCGATTAACGTTGAACAGGAACCCTTGGTCTTCCGGCGAGCGGGCTTTTCACCCGCTTTATCGTTACTTATGTCAGCATTCGCACTTCTGATACCTCCAGCATGCCTCACAGCACACCTTCGACGGCTTACAGAACGCTCCCCTACCCAACAACGCCTAAGCGTCGCTGCCGCAGCTTCGGTGCATGGTTTAGCCCCGTTACATCTTCCGCGCAGGCCGACTCGACCAGTGAGCTATTACGCTTTCTTTAAATGATGGCTGCTTCTAAGCCAACATCCTGGCTGTCTGTGCCTTCCCACATCGTTTCCCACTTAACCATGACTTTGGGACCTTAGCTGGCGGTCTGGGTTGTTTCCCTCTTCACGACGGACGTTAGCACCCGCCGTGTGTCTCCCGTGATAACATTCTTCGGTATTCGCAGTTTGCATCGGGTTGGTAAGCCGGGATGGCCCCCCTAGCCGAAACAGTGCTCTACCCCCCGAAGATGAGTTCACGAGGCGCTACCTAAATAGCTTTCGGGGAGAACCAGCTATCTCCCGGTTTGATTGGCCTTTCACCCCCAGCCACAGGTCATCCGCTAATTTTTCAACATTAGTCGGTTCGGTCCTCCAGTTAGTGTTACCCAACCTTCAACCTGCCCATGGCTAGATCACCGGGTTTCGGGTCTATACCCTGCAACTTAACGCCCAGTTAAGACTCGGTTTCCCTGCGGCTCCCCCTATACGGTTAACCTTGCTACAGAATATAAGTCGCTGACCCATTATACAAAAGGTACGCAGTCACCCTGATAAATCAAGGCTCCCACTGCTTGTACGTACACGGTTTCAGGTTCTGTTTCACTCCCCTCGCCGGGGTTCTTTTCGCCTTTCCCTCACGGTACTGGTTCACTATCGGTCAGTCAGGAGTATTTAGCCTTGGAGGATGGTCCCCCCCATATTCAGACAGGATACCACGTGTCCCGCCTTACTCATCGAGCTCACAGCTTGTGTGCTTTTGTGTACGGGAGTATCACCCTGTACCCTGCGACTTTCCAGACGCTTCCACTAACACACAAACTGATTCAGGCTCTGGGCTGCTCCCCGTTCGCTCGCCGCTACTGGGGGGAATCTCGGTTGATTTCTTTTCCTCGGGGTACTTAGATGTTTCAGTTCCCCCCGGTTCGCCTTGCAGCACTATGTATTCATGCTGCAATGATGCACAGAGTGCACCGGGTTTCCCCATTCGGACATCGACGGCTGTAGCGGTTCATATCACCTTACCGTCGCTTTACGCAGATTAGCACGTCCTTCATCGCCTCTGACTGCCTGGGCATCCACCGTGTACGCTTAGTCGCTTAACCTCACAACCCACAGGCGTTTTACAACGCTGCGAATTGCAAGCATTTGAGAGACTCGAACGCATCGCTTTGTCATCCCTTAATTACGGAGGAATGACGCGCTGCGTCGTTTCAATTTTCAGCTTGTTCCGGATTGTTAAAGAGCATAATACGTCGCAGCACACCGTCGCCGGTATGCTCTGAGGTATTTCAGAAAAAAACAGATAAACGGTATGGTGGAGCTAAGCGGGATCGAACCGCTGACCTCCTGCGTGCAAGGCAGGCGCTCTCCCAGCTGAGCTATAGCCCCATACAGTTACTGCAGAGACCACTACTACCACTCAACCGAGTTACATTCTTCAGGAGAAGGATGCAATTTCTTTTCAGGCAAGGCATGCGGAAGGGAAGTTTACTCAGGTAAACGACCGCGCGCATAACGCAGCATGAGAAGAAATTTGGTAGGCCTGAGTGGACTTGAACCACCGACCTCACCCTTATCAGGGGTGCGCTCTAACCACCTGAGCTACAAGCCTGTAGAGGTTTTTTCTGCTCGTTACTTTTTATCAGACAATCTGTGTGGACACTGCGCGGGAAGGTATCTTCAGGTAAGGAGGTGATCCAACCGCAGGTTCCCCTACGGTTACCTTGTTACGACTTCACCCCAGTCATGAATCACAAAGTGGTAAGCGCCCTCCCGAAGGTTAAGCTACCTACTTCTTTTGCAACCCACTCCCATGGTGTGACGGGCGGTGTGTACAAGGCCCGGGAACGTATTCACCGTGGCATTCTGATCCACGATTACTAGCGATTCCGACTTCACGGAGTCGAGTTGCAGACTCCGATCCGGACTACGACGCACTTTGTGAGGTCCGCTTGCTCTCGCGAGGTCGCTTCTCTTTGTATGCGCCATTGTAGCACGTGTGTAGCCCTACTCGTAAGGGCCATGATGACTTGACGTCATCCCCACCTTCCTCCGGTTTATCACCGGCAGTCTCCTTTGAGTTCCCGACCGAATCGCTGGCAACAAAGGATAAGGGTTGCGCTCGTTGCGGGACTTAACCCAACATTTCACAACACGAGCTGACGACAGCCATGCAGCACCTGTCTCACGGTTCCCGAAGGCACTAAGGCATCTCTGCCAAATTCCGTGGATGTCAAGAGTAGGTAAGGTTCTTCGCGTTGCATCGAATTAAACCACATGCTCCACCGCTTGTGCGGGCCCCCGTCAATTCATTTGAGTTTTAACCTTGCGGCCGTACTCCCCAGGCGGTCGACTTAACGCGTTAGCTCCGGAAGCCACTCCTCAAGGGAACAACCTCCAAGTCGACATCGTTTACGGCGTGGACTACCAGGGTATCTAATCCTGTTTGCTCCCCACGCTTTCGCACCTGAGCGTCAGTCTTTGTCCAGGGGGGCCGCCTTCGCCACCGGTATTCCTCCAGATCTCTACGCATTTCACCGCTACACCTGGAATTCTACCCCCCCTCTACAAGACTCAAGCCTGCCAGTTTCAAATGCAGTTCCCAGGTTAAGCCCGGGGATTTCACATCTGACTTAACAGACCGCCTGCGTGCGCTTTACGCCCAGTAATTCCGATTAACGCTTGCACCCTCCGTATTACCGCGGCTGCTGGCACGGAGTTAGCCGGTGCTTCTTCTGCGGGTAACGTCAATCGACAGGGTTATTAACCCCGTCGCCTTCCTCCCCGCTGAAAGTACTTTACAACCCGAAGGCCTTCTTCATACACGCGGCATGGCTGCATCAGGCTTGCGCCCATTGTGCAATATTCCCCACTGCTGCCTCCCGTAGGAGTCTGGACCGTGTCTCAGTTCCAGTGTGGCTGGTCATCCTCTCAGACCAGCTAGGGATCGTCGCCTAGGTGGGCCATTACCCCGCCTACTAGCTAATCCCATCTGGGTTCATCCGATAGTGAGAGGCCCGAAGGTCCCCCTCTTTGGTCTTGCGACGTTATGCGGTATTAGCCACCGTTTCCAGTGGTTATCCCCCCTCTATCGGGCAGATCCCCAGACATTACTCACCCGTCCGCCACTCGTCACCCAAGAGCAAGCTCTCTGTGCTACCGTCCGACTTGCATGTGTTAGGCCTGCCGCCAGCGTTCAATCTGAGCCATGATCAAACTCTTCAATTTAAGTTTGATTTGCTTAAACAAGTTAAGCGGTGCTCATCTGTAAAACGTCATAATGAATTTCATTATGTGTTCACTCGTGAGGCTTGATATTTTTTTACGTCCGGAGACGCTGATATCAATCCTGCGAGTGCCCACACAGATTGTCTGATAAATTGTTAAAGAGCATGCCGCGATTTACTGCGGCGCGGGCTGCGTATATTACGCTTTCCGCATTGTCAGTCAAGCATTTATTTTCGCTTAACTCACTGGTTCGTATGATTTCGAACCTACTCAACCCGGCGCTTCGTAAGCCGTTGTGCCGTGTCAGTGGAGGCGCATTATAGGGAGTTCTCGGAGGGTGACAAGTGCTAATTTCAAATAAAATTCCGAGTGCTGATTTTTTCAGCTAAAAGCCGCTAAAGCGCCAGTTTTTCCAGCAACGGGAAGCCATAACGCCGTAAAACGGGTGATAATTGTACCGCTTCGCCATCCAGCTCCGTACAAAATGCAACGTTCTGCTGCGATGAATGCACTTCAGGTGCTTCATGCTCCAGCAGCCAGGCTGTGCGTCGTGCAATTGCCGCACCGGAATCAATCAGACGCGTCCCTTCCGGTAACACTTGCTGCAACTCTTCGCGCAGTAAAGGAAAGTGCGTACAGCCTAAAACGACCGTATCCGGTGGCTCCGCCATCCGCAGCCACGGCTGAACAATACGGCGCACTTCATCCAGAGCAACTTCCGCACCATGGAGCTTCGCTTCTGCCAGTTCAACCAGCTCCGCTGATCCCAGCATCTCTATCTTGCAGGAACCGGCAAACTGCGACACCAGCTCATGGGTATAAGGACGGCGCACCGTGGCACGCGTCGCCAGCAAGCCCACTACGCCATTTCGCGTCAGGCGCGCGGCCGGTTTAATCGCCGGAACCACCCCCACGACAGGAAAGGCAAAACGTTCACGTAAAGCGGGCAATGAAACGGTGCTGGCCGTATTACAGGCGATGATGACTAACGAGAGAGGATAGCTGCGGGTAATGGCCTCAACGATAGCGACCACCCGATCCACAATGAAAGTCTCGCTTTTCTCACCGTAAGGGAAGCCAGCGTTATCGAAGGCGTAGAGATAATGAAGATCCGGCAACAGCTGACGGACCTCATCATAGACAGAAAGCCCACCGACGCCGGAATCAAACACCAGCACGGTGGGACGCAAATCAGAAGTTGTAGCTGCCGCTGAGGTAATACTCTCGTCCTGGTGTCTGATAGCCATACACTGTCTCGTAATCTTTATCGAACAGGTTGGCAATTCTACCACGAACCGTGAGTTGTGAAGTGACAGGATATGAGACGGCGAGATCCCACAGGCTGACGCCCCCTAACTTCACGCGACGGCTGGGAGAGCTGTTAAAGTCAGTATCATAACGGTCACCCAGATAATGGTAGGTGACTGACCAGTCAAACTCATACAGCGTCCAGTCGAGCTGGTATTTCACCTGCTGCTTAGCCCGGCGTACGAGCGGCTGATCGGTGCTGCCATCCCGTGCGTCGACATAATCATAAGAGAGCTGATGCGCCAGCGGCCCGGTGTCGAATCCTGCGGTCGCTTCAACGCCTTTAATGCGAGCCTGCTTAATGTTGTAGTAACGGAAAGTCGCCGGATCACTATCAATCAGATTATCGATGTCGTTGCGATAGCCTGAAACACGCCAGTTCACCGGTCCGCTCAGCCCTTCAAAGCCGCCTTCCCACTGCTTACTTTTTTCAGGATCGAGGTCACGGTTGCCATAAAACGGGCTGTAAACCTGCGACAGATTGGGCGCTTTAAAAGCGGTGCCATAAGAGGCGAACGCGCGATAGCCAGAGATAAACTCCCATGAGGCCGCCGTCTGCCAGGTGTTATGCCAGCCAAACTGATTGTTGTCGTCACCGCGTACCGCACCTTCAAGGGTGACGCTGCCAAACTGCTGCTGGCCGGTCAGGTAGAGACCGGTATTACGCTGCTCATAGCCATCTGACAAATAGTCCGTGCCCGGCTCGGTCGTCTCTTTCTGCCAGTCGACACCCGCGCTGATCGCCCCCTGCCCCACCTGCACGGTGTTGCCCCACTGCAGATTGTACTGGGTGACATCATCAAAGGTGGACGCGGCACCGTAGCGACCATTGCGCGGATCGTAGTTGATGTCTTTGGTATGGCCATAACTGGCGATGAGCTGGGTAGAGTAGAAGTCACGATTGAAGCGTAACCCGGTGTCCCAGGTCTGGCTGTAGAGCTGGCGGGTATCCGCCAGCCCAATAATATTGAAATTATTATCGTAGGTATATGAACCGTCGTAGGCGGTGCGGTTATCAAACCCGTAGCCGCGCACAAAACCACTGAGCTCATCGCTGAACTGATGCTCAAGGTTGCCATACAGGGTTTTGCTCATGAAGCCGTCGCGATCGTGCTGCGCCGGGCCATAGTCATTGGGATAACCCGCCACCACGTCATACCCTTTGGTATAGGTGTAGTTGCCTGCCAGAGTGAGCTTTGTCGCATCGCCCAGCATCTGCTGGGTTGAGCCGTCGTAGGATTGATAGCCGTTGGACCCGACGCCCGCCGTCAGCGTGGTGCCCGGTTGCGATCGGCCCGTAATGATATTCACCACGCCGCCAATCGCATCGGAACCGTAGACTGCAGAACGCGCACCGCGAATATATTCGATGCGCTGCACCAGTGACAGCGGGATCTGGCTGAGGTCAGACGAACCGGTGATGCCCGCCTGATTAAGCCGGATACCATCAATCAGGATCAGTACATGTCTCGATTCGGTGCCCCGAATAAACAGCGAACTCTGCTGCCCTAACCCGCCACTTTGCGCGACATCGACACCCGGCAGGCGGCGCATCACATCGGTCAGGCTTTTGGCCTGCCAGCGATCAATCTCATCACGTGTGACGACGGTGGTGGGAGCCAGCACACCTGAAACAGGTTCAGCAAAACGGTTGGCGGTGACTATTTGCGTATCATCATTCCCCTGAGCAAAACCGTATTGCGCCCAGAGAGAAATCGCCGTTGCGCTCAGAGCGAACAGCGAAGCAGTTTTTTTTGTCATTTTTATCGCATCCATAAGACGAAGCAGGATGCCGCAGGCCGACAATCAATAGCACGCGATGATTGTACGAGTAGCGACGTTACACCGGCAGGTCTTCGGGCTGGGAACCATAAGTGATGATGACTTCCCATCCCACAGGACAGTGTCTGCAATTGCACTCATCACGACATTCCTTACCGCTGCGCGTCAGCTCCAGATTCACACTGGATTCCCTATTAACTCGGGCTTGAGGCCGGCGTCTGCAGTCTACGGAGTGGAGATACGGAAGTCCAGACTGCCAAACATCTTCTCGCCGCAGGACTGGACATCAGCAAGTGAATGCCTACAATCGCCCGCTGGTAAGCTATTAATCAGGATTGCTCATGACACCCGAACATCTCCCCATTGAAGACTATGACGCACAGCTGGCGGAAAAAGTCAGTCGTTTAGAGACGATGATGACACCGTTTGCTGCGCCCGACGTGGAGGTGTTCCGTTCACCGGTCAGCCACTATCGGATGCGCGCCGAATTCCGCCTGTGGCACGACGGCGATGATATCTATCACATCATCTTTGATCAGCAGACACGCGAGCGGATCCGTGTTGATCAGTTCCCGGCGGCCAGCCAGCTGATCAATCAGCTGATGCCAAAGATGATCGCCGCGATCCGTGATAACCGTACCCTGCGTCATAAACTGTTCCAGATCGACTATCTGTCGACCCTGAGCAATCAGATTGTGATTTCACTGCTCTATCACCGCAAACTGGATGATGAGTGGCAGCAGGCAGCCGTGGCGCTGCGTGACCAGCTTCGCGCGGAAGGGCTGGATGTGCAGTTGATTGGTCGCGCCACCAAAACCAAAATCTGTCTGGATCGCGACTACGTTGATGAGTGTCTGCCGGTAGCGGGTCGCGAGATTATCTATCGTCAGGTCGAAAACAGTTTTACCCAGCCTAATGCGGCGATGAATATTCAGATGCTGGAGTGGGCGCTGGATGTGACGCAGGATTCACAGGGCGACCTGCTGGAACTCTACTGCGGTAATGGCAACTTCTCGCTGGCGCTGGCACGCAATTTCCGCCGCGTTCTGGCGACTGAGATCGCCAAGCCCTCTGTTGCGTCAGCACAATACAATATTGCCGTGAACCAGATTGATAACGTGCAGATCATTCGTATGGCGGCGGAAGAGTTTACCCAGGCGATGAATGGCGTGCGCAGCTTTAATCGTCTGGAAGGAATTGACCTGACCAGCTACGAATGCGAGACGATTTTTGTCGATCCGCCGCGCAGCGGACTGGATGAAGAGACGGTGAAAATGGTGCAGGCGTATCCGCGCATCCTTTATATCTCCTGCAATCCGCAGACCCTCAGCGACAATCTGCAGACGCTGGCGGAAACGCACGATGTGACGCGGCTGGCGCTGTTTGATCAGTTCCCCTATACCCACCATATGGAATGCGGTGTCCTGCTGACACGTAAAGCGTAAACAAAAACGGGAACCCTGAGGTTCCCGTTTTTTTTATCACTACTGATTACGCTTGCGCTTAAAACGCGTCGCAATCCAGAACACCAGCGCTACCATCAGAACGGTGGGAACGAAGTTGGAGCCAATATCCGGGTATTCTGCCCGCACCAGCGCGCTATAAACCAGAATCCCCAGCAGGAAAAACGCCGCTGCCAGTCCTGGCATGCCGTCCGGCATATTGGTGTTGAGGTAACGCTGATGCAGACACCAGGCCGCCAGACCCAGCGCAATCAGCGGAAAAATCGAAAATGGAACAAAGGCGCTGAACAGCACAGAAAACGAGCCGTTAATTGCTAAGCCGGTAATAAAAGCCAGTACCAGTGTGCTTTTATCGCGAGTACCTGGGTGGGTCATGGACTGATCCTTACTCATTGCTCTTCGGGTTTTTCCAGGGTGGCCGCCAGTCGCTCTTGCTCCCGGCGGTACCAGTAATAAGCGCCTTTGGCGATCATACGCAGCTGTAACACCAGCCGATCCTCAAGCTTACGTCGCTGCTCAGCATCAACATCCAGTGCTTCTGCACCGGCGCTGAAAACAATGGTCACCATCGCTTCAGCCTGCGCTTCGGTAAAACTGCGCGGCATGCGATTTTCGACCTCAAGATAATCGGCCAGTTCAGCGATAAAGTGCTGAATTTCACGCGCCACGGCGGCACGAAAAGCGGCAGAGGTGCCGGAACGTTCACGCAGTAACAGGCGGAAAGCGTTGGGATTGTTGCCGATAAACTCCATAAAGGTCGACACCGACGTTTTAATGATGCTGCCGCCTTTGGCAATACGCTGGCGCGCCTGGCGCATCAGCTGTCGCAACATCAGCCCGCTTTCATCTACCATCGTCAGGCCAAGCTCATCAACATCCTTGAAATGACGATAAAAGGAGGTAGGTGCAATCCCTGCTTCACGGGCAACCTCCCGCAAACTCAGACTGGCAAAACTGCGCTCGGCGCTGAGCTGACTGAAGGCGGCTTCAATCAGTGTACGTCGTGTACGTTCTTTTTTGTTGCGCTCTGACGCCCATTCTCTCTGCCTTTAGCGGTGTTAAGCAGGCACTATATCAAAATTTTCAGCGTACAGATTGGCAATCTTTGTCACCGCCTGTGAACCTCACTCTTTGTCAAAATGTGATGAAAATCGCTGATAGAATTCAGAAGTGCGCGACGAGATGTTAGAATCTCGTTGTAAAAATGTATAAATAATAGGACGTATCGGTATGCAAAAGTCTTACGATTACGATGCCATTGTGATTGGCTCAGGGCCCGGCGGTGAAGGGGCGGCGATGGGGCTGGTAAAACAGGGAGCGCGCATCGCCGTGATTGAACGCTACCACAACATCGGCGGCGGTTGTACGCACTGGGGCACCATCCCTTCTAAAGCCCTTCGCCACGCCGTCAGTCGCATTATTGAATTCAACCAAAATCCGCTCTACAGCGATCATACCCGACTGCTTCGCTCCTCTTTTGCCGACATTCTCAATCACACTGAAAACGTGATCAGCCAGCAGACAGCCATGCGTCAGGGCTTCTACGAGCGTAACCGTTGTGAACTTTATCAGGGCGATGCGCATTTCGTTGATGCCAACACCATTGAGATTGAGCAACCGGATGGCACGCGTGAGACGCTGACGGCAGAGAAGTTTGTTATCGCATGTGGTTCACGACCTTACCATCCTGACAATGTCGACTTTACTCATCCACGCGTTTATGACTCCGACTCTATTCTCAATCTGCACCACGAACCGGGCCACGTTATTATTTATGGCGCGGGCGTGATTGGCTGTGAATATGCGTCGATTTTCCGTGGACTGAACGTCAAAGTTGACCTGATTAACACCCGCGATCGCCTGCTGGCGTTTCTTGATCAGGAGATGTCTGACTCTCTCTCTTACCACTTCTGGAACAGCGGCGTGGTGATTCGTCACAACGAAGAGTTTGAGAAGATCGAAGGGGTGGAAGATGGCGTCATCATGCATCTGAAGTCGGGTAAGAAAGTGAAAGCCGACTGTCTGCTTTACGCTAACGGCCGTACCGGCAACACCGATTCGCTGTCGCTGGAAAATGTGGGTCTGGAAGCGGATGGTCGTGGCCTGCTGAAAGTGAACAGCATGTATCAGACGGCTCAGCCGCACATTTATGCCGTCGGAGACGTGATTGGCTATCCAAGCCTGGCCTCAGCCGCCTACGATCAGGGCCGTATTGCCGCTCAGGCGATTATCAAAGGGGAAGCGTCAGCGCACCTGATTGAAGATATCCCAACCGGGATTTACACCATTCCGGAAATCAGCTCCGTGGGTAAAACCGAGCAGCAGCTGACGGCAATGAAGGTGCCTTACGAAGTGGGCCGCGCGCAGTTCAAACATCTGGCGCGAGCGCAGATCGTTGGCATGAACGTTGGCAGCCTGAAGATTCTGTTCCATCGGGAAACCAAAGAGATTCTGGGAATTCACTGCTTTGGTGAACGTGCCGCCGAGATTATTCACATCGGTCAGGCGATCATGGAGCAGAAAAACGGTGGCAACACGATTGAGTACTTCGTGAATACCACCTTTAACTATCCGACCATGGCCGAAGCCTATCGCGTTGCGGCGTTAAACGGCTTAAACCGCCTGTTTTAACGCAGCGTCGAAATAGTGCTGCATGTGGGTTTTAATCGCCTCTGCCAGCTGTTCATAACGGCTGCGCAGTGGTGAACCCGGTCGATAGACCAGCGCAATTGTACGCTGTGGCACCGGTTTGTAGCAGGTGAGATAGCAGACGCCGTCGCGGATACGCTCCGGTGGGACTGCCAGCGCCGGTAACAGCGTAATCCCGCTGCCTGCCGCCACCATATTGCGCAGCGTTTCAAGACTGGTCGCGCGGAAATGGGTATCTTCATCGGCGCCCGCCTCAAAGCAGAACCCCATCGCCTGGTCACGCAGACAGTGCCCATCTTCCAGCATCAGCAATTTCTCGCCTGCCAGATCGGACATAGGTACCCGGTCGCGATCGCACCAGGGATGATCGGCATAGACTGCCAGCTTCATCGGCTCATCAAACAACGGCACTTCGATAAAGGCCTGGCTCTCTTTGACCAGCGCGATAATCGCGCAGTCCAGCTTGCCGCTATCGAGCTGTGCCAGCAGTTGCTGCGTCTGCGCTTCGTGCAGATACATCTCCAGTTTCGGGAATGTCTGGTGCAGCGTCGGGATAATCTGTGGCAATAAGTAGGGCGCGGTAGTCGGGATGAGGCCGATATGCAGCGGACCTGACATCGCTTCCCCTTGCTGACTGGCCATCTCTTTCAGCACTTTCACTTCACGCAGCACCGTACGCGCCTGATCCACCAGCAGCAAACCTGCCTGGGTGAACAGCACTTTACGGCTGGTGCGCTCCAGCAGCATCACACCCAGCTCATCTTCCAGCTTACGGATCTGCCCGCTTAACGTCGGCTGACTGACATGACACGCATCCGCAGCACGGCGGAAATGACGGTGTTCAGCAAGCGAAACCAGATATTCAAGATCACGAATATTCATTATTACCCTCCAAGCCACGATAGCCCGTGGCGATAGATAGAATAGCAATGAACGATTGGCCCTATCAAGGGTGGTTGGGAATAATGCGCACATCAAATGGAACGCGGTATGTCAGGAGAAAAAAATGTTTGCAAGTCAGGAAGGTAAAGCTATTCCGTCAGTGACTTTTCACACACGTCAGGGCGATCGCTGGGTCGATGTCACCACTGAAGCGCTGTTTAAAGACAAAACGGTCATCGTTTTTTCACTGCCGGGTGCATTCACACCGACCTGCTCCTCCAGCCATCTGCCGCGTTACAACGAATTAGCGGGTCTGTTTGCCCAGCAGGGTGTGGACAGCATTCTGTGCGTCTCGGTGAATGACACGTTTGTGATGAACGCCTGGAAAGCAGAACAGCGCGCAGACAACATTACCTTTATCCCTGATGGCAACGGCGAGTTTACCCGTGGCATGGAAATGCTGGTTGAGAAAGCCGATCTCGGCTTTGGCCCACGTTCATGGCGCTACTCGATGCTGGTGCGTAACGGCGTGGTAGAGAAAATGTTTGTTGAGCCAAACAAGCCAGGCGACCCATTTGAGGTCTCCGATGCCGACACCATGCTGCGCTATCTGGCGCCCGAGTGTAAAGCTCAGGAGTCGGTCTCAATCTTCACCAAACCTGGCTGTACCTTCTGCACCCAGGCAAAACAGATGCTGATGGATCATGGTATTCAGTACGAAGAGATCGTGCTGGGACAGGATGCAACAACCGTGAGTCTGCGCGCCGTTTCAGGCCGGGCGACGGTACCGCAGATCTTCATGGGAGGGCGTCACATTGGCGGCAGTGAGGATCTACAGCAATATTTGCTGTCAGCGTAAGAGAATCTGAGCGTCGGCCGGGAGAGCAGGCGCTTTGATGATGTGCCTATAAAAATGAGTAATTCTGAAGCTAGAGGTTGGCGGGCATTTAATGTGCCCGCTTTTTTTTACCTGTTAATTACGCCAGACGCTGCTTTGCGTCACCGATGGCACGCGCAACCTGCTGTGGCGAGACGCCGCCCTGCGCATTACGCTTATCCAGACAGGATTGCAGCGCCAGAATCGGATAGACATCCTCGCCAATCACCGCACTGAACTGCTGCAGCTGTGCCAGCGACAGCGCTTCCAGCGCCACGCCCTGCCCGATGGCGGCAACCACTACTTCCCCGACGATATGGTGTGCTTCACGGAACGGCACGCCTTTGGCGACCAGATAGTCAGCCAGTTCAGTGGAGTTTGCGTAACCCTGTTCAGCCGCTTCCTGGCAGCGCGGGCGTTTAACCTGCAGGCCATCCAGCACCAGAACTGACATGTGCAGACAGTCGAGCCAGGTGTCGAGCGCGTCAAACAGCCCCTCTTTGTCTTCCTGCATATCTTTGTTGTACGCCAGCGGCAGACCTTTCAGCGTCATCATCATGCCGGTCAGCGCGCCCTGCACCCGGCCACACTTGCCGCGAATCAGCTCCAGCGCATCCGGGTTTTTCTTCTGCGGCATCAGCGATGAGCCGGAGGTCACTTTATCTGACAGTTCGATAAAGCCCGCTTCACCGGTGTTGAAGAAGATCATATCTTCGGCGAAGCGCGACAGATGCACCATGCCGATGGCAGCGTCAGAAAGCAGCTCCAGCACGTGATCGCGGTCTGATACGGTATCCAGACTGTTGCGCGTGGCAGAAGCAAAGCCCAGCCAGCCAGCCAGCTGCTGACGATCGATCTCATACGCGGTACCGGCCAGTGCGCCACAGCCCAGCGGGCTGACATCGAGCCGCTTCAGCGTATCCTGCAGACGGCTCTCGTCACGCGCCAGCATTTCAACGTAGGCCAGGCACCAGTGCGCAAACGTCACCGGCTGCGCACGCTGCAGATGCGTGTAGCCCGGCATCACCGCATCCTGATTGGCTTCGGCGGTGACCACCAGCGCCTGCTGCAGATCACGGGTGGCACCCAGCAGCGCTTCAATCTGCACCTTGCACCACAGCTTAAGATCGGTCGCGACCTGATCGTTACGGCTACGTCCGGTGTGCAGTTTTTTGCCCAGCGCGCCCACCTTGTCGATCAGCTGGCCTTCAACCCAGCTGTGGATATCTTCGGCGTCGCTCTGCAGAATCTGCTCAGGATCCTCACGGACTTCATCCAGTAACGTATTCAGGGCCGCTTCCAGCTGCTGCTGCTCATCCTGAGTCAGGACATTTACCGTCACCAGCGCTTTGGACCAGGCAACAGAGCCAATAATGTCCTGCTCTGCCAGGCGGTAATCGAAGCGCAGCGAGTCATTGAACTGTTTAAAACGTTGATCCGCTGCCTGAGTAAACCGTCCACCCCAAAGTGCCATGTGAAAACTCCTCTGAATCGTTAAACAAGGGGCGGCATAAATGCCGCCCCTGAAATGAAACTGTTAGGCGAGGCGCACCTCGCCTGAAAATTACTTCTTCTGCTCGTTCAGGGCGCGGATACGCGAAGAGAGCGAGAACAGACGGATAAAGCCGCCCGCATGACGGTGATCGTACACTTCATCTTCACCGAAGGTGGCGAACTCTTCCGAGTAGAGGCTGTTCGCGGAACGCTTCTGGGTGGCTGTCGCCTGGCCTTTGTAGAGCTGCAGCACCACTTCACCGTTAACCTCTTCCGCCAGCGATTCGGCAGCGGCCTGAATCGACTTACGCAGCGGGGCGAACCAGCGACCGTCATAAACCACATAGGACATCTCGTGGCCGAGCTGCTCACGCCATTTGAAGCTATCGCGATCCAGCACCAGCTGCTCAACCGCACGCAGCGCATTGACCATGATGGTGCCGCCAGGGGTTTCGTAGCAGCCGCGCGATTTAATCCCTACCAGACGGTTTTCAACGATATCAATACGGCCGACGCCATGTTTTGCGCCCAGCACGTTAAGTTTTTCCAGGCACTGGAACGGACTCAGTTTTTCGCCGTTAACCGCCACGACCCGACCTTTTTCCACGGTTACGGTCACTTCTTCAGGCTGGTCAGGGGCTTCCAGCGGATCGACAGTCCAGACCCAGCAATCTTTATTCGGTGCATTGGCCGGGCTTTCCAGCACGCCACCTTCGGTGGAGATGTGCCAGGCGTTTTCGTCGCGGCTGTAGATTTTCTCCAGTGACGCGGTGGTCGGAATGTTGCGCTCTTTCAGGTAGTCCAGCAGCGCTTCACGTGAACGCAGGTTCCATTCACGCCACGGAGCCACCACTTTCAGCTGCGGTGCCAGCGCGGTGTAGGTGGTTTCGAAACGCACCTGGTCATTCCCTTTACCGGTAGCGCCGTGACACAGCGCATCCGCACCCACTTTCAGCGCCAGCTCAACCTGTGCTTTAGCGATGATAGGACGCGCCATTGAAGTGCCCAGCAGATAAGTGCCTTCATAGAGGGCGCCAGTCTGCAGCACCGGATAGACATAGTCGCTGATGAACTCTTCACGCAGGTCAACCACGTGGCATTCAGATGCGCCGGACTGCAGGGCTTTCTTCTCTACACCTTCCAGATCGCCGCGCTCCTGACCGATATCTGCGACAAAAGCGACGACTTCACAGCCGCCGTAGTTCTCTTTCAGCCATGGAATGATGGCCGAAGTATCAAGACCACCGGAGTAAGCCAGAACGATTTTTTTGATGTTTTGCGTTTGCATTTCGTAATCCTTGAATCAGAGTCGTTAAGCGAGAATCCGGGTGCCAATCGACACGCCGTTAAACAGGTCAGGCAGCCGCTCAGCGTGACGCCAGCTGGCAATATCCACCGGGCGGCCCAGGGTACGCGCTGCATCAAGCGCAGCGTGCACTTTCACAATCATGCCGTCGGTAATAATGCCCTGGGTAATCAGCTGCTCAGCTTTGTCGGCGGTCATCTCTTCGATGCGCTGACCTTTGCCGTCGAGAATACCACTGACGTCTGATAACAGGACCAGATCAGCGCCCAGCGTCGAGGCCAGTGCGGTCGCCGCCTGGTCAGCGTTGACGTTCATCAGGTCGCCGCTGTCAGTTATACCAATTGAGCTCACCACCGGCATATAGCCGGCCGCCAGCAGGGTGTTCAGCAATGCCGGATCGCCCGGCATTGCGTGGCCAACGTGGCCGAGTTCTTCATCAAACGGTGTGACATTCACGATGCCCGCATCGCCCAGGCAGAGGCCTACCGTGTTGATGCCCGATTTTTTTGCCCAGGCCAGCAGCGTTTTATTCGCGGTTCCCGCCAGCGCACCGGTAATAATGTCGATCTGATCGGCTGGCGTGACACGCAGGCCATTTTTCTTCTTCACCGGCAGCGCCAGCTTTTTCATCAGTTCATCCACCAGGCAACCGCCGCCGTGGACAATAATCAGCGGACGCTGATGGGCGCTGCGGTAGGTCAGCAGCGCTTCAAACAGGCGGGCCAGCGCTTCTTCGCTGTCTAACAACACACCGCCCAGCTTGATAATCAATGGATTGGTCATGGTATATTTGTCCGTTAAATCAGTGACTGCGTTTCAGGGAAGCCGAACCGGATGTTCAGGCACTGTACCGCCTGCGATGCCGCGCCTTTCAGCAGATTATCTTCGGCTGCCACGACAATCAGATGCTCGCCCTGCACTTCAAAACCGATATCGCAGTAAGGCAGACCCACAACGGCTTTCAGCGCCGGTACGCCCTGCTCGTAGAGCCGCACCAGTGGCTTGTTGTCATAGGCGCGATGGAAAACTGCGGCGATATCTTCACGGCTGACACCTGCTTTCAGACGGCAGGTAATCGTCGCCAGGATACCGCGCGGGAAGTTACCCAGATGCGGAGTGAAGATCACCGGCGTACCAAGGTGCGCGACGATTTCCGGGTGATGACGATGATTGAACAGGCCGTAAGGCTGCAGGCTCACTTCGCAGAAGCTGGTGCCGACATTGGCTTTACGTCCGGCACCGCTCACGCCGCTGGTGGCGTTGATTACCGGCCACTGCGCCTCGTTTAACAGTCCGGCATCCACAAGGGGCTTCAGCGCCAGCTGCGCAGCGGTCGGATAGCAACCTGGCACAGCCACCAGCTGCGCCTGCTGGATTTTCTCATGCTGATATTCGGCAAGGCCGTAAACGGCTTTGTCCAGCCAGTCGCCATGCTGATGGGTGAAGCCATAAAAGCGGGTATAAAAATCAGCGTCATTCACGCGGAACGCACCCGACAGGTCGAACACCACACAGCCAGCCTTGAGAAATTCCGGCGCCAGATCGTGGCTGACTTCGTGGGCCGTCGCCAGGAACACCACATCCACCTTGTCTGCCCACTCGGCCGCGCTGCTCAGCGGCTGCAGCGGCAAATCCACCACACCTTTCAGCTGCGGATGGAGATCGGAGAGGCGCTTGCCGGCATCAGGGCTTTGCGCCGAAACCGCCAAAGCGGTTATGTTGATATGTGGATGGCGATTCAGGAAGGTGGCAAGCTCTGTACCAGCATAACCACTGGCACCAACGATCAGCGTATTCAACATCAGGCTGTAACCCTTTTTTACAGTCGCACGTTCCGGGTCGCGGCCTTGCCCCGTTACCCGCCCTGTCATCTGCAGTGATTTAAGGTTCCCTTGCAGAGGACGTTAATGTATTTTTATTCACTATTACTGCATGAATATGGATACATCCTAACCCAAGGACCGCCAACAGTGAAGACAAAATTACCGCCTTTTATTGAACTGTACCGCCAGTTAATCGCCACACCGTCGATCAGCGCAACCGATGCCGCACTGGATCAGAGTAATGAAACTTTAATCAATTTGCTGGCCGGCTGGTTCCGCGACCTCGGCTTCAGCGTTGAAGTGCAGCCGGTGCCCGGCACCCGCAATAAATTTAATATGCTGGCACGTACCGGAAGCGGTGCGGGCGGCCTGCTGCTAGCAGGTCATACCGATACCGTTCCTTTTGACGATGGCCGCTGGACACGCGATCCCTTTACCCTGACCGAGCACGACAACAAGCTCTATGGCCTGGGCACGGCAGACATGAAAGGCTTCTTCGCCTTTATTCTCGATACGCTGCGCGATGTGGATGTCAGCACGCTGAGCAAGCCGCTCTATATCCTCGCTACGGCCGATGAAGAGACCACCATGGCTGGCGCCAAATATTTTTCTGAATCGACGCAGCTGCGTCCCGACTGCGCCATCATCGGTGAACCAACCTCACTTAAACCGGTACGTGCGCACAAAGGTCACCTGTCGAATGTGATCCGTATCGAGGGAAAATCGGGCCACTCCAGCGATCCCGCGCGTGGCGTTAACGCCATTGAACTGATGCATGAGTCGATCACCCATCTGATGCAACTGCGCAATACGCTGCAGGAGCGTTATCACCATGACGGCTTTGCCATCCCCTATCCCACCATGAATTTCGGCCATATTCATGGCGGTGACGCCGCTAACCGTATCTGCGCCTGCTGTGAACTGCATATGGATATCCGTCCGCTGCCGGGTCTGTCGCTGAACGATCTCGATGGGCTACTGAACGAGGCGCTGGCACCGGTCAGTGCGCGCTGGCCGGGCCGTGTCACGGTGGCTGAACTGCATCCGCCGATTCCTGGCTACGAATGTCCGGCAGATCATGAACTGGTCAGTGTGGTCGAGAAATTGCTGGGTATACCCACTGAGGTGGTGAACTACTGCACCGAAGCGCCTTTTATTCAGCAGCTCTGCCCAACGCTGGTACTGGGCCCGGGGTCGATTGAGCAGGCACATCAGCCAGACGAATTTATTGATACTGCATTTATTAAGCCGACAAGGGCGCTTATCACTCAGGTTGTGCAGCATTTTTGCCACTGATTAACAGCAAATGGGGCATTTCACTGCATTAACAGTAAAATGCCCCTTCATTCTGCGGGATTTAACAATAAGAATAACTTATCCCGCTTTGTTCCCGATAAATTCTACGAATTTCCGTTATTTAGCCACACCTTCAGCGCACTTTAACGCATTTGACGAACGCAACATTACGTGGCTAGATAAAAGACGATGTTATGCCCACCGGGTGATTATCCAGAGCGTTTCAGAATGTGGACAGGCGGCAACGGAGCCGGTTCCCTGTAGATTAGGGGGGAACATGGCGTTGCTGATTTTTCTGCTGCCTGAAAGGTCGGGTGTAGAAGTTTTTCAAGACGATAAGGGTGTCAGGGTCCAATGAACGAACAATATTCCGCAATGCGAAGTAATGTCAGTATGCTCGGCAAACTGCTCGGGGATACGATTAAGGATGCACTGGGAGAGAACATCCTCGACCAGGTGGAAACCATCCGTAAGCTCTCCAAGTCATCCCGTGCAGGAAATGACACTCATCGTAAAGAACTGCTCAATACGCTGCAGAACCTCTCCAACGAGGAGCTTCTGCCGGTTGCACGCGCTTTTAGCCAGTTTCTGAACCTCACCAACGTGGCTGAGCAGTATCAGACCATCTCGCAAAGTGGCGAGGGTGAGAACCATCCCGAACTGCTGAAAAAGACCTTTGATACCCTGAAGCAGCAGAAAGATATCAGCGAAAGCGACATCCTTGCGGCCATTGAATCGCTGTCGCTGGAACTGGTGCTGACGGCTCACCCGACTGAAATCACCCGCCGTACGCTGATTCACAAGCTGGTCGAAGTTAACAGCTGCCTGAAACAGCTCGATCACAGCGACGTCTCCGACTACGAACGTAACCAGATTATGCGCCGTCTGCGTCAGCTGGTGGCACAGGCGTGGCACACCGATGAGATCCGCAAATATCGTCCGACCCCTATCGACGAAGCCAAATGGGGCTTTGCCGTGGTGGAGAACAGCCTGTGGGAAGGCGTACCCGCTTTCCTGCGTGAGCTGAACGAGCAGGTAGAAGAGGCGTTCGGCATTAAGCTGCCGGTCGATTTCGTGCCGGTTCAGTTCACCTCATGGATGGGTGGCGACCGCGACGGTAACCCTAACGTTACGGCGGCGATTACCCGCCACGTTATGCAGCTGAGTCGCTGGAAAGCCACTGACCTGTTCCTGCGCGATATCGGCGTACTGATCTCTGAGTTGTCGATGTCAGAGTGCACTGAAGAGATCCGGGAACTCAGCGGCGATCCGGAAGCACTTGAACCTTATCGTATGATCCTGAAACGCCTGCGCAGCCAGTTAATGACTACCCAGTCATTCCTGGAACGCCGCCTGAAAGGTGAACGTCTGCCGCGCCCGGCCGATCTGCTGGTCTCCAACGATCAGCTGTGGGATCCGCTGTTTACCATCTATCAGTCACTGCAAAAGTGCGGCATGGGCATTATCGCCAACGGTCAGTTGCTTGATACGCTGCGCCGCGTGAAATGTTTCGGCGTGCCGCTGGTGCGTATCGATCTGCGTCAGGAGAGTACCCGTCACACCGAAGCGATTGCTGAAGTGACCCGCTATCTGGGCCTCGGCGATTATGAAAGCTGGTCCGAAGCGGACAAGCAGGCCTTCCTGATCCGCGAACTGAACTCCAAGCGTCCGCTGCTGCCTCGCAGCTGGGAACCCAGCGATGAAACGCGTGAAGTGCTGGAGACTTGTCGCGTCGCGGCTGAAGCGCCACAGGGTTCTATCGCCGCCTATGTTATTTCCATGGCGAAAACCCCTTCTGACGTGCTGGCCGTGCATCTGCTGCTGAAAGAAGCAGGCATCGGCTATGCCATGCCGGTTGCACCGCTGTTTGAAACGCTTGATGACCTGAATAACGCCAATGACGTGATGAGCCAGCTGCTGAGCATCGACTGGTATCGCGGCTTAATTCAGGGCAAACAGATGGTGATGATTGGCTATTCTGACTCGGCGAAAGACGCCGGTGTGATGGCCGCCAGCTGGGCGCAATATCAGGCACAGGATGCCCTGATTAAAACGTGTGAGAAGGCCGGGATTTCACTGACGCTGTTCCACGGACGCGGCGGCAGCATTGGCCGTGGCGGCGCACCCGCCCATGCAGCGCTGCTGTCGCAACCACCAGGCAGCCTGCGCGGCGGTCTGCGCGTGACCGAACAGGGCGAGATGATCCGCTTTAAATATGGTTTACCCGCCGTCACCATCGCCAGCCTGTCGCTCTACACCGGCGCAATTCTGGAAGCGAACCTGATGCCGCCGCCGGAGCCAAAACGCGAATGGCGCGACATTATGGATCAGCTCTCCGCCGACTCCTGTGCGATGTATCGCGGTTATGTGCGTGAAAATGCTGACTTCGTGCCCTATTTCCGCTCAGCGACACCAGAGCAGGAGCTGGGCAAATTACCGCTGGGCTCACGTCCCGCCAAGCGCCGACCTACCGGCGGCGTAGAGTCGCTGCGTGCGATTCCATGGATTTTCGCCTGGACGCAGAACCGTCTGATGCTGCCTGCGTGGCTGGGTGCCGGTGCGGCCCTGCAACAGGCGATGGCCGCCGGTCATCAGGATCAGCTGGAAGCGATGTGCCGCGACTGGCCATTCTTCTCTACCCGTCTGGGTATGCTGGAGATGGTATTCTCAAAAGCGGACCTGTGGCTGGCGGAATATTACGATCAGCGTCTGGTCGAGAAATCACTCTGGCCGCTGGGCAAACAGCTGCGCGATCAGCTTGATGCGGATATCAAAGCGGTACTGACCATTGCCAATGACTCACACCTGATGGCCGATCAGCCGTGGATTGCCGAGTCAATTGCACTGCGTAACGTCTATACCGATCCGCTCAACGTACTCCAGGCCGAACTGCTGCATCGTTCGCGCGCGCGGGAAGCGAATGGCGATGAACCGGATGCCCGCGTTGAGCAGGCGCTGATGGTGACCATTGCCGGTGTCGCGGCAGGCATGCGCAATACCGGTTAACGGTGGTGCAGTAAAAACAAAAAAAGTCGGGACTCTCCCGACTTTTTTATTGGCTGAAGCAGAGCGGTTAAGCCGCAGCAGCAGCAGGACGCACGCCCAGGGTGTGACAAATGGCATAACTCATTTCGGCACGGTTCAGCGTGTAGAAATGGAAATCCTTCACCCCTTCGCGTGACAGGATTTTCACCATATCCATCGCGATATTGGCTCCCACCATTTTCCGCGTTTCCGGATCATCATCCAGACCGGCGAACATCGCGCTCATCCAGCCCGGCACGCGCACATTGGTCAGCGTGGCAAAGCGTTGCAGCTGTTTAAAGTTAGAGACCGGCAGAATGCCCGGCACAATTTCCACGTCAATGCCGGTCGCGACACAGCGATCGCGGAAACGCAGATAACTTTCAACGTCGAAGAAAAACTGGGTAATAGCCCGGTTGGCACCTGCATCGATTTTTCGCTTCAGGTTAATCAGATCGGCCTGGGCGCTTTTCGCTTCGGGATGGACTTCCGGATAGGCCGCAACCGAAATATCAAAATCACCCACCTCTTTCAGCAGCGAAACCAGATCGCTGCCGTACATTTCTGGCTTACCGCTGCCAGGAGGCAGATCGCCGCGCAGCGCCACAATGTGACGGATGCCGTTGTTCCAGTAATCCTGAGCGATGGTGCGCAGTTCATCGCGCGTGGCATCGACACAGGTCAGATGGGGTGCGGCTTCCAGACCGGTGCGATCTTTAATGCCTTTGATAATGCTATGGGTGCGATCACGCTCACCTGAGTTCGCACCGTAGGTCACAGAAACGAATTTCGGTTTCAGACTGCTCAGGCGATCGATAGAGGTCCACAGGGTCTCTTCCATGTCGCTGGTACGAGGCGGGAAGAACTCAAATGAAACATTAATTTGCCCGTTCAGCTCAGCCAGGCTCTGGTTTAGCGCTTCGCGCTGATTGGCATGAAAGAAACTCATCCTGCACCCTCATCGATTAACAATCGGCCTGCGAACATCTACACGTTTAGACGTCCAGATGTTCAAAATGACGTAATCTGACTGTGCCGTCAACTTAAAAATGGTCAACAGTCGTGATCAATTTTCAATCAACATGAAGGCGATTCAACAGGGGAGCGATAACGCATTGAAAACAGGCGCCGAAGCGCCTGAGGAGGAGGAGTTACAGCAGTTGTGCGAGGCGATTAATATCTGACTGGATAGCGCCTGCGGTGACATCCCGGCCTGCGCCCGGTCCGCGGATCACCAGCGGATTATCGCGGTACCAGCGGCTCTCAATCGCAAAGACGTTGTCGCACGGCAGCAGTGAGGCCAGCGGATGTTCCGGACGCACCGCTTCAACACCCACGCGCGCCTTGCCGTTAGCATCAAACCGGGCAACGTAACGCAGCACCAGGTCCATCTCCTGCGCCGCTTCGAGCCGCTGCAGCATCTGCTCATTCAGCTCTTCGCCATTTTCAAAGAAGTGGTCGACAGATCCCTGCTGACAGTTACTGGGCACCAGCGATTCCACCCGCACCTGATCCGGCTCGATGTTGTAGCCTGCCTCACGCGCCAGGATAACCAGCTTGCGCATCACATCCTGACCCGAGAGATCGGCGCGCGGGTCGGGCTCGGTTAAACCCTGCTGCCAGGCCTGATCCACCAGCTCGGTAAAGGGCACCGTGCCATCAAACTGCAGGAACAGCCACGACAGCGTGCCGGAGAAGATCCCGCTGATCGCCAGGATGGTATCCCCGCTGTCGCGCAGATCGCGCACCGTGTAGTTGATCGGCAAACCTGCGCCAACGGTGGCGTTATAGAGCCAGTGACGTCCGGTTTTGGTAAAGGCATCGCGGATCTGGCGCCAGGTCTGACTGTCAGACGCTCCCGCGACTTTATTGGCGCTGATAACGTGAAAACCGTGACTGGCGAAGTCGAGATACTGCTGCGCCAGCGGTGTGCTGGCAGTGACATCCAGCACCACCAGGTCATCAAACGGGTGAGCACGCATCCATAGGAACAGCGACTCTTCATCGCGCTCTACCGCTTCATCATCAAAGAAGGCGAGTGCCCGGCTGGCTTCCAGCCCGTCATAGCTCAGCAGGCTGCGACGGCTGTCCGCGACGCCCGCTAGCACAAATTCAAAGCCGGTCCGCGCTGACAGCGTTTCCTGATCGCGGGCAAACAGCTCCAGCCAGCGTGAACCGATATTGCCTTTGCCAAACAGCATCAGACCGATGCGCTTTTCTGCCCGGAACAGCGACTGATGCAATCCCTGAATCAGATGCTGAGTCGGGCCGACACGCAGCACTGCGACCACGCTGATGTGCTCTTCTGACTGCCAGATGAACTCAATTGGCTGATCCTTTAACTGCTGCCAGAAGCGATGGGTATGCAGCGGATTGCGGGTAACGCCTGCGCCAACCAGCGCCACCAGCGCCAGGCCGTCGCGCAGCTGCAGATGGCCCGGTAAACCGGCATCCTGTAGCAGCGTAAAGGCGCTGTTTACCACTTCGGCGGTGTAACAGAGCTGCAGCAATTGACGATCGGGATGAACGCCAAACGCCAGCGGACGCAGCTGCGCGCGCTTCAGCAACAGGTCTATCTCTTTGTGCAGGATGGCGAAGTCATGCTGCTCTGGCAGCTGAATCTCAATCAGGCAAACATCATCATGGCTGGTGACGATACGCGCGCCCGTCCCGGAGGCCAGCACGCGCTCAATGCGGGTTGAGCCCTGCTCCGGCTGATAACTGCAGCGCAGTTGCAGGTCGATATCGCTGCCTGAAACCGGCTGCAGAGTACGGGTGTGGAGAACCGGTGCCGCCAGGCGCGCCAGCTCGCTGGCTTCATCCAGCCTTAACAGCGGCAGCAGACAGGCATCAGAGACTTTGCGGGGGTCGGCACTGTAGACACCCGCCACATCGCTCCAGATGGTCACCCGCCCGACACCCGCCAGTGCGCCAATCTGCGTGGCAGAATAGTCGGAGCCGTTGCGGCCAAGCAGGACGGTTTCACCGGCGTCGTTGCGGCTGATAAATCCGGTCACCACGATGCGCTTATGCGGATGCTGCGCCAGTAGAGTCTGTAGCAGTGGCCAGGACTTCCCTTCATCTACCTGCGGTTGTGCCGCACGTTCAGCGCGCAGAAACTCACGCGCATCCAGCCAGCAGGCCTGAAGGTCACGCTGGCTCAGTACCGCTGACATCAGGCGTGCCGACCAGACTTCACCATGACCGACCACTTCGGCATAGACCGCATCGGTAATCGGCGCATCCAGCAGTGCGGCCAGCTTTTCCAGGTCGCGGATAAACGCGGTGATTAAAGGTTCTGCGACCTCAGCAGGCAGCAGCGCACTGATCAGTTCGCTCTGGTAGCGCCGTAAGGCCTGTTGCACCTGATGCGCAGAGAGCCGATCGCTCTGGCTCAGCTTCAGCCAGCTAATCAGCTGGTTGGTGGTTGAGCCTGCCGCAGAGACCACCATCAGGTCGCCCGGCTGGCTGTAGTCCGCCATAATACCGGCAACGCGCTGATAGCAGCGCGCATCGGCCAGGCTGCTGCCGCCAAACTTATGCAACTGCCTGATGTTCGGCGTTCCCGCGCCTGCTGAAATCGTCATGCTTAACCCTCGGCTGCGACCCGGAATGCATTATCCAGATCGGCAATTAAATCTTCGTGATCTTCAATACCGACAGAAACCCGCAGCAGCGTATCGGAAATGCCCGCTGCCGCGCGTGCTTCTGCCGACATCCCCGCGTGCGTCATGGTGGCGGTATGGGAGATCAGACTCTCTACTCCGCCCAGCGATTCCGCCAGCGTAAATAGCTGCAGTGCTTTCAGGAAGCGACGCAGCAGCGCCTCATCACCGTCGACCTCGAAACTCAGCATCGCGCCAAAGCCGCGCTGCTGACGTACGGCATGTTCGTGTCCGGCGTTTTCCGGCAGCGAAGGATGATACAACTTTTTCACCAGTTTCTGCTGCTTCAGATACTCTACAATCGCGAGTGCGTTGCGTTGTGCGGCTGCAATCCGCGGTGAAAGCGTACGAATCCCGCGCAGCAGCAGATAACTGTCAAACGCTGCACCGGTCACACCAATGTTATTTGCCCACCAGGCCAGGTCGGTAGCGAGTTGCGGATCTTTGGCGATGACCGCGCCCGCCACGACATCGGAGTGGCCATTGAGGTATTTGGTACAGGAGTGGATCACCAGGTCCGCACCCAGCGCCAGAGGATTCTGCAGCGCCGGACTCATAAAGGTGTTGTCCACCACGCTGATGGCACCCGCAGCACGCGCAGCGGCGCAAATCGCGCTGATATCTACCACGCGCAGCAGCGGATTGCTGGGGCTTTCAATCAGCACCAGTTTTGGGTTTTCATCCAGAGCGGCCTGCAGCGCTACCGGATCACCCTGATCGACAAATTTCACCCGATAGGCGCCGCGCTTGCTCAGGCTGTCAAACAGCCGATAGCTGCCGCCATAACAGTCATGTGGCGCGACCAGCAGATCGCCAGGCTTCAGAAACACCGTCGTGACCAGGTGAATCGCCGACATCCCGGTATTGGTTAATACCGCGCCCGCTCCCCCCTTCCAGTTCTGCCAGCGTACGCTGTACGACATCACGAGTGGGGTTGCCACGACGGGAGTAGTCATGCGCACGAGGCTCATTGAAATCCAGGAAGTTATAGGTGGTAGAGAGGTGGATTGGCGGGACAACGCAGCCATATTGCTCGTCATCATTCAAACCGCTGCGCACTGCGATGGTTGCCGGTTTACGCGTCATGAGCGAATTGTTCCTGAAGAGTGAATAAAATGTAGGCCACAGGATATCACCCTCTAATTAGACGTCAATACATCTGGACATCTAAATGTCTTTGCGTATAGATTGAGCAAAACCGCAATAACCGCTAAAATTATGCGTCATCGCCTGGCGTTCCCCTCTGTGAGACAGAGGCAGTGAGCGAATAAAACCCGCCATATCAGGGGTCAGGCAGGAAAAAATCAGGCATAATCCGCTGATTTCCTAACATTTAACGTTTATTAATTAAGGTAACCCATGGCTGAATGGAACGGCGAATATATCAGCCCGTACGCTGAGCACGGTAAGAAGAGCGAGCAGGTCAAGAAGATCACAGTATCTATCCCATTGAGCGTGCTGAAGATTTTAACGGATGAGCGTACCCGTCGTCAGGTGAACAACCTGCGTCACGCCACCAACAGCGAGCTGCTTTGCGAAGCCTTTTTTACATGCCTTTACGGGCCAACCGCTGCCGGATGACGTCGACCTGCGCAAAGAGCGTAGTGATGAGATTCCGGAAGAAGCAAAAGCAATCATGCGCCAGATGGGTGTCGATCCGGATACCTGGGAGTATTGATCTTTCAGCCATAAAAAAAACCCAGCCGAAGCTGGGTTTTTTCTTGCCGCCGAACCCGCAGGTTCAGGTGCCTTTTAATCTTATTTTTTAGCGCCTGGCACGCTGAAACGCTTGTTAAAGCGGTCAACACGGCCACCAGTTGCCACTTCACGCTGCTTACCGGTATAGAACGGGTGGCATTTGCCACAAACGTCCAGGTTCAGTTCGTGAGTCAGTGTTGAACGGGTGTGGATCTCGTTGCCGCAGGTACATTTGATAGTAACTGCTTCGTATTTCGGGTGAATACCTTGTTTCATGGGAAACCTCATTGAAGGCCGTGTCGCTCTCCGTGCCAGGCTTTAACCTGCACAGCACCACACGCGATTGAACATTATAGGGTGTACTCCGGCCAGATATTTCTCACCGAAGGCGGCATATTATACAGGTAAGTTTCGATTGCTGCAAATATCTGCTGAGATACCCGCCATCAGGGTCAGCGTGTACACTAGCTTCCCCGATCATTGAGCCGGAAAGAGAGAGTTATGTCCGTAGTCCAGGTCGCCCTGCCCGTCCCCTTGCCCCGCCTGTTTGATTATCTGCCGCCACAGGGCGCGCAGCCGGTCATTGGTGGTCGCGTGAGTGTGCCCTTTGGCAATCGCAGGATGATCGGGATTGTGGTCGCCTTTCGTGAGAGTAGCGATCTGCCGGAAGCACAACTCAAGCGCGTGATTGAGGTGCTGGATAGTGAATCCCTCTATCCAGCGTCGCTGTGGCGCATCCTTAACTGGGCCGCCAGCTATTATCATTCGCCGCAGGGAGAGGTACTGAGTCACGCTATTCCGGTACTGCTGCGTCAGGGCAAAGCGGCGCAGGACAATCCCTTATGGCGCTGGGAAATCACCGAGCAGGGTCGGGCGACTGCGCCAGAAAGTTTAAAGCGGGCACCGAAACAGCAGCAGGCGCTGGCTGCACTGCGGCAGCAACCGCTCTATCGTCATCAGGTCAGTGAACATGACCTCACGGATGCGACGCTGCAGGCGCTACGCGCCAAAGGGTTATGCGAACTGCATGAGCATCAGCCGCAGATGCACGACTGGCGTACCACTTATGCCGTAAAAGGCGAACGTCTGCGGCTGAATACCGATCAGGCGATGGCCGTGGGTGCGATTCGGGCAGATGATGAACATTATGCAGCCTGGCTGCTGGCGGGCATCACGGGTTCAGGCAAAACCGAGGTTTATCTCAGCGTGCTGGAAAATGTGCTGGCACGCGGTAAACAGGCGCTGGTGCTGGTACCGGAGATTGGCCTGACCCCGCAAACTATCGCCCGTTTTCGCGAACGTTTTGATGCGCCCATTGATGTGCTGCACTCCGCATTAAATGACAGTGAGCGGCTGGCGGTCTGGTTACGTGCGCGGCGCGGCGAAACGGCGATTGTGATTGGCACCCGATCGGCGCTGTTTACGCCACTGGCCCGTCCTGGCGTAATTATTATCGATGAAGAGCATGACAGCTCCTATAAACAGCAGGAAGGCTGGCGCTATCAGGCGCGCGATCTGGCCGTCTTCCGCGCACATGAAGAGGATATCCCGATTGTTATGGGATCGGCGACCCCCCGCTCTGGAGACACTGCACAATGTCCGCAGCGGCAAGTATCGCCAGCTCGACCTGACAAAACGCGCCGGCAATGCCAGACCGGCACTGCAACAGCTTATCGACTTAAAAGGTGTGCAGCTGATCGGCGGTCTGGCACCGGGCCTGATTGGTAAAATGCGCCAGCATCTGCAGGCCGATAATCAGGTGCTGCTGTTTCTTAACCGCCGCGGCTTTTCGCCCGCCCTGCTCTGTCATGATTGCGGCTGGATTGCTGAGTGTACCCGCTGTGACCGCTACTACACGCTGCATCAGCACCATCGCCAGCTACGCTGCCACCATTGCGACAGCCAGCGTCCGCTGCCTAATCAATGCCCGCAGTGTGGTTCAACCCATTTGCTGCCGGTAGGCGTCGGGACTGAGCAACTGGAGCAGCAGCTCGGCACACTTTTCCCTGGCGTGCCGGTGTCGCGAATCGATCGTGATACCACCAGCCGCAAAGGTGCGCTGGAGCAGCATCTGGCTGACGTTCATCGCGGCGGTGCACGAATCCTTGTCGGCACCCAGATGCTGGCCAAAGGCCACCACTTCCCCGATGTTACGCTGGTGTCGCTGCTGGATGTCGATGGTGCGCTGTTCTCAGCCGATTTTCGTGCGGCGGAACGCTTCGCTCAGCTCTACACCCAGGTCGCCGGTCGTGCTGGCCGTGCCGGCAAACAGGGCGAGGTGTTGCTGCAGACTCACCATCCGGAACATCCGCTGCTGCAGACGCTGTTGCACCAGGGCTATTCGGCGTTCGCCCAGCAGGCCTTACTGGAGCGACAGGCAGTCCATCTGCCGCCCTGGAGCCGCCATGCGCTGTTCCGCGCTGAAGATATGGATAACCAGCAGGCGGCGGAATTCCTGCAACAACTCCGTAATTTGCTGGAGGCAAGCCCGCTGAACGATAAGGCGATGTGGTTTATGGGTCCGTTGCCTGCACTGCAGCCAAAACGCAGTGGACGCTGGCGCTGGCAACTGCTGCTGCAGCATCCTTCCCGGCAGCGTCTGCAACAGTTGCTGAGCAGTTCGTTGCCGTTGGTTTCAACACTGCCCGCGGCGCGCAAAGTGAAATGGACGCTGGATATCGACCCTACCGAGAGCTGATTTAAGCTGACACTGCGAGCCAGATCGAAAAATGTCGCATAAGTCACAATTTTTATGCAAATTAAGTAACAACCAGCCGGGCAATCGTTAACAATGTTGCCCGGTTTGCCTTCAGGTCAGGCAGAAACAGAATTGAACGCGCCATAACGCGTCAGGAGCATGTGTTGGAGCAGAATCAACAACCGCCCGCCGCCACGATGAAAGATGTTGCGGAACATGCGGGCGTCTCAACCGCCACCGTATCGCGTGCGCTGATGAATCCGGAGAAGGTTTCTGCGGCCACCCGCCAGAAAGTCGAGCAGGCGGTTGCCGCCGTCGGCTACGCGGCACATGGCCCCACGCGCAACGCCCGTCGTAATGAGACGCGTACCATCCTGGTCATTGTCCCTGACATCTGCGATCCCTTCTTTAGTGAAATCATCCGAGGCGTTGAAGTTACGGCAGCCGAAGAGGGCTATCTGGTGCTGATTGGTGACTGCGCGCATCAGAATCAGCAGGAGAGAACTTTTCTCAACCTGATGGTGACGCGACAGATCGATGGCATGGTGCTGCTCGGCTCAAAGTTGCCTTTTGATGCCAGCATTGATGAGCAACGCAACTTGCCGCCTATGGTAATGGCGAATGAGTTTGCGCCGGAAATGTCACTGCCCACTGTCCACATCGATAACCTGACCGCCGCATTTGAAGCGGTAAATCATTTACTGCAGTTGGGTCACACACATATCGCCTGTATCGCCGGGCCGGAAGAGATGCCGCTCTGCCAGTATCGTTTGCAGGGGTATGTCCAGGCGATGCGTCGCAGCGGGCTGACGGTCGATCCTACCTATATTGTGCGCGGTGACTTCACATTTGAAGCGGGCGTTGCCGCCATGAATCAGCTGATGACCCTGCCGCAACCGCCGCGCGCGCTCTTCTGCCACAGCGATATTATGGCACTTGGGGCGATGAATCAGGCCCGGCGCTGCGGACTGCGGATACCGGAGGATCTCTCTGTGGTCGGATTCGATGACATTGAGCTATCACGTTACTGCGAGCCGCCGCTGACCACGGTCACGCAGCCACGTTACCAGATAGGCCGGGAAGCGATGCTTCTGCTGCTGGATGAGTTAAATGGCAAACGGGTCATCAGCGGATCGCGGCTGCTGGATGCCGGTTTAACCATTCGTGGCAGCACGGCGCGAGCAAAAAAGCGTGAAAAATAAGCGTATTTGTCTGATTTTTTCAGTAGATTCTTAAGGCGAACACTGCTGGTCAAAGTTCCGACCCTTAAGTAACATGGCGGACTCCTTGCCGGGCGCGTAAAAATCATCATTTCGCCCATCTGGCACTATTTTTGAAGGGTATAAGAACGAGAGTGGCACAAAAAGATTACGTAGGCCGCGGGCGTTCAACAGGGACGCGTCGCAAAAAAAAGCCCCAGCCGTGGCAAGAAGAGCAAAGGCGGTTCGGGAACATCTAAACTGATGATTGTACTGGCGGTCGCAGTGTTGGTGACCTTTGCCGGTGGTTTATGGTTCCTGGCGCATCACAAAAAAGAGGACGTGCCGGTCATTACGGATCATAAAGCCAACGGCAATGGCCTGCCGCCGAAGCCAGAAGAGCGCTGGAAATATATTAAAGAGCTGGAGAACCGTCAGGTCACTGTGCCGACACCTATCGAACCCTCTTCGGGTGGCGAAGTGAAGTCGCAGACACAGCTGACCGACGAGCAGCGGCAGTTGCTGGAGCAGATGCAGGCGGATATGCGTCAGCAGCCGACGCAGCTCAACGAAGTGCCGTGGAACGAACAGACGCCGGCGCAACGTCAGCAGACACTGCAGCATCAGCAGCAGTTGCAACAACTGCAACGTCAGCAGCAGCAGGTTCAGCAACAACAGCAGCAGCAACAGGTTCAGCAGCAACGTCAGCAGTTGCAGGCTCAGCAGCAACAGCAACGCCAGCAGCAGTTGCAGCAACAACAACAGCGCCAGCAACAGCAGCAATTACAACAACAGCAACGTCAGCAGCAGCAGCAGCAGCAGCAAAACGTACAGCGCCAGACGCAGCCAGCACCTGTTACGCGTGAACCGGAAGTGCAGCCAAAACCGCAGGAGACCGCGAAAGCGAAACCGGCGGAGAAAGCCTCTTCGCAGCGCTGGATGGTGCAGTGTGGTTCGTTTAAGGGCACTGACCAGGCTGAATCGGTGCGCGCAGGCTTAGCCTTTGAAGGATTTGAAAGCCGTATTACCACCGGTGGCGGCTGGAATCGTGTGGTTATCGGTCCTTATAAAGACCGCGCATCCGCTGACAGCACCCTGAAGCGCCTGCGCAGTTCCGGACACTCCAGCTGTATTCCGCTCTCCGTCGGGGGTTGAAACCCGTCAAACCCGCCCCATATCTGTTGCATGATACTCCGCGCCCGGTGCGCGGAGTCCTTTTCCGACTGCAACAAGGGGTCTGCCCGTGACAACAATAGTAAGTGTACGACGCAACGGCCAGGTAGTGATTGGCGGTGATGGCCAGGCTACGCTCGGCAATACCGTGATGAAAGGCAACGTTAAAAAAGTGCGTCGTTTATACAACGATAAAGTGATTGCCGGATTTGCTGGCGGCACCGCAGACGCCTTCACCCTGTTTGAACTTTTCGAACGTAAACTGGAAATGCATCAGGGCCATCTGGTGAAAGCTGCGGTGGAACTGGCTAAAGACTGGCGTACTGACCGTATGCTGCGTCGCCTTGAAGCCTTACTGGCCGTCGCGGATGAATCAGCTTCACTGATCATCAGCGGTAACGGTGACGTCATCCAGCCTGAAAACGATCTGATCGCCATCGGCTCCGGTGGGCCTTTCGCCCAGGCAGCGGCACGTGCGCTGCTGGAGAATACCGAGATGGGCGCACGCGACATCGTCGAAAAGTCGCTGAATATCGCGGGTGATATCTGCATCTACACTAACCACAACGTTAATTTCGAAGAATTAACGTCTAAGTCGTAAGGGTATAAATATGTCTGAGATGACTCCTCGCGAAATCGTCAGCGAACTGAACCGCTTTATCATCGGCCAGGAGAGCGCTAAGCGCGCCGTGGCTATTGCACTGCGTAACCGCTGGCGCCGCATGCAGCTCGACGAAGAGCTGCGCCATGAAGTGACCCCTAAAAATATCCTGATGATCGGTCCGACCGGTGTCGGTAAAACCGAGATCGCGCGTCGTCTGGCTAAGCTGGCCAATGCGCCGTTTATCAAAGTAGAGGCGACCAAATTTACCGAAGTCGGTTATGTCGGTAAGGAAGTGGACTCTATCATTCGTGACCTGACCGATTCGGCCATTAAGATGGTGCGCAGTCAGGCGATTGAAAAGAACAAATATCGTGCCGAAGAGATGGCGGAAGAGCGCATTCTTGATGTACTGATTCCACCAGCAAAAAACAACTGGGGCCAGTCAGAGCAGAGCGCTGAACCCTCTGCAGCACGCCAGTCGTTCCGCAAGAAGCTGCGCGAAGGCCAGCTGGACGATAAAGAGATTGAGATCGACCTGGCCGCCAGCAGCCCTGGCGTCGAAATCATGGCCCCTCCGGGCATGGAAGAGATGACCAGCCAGCTGCAGTCGATGTTCCAGAACCTCGGCGGCCAGAAGCAGAAAGCCCGCAAGCTGAAGATCAAAGAAGCGATGAAGCTGCTGATCGAAGAAGAAGCGGCCAAACTGGTTAACCCGGAAGAGCTTAAGCAGGACGCGATTGATGCCGTTGAGCAGCACGGTATCGTGTTTATCGATGAGATCGACAAAATCTGTAAGCGCGGCGGCCAGAATGCCGGCGGCCCGGATGTCTCACGCGAAGGCGTTCAGCGCGACCTGCTGCCGCTGGTGGAAGGCTGCACCGTCTCCACCAAGCATGGTATGGTGAAAACGGACCACATTCTGTTTATCGCCTCAGGCGCGTTCCAGGTTGCCAGCCCTTCCGATCTAATCCCGGAACTGCAGGGTCGTCTGCCCATCCGTGTTGAGCTGCAGGCGCTGACCGTGAACGATTTCCAGCGCATCCTGACCGAGCCGAATGCCTCGATTACCGTGCAGTACAAAGCCCTGATGAATACCGAGGGCGTGAACATTGAGTTCACCGAAGAGGGTATTCGCCGGATCGCTGAAGCCGCATGGCAGGTCAACGAAACCACCGAAAACATCGGTGCGCGCCGTCTGCATACTGTGCTGGAGCGTCTGATGGAAGATATTTCGTATGACGCCAGCGATCGTCATGGTGAATCCGTTACCATCGATGCTGATTATGTCGGTAAACATCTGGATGAACTGGTGGCTGACGAAGACCTTAGCCGCTTCATTCTCTGATCCACTGATTCAGCGCTTTTCAGAAGCCCAGCCCACCCGGCTGGGCTTTTTTTATGCATGTTCTTGATCGAACGATGCTTTTTTCATACTGATGATTTTGCCAACAATCTGCATATAGCGATATACTTACCCTTCCTGTGGCAAACAGACGAAACCCTTATGAAATACGATACATCTGAACTCTGCGATATCTACCATGAAGAAGTGAATGTTGTTGAACCGCTTTTTTCAAATTTTGGTGGGCGCACTTCATTCGGTGGTCAGATTACCACAGTGAAATGCTTTGAAGACAACGGCTTACTTTACGATCTGCTGGAAGAGAATGGCCGGGGTCGGGTACTGGTGATTGATGGCGGCGGCTCAGTGCGCCGTGCACTGGTGGATGCGCAGCTGGCACGTCTGGCGGCAACCAACGAGTGGGAAGGTCTGGTGATTTACGGTTCGGTACGCCAGGTTGATGAGCTGGAAGAGCTGGAGATTGGCATTCAGGCGATTGCCGCGATTCCGGCAGGCGCTGCGGGTGAAGGGATTGGCGAAAGCGATGTGCGCGTTAATTTCGGCGGCGTCACCTTCTTCTCCGGCGACCATCTCTATGCAGACAACACCGGTATCATTCTGTCAGAGGATGCGCTGGACCTCGAATAGGCCAGACATGAAAACGGGTGCCTGAGCACCCGTTTTTCACATCAGCTGAGGCTTCAAACCTCTTCCATTTTTCCCAGCAATGCACGCAGACGTTCCTGCCACACGTGTTGCTCTTCTTTCAGGTGCTGATTTTCACGCATCAGCGCATCGTGGTTGCCCGCGACTTGTTGCGCATCGTTACGCAGTGAGTTGTTCTGCTCTTTCAGCTCTTCGATTTCCATCTGCAACAGGGTGATGGTATCAATCGCCTGCTGTACTTTCGCTTCCAGTTTCTCAAACACTTCAAATGACATCTTTCTGACCTCTCCTAAATTCCTGCAAGGCGTTGATGATGCCAGCTTAAGCCAGCAACGTTGTCCCGATTGTATGTAGCCTCACCCCGCAAGTCCAGCAACGCGGCCGCTGCGGGCGTAGTCTGTAACACTTTTCAGCCAATCCCTGAATTTACGCTGCGCTGACTGCGACGGCTTTCTGGTACGGGTGCGTTATCCCCGTCATCTGGCGCGAATATTGGCTAAGGAAAGCCAGAATACGCGAAAACGCGCATTTTTATGACGCAGTACACAAAAAACGATTTCGCTATTTCTCGTTTATGTTCGTTAACGATAAATTCACACCAGCCCTACATTAAAGCTGGGTGCCTCATGGAATGAGAACAAAAACTGATAAAATTTAACCTCGCTTCAGGAACCACTATTATGAGTCAGACAACTAACACGCTCAAAGGTCAGTGTATTGCCGAATTTCTGGGGACAGGCTTGATTATTTTCTTTGGCGCAGGCTGTGTGGCTGCACTGAAACTCGCCGGTGCCGCCTTCGGTCAGTGGGAAATCTGCATCATCTGGGGTCTTGGCGTTTCCATGGCCGCCTACCTTACCGCAGGCATTTCGGGCGCGCACCTGAACCCGGCAATCACCGTTGCACTCTGCCTGTTTGCTAATTTTGAAGGACGTAAAGTTCTGCCTTATATCGTATCGCAGATTGCCGGTGCCTTTTGTGCCGCGGCGCTGGTATACGGTCTCTACTACAGCCTGTTTTTTGATTATGAGCAGAGCCACCAGATGGTGCGCGGCACGGTTGAAAGTCTCGACCTGGCAGGCATCTTCTCAACCTACCCTAATCCACATATCGGTGTCGGCCAGGCCTTCCTGGTTGAGATGGTCATCACTGCAGTATTAATGGCGGTCATTATGGGTCTGACGGATGACGGCAACGGCATTCCACGTGGCCCACTGGCTCCACTGCTGATTGGCCTGCTGGTTGCGGTTATCGGTGGCTCAATGGGTCCTCTGACCGGCTTCGCCCTTAACCCGGCTCGTGATTTCGGACCGAAGATCTTCGCATGGCTGGCAGGCTGGGGTAACGTTGCCTTTACCGGTGGTCGTGACATCCCTTACTTCCTCGTGCCGATTTTTGGCCCGCTGGTCGGTGCCTGCCTGGGTGCAGTAGGTTATCGCACACTGATTGGTCGCTACCTGCCAGGTACCGCCCAGGAACCTGCAAGCGTTCCAGCAGACAAACCGGTTGCACGCGCTCAGCAGCGTAAAGCGTAAGTTTCACCTTTTATCATCAGGACAGAATTTATGACTACCACAGATAAAAAATATATTGTCGCGCTCGATCAGGGCACAACCAGCTCCCGCGCCGTCATTCTCGACCACGACTCTAATATCGTCGCGGTATCGCAGCGCGAATTCACCCAGATCTACCCGAAAGCGGGCTGGGTTGAACATGATCCAATGGATATCTGGGCTTCACAAAGCTCAACGCTGGTTGAAGTGCTGGCCCATGCCGACATCCGCTCTGATGAGATTGCGGCAATTGGTATCACCAACCAGCGCGAAACCGCTATCGTCTGGGAAAAAGAGACCGGTAAGCCGATCTACAACGCCATCGTCTGGCAGGATCCCCGCACCGCCGACTACTGTCACAAACTGAAGAAAGAGGGTCTGGAAGAGTATATCCAACACACCACCGGTCTGGTGATTAACCCTTACTTCTCCGGAACCAAAGTGAAGTGGATCCTGGATCACGTTGAAGGCTCTCGTGAGCGTGCAAAACGTGGCGAGCTGCTGTTTGGTACCGTCGATACCTGGCTGGTCTGGAAAATGACCCAGGGCCGGGTGCATATCACCGACTATACCAACGCCTCCCGTACCATGATGTTTAACATCCATAAGCTGGAGTGGGATCAGCGTATGCTGGATATCCTGGATATCCCGCGTGAAATGCTGCCAGAAGTGAAGTCCTCTTCTGAAGTCTATGGTCAGACCAACATCGGTGGTAAAGGCGGTACACGTATTCCAATCGCCGGTATTGCCGGTGACCAGCAGGCTGCGCTGTATGGCCAGCTCTGTGTTCAGCCTGGCATGGCGAAAAACACCTACGGCACCGGCTGCTTTATGCTGATGAACACCGGTACTGAAGCGGTAACCTCGACGCACGGCCTGCTGACCACTATCGCCTGTGGCCCGCGCGGTGAAGTGAACTATGCACTGGAAGGGGCTGTGTTTATCGGTGGCGCCTCTATTCAGTGGCTGCGCGATGAGATGAAGCTGATCAGTGAAGCTGCTGACTCTGAATACTTTGCGATGAAAGTGAAAGACACCAACGGCGTTTACATGGTGCCTGCTTTCACCGGCCTGGGCGCTCCTTACTGGGACCCGTATGCCCGTGGTGCTATCTTCGGCCTGACCCGTGGTGCTAATGCTAACCACATCATCCGTGCGACGCTGGAGTCTATCGCTTATCAGACGCGCGACGTGCTGGAAGCGATGCAGAACGATGCCAACACCCGCCTGCAGGCGCTGCGTGTCGATGGTGGCGCGGTTTCCAACAACTTCCTGATGCAGTTCCAGTCTGACATCCTCGGCACCCGTGTTGAGCGTCCGGAAGTGCGTGAAGTCACCGCGCTGGGTTCTGCTTATCTGGCAGGTCTGGCTGTCGGCTTCTGGCAGGATCTGGATGAAGTCCGCTCTAAAGCAGTTATTGAGCGTGAATTCCGTCCAAGCCTGGAAACCACCGAGCGTAACTTCCGTTATGCTGGCTGGAAAAAAGCTGTAGCCCGCGCCCAGGCGTGGGAAGAACAAGAGTAATATCAATGCCCGCGACCCTTGCTGTCGCGGGCCTTTTTCCCCGCTCCACTGCCCCGCTGTGTTACACTGCCTGCCTGTTTTTTGTCAGGTAGATGCCATGAAACGAGAACTTGCCATTGAATTTTCCCGCGTAACCGAAGCTGCCGCCCTGGCAGGCTATCACTGGTTAGGACGCGGCGACAAAAATGCGGCTGACGGCGCGGCTGTCCATGCCATGCGTCATGTCCTGAACTCCATTGAAATCGACGGTCAGATTGTGATCGGTGAAGGCGAAATCGACGAAGCTCCGATGCTCTATATCGGTGAAAAAGTCGGTACCGGCCGCGGCGATGCGGTCGACATTGCGGTCGATCCGATTGAAGGCACCCGCATGACGGCGCTTGGCCAGGCTAATGCGCTGGCGGTGATGGCTGTAGGCGATAAGGGCAGCTTTCTGCACGCACCCGACATGTACATGGAGAAGCTGATTGTTGGCCCCGCAGCGCGTGGAGAGATCGATCTCGACCTGCCGCTGGAAACCAACCTGCGTAACATCGCCATCGCGATGAATAAGCCGCTATCACAGCTAACCGTATCGATTCTGGCAAAGCCACGTCATGACGCAGTGATCAGTCAGTTGCAGCAACTGGGCGTGCGGGTGTTTACCTTCCCGGATGGCGATGTCGCCGCCTCCATTCTGACCTGCATGCCGGACAGCGAAGTGGATGTGATGTATGGCATCGGCGGCGCACCGGAAGGCGTGGTCTCTGCGGCGGTGATCCGCGCGCTGGATGGGGATATGCAGGGCCGGTTACTGGCGCGTCACCACGTGAAAGGCGACAGCGCGGAAAACCGTCTGCTGGGTGAGCAGGAGCTGCAGCGCTGTGCAGAGATGGGGATTGAAGCGGGCAAAAAGCTGACGCTGAACGAGATGGCTCGCAATGACAATGTGGTGTTTGCCGCCACCGGCATTACCAGTGGCGAACTACTGAAAGGCATTACGCGTCAGGGCAATATCGCCACCAGCGAGACCCTGCTGATTCGCGGTAAATCACGCACCATCCGCCGTATTCAGTCGATTCACTATCTCGACCGTAAAGATCCGGCGCTCCATCCCTTTATCCTGTAACCGGCTGGTTGCCGCGCTCCGGCTGACGTGAGAGCGGCAACCAGCAGAGCAGCATCACCAGCGCCGTGAAGAACATCAGCATGCCAAGGCTGAACTGATCGCGCTGCGGCATCATGGCTGACAGCCACGCCACCAGGCCCGATCCCAGGTTCTGCATCCCGCCAATCAGCGCGCCCGCGCTACCCGCCAGCCAGGCATAAGGTTCCATCGCGCCTGAAGTCGCCAGCGGGAACAGCATGCCAGCCCCAAAGAAGAACAGCGCAGCCGGAACCAGCAGCGTCCAGATATTCATCACGCCGAACCATGCCGGGATCCACATCAGGATGCCCGCCAGCAGGCAGCTATTTACGCCCCACCACATCAGACTGTGCCATGAACCCTGCTCGCGACCGGCAAACCAGGCACCAAAAAACGCTGCCGGAATCGGCAGGATGAACAGGATGCTGACGGTCAGGCTATGCAGGCCGAGCACGCCGCCCAGCAGAACGCCACAGCTCGACTCAAATACCGCAATCCCGGCCAGCGCGCCAATCAGCAGCACAATGTAGCGAACGAAATTCGCGTCGCTGAGCAGGCGGGCGTAGCGTTTAAAGAAAGGGGTCACTTCCGCGCTCTGCGGTCGGGTCTCCGGTAGCCAGCGTGCCATTGAGACGGTTACCGCCAGACAAAGCAGCAGCAGAAAGGCAAAGCAGGCGTGCCAGCCAAAGAGCTGCGTCAGCAGTGCACCAATCACCGGCGCCAGCAGCGGGCTGACCAGAATGCCCATATTAAGCAGGCTGTTAGCGCGGCGCAGTGCGTGCCCCTCGTAGAGATCGCGCGGCATGGTGCGGGCCATCACGCCAGCTACGCCGGTGCCCAGTCCCTGAACAGCGCTGCCGAACACCAGCATATCGAGCGACGTCGCCATCAGTGCCGTAATTGCGCCGATCATAAAGATCATCATGCCCGCCAGGATCACCGGACGACGACCGATGCTGTCTGACAGCGGGCCATAGATCAGCTGGGATCCGCCATAGGTCATCAGATAGGCCGCCATCACACGCTGCAGCGCGCCATCCCGCACATTCAGAGCATCCGCCATCACCGACATCGCCGGGACGTAGATAGTCTGTGCCATCTGCCCTACTGCCACCAGCACAATGAGCATCACCAGCAGCGGGCGATTTTCGAGTTTAGTCATCATGATTATGCAAAATTTCTTTCTGTGAAAAGAGGTTAAAACAGCGGTTCACCCGCCAGTCATCTTGTTATGGCGGGCAAAATATCAGGATTAGATGACAAAGCGAGAGGTAAGCGAAAAGGTCCCGGCTTGCGCCTGTCAAGTTTATGGGCCAGCCTGTAAAGACAAAGTAACAGTTTGTCGATTAGAGCCTTTGCCCCGGCGCAGGCTGGCAATCTCACCGGGCAGCCGCGAAAATAGTGACCTGCCTGAATAATCAACAACCAGGGAGTGATTATGGCTGAGTGGGTCAATGCTGAAGTAAAGGAAGTGAAAAACTGGACGGATGCGCTGTTCAGTCTCCGGGTAAAAGCGCCCATCGATCCCTTTATCGCCGGGCAATTTGCCAAGCTGGCACTGGAAATCGACGGTGAGCGGGTACAGCGCGCTTACTCTTACGTCAATGCGCCGAAAGATGATCTGCTGGAGTTCTACCTGGTCACCGTGCCAGAGGGCAAACTGAGTCCGCATCTGCAGGCACTTCGGCCTGGCGATCAGGTGATGGTCACCAAAGAAGCGGCAGGATTCTTTGTGCTGGATGAAGTCCCTGAGTGCAAAACCTTATGGATGCTGGCAACCGGCACCGCTATTGGCCCCTACCTGTCGATGCTACAGCAGGGCGAAGGGCTGGATCGCTTTGAAAACATCGTGCTGGTCCATGCTGCCCGCTATGCGGCCGACCTGAGCTTTTTGCCGCTGATGCAGCAGCTGCAACAACATTATCAAGGCAAGCTGCACATCCAGACGGTGGTGAGTCGCGAAGAGATCGCCGGTTCGCTGACTGGCCGGGTCCCGGCGTTGATCGAAAACGGTGAGCTGGAGCGCGCCACCGGGTTAAGCCTGGATGCCGACAGCAGCCATGTGATGCTGTGCGGCAACCCGCAGATGGTGCGTGATACCCAGCAATTACTGAAAGAGACGCGCGAGATGCGCAAGCACCTGAAGCGTAAGCCGGGCCATATCACCAGCGAACATTACTGGTGAGCCGTTTGCCGGTATCTCACCGGTTGAGTCGCGGTACCAAACCGGTTAGCGCCGGGGGTACCGCGAAAGAGACCGAGATCGAGCAGCAGGCCAGCCAGTAACACAAACGGAATGGCGCGACCCAACAGCCAGGGCAGTATGCCGTCCAGCATGCTCCAGTTCCCTGCCACCAGCAGCCAGGCAACAATCACCAGAAATCCCCAGTAGCCACGGCGATTACGATCGTGCAACCGTTTAACGATAACCGCGCTGGCGGGCCACAGCAGGCAGACCACGCCAAAGGCCGCCATCTGAGTATCAAGCCAGTCGTTAGCCGCTAACGCGAATAACAGGGTTGTTGTCAGCAACCAGACCGCCTGCCAGATCCAGAAATCACGTCGTCCCAGCCGGCCGCGCCAGGAAAAACACCATTGTTGTAACGTCATGCATTATCATCCAGAGAGAAGAGAACCGCTGCGGTTTTGACCTCGCGGATAAAAACCGTTTTAATTTGCGCCTGAGTTTACGGGTTAGGATCGACAAAATGAAGAATTTGCCTGGCGCACTGCTGTTATCGTTTGCGCTGACGGTTCCGGTCTTTGCCGCCGATCCGCCACCGCAGGAACGGACCGATGCGTTGCCCACCGCCCCCCTATCTGCTGGCGGGCGCCCCCACCTTTGATATGACTATCGGCCAGTTCCGCGAAAAGTATAATCAGGCCAACGGGGCGCTGATGCTGCCGGAATATCGCGCCATTGATAATCGGGGCGACAAAAGCACCCTGACGCGCGCCGCCAGCAAAATCAACGAGACCCTCTATGCGTCTACCGCGCTGGAGCCCGGTACCGGCAAAATTAAGACGCTGCAGATTACCTGGCTACCGTTGCCAGGTCCGGATCAGAACGCCTCACAGCAAAAAGCGCTGGCCTACATGACCGCCATGTTGCGCTTCTTTGTACCGGGACTGAGCGCCGATGAGGGACGTAAAAAGCTGGAGGGTTTGCTGAAGCAAGGTAAGGATTTACCCTACTTTGCGCAGGTCGAGGGCGCGTTGCGTTTTGTGGTGGCTGACAACGGCGACAAGGGGCTGACCTTCGCCGTTGAGCCGGTCAAACTGGCGCTCGCCAGCCCCTGATGATGAGGCCGAAAATGACGAAAAGCAAAGCCATCGCTACATTTGATCTCTATACTGTCTGGCAGACAACGCTGCCAGCTGGCAGCGATTTTTCATGTATCGCTTTATGCGGAGGATAGAATGCGACATCCACTGGTTATGGGTAACTGGAAGTTGAATGGCAGCAAGCAGATCACAGCTGAACTGATCGCCGGTCTGCGCAAGGAACTGTCTGGCGTTGAGGGTTGTGGCGTCGCCATTGCACCGCCAGCTCTCTATCTCGAGCAGGCAAAACACGCCATCTCCGGTAGCCACATCGCACTGGGTGCGCAGAACGTAGACGTTAACCTGTCTGGTGCGTTTACCGGTGAAGTTTCCGCAGAGATGCTGAAAGATATCGGCGCGAAATATATCATTATCGGTCACTCAGAGCGCCGCACTTACCACAAAGAGAGCGACGAATTCATCGCGAAGAAATACGCGGTGCTGAAGTCAGTGGGCCTGGTACCGGTGCTGTGCATTGGTGAAACCGAAGCGGAAAACGAAGCGGGTAAAACCGAAGAAGTCTGCGCTCGTCAGCTGGATGCCGTTCTGGAAACTCAGGGCGCCGAAGCGTTTAAAGATGCGGTCATCGCGTATGAGCCAGTCTGGGCCATCGGTACCGGCAAATCTGCCACCCCTGCTCAGGCTCAGGCCGTTCACAAATTCATTCGTGACCATATCGCGAAGAAAGATGCGGCTATCGCAGAACAGGTCATCATTCAGTACGGCGGCTCAGTTAACGATAAAAATGCGGCTGAGCTTTTCACCCAGCCTGACATCGATGGCGCGCTGGTTGGCGGTGCCTCACTGAAAGCGGACGCTTTCGCTGTGATCGTTAAAGCTGCAGCGGCTGCAAAAAGCGCCTAAGCAGTAAACGTACCGATTAAAGGCGGCTTAAGCCGCCTTTTTTATGGGCGCTATCAGCTGACAGGCGTGATCCTGTACCTCCTCCGCCGAACCGCTGTTCAGCAGCAGCCAGTTTCGCTCTATCGCCATCAGCACCAGTCGTCCATCACTTAATTCAGCCAGTGCCAGCCCATATTTCCCCATCTCGCTGCGCGCCTCTGGCCGCTCATTGGCCAGTCGGATAAACGCACTCTGCCGGGTCAGCTCGTCCGGGGTCAATGCACGCAGCCAGTAGCGGTGCTTACGCAGCGTGATGCTCTGCCACCGCCCGCTAAGCTGCGGCGTCAGCTGATCAAGCTGCTGACGCACATCGGGTCGCAGGCAGGAGATATGAATATGGAGCTGATTCTGCGTGCGGCCATACTGTGAATTGATAGCCAGTGACAGAACCCGATCATCAATAGGTGAGCCGCGTCGCTGCGCAAGCAGAGTCCGCTCATCCCATGCAAGGGCAAAGTAGTTGGGCGTAGCGGATTGCAGTAACCGCGGGCTTTCGATGCCGGTGATCCTGTCGAGCGGGATCAGCAGATACTGCAACGGCCCGTGCATATCTTTCAGCATGGCATAGCGATGCCGCTGATCGACGCGCTGACAGGGCGCAGGTTCTCCACCACTCTGCTGGTGAGGCAGACATTTCTCGCTGACGATCTGCCACAACGCATCACTGTTCTTTTTGAAATGCAGTGCGGCAGCCAGCACCCCCCGCAATGACCAGTACCAGCAGAACCGCAACCAGGCGGGTTGCACGACGATGTGTCGGCATAACAACGCTTCCTGAATGGCTTAGCAGCCTGCATCCTCGCCTGGCGAGAAAAAAATGTCACGGGGAATTCTGGCAGATAACCCAGCGGCTGGGCGGAGAAGGAGAAAAGGCGTGGTTGTGGAGGATAAGCGGTCAGCGCAGGGATGCGCTGACCGCAGCGCATTACGGTTTCATGACCTGGTCATAGCTGCCGCCATCGGCGAAGTGGGCTTTCTGAGCCTGTGTCCAGCCACCAAACTTGTCCTGAATGGTAAACAGCTTCACTGGCGCAAAGGTGCTGGCGAATTTCTTCGCGACTTCAGCATCACGCGGACGGTAGTAGTTCTGTGCAGCGATAGTCTGGCCTTCTGGCGAGTAGAGGTATTTCAGATAAGCGTCGGCGACTTTACGCGTCCCCTTTTCTTCTACCACTTTATCGACCACCGACACGGTCGGTTCCGCCAGAATCGATTCGCTCGGAGTGACAATCTCGAACTTGTCTTTGCCCAGCTTGTTAACCGCCAGATAGGCTTCGTTTTCCCAGGCGATCAGCACATCACCAATCCCGCGCTCAACGAAGGTGTTGGTTGCGCCGCGTGCGCCGGAATCCTGCACTTCAACGTTTTTAAACAGCGCTCTGACGTAAGCCAGCGCTTTAGCCTGATCGCCGTTGTTATGATCCAGCGCCCAGCCCCAGGCCGCCAGATAGTTCCAGCGTGCGCCGCCGGACGTTTTCGGGTTAGGGGTGATAACAGATACGCCTGGCTTCGTCAGGTCGCTCCAGTCATGGATGCCTTTAGGGTTATCTTTACGAACCAGGAAGACAATGGTCGAGGTGTAGGGCGCAGAGTTGTCCGGCAGACGCTGAATCCAGTTTTTATCAATACGACCGCGTTCTGCAATGGCATCAACATCTGATTGCAACGCCAGTGTGACCACATCCGCCCGAATGCCGTTAATCACGGAGGTCGCCTGCTTACCGGAACCGCCATGCGACTGACGGACCACGACATTATCGCCGGTTTCCTGTTTGTAGTGTGCACTGAACGCTTTATTGTACTGTTCGTACAGCTCACGGGTTGGATCGTAGGAAACGTTTAACAGCTGAATGTCTTTCGCCAGAACGCTGGTTGAGGCCAGCAACAGGGTAACGCCGATACTCCACTTGTTCATTACGCACTCTCCCAATGTCGTTATGGGCTAAGCGTGACATAAACCAATACAGAGCTAAAAGAATTAAAAATAAGCTGTTATAACCATGGGGAATATAGAGACGTGATGCCGGGGCGCGCCAGGTCGCACACCCCGAAGAGGAATTAATAGAGTTTTTTCGCGGTGTCGAGCCAGTCGCGTTTGAACGGACGCTTCATATTTTCAATGGCGTCGACGATGTCGTGATGCACCATCTTCTCGTTCTGAATACCGACGCAACGGCCGCCGTAACCCTGCATCAGCAGTTCAATGGAGTAGGCACCCATGCGTGAGGCCAGAATACGGTCATACGCACAAGGTGCACCGCCACGCTGAATGTGGCCCAGAACGGTAGAACGGGTTTCACGCTTGGTTTCTGTTTCGATGAAACGCGCCAGATCGTCGATATCGCAGATGTGCTCGGTAATCGCCACGATAGCGTGCTTTTTTACCTTTGGCGATGCCCGCTTTGATTTCCGCTACCAGCTCTTCACGGGTATACGGGAACTCCGGCAGTACGATGAACTCACAGCCACCCGCAATGGCGGCCGCCAGTGTCAGATCGCCACAGTAGCGACCCATCACTTCCACAATCGAAATACGCTGATGCGATGAAGAGGTATCACGCAGGCGGTCAATCGCTTCAACCACGGTTTCCAGTGCAGTGAAATAACCGATAGTGTAATCCGTTCCGGCAACGTCGTTATCGATGGTGCCTGGCAGACCAATGCACGGGAAGCCCATTTCAGTCAGGCGCTTAGCCCCCATGTAGGAACCGTCACCACCAATAACAACCAGCGCATCAATGCCGCGCTTTTTCATGTTCTCAATGGCAACCTGACGCACATCTTCATTACGGAATTCAGGGAAGCGTGCTGAGCCCAGGAAAGTGCCGCCGCGGTTAATCATGTCGGAAACGCTGTAGCGATCAAGATTGATCATGCGATCTTCGTACAATCCCAGGTAACCGTCATAGATCCCAAAAACTTCCAGTCCTTCACTCAGCGCGGAACGCACCACGCCACGAATAGCTGCGTTCATGCCTGGGGCGTCACCGCCGCTGGTTAATACACCAATTTTTTTGATCATGACAACCTCTGGATTGTTCAAAACTAAGGGTTAATCCTGCCTGTCGATCGCTGCTGAAGCTCATTTTACGACTCGCGCGACACGTGATGGCAGATAGTATATCAAAGGCTTGCTGCTGAATTGATTCAGGTCAGACAACTTTTCACTATTTTTTGCAGCAATGTTAGCGTTACGTCATCCCTGCCGTATCGATTTGATTCATTTAAGTTAAAAACCTAAAGAATCCTCTCTCTCGAACGGTACCACAGAACAGGGATCCTGATGGATAATTACGTCTGACCCGGGAAATTCTTTGCGTAACGCCTTCTCAACCTGATCGGCTACCCGATGCGCCTGCACCAGTGGCAGCTGATCTTCCAGTTCCAGATGCAGCTGAATAAATTTGGTCGGCCCGGACTGACGGGTTCGCAGATCGTGAACGCCCTGCACCTGCGGCCAGTTTGTCGCAAGCGTCAGGATTTGCTGCCGTTCCTCTTCCGGTAACGCGCGATCCAGCAATGACTGAACTGCCTCGTAGCCCATACGCAGTGCGCTGTAGAGAATAAAAATACCAATGCCCAGCGCAAACAAGGCATCCGCCCGGGCAAAGCCATAGCTGCTCAGCACCAGCGCAATCAAAATAGCGCCATTCATGATGACGTCGGACTGATAGTGCAGCATGTCAGCCCGGATCGCCTGGCTGCGGGTTTTACGAACCACCCAGCGCTGAAAGGCCACCAGCACCAGCGTTGAGCTCAGCGCCACCACGGTCACTACAATACCGACGCCGGGCGCCCGCAACTCATTGGGCGTCGCCAGATGCTGCAGGCCGGTCAGAAACAGAAACAGCGCCGACCCGGAAATAAACATACTTTGCGCCAGCGCTGCCAGCGACTCCGCTTTGCCGTGCCCGAAAGTATGATCTTCGTCAGCGGGCTGCAGTGCATAACGCACCACCAGCAGATTGGTCAGCGAGGCGGCGATATCCACCAGTGAATCCACCAGAGAGGCCAGTAAACTCACCGAACCGGTGTACCACCAGGCAAAAATTTTCACGAGCAACAGCACAGACGCAAGAATGGTCGCGCCGAGCGCAGCACGCTTTACCAGTCGGCCATAAGAGGGTTGCATGCCAGGTTCCCTGTGCGGCATCAGTGATGATGCGCACCAAAATGAATGAATGGCTCAAGTTTAACATCGGGAGGCGGGCACTGCTTAGCGGGTCGATCAACGGATCAGGCTTTTTTGGGAAGGCGCGACAGGTACAAAAAAACAAGCCCCGACCTCTGTGGGAGGTCGGGGCAAAGTGTCATACACATCAGTACCAGGCCACATTCAGGCCCAGGTCTGGGCTGAGAAAGGGGCGGCGACTACTTTTTGCCGCCTTTTTTCCCGGCTTCTGATGCTTTTTCACGATCGTTTTTGAAATTTCCGCCGCCGCTACTCTGGCCGCCTTTCTTACCGGCTTCAGACGCTTTTTGCGGATTATCTGCGAAATTACCTGAACCACCACGATGCTCTGCCATAACTTACTCCGTTAATAGATTCATTCAGGACTACATAATGTGGTTGCTGCTCCCTGAGACTTCGCAAAGACACTTAACTTCCCTGCAGTGACAGGATTAAGTGTAGAGGGTGTGCCTGAACCGGCAAGCGTAACGCGGGGGGATTTATCTCATTGAAAAATATAATTAAATCTTTCTATACCTGCCTGTAATTCATTCACTTTCAGTGAGTTATAATATTTAACAGGCGGTAAAACCCTTACCGGTACGCTTAAATTTAAGTCATGACCTGAATAGTAAGAAATCGGTGAGACTTATCCATTAAAGCTCAACAAGCGCTAATCAAACAGGGGTTTTATTGCGTGGTGATGATTCCAGTCAAAATAAAAAAAAGTGAAAAAAAAGATAAAAAAAAACCCCCACCATCATGGCGGGGGAAGACAGGGATGTGTCTATGGCAAGGAAAACAGGGATACTATGTTACTGGTTACTGCTGGTACTACTCACTGCCTGCAGCGATGACGCTGACTGCAAATTCGAAAACTGTCGCAGCTCATTAAGTCGCCGCTGGTAATTCTGCTGTAACGCCGACTGCTGGGCTGGCGTTAGCAGCTGGAACATTTGATTCTGTACACGCGCCATCTCGACCTGCTGTTCAACCTGAACTCTGGCGATCACTTCCGCCTTCTCGCGGATGGCCGCTTCGTTAAACTGGTCTGCAGTCACTAACTCATGTAGTGCTGCGATATCGTCAATATGGACGACCGGGCGCTCATGTCGGGCCTGTTGCATCAGGTCTCGCATCTGCTGACGTTGCTCTTCAGTCAGTTCGATGCCATCGAACATGTGGCTTTGCGGATTTTGCGTCATACTGCCTGTCGGCAATCCGCCATGATGCATCTCGTCAATCGTCGTCGCATCTTTAGCACCTGCGCTGGCGACACTCAGAGCCATCGCTGAGGCAAGGACGACGGCGGTTAATTTGCGCATCGTGTACTCCAGTTCGTTCCGTTTTGCGATTCAACGAGAGCCAGTGTACGGCGACAGCTGCAAACATCCGTCAGGGGGTGTAAAACTACGTAAAGCGATGGATAGGTGCGCCAGGAACACGGTATTTTGCCTGCGGAGGGCTACAAAAATGAATAAAATCCTGTTGGTAGATGACGATCGCGAATTAACTTCGCTTTTAAAAGAACTGTTAGAAATGGAAGGGTTTGAAGTGGTGGTAGCCAGCGATGGTGAACAAGCGCTGAACCTGCTCGATAACTCAATTGATCTGCTTTTACTGGATGTCATGATGCCGAAGAAAAACGGTATCGACACCCTGAAAGAACTGCGTCAGCAACATCAAACTCCCGTCATCATGCTAACGGCGCGCGGCAGCGAGCTGGATCGCGTACTGGGCCTCGAACTGGGCGCAGATGACTATCTGCCTAAACCGTTTAACGATCGTGAACTGGTGGCGCGTATCCGCGCTATTCTGCGGCGCTCAAACTGGAGTGAACAGCAGCAGCAACACGATAATAGCTCGCCCACGCTGGAAGTGGACTGCCTGCGTCTCAATCCCGGCCGTCAGGAGGCCAGTTTTGATGATGTGACGCTGGATTTGACCGGCACGGAGTTCACCCTGCTCTATCTGCTGGCGCAGCATCTGGGCCAGGTGGTGTCGCGTGAGCACCTGAGTCAGGAAGTGCTGGGCAAACGCCTGACGCCTTTTGACCGCGCTATTGATATGCATATCTCCAATCTGCGTCGCAAGCTGCCTGAACGCCGTGACGGCCATCCCTGGTTCAAAACCTTACGTGGCCGCGGCTATCTGATGGTTTCGGCATCATGATTGGAAGTCTGACCACCCGTATCTTCGCCATCTTCTGGTTGACGCTGGCGCTGGTGTTGATGCTGGTGCTAATGGTGCCCAAGCTCGATTCACGACAGATGACCTCGCTGCTGGAGAGTGAACAGCGGCAGGGCATCATGATTGAGCAACACGTCGAAGCAGAGCTGTCACAGGATCCCCCCTAACGATCTGATGTGGTGGCGTCGTCTGTTTCGGGCAGTGGAAAAGTGGGCACCGCCGGGTCAGCGGCTGCTGTTAGTGACGAGTGAAGGTCGGGTGATCGGCGCGCAACATAACGAAATGCAGGTTATCCGCAATTTTATCGGCCAGTCTGACAATGCCGATCATCCGCAGAAGAAGAAATATGGTCGTGTTGAGCTGGTAGGGCCTTTCGCCGTTCGGGATGGCGAAGATAACTACCAGCTTTACATGATTCGTCCCGCCAACAGTTCCCAGCTCGATTTCGTGAATCTGCTGTTTGACCGTCCCCTATTACTGCTTATCGTCACCATGCTCATCAGCTCACCGCTGCTGCTCTGGCTCGCCTGGAGCCTGGCACGTCCGGCACGTAAGCTGAAATATGCTGCCGACGAAGTCGCAAGTGGAAACCTGCGTCAGCATCCGGAACTGGAATCGGGCCCACAGGAGTTTCTGGCGGCGGGTTCCAGCTTTAACCAGATGGTCAGTGCGCTGGAGCGGATGATGACCGGTCAGCAACGTCTGTTATCAGATATCAGCCATGAGCTTCGTACCCCGCTCACCCGCTTGCAACTGGCTACCGCGCTGCTGCGTCGGCGCCAGGGTGAAGGCAAAGAGCTGGGCCGCATTGAGATGGAAGCACAGCGTCTTGATGGCATGATTAACGATCTGCTGGTGCTGTCGCGCACCCAGCATAAAAATGCGCTGGTCAGCGAAGCGATGAAGGCGAATCAGTTGTGGAATGGGGTGCTGGAAGATGCCCGTTTCGAAGCGGAGCAGATGGGCAAGAAGATGGATATCCCCTATCCGCCTGGCCCGTGGCCGCTTTATGGTAACCCCCATGCGCTGGAGAGTGCGCTGGAAAATATCGTACGCAATGCGCTGCGCTATTCCCACACCCATATCAGCGTCAGCTTCTCCGTCGATATTTCCGGCATCACGGTACACGTTGATGACGATGGTCCAGGCGTGAGTCCGGAAGATCGTGAACAGATTTTCCGGCCTTTCTACCGTACCGATGAAGCACGCGATCGCGAATCAGGCGGCACCGGTCTTGGCCTGGCGATTGTTGAAACGGCAGTGCAGCAACATCGCGGCTGGGTTAAAGCGGATGACAGCCCATTGGGCGGCCTGCGTCTGACCCTCTGGTTGCCGCTCTACTCCTCCGCTCGTCAATAATTTGTTATGCTTCGGCCCCTGTCATCGGGGGCCTTATGCTTAACATTGTCTTGTTTGAACCAGAAATTCCGCCGAATACCGGCAATATCATCCGCCTGTGTGCCAATACTGGCTTTCAGCTTCATCTGATTCAGCCGCTTGGTTTTGCCTGGGATGACAAGCGTTTACGCCGCGCCGGGCTGGATTACCACGAATTTACTGCCATTAAATTCCACGCCGACTATCAGGCGTTTATCGCCTCAGAGTCGCCTGAGCGTCTGTTTGCGCTGACGACCAAAGGTACGCCCGCACACAGTGCCGTAGCGTACCAGGCTGGCGATTATCTGCTGTTTGGCCCGGAGAGCCGTGGACTTCCGGCTGAGATCTTAGCGGCGTTACCGGCTCAGCAGAAAATCCGTATCCCGATGAAAGCGGAAAGCCGCAGTATGAATTTGTCGAACGCCGTCTCGGTGGTGGTCTATGAAGCGTGGCGCCAGCTTGATTATGCGGGCGCGCTGATTAAAGACTAGATGCCGTCGCCAAACTGAAAACCCGCCAGGCTGCCATTAAAGTGCTGATCCATATCCATCGACGGCTTTTCACTGCCTGGCTTACCAACGATTCGCGCGGGTACGCCTGCTGCAGTGGTGTGCGGCGGCACGGGCTGTAACACTACGGATCCGGCACCGATTTTGGCTCCCTTGCCAACTTCAATATTGCCCAGGACTTTCGCACCGGCACCAATCATCACCCCTTCACGGATTTTCGGGTGACGATCGCCGCTGGTTTTGCCGGTTCCGCCCAGCGTAACCGATTGCAGGATCGAGACATCATTCTCAACCACGGCGGTTTCACCAATCACAATGCCTGTGGCATGGTCGAGCATGATGCCGTGGCCGATGTTGGCGGCGGGATGAATATCGACGGCAAAGGAGACGGAAATTTCATTCTGCAGATAAACCGCCAGCGCGCGCCGGCCTTCATTCCACAGCCAGTGACCAATGCGGTAGGCCTGTAAGGCGTGAAAACCTTTGAGGTAGAGCAGCGGCGTGGAGTATTTATCGACTGCCGGGTCACGCTGGCGCACCGCCTGAATATCGTACGCCGCTGACATAATCATCGACGGATCTTCACGGTAGGCTTCTTCAACGATTTCACGAATGGCGATGGCGGGCATAATCGGGTTAGCCAGCTTTGTTGGCCAGCATATAACTCAGTGCACTACCGAGATTTTCATGCTTGAGCAATGTCGCGTGGAAGAAGCTGGCCAGCATCGGCTCACAATCAGCCAGGGCGCGCGCTTCTGCTTTGATATTATTCCAGACCAGTTCTAACTCATCAGACGACATTGCTGTTTTCTCCCGATAAAAAAAGCGCCTGAATGGGCGCTGCAGGTGATGATGCTACGCGTCCTGCGTTAGCCAGTGCTGTTTTCGTCCTTCCTTGTTCGTCCCAGCAGACTCAATGCTGCATCTCTCGCCGGTTTTTCGCAATACAGCACCTGATAAATCTGCTCGGTGATCGGCATTTCCACACCAAAACGGGCAGCCAATGCTTTGACTTCTTTGGTGTTTCTGTAGCCTTCTACAACTTGTCCGATAATGCGTTGCGCGCTATCTGCATCCTCGCCCTGGCCCAGCATCATGCCAAAACGACGGTTACGCGACTGATTATCGGTACAGGTCAGCACCAGATCGCCCAGACCCGCCATCCCCATAAAGGTGGTGGGATCGGCACCCAGCGCGGCGCCCAGCCGGCTCATTTCAGCCAGACCACGGGTGATCAGTGCGGTACGCGCATTCGCGCCAAAACCAATCCCGTCAGAGATCCCGGCACCGATAGCAATCACGTTTTTTTACCGCGCCGCCCAGCTGTACGCCGATGAAGTCAGGGTTGTTATAAACGCGGAAGCTCTTACCGCAGTGCAGCTTCTGCTGCAGATCCTCAGCAAACTGCGCATCCGTTGCGGCCAGCGCGATAGCCGTCGGTAATCCGGCTGCCAGCTCTTTCGCAAAGGTCGGTCCGGAGATTACAGCCAGCGGAATGTCATCGCCGACAATTTCCCGCGCCACATCCTGCAGCAGACGTCCGGTCTCTTTTTCCAGCCCTTTGGTCGCCCAGACAATACGCGAGTCGGATCGCAGATGAGGCTTGATCTGCTGCAGCACCTCGCCAAACACATGACTCGGCACCACGATCAATAAATCGCGGCTGGCAGCAATAGCTTTGGTCAGATCAGGTTCAAGAGAAAGATGGTCGGGGAACGGGACATCAGGCAGGAAAGCGGTGTTGCAACGGTCACTCTGAAGCTGCGCCAGATGCGCCGGGTTATGTCCCCACAACAGCACCGGATGGCCGTTGCGGGCCAGCGTAATCGCCAAAGCGGTGCCGTATGAACCGGCACCGATGACGCTAATCGAAGCGTGAGTTGTCATCAGGCATCCTGATGTGGTTCAGCACCTTCTTCACCTTGCTGCTGCTGCAGGTAGTTCATGAACAGCGCATCAAAGTTAACCGGTGCCAGGTTCAGCTGCGGGAAGGTACCACGTGATACCAGGCTGGTAATGCATTCGCGTGCGTACGGGAACAGGATGTTCGGGCAGTATGCGCCCAGGCAATGTGCCATCTGCGTTCCTTCAATACCGCTGATGGTGAAAATACCGGCCTGCTGAACTTCACACAGGAAAGCGGTCTCTTCGCCCACGGTGGCGGTTACAGTCACACGAAGTACCACTTCGTAAACTTCGTCAGCCAGCTGAGAAGATGCAGTGTCCAGATCCAGTTTAACGTCCGGTTCCCACTCTTTCTGGAAAACCTGTGGTGCATTTGGCGCTTCAAAAGAGATGTCTTTGGTGAATACGCGCTGAATCTGGAATTGCATTTCGTTGGTGTTATGTTCTGACATGTGACCAAATCCTATGTATGAGATTGTCCGGCGTAAAATTACGCCTGCAGTAAGGGATCTAAACCTTCGCGATTATCGAGTGCGAATAAGTCGTCGCAGCCACCAATGTGCTGCGCATCAATAAAAATCTGAGGCACGGTGGTGCGGCCGCTACGCTTGATCATCTCTTCGCGTTTCGCCATGTCTCCATCAATGGGGATCTCCTGAAACGATACGCCTTTTTGCGTTAACAGCGCCTTCGCCCGATGGCAGTAAGGACAGGTCGCCTTGGTATACACTTCAACATTTGCCATGATCAGCACCTCTGTAAGATTATTTGCCGCGAACTAACGGCAGATTTTCGCCGCTCCAGCCACTGATACCATCTTTCAGCACTGAAACCCGCTCAAAGCCGGCCGCGCTGAGATGCGCAGCAGAATCACCCGCGCTTTGTCCGGTTGCACACACCACAATTATGGGCTGCGCTTTATGCTTTGCCAGTTCGTCGATGTTGCCTTTTTTTAATCTCAGCGGCTGCGACATTCAGCGCACCTGAAATATGGCCTCTGCGGAAATCGTCGCGCGAACGCACGTCTACAACTACCGCGTCCTCTTTGTTAATCAGGCGGGTTGCTTCACCGCGGCTGATCGTTTTTACCTTAGAGAACATTCCTTTAACGGTAGTCACAATCACCAGAACGAGTAAAACGACCCATGCCAGACTCAGGATGGGGTGATTGCTTGCAAACTGCATAATTTCTTGCATGAGGGGTAACGACTCCAGACCGGGCTAATAAGCTAAAACAAGGGTTCTGAGTATACCTGCGCCACTTCGCATGTACAGATGCTATGCGGCCAGAGTATCGATTTGTGCTTCATTTTCCAAAAAAAAGTGGCTGAATAGCAAAAATGGCGTAAGGCTTAATCCATGTCATTGTGAAAGTGGACATAACTGGAAAAGCAAATGCCAGTGGGGAGCACTGGTAAGCGGCGGTTCATCGTGGAATAATCATTGGCCTATGAAGGGAAAAACAACCGTTTCGCACACAAGGACCCGTCCCAACGGCGATAACCTGCCGTTGTTCACACACTTGTCCAGCCTCTCCCTTAGCCTGCTTTGTGCGGGGGGCACTGTTATTGCCTGCCGCCGCCGTTAGTGCAGAAGACAGCAAATCTCAGCTGCAATCTATTCAGCAAAACATCGCTGAAAAAGAGAAAAGCGTTAAAGCGCAAAAGCTTCAGCGCAGCAAATTACTGGATCAGTTGCAGAGCCAGGAAAAAATCATCGCTCAGGCGAGCCGTCAGTTGCGTGACACCCGCAATAGCCTCAACGCCCTGAATGATGAAATCAAACAGCTTGCCACCTCCATCGCCCGCCTTGAAAAACAGCAAACCCAACAGGAAAACCTGCTTTCAGAGCAGCTTGATGCGGCGTTTCGTCAGGGTAAGCACAACGGTGTACAGCTGTTGATGGGCGGTGAAGAGAGTCAGCGCAGCGAGCGTATTCTGGCCTATTTCGGCTATCTGAATGCGGCGCGCCAGAAAAGTATCGAATCGCTGCAACAGACGCGTCAGGATTTGGCTCAGCAACGCGCCACGCTGGAGCAGAAGCAACAGCAGCAGAAAGGCTTATTAGCGCAGCAGCAGGGCCAGCAGCAGAAGCTGCAACAGGCGAGCGAAGCGCGGAAAAAAACCCTGACGACACTGGAAAGCGCGCTGGAAAAAGATCAGGCCGATCTGGTCGAGATGCGTCAGAACGAAAGCCGTCTGCAGGATAAGATCGCCCGTGCGGAACGCGAGGCGCGCGAGCGCGCCGCCCGTGAAGCGCGTGAGGCGGAAAAAGTGCGTCAGCGTCAGGCGCAGGCGAAAGCCAAAGGCTCCAGCTATCAGCCGACTCAGAGCGAACGCGAACTGGTGGCGCGCACCGGTGGACTCGGTCGCGCCGGCGGGCAGGCCTTGTGGCCGGTACGCGGACGCATTGAACATCGCTTTGGTGAACAGCTGCAGGGTGAACTGCGCTGGAAAGGACTGGTGATTGATGCGCGCGAAGGTACCGAGGTGAAAGCTATCGCCGATGGCCGCGTGCTGATGGCCGACTGGTTACAGGGCTACGGCCTGGTGGTCGTGCTGGAACATGGTAAAGGCGATATGAGCCTGTATGGCTACAACCAAAGTGCGCTGGTGAGCGTGGGTACGCAGGTGAAGGCAGGACAGCCTATCGCACTGGTGGGCACCAGTGGTGGCCGCGGTACCCCGTCGCTCTATTTTGAAATCCGACGTCAGGGACAGGCCGTCAATCCACTCCCGTGGTTAGGAAAATAGGTTTTGCTGCAACTTCGAAAAATCCCCGTTCTGTTGAGCGCCCTGCTGTTCAGCTACGCTGCGCAGGCGGGCAAACTGGCCATTGTCATCGATGACGTAGGCTATCGCCCTGCCGAAGAGAACAAGGTCCTGCAGATGCCGCAGGCCATTTCAGTGGCGGTTTTGCCCAACGCGCCACATGCCCGTGAAATGGCCACCAAAGCGCACCAGAGTGGTCACGAAGTGTTGATCCATCTGCCCATGGCGCCGCTGAGCAAGCAGCCGCTGGAAAAAGATACCTTAACGCCGGAGATGAGCAGCGAAGAAGTTACCCGCATCATGCGCAATGCGGTTAACAACGTGCCTTATGCCGTAGGTCTGAACAACCATATGGGCAGCAGGATGACCTCCAGCCTGCCCGGCATGCAGAAAGTGATGCAGGCGCTGAACCACTACAATCTCTACTTTCTGGATAGCATGACCATCGCTAACAGTCAGGCTGTTCCTGCCGCACAGGGCACCCAGGTCAGGGTATTAAAACGCCGGGTATTTCTGGATGACAGCCAGGATATTAATGCCATCCGCCAGCAGTTCAGTCGGGCGGTGAAACTGGCGCAGCGCGACGGTTACGCCATTGCCATTGGTCATCCCCACCCTAACACCGTGCGGGTGCTGCAGCAGATGTTACCCACATTGCCAGCCGACGTTACGCTGGTTCGCCCCAGTCAGTTGCTGAACGAATCACTGCACAGCAACTCACGGCCGCCTGTGTCGCCGGCAAAACCGGCGACACCGCGCTTCCAGCCTGCAGACCTGTGTAAACCGAAACAGCCGCTGGCGCCGGTTCCTGCCACCCGAGCCTTAGCGGTAATAGCGGAAAGCGTGAATAACAGTCCGCTGTTTAACACGCTAAAAAATCTGTTCTGAATTTGCTATGAATGCTAAGTGTTCAGCTTAGCGTTCATTTATACGCAGAAATTACTATAATCCTGGGTCGGGCGATAACGTGCTGTGCGGGAACAGTGATAGGGATGACGATTATTAAACAAAAAATCCTGCTGCTGGATAACGGCAGAGAGTGGGGCGGCGGCACCAACAGTATGCTGGAGCTGTTGAAGCGTATCGATCGTCAAAAGTTTGATATCACCTGCTGCTTCTATCACAACTACAGCCGTGGCAACGACGAAACCATTGAGGCCACGCTGAATGCGCTGGCTATCCCGGTCTTTTTTTATTCCGCAAATCAGGCAGCCACGCTGGGCAAAGTTTGTTAAAGAAGTCGCGCGGGCACTGCTGTTTTTTAATAAAAAGCTCAAGAAGCGCGCCATCGATCAGATTGATACACACTGGCGCATTATGCCCAATGCCAGCAAAATCAATTCACTGCTGCAGCTGGGGAAGTTTGACACGCTCTATATGAATAACCAGCCCAGCACCAATGTGGAAGGTTATCTGGCGGCGCGCAGCCTGGATGTTGCGGTAGTGCAACACTGCCGTATCGATCCGGTTCTGGAACCGCGGCTGGTCAGCATGGTTAATCAGGATTGCCAGGCGATCATTGCGGTGTCGCAGGGCGTGAATAACACCCTGCGCAGCCACGGTGTTGACGCGGAACGCTGTTTTACCGTCAATAACGCTATCGACATCCACCAGCCTCTGCCCGACCGCCTTGAAGTACGCCAGCGCTTTAAACTCTCCCCTTCGACCTTTGTGTTCGGCACGATTGGCTCGCTGATATTGCGTAAATCTAATCACCATATTCTGCAGGCGCTGGGCCGTTTTAAACGCGCTAATCCCGATGCCGACTGGAAGATGGTGGTGGTCGGAGCGGGTCCGGAACTTCAGCATCTGCTGCAACTCGCTACTGCAGAGAACATCCAGCAGCACGTGGTCTTTACCGGCTTTCAGAACAACGCGCTGGATTACCTCACTGCCTTTGATGCGTTTATTCTTGCCTCACGCAGTGAGGGATTACCAAGGGTTGTGCTGGAGGCGATGCTGGTGAATACCGCCGTAGTGGGATCCCGCGTGGTCGGTACTGCCGAATTGATCAGTCATGACGAAACCGGGCTGCTGTTTGACTATGGCAACGTGGTGCAACTGACCCAGCATCTGACCGCGCTGTGGCAGGATGCGGATTTACGTCAACGCCTGATCAATGCGGCAGCGAAACGCGTACGTGAACAGTACGCTATTGAAACTTATATCAGCGGCGTCGAGAATATTTTGCAAAGCGTCGTGAAAAAGAAACCTCATGCTTAATTTTTTAAATCCCCGTTATCGCCATATCAGGGCGAGTCATAACCTGCCTTATTCGCAGAAAGAGGTTCAGGGCACTGTACCGGTCACTTCTGTCGTGATCCCCTGCACCGGCGTCGACTATATTGAAGAAGCCCTGCTCAGTGCCGATTTTGCAGCGCGCTTTGCGACAGGGGCTGAAGAGATCGTAATTGTCAGCGATCAGCCGGCTCACGCCTTTGGCAGCCTGCCAGTAAAAACCCGTGTCGCTACGCTGGATGTCCCGCATCGGGAAGAGAGTTATCGCTACAAGCAGATCTATCGCAGTCGTTTGATTAAATTGCAGGCGCCCTTACAGTCTAAAGGCGACGGCATTCTGATGATCGATTCCGACCTCAATCTGCTTAAGATGCCGGAGATCATGATGAAGCCCGGCCATCTCTATTCCAGTTTTCGTCAGGGGAAAATGATTGCCAAGCTGGCTGATGCGCCGGAAGAGGCGATCCCCGCCTACTACCCGCACAGTATCCGGCCCTGGCTGGTGGATCACGTGAATGGGGCTTACCTGGCTGCCACCCGTGAAGTCTGGCAGCGCATTTCGCCGCTGTGGCTGACGCTGTTTAATGATACCTGGAATTTAATGAACGACAGCCAGCCGCCTACTGACCAGCTGCCGCTCGCGGTGTTGCTGGACATGCTGGATATTAAAACCGTCAATCTGGGCGAATGGGCTAACTGGCCGGTCTCAAAGAAAATTGGCGGTCAGTCGGCGGTGATCCCGCCTGAAGTGGTAGGTGCACATGGCGGCTTTCCGCTGTCGGAATGGCAAAAATACCTCGCCGATCCGCAACAGCCGCTGAACTTTAAAGGTCAGGACTACACGCGCAAAGTGCGCTACCTGACCGATGAAGAGAAAAAACAAAGCTAATCATGCGGCCGCCCTGGCGGCCGTTGTTTTAATCCCAGCTCAGTATCACTTTTCCCGAGCGTCCTGAACGCATCTCATCAAAGCCCTGCTGGAAATCGTCGATTCCATAGCGATGGGTAATAACCGGCGTTAAATCAAGCCCGGACTGGATCAGCGCCGCCATTTTATACCAGGTTTCAAACATCTCCCGGCCATAAATGCCCTTGATAAAAAGCCCTTTGAAGATCACCTGGTTCCAGTCGATCGCCATTTCACCCGGCGGGATGCCCAGCAGTGCAATCCGCCCTCCGTGATTCATTACATCCAGCAATGAACGGAAGGCAGGCGGTGCACCAGACATCTCCAGCCCGACATCGAATCCTTCTGTCATGCCCAGCGAGTGCATCACGTCTCGCAGATCCTCATTCGCCACATTGACCGCGCGCGTGACGCCCATTTTGCGCGCCAGTGACAGACGATACTCATTGATGTCCGTGATCACCACGTTACGTGCGCCGACATGGCGACAGACCGCGGCGGCCATGATGCCGATAGGACCCGCGCCGGAGATCAGTACATCCTCACCCACCAGATCGAACGATAGCGCGGTATGCACGGCGTTGCCAAATGGATCAAAGATTGCCGCCAGCTCATCGGAAATGTTGTCGGGAATTTTGAACGCATTGAAGGCCGGGATAACCAGATACTCCGCAAAGCAGCCCTGGCGGTTAACGCCTACACCCATTGTGTTACGGCATAAATGCGTTCGCCCGGCACGGCAATTACGGCAATGTCCGCAGGTGATGTGCCCTTCGCCCGAGACCCGATCGCCAATCGTAAAGCCTTTCACTTCCTGTCCTATCGCAACCACTTCCCCCACATATTCATGACCGACAATCATCGGTACCGGAATGGTTTTGCGCGACCAGTCATCCCAGTTGTAGATATGGACATCGGTACCGCAGATAGCGGTTTTGCGAATCTTAATCAGCAAATCGTTGTGGCCCGGCTCCGGAACTGGCGCATCGGTCACCATCCAGATGCCCGTTTCCTTCTTCAGTTTGGCGAGTGCTTTCATGACGGACTCCTCAGGCGATAACGCCCAGTTGTTTGCCGATACGGGTAAAGGCCGCCACCGCACGTTCCAGCTGTTGCTGGGTATGCGCCGCAGAGATTTGGGTGCGAATGCGTGCCTGACCTTTTGGCACCACCGGATAGAAGAAGCCGGTAACGTAGATGCCTTCCTGTTGCAGCAGGCGGGCGAACTCCTGGGCGACGCTGGCTTCACCCAGCATCACCGGGATAATGGCGTGATCGGCTCCCGCCAGCGTAAAGCCCGCCGCCGTCATCTGCTCCCGGAAGTAACGGGCGTTGTCCCACAGACGCTGACGCAGCCCGTCGCCTTCACTGAGCAGATCAAGCACCCGCAGCGAGGCGGCAACAATGGCCGGGGCCAGCGAGTTAGAGAACAGATAGGGACGGGAACGCTGGCGCAGCCACTCCACCACTTCTGCTTTTGCGGCGGTGTAGCCACCGGAGGCGCCACCCAGCGCTTTACCCAGCGTGCCGGTAATGATGTCGACCCGGCCCATCACATCGCAATATTCATGGGTTCCGCGTCCGGCGTTCCCGACAAAGCCCACCGCATGGGAATCATCCACCATCACCAGCGCAGAGAACTCGTCGGCCAGATCGCAGATAGCGGGCAGATTCGCAATCACCCCATCCATTGAGAAGACCCCATCGGTGGCGATCAGAATATGACGCGCGCCTTTATCGCGCGCTTCCTGCAAGCAGGCGCGCAGCTGCGCCATATCGTTATTGGCATAGCGGTAACGCTGCGCTTTGCACAGCCGGACGCCATCGATAATGGAAGCGTGGTTCAGTGCATCAGAGATGACGGCATCCTGCGCATCGAGCAGGGTTTCAAACAGACCGCCATTGGCATCGAAACAGGAGGAGTAAAGAATGGCATCCTCCATGCCGAGAAAGTCTGCCAGCCGCTTTTCCAGCTGCTTATGACTATCCTGCGTGCCGCAAATAAAGCGCACCGACGCCATACCAAAACCATGCGAATCCATCCCCTCTTTCGCCGCCTGAATCAGCGCCGGATGGTTCGCTAAACCTAAGTAGTTATTGGCACAGAAGTTAATCACCGCCGGGTTATCGCCAACCGCGATCTCCGTCTGCTGGGCAGAGGTGATGATCCGCTCCTGTTTAAACAGTCCTTCCTGACGTGCATCATCAAGTTGCTGACGAAGTTGTTGATAAAATTGCGCAGGCATCATTGCTCTCCTCAGATGGCAAAAATCTGGCATATCTTACTGAACAGGCCGCTTCTTCACGATAAATCGCCCAACAGAATGTCATTTTTGCAGCATAGTTCACGCCACAAGGATGTACGCACAAAGCGTTACAGAGTCATCTGGCTGTCTGCACCCTGATGAAATGTTATGATGTGAGGTATTCGTGTGTGAAACCTCCTGTTTCACCCCACAACGTTGAAGGTAACAACATGATTATCGTAACTGGCGGCGCAGGAATGATTGGCAGCAACATCGTCAAAGCGCTGAACGATCGCGGTCACACCGACATTCTGGTGGTGGATAATCTGAAGGATGGCACCAAGTTTGCCAATTTAGTCGACCTGGATATCGTCGATTACATGGACAAAGAAGAGTTCCTGATGAGCGTGATGGCGGGCGATGATTTAGGCCCGATCGAAGCGGTGTTCCATCAGGGCGCCTGCTCCTCCACCACCGAGTGGGATGGCAAGTACATGATGGAGAACAACTATCAGTACTCCAAAGAGCTGCTGCACTTCTGTCTTGAGCGCGAGATCCCGTTCCTCTACGCCTCTTCCGCAGCGACCTACGGCGGACGCAACGAGAATTTCATTGAAGAGCGTCAGTATGAGCAGCCGCTTAATGTTTATGGCTACTCTAAGATGCTGTTCGACCATTACGTCCGTCAGATGCTGCCGGAAGCGAACTCGCCGGTATGCGGCTTCCGCTATTTCAACGTCTATGGACCGCGTGAAGGCCACAAGGGCAGCATGGCAAGCGTGGCCTTCCATCTGAACACGCAGATCAGCAACGATGAAAATCCAAAACTGTTTGAAGGCAGCGACGGCTTTAAACGTGATTTCATCCACGTTGATGATGTTGCGGAAGTGAACCTGTGGTGCTGGGAAAATGGCGTCTCCGGGATTTACAACTGTGGCACAGGCCGCGCCGAGTCCTTCCAGGAAGTGGCTGACGCAGTACTGAAGTTCCACCAGAAAGGTCAGATCGAGTACATCCCGTTCCCGGAAAAACTCAAAGGACGGTACCAGGCCTATACTCAGGCCGATCTCACTAAGCTGCGTGCGGCCGGCTACGACAAGCCATTTAAAACGGTGGCGCAGGGCGTCGCTGACTATATGGTCTGGCTGAACCGTAACGCATAAAGGAAGCTGCTCCGGCGATGAAAATTCTGGTAATCGGCCCGTCGTGGGTCGGCGATATGATGATGTCGCAAAGTCTCTATCGCACCCTCAAGGCCGAACATCCCGATGCGGTGATTGACGTGATGGCACCTGCATGGTGCCGTCCGTTGTTGTCACGCATGCCGGAGGTGAATCAGGCGCTGGCGATGCCACTTGGGCATGGCGCGCTGGAAATCGGTGAGCGTCGCCGGTTGGGCAAAGTGCTGCGCGCCAGTCACTACGACCGTGCTTATGTGCTGCCTAACTCCTTCAAGTCGGCGCTGGTCCCCTTCTTTGCCGGAATAAAACGCCGCGTCGGCTGGCGCGGTGAAATGCGCTATGGCCTGCTGAATGATTTGCGCGTGCTGGATAAAGCCGCATTTCCACTGATGGTTGAGCGCTACGTTGCGCTGGGCTACGACACACCTGTTGCGTCGGCGGCGCAGCTGCCTCAGCCGCTGTTGTGGCCAAAACTGCAGGTTGAAGAGCAGGAAAAAATTGAAACGGCCGCACAGTTTCAGCTCGCCGCGACCCGTCCGGTCATCGGTTTTTGTCCGGGCGCTGAATTTGGTCCGGCCAAACGCTGGCCGCACTATCACTACGCCACGCTGGCCCGCCAGTTGATTGCTGAAGGCTTTCAGATCGTGCTGTTTGGCTCCGCCAAAGATCGCCCGACCGGCGAAGAGATTATCGCGGCGCTGCCCGAAGAGGCTCGCGGCCACTGCCGTAATCTGGCGGGTGAAACCCAGCTGGAACAGGCGGTGATTTTGCTGGCGCAATGCCGTGCCGTGGTCAGCAACGACTCCGGCCTGATGCATATCGCCGCGGCGCTGGATCGTCCACTGGTGGCACTCTATGGACCAAGCAGCCCTGACTTTACGCCGCCGCTGGCAAAGCAGGCGCGAATTATTCGCCTGATTACCGGCTATCACAAAGTGCGCAAAGGCGATGCCGAACAGGGCTATCACCAGAGCCTGATCGATATTCAGCCTGAACGTGTACATCAGACGCTGAGCGAACTGCTCGCGCCACAGGAGGTGCCATGCACGTCCTGATTGTTAAAACCTCATCAATGGGCGATGTGCTGCATTCGCTCCCGGCACTGACCGATGCAATGCATGCCATTCCCGGCATCCGTTTCGACTGGGTAGTGGAAGAGAATTTCGCACAGATCCCTGGCTGGCATCCCGCAGTAGATAAGGTGTTACCGGTTGCGATTCGCCGCTGGCGCAAACACTGGTTTGGCAGTCAGCAGCGTGAAGAGCGCGTGCTGTTTAAGCGCGCGTTACAGTCACGTGAGTACGATATCGTGATTGATGCACAGGGCCTGATCAAAAGTGCCGCGCTGGTCACCCGCTTATCGAAAGGGGTGAAACATGGGCAGGACAGCCGCAGCGCGCGTGAGCCGTTCGCCAGTTGGTGGTATGACATCCGCCATGAGGTCAGTAAGCGACAGCACGCGGTTGAGCGGACGCGCGAACTGTTCGCCAAAAGCCTGGGCTATGAAAAACCGCAAAGTCAGGGTGACTACGCGATTGCCGGACACTTTCTGCATCATCTGCCCGCTGACGCACATCATTACCTGGTCTTTCTGCATGCCACAACGCGTGACAACAAGCATTGGCCGGAATCACACTGGCGACAGCTGATTGAGCAGATGCAGCCCAGCGGGTTGCGGGTGAAATTGCCCTGGGGTGCTGAACATGAGCATCAGCGTGCGCAGCGCCTTGCAGAAGGATTTGAGCATGTCGATGTACTGCCTAAGCTGACGCTGGAAGCGATAGCACAACAGCTGGCGGGCGCACGGGCGGTGGTCTCAGTGGATACCGGATTGAGCCATCTGACGGCGGCACTGGATCGCCCCAACCTCACGCTGTATGGTCCGACCGATCCTGGACTGATTGGCGGTTACGGGCAGAACCAACAGGCACTGAGCGCCCCGAATCATAATCTGGCGGAGCTGACTGCTGACACGGTGGCAGAGAAACTGCGGGCCGTTATTACGGAAAACATGCCATGAACTATGTGCTGATCTACCTGCTTCTGCTGCCTTTCCGGGCCATAATGCGGCTGTTTTACCGGCCAACCGGACGCAGCCTGATCATCCAGACGGCAAAGATTGGTGATTTTATTAATATCACCCCGATGCTGCGCGCACTGGGTCAGTCTGAGTTGCTGATCAGCAAAGCGGTGGAGCCGCTGGCGCGTCACGATGACACGGTCAGCCGCTATTTCCTGATTGAAGAGGCGAAGCGCAGCTTTTTTGCCAAACTGAAGCTCGCGTTCACTCTGATGAACCGCTATGACAACGTCTATCTGGTGCAGCCAAACAGCGTGAACCTGTTTTTCGCCGCGCTCTGCAACGCACCGAACAAGCAGTTTCTGCGCACCTATGTGCGTAAGTCCTACCATAAGACCTTCTATCGCAGCGCCAGCGGTATTGTCGACCACACCAAAACGGATTTAACGCTCGACAGCTACCTGAAGCTGATTAATCGTGACTACCGCTACACCGATTTCCCTAAGCATGCGACCTCACCGCTCTGGCAGCCGCCTGCGCCGCCCGCCGCGCTGCTTAATCCGCGCAGCGGTATTAAAATTGGCATCAGTATTTCTGCCGGTAACCGGGCTAAAACCATTCCTGCCAGCATCTGGCAGCAGCTGATGGCGTCGCTGGCTGACCTGCCCTGCACCTTTTATGTGTTTGGCCCACCGGCTGAGCAGCCGTGGCTGGATGAGTTACTGAGCCTGACCGGCCCGAAAGACAATATCGTCAGTCTGATTGGTGAGCTAAAACTGGAAGAGGTTCCGTGGGCCATTGCACAGATGGATTTCTACATCTCCTCTGACTCTGGCAATGCTTATATTGCGGATGCGCAGCAGATACCGGTGATCATGCTTTATGGCCCGTGTGAAGTCCGGGAACAGCGTCCGGTCAATAACGTTTTATTTATCGGACCGGATAATATTGCTGCGTCGACGTTCGTTTTTGCCACCCGTTTTCAGTTTGATCAGCCTGCTGAAAAATTATTCGGGCTGGATCACGATAAACTGACTAGAATACAAACGTTTATTACTCATAATCTGGAATAGTGAAGCGTAATGGCAATTACCCCTCTTGCTGAGGCCGTTCAGCAAAGTCAGCTGCTGGTTAACACGCTTGCTGACACGGATGATAATCCGGTTCATGTTGCGTTTGGCATCAACTACGCCTACGCGCGTGGCCTGGGCATTACGTTGTTTTCACTTCTCAGCCATCATCCTGATACCGCTTTCCACGCCCATGTTTTTTCAGACTCGCTTTGCGAAGAGGATGTGGAAAAACTGCGTTCACTGGCCACGGGCCATCGTCTGGCGATCACGCTGCATATCTTTAACCGTGCCTGGGTTGATCAGCTGCCTGCGGTCGGACGCTATCCCAAAAGTATCCACTACCGTTTCCTGATCCCGGAAACCGTGGCGAGCTACAGCGATCGGGTGATCTATATTGATGCTGACACCCTGGTGGTGGGCGACTACTCTCCCCTGTTCACGCTGGATATCACTGATTACACGCTGGCGGCCTGTAATGACACACCGCGGGCGCGACATAACCAGTGCGCAAGGCTGGGGCTGAAGCACCACCACTATTTCAACTCCGGCTTTATGCTGATTAATATTCCACGCTGGCTCGAAAGGCAGACCACCGCGCGCATTACCGACGTGCTGGTAACGCGGGGCGCAGAGTTTGGTTTTCCCGATCAGGATGCGCTGAATATCGTGCTGGAGGATGAGGTCCTGATCATGCCAGACCGCTATAACCACATTTACGACATCATCGCCAATAAAGTCTGGGATCACTCGGGCGTGCCTGAAGAGACGGTAATGATTCACTACACCGGTAAATGCAAACCCTGGCATGCATGGGCTGGCAGCGATCTTTCCCAGCGCTACTATAGCTATTACCAGCGCTCACCCTGGGCTTCACAACCGCTTGATACGCCAAAGCATTATAAAGAAATGAAGCGATTCGCCCGCGTAAAATGGCATCAGAAACAGTATGCTGAAAGCCTGAGCTGGATGATGAAGTATGTCAGTCTCAAGTTTTTTAAGCAGAGTGAGCAATAGCACACTCAGGTTTATCAGATTGATGCGGGCGCTGTTATTTCAGCGCCTGACTTTCCCGTCACTTATCCCGCCGGCTGTTTGCCACGACCTCTGTAATAACGACGCTGACAGCAAGCCAGCATAATAATCTGTTTACCTGCACGACCACATTGCGTAAAAAAAGCGCATATAGCGCATTATTATTGTCGGGCGTGGTTTTTAGTAAAGCAGGGATGCAACATCGTTTTATAATTGTGAACTCCCTGATTTCACTCTGCTGATTTGGAAATGATTTATGACGAGGCAACGCCTTTTCGCAGTGAATACAATGCTGGTGCAGATATTGTCATGAGTACTTCTCCTCTGCTGAGTATCATTACCCCGATGTACAATGCGGGCAGCATGTTTGATGAGTTCATGCAGTCACTGCTGGCGCAGACGCTGACTCTGCTTGAGATCATTATCGTCGATGACGGTTCAACCGATGGCTCAGGCGAGCGCGCCGATCAGTATGCACAGCAGCATTCTCACATTCGTGTGATACATCAGGAAAATGGCGGCGTCTCGCGCGCCCGCAACGCCGGACTGGCGATTGCCCGCGGGAAATATGTCACCTTCCCTGATGCGGATGACACCATGCAACCCGATATGTATCAGACGCTGGTGACGCTGGCGGAGGCAGATAATCTGGATGCGGCACAGTGCAACGCCGAGTGGTTTTTCAAACACAGCCAGCGGGTAAAGCCGCTGATTCCGCTGGATCGCCTGCGCAGCACGCCGGTGCTGAGCGGTGCCGACTGGCTGAATACCGCGCTAAAAACCCATCGTTATATGCATGTGGTCTGGCTGGGCATCTATCGCCGGGAACTGATTGAGCAGCATCAGTTGCAGTTTGAACCCGGCCTGCATCATCAGGATATTCCCTGGACCACCGAGTTTATGCTGCTGGCAAAACGCGTGCGTTATACCGAAGCGGTACTCTATCGCTACTATATGCACGACGCCTCAATCAGCAATCGCAAACGTACCGGCGAGCGCAACGTAGAGTATCAGCGTCACTACATGAAGATTGCGCGACTGCTGGAAGAGCTCAATGACCGCTATCGTGACCGCGTGAAGATCTACCCGTCGTTTCACTATCAGGTGACCCATGAAGCGCTCAGCGTTTGCCACAGTGTAAGACGTGAGCCTGACGCCCGCGCACGCCAGGCAATCATTGCCGAGCTGTTCGCCACCCGGACACACCTGCGCATGTTACGCAACGCCCGGGGAATTAAGCAGTGGTATCAGTTGCTGTTGTGGCTGGCCCGGCTCTATCGCTGGCGTGATAAATAACCTTTGAGGCTGGCTTTATCCTAAAAAAGGGTTTGCCCTACAATCGGTTCACTGAATTCTGAGAACTCTTGTTTATGGCCAGCCTGACTCCAGCAAACATCTCTCCAAAAAATATATTACTGATTAAGCTGCGCCATCATGGTGACATGCTGCTCACAACGCCCGCCATCAATGCGCTTCATGAGCGTTATCCGCAGGCCAGCATCGACGTGTTGCTCTATCAGGAGACGCGTCCGATGCTGGAAGCGCATCCGGCTATCCGCCATTTGCACGTCATCGATCGTAAATGGAAGCAGGAGGGCACCTGGCGCAAGCTGGGCCATGAGCGTGCATTAATTCGCGCCATACGTGACGCACATTATGATCTGGTGATTAATCTGGCCGATCAGTGGCGGGCTGCCCTGATTACGCGGCTCTCTGCGGCACCCGTTCGCATCGGTTTTGCCTATAAAAAACGCGATAACGTCCTGTGGCGATGGTGTCACAACCAGCTGGTCTCCACACACAATCACAGCAAGCTGCATACCGTTGAGCAGAATATGTCGGCGCTGGCACCCCTCGGCATCAGCAGCGACGGCGCACGGGTCTCAATGCACTACAGCGACGCTGACCAGCAAATTGTGCTGACCCGACTGGCAGAACACCAGGTCACCGCGCCCTATATTGTGGTGCAGCCGACCTCACGCTGGGGCTTTAAATGCTGGGAAGAGGAGAGTGTTGCCGCCACGCTCGATCAGCTGGCGCAGCCGGGCCGCAAAGTGGTGCTGACCGCCGGGCCGGACAAACAGGAGCTGGCAATGATCAACCGCATTCGGGCACTGTGTGCATCGCCGGATGTGGTTTCGCTGGCCGGTCAGTTTACTCTGCCGCAGCTGGCGGCGCTTATCGATCATGCCCGACTGTTTATTGGTGTCGACTCTGCACCAATGCACATGGCCGCCGCACTTGAAACGCCCTGTATTGCGCTGTTTGGCCCGACCAAGCTGCAGCACTGGCGGCCATGGGGCGACAATAATCATGTCATCTGGGCGGGGGATTATGGCCCGCTGCCCTCACCCGATTCCATCGACACCAAAACAGACCAGCGTTATCTGTCGGCCATTCCGGTGAAGGATGTGGTCGCGGCAGCGAGGAGCTATCTGAATGAGTAAGTTACGGCTGGCGATTGTCCGGCAGAAATATCGTCCGGATGGCGGTGCCGAGCGTTTTATCTCGCGCGCGCTGGAAGCGCTGGGCAGCGAGCAGCTCGATCTCAACATCATTACCCGCAGCTGGCAGGGCACACCCAATCCTGACTGGCATCTGCATATCTGTAATCCTGCAAAGCTGGGCCGGGTATCCCGTGAGCGCGGTTTTGCCCGTGCAGCACGCGCCTGCTGGGAGCGCGAAAAGTTCGATATTGTGCAAAGCCACGAGCGCATCGCGGGCTGTGATATTTTTCGCGCGGGTGATGGTGTTCATCGCGTCTGGCTGGAACAGCGCGCCCGCATCGTCTCATCGTGGCAACGACTGAGTGCTGTGCTCAGCCCTTATCATCGCTATGTCCTGCAGGCGGAAGCGGAGATGTTTAACTCTCCGACGCTGAAAGCGGTGATCTGTAATTCTGAGATGGTAAAGCGCGATATCCTGCGCTGTTTCTCGCTCGATGCCGGAAAAATCCACGTTATTCATAATGCTATCGACGCCAGCCGTTTCCAGCCCGCCACGGAAGCTGCACGTCGCGCCACCCGTCAGCAGCTGGCGCTGCCCGATGCGGCCACCGTACTGATTTATGTCGGCTCCGGCTTTGAACGCAAGGGGTTGAAAGCGGCGATACAGGCGCTGGCTGCCAGCGACCGTTATCTGATTGTGGTGGGTCAGGATAAGCAACTGCAACGGTATCAGCAGCTGGCAAATCAGCTTAACTGTCTGGACCGCCTGCGCTTTGTCGGCGTACAGCAGGATGTGCAGCCGTTCTATCACGCGGCTGATGGCCTGCTGCTGCCCACCCTCTACGATCCTTTTCCTAATGTGGTACTGGAGGCGATGGCCTGCGGCTTACCGGTGATTACCAGCACTGGCTGCGGTGGCGCAGAATTTATTACCGCTGGTCAGGAAGGCTTCGTCTGTGATGCGTTGGATATCAACGGGTTAAATCAGGCTGTTAATGCAATACCGGCGCTTTCCGTCGATTCACGAATGGGTGACGCGGCGCGGCGCAAAATTGAACCTTATGGTCCACAACGGCTGGCGCAGGCGCTGACTTCGCTTTATCAGCAGGTCCTGAGCAGCAACTGACAATGTGGGATGAGTGCATGCGGGGTTTCTGATAACATGCCGCCATCTGATTTTAATCTGCTTTTAGACGCGAATTTGCTGTAACGGTAACTATGACGACCTTTTACACCGCATTGCTCTACTTAATTCAGCCACTGATTTGGCTGCGCCTGTGGCTGCGCGGTCGTAAAGCGCCTGCCTATCGCAAACGCTGGGCAGAACGCTATGGCTATTGTGTCGGCAAAGTTAAGCCCGACGGCATTGTGCTGCACTCGGTCTCTGTGGGTGAAACCCTGGCCGCGATCCCGCTGGTGCGCGCTCTGCGTCATCGTTACCCGACCCTGCCGATTACCGTCACCACCATGACGCCTACCGGCTCTGAACGCGCGCAATCTGCATTTGGCAAAGATGTGCATCACGTCTATCTGCCTTATGATCTGCCGGGTTCGATTAATCGTTTTCTGGATACGGTCAACCCACGCCTGGTGATCATCATGGAAACCGAGCTGTGGCCGAATATTATCCGCATTCTGCACCAGCGTAATATTCCGCTGGTGATCGCCAATGCCCGCCTCTCGGCCCGATCGGCCAAAGGCTACCGCAAGCTGGGTAAATTCATGCGCCGGCTGTTGCAGAGCATCACGCTTATCGCGGCGCAGAATGCGGAAGATGGCGACCGTTTCCTGAGCCTGGGCCTGAAACGTTCTCAACTAACGATTACCGGCAGCCTGAAGTTTGATATTTCCGTGACGCCAGAACTGGCCGCCAGAGCGGTGACGCTGCGTCGTCAGTGGGCGCCGCGCCGTCCGGTGTGGATCGCCACCAGCACGCACGAAGGTGAAGAGGCCATTGTGCTGGATGCCCATCGCCGCCTGCTGCAGACCTTCCCGGATCTGCTGCTGATTCTGGTGCCCCGCCATCCCGAGCGTTTTAACGATGCCCGTGAACTGACGCAGGAACGCGGCTTCAGTTTTATCCTGCGCAGCAGCGGCGAGATCCCGTCTGGTTCAACGCAGGTGGTCATCGGAGACTCAATGGGCGAACTGATGCTGCTATACGGCATTGCCGATCTGGCCTTTGTCGGCGGCAGCCTGGTTGAACGGGGTGGACACAACCCGCTGGAGCCTGCTGCCCATGCGCTTCCGGTTCTGATGGGACCCCATATCTGGAACTTCAAAGATATCTGCAGCAAGTTGCAGGAAGGCCAGGGGCTGATCACCGTCACCGACGTGATTTCGCTGGAAAAAGAGGTCACCAACCTGTTACAGGATGATGATTACCGCCGTTATTACGGACGTCATGCGGTAGACGTGCTGCACCAGAATCAGGGTGCGCTACAGCGTCTGCTACAGTTACTCGAACCGCATCTGCCACCACGGGCCCACTAATGTCAGCACGCCAACGTCTTTCCGTGGTGATGATCGCCAAAAACGAAGCGGAACTGCTGCCTGACTGCCTGGCCTCGGTCAGCTGGGCCGATGAAATTATCGTGCTGGACTCAGGCAGCCATGACAACAGTGTCGACATCGCCACACAGGCTGGGGCGAAGGTCTACCTCAATGATGACTGGCAGGGCTATGGTATCCAGCGCCAGCGCGCGCAGCACTATGCCACCGGCGACATGATTCTGATGATCGATGCGGATGAACGCGTGACACCTGAACTGCGCGCCGCGATTGAGCAGGTGCTGGTCGCGCCACCCAGCCGTACGGTTTATAGCCTGGGCCGCAGTAATCTGTTTCTCGGCCGCTTTATGCGCCATAGCGGCTGGTATCCGGACCGCGTCATGCGACTCTACCCACGCACCTTCCGCTACAATGACAATCTGGTGCATGAATCACTGCAAAGTGACGGCGCGCCGGTGGTGGCATTACCCGGCGATCTGCAGCATCTGACCTGCCGCGATTTAATCGCCTTTCAGCGCAAGCAGCTGGCTTATGCCGAAGCCTGGGCTACGGAACGCCATCGGCGCGGTAAGCGTTGCAGCCTGTTTTCTCTGTTCAGCCATACGCTGGGCGCGTTTATGAAAACCCTGCTGCTGCGTGCCGGTTTTCTCGACGGAAAGCAGGGCTGGATTCTGGCGGTGGTCAATGCGCAATATACCTTCAATAAATATTCAGCCCTCTGGGCGCTGAATCATGCTTCGGCAAAAGGGCGAGTATGATCACGAAAGCCATCTATCCCGGAACGTTCGATCCTGTGACGCTCGGCCATCTCGACATCGTGACGCGGGCAGCGCAGATGTTTGATCAGGTCATTCTGGCCGTTGCCGCCAGCCCCAGCAAAAAACCAATGTTCAGCCTGGATGAGCGCGTGGCGCTGGCCGGTGAAGTGATAGCCCATCTGCCCAACGTTGAGGTGGTCGGATTCAGCGACCTGATGGCGAATTTCGCCCGTGACCAGCAGGCGAATGTGCTGGTTCGTGGCTTGCGTGCGGTGTCAGACTTTGAATATGAAATGCAGCTGGCGCAGATGAATCGTCACCTGCTGCCAACGCTGGAGAGTGTTTTCCTGATGCCGTCTGAAGGCTTCTCGTTTATCTCATCTTCGCTGGTCAAAGAGGTGGCGCGTCACGGTGGCGATGTGACCGCCTTCCTGCCCGCGCCGGTGCATCAGGCATTGCTGGCTAAACTGGCTTAATGCTGGCAGTTCGGGCACCAGTAGGTGCTGCGCTGCCCGTGTCTGCCGCTGACAATCGGCGTACCGCATGCCCGGCAGGGTTCGCCTGCCCGCCCATAAACCTGTAACTGCTGTGCAAAATAGCCGGGTTTACCGTCGGTCTGTAAGAAGTCACGCAGTGTGGTTCCGCCCTGCTCAATGGAGCGTAACAGCACCGCTTTGATGGTATTGACCAGCAGTTCCGCTTCGGCCTGCGACAGACTGCCGGCAGCACGATCGGGAATGATCCCGGCGGTAAACAGTGACTCGCTGGCGTAAATGTTGCCCACGCCCACCACCACTTTGTTATCCATCAGCCACTGCTTGATGAGCGTCCGCTTGCCGCGTGACTTCTCAAACAGGTAAGCGCCGTCAAACTCCTCGCTAAGCGGCTCCGGCCCGAGATGTGCCAGCACGCTGCTGCCCGCCAGATCGCTGCTCCAGAGCCATGCACCAAAGCGGCGCGGGTCGGTGTAGCGCAGCACTTTGCCGTTGCTCATGACCAGATCAACATGGTCATGCTTCGCCGCTGGCAGCTCTTCTGACAGCACGCGCAGGCTACCGGACATGCCAAGGTGGATAATGATCCAGCCATGCGGCAGCTCCAGCAGCAGATATTTAGCCCGGCGCTGCACACTGAGCACCGGCTGATCGCTCAGCGCCAGGATCTCCTGCGAAACAGGCCAGCGCAAACGTGAATTACGCACCACGGCGTGAAGGATGGTTTCACCGACCAAATGCGGTTCGATACCGCGACGGCTGGTTTCAACCTCTGGCAACTCTGGCATACCCTCTCCTCAGCGTTTTACACAAACAAAAAACCCCGGCCGGAGCCGGGTTTTTAGCAGAACACTAAAATTACTTAATTTTAGCTTCTTTGTAGAGCACATGCTGACGTACAACCGGATCGAACTTTTTCAGTTCCAGCTTCTCTGGTTTAGTACGTTTGTTCTTCGTGGTGGTATAGAAGTGACCTGTACCAGCAGAGGAAACCAGCTTGATCTTCTCACGAATACCTTTAGCCATGATTCAGTTCCTTAGTACCTTAGTACTTCTCACCACGGGCACGCATATCGGCTAACACCGTATCAATGCCCTTTTTTATCAATAATACGCATACCTTTAACAGATACACGCAGAGTAACGAAGCGCTTCTCGCTCTCAACCCAAAAACGGTGTGAGTGCAGGTTCGGAAGGAAACGGCGTTTCGTCGCGTTCATTGCGTGGGAACGGTTGTTACCCGTCACCGGACGCTTTCCAGTTACCTGGCAGACTCGTGACATGTCAATATCTCCAAAAATCAAATCAGCTCGAGCTTTAAAAATTAGGTTTGGGCCGCCTCGTCAGGCTTGCAGCCCGCCAGGCGAATTCCATGGAACCCGCTAAGCTGGCCTAACCGCCAAACCCGAGATTCTCAAAGGTGGCGTAGTATACGCCGCTCAGCCCAAGTGCTCAAGTCCCGAACAGATAAAGATCCCGAATGATCGGGCAAAAAAGCCGCCACCTGGCGTGAAATTTCCCCCTGTCAGAGCCATCCCCGCTCGGCAAAGGAGACATATTCGCCATGACCAATCACCAGATGATCGAGCAGACGGATGTCGAGTAGCTGGCAGGCTTCGCTGACTTTATGGGTCACTTCACGGTCTGCACGGCTCGGCTCCGCCATGCCCGACGGGTGATTATGCGCCAGTATCAGAGCGGCAGCATTGAGCTTCAGCGCTTCCCGGACGATCTCGCGGGGGGTGAACTTCCACGCTGTTAATGGAACCAGAGAACATATTTTGTGCCCGCAGCACCCGATGCTGATTATCCAGAAACAGTGCCATGAAGATCTCACGCTCCTGATGGGCTAACAGACTTTGCAGATACTGGCGCGTGATTTGTGGATTTTCCATTGCGCTTTCGCGGGCCAGCTTACTGGCGAAAAAACGCTTCGCCAGTTCGGCAATCGCATGAAGCTGTGCCAGCTTGGCATCGCCGACCCCTTTGATTTCACCGAATGCCGCTTTGTCTGACGTCATGAGCTGATAAAGCGAGCCAAAACCGTCCAGCATCTGTCCGGCCAGCTCCAGGACGTTCTGTCCAGGCGATCCGGTACGGAGAAAAATGGCCAGTAGTTCGGTATCGCTGAGGGCATGCGCACCCAGCTTCCGGAGTTTTTCCCGTGGTCCCTTTATTTTCATGTCCGCTCTCCCTGAGATGAGCCTCAGCATGGCCCATCATGAAGAGTGCAGCTATCAGTGAAGCTGCAATCTACGAGACGGCTCGCAAACGCAGTCAGTGAAAAGGCGCATCCGCGCTTTTGTGATAAAGTCCGTGCATTCGCCGCCGCGAGCGGCAGAGAGCTTAGTGAGGCCAACATCATGATGGGATTAGCCGGCAAAAAAATTCTTCTTGGCGTGAGCGGCGGTATTGCTGCTTATAAAGCACCTGAGCTGGTGCGCCGCCTGCGCGATCGCGGTGCTGATGTCCGCGTGATGATGACAGAGGGTGCGAAAGCATTTATTACTCCGCTCAGCCTGCAGGCTGTCTCCGGCTATCCGGTATTTGACGATCTGCTTGATCCGGCCGCGGAGGCAGCGATGGGTCATATTGAACTGGCAAAATGGGCCGACCTTATTGTGCTGGCACCGGCCACTGCTGACCTGATTGCCCGTATTACTGCCGGTATGGCAAACGATCTGGTGACGACCGCCGTGTTAGCGACGGCCTCACCCGTGGCAGTGGTGCCCGCTATGAATCAGCAGATGTATCGTGCGGCGGTGACCCAGCATAATCTGCAGAGCCTGCAGGCGCGTGGCGTGCTGATTTGGGGACCGGACAGCGGCAGCCAGGCCTGCGGCGATGTCGGGCCGGGCCGGATGCTCGACCCGCTGGTGATTGTTGACCATGCGGTGCAGTGGGCTACGCCCGTCAACGATCTGCAACATCTCAACATTATGATTACCGCCGGCCCTACCCGTGAGGCGCTGGACCCGGTGCGCTACATCACTAACCACAGCTCCGGCAAAATGGGCTTTGCTATTGCCGACGCCGCCGCCAGACGCGGTGCACAGGTCACGCTGGTCAGCGGCCCGGTCACCCTGTCTGCGCCAGCGGGTGTGCGGCGAATTGATGTGACCAGCGCGCTGGAGATGCAGGCCGCCGTCATGAGTGAGATAGATAAACAACATATTTTCATTGCAAGCGCAGCCGTGGCAGACTACCGGGCAGCCGATATTGCGGCCGATAAAATCAAGAAACAGGGCGGCGATGATAACGTCACGCTGAACCTGGTAAAGAATCCCGATATTGTTGCCGGCGTCGCTGCACTTCAGGAAAACCGGCCATTCGTCGTTGGATTTGCTGCTGAAACACAGAATGTGGAAGAATACGCCCGGCAAAAACGGGTGCGCAAGAATCTGGATCTGATCTGCGCTAACGACGTCGCTAAAGCCGGACAGGGGTTTAATAGCGACACCAATGCTCTTCACCTTTTTTGGCAGGATGGAGAAAAACGCTTACCGCTCAGCGATAAGTCTCTCCTTGGCCAACAATTAATAGACGAGATTGTCAGCCGTTATGATGAAAAAAATAGACGTTAAAATCCTGGATCCGCGCGTCGGCAAAGAGTTTCCACTGCCGACCTACGCGACTTCAGGTTCCGCTGGGTTAGATTTACGCGCCTGCATTGATGATGTTCTCGACATCGCACCAGGCACCACAACGCTGGTTCCGACCGGCCTGGCAATTCATATTGCCGACCCCGATCTGGCCGCTGTGATCCTGCCGCGCTCAGGCCTTGGCCATAAACATGGCATCGTGCTGGGCAACCTGGTGGGTCTGATTGACTCCGACTATCAGGGACAGCTGATGGTCTCGGTCTGGAATCGCGGCCAGGAAAGCTTCTCGCTGCAACCCGGCGATCGCATGGCACAACTGGTCTTTGTACCGGTGGTGCAGGCGGAATTTAACCTGGTCGAAGATTTCGACGCCAGCCTGCGCGGCGAAGGCGGCTTCGGCCACTCCGGTCGCCAGTAACCCGCATTACCGACTTTCACTTACGCCCGTTATTTTTCCTCATCGCCACAGGACGCGTTCCTGTGGCAGATGCGTAGGTGTTGCCTGTTTTTAGGTGAATTTCAGGGGTCTTTAAGGTCATGGCAGAAAAAAAGTCGCGAAGCGGAATCGTCGCGAAGAGATTTTGCAGGCGCTGGCGCAGATGCTGGAGTCGGGTGATGGCAGTCAGCGCATTACCACAGCCAAACTGGCAGCCACGGTGGGCGTTTCCGAAGCGGCGCTGTATCGTCACTTCCCGAGTAAAACACGAATGTTCGATAGCCTGATTGAGTTTATCGAAGACAGTCTGATTACCCGCATCAATCTGATCCTCAAGGATGAAAAAGAGACCATGACGCGTCTGCGTCTGATCGTGCAACTGATTCTGGGATTTGGTGAGCGTAATCCGGGACTGACGCGCATTCTGACCGGCCATGCATTGATGTTTGAGCAGGACCGACTGCAGGGACGCATCAATCAGCTGTTTGAGCGGATTGAAGTGCAGCTGCGACAGGTGATGCGGGAACGGAAAATGCGCGAGGGCGAAGCCTTTCAGGCTGATGAGGCGCTGCTGGCAAGTCAGTTGCTGGCATTCTGTGAGGGTTTACTGTCACGGTATGTCCGTTCTGAGTTTCGTTTCAGTCCTACCGCAGACTTTGAGGCTCGCTGGCCGCTGATTGCCGCGCAGCTGGCGTAAAGCGTAAAAGAAGGCGGGCATTGCGCCCGCCTCTGTTAAATCCCGTACGCTTTCTGATAGGCACGTACCTGAGCCAGATGATCGGCCATCTCAGGCTTCTCTTCCAGCCAGGCAATCAGGTCTGCCAGCGTAATAATTGCGGTCACTTTGCAGCCGTAATCACGTTCCACTTCCTGAATCGCCGACATTTCTCCGCGTCCACGCTCCTGACGATCAAGCGAGACCAGCACGCCTGCCAGAGTGGCGTTGTGCGCACCGATAATATCCATCGACTCACGAATCGCGGTGCCTGCGGTGATCACATCGTCCACCAGCATCACTTTGCCCTGCAGCGGACTGCCAACCAGCAGGCCACCTTCGCCGTGATCTTTCGCTTCTTTACGGTTAAAGCAGTAAGGCACATCGCGGTCATGATGATCCGCCAGCGCCACCGCCGTGGTGGTGGCAATCGGAATGCCTTTATAGGCCGGGCCGAACAGCAGATCAAAATCAACAGCGCCATCCACCAGCGCCTGCGCGTAGAAGCGTCCCAGCAGCGCTAAATCCCGTCCGCTGTTAAACAGACCAGCATTAAAGAAATAGGGGCTTTTACGCCCGGACTTCAAAGTGAACTCACCGAACTTCAGCACCTGCTTGTTCAGGGCAAATTCAATAAACTGACGCTGCCAGGCTTTCATTTCTCACTCCTCAAATAAAGAAAAGGCGACTCTGAGGTCGCCTGTTACATCAATTTTCCAGCGCTGCTTTCTGCGCCTGAATTAATTCCTCAATTCCGCCCCGAGCCAGCGCCAGTAGCGTCAGCAACTCTTCATGGCTGAACGGTTCGCCTTCGGCAGTGCCCTGCACCTCGATCATGCGGCCATCTTCCAGCATCACGACGTTCATGTCGGTTTCTGCGGCTGAGTCTTCAACATACTCCAGATCGCACAGCGCTTCGCCTTTGACGATGCCCACTGAAATCGCCGCGACCATGCCCTTCATCGGGTTCGCTTTCAGTTTGCCGCTGGCCACCAGCTTGTTCAGCGCATCAGCCAGCGCCACGCAGGCTCCGGTGATTGATGCGGTGCGAGTGCCGCCATCGGCCTGGATCACGTCACAGTCGAGCGTAATAGTAAATTCACCCAGCGCTTTAAGATCAACCGCGGCGCGCAGTGAACGGGCGATCAGACGCTGAATCTCCAGCGTACGTCCGCCCTGCTTGCCTTTTGCGGCTTCACGCGCCATACGGCTGTGGGTCGAACGCGGCAGCATGCCATATTCGGCCGTTACCCAACCCTGGCCCTGGCCTTTGAGGAAACGCGGAACCCCTTCGTCTACCGAGGCAGTGCAAAGCACTTTCGTTTCGCCGAATTCCACCAGAACGGAACCCTCTGCGTGTTTGGTGTAATTGCGGGTCAATGTGACTGGACGCACCTGTTGTGCGCTACGGCCTGCTGGACGCATGGGTATTCTCCGGCTTGCTAATGATTGGCTGCGCATTATACGGACTTCCTTGTCCGCTGTCTCTTACGCTGGTCTGACGCAGGCATCAGATGAAATTCCCCGCCAGCTGTGGCTAAATGCGCGTTCCTTTCTCTCTGATAAAAAAAGACATATGGCCGCCATTCTTCATTTCCTGCTGGCGCTGGTGGTGATTTTTGCCCTTGCGCTGCTGGTCAGTCATGACCGTAAACAGATTCGTCTGCGCTTTATTGTTCAACTGATTGTGGTGGAAGCCGCGCTGGGTTGGTTCTTCCTTCACTCTGCCGGGGGTCTGGCGCTGGTCGGCTCGTTCGCCGGTTTCTTTGAGACGCTGCTGGGTTTTGCCGCACAGGGCACGGAGTTCGTGTTTGGCGGAATGAGCAAACAGGGGCTGGCATTTATCTTCCTTGGCGTGCTCTGCCCGATTGTCTTTATTTCGGCACTGATCGGCATATTGCAGCACTGGCGCATCCTGCCGCTGCTGATCCGTATTTTCGGGACGCTGCTGTCGAAGATTAACGGCATGGGCAAGCTGGAGTCGTTCAACGCCGTCAGCACGCTGATTCTTGGGCAGTCGGAAAACTTCATCGCTTATAAAGGGATTCTGGGTGATATCCCGCCGCGCCGGCTCTACACCATGGCAGCGACCGCGATGTCTACCGTTTCGCTGTCGATTGTCGGTGCTTATATGTCGATGATCGAACCGAAATATGTGGTTGCGGCACTGCTGCTTAACATGTTCAGCACCTTTATTATCCTGTCGATCATCAACCCGATGAAAAGCCAGGATGAGCAGCCTATCGCGCTGGATAAACTGCATGAAGAGCAGAGCTTCTTTGAGATGCTGGGTGAGTACATCCTGGCAGGCTTCAAAGTCGCGATGATTATTCTGGCCATGCTGATTGGCTTTATTGCCCTGATTGCTGCCGTCAACGCGCTGTTTGCGGCGGTGTTCGGCTACAGCTTCCAGCAACTGCTCGGCTACCTGTTCTATCCTCTGGCCTGGCTGATTGGCATTCCCAAAGCCGATGCCCTGCAGGCGGCCAGCATCATGGCAACCAAACTGGTGGCGAATGAGTTTGTGGCGATGATTGAACTGCAGAAAGTCGCGGCAGGCATGAGTGCGCGTGGACTGGGTATTCTGTCGGTGTTCCTGGTCTCGTTCGCTAACTTTGCCTCTATCGGCATTGTGGCAGGCGCAATAAAAGGCCTGAATGAGAAACAGGGAAATGTGGTTTCCCGTTTTGGCTGGAAGCTGGTCTATGGCTCCACGCTGGTCAGTCTGCTCTCCGCAGCCTTTGCCGGTCTGTTTATCTGATTATTCAACGGGCGGCAATTCTGCCGCCCGCTTTCGCCTTAGAATCCGACGCAGACGGGTGCATCCACCCGCATAACCGACTCCTGACCAAACCGTTTTTTATAGAGGCTGCGTAACGCCTCAATATCAACGTTGGTGGCGGGGTCGATCCCGTGGATCAGCATCAACGCCTTACTGTTCTCCCGTGCCAGCTGACCGTTCTCGCCCAGCCATTGCCCTTTGGCATCATAGACCGACAGGCCCGCTTTAAACCGTGGCGTGACCTCATTATCCACGAAGTTCATCCAGTCGAGTGAACTCACCCTGCCGCCACCAGGCTTGCTCAGTCCAAACCACAACGTGGTCTGCATCATCATGTCGCCACCCGCACAGATGGGTTGCGGTTTAGTGGGCGGCGAGTGGCGTGCCTGGCAACCTGCCAGCAGCAGAGCCATCACAACAGGAAGGGCAATAACGCGAGACATAGATCTGTCATCCTCACAAAGGGTCAATGGTCATCATAAGTGGCTGTCGCTGAAAGCGGAAATGGTTCGTTATTTTCCTGTGCGACGCTTATGCCTGTTATGCCGTGGCTCGCCTCGCTATACTTCACCCATCTTTCCGCAAATGAGTACCGCTTATGATCCGCAGTATGACCGCTTATGCCCGCAGCGAAGCCAAAGGCGAATGGGGCAGCGCCGCCCGGGAGCTGCGTTCCGTGAACCAGCGTTATCTGGAAACCTACATCCGCCTGCCGGAACAGTTTCGTGGGCTGGAGCCGGTTATCCGCGAGCGCATTCGCCAGCGTCTGACGCGCGGTAAAATTGAGTGCAACCTCCGTTATGATGCCGATCCCAGCGCACAGGGCGAACTGATGCTCAACGAAACGCTGGCGAAACAGCTGGTGCAGGCTGCCAACTGGGTAAAAATGCAGAGCGACGAAGGCGCGATTAATCCGCTGGATATTCTGCGCTGGCCGGGTGTGATGTCTGCGCAGGAACAGGATCTGGATGCCATCAACACCCAGTTGTTGCAGGCACTGGATGGTGCGCTTGATGACTTTATTGCGGCACGCGAAAGCGAAGGTACCGCCCTGAAAGCGATGATTGAGCAGCGTCTGGAAGGCGTCTCGCAGGAAGTCAGCAAAGTGCGCGCGCAGATGCCTGAGGTGATCAAATGGCAGCGTGAGCGGCTGGTCGCCAAACTGGAAGATGCTGAAGTCCAGCTGGAAAACAATCGCCTTGAGCAGGAACTGGTGATGATGGCGCAGCGTGTTGACGTTTCTGAAGAGCTGGATCGTCTGGATGCGCACGTTAAAGAGACTTACAACATCCTGAAAAAGAAAGAAGCAGTTGGCCGCCGTCTCGACTTTATGATGCAGGAGTTCAATCGTGAGTCGAACACGCTGGCTTCGAAGTCGATCAACGCCGAAATCACGACTTCAGCTATTGAACTGAAGGTGCTGATTGAGCAGATGCGCGAGCAGATTCAGAATATCGAGTAATTTCCACTCAACAAAGCGCTCGCAGTAGCGCTTTGTTCCCCTGTCAGGCGCTGTCAGCACTTAAAGAGTTAGCTCCTTCCGTCAATTGATCGCTTTTTCAGCGCGGCCAGCATCAGAATCAGGTAAAGATAAATAAATAATCATTTCCAGACTGTTCCTGAAACGGCCTCACTTACAATTAAAGCTGCTTTCAGGCTTAGATTAAGCAGTTGAAAAATAATGATTTTATATGATTAATGTACTTTTATAGCCGGTATTAACTCCTCTCCATGAAACAGGTCAATCCTGTAGATGCCGGAGTTTCCCTTTCTTTGAAGGCACTTTTTTGATAAAATGTTGGTCGAAATCAGTACAGCTGTACCGCCTTAAGACTCATGGAAGTGCTCTTTGTGCGATGCATCCCTCTATCCCATGAAGGTTGTTAATGAAAAACACCGGAAAATTTAGCAGTTCGCTGCTGCATCCGCGTTATTGGTTTACCTGGTTTGGCCTTGGCGTACTCTGGCTGCTGGTCCAGCTCCCCTATCCTGTTCTTATGCGTCTCGGTGCCGGTGCCGGCAAAATCTCTCGCCATTTCCTGCAGCGCCGCGAGCGTATTACCCGTCGTAACATCGAACTCTGCTTTCCGGGCATCAGCGAAGAAAAAACAGAACATATGATTGCCGGCAATTTTGCGTCGCTCGGGATGGCGCTGGCTGAAACCGGTATTGCCTGGTTCTGGTCTGACCGTGCGGTAAGACGTCTGTTTAAAGTGTCGGGAATGGAAAACCTGCATGCCGCGCAGAAAGAAAAGCGAGGCGTGATGCTGATTGGTGTGCATTTCATGTCACTGGAGCTGGGCGGCCGCATCAGCGGACTCTGTCAGCCAATGATGGCGATGTATCGCCCACACAATAACCAGGCGATGGAGTATGTGCAGACCAAAGGGCGGATGCGCTCAAATAAAGCGATGATCGACCGTCGTGATCTACGCGGTATGGTTAATGCCCTGAAACAGGGTGAATCGGTCTGGTTTGCGCCTGACCAGGATTACGGCCCTAATGGCAGCACCTTTGCGCCGCTGTTTGCGGTGGAAAAAGCCGCCACGACTAACGGGACTTTTGTTTTGTCGCGTCTGGCGAAGCCAGCGATGGTGCCGATTATGCTGATTCGTAATCCAGGAAATGATGGCTACCATTTGATCATCGAACCGATGCTGGAAAATTATCCTCATACGGACGAGGCTGCTGCTGCAGCTTATATGAACAAAGTGATCGAAAATCAGATCCTTCGCGCACCCGAACAGTACCTTTGGCTGCATCGTCGCTTCAAAACCCGGCCACCGGGTGAAAAGTCGCTCTACGTCTGAGTTAACTGATAAAGCAGGCCTCGTGCCTGCTTTGTTGTTTTAATCTTCTGAACGACATCTGCTTTACGTCCACTCTCTCATCCTCGTTTGCTGTGCTCTCATACTGCCTCTGCCGTTATAGCTACCTCTACAGTTTCTGCTGTTCAGCACACCTGTCTGCGTCCGGCAGGCTAGTATCAAAGAGATAATTAAGGAATGATGAATCCCCTTACCTCGTCAATGCCGGACAATCTTATGGATATCAACGATACACAGCAGTGGCAGCGTCCGCTGATTGATGATCGCCTTACGCCCTATATTGAAGTGGATGCAGAGCGCCTGGAGCAGAACCTGCAGCATATGCAGCGCAAAGCCAGTGCGGCAGGCGTCGCGTTGCGACCGCATATCAAAACGCATAAAAGCGTCTGGATTGCGCAGCGTCAGATCGCGTCCGGTGCACAGGGTGTTACCGTCTCTAAGCCCAGCGAAGGCATCAGCTTTATTCAGGGCGGTGTTCGTGATCTGCTATTAGCCTATCCGATTGTGCAACCGCAAAGCGTAGCTGAATTGCTGCGCCACGCCGTGCTTCATCAGGCAAAGCTCACCCTGATTGCGGACAGACTGCAGGGCGTGGCGGCTATTGCTGATGCCTGCCAGCAGCAACCGGAATGCGACCTGGCGGTAGCGATTAAGGTGGATGTTGGATTACATCGGATAGGTGTCAATCCTGATACAGATGAAGCGGTGCTGATTGCTCAGGCGCTGCAGGACAAAGGGTTACGCTTTGCCGGATTAGTGTCACATGCTGGCCACGCTTATGGTGCCGGGAATGCCGCGGCCATTGCGGATGTCGCCCGGCAGGAAACGGTATTGATGCAGCGAGTACAGGCAAAACTGCAGGCGGCTGGTTTTACCGACTGCCCTCTCTCTGTGGGTTCAACGCCTACGGCGCTGGCAGCAGAGATTGCACCCTGCATGAATGAAATCCGGCCCGGAAACTATGCACTACTGGACCTAACCGCCTGCCGTCTCGGATTAACTCACGTCGATCAGCTGGCAATGAGCGTCATTACCCGTGTCGTGGCGGTGAACGATCATTTCGCGATTGTGGATGCCGGGTCAAAAATGCTGAGTTCGGATAAAGGGCCACACGGCACCAATGCCAGCGGCTTTGGTGTGGCAGCCGACGAAGCGGGTCAGACTTATGAAGTGACAAAATTATCTGAGGAGCACGGTTTTCTGCTTTATCAGGATCGCCGCCCTGAAGTCGGCACGCTGCTGCGTATCTTCCCTAATCACAGTTGTGCCGTGATGGCGCAGTCGGACGGCTTTGTTCTGCGGCACGCTAACGGCCATAGCGAAGATCATGTGGTTTCTGCGCGCGGCAATTTCATCTGAGTCAGTGGCAGGCAGCATCATCCGTTGTCTGCCATTTGTACGAAACCCTTTCAACACCACACTTCTGCTGTTACAACGTTTTAACAAGCCTGGCCTCATGCTTTAATGCTTTTTTTAGCTTATTCACTGGAGGTTACATGCTCTCCTCTCGCACTCTGAGCCTGACGATTCCACGTCACTGGTTAGATCTTTATGAAACCATCTGGAAGCCAGAGTTTTTCCCAAAGTGGGCTTCCGGGCTGACGCACAGCGCGTTAGAACCCGATGGCAATCGCTGGCGTGCTAAAGGCCCCCAGGGCAATGTGAAGATCCGGTTCTCGCCACATAATCCGTTTGGGGTAATGGATCACTGGATTGATAGCGGCTCAGGAAAGGAGATCTACGTACCGATGCGCGTGATAGCAAACGAACAGGGCGCCGAGGTGATGGTAACGGTTTATCGCCAGCCATTTACTTCAGATGAGAAATTTAAGCAGGATATTGAATGGGTTAGCAACGATCTTGAGAAACTCAACCAGCTTCTTACACAATAAATCAATGACTTAGCGCGCCTTTTTCTCTGCATTTATCACTGGCCGTTAATGAAAAAAAATAGAAAAACTTTCGACGATAAAGCATAAAGCGCTTATCTGATTACTCATCATCCTTACGCATTTATCACCAACCCTGCTTAAGCATCGCTGCCAGGAAAAATCCTGGCAAAATCCTCTGAAAGGCAGGCGACCCCCCTCTGATTTCGGGCCTCCTGGTTTGCCGCACAAACAATTTCTGACTGACCCATACATTAATCATTAACAATCGTTTATTAGCAATCTGCTGGGGATTTAATATTTATCATGCATAAAGTGAAACCATTTATTTCTGCGGTCGCGTAATCAGACTTTTCTTATGGTGTTAAATTAAATAAAACAATGTATAAATCATTCCACACACAGCAATACCCATAATGATAAAGCAGGAAAAAAGTCATGGACCGCTCAACGTATCCTTTGTTATCAGAAAAAGAATGCGTTGAGATTGCCGCAAGGATGCTGGCAGGAGAATATAAAACTACAACAGGATTTATTCGTGATCTGGCGGAATTCTTATTCGCTGCAGGGAATTCCGCCATGACACGAAACAGCGATTTTACCAGGGATATCTTTTTTATCCAGGCATCATTTGATTGAACCCATAATAACATGGCAAGCCTGTAAAGCGTTTTCAGGACTTCGGCCGGAAAAATTGCACTAACTAACGGTGTTACAGCAACTTCTCCTTGCCGTTACACAACTATTTAATTCTCACAGAGTCGATGGACTCTAACGAGTATATTATGGCAATACGTGAAAGCAGTCTGAATGGCGCAAAATGGTCTCTGCTCTCTTCAATCAAAATTATTGGCATCGGCGTATTACAACTCTCGTTGCTGGCGCAGATTCTGCAGGCGAATGAGCTCAATCTGCTGGCGATCGCCGTGATAGCTTTACTGGCTATCGATACTCTGGCCGATCGGGGCTTCTCAAATACGCTGATCCGCCGCTCGATTCTCTCTATCAATGACCTCTCCACGATCTACTGGGGTAATATGTTGATGGGGGTCGCGGTGTTTGGTCTGTTATTTACTGGCAGCCATCTGCTGACCAGCCTTTTTGATCAGCCTGAACTGGCATTAATGCTGCAGATGGTCTCAGTGGTGTTTATTATCATCCCACAGGGTCAGCATTACCGTGCGATATTACAGCGCGAAAAACAATATACCCGTATCGCTTTTGCTGAAACCTCCTCGGTATTAGCCGGACTTGCCGTCACCTTATTTACCGTCTGGCTGACCCCTTCAGTATTGTGTGCGATCTGGGGTTACCTGGCGATGGCATCCATTCGTATGCTGATTTACTGCTACTACGGTCGTTCATGGTTCCAGCCGGAATACCGTTTTAGCCTGAATGCATTTTCTAAAATTCGTGCAAGAAACAAATAATAAAATAAGTCTGTATGGTGGGCTCTGAGCATCCGAAACGATGCGTTGGCGTGCTGTTAACCAGCACGCCTTTTCTTTTTATTTAGTCTGTCACAATATTTACCTGATCGATTCTTTTCCCGCAGCATCCAGCCCTTTTTTATCTCCTGTATAAACTGGTTTTCGACCAGCGGCTATCTGGCGATCGTCGTCAGTTTACCGCCCGCCCTGGGTCGGAAAACCCCGCGCCGGAACGCGCAAACCCTCTGTACGTTGTTTCCTCTCAACTTTTTCAATCACCTGCCGCAGTCCCTTCGCAAAAAAGTCTTTCTATGATGACGCCAGCGCTGGCTGGTATAAACTGCGCTCATCCCGGACGCCGATCGCCAGAAAATCTTCGGCGCCGTCTCTCAAGCAATGCCGTAGTCTTGCCGCCGTCTTACTGGAGTCTGCTATGTTACTGACCGTTCTCTACATTATTGGTATTACTGCTGAAGCCATGACGGGTGCGCTGGCGGCGGGGCGTCGCAAAATGGATCTGTTCGGTGTCATCATTATCGCGTCCGTGACCGCCATTGGTGGCGGTTCGGTGCGCGACATCCTGCTGGGTCACTATCCGCTGGGCTGGGTGAAACATCCCGAATACATCATGATTGTTGCAGCGGCGGCGGTAGTGACCACTTTCCTGGCACCCCTGATGACGCATCTGCGCAAAGTGTTTCTGGTGCTCGATGCGTTAGGACTGGTGGTCTTTTCTATTATCGGCGCGCAGGTTGCGCTCGATTCAGGACACGCCATGATTATTGCCGCGATAAGTGCGGTCATTACCGGCGTCTTTGGCGGCGTACTGCGTGACATGTTCTGTAATCGCATTCCGCTGGTGTTTCAGAAGGAACTCTACGCCGGTATCGCTTTCGCCTCTGGCTGGATGTATATCCTGCTGCTGAAAACCACACTGGCGCATGAAGCGGTGATTATCATTACCCTGTTGTTCGGATTCTTCGCCCGTTTACTGGCGCTGCGCTTCCGTCTTGGTTTGCCGATTTTCAACTATCCCCATCCCGAGCATTGAGGATGCGGGAATTCCCTGCTGTCTCAGAAAAGCGATCAGCGTCTGCAGGCGGGCATCATGGAACTGCGTAACCAGGCGCTTTGCCAGCGCCGCCCCGACACCCGGTAAAGCTTGCCAGTCCCTGACATCCCGCTGCGTTAAGCTCTCCCACTGCTGATCGGGCAGCGCATTGAGGGCCTTCCGCGGCAATGAAACACCTAAGGCATCCACCCAGCGACGAAGCGGCTGCTGACGGGTGAGATTAAAACGGTGCCAGAGCTGACCCGCTCGCTCCCGAGAGAGGCCCGTTGCGGCGGCGATCTGTTCCGGTGTTAACGTCAGCCAGCCGAACAGGTGCGTCATACTGCCGGTTTCCAGTAAGTGCAGCCAGGTGCTGCGCTCAACGCCAGGAATATTCAGTACCGTTTTCTGACTGAGCCAGCGTAATTTTGCCAGTAGCTGCTTCTGGCATTCAGCGCTGAAGGTGTAACAACTCAGCGGCGTGTAGCGCGACGCATCGGGAGGTTGAGGATAGTGCCGCTCTGCCACGCGCCAGATCACCCGCTCCAGCCGGGGAATGCCCTGACCCGCCAGACTCAGCGTGATGACATCTCCCGCCACGATATCGCTCTCCTGCCAGCGACGCAGCGATCCAACATTGACCCGCCTGACCGTCTTATCATCCAGCTGTACCGGCTGCAGATTAAGTACCGCGGCTATCTTCCCGGTTCGGCCGACTGGAAAATCGACGGAGAGCACTTCAGTGCTGACTTCCGGAGGCTGATATTTCCAGGCAACGGCCCATGTTCCCTCTCCAGGCAGCCAGTTTTTGCCCGCAGGTCGCAGGCTCTGATGAACGACGACACCGTCAGTGACAAAGGGCAGCGCAGCATGAAACCAGCGCTCCCGCCACGCTGCAACCTCCTCTTCGTCTTTAACGCTGTGGCTCCATTTTGCGGCAACGCCCAGTCCCCAGCGGCTGAGTTGCTGAAGGCGTTCCGTCATCGTGGCGGGGCCATCTGGCCAGGCCCAGATAAAAATATCGAGCGAATCCAGCAGAGGAACCCGCTGCTTGCTCATCATGGCGCCAGCGACCTGTGAGCGCGCATTCCTGCCGCCATCAACCGCCTGCTGATGACCGGTCATCGACAGAAACAGCTCACCCTGCAGCACAACCTCTTCAAGTCCGGTCTCGATCTGCAGTGGAATCGCAGGGATCCAGGCGGCTTTAGCCAGCCACTCTTCACCGCGTAATCCATCACCACGACTCAACAGTGAAACCAGTCTGCCGTGGCGATAAACCAGGGAAACGGCAATGCCATCCACTTTCGGCTGCACCCAGAGATCGTGCCGCCCCTGCATCCAGTAAGCCAGGGCCAGCTTGTCGCGCATCTTTTTTTACACCCGTGTGGGCGACCGGATGCAGGTGCTCACCCTCACCCGGCAGTTGCGATGCGTAAGCGGGCTGCAGAGGGTTAAAGCAGTGCTGCCAGTGATTCAGTCGCTGCTGCAGACTGTCATAATCTGCATCAGCCACCGGACTCTGTCCCTGACGATAGTAAGCATCATCCCAGTGCTGCAGTTGCTGTTGCAGACGACGGATCTCTTCTGTCGCCCGGGTGGGTGTCCAGACGGGACAAAGGGCGCTATGTGCAGGCCATAGGACGATCCACAGAGCAGCCGCAAACAGCGGCCAGCCGAATCCTTTCATGATCTCTCTCCTGACGTTTTGCAGCATTCAATACCGGTGCTTCAGCGTCAGCCAGAGGTGATGTTCAGTTATGGAAGGGATGCCGTCGCAATCAGGGAATAATTACAGTCGTCCGACAGAGATTTGCGCGAAGATGCGCAAAAATTGGGGGTTGCCGCTGCGCAAACGCTGCGTGGCAGCAGGAAGCTGTGTATACTGTGCAGGAAATCGACTCCGCTTTTAATCAATTCAAGAAAACCATGGCTCAAGGCACGCTCTATATTGTTTCTGCTCCCAGCGGCGCAGGTAAATCCAGCCTGATTCAGGCGCTGTTAAAGACCCAGCCGTTGTATGATACGCAGGTCTCTGTTTCGCACACGACGCGCGGTATGCGTCCGGGTGAAACCCATGGCGAACATTACTTTTTTATTGAGAAACATGAATTTGAGCAGATGATCGCGGAAGAGGCTTTCCTCGAACATGCCAAAGTTTTCGACAACTATTACGGTACTTCGCGCCATGCTATTGAGCAGGTGCTGGCAACCGGCGTTGACGTGTTTCTCGACATCGACTGGCAGGGTGCGCAGCAAATTCGCACCAAAATGCCTGGCGCACGCAGCATCTTTGTTTTGCCGCCTTCGAAAGAAGAGCTCGATCGCCGTCTGCGCGGTCGTGGCCAGGACAGCGAAGAGGTGATCACGCGTCGCATGGCTCAGGCGGTAGCGGAAATGAGCCACTACGCCGAGTATGACTATTTAATTGTGAATGATGATTTCGATCTGGCGCTGTCCGATCTGAAAACCATTATTCGCGCAGAACGTCTGCGTATGGCGCGTCAGAAGGCGCGTCACGATGCTTTAATCAGCAAACTGTTGGCAGTCTGAATACAGTTTCAGTATGATGCGCAGTCATTTCTTCATCTGTGGAGTAGCACACCTATGGCACGCGTAACCGTTCAGGACGCAGTAGAAAAAGTTGGTAATCGTTTTGACCTGGTGTTGGTCGCTGCACGTCGTGCACGTCAGATGCAGGTAGGCGGCAAAGATCCACTGGTTCCGGAAGAGAACGATAAACCTACCGTTATCGCCCTGCGCGAAATCGAAGAAGGTTTGGTCACCAATCAGATTTTAGATGTGCGTGATCGTCAGGAACAGCAAGAGCAGGAAGCCGCTGAGTTACAGGCCGTTACCGCTATCGCTGAAGGTCGTCGTTAACAGCCACCTGCAGGTCGCCCTTGTATCTGTTTGAAAGTCTCAATCAACTGATTGAAAAATACTTGCCAGAGGAGCAGATCAAGCGCCTCCAGCAAGCCTACCTTGTCGCACGTGATGCCCACGAGGGACAGACACGCTCCAGCGGTGAGCCTTATATCACCCACCCGGTTGCCGTGGCCTGTATTCTGGCGGAAATGAAGCTCGACCATGAAACTCTCATGGCCGCGCTGCTGCATGACGTGATCGAAGATACGCCTGCCACTTACCAGGACATGGAACAACTGTTCGGTAAAAGCGTGGCGGAACTGGTCGAAGGCGTTTCCAAGCTGGATAAGCTGAAATTCCGCGACAAGAAAGAAGCGCAGGCAGAGAACTTCCGCAAGATGATTATGGCGATGGTGCAGGATATCCGCGTCATTCTCATCAAGCTGGCTGACCGCACCCACAATATGCGCACTCTCGGCTCATTACGCCCGGACAAACGTCGCCGCATCGCGCTGGAAACGTTAGAGATTTACAGTCCGCTGGCGCACCGCCTGGGTATTCATCATCTTAAAACAGAGCTGGAAGAGCTCGGTTTTGAGGCCCTCTATCCGAACCGTTATCGGGTCATTAAAGAGGTGGTGAAAGCCGCGCGCGGTAATCGTAAAGAGATGATCCAGAAGATTCTTTCTGAGATCGACGGCCGTTTGCAGGAAGCGGGCATTCCCTGCCGCGTCAGCGGGCGTGAAAAGCATCTTTACTCGATTTACCGCAAAATGACGCTGAAAGAGCAGCGTTTTCACTCGATCATGGATATCTATGCCTTTCGCGTCATCGTGAAAGATCTGGATACCTGCTATCGCGTTCTGGGCCAGATGCACAGTTTGTATAAACCGCGTCCGGGCCGCGTCAAAGATTACATCGCCATCCCCAAAGCGAACGGCTATCAATCGCTCCATACCTCAATGATTGGTCCGCACGGCGTGCCGGTCGAAGTACAGATTCGCACCGAGGATATGGATCAGATGGCGGAAATGGGGGTCGCTGCGCACTGGGCTTATAAACAGGCGGGCGAAAGTGGCACCACCGCACAGATTCGCGCTCAGCGCTGGCTGCAAAGCCTGCTGGAACTGCAACAGAGTGCGGGCAGTTCGTTTGAATTTATTGAAAGCGTGAAGTCCGATCTCTTTCCCGATGAGATCTACGTCTTTACACCTGAAGGCCGTATTGTTGAACTGCCAACCGGTGCGACGCCGGTGGACTTCGCTTATGCGGTCCACACAGATATCGGCCATGCCTGCGTTGGCGCACGCGTTGACCGCCAGCCTTATCCGCTGTCGCAAACCCTGACCAGCGGTCAGACGATTGAGATCATCACCGCGCCTGGCGCCCGTCCTAACGCCGCCTGGCTCAACTTTGTCGTCAGCTCCAAAGCCCGCGCAAAAATTCGTCAGCTGCTGAAAAACCTCAAGCGCGAAGACTCCGTCAATCTGGGTCGCCGCCTGCTCAGCCATGCGCTGGGCGGCAGCCGTAAACTGGCTGAGATTCCGCCTGAGAATATCAGGCAGGAGCTGGATCGTATGAAGCTGACCTCGCTTGACGATCTGCTGGCAGAAATCGGTCTGGGCAATGCGATGAGCGTGGTGGTGGCAAAGAACCTGTTGCAGGCTGACAGCAACGCCATCAGCAGCAACAGCAAGCGCGGTAAACTGCCGATCAAAGGTGCAGATGGCGTGTTGATTACCTTCGCCAAATGCTGCCGTCCGATTCCCGGTGACCCGATTGTTGCCCATGTCAGTCCCGGCAAAGGGCTGGTGGTGCATCATGAATCCTGTCGGAATATTCGCGGCTACCAGAAAGAGCCCGAAAAATTCATGCCGGTCGAGTGGGATAAAGTCACCGAGCAGGAGTTCGTGGCGGAAATCAAAGTCGACATGTTTAACCATCAGGGCGCACTGGCTAACCTGACGGCGGCAATCAACACGGCCGGTTCCAATATTCAGAGCCTGAATACCGAAGAGCGTGATGGCCGCGTTTACAGCGCCTTTATCCGCCTGACCGCACGTGATCGCGTACATCTGGCGAATATCATGCGTAAAATTCGCGTGATGCCGGATGTGATCAAAGTCCATCGTAACCGTAATTAGGCATGAACGATCAACGATTTGCCCGGATTCAGGCGATGCTGGCACTACGCCAGCACGATCTCACGGTCTGTATGGAGCAGGTGCATAAGCCGCACAATGTTTCCGCAGTGATCCGCACGGCGGACGCCGTCGGCATCCACGAAGTGCACGCCGTCTGGCCGAGCCAGCGGATGCGCACTCAGGCTTCCGCATCTGCCGGAAGCAACAGTTGGGTGAAAGTGGTCACCCATCCCACCATCGGCGATGCTGTAAAAAAAGCTCAAACAACAGAAGATGCAGGTTTTAGCGACCCATCTCTCTGCCGATGCCGTGGATTTCCGTGAGATCGATTATACCCTTCCGACCTGCATCCTGATGGGCCAGGAAAAAACCGGCATCACCGAAGAAGCGCTGGCGCTGGCCGATCGGCAGATTGTGATTCCGATGGTGGGTATGGTGCAGTCGCTGAATGTCTCGGTCGCCTGCGCGCTGATCCTGTATGAAGCACAGCGGCAGCGGCAGAACGCGGGTCTGTACCTGCGCGACTACAGCCTGCTGGACGAAGATGAGCAGCAACGTCTGTTGTTCGAAGGCGGATTCCCGGTGCTGGCGCGGGTCGCAAAACAGAAAGGTTTACCCTATCCGCGCATCAATGCGCAGGGCGAAGTCGACGCCGATCCCAGCTGGTGGGCAACCATGCAATCGACCGGTAAAAGAAGATGAAAGGCCGTCTGCTGGATGCCATACCGCTCAGTACCCTGACCGGCGTCGGTGCCAGCCAGGCGGCAAAGCTGGCCAAAATTGACCTGCATACCATTCAGGATCTCCTGCTTCATCTCCCGCTACGCTACGAAGATCGTACCCAACTCTATGCCATTGATGATCTGCAGCCTGGTATCTGGGCCACAGTAGAAGGCGAAGTGCTGCACACAGATATCACCTTTGGTCGCCGCCGGATGATGGTGTGCCAGATTAGCGATGGCAGCGGTGTACTGACGATGCGCTTCTTTAATTTCAATGCCGGAATGAAGAACAACCTGTCGCCGGGCCGGCGCGTCACCGCGTATGGTGAAATTAAACGCGGTCAGCGTGGCGCTGAGATTATCCATCCCGAATACCGGATCCAGGGCGAACAGAGCAATGTGACGCTGGAAGAGACCTTAACGCCGGTTTATCCCACCACCGAAGGTATCCGGCAGGCCACGCTGCGTAATCTCACCGATCAGGCACTGACGCTGCTGGAGAGCTGCCCGATTGCCGAACTGCTGCCGCAGGAACTGAGCGGCGGTTTAATCAGCCTGCCAGATGCGCTCCGCACGCTGCATCGCCCCCCCACCCGATCTAAAACTCAGCGAGCTGGAGAGTGGTCGTCATCCGGCACAACGCAGATTGATTCTGGAAGAGCTGCTGGCACACAACCTCAGCATGCTGGCGGTACGCGCCGGTGCTCAGCGCTATTACGCTTTACCGATGCTTCCCCGGCACAACCTTAGTGACCAGCTGCTGGCTGCGCTGCCCTTTTCACCGACCAATGCGCAGAAACGCGTGGTGGCGGAGATAGAGAAAGATCTGGCAAATGACTTTCCGATGATGCGGCTGGTGCAGGGTGACGTCGGCTCGGGTAAGACACTGGTCGCCGCCCTCTCTGCGCTGAACGTGATCGCACATGGTAAGCAGGTTGCCCTGATGGCGCCGACCGAACTGCTGGCTGAACAGCACGCCAGTAACTTCCGCCAGTGGTTTGCGCCGCTGGGCATTGAAGTGGGCTGGCTGGCCGGAAAACAGAAAGGCAAAGCCCGCCAGGCACAGCAGGAAGCGATAGCCAGCGGTCAGGTGGCGATGGTGGTGGGCACACATGCCCTGTTTCAGGAGCAGGTGCAGTTCAACGGTCTGGCACTGGTCATTATTGATGAGCAGCATCGGTTCGGCGTCCACCAGCGACTGGCGCTGTGGGAGAAAGGTGAGGAGCAGGGCTTCCATCCGCATCAGCTGATCATGACCGCCACACCAATTCCGCGCACCCTGGCGATGACCGCTTATGCCGATCTCGATACCTCAACCATCGATGAGCTGCCGCCGGGACGTACACCGGTAACCACGGTGGCTATCCCCGATACCCGACGTGATGAGATTGTGGCGCGGGTTGAGCATGCCTGCCGCGAAGGGCGTCAGGCCTACTGGGTCTGCACCCTGATTGAAGAGTCAGAATTGCTGGAAGCACAGGCGGCAGAAGCCAGCTGGGAATCCCTGAAAACGGCGCTGCCCGACTTAAACATCGGGCTGGTGCATGGCCGGATGAAGCCTGCGGAAAAACAGGCGGTGATGCAGGCGTTTAAAGCGAATGAACTGCAGCTGCTGGTGGCGACGACCGTGATTGAGGTTGGCGTGGACGTGCCGAATGCCAGCCTGATGATCATCGAAAACCCGGAGCGGTTAGGGCTGGCGCAGCTGCATCAGCTGCGGGGCCGTGTGGGCCGTGGTGCCGTGGCATCACACTGTGTACTGCTCTACAAAGCGCCGCTGAGCAAGACGGCGCAGAAGCGTTTACAGGTGCTACGCGACAGCAATGACGGCTTCGTCATTGCCCAGTTCGATCTGGAGATTCGCGGGCCGGGTGAACTGCTGGGCACGCGTCAGACCGGCAATGCCGAATTTAAAGTGGCCGACCTGCTGCGCGATGCGGCGATGGTGCCCGAAGTTCAGCGTGTGGCGCGCCACATCCACCAGCACTATCCCGAGCAGGCCAGCGCATTAATTGAACGCTGGCTGCCAGAGAACACCCGTTATACCAACGTCTGAATGATCCCCATCTGATTCGGCTTTTTTATCCCTGCCGGGCAAACGATTGCTTTTAGCCTGCGGATGATTACAATCGCCACATTATTTTTTGGGAAGAACAGAAGATGTCCACTAATCCGCAGCCAGAACAGCCTTCCGCCACGCAAAGCGAACTGATTTATCGTCTTGAAGATCGTCCTCCTCTGCCGCAAACGCTGTTTGCCGCCGGTCAGCATCTGCTGGCGATGTTTGTCGCGGTCATTACCCCCCGCGATTCTGATTTGTCAGGCGTTAGGGCTGCCCGCAGAGGATACCCGGCACGTGATCAGCATGTCGCTGTTTGCATCGGGTGTGGCATCACTGCTGCAAATCAAAACATGGGGGCCGGTGGGTTCGGGCCTGCTGTCGATTCAGGGCACCAGCTTCAACTTCGTTACGCCCTTGATTATGGGCGGCATGGCGCTAAAAAATGGCGGCGCTGACGTGCCCACCATGATGGCGGCGCTGTTTGGTACGCTGATGATCGCCTCCTGTACCGAAATGGTGCTGTCACGCGTATTGCACCTGGCGCGCCGGATCATTACGCCGCTGGTTTCCGGTATCGTGGTGATGATTATCGGCCTGTCGCTGATTCAGGTAGGGCTGACCTCCATTGGCGGCGGTTTCAGCGCGATTAACGATCATACTTTTGGTGCGCCGAAAAATCTGATGCTGGCAGGGGCTGTGCTGCTGGTGATCGTGCTACTTAACCGGCAGAAGAACCCCTACCTGCGCGTTGCCTCCCTGGTCATTGCCATGGCGGTAGGCTATCTGCTGGCCTGGGCGATGGGCATGCTGCCTGCCGCCGGCATCCCCACCGATCAGCCGCTAATCGTGGTGCCGACCCCGCTCTATTACGGGCTGGGCTTCGACTGGAATCTGCTCATCCCGCTGATGCTGGTGTTTATGGTGACCTCTCTGGAGACCATCGGCGATATCACCGCCACCTCGGATGTGTCAGAGCAGCCGGTCAGCGGACCCCTCTATATGAAACGCCTGAAAGGCGGCGTGCTGGCGAATGGCCTCAACTCCTTTGTCTCCGCGCTGTTTAATACTTTCCCGAACTCCTGCTTCGGTCAGAACAATGGCGTGATCCAGTTGACCGGTGTTGCCAGCCGCTACGTCGGCTTTGTTGTCGCGCTGATGCTGATTGTGCTGGGGCTGTTCCCGGCGGTCAGCGGACTGGTGCAGATGATCCCTGAACCGGTACTCGGCGGCGCCACCATTGTGATGTTCGGCACCATCGCCGCCTCGGGTGTCCGCATTGTGTCACGCGAGCCGCTTAACCGCCGCGCCATCATGATTATTGCGCTGTCGCTGGCGGTGGGCCTGGGCGTTTCCCAGCAGCCGCTGATCCTGCAGTTTGCGCCTGACTGGCTGAAAACCCTTCTCTCTTCCGGTATTGCGGCGGGCGGCATTACCGCTATCGTACTCAACCTGATTTTTCCGCCAGAGAAGTAAGGCCAGAGGCAGGCTTCGGCCTGCCTGCTAATTATTCGGATTTACATCCAGGCTGTTGAGCTGTAACGGTAATTCAGGCATAACAACCTCTCACCGGATTTAACTCGGGAAGGATGCTATGAAATTTATTGGAAAGTTTTTCCTCACCTTACTTTTGCTGCTGCTTTTCACCCTGGTCGTGATCTATGTTCTGTTGCAGACACAGTGGGGTGCAGGCTGGTTTAGCCGTTGGGTGAGTGACAAAACCGAATGGCATCTCTCCCTGAGTAAAATTGAACACAATTTCTCCTCTCCCTCTCACATCATTCTGGATGACTTCAGCTTTGGTCACGATGGACAGCCTGCAGTTCTGGTGGCGAAACGTGTCGATCTCGGTCTGGCACTGATTCAGTTCAGCGATCCGCTGCATTTCAGCAGCCTTGAGCTGCGCGACGGAGAAGTGAATCTGGCCAATCTGGCGCCAGGCAGCGCGCTACCGATTCAGGCCGATCGCCTGCAACTCAACAATATGCGTATCGACAGCCCCAACAGCGCGTTACCGCTGTTTGCTCAGCAGGTTAATGGCGGCATTTTGCCGTGGAAACCCACTGCCCTTGATATGCTGGGTCGCGATGCCCGCTTCCAGATGAGCGCAGGCAGCATGACACTGAATAATGTGCCGGGTGAAAACGTACTGATCCAGGGCAGTGTTGCCCAGGGTCGGATGCGCTTTGACAATATTGGTGCCGACCTGGCGCGTGGCTCTATGACAGGCAACGGTGAGCGCGATGCCCAGGGCAACTGGAAAATTAATCAGCTGCGACTGAACGACATCCGTCTGCAGACCACCAGTAGCCTGAAAGATTTCCTGCATAGCCTGCAGGTTGTCCCCTCGATCGCCATTACGCGGCTCGACATGACCGATGCCCGCCTGCAGGGGCCTGACTGGGCGGTAACGGATCTGGATCTGACGCTGAGAAACGTTAACTGGCAGGGTGATGACTGGCAGAGTAACGATGGTTCGCTGGCGCTGAATGCCAGCAATTTTATCAACGGTGGATTCGAACTAAATGACCCCATCGTTAACCTGGACTTCTCACCGCAGGGCGTGGCGCTGACGCAGTTCAGTTCACGCTGGGCAAATGGGGTAATTCGGGCTGACGGTGACTGGTCGCGTAGCGATAAACGCCTGACACTGAAAAACCTGGCGGTGGCGGGACTGGAATACACTCTGCCGCAGGACTGGCGCGATCGCTGGCAGGCGACACTGCCCGCGTGGCTGGATAGCGTAGAGGTGACGCGCTTCACCTCTAACCGAAACCTGATTATCGACATCAATCCGGCTTTTCCCTTCCAGCTGACCTCACTGGATGGATCCGGTGAAAACCTGCTGCTGGCGCAGCAGCACCAGTGGGGGATCTGGTCGGGTAAGCTCAGCCTGAACGCGGCAGAATCAACCTTTAATCGCACCGACCTGCGTCATCCGTCGATTGCGCTGAGCGCTGACCAGCAGCAGATTCAGGTTACGGAGCTGAGTGCGTTCAGTAATAAGGGTCTGCTCGAAGGGACGGCCACCGTAGGCCAGCAGCCAGCCCGTCCGCTGACGCTGCAACTGACAGGTCGTGCTGTACCGGTGAATGTGTTGCAGAACTGGGGATGGCCCGCGTTGCCGTTAACCGGTGACAGTAATATGCAGCTGCAGCTGAACGGTGCATTAACCGCAAATCAGCCGCTTCGCCCGACGATTAATGGCAGTTTGTCGGTGACAACCGACAGTCAGCAACTGCAGCAGACCATGCAGGCTGGCGAGGTACGTTAATAACAGATCAGGGCCGCTGAAGCGGCCCTGATGATTAGTTGATACGCGCGCCGGACCCCCCCTCTTCCAGCGGCCCGTCAGGATCGGCGGGCAGGACGATATAGACCCCTTCAAACACCGCGCCACACTCATCATTGCCAAAAAGCTCAACTTCGAGCTGCACACGCGCTTTACGTCCGCGCGCCAGGCGGTCGAGATCGCCGCTTAATGAGCCCAGATCGGCAATCGCGCCAGGCCGACCGCTGATAGGGTGGCTGTAGCGAATGTGCGCATCCGCCAGAATAATGGTGCCACCCAGATGACGCTCGCGCAGCAGCAACCAAATCAACCCCCAGCCGGTCAGCGTTGCCAGCGAAAACAGGCTGCCAGCGAACAGCGTCTGGTGTGGATTCTGGTTGCCCGCTTCAGGCATGGTGGTGATAAATTTTTGCCCGGTAAACTGCAGAATACGGACGCCCATCTTTTCGCTGAGCGGGATATGATCATACCAGGCCTGTTGCAGCTGACCGCACCAGTCGGCGCGATGCAGGATATCGTCAAGCGTGACGACCGGTTTGATCATCAAAAAAGTGACGCACCGGCGTCGTCTGCGGCGCGGTAATCTCGCCCTGATTGATGTAGCCGAGTTTAGCGAAGAAAGCGACAGCATCTTCGCGGGCGCTGCAGGTTACCCGCTTAGCCCCTTCCTGACGCGCCACGGATTCCAGCGTCATCGCCACCAGAGTACCCAGTCCCTTGCCCTGAACCGAAGGATGAACGGCCATGAAGCGGATAGCGGCCTCATTGTCGGCATTAATATAGAGACGGCCGATGGCGACCGGATTTCCCTGCTCATCAACCACCATCTGATGATGCGCCAGCGCATCCCAGGCGTCACGTTCCGACCCCTGCGGCTGACGCAGAGGTTTACGCAACATCTCCCAGCGGAACTGATAATAGATATCCAGCTCTTCCGCCGTCTGTGGCACGCGAAGGTGATACATGTAATGTTTCTCCCGCTCGGATGTGTGGCCAGTTCCCTGCCGCTCAGCTGACGCTCTCACACCTGTAACCAGAACGTCACAGGACCATCATTCACCAGCGAGACCTGCATATCCGCAGCAAAACGGCCATTAGCCGTGGTGATGCCCTGCTTGCGACAGCAGTCGCTGAAATATTCATACAGCCGCTCGGCCTCAGCGGGCTCGGCGCCACCCGAAAAGGAGGGACGCATCCCTTTTTTGGGTATCTGCGGCCAGCGTAAACTGTGACACCACCAGCACGCTTCCGCCCGCCTGGCGAACACTCAGGTTCATTTTGCCCTGCTCATCACTAAAGATGCGATAGCCCAATACGCGTTCTGCGAGACGTTCCGCACGCGCGTTGTCATCGCCCTTTTCCACGCCCAGCAAAACCAGTAAACCGGCATCGATTTCACCGACCACTTCCTGATTGACGCTGACGCTGGCGCGCTGTACGCGTTGAATCAATGCAATCATGTTTCCTCGCGTTGCTCCTCTTTGTGTTGCTGCTTTAACTGCCGATAATCGGCTAACGCAACGGTGATTTCAGCGCCTAACAACACAATACACCAGGTCCAGTAGACCCAGAGAAACAGAATGGGGATCACGGCCAGTACGCCGTAGATCAGCTGATAAGAGGGGAACATAGTAACATAGAGCGCAAAGCCCTTTTTTGCCCAGCTCAAACAGCGCACCGGCAACCAGCGCGCCAATCAGCGCATCGCGCGGCGGCACTCGCTGGGTAGGAACGATGCTGTAGAGCAACCAGAAGGCGAGCCACGACAGCAGGAGCGGGAAAATACGCAGCATCTGATCGACCAGGCTGGTGACGCCTGTCGCGTTAATCCAGCGCAGCGACAACAGATAGGAGCTTATCGCCAGACTGGCACCGGCCAGTAACGGGCCAAGTGTCAGGATCATCCAGTAGACCGCAAAGGAATAGACCATCGGCCGCTTCTTGTTGCTGCGCCAGATGGTGTTTAACGCGGTATCGACGGAATGCATCAGCAGTAAGGCGGTAACAATCAGGCCGACCGCTCCGACCGCCGTCATCCGGTTTACGTTAGCCACAAACTGCTCAAGATAGCGTTGCAGCGTGTTACCTGCAGCCGGCATCAGATTGGTAAAGACAAAGTGCTTCAACTGCACGCTGATATCTGAAAAGACCGGAAACGCCGCAAACAGGGCAAACACCACCGCAATCAGCGGCACCAGCGCCAGCAATGAGACATAAGCCAGATTACCGGCCTGGGTCGTCATGCCATCCTCGTCAATGCGTTTCCACAACAGTTTGAGCCACAACCAGAACGCATGCAGCCCGGGACGAAATTTACGTGACATCATGAATTACTGTTGACCTGCAAACCAGTTGGGTACCGTTTTACTGTCAGTAACCAGTACACTTTCAATACCCAGGGCGCGGGCCGCCTCAATGTTTTGTGGATTATCGTCAAAAAATACCGCCTGATCGGCAGCCACACCTTCTGCGTTCAGCACATGCTGGTATATCCGGGCTTCCGGTTTACGCATGCCCAGCTCCTGGGAGAGATAGAGCTTGTCGGCTGCCTGCTGCACGTCCGGATACTGCGTTGGCCAGAATTCGCAATGCAGTTTGTTGGTGTTAGAGAGGATCACCACCCGATGGCCCTCCAGCCGCAGCCGGTTCATCAGCGCCAGGATTTCCGGACGCACGTCAACGAATACCGCCTGCCAGCCAGCGGCAAACTGTTCATAGCTCAGCGCGATTTCCAGCTTTTCACACAGCGCCAGCGCGAAATCTTCATCGCTGATCTCGCCACGTTCGTGTTGTTCAAACGCCTCATCCATCTGGAAATGGCTTTGCAGCGAGGCCAGCGGCACACGACTAAGGTCACTCCAGACACCCAGCACGCGGTTAAAGTCGATATCGATAATCACATTGCCCAAATCAAAGATATACAGCATGGTGTGTCTCCTTCTGTTCCCTGGAGTATTCACTCTAGCGGCAAAAGGGCAGGCTGAACAGGCACTCGCGGAGAGAAAAGCGTAAACGGCAGCGGGCAGCTAAAAAAGCGCGACCTATCCCACAAATAATCGCTGGCCCGGCTGAAGAGGCAGGAATTTCAGGCAAAAAAAAAGCCCCCGCAGGCGGGGCTCTTTATCAGTTAAAGGCGCAATTATGCGTCTTTAGGACCACGTGATGCACGTTTACGGTCATTTTCAGTCAGGTGACGTTTACGGATACGCACTGACTGTGGTGTAACTTCTACCAGTTCGTCATCATCGATGAACTCGATCGCCTGCTCAAGGGTCATCTTGATTGGCGGAACCAGCGTCGTGGCTTCATCAGTACCTGAAGCACGCATGTTGGTCAGTTTCTTACCGGTCAGGCAGTTAACTGTCAGGTCGTTAGAACGGCTGTGAATACCGATGATCTGGCCTTCATAGACTTCTGCACCGTGACCCAGGAACAGCTTACCGCGGTCCTGCAGGCTGAACAGTGCAAACGCAACTGCTTTACCCTGACCGTTGGAGATCAGTACGCCGTTCTGACGCTGGCCCACTTCGCCCGCACGAATGTCATCGTAGTGGCTGAAGGTAGAGTAGAGCAGACCGGTACCGGAAGTCATGGTCATGAATTCGTTACGGAAGCCGATCAGGCCACGGCTTGGGATCACGTAGTCGAGACGTACGCGGCCTTTGCCATCCGGATCCATGTTTTTCAGATCGCCCTTACGCTCACCCATGGCTTGCATGACTGAACCCTGGTTGTTCTCTTCGATATCCAGCGTAACGTTCTCGAATGGCTCCTGTTTACGGCCATCGATTTCGCGGAAGATAACTTTCGGACGGGATACCGCCAGTTCGAAACCTTCACGACGCATGTTTTCGATCAGAACTGACAGGTGAAGCTCACCACGACCTGATACGCGGAACGCGTCAGCATCTTCGGTTTCTTCAACGCGCAGTGCCACGTTGTGAACCAGTTCTTTGTTCAGACGCTCAAGGATCTGACGTGACGTCACGTACTTACCTTCTTTACCGCAGAACGGTGAGGTGTTGACGTTAAAGAACATGGTAACTGTTGGCTCATCGACACTCAGTGCTGGCAGCGCCTGCACGTTCTGTGGATCACAGATGGTGTCAGAGATGTTCAGCTCGCCCAGACCGGTGATAGCAATGATATCGCCCGCTTCTGCCAGGTCGCTGTCGATACGCTCAAGACCCAGGTGAGTCAGGACTTTACCGACTTTACCGTTACGGGTTTTGCCTTCGCTATCGATGATAGTGACTTGCTGGTTAGGCTTAACTTTACCGCGCTTGATACGGCCGATGCCGATCACGCCCAGGTAGTTGTTGTAGTCCAGCTGAGAGATTTGCATCTGCAGTGGGGCGTCAGCCTCAACCTGCGGAGGTGCAACGTGGTCGACGATCGCCTGATACAGCGGGGTCATATCGTCAGCCATGTCGGTGTGCTCAAGACCAGCAATACCATTCAGCGCAGAGGCGAAAATGATAGGGAAGTCGAGCTGCTCATCAGTAGCATCCAGGTTAACGAACAGGTCAAAGACCTGATCAACAACCCAATCCGGACGCGCACCAGGGCGGTCTACTTTGTTGATAACCACAATCGGCTTCAGACCATGCGCGAACGCTTTTTTTGGTCACGAAGCGGGTTTGCGGCATAGGGCCATCCATCGCATCTACAACCAGCAGCACCGAGTCCACCATGGACATGACGCGCTCAACTTCACCACCGAAGTCGGCGTGTCCCGGGGTATCAACGATGTTGATACGGTAGTCATTCCACTTAATGGCGGTGTTTTTTGCGAGGATGGTAATCCCACGCTCTTTCTCCAAATCATTGGAGTCCATCACGCGCTCTGTTGCTTCGGTACGGGCATCAAAAGTACCGGATTGTTGCAGCAGTTTGTCAACCAGGGTGGTCTTTCCATGGTCAACGTGCGCGATGATGGCGATGTTACGCAAATTTTCGATCACAGCTTTGCCTCAGGCATTAGAAATAGCGCGTTATTGTACACTGATTAAGCGGAAGACTGAACACGATCACACTTTTCACTGAAAGTTTATTGCATGGAGGCCAATTTGCCCTGTTACCGGTGCAGAAAATGCACTAAGTTGGTCTGATGCACCAAAATAGTGCCATCAGACGACCGTTAAGCACCACACTGGTGCAATAAAACGATCGTGGTGCAGCCGCTTTATGACAAAAAGGTGCACCACAAGGCGATTTAAGCATCATCAAAAAAGTTGGCACAGAATTCGCTTTATCTAAATCAAGCGTAAACGCCAGACAGATGTCGGTTGAAGAGCGTGCCGGAAGAGGTTGGTCAGGGAGTTGTTTTCCCGCAACGTATTCCGGAAACGACGTTTCCTCGCCATGTAGATAATGAAAGACCATTTCCAGGAGAGTTGAGTATGTCCGCTGAACACGTTCTCTCGATGATGAACGAGCATGAAGTTAAGTTTGTTGACCTGCGTTTTACCGATACCAAAGGTAAAGAACAGCACGTTACGATCCCTGCTCACCAGGTTAACGCTGACTTCTTCGAAGAAGGCAAAATGTTCGATGGTTCGTCTATCGGCGGCTGGAAAGGCATTAACGAATCAGACATGGTGCTGATGCCTGACGCCACCACGGCGGTCATGGATCCTTTCTTCGAAGATTCTACGCTGATCATCCGTTGTGACATCCTCGAGCCAGGCACCATGCAGGGCTACGACCGCGATCCACGCTCTATCGCTAAGCGCGCTGAAGATTTCCTGCGCTCTTCCGGCATCGCTGATACCGTACTGTTTGGACCAGAACCAGAATTCTTCCTGTTCGATGACATCCGTTTCGGCTCATCGACGTCCGGTTCACACGTTGCTATCGACGATATCGAAGCGGCATGGAACACCGGTAAAGAGTACGAAGGCGGTAACAAAGGTCACCGTCCAGGTCTGAAAGGCGGCTACTTCCCGGTTCCACCGGTTGACTCATCACAGGACATTCGTTCTGCCATGTGTCTGACCATGGAGCAGATGGGCCTGGTTGTTGAAGCGCATCACCACGAAGTGGCGACCGCGGGTCAGAACGAAGTGGCAACCCGCTTCAATACCATGACCAAAAAAAGCGGACGAAATTCAGATCTACAAATATGTGGTTCACAACGTTGCGCACGCTTACGGCAAAACCGCGACCTTTATGCCGAAGCCTATGTTTGGCGACAACGGTTCAGGCATGCACTGCCATATGTCACTCTCCAAAGGTGGCCAGAACCTGTTTGCCGGCGATAAGTACGGCGGCCTGTCTGAAATGGCGCTGTTCTACATCGGCGGTATCATCAAGCACGCTAAAGCGATCAACGCCTTGGCGAACCCGACCACCAACTCTTACAAGCGTCTGGTCCCGGGTTACGAAGCACCGGTTATGCTGGCTTACTCTGCCCGTAACCGTTCAGCCTCAATCCGTATTCCGGTTGTTGCCAGCCCGAAAGCGCGTCGTATCGAAGCGCGCTTCCCGGATCCAGCGGCTAACCCATACCTGGCGTTCACCGCACTGCTGATGGCTGGCCTGGATGGCATCATCAACAAAATCCATCCTGGCGATGCGATGGACAAAAACCTGTATGACCTGCCACCGGAAGAAGAAGCTGAGATTCCAAAAGTTGCAGGCTCTCTGGAAGAAGCGCTGAATGCACTGAACGAAGACCGCGAGTTCCTGACCCGCGGCGGAGTATTCACTGACGAATCGATCGATGCTTACATCGAACTGCGTAAAGCAGAGATGGATCGCGTTCGCATGACGCCACACCCGGTTGAGTTCGAGCTCTACTACAGCGTTTAACTGGTCAGACGTTTTTTGTTGCCGTGGAAACTTTTAGCCCATCTTCGGATGGGCTTTTTTCTCCGCGAATTCACCGTTCATTCGCCCTCTTTTCGGCTTAAAGACTAAAATGCACCTCTTTAGTGCAGAGGAACGTTGTATGGCAACTGGCTCTCTGCCCGATGCAGGGCAGATTCTCAACGCGTTAATCAACAGTATTTTGTTGGTGGATAACGATCTGGTTATTCATTACGCCAACCCGGCGGCGCAGCAATTACTGGCGCAAAGCTCACGCAAATTGTTCGGCACGCCGTTACCGGAATTAACCGGCTACTTTTCGCTGAATATCGAGGTGATGCGCGAGAGTCTTGAGGCTGGCCAGGGATTTACTGACAGTGAGGTCACGCTGGTGGTAGATGGTCGCGCGCACATTATGTCGCTGACCGCCCAGCGGTTACCCGATGGCTTAATCCTGATGGAAATGGCGCCGATGGATAATCAGCGTCGTCTCAGTCAGGAGCAGTTACAGCACGCCCAGCAGGTGGCCGCTCGCGATCTGGTTCGCGGCCTGGCCCATGAGATTAAAAATCCGCTGGGAGGATTGCGCGGCGCGGCACAGCTTTTATCCCGCGCCCTGCCCGATCCCTCGCTGAATGAATATACCAAAGTGATTATTGAACAGGCCGACCGGTTGCGGAATCTGGTTGATCGTCTGCTGGGGCCGCAGCAGCCGGGCATGCACATCACGCAGAGCATTCATCAGGTGGCCGAACGGGTGGTCAATCTGGTGTCGATGGAGCTGCCGGAGAATGTTTCGCTGGTACGGGATTATGATCCCAGCCTGCCGGAACTGCCGCACGATCCCGATCAGATTGAACAGGTGCTGCTTAACGTGGTGCGCAATGCGCTTCAGGCGCTGGGCGACGATGGCGGCACCATTATTATCCGCACCCGCACGGCTTTCCAGCTGACGCTGCACGGCACGCGTTATCGGCTGGTGGCACGTATTGATATTGAAGATGATGGCCCCGGCATTCCGGCCCAGCTGCAGGATACGCTGTTTTATCCGATGGTCAGCGGACGCGAAGGCGGTACCGGTTTAGGCCTCTCCATCGCCCGTAGCCTGATTGATCAACATTCAGGAAAAATAGAATTTAACAGTTGGCCGGGACACACCGAATTCTCGGTTTACCTGCCTATTCGCCAGTGAGGTTTCTATGCAACGAGGGATAGTCTGGATCGTCGATGACGATAGCTCCATCCGCTGGGTGCTTGAACGCGCGCTCACTGGAGCCGGTTTGAGCTGTGCGACTTTTGACAGCGCAAGCGAGGTGCTGGATGCCCTCTCAACCAAGACCCCGGACGTTTTACTGTCAGACATTCGCATGCCCGGTATGGATGGCCTGGCGCTGCTGAAACAGATTAAACAGCGTCATCCGATGCTTCCGGTCATCATAATGACGGCGCATTCAGATCTGGACGCTGCCGTCAGCGCCTATCAGCAGGGTGCCTTTGATTACCTGCCTAAGCCGTTCGATATCGATGAAGCGGTTGCGCTGGTCGAGCGTGCTATCAGCCACTATCAGGAGCAGCAGCAGCCACGTAATCAGCCGGTCAGCGGACCCACCACCGATATCATCGGTGAAGCGCCCGCGATGCAGGATGTGTTCCGCATCATCGGACGATTATCGCGCTCGTCGATCAGTGTGCTGATCAACGGCGAGTCCGGTACCGGTAAAGAGCTGGTGGCCCATGCGCTGCATCGCCATAGCCCGCGCACCAAAGCGCCCTTTATCGCGCTCAACATGGCGGCGATCCCCAAAGATTTAATTGAATCAGAACTGTTTGGTCACGAAAAAGGCGCCTTTACCGGGGCGAACCAGATCCGTCAGGGCCGTTTTGAGCAGGCGGATGGCGGCACGCTGTTTCTGGATGAGATCGGTGATATGCCGCTGGATGTGCAGACCCGTCTGCTGCGCGTGCTGGCCGATGGCCAGTTCTATCGCGTTGGTGGCTATGCGCCGGTCAAAGTGGATGTGCGTATTATCGCGGCGACCCACCAGAATCTGGAATTACGCGTACAGGAAGGCAAGTTCCGTGAGGATCTGTTTCACCGCCTGAACGTGATTCGTGTGCATCTGCCACCACTGCGTGAGCGTCGTGAGGATATCCCGCGTCTGGCGCGTTATTTCCTGCAGGTGGCGGCGCGTGAGCTGGGTGTGGAAGCGAAGATTCTGCATCCGGAAACCGAGACAGCGTTAACCCGACTGCACTGGTCAGGTAACGTGCGTCAGCTGGAGAACACCTGTCGCTGGCTGACCGTGATGGCTGCGGGTCAGGAAGTCCTGATTCAGGACCTGCCCGGAGAACTGTTTGAATCCAGTACGCCGGAGAATCCGGTACAGTCGCTGCCTGACAGCTGGGCAACGCTGCTGGCACAGTGGGCCGATCGCGCTCTGCGTTCCGGTCATCAGAATCTGCTGTCAGAAGCCCAGCCAGAGATGGAGCGCACGCTGCTCACTACTGCGCTGCGTCATACGCAGGGCCACAAACAGGAAGCGGCACGTTTGCTGGGCTGGGGACGAAACACGCTGACGCGCAAGCTCAAAGAGCTGGGCATGGAATAAGCGGTTCAGTACGGGCTGGTGAAGTCTGCCAGCCCGTTTCTTCAGATAACGCGGGAGAACTGCTGCTGACGCGCTTTCTGACGCAGATAGCGATCAAAGCACATGCAGATATTGCGGATCAGTAACCGGCCAATTCCCGTCACCTCCAGCCCCGTAGCGGTTTGTTCCACCAGCCCATCAGCTATCAACGGCTTCAGCAGCGCCAGGTCCTCAGCAAAATAGTCGCTGAAGCAAATGCCCCATTGCGCTTCTGTCGCGGCAAAATTCAGCGAGAAGTTACAAATCAGCGTTTTTATCACGTCCCGACGCAGGCAATCATCGTCGGTTAAGGCGATGCCACGCCACAGGCCATTTCCCTGCTGTTCCACACAATTGTACCAGGTATTAAGGTCTTTCTGGTTCTGCGCATAACTGTCGCCAATCATGCTGATGGCAGAGACGCCAAGCCCCAGCAAATCGCTGTCGCCCTGCGTCGTGTATCCCTGGAAATTGCGATGCAGCTGGCCTTTGCGCTGCGCGATAGCCAGTTCATCCTGCGGCTTCGCAAAGTGATCCATTCCAATGAACTGGTAGCCCTGCTGAGTCAGAGTTGCGATGGTCTGCTGTAAAATATCCAGCTTTTGCTGAGCCGATGGCAGTTCACCCTCTTTGATTTTACGCTGTGCCGCGAACATCGCCGGCAAATGCGCATAGTTAAAGACGCTAAGACGATCCGGGCTCAGCGCCAGTACCCGCTCCAGCGTCCAGGCGAAGCTGGCGGGCGTCTGCAGGGGTAAACCATAGATCAGGTCAATGCTGGTCGAGCTGAACCCCTGTTCACGGGCACGCGCCATCAGCCCGAAAATCATCTCTTCATCCTGTACCCGGTTAACCCGCTCCTGCACCGATTTGTTGAAGTCCTGCACCCCCCATGCTCAGCCGGTTGAATCCCAGCGATCGCAGATGATCAATCACATCCAGCGCAATTTCCCGGGGATCTACTTCGATCGACATTTCGGCATCATCGGCCACACTGAAATGCTGCTTCAGTAAACCCACCAGCCGGGAAATCTGCGCATTGTCGAGGAAGGTTGGCGTGCCGCCGCCCCAGTGAAGCTGCGTGACCTGACGCTGACGAAACAGCGGCGCACGCTGAATAATCTCCTGCTCAAGCACATCCAGATAGCGGTCCGCTTTGTGGCGCTGACGCGTCACTATCTTATTGCAGCCGCAGAAGTAGCAGAGACGATGGCAGAAGGGAATATGGACATAGAGCGACAGCGGACGATCAGGGTAACGCGCCACGGCACGCTGGAAGTCGTTTTCCGCGTACTGCTCGCTGAACTCCAGCGCAGTGGGATAGGAGGTGTAACGCGGGCCGGCATAATTGTACTTTTCAATTAACGCCTGATCCCACTCAATCTGCTGCGATGGCATGCTCACTCCTTCCGGTGACGTCGTCTGAGAGAAGGTCGCGAAGAAGAGGAGATAAAAGGTGAGCGGGATGAGACCCGACGTAAACGTTGCTTCAGACGCGACAGGCGTCGTAGTTTAAACAATAACCACAGCAGATAACATGTCGCCAGCAGCGCGAAAATTGATCCAGGCCAAAACATTGTCGTTTACCTGTTAAGCGCGGCATGCGGGTAACGCATGCCGATCAAATTTGCTTAGTTGCCTTTCAGCAGACGGTACATATCTTCTTCAGCCTGCTCATCTTCGGCATCATCCATCACAATGCCTAACTGCTCCATCAGTTCGTCGATACGATCCAGCGAGGCATCCAGCCAGCCCTGATCTTCAGCCGACAGCGTTTCGCCATTTTCCAGCCGATCCAGCAGCGCATCCAGACGTTCGTCATTTTCCAGCTTCGCCAGCTCTTCTTCTGGTGTCAGACGCACTTTCTTCTCTGCTGCCGGTTTTTCTGCGCTTTTCTTTGGTTTAACGGCGGCGGTTTTTCCTTCAGCGATCAGGGCCACCGGTTTTTTACTCCCGATGCGCGGATCTTTCACGCTGTCCGCCTGACGTCCGCCATTGTTTTCGGACGCAGCCGGATTAGCACGGCTGCCAGATGCATGTCCGCGATGCTTTTTTATCACGTTTGCGATCGCGTGCTTCATGGTTGATATCGTCACGCGATTTGCGTTTGGCTTTGACGGCAGGTTTGCCGTTAGCAGCTCGTGCAGGTTGCTTCATAGTATTCGGTCCCGGCTTTTTTTATTCAGTATAGAATTGCGGCGAAATCTAGCAGAAAGTAGACAAAGAAAAAAGGCGACAGCTCAAGCTGTCGCCTTATTTCATACCTTCATAAGAAGGAATCATGTTTTAAATCCTTTTCGGCTCGTAACATCCCGGTTAATCCCGCGCCTGCTCAACTCCTGAGCTATTCCTTATCCCTGTCTGGCCGCATCCCTGACCCTGTTCCATTCCATCGCTCATAACCCTCCTGGTATCCCTGAGCGCATCATCCTGATGTGTGCTGCCGTGCACTGCACACTAATGTAGACCAACTGGTAAAAGCCTCAAGTCAGTGTCAAAAATAGTTAGTTCAAAAAAAAGAACGTTTTAAGATAAGGGTTTGAATTACATATTTTTTTATTTTTAGTAATTAAAGTAAAAAGCGAAATAACCCGCACCGTGAATGGCAAATCTCTTACAAAGTTTGTTACCGAGATGCGATTGAGCACTTTCGCGTCATAACGCGTATAATCGCCCGCATTGCCTTAATGCGTTTTCTGGAGTGTCACCTTGTCTGAATTGAATTACCACGTTACCCACTTTGTCATGAGCGCGCCGGATATCCGCCATCTGCCTGCCGATACCGGAATTGAGGTGGCTTTCGCTGGCCGCTCGAACGCGGGAAAATCGAGTGCGCTGAATACGTTAACCAATCAGAAGGGTCTGGCGCGTACCAGTAAAACGCCGGGACGTACGCAGCTGATTAACCTGTTTGAAGTGAAAGAAGGTAAGCGTCTGGTCGACCTGCCCGGTTACGGTTATGCCGAAGTCCCGGAAGAGATGAAGCTGAAGTGGCAGCGCGCGTTAGGTGAATACCTGCAAAAACGTCAGGCGCTGAAAGGACTGGTTATCCTGATGGATATCCGTCATCCGCTGAAAGATCTCGACCGGCAGATGATTCAGTGGTCAGTGGAAAGTGGCATTCCGGTGCTGTTGCTTCTCACTAAAGCAGACAAACTGGCCTCAGGTGCCCGTAAAGCGCAGCTCAATGTCGTGCGTGAAGCCGCACTCGAATTTGTTGGTGATGTGCAGGTAGAGCTCTTCTCATCGCTGAAGAAAATCGGCGTGGATAAGGTTCGTCAGAAGCTGGACAGCTGGTTTAATACGCTTGAACCTGCGGTTGAAGATCAGGACGCGGAAGAGTGAGTGGCAACCTTGTGCCGGTGATGCTGACGGTACAAAAAGCCCAATAAAAAAACGCCCCAGTCACAGAATGACTGGGGCGGCTAAATTCAGCCAAATCCGATTACGTGAAGTAAAAGGTCTGAAAGATAGAACATCTTACCTCTGTACCCTACGCGACGAACTTTACCTGATTTTCTGTGCGTGACAAAGGCTTTTTTTGTTGCTTACTTACATGAAACAGGACTTTTTTTACCATGCACGTCACAAAAATAGCGTTGCGATGTAGTTTAATGACGAAAAAAGTGTTTAGACCATAAGCAGTTAGAAAAGCGTTTTCTCTCAGTGCCAGCGTTAACCACGCTAAACCGGTCAACTAAACGATTTTCTTATACCTGATTCAGGGCCGGTTCTGTTCTTCAGAACCGACCACACGCATCGAATCAGTGGGCTTCATCCCAGTTGTCACCCACACCGACTTCAACCAGTAAAGGTACGTCGAGCTGTACGCTACCTTCCATCAACGCACGGATTTTCTGGCTCGCCTCTTCAACCGCCTCGGCTTTGACTTCGAACACCAGTTCATCGTGAACCTGCATGATCATTCTGACGGCATTGTCGTTTTGCTGTTCCAGCCAGTTATCCACGGCAATCATTGCCCGCTTAATGATATCCGCTGCCGTTCCCTGCATCGGCGCATTGATCGCGGCACGTTCAGCGGCTTTCCGGCGAATGGCGTTACCGGATTTAATATCGGGCAGCCACAGCCGACGGCCTTCCAGCGTTTCGACATAGCCTTTACTCGCCGCCAGCTGGCGTGTGTTCTCCATATAGCGCAGGACGCCCGGATAGCGTTCAAAGTAGAGATCCATATACTTTTTCGCTTCACCCGCACCGATATTCAACTGACGTGACAGACCAAAGGCGCTCATGCCATAAATCAGACCAAAGTTGATCGCTTTGGCGCTGCGACGCTGTTCGCCGCTGACCTTATCCAGCGCCACGCCAAACACTTCGGATGCCGTCGCGCGGTGGATATCTTCGCCCTGGGCAAAAGCGTCCAGCAATCCTTTGTCCTGAGAGAGATGCGCCATGATACGCAGTTCGATTTGTGAATAGTCTGCCGCCACAATGCGATGGCCTTTGGCCGCTACAAATGCCTGACGGATTCGGCGTCCTTCATCATTACGCACCGGAATGTTTTGCAGATTCGGATCGGCAGAGGATAAGCGTCCGGTTGCGGTGACGGCCTGATGATAAGAGGTATGTACCCTGCCACTGATCGGATTGATCATCAGCGGTAATTTATCCGTATAAGTAGACTTAAGTTTGGATAAGCCGCGATGCTCCAGAATCACTTTGGGTAACGGATAATCAAGTGCCAGCTCGGCTAACACCTCTTCGCTGGTTGACGGCGCGCCGCCTGGTGTTTTCTTTGTGGGCTTGATGCCCTGTTTTTCAAACAGGATCACCTGAAGCTGCTTGGTGGATGAGAGGTTGAAGGGTTCCCCCCGCCAGCTCATGCGCTTTCAACTCAAGCTCAGCCAGTCGGGCCGTCAGCTCTTTCGAATGCTGCGCCAGAATAGACTGATCGATCAACACACCGTTGCGCTCTATGCGCGAAATCACTGTCAGTAACGGCATCTCAATCTGTTCGAAGACTTTTTTCGGGCCCGCTTCTTTCTCCAGCTCTGGCCACATCTTCAGATGCAGCTGCAGGGTCACATCTGCATCTTCGGCAGCGTAATGAGATGCCTGCTCTAATGCGATTTGATTGAACGTCAGCTGATTTTTGCCTTTACCGGCGATCTCCTGGAAGGTCACGGTTTTATGGTTAAGCCAGCGAGCGGCCAGGCTATCCATGTCATGTTTGCCCACCACGCTGTTGAGGATATAGGACTCAAGCATGGTGTCGAATTTGATACCGGCCAGTTCAATGTCGTAGTTTTTCAGCACGCCGCGATCGTATTTCAGGTTCTGGCCAACTTTCCATGCGCTCTCATCTTCCAGCAAGGGCTTGAGCTGTGCCAGAACGGTAGCGCGATCCAGTTGATCAGGCGCATCAAGATAGTCATGGGCAACCGGCAGATAGGCGGCTTCACCGGGCGCCACCGCGAAGCTGATGCCGACGATGTTAGCGCTCAGGGTATCCAGCGCGTCGGTCTCCAGATCAAACGCAAAGACCTCGCTGTTTTTCAGCTTCTCCAGCCAGCTATCAAAGAGATCCTGATCCAGAATGGTGGCATAACCCTCGGTCGGTAACACGCTGCTGGTTTCAGCCACCGGGGCCGGTTCATCGGCCTGCGCTTTTTGCGCCTGCGTAGTGCTCTTTTTTACCCTGCAGCCATTTACCGTCCTGCAGGTCACTCAGCCAGCGTTTGAACTCGTAACGACTGAACAGGGCCTGCAATGCCTCTGTATCGGGTTCAGTGACTGTGAGCTCTTCACAGGGCAGCGCCAGCTCAACGTCTGTCTTAATGGTCGCCAGCTGATAAGAGAGAAACGCCACATCACGATTCTGCTCAAGTTTGGTCGCCATGGTTTTGGCACCACGAAAGCCGAGATCGGCCACTTTGTCCAGATTGTCATAGATCGTCTGCATGCTGCCCAGCCCCTGCAGCAACGCCTGTGCCGTTTTCTCACCGACGCCTGGCACGCCAGGAATGTTGTCGGAGCTATCACCCATCATGGCAAGGAAGTCGATGATCAATGCGGGTGGAACACCATATTTCTGCTCAACCTCTTCTGGTCCCAGAATGGTGTTGCTCATGGTGTTAATCAGCGTGATGGCGGGCGTGACCAGCTGCGCCATATCTTTGTCGCCAGTGCTGATCAGCACTGAGAGACCCTTTTTCTCCGCTTCCAGCGCCAGCGTACCGATGACATCATCAGCCTCGACGCCGCTCACAGCCAGCAACGGCAGCCCCATTGCCCGCACCATCTCATGCAGCGGCTCAATTTGTGCACGGAGCTCGTCAGGCATCGGGGGACGGTGAGATTTGTAATGCTCAAACAGCTCGTCCCTGAAGGTTTTGCCTTTGGCATCGAACACCACAGCAACGTGACTCGGATTGTATTGCGCCAGCAGGCTTTTCAGCATGTTGAGCACGCCGTACATGGCACCAGTGGGTTCACCTGCACTGTTGGTCAGCGGCGGAAACGCGTGATACGCGCGATAAAGATAGGATGAGCCATCGACCAGAATCAGGGGATTTTCTGCTATTTGCGCCATAAGTCTGTGTAGTCTTCGTTGCTATGAGTTGGGCTATAAGGATGCCACAACCAGGCAGAAATGGTGAACTAAGGCGTGCCACGTCTGGAGTTTTTCACGCTTTTGGGGACAGGATCGCAACGATCGTTCTGTGGATAACTTTGTGCGTAAAAATTATAACGCGCTGTTTTTCAGGAAAATAAATAATCGACACTTGAATAAAAACCATAAATTTCATTGGCTTATTTAATTTCCGTGACCCGATCGCTATTTTTAATAGCGCGATCCCTTGTGTGGATATTAAATTTATGCCCTGGAGATGGACAAAAATTGGCCCGTTGTTCAAAGGCATAAAAAAAACGCCAGCAGAGCTGGCGTTTAACGGGGGTGTGAGGCTGATTACTTCTGGCTTACCAGGAATTTAACCACGTTCGCATAGTCTGCGACGAAATTATCCATAGAGCTGGTATCAAGACCGCCGTTGTTAACCATGTATTTGCCATTCACGAAAATAGCAGGCACACCACGCAGATCAACATCAGCAGCGGCTTTTTGCTGCTGCGCAACCAGCGCTTTTACGGCGAAGCTGTTCCAGGCTGCATCATAGTCCGCCGCAGAGATACCGGCCGCTTTGACAAAGGTCTCTTTCAGACTGGCAGGATCGGTGATGGTCTGCGTTTTCTGAATGCCATCGAAGATCGGTGCTGTCACTTTATCTTCAACGCCCAGCGCCATCGCGACAGCCCAGGCCTGGGTCACGACCGGCCCCAGCTCTCCACCGAGAAAATCGACGTGGTATTTCACCATCTTAGTGTCAGCAGGCAGATTCTTTTTCACCGCGTCATTGACGTGGTAAATACGTTCAAACTGATAGCAGTGCGGGCAGAAGAAGGAGAAGAACTCCATCACCTGAGGTTCGCCGGCCACAGGTTTAGGCAGACTCACATATTGTTTACCTTCAGTGAACTGGGCAGCAGATGCGCTGAATGCCAGCACTAAACCCATCAGTGCAAACCAAATTTTTTTCATCGTGAAAAATTCTCCTGACTACGTCATTAATATTGCGGTGTCAGCTGCAGAGGAGGTTCCTGCAACAGCTTCTCCTGCTCGGTAAAGAGTGAAATTTGCCTGCGCCAGAAATCTTCATCTGTCATCCAGGGGAAAGCGCGCGGAAAAGCGGGATCCTGCCAGCGTCGGACAACCCAGGCCAGATAATAAACCATGCGCATGGCGCGTAAAGGTTCAATCAGTGACAATTCATTAATATCAAAATCACTGAACTCACTGTACGCCTCCAGCAGTATATCCCATTGAATACGCTGTTCCTGACGATCGCCGCTGATCAGCATCCAGAGATCCTGCACGGCCGGGCCATTACGGGCATCATCCAGATCGACAAACAGCGGTCCGTCACGCCACAGGATATTACCCGGATGGCAGTCGCCATGTAATCGTAGCGGCTGCCACGTGGTGTGCCACTGTTGTTGCAGCGTGTTTCCCAGCTTATCGATAGCCTGTAGCAGTGCGACTTTAAGCGATGCAGGCACTAACAGAGAGTGCTCCAGCACCTGCCGGGGTTCATGCAGATATTCATCCAGACCGATGGCAGGCCGATGCCTGAACAGCGCTTTACGCCCGGTCTGATGAATGCGGCCCAGGAAGCGGCCTACCCACTCCATCTGATCTTCGTTGTCTGTCTCATATTGTCGTCCGCCCAGGCTGGGGAATACGGCAAAGAAGAAGCCAGCGTGACTATGCAGTGTCTCACCCTTTAACCGCAGTGGCGCCGCGATGGGCACTTCGTCAGCCAGCAGATCAAGTGCGTACTGATGTTCTTCAGCAATCTGTTCGGCACGCCAGCGCTGTGGGCGATAAAACTTCGCAACATAGCGGCGTTTTTCGTCGTCGCTGAATTGATAAACCCTGTTCTCGTAGCTGTTCAGGGCTGTCAGACCCGATTCGACGCGAATTCCTGTTTCCCAGAGCGCATCAAGCAACACGTCGGGATTCAATGTCTGGAAGTTAAAAGCAGCGTCGCTCATCATGTTACCTGTAGTTGCCCTTGCAAATAGCAGCCAAGGATAACACTACTCGTCCTGTTTAATGACACCCCGTGCGCGGAGCAGTGCTGTTTTGAAATCAACTTCATAGTCTTTTTTCAGGCCTGGGATCTCATCATCGCTGGCTGAGTCACGCATCTTGAGATGGTAAATTAATACATCATCGGTTAATTCACTTAACGGGCCACGGAAACCAGATTCCTGAGCCAGTTTCTGCAAAAATGTGACCAGATTAAGATCAGGCTCTTTTTTGCCAGGCGGGTTGCAGCAACGCGATTAACTCGTTTAAACGATGGCATTTCATTCAGATTTCTCCTTTCACAGTGCGTCATCAGCGAGGGCACAGTCATGACAATATTAACCGGCATCATTCTGGCCGGTGGTCAGGGCCGCCGTATGGGTGGTCAGGACAAAGGGTTAGTACAGCTGGATGGCAGGCCGCTTTATCAGCATGTCCTTGAACGGCTCAGGCCACAAGTCGACATTGTCATGATTAACGCGAATCGTAATATTGATCGCTATCAGTTAAGCGGATGCCGCGTGGTGCAGGACGTCTTTGAGGATTATCCCGGTCCGCTGGCCGGGATCTACAGTGGGTTGCTCGCCATCGACGGTGAATGGGCCGCTTTTTGCTCCTGCGATACGCCTGCAATACCTCTCTACTTCGTCGAAAAACTGGTCGATCAACGCGGTGAGGCGCCGGCAGTCTGGGTACGTTCACAGTCGCGCGATCATCCTACGCTGGCGCTGATTCATCGGGAAATGGCTGCACCTCTTTATGACTATCTTCAGGCTGGAGAACGACGTCTTATGCATTTTCTGCGCGACCACGGTGGCCATGCTGTCCGGATGGATGAGGATGAGGCTGCCTTCCGCAATATCAATACGCCTGATGACCTGAACAACAGAGGCTGACATGTCATTACCTATACTTGCCATTGTGGGCTGGAGTGGAACCGGGAAAACGACGCTATTGCAGCAGGTGATACCGATTCTCGGCGATAAAGGTATCCGCGCAGGATTGATTAAACATACCCATCATCAGATGGATGTGGATACGCCAGGCAAAGATAGCTATCTGCTCAGAAAAGCGGGTGCCAGTCAGGTAATATTGGCCAGTTCAGAGCGATGGGCATTGATGTGTGAGACGCCGGAAAAGCAGTCGATTAATCTGCCTTATCTACTCAGCCGCATGGATCACGCTACGCTTGAGGTCGTGCTGGTCGAAGGCTTCAAAGATGAACCCGTACCTAAAATTGTTTTATGGCGGGCCGGGATCAAGGGTGGGATCGAGGAACTGCTTGATGAGCAGGTAATCGCTGTCGCCAGCGACCAGAAATTAACGCTGAACGTGCCAGTTCTGGATATAAATCGTCCGGACAGCGTTGCAGACTTCATTGCCGACTGGCTTGAGAAACGCTGAAATGGATGTTGTGATGCAGTTTTTCACGATCTGCAGACGTAAAAAAAGCCCCGCACTTCCGTGCGGGGCTTCTTCACTTATTTAATGCCTGGCAGTTCCCTACTCTCGCATGGGGAGACCCCACACTACCATCGGCGCTACGGCGTTTCACTTCTGAGTTCGGCATGGGGTCAGGTGGGACCACCGCGCTAAAGCCGCCAGGCAAATCTTGGTGCACGAAACGAATCTTTTACGCCATGACCGTGTTGCCATCGCTCAGCCACACCGGTCACATACTTCAGTATGCTCCCGCTGACGTCCTCGCTCTGCGCCTTGTCACGCCGCAAAATCTTTCGTTTCCGCTAATTTTTATCCGGTACAGGCTGAAAATTGTGTCTCTCAAAAACGCCTCTGGCGTTGTAAGGTTAAGCCTCACGGGTCATTAGTACCGGTTAGCTCAACGCATCGCTGCGCTTACACACCCGGCCTATCAACGTCGTAGTCTTCAACGTCCCTTCAGGACTCTCAAGGAGTCAGGGAGAACTCATCTCGGGGCAAGTTTCGTGCTTAGATGCTTTCAGCACTTATCTTTTCCGCACTTAGCTACCGGGCAATGCCATTGGCATGACAACCCGAACACCAGTGGTGCGTTCACTCCGGTCCTCTCGTACTAGGAGCAACCCCCCCTCAATTCTCCAGCGCCCACGGCAGATAGGGACCGAACTGTCTCACGACGTTCTAAACCCAGCTCGCGTACCACTTTAAACGGCGAACAGCCGTACCCTTGGGACCTACTTCAGCCCCAGGATGTGATGAGCCGACATCGAGGTGCCAAACACCGCCGTCGATATGAACTCTTGGGCGGTATCAGCCTGTTATCCCCGGAGTACCTTTTATCCGTTGAGCGATGGCCCTTCCATTCAGAACCACCGGATCACTATGACCTGCTTTCGCACCTGCTCGAGCCGTCACTCTCGCAGTCAAGCCAGCTTATGCCATTGCACTAACCTCACGATGTCCGACCGTGATTAGCTGACCTTCGTGCTCCTCCGTTACTCTTTAGGAGGAGACCGCCCCAGTCAAACTACCCACCAGACACTGTCCGCAGCCCGGATTACGGGCCTACGTTAGAACATCAAACATTAAAGGGTGGTATTTCAAGGTTGGCTCCACGCAGACTGGCGTCCGCGCTTCAAAGCCTCCCACCTATCCTACACATCAAGGCTCAATGTTCAGTGTCAAGCTGTAGTAAAGGTTCACGGGGTCTTTCCGTCTTGCCGCGGGTACACTGCATCTTCACAGCGAGTTCAATTTCACTGAGTCTCGGGTGGAGACAGCCTGGCCATCATTACGCCATTCGTGCAGGTCGGAACTTACCCGACAAGGAATTTCGCTACCTTAGGACCGTTATAGTTACGGCCGCCGTTTACCGGGGCTTCGATCAAGAGCTTCTCCTTGCGGATAACCCCATCAATTAACCTTCCGGCACCGGGCAGGCGTCACACCGTATACGTCCACTTTCGTGTTTGCACAGTGCTGTGTTTTTAATAAACAGTTGCAGCCAGCTGGTATCTTCGACTGGCTTCGGCTCGGGGAGCAAGTCCCTCCACCTACGCGCCAGCGTGCCTTCTCCCGAAGTTACGGCACCATTTTGCCTAGTTCCTTCACCCGAGTTCTCTCAAGCGCCTTGGTATTCTCTACCTGACCACCTGTGTCGGTTTGGGGTACGATTCTGTGTTACCTGATGCTTAGAGGCTTTTCCTGGAAGCTGGGCATTTATCACTTCAGCACCGTAGTGCCTCGTCGTCACGCCTCAGCGTTAACAAGCGTCCGGATTTACCTGGACACTCCGCCTACACGCTTAAACCGGGACAACCGTCGCCCGGCTGATATAGCCTTCTCCGTCCCCCCTTCGCAGTAACACCGAGTACAGGAATATTAACCTGTTTCCCATCGACTACGCCTTTCGGCCTCGCCTTAGGGGTCGACTCACCCTGCTCCGATTAACGTTGAACAGGAACCCTTGGTCTTCCGGCGAGCGGGCTTTTCACCCGCTTTATCGTTACTTATGTCAGCATTCGCACTTCTGATACCTCCAGCATGCCTCACAGCACACCTTCGACGGCTTACAGAACGCTCCCCTACCCAACAACACATAGTGTCGCTGCCGCAGCTTCGGTGCATGGTTTAGCCCCGTTACATCTTCCGCGCAGGCCGACTCGACCAGTGAGCTATTACGCTTTCTTTAAATGATGGCTGCTTCTAAGCCAACATCCTGGCTGTCTGTGCCTTCCCACATCGTTTCCCACTTAACCATGACTTTGGGACCTTAGCTGGCGGTCTGGGTTGTTTCCCTCTTCACGACGGACGTTAGCACCCGCCGTGTGTCTCCCGTGATAACATTCTTCGGTATTCGCAGTTTGCATCGGGTTGGTAAGCCGGGATGGCCCCCCTAGCCGAAACAGTGCTCTACCCCCGAAGATGAGTTCACGAGGCGCTACCTAAATAGCTTTCGGGGAGAACCAGCTATCTCCCGGTTTGATTGGCCTTTCACCCCCAGCCACAGGTCATCCGCTAATTTTTCAACATTAGTCGGTTCGGTCCTCCAGTTAGTGTTACCCAACCTTCAACCTGCCCATGGCTAGATCACCGGGTTTCGGGTCTATACCCTGCAACTTAACGCCCAGTTAAGACTCGGTTTCCCTGCGGCTCCCCTATACGGTTAACCTTGCTACAGAATATAAGTCGCTGACCCATTATACAAAAGGTACGCAGTCACCCCCCATAAAGAAGGCTCCCACTGCTTGTACGTACACGGTTTCAGGTTCTGTTTCACTCCCCTCGCCGGGGTTCTTTTCGCCTTTCCCTCACGGTACTGGTTCACTATCGGTCAGTCAGGAGTATTTAGCCTTGGAGGATGGTCCCCCCCATATTCAGACAGGATACCACGTGTCCCGCCTTACTCATCGAGCTCACAGCATGTGTGTTTTTGTGTACGGGAGTATCACCCTGTACCCTGCGACTTTCCAGACGCTTCCACTAACACACAAACTGATTCAGGCTCTGGGCTGCTCCCCGTTCGCTCGCCGCTACTGGGGGGAATCTCGGTTGATTTCTTTTCCTCGGGGTACTTAGATGTTTCAGTTCCCCCCGGTTCGCCTTGCAGCACTATGTATTCATGCTGCAATGATGCACAGAGTGCACCGGGTTTCCCCATTCGGACATCGACGGCTGTAGCGGTTCATATCACCTTACCGTCGCTTTACGCAGATTAGCACGTCCTTCATCGCCTCTGACTGCCTGGGCATCCACCGTGTACGCTTAGTCGCTTAACCTCACAACCCACAGGCGTTTTTCAACGCTGCGTGTTGCAAGCATTTGAGAGACTCGAACGCATCGCATTGTCATTCCTTATTACGGAGGAATGACGCGCTGCGTCGTTTCAATTTTCAGCTTGTTCCGGATTGTTAAAGAGCAAATATCTCAAACGCGGCCCGGCTGCTTACGCAACCAAATCGGTTTTGAGATACTGTATGGAGACACCTTTCACCTGTCACCAAGCAGGTGGCGTCCCCTAGGGGATTCGAACCCCTGTTGCCGCCGTGAAAGGGCGGAGTCCTAACCGCTAGACGAAGGGGACACAAAAGTGTCACGACTTCGCAGCCGTCCTGCTCATTACTTTTTATCAGACAATCTGTGTGGACACTGCGCGGGAAGGTATCTTCAGGTAAGGAGGTGATCCAACCGCAGGTTCCCCTACGGTTACCTTGTTACGACTTCACCCCAGTCATGAATCACAAAGTGGTAAGCGCCCTCCCGAAGGTTAAGCTACCTACTTCTTTTGCAACCCACTCCCATGGTGTGACGGGCGGTGTGTACAAGGCCCGGGAACGTATTCACCGTGGCATTCTGATCCACGATTACTAGCGATTCCGACTTCACGGAGTCGAGTTGCAGACTCCGATCCGGACTACGACGCACTTTGTGAGGTCCGCTTGCTCTCGCGAGGTCGCTTCTCTTTGTATGCGCCATTGTAGCACGTGTGTAGCCCTACTCGTAAGGGCCATGATGACTTGACGTCATCCCCACCTTCCTCCGGTTTATCACCGGCAGTCTCCTTTGAGTTCCCGACCGAATCGCTGGCAACAAAGGATAAGGGTTGCGCTCGTTGCGGGACTTAACCCAACATTTCACAACACGAGCTGACGACAGCCATGCAGCACCTGTCTCAGCGTTCCCGAAGGCACCAAAGCATCTCTGCTAAGTTCGCTGGATGTCAAGAGTAGGTAAGGTTCTTCGCGTTGCATCGAATTAAACCACATGCTCCACCGCTTGTGCGGGCCCCCGTCAATTCATTTGAGTTTTAACCTTGCGGCCGTACTCCCCAGGCGGTCGACTTAACGCGTTAGCTCCGGAAGCCACTCCTCAAGGGAACAACCTCCAAGTCGACATCGTTTACGGCGTGGACTACCAGGGTATCTAATCCTGTTTGCTCCCCACGCTTTCGCACCTGAGCGTCAGTCTTTGTCCAGGGGGGCCGCCTTCGCCACCGGTATTCCTCCAGATCTCTACGCATTTCACCGCTACACCTGGAATTCTACCCCCCTCTACAAGACTCAAGCCTGCCAGTTTCAAATGCAGTTCCCAGGTTAAGCCCGGGGATTTCACATCTGACTTAACAGACCGCCTGCGTGCGCTTTACGCCCAGTAATTCCGATTAACGCTTGCACCCTCCGTATTACCGCGGCTGCTGGCACGGAGTTAGCCGGTGCTTCTTCTGCGGGTAACGTCAATCGACAGGGTTATTAACCCCGTCGCCTTCCTCCCCGCTGAAAGTACTTTACAACCCGAAGGCCTTCTTCATACACGCGGCATGGCTGCATCAGGCTTGCGCCCATTGTGCAATATTCCCCACTGCTGCCTCCCGTAGGAGTCTGGACCGTGTCTCAGTTCCAGTGTGGCTGGTCATCCTCTCAGACCAGCTAGGGATCGTCGCCTAGGTGGGCCATTACCCCGCCTACTAGCTAATCCCATCTGGGTTCATCCGATAGTGAGAGGCCCGAAGGTCCCCCTCTTTGGTCTTGCGACGTTATGCGGTATTAGCCACCGTTTCCAGTGGTTATCCCCCTCTATCGGGCAGATCCCCAGACATTACTCACCCGTCCGCCACTCGTCACCCAAGGAGCAAGCTCCTCTGTGCTACCGTCCGACTTGCATGTGTTAGGCCTGCCGCCAGCGTTCAATCTGAGCCATGATCAAACTCTTCAATTTAAGTTTGATTTGCTTAAACAAGTTAAGCGGTGCTCATCTGTAAAACGTCATAATGAATTTCATTATGTGTTCACTCGTGAGGCTTGATATTTTTTTACGTCCGGAGACGCTGATATCAATCCTGCGAGTGCCCACACAGATTGTCTGATAAATTGTTAAAGAGCAGTGCGAACAGTGCGTTAGCGTCCTGTCGCGAGGTGGCGTATATTACGCTTTCCTCCTGCAGAGTCAACCTCTTTCTCAGAAGTTTTTCTCCGGCGGCGCAGTCTCCTGTGCCTCTCAACCCGTTTTCCGTTGCCGGTGTTCCGTGTTGATGGAGGCGCATTATAGGGA